>JADQCE010000015.1 GCA_016278265.1 Halothiobacillus sp. | reverse complement strand
GTTCACCCGGAGATTACGCCACCTTCAAATTTCCACCAATTCCGAGACACGACCGTCTACTTCGGGCGTGCAGAGCATACCCTGAGACAGCGAGAGGAAACCAAACAAGAAACCATGCTCTCCCACCGCTTGCGCCACCAAACCGAACACGCATAAACTCATCCAGGGGCTGGCCAGGGCCTCCGAACGGAACAGCGCCAAGCTGTCCCGAATTATCTGACGACGGACAGTGACAAGCTCGACAACGTGGGCGTCACGCTCGTTCACGGGAGCGATGGATTGTATTTGCATGGCCAGCCCGGGCAGGCCAGCGAAGGGTCAAGCGCCACCGTCATCCAGGAATTCCACCTCGATGAAGGCGAACTCGAACGCATTGGCATTCACCACGTCATGCCGCGCGCCCTTCGGGCGAAAATAAGGAACGCCATTACGCAGCTCGGCAAACCGGGCCTGCCCGCCCGGTTCGCGCAATTCAAGCTGCCCGTCCGCAAGCGGCACGACGACATAGTCATAATCATGCCGGTGCCAGCCGGTATTGTCGCCCTTGGCAGGGAACCGCCATTCAGTGACGCGGGTGCGGGCGTTCTCGATCAGGATGGTTCCCGTCGCGCTGCCCGCGCTTGTTTCAAAGTCACACATTTCGACCTCTCAGCGCCGGCCGAGACGCCGCCACAGCAATGGCAGCAAGAGGGTCGCGAGACCGATCTTGAACATGGCCCCGGGCAGGAACGGCCACAGCGCGAGGTCCAGCACCGCCTTGTCCCAGCCGATCTGACTGCCCAGCCAGACCGTACCGAACCCGAAGATGATCGCGGTGCCCAGCACCATCGCCGCCAGCGTCGTGGCTATGTGCCTGTCCCAGCCACGATGCCCCAGCCAACCTACCGCCGCGGCACTCGCCACGAAGCCCAGCAGATAACCGCCGGTCGGACCCATCATGTAGGCCAGACCGATCCCGCGTTCGGGAGTATTGGCGAAGACCGGCAGGCCAATGGCCCCCTCCGCCAGGTAAAGCAGAACGGTCGCGGCCCCCAGGCGCCAGCCGAAGCCCATACCGACAACCAGAACGACGAAAGTCTGCATCGTCATCGGCACAGGGTAGAAGGGCACCTGCAGCTTTGCCGATGCCCACAGCGCAAGGCTGCCGATTACCGCCAGAAGCACCGCTTTCATCCGCGTGTTGACGCCTGGCCAGAGGCTTTCCGCCAAGGTCGGACGGATGCTTTCGATATTGCTCATGTCTCTCTCCATCTTATCCCGACTCAGCCAATCGCCTTGCGTATGGCGGTGATGAGCGTATTGCGCTCTTGGCGTGCGGCAAGAGCGGTTTCCATATCCACCTTAACGAATTGTGTCGGTGTGTTTGGCTGCAACTGTCCGATGAGGTCCATGTCGGCCGAGATGACCGTGCCCAGCATGAAATATCCCCCACCCGACACCGCGTCACGGTGCAGCACGATGGGTTCCTGTCCACTCGGCACCTGGACCGACCCGTATGGATAACAGGCATCGGTGATATTGGAAGGGTCCGATCCCGCGCTGAACGGCTGTTCGCGCGGCACGAAGTCAAGCGGCCGCCCCCCCTGGAAGCGGTATCCCATCCTGTCGGCCTCGTTCGCGACTTTCCAGGTATCCTCGAAGAAGCGGCGCTGCGCGTCTTCCGTTAGCCGATGCCAGTAGAGGCCGGGCAGCACACGCAGCTTCGCCGTGGCGCCCGGCAGGCGCCGGCATTCCATCGGCACCGAAGTGCCGGGCCGCGCCGTGCCGCTGGCCTTACCCAGGGGCAGCGAGTCGCCCGGCTGGACCGCGCGACCATCCACGCCGCCAAGCGCTCCGATGGCATAGGTCGCACGACTGCCCAGATGGGGCGGCGTATCGATTCCGCCCGACACGGCGATATAGGCCCGTGCGCCCGCCTTGAGGAAATCGAACGAGAGCACCTGGCCCCTCTTGACGGAAAGCGCGGTCCAGGTGGGCTGCTCCTCGCCGTCGATCCGGGGCGGCAGCTCGGCGCCGCAAACGGCGACCGTCGCGTCCTCGGTGAATTCCAGTTCGGGCCCGACGAACACCGACTCCAGACCGGCGGCATCTTCCGGATTGCCCACCAGAAGGTTCGCCGCCCTCATCGCCAGGCGGTCCATCGCCCCGCCCATCGGAATGCCGAGGTGGTAATACCCGGGCCGGCCAAGATCCTGGATCGTGGTCATGATGCCGGATGAGATGACGTTAATCGGCATAGAGGGCCTCCATCAGCTTGGCATTGGTACCGTCCATGTCTGCATTGAAATCGTCGAGCGAAAAGACCACGTCCTTCGTCCGCGGCTCGAACCGTCCAGCCTGGACATCGGCGGTTATCGCATCGTACTCTTCGCGGTCGATGGGACGCCATTTCACGATATCGCCGGGTTTGAAAAAGACCATGAAGTCCCGCAGATAGGGCGTCTCCTGCCTGGGGTCGAAGATGGTCATCGGCGTTATTCCGAACATCTGGTAGCCGCCGGCGCCGCGCACCGAGTAGATGCAGGAAAACGAGCCGCCATATCCAACCGTCTGTTTCGGAGTGTCGGTGCGGGGCCGCAGGTATTTGGGCACCTGGATCTGCCGCGAGCGATCGACCATTTGGTAAAGAAACGGAAGGCCCGACACGAAGCCCACCATAGAGACGAACCAGGGCGCGCTATGGTGTGCCTTGATGAACGCCTCCACGCTGTCGAAGCCGTTGATACGCGCGGCATAATCAAGATCCGTCCCGTTAGGATCCTGGTGGCGCTCGCGGAACCGCATCAGCGTCTCATGCGTCCAGGGATCCTGGTAATAGACGGGAACCTCGACGATGCGAGTGTTGAGCTTGGCTTCCTGCTTCTCGGCGGTCTTCTCCATCTCCTTGAGCATGTCCATCATCTTCTGCGGATGGATCTTGTCGGGGTCGAACTTGATCTGGAACGAGGCGTTGGCGGGGCAGATCTCGGTCACGCCGTCGATATTGGCCTCTCGCACGGCATTGGTCATTGCCAGTGACGTGAAGAAGGCCTCGAGCGACATTTCCTCGTCAACCTCCACGAAGACATGCTCATCGCCTCCGAATGTGTATCGGCTCATGTCGTTGTCTCTCCCTGCTTGGTGAGTGTATCGGCGGCGTGTTCAAGCCATGGCTCCAACCAGCGCGTGTGCACCGCGTTCGCTTGCACATCCGCGTTCCGAGCGAGCGCCGCGAAAAGCGGGGCGGTGGTGGGCAAGCCGCAGATCTCGAGATCGACGAGCGCCTCTTGAAGCCGCTTTATCGCAGCCGGGCGGTCCGGTGCCCAGACGATCAACTTTCCCAGGAGCGAATCGTAAAATGGCGGGATGGCATAGCCCTCGTAGAGCATGTGATCGAAACGAATGCCCTCGCCCTCCGGTAGTTTCAGCCCGCTGACCACACCCGGAAACGGCATGAACCCATTGGCAGGATCCTCCGCATTCAGCCGTACTTCGATGGCATGGCCCTGCCGGGTGATGTCAGCCTGAGTCACCCCCAGCGGGGCGCCGGCACAGACCCGGATCATCCCGGCCACAAGGTCGGTGCCGCAGATCATCTCGGTCACCGGGTGCTCGACCTGGATGCGGGTATTCATCTCGATGAAATGAAACGCGCCCGTCTCGTCATCGAAGAGGAACTCCACCGTGCCGGCGCCGCGATACCGCACCGATCGGGCCAACGCGACCGCCGCGTCGCACAGGCGCTTTCGTGTGTCGTCATCCACCGCGGCCGAGGGGGCTTCCTCCCATACTTTCTGCCGCCGACGTTGAAGCGAACATTCGCGGTCGAAGAAATGCACCACGTCGCGCCCGTCGCCCAACACCTGCACCTCGATGTGTCGGGCGCGCTCGATCACCTTCTCTACGTAGATCCCGCCGTCACCGAAGGCCGATTTCGCCTCATTCGCAGCCTGCGGGGCAAGCTTGCGGAATGCCTCGGCGTCCTCGGCGATGCGAATGCCCCGCCCCCCGCCGCCGGCAGCCGCCTTGATCATCACCGGAAATCCCACCGCTTCGGCAAGCTCCAGCGCCGCATCCATGTCGGCGATCACGCCGTCACTGCCGGGAACAGTGGGTACGCCGACCTTGCGCGCCTGTTCACGCGCTGCGGCCTTGTCGCCCATCAGCCGGATCGTGTCCCCAGAAGGGCCGACAAAGATCAGGCCGGCGGCCTCGACCGCATCGGCGAAGTCGGCGTTTTCCGACAGAAAGCCATAACCGGGATGGATGGCATCGGCGCCGCTTTCCTTCGCGGCGGTCAGGATCGCGTCGGTGTCGAGATAGGATTTCGCCGCCGCCGGCGGGCCGATCAGCTTCACCTCGTCGGCGAGCCGGGCCGCAAGACTGTCAACGTCGGCTTCGCTGACGACCTGCACGACGCGCAGACCCAGTTCTTTCGCTGCGCGGTTCACGCGGCAGGCGATCTCGCCGCGGTTGGCAATCAGGATCGTCTTGATCGGACGTTGTGCCGGCATGCGTCAATCCAGCTCCGCGATGGTCAGGCCCGCGGTGACAGGCTCGCCATCCTCGACGGGGAAAGACACGATCGTGCCCTCGACGTCCGCCTTGATCTCGTGAAAGGTTTTCATAACCTCGACCAGCGCGATTGTGTCGCCCTTCGCCACCTTGTCGCCCCGCTCCTTGAAGGGCGGCTCATCCGGCGACGGCTTGCGAAAGAAGGTGCCCGGAATCGGGCTCTTGATTTCGTGTTTAGCCATGTCGTCTCTCCTGTTCCTGTTGGTTGCGGCCGCTCAGACCTCTTCGATCTGGCCCAACGCCTTGTGCACCGCGCTGGCGATCTCGACCGAATTAGGCGTGTCCGAATGGATGCAGATTGTCTTGGCCTTCACCGGAAGCGTCTTGCCCCCCACGGTCGTCAGATTGCCGTCGCGCACCGCCGCGACGACCCGGCTGGCCGCGAGATCGGGGTCCACGGCCTGGTGCTCACGAGTGATGATGAGCCGTCCCTCGTCGTCATAGTCGAGATCGGCGAAGAATTCCGGCAGAAAGGTTACACCGCGCTCGGTATAGACCGTTTCGTGCAGAGTGCCGGCAATCCCCGTCACCGGCACTCCGTAGACGAGCGCCGCGTCAGCCACAGCCTCAGCTATATGCGGCTCGCGGGCCGCCATGCCGTAAAGCGCGCCATGCGGCTTAATATGGTTCAGCGCGATATCCGCCTGCTTGAGGAACGCGCTAAGCGCCCCGACCTGGTAAAGGATGATGTTCGCCATCTCCTCTCGCTCGATCTTCATCTCGCGGCGACCGAAACCCGGCAGATCGGGCAACGAGACATGGGCGCCCACCTGCACACCATGCGTCTTGGCCAGAGCCACCGTCTCGTGCATGTGGCCCGGATCGGAGGCATGGAAACCACATGCCACGTTCGCCTGCGTGATATAGGGCATGATGCCCGCGTCATTGCCCATCCGGTAGAGGCCGAAACTCTCGCCCATGTCACAGTTGATGTCCGCCCGCATGGGCCGTCCTCCTTAATTCCTGCCTGCCGCGTCGGCTGGCATGCCATCATCTTTCTTGCGTGCTGCTTGCGGCGCCTCAAAATGAAGTTTAAAGGCCGAGCATGGAGATTGTAAAATACGATTATTAGTGCGTATTTATTATTTTATCTTATATCATCGCTGCCCACCAGCCCCTAGAGACGGGGGGCGGATCGGCCCGAGACATCGTCGGTGACTATGATATTTTTTGTTTATTTTCTTTTATTTACCTTTATTTCGAACATTGATACCCCACTTGTATCGCGCCCATCCCGCGATTACCCTGTCATGTCCAGATTTCGGAAATCGAAAACCAGATATCCAAAAAATGAAAGAACCCTCGCTTCGCCAGATCCGTTACTTCACCGCCGTGGCAAATGCCGGGCAGGTTTCGCGCGCCGCCAAGCAACTCAACGTGTCGCAATCGGCGCTCACGAACGCGGTGAAACAGCTCGAGGACATCGTGGGCGTTCCGCTTTTCATGCGCCATGGCGGCGGCGTCACGCTGACCTATGAAGGCAACATCTTCCTCGATCATGCGCTGCGCGTCATGGCGGCGGTGGACGAGGCCGTGCGCTCACCCAGCCGCAAGCGCGACGACGTCAAGGGCCGCCTTCGGCTTGCCATGACCTATACCGTCGCGGGCTATTACATCCCGCCCCATATCGAACGCTTCCAGTGCGCCTTCCCCAATGTCCAGCTCGAATTGACCGAGGCGCCCCGCGACCGGATCGAGGACGGCCTCGCCTCGGGCAGCTTCGACCTTGCGGTGATGCTGACCTCGAACATCATCGACCAGGAAGGGCTTGAATTCGAAACGCTCATGCAGTCGCGCCGCCGCCTTTGGCTGGCATCGCGCCATCCGCTCCTGTCGCAGGGCAACATCACGCTGGCCGATGTCGCGCGCGAACCCTACATCATGCTGACGGTGGACGAGGCCAGCAATACCGCGCAGCGCTACTGGAACCAGACCGCCTATCGCCCGAACACCGTCTTCCGCACCTCGTCGGTCGAGGCCGTCCGCTCCTTCGTCGCCGGCGGCATGGGCATCACGATCCTGTCCGACATGGTCTATCGCCCATGGTCGCTCGATGGCCGCCGTGTCGAGGTCATGTCGCTGGCCGACAAGGTGCCGACGATGGATGTGGGTCTTGCATGGCCGGCCAATGTGCCCCTGGGCAGCGCCGCCTCTGCGTTCCGAGAGTTCATGCATCTCGGCGATGAAGCCTCGTGACCCGCATGTCGCCCCCAGCACCGCCTACACTCGACGGGCTGGGGGGGGGTCGGCTGCCCTACCCGCTCCTGTACAAGGGCATCAGCCCCAATGCGCAACGCTGCGCCGTTCGAAGGTTTCGCGAAACTGAGCGGTGGTCTTCGGCAGCAACTCGCCCGTCTCCCACTCCAGGATGACGGCGTAGCGGCGCACCGCGTCGAGCATGTCGATTTCACCGGTCTTGTAGAGCGCGGCAACTTCTTCGGGGTCCATGCGCGCCCATTTCACACGCTCGGCCCGGATTTCGGCACGAAGCCGATCGGTGGCCGCGTCGTCGATCTCGTACTCACCGAGATCGGCATCGATCTGCTTGAGAACGACACCGTAATCCCGCGCCGCCCGCTCGACGGAAACGTAGTCGTCAATCACGTCATCGCGCACCTTTACGGGCACACGTTCGAGCGGGTCGCCAAAGCCGCCGCCGCCGGCCGTGGGCCGCGCAAATTCATCACCGGTATGAACCGGATAATCCGAGAACACCGAGCCGAGCCATTTGCGTTCGCTTTCGCCGTTGCGCCTGATGGTCAGGCCATGTGGCATCGACGGCAGGCCGCCTTCGATTCCCCAGACGACGGCGCGTTCACGGTCGCAAATATAGGACATCACCGCATCCTCGCTATCTAGAAGGATCGAGGTTTTCTGCACCCCCGCCCCGCCGCGCCACTTGCCCGGCCCGGCGCTGTCGCGCAGAATCTGGAATTCGGTGGTTCGGGTCGGGTTGACCCGTTCGTTCCCCTCGTTCGGCTGCGACATCAGCCCGGTGCCGAAACACGCGGTCGTCACATCCGAGCCGTCCTTGCCATTGCGTCCGCCCCAGCCGCCGGGCAGCCATTCGTAGAACATGAACATCGGCTTGTCCGGCGAACGCAGGTCACGGCCGCCCGCCAGCAGGTACTCGAGGTTGAATGCACAGGCGATGGCGCGTTCGGGCATGATCTGGGACCACATTTCGAAGATCGCGTTCATGATCTTCTCGAACGGCATCAGGAAACCGGTGACGGCCACCGGCCACTCGGCGCTCACGACGCTGTTCTGCGGCGCAGAGATGTCGATCATCCGGTAGAAACCACTGTTTAGCGGCAGATCCGGGAAGAAGGTCTTCATCCCTGCCACCACGGCGGAAAACGTCGCGCCGGGGGCGGAGTTGTAGATCGACGCGATGGTGGCGTGACTGCCGGTAAAGTCATAGTGGATACGGTCGCCCTTGATCGTCATCTTGATATGTATCGGTATCATCCCCTCGCCCTGACCGGGGTCTCGGTCGATGAAGTCCACCGTTTCCCATGTGCCATCCGGAAGCGCTGCGATTCGCTGGCGGACGGCACGTTCGACGTAATCCTGCACCTCGTTCATGCCCTGAAGCACCTGACCGCGCCCGTATTTTTTCACCAGCCGCAGGACTTCCCGCTCGGCCACCTGGGTGGCTTGCGCCTGCGAGTGGATATCGCCGATGATCGAGTTTGGATCGCGCGTGTTCGCGGCGATCAGCCCGGCGACATCCTTGCAGAATTCGCCGCCGCGGAACAGACGGACAGGCGTGATCCGGACCGCCTCGCGGAACATGTCGCGGGCGCTGACGTCAAAAGATCCGGGCACCGAACCGCCAAGATCGGACCAGTGCCCGTTCGATTGCGAGAAGCCGATCAGCGTGTCATCGTCAAAGATCGGACGCACAAGGCGCACATCGCTGAAATGGGTGCCGCCGGCATACGGATCGTTGATCGCATAGACATCGCCAGGCATCATTTCCCCGTCGAATGCGCGTATCACATCCTTGCAGGTGAAATGAAGGGTGCCGACATGAACGGCGATGTCCTGATTGCCCTGCGCGACGGAATTCCCCTGGGCATCATGCAGCCCGTTCGAGAAGTCCCGGTTGTAGATCACGAAGGAATAGCAGGTGCGCAACATCTGTTCGGCCATCTGATCGACCGACGTGATGAAGGAGTTTTTCAGAACCTCGAAGGTCACCGGGTCCAGTTGGTCATTTGGCGTTTGGGTCATGGGTCATGCCTTCGTGTGAATGAGGATGTTCATGTAGGCGTCCACCTCGGCGCGCATGGCCGGCGGCACCACGGTGGTCGAGTCGAACTGCTCGACGACGGCCGGCCCGACAAAGCTGTCCCCCGCGCTCAGGCGTTCGCGCTCGTAGATTGCCGCGTCCTGCGCCTCGCCGTCGAACCACACTTTTCTGCGCGCGACGGGTTCCGGTGTACCAGGACGCAGCTCGTTCTGCTCCGGTTCCGCTTTCGGGACGATCCCAACCGCCTTGACCGCGACGCGAAAAAGCGAGACGGGCGCCCCCTTCAGGGCGTAGTTGTATTCGCGCTCATGCGCTTCGTGGAACGCCGCGATCAGCGCGTCGATATCGGTGATCCGGGATGGCGTCGACACCTCAAGCGAGCGCCACTGCCCCTTGTACATCATCTCGGTCGAGCGCTGGAGCATCATGTCCTGTTCCGCCACGCCCTCGCGCTTGAGCTGAGCGCGCGCTTCGTCCTCTATGCGCTGGAAGGCCGCCTCCAGATCGGCCGGATCCGTATCGACCGCAGACTTCATGAAACTGTCCGAGAAATCGTGCTGGATATCGACCAGCAAACATCCCAGCGCTGATGTGACGCCGGGATTGGGCGGCACGATCACCGTCGGAATCGACAATTCGCGGGCCACCGCCGCGCCATGCAACGCCCCTGCCCCGCCAAAAGCACACAGAGCGAAATCCCTCGGATCGTAACCGCGTGAAATAGACAATAGGCGCACCGCGTTGGCCATGTTTGCATTGGCCACACGCACGATGGCCTCGGCCGCCTCGTGAAGCTCCATGCCAAAGGGGTCGGCCACGGTGCTGCGGACAGCCTCTTCGGCGAGGTCGGGATCAAGCGTGATCTTGCCGCCCGCCAGCGAGGTACCCAGGCGGCCGAGTACCATATTGGCGTCAGTGTTCGTCGCCGTGGAATTTCCTTTGTTGTAGCAGGCCGGCCCCGGATCGGCGCCGGCGGATTGCGGCCCGTTGCGCAGCGACCCACCCTCGTCCTTCCAGGCGAGAGAGCCGCCACCGGCTCCGATGGTCAGCACCTCGATAGAGGGGAAACGGATAGGAAAGCCGTATTCGATATGCCAATCCTTTGTGACCCGAGGTTCGCCTTGGTAGGAAACCGACACGTCGGTGGATGTGCCCCCCATGTCGAAGCCGATGGTGTTCGAGAAACCACAAAGATTACCGATGAAGCGGCTGGCGATGGCGCCTGCCGCAATGCCGGAGCCGGCAAGCCGTGCCGCGAAGTCGCGCACCGCGCGAGTCGTCATCACGCCCCCTCCCGAGTGCAACAACAAAAGCTCGCGCGTATAACCACCATCTGCCAGCTTGTCGGCCAGCCGAGAGACGTAATCGACCACCACAGGCGAGACCACTGCATTGGCCATGGTGGTCGAGAAACGCTCATGCTCGAAAATCTCGGGCATGATCTGCGACGAGATCGACACAGGCACATCCGGCATCACCTTCTTGAGGATGTCGCGCATGCGCTCTTCGTTGGTTCCATTCACATAGGAATTCATGAAACAGACGGCGATCGCTGCCACGCCGCGCTTTTTCAGAATCGCGGCGACGCGATAGGCGTCCTCCTCGTTCAGGTCGCTCAGGACCTGGCCCTCGGCGCTTACGCGTTCGCGCACGGTCAAGCGGTCGCGACGCGGGATATAGGGCTTAGCCACGTCCTTGTAGGTGTCCCACAAGTCTTCCTTGTTGGCGCGGCGAATCTCGACTACGTCACGGAATCCCTCGGTACAGACCATCGCGGCGCGCGGCAGGTTGCGTGTGATCAGTGCATTCGTCGCAACTGTCGTGCCATGCGAGAACATCGAGACATCCGAAAGGTCGATCCTGCCCTGTTCGATTCCGTTCATGATCGCCCGCATGGGGTCATCGGGCGTCGAGGCAGTCTTCTCGATGCGGATCCGGCCTGTCGCCTCATCCATGATACAGATGTCGGTAAAGGTGCCGCCCACATCGACGGCGACTCGGGTATTGGGCATTTTTGTTCCTCCGGGTTGGCCCCTGCACGATGGGCGCGTTTGCCGAAGAGAGGTCTTCGGCAGTCTCATGCTTCAAGAAGCGGACGTCTCGGTTGAGGGGCGATCGGGCGATCCATGCCGGCCCGCGCCTGCCGCCGTCACATGGCTCTGCGGATGCGGCCCGCCTCCTTGCGCGTTTCGGTCGGCGTACATCCGAACTTCGCCTTATAATGCCTCGAGAACTGGGACTGGTCGGCGAAGCCCCAGCGATAGGCAATTTCGGCCACGGTCGCGCTCGCCACCCCGGCGCGCAGCTCTTCCGAGCAACGGGTCAGACGGCGGTCGCGAATATATCCGTTGACGGACTGTCCTATCTCGGAAAAGAGCTGCTGCAGGTAGCGCAGGGAAATTCCACAGGCCTGCGCAACATGTAGGGGCGACAGGTCCGGGTCCTTCAGGTTTTCGCGGATGAACTGCTCGGCCCGATAAAGATGCGCGGCCCGAACGGAGGATGTCGTGCTATCGAGCACCCGCTCGTCACACCGCATGACCAGACACAGCATTTCGAGAAGATGGCTTCCAGCCGTCGCGCGCGCGGCATCATCGAGCTGCTCGATATGGGAAATGGCGGCCCGCAGGCTGCTCAGAAAATAGCCGGCCACGCCCTGTCGTCCATCGAAGATAAGACCGCCCAGCCGTTCGGACGGGCCGATCCGGGCACGTACGCTGGCCGATGGCACCTTCAGAACCCACTGGATATTGCGGCGCGCGTGCCAGTATTCATATGGTGCGTCACTACGCTCGACGATGAAACCGCCCGGTTTGCAAGAGGTCCGCCTCTGGTTTTGTGAATACTGCACTTCCTCGTTTTCCGGAATCGCGACCAGAAGCGAGCTTTCGGTCTCGTTCAGGAAATGACGGCGCTGGCGACGGTAGAGAACTCCGTCACAGTGAATTCGGGACAGCCCGATCACGCCCAGGGACCAGCGCTGCATCTTTCCGCGGAAGGCGCTGCGATCACGGCATTCGGTATCAAGCGGAAAATAGGTCTCCGACACCATCTGCTGCCACTTGTCCCTCCCGCTCGGCCCAGCGCATTCCCCAACGTTGATGATCATTTTCCGTCTCTTGTGTCTTCAGGTTGAGGGGTCGACACGTCCCTAGTACGACGGGATAGTGACAGGGGGGCCAATGTATTCTTGACGATTTGCGCATAAATTCTTGCACCCGTGCGGCCGGGGGCGAGACCCGGCCGAAGGTAGGCACCATTGGCGGGACATGATGCGGCACGCCATTGCTGCCCTCGTCTCGCCTTGCTCCGCGCCGGGATTTCTCGTGCGCGTTGGACCTCGCTGGGCCGGCTGCAGGACGCAACGCGCCGAACTCTGCATGTCGGACTGCGGCTCAACTCGGTTCGCCCCGGTATTCGAACGCCGCGCGTATCTCGGCCTCGCGCGCGTCGGCCCCAAGCAACACGCTCAAAAGCAACCGCGCCTTTATCGGTGACAGGTCTCCGGAGAAGATGACGCCGGCATCCTGCAATGTTCGCCCGCCCGAATCGTTGCCGTAAACAGGTAGCGTCCGGCCCTCGGGACAGCGCGAGGCGACGACGACGGGCAGACCCGCTGCCGTAAGACGAGAGATCCGTTCCGCGAAACCGCGCGGCGCATTGCCCCTGCCGAAGGCGGACAGAACGATGCCCGATTTTCCCGCGGTCGCACAGTAATCAAGGTAATCCGGCGTGGAGCCAAGGCCCAGAAGAACCAGTTCCACTCCCGGGTCGAGTCGTGGCGCGGCAAGACTCAAACGGTCAACCGACCGGCGATAGATATAGACAGTCCCGTCATCCACCTCGCCCAGCTTGCCCAACCCGGGAGAGCGGAAGGTATCGACGCGCGATGTGTGGGCTTTCGTGACCGCGCGTGCGGCGTGAATGTCACCCTCGAAAAGAATGACTGCGCCCTGCTCGCGCAGCCCGTCACACGCGGCGCAGCTTAGGGCGTCGGCGATATTGCGCGGCCCGTCAGTGTCGGGCGCGTCGGCGTGACGTTGCGCACCGGTAAAGACCACCGGCTTGTCCGAGGCGACCAGCAGGTCGGCCAGAAAGGCGCTTTCTTCCATCGTGTCTGTACCATGCGTGACCACGACACCGTCCACGGTATCATCGGCCAACACCTCCCCGATCCGGCGACAAAGGTTATGCACGGTTTCAAGGTCCAGCGCATAGCTGCCGACAGCCTCGAAATCTTCGACCTGCACCGCAATACCCTCGGGAATTTCGTGCAAGCTGTCCAGAAGCCGGCCCGCGGCAACACCGGCAATTACCGGGCCGCCAGCAGTCTGCGCGGTCGATGCGATGGTGCCCCCTGTCGCGATCAATGTGACATTCTTCATACGGACCCCTCAATTCGTGGAAACGCAGCACTGACAGTCCGCGCGCCGGCGGGGACGGCGCGCCTCGGCAAGTTCGATGATCTTGTTCCAGCGGCGCACCAGGAAGTTGTGCTCGTCCATGGCACTGTTCCAGACCGCGATGTGATTGGCGCGGGCACGGTAGGAGCCGCCGGAGCGGATCTCGCCGGCGCGGATCGCCTCCCGCCCGTTCGGATCGGGCAGGTTGCGCGCGGCGGGCTTGCCTCCATACCAATAGTCCCATTCCTCCGGGCTCAACACTGCGCGGACACGTTCGGGAGCGGACATATAATAGCCCTGTCGCGCCATGCAGGCCCCCGCCCAGCCATTGAGAAACCAGTTGAACCAGTCATAGGCCATGTCGAGACGCGCGCCCTGCAAATGCTTCGCCAGGCAAAGCCCGCCATGCCAGGCGCGATAGCCCTCGGCCGGGGAGGCCTGACGCACCTTCATGCCGCGCGCTTTCATCGCCACCACGGACGGCGACCAGATCGAAGAGATGGACAGCTCCCCGTCCGAAAACCGCTCCACCGGTTCCGAGGCTCGGCGCCAGAACGGGGCAAGATGACCAGAATTGACCAGCTCCACCGCATGGCCATACATCTCTTCGATTTCGTCCACCGTCATGTTGCCCAGGTCGCGCACCTCCATGCGGCCCGCTGCAACAAGCGCCATGGTCAGATCGAACGCCCCGATCGCGGGTTCGTCCACCAGAGCGACCCGCCCGTGCCAGCACGGGTTGAGCAATTCGGACCAGCTGACGACATCGCGGTCCACATCCAGTTCCGCCGTCCCCTGGTTTATAGCGAAGCTATCGAAATTATAGACCGTGGGCAGCATCGAGATCCACCCCGTCGGATTGCCAGACAGCGTGGCGTCGGGCTGGACATAAAGCCGACTGGCGGGTGCATCCCCCAAACCGCCGCCCGCCCCGTTGGCACTGCCGCAACGCGCGAGATCGCTCATCTCGTTCCACGCATCGATGCGGGAAATGTCGATCGGCTGGATCGCGCGCCAGTACCAGACGATATCAAGGTTGTGAAAGCACTGGTCATACACATCATAGGAATCGGGCTGCATCGCCGCCGTCCGCTGGGCGGTCACGAAGTCCTGCTCCATGAACTCGATCGGAAAGCCGAGATCTGCCTCAGCCCGTTCCTTAAGAAGGCGCCATGGCAGAATCTCGGTGCATAGGATTCGCAGAGGCTCCATCACGCAACAGCCTTCACACTCTTCAAACGCATGAAAGCGGCAAACGACCGGCGAATGCGCTCGGGGTCAAGCCCCTCCAGGATGAAAACCATCCGCGACGTGCGCGGTCCCTCGGGCCAGTGTTTCATGTGCACCGGTGCGTGCACCAGGTGCTGCACCCCGTGAACCGCCACCGGGCGGTCCTCGCCGGCGATGGCAAGGATTCCCTTGAAACGGAAGATACGGTCACCATGACGGTGCAACAGAAGCGTGAGCCAGATGCCGAACTCGGTCCAGTCCACGCTTTCCTTGACGGTCAGAGAGAATGTTACGACACCAAGATCCTCATTGAGGTGATGGTGGTGATGATGATTCCCTTGGGTTTCCTCGACCTCGGGTAACGTTGGCACGCCCGGATCGAGATGGCTGACGATCGCATCCGTGGGGTCCATGCTGGTAAGCACACGAGCCGAGGGATTAACACGGGAAAGCGTCGCACACAGCGCGGCAATGTCTTCTTCCTGCGCCAGATCCGTCTTGGTAAGAACGATCCGGTCGGCCGCAGCAATCTGACGAACGGCCTCGGCCCGGTTTTCGACCTGGCGAGCCGCGTTCACGGCATCCACCGTGGTCAGAACACCTCCGTTCTCGAAGTGGCTGCGCAACACTGGATGTGCGCGCAGGGTCTGAAGCACGGGGTAAGGATCGGCCAGTCCGGTCGTTTCAATCACGACGCGGTCGAAATCTATTTCGCCCCGGGTGCGCATGCCTTGCAGGTTCAAAAGCGCATCCGCCACCTCACCACGCACGGTGCAACAGATGCAGCCTGATTTCATCAGCACAACATTCTCGTCAATCCGGTCGAGCAGATGATGATCTAGGCCGACCTCGCCGAATTCGTTTATCAGAACTGCCGCTCGCGCCATTCCCGGATCGGTCAGCAAACGCTGCAGAAGCGTCGTTTTCCCCGACCCCAGAAAACCGGTGAGCAGCGTGACCGGGATCATTGGCTGCCCACCCAACCGATCACGGCATCGTCAAGTGGATCAATTTCGCGCCCTGAAAGTGCCTCGGCCTCAGGCCAGAGATGGGAAAAAGATTCGAAGACCGAGGAAGCGCCTGTGGCGTTCGACACCACGTATGATGTGCCCTGCCACTCGGCCAACGTCACACGCCGGAACGACAAGACGCGATTGGCCGCCGCAACGCGCCGGGCGCTCTCTACGCGCCGCGATCGGCGGTCGGTGTTGCGGGTAAACACGCCGGGCCGGTCCACGGCGTGGGTCCAATGGTCGTCGCACCCAAGTATTCCGCACAGCGAGCACATGATCGGTCCTGCCTTTCGTGTTCCTGACGGGTCGCCCCCGTTCGGGGGGCGACCCGGTAATTCGCCCCCGGGATCAACCGCGCGGGAAGCGTTTGTCGAAATCGTCCGCCATTTCGTTCATGGTGACGAAGCGAACGCCTTCATGCGATTTCATGTGCGCGATCAGGCGCTCGAGCATCATCAGTACCTGCGGACGACCCGACACGTCGGGGTGAATCGTGATCGGGAATACCGCGTAATCCATATTCCGGTAAACCCAATCGAACTGGTCGCGCCACATCTGCTCGATGTCACGGGGGTTCACGAAGCCATGACTGTTCGGCGACTTCTTGATGAACATCATTGGCGGCAGATCGTCGAGATACCAGTTCGCCGGGATCTCGATGAGGTCAGTCTCCTCGCCACGCACCAGCGGCTTCATCCAGTCCTCGGGTTTGGCGGAATAGTCGATCTTCGTCCACTTGTCACCGACGCGCACCCGGTATGGGGTGAAGTCGTTGTGCATCAGCGAATGGTCGTACTTGATGCCCTTCTTGAGCAGCAGCTCGTTCGTGACGTTGGAGAACTCCCACCAGGGGGCGACATAGCCTGTGGGCCGCTTGCCCGAAATTTCGGTGACCAATTCGATCCCCTTGTCGAGCACAGCTTCTTCCTGCTCGGGGGTCATCGCGATCGGGTTTTCATGGCTGTAGCCATGGATCCCGATTTCGTGGCCGCGCTTGGCCACGTCGCGCATCTGCTCGGGGAAAGTTTCGGCAGAGTGGCCCGGAATGAACCAGGTTGTCTTCAGCCCCGTCTTGTCGAAAAGGTCCAGCAGCCGCGGCGAGCCGACCTCGCCCGAGAAGAGCCCGCGCGAGATGTCGTCGGGGCTGTCCTCGCCGCCATACGAGCCGAGCCAGCCCGCGACCGCATCCACGTCGATACCGAAGCCGACCTGAATATCCTTTGCCATGTTTAGTCTCCTTGTTGGATCAGTGATGAATCAGCGTGACCGACATGGGATCAACCCCAAGGGTCACGGGTGAACCAAGCGCATAGTTTTGCGCCTCGATCGCGCCGGCATGGGCTTCCACCTCAATCTCGTACCCATCGCTCAGCTTGACCCGAAAATAGCCGATAGAGCCGACAACCTGCTTGGCGGTCACGGTGCCCTCCAGTCTGATCTCGCCCGGCGTATTGCGCAGACCGAGGGTGAATGCTTCGGCGGGGATCACCGCCAGGTTGGCATCCGCCGCGCCGACCCCGGAAATGGGGCCGTACCGCGTTTCGATCTGCTGCAATTCCTGGTCGCGGCCCTGCGAAGGCTTGCCTTCGATAAGCGTGTTGGAACCGATGAAACCGGCCACGAAGGGCGTCGCCGGCCGGGTGTAGAGTTCCTTCGGCGCCGATATCTGCTCGACCACGCCATTCGACATGACGACAACGCGGTCCGACAGACCGAGAGCTTCCGATTGCGCATGGGTCACGAAGACGAAGGTGATCCCCAGATCGCGTTGAAGCAGTTTCAACTCGTTCTGGATGATGCGCCGCAGGTTGGCGTCCAGCGCCCCCAGGGGTTCGTCAAGCAGCAGGATCTCGGGCTCTACCACAAGTCCGCGCGCCAGCGCGATCCTCTGGCGCTGCCCGCCGGAAAGCTTGTCGGCCTTGCGATCGGCAAATTCGGTCAGGTTGAACATGTCGAGGATGCGATCGATCTTGCGATCCTTCTCGGCCTTCGGCGTGCCCTTGATGTCCAGCCCGAAGGCAATGTTCTGGCGCACCGACATGTGCGGGAACAACGCATAATTCTGGAAAATCATGGATGTCGGCCGCTTTTCCGGCGGCGTTTTCGAGATGTTCTGCCCCATGATGAAGATGTCGCCGTTCGTGATCTCTTCAAAGCCGGCGATCATCCGCAATGTAGTGGATTTTCCGCAACCCGATGGCCCAAGGAAGGCCACGAATTCACCCTTTTCGACCTTGAGGTCGAAATCCGACACGGCGACCGTGCCGTCAGGATAGGTCTTGCCGACCGATTTCAGTTCAAGATCGTAGAGCATTTCCACCTTGCCTCGGGAATTGGTGCTTGATGCGCCGAGCGCACAGCCTGTTCGCTATGCGCCCGGCTTTTGGATCAGGCGTTCAGGAACTCGTCCCAGCGCCGGATCAGGTGGTCATACTCATCCGGCCACTGGTGCCAGTACGCGACATTCGATGCGCGCTCCTCGAGCGATCCGCCATCGCGCAGATCGCCGGGTTTGATACCACGCTCGGGTTCACCTTCCCAGGGCTGGCCTTCGTACCAGAAGGCATATTTCATCGGGTCCATCACGTTCTTGATGTTGGTCGAAGGCGAGTAATAGCCCTGTTCGGTCACGGTGATGCCCGGCGGGCCGGACAGCCAGAAATTGGCATAGGCGATCACGGCTTCGCGGTTCGGCGTGCCCTTGAGCATCGACGGACCGATCGACCATGCGCGATAACCTTCCTTCGGGCGCGCATATTTCGCGGGCTTGCCTTGTGCCTTCACAGCCATCACGGCCGGCTGCCAGGCGTCACAAACCACCATTTCACCAGAAGCGAGCAGGTTCACAAGTTCGCCGAAATCGCCCCAAAGCGCGCGGAACTGCCCATTGTTCTTCTTGGAAATCAAGAACTTGGTCGCCTCGTCGATCTCTTCCTTGCTGGGGTTTCCGGGATTGGGGACTTCGAGCATGCCCCAGGTATTCATGGCAAGGATAGCCTGACCGAACGCAATGAGCGGGTCCACGTTCAGACCTGATTTGCCGCGCCATTTGTCATCAAAGATCGCGGTCCATGTGTTGGCTTCCTCGTCGGACAGAACCTCGGGGTTGTAGCCGATGGAGTCATAGTTATAGACCGCCGGCACCATGTAGAGTTGGGTCTGTGCGTCATCCGCCCAGATCTGTCCGACAATCTGGGAGCGTTTTTCCCATTTCGGATTAACCTTGGTGAAGGTGTCGCGGATATTGGCCCAGTTCGGAACTTCCGTCACCGGGATCGGATCGACATTATCTGTCGCGATAAGCGCGGGCAGGCGCTCTGCGATGATTTCCCAGCAGTCGAAATCGGAAGACCCCGACAGGATCTTCGTTTGCGAATCCGGGAAGGTGGCGGGCGTACCCGAGACCGAGCCGACGCCGCTGGCCTTCTGGAACATCTCCAGAATGCGGTCCTGAACCGTGGTTGAAAGGCCGGTCGTGCGCAGCGCCTGACTGGACAGATCCTGTGCATAAGCCCAGCGGGTCCAGGGATGAATCCCGGTCCCTAACGCGGCAGCGCCGAGCGCGGCACCGCCTTTCATGAAATTACGACGATTGGTTGATGTCATGGTCCATATTCCCTGTTTAAGTTGGTTGAAGTTCAGTAGCGGCCCGGCAAAAGGCCGCCGTCGACCGTCAACACCTGCCCGGTGAGGTAGGAGGCGTCGGCGGATGCGAGAAAACCAATTACGCTCGCGATTTCTTCTGGCTCGCCCAATCGGCCCATCGGTATGTAGGGCGACGCGATTTCATCCGCGTTCGGCCCAAGGCTGTTCTTTTCGCTGAGAAGCTGCGCCGTGCGCGTGTAGCCCGGCGCCACGCCGTTGACGCGGATGCCGCGCCTGGCGATTTCCACCGCGAGGCCGCGCACCAGTCCAACGACCCCGGCCTTGGCCGAGGAATAATGCACATGTTCGTCCCAGCCATAGGCAACCCCCATGATGGAGCTCAGGCAGACGATCGCGCCGCCCTCTTTCATCACGGGCAGCGCCGGTCGGATAACCCTGAGCATGCCCTTCAGATCGATGTCGAAGGTGGCGTCCCATTTCTCGTCAGTCATTTCCGACATGGGCACCCGATGCGCGATCCCGGCATTGGCCACGATCACGTCGATCCGGCCGTAGCGGCCGGCCACATCGGCCACCAGCGCATCGGCGGCCTTTGTGTCGCGTACGTCAAGCGGGATGAACTCGGCGCTGCCGCCGGCGTTGACGATACCCTCGGCGGTGGCCATGCCTTCCTCGCTCAACACGTCTGTGACGACCACATGATCACCCTGGGCCGCAAATCTTTTGGCCGTTGCCTGGCCAATGCCGATCCCGGCGCCCGTCACGATTACAACTCTTCTGTCCATCTCGTCCCTCACAGCATCACATCTCCGGAATTGGGTCCGAGCGTCTGGCCGACAAACAACGCGGCATCTTCCGAACACAGAAAGGATACCACGCCCGCGATTTCAGCCGGTTCGCCGAAGCGTCCCAGCGGCAGCTCGGCCCGCTTCGCGGTCTTCCAGTCTTCCGAAAGCGCCTCGACCAGCGGCGTGTTGATCGGACCGGGTGCGACGGCATTGACCCGCACACCTCTGGCCGAGACTTCGCGTGCCAAGGATTTCGTCATGCCGATGATCGCCGCTTTGGCACCCGAATAATGGGCCAGCTCAACGCCGCCGATTTGGCCGAGCTGAGACGCCACATTGACGATGATCCCCTTCCCCGCCTCGAGCATCGCGGGCAGAGTGGCACGGGTCACCAGATAGTTTCCGCGCACATGCACCGCGAACATGCGATCAAACTCGGCCGGCAGAATATCGACGAACGGCGCCTGATGTCCGAAACCCGCATTATTGACCACTATGCCCGGGGCGCCCAGCTCTTCGCGCACCCTCTCCATCATCGCGCAGACCGCGGCCTCGTCGCTGACATCGGCGGCATAGGCGCGCGCCTGGTTACCCGTGGATCGGATTTTCGCGGCCACCCTTTCGGCAGCCTCGAGATGCAGGTCGTTCACTGCAATCTCGTGGCCGTCACGCCCAAGCCGTTCGGCAATCGCTGCGCCGATGCCCGAGCCGGCGCCTGTCACCAAGGCAATCATGTTTCCTCCTGCCCAGCGAATCGGCTTTTCGAGCGCGCGGTAAAGCGCTTCATCAGGAGACCGTAAATCGCCAGCAGCGTGAAGCTGAACAGCGTGGTCAGCACACCGAAGGCGAAGACGTTAGGGTAGATCTCGACCGAAAAGGTTCCGTAGATAGACAGCGGCAGCGTCAAGTCAGCGCCAGCGGTGAACAGCGTGCGCGAAAACTCGTCATAGCTGAGCGTGAAGCTGAAGAGCATGGCCGAAAGAACCCCGGGAAAGATCAGCGGGAAGGTCACGCGCCGAAATGTCTTCGCCGGGCTGACACCGAGCGATAGCGAGGCTTCCTCGACCGAGCGGTCGAAGCGGTTGAAGATGGCCAGCATCACCAGGAAAGCGAAGGGGAAGGTATAGACCACGTGCAGCACGAAAGAGGTGCTCCACCACGCCCTGCCTATGTCCAGAAAGTTCGCCAGAAGCGCCACGCCCAGCCCGACCAGAACACCAGGCACCATCATGCCCAGAATGATGAGGTAGAAGATAGGACCGGCCCCCTTGAAACGGGTGCGGAATGCTTCGGCACTCATCGTGCCCAATGTGACAGACACAACCGTGGTCATGAAGGCCAGCACCAGCGACCGCACAAGGCTTTCGCCCACCGGAAGCTGCGACACGCGAGAGGTTTCGGCGAGGCCCAGAAGATGCCTGTACCAGTAGACTGACCACTCCTGGATGGGGAATTGGGGGCCGCCGCTCTGGCTCTGGAAGCTCAGAATCGCGAGGATGATAATCGGCCCGTAAAGGAACAACAGGAACAGTGCGGTGTATAGCATCAGCACGGGGCGGAGCAGACGAACTTCCACGATTACATCTCCTTCCGGAGGTCAACGACGCGCAACGCAAGCGCGATGACCACAGTAATGATGACTGTCAGCACCACCCCTGCAACGGCGGCGAAGGCCCATTTGAGCGATCCGACCTGGCTGACGATGATGTTGCCCAGAAGATTGACTTTCCGTCCCGACAGCGACGCAGCAGTGGCAAACTCGCCCAGGACCATGACGGAAACGAAGATCGTGCCCACGATCACGCCCGGAAGTGACAAGGGCAGCACGATGCGCCGGAAAATCGTTCCGAACGACGCCCCAAGATCGCGTGCGGCCTCGATCACCGACTCGTCGATGCGGGCGATCATGAATGTGATCGGGCCGACCATGAACACGCAGTAGATCTGAGTCATGCCGACGATCACCGAGAATTCAGAGAACAGCAGAAAACTCAGCGGATCGGATATGATGCCGAGCTTCATCAGGATGATGTTGATCGCCCCTTCCGTGCCCAGCATCGGCCGCCACGCGATCACGCGAATAAGGAACGACGTCCAGAACGGAATGACGCAGGCCACCAGCAGGGCGGTTTGGAGAGTCCGGTTCTTGACGAAGAGACCGATGAATAGCGCCACAGGGTAGCCCACAATGAGCGTCGCCAACAGCACGATGACCCAGACTCTGAGCGTTGTGCCGATCGCGCTGAGATAGGTGGCGGAACTCAGGAACTGCTCCCAGCTTGCGGTGGTCAGATCAGGCTTCACCGCGAATGTGGTCTGCGTCCAGAACGATACGTAAATCACCATTCCAAGAGGCAGCAGCATGAAAAGCAGCATCCACAGAACGCCGGGCGTCAGCAGCAGAAAGGCGCGACGCCGGTCCCTGACCTCGCGCGCGGCGGCCGGGCTGGTGGCTTGCGTATTGACGGCGAGGATCGGCGTTCCCGGCGATTTTTTGTCGTTTGTATACATCAAGCGGCTCCCTTGAATAGCACCGCGGCGTCCGGCGAGAAGAACAGGGCATAGCTCTTTCCCTCCTCGAGATGAGGCAAGCGCGGATCGCTCAGATGGTCCACCACCTGGATCAGCTCCCCGTCGGGTGTGCGGAAGAACGAAAGTGCCGTGGGGCCGTTGAACTCGCCGGTCACATAGGTCGCTTCGAAATAATCATGCCCGGCCGGAACATCCGAGGGCGCGCAAACGCCGATATCGTCGAAACGCACCGCCAGCTGGACGGACGTGTTGTCAGCCACCTGCTCGCCGATCGGAAGTTTCCCGACCGAGGCGTGCAGGACGCCGCCCTTCACCACGCCGGGCAGCAGGTTCCAGGCATTGAGGTGACGCGCCGAGGCAGGGTTCTTCGGTTGCGTGAAAAGCGAGCGGGAATCATCGACTTGAGCGATCTTCCCCTCAGCCAGCACCGCAACCGTATCGCCCATGGTCAACGCCTCGGTCTCGGAGCCGGTGACATGGAGGAAACTGACCTTCAGCCGCTCCCGGATTGACTTCAACTCGTCGCACATGCGCGCTCGAAGATTGGCATCCAGCGCGCCGAGCGGCTCATCGAGTAACACGATCCGCGGCTCGGTCACGAGCGTGCGAGCCAAGGCCACGCGCTGGCGCTGGCCACCCGAAATCTCGCCGACTCCGCGATGACCGAAATCCTCAAGCCCGACCAACTGCAGTGCGTGCTGCGTCCGCTCGCGGATCGCGGCCTCGTTTTCGAGCCGGCCGACTTCGCGATAACGCAGCCCGAAGGCCACGTTCTCTGCGACGGAAAGATGGGAAAACAGCGCGAAATTCTGAAAAACGAACCCGATATCGCGAAGGTGGGTCGGCTTGCCGTCCAGCCGTTCACCATTGAGCAACACCTCGCCGCGATCGGGCTCCTCGAAACCGGCGATGAGGCGAAGCAAGGTGGTCTTGCCCGACCCCGACGCGCCCAGCAACGACAGGTAAGTGTCGTCCGGAACGCTCAAATCGAGCCCGTCCAGGGCGACCACATCCCCGTAAAGCCTGGTGACGCCTTTTAACTCCAGCACCGCTCCCTCCCGCCTTATTCGCTTCTTGCACACAAACACCGTTTTTATATTCGCGCAAGAAAAAAATGATTTATGTATGCACACTGCATTTATAATGCGCATTGCCGCACGAAACCATTGCAGTAACGCTTAAATTTCGGACAGCACCAGTATGGGATCGCGCCCAAGCGAAGAGCCGAAGGCGCAGGAGGCACTTGATTGCGTCGCCGATTGCATACAATATTCACGTAAAAATCGGCGGGGCGAACACGCCATGGGGGGCTCAAAGAGCAGTATCCTCCGCCATTTGGAGAACGATTCGATGACCCGGAAGGTGACGATCGAGAGCGCGTTCGAGCCGCAGCCGGCCACGCTTTTTGAAGCGGCCGCCACCCTGATCCGCGCGAATATCTCCGAGGGTAAACTAGAGCCGGGCGTCGTACTTCAGGAAAGTGCCTTGGCCGAAATGCTTTCTATGTCACGCGCAACCGTCAAACGAGCCTTGGCCATTCTCGCGAACGAAGGGCTGATCCGGCGATTCTCGGGCCGCGGGTACCTTGTCACCGGGGCGGACGAAACGCCGCGCAGAGTCGATCTGCGCACGCTCGATCTGTATTTCGACTCAATTGATGAAACCGTTGGCAAGCCTAACTGGCAGCGCATTCAGGACGCCGTCGAAAAGGAGCTTTCGCGCTGTCTCGTGTTCGGCCGCTACCGTGTGGTGGAAGCACTTTTAGCACAGGAATTTGATGTAAGCCGCACTGTGGTGCGTGATGTCCTTTCACGCTTGCAGGAACGCGGTCTTGTCGAGAAAAGCGCAAACTCCCGTTGGGTGGTGGAGCCACTGACGGCGCAGCGGATCAAGAACAAGTTCGAGCTGTGCATGATTTTGGAGGTCGCAGCGCTCCAATCCTCGAAGGTTGATGCCGAACCGCTGGGAGAATTAGCGAACGAAATTCGGTCCCTGTCGCAGGATGAACCGGTCAATCCGCAGACGTGGTTCGACCTGGATCACCGATTCTTTCAACTGGCAATCCTGTCCACGCCAAACCGCGACCTGGCGCATTATGTGAACGGAAATCGAAGTGGCCTCAGGGCGTTGCGCAGCGTGCTGTTTTCCCTCGGTCTGCCCGCGGACAGGCAATCTCTAATGGAGCTTTGCATGGTGATCGACCTGCTGCGGGCGGGGACAACCACGGCCGCGGCGAGCATGCTCTCAACACATCTGGGAAACGCCCTGCACCGGACTGTTGTCCAACTCAAGATTGTCTCGGTGATCAACCCGCCCGAAGATCTGGCGCCCTACCTAGTTCCGGCCTGAGCGGGGTGGACCTTTCGCGGTTTGGTGCCGCTCCTTTGGTAGCATATTGGGCTGCATATTCCGGGGTGATGTGAATCGCCCCGGTTTTACCGGAGACCTATAGCTTCATTTTACGCGACCAAATCGAGCACGTCGCGCTGTGCATAGTAGTTTGCTTCGGCCTCGGCTGGCGGGATGTTTCCGATGGGTCCAAGGAGGCGCCGGTTGTTGAACCAATCGACCCAGCCGAGCGTCGCCATTTCCAGATCCTGCATGTTGCGCCACGGGCCCTGGCGATGGACCAGCTCGGTTTTGTAGAGACCGTTGATGGTCTCGGCGAGGGCGTTGTCGTAACTGTCCCCGACACTGCCGACCGATGGCTCGATGCCGGCTTCAGCCAAACGCTCGGTGTATCGAATGGACAAATATTGGGCGGATTCAACGTATGCGACGGCTACGCCCCATTGAGTTTCCGCTTTCGCGTTATCGCGATGTGG
>JADQCE010000014.1 GCA_016278265.1 Halothiobacillus sp. | reverse complement strand
GCGCCTCACGCGTCAGGAACAGGCCAAATCAATGGGGCGTGGCCGCCGCATACGGATCAGCTCCGTTGAGTCGAACTCAACCCGGTAGACCGCTTTGCGGTTAATGCGCGCCCAAAGCTCCTGGAACTCCTTCTTTTCGAAGTTCGCATTGAGGGGGTTGGTCTTGGGCTTGCGGCCGTCATCGACCTTAGGCAGTTGTGAATCGCTGAATACGCTGTCGATGAGCTGGAACACCTGTTCTGCGTGGGGCTTCAGATCCTCGGGTAAGTCGGCCAGAGTCCCCTCCGCCTTGGCCTCGTGGTAAGCATCTGCGATCTGGTCCGCATCGTCGGTGTAGTCGTTCTTCACCAGATAGCGGTAGATCTGCTTGGCCAGCGCAGCGGTCACCTCAATAGGGCCATGCTCCGTCGTGAGAGTTTTTCCCGTGAAATAGGCTTCCGTCGCCTGCCGCGGACGCGAAGAGAGGGTCTCAGCGATCTCCTTCTGCAGACCGGCCACAAAGTCCTTGTAGCTCTCGCTCGCCACCACAGTCAGCACGTTGATGTCGTGCACCAAGGCCGGATGATCCATGCGGTCACCATGTTGGTCGACGCTCAGTCGCAATCCACGACCGACCTCTTGGCGACGCGAAATGGTGTTCTCGCTATGCTTGAGCATGCACATAACAAACACGTTTGGGTTGTCCCAGCCCTCGCGCAGCGCGGAATGCGAAAAAATGAACCGCGTCGGCTCTTCAAACGAAAGGAGCCGTTCCTTGTCTTTTAGGATCAGGTCATAAGCATCGACATCATCGGAATCGATGGCCCTGGCGCCGATCGTCGGATCCTTCAGCCGGTTGGTCTTCTTGTCGATCGAGAAATAGCCGTTGTGGGTCTTGGCAGAGTCAATGCCAGCCAAATATTTCCGGTAAGCCTCGTTGTCGATGGCAAGCTCCGACAAGTATTCGGATTTGAGAAGCTCGTACTCCTCCTCGAAGATCCGCGCGTACTCGCCGTTGGTGTCGGCCTCGTTGTAGTCGCGGTATTTCACAACCTCATCGATGAAGAACAGCGAGAGGACCTTGATCCCCTGCGAAAACAGCTGCGTCTCTCGGTCAAGGTGCGCCTTGATTGTCTCGCGGATCTGGATGCGCCGGATATCGCGTTCGGAGACATCACCATTGGCCTCGCCAGCGTTCGGCGTTCTTGAAACCTTCCTCGAAGGCGCTGGCTTGCGCGGTCACGCCCGGGTCGATCCGGTAGACCGGGCCACCGCGCATGGGCTGACCGTCGAAGCAATCCACCACGTCCATCACGGCATTGGTCTGATAGGGCTGGACCTTGAATTTCAGTTTCATGGATGCCCTCAGATCGATTTGACGTCGGTGGTGGGCGAGAGCTGGCGGAAGATCTGTTCGACGTTGATCTTCACTGCGTCCGAGACGAAGCCATTGTCGCGGAAGACGACGCGCAGGGGCTCAATCACTGCCAGCTCTTTCACCAGCTCCTCGGTCACGCCCCGGTCGAAGCAGGCGACAAGGGCGTTGTCGTCGACAAAGAACACGGTCTTGCCCTGCACCGTCTCGCGGCGGATGGGCAGGGTCAGGTCCACGCCCCAATCGACCAGCACCTGGAACAACAAGTCCTCGGCCGTTCGGCCCTCCTTTACGTTATCGACCGTATCGAGCAGGTCGGACTGCTTCAGCTCGTCCGGGCGGTAGTACACGTCCCTCATGTTCGACGTGTCCACCTTGAGCACCCGGAAGCCGACATCGCGGCTCCAGTCGGGGTGGCATTCACCTTCGACGATTTTTTCACCGGCGCGGCGGATGCGCTCCTTGGAGATCTCTGCGATGGTAGTGAAGCCACGCTTATAAGGTGGAAGGGACTGGTCGATTGCTTCCGGCACTTGCACCATGATGAAGCGCCTGTTGCCACCGTCGTTGGCATTAAGCTGCATGACAGCGTGGGCAGTTGTCGCAGAACCAGCAAAGAAATCTAGGATGATCGCATCCTTGTATTTCCCGGTTACTGCTTCGATCGGATCATACACGGCCCAAAGGCTCTTTGGGAAGGTGAAGCCCGACCCTTCAACAAGGCTATTGACCAATTTGGTGCCGTATTCGTTCGAATCGTACCGCTTATCGGTCCAAACACTTCGGTATAGACCGAATGTCTTTCCTATCTCGATCTGAAATTCGTCTCCAGAACGCTTCGCTCTTAGCATGCTGGCAATTTCGTCAACGCTCTGCCGGGCGTAACGCCACTTCCTTTCAGTTCCAGATTTGTCGATCGGATAGACATACGCGACGCCGTCCTTCCACTCGGTTTGCTTGGGGTGGAAGTCATCGGGGCAGACGTCCCCAAAACCTACGATTTTACCCTCTTTGACTAAGACGGGGTAGAAGCAATTCTTTGCATCCGTACGCTCAGATTCTCCGCCCCAGTTTCTAAACTGAGACCAGTTCACATCCTCCTCACGGATTTTGCGATCACCTATCGCCTTCGTTCCGCTTGGATAGACAAAAGGGCACCTCGATTTTTGATCGTTTTCGGGACCGGTCGGCGTCGCACACGGCCT
>JADQCE010000023.1 GCA_016278265.1 Halothiobacillus sp. | reverse complement strand
CATCTCGGACAGCAGGTCACCTCAAACAACGAGGGCGATGGCCCGGCGCTTACGAATGTATCGCTTCCCGATCCGATGAAGGATTGGGTTGAGCAACAGGCCAAGGGCGGCCGTTACAGTAACGCAAGCGACTATGTCCGTGACCTGATCCGCCGTGACCAGGAACGCGGGGAAAAGATAGCCCACATGCAGGCGCTCGTCACCGAAGGGATTGAAAGCGGCGCCGGTGATAGATCAATGGATGATCTCCGTAAAAATGCACGGGATCGGGTCAAGCCGCCCCGCACGTGACGTTCCGCCTGACCCGACAGGCGGAAAGGGACGTCATCGACATCTATCTCTACACCGCTGACACCTTCGGGATCACGCAGGCCGATGCCTATCATGACAAGCTTGCGACAACCTTCCGCCTGCTTGGCGAACAGCCCTACATGGCGCGGGAACGCAAAGAAATCGATCCGCCCGTCCGTGTGCGTCCCTGTGGCGCTCATATCACAATCTACATCGTTTCATCCGATGAAAATGTTGTGATCGTGCGCGTCCGGCATGGCAGCGAAGACTGGCAACCGCACGAACCGTAGCCGCCGGTGAAGCCGTGCTCATCACGCAGCCGCTCGAACACCCGCTTCGCCGTCTGCCGCTGCTTGCGGTGAACCTCCCGATCACTGTCCAGCCAACCGTCGATGATCCCGGTGAACGCATCCAGCTTCGGTCGCTTGATCGGGGCCGACTGCCGCGCGACAAACAAGGTGAGAATCCAGCGTCAATCAGGATGAGAACGCGGGGGTGGGGTCTCGCAGGGAGGGCGTAGCCCGACCGGAGAGGCCCCACCCCCGCGTTGCGCCCCAAATGGGCGGGTCTGACGGTCGTGATCGGTTCGGATATCCTCTGTGGAGGTGACAGCATGACGTCGTCGCAGACCGACACCGCCTGTCTCACCCTCGCCCTGAACGAATTGCGCCTGCCAGCCATCAAGGCGCTCTGGCCGCGCTTCGCGGAACAGGCCGACAAGGAGGGCTGGCCCGCCGCCCGTCTGCTTAGCGCCTTGGTGGAGCATGAACTGGCCGAACGTGATCGCCGCCGTATCGAGCGACATCTCGCACAGGCCCGATTGTTGCCCGGAAAGACCATTGAGACGTTCGACTTCGCAGCTGTCCCCATGCTGTCCAGGGCGCACGTCAGCGCCATCACCGCAGGCGACAGCTGGATCGGAAAGGGCAGCAACATCCTGCTGTTCGGCCCTCCTGGGGTAGGCAAGTCGCATCTGGGATCGGCGATCGGGCTGGCCCTCATCCAGAACGGCTATCGCGTCCTCTTCACGCGGACCACCGATCTGGTCCAGAAGCTCCAGCAGGCGCGCCGCGATCTCGTCCTTGAGGCCACCATCGCAAAGCTCGACAAGTTCCACCTGCTGATCCTCGATGACATCACCTACGTCACAAAGGATCAGGCCGAGACCAGCGTGCTGTTCGAACTCATCAGCGCGAGATACGAACGCCGCTCCATGCTGATCACGGCCAACCAGCCCTTCGGGGAATGGAATACGATTTTTCCTGACCCCGCCATGACACTGGCCGCCGTCGACAGGCTCGTTCACCATGCCACCATCTTCGAGATGAATGTGGAAAGCTACCGGCGCAGAGCTGCCGAAAAGGCAAAGGGGCCAGGGCGGCCAGATCAAAGAGCAACACCGGAAAACATCAAACCTGATTGACGCGCCGCGACAATCAAAACCCACAAACCACTTGATCGCTACAGAAAAGGGCGGCGTCTTCTCCAACGTCGCGACCAAGGATTCTCATTCTGATTGACGCGCTCATCTCATCCAGATTGTCGCGCTACACTCGTGTCGGCTCTGCCCGATATCGCTGACTTCAAATCAGGCCGAGACCTGTCAGCCTGGCTGGGTCTGACGCCGAAGCCTCATTCGACAGGTGGTAAGGAAAGGCTGGGTCGCATCTCCAAGATGGGCAACAGGTATCTGCGGCGGCTGCTCTATCTTGGCGCGATGGCCCAGGTCAGCGCCAGGCGCCGTGGCGCGCCCGGCGAAGATTGGCTGTGGAAGATCATCCAGCGCAAGAAACCGAAACAGGCCGCGATCGCCCTGGCCAACCGCATGGCGCGCACGGCCTACGCGCTGATGAAGAACCAGACGGAATTCCGGGCGGCAACCGCCGTTTGAACAGGATCGGAGGTCACATCCTCCACCGAGAAGGCAAGTGCATCGTGAGGTGATGGCAAAGAACGGATATATCGCCGAGGACACCCTGTTCGGACCGGAGCGCCAGAGAGCGCGTGCCATTGATTGGGACCAAGGCGACCGCGGACTTTCATCAGGGCGCGCAGCCACCATGCTGCAATCCAGACGCCGTATACATGGCCGCAACCGAAATCATGCCAGCTTCAACCGAAATACTCTTGCCCCGCGGGAGCCATCCATACATGGTCCGAGGACAATGGCGAGCGGAACCCGCGCTCCATCCGGATATAGGTGATATCGGCGCACCAGACCTGGTTGGGCCGGGTGATCGCCAGCCCCTTGAGCAGGTAGGGATAGATCTTATGCGCGGGATGCTTCTTGCTGGTGTTGGGCTCCT
>JADQCE010000020.1 GCA_016278265.1 Halothiobacillus sp. | reverse complement strand
GCTTCGAGGACAACGCGCCCCGGATCGACCGCCTCGCGACCCATCCTTTCCGTCTTGTCTTCGTGGATCCCACGGGGTGGACCGGGTATCCGCTCGACGCCCTCAAGACCGTCTGCCAGAGGCGGTGCGAGCTGATACTGAACTTCATGCACGAGCACATCCAGCGCCACCTCTACCACCCCTCCGAGGACCGCGAGCGTTGGCTGCGGGCGATCGTCGGAGACGACATCGCCGCCGAGCTCGCGGGCCGGGAACTGCCGGCGCAGGACATCCGTGCGGCGGTGCTCCAAATGTTCAAGACGGAGCTGCGCTTCGTCTATGTGCCCCTCGGCTACGATGTGCAGGATCGCAAGCTGGTGGTGAACGACCCCGAGGCGGCATCCGTTCGCCAGATCTTCGCGCGTTTCAGCGAACTCGGTTCCGCCACGGTGCTGGCGCGGGAACTCCGCCGCGATGGGTTCCGCAACAAGCAGGGCACGCTGATCGACAAGGGCTACCTCTACCGGGTGCTGAACAATCGTGTTTATCGCGGCGAGGCCATGCACAAGGGCAAAGCCTACCCCGGAGAGCACGAGGCCATCATCGAAGAAGATCTCTGGAACCGCGCCCATGCCATCCTTCAGGAGAGTCCCCGGAAACGGGCGAACAACAGCCGTGCGCAGACGCCCGCGCTGCTGAAGGGGCTGATCTTCAGCGACACCGGCGCAGCAATGACACCTACCAGCACCAAGAAGGGCGCGAAGCTTTACCGCTACTACGTATCGATGGATGTGATCCGGAACCGCGAGACCGGCGAGGAAACAGCGCCAGTGCGGCTCGCCGCAGGGATGGTCGAGGACGCCGTCGTCACCGAGGTCCGCCGCATCCTGCAGACACCAGAGGTCGTCACGCAGGTGCTGGCGGCCCTCAAACGTGATGGCGTTGGCGCTTCTCAGGCAGACGCCATAGCGGCGTTGCACGAGTTCAACGCCCTTTGGTCGCAACTCTTCCCGGCCGAGCAGGCGCGGATCATCCAGCTTATAGTGCGGCGTGTCACGGTAACCAGCGCCGGGCTCGAAGTCGACATTCGGCGCGAAGGCATCGCGGGCGTTATCCGTGAGATGGTCGCGCCGCGCCAGATGGAGGCTGCAGGATGACCAAGCTAGACGATACGATCCGCGTACTGATCCCGCTCAAGGTGCGCAAGAAGAACGGGCGGCCGAAGATTCTGCCGCCTGCCGACTACTACCCCAGCGAGGACCAGACCCAAGATCCGCACATCCTGCGCGCCATCGGCCGCGCATGGGGCTGGCGGCGGCGCATGGATGCTGGTGAGTTTGCCACGATCCAGGAACTGGCCGAAACCGTTGGACTGGCGGAACGCCATGTCAGCCGCCAGTTGCGGCTGGCCTATCTTGCGCCCGAGGTGCTGAAGCGGTTGACCTGCGGGCGCGAGGCGACGGCTGTCAGCCTCTACGATCTGTGTTTTCTGGCAGGGGCGATTTGGGGGGAGCAGGTGGAGCGCGCATTTGCCGAGGGAGCGGCCAGACGGATGGGATCGGACGTTTGCTGGTCATCGGCCATCGGCGCGGCCGCAGAGTAGCTACACTCGAGCTCGAGGCGACGAAGCACCCGTGCCAATGGCGTCTTGATTTTCCGCACGTTATCAGCAACATAGTGTTCTTGAGCTAGGAGGACGCGGTCGTTGGTCACAAAAAGTATTGTTTTCCTCGCGAACTCTTTTCGTCCTGGGGGCAGCTGTGTCGCGGGCATTGAAGTTTCAAATGGCGGATTCGGACCTTGGATTCGTCCGATCAGTCATCGACCAGATCAAGCAATCAGCGACGACGAAAAGACGTATGCAGACGGTACACGTCTTTCCATGCTTGATATCGTTGAAATTGATTTCGACGCACATCAGCCCGAGCATCACCAAACTGAAAACTGGTTGATCACCAACAACGTGAGGTGGAGAAAAGTTGGAGAAGCTTTACCTCATCAACTTGGCGGAGCACTACTCCCACCAAATCGACCGCTGTGGCGGCCTGCACAGAGCACCTATACTGGCCGCAATGATCAAGTCACAGGCCAGGTCGCTCATGCGTCGAATTGGTCCCTCGCACTCATAAATCCTGCAACATGTGTGGTGGATGTCTCATTTAACCCGTTCAGTGACAACAATGAAGTTTGGGTTAGTTTCGCATGGACTGGCACACCTCACAAAATCAAACTCACAGACCCGGTTCAATTCGCACGCTACAATACTGGCGTCGGTCAAAGCCACGCACTTGAAAATGCTCTTCTTTGCATAAGCTTGGCCCATGTCTGGGCGCAACGAAACACGGCTTCAAAACTTGTAGCGGGGCTGATAGTCTAGCACCATGGAAAGTCAGCGCGTCATCTATACAATCGGGCACTCTACACAGCCGATTGAACAGTTCTTAGGCCTTGTAAGAAAGCACTCCATTACTGCCGTAGCGGATGTAAGATCCTCCCCCTATAGCAAACATGCGCCCCAATACAGTAAGGACGAACTCAAGAACGCATTGAAGCTCGCAGGTATCGCTTATGGGCACCTCGATTTTTGATCGTTTTCGGGACCGGTCGGCGTCGTACACGGCC
>JADQCE010000021.1 GCA_016278265.1 Halothiobacillus sp. | reverse complement strand
AAAGTGACATCGTAAGAAAAAAGGTAACAACGGCGAAGTAGTGGCCGGTGATTCGCAGCGTCACGTAGCCTACCCCCGCAGCAAATAGTGCGGTAAGGGCAACGGCTATTAGTGCACCAAGAAGCAGCGGGATATGGAGGCGCATTTCCAGCACACCCACGGCGTAAGCACCTACCCCCAAGAAGGCGAGCTGCGCCAAAGACCACTGCCCAGCATAACCAGCCAGAAGATTCCAACTCTGCGCCACAGCAGACAGTAACAACGCAAAGGTAAGCACTCGAAGCCAGAAGATATTGTCGCGCAAAACTAGCCCAGCAGCCAGGACGGCGATGAGGCCCGCAGCGATGGCAAATCTGCGCGGCTTCATACCCGTCCCCTTCCAAGAATTCCGCGTGGCCGGACGAGCAGGACGAGCAAGACCAAGATGAAAAGCGCGGTGTTGGTCAACGCCGAGCTCCAGTAGACCGTTACACTCGTGAGAACCAAAGCGACCACAAGCGAGGCCAGCGCCCCGCCCACGAGGTCCCCGAGGCCGCCAAGGATCACGACTGCAAAAGCGATTATGGCGAAAGACAGACCGCTATCCGGACCGAAGGTGACGTAGGTTGCGAGAACACCGCCAGCCGCGCCAGCAAGCGCGGTACCGACTGTGAATGCCAACAGGGAAAGCCGCTTATCGTTTACACCACATATCCACAGCGATACCCGATCGTCCACCACAGCCCGAATTGCTTTGCCAACCTTTGTGTAGTTGAGTAGAAACAAAGTCGCCCCACCCAAAATCAACGCAACGCCAAAGGCGACAATTTGGGAAACACGTACCGGAAGCCCAAGAATATCGACCGTACCGTAATCAAGATGCACAGTCCTAAAGTCGGATCCGGATATTACAAGAATGGAACTCACCACCACGCTGGAAAAGCCAATCAGAGCGAACATACGCACGAGGGGACTATTCACGGTAAACTGCAAGTATCCCAGGTACAGTATCGCCCCCAGTCCGCCGACGACTATCATATCCACAAATACTAATAGCCAAGGGCTAAGGCCCGTATATTCGTATAGGTAGTAAGTAGCGTAGGCCCCCACGATTAGCATTGCTCCGTGAGCAAAATTAACAATATCGAGTACTCCAAGAATAATATTGAGTCCGAGAGATAGTAGAAAATACACCGCCGCAAGAAGCACCGAGGACACGAGCACCTGCAACAACATATCCACGCTAGTTGCCTCCTCCTACCGCCGAAACGTTGCCCAGATAGACCTCCGCCAAGGCGTCAGGTCGCTCCCGGAATTCCGTCCCAGCGCCCTCGTATACCTTTCGGCCTTCGTGCAACACCACGAGCAGGTCGGCAATACTCAGTACGCGCCCGACCTCTTGTTCGACTAGGATGATGCTGACCCCAGCGCCGAGGAGTTTGGGGAGGGTTTTGTAGATTTCATCGACAATGATGGGAGCCAGGCCCAGTGAGGGCTCGTCAATGAGTAGGCAGGAAGGGCGGCTCATCAGAGCCCGCCCTACCGCTACCATCTGCTGCTCACCCCCGCTGAGAACGCTAGCTGTTCGGCCGAGAATGTCCCTGAGGGCAGGGAAGAGGGCGAGGACTTCTTCCTGACGTTCTCGACGCTCGGCGCGGGATGCATGATAGGCACCGAGTAGGAGGTTGTCTTCCACCGAGAGAGAGGGAAAGAGGCGCCGTCCTTCCTGCACCATGGCTATGCCGAGCCGGGCTCGGGCATCGGCGGGCAGCCCACCGATGTCCGAGCCCCTCCAGATGACGCGGCCCGAGCGCAGCGCCACAATTCCCATCAGTGCACGGAGCAAGGTAGACTTACCGGCCCCGTTGGGACCGACTACGCCTAGGAGCGAGCCCTCCTCTAAGTCGACTGACATGTCCTCAATCGCCAAGAGGTCCCCGTATCCTGCTGAGATGTTCAGGCTGCTAAGGAGCGTCATCCTCGATTCACCCCCCTTATTGGCCCAGCGCGATCGGGTCTCTGCTGGCGATGCTTTCCGGCGCTACGGTATAGGGTTTGCCGTCCTGCCACTGAATAATGACCGGCAAAGTATCCTCGAGCATCCCTGTCTCATCGAAGGAAACCTTGCCACTGGCCAAAATGGTTGCAGGCCCCTCCGTGATGTCAATCTCGGCAAGGGCATCCCTTACGGCTTGCGGGTCAGCGGACCCAGCATTCTCAAGCGCCTGGGCTATGATGTACATGGCGGCGTAGTCCTCGCCGGCCTCCTGCCCAGGAAAGTCGAACTCGGGATTCTTGGCGACGAACTGCTCGGCGAAGTTCTTGGCCGCTTCACCAGGCATGTCCCAGTTCCAACCCGCGCTCGAGAAGGCGCCATTGGCGGCCTCGCCCACGGTCTTGCCGTAGTCATGGACGACAAAGCCCGAACCCGCGCCGAGGACCGGTCCCTCGTAACCCTGCTCCTTGAAGGCATTCTGGAGCAGAGCCATATCCGAAAGCGCGCCCTGCACGAAGATGAGTTGTGGATCCGTCGCCAGAACCTTGATGGCAAGGCTATTACCTTCTGTAAGCCCGGGGGTGAAAAACTCCCTAACCGGGACGTCAACTCCTCGCGCGACCAATCGGTCCGCTGCTGCATTGGCGGACACCGTCGCGGCCGAAGTATTGTCCGCGACCACAGCTGCCGTAGTAATTTCGTACCCCACCTCTTCCGCAAGCTCCAATACCTTCGCGACTGCTTCCTCGCCCATCAGCTCGGCTGAGGCCGGGATCTTGAAAATGTACTTGTAGCCCCGCCCCGTGATGTCATCGGCGAACGATTCGGTCACCATAGGAACACCCGCCTGCTCTGCCACAGTACTAGCGGCAAGCGTGTAGGAGCTGGCCCAAGCGCCAATGACCGCGGAAAGATCATTCTGCTCAATCATGCTCTGCAGTTGATTGGCAACCTGCGCGGGGGCCGCGGCGCCTGTGTCTTTGATGACGAGCTCAATCTTGGCGCCGCCGAGAGACTTAATCCCGCCGTTGGCGTTGATCTCCTCAACGGCCATTTCCGTGCCCAAGCGAGCCATCTTGCCGTTATCGGCAAACGGTCCCGACAAGGGCTCAAGGAGGCCAACCTGCACTGCGTCGACGGACTCCGCGTTTTCCGACGCCTCGGTCGTCTCGTCGGTCGCACCCGCGCTGGTGGCCTCCGTCTCGACCGCCGTATCGGCCGTCTCAGTTTCATCGCCACCGCATGCAGCAAGCAGCGCCATGCCCATTATCAGCAACCCAATTAGCGCCGCAATGGGCAAAAACTGGCGAGCACTATTGTATTTACGATCCCGTAGTTTCCCACGTGTCTCCATGCCCGTTATTCCCCCCTAGTAGTGTAGACACCCGTTAGTTAGTCTCGGCATAATTTTAGTTAAGCTCAGGTAGCACCTCCGAATCCCAGATATGCCTCCTTTACGCAGTCGCTACAGAGTACTTCCTCCACCTCCCCTTCCGCGATCAAGGACCCCTTATCTAGCACTACCAAGTAAGTAGCCAGTTGCCTCAGGGCCCTTAACACGTGCTCTACTAGAAGAAGTTTTATGCCTGACTCGTGGAGGTTACGCAGGATACCCACTAGCTCTTGTATTTCGGTATCACTAAGACCCTCAAATACTTCATCCAGAAGCAAAAGCTTAGGATCTATAGCCATCGCGCGTGCGACCTCGAGCTTTTTCCGAGCAGCCAAGGGGAGGGAACCAGCTAACTTATCCGCCAAGTCTGAGAGACCCATGTGCTCGAGCAGTTCATCCACCTCGGTCTGCGGATCACCGCTACGATGACGAACCGTCGCCAACCGAGCGACCAAGACATTCTCGCGCACCGTCATCCGAGCAAAGGGCCGAGGAATCTGGAAGGTACGGGCGACGCCCCCGCGAGCGACCTTAGCCGTGTTCGGTTTTCCACGAAGCCGGCGACCAAGCACTTCGACAGTTCCGGATGTAGGCTTCAGTGCACCGGCTATCACCTTGAGGCAGGTTGATTTGCCGGCCCCGTTGGGGCCGATCATTCCTGCAATACCTGAATCGTCGTGGAGGGCAAGCGAAACGTCATCGATCGCCTTCAGACCACCGAAGGCAACCGTGACATGACTTAGGACACACAGCTCAGCCACTACAAACCTCCCTCCTAATTTGGCTGACCCAACGAGGGCGGCTCGACATAGCCCAAAGCGTCATCGGAGCGCCTAGAGGTAGCGGCCGTGGGGGGAGCAGAGATCTCCTCAAGGACGGGGACTAGGTAATTGCGGAAGGTAACCGGGTCCTCAGACATGGGAAAGTGGCCCCCGCCCGCCATGACGAGCAGTTTACCGCCCAGCTTCTTAGCGGCTTCCATGCTCATCTCTGTGGTGGCCGAGTAATCGAACTCCCCGCTGAAAACCCAGAGAGGACACTTGGCAGGTCCAAGAAGGTCAGCGTACTTGGGGAAATCGTTGGAGTAGAAGTAAGTGTCGCCTTGGTAAACTCCGGGCCCCGATTGCGCGTACCCCCAAAGCGTTTGATTGCGGGGTCCCGTCGGGCTGTTGGGGGAGATGAGCCCACCAACCCAGCTTGTCAAGAAATGGGAGTGGTCCACCTCTAGATGGTTTGTCCATGGGACGAAACGCCCAGGGTTACCTAATCCACCCTCAAGCGCACACACTCCCTTGAACCGCTCACCGTACGTTGAGGCCATATAGAGGGCAATCGCTCCCCCCATGGAGCAGCCAATGAGAATTGGATCCTGGAGGCCGAGCTCATCCATGACTGCCAGGATCGTTTCGGAGTAGGTTTGAGTATCAAGCTGGTAGTCCGTGGTCGCCCAGTCGTCGGGCGGATCTGAGCGACCGTGCCAAGGCATGTCAAAAGCGATAAAGCGGTACTGAGCAATAAGGCGGGTGTCTTCGAGGAGGTAACGAAACTGCCGGGAGTCGGCCCCTGCCGTATGCAAACAGAGCACGGGTTGGCCCTGGCCGGATACTTCGTAGTAGATTCGCTGAGCGATTCCTCGAATCTCAGTATTCAGATACCCGCCTGTGATTGGGCTGCGGGCGCCGCCGAGTGGAGGATCGGGGTTGCTGGCCGGTCGGAAGCCGCAGGCCAACCCTCTAAGAGCTCCCAGGACCCGATCGACGACGGGGGCGTAAGTGGCCCAGGCGGTACGGTTTCCGCGCACACAGCCACCCTCAACAGTGGCACACATCGCCTGAGCCGTTGTATATCCTCTGGGAGGGGGATCTGAGCAAAACTTGGCCCAGGATGAATCGCTCAACATGTAGACGAAATCGGCTTCGCTTAGCCCTTCGGCTGCTGTCTGAATTTCCGCAAACCCACCCACAATCGAAATCCGGAATGCATCCTCGCCAATCTCAAATCCGATTGAACATGAACCAGTTGTAGGCAATCCAGCCAGAGACAAGGCTTCAGCAAGCCCGTCAATCGCCTTCGTCAGTGCCCCCATCCTGACTCCCCCTTCGCTTGTGCTGGCTAGATGTGCCTAATCGTCAACAAATAGCTTTCGGACATCCCCGTCCACTCGGTCTAATTGTTGAAGCGCCACCGCTGCCGCGGCCCTCACGTGCTCCTCGCACGCCTTTCCGGCCTCCTCAGCATCAGATGCCGCTATCGCCGCCAGTACTCTACGCAGCTCCCGAATCGTATGAGGTCCGCGTCCAGCGGAACTGAGGGAAATCCCCCGCAGCATCTGAGTCCTGACATAAAGTGTTCGCAATGCCGACGAGAGGATCTCGTTGTCAGCACCTCGAAGGAGTATCGAGTAGAAAGCGTCTTTGGCAGCTAGAACGGCTCGCTTATCTCCAAGTCGCATTGCCTCCTCGACGCGGTCGACAGCCTGTTCGAGTTCGCGCCGGACTTCGATATCCGCCCGTTCTGCGAACAACTTCGCCGCAAGCCCCTCCAACGCCGCCCGCACTTCATAAAGCGCGACGATATCCTCCCTCGTCGCCCGAGCCACTTCTGGGCCGCGGTTCGCCACCATGGTTATTAGGCCCTCCGCCTCGAGCAACCGCAACGTCTCCCGCACGATGCTCCGGCTTACCTGATAGCGCTCGCACAGTTCACGTTCGGTCAACCGATCGCCCGGCGCGAACTCACCCAGAGCGATCTCCTCCCGCAGTAGCTCACTTACCTCTTGTCTAAGGGGTGCAGGAGTACGCGCTGACTGCCCTCCAATCCCAACACGCCTGGTCACAACCACCCTCCTTCGGGCCCCCAAGCGCCCTCCGCCTCAAGCAACACAAGACCCGTGCATATAGCGACCAAAGGGCCGACTTGTCTGTCATACCGTAATACCGGCATGAGGTACTACAGTATTACCGTATGACAGCTCACGGCGCAAGACCTTTGTGCACGTCGAGACCTACAGACGGCGTAGGAAGGGACGACCCTGGGTCCATGACTTCTTGCTCTAATGGATCGATGAACGTGCTGTTGGCCGCAAGAAGTTGAACGCGGGGCCGATCCCGAGACTCTCATCGGCGGGCGAACAGGGCACGACAGAACGACAAAAAAGGCGGCGAGCCCGAAGGCCCGCCGCCGTGACTGGTAACCATCTATATCGCGCCCGAGGCTAGGTGACGGGAACACCGAGTCCTGGAGTCACTTCCTGGGAAGCCACCCGCCGAGCTTTGCCCAGGCGCTCGGCCAAGTTGACGGGTAGAATTACGCGGCGGAATTCGATGGAGGGAGGTATGCGACCGTAGCTTCGTTCCTGCTCCAGGAGCTCGTACATGTCGGGTTCGGTGAAGACGATGAGCCGCTTGTCCAGTTGCTCGGCAAGCAGCAGGAAGTACATATCGGAGCGGATCTTGAGGAGCTTACCCGCCCCACGCTTCCCGTTCGGCGTGATGGCGGAGCTAGTCGAGATGCTGGCGGCGATCCGGCCGTCTTCACTTACCGCCGCGAAACTGTGAGTCCCGCCACAGGAGAGGAGCACACTAGTCCGGTGAAACTCCACTCCGTACTCATCGGGCAGCCAACGCTCACGCACCCACCGCTCAACCTCTGTCTGGACTCGCGTATCCGCCATCCAGGCCTCCCGGTCATCGCTTGAGCGTTGCCTCCACAATACGACTGGTTGACCACGCTCGCCAGCAGACTTACTCCCCTTGCGAGCCTTGCACTCCCGTCTCCGGGCTGCTGGAGATGGCACCGTAGGCCCCCCACAAAACCGCCCTATTTCGCGGGCGTGTGAAGAAGGCTAAGGACGCGGGGCGGGAGCGGTAGATCGTAGACTTTTCTAGGCGCTCTTGCTGCCCCGGCGTCCGTTCCCGCGCCGGCTGTTCGCGCTTCGACAAACCACGCGGCCCGGTCCCAAGGGATCTCCCCCCAAGCTCACCGGCATCTCGTGATCGAAGGTGAGGTCGCGTGAGGTGTGAGGAGCGTGGTACTCGTCCCCCGGGCAGACCCAGCCATGCTCGAGCACCCAGGCCTTCACCTGCTCCGCCTTGTAGGTGCGCTCGGCGTGGTTGTAGGGGCGGCGCGCACGGCGGGCTCGCCAGTCGTCGATGCGCTTCTGGTGCGTAGCGTCGGTGCACGAGAGCCGGCGGCAGACGGGGCAGGCACGCGGCGGGTGGGTCGGCACGTGGGAAGCTCTCCTCAAAGCCATAAACCTTCGTTTGCATACATGCAAATTGAGCATAGGAAAAGCCGCCTTGAGGGGCGGCTTAGACATTTCTAGCCCTTAGCATAATGTGGGATTCATGGTACCAACGGCTGAGATTCGTTGTCAAGTCCTCGGAGAGACTTCATCCTTAGCGCCTAGATTACGCTTATCCTGTTCGCATAACTGAGACATTAGTTGAGAAACGTCCCGCGGACTCATATGAAGGCGCCTCGCTATCCGGTCCCGGCTCCACCCCCGCCTCCGAAGCGCACCGACCTCGCCGAGACGATCAGCCACCGGGCACCTCCGGGGTAGAGCCGGGGCGAAGGTCGGGAGCCACCCTCGGCACCCCGCCGCCATGAAGCGGACGCCGAGGCGGGCGAGCAGGGCGCGCTCTTCGGGCTCCCAGGCCGGCCAGGGCTCAACGTGCTCGTAGTAGACGGCAAGAGCCCAGCGGGGGCGGTGCTCCTCGAGAAGGGCAAAGAGGCGGGCGACCTCATCCAGACGGTAGGCGCGGGCAAGGAGCCGCTCCTGCGTCACCCAGGGCTCGTCCTGGTCCTCTCGCGCCGGCGGCGGCGGACCGTCGGGAGCCGAGGGGGCCAGGCCACCCAGACCGGAGCGCACCTGGTCGAGGTAGGCGTGGTGGACGTGAAGGAGCGGCAGCAGGCTCTCCAGGGCCGCGTGTCGCTCCGCGATCGTCTGCGGCCTGCTCACAGCGTCCTCCTCCCGGGCTCGCGCATGAACTCGTCAAGCCCGGCAAAGGAGCGGCTCCCCGCCTCGCCCCGGTCGGCCGTCTGGTTGGCGTGGCGCTCCATGGCTAGGAGCCAGCGGACAAGTTCTGCACGGTCGTGGCGTCCGTGGGCCCGCTCCGCTTTGCGAATGTGGGCTTGGAAGACCTCGTCTTCGGCGAGATCCACTCGGTGGGCGTGGCGGCGAAGGACGGCCCGCCAGAGGACGTCTGCGTCCTTCTCCCAGGTGAGCCACTCGGTGAGCTCGGTCTTCACCTGGCGGACCAGAGCCACGAGCTCCTCGGGAACGGGCTCGCCGAAGACCTGCTCGATCCCGAGCTCACCGTCTCTGAGGAAGGCATGGCAGTGCGCCGCCAGGAGCCGATCGCGAACCAGGGCTAGATGATCACGCGCCATGGGGTGTCACCTCCTGTGTCGGGGTCGTCCGGATGCTCGGGTGGGGCGGTCGCGGGACCCCCTACTACGTAGGGGGGGTCCTGCGCCCCATCGCCGGGCAAGGTGTGCCGCGGCGTGCCGAATGCGTGCCGTCCCTCTGTTTCAGCGGGTTTCTCAGGGTGTGCCGCTAGGCGTGCCGAAAGGGGCTGAGAGGTGGGCCGCGGCGTGCCGCGGGGTGTGCCGAACCCGCTATTTGCGGAATTCGCCTTGTTGCCAAGGTTCAGCGGAATGCTCCGCTGGCGCCACCTGACCGCGGAGCGGAGCACATCGTTTGCCATGCTCCTGCCGGCCGCCTTAAGAGCCTCGCGGGCTTGGCGGTTGGAGGCATCGGCGGGGACGCCAAGGGCCTCGAGTTCCTGGGCCGCCTCGTAGGTGCCCAGAGGCCAGGACTCCTCGTCGGCGATGAACCTGAGACCCTCGAGGTCGTCGGAGCGCCTGAGAACGACCTTCTCCGGCACCCAGCGCATGCGGGCGGCGATGCGCTTAAGCTCGACGCCGGAGTCGGTTTGCGAGAGCCGCCAGACGACGTCGACGTCGTCACCCTTGGCGGAGCTTCCCCGCATCTCCTTCTCGAGCTCCTTGCCGGCGTGATCCAGGCGAAGCCAGGTGCAGCCCGCCTTCTTCAGCTTCATGCCGGTGTAGGTGTAGAAGGCCCGGAAGGTATCCGCGTCGTTTTCCGCCCCCACCACGGCCCGGCTCATGGTGTCGATGACGACGACCAGGTGGTGCTCGGCGAAGGCATGCTGAAGCTCGTGCACCATCTCGAGGAGCCGCTCCCCGCCGGCTTCGGTGTCTAGGGGCGGTAGCGACGGGAGAAGGGCGTAGCGTAGACGAGAAAGATCGGAGTGAGGGCCGTAGCCCATATCCTCCATGCGCTCCCGAAGATCGTCCCTAGTCATCTCGTAGTCGAGATAGAGGACGACGCACGAAGCATCTCGGGTAGCGATCTGGGCGGCCATGAAGAGGGTGAGCAAGGACTTGCCGGCCTTGTGCTTGGCGAAAACGGCGTGACCGCGTCCCTTGGCGAGGACCTCGGGGTATACCCACTCCTCGTCTTCCTTCTCCTCGGAGAAGAGCTTCGCCCAGTCCTCGTAGGGGCTCTCGGAGTCGGGGGCGGCGTCCGTCGACCAGATGAGGGAGAGCGGCCGCTCCCTCTCCGGGATGACCCGGGGCTGTCGACGCCCGGCCTCAAAGCCGCTCCTGATGGTGGCCCGGCTCTCCCGCTCCTCGAGGCCCACCGCAAGGGCGACAGGGAGCAGCTCGGCCACGACATCTACGATCTCAAGGGCCGGCAGCGAGCCGAGGGCCATGGCGCTTCTGTTCAGCTGGTTGTTGCGGTCACCCTCCGAGGCTGAGGCCAGCTTCTCGATCTCGCCCCGCAGAGCGGCCTGCACCCAGGGGTGATCGCTGCAGGCAACCGGACCAGGCTCGACCGGTGCCGTGGCTGCCTTCTCCTCCTGCCAGCGAGCCACCCGGAGCACGAGCTCGGGGTCCACGTCCGCCGGCCCCTGTGAGGGCACCTCAAGCGCGTCCGTGTGCGCGAAAGCGTAGATCCCGCCCGAGGGATGTCGGGAGCCGGGGAGGAGCGTCTGGTGGCCGCGGCCGCGAAGCTCCACATGGTGGCAACCCTCACGGGTGCCGATGAGCTTGCCTTTGCCGTTCAGGTGCTCGGCAAGAAGAGGAGCGGTGACCCAGATGTGGGCTCCACGCCCGGGGGTCCTCACGCTCCACGGATAGTCCGGAGGCAGGCCGAGGAGCCGCTCGACCTCCTCCAGGAGCGCCGGATCGGTAACGTGATCGAAGTCCAGGCAGTAGCGGTGGCGGGAGACCTCGCCGGAGAGGGCGCCGATACCCAGGGCCTCGCTCCAGGGCATGGCTTGCAGATCCTGAGCCGTCTGGGGGCGCTCCTGCCATTCCCGCCAAGCGCCGAGCGGTCGCTTGTTCTCGCCGATGGGCAGGAGGTTAAAGCCGTGTCGGCGGTAGCCCTTGGCGAGTGAGACGACGGAGCTCACGATTCTGCCTCCCCGTAGCCGAGGAGGTCCAGGTAGTCGGCAAACCGGAGGCAGACCATCCAGGGGGAGCGGTTGCGGCGAAAGACCACCGCGGGCACCGTCTCGTCGTCCCCGGGGTCACAGTCGTCGTCTGCTTGGGCGAAGGCGGCCCAGATGTTCAGGCGTTCCTGTCGCTTCACTTCCAACCGGTGGTTGGGGAGATCGCAGACCACGTCCGGCTCCTCGGAGCCGCCGCCGCGGGACTGATAGCCCCGCTTGGCGGCGATGCCTCGGGCGCGAAGGAGTGCAGCGACCTCCCTCTCTCCGCGTTGGCCTTTGCTGCGCGAGCGGGCGCCGGCGCTCATACGCGAGCCTCGCAGAGGGGGCAGGCGTCGACCACGCCCGCCCCCTCGCAGCTAGGGCAGGTCCGACGCGCCCGGGTGGGGACGCCGAGGAGAAGGTGCGGGACGAGGCCCGCACCTTCGCAGTCAGGGCAGGGAGCATCCAGCTCACCGCCCAAGCCGCACTCGGTAACGCCCGTCTCTGGATCGGTCCAGGGACCACGACAGCGACGCATCTTAAAAGGGGAGGTCATCGTCGTCCCAGGACTCATCGGTCGGCGGAGCCGCCTCTGCCTGGGTGGCCTTCTTCAGCTCGGCCTGACCGGGCGTGACGAAGGGGCGAGGGGCGGGCGTTGCCTTGGCCTGATACTCCGGGCTGCGCTCGACGATGCCGCGGATGCCCTTGGAGAGCGACTCGAAGGCTTCGGGGTCGTAATCGTCGTCCAGGCTGAAGTAGAGGCTTGGGGTGACCTGCTCAGGGAGCGGGGTTCCCTTGGGTAGCGCCATGACGCCAGAGACCCGGGCCCGGCCGGTCTCTCCGATGATGATGGAGAGCAGGCAGGGGACGCCCAGGATGTTCTTGGGATCGAACCCCTGCAGCTCCTCCTCGGTGAAGTCCCGCCCCCGCCAGCTCGCCAGATCCTGGCGGAGCTTAGACTTAGGGTGCAGCGACTGGGTGAAAAACTTGCTCACCAGGAAGGGCTCGCCCACGTACTCGCCCTCGGTCATGCGCTCGGTGGGTAGCTCCCAGGCCACCCAGACCTGGCGGCGGTAGGAGATCTCTCCCTGGTAATCGGACTTCTGCGTACCGAGGTCGACGAGGCGCACGCAGCGGGCCACGTGGGTGCCCGCCGGGGGCTGTTCGAAGGTGGTCGCGCCGTTGTTGGTCCAGAGCATGTCAGTCCTCCTTTAGTTGGAAGCGGAAAGTGCGGGATTCGGTGGTCTTCTCAAAGCGGGCGGCAACTTCAGGCTCTTGGGAACGAAGCGCCTTGGTGTCGATGGTGGTGCGGGTCTGGGTCTTCCAGGTGCAGACCGGGCGCCCTATGCCGGGCAGATACGCGGTCTCCGCCTCTGCCATGAGCGCCTTCACCTGGTTCTCGAGGCGCGAGACCTCATCGCCGGCCTGCTTGGCCTCGGCCTTGGCTTCTGCCAGCTCGCGGACGAGCTCCTCGGCGTGGTCAGGCAGGATGACCTCAGAATCCAGAACCGCGGTCGGGTAGAGGCGCCGCAGCGACACGCTCGAGGCCTCAGAGCCGTCCGGCTCCGGGGGAATGCCGGGAAGGACGTGCTCAAACCAGAAGATGCGCTCAAGCTCGGTCAGTCGGGCGATGAACTCCTCGTCTCGGTCCGCGCGGACCTGGCGGTAGTCGGAGCCGCCGAGGAGCACCGCCACGTAGGCCCGGGCGTAGCCGGTGACGGCCAGGTAGTGCTGCACCTGATACTGGACGTCCAGGGGGACGCCCGCCTCCCACGCTCCCCGCGCGTAGGCGGAGCGGGTCTTCACCTCAAGGATGGCGGGGCCGGTCTCCCCATCGGAGACGAGGCGATCTACATTCGCAAGCATCCAGGGGTGCTCCGGGTGACGAAGAACGGCGTTACGCCGGCGGACCCGAAATCCCGTCCGCCGGGAGAACTCCCGCGCGACGACATCTTCGAGGACGTTTCCGAAGTGCTGCGCCTCTGTCTCCGGCTCTGCCTCCAGCGGCTGCACCTTGGAGAGGTAAACCGAGAGCCGCGAGGCAAAGGGCGAGACCCCGGCGATGGCGGCCGCGTCGCTACCGCCGATGCCCTGGCGGCGAACCTCGAGCCACTCGTCCCGGGTAAGATCCTTGGTCTTGGCGGCAACGAGCGCGCTCATCGCTCCACCCCCTCGTCACCCAGGCGCTTCTCGATGAACTCCTCGAGCCCCGAAACCGGGATGCGAAGCAGGCGACCGATGTGAAAGCTCGGCCAGGCGCCGGAGCGCACGAGCTCATAGACGGTGGCCCGGGAGATACCGAAGGCCGCGGCCGCCTCTTCTGCTCGAAGCGCGAGCCGAAGCTCGTTCGGGGCCTCGTCGCTTACGATCCTCACGACTCACCCTCCACCAGGTCCTCCACCGGGCAGCGAAGGGCCTTTGAGTAGAGCAGGAGCTGCGAGGCCTTGATCGTCCCGGGGAGCCGGGTGTGGCGGTTGACCGTGGCCTTGTCTAGGCCGGTGAGCTCCGCGAGGCGCCGCTGGCTCATGAGCTCCTCCCCTTCTGCCAGGCGCTCCGCGTTATAGCGGTAGATCTCCCGCTGGAGCGCGCATATCCTCTTTCGCATGTCTTCCTTTCATCGTCGTGTTCGCTACGTTGCGAAGTTGAGCCTAGCAGAGTGTGCGGACGGAATCGAGAGGGTCTCGTCGTGACCCTGGCGTTGCATTTGCGCTTTTGCGAACGCGACGTTGCAAAAGGCGGTCAGGGCCGGTATGCTGCCCCTTGAGAAAGTCTTAGGCTAGGAGCGGCTTAACCGAAGGAGAGACCCGTTGAGGAGCCAAAAACCGGTGAACGAATCTTTGCGGGAGCTCTTGGACGAGAAGGAGTGGTCGGACACCCGGCTCATGTATGAGGCCGACGTCTCCCCCTCCACTGTCTCTTCCTATCTCTCCGGCAAGCGCGGCCACGCCCTTGACTTCCGCTCCATCAAGACCCTGGAGAAGTTCGCGAAGGCCCTTGAGACCGAGCCTGAGTATTTCCTCGAGTACCGGCAGTTCCGGGCTCAGGAGATGCTGCGGGAAATGATCGCCTCGGGCGAGATCGACCTTGAGGACCTCGAGGAGATCCGGGCGCGCCGGCGGGCCGAACAGGCCGTTTCCAAGAACAAGGGGGCCGCGGGCGCCTGAGGGCTCCGGTGCCGCTCATCCCATCCGCTCCAGGGTCATTCTGATCTTGCGCACCATGGCCTCCCCCCACTCGGCCATAGGGTCGGCCGGGTGCATCTTCTCTTCGACGTCGTCGGCGAAGTTCCGGAAGATCTCCCGGCCTTCCACGTAGTTTTCCTTGGCTTCGTCTTCCGCTCCCCTCAACGCTTCCCTCCTCTGGGTTCTGCTGGACGGATAGCCTACCGGTCCAGCCGGACAGAAAGCAAACGTTTGTTCGTCTTGTTCATCTTTGCACTCGCAACGTTGCGAAGCCAGTGGTATGGTCCTTCCTATGGCGACCATGAGGCGGAAACGGGCAAACGGCGAGGGCACCATCTACTTCCACGAAGGGATGGGGGTCTGGGTCGGCATGCTCGACCTGGGCTACGTCGAGGGAAAGCGCAAGCGCAAGAAATTCACCGGTAAGACGCGGCAGGAGGTGGCCAAGAAGCTGGCGACCGTCGCCGTGGCTCGGGAGGCAGGGATTGAGCCGGGGGACGACCGGGAGCGCCTGGACGCCTTCCTTGACCGCTGGCTCCTTCACGTGAAGGCCACCGTTCGGCCCGGCACCTATGAGTCCTATGCCTCGGTCTGCAAGGTGCACTTAAAGCCCAACCTGGGCCGCATCCCCCTCACCAAGCTCTCCATTCGCGACGTCCAGGAGCTCATCGACCGGAAGGCCGCTCAGACGAAGACGGTGGGCGAGGGCAAGGAGCAGCGGGAGGTGCCGGCGCTCTCTGCCCGGCGAGTCGCCATGATCAGGAACACCCTTCGCATGGCGCTTCAGCAGGCCATGAAGTGGGACCTCATCCCTCGGAACGTGGCGGCACTCACCAAGGCGCCCCGGCAGGAGCAACAACCGGTGGTGCCCTTGACCGTCAAGCAGGGGGAGCTGCTACTCAAGGCCGTCGCCGAGGATCGCCTGCGGGCCCTCTGGACGGTCTTTCTCCTCACCGGCCTTCGCCGGGGCGAGGCCCTCGGCCTTCGCTGGCAGGACGTGGATCTTGATCGAGCTTCCCTCACCGTGATGCAGTCGCTGCAGCGCCAGACCGGGAAGGGCCTCGTGTTCGTCGAGCCCAAGTCACGCTCCTCCCGGCGCACGATTCCCCTGCCGGCCATGGCGGTGCAGGCCCTGCGTGAACACAGCCGGCGAATGGCCGAGGAGCGCCTGCGGGTGGGGCCGGAGTGGCAGGACTCAGGGCTTGTCTTCGTGGACCCCTTCGGGGGGCCCATCGACCCCGACAGAGTGACGGATCAGCTGAAGGTCATCCTCGAGGAGGCGGGTCTGCCCTCGGACCGGCCGGTGCACAAGCTCCGCCACTCCTGCGCCTCGGTGCTGATCTCACAGAAGGTGGATGCGCTCGTGGTGAAAGAAGTCCTGGGGCACTCCCAGGTCTCCCTGACGCTTTCGGTCTACGCACACCTCTTCCCCGGGGCCGATCGGGTGGCGGCGAGTGCGATGGATGCGGCCTTCGGGGGTTGAGCCCCGGGTTAGGCGAGACGTTCCATGGTTCTGAGTCGTTCCATGGTTATCATCATGTTTCGGCCTCAGCTGGACGGCGGCCTCGAGGGCGCCCCCCTCGATTCTTGCCGGATCACTCGTGTAGGGAAGGCGGCAGGTGGAGCGCCGGGATAGACTGCTGTTTCTCCTCGTCTGTATCGCTTGGACCGTCGGTGGGTCCGTCTTGGGAGTGTGGATCGCGACACAGCTGCCGGAGCCGGAAGTCAGGGTGGAGACGTGGGTAACGGAGCTAGGCGTCTTTCTGACCTTCGGCGCTTTCTTCGCCGCTCCCATCGTGGTCTTGGCTCTTCTCGCTCTCGCACTCCGCCGACGGGACCCAGATTCGGCCGGGGCGGTTGCCCTTCTCTTTCTTGGCTTCCTCGGCGCCAACTTGGCCGCATCCTCTCTCGCCGCTTGGCTGGTACGGCTCACCAAGGGCCCGGGGTTCGGGGACACGATATTGTGGTGGACCCACGTCTTTGACGTAGCTCTCGTGAAGACGTACCTCGCCCTCGGGCTAGTCGGGTGGCTTGTGCTTTTCCTGGTCCTCGCCTGGCGGTTTCGTCAGCCTGAGCGAGCCGTCCGCTTGCGGTGGGGGATTACGCTAGCGGCCCTGTCCGTGGTCCTTGTGGTTTCGTCTATCGCCGCCGCCGGAGCCATGGACTACGTCTTGAAGGGATGAGCCTCTCCCTCACGCTCTCGGTCTACGCGCACCTCTTCCCCGGGGCCGATCGGGTCGCGGCTTCAGCGATGGACGCGGCGTTCGGGGGGTAGGGGAGCGGGGCAGGAGCCACCAAATCGCCCAACCGCACAGTCACCAGCTGGAGACACGCCGCCAGCGCTAATCAAGTATCAAACGCCGAGGATTGACCTAGTTGTCTACGCTCAGTAGACTCAAGTGCGGTGCCGCTACCACCCATCGCCCGGCGACACCTCTGGGATGGTCCGCTTTCCGCGAACTGAGAGAGGGAGCACATGGCTGGACTGATGATGACACGAAGGTTGCGCACTTGGAGTATCGCAGCGGTGGTTTTGGCGCTCGCCCTGGCAGGTTGCACCTCTGAAGACGAGGCACCGTCCGAGTCGAGTACCCCATCCGAAGTCTCGGTGACGACCTCGACCCCTTCGTCGTCCAGCACTTTCGTCCAGCTAGATCCCATCGCGCTGCCCGCGGGCCTCGACGCCCCAGGTTCGGGCAGCCTTCTCGCGTTCGACGACGGCTTCCTCCTGTCGATGTCCCTGGGGCCGGACGGCCCCTCATACTGGATGACCCAGCTGGACACGACGGGCGGTCAAGCGCGCTTGAGCGAAGACGTGCGCGACTTTCACGGGACCTACGCGGGGGTCCCTCGCAGCATGGATGCCGGCCGGCTCGTGTGGCCCATGACCGAGGATCGTACATCCCCCGACGCTCCCGACTCTGCACTTGATATCTACCTCTACGACTGGGAGAGCGCCGAGACGAGACGGCTCACCCAGAACGAGGAGGCGGACACCGACCCGGCGATCGCCGGCAACTGGGTGGCGTGGACCGCGGGCTCGGGCTCCCAAGACGGCTCGCGCGTCCTGATCCACGACCTATCCGCCGATACGACCGAGGAGCTCAGCGCATCCGGCCTCGAGGCCTACGGTGTCTCCCTGCACGAGGACCAGGCCGCCTGGGTGCAGCAGGGGGACGAGGGAGGGTGGGAGATCTGGTACCGGGAGCTACCCGAAGGAGAGCCCAGGCGGGTCGAGGGAGACTATCCCGGCACGCCGCCGGTTCAGCCTCCCTCGGTTGGACCTGCAGGGGTCATGTGGGTAAGCGCAGAGGAGGAAGGCGAACGAGCAGGCCGGATCTGGTTCGCGCCCCGATCTTCTGAGGGCCTCGAGCCTGCAGGACCGCTCGATCTGTCTACCCCGGTCGAGTGGGCCGCGCTTCACGGAGAGCTCATCCTTTGGCAGGGATCGGCACCGGAAGACCCCTCTCAGTATCCCTCACTCATGCTCTATGACTTGGAGCGCGAACAGGGACTCGAGCTTGGGGCGGGCACCATGGTCGGAGCAAACCTCGACCTCGGCTCGGAAGAAGGCCTGGTGGCCTGGGCGGCCCTAACCGAAGCCGCCTGGCTAGTTCAGGCCTATGACGTTGCGACGGGAGAAGCTCAGACGCTCCAGCAGCTACCCTTGCCAGAGGTACCACCCGGCGCCGTGCCTCAGCCCGTCGTGGACGGCAATCGGGTTGCCTGGAGAGCGCCGCTCCCGGACGAGGCTGGCGGCGCCTTAGGGCTGTGGGTGGTCGAGCGGGAAGGGTGAGGAATGAGCAACCGACTCTTGCTTGCCGCGCTTGCTGTTGCCGTGCTGTCTCTTGCTCTACTGGCCTGGGGACCTCTCTTGGTCACGTCATCCGATGAGGCGCTTGAGAAGGCGCAGAGCGTACCCGCCTTCGAAGGCGTGTCCTACGGGGAGGTCGTCGCAGCCTTCGAGAATACCGAGGACAAACGCGGTGATTGGCGAGTCACTCGCAACAAGAACTACGACTCCTTCTTTGAGGGGGATCGAGAGGGGTTCCGTTGGATTGTCTCCTACAACGCTCCCGGGACCGATGACCGAGCCGAGCTCGAGTTCTGGGTAAAGCGGTTCACGGGCGACGTCGTTACACGCGAACCGAGCTGGTCGTTCCTCTCGGACGATCAACGGGAAGCGTATTACGCGAGGGACACGGAGTAGCCCGTTCGCCCCTCCCGTCCACCGGCGTCCAGCTCTGTCAAGTCCCGGTACCCGCTTTACACTCTGGCTCCGGTACCTTCTTTACGCTCTCTTCTGAGAAAGTGAGAGATTAGAGGATAGGTCAGGAGGAGGCGCGGTTCTTGCGGGGGCGGCCGCCGGGTGTGGCGAAGGCGCCGTGGAGTTTCTGGGGATCGTGGCGCGCCTTGTGGGAGCGCACGAGCTTTTCCTCGTGCCAGATCTCGACCCGGTCTTTAGCCAGGCGGACCTCGACCTGTTTTTCCGAGTAGGCGATCCCCACGCGGTAGTCCGTGCCGGCGAATGAGAGCTTGCCCGTGGAGTCCACCTTGCGAAGCACGGTCCCGGGGGGCGGAGCCGGTGGGGAGACCGGTCTTCTCGATCCGCCGTTACCTGCCTTCACCACCGAGGCCTTCCCCTCGGCCTTGCGACGGACGTGGCAGGCGATGAGGACCCCCTGGTGGTAGATCTCAAGAAGCCCTTGGTCCCGGAGGAGGACGTGGACCGTCTCACCCGCGAGCCAGGTGCCGACCGGGTAGGGGAAGGTGGCGAGACTGATGCGCCCGTGCCGGCTCACGACCCGGGTCACCCAGTGGCCCTCGGGGAGCTTCTGCTCTTCGCTCTGCCCGGGCTCCTCGGCCTCCTCGAGCGGCTCGGGCGCAAGCACGAAGCGCTGCTCAGGTACCGCCATGCCGATGCCCTGGTGGGGGCGTTCGCTGTTATAGCTCTTAACCCAGCGGTCGAGCTCGGCCTGGGCCTCTTCCAGGGAGTCGAAGGTGCGCCCGGCCAGGAACTCGGAGCGCAGCGTCTTATGGAAGCGCTCCACCTTGCCCGTCGTGGTGGGGGAGCGGGGCGCGGTTAAGAGGTGCCGGATGCCGTTCTCCCGGCAAATGCGGTCAAAGAGGACCTCGCCGTGGGCCGCACCGAAGCGCCCCGTGAACACCTTGCCGTTGTCGGTGAGGATCTGGTCGGGCACCCCGTAGCGGCGCAAGGCTTCGGCGAGGGCCTCACACACGGGCCGCGCGGTCGCGCGATAGACGAGCTTCGCGGAGATGCAAAACCGCGAGTGATCATCTAGGCCGGTCACGGCCTTTAGCTCGGTGCCGTCCTTAAGCCGCACCCCGCCCATGACGTCCATCTGCCAAAGCTCCATGGAGCGCGAGCGTTCCCACCGGCGATAATCGCTGCGCCGGCGCTTTCGGGGCTGGGGCAGGACGAGGCGGTGGCGGACGAGACAGCGGTAGATGGAGGAGCGCCCGGGAGCCGGTTCTAGGCCCTCCTGCGCCAGCTTGTGCTGAAGCGTCCGCGGGCCCCAGCCGGGGTGCTCGAGGCGAAGAGCGATGATGCGGGCCTCCACCTCAGGCGGCATCTGGTGGGGGCAGCTCTCAGGCCGCGAAGAGCCGTCCACGAGACCGGCAAGACCTGAGACCGCGTAGCGCCTAAGCCAGGCGTGCACCGTCTGGCGGGTCACGCCGTACCTGAGCGCCACCTCGGTGACCGCGACCCCCTCTAAGACCTCTAACACCGCTTGATGGCGTTGCTCCACCAGCCCCAGCTCCACGAGCACGATGCCGCCCTCCCTGTTTGCCCGAACGCTCTTCTAAAGCGTTATCGAGGGAGAGGTGGCGCCGAAATAGGCCTTTGCTGTGTAAAGGAGGTACCGGAGCCGGCGTCGCCCACCTACCGGAGCCGGCGTCGCCCACCTACCGGAGCCAGTGTCGCCCACCTACCGGAGCCGCGTCCCGAAGTGTCAAGGACCTACCGGAGCCACTGTGGAAAGTATGTACCGGGACAGTACACCGGCGTCCAGCTCGTTGGCAACCACGTTGGCAACCCGACCGGCCGCCACGGCCAATACTTCAAAAAATAAGGCCCGCATATGCAGGCCTTTTGAGTGCGCCCGGAAGGATTCGAACCTTCGACCTTGGGATTAAGAGTGTAGGTAGGGCGGGTCTGGGCGGGTCCGGGGACGTCCATATAGCCCGCTAATCGCCGGTATCGGGGAGTGCTTCCGTCTGGCCACGTCTGGGGTCGTCCAGCACCGTGGCAACCATGTTGGCAACCGGCGTCCACGGTCCTCCGTGATCCCGCCCGGGCAGCACGCTCGGCACCACCTCAGCTGTCCCGTCTCGCAGGTACTAGGCGAATTGATCCGTCATGAAGCGTCGCACCTGCGCGACCATGTCATCCACATCTTCCTTCTCGAACTCTTTCCACTTCCCGTGCGCCGCCTTGTTTCTGAGATCAGCCAAGACAGTAATCCGCTTCTGGACAAGTTTCGAGTAGACGTCGGCTTTTGCGAGCATTGAATTCATCGCGTCAAGCTTCAGTCTATCGTCGAGTGTGAGGCCGTTGCTTTCGCAGAGACGCCTCAGCCCGTCCTCCAGCACCGCACCCGCGACCACCGCCGCCGGCTGGTAGTAGCCCGCCTCGAGTAGGACCTCGGCCTGGTCGAGGAAGTCGTCGAAAAGTTCTGCTTCAACGAGGTTGCGAACCTCGAAGAGTGCTCCGGCCCGAAAATCGTCTTCCGCGGCCCGTAGGACACCCTGCGCCCTCTTGGCCGAAGAGTAGTTGCTCCGCTTGGCTACCGCGGCAGTGAAGTTGCGGTAGTGGTCACTGTCCGGACCAAAGACGCGAGCGAGGAGGGATTGACTGCTGGTCGCCCACTGAGCCATCAGTTCCGTGTCCACAAAATCGCTCGCCATGACGCCTGGCGGAGGAGAGCTACGTGTGCCGAGGACCTGCTCCCCCGTGGTCAGAAGCTCGGCGAGCCTTCTTTCGATCACATCGTCGGCTTTCACATGCACTCCATCCTGAGAGCGAGAAAGGGATGCAAATCAGTCTATCGGATGAACCGGACCGCACCGCAACGACTCGTGATCCTTCTCGCTTAGGGCCTCCCGCGCTGCCGCTATAGGCCCCCGACGGAGAGGTGGCGATTGCATCAACCATCGCGGTGGGAGAGGCTAGGGCAAGAGTTCACCGGACTCGACTGCGATGGGAGGAGCTGGGAGTGGCCGACACAAGTGTCCAGACAGGGGTCGAACGGTGGGTGCGGTCGGTATGGCTACCCCGGGAGTACGGCTGCTCGTTCTATCGGGATGGCGTGAGGCTCACCTGCGGCGGAGTACACAGCTTCGGAGCAGTTAGCGGGGATGGGCAGCTTATCGCGAGCATCTCCACCAGCTCGGCCATGACTCCTGGGGGCAAGCGGGGAGCTGGCAAGCTCCTTAAGATACGCTCCGACATGTACTTTATGCTGCTGGCCGAGGACGTCGACCAGAGGCTGATTCTCTTCACGGAGCCCGACATGCTGGAGCTGTGCGAGGAGGAAAGAGCGCGGGGGAAGGTTCCTGACTCTATCCGTTTTCGCTGGGTGGGGCTTCCACAGGAATTGGTGGAGCGGTTAACGGCAGCGAGGAGGGTCGCTTCGAGAGAGGTGAATCCTCGGCGCCGGGAGGGATAGGGCCCCTTCAGTCTTTCAGCAGCTACGGCTGATGCTCCATGCGGCCCTCGCGTCCGACACACCTCCGTTCCCTTCAGCGTGACGTAGCCGAGTTCGCGATCTCAGATCGGACAGACCTAAGAGAAGTCCGGAAGTCCACCTTCCAGTTCGAGAGTCCGTGCCAGTTCGATGGCCCCAAAACTCGCACGTGTTATGGTCTCGTGGGTCCGCTTCTATCCGAGAGGAGAGTCTTGGCCGTAAATCGCGACAAGCCCGATTTCTGGAAGGCTGACATACAGCGGTCGGTGGATATGTTCAACCAATGGTTCATGGAGTTTGCCCCCGAGGCATACCGCTCTACTCGGTTGAAGACGACAAAGGATGTCGAAGATACCCTTGCTTGCACCAGCAATCTGCGCGATGTGGGCCCTCAGGTCTTACGGTCAAACCCCCGGTCGATTTCTACGCTGCGAATGTCAACGATTCCACCAATTGCAGTGGACCGTCTCATCGGCTTGTCCGGGGTACCGCGCAACCTCGTCAAGTCTATGGAGAAAGGCAAGCTTCCCCAACGCATGCCGCACGCCGACATGGAGCAGCATCTCGCGACTATCGGGGCCTTGGTGGAGAAGATGGCAGATCCCGACATTTTTGTGTGGCTAAGACGAGGCGACGAGCCCGACGAGGCAGAAATCTATCGCGCCGCCACGATCGTCGCCGACCGTTTGTGCGGTTCTGTGGCCGACCCCATCATTCGAAATGCCCAGGAGAGCAGGCAGCTCGCGGAGATCGCAGCATGGCTCGAGACGCGAGGCTATAGAGAGGTCACTCCAGAAAACGGACAACGCTTCGACGAGTTGCCCGACGGCAGCTATTCGTTTCACGTCAATGTCCCGGCGCAGCTGACGGAGGAGCGGTCGGTCAACATCACCGTGGACGCAGTGGTGACGCCCGGCGGGCGGGCACCCTCAGATCTTCCGCTCCTGATCGAAGCGAAATCCGCCGGCGACTTCACTAACGTCAATAAGCGGCGCAAGGAAGAGGCCACCAAGATGTCCCAGCTCCGGAATACGTACGGGCCGGGCGTCCCCTATATCCTCTTCCTCTGCGGATACTTCGACACGGGCTACCTCGGATACGAGGCGGCCGAAGGGATCGATTGGGTATGGGAGCACAGAATCGACGACCTGGCAAACTTCGGCGTCTAGAGCGATACTTGGGCGGCTGGGGGGCGATATGAGGATTGTCTTGCCCCCCGGGCTGGAGGATTTCGCCCGCGAGTTCTCCCGCTACAAGACCCCTGCCACGAGGACGCAGGGCTGGTCCGAATTACCGCACGAAACACGCGGCGAGGGGGACTTGCTCGACACGATCGGATCGCTGATGCTTTGGCGTTACCTGGTCAGTGAGAATATTCCGACTACATACCTCCTGACGGGACGGCAGGGCGACGAGGCTGATATCAGGGTGCAGGCGGGAGCGCGTTCTCTGAACATAAATGTCAAGACGAGTAAATTCCAGCCCAGCGACGACGATCCCTGTCGCAACAACCATATTGCAGTGAAAGAAATAGAATTTTCAAAACCGCTACCGGACCTCTTTGTTCAGGTCTTTGTCCACCTCCCCCAGGGCGAAAGCTCTTCGGGACACGTCCATATCTGCAATTGGATTTCGTGCGGCTCTGACGCTTTTCGCTCGCAGTCAATGGCGACTATCCCGAACACGGGTGGCTCCAAAGGCTACTGGATTGGTCGAAAATCCTTGCGGCCGATCGAGGATTTGCTCGGCTTCATCAGAGATTTTTCTCGGCGCGGACCCCAGGATTAGCAGGAGAGCCGCGGTATGAGGAGCAAGTATGACTGACCTGGCCGAATCCTACAGAGACTCAGAAGCTCTCAGGATCGCCCTCCAATCACGTCAGGATTCTCAAAAATCCAGCGTAGAACGGAATCGACTCGGTCAGTACGCCACCCCCACGGATCTAGCTTCAGATATTCTTCGATACGCGAAGAAAGAGATGGGTGCCACGGAGATCCGCTTCCTTGACCCCGCTATCGGGACTGGCTCGTTCTTTTCAGCATTACTGAGAGAGTTCGACTCCGATCAGATCGATGCGGCGACGGGCTTTGAGGTTGATCCCCACTACGGGGCCCCAGCACGGCATCTTTGGCGCGACTCTAAGCTCCGGCTCGAGCTCGAAGACTTCACCGCCCTATCGCCAAGCGGACAATACAACCTCCTGATCTGCAATCCACCGTACGTACGACATCACCACATCACCGCCGCGACCAAGAAGCGACTACAAGCGGCGAGCGTCAGCGCCTGCGGGATAAGCCTCTCTGGCCTCGCAGGCCTGTACTGCCACTTCATGTGCCTCTCTCACCCCTGGATGGCCACCAGCGGTCTTGCAGCTTGGCTAATTCCGAGCGAGTTTATGGATGTCAACTATGGAAAGGGACTGAAGGACTACCTCCTCCGCAAGGTGACCCTAACCCACATTCACCGGTTCGACCCCGGCGATGTGCAGTTCGCCGACGCACTGGTCTCGTCGGCGGTAGTTTGGTTCAGGAAATCCGATCCGCCCCCAGACCATTCAGTACGCTTCTCTTACGGCGGATCTCTTTCCAACCCACGGCTTTCGGCCATGATTCCGGCTACAGCGTTAGAATCGGAAAGAAAATGGACTAGATTCCCGAGAGCCCCCGAGCGCAAGTCCCACCACGGACCGCTCCTCTCTCATTTCTTCGACGTGAGAAGGGGACTAGCTACTGGGGCCAACGATTTCTTCATCATGCCGCGAGACAAGGCACTGGCGGCAGGGATTCCTCAGGAGTTCCTTCGCCCTATCCTTCCAAGCCCCAGACACCTTGCCCAAGACATTATCGAAACTGACCCTGATGGCTGGCCGGTGTTGGACTCACCGTTGGGACTGATAGACTGCGCCCTCCCGGCAGAGGCAGTAAAGCGGGATTATCCCGAGTTTTGGACTTACCTGGAGCAGGGAATTCCCGAGGTCGCGGAGAGGTATCTGCCAAGCAGAAGAGATCCTTGGTATTCTCAAGAGAAGCGCAAACCTCCCTTGTTTCTCTCCTCCTATATGGGTCGTTCAGCCGCCGGGAGAGAGTCACCATTTCGGTTCATTCTAAACCTCTCCAACGCAGTAGCAACTAATTCCTACCTTTTACTTTACCCAAAGACCGCCCTTGCTTCTGCGCTGGATCGCTCCCCTGATCTTATCCGTGCAGTCTGGGAACTGCTCAATAATCTCCCTACCGATGCTCTTACCAGTGAGGGAAGAGTATACGGAGGCGGTCTCCACAAGCTCGAACCAAAGGAGCTCGGTAACGTCAACGCCGAATCTCTAGCTTCACTAGTCCGCGATGGTGGATTCAACTCGGAGCAGCTTGCTTTGCTGCCCTGAGCGAGTAACCCCGCAAGCGCCGCAGTTGTGCGTGGACTTACCAGCTAGAGCTCGTCTAGAGCTTTCAAGGTATAGGCCTCGAAGGCGAGAGGATCGAGCAGATCTTGGACGCACTCCCAGCCGTTGCTAACGGCAATAAGTAGGCACTGCAGAAGCTCGTCCCGTCCTTCGGAGTCTTGCCGCTCGTAGACTGCCCCGAGTTCAGCGAGTGACAACGCTTCTTCCATGCCCCGAGCGTACAGCTCGGTCAGCAGACGAGCCATAGGACTTTGGTTGGAGCATCAAGGGATCTCGCCGGATAGCAAGCCGTATACCACGGTCGGCACCCAGATAGGAAGCGTCGTCAAACACTTACGGGCGAGCCGCGCCTCCGCCATGTTCCTAACGCTCGCCGGCCGCGTAGGAAAGAACGCTGACGGGGACTCCGGCACGATAAGCACGGCAAGCGACAGCAAGCCCTGCGCGAGCCCGTACTGGAACTTGTAGTAGTCGCGGTAGAGCGCGGAGGAGTTCCCGAACTGGATCTCGACGAAAACGAGGTCCTTGCGGAAGTCGCCGATCAGTTTGGGCTGCTCTATCAGCACCGGCTGAGCTTCCCAGCCGCGGGCCAGGAACCCTTCCCGGAAGCTCTGGTTGTAGGCCGCTTGGTGATGGAGAGTGGCCTTTGAGGTCGCTGCCGAATGCTCAGGCGTCCAACCCACCTCTTCGAGGACCGCCTCTACCTGTTCGATTTGGCCGGCGAACGTGGCCTTGAGCGGCTCCCCACAATGGAAGAACTCCCGGGTAAACCTCACTCGGCCTCCTCGCCCCCTTCCTCCTCGGCGGGCAGCCGGTCCGTCTTCTCAAGCCAGGCGAGGATCTCAGATCGGATGTAGATCCGCGCCCGGATTGTCTCGGCGACGGGCGCAGGGAAGTCAGCGTGCCGGTCGCGCCACTTCGAAATGGTGTCGTAGGGACGGCCGAGCAGGACAGCGATGTCACCGAGGGTAACGAGTTCCTCGGCAAGCTCCTCCCGGGTGAAGGAGCGGACGTCGTCTTTCTCGGGCTTGCTCATACGGGCACCATAGGTGCGCGCGGTCTCCTCCGTCAAGACCTCCGGACAGGTCGCCATCAGCTCTCCCGCCAGCCGAGCGCCTGCTGGGCGACACTCGGAAGGTAGGCAAGCTGAGAGCCTTCGCCAATGTACACGACGACCTGCCCGTCCTGCGTCTCTACCCCGGCCACCTCCCCCACGTGTATTCAAATGCCCACTGCGGCTGCTGCGCGAGGCGGACCTCCGCCTCTGGGCCGAAGTCCTCGAGATACTCGATGAGCTCGCCAACCGTCATCATGATCCATCTCCCCTATCGCTCGTTGCCGCCGAGGAAATCGAGGAGCTCGGCGAGCCCCTCGCGAACGTGGCCGAGGCTGCCGGCGTAGCTCCAGTCGGCCGGCCGGGCGGCGGCCTTCCCGGCGTGCGCCTCCAGCTCGTGCTTCAGAAGCTGCGCGATCAGGTTCTCGATCTGCTCTGCGTTTCGCTGGTATTCCTGCTCGGCAGTCATTCGGGGCTCCTTGGGCCGCTGTCATTGTGTCATGACATTTCCTCTCGCGCCTCCGGGATGTCAAGCTGTCGTGGCAGTGAGAGAAAGAAAAAAGGAGTGGCCCCGCTCGGCGGGGAAGGCGAGCGGGGTCACGCGGTACGGGCCCGGTGGCCCAGGAAGAGCGGGCTTTTGACGCCCGGCCGTCTTGGCTCATCTACTGTCTGGAGCCACTCCCGACCTGGTCAGTATTAAGGAAGCGAGAGTGCGGATGTAGGTGATTGCTTTCGAACTCGCCATCTCATCCGGATACCGCGAGCGATGCTGCCCATAGAACCAGAGACCCACTACCATCAAAATCCGCTTGGCGGTTTCCTGCAGACCCTTAATCCCCAGACTAGCCCGTCACCTCGCGCAAATGGGAGCGATGCCGGATGAGAGCTCCCGCGCAAGTCGCCCGTCGGCGCACTGATATTTCTGACTGCGAATGCCCGCATCATCCCAATAAATACCTACTGGTTCAGGCTCTGGAGAGCAGTTGACAAGGTCTTCGCGGTTGCTCTTTCACCGCGATTGCTCAGCTTCAGGCGACCGTTGCCGGCCATGCGACTACCCTCCGTAGGTTGGAGTTGGAAGCCCATGCTCGCGCGCATCGACGATCACCGCCCTGTTCCCCCGCTTCTTGTAGAGAAATCCGGGGTTGCTCGCGACGATCAGGGGGTCGGATGGTTCAACGAGAACCGCGGCTTTCTGCCGCATCATCTCCAATACTTCTTCTCCACGTTTGCTTCGAACAAGCACTGCGGAGAATCCTTTGTGGTCAGGATCTCCGTACATATCGCCAATGGATAGATCGGCCAATTCCGATGACCAATCAAAGCAAGTGATGCAACGATAAGGCCGGTACATGCGCAGATAGGACCGAGCATCGGGGTAGGGGACTTCATGAATGGTCCCAGAGCGGGTGGTTACGGAGAATGCGCCCGGGAAAGACCCCTCGCGATATGCGAGACGCACAACATCCTGGAGCCGCAGCCCGAGCACCTCCTCAATGATGAAGGTGGTCGCTTCGAAATAGAAATTCGAAAGACAGAAGAGACCGACGCTCAACGATATCTCGGCGGGACTGTACCCGGCCGCGGCAGCCTTGCGTAGCCCCGCGATCTGGCATGGAAGGCCGACGAAGGCAAGCCGATCTCCCGGTCGCGCATCTCGAAAAGCTGCTACTTGAGGTGTTAAAGCGTATTTGGACTGTGCCGCACTTTTAATAGCCTCAGCGTCGCGAGCGATAGTGGCTACGGGTAGATAAGGACGCTCTGAGTCGAACGTGGTGACGACGGCGCCAGTAATGGCGTCAGCCTCAAGCAAGCTCAGAAGGAGCGCCGTTACGACCCCCCCCGATGTGCCTGAGTCCCGAGTCTCGGGATCAGTTGCTTGGGCCGCGAGCACCTCTCCGTAGACCCCTAACTCATCCCCCGCGACGCGGCGTCGCCCGAAAGCTTCGCGCTCCAAGTCGCCCATGGGAAGATCGCGCCCCGGACACGAACTTACACAGGCAGAGCAAGACGTACAGCCGCCAACGTAGACAGGTGTGAGATCTGCACTTACTTCCAGGCAGTCCTCACAGCAGACAGCAACACAGGTGCCGCAGCGGGCGCAGAGGCCGCTCGCGACCACGTCGTCGAATAACTCTTGGACGGCTGGCTTCATGTCCGCATCATCCTTTGCAGGGCGAGGGCAGGGAATCGCCTCGCCTAATCCAGTGGTAGACGTCAGGGTAGGTCGCGGAAACTGGCAGAGACCTCATCCAACTCCTGCTCAGGAACGTCGAACGTCGTTTTCAACTCCGGAAGCTCTCGAATCGTAAAAGCTTCCGGCAACCGATCGTCGTGCCTTGTGAAGCCAGCCAACTCGTTAAAGCGATGTTCGTCTCTCACCATCTCAACGGCGGTTGAGCGGAGCCAATCGGCGTCAACGTCCCAACCAAAACGCCCCTCAATGAGATCCGCCACGATCTCCAGGCGGGTTCCGATAGCTCCAACCGTGAACATACACAACCCCGTAAAGTCGAGAATGGAAACGAGCTTCTGCATATTAAGAGAAAGCTCGGGCTGACCTGCTGGATCCGCGTGATCGACTTGGGCGCGCGCCGTCGGGCCCGCTGTATGGTCAGCCCCCATCGGAGAAGTCGCGTAGGTAACTCCCATGCCCTTAATGGCGCGAGGATCGTAGGCGGCCATGCTTTGCCCTTTGACCACCGGAACATTGAGGACGCCGAACACTTTTCCGGTAATGGCGGCCCCCGCACCCAGGACTCGCCCCAACACTGTCCCCTTGCGGACCTCGCCCAGCAGCCCAATGGCAGCCTCGCTATCACCAAACTCCGCGATTCCCGCCTCCATCGCCACGCCTATCGCAGCCCCCATCTCCATCGTGTCGATCCCA
>JADQCE010000003.1 GCA_016278265.1 Halothiobacillus sp. | reverse complement strand
GTCGCAACCTGCTGCGGCCGAGCTTCCTGCGGATGGTGTCCGCGATCCTGCGCTTCAACCGGCTGGGCAAGGCGGCCTTGGCCAATGAGTCGCTCGGCACGCTTAGCCTAGGGCAGTTCCTCGATCAGCACCGCTTCTCACCGCGATTGGCCGAGGATTACCTGCTGCCCATGGCCGCGGCGATCTGGTCGTGCCCTACCCGCCAGATGCGCGCGTTCCCGGCGCGGGGCTTCCTGCAGTTCTTTGCCAACCACGGCCTGATGAACGTGCAGGATCGCCCGCAATGGGAAACGGTGCCGGGCGGCTCGCGACGCTACGTCGAGCGGATGCTTGCCGAGCGCCGCTTCGAGGCGCTGGCCTCGCACCCCGTCAACCGGATCGAGCGCGACGAGCATGGCGTTACGCTGCCCGAATACGAGCGGCGCTTCGATGCCGTGGTGATGGCCGGACACGCTGACCAGACGCTGGCCTCGCTCGACCGGCCGGACGCGGCGGAAACCGGCGTGCTGGGCGCCTTCCGCTTTCAGGAAAATCGCGCCTACCTGCATCGCGATACCGCCTTGATGCCGCGCCGGCGCGGGGTCTGGTCGAGCTGGAATTACCTGGGCCGATGCGACGCCGACGGCGAACGGGCCGTGGCGGTGACCTACTGGATGAACCGCCTGCAGCGACTGGAATCAGCCCACGATTGGCTGGTGACGCTCAACCCCTTCGAGCCGCCCCGCGAGTCGCTGGTCGAACGCGAGATCACCTATCACCACCCGGTCTTCGACGCCCGCGCCATGGCCGCCCAGACCGAATTGCCCGCCTTGCAGGGCCATCGCCGCACCTTCTATGCCGGCGCCTGGACGGGTTACGGGTTTCACGAGGACGGATTGGCGTCGGCCGTGGCCATTGCCCGGCAATGCGGCGTGGCCATCCCCTGGGAATCCCGAGCGGCGGCCACATGAACTCGTCGCTCTATCAGGGCTGGGTCATGCACCAGCGATTCACGCGGGCCTGTTATCGCTTTCGCTACCGGGTGTTCACGCTGCTGGTCGACCTCGACGACCTCGAGGCCGGCTTCCCCGACCAGCGTCTGCTGTCGCACAACCGCTTCAACCTGTTCTCGGTGTACGACCGCGATCACGGCCCGCGCCGCGACATGCCGCTACGTGACTGGATCACGGCCATGGCGCACACGCAGGGCATCGACATCGAGGGCGGCAAGATCCTAGTCTCCGCCTACCCCCGCGTGCTCGGCTACCAGTTCAACCCGCTGATCGTCTGGTACTGCCACGACCGACACGGGGAGCTGGTCGCGATCGACTGCGAGGTCAGCAACACCTTCGGCGGGCACCACCACTACTTTCTGCACGACCACGGCCACCCACTGGAGGAACCCTTCCGCGCGCGGGCCGACAAGGTGTTCCACGTCTCGCCGTTCCTGCCCATGAACATGCGTTACCACTTCCGGCTCTCTCGCCCCGGCGAGCGGCTGGGGGTATCGATCCGCGAGACCGAGGTCGACCCGGATGGCGAAGAAACCCTGACGCTGGTCGCCACCCACCACGCGCAACGCCGCGAGTTGAACGATCGCCGCCTGCTGCTCGAGTCCCTGCGCATTCCGCTTCTCACCGTCAAGGTCATCGGCCTGATCCACTGGCAGGCCCTGAAAATCTGGCTCAAGGGTGGGCGTTTCCACAAGAGCCCGCCACCACCGGCATCGGAGGTCAGTTCATGCCCATCGTCCAAACACGAAAACTGAGCCCGGTCTCGGGTCCGGCCGCCGTCGAGCAACCGCCCGAACACACCCTGCCATTGGGCGCTCGCTGGGTCAGCCATGTACTCACGGGCATGCGCATCGGTCGCGTGCGGGTGACCACCGACGACGGCGGCGGCGCCGAATTCGTTGGCGACGAACATCGCGAGCTGGCAGCCTGCATGCACCTGCATCACCCCACCCGGCTGCTTTCCCGGATCGCCCGCCTGGGTGACATCGGCATCGCCGAGGGCTTTATCGCGGGGGACTTCACCACCGATGACCTGACCGGCCTGCTCGAGATCGGCGCGCGCAACTTCGAGGCGATCGGCCACGAGCTGCGTCCCGGCTTCTGGGCGCGGCTCGGTCATCGCATCCAGCATGCGTTGCGGGCCAATCACCGCCGTGGCAGCCGACGCAACATCGCCGCGCACTACGATCTGGGCAACGACTTCTACCGGCTGTGGCTCGACGAGTCGATGACCTACTCCGCGGCCCTGTTCGCCGAGCCTGACGAGTCGCTGACCACCGCCCAGCAACGCAAGTACGACCGACTGATCGACCGGCTCGACGCCCGTCCGGGCGACCGGCTGCTGGAAATCGGCTGCGGCTGGGGCGGGCTGGCCGAGACCGCGGCACACCGTGGGCTGCACCTCGACGGGCTGACCCTGTCCACCGAACAGCTCGCCTACGGCCGCGAGCGGCTCGCCGCGGCCGGACTCGATGACCGCGCCCGCCTACACCTGACCGACTACCGCGACCAGGGCGGCCAGTTCGATCACATCGTCTCGATCGAGATGTTCGAGGCGGTCGGCGAGCGCTACTGGCCGACGTTCTTTCAGACCGTCCATGACCGACTCAAGCCCGGCGGCCGGGCTGCCATCCAGGTGATCACCATCGACGAGGACGCGTTCGAGGACTATCGCCGCGAGCCCGACTTCATCCAGCTCTACATCTTCCCGGGCGGGATGCTGCCGTCGATCGAGCGCTTCGAGGCCGGGGCGACGGCCGCGGGGCTGACCGTGCGCGAGACCGCCCTGTTCGGTCACGATTACGCCCGCACGCTCGCCCGCTGGCGCGAACGCTTCGACGCGGTCGAGGATGAACTGGAAACCCTGGGCTTCGACCACCGTTTCCGCCAGACCTGGCGCTACTACCTCGCCTATTGCGAGGCGGGCTTTCTCGCCGGCCGGATCAACGTCGCCCAGGTCATCCTGGAACGCCCGTGAACCCAAACGCGAGCACCGCGCCACGACTGAACCTGTGGCAGGTGCTCGCCTACGGCTCCCCCGGCCTGCCGCTGGCGTTGATGGGCATCCCGCTGTACGTCTACCTGCCGCCGTTCTACGCCAACGAACTGGGACTGGGGCTGGCCGCCGTCGGCACGGCCCTGATGCTCACCCGACTGTGGGACGTGATCACCGACCCGGTGGTCGGTTATCTCTCGGACCGCATTCCCGGCCGCCATCGGCGCAAGTGGCTGATGGGCGCCGGCATGCCCCTGCTGATCGCCTCGCTCTGGTTCCTGCTGCGCCCGGACGACGACGTCGGCCTCTGGTATCTCTACCTGTGGGGCCTGGCGGCGTTTCTCGGCTGGACCATGATCCAGTTGCCCTATACCAGCCTGGGCGCGGAGGCCGACCCGACTCCGCACGGGCGCACGCGCCTGGCGGCCGGTCGCGAGGGGCTGGCCTTGGTGGGCACCGTACTCGCCGCCGCCCTGCCGATCCTGCTAGGCAGCGAGGCCCCGGCGGACGTGCTCGCGGCCGTGTTCTGGCTGATGGCGATCCTGCTGCCGGCCGGCTTTATCGTCATGGCGGCGACCACCCCCGAGCCGGCCGTGCATCGCCCGCTGGTCGATTGGCGTCACGGCTGGCCGCTGTTGAAACACAACCGTCGCCTGCGCGGCCTGTTGGGCGGCTATTTCCTCAACAACCTGGCCAACGGCATCCCGGCCGCGCTGTTCCTGATGTTCGTCGCCGACCGCCTCGGTGCCCAGGACTGGCTCGGCTGGCTGCTGTTGCTGTACTTCGGCGCCGGCATCGCCGCACTACCGGCCTGGACCGCGCTCGCCCGACGGATCGGCAAGCGCCGCGCCTGGGGCGCCTCGATCCTGCTGGCCGCGATCAGCTTCTCTTTCGCCCCGTGGCTGGGCAGCGGGGACGTGGTCTGGTTTGCGCTGATCTGCGCGATCTCGGGCCTGAGCCTCGGTGCCGACATGGCGCTACCGGCCTCGATCCAGGCCGACATCGCCGGGACCGACAGCGACGAGGGCGGCGGCGATCGCGCCGGGCTGTTCTTCGGCCTACTGGGACTGGCCACCAAGCTCGCCCTGGCCGTGGCCGTCGGCGTGGGCTTCGGGCTGCTGGCACTGGCCGGCTTCGAGGCCGGCGACAGCGACACCACCGCCCTGGCCGTCATCTACGGCGCGCTGCCCGTCATTTTCAAGCTCGCTGCCGCCTGGCTGGTCTTCCGCCAGCTCACCGACACCGAATCGCCATTGCCGGAAACCACCCTGCGAGGAACCACCCCATGATCCAACGCTTCACCGTGGCGACCGCGCTCGCCCTCACCCTGCTACTCACGGGATGCAGCAGCATGAAACTCGAGCAATTCCAGGGCACCACGCCCGCCTTCGACCTGACCGAGTACTTCAAGGGCCAGACCTGGGCGCACGGCATCTTCGAGGGCCGCGGCGGCGAGATCAAGCGCCAGTTCCGCGTCGAGATCGACGGCTACTGGGAAGGCGAGGAATTCGTGCTCGACGAGGATTTCATCTACGACGACGGCGAGACCGACCAGCGCACCTGGCGCATCACGCCCACCGGCGAGGGTCGCTACGTGGGCCGGGCCGGCGACATCGTCGGGACCGCCGAGGGCCACGAGGTGGGCCAGGCACTTAACTGGCGCTACGTGCTGCGCCTGCCCTACGGCGACTCGACCATCGACGTGGCCTTCGACGACTGGATGATCCGACAGAGCGAAAACGTGGTGATCAACCGCGCGACGGTGAAGAAATTCGGCATCCGCGTCGGCGAGGTCACGCTGTTCTTTACCAAGACCGATCCCGACGAGGGGGCGTCATGAACCGGCGTGCGCCGCGGGCCGGCTTGGGGCTGGGACTGGCGATCCTGCTGGGCTGGGGCAGTGCGCCGGCCCTGGCCGACTCGCTCGAGACCGAGCAATCCCTGGGTGACAGCGCACTGGTCCTGCAGGGATCGGGCACCGCCCGCTACCTGATCTGGGACGTCTACGACGCGGCGCTCTACGCACCAGCCGAGGCCAACGAGAATGCCATCGTCAACGCCGAGGTGCCCATGAGCCTGATCCTCGAGTACCACCGTGACGTGGGCGTCGAGGATATCCGCAAGGCGACCTGGGTGGCGCTGGACGAGCAGTACGCGGGCGAGGAACGCGAGGCGATCCGCCCCAAGATCGACGCCATCCAGAACGCCATGATCGACGTGACCGATGACGATCGCTACCGACTCGACTGGGACCCCGAGGCACGACGGCTGACCCTGAGCCTCAATGACGAGATCCGCTTCGAGTCCGCCGACCGTGAACTGGCACGGGCCTATTTCGGCATCTGGCTGGCGGAGCCGCCGCTATCGGACCAGCTGCGCACCGCCCTGCTGTCACGGGTGGACTGACAGCGCGGCCGCGCGGTGAGGGGAAGGGAGATCGTCCGGACGACCGGACCGGAAATCGGCAAGGGCTCTCAGACGGCGGCCGGCAGCGGCTCCTCGATCGCCCGCCGGGCAGGCAGGTATTCCCACCAGGCCACGGCCGGACCGTCGGGTGCCATCGGCCGGAGGTAGCGGGCATGCTCGGCTTCCTTGCCGATATTGTCGTAGTCCATGCCGTCCTTATGGAAGGAGGCAAGGATGCGCTGGCGCGAGATCTCTTCCTTGCCGTTGATCAGCCCGGGGTGATTGCGCAGCACGAAATCCGGCTGGAAGAAGAAGTAGGTGTAATCGAAGCCGTACGGGTTGCGCGGGTGATCGGCCGGGTAGCAGACGCCGAAGGCGGTGAGGAACATGCTCTCGCCGGCCCACTCGAATTTCCAGCCGGGCTTGCCGTCCACGCATCGCAGGCAGTCCGACCCGGCCGGGTCGATGCGGTTGAGTCCATCGAGCAACGTCGCGGTGGTCTCGGCCAGGCGCTCGATCGAGCTGCTGAACGAGGCCGGCAGACGGAAGGCCAGCCCCTTGAACCGTTCCTTGTGCGCGACCGTCATGAAGCGAAACAGGTCCTCGCCGAACTGGCGCACGTTGGCCTCGAAATCCCGCGCCGGATCGTAGTCGCGCGCCCCCCAGTACTTGCCCGATGGGGCGAAGATGCAGCGGGTCTTGTCGACCGCGCCCATGAACTCGAGATGCGTGGGCGAGTAGACCGGCACGTGTGCCGCACGGCGCGCAAAACCCGCGCGAACCACATCGGCCACCTCGGCGCGCATCACCTGCGGGTGCACCTCGGCCATGTGCTCGGGGAACTGGGCGGCGATGACCGCGAACAGGGTATTGGTCAGGCTCTGCAGGCTCGCCAGCCCGTTGACCGGCAGCGACTCGGCCAGCACCGGCGCCTCGTTGTAGAAACGCAGCGTGGCCGCGAGATCGGCCAGCCGCTCGGGGAGCATCGCGGCGGGAAAGAGCGTGCGCCCTTCCTCGGACTGGCAGGTCTTGAGCGCCTTGTCGGCCTGAACGTAGTAGCGGTGGGCCGTCTCCAGGACCAGGAAGGAGAGCAGGGACAGGTCGAGATCGTCGGCGCTGCGCGGGGTCTGCCAGTCACGTTCGGCCAGGGCCTCGGCCAGACGGATGGCCGCCGCGTCGTCGAGCGTGACGCCCTGATCAAACGCCCAGCCGCCCACCAGCCGACGACCCAGCACAAACTGCTTCATGATATTCATGGCACGCCCCGTATTCTTCCTCACCTGTCATCCCGCAAGTCACTGTTCTGAAACATCAAACCAGCGACTTCGGACACCCCGCCGCGCCGAGCGGAGCGCGCAATCTACCGGATAATGGCCTTGGGCGCAAAAAAGGGGGGCAAAAGCGGGCCACGCAATCGCGCTAAGCCCTTGCAGAAAAACGGGTTTTACCCGACAAGGCGGGTCGGAAAATCACGGGACGGGATGATCGCGACGCACCCGCCGGGGAGCGGCTTGTCAGGCGGTCAGTTCACGCCATTCGCCCGGGCCGAGACCATCGAGCCGATAAGGGCCGATCGCGACCCGGATCAGGCGCAGGGTGGGAAAGCCGACGTGGGCAGTCATACGTCGGACCTGGCGGTTGCGACCCTCGCGCAGGGTGATCTGCACCCAACTGGTCGGCACGGTCTTGCGATAGCGCACTGGCGGATCGCGTGGCCAGAGCCAGTCGGGCTCGGCGACCCGCTCGGCGCCGGCCGGGCGCGTGGTGCCGTCCTTGAGGGTCACGCCTTCACGCAGGGCGGCAAGGGCGACCGCGTCGATTTCGCCCTCCACCTGCGCGAGATAAACCTTGGCGAGCTTGTGGCGAGGGTCGGCCAGTCGGTTCTGCAGGCGCCCGTCGTCGGTAAGCAGCAACAGCCCCTCGCTGTCGCGGTCGAGGCGGCCGGCAGGGTAGACGCCGGGGAAGTCGATCCAGTCGGCGAGTGTCGCCGCCGGGCTGTTGGCCTCGGCCGTGAACTGGGACAGGCAATCGAACGGCTTGTTGAAGGCGAGCAGGCTCATGCCGAACGCACCAGCGGGGCGTCCCAGGCCTCCCAGCGCTCGATCTGGGCGGGATCGGCCCCGGCCTGTTCGAGAATGCGCACCAGCGCGGGACGATCGATACCCCGCCACGGCGAGGGGGTCTCGGCCAGCGGCAGATCGCAGACGATCTCGGTGAGTTGCCGTGACAGTCGCACCTGCGTCTCGTACTCCTGCAACAGCCGCTGGGCACGCGGCGCACCGCGGAATTTCATGCCGTAGACGGCAGAGAGATTCTCGTAGATGCCGTCGATGCAGCCGTGCTTGCGCAGCAGGCGGGCGGCGGTGCGCGGCCCGATGCCCGGCACGCCGGGAATGTTGTCGGCCACGTCGCCGGATAGCGCCAGCCAGTCGGCGATCTGCGCCGGGCGCACGCCGAAGCGACGCTCGACGTCACCGTAGGCCATCACCGAGCCGCGCATGGGGTTGTACCAGCGATCGTCCGGGCCCAGCAGCTGGGCCAGATCCTTGTCGCCGGTAACGATGGTCACCGCCCGCTCGCGGCTACGCAGCCGCCCGACCAGGGTGCCGATCACGTCGTCGGCCTCGAAGCCGGCATGGTCCAGCGCGCCGAAGCCGGCCGCGGCGGCCAGCTCGCGGCAACGCGGAAACTGATCCTTGAGATCGACGGGCGTGGGCGGGCGGTGCCCCTTGTAGTCGGGATAGATCGCCTGGCGATGGCCTCGACCGCAGGGGGCATCGAAAATAGCCGCGATGATCGGTGCCGGCTGGTTGGGCAGCCAGGTCGATTCCAGTAGCGCCAGCAGGTAATCGGCAAAACCCAGCACGGCATTGACCGGCCGCCCAGATTGATCGCTGCGCCCCTTCTCGTAGACGTGCCACGCCCGCCAGATCTGGGCGTGAGAATCAATCAACCAGGCACGCGCCTGACTCATCCGGCCTCCGGCATCGGGTGCGGGCGATAGGTCATCCGGGCGACCCCGTCGGTCTCGGCGGCCTTAGCGACCGCGGCGGGCAGGCGCTCGATCAGGCGCGGATCGAACGGCTTGGGCAGGATGTACTCCGGGCCGAAGGCCATCTCGTCGAGCTCGTAGGCCGCCAGCACGGAGGCCGGCACGTCCTCGCGGGCGAGTGCCGCCAGCGCCTCGACGCAGGCGATCTTCATGTTGGGCGTGATGCTGCGCGCCCGGCAGTCGAGCGCACCGCGGAAGATGAACGGGAAGGCCAGCACGTTGTTGACCTGGTTGGGATAGTCGCTGCGCCCGGTCGCCATGATCAGGTCATCGCGCACCTGGTGGGCGAGCTCGGGCAGGATCTCCGGATCGGGGTTGGCCAGGGCGAAGACCACCGGCTTGTCCGCCATGCTGGCGAGCATCTCCTCGCTCAGCAGGTTGGGCGCCGACAGGCCGACGAAGGCGTCGGCACCCACCAGCGCCTCGGCGAGCGTGCGCGCCTCGGTCTTGGCGGCAAAGCGACGATGATGCTCGGGCAGGTCCTCGAGCCCCTCGTGCAATACGCCGACCCGGTCGACCACCAGCAGGTTCTCGCGCTTGAGGCCCATGTCGAGCAGCAGGTTTAGGGTGGCCGTGCCGGCCGCCCCGGCGCCGACCAGCACCAGCCGCGCCTGATCGAGGCGCTTGCCCTGCAGGCGCAGGGCGTTGGTGAGCCCCGCGGCGATGATGATCGCCGTGCCGTGCTGGTCGTCGTGGAAGACGGGGATATCCATCGCCTTCTTCAGCGCGGACTCGATCTCGAAGCAGCGCGGCGCGCAGATGTCCTCGAGGTTGATGCCGCCGAACGACGGCTCGAGTCGGCGGACCGTGTCGATGAAGGCCTGCGGGCTTTCCGCCTCGACCTCCAGATCGACCACGTCGATGTCGGCAAAGCGCTTGAACAACACGCCCTTGCCTTCCATCACCGGCTTGGATGCCAGCGGCCCGAGATCGCCCAGCCCCAGAATCGCCGAGCCGTCGGAGATCACCGCCACCAGGTTGCCGCGGGCAGTGTACTGCCAGGCGGCGTCCGGGTCGGCGGCAATGGCGCGCACCGGCTCGGCCACGCCGGGCGAGTAGGCCAGCGCCAGATCGCGTGCCGTCTCGGTGGGCTTGGTGATCGCCGTGGCGATCTTCCCCGGCTGCGGCTTGGCGTGGTAATCGAGCGCTTCGGCGCGCCGTTGTTCGGCATCGGGACGTTGGGTCATGGGGGCCTGGGCAGTGTGGGTTTGGGCGGTGTGGATGACGGGCGCCCATCTTATCAGCGCCCGCGGGGCGCGTCAGGGCGATCGACTCCGGGATCCCGGGCTCCTTCGGCGCTATGATGCGCGCATGCGCACCTCACCACGCTCGCTGGCCTCCCGGCCGCTCACCACCGCCCTCCTGCTGGGCGCGTTGCTGCTGGTCGCGTGGCTGGCATGGGGCACCCCGTCGTCCCACGACGGCGCCCATCGGATGATGTGGCTGGGCGGTGAACGTTTCCGGATCGAACTGGCGACAACCCCACCGAGCCGCCAGCGAGGGCTGATGCACCGCCCCTCACTGGGGAGCAATCAGGGCATGCTATTCGTCTACCCCGACGTGGCCCCGCGCTCGTTCTGGATGAAGAACGTCTCGTTTGCGATCGACATTCTCTATCTCGACGTCGACTGGCGCCTGGTTCACCTGCACGCGGCCGTGCCGCCCTGCCGCAGCGATCCCTGTCCCGGCTATCCGAGCCAGAAAGCGGCGCGCTACGTGCTGGAGCTGCCCGCCGGCACGGCAAGCCGACTGTCACTGGAGCCGGGCACCCGGCTCGACCCACCCCTCCCGGCCGGCGTCACCAAGAAAAAGGCCCCGGAATAACCGGGGCCTTTATCATCGGGACCAGCCTCGCGGCTTATTACTGCTGCGGCAGGATCAGGATCTCGACCCGACGGTTCTGCGCACGACCCTCGTAGGTGTCGTTGGTCGCGATCGGGCGGCTAAACCCGTAGCCGACCGGCTGCAGGCGGCTGGCGTCCACCCCGGAACGCGCCAGGTAGCTCGTCACGCTCTGGGCGCGATTGAGCGACAGGGTCTGGTTGTGGCTCGCCGAGCCGGTCGAGTCGGTATGCCCCTCGACGCGTACCACGGTATTCGGGTACTGCTGGAGCGAGTAGGCCAGCTGATCGAGCGTGCTGCGGAACTGCGGCCTGATCTCGGCGCTGTCCGTGGCGAAGGTGATCGACTCGGGGGCCTGCAGGCGGATGGTGTCACCCTGACGCTGCACGTCCACGCCGGTACCTTGCATTTCCTGGCGCAACTCGCGCTCCTGCTGGTCCATCTGACGCCCCACCAGGCCACCGACGGTGGCACCGACTGCGGCGCCGATCAGGGTGCCGCCGGTCTTGTTACCCGAGCCGGCAATCACGTTACCGAGCAGCGCGCCAGCGCCGGCACCGACGGTCGCCCCCGTCGCGGTCTTGCGGTTCTCGCCGGTGTAGGGGTTCTGCGCACAGCCGGCCAGTAGCATCACGCTAGCGGCAACGGCGATCAACGTCATGTGTTTCATGTTCATCTCTCCTTGGATGGTCGCCGGACTCGGGCGGCTGTCGCGCCGCCCGAGTCCGGCTGAATTTGCCAGTCGACCAGAAGCGGCCGGTTGACGGGCTTCAGATGCCCGCTATGACCCGGGTTCGACCTTTACAAACCCGCTTGGTTCCCGCCCGCCCTCTTTAAAGAAATCCTCTGGTCGGTCACCAGACATTAGTGCATTTGCGCAAGGCAGACAGAAGATTGTCCAGGTCGGCCCGCTCGTGGGCGGCACTGAAGGTGACCCGCAGTCGCGCGCCCCCTTCCGGGACGGTGGGAGGGCGGATTGCCGGCACCAGGAGTCCGGCCGCGTCGAGCCGTTCGGCCATGGCCAGCGCCCGATCCGCCTCACCGACCTTGAGTGGCTGGATCGGCGTGGATGACGGCATCCGCTCGAGGCCCTCGATGCCGGCCACACCCTCACGAAACACGCTCACCAGGTCGGCCAGATGATCTCGACGCCAGCCCTCGTCACGCACGATCGCCAGCGCGGCGCGCGAGGCCTCGGCCACGGCCGGCGGCTGAGCCGTGGTGAACAGGTAGGTGCGTGCCCGCTGCAGCAGCACCGCCAGCGGCTCGGCCGCACCGGCCACGAAGGCACCGGCGGTGCCGAAGGCCTTGCCCAGTGTGCCAACCCGCAGCACCCGCTCGCCGGGTTCCAGGCCGGCCGCCTCGAAGCTGCCGCGCCCTTGCGCGCCGAGCACACCGAAGGCATGTGCCTCGTCGATCACCAGCCAGGCATCGAATCGCTCCGCCAGCTCGACCAGCTCGGCCAGCGGCGCGACGTCACCGTCCATGGAAAACACGCCGTCGGTGAGGATCATGCGCTCGCCGCGCGCCCGCTCGAGGCGGGCCTCGAGATCGGCCAGATCGTTGTGGCGATAGCGTGACAGGCGCGCACCGGAGAGTTGCACGGCATCGATCAGCGACGCGTGATTGAGCCGGTCGGCGATCACGGTGTCGCCCCGCCCCACCAATGCCCCGACCACGCCGAGGTTCGCCATGTAGCCGGTGGAAAAGAGTCGCGCGGCATCCACGTCAAGCCAGCTGGCAAGCTCATCCTCGAGCCGTTGGTGGGATTCGAAGTGGCCGTTGATCAGGTGCGCGGAGCCGGCCCCCACCCCGTAGCGATCAATGCCCTCGCGCATGGCTGCGGCCAGCCGCGGATCGTTGGCCAACCCGAGGTAATCGTTGCTGCAGAAAGCCAGACGCTCGCGCCCATCGACCCGCATGCGCGGCCCCTGCGGCGAGGCGGCCACCCTCAACCGGCGGGTCAGCCCGGCCGCGGCGCGCTCGTCCAGCCACTGTGTCCAATCATGCTTTGTGATAGCGTCACCTTCACCGTAATCCAAGCGCCGGCAATCAGGCCGGACGCACTCCGAGGCTCGCCCGCATGCGTCTGCCGGTCAACATCTTCCTGTGGACCTTTACCGCCACCCTGGTGCCGCTCGTGCTCCTGGTATGGGGCGTGACCAGCTACAGCGAACAGCGATTCCAGAAGGAAGTCAGCCGGGAGATCGACGAGAACATCGATTCGCTGATCGGCGAGATGAGCAACCGGATGCGCTACGAGCGCGAAGTGGTCGATGGCATCGGCCAATCGCAGGAAATCCAGACGATGCTCAATGCCCTGATGGCCTCGTCCATGGGCATTCGTCACCCCGAGCTGACCTCGATGCGCATCAATGCCAACCGCTTTCTGGCCGGGCTGCAGCGCACCGTGCCGGGGCTGGGGAGTATCCGCATTCTCGATGCGGCCGGCAACACGGTCATCAAGGTCACCCTGGGGCGGGTTGCCTCGCCCTCCTTCGACAGCCTCGGGCAGGTCAACTACGTCGAGGAGGAGTTCAACAACGACCGCTTCCTCCGGCGGCTGGAGGACCTGCCCACCGACCAGATCAGTTTCATGACCCTACCGCTGGCCTTCGGCGATGCGCTGCCCGGCCGCGAACCGAGCACCCTGTATGCCGTGCGCCCGCTGCGCAACGTCGACGACCGGACCGCGGGTTACGTGGTGGTCAACACCTTCGGCGAGCAACTCGACGAGATACTCTCGTTCTCGCCCCGCCCCCGGGACGGCAAGGTGATGATCATCGAACACAACACGGCCATGCCCGCGCGTGACGGCCTGCTGCTATTCGACGATGAGCGCGGCATCAACTTCATCAGCCCGTTCGAAAACGGCGGCAAGGCGGACTATCCCGACGCCCGACAGATCGACGGCGGCGCGTTCTGGGATGACGCCGTGGCGCAATCGAACGGCGCTTACCTGAGCGCGGATGGCGATACCCGCTACTACTACCAGGAGTACCATCCCTACCCGCACAGCCTTGCTTCGTGGTTCGTGGCATTCAAGCTGCCGGCCGACATCACCACCGCCCCGTTTCGCGACATCCGGCTGAGCCTGTTCGGCTTCGGCCTGCTGGGCCTGCTGATGAGCCTGCTGTTCGCCGGTCTTGGGGCGCGATTCTTCGCCCGGCCGATCATCCGGCTTTCCGAAAGCCTCAAGCGATTCGCCGATGGTTACCGCGACGGCCCGATTCCGGTGGACTCGCGCACCACCGAGGTCCACGAACTGCAGGCCTCGTTCCGCTATCTGATCGAACAGCTCTCCAATGAGGCCCGCCGGCGTGACCGCGCGGAGAAAAAGGCCCTGCAACAGGCCAAGCTGGCCTCGATCGGCGAGATGGCCGCCGGCATCGGCCACGAGATCAACAACCCACTCAACAACATTCTCACGCTCACCCGACTGGTCGAGCGCCAGCTCCCGGCCGATCAGCCCGGGGTCCACGCGGACATGAACGACCTGCGCGCCGAGGCGCATCGCGCCAGCCGCATCGTGCGCGGCGTGATGAACTTCGCCCGCCAGCTCCCCCCCGAGCACGAGACCATCGCGCTGGCTGAGTGGCTGGAAGAGGTAATCGACCGCATGGAGCCGGAGGCGATGGAGGCCGATGTGCACCTGGCCCTGCTGAGCGCCACCGCGCGCTGCGAAGCAGAATTCGATCCCGGCCAGATGGAACAGGTGATCGCCAACCTGGTGCGCAACGCCATCCACGCGAGCCCCACCGGCGGGCATATACTGATCCAGGCCGAATGCCTCGATGAAACCGTCCGGATCGAGATTCGCGACGAAGGCAGCGGCCTGCCGACCGAGGTGATCGAGCAGATCTTCGACCCGTTCTTCACCACCAAGGCGGTCGATCGCGGCACGGGCCTGGGGCTGTCGATCAGCTTAGGCATCGTGCAGTACCACGGCGGCGAGCTGACGCTGGAAAACCGGCGTGACTTGGGTGAGGACGCTACCGGCGTGCTCGCCCGCGTCGTGCTACCGCGCCAAAAGGCACGACCGCGCATCATTCGCCCACCCGAGAAACCCACGCCATCGACACCGACGCCATGACGACAGCCAGGCCAAGCGACAACCCGCCGGTCATCGCCTTCGTCGACGACGACGAACGCGCCTCGGACCTGTTCACGCGCTACGCGCACACGGAAGGACTGACGGTTCACGGCTTTCAGTCGGTCGGGGCCGCCCAGTCGTGGCTGACCAACCATCCGGTCGACCTGGTCATCTCGGATCTCAAGATGCCGGGCATGAATGGCCTGGAGTTCCTGGAATGGTTGCGCGGCGAGTGGCCGGAGCTGCCGGTGATCCTGATTACCGGCTATTCCACCATCGACAACGCCATCCAGGCGCTGCGGCTGGGCGCCAGCGATTTCGTCAAGAAGCCCTACGACCCCGAGGAGTTGATCGACCTGGTGCGCCGACTGCTCGACGAAGGGCCGGCCCAACCACCCGCCGCGGCCGATCAGGGCGAACGCGCGATGCTGGGCCAGTCGAAGGCCATCGAGGCCGTCTATCACATCATCGACAAGATCCGTGACGTGCGCGTCAACGTGATGATCGAGGGCGAATCCGGCTCGGGCAAGGAGCTGGCCGCACGCGCCACCCACGAACGCTCGGACTTCGCGGGCACCCCCTACATCGTGATTGACTGCGGCGCGCTGACCGACACCCTGCTGGAAAACGAACTCTTCGGCCACGAGAAGGGCGCCTTCACCGGGGCGAACACCGCCAAGCCGGGCCTGCTCGAAGTCGCCAGCGGCGGCACGGTCTTTCTCGACGAGATCGGCAATATCTCGGATGCGATGCAGATCAAGTTGCTGCGGGTGGTGCAGGAGCAGGAAATCACTCGCGTCGGCGGGGTGCAGACCATTCCCATCGACGTGCGCTTCATCGTCGCGAGCAACCGCAACCTCGCCGAGATGGTGCGCGAAGGCACGTTCCGCCACGACCTATACCACCGATTGAACGTGGTGCGCCTGCTGCTGCCGCCGCTGCGCGAACGACGCGACGATATCCCGGCCCTGGCGCAACACTTCATCGACGAGTTCGCCGCCCGATTCCGCCGGCCGGCCCAGCGCCTGACCGAGCGTGCCGAACGGGCGATCCTCGACTACCCCTGGCCCGGCAACGTGCGCGAACTCAAGAATGCCATCGAGCGGGCCGTGGCCCTGTCCGACAGCGAGGAGATCGACCTGGAGCTGGTGGGTGAGGACACCGCACCGGTGGCAACCGGTAACGAGACGAGCGCCATCGATGCCGATCGCCCGACCCTCGATGAACTCGAGCGTCGCTACATCGAAAAGACGCTCAAGCACACCGAGGGCAACCGCGAGAAGACCGCCAACATCCTCGGCATCAACAAGTCGACCCTCTGGCGCAAGCTGCAGAACTACGACAAGAAGTGATCAACACGCCACATTCGGCCGATCACGGCCGGAATCATTGCAATGCCGGACGCATAAAAATTGCAGATTGCAACTTGCAACAGGTGCCATCACCCCCTTGTTTCCCCTTCTTATCAGTCAGTTACGAACCTGGCACGGGCCATGCTTCTCTAGGGGCGTGGACACCCACACATTAACGAGGAGTTAAGATATGCAAACCAAGCGTCGCGTATTTCTGAAGGGCAGCCTCGCTGCCAGTGCTGCTGGCCTGGCTGTTGGTGCCGGCCTGCTTTCCCCGCGTGCAGTCCTGGCCGCTGCCGCCGACTGGCCGGAAGCAGCCTTCGAGTCCGAGAGCATGGACAGCGCCCTGAGCGAACTGTTCGGTTCGGGTGACGTTGCCGAGTCCGGCGACATCAGCGTGAAGGCCCCGGACATCGCCGAGAACGGCGCCGTTGTCCCGGTCACCGTCGAGTCCAGCATCGCTGACTCCGACCGTGTTGCCATCTTCGTATCGAAGAACCCGACCCCGCTGGTCGCGTCCTTCGACCTGTCTGGCGCCAAACCGTTCGTTTCCACCCGTATCCGTATGGGCGAGACCGACAACGTCACTGGCGTGGTTCACGCTGGCGGCAAGCTGTACAAAGCGTCCAAGGAAGTCAAGGTAACCATCGGTGGCTGCGGCGGCTAATCAGCCTCTGAACGCAAAGTCATTGATTAAAGACAGATAACCCAAGAGGTATAGATTATGTCTACTATCCGCATGCGCATTTCTCCGGCCGGCGACGTTCTGGACGTGAAGGCCCTGATCCGTCACCCGATGGAGTCTGGCAACCGCGAAGACAAGTCCACCGGCAAGAAGATCCCGGCGAACTTCATCCAGAAGCTGATGGTCTCCGTCAACGGTGAGAACGTAATGGACGGCAACCTGTCGGAAGCCGTTTCCAAGAACCCGTACATCAACATCAAGGTGCCGGGTAAGAAAGGTGACGAAGTCACCATCGCTTGGACCTCCAACACCGGCGAGTCCGACGAGGCGACCCAGGCTGCCTAAGGCAGACTGAGCCACCCGAAGGACAAGGCCCGCCACTCGGCGGGCCTTTTTTTGTGCCTGACACTTTCTCCAGGCGGGACGCGGTCACCGCGGTCGGCACGGTCAGGCGGGCGACGGCGCTTCCAGCCAAAAGGTCACCGGCCCGTCATTGACCAGTTCCACCTGCATGTCGGCGCCGAAGCGCCCGGTCGCCACCGCCCCGGGGTAACGGCGGCGCAGCGATTCGACGAAGACACCAAACAACCCTTCCGCCACGCCGGGATCTGCCGCCGGGGTAAAGCTGGGCCGATTTCCGCGGCGGGTGTCCGCCGCCAGCGTGAATTGCGGCACGGCCAGCACCCCGCCCTCGGCCTGCCGCAGGGATCGATTCATCCGGCCGGCCTCGTCGGGAAACACGCGGTAATTGAGCACCCGCTCGGCCAGGCGCTCGGCCTGGGCCGCCCCATCCCCCTGCTCGACACCCACCAGGCAGACCAGCCCCATCCCGATTTCGCCAACCACCTCGTCATCCACCCGCACGGCGCCCCGCCGCGCGCGCTGGATCAGGCCGATCATGAACGCGCCTCGTCGGCGAATCGGTCGGTGGCACGCACCAGCGCATCGACGATCCCCGCCTCGCTCGCCGCATGACCGGCATCCTCGATCACCTCGAACGTGGCGTTCGGCCAGCGCTCGTGCAGCGCAAAGGCCTGGTCGATGGGACAGACCATGTCGTAGCGTCCATGGACGATATGCCCCGGGATACCGGCAAGGCGGTCCATGCCATCGAGCAGCGGTGTCTCGAGGAACGAATCGTTCATGAAATAGTGGTTCTCGATCCGGGCGATCGACAGGGCGTGATGGGCATCGGCGAAGTAGTCCACCACCTCGGGCTCGGGCCGCAACGTGGCACAGCGTCCTTCCCACACCGACCAGGCCCGTGCGGCCTGGTATTGGGCGATCTGGTCATCGCCATTGAGCAGACGATGATAGGCGGCGACCAGGTCACCACGCTCGTCGGCGGGAATCGGCTCGAGGTAATCGCGCCAGTAATCGGGGAACACGTGCGAAGCGCCATCCTGGTAGAACCAGCGGATGTCCTGCCGACGACAGAGAAACACGCCCCGCAGGATCAGGCCGGCCACCCGCTCGGGGCGGGCCTGGGCATAGGCCAGCGCCAGGGTCGAACCCCAGGAGCCACCGAAGACCAGCCAGCGGTCGATGCCCAAGGTCTCACGGAGCAACTCCAGATCCGCGATCAGGTCGGCCGTCGTATTGGCCTCCAGCCCGGCATGCGGCGTCGAGCGTCCCGCGCCGCGCTGGTCCGGCAAGACGATGCGATAGCGGTCCGGATCGAAGAACCGCCGGTGCATCGGGGTACAGCCCGCCCCCGGCCCGCCGTGCAGGAACAGCACCGGCAGACCGGTCAGCCGACCGCATTCCTCGACATGCAGGACATGCCCGTCGGCGACCGGCAGGCTGTGATTGACCAGGGGTTCGATCGGGGGATAGAGCGCTCGCATGCAGGCGGACCTCGAGTGGCTGGGGTGGGCGAACAGGCCAGTTGACCGGATTCAGTCTAGAGAACCTCGGCTGCAATCGACAACGCCTCGTTACCGCGCAGCCGGCGGCCGACACGCTCCGCGTCGGCGCAACGGTCGATGCCCGATCGACGCCCGGCCGCCATCACGGGGGTCCCGGCGCCATGGTGTGGATATTGCTAACTCGACGTCAATGCGTCACCGGAGACCCTCATGTCACAACGCGAGCGAATGCAATGCCTGATCGAACTCAAGCGCGCCCTGGAAAAGGACATGGGGATCACCGTCGACATGTCTCGCTACGGCGTCGAACAACGCCTGCTGCGTCTTGCCCGGGCGAGCGAGGATCCGACGGTCCAGGCCCTCGCCGCATCGCTCGATCAGCCTGCGACTACCGCCGAACCGGAAGAGCCCGCTGAACCCGGCCCGCGCATCCGCGGCTACTACCGCGGCCGCCCCCTCTACGACGAATAGCCCGCGCGATCAGGCGAGGTCGCGGCCGGATCACGACTGGTAAGATGATCGTCCATCATCAACGACCCCATTACGCCGCCCCATGCCCGTCACCCTCAAGAACGATCCCGTCGATATCGCCGATACGCCCAAAGGGCGCTGGGCCACACCCGGCCGCGGCCTGCAAAAACAGGTCGCCCGCGCCGTGATGCACTACCAGATGCTGCATCACGGCGACCGAGTCTTGCTGGGCCTGTCCGGCGGCAAGGACTCGCTCTCGCTGCTCCACATCCTGCGGCATATCCAGCGACGCGCACCGATCGATTTCGAGATCGCCGCGATCACCGTCGACCCGATGGTGCCCGGTTTCGATCCGGGCCCGCTCAGTGGTTACCTCGAAACCCTCGGCGTACGCCACTACCGGGTGCAGGAAGACATCGTCGCGCTGGCCGACGACCACATGAGCGGGGACTCCTACTGCTCGTTCTGCTCGCGGCTCAAGCGTGGGCTGATCTATCGCCTCGCCCGCGAGGAAGGCTTCAACGTGCTGGCACTGGCCCAACACCTCGACGATCTCGCCGAGAGCTTCATGATGAGTGCGTTCCACGGTGGCAAGCTCAACACCATGAAGGCGCATTACCTAAACGATGCCGGCGACGTGCGCATCATCCGCCCGCTGGTCGACGTGCGCGAATCGGCCCTGGTCGACTTCGCCCGCCGTTTCGAGCTGCCGGTGATCAACGACAACTGCCCCGCCTGCTTTGCCATGCCGACCCAGCGCGAGCACTTCAAGCAGCTGCTCGCGACCGAGGAGCAGGGCAATGGCCAGCTGTTCCACTCACTCAGGTCGGCGATCGCACCGCTGGTCGCCGACGGCGCCGACCGGGCGATCGCCCATGCCAAGGCGCACGCCGCCCCGCTCGCGGCACAGCAACCATGAGCCGACGCCGGGACAGCGCCTGGTACCGATTGCGCGGGAGACTGCGCGTCGGACTGGCGAGCCTGCTGCTCCGCCTGCTGGGCGGGCTGTCACTCGCCGGGGCGCAGCGGCTGGGTCGAGTTATCGGACGGCTATTCTGGGTTAGCAACGGCAAGACGCGACGCACCGTCGAAGACAACCTCGCGCTCTGCCTGCCGGAACTGGCCCCCGACGAACGTGCCCGCCTGGCTCGACGCAGCCTGATCGAGACCGGCATGGGCCTGATCGAGACCGGCACCACCTGGCGCTGGCCCCGCGAGCGAATCGAGCCCATCGTGGCCGGCATGTCCGGATTCGAGCAGATTGAGCGGGCGCTGGAAGCGGGGCAAGGGGCGATCCTGCTCGCTCCTCACATGGGAAGCTGGGAACTGGGGGGGCTGATGACCAGCACCCGCACGCCCACGACCGTCATGTACCGCCCGCCACGCGAGCCGGCCTTGGAAGCCCTGCTGGTGAAACTACGTTCGGGCTTCGGCGCGGACATGGCCCCGGCCAACCTCGGCGGGGTGCGAAAGGCCCTGCGCGCGCTCAAACGTGGCGAGCTCGTCGCCATCCTGCCCGATCAGGCACCAAGCCAAGGCGAGGGGGTCACGGCGCCGTTCTTCGGTCAGCCGGCATTGACCATGACCCTGATCCGCACGTTGGCTCGACGCACCGGCGCGGCCGCCTTCACCGGCTGGGCCGAACGGCTGCCCGATGCCCGCGGGTTTGCGATTCACTACGCACCAGTCACCGAGCCCATCGATCATGAGGACCCGGCCGAGGCTGCCGCGGCCCTCAACCGCGAGGTCGAACGGGTCGCGCGGGAGAACCCTGCCCAGTACCAGTGGACCTACCCGCGCTTCCGGCGCCAGGCCAGCGGCCGGGTCCGGCGCGAGCAGCGCCAGGAAGACTGAGCACAGACGTCAGCCGGTCAGTGCCGGTATCGATCGTCCTCGCCCGGCGGCGTGGTCTTGAAGTACTTGAGCGACCACATCAGCTGGGCCGGATCCTCGACCACCAGCGCCTCGATCACGCGGTTGATCGCCGTGGCCGCCTCGCGGTCGTTGCCCGCCGGCAAGTCGACCGGCTCGAGAAAGCGCAACCGGTACCGCCCCGTGACCTCGTCGAGCTGACCGATTACCGGATAGACCGGCCGGCGGCTGGCCCGCGCCAGCTTGCCCGCCAGTGGCAGGGTCGCTTTTTCCACGCCGAAGAACGGCGCGAAGACGCTGTGCTCGATGCCCAGATCCTCGTCGGCGATATAGAAGAAACTCCGACCCGAGCGCAGGGCGCGCAGATGCGGCCCCATGCCACGTTCGCGCGGCAGGGCCTCGGTGCCATGCCGGGTGCGCATCCCGCCAAACCACCAGTCGATCACCGGGTTGTCGGCAAATGGCTTGTAGATGGTCGAGCCCTCGACCGTCTCGGCCAGCATGGCCGCGGCCCACTCCAGGCCGACACTATGCACGGTCAGGATCAGGCCGGGCTCGGCGCGCAGGCGCTCGAGAACCGCCTGCCCCTCGATCTCGGTCTGACGGGTTAGCTCACCACGGCGCGCGAGGCGAATGCGTCCGAGATCCAACAACGCGAGCATGTGCCGTTCCAGGTACTCGCGCAGCCACTGCTCACGTGTCGCGGTCGTCTGATGCGGGAAACACAGACGCAGGTTGGTGGCGATGATGCCGACCCGACGCGGGTTGAAGCGCCGGTAAAGCCCGGCAAGCACGCGTGCCGCACCGCGGCGTAGTGGATGACCGCCGACCGCCAGCAGTCGCAGCAGGCCGATCCCCAGCCAGGTGGGCCAGTAACGCGGAGCGAGCAGCTCGCGACGAAACACCGGCGAACCGACGGCGGTATGCCTCGGGCTCATCGCCGCCAGAACATCGGCAACAGGATGGCGAGTACGGTGAAGATCTCGAGACGACCGAGGATCATGGCCAGCATGCCCAGCCACAGAACCGTGTCCGACTCCGAGGCGAAATTGCTGGCCACCGAACCGATTCCCGGGCCGAGGTTGGCGAGGGTGGCGAGGACTGCACCCAGCGCCGATTCGATGTCCATGCCGGTGAACAGCATGGCAAAAAAGAAAAACAGGAAGGTAAACATCCAGGCGGCGAAGAAGGCCCACACGGCGCTGATCACACTGGGGTCAAGCGGACGTCCGCTCAGGCGGATGACGAAGACCGCGTGCGGGTGAATCAGGCGACGCACCTCGTGGAAACCCTGGCGGGCCAACAGCATCACGCGCACCGATTTCATCCCGCCGGTGGTGGAGCCGGCACAGCCGCCGATGACGGTGGTCATTACCAGCAGCAGCATCAGGAAGGGACCGTAGGCGGTGTGATCGGTGGCGGTGTAGCCGGTGGTCGTGGCGAAGGAAACGAGGTTGAACAGGTTCAGGCGCACCGTGTCGATCCAGCTGCCCTCCGGCCAGTTGGCCAGAAAGAACGCCACCACCATCGCCGCGACCGCTGCCAGCCAGCCGAGGAAAAAGCGGACCTCGGCACTGCGCCAGTAGGCACGCAGCGAGCCATGCCGAAGCGCGATGAAGTGCAGCGCCATGGGCATGGCCCCGAGGATCATGAACACCATGGCCGTGACTTCCATGGTGGGATTCTGGAAGTAGCCAAAGCTCGCGTCGTGGGTGGAGAACCCGCCGGTGGCAACCGTCGAAAAGGCGTGGCTGACGGCATCGAACCAGGTCATGCCCTCGATCTTGTAGACCAGCGCACAGAGCACGGTGATGCCGCTGTAGACCAGCCAGAGGACCTTGGCGGTCTCGGAAATGCGGCCCGACAGGCGCGAATCCTTGATCGGGCCGGTCATCTCGCCCTTGTAGAGCTGCATGCCGCCTACGCCCAGCAGCGGCAGGAAGGCCACCACCAGCACGATGATCCCCAACCCGCCGAGCCACTGGAGTTGCTGGCGATAGAACAACAGCGAGCGCGGCAGTTCATCGAGCCCGGTAATGACCGTCGCACCGGTGGTGGTGATGCCGGAGACCGACTCGAACACCGCCTGGGAGAAACTCAGCCCCAGCTCCGGCTGCAGGTAGATCGGCGTCGAGCCGATCAGCCCCAGCACGATCCAGAACGACACCACGATCAACAGCCCGTCACGCAGCTTCATCTCACGGTGGTATTGCCTGGTCAGCCCCCACAACACGGCTCCCAAGGAGGTGCTGAGCAGAAAGCTGACCACAAAGGGTGACAGATCGGCATCCCCCATGACCCAGCCCACCAGCCACGGCGGGATGAAGGTCAGGCCGAAGACCATCAGGAGGATCCCAAGAATACGGATGACGATCAGAAATTGCATTGGATCTCGCCGCCGACCCTAGAAAAAGCCGAAGCCGACCGAGAACAATTGCTCGATCTCGCCAATGCGGCGTTTGTCGGTCAAAAACAGCACCACGTGGTCATCCGCCTTGATTACCGTGTCGTGGTGGGCGATCTGGACCTCGTCGTCGCGCAGGATTGCACCGATGGTGGTGCCGTGCGGCAAATCGAGCGCATCGATCCGTCGGCCAACTACCCGGGAGGTGCCCTCGTCGCCGCGGGCGATGATCTCGATCGCCTCGGCCGCGCCACGGCGCAGCGAATACACGCTGACCACGTCGCCTCGACGCAGGTGGGTGAGCACCTCGCCGATGGTGATCTGGTGCGGCGACAGGGCAATGTCGATCGAGCCCATCTCGATCAAGTCGACGTACTCGGTGCGGTTAACGATGCACATCGCCCGCCGGGCGCCCAGCCGCTTGGCCAGCATGGCGGCGAGGATATTGTCCTCGTCGTCGTTGGTCAGGGCGAGGAAGACGTCCATGTCCTCGATGTTCTCTTCCTCGAGCAGTTCCGTGTCCGAGGCATTGCCCGAGAGCACGATGCTGCGGTCGAGGGACGCCGACAGCTCACGCGCGCGGCGCAGGTTGTGGCTGATCAACTTGACCTGGTAGTCGTCCTCGAGCTTGCCGGCCAGCGCACCACCGATATTGCCGCCGCCGGCGATCATGATGCGCTTGTAGGGCTTGTTGAGCGGTCGCATCACGCTCATCACACGGCGGATATCGCTCTTCTTGGCCAGGAAGAACACCTCGTCGCCGGCCAGCAGACGGGTGTCACCCTCGGGCGGGACCGAGGTGTCGTGGCGGTAGATCGCCGCCACCCGTGCCTCGATATTCGGCAACATATCACGCAGGCGGTGGATGGGCTCACCGACCATCGGGCCGCCACGGTCGACCTCCATGCCGATCAGCAGCAGCCTGCCGTCGCCGAACTCGCGCACCTGCAGGGCATCGGGATACTGGATCAGCCGGGCGATGTAGTCCTTGATCAGCCGTTCGGGGCTAATGATGAAGTCGACCGGGATCGCCGCATTGTCGAACAGCGCCGGGTGATCCTGGTAGTCGGTCACGCGGATCCGCGCGACCTTGGTGGGCGTGTGGAACAGCGTCCAGGCGATCTGGCAGGCGAGCATGTTGGTCTCGTCGGAACTGGTGACCGCGATCAGGATGTCGGCATCCGCCGCGCCCGCCTCCTGCAGCACGCTCGGCTGCGAGCCCAAGCCGGTCACCGTGCGGATGTCCAGGCGTTCCTGCAGCCAGTTGAGCGCCTCGGCGTCGGTGTCGACCACCGTGACCGAGTTGTCGGTTTCGGTCGCCAGCGCGGTCGCCACCGAGCTGCCCACCTGGCCCGCCCCCAATACGATCACCTTCATGCGTTGGTCCCCGTGGAGCGTTCGCCGCCGGTCTGGATACCCAGCGATTTGAGCTTTCGATAGAGATTGGTGCGTTCCATGCCGGTGCGCCGCGACAGCTCGGTCATCGAGCCGTCGACGTTCTTCAGCTGGGCTAGCAGGTAGCGCCGCTCGAATTCGTCACGCGCCTCGCGCAAGGGCAGGTCGAGGTTGAGTGACACCAGCGCCGGGCTTTTCTCCGCGCCGGCCTCGTCCATGGGCGCCAGCCCCAGCGCCCGCTGGACTTCCTGCTCGTCGATCACCTCGCCGCTACCCAGGATCAGCAGGCGCTGAACCAGGTTTTTTAGCTCGCGGACGTTGCCCGACCAGTGGTGGTAGCGCAGCAGATTGCGTGCACCGATGGTCAGCTCGCGTCGCGGCAGCCCCTCGACCTTGTGGGCCGTCTCGAGGTAGTGCGACAGCAGCACCGGGATGTCCTCGGGATGCTCGCGCAGCGACTCGATATGCACCGGCACCACCGAGAGGTGGTAGTAGAGATCCTCGCGGAAGTTGCCGGCGCGCACCTCGGCCTCGAGGTCCTTGCGGGTCGCGGCGATCACCCGCACGTCCACCCGCACCGGGTCGTTGCCCCCGACGCGGAAGAACGACTGGCTTTCGAGCGCCGAGATCAGCTGCATCTGGGTCTGCTCGTCCATGTCGGCCGCCTCGGCGATGAACAGCGTGCCGCCGTTGGCCTGCTCGAGCAGCCCGTAGCGGATGCGCCCGTCCTCCTCGGCACCGAACAGCTCGACCGCGGCATTCTGCCGGCCGGAAACCGCGCTGCCGCCGGTATCGACGAACGGGAAATGCCGTCGCGGCGAGTTGCGATGGATGAAACGAGCCAGCGCCTGCTTGCCGGTACCCGGCTCGCCGGAGATCAGCACCCAGGCATCGTGGTCGGCGATCTTCTTCGCCTGATCGCGCAACTCCTGCATGTACTCGGAGTCGCCGATCAGGTCGAGCGGGTCGACCTCACCCCGCTTGAGCGCCGCGTTCTCCTGCGCCAGGCGCCGGTTGTCCAACGCGTGTTCGATCAGCAGCAACAACTTGTCGAGCGAGATGGGCTTTTCGATGAAGTCGAATGCGCCCAGACGGGTGGCCTCGACGGCCGTCTCGACCGTGCCGTGGCCCGACATCATGATCACCGGCCAGACCAGCTGGTCGCGTTCGTGCCATTCGCGCAGCAGACCGATGCCATCCGTGCCCGGCATCCAGATATCCAGCAGGATCAGGTCGGGCCGTCGAACCGCGATCGAGCCGCGCGCCTCGATGGCGTCGGCCGCGCTGCTGACGGTGAACCCTTCGTCCTCGAGCACGTCGCCCAACAGGCTGCGAATCTCGCTCTCGTCATCGACGACCAGGATGTGTCCAATACTCATTCGTCAGGAAGTTCCCGTTTCTCCGTGGGAGCCATTACGGCGGCCCTTTTCGATGTGGTCGCCAGTGCGGCGGCGTTTCACGCGTGCGTCGCAGCGACCCGATTCCAAGGGTAGGCGAATCGTAACGCGAGCACCGTGATTGGCAAGCCGCCGGCCCGCCTCGGTGTCGTCGTTCTCCGGCTGCTCGAACGCGTTCCAGGCATGCACGGCCCCGGCATGCTCCTCGACGATTTTCTTGACGATCGCCAATCCCAGACCCGAGCCCTTGGGCCGGGTGGTCGCGTAGGGTTCGAACAGGCGGTCGAGTATCTCGGCCGGGAAGCCCGGTCCGTTGTCGGCCACCGTCAGTTCGGCCAGGCAATGCCCTTCCTCACCAATCACGCGCAGGTCGATCACCACGATCGGCTCGCCGGCCACCGCGCCGCGTTCATCCAGCGCCTGGCTGGCGTTGCGGATCAGGTTGTGCAGCAATTGCCGCAGTCGGTTACCGTCACCCTCGACCCAGACTGGTTCGTCGAGCTCCGGCAGGTAGCGCACCTTGACGGCCGTATTGCCACGGTAGAGCTCGACGGTCTGCCCGGCCAGGGCCTGCAGGTCGAGCCGCTGAAGACTTACGTCCGGGCTGCGCGCGTAATCGGCGAATTCATTGACCATGTGCTTCATGGCATCGACCTGGGCAATAATCGTGGCGGTGGCTCGATCGAGGATCGGCGCATGTTCCTCGTCGAGCTGCGACAGGATACGCCGGCGCAGCCGCTCGGCCGACAGCCCGATCGGGGTGAGCGGATTCTTGATCTCGTGGGCCAGGCGACGCGCGACCTCCGACCACGCCGCGTCACGCTGGGCCTGGATCAGCGCGGTGACGTCCTCGAGGACCATCACGTAACCGCCGGCGTCCACCTCGCCATCCGGCGGCAGTGCTGCCAGCCGGGCCAGCAGCACCTTGCGGCCGCTGCCGTTCATGATGCGCACCTGGGCCTCGACCGTCTCGCCCGGCGGCGGCCCGGCCGTACCCAGCCGATCGAGAAACGCCTCGCACAACGGCAACAGGCTCGCATGCTCGCGGCAGACCGCCTGCAAGGACCCCTCGAACAGCTCCTCCGACGCCACCCCGAGGATCTGCTGCGCGGCCGAGTTACCACTGATGATGCGCCCGTCGAAGGACAGTGTCAGCACGCCGGAGGACAGGTGCTGAATCACCGTGTCCAGGTAGTCGCGCTCCTTGTCGGCCAGCTCCTGGAGCTCGCGCATCACCTCGTGGGCACGACGCACCCGGGCCGTCATGGTGTTGAACGACTGGACCAGCTGGCCGAGATCGTCACGCCGGTCGACCGGCAGACGCAGGCTGTAGTCGCCCTCGGCGACCGCCTGGGTGCCAGCGGCCAGTTCGCGGATCGGACTGAGCAGTTTTCGCGCGGCCAGGAAGGCCAGCCAGACCGCCGTGAGCAGGGACAACAGCAGCGCCAGGGTCAGGGCCAGGGTGAAGGTCTGCTTGAGCGAGCTGTGCAGGTAAACCAGCTCGCGGTAGTCGTTGAAGGCAGCCTGCACGCTCTTGGAAAGCTCGTTGGCCTCGTCAGGCACATCGAACAGGGCCTGCAGGACGCGCTTGCCGCCCTCACTGATGAGGCCGGCCTCCAAGGGCACGACCACGCGGATCTGCAGGTTGCCGTCGCCACCGGGGTCCAGGCCGATAAAATCCCGCCCCGATCGGGCATGCGCCAGCGCGGTCTCGTCGGCCCGAGCCGGGACGATGCTGGTGGCATCCTCGGAAGACGAGGCGACGATCAGGTTGCGCTGGCCGAGGATGGTCATCTCCTCGGCTCCGGTGCTGCGCCGGACCTCCGATAGCTCCAGTGCGATCAGCTCCGAACCGCCACCCTGCAACTCGTTGGCCGCCCGACGGGTCTGCTCCAAGGCCTGGCGCATGCGCCCGTCGAAGGACATCTGCGACAGGGAAAGGGCATCGGTCATGGCCTGCTCGACCTGCACGTCGAACCAGGAGTCGATGCCGCGCTGCACGAAGGTGAGCGAGAAGTAGAAGACGATCGCCACCGGTACCACCGACAGCGCGACGAAGGTCACCACCAGGCGTGCGGTCAGCCGGGAGCCGGGCGTACCGCGGCGATAATCGCGGATCAGCCGGACGATATGCCAGAGCACCACGGCGGCGAGGAACAACAGCCCCACCGCGCTGACACCCAGCAGGGCCAGGAACAGCCCCTCGGGCTGCTCGACGGCACGCAGCGAGTCGGAGACCAGATACAGCAGCGCCAGCAGCAGCACGATGACCATCGCGCTGATCGGCGGGATGGCCCGCCTCACCCAGCGTTGCATGCGGCGGCCCAGGCGCGTCATCCCCGCACCTCCGAAAGCCCCCACAGGAACCAGTCACTGTCGAGATCCCAGGCATCCTCGAACAGGGCCGGGATCCGCAGCGGCAACGGCAACTTGTTGACGTCCAGCGTCACGCGCAGCTTGCCCAACAGGCGCGGCTTGTCGGCCAGCGGCGCCCAGGGACCCAGCCGCCAGGCGCGCACATGTGCGAGCGACGCGACCGCGCCGGCCAGCTCGGAAAAGGTGTGCGTCTCACGGGCGTGAAAATCGGTAACCATCCAGGTGCGGGACAGGGCGTGGTACTCCAGGCGCAGACGCCGCCGATCGGACAGCAGCCGCCGCTCCCAGAGCCATTCGCGCGGCTCGACAATCTCCGCCTCGACGATCAGGTTCAGGGCAATCGAGTTGCGCAGCGCCTCGATCACCTCGCTGCCCAGCGACAATTCGAGGTTGGCGTCCAGGAACACCGATTCCTCGCGCACCTCGGCGTGCACGTCGATCACCCGGGCATCCGCGAGCAGCCCGGTCGAGCCACCGAGCCCGACGACGAGCATCAGGAGCAACCAACCCGGGCGTGACACGCGGACCCACGTCATCCGTTGGCCACCGGCTTTTCCAGCACCGCGTAATAAAAGCCGTCGTGGCCGTCGACCTGCGGGAACAGTTGACGTCCGACCACCTGCGGCTCCCCCCAGTCAACGTCCAGCGGCACGGCAATCGCATCGGGGTGGTCACGCAGGAAGGACTCGACCTGCTTGGCGTTCTCGCGCTTGAGGATCGAGCAGGTCGCGTACACGAGGCGCCCGCCCGGGCGCAGCAACGCCCACAGCCGCTCCAGGATCTCGCGCTGCCGGCGCACCAGGACATCCAAGTCCTCGGGTCGGCGCAGGCGCTTGATGTCCGGGTGGCGCCGGATCACGCCGGTGGCCGAACAGGGCACGTCGGCCAGGATGCGGTCGAAGCTCGCCGGCGGCTCGATCGACTGCGAGGTCAGATCGGCGCAGACCAACTCGGCGTAACGCCCGGAGCGTTCGAGATTGTCCTGGACCCGGGCCAGCCGGGTGACGTCGATATCCACCGCCGTCATCCGCACGGCCGGCTCGGAGTCGAGCATCGCCAGCGTTTTGCCGCCCGGGGCGCAGCAGGCGTCCAGCACGCGCAACCCCGGCGACAGGTCCATCAGGTCGACTACCAGCTGGGCCGCCTCGTCTTGTACCGACACCTCGCCCTGATGAAAGCCCGGCAGCCGCTCGACATCCAACGGCGTGGCCAGGGCCACCCCGTGGGGGGCGTGACGCGTCGCGCTGGCCTCGACCGACTCCTCGGCAAGACGTTCTAGATAGGCGGACACGTTCTGCTCGGCGGCATTCACCCGCAGGGTCATGGGGGGATGGGTGGCCAGCTGTCCGCCCAGCTCGATGGTGCGTTCCTCGCCCCAGTCGTTCGCCAGCATGCCGAACAACCAGTCCGGGAGACGGGCCCGTACCGCCGGCGGCGCGTTGTCGAACGGCGTCTCACCGGCCTCGATCTGACGCACTGCACGCCGCAACACCGCGTTGACCAGCCCGGTCGCCCAGTTGTGATTGAGCTCGCGGGCGGCATGCACCGCGGCATTGACCACGCGCGAGGGTTCGCGCTTGGAGCCGGTCAGGCGCTCGAGGCCAACCAGCAGCAGCATGCCGACCTCGGCGGCGCGGGGATTGAGCGGACGGTCGAGCAGCTGGTCGCGCCACCACGCCAACGGCTCGTAGTGGCGCAACACCTCGTAGCTCATCGCCTGCACCACGCTGCGGTGCGCGGCCTGAGCCCGCGCGGTCAGCTCGGGCAATACCTGGTCAAGGGAACGGCCGCGATCGACGACCTGCAACAGCCCCTCGGCAACCAAGGCCTCGGGCGAGCGCGGCGGCCCGCCCTGGTCCGCGCCACCGGGACCGCGACGCGGGCGACCCCGCTGACCGTCGGGGCGGCGCCGGGACTGGCGATCGGCCTGTGGGTTATCCGCCAAGCCGCACCCCCAGCAGATCTCGACCGCGGGCGAAGTCGGCGGCCGCGATCGGCCGACCACCGGCACGCTGCACGCGGGTCAATTCCAGACCACCGCTGCCTGTCTGCACCACAAGGCCATCGGCACTCAGCTCGATCACCTGGCCGGCTGCCACCCCCTCGCGACCATCGGCGACGCGTGCGCCCCACAGGCGCAACGGCTCGCCGTCCCACGTGGTCTGGGCGACGGGCCAGGGATTGAAGGCGCGCACGCGGCGCTCGATCAGGTCGGCCGACTCGCGCCAATCGACCTTTGCCTCGGGCTTGGCGAGCTTGGCGGCATAGCAGGCCTGTGCATCATCCTGCGGCTCGGGGGCACCCTCACCTTGAACGATGGTCGGCAGCGACTCGATCAGCGCCTGGGCACCGAGAGGCGCGAGCCGGTCGTGGAGGGTGGCGGCCGTGTCGTCGGGGTGGATCGGCTCGATCCGCTTGAACCACATCGGGCCGGTATCCAGCCCGGCCTCCATCTGCATGATGGTGATGCCGGTTTCGGTATCGCCCGCCTCGATGGCGCGATTGATCGGCGCGGCCCCGCGCCAGCGCGGCAGCAGGGAGGCATGGATATTGATCGCGCCGAGACGCGGCATCTCGAGCACGGCCGGCGGCAGGATCAGCCCGTACGCGGCGACGACCAGCAGGTCGGGCCGATACTCGGCCAGCCGCGCCTGGGCGGCCTCGTCTTTCAGCGTCAGCGGTTGCTCCACCGGCAGCCCCAACTCGAGCGCCGCGTGCTTGACGGGCGAGGCAGTGAGCTTCTTGCCCCGTCCGGCCGGTCGGTCGGGCTGGGTGTAGACGGCGACCAGTTCGAGCGTCTCGCCGCCAATCTCGTCGAGACGGGCCAGCGCCTCGAGCGCCGGCACGGCGAAATCAGGCGTGCCGCAATAGATCACACGCAGGCTCATACACGCTCCCGGCGCGCGGCCTTTTCCATCTTCTTGCGGATGCGCTGCTGCTTGAGCGGCGAGAGGTAGTCGATGAACAACCGACCGTCGAGGTGGTCAAGTTCGTGCTGGAAGCAGATGGCCAGCAGCCCGTCGAGATCCTGTTCGATGGCCTTGCCCTTCTCGTCCCGGGCGCGCACACGGATGCGTTCGGCGCGCGAAATGGTCTCGTTGATGCCTGGAATCGACAGGCAACCCTCTTCCGACTCGACTTCTCCCGAGCGGGCCACGATCTCGGGATTGACGAAGGCCATGGCCCCGCTGCGGTCCTCGCTGACGTCGGCCACGAACAGTCGCCGATGCTCGTCGATCTGGGTGGCGGCCAGGCCGATGCCGCTCTCCTGGTACATGGTCTCGAACATGTCGGCGACCAGTTCGGCGAGCGCAGGCTCGAAGGAATCGACCGGGCGGGCAATCTCGCGCAGGCGATCGTCGGGGTAGATGAGGATGTCTCGCAGACTCATACGTCGGTCACTGGGTTCGGTTATTCGCCACGGCGGGGTCACTGACACGGCACTTCGTTCGCCCGCTGGCCGACTGGACGGTGGGGGCGAAATCTTTTACAACAAGCCGTATTTGGGGATACATTGTACGCCAGCACTCGGCAGAACCCAGATGAATGTCGACAATCACGGGGGAACAGTTCGCACGCGGGCTGCTCTCGGCCGGACACCAAGGACGTTGTAACGATGAGATCGACCAAAGGACTCCCCCTGGCACTAGCCCCGGCACTCGCGCTCGCGGGACTGATGCCGCTGATTGCCAGCCTCACCGGCTGCGCACTGACCGAAGACGATGTGGTCAACCCACGCGAACCCATGTCCGCCGACGCCCTGCCGCTGGGCGCCGAACGCGGCCCGGTCAAGCGGACCCTCTCCGCCGAGGAAACCCGCGACCAGTTCCGGGACCTGTCCGCCGAGAACTACGTGGTCAAGAAGGGCGACACCCTCTGGTCGATCGCCAACCACTTCCTTAAAGACCCCTATTATTGGCCCGAGATCTGGTACGCCAACTCGGAGATCGCCAACCCGCACCGCATCTACCCGGGCGACCGCATCCAGATCGTGTTCGTCGGCGATCGACCGCGATTGTCCATCGGCCTGCGCCCGCACATCCGTTACGAATCGCTGCCGCCGGCGGTCGCCGCCGTGCCGCTCGACCTGGTCCGCCCGTTCCTGACCCACGACCAGGTAATGGACGAGGGCGAATTCGAGGCCGCCCCCTACATCCTCGCCAACCGCGAAGGCTCGATTCACGCCAGCAGCGGCGACACCGCCTACGTCCGCCCGCCGCTCGACGGCTCGCAGCAGCGCTTTGCCATCGTCGAGCAAGGCAAGGCCTTGGTCGATGGCCGCACCGGCGAGCACCTCGGTTACCGCGCCATCTTCAAGGGCGAGGCCAGCGTGGTCGAGACGGGTGACCCGACCACCGTCAAGCTTGAAGACACCGTGCGTGAAGTCGCTGAGGGCGACCGCCTCGTCGACATGACCGAGGAGGCCTTCGATCGGGACGTCTCGCCGCAGATCCCGGCCTTCCCGATCGACGCGACCATCATCCTGCTGCCGGATGCCATCACCCAGGTGGGCAGCCAGCAGGTGGTCGTGATCGACCGGGGCAGCGAGTCGGGCGTCACGGCCGGCGACCTGCTGCAGATCAGCAAGCGCGGCCGCGTGGTCGAGGATCGCTTCGCCGAGCGCGACACCGGCGAGGATGGCCGCGAGGCCACCCGCGGCCCAGCCGTGCTGCTGCCCGATCACCCGATCGGCACCGCCATGGTCTTCCGCGCCTACGATCGCGTCAGCTACGCACTGGTGATCAAGGCCACCCAGCCGGTCCACGAGGGCGATCTCGCCCAGACCCCGGTCCAGGGAAGTCGCCTCTAAGCGGTGCCTGCCGCATCGATCTCCTCGTCGAACGCCCGGGCGATCGCCCCGGGCAACGGCGACCAAACCACCGCACTGATCGAGCTGCTGGCGACCCACGGCATGGGTCCCAAGCGGCTCGGCCTGCTACTGGCACATTTCGGCACACCAAGGGATGCCCTCGACAGCCCGCGCGGCGAATGGCGCCACGCCGGGCTGCCCGAAGGCGTTACCCAGGCCCGCCCGGATGCCGAGAAGGTCGCGGCGATCACCGACTGGCTGGCCGCCGACCCGACCCACCACCTGATCGCCCGCGGCGATCCGCACTTCCCGACCGCCCTCGAGGACCTGCCCGACGCCCCGGCCGCATTGTTCGCCCGGGGTCGTGTCGCCGTGCTCACCGAGCCGCAGATCGCGATGGTCGGCTCGCGCACGCCCACCACCGGCGGACGGCAGAACGCCCGCGCCTTCGCCCGCCACCTGGCCGCCCAAGGGCTGGTGATCACCAGCGGGCTGGCCCTGGGCGTGGACGGCGAGGCCCATCGCGGCGCGCTGGATGCCGACGGGGTCACCATCGCCGTGCTCGGCTCGGGCCTCGACCACATCTATCCGCCCGAACACGCCTCACTGGCCGAGGAGATCGTTGCCGGCGGCGGGGCGGTCCTGTCCGAATGGCTGCCGGGCACCGAACCCCGCCGCGGGCACTTCCCGCGCCGCAATCGGCTGATCAGCGGGCTGGCCAGCGGCGTGCTGGTGGTCGAGGCCTCGGTCAAGAGCGGTTCATTGATCACCGCCCGCCTCGCCGGCGAGCAGGGGCGCGACGTCTTCGCCATTCCGGGCTCGATCCACAACCCGCTCGCCCGTGGTTGCCATCGCCTGATCCGCGAGGGGGCCAAGCTGGTCGAGACCGGCCAGGACGTGCTCGAGGAACTGGCGCCCACCCTGCGTCGTCAACTGGAAGCGTCCGCCGCCGTACTGAACCCGGCCGCCAATAGCGCGACCGACCCGGCGGCCGAGGGCCACGCCCCGGCGCGTGATCCGGACCAGCAGCGCATCCTCGACCTGCTCGGCCATGACCCGCAACCGGCCGACACCCTGATAGAGGCGAGCGGATTGACCGCCGGTGAGGTTTCCTCCATCCTCCTCATGCTTGAACTGGCGGGAGATGTATCCACCCTGCCCGGTGGACTATACGTCCGCACGAGCTAGAGCAACCTGCCGACCGCGCCTGCCGCCGCTCCTATGCAACCCCGCCCGCGTGCGCAGACTCAAGCCATCATTTCCCGGTGAGCCGATGAAAGAGACCGTTCTCGACCTGTTGATGTTCCTCTTCGAGAATTACATGGAAGACGAAGACCGCTTCCCCCCGCAGAACGAGCGTGCCGGCCTGCAGATGAAGCTGCTGGAAGCGGGTTTCGACCACGACGAGATCGAGCATGCCTTCGCCTGGCTCGAGGGCGTGCTGGAACAGGGGAGTGAATCCGGTCCCGAACGCGACCAGGCATTCCGGGTCTACAGTGACGACGAGCAGATGATGCTCGACGTCGATGCCCGCGGCTTTCTGATGCAACTCGAACAGATCGGCGTGCTCTCGCCGTCCGCCCGCGAGACGGTGATCGAGCGCGCCATGGCCCTCGGCGAGGACGAAATCGACGTCGAGCGTCTCAAGTGGATCGTCCTGCTGGTCCTGTTCGCCAAACCCGGCGAGGAACAGGCCTTTGCCTGGATGGAAGACCTCGTCTTCGAAGACGCCGCCATCCTGCATTAAGGGAGGGCTGCACGAATACGCTGTCACTCTGGCTGGGTGTGGCTTAAGTTGGGCATCTGCTACGTTGTCGCCCTTGGAAAGAGAATGACTCTTTCACGGCAGACAAACGCCTTGCACCTGCCCGGCTCAAGCCACGCAGAGCGGCATCGTAGTCGTGCAGACCTTCCGTAAACAACGAAGACATTCTATGAGCGAAAATCTCGTCATCGTCGAGTCGCCTGCCAAGGCCAAGACGATCAAGAAATATCTCGGCCCCGGTTACGAAGTGCTGGCCTCCTACGGCCACGTTCGGGATCTCGTGCCCAAGAATGGCGCGGTCGACCCCGACAACGACTTCGCGATGAACTACACGATCATCGACAAGAACAAGAAGCACGTCGATGCGATCAAGAAGGCGCTCAAGAAGGCCGACACCCTGCTGCTGGCCACTGACCCCGACCGCGAAGGCGAGGCCATTTCCTGGCATCTCTACGAACTGCTCAAGGACGCCGGCCTGCTCGAGGGCCGCGAGGCCAAGCGCGTGGTGTTTTACGAGATCACCAAGCGTGCCGTGCAGGAGGCCATCGCCAACCCGCGCGGGCTGTCCGAAGACCTGATCGACGCCCAGCAGGCGCGCCGGGCACTCGACTACCTGGTGGGCTTCAACCTCTCGCCGCTGCTGTGGAAGAAGATCAACCCGGGCCTGTCGGCCGGCCGCGTGCAGAGCCCGGCCCTGCGGATGATCGTCGAGCGCGAGCAGGAGATCGAGGCCTTCACGGCGCGCGAATACTGGTCGATTGCCGCCGACTGCCGCACCAAGGACCAACCGTTCGCCGCCCGCCTCTACGAGCTCGACGGCAAGAAGGTCGCCCAGTTCACCCTCGAGGACGAGACCAGCGCCACTGCCGCGCGGGAACGCCTCGAGGCCGCCGCCGCTGGCAAGCTCACCGTCACCAAGGTCGATCGTCGCGAGCGCAAGCGCCACGCCGCCCCGCCGTTCACCACCTCCACCATGCAACAGGAGGGGGTACGCAAGCTCGGGCTGACCGCCTCGCGCGCCATGCGCACGGCCCAGGAGCTCTACGAGGGCGTCGACATCGGCCAGGGCACCGTGGGTCTGATCACCTACATGCGTACCGACTCGGTCAACCTGTCGAACGATGCGATCGGCGAGATCCGCCAACATATCGGCGAGAGCTACGGCGCCGACTACGTGCCGGAGACCCCCAACCAGTACCGCACCAAGTCGAAGAACGCGCAGGAGGCCCACGAGGCGATTCGCCCGACCTCGATCGCCAACACGCCGGACAAGGTGCGTGCCTTCCTCAACCGCGACCAGTTCCGCCTCTACGAGATGATCTTCAAGCGGACGCTGGCCTCGCAGATGAACCCGGCGATCTTCGACCAGGTCTCCGTCGACCTGTCGGCCGGCGACGAGCACAGCTTCCGAGCGACCGGTTCGACCCTGAAATTCCCGGGCTTTATTGCCGCGTATCGTGAAGACGAGGATGACCAGGCATCGGACAAGGACGACGATCGTCGCCTGCCGCCGCTGGAAGAAGGCCAGCAGATCGAACTCGCCGCGATCAACGCCACCCAGCATTTCACCGAGCCACCGCCGCGCTTTACCGAGGCGAGCCTGGTCAAGACGCTGGAGCAATACGGCATCGGTCGCCCGTCGACCTACGCCAGCATCATCTCCACCCTGCGCTCGCGCGAATACGTCGAACTGGAACAGCGCCGCTTCCGCCCCACCGACATGGGCCGGGTAGTCAACGGTTTTCTCACCGAATACTTCCGCGACGTGGTCGACTACGAGTTCACCGCCAAGCTCGAGGACGAGCTTGATGCCGTCTCGCGCGGCGAGATGGACTGGGTGCCGTTGCTGCGCGAATTCTGGGAGCCGTTCTCCAAGCGCATCGAACACACCCAGCAGAACGTCTCCCGCCAGGAGGCGGCCCAGGGCCGCGAACTCGGCGTCGATCCCAAGAGCGGCAAGCCGGTGGTCGCCCGCCTGGGCCGCTTCGGGCCGTTCGTGCAGATTGGCACCAAGGACGACGAGGAGAAGCCCAAATTCGCCTCGCTGCGCCCGCATCAGAGCATCGCGACGATCACCCTCGACGAGGCCATGGAGCTGTTCAAGCTGCCGCGCAAGCTTGGTGAGACGCCCGAGGGCGAGCCGGTCGAAGCCAATATCGGCCGCTTCGGTCCCTACGTGAAGTTCGGCAACAAGTTCGCCTCGTTGGGCAAGGAAGACGACCCCTATACGGTCGAGTTGCCGCGGGCGCTGGAACTCATCGAGGTCAAGAAACTCGCCGAGAAGAACCGCATCATCAACGAGTTCGACGATGGCATCCAGGTGCTCAACGGCCGCTACGGTCCCTACGTGACCGACGGCAACAAGAACGCGAAGATCCCCAAGGACGACGACCCCAAGGCGATCACCCACGAGCAGGCGATCGAGATGATCGCCAAGGCACCGGAACGCAAGGGCCGGGGTCGCAAGGCGGCACCCAAGGCCGCCGCCAAGAAGGCGACGACGACCAAGACCGCGGCCAAGTCGACCACGAAGGCGACGGCCAAGAAGACGGCGAGCAAGACCACCGCCAAGAAGGCCCCGGCGAAGAAGGCTCCGGCGAAGAAGACCACGACCAAGAAGGCCACCAGCGGAAAGACCGCCGCCAAGAAGAGCGCGCCAAAAAGCGCCTCCGGAGACAAGGCCGAATGAGCGTCCCGTCGCCCTTCCGGCTGCGCGAGATCGCCCGACACCTCGACGACGGCGGGCTGATCGCCTACCCGACCGAGGCGGTCTTCGGCCTCGGCTGCGCGCCGCTCGATCCGTTCGCCGTGATGCGCCTGCTCGCCCTCAAGCAGCGCGACGTGGGCAAGGGCCTGATCCTGATCGCCGACACGCCAGAGATGCTCCTGCCCTTCGCCGCGGTGGATGCCGAGGAATGGGGCCGCATCGTGGCCGACTGGCCGGCGGCGCGCACCGTGATCGTGCCGGCGGCCGACGGCGTGCCGCCCTGGCTGACCGGCGGGCGCAAGGAGATCGCCCTGCGGGTCCCGGCCCACGAGACCGCGCGCGCGATCAGTCGCGCCTTCGGCGGGCCGATCGTCTCCACCAGCGCTAACGTCAGCGGCCGTCCGGCGGCACGCGACGCGCTGACGGCACGGCGCCTGTTCGCCCGCGCCGACGTCCAGATCATCCCGGGCAACGTCGACCGGCGCGCCCGACCCTCACAGATCATCCACTGGCCCACCGGGCGGACCATCAGGAGCTGACATGGCGGACAACCAGGCCGACACACAGGCCGACCTCCAGGCCATTCGTGACTACCTTATCGACCTGCAGGACCGGATCGTCGCCGGCCTGGAAGGCCAGGAGGATGGCACCCGCTTTCTGCACGACGACTGGAAACGTCCGCCCGGCGATCACCTCAATGGCGAGGGCCGCGGCCGCATCCTCGAGGACGGCAGCACCTTCGAGCGCGCCGGGATCAACTTCTCGCACGTGACCGGCAACAAGCTACCGCCCTCGGCGACCGCCCACCGGCCCGATCTGGCCGGCGGCTCGTTCGAGGCGATGGGCGTCTCGCTGGTCATCCACCCGCGCAATCCCTACGTGCCCACCTCGCACGCCAACGTGCGCTTTTTCCAGGCGCAGAAGGAAGGGGTCGAGCCGGTGTGGTGGTTCGGCGGCGGGTTTGATCTCACGCCCTACTACGGCTTCACCGAGGACGCGGTGCACTGGCACGAACAGGCCGAAGCGGCCTGTCGGCCCTTCGGCGACGACCATTACCCGCGCTTCAAGCAGTGGTGTGACGAGTACTTCTGGCTCAAGCACCGTAACGAGCCGCGCGGGGTGGGCGGCCTGTTCTTCGACGACTACGGCGCCGACGGCCAGGTCGACTTCGACACCGCCTTTGGCTTCATGCGTTCGGTGGGCGACCACTACCTGCCGGCCTACCTGCCGGTGGTGGAGAAGCGCAAGGACACGCCCTTTGGCGAGCGCGAGCGCGATTTCCAGGCCTACCGCCGCGGGCGCTACGTGGAATTCAACCTGGTCTACGACCGCGGCACCCTGTTCGGGCTGCAGTCCGGCGGGCGCACCGAGTCGATCCTGATGTCGATGCCGCCTCGTGCCGACTGGCGCTACGACTACCACCCGGAGCCCGGCAGCGAGGAGGCCCGTCTCTACGACGAGTTCCTCCGCCCGCGCGACTGGCTGGCCGAGCGCTGATCCAATTGCCGCGCTCCAACGAAAAAGGGCGAACCCGCGGGTCCGCCCTTTTTCCTTTCCGCCTGCCCGTTCTTCAGTCGAGCCGCTCGAGGGCATGCGCCGAATCCACCGGGATAAACCAATCCTGGTAGCGGTTGCTCTGATGCACGATCCAGCCGCGAACCCGCAGCTCCTCGCCTTCCAGCGCTTCGAAATCCCAACCCGGAAACCGCTCGAGATCGGCCTTGTCGATGCGCACGGCCACCCGGCCCTCGAGGTTGAGCCAGATATTGCGCCGGCTTTCGCCGACCGACTCCACGCGGCCGCGGACGATCGCCGCGCCCTGCACGTGGTCGGGGATGCCCTGGGCCGACGGCAGGCCCGGCTCGTAGGCGGGCAGTGACCAGATGCCGCGCTTGTCCTGCCGCGCGCGTTGCTCACGGGCCATGAGGCAATCGGCCAACTCCAGGTTCGGCGCGATGAACACCGCCATCGCCACGCCCTGCTCGAGCAGCCACGCCTGCACCGAGCGCCCGTCCGGCAGGTAGAGGTAGGACAGCCGGCGACCGTAGCGGTCCTCGCCCTCGGTGGCATCGACCACCTGGACGCGATTGCGCGACTCGGCCAACAGCGCGCGCAGGGCCTGCTGCGCCTCGCGGGCCATGGGCTCGTCGGCCGCGCCGTCACGCCCCAGTTCGGGGGTGTCGATGCCGACCAGGCGCACCCGGTCGCCGCTGGCAAGACGGACGGTATCGCCGTCGTTGACGTAGCCGACCGTGGCCGACTCGATCGCCAGTTCGGGCGGCGGGGCACAGTCACCCACTGGCCGCGTAGACGGCTCCTCGGCCACACAGCCGCTGGAGAAAACCAGTGCGGCGAGCAGCCCGGTCAGCACCATCGAGCGCGCACGAAAAAGGGCACCGGGAAAACCCGCGGTGCCCTTTTGCTGCGTCCGGCCGGTTGGCAGGAACACGACCATATTGGTCTTACTTCTTCTGGCCGTAGCGGTTGCGGAACTTGTCCACCTGCTTGGCCATGCTGCCCTCGGAACGCTTGCCCGTGAAGAACGGGTGGCTCGCGGAGGATACGTCGATCTTGACCAGCGGGTACTCGTTACCGTCTTCCCACTTGATGGTCTCCCTCGACTTCATGGTCGAGCGGGTCAGGATGGCGAAATCCGCCGCGACGTCCTGGAATACCACCGGCTGGTAGTTCGGGTGAATGCCTTCTTTCATCTCGATTCTGCCCCTGGTAAAGGTTCGAAAGTTGGGTCGGATGCCGCCGGGGGCCGCATCTCAGGTTGATCGTCTTCGGTTTCGCCCCTGATGGGGCCGCCGACCCACCGCATCGCACCGGGATTTGCCTAAATTCAGCAATAACCACGGGCGTACGCGGCCGGGACGGCCAAGGCGCGAGATTCTACCCAAACTACGGGCACGGCACAAGGGAAACTCTGCACGATTCGATGGCGCCTCTGCGGGACCGCGAAGGGCCCGGTTGCAAGGCGCAGTCCACCGTGAATGGCGGGAAACTGAAACGCCGACAACGGATCCTTGGCGGCCCGCCCGGACGGGGCGGGGCTCGCGGGTTTGCCCGCACTCGGCGTTTCCGCCCCTCGCCGGGCAACAAGCCCGCCTTCGGTACGGCGCCTTGATTGCGAACAAACCCGCAAGCCAGAGGCGCCATCGAATCGTGCAGAGTTTCCCAAGCCACTGCCCGCCTAGGGCACGCAGTCAGGGAGTACGCGCCAGTGCCCAGACGGACACGGCGCTCGCGCCACCTCGACGCAATGCCGCGGCCAGCGCCTCGGCACTCGCGCCCGTGGTCAGCACGTCATCGACGATCGCGACCCGTTCGGGCATCGGCCCGTCGGCGACAAAGGCACCACGCAGGGCTACTCGGCGGGCACGGGCCGACAGTTCGGTCAACGATCCGGTATCCCGCACCCGTCGCACCCCGCGACGCAGCAACGGCACGCCGGTCGCACGGGCCACCCCGTCGGCCAGCAGCCAGGCCTGGTTGAAACCGCGTCGACGACGCTGCCTCGGATGCAGCGGCATCGGCACCAGCGCATCCGGTCTCGTCGCCTCCATCTGCTCGACGACGGCCTCGACCAGCGTGGCTTGCAACAGTGGCACGACGCTGAAATCCTGACGATACTTCAGCCGGTGGATCAGCGCGCGCACCGCCGGATCGAGATCGACCGCCGCAATCACGCGCTCGAACGGCGATTGTCGACCGACACAGGCCGCGCAAATCCCGACACCCGCCGCGGCGGTCATGCCGCCAGCGAGGATCAACCCGCAGCTTCGGCAACGCGGCCGACCCAGCCCGGCGCGCCATTCACGGCGGCAGTCCGGGCACAGACCGTCGGGATCGACGGTATCGAGGCGGCAGAAATGACAGGGCGCGTCCAACCAGCGCCGCCGTCGCGAGGGCATCCATTCCATGGTAACCTGCATCCCATACGCATATTTAGAGGTCGTTTCATCATGAACCACGATGCATCCGCCCAGACGCTCGATTCGAACGACGAACACGTCCCGACTCGCATCTCCGGCAAGTCGGCCCGGCGGGCCGCCACCTGGTTCAACTGGGGCAACATCGTCGCGATGATCGTGCCGCTGCCGCTGGCGATCTTCTGGACCGGCCTGTCCATGCTGGTCTACGCGCTAAACAAGCACCACCCCAACCCCAAGGTGGGTCACTACACCCAATGGGCCGCCTATCGCTTCTATGGCGTGGCCGGCAGCGCCGTGGTGGTTGCGGTGTTTGCCCCGCCGAGCCTGACCTTCTACCTGGTCCTCTGGGCGACTGCCTCGGTGATCCTGATCCCCTGGTCGCTTTACGACCTCTACCGGATCAAGCAAGATACCTGGGAAGATTCCTTCACCGAACCGCCCGAATCGTTCGAGGATAACTGATTCCCATGACCCGCCCGCGCTGGAGCAAACAACAAGCGCTCGACCTGTTCGCCAAGCCCTTCAACGACCTGCTCTTCCAGGCCCAGACGGTGCATCGTGAGCACTTCGACCCCAACGCGGTCCAGGTCAGCACCCTGCTTTCGATCAAGACCGGCGCCTGCCCGGAAGATTGCAAGTACTGCTCGCAGAGCGCCCGCTACGACACGGGCCTCGAGCGCGAGCGCCTGCTGCCGCTCGACGAGGTGCGTACCGCCGCCCGCCGGGCGCGCGAGAAGGGTGCATCGCGCTTCTGCATGGGCGCGGCCTGGCGCAACCCCACCGACACCCAGCTCGAGCGGGTCATCGACATGGTGCGCGTGGTCAAGGAGACCGGCATGGAGGCCTGCGTCACGCTCGGCATGCTCCAGCCGCAGCAGGCCACCCGCCTCAAGGAAGCCGGGCTCGACTACTACAACCACAACATCGACACCTCGGCCGAGTTCTACGACCAGGTGATCACTACCCGCTCGATCGACGATCGCCTCGAGACGCTCGATCACGTGCGCGAGGCGGGCATCAACGTCTGCTCGGGCGGCATCCTCGGCATGGGCGAATCACGCGAGGATCGCGCCTCGTTTTTGACCACGCTGGCCAATCTCGAACGCGCGCCGGAATCCGTGCCGCTGAACATGCTGGTGCGCATCCCCGGCACGCCGATGGCCGACGTACCGGCGCTCGACCCGATCGAGTTCATCCGCACCATCGCGGTCGCACGCATCCTGATGCCGAGCTCGCATGTGCGCCTGTCCGCGGGTCGCGAAGGCCTGAGCGAGGCGATCCAGGCCTGGTGCTTCTTCGCCGGGGCGAACAGCATCTTCTACGGTGAGAAACTGCTGACCACCGAAAACGCCGATGCGGCGGCCGACGAGGCCATGTTCGAGAAACTCGGCCTGACCCCGCTGATCCCGGACGGCTGCCAGCTCGACGAGCCGGCCGACAGCAAGCCGGCGTCCGTCTCGGCCTGATTGGCAACGCGACGACGGCAATCACGGGCCGCGACTGACCACCCGGTCGGCCGCGGCCCGTTTCGTTTGGCACCCCCCCATTGTGGGAGGCGGGTGCCCTAGGAGCGGCTTTAGCCGCGATGGGATCGGGTGGCGCCTCAGCATGTCGCGGCTAAGGCCGCTCCTACAGCCACCGTGGGCCGTTATTCGTCACCCCGGCCGACGGCGACCTCCACCTCGTCCGGCGCCAGACAAACCCGGTCATCGCAGGCCTGCAGATCGACGCGCAGGCGCGTCGGCATCTCGCCAATCACGGGCACCCGCAACTCGAGCACCCCCTCGAAGACATCGATCGCCGAGCGGGCGAACTCGGCGCGAAACGGCTTGCCAGGCGGGTAGTCGATCGGTCCGATCTCGCCATCCAGCGCCGTGATCCGCGTCGGCACCAGGAAATCCTCGCTGGCCGGATTGGCATTGATGTGAAAACCGTCATCGATTTCCAGCCGCACGAGAATGGCCGCGCCGCCCTCGATCAGGCGCGCCTCGACCTCGACGTGATCGCGCGTCTCACCCGGCCCGCCGGCGGCCTCGGCCGCCTCGACCAGGCGCGCCGCCTCGCGCGTCACCACCGCGGCACGTGACGGCCGGGCCAGCGCCCCGACCAGAAAGCCCCAGTCGGCCGGCGCGGCATCCACCTCAGCGGCGAACCCCGCCAGCGCGCGCACGGCCCGCGCTTCTCGCGCCGAGTCCTCGAGCACGGCAGCGAGATCCAGCAGGAACACCACCGCCTGCGAATGCCCCGACGGCGAGGCATCGTCACCCACTAGCGGCGGCGAAAGCGGCAACCCGCCGCCCGATTTTGGCGGGCGCTCGTGCAGCCGACCCGACTCGTCGAGGTAATCGCGCTCGATCGTCGCGGCGAGCCGCTGAGCGCGGAACAGCCAGCGGATATCGTGGCTCGATCCGTACAACGCCAGCATCAGGCGCCCCGCGGCCGCGTGATCGGAAAGGAACGCTTCGCCGGAGACCTCGCCTTCGTAGGCCTGCCGATTTAGGCGCTGCGCATCGACATCCCAGAGCCTCGTCCAGAGCCAGTCCCCCACCGCCTGCGCCCGCTCGTGCCACTCGCCCCGGTCGACTGACTGGGCGGCCGCCAGCAGCCCCAGACCGGCCAGGGCGTTGAATTCGGCGACCTGCTTGCGATCGCGCTGGGGCAGGCCGCGCGCCTGGCGTGCATCGAGCAAGGTCGCGTACTCCGCCTCGAATCCGGCGATCGACTCGGCCAGTTCGCCCTGCGCGAAGGCATCAAGGGCCCGGCCCGCGGCCAGGTTCACTGCGCCGCCATCGGGCAGTTCGTGGTCGATCCGGCTTTCCGGCAGGGCGGCCAGCTGATGCCAGTCGAGGAAGGCCTCGGCATCCTCGCCCAACACCGCGCGGATCTCCTCGGCGGTAAAGACGTAGCTCTTGCCCTCGACACCGTCGAGCTCGGCATTCTCCGCGGTGAAATAGCCCCCCTGGTCCGCCCACAGCCGACGCTCGAGATAGTCGACGCTGCGCGCGGCGACGTCATCGAACCAGTCCTCGTCCAGCCGCTGCCCGGCCCGCGCGTAGTGACCGACCAGCTGGGCGTTGTCGACCAGCATCTTCTCGAAGTGCGGGATCGCCCACTCGGGATCGACGGTATAGCGGTGGAACCCGCCGCCGACGTGATCGAACAGCGCGCCGATGCTCATCGCCGCCAGGGTCTGGCGCAGCATCGGCTCCGCCCTTGCGGCCTGCTCGTCGTCATCGATCGCCGAGAGCAGCAACGCCAGCTTTGGCGACTGCGGGAAACGGCTCGACTGCCCCGGCGGGGCAAAACCGCCCACCAGCGCATCGAACTGCCCCTCCAGCGCCTCGATGGCTCGCGCCTGCCAGTCGGCCGGGTCGATGCGCTCGGGCGCCAGGCTGGCATCCGCCCCCGCCCGCAGCGCCTCGGCCGTTGTCTCGGCCCGCTCGAGCAGCGGCTCGCGGTTCGACTGCCATTGATCGGACAGGCGCTCGAGGATCTGCGGAAAGCTCTCGCGACCGGACAACGGCTCGGGCGGGAAATAGCTGCCGGCGAAGAACGGCTCGAGATCGGGGGTGAGAAAGACGTTGTTGGGCCAGCCGTCGCCCTCGCCCAGCGCCCGCGTGGCGGCCATCAGCACGCGATCGAGGTCGGGGCGCTGCTCGCGGTCGATCTTGATGTTGATGAATCCTTCGTTCATCGCCGCGGCGATCTCGGGGTCCTCGTAGAGCTCGCGCTTGGCGACGTGACACCAGTAGCAGGTGGAATAGCCCACCGAGACGAAGATCGGCTTGTCCTGCTCGCGGGCCGCCGACAAGGCCTCTTCCCCCCAGGGATACCAGTCGACCGGGTTGTCGGCGTGATCGCGCAGGTAGTCCGAGGCGGTATCCGCCAGGCGATTCTCGGCGCTCGCGACGCCGCCGGCCATCCACCCCACCATGGCCAGCGACAGCAAGAGCGGGGGCAGTCGACTCATGGGATCGGCTCGTTGGAGAGTAGGGTTTGAGGATGGCACAGGCAGGCGGTTAATGCGGGATCGAGCTTGCCGTCTTTGCAGTGCTAGTCTTGCCTCTTTCCTCCCCATCCATGCAGGACACCACATGTTCGAAGCCGCCGAACTGGGCCGCCGCCTCTCCAAGGCCGATTTCAAGGACGCCGAGCCGTCCTTGCGCCTGCAACTGCTCGATGCCCAGCGCCGGGCGCGGGCCGCCAACCTGCCGGTGCTGCTGCTGATCAATGGCGTGGCCGGTGCCGGCAAGGGCGAACTGGTCAACCACCTGCTCGAGTGGCTGGATTCGCGCGGCGTGCAGACCCACGTCTTCTGGGACGAGACCGACGAGGAGAAGCAGCGCCCGCGCTGGTGGCGCTACTGGCGGGTGATGCCGGCGGGCGGCGAGATCGGCGTGCTGTTCGGTGGCTGGTATCAGCACCTGATCGAGGATGCCCAGCACGGCCGCCTGAAGGAAGACGGTGTCAGCGGCGAGCTCGAGCGCATCCGCGAGACCGAGCACATGCTGATCAACGGCGGCGCGCTGCTGGTCAAGTTCTGGTTTCACCTGCCGGCGCGTGAGCAGGCCCGCCGGGTCAAGGAACGCCGCAAGGATCCCGCCAGCCACTGGCACATGGCGCCGGAAACGGCCAAGGAGGCCAACCACTACGACCAGTTCATCGACATCGCCACCCGCGTGGTGCGCGAGACGGACACCGGCGAGGCGCCGTGGTTCTTGATCGAGGCCACCGACCCGCACTTCCGCGATCTGACCGCCGGCAAGACCCTGCTGCGCGCCATCGACACCCGCCTGGCCAATGGGGCCGGGGAAAATCCCATCAAGGTCTCGCACTCGCCGGCCCTACCCGAGGCCGACAGCGCCCGGCGCACCATCGTCGACCACGTCCCCGACGACCTCGTGCTGGACAAGGCCGACTACAAGCAACGCAAGGAGTCGCTCGACGCCCAACTCAACCGGTTGGGATGGCAGGGATTCGAGGCGCGCCGGCCGGTGGTCGCCCTGTTCGAGGGCTGGGACGCCGCCGGCAAGGGCGGCGCCATCCGCCGGCTCACCGAGGCGCTCGACGCCCGCCTCTACCGCGTGATCCCCATCGCCGCGCCCAGCGACGAGGAAGCCGACCACCACTACCTGTGGCGCTTCTGGCGACAGATGCCGCGCGACGGCTACTGGGCCATCTTCGACCGCTCCTGGTACGGCCGGGTACTGGTCGAACGGGTGGAGGCGCTCGCCCCCCAGCCCGACTGGGCGCGCGCCTACCACGAGATCAACACCTTCGAAGAGCAGCTCGCCGACCACGGTGTCACCCTGCTCAAGTTCTGGCTCAACATCACGCCCGAGGAGCAGCTAAAACGTTTCGAGGCCCGCCAGCAGACCCCCTACAAGCAGCACAAGATCACCGCCGACGATTGGCGCAATCGGGAAAAATGGGACGACTACAAGGCCGCGATCAACGAGATGGTGATCCGCACCTCCACCGAGTACGCGCCGTGGCACATCATCCCGGCCAACGACAAGCGCTATGCGCGGATCGAGGTGATGCGGATCGCGGCGCAAGCCGTAGAGAACTCGTTGCACGGGGCGAAGGACAAGAAGTAACCCCGCCCCTGGCGCCAACGGTCAACGACACCGCCCGTTTGCGTCGGTCACTGCATCGCTTCCTGGATCTTGCGCTCCATTTCAGGGGTGATCTCGGTGGAACGGGGGGGCAGGTCCACCTCGCCTCGCTCGCCATTTTGATCGATATCTTCCAGGAGCCGCTTCATCAGCTCGATTTCGCGCACCTGCGCCGCGATGATTTGGTCGGCCAGCTCGCGAACGCGCGGATCGCTGATGCTTGCCTTGCGCGAGCTGTTGATGGCAATCGAGTGGTGGGGAATCATGGACTTCATGTACGCGGTATCCTCGACCACCACTTGGCCCCTATTCGTGAACAGCAATGCCACGGCCAACAATGCGGCCACAACGACCACCGCCACCTTGAGCTTCACGCCTTTGTACATGGGCCACATGAAGGCCAGCATCACGACGGCCATGACGCAGCCCATCAGCAAGGAGGCAATCAGGCGGTTCGTGCTGAATGTGGCGTGATCTATCGAGAATACGAGCTGGTACATCAAGAAAAACATGATGAAGGTCGACGTCGCGATCATCCCCGCAAAGCGCCCCCAACCCATGCCGCTCGTCTGCTTGTGCTGACTCATTACCTGCTCCTCCGTGGCGTATCGCGTGTGACTCCAAATCTAGACACGACAAACACTGAGAAGTGCCGTCTTGCCTCCTGGAATCCCCCAACCACGGACCTCATGGCCCCGACCAACCGAGATAGGCCGGCGCTTGCCTACACGAAGGGCCTGGCTGGTGGGCCCACTCGGACGAGGTACAACCGCCCCCGGTTTCCGGGAGGGTCCCATGCAAGGCAGGAGTGGCGCTGCCCCACACACGACCAGGGCCGCGGGGGTGGCTTGGTAATGCGGTTGCGCGCCTGGCGGAGGGTGATCGAGGAGCCCGTTACCAATCGACGCGGCGGGTGCCTTGCAAAAGCTCATCCACGCTCTTCTGGCCATGGAGTACCGATATGTCACCGGTGGTTTCCAGGACAACGGCGCGCACCTCGGAGAGGTCGAGCACGTTGGCCTCTCGAAGCTTGGCGATCAGATCACCCCTTGCCACGCGCGTTTCCGCCAGCGCCTCCTCCAGTATCTGGCCGTCACGCATTAGCACCACCGGCTCGTTCTGCACCACACGGCTAAACGTGGGCGACACCCTGCGCAGCCGAGCGGTCGAGTACTGCACGACAAACAGCAACGCCATGGCAGCAACGTCTGGACGAAAGCAGTCCAGCTGGTGGACTGACTCGCGCCGGCAAGCATGGAGCCAACCGCGATCGTCATCACGAAGTCGAAATTGGTCATTTTCGAGAACGACCGCAACCCATTGATGCGCACCAGCAGCACGACCCAGGACATGGCCAGCGCGGTCAGGATCACGCCTCGCAGCACCACGTCCAACATGGGTTCATTTACGAACATGACGGCGGCCTCCTCGGCAAGGCGAAACGTCTGTGCAACATTAGCAGCAGAAACACCAATGATCGGTCCGTGTTACTGACCTTTGGCTGAGGTTGCCCGGCCGTCCTCATGGAGGGGCAGGCCATCCCTTCGCCCGGCGGGCAACTTCAGCCCGCCGGCGTCGCCTCGATCCAGGCGGTGGCGATGCCGAAATAGATCAGGATGCCGCCGATGTCGGCAATCGAGGTGATCAGCGGGGCCGAGGCCGTGGCCGGGTCGAGGCGGAATCGGGTAAGCAGGAACGGCAGCAGCATGCCCACCATGCTGCCGAAGATCACCACCGCGATCATCGACAGGAACACCACGTTGGCCAGCATGGTGCCACCGTAGAACAAGCCGATGCCCCAGGCCGCTGTCGCCATCGTCACGCCCAGGGCGCTGGCCACACCCAGTTCCCGCACCCACAGCTTGAGCCAGTCCCCGGGCCCCACGTCCCCGGTCGCCAGGGCGCGCACCATCATGGTTGCCCCCTGCGAGCCGGCGTTGCCGCCCGAGCCGATGATCAGCGGCAGGAAGAAGCTCAGCACCACCGCCGTCTCGAGCGTCTCCTCGAAGGCCGAGACCGCCCCGGCGGCGAAGATGGCCAAAAACACCAGCATCAACAGCCAGCCGATACGCTTCTTGAACAGCTCGAGGATGGACGCCCCGCGCAGACTGAGCTGCTTCGCGCCCAGGCCGCCGAGCTTGTGGATGTCCTCGGTGGCCTCCTCCTCGACCACGTCCATGACGTCGTCGATGGTCACCATCCCCAGCAGCACGCCGGCCTCGTCGACCACCGGCAGGGCGGTCAGGTCGTAGTGCTGGATCAGGTGGGCCGCCTCCTCGCGGTCCTCGGAGACGACGATGCTCACCGGCTCGTCGCCGAGCAGGGACTCGACCTTCGCCTCCGGGTCGCCCAGCACCAGCGTGCGCAGGCCGGTCCAGCCGAGCAATCGGCCGCGCCCGTCGGTGATAAACAGGATGTCCACCGTCTCGCTGCGCCCGGCATGCGCCTGCACGTGCCCCAGCGCATGCGACAACGTCCAGTCGGGTCGCAGCGCGATGAAATCCGGCGTCATCAGCCGGCCGGCACTCTCCGGTGGATAGCCCAGCAGCCGCATCGCCTGCCCGACCCGCTCCGGGCTGAGCCGGCGCACCACCGCCTCGCCCTCCTCCGGCGAAAGGTCCTCGAGCAGCGCGGTCAGGTTGTCCGGGCGCAGGCCCTCGATCAGCTCCCGCGCGGTCTCATCGTCCAGCCGCTCGGTCAGTGCGAATTGAGTCCGCGGCTCGAGAAAACCGAACACCTCGGTGCGCCGCTCGGCCGGCAACAGGTCCAGCACGCGGCCCATGCCGTCGCGATCCAGCTCGGCCATCGCCCGGGCGATGTCCTGATCACGCACCGCGGCCAGGTCGTCGCACAGCGATCCGGCGTCGACCTCACCGTGTTCAAAACGCCGAAAGGCCGCGGCAAGCTGCTGGATCTTCTCGGATTGGGGCATCAAAGGGCTCCGACTGGGGTTGATGGGCGGGTGGATGTCCGGTTATCGGCTCGGCGATACGGCAAGGGCAATATAACTGTCGGCGGCGGCTTGTTTCGAGTGCGCACCCTCTTGACGGGCCTCATGGCCAAGGGGCGATACCACCCAGCCAGAGTGGGAGCGCCGCGTCGGCGGCCGTGCCCGTTCGAGAAGGCTCGTACATGCGGTTTCGGAGGACACATGCTTTGGGCCGCTGGATGGTATTTCGCGCGCCGGTTGCGCGAGCAGGCAAGGAGTTGCCGCCGTGCCCGGCGCACGAGGGTATTTTCTTGCTTGTCCAAGAAAACACCCGAAAAGAAGGACACCCCGGCGTCCTGGCCCTGCGGGCCTTCGAGCCCGGACGATGTCCGGACTCGAATCCTCGCGACCGGCGGCTGGCTTCGGGGCCGGCTCGACGCGACTTCCTGTCACGGCGAGCCTCGGAGCGACGTCCCTGTCGCTCCGACCCCGAGCCACCCACCAGCCGCGAGACAGGACGCAAGGGGGCCTGGCTCCCAACCATCCGGCGACATACAACAGCTTCTCAAGGCAACAGGAACGCTGGGAGGTCGCGTTTCAAACGCAATCGAAGGGGCGAGTCCCCTTGTGCCTTGCCTCGCTAGCGAGGGGTTGCAGGGTCTGGCCGGCAGGGACGCCGGCCAGAGGTTCACCGCGACAGGACGTCGCGTCGAACCGACCCGTCCGCAATCGCTCGGTCGCGAGGCTGATCGTCGCGGATACCATCCGCGGCGATCAGGCCCGGAGGGCCAAGGCGCCGGGGTGTCTTCTTTTCGTCGGTTTTCTTGGACAAGCAAGAAAATCGACTCGCACGCCGGGCATGGCGGCAAACCGAGAGCCTCGTCACACAAGATGCGTGCGAAACCCTCTCCTACGGCTAGCAGTGGGACGCATCACACACGCCGCAAATACGCCGTCACCTCATCCCGATCGTGATAAAGCTGCCGAACATCCATCTCGAACGGCACCTCGGCGGCAACCAATCGATCCTCGATCAACTCCCGGCACTCCATCACCGCCTGCTGGCGTTTCTTCATCGGCAGCTTGAGATTGAAGATCGCCCGCCGGCAATCACCCCGCGCCATCCACTCGGCCATCAGCGCCGCCACGCGGATCGGCTTTTCCACCATGTCGCAGACCAGCCATTCCACCGGCCGCTCGGGGCGGAAGGTGAAACCGTCCTCGCGGCGGTGCTCCACCTGGTGGGACGCGGCCAACTCATCCGCCATCGGGCCGTTGTCGACGGCCGTGACCATCAGCCCGTCGCGCACCAGCTGCCAGGTCCAGCCACCGGGTGCGGCACCCAGGTCGACCGACTCCAGACCAGCACGCAACAACTCCTGGCGCTCGTCGGGCGAGAGAAAAGTGATCAGCGCCTCCTCGAGCTTGAGCGCCGAGCGGCTGGGCGCGTGCTTGGAGAGTTTCAGGCGCGGGATGCCCATCGGTCTCGGTGCCGCCTGCCCCGGGTGCGACCAGCCGGGGATCACGGTAGTGGAATCAATGAAGGTGAGATGCAGCCGCGGAAGCTCCCGTTTGCCCGGCTCGAGCAGCCCGCGCTTGCGCATCGACTGCTCCAGCGGCTTGGTGAACTGGCGCGCCAGTCGCATCAGCGGCCGGGTCGCCTCGGCATCCGGCGTCTCGACATAGGTGCCGCCGAACGTCTGCCCGTCGAGCGCGGCGAGGATCGGTCCCAGCCGGTTGTCCGGCGGCAGGTCGTCGAGCGGCTCGCCGGCCAGGCACAACTGCCGGGCGAAGATCAGGTCATCGAGCGAGAGCGCCTCGAACCACGCCGCCAGCGACTCGGGGTCGTGGGCGATGAAGGTCAGGTAGCCGGTATCGGGCTTGGCCTTGCAGTAGCCATGCACGCCGGCCTCGGCGGCGACAGCCTGCACCTGGGCGGCGCAGTCGCCCTCGTAGCCGGCGCGGGTCAGGAAAAGCAGTTGTCGTTCGGAAATCATCGGACGAGAGGATGCCCGAATGCTCAGGGAGACGCCATGCCGGGCGGGAAATCGCCGCCCCACCCCATGAGCCACGCCACCGCCCGCTTACCTGTTGCGCTTTCGAGCCGACAAGGCCAACGCGATGAGCATGCCGACGCCCACACCGATCAGCATCGTTATCGCCAACAGGGCGGCCCTGGGCATCGTGAGCGTCATGAACAGCACCCTGGTCTCGACCGGTTGCGTGTTCTGCAAGACGATGATCAGCACGACCGCCACCAGCACCAGCGCGGCGATCAGTTTCGCTTTACCCATGTTGCCCCCTTCCGATTTTCCTCAAGCCCCGGCGACTTGCTCGAGATACGAACCCGGAACGCATCCCGGTCAGTTTGCTTCATCCCGGGTCAGCCGTTGGTACACGCCCAGACCGACCACGACCAGTACCGCAGAGGCCAACAGCAAGGTGGGGTAAACCAGGTCAGCGACATCTTGCTTCCCGGCATCGAAGATGAACACGAGGGCTTCCAGGCTCACGGCGATGGCAATGATCACGAGGAACTTCAACAGGGTCGCTCGTTGCTTGGCCGGCGACTTCGTGGAGCTGCTCCGGAAGACTTCCTCCTCCAGCAGGAACTTGGAAACATCGAATACCGCCATGCCGATCACGATCAGCCCAATGGCATCAAGAAGCGACTTTACGAACAAGGCCTTATCGTGCAACGACAGCCAGATATCCCACAAGGCGGCCGCCATCATGGCGACGCTGATCATGGCCAGACTCAGGCTGATCAGCAAATAGACAAAGCGACCCACCCATTCGGAATAATCTTTCATCTCGCGCATAACGTCTCCTGCCCTTGAGTTTGTTGATGGGTGAGCCCGCCCCGGTTAAGGGTAGTGGAGGATCACGGGAGGACGGCCCGGACCCCGGACAGTCGGCTACTGACCAGTCAGACGGCTCGACTCGAGCGCCCTGACCCTCCAGCCACCCGCGCCTCGGGATCATGGGGAAGACAATCCGGGAACCGGACGCGGATCCGCCTCTGCCGGACCAGTGGGCACCCGTCTCGACGGCAACAAACGGAACTTGCTCGCCGCCCCCAGAAAGCGCTTCATGATTCCTCGCCTCCCTGCCAACCGAAGCATTCGGTTTTGGAGCGTGGGGCATCGCGTCATGCACCAGGCTCATCGGATTTATCCTCGATGACCGGCCCCAGCTGCTCATGCAATGCGTCGACGTTTTTCCGATGCGTAATGATCATCACTTCATCACCGATCTCGATCCGTTCGTCTTCATCCGGGATGATCAATTGTTCATTGCGGTAGAGGCACATGATGCGGCTGGGCCTGGGCAGGGCCAGTGCGCTGATGGCGCCGACCTGGTCTTTCTGGGCCACAAACGAAAAGGTCGAGGCGTCATAACGGAAGATGGTGGAGAGCTCGAACGGGTCGCGCCCTTCGAACATATCGGCCAGATGCCGGCCGATGGTGCGCGACGGGATGATCGTGGAATCAAGGCCGAGCTCGATGCAGATATGCTCGTAACTCGGGTCCTGAATCTTGGTGACCACCTTCTCGAACCCCAGCGATCGCCCGACCAGGCTGGCGATGATGTTCGTCTGGTCCTCGCCGGTCAGGCAGTAGAGCACGTCGTCGGCTTGCGGGTTCGTCTCGCGTAGCAGGGCAGGCTTGCTGCCATCGCCAAGCAGAAAGCCGCAGTCCAGCTCGTTGCTGAGCTCGTCGAGCTTCGCCTTTTCCCGTTCGACGATCACCACTTCATGGTTTCGTTTCAACAGCACCTGCGCCGTCATCACGGCAGTGGAACTCGCACCGACGAATATCGCTTTCATGGGGCATCCTTACGCGTTCCGACCCAGTTCGGGAGATAGAGGACGACCAGCAACGCAATGATTTCCAGCCGTCCGAGCAACATGTCCAGGCACAAGACTGCCTTGAGGAAGGCCGGCATGTCGGCGGTGGTGATGCCGACACTCAGACCGGCCGTGGCCGTGGCCGAAGCCACCTCGAAAAGCGCATCCATGGGCGCATAGCCATACGCCAGGAAGGCGAACCACGAGAACGCCACCACGCCAACGTACAGCAGGATGAGGATCAGGACACGCTGGAGGGTGGTGTCATCCAGCACCTTGCCGCGAAGCCTGGCGTAGTGCAGCGCGTGTGACGGCATGGTCGCGCGTCGCAGCATTACCTGGATCACGCGCAGCAGGATCAGCAAGCGCAACAGCTTGATGCCGCCTGCCGTCGAGCCGACACCGCCGCCGACCAGCATCGACACGATCATGCTCAGCTTGGCGCTGTCGTCCATCGCGCTCAGATCGAGCGTCGTGAACCCGGCGGTGGTTTGCGCCGACATCGCCAGAAAAAGCGCGTGGCCGGCGGCATCCGACAGCCCCATGCCCGTCTGCAAACGCAGGGACAGAAACAACAGCAGCGCGACCAGCACGACCGCCGCCACCAAGGCCAGCAATTCCACATCCTGGATGCCCGTGCGCCACTTCCTCGATGCCATCAGCGCATAGAGCGTCAACGGCAGGGCACCACAGAGGCTGATGCCGATAATGGCGAAGCGGCTGGTCCAGCCATCGAGCCCCGCCAGACTGTCATCGAAAGACGAGAACCCGCCTGTCGACACGGCGGCCAGCACATGGTTGATCGCCACCCCGGCATTGCCGGAGATCAACCAGACCACGGCGATGCCGGCCGCCGTCAGGGCGCTGTAGATGACCAGTGCCTGACGGGCGTGTCTCCGCGTCGTCGTCGCGAGCGCCTCCCCTCCCAGCGGCTCGGTCAGGCTGCGCCCGGGCATCTGGCTCCCCATCAGGATGGCAATCGAAAGCACGACGATCCCCAGGCCGCCGTACCACTGCATCCATGAACGGGCGAACAGGAAGGTCTCCGGCTTGCTCGCGAGATCGGTGCTCACCGACAGGCCGGTGGTCGTGACCGCGGAGATCGCCTCGAACAGGGCATTGGCAAAGCTCAGGCCGCTTGCCATGAACGGGAAGGTCATCAGCAGCGGGGACAGCACGAAGGCCAGCGTGACGATGGTCAGCGCCTCGTTCGTCTGTATCCGTCGGGGTTCGGGGATGGCGCGTGATGCACCCCAGGCGGCCAGCAGCACGGCGATGACCGGGAGGTAACGCAGGGCAATGTCGTAGTCCTGAAACAGCATCGCCGCGCCCAATGGCACCAGCGTCAGCAAGGCAAGCATGAAGGCGAGCATGCCCAGGTACTTCGCCAGCACCGGCATCCGCACGGCATAACTCAGTTCCTGGGAAATCGCAGTCATCTATTTCACGCGTCGATGGACATGGCAGCACAGACGGGACGACGGCGACATGGCCAACGCCCCGTCAACCACAAGTCGCCGATCTCCGGCCTGCTGATCCTGGATGGATTGTAGTGGACCGCGGCTGGGCCAACCGGATGAACGGTCTAGGAACGAAAAAAGCCGCAGCGACCATATCGGTCTGCCTGCGACTTTGGTTAGCGACCCCGGGGGGAACCGGGGCCGGTAACGGCATTTACTTGTGGCGAATCTCCTGCAGCGCCTCGTTCATCTTGAACAGCACGATCATCAGCTCACACCAGATACGCGCCAGGATCGCGCCGAAGACGATGGTCATCAGCCCCGAGAAGAACGCAGCGAACGAGAAGCCGTAACCGGCGAACATGATGCCAATACCGCCGATCACCACACCGACCAGCAGTAGCCAGTAGATGACGGTAATAAACTTTGGCGTCAGCATCTTGTCGAAGAAAAGAAGGTCTTTCATTGCTCTTGGTCCTTTTTAGGTTCTTGGTTTTTTTTGAAGCACGAAGGACAGTCAAGACGGGAGACGGCGCCGCGCTCTGCAGACCACAGTGCGTCAGCCGTTTTGAATGACCGGCATGGGAACGCCGGCCAGGGAGGAAGTCGGAAAACAACAGATTCCCTTCCAAGCGTCTCGACTTCCTGTCGAATTGGCTTCCAGGCGAGCCTACCACAGGCAGGGTTGCCCGGATTGAGGCCTGACGGACAGGGTTCTGGCCCCGTTATCCGAGACTTCACCACCCGATCCTGTCTTGGGCTTGCTGCCATTGTCACAATGCGTGCCGTGCCGCGTGGTCGGCGCTTCGTCATGAAGGAGTTTTCCGTGAGTCAGCACCCTTCCAGCAAACCGTCCGCGCACTGGCTGGCGGATATCGACTCGCTTGATCGAGAGGGCTTGATCGAGCGCCTGCGCTCCATGGCCGCGGAACTCGGCCTGGCTCACGACCGTGGGCGGGCGCTGATCGATGATCTGACCGGCCTGGGCAATCGCCGTGACTTCGTGCGCCAACTGGACACCCTGTTCAGTCAACATCAGCGCAACGACCTGCCGGTGAGCCTGATCCTGCTCGACATCGTCCAGTTCATTAACCACCAAGCCCCCTCGGCCGAAGACCGTGTCCTGCGCGCCTTCAGCGATTGCCTGCGCGAGACGCTGCGTGGCATGGACATGTCGTTTCGCATCGCCGACCACGAGTTTGCCGTGATCCTGCCCGACACCTCGGTAAACGGCGCCTCGGCGGTCGCGGACAAGCTGCGCCTGGCGGCCGCCTACTTCCTGGTCGAAGACGCCGAGGCATCAACGACATTTGATGTCAGCGTGGGCGTGGATGCCTTCCGCGTCGAGGACGAGACTCCCAATGCCGTGGTCCGGCGTGCATACGAGGCGCTCGACGAGAGCCGGGCGGCACAGGCGGACTGGGGGGAACCGGTCGTCCGGTTGGTCACCAAGAGAAAAGGGGGCTGACTCCCTTTCCCCACGACTGCCACCAACTGTAGGTCGGACTTCAGTCCGACGCCGGCCACCGGCTGGCTACCTCAAATCTCTCGGATAGATGCTGGTGGATCGTTTCGCACGCCTGTTTCGTGGCGTGGCCACGATCGAGCGCCCTGCCCGGCGCGCGAGCCCCTTTTCTTGCTTGTCCAAGCCAAGTGATGAACATGGGGCCGAAAAGAAAGACACCCCACGGCTTGGCCCTTCGGCCCTTCGAGGCCGGACGACGTCCGACCTCGATGCATCACGACCGCCGGCCCGACACGACGCCGTATCACGGCAAGACTCGGCTTCCAGCAATCTTGAACCAGATCCTGCAACTCCTCCATCATGACTACCCTCCCTGCTGGATAGAAGCTGGTGCGATCTTCCCCGAAAGCGGGCAAGTCACTTTTTTCGCTGTTCTTGTGATTCGTAAAATAGCGTGCTCGCGGGGGATTGATGCTGGACGCGTTGGAAGCCGGTTTAAAAGCGTGGTTGTGGCCCGGGATCTCGGCCATTCTTTCGGTGGTGGTCACCTATGCCATTTACCGCGCCGCCCTGGCGGTTTTCCGTCATTTCTCTGAATCACGGGCTGTATTTCGACTCTTTGTCGACGCCGCGGCCGGGGCCCTGGGGGCGGTATTCTCCCTGCTGGCGTTAGCGGGGACGCTCGCCTCGGCGCCACCTGATCTGCCCTTCATAACAGGCATCCAGCAAACCACCTCGTTATTGCTGGTGCTTGCGATTACCTGGGCCTCGGTGCGACTGACGTCTGCGATTGGCGAGGTCATTGTCGCGCTGAACCCGGTGCTTGAAGGCGAGTGGAAGCGAGCACGCAAAGTTGAGACCCAAACCAGGTTTCTTGTACGGGCGCTGAGGATCCTGATCGTGATCATCGGTTTGGGCGCGGCCCTGATGACCTTTCAGTCCGTTAAGCATATGGGAGCCAGTCTGCTGGCGTCCGCCGGTGTGGGCGGTTTGATTCTGGGTTTTGCGGCCCGCCCGGTGCTCAGCAACTTGCTGGCCGGGATGCAGATTGCTCTCACACAGCCTTTTCGCATCGACGATGTACTTAACGTAGAGGGAGAGTGGTGCTGGGTGGAAGAGGTGACCGCCACTTACGTGGTGGTCAGAATCTGGGATTTACGGCGCCTGGTTATTCCGTTGCAGTGGTTTATCGACAACCCGTTCCAGAACTGGTCCAGACACAGTTCTGAGCTGCTGGGAACGGTGTTCATCTGGGTGGATTACACCATGCCGATAGAACCGCTTCGACAGGAATTCAACCGCCTGCTTTCCCATTCGACTATCTGGGACGGAAAACTTGCCACGGTGCAGGTAACCGATGCCAGCGACCAGGCCTTGCAGGTTCGTTTTTTGATGAGCGCACCGGACTCCTCCCGGAACTGGGACCTTCGGTGCGCCATTCGTGAAGGGCTTGTGACCTTCATTCAGGAAAACTACCCGGCCCAGTTGCCTCGCGTGAGGGCCCGGCTGGTGGACGACCAGGAACCGTCCTGAGCCCCGCCGGGTATGCGAGTTGTTGAGGGGGCGAGCCGACCTTGACTGACACAAGCCACCCTGTGGGTTGGGCTTCAGCCCAACGTCGACCCTGGGCCGACTACACAGACCACCCGAATACACATTGGAGACTCGTTTCGCACGCCTGTTGCGGGGAGCGGACAATAGCGACCGCCCTGCCCGGCGTGCGAGCCCCTTTTCTTGCTTGTCCAAGCCAAGTGATGAGCATGGGGGCGAAAAGAAAGACACCCCACGGCTTGGCCCTTCGGGCCTTCGGGCCTTCGAGGCCGGACAGTGTCCGTCCTCGAAGACTCACGCCCATACCGGATAGTGTGAGTCACTGTTCTGGCACACGGTAGAAGCCAGCTCAGACGGTTGCTGGACAACCGACAACAATCGACGGAAAGTACCCTGACCGCTTGTTCCATGACCACGCAACGGAAGCACTTCCATGACGACTTTTAAGTCGGTGACCTCCACCATCGCAGCCTGCCTGCTCGCCGCATATGCCACGTCAGTCACTGCTGCCACCCCTGAAGATCGCAGAAATGCAATCAAGGCGTGCAAGTCCCTCGGAGCATTCGCGGCACGTACGGCAAATGATCGCTTCGTAAAGAGAATCCCTCTACCAGATGCGCTGCTTGAAGCCGTCGGTGACTCAGCACGCGAGAAAATAGTGCTAGAGGCGTACACCAAAGGACCGCGAGAAATTGGCAACGGCGGAAGAGCCTTTGGGGAGCAAATCTTCCTGCGATGCTATTCAAACGAGGATGGCTTCGAACGAGCCAGCCAGGAACACGGGCTTGTGTCTGAAAACGAAAGCATGCGTCGCGAGGCGCTTCATCATTGGGCTATGTCAATCCACGAGACAGTGACCGAAAACTGGAAACGCCCGGAGGAGGCACGTGCTGGTTGGAGTTGCCTGGCAACCGTAAAAATGGAACCGACTGGAAGCGTGCAATCCGTCACTATAGAAGAGTGCGATGGCGACACAGCTTTCCGGGAGTCAGTCCGATCAGCTATCGAGTCTTCATCGCCTTTGCCCAAGCCTGCTATCAGCTCGATCTGGCAAGAAGAAATCCGTTTTAGCTTCAGACCTCAGTAGTCTCGGCCGACTGCCTCGGTCACTCGAATATACGCTGGAGGATCGTTTCGCACGCCTGTTGCGCGCGGCGATCAATAGACATCGCCCTGCCCGGCGCGCGAGCCCCTTTTCTTGCTTGTCCAAGAAAAGAGGCGAAAAGAACGACACCCCACGGCTTGGCCCTTCGGGCCTTCGAGGCCGGACAGTGTCCGACCTCGAAGCCTCACGGCCGGCAAATGTCTCGGGGCCGGCTCGACGCGACGTCGTGTCGCGCTGAGCCTCGGAGCGACGTCCATGTCGCTCCGACCCCGGCCACCCGCCGGCCGTGAGGCAAGCCGTCAAGGGGCACCCCCTCCGTTACCACGCCGTGCGGTATTGCCGCTCCGATCTTTCTTCGGCCAGAACTCCAAGAAAATTGCATCCCTTGAACGCTCGCAACAGTCGGAATCGAAGGGCAAGTCCCCTTACGCCTTGCCTCGCGGACGGGGAATTGCAGGGTCGGGCCGCCATGGACGGCGGCCCGAGGTTCGCCGCGACACGACGTCGCGTCGAACCGACCCGTCCGCGCTTCCCCGTTCGCGAGGCTGATCGCGCAGCGATCAGGCCCGCAGGGCCAAGGCGTCGGGGTGTCCTTCTTTTCGTCGGTTTTCTTGGACAAGCAAGAAAACCGACTCGCGCGCTAGGCACGGAGCCGAAGCGATGCCACGTCACGCAACGAGCGCGTGAAACCGATCCACCACGCTTCGAGATGGGGCCCAAGAACAAACTTTTACGGAAGCCGTTTTCACGGCAAAAATGACGATCTATGACATGAAAAGCCCCTCAGAAGAGGGGAAAAGACGTTATATCAAGTGCTTGACTAGGTCCGACCCCGTCATTGAGTAGTTCGGTTATTTCCGCGTGGACGCCCGCCTAGGCTGCGACCGTCTGCACCTAGGCGGCGCAGGCGCCTCAAGGGCGCACCCTGACGAGTCACATATTCGTGACCGTCACCGTCACACCGCCCAGCCCTCCAATAGCGTGCGACTCTCCCTGTTTTAGGCAGACGTCTATCGGACTTCGCTTTGTAACGTCATCAATTAAAGGAACTGAAGCCGAGACACTCCGCACCTGATTGAAGTTTTTCCCTTCTACCGAAAGAGAGCGCCCCATTTGAGACATCAAGCTGCCAGACAAGCAGACTTTTTTAGGTCCCGTCAAAGAATATTTGAACTCAAGGCTTGCGCTCACCACGGCTTGCTCGCATTTGCCCTCTTTAGCCTCACACTTAACCGCGCGGGTCAAAGGAAAATCTAAATTCACATCACCATGCCATTCCTGCAATGGCACCATCTGTTGCATTTTTGTCGGAATGGCACCCTTGCCACCCTCGTCATTAGCACCAGAAAAATTGATCAAAATCGCTCCAGACGATTCACCATCCTGATCAGTCGGCGCAGAGGCGCACCCACCCAAAAATAACGCAATTGCAACAGCGTAGATTCTAATCACACAAACACCCTAACTATTCCGGACACAAAAACTCTTCTCCAAGCCGCCTACACTTGGAAGCGTTCTTAAAGAGACTACCAAGGTACGCCTCAGGATAAAGGCGGTTAACAATTTCAAGCGTTTCTAAAAAAACGCTATTCGCCAACCTTTTGACCTCAGAAACTTCGTCAGAGTCTAGCTCACCATGACCATCCGTGATATTCGTCGCCAAACACTGCATCACCAAATGCTCTATGACGCGATTTCCGTGAACAGCCAAAAGCCGGTGCCGGCCTTCTCCATCTTTACGATGAACCGCCAACACTTCCTCAACAATCCGAATGATCAGAACTTGCCGCCATAATTCAGGCCCATTAACCGAAGGATTAAAAAGCACCCTGTACGGCGCTTCGTTCAGGTTCTCCCAGAGCCGACCGATTTCTCGTTTTGCCTGAACGGCTGTACTAATTCCGGAATGACGACAGGCGCGGGCAACTGTTGCCTCAGCCAAATCAAAGCCATTCGATGCCGAGCCAACTGCGTCACCCGATTTATAAACGTACTGAACCCCTTCTAACTGGAGCTCCCCCCGCAAACGCTCCTGCTGCGGATCCAATGCAACGAAATCACGCCGGTCAATTCGGTTTTGCGTATTATTGTACCGAGTTATCAGTCGATCAAATCCCGGCGGGCAAGATTCCAGTGAAACTATTCGAATACTAACCCTCGCCCCAGACACTGCGTCAGAGTTCCTTTCGAATGCATTAGCTATCGCACCTACCGTCTGCGCACCGTTAACGACACGGAGATCATGACATTCAAAAATACCAGTCTCCTTGGAGGATCCGCCTATTGGCTTCTTGGAAACCGATCGACAAAGTGCTGTTATCCCGTTATTAAAATACCAAAAATCTTGGGGCGACTCACTTAATGTATCAACGATACTAGCGTTCACGTCTGTGGGACCAAGGAACATCCTGATGTTCGGAGCGAAAAGATGCCCCTGATGCGCTGTATACCAATGAGCAACATCACTTGCCGCGACCTGCCCATAAAAAGCTGTATAAGGCTCCCGGACCTGACCCCAATCATAAAGAGCCACATCAAGATCAACCGGGGCACCCTCGATACCTTGGGATACTGCGGAATAAATGTCTGTCTGCCGAAGCGCCTGAAATGAAACAAGCTCAGCCGTATCATTCACTTCTCGGAGAGTGTCATCAACATCCTGCTGAACCTCCTCTCCTAATGGCTGCTGCCCCGTATACACGACGACGAGCACGATTCTGATCGAAGCGTCATTGAGCGCACTCTCAAGAGCTGTAGCTCTAGCTTGTATTGTGTCGTTAAAACGATCCCAGCGCGCATTAATAAGATCACGGAACCCTTGTATAAACTTCTGGACCTCTCCTCGCGAGATGCTTCCCGAACCATCGGAACGCCATTTACTTTGGACCAGATAGATCACTCGCTCAGACGAGTGATAATAAACCGCGTCAAGTCCATTATCTTGTCCACCATCCGTAATTGACAGCGCAAGCTCTTCTGGGGAGTCACCTGTCAAATATGTCAACACAAAGGCTGCTTGGGCCCGAGACAGAAAAGCTTTTTCGCGATCATCGGCAGACTTTGACGCATAGTCACTCATGTCCACCAGGCCATTGAAGTTTCGCGCCAATGCGGCTTTAATTTGTCTTACGTGCAACTCACTCATGAAAACCAATCCTTGTCGGAATTTTCCTTAACTGCTGAGATGGGGAGTGTGGTTATCGTTCTTAACCATCCAACCCCCGACTAGCCATATTCGCCGCCCTGAACAACGCCCGCCGCTTATTCAACGTCTCTTCCCACTCAGTCGCAGGAATCGAGTCGGCGACGATCCCGCCACCCGCCTGAACATGCAACTGCCCGTCCTTGATCACCCCGGTACGGATCGCAATCGCCGTATCCATGTTGCCGTTCCAGGCCCAGTAACCCACCGCCCCGGCGTAGACGCCGCGCTTGACCGGCTCGAGCTCCTGGATGATCTCCAGCGCGCGGATCTTGGGTGCACCCGAGACGGTGCCGGCGGGGAAGGTCGCGCGCAGGACGTCCATGGCGTTGAGATCGTCGTCCAGCTGACCGGTGACCTGCGAGACGATGTGCATGACGTGCGAGTAGCGCTCGATGATCATGCGCTCCTCGAGCTTGACGCTGCCCACCTTGGCAACACGGCCGGTGTCGTTGCGCCCCAGGTCGATCAGCATGACGTGCTCGGCGATCTCCTTGGGATCGCTCAGGAGATCCTGCTCGAGGGCCTTGTCCTCGGCCTCCGTGGCCCCGCGCGGGCGGGTGCCGGCGATGGGACGGACGGTGACCGTGCCGTCCTCGAGCCGGGCGAGGATCTCGGGGCTCGAACCCACCACGGTGAACTCGCCGGCATCGATGAAGTACATGTAAGGCGAGGGGTTGATGCTGCGCAGCGCGCGGTAGAGGTCGATCGGCTCGGCGCCAAACTCGATGCTCATCCGCTGGCTGGGCACCACCTGCATGACATCCCCCGCCGCGATGTACTCGCGGATGGAGCGCACGGCGTTCTCGTAGCCTTCGCGGGTGAAGGTGGCGGTAAAGTCGTTCTCGTCGATCGGCTTGCCCGGGGCGCTTGATCCGTAGTTGGCCACCGGCTCGCGCAGGCGGGCGGCCAGCGTATCGAGACGCACCTGGGCTAGATCGATCGCGCCGGTCTCGGCCGGGTCGATCAGGGTCACCAGCAGCAGCTCGCTGGAGAGGTTGTCGACCACGACCACCTCTTCGCTGGCCATCAGCAGGATGTCGGGCACACCCAACGGGTCGTCGGCGTCGAAGTTGGCCAGGCGCGGCTCGATGTAGCCGATGGTCTCGAAGCCGAAGTAGCCGACCAGCCCGCCGTGAAAGCGCGGCATATCGAGGGGCTCGAAGACGCGGTAGCGGGCCTTGAAGGTCTCGATCCAGGCGAGCGGGTCGTCGACGGTTTCGTCCTCGACGATCTCGCCGTTCTGTTTCACCACCACGCGGTGGCCGTGGACGGTCAGGACGGTGGAAGACGGCAGGCCGATGATCGAGTAGCGCCCCCAGCGCTCGCCGCCGGTGACCGACTCGAACAGGTAGCCGAACGGCCCCTCGACCAGCTTGCGGTAGACGGACAGCGGCGTGTCGTAGTCGCCCAGCACGCGGCGGGTGACGGGGACGCGGTTGTAGCCCTCGGCGGCGAGCTGCTCGAGGTCGACGCGGGTGGGCTGGTAGGGCTGAAAACGGTTGGGCATGACGGGCTCCGGAACGGGGTAACGAGGGACGGGGACGAGTGGGCGTTTCAGCTACGCCATCGTCTCCGCCATCGCGTCGTCCCCGTCGCCATCATCCCTGGCCCCGGCATGCGGCTTACCGGCCGATCAACCCGGACAACTCCGTCATCGAGTCGATGACGGCATCCGGGTCGAAGTCCCGGATGTCCTTGCCGTGGTTGTAGCCATAGCTCATGCAGACGATCGAGAAGCCCGCGGCGCGGGCGGCCTTCACGTCGGAGATCGAGTCGCCGATCATCAGCGCCTCGGAGGGGTGAACGTGGAACCAGCCCGCCGAGTAGATCAGCGGGGCCGGGTCCGGTTTCTTCAGCGGCAGGGTGTCGCCGCTGATGACCACCTCGAAGTGATCACGCAGGCCGGTCTGCTCGAGCAGCGGCAGGGTGAACGCCTCGGCCTTGTTGGTCACGCAACCCATCGGCAGGCCCAGCGACTTGACGAACTCCAGCCCCTGCAACACGCCGTCGAAGACCTGCGAGTGCTGGCCGTTGTTCTCGGCGTAGTGACGCTTGAATACCGGCAGGGCCTCGTCGAGTTCGGCCGGATCGGGCGTGCCGTCGAGGTCGTTGGTCAGCGCGCGCTCGACCAGCCGCTCGACGCCGTTACCCACCCAGTTGCGGACGTCCTCTTCGGCGCGCTCGGGGTTGCCCAGCTCACGCTGCATGGCATTGACCGAGACCAGCAGGTCGGGCACCGAGTCGACCAGGGTGCCGTCCAGGTCGAACAGCACCATGCGTGGCGTGAAGCGTGGCATCACTTGACCTTGGCCAGCTCGGCGCGCATCTCCTTGATGACGCTGTCGTAGCCATTGGGGTCGGAATCCTGGCCCTTGCCGAACAGAGCGGAGCCGGAAACGAAGGTGTCGACGCCGGCTGCGGCGATCTCGGCGATGTTGGCGCTGGAAACGCCACCGTCGATCTCGAGGCGGATGTCACGGCCGGAGCGGTCGATGATCTCGCGCGCCTGGCGGGCCTTCTCGAGGGTCGCCGGGATGAACTTCTGGCCGCCGAAGCCCGGGTTGACGGACATCAGCAGGACGATGTCGACCTTGTCGATCACCCATTCCAGCACGTCCAGCGGGGTGCCCGGGTTGAAGACGAGACCGGACTGGCAGCCCTCGTCACGAACCAGCTGCAGGCTGCGGTCGACGTGCTCGGTGGCCTCCGGGTGGAAGGTGATCGAGGTGGCACCGGCCTTGGCGAAGTCCGGGATGATGCGATCGACCGGCTTGACCATCAAGTGGACGTCGATCGGCGCGGTGACGCCGTGCTTGCGCAGCGCGTCGCAGACCAGCGGGCCGATGGTCAGGTTGGGCACGTAGTGGTTGTCCATCACGTCGAAGTGGACCCAGTCGGCGCCCGACTTCAGGACGTTGTCCACTTCCTCGCCCAGGCGGGCGAAGTCGGCAGACAGGATGCTCGGGGCAATGATGTAGTCGCTCATCTCGCGTTCCTCGGATACTTGCAAAATGCGGGGGAAATTCGGGCGCGCGGCTCTGGGCCCGGCCGTCGACACGGACTCGGGCAATTCAACACACGCGCGGAAACTGGCGGTCAATGTACCGGATTCGGCGCGATTTTTTAAGAACGGCATGGGTCAACCACCGGCCGGGAGGCGCGTTGCGGCCATCCGGCACGCGCCGCGTTCGGCGTCATCTTCGGGGCCCTGGCAGCGACGGTGGCGCAAATCGGCTAGACTCCCCCGACATTTTCCAGCCGAGCCAGATTCAACACCACTATGTTCCAGACCGAACTCCTTCTGCGCGAATTCGTTACCCACGACGTCCAGCGTTACATCCTGGCCAAGCCCGAGGGCTTCTCGTTCACGCCGGGACAGGCGATCGAACTGGCCATCGACGAGCCCAAGTGGCACGACGAGGCCCGGCCTTTCACGCTGACCAACCGGGTCGACGACCGCGTGCTGGAACTGATGATCAAGAGCTACGGCGATCACGACGGCATGACGCAGACGCTGGGCAAGTCACAACCGGGGCAGAAACTGCTGCTCTCCGAACCGTTCGACAGCTTCACCTACGACGGGCCGGGCTGGTTTATCGCCGGTGGCGCCGGCATCACGCCGTTCCTCGCCATCATTCGGGATCTCGCGGACCGTGGTGAGCTCGAGGGACAGAAGCTGATCTACTCGAACAAAACCCCCGACGACATCATCCAGCAGCGCGAACTGGAGGCCGCCTTCGGCGAGAACGCCCATTTCGTCTGCACCCGCGAGCACTCGCCGCTGTGCACCCATAGCGGCCACGTCGACGACGGCTTTATCCGCGAGCACGTGCGCGACCTGTCCGAGGAGTTCTATGTCTGCGGCCCGCCCGCCTTCACCGAGCAGGTCAAAAAGACCCTCGGCGACCTGGGCGGCAACACCCAGAGCATGGAATTCGGCTAAGGCCGGACCATCAGCCTCAGGGAAGGTCTGCACGAATCCGATACCACTCTGCGTGCCTTGAGCCGGGCAGATGCAAGGCGACCGTCCGTCGTGGAAGGGTGATTCCCTTTCCAAGGACGGCAACGCAGCAGATGTCCGGCTCAAGGCGCGCCCTGTGGGGCCTGGCGGGGCGCCCGTGCTCTGCGTTGCGACGTCTTGACGTGGCCACCGGCACGCCGGCGACATCGCGCCTTGATCACGAACGCCCCGCCAGGCCAGAGTGGCATCGGATTCGTGCAGACCTTCCCAAATAAGCCGCGCCCCGGAGCGATACCGGGCGCGGCTTTTTCGTGGTGGCCTGCCGGGTCACGCCTCAGCGCAGGTCAACGTCGAACCACTCGGTGACACGCACGCGAGCGAGGTGGATGCGGTAGACCGTCTCGCGGGTGATCAGGCGCCCCTCGCGACGGACCCGGAAGCTCAGTCGCCGGCAGCGCGGCTGACGGGCGAGCACCTCCATCAGCGGCATGTCGCCCAGGCCGGTGATCGCGCGGTGGAGCTTCGGCGGGATGGGGCCGTTGACCCCGGCGACCTCGGTCATCGCCTCGATCCGGGCCGCACCGCTCTCCAGGCGCACGCGCCGTTGCCAGACGCGGGTGGCCCGCGGGACGGGCCAGTGACCCGGCACGTGATCGCGCCAGCCTTCCGCAAGCCGGCGGACGATCACGGGATGGCCGGTTTCCCGGTGCAATGCGCGCGTAAACGATCCCGGTGTGCCGGCCAGCCGCCGCTGGGCGGCCGGGAGGCTGAACAGCGTCTCGCCCCCCGCCGGCCGCGCCGTGGCCCGGAAGCAGCCCAGGGCAAACCGGCTCATGGCGCCTCGGGGGCAAACACGTCCGCCTGCCCTTCCCCGCGCGGGTCGCTGGCCGCCTCGAGTCGGCCGTCGTCACGCCACCAGGCAACCGCCTGCATGTTGCCGAAGCCGTCATTGACCTCGATGCGATGCCCCATCAACTCGAGCTCGGCGCGCTGCGCATCACTGAGCAGGTCGGGCTCGACCTCGATCCGGTCGGGCAGGTACTGGTGGTGGATGCGCGGCGCGGCCACCCACTGGTCGACCGGCTCGCCCCGGGTCGCCGCCAGCACGCCACCGAGCACCATGGTGATGATGCGCGAGCCGCCGGGCGTGCCGAGCACGCCGATCAGATCCTCGCTGCGCACGAAGGTGGGCGACATCGAGGACAATGGTCGCTTGCCCGGGGCAATGGCATTGGCCTCGGCGCCGACCAGCCCGTAGACATTGGGCACGCCCGGCTTTTGCGAGAAGTCGTCCATCTCGTCGTTCAGGAGCACGCCGGTGCCCGGCACGGTCACCCCGGCGCCGAACGGGTAGTTGATCGAGAGGGTGGCGGCGACGTAGTTGCCCTCGCCGTCCATCACCGAGAAATGCGTGGTGTGGGGGCCTTCGGGCTCGGTGACCACCGGGGCGAGACTCGATGAGGGCGTGGCGTCGGTCGGGGAGATGCCCACCGCCAGCCCGGCGGCGTAGTCGTCGCCGGTGAGTCGTTCGAGCGGCATGTCGACGTAGTCCGGGTCGCCCAGGTACTCGGCGCGATCACGGTAGGCGCGGCGCATCGCCTCGACCCGGTAATGCAGGCCCAGCACGGACAGGTCGTCCAGCCCGCCGGCGCGGCGCTCGAGTGCGCCATAGGTGTTCAGTATCTGCGCGATGGCCACGCCGCCGGAGGACGGCGGCGCGGCGGAAACCACCTCGAAGCCACGGAAGTGGCTGACCACCGGCTCGCGCTCGACCACGCGGTAGCCGGCGAGATCCGAGCGACACCAGATGCCGCCGGCCTTGCGCACCCCGTCGACCAGTCGCCCCGCCAGCTCGCCCTGGTAGAAGCCGTCGCGGCCCTCGACGGCGAGACGCTCGAGCGTCTCGGCAAGGTCCGGTTGGCGAATGACATGCCCCAGCGCCGGGAGCTTGCCATCATCCAGGAAGATCGACCGGCTGCCCGGATCGTTCGCCAGCAGTTCCTCGCGGAAGCCGGCCAGGCGGCGATACATCTCGGTGACCGCAAAGCCGTCGCGGGCGGCACGGATGGCCGGATCGAGGGTCGTGCTTAGAGGCAGTGCGCCGTAATCGGCGGCCAGGTGATCGAGCGCGGCGGGAATGCCGGGGACGCCGGCGGCCAACGCGCCATCGACGGACCGATCGGGTTGGGGGTTGCCCTGGTCGTCGAGATACATGTCGCGTCTGGCCTGCCCCGGCGCACGCTCGCGGGCATCGAGCATCACATCGCGCCCGCTTGTCGCGTCATGGAGCAGGTAGAAGCCGCCGCCACCCAGGCCGGAGCTGTAGGGCTCGACCACCGCCAGCGCAGCGGTGATGGCGACCGCCGAGTCGAAGGCATTGCCGCCGGCCTCCAGCACCTCGCGCCCGGCGGCCGTGGCCATGGGGTGGGCGGTGGCGATGGCGGCCTGGCCCGGTGCCGCGAGTGCGGCCTGGCCGAACGCCCCCGGCAGGAAGACAAGAGCGAGGGCGAACCGGCGCAGCACTCTCACGCTCAGCCCCCGCCGATCGCCTGGACGATCTCGACCCGATCACCGTCGGCGGCCACGGTACTGGCGTGCTCGGCACGCGGGCAGATCTCGCCGTTGACCTCGACCGCGTAGCGCTTGCCGCTCGTTCCGGCCAGCGTGACCAGCGCCTCGATCGTGGTGCCCTCGGGCACGTCGCGCGGCTCGCCGTTGAGCTCGATGCGGACTGTCGATTCAGCCATCGTCTCTCTCCTGTTGTGCCGGAACCGTCCGCCCGGCTCGTCTGTCTGTACTGATAGTATTTGCCACCGGCTCTAAGCCGGCCCACCCAATCCCGTTAGCCGATGCCCATGAGCGAATCTTCCGCGCCGCCCCCGGCCCTGCCCTGGGGCGAGATCGACACCGTCCTGCTGGACATGGACGGCACGCTGCTCGATCTCGACTTCGATGCCCGCTTCTGGAAGGAACACTTCCCGCAGCGCTACGTCGAGCTGAGCGGGCTTGCCGAGCCCGAGGCGATGGCGCGACTCAACGCCCGCTTCGAGGGGCTGCGCGGCCAACTGGCCTGGTACTGCCTCGACGACTGGCACCGCGCGCTGGCCCCCGATTGTCGCAACGAGCTCGACCTGATCGCCTTGAAACGCGAACTGGCCCATCACATCCGCTATCGCCACGGCGTGCCCGATTTCCTCGAGCGCCTGGGCGCGGCGGGCAAACAACGCGTACTGGTGACCAATGCCCACCCGGCAAGCGTCGATCTCAAGTTCGAGCGGGTCGATCTCTCGGCGCGGCTCGATCGGATCTTCAACGCCCACGAGATCGGCGCGGCCAAGGAATCACCGCGCTTCTGGGAGCAACTCGACCAGCAACTGCACTTCGACCCCGACCGCACCCTGCTGGTCGACGACAACCTGGTCGCCCTGGCGGCCGCCGAGGACTTCGGCATCCGCCACCTGCGGGCGATCACCCTGCCCAACAGCCGCGGCGAGCCGATGGATACCGCGCCGTTCCTCACGTTGGACGATTTTCTGGCCGCGACGGCGGCCCTAGCGCCGCGCTCAACTCTTTGACCGTGTCGGACTGAAGTCCGACCTACGGGTGGCGGGGCTTCCGTTGTAGGTCGGACTTCAGTCCGACACCCCAACGGCTCAACACCCCGCTCGGGGAATTATTCGCCCTCGCTCGGCGGGACGTAGCCTTCCGGCTTGTCCTCGCTGCCCTCGAACAGGAATTTCTCCATCTCGCGGAGCAGGAATTCGCGCGCCTTGGGGTCGATCGGCGTCAGGCGATACTCGTTGATCAGCATGGTCTGGTGCGCCAGCCACTGCTGCCAGGCGGCCTTGGAGATGTTGTTGTAGATGCGCTCGCCCATCTCGCCCGGATAGGGCGGCTTGGGCAGGGCCTCGGCCTCGCACTGCAGGCGCTGGCAGAAAACGGTGCGGTCAGTCATGTAAACCTCGTTTGCGACTCGGTGCGGAACATGCCCGAGAAATGTGACCGGGATGATAACAGTGCCGGCAGGGGCCGCCCGACAGTCAGCGGGCGGGGTTGGACATTACCGTACCGACATCCCACCGAAAAAGCCGGCGGTGCCAGCGAGACGAGCAGGATTCACGATTGACCCAGTGCCGCCCCGCCGCGCTCGCGGATCAGCCGCTGGATCGGGGCGGGCAGCCCCACCGGCGGCTCGTGGACCAACTGTTCGACCGCGTGCCATTCACCGTGGCGATCGGCGACCGCAGCCGGCGCAACCCGCATGCCCCACACCTCGGCGGCCAGCTCGAAGTGGCTGAAGACATGCCGTAGCTGGCCCAGTGCCTGCCAGTCGTCGGCCGGCTTGAACCCAAGCTCGGCCAGCCGTCGATCGACCGCCTCGGGCGTTTCGCTCACCGGCAGGCAGGCAAGGCCGCCCCAGATGCCACTCGGCGGACGCTTTTCCAGGAAAACTCGCCCTTCACCATCTTCCAGCCACAGCAGCACCCGCTCGCGCACCGGCTTGGGCTTGCGCCGCCGACGAGCCGGCAGTTCCTGTTCGCGACCCTGCCGGCGTGCCTGGCAGTCCTCGCTCACCGGACAGACATCACAACGGGGCGTGCCGCGCCGACAGATGGTCGCGCCCAGATCCATGATCGCCTGGGTGTAGTCGGCGGGACGGCAGGCCGGGGTGTATGCCTCGGCCAGCGACCACAGCTCGCGCTGGGTGGCGGCGGTTTCCATCGGGGCATCGACCGCGGCATGCCGGGCGAGCACCCGCTTGACGTTGCCATCCAGGATCACCGCCCGCCGGTCGAAGGCCTGGGCAACGATCGCCGCCGCGGTCGACGGCCCGACACCCGACAGCTCCGCCCAGCCCTCGATCGTCTCGGGCACACCAGACTCGATCATCTGCCTGGCGGCGGCATGGAGGTTGCGGGCGCGGGCGTAGTAACCCAGCCCCGACCACAGGGCGAGCACCGCATCGGGCTCGGCGGCCGCAAGCGACTCGACATCCGGGAAACGCGCCATGAAGCGCTCGAAATACGGGATGACCGTGGCGACCTGGGTCTGCTGGAGCATGATCTCCGAGACCCACACCCGGTAGGGCGTGCGCGGGTGCTGCCACGGCAGGTCATGCCGACCGTGGTCGTCAAACCAGGCCAGCAGCCGTTCGGCGAACGGGGCGGTCACGACCCGCAGCGGGGGTGGCCGACCGCTCGCCAGTTGCCAGCGTCGGGCCGACTCACAGGCCGAAGCCCTTCAGCATTTCCTTCACCGCATCGCCGCCCTTGTCCTTCAGGCGCTTGTCGATCTCTTCCTCGACACGCTCCTTCACCTCGCTCTTGACCGCCTCGCGGGCCAGCGACTCGAGGTCGAGCGTGATCGATGGATCGCTGAGCGCCCCCTTGATGCGAATCGGCACCGGCACCTGCTTGAGCCGCTCGAGATCCTTGCCGCCCTGGCCGGTGGCGGTGTTTACCACGGTGACGGTCAGCCCGTAGTCGATCTGCTCGCGCGGCAGGTCGACCTCGCCCTTGCCGGCGACCCGCAGCAGCGGGGAGGAGCCGGCCAGATCGTCGTTGCGCACCACGCCATTGCGGATGGCCGCCGTGCCGGTGATCGCCGTGAAGTCGGTGGACAGCTCTGCGGGTTCCGGCTCGGTCTTGCCCTCGAGGCGCGCCTGCGCCCGACGCAGCAGGTAGCCGACATCGAAACCCTTGACCTTGCCATCGCGCAGGGCGAAATCGGCATTGCCGTCGAGCCCCGCCTTGAGCTGGTCGACGCGCTTGCCCTGGGTGGTGAGGTCAAAGGCGACGTCACCCTTGCCGAGCAGTCGCTCCTCGTCCATCACCGCGATAAGCAACGGTTGCAGCGACACCCCTTGCATCCGGCCCTTGCCGGCGTAGCTCGGGACCTCGCCGCGCACGTCCAGTGCACCGCTGGCATTGATCGCCCCGTCGAAGGCATTGGCGGTCAGCTCGGCCAGTTGCAGCCGACCGCCGGCCGCCGTCACGTGCACCACCGGGCTGCTCAGGCGGTAGCCCTCGTAGCGCAGGCTGGCCAGTTGCAGGCGGGCATCGAGATTGAGCCCGCGCAGCGTCTCCACCGGCAAGTCGATCTCGGCGGTCTTGGCGGCGGCCTCGCTTTGCACACTGCCGCCACTGCCCGAACCCGACGGCTCGCTGGCGTCCTTGTCGCCTTCGGTCTTGGGCGCGAGGTACGGGTTGGCGTCGAGATCACCGCCCTGCAAACGGGCGAACAGGCGGCCGGTCTCGAGGTTGTCGATACCGGCACGGCCGGTCAGTTGGTTTCCGTCTAGCGTGACGCGTAGATCGTCGAGCATTGCCCGCGACGGGGTGACGTCGACCTGGCCCGTCAACGCGAACTCGCGCAGCGCCTCGTCCGATCGCATCTCGGGCGCGGTCATGCCCAGCCGGTCGGCCAACTCGCGCGGATCAAAGGCGGCAATATTGATCGGACCGCTGGCGACAAACTCACCCGAGCCCAGCCCGCTGACGTCGAGATGGCCCGATGCCCTGATCGGGTCGGAGGCCAGCACGAAGTCGCTGATGGTGGCGGTGCCGCCGCCCATATCCACGCTGACCACCGCATTGCTCGACAGGCTGACCGTTTTGGCCACCTCGGGAACCCCCTTGAGATCGGCATTCAACGCCAGGTGCGGCAATTCATAACGACCGGTGGACCAGTCGGCCTCAAGCACGGTTTCGAGATGACTCTCAAGATAGGTCAGCGGGCCGACACCCTTGCCGTTGAGATCGAGCACCACCCCGTCGAGCCGCGCCTGGGACTTGGCCAGGCGCACGTCGGCCTTCTCCACCTGCAGCATCGCCTCGATGCGCTCGGGCAGGCCGGTCTCGGCACCCTCGTCGTGGCTGGCCACCAGATTGAGCTCAAAATCCTCGAACAGCATGTCCTGACGATCGAGCCACAACTGGGCCCGCGTGGACAGATCGACGCTACCGCTCAAGACCGGCATGTCCGGCATCGCCAGGCGAAAGCCCGAGACCAGCTCGATATCGGTGGGTGTGCCGTCGGTCAGTTCGCCGGTCTGCAGATCCAGCCCGTCGATGGTCAGTTGCTGATTGGCCTGCTCGTCACGCCAATGCAGGGTGGCGTTGCGGATATCGACACCACCGACCGTGAGCGCCAGGGCCGGGCCGCCACCATCCTGCGGCTCGATCATGTCCGGCTCGCCGCTGGATGCCTCGGCCGAATCGGCGGAGCGCTCGATCAGGTCGTCCCAGTTGTTGCGCCCGTCCTTGAGGCGGGTCAGATGGATCTCGGCGTCCTCGAGCAGCAGGGTGCCGATCTCGAACTCGCCGCGCAGCAGCGGCAGCAGCGCGGCCTTGGCCTCGAGTCGCTTGACCGTGATCATCGACTCGGGCTCGAAGCCCTCGGCATTTGCCAGCACCACGTCCTCGGTGGCCGCCCCCAGCCAGGGGAAGATCGTTACCGACAGGTCACCGTTGAACTGGATGCTGCGCCCGGTCTGCTTTTCCACCTGGGCGGCGATCTGCGGCTTGTAGTCATTGGGGTCGAAGGTCAAAACGAAGGCTGTGATCGCCAGTATGGCGACCAGCACGATCGCGACGAAAAGCAGGCCAATGCGCTTGATCCATTTCATGCAGGGGGCGTCCTCGAATGTCGATGGCCGGGCACACGTGCCCGATTGGTCCGATCGGCCCGGTCGATTCCAGTGGCTCGGGGCGCAATCCGGACTAGGATTGGTTCAGACTTTAGCAGACAATAGGCGTTGCCAGACCGGGCGTTCGCAGGTGTCGAAACGCCCGGCAGGGCATACACTCACCGTCAGCGAAACGACCGACCATGAGCATCACCGTCCGCCTGTTTGCCAGCCTGCGCGAGCGCATCGGATTCGACGAGACCCGGCTTGACCAGACCCCCGCCACGGTGGCCGAGGCCTGGCAGCAGGTCACCGACATCGAGCGCCCCAGCAACACCCTGGCGGCCGTCAATCACGAATATGTCGACCTGGCTCATCCGCTCTCGGATGGCGACGAGGTCGCGTTCTTCCCACCGGTGACCGGAGGCTGAGCCATGGCCAAGAAACCGTCCGCCAACGACATGCAGCGAGACATGCGCCAAATCATCTCGCGTCGGCGCCGCCTGATCCGCATCTGGCCGGCGATTGCACTCCTGCTGGGCGCGGTGACCGTTGGCTTCTATGTCTGGGCCTTCTTCCATCGCCCGATCCTGGTCAATCCGCTGCACGTGCTCGACCTGATGCAGACCGGCAACCTCGACTCGGCCACCCAGGCCCTGCTGGCCGTGACCGCGCCGATGCTGTTCCTGGCCGTGGGGCTGCTGGTGCTCCTGCTGCTGGCCTTCGTCACGGCCGGACTGGTCAGTGAGGGTCGACTGATGCGGGTGCTCGAGAAGAACCTGACGCGCTGACCCCGACCGTCTCCGAGCCAAACACCCTCCGCGTCACACAACCGTCAAGATCGTCGCGTAAACAATCACTTGACTGGATTGCCCGTTCGCCCGACATTGCTTAGGCAATTTAAGGCGACCGGCGCCCGGTCGGCTTTGTGTGTCAATGGAGGGAAGGCCATGTCGATCACGAAAAAACCGCTCAAGGTACGTCCCGAGTGTCGCGTCACCTTCAGTTACCGCCCGAACGACGGCGGGAAACACCATGTCGAGGTGCGCGGCGATTTCAACGGCTGGGGCGATGAAACGTTGCCGCTCAAACGCCAGCGCGACGGCAGCTACCGGACCACGGTCAGCCTGCCGCAGGGTGGCGAGTACGCCTTCCGCTACCTGATCGACGAGGAACGCTGGGACAACGACGAGGCGGCCGACGACTACGTGCCCAACCCGTACGGCACCGGCGACAACGGCGTACTGCGGACCTGAGCCCCGACCAGCCGACCCCGTGCGGGGGCGGTCGGGATCTCAGCCCCGCGTCAGCCTCAGGCGTTGCAGGCGCATGACCTCGCGATCGATCAACTGGCTGTCGCGCGGGGGCAGTGCGGCGAACTCCAGACCATAGACCACGCTCTTGCCCACGCCCGGGCGGCGGTTGCGCACGATAAATTCCAGGCGCACGTCGATGCCGTCGCCGACCTTCAGGCGCGCGGCGCTGATCTCGTCGCCGGGCTTGAGCCCCGGGTCCTTTTCACCCACCACGCTCACGGCACAGCCGGTGGCCGAAAGGTTGACCACGTCACCGGACGTGACGCCTCGCGGCGGCGACGGGCAGAACGCCAGCGTGCCGGGCACATCCGGGGGGAGGTCGACGCGAAAGGCCGCCCGGCGCTGGAGACGCTGCATCACTTGGGGATAGCCAACGCTCAGGTAACAGTCGCCATCTTCCTCACGGGTCGCAAGGTCGGTGGAATAGAACCAGTTCAGCAGACCGTCGATGACCACCTGCAGACGCACCTGGCGGGCGTGCAGCACATGGCGAAGCACCACGGGTTCGGGGCAGTCGAGCACCAGCCGACGGGCATCGGGCTCGTTTCCGACCACCTGGACCTGACCCTGAAAGTCGGGGTCGTCATCGGGGATCAGCCAGACATGGCCGCGGGCCTCGTACAATCGCTCGATCGAGCGCTCGATAGTGCGGGGCGCGCGGACGGTTTTGATGTCCTGATCGTCCAAGACCGATGACTCCGGATCCGTGGGTTCGGCCGGGGCGGCCAGCGCCGCCCGAGCATGAGCGCCGACCAGCATACCCATTTTGCCCTTACCCTGCAGCCGCCCGGAAACCGCATAACAGCGCCGCTCGTCGGCCGTGGTTCGGTTGGTGCCGGCGATCGGTTACTATAGGCGCCGATTTTTGTGGCAGGGCGGCTCTGAATGCTCGGGAAGGTCTGCACGAATCGATAGTGCCTCCGCGGGACCGCCAAGGACCCAGTTGCAAGGCGCAGTTCGCCGTGAATGGCGGTGTCCTTCACAAGGACTGCAACGCCGCAAATGGGTCCTTGGCGGCCCGCCCGGATGGGGCTGGCGGGTTTGCCCGCACTCGGCACGGCGCCTTGATTGCGAACAAACCCGCCAGCCAGAGGCGCCATCGATTCGTGCAGACCTTCCCTAACGCATTCAAAGACTTCCTGTCTCCAATCCCGTTTACCCATTCGACTGACACAGAGGATCTTTCCATGTCTGATGCCAAGCGACTTTCGCAGTACCTGGCCGAGCACCAGCGCCAGGGTCGCGTCGACGCCGACTTCGTCGGCCTGATCAGCGACGTGGCCGCCGGCTGCAAGCTGATCGCCGACCAGGTCGGCCGCGGCAACCTCATCGGCCTGCTGGGCTCCGCCGAGACCGAGAACGTTCAGGGCGAGACCCAGAAGAAACTGGATATCATCTCCAACGACGAGTTCACCGACATCCTCACCGAGGGCGGCCACGTCGCCGGTCTCGCCTCCGAGGAAATGGACGAGGTCTACGACCTGCCGGCCGGCAAGCACCGCGGCCCGTACCTGTGCACCTACGATCCGCTGGACGGCTCGTCGAACATCGACGTCAACGTCACCGTCGGCACCATCTTCTCGGTCCTCAAGGCGCCCACCGGCAAGGAGAACCCGACCGAGGAAGACTTCATGCAGCCGGGCACCGAGCAGGTCGCCGCCGGTTACGTCACCTACGGCCCGTCCACCATCCTGGTCCTGACTATCGGTGACGGCGTCGACGGCTTCACGCTCGACCGCTCGGTCGGCGAGTTCAAGCTGACCCACCCGAACATGACCATCCCGGAAGACACCGCCGAGTTCGCCATCAACATGTCGAACCAGCGTTTCTGGGACGCGCCGGTCAAGCGCTACGTCGACGAGTGCCTCGCCGGCACCGAAGGCGAGCGGGACAAGGACTTCAACATGCGCTGGGTCGCCTCGATGGTCGCCGAAGTGCACCGCATCCTGGTGCGTGGCGGCGTGTTCATGTACCCGATCGACAGCAAGCACCGCGAGCGCGGCGGCAAGCTGCGCCTGATGTACGAGGCGAACCCGATGTCCATGATCGTCGAGCAGGCCGGCGGCCTGTCGATCACCGGTCCGGACCGGATCATGACCATCGAGCCGCAAAAGCTGCACCAGCGCGTACCGGTCATCCTGGGCTCCAAGAACGAGGTCCAGCGCCTCTGGGACTACCACAAGGAAGGCTAAGGCCTTACCGGCAGCCCGGATACAAGAAAGCCCCGCGGGTCGTCGACTCGCGGGGCTTTTTCTTTTTCCGGAGCTGAAAGCCGACAGCCTGAAGCAGGAAGGGGTGCGCAGCCGACACTCGTGTGGCAGCAAGCCCCTAGGGCGGCTTCCGGCTTCTAGCCTGCCAGCTGTCGGCTTAGCCGTACCGCCCGGTGATGTAATCCTCGGTCTTCTTCTTTTCAGGCGTCGAGAACATGGTCGCGGTGTCGTTGTACTCGATTACGCTGCCCAGGTGGAAGAACGCGGTGTAGTCGGCCACGCGCGCGGCCTGCTGCATGTTGTGGGTCACCACGACGATGGTGTAGTCACGCTTGAGCTCGTGCATCAGCTCCTCGATCGTCGCCGTGGAGATCGGATCGAGCGCGGAGGTGGGCTCGTCCATCAGGATCACGCTCGGTTGCACGGCGATCGCGCGGGCAATGCACAGGCGCTGTTGCTGACCGCCGGAAAGCGAGGTGCCCGGCTTGTCGAGCTGATCCTTGACCTCGTCCCACAGGCCGGCCGCGCGCAACGACTGCTCGACCAGCTCGTCCTGCTCCTTGCCCTTGGAGACGATGTCATGCATGCGCGGCGCGTAGGCGACGTTCTCGTAGATGCTCTTCGGGAACGGGTTGGGCTTCTGGAACACCATGCCCACCTTCTTGCGCAGGGCGACCTCGTCGACCTGCCTGGAGAGCACGTTCCGGCCTTCCATCATGACCTCGCCGTCGGCACGGGCCGCCGGGATCAGGTCGTTCATGCGGTTCAGGCAACGCAGGAAGGTGGACTTGCCACAGCCCGACGGGCCGATCAGCGCGGTGATGTTGTTCTGGTAGATGTCCAGATCGATGCCGTGCAGCGCCTGCTTGTCCCCATACCAGAGCTTGAGATCGCGCACGGTCAACTCGAGCTCGTGGGTGGTCTCCGGGTTGAAGGTGACCGGGGCACCGGGGGATGCGAGTTTGGTTGTCATGCTCGCCGTACCTGTCGTTGGTTGACGTGTGAGAAAGGATGTTCCGCCTGCCGGGAGACGCCATGCGAATCCGAGGTCGCACGGCACACCCGACGGGGGCACGGCGAGGCGCTGATGCAACCATCGCCTCGCCAGATCGGAGCGACATGGGACTCGAACGCGGGCTTCATTACCAGCGATGCTCGAATTTCTTGCGCAGATACACCGCCGTCGCGTTGAGCGTGATCAACACCGAGAGCAGCACGAGAATACCCGCCGCGGTCCGCTCGACATACGACGATTCCGGCATGCCCGCCCAGGTGAATATCTGGGCGGGCAGCACCGTGGCCGCCTGAGTGAAGCTGGTGGGGGCGTCCGGGATATAGGCGATCATGCCGATAATGATCAGCGGCGCCGTCTCGCCCAGCGCCTGGGCGAGACCGATGATCGAGCCTGTGAAGATGCCGGGCATCGACAGGGGCAACACGTGGTCACGCACGGTCTGCCAGCGGGTCGCACCGACGCCGAAGGCGGCATGGCGAATCGAATCGGGCACCGCGCTCAACGCGGCCCGCGCGGTAATGATGATGATCGGCAGGGTCATGAGCCCCAGCGTCAGGCCGCCGGCCAACGCCGAGGAACGCGGCGCGCCGAAGAAGTTGATGAAGATCGCCAGGCCCAGCAGACCGAACAGGATCGACGGGATCGCGGCAAGGTTGTTGATATTGATTTCCAGAAAGCGCGTGAAGCGGTTGTCCGGCGCGAACTCCTCCAGGTACACCGCCGTCATCACGCCCACCGGGAAGGCAAAGGCCAGGGTGATGATCAGCACCAGCACCGAGCCGATGGCCGCCGAGGCCAGGCCCGCCATTTCCGGCAACTTGGAGTCACCGTTGGTGAAAAAGCCCGTATTGAATTTGAGCTCCGCGCGCCCCTGTTCGGCCAGCCGATCGATCACGGCGATCTGCTTGTCCTTGAGGCGGGCGTCGTGCCCCTTGAGGTACTGGTCGACCTCGTCATCCGCCAGCACCCACTCCATGCGCTGGGTGCCCAGCAGCGACTCGTCCTCGGCCATGCGTCCCGGGATCAGGCGCAGATAGCCCCGGCTGACCAGATCGCGCACGTCGGCCTGTACCGCGGCGAGCGGCAGCTCGGCGGCCCGCTCGCTGTAGTCGATCTCGACCTCGATATAGCCCTGCTGGAAGGCCGGCAGCCCCTTGACCAGCATGTCGGCAAGGAAGAGCAGCAGGAAGGCACCGGCAGCAATCAGCGCCGACATCGACAGCCACTTCATCCGGGCAGACTTGCGGTGACGCTTTTTCAGCTGGCGGGAAATGTCATCGAGGGACTGGGCCATGACAGAATCTTTCCGGTTGATCGAATTAAAGAGCGTTGACCGCGTACTTCTCACGGAAGCGGCGGATCATGATCACGGAGACGAAATTCAACGCCAGGGTGATCACGAACAGCACCAGCCCCAGGGCGAAGGCCGACAATGTCGCGGCGGACTCGAACTCATTATCCCCGGTCAGCGCCGAGACGATGCTGACGGTCACGGTGGTCATGTCCTCGAGCGGGTTGGCCGTGAGGTTGGGGCGCATGCCTGCGGCCATCACCACGATCATGGTCTCGCCCAGCGCCCGCGAGACACCCAGCAGCGTCGCCGAGATAATGCCCGGCAGCGCGGCGGGCAGCACCACGTGGCGGATGGTCTCGTTGCGGGTGGTGCCCAACGCCAGTGAACCTTGCCGCATTGCATTGGGCACCGAACTGATCACGTCGTCGGAGAGCGAGGAAATGAAGGGGATGATCATGATGCCCATGACGATCCCCGGGGCCAGGGCGTTGTTGAAAGAGGCATCGAGCCCGACCGCATCCGCCGCCGACACGATCAGCGGGGCGACCGTGATCGCCGCGAAGAAGCCGTAGACCACCGTCGGGATGCCGGCGAGCACCTCGAGCACCGGCTTGGCGACGTCTCGCACCTTGCTCGGCGCGTACTCGGCCATGTAGATCGCCGCCGAGACGCCGATGGGCACGGCCACCAGCATGGCGATGGCGGTAATCATGAACGTGCCGGCGAACAGCGGCACGGCACCGAAATTCCCCGACGGCCCCTCGGTCGCCTCGGCCCGGCCGGCGCCTTCCAGGAACGCATCGCCCGGCGCCCAGTTGGTGCCGGTGATGAAATACCAGAAGCTCTCCATCTGGAAGAAGCGGATCGCCTCGAACAGGATGGAGAACAGGATGCCGAAGGTCGCCAGCACCGAGATCGAGGCCGCGCCGATCAGCACCCACTTGACCGCCCGCTCCAGCGAGTCGCGCGCCCGCAGTTCGGGGCGGACACGGTTCAGGCCAATGAACAGACCGAAGGCACCCAGGCCCAGCGCACCAAGCACGGCCAACCAACCGGGAAACGCCGTCTCGAACAGCCCGAGGACGATCGCGGCAATCATCGCGACGATCACCGCCGGACCGGCCGCGCTCAGAACGGTGAACCAGGCGTACTGACCCGGCTGGGAATGCATGTGCGTGCCAGCGGCGCGTACCCGGACGGCCTTGGAGCGCCCAAGGAAGAATCCCAGCAGCCCAAGCAACAGTACCCCGGCGAAGAACGTGATCAGTATCTGGTCGGTCTGCATGTCAGCGTGTCCCGTCTTGTCGATGGCCGGTCATGGCCGGCCATCCGGTCGATCATTGGCCTAGGCGGCTCTGTTTAAGCAGGCCATTATTGAGAACCCGGCTCTTGTTGCAAGCATTCGCTCATCAACGCAGCAAATGCTTGCAACAAGAGAAAGCCGGCGGATGGCCCACCGGCTTTCCCCTTCCCTTGGAGGACATCCCCTCCCCGTCCCTGGGGAGCGGCTCCATCACTTACTTGAGATCGGAGAGCTCAAGCTTTTTGCGATCGGACACGTCGGCCTGCCATTCGTTGAGCAGATCCTGCGGCATCGGGATCAGGCCGGTGCCCTTGAGGTAACCGAGATCGCTGATCATCTTGTCGCTCATGAACAGCTCGACGTAGTCACCCATGGCCGGAACCTCGTCGGCGTGGCTGTTCTTGATGTAGAACCACAGCGAACGGGAAACCGGGTACTCGCCCGAACCGATCGCGTCCGGCTCCGGCGCGACGCCGTCGATGTTGGCCCCAGACAGCTTATCGGAGTTCTCCTCGAGGAAGGAGTAACCGAAAATGCCAAAGGCTTCGGTGTCCTTTTCGAGCTTCTGCACGATCAGGTTGTCATTCTCGCCGGCGTCGATGTAGGCACCGTCCTTGCGCAGGTTGGCATAGCCTTCATTACCGTAGGCTTCCATTTCCTCGGTCACGGCCTCGAGCACCAGCTCCTCGAAGGCGTCACGGGTGCCGGAAGTGGTCGGCGGGCCGTAGACGCGGATCTCGCGGGCCGGCAAGGAGGCGTCGATGTCGCTCCACTTCATGTACGGGTTGTCGACCAGCTCACCGTCCTGCGGCACCTTCTCCAGCAGCGCCAGGGCGATCTGCTCGCGGGTCAGGTTGACGTCGTCGTTGGTGTTGCTCTGGGCGAAGGCGATGCCGTCGTAACCGACCATGGCCTCGGTGATGTCGGTGACGCCGTTTTCCTGGCAGCGCTCGAACTCGGACGGCTTCATGCGGCGCGACGCATTGGTGATGTCCGGGGTGTCCAGACCGTTGCCTTCGCAGAACAGCTTCATGCCGCCGCCGGAACCGGTGGATTCGATGACCGGAGTGGACCACTTGGTGGTTGCGCCCAGCTCTTCAGCCACGTAGCTCGAGAACGGGAAGACGGTGGACGAACCGACGATGCGGAGCTGTTCTCGCGCCTGGGCGGAGCTCATGGTCGCGGCCATGACGGCGGCCAGGCCGATGCTGGATACGGCAAAACGTTTCATCAGAAAAAACCTCATTTGGTGTTCAACACAACGCGATTGCAGGGAAGGAGTCTGATGACGATTTGTGACAGCAAGATGAAAGTGTGACAACGGTTCGGTGACAGCGAAAACCCCAAGAACCCCGGGGAGAGCCCAGAGGGCAGGACAACGCCATTCCTAACCCCTGGATTCTGATTCCTCTCTCCAACCGAGACGGCCGTCAAGCGGACACCTCGGGCGGCTTGACCCGGAACCACACCGCATACATCGCCGGCAGGAACACGATGGTCAGCACCGTGCCGACGGCGATCCCGCCGATCAGTGTGTAGGCCAGCGGCCCCCAGAAGGTGCTGGCAGTGAGCGGCACGAAGGCGAGCACCGCGGCCAGGGCGGTCAGCACCACCGGCCGAGCCCGGCGGATGGTCGCCTCGATCACCGCCGTGTGGCGATCATCGCCGGCGCGGCGGTTCTCGTCGATCTGCCCCACCAGGATCAGGGTGTTGCGCATCAGGATGCCCGCCAACCCGATCAGGCCGAGGAGCGCGACAAAACCGAACGGCTGGTTGAACAGCGCCAGCGCCCCAGCGGCACCGATCAACCCCAGCGGGGCGGTCAGCAGCACCATGAACAGGCCCGGGAACGAGCGCATGTTGAGCATCAGCAGGGTCAGCATCAGCACCACCATCAGCGGCATGATCACCTTGAGCGAGTTCTGGGCCTTGGCCGACTGCTCGACGGTGCCACCGATCTCCAGGCGATAACCGGGCGGCAGGTCGGCGCGCAGCTCGGCCAGATCCTGCCAGCTCGCACTGGTCGCATCCGGCGGCTGGGCGCCTCGGATCTCGGCATTCACGTTGAGATACGGGGTCTGATTGCGGCGCTTGAACACCGGCAACTCGGTCTCGACCACGATCTCGCCGAGTTGTGCCAGCGGCACGCTGGTGCCGTCATCGAGCCGAATCGGCAAGGTCTCGAGCCGGGCCGGGTCGCGGGCCACGGCCGGATCACCGCGGACCACCACCTCGATGCCCCGGATGCCCTCGCGCAGCTCGGTGGCCACCTGACCATTGATCAGGCGCGCGGTCTGGCGCTGCACCTCGACCGGTGTCAGGCCGAAGGCCGCCAGCCGCGCCGGATCGAGCGACAGCGACAGGGTGGGCACCTGCCGACCCCACTCGAGATGCGGATCGACCAGGTGCGGATTCTCCGCCATCACGTCACGCACCCGCTCGCCGATTGCCACCAGCCGCTCGATCTCCGCCCCCATGACGCGGAACTGCACCGGCCAGACCACCGGCGGGCCGTACAGCAAGGGGTGCGGGCGCACGCGCGCCTCGGGGAAGGCGCCGTCGACGATCATCGTCTCCAGACGTTCGCGCAGGGCCTCGCGCGCCTCGGCATTGTGGGTGACGGCGATGATCTTGGCGAAGGCGGGGTCAGGCAGCTCGGGGTTGAGCGCAAGGAAGAAGCGCGGCGCACCACGTCCGATATAGGTCGACAGTGACTCCAGCGCCGGGTCGTTCTCGATCGCCGCGGCCACGCGCTCGGCCACCTCTCGGGTCGCGACGGTCGAACTGCCCTCGGGCAGCTGGATGTCGATCAGCAACTCGGGGCGGTCGGAACTAGGGAAGAACTGCTGGGCCACGCCTTGGGCCATCAACATGGCCGAGGCGACGAACAGGATCAGGGTGCCGCCGAGCACCCACCAGCGATGCGCGACGCAACCGGTAATCAGCCAGCGCAGCGCGCGGTAGATGCGCCCGCCGTACATCTCGCCCGGTGACGGCTCGATGCGCGGCAATAGCTTCACACCGAGATACGGCGTGAACACCACCGCGACGAACCACGAGGCGATCAGGGAGATGCCCAGGATCCAAAAGATATTGCCGGCGTACTCGCCCACGTTCGACTGGGCGAAACCGATCGGCACGAAGCCGACCACGGTGACCAGGGTGCCCACCAGCATCGGCATGGCGGTGACCGTCCAGGCATGGCCCGCCGCGGCAATGCGATCGGCGCCCTCCTCGAGCTTCACCAGCATCATCTCGATGGCGATGATGGCATCGTCCACCAGCAGGCCCAGCGAGAGAATCAGTGCCCCAAGCGTGATCCGATCGAGGTTCTTGCCGGTGATCTGCATGACGACGAAGGTCATGGCCAGGGTCAGCGGCACGGCCAACGCGACCACCAACCCGGCACGCAGGCCCAGGGCGAGAAAACCCACCAGCATCACCACGCCCAGGGCGAGCAGGAACTTGATCTGGAAGGTGTCGACCGCCAGCCGGATCGCATCGGCCTGGTTGGTGACCTTCTCGAGCTCCACGCCGGCCGGCAGGCCGGTGACGACACGCTCCTCGAAGGCCGCCAGGCGCTCGCCGAGTTTCAGGCCGTTGACGTTTTCCTCCATGATAACGCCCACCATCAGGGCGCGCTCGCCATTGTTCTCCACCACGAAGGCGGGCGGATCGGCCAGTCGGCGCGAGACCTCGGCCACGTCCGCGACGCGCAGCACCCGACCGCCGATGGTCAGCGGGGTGGCCGCGAGGCGCTCGATCGTCTCGGGGCCATCGGCATCCAGCCCCGGCCCGACCCGCAGGTACAGGCGGGGGCCGTCGGTCTCGATCAGCCCGCGGCCGGTCAGGCGGTTCTGGCCGTCGATGGCCGCGGCGACTGCCTCGACCGACAATCCCATCGACTGGATGCGGGCCGGATCGAGACGGATCTCGACCCGGTCGTCCTGCTCGCCGATCAGGTGGGCCTTGTCCACGCCCTCGACCCGCAGCGCCTCGCGCCGCAACGTCTCGGCAGCATCCACCAGTGTGCGCTGATCCACCCCGGGCGCGGTCAGTGCGTAGAGCGTGAAATAGACATCCGAGAAGTCGTCGTTGAAGAACGGTCCGGCCACGCCGGGGGGCAGCTGTGGGGCGGCATCGGAGAGGTGCTTGCGCACCTGGTAGAAGGCATTGTCGACCGCCTCGGGCGGCGTGGACTCGGCGAAATTGATGCGCAGGTAGACCGAGCCGGGCCGACTGATGGTCTCGACGAAGTCGAAATACGGCACGTTGTCGAGCGCCACCTCGAGCGGCTCGCCCACCTGCTGCTGCATCTCGCGGGCAGTCGCCCCGTCCCAGTGCGCCTCGGCGAGCATCACCTTGAGGGTGAAGGCCGGGTCCTCGGCACGCCCCAGCGAGACAAAGGCATACAGGCCGGCGAAGGCGACCAGCAGGATCAGGTAGAGGGTGATCGACCGCTCGCGGACCGCCAGCGCGGAGAGATTGAAGCGGCTGACGACCGACTGGCTCAAGGCGAGATCTCCTCGACCTCGTCCGCCGCACCGGCCGCGACCTCGTCGCCGCGTCGCGGCTCGACGGCCTGGCCGTCATGCAGTCGGTTGACCCCGGCGATCACTACCAGCGCGCCGGCTGGCAGATCGGACTCGATCACGGCATGACCAGCCTCGATACGCACCAGGCGCACCTCGACCGCCTCGACCCGGCCGTCGACCACCCGGAAGACCCGCGGACGATCATCACGGGCGAAGACGGCACCGATCGGCACGCGCCGCTGCGACGTCTCTTCCCTGAACGCCAACGTCGCGGTCTGACCCAGCGACCAGGGCCGCCCGTCGGCGACGGGCAACCGGTAGCGGGCGGCAAATGTCCGACTGACCGGATCGGCCGCGCCGCTCACCGAATCCAGCGTGGCCTCGACCTGGACCGAGTCGCTTTCCAGGTGTGCGATGCCCGTGTCGGGCACGTCGACCAGGCGCCGCTCGGGCACCGCCACCTCGACCAGCCGACCGTCATCGGCCGCCAGCCGCACCACCGGCTGACCGGCGGCCACCACCTCACCGACATCGGCGACGATCTCGATCACCACGCCCGCAAAGGGCGCCGCCAGCGTGGCGTAATCCAGGGCATTGCGCGCCTCGGCCAGCCGCGCCTCGGCGCTGGCCGCGCGGGCGCGGGTCGCCTGTTCGCGGGAGATCGCCTGGTCAAGGGCCTGTCGGCTCGCAACCAGGCGCTCTTGCAACTGGCGGGTGCGCTCGAGCTCCTGCGCGGCCAGTCGCGCCTCGGCCCGCGCCTGCGCGAGTTCGGCCTGAACCGAGTCGACCCGTGCGGCCAGGTCGCGGCTGTCGAGCCGGGCCAGCGGCTCACCGGCGACAAGCCGCTGCCCGCGGCGCACCGGGCGTTCGCTGATGCGCCCGGTCACTTGAAATCCGACCGACGCCGTGGTCTCCGCGGTCACCTCGCCGACCAACGGTGCATGGGTCACCACACCGGTGGTCAACGGCCCTACCAGCACCACGGGAGCATCGTTGCCCGCCGACTTGGACTCGGCCAATGCCCGCTCGACGGGCAGACCCAGCGCGACGAAAAGGCCGCCGACCACGGCGAGGATCGGCAGAAAAAAGCCACGGCGCTTTGCCATACTCACCGGCCATTCCTCCCTGCCGCCATTACCGAACCGTCCATGTCCACATCAACCACCCTCGTCTGGTTCCGCCAGGATCTGCGCCTTGCCGACAACCCGGCGCTCGACGCCGCGCTGGCATCCGAGCACATCATACCCGTCTACATCGTCCCGCCCGAGGGCGAGGCGCAGGGCCACGACGGCTTTCTCAAGGGAGGCGCCAATCGCTGGTGGCTGCACCACAGCCTGACGGCGCTCGATCGCGACCTGCGGGCATTGGGCAGCCGACTGCTTGTCCGCCGCGGCGAGCCGACCGAGGTGCTGACGAGTCTGGCCACCGAATCCGGCGCCTCGGCCGTGCACTGGAACCGGCGGCTGGAACCGGCCGGTATCGCCACCGACCGGGTCATCAAGCAAGCGCTGCGCGACGAGGCCCTGGCCGCGCAGTCATTTGCCGGCAACTACCTGCACGAGCCGTGGAACGTGCTCAACAAGCAGGGCGCGCCCTACAAGGTGTTCACGCCCTACTGGAAGGCGCTGCTCGCCGAGGGCATCGACCTGCCGGTCCTGCCCGAGCCCGAGCGGCTGCCAACGGTGGACAAGGCCATCGAGGGCGAGACGATCGACTCGCTCGGCCTCCTGCCGAAACGGGACTGGGCGGACGGCTTTGCCGACTGGTGGGTACCGGGCGAAGCGGGCGCCTGGGATCGGTTCGAGTCGTTCCTCGACGACGTCTCGCACTACCACGAAACCCGCAACCGGCTCGATCTCGACGGCACCTCGCGGCTCTCGCCGCACCTGCACTTCGGCGAGATCTCCCCGCGCCAGGTGGTCGCCCGGGTACGCAGCGCCTACCCGGACGCCCTCGACGACAAGGGCCCGGAACACTTCCTGCGCGAGATCGGCTGGCGCGAGTTCGGCGCCAATCTGCTCTACCACTTCCCGCAGACCGAAACCGAGAACCTCGATGCCCGCTTCGACCACCTGCCCTGGCGCAACGCCGCCGACCACATCACCGCCTGGCAACGTGGCGAGACCGGCATTCCGGTGGTCGACGCGGCCATGCGTGCCCTGTGGGCGACCGGCTGGATGCACAACCGCGCTCGGATGATCGTCGCGTCCTTCCTGACCAAGAACTGCCTGGTCGACTGGCGCATCGGCGCCGACTGGTTCATGGACACGCTGGTCGACGCCGACCTGCCCAGCAACACCGCCGGCTGGCAGTGGGTGGCGGGCACCGGCGCGGACGCCGCGCCCTACTTCCGCATCTTCAACCCGGTGCTGCAGGGCGGGAAGTTCGACCCCGAGGGCGCCTTCGTCCGCCGCTGGGTACCCGAACTGGCCGGGCTGCCCGACAAGGCGCTGTTCGCCCCCTGGGAGGCCGACCCCGGCACCCTGAGCCGCGCCGGCGTGACGCTTGGCGAGACCTACCCCCGCCCGATCGTCGATCTCAAGGCCTCCCGCGAGGCGGCCCTGGAGGCGTTCGCGCAGATCAAGGATTACGAGAGGTAACGGCCGATCCGGGTAAGATCGGCCACCCGTTTACCTCGTTGTTCTGAGCTTCATGTCGATATATAGTGAAAAACATAACGCGATGTTCACCGGCTCGCTCGGCCTGAAACTGGGTGCCGGCGAGGTGTCCGATCGCCGCCTGCGGCTGCTGGCCGCCCTGGAACAGACCGGCTCGATCAGCGGCGCGGCGCGGTCGATCGGCATGACCTACAAGGCGGCCTGGGACGCGGTCGACGCGATCAACAACCTCGCCGACAAGCCGCTGGTCACCACCCGTCATGGCGGGTCGAAGGGCGGCGGGGCAGTGCTCACCGAGGACGGGCGGCGCCTGCTGGCCGCCTGGAAGCGACTCAACGGCATGCAACAGGAGCTGCTGGCCCTGTTCGAACGCAACGAGCTGACCGACGATCTGGACCTGCTGCGGAGGATCCACATGAAGACCAGCGCGAGGAACGCCCTGGCCGGCCGGGTGAAGGCGATCACCCACGGCCCGGTCAGCAGCGAGGTGGTCGTCTCGCTGGCCGGTGGCGACGAGCTGGTCGCGGTGATCACGCGCCGCAGCGCCGAGGACATGGCGTTGGCCGAGGGTCGTGCCGTGCATGCCCTGATCAAGGCAAGCTTCGTGATCCTGAGCGACGCCGACTCGCGCACCTCGGCGCGCAATCAGCTCTGCGGCACGGTCGAGCGCATCGAGACCGGCGCGGTCAACAGCGAGGTGGTGGTCGCCCTTCCCGGCGGCGCGCGCCTGACGGCGGTGGTCACCAACACCAGCATCGACACGCTGGGCCTTGCCGAGGGGGCGGCGACCTGCGCGCTGGTCAAGGCCAGCCACGTGATCCTGGGCGTGGACGAGTAGCCCCGCGAGCACTCACGCGGTGTCTCGCTTGGCGCATCGATATATACCCAACAACCGATCGAAAGACAAAACCAAGGAGTTCGAGATGTGGAAGAAGACCCTGATGGCCGCCCTGCTTGCCAGCGGCTGGCTGACTGCGGCGGCGGCCCATGCCGAGACCCTCACCGTGGCGGTGGCCGCGAACTTCACCAAGGCGGCCGAGGAGATCGGCGCGGCCTGGGAAGAGTCCTCCGGCCACGAGGTGCGGTTCTCCTTCGGCCCCTCGGGCAAGCTCCTGGCCCAGATCCGTAACGGCGCCCCCTTCGACGCCTATTTCTCCGCCGACACCGGCCGACCGGAACAGCTGGCCGAGTCCGGCGAGGCAAGGGACGCCTTCGTCTACGCCCGGGGGAAACTGGCCCTGTTCAGCCTCGATCTGCCCGTGCACGAGCGCGCCGAGGATATCCTGGCCGACGGCGCATTCCGCTACCTGGCCGCGGCCAATCCGAAGGCGGCCCCCTATGGGCTTGCCGCGCAGCAGGTGCTGGAAAAGCGTGGTCTCTACCAGCGCTATCGGGCGGAAGGGAAGATCGCCACCGGCGAGAGCATCACGCAGACCTTCCAGTTCGTCACCACCGGCAACGCCCAGCTGGGTTTTGTCGCCCTGTCGCAACTGCGTGACCCGCAAAGCCCGGTAACGGACGAGGGGCACATCTGGATGCCGCCGGCAGAGGACTACGATCCCATCGAGCAGGGCGCCGCTGCGCTGACCCGCAGCCAGCACCCCGAGGTGGTCGACGATTTCCTCGCCTTCGTTCGCAGCGACCAGGGCGCGGCGATCATGGAGAAGTATGGCTACGACACGCCCTGAGGACAGGCCATGACGCTGTTCGGCATCCCGCTCGACGCTCACCCCATTTGGCTGACCCTGCAGGTGGCGGCGGTGACCACCATCCTGCTGCTGCTCATCGGCGTACCCATCGCCTGGGGGCTTTCCCGCATGCGCTCGCGCTGGCGGGTGGCCTTCGAGGCGCTGGTCTCCCTGCCGCTGGTGCTGCCGCCGACGGTGCTGGGCTTCTACCTGATCATCGCCATGAACCCCAACGGCGCGCTGACCCAGTTCCTGGGACTGTTCGGCTTCGACGGCCAGCTGACCTTCAACTTCACCGGCCTGGTGATCGGCTCGGTGCTGTTCTCGCTGCCGTTCATGGTCCAGCCGATGATGTCCGCCTTCCAGGGGCTCTCCGAGGAGGTGCTGGATGCCGCCCGGCTGATGCGCGCGGGCTTTGTCGACCGTTTCTTCACCGTAATCCTGCCACTGTCGCGCCAGGGGCTGCTGGTGGGCTCGGTGCTCACCTTCGCCCACACCATGGGCGAGTTCGGCGTGGTGCTGATGGTCGGCGGCAATATCGAAGGGCAGACGCGCATGGTCTCGATCGCGATCTTCGATCACGTCGAGTCGTTCGAGTACGCCCAGGCCCACCTGCTCTCGGCGGTGATGGTGGTCTTCGCCTTCGTCACGCTGGTGGGCGTGTACCTGATCAATCGCCGATTCTCGGCACGACTCGGATAAGCCATGAGCACCCCGAAAAAGCTATTCCGCCACCCGATTTCGGCGTCGCGTGCGGACTCGGGGCGTCCATGCCCCTCGCGAGCGCAGGCTGCGCCTGCGTCCGCAATGGCATCCAGGCCATTGCGTCACTCGCTCCTACCGATTTGCTTGGAGCAAATCGGGACGCGCGAAGCGCGTGCGCAGCAAGCAGGCCATGAATGGCCTGCATCCGCCTATCTATCCGATATGTCTCGTCGCTCGCTCCGCGGCTCCTTGCACTCGGGCGGCTCATGACGCTTTTTCGAGGTACTCAATGTTCTTAGGCAACCTGACACTGACCGTCGGCGACTTCCGGATGGCGTCCGGCGACTTCGCCTTCGACTCGGAAGGCGTTACCGCCCTATTCGGCCGCTCGGGCTCGGGCAAGAGCACGCTGCTGCGCGCCATGGCCGGATTGGACCGGCATACCCGCGGCCAGCTGCGCTTTCACGACGAGGTCTGGCAGGACGGCCGTCGTGGCCGACCGGCCGAGCAGCGCGACATCGGCATGGTCTTCCAGCACGCCGCCCTGCTCGCGCACCGCACGGTGCGCGGCAATCTCGACTTCGCCGCTCGGCGCGCGCCGCAAGACCGTGGGGCGGCCATCGACCGCGACCAGATCATCGAGCGCACCGGCATCGGCCCGCTGCTCGACCGGGCGGTGGGCAACCTCTCCGGCGGCGAACGCCAACGGATCGCCATCGCCCGGGCGCTGATCGGCAAACCTCGCGTGCTAATGATGGACGAGCCGCTGGCCGCGCTCGACTGGCGCGCCAAGGCCGAACTGCTCGACCTGTTCGAGACGGTGATCCGCGATTTCGCCATCCCCACCGTGATGATCACCCACGCCCCGGCGGAGGTGGAACGGCTGGCCGACCGGGTGGTGTTCATGGCGGAAGGACGGGTCGAGCGGGTCGAGACATTGAAGGAGGCGCTCGGGCGGGTCGACTCGCCGCTGTTCACCGAGGAAGGCCCGGTCGCCTCGCTCGACGGCCACGTGGAGCACGTCCACGGCGACCCGCACCGGCTGCGCTTCGTCACCGCGCCCCAAACGGGCACCGGCCAGCCGGTGACCTTCCAACTGGGCGCGGACGGCTCGACGACCGAGCACGGCCCGCGCCGCCTGCGGGTGCGCGCCGACGACGTGGCACTGGCCCGGGAGCGACTCGACAACATCTCGATGCAGAACCAGCTCCCGGCCCGGATCGAACGGATCGACACCAGCGCCCCCGGCCGCCGGGCCGTGTTCCTCACCCTGGACGACGGTCAACGGCTGGTCAGCGAGGTCACCGAGCGCGCGGTGGCCGACATGGGGCTGGATGCCGGCCAGGCCGTCATCGCCTTGGTCAAGAGCGCGGCACTGGCGAGGTAATCCGGGCAGGCCGGCACAACCGCGGGCCCGCGTGGCGCGATCAGGCGGAAACCGAGCCCTTCTGTGGCCACGGTTTCTCGACGCTGCTGTCGTCACTGACACGCCCCTCGCGGCACAGCTGGCCCATCCGCATCAATTGCCGATCAAGCTGCGATCCCCAGCCGTAGTGGCGCACCGCCCGTCGGCGCGCGGCGGCGCCTGCCGCCAGCCAGTCGCGCTCGAACAGACGCGTCACGCCTCGGGCCAGCGCGGCGGCCCGAGCCTTCGGGACCAGCTCCCCCACCGCCTCGTCGACCAGTTCCGGCGTGGCCCCGGCAGCCACGCCGACCACCGGCAGGCCGCAGGCCATCGCCTCGAGGATCACCAATCCGAAGGTCTCGGCATCGCCGGCATGCAGCAATGCGTCCGCTGAGGCGAGGTAGGCGGCGAGCGTATGCTCGTCGGCAACGTAATCGACCACGCGCAGACGGGGATGACTGCCGACCGGCATGCCAGCGCCGATCAGCAACAGGTAGTAACGCTCGTCGAGTTCATCGAGCGCCGCGACCAGCTGGTCGACGTGCTTCTCGCGCGTGTTGCGACCCGCGAACACCAACACCCGGGCGTCTCGCGGGATCCCCAGGCTGTCACGCAGTCCGGGTTGGACCGCCGAGGGGCGAAAGACCGAGGTATCCACGCCGAGCCGCTGCACACTCACATTGCGCACGCCCAGATCGGCCAGCTGACTGGCCATGACGTCACTGGGGGCGAACATCCAGTCGAAGCGACGATACAACCGCGCCAGGTAGCGCCCGGACAGCGGCCTGACCCAGTCGCCGCAGCGCAGCGCGAGCAACCGAGAAAGATCCGAGTGAAAGAAGCCGACCGCCGGCACCCCCAAACGGTTTGCCGCGGCCTGGGCGGCGTGCGCCGTCACGTAGGGATCGCCGGCCTCGATCGCATCGGGTGCCAGTTCGATCAACGCCTCGCGCCAGGGGCCGGCGCGCAAGGGAAAGCGATAACCATCACCGGCCGGCAGACGCCAAGCCGGCAACTGGCGCAACCATTGATTGGCATCGGCCGACCACGCTGGGTGGGGGCCGGGAACCAGCAGGCTGTGCTGGCAATCCGGGCAACCGGCGATGTGGTCGCGCTTGGCCTCGAGGTAACGCCGCACGCCGCCCGAGGCCGGCCCCCAGAACATGGTGACGTCGGCCAGGTGCAGTGCCGGGGAAGCAGGTGTCTTTTCCATTTGCACCAAACTACCCCGCGTCCATGACGGTTTGTTGTCAGTCGCGCTCGTCAAGGGAAGGTCGGTACGATTCGATGCCATCTCTGGCTTGCGGGTTTGCCCGCACTCGGCGTTGGCGGTCCCGCAGAGGCGCTATCGAATCGTACCGACCTTCCCTAATCGGGCCATTCGACCGGCAATACCCGCTCGGGGAATTGGCGAGCCAGGTGGGCGAGGTTGCGGCAATCCGGGCGATGGAGCTTGTAGCCCTGCGAGCGACTGAGGAAGGCCATCACCCGATCGCCAGGCTGCGGCTGGCAGCACTTCGCGCGCGTCACCTTGAGCCCATCGATCGACTGGTTCTCGATCACGAGGCTGCGCCCGCCCGGCGGTTCGGGCAGCGGCTCGCCCTCGGGCGGGGCCACGCGCGGCGGACGCGCGGAGCGGTCGGCCGCCGCGCCCAACTGGCCACGGGCGGCGGCCTGCAACGTTTCGGCGGCGATACGATGGTGTCCCACCGCCAGGAACAGCTGGTCTTCGCTGTTGACGCCAAGCGCCTCGAGCAGCCGCCGCCGCGCCGCGGCATCCATGGAAAAGCGCCTAAACAGCCGCTCGCAGATCAGCCGTCCCCGTTCACGGGCATCCTCTCGGTCGAACTGCGCGAACCAGTTGCGCACCTTGGCGCGCGAACTGGCCGAGCGCAGAAAGCCGCTCTTGGTGTGTGCCCACTCGCGGCTGGGCGCCGGCTCCTTGTTGGTCAAGACCTCAACTGTGTCGCCATTGGCCACCTCGGTCTTAAGTGGCGCGATCTGGCGGTTGACCTTCGCCCCGCGGCAACGGTGCCCCAGGTGGGTGTGGATGCGATAGGCGAAATCGAGCACCGTCGCCCCTGCCGGCAGCTCGACCAACTCTCCGTCGGGCGTGAAGGCATACACCATCGGCGCATCCAGCGGCCGGATATCGCCGCGTGACAGATCACGACGCAGCGATTCGACCTGCATATCGAACGGATTCGCCGACCCGCCGCCGGCCTTGTAGCGCCAGTGGGCGGCAACACCGAACTCGGCGAACGCGTGCATCCGCTCGGTGCGGATCTGGATCTCGACCACCTTGTCCTCATCGGCGTGCACGGCGGTGTGCAGCGACTGGTAGCCATTGGGCTTGGGCCGGGCGATGTAGTCGTCGTATTCGCTGGGAATGGGGCGAAACAGTTCGTGGACCACGGAGAGCGCCGCGTAACAGTCGGTAACCGAGTTGACCTGCACCCGCAGCGCGCGCACGTCGAACAGCCCCTCGAAGGAGACCTGCTTGCGGCACATCTTCCCCCAAATGCTGTAGATGTGCTTGGGTCGACCGTAGACCTCCGCCCGGATGCCCGCCTGGATCAGGGCGTGGTTCAATTTTTGCTCGACGTGAGCCAGATACGACTCGCGGCTGGTGCGACGTTCGTCGAGCAGCCGGGCGATCTCGACGTAGGTGTTCGGCTCAAGGTGGCGGAATGCCAGATCCTCGAGCTCCCACTTGATTTGACCCAGTCCGAGCCGATGCGCAATCGGCGCGTGGACGGCCAGCGTCATGCCGGCGAAGCGCCGACGCCGCGCCTCGTCGGGCTCGTCGCCGAGTACCCGCATCCCCTCGAGGCGGTAGGCCAGATCGATCAGCACCGCGCGGGCGTCACGCGCGCCAGCGAGCAACAGGCGACGCCAGTACTCGCGTTGCTGCTCGGCACGCGGCTCGGGATACACCGACTCCCAGCCCCGCAGACGCTCGATCGCCTCGAGCAGGCGTTGCACGTCGCGCCGGCCGTTGCGATCCAGCAGTGTCGTGGCGAGCGAGGCGGCTTCAGACTCCGTCGAGTCGGATTCGCCCGCGTCGGACGCACCCAGGGCCGGATCCGCCAGCAAGGCCGCGACCAGGGTGGGCAGGTCGGCCTGGATATCCGCCAGCGCCACGGCCACGTGCGGACCGAACGCCGCTTCCGAGACGCCTGCGACCGACAGACACAAGTGTTCCACGGCCAGCGCCACATCGGGCGCGATCACGCCGCCCATGCCATCGAGCACCTGTTGCAGGCGCTGGCAGAGATGACCGGAGCTGATGTCGAGCGGATGCTGCATGATGTTACATCGATGGCCTTGCCGGCCGACCCGTGGCCTCGTGTTGGGTTAGGGCTGGTTACCGTGGCAATATTCCGTTGAAATGCGTCCCCGCCAGCCCGACCGGCGGGGTGTCATCAGATTATCACCCGGCCCGCCAGCCGGGGATACCCCAGGACGAAGACGCCTCATGGAAAAGAAGATCGACATTCACGCCGAGCATCACCGCATCAATCGGAACTCATGGCTCCGGGCGTCCGTGATGGGGGCCAACGACGGCATCGTGTCGGTCTCGAGCCTGATGCTGGGCTTTATCGCCGCAGGCAGCCCGCGCATGGCGATCGTGCTGGCGGGCACCGCCGGGCTGGTCTCCGGGGCGCTATCGATGGCGGCCGGCGAGTACGTCTCGGTGCAGTCACAAAAAGACACGGAAAAGGCGGATCTCGCCATGGAGGCGCGCGAGCTGGAGATCAACTTCGACCATGAACTGGCGGAATTGCGCGAGATCTACATTGACCGCGGCCTCAAACCGGAAACGGCCCAGGACGTCGCCCAGCAACTCATGGCGCACGATGCCCTCGGCGCACATGCCCGCGACGAGATGGGTCTGCACGAGATCACCCGGGCCCAACCCTTTCTCGCCGCCTGGTCGTCGGCCGCGTCCTTCTCCGTCGGGGCCGGCCTTCCTCTACTGACCATGCTGTTCGTTCCTGACTCGACCATGATGGTCGCCGTGGTGGCTATGACCCTGATCTCGCTTGGGATGCTCGGCGGCTTGGCCGCCCGCGCCGGCGGCGCCTCCGTGATACGCGGTGCCGCGCGGGTGCTGTTCTGGGGCGTGGCCGCCATGGGCGCAACCGCCTTCATCGGCAACCTGATCGGCTATCACGTCTGACCGCGACCCGATGGAGCCCTCCTCCGAGCGCAGGCCGACCGTGGTACTGATCCACGGGCTGTGGATGGGACGCTGGGCCATGTGGCCACTGGCTCGTCGGCTGAAACAGGCCGGCTTCGCCCCCCTTCTTTTCGGCTATCCCAGCCGCGCCGCCCCTGCGGCCAACGCGGAACGACTCGCACACTGGCTGGACGAGCAGAACGCCTCTCCGGACCACTTCCTCGCCCACAGTCTCGGCGGCGTGCTCCTCGCCCACCTGTTCGCCCGCCACCCCGATAGCCGACCGCCCGGGGCACGCCTCGTGTTGCTGGGCTCACCCTTGGCCGGCAGCGCCGTCGCCCGAGGTCTAGCCCAATGGCGACTTGGGCGATGGCTGCTCGGCGGCAGCCTGGAGGCGGGACTCGCCGGCGACGTCCCGACTTGGACCGCCCCCAACACCCTGATGCTGGCCGGCACCCGGCCAGTCGGCCCGGGTCGTCTCGTCCCTGAGGCGCTCGTCTCACCCAACGACGGCACGGTCGCCGTCGCCGAAACCTCGACACCCGGACTGACCGATCACCGCTGCCTGCCCGTGAATCACTTCGCACTGCTCTGGTCGGAGCGCGTGGCGCAAGCGGCCATCGACCACCTCTCATCGGGCGGCAAGTGACGCCCCGGGACATCCCACACAGCTCTTCGCACTCGCGATAAGCACGGGAACACGAAAAAGGCCGACCCATGTAGAGCCGGCCGTGGTTGTGCGGCCTCTTGGTCAAACCTTACGCCGGCACGATTGGACCGGCGGGACTCGCCCTTATTCGCCAGTATTCGGCGTGTGGTAGGCGGCAAAGTAGTTCTGTTCGCCCATGCGATCGAGCAGTTCGAGCTGGGTCTGCAGCCAGTCGGCATGCCCTTCCTCGTCGATGAGGATTTCCTCGAACAGCTTCCGGGTACCCACGTCACCGTCGTCGGCGGCCTCGCCGGCGGCCTTGCCGTAGAACTCGATCGAGGCGAGCTCTTCCTTCAGATCGGCCTTGAACATCTCGGTCAGCGACGTGGAACGCTTGGTCGGCTTGGCCTCGGTGACCACCGGGTCGCCATTGAGGAACAGCATGCGATCGATGAACCTGCTGGCGTGCCCCAGCTCTTCCTGGACTTCGCCGTTCATCTTGGTGGCCAGGCGATCCAGCCCCCAGTCCTCGAGCACGTGGGCGTGCAGCAGGTACTGGTGGGTGGCGGTCAATTCCATGGACAGCGCCTGTTGCAGGTTCTTGAGTGTCTTTTCGCCTTTCTTCGTCTTGGCTGCGCACATCGGTGGTAGCCCTCCGTGAAACGAGTGGAAATCTTTTCCGGCGCCTATGGCGCCGGGCCTGTGCCAGACCTTAGACCCCTGCGGGGATTTTGCCAGCCGAAAGGGCGGCGAATCGCGTCCGCGGGTCCTGGCCGTAGAAGCGTGAGAGATGCTCGTATAGCGCGGCATCGAAGTGCCACAGCGCATCGGGAAGCCGGAAGAAACACTCGGAGAGCACGGCAAAGAACTCGGCCGGATTGGTGGCCGCGTACGGGTCGATCGCCGGCTCCCTCCCCATATCGACCTCTCGATTGAGCCGGTCGAAGGCCGCCTGGAAGTCATGCGTCCAGCGGGCGCGGTCATGTCCCTTGCCCAGCGGCGGGAAGCCGTTTTCCGCGCCATTGGCCCCGTCGATGAAATGCGCCACCTCGTGGATCACCACACTGGCGGCGTAATCCGGATCGAGACCGGCCTCGATATCCGCCCAGGAAAGCACCAGCGTGCCATGGGACCAGGCCTCGCCGGCGCGCAGGTCGCGCACGTGGTGCACCACGCCGGCCTCGTCGACCTCCTCGTGATCGACCTCAAAGGCATCGGCATAGACCACCACCGAACGGATGCCCGCCAGCCAATCCATCCCCAGCGAGAGCACCGGCAGGCTCGCCAGTGCGGCAATCCGCAGTTGCATGGTATCCGTGAGCTCCATCGCCCCGCCGGCGTAAAACGGCCGACCGGCAAGGAACCGACCGGCCAACGGCCGCAGGCGCTCGCGGTCCTCGGTCGACAGGGCCGCCAGTTCCGGCAGTTGAGCGCACAGGGCTGCCCATGCACGGGGCGGAATCTCAATCACATCGTGAGCGCCTCGACCGAACAGACCGGCGAGCCAGCGCCAGACCGTCAACCCGGGGCCTCGTGGGAATTCGCCGCCAGCGTCATGTACTCACGGGTTTCGGGCAGGTAATGCACCACCCCCTCGAGCACGCCGGCGGCGTAATTGCCGTTCATGCCGAACAGCCCGCCCTGCGCCAGATAGAGCGTGTCCTCCAGGGCCCCGGCCCGCACCAATTTGCGAGCACGCGCCTTGACCGCCGGATCGGCATTGGCCACCAGCACGCCGTTGATGTGGCTGCCGAGGGCGTGAAGATCGTTGCCCGAATCGCCGGCAAATATCGCCCGGCTCTCGTCGAAGGACAGGTGCTGGATGAGGAACTCGATCGCGTGCAACTTGCTGGCGCTGGTCGGCAACACGTCGAGCAACAACACGTCGGCCGCCTCGTCGAGCGACCAGACCAGCCGCGCGTCGACCCCGTTGCGCCACAGCCGACCGTGTAGCTCGGCGTCGAGCACCTCCTGATTCGCCTGCCGGTCGACGTAATAGCTCGCCTTGAACGCCCCCTGCTTGACCGTCTCCTGAGGCCGGATGGCGGAAATGTCGGCGAAGATGTGGGTCACGTCGTCGTGCATCAGCCCGTTCCAGGCCGGGGCAATCTGATCGGTCCAGGCCGGCCAATGGACCCAGTCACCATCCCCATGGCCGGCCTGCGAGCGCGGCGCGTAGATCGTGGTGCCCACGTCACCGATGATGTAGTCCGGCTGCGGCAGGGACCACTCGTCGATGCCGTCGAGCACCAGCTGAAGGTCCCGGCCGGAAACGAACACCAGCTCGACCGCCGGCTGGGCACAAAAGCGCGCCAATCGTGGCCGGGCGTCGCGCGATTCCTCGGCGCTGCCATTGGGGATCAACGTGCGGTCGAGGTCACAGCACAACAGGATCGGCGCCAGCTCGCTCATGGCGAACCCCCGTTGTCGGATCGCTCCTCGGGCAGGGCACAGGCGCCGAAGAAATCGTAGTGTTCGATCGCCTCGAGCACGCCCATCGGCCCATGCGCCCGCGTGAATATGACCCGATCGAGATCCGTCAGGCCCGGGAGTTCACGCGCCCCGTCGGGCGTGACCACCGCCCCGAGCGGGTTACCACGCAACATGTCCTCGTCGGTCGCGACGCCGCCGGCCACCAGCAGGTGGTCGAGGGCAATGCCCCACTGCGTGGCGAAGTAACGCAGGGCGAAGCCCTTGGAGGCGCGCACCGGCATGGCCAGCAGTTCGTTGCGCGACAGGCGCACCAGGTTGGCGTGGATGTCGAGTTGATGCAGCTCGTTCTCCAGGTGCTCGAAGCCCGGGAACACGTCGGGATCGGCGATAAAGGCATGCACGGCATGCACCCCCTGCACCGCCCGGGAACGCAATTCGACGCCGGGCGTCCGGGCCAGCAGGTTGTAGACGCGATCCGGTTGCCAGGCGTAGCCGATATGGCGACTCCAGCCTTCGTCGCGCGACAGCCGTGGGCCGTAGTGGATCTGCGTACCACCCCGGGTGATCAGCACGTCGGGTGTGGGCACGCCCAATTCCTTGAGCGCGCTGAGCACCTCGCGGCGTGGCCGATCGGAGACCACCGCAAAGCCGGCCTGCCGACGATGGGCGCGCAATGTCTCGACCAAGCGCCGGCGCGTGGTGGCATCGGTGGAATCGCCCAACGCCGCCAACTCGACCACCAGCGCCCGGTCGACCTGGGTGAGCATGTGTTCCGGCAGGCTGGGGCGCGCCACCCGACGCTCGCCCTCGAACAGGGTGGACACGCGGGCCAGGTAGCTCTCGACGTGGGCATCCCAGGCGTAGCACTCGCGCACGCGCCGAATGCCGTTTTGCGAGTAGCGCTGCCAGCGCTCGCGGTCCTCGAGCAGGGCGGCAATCCGTTCGCCGATGCCCTCGGCGTCCAGGGGGTCGATCAGCTCGCCGTTCTCGCAGGCGGCGATGATGTCGCGCGGCCCGCCGTCCTCGGTCGCCAGGATCGGCGCCCCGGCGGCGGCGGCCTCGATCAGGGTCAGGCCGAACGGTTCGGTCAGCGCCGGGTTGATGAACACCCCGCCGCTGCGGGTGACCAGCCGGTAGAGATCGGGCACGTCATCGGACTGGTGGTGACGCGGGTAGGCGGCCACCCCGTAGAGGTCGTGATAGTCGATCAGCAGCAAGATATCGGTGAGCACCTTGCGCGGCCCGGCATCCATGTCGCGGATGTCGTCGCGGTTGCCGGCAATGATCACCAGATTCGCCTGCTCGCGCAGCCTGGGGTGCGCGCCGAACGCCTCGATCAGGGTGGCGATGTTCTTGCGCTCGTCGGGTCGGGACAGCGCCAGCACCATCGGTCGCTCGGGCTCGCGCAGGAAGCGACGCAGATCGTCACAGATCGCCGGATCGAACTGCTCCGGCGGCGGGGAGAAACGTTCGAGGTTCACGCCGGGCGGGATCACCGTCATCTTCTCGGGGTCGGCCCAGTCGTAGAGCCCATACTGCTCCTCGATCTCCTGGCCGGTACTGACCACCACCATGTCCGCGGCGATCAGCACCTCCTCCTCGGCCCGGACCCGGGTGGACATGGCGTAGGTCGATTCGATCGTCTCGCTGCTCTCGCCCCGCGCCAGCAGGCGGCGGCGCTTGACGCGTCCCAGCGAATGCCCGGTGTGCGCCAGCGGCACGCCCAGATGATGGGCCAGTCGCACGCCGACGTAACCGGCATCGGCGTAATGGCTGTGGATCAGCGTCGGCGTTCGGCCGATCCGATCGATGTGGGCCAGCGCGCCGTCGACAAAGCAGTTGAGGTAGTCCCAGAGCCGCTCCTTGGGCAGGTACTCCTCGGGACCGGCATCGATACGGATGATGTGGGCGTTGTCGCCCAGGTCTTCCTCGGGCCGGGCGTAGTCGGCATCCACGCGCGGATCGATCACCCGCCGGGTGAACAAGTCGACGCGGGTCACCTCGGGACGACGCGCCAGCGCTCGCGCCAACTCGACCACGTAGAGGGTCTGCCCGCCGGTATCGGCGTCGCGACCCAGCTCCAGGTTCTGCCCGCGGATCAGTCCGTGCACGCTGATCAGGCAGATATACAGTCCGTGGTTGTCTCCCGTCTTCGCCATGGTGTCACTCACCTCCCTGATGTCGCTCTGCCGCCCCGCCACGTCCATTGCCGGGGGCGCTGTCCTCATCCTCGGTCAGCCCCAGTTCCGCCAGGCTCTCGGGGTTGGCCAGCAGGTGGCGGGCCAACAGCAGCCCGGTGGCGCTCCAGACCTGGTGCAGATTGGCACGGCGACCAATCAGGCGGCCGTGCCGACCGTCGTAATATTCGGGCCAGCTGTCGGCCATCAGGCGCCGCTCGGCGATGCGGAAGGCCCGCTCGCCCAGATCCTGGCGGTCGGTCGCCAGCGCGGCGGCCACCATCGGCCAGATCAGCACCGGCCAGTTTCCGCCGTTGTGATACGACCAGGGCACGTTCTTCGGATCCGAGCCGGTCATCAGGCGCCACTCGGCCCCGCGTGCCGGGGGATAGACCAGCTTGACCGGCATCTGGCCCACCAGGTCGTCCCAACGCTCGGTGACGGTGTGCATCAGCAGGCCGCCCTGCTCGGCAGTCGCCAGGCCGGTGGTCGTGGCGAGGAAATTGCCCTGCGAGAAAAAGCGGAAATCGATGCGCCCCGGGCCGAGATTGCCGACGAAGTAGCCGCCGTCGTCGGGCAGCCAGTCGGCCACCCATTCGGGGATCGACTCGGGGTAGATGTTGAAGACATTGTCGACGTCGTGGCCGAACTTCTCGGTGGAGAACCGGTGCACCTCGTTGAGCACGTCCAGATCGAGCCAGTAGTAGCGGCGCACGTAGTCGCGCAGCACCTCGCGACGGCGCTTGGCCAGGTCGATCAGCCAGTGGCTGCCCTCGTCGACGGTCAACAGATCGGCCGTGCGCAAGGTCATGTCGAACAACGCCTGGATCTCGAGCGGGTGGCCATTGACGCCCATGCGCCGATCGACCATGAACGAGCCATCCGGCACCAGCAGGGTGGGGAAGACCTCGAAACGGCTCTGCAGGCAGAGGCTCAGGATCATGCGCAGGCCACGCTGGACCTCCGGGGTGTGGGCGAACGCCGTGTCGCCGGTGTAGCGCACGTAGGCGCGCAGCAACACCGCCCACCACATCATCGAATCGACCGGGGCAACCCGACCGATGGCGCGGTCGCCGAAGTCGGCCGACAGCTGCTCGCTGCCGTCATCGAGGGTGATGACGCGGAACGAGGCCGGCAGCACGCCCGGCGCGACCTGCTGCCCTTCCAGCTCCTCCTGCTGGCCGCGCATGCGCAGGATCATGGCGAGAAACTCGCGCACCACGTCCGAACGCCCTTCCAGCAGCATCAGAAACGCCGCCGAGACAAAGTCGCGCACAAAGCAATCACGGTAGTTCTCGGCCGGGGCGCGCGGATCGAGACTCGCCATCGTGCCAACCGGACGACCCTGATAGCGGATCACCGCGTCATCGAGCAGGCGATAGGCATCGGCAAGCACGGCCGACTCGTCGGCGAAGCGGGGTTGGGCGAAGCAATGCCGCGAGGCGTGCAGAGGTTCGGTGGCACGACTCGTTGACGGACGCTCGTTCATCCGGGGTCCTTCGTTAGGTGCGGATTAGGCTACGTTTGGAATGCAATGACCATCGGGCACGGCGCCTGGTCGACGATTACCCGGGATCAATTCAAACTTAGCACAGCCAACCGAAACGGTAACGCGCTCGGCCGAGCACTGGTTGAATCAGGGCTCGGCCAAGCGACACAAATCGGCTGGATAGTCGACATCGCGCACCACGCCGACGTGGCCCCACTCGATCAAGCGCCCCTGCTCGCCCGGAAACCCCGACTCGCGCAGTTCGGCCAGCCATTGGGCCGGACAGGCGACCGGGTGCCCGGGTTCGCCGCGATAGACCGGGCGCACCGGCAGTCCGGTCTCGAGCATCCTTCGCCCCAATCGACGGGCATCGGCGGGACGAATGGCCGGCATGTCACCGAGGAAGACCAGCACCCCGCGCAGGCCGGGGTCGCCGTTCAGGGCGTCTAGTCCGCAACGGCGGCTGAATGCCAGGCCTCGGCGTGCGTCGGGACAGACCACCGGCTCGGCCGGCAGCCGCCCCAGCAACTCGTCCAGCGCGGGATCGTGCCGCTCGACGACCACTAACACGCGCTCGCAGGTCGCCCAAGCGGTGCGCAGCACATGGGCGAGCAGCGGCTCGTCCTGCCAGGACGCCCAGCGCTTGTCGGCTCCGAAGCGTCGCGCCTGCCCGGCGGCCAGCACCACGCCCGCCACGTCGGCGAGCGGGGCCTCGTCAACCGGCATCGAGGACGTGACGTGCCGCAGATCGCGTCGCGGTGGCCCGCTGGCGTTCGAGATGACGCGCCGCGACCAGCTCGGCGGCCATCGACACCGCGATCTCCGCCGGGGTATGCGAGCCGATGTCGAGCCCCGCCGGGGCCCGCAGCCGCCCGGTATCAATGCCGAGGGCCACCAGCCGGTCGCGACGCGCGCGGCTGGTGGCCGCGCCCCCCATGGCGGCGACGTGAAAGGCCGGCGATTCGAGGGCATCCATCAGGGCCAGATCATCGAGCCGGGGATCGTGGGCCACGGCCACCACCGCCGTGCGCGCATCCAGCCCGGTCGCGGCGAAGAACCGCTCGGGTGCCTCGCGATGCCACGTCACCCCAGCAACGGACCAGTCGGCGTGAGGTCGCGGGTCACAGACGTCGACCTCAAAGCCCAGCGAGAGGGCCTGCGGCCCGAGCGCCTCGGCCACCGGGCCGGTGCCGATAATCACCAGCCGCCACGCTGGACCGAAGGGCACTGCCAGGGTGTTTTCACCGCGGCTGGGCAATTCCGGCACCACGCCATCGATCGAGTAAAAGTCCACCCGGCCGGTGGCCAGATCGACCTCGCGCCAGACCGCATCGCGACGGGAAACGGCCGCCAGCGCCGGGCGCAGTTCGCTCGCCTGCCGAGGCCACTCGACCAGCACCGACAGGGTCCCGCCACAGGGCAGCCCCGGGTGAGTGGTGCCATCGAAATGCCGTTCCACCGGCTTGCCTCGCTGCCCCTCGTCCGGGTGGGCGGCGAGCCAGTCGAGCAGGTCGTCCTCGACGCAGCCGCCGGAGATCGACCCGGCCTGGCACGACCGAGGGCCGGCCGGGTCGACGATCACCCACAGCGAGCCGGGACGACGGGGCGCCGACCCGTAGGTCTCGAGCACCGTGACCAACGCCACCTCGCGGCCCGCCTCGAGCGCCTCGACCGCCAGGCTCAGGGCCGCCTGGCGGTCGTTTGCCGCGGAAGGGGATGGGATCACGCCTCGTCGCCCAGCTCGATCGGCAACCGGCGGATCGGCTTGCCGGTCAGGCTTGCCAGCGCGTTGACCACGGCCGGTGCCAGCGGCGGCAGCCCCGGCTCGCCCACGCCGCCCGGCGGCTGGCCCGAATCGACGATGCCGACCTCGACCTCGGGCATCTGGTCGATGCTCACGGCCTGGTAGTCGTTGAAGTTCTGCTCCTGGACGCGGCCGTTCTTGATGGTGATCTTGCCGAACAGGGCGGCGGTCAGACCGTAGGCGATCGAGGAATGCACCTGGCGCTCGACCCCGGCCGGGTTGACCGCGATGCCGCAGTCCAAGGCACACCAGACCTTGTGCACCCGTGGCTTGCCGTCCTCGATGGAGACCTCGGCGACCTGCGCGCAGTAGCTGCCGAACGACTTGGCCAGTGCCACGCCGCGGGCACGGCCCTCGGGTACCTCGCCGCCCCAGTCGGCCATCTCGGCGGCGCGCTTTAGCACGCCGACGTGACGCGAGTCGCCCTCGAGCAATTGCAGCCGGTACTCGACCGGATCGACATCGGCCCGACGGGCAAGCTCGTCGAGAAACGACTCGACGATGTAGGCGTTGTGCGAGTGACCCACCGAGCGCCAGAAACCCACCGGGATACCCGGATCGACCTGGGCGTAGGACACCGCAATGTTCTCGATCTGATAGGGGTGATCCGCCGCACCTTCGATGGCCGCCGGATCGATGCCGTCCTTGACCATGCCCGGGGCGACACGTGACCAGATCGACGGACTGGCGATGCGATGCACCCAGGTCACCGGCAGGCCATCGTCACCCAGGGTGGCGGACAGCTCGTTATAGGCCGCCGGCCGATAGAAGTCGTGGCGCACGTCGTCCGGACGCGAATAGATCACCTTGACCGGGCGACCGGCGCGTTTGGAGAGCTCGACCGCCTCGCGGACGAAGTCGGTCTCGAATCGACGCCCGAAACCGCCGCCGAGGAAGGTGGTATGCACCGTGACCTTCTCCTTGTCGACGCCGGCGACCTCGGCGGCCACCTGCTGCACCGAGCCAGGTGCCTGGGTCGGCACCCACAGGGTCACGCCGTCGTCGGTCACCGAGGCGGTGGCGTTCATCGGCTCCATCGTGGTGTGGGCCAGATAGGGCACGCGATAGGTCGCGCTATGGGTGTTCTCGTCACTGCCCAGCGCATCGGCACCACGCCCCTCGGTGCGCGCGGAGCGAGCATCCTTCTTGATCCGTTCCTGGAATTGCGCGTCGATCGCCTCGTCATCGAGGTCGGCCAGATCGCCCTCGTCCCACTCGATCGAGAGCTTGCCGCGCGCCTGGTCGGCACTCCACCAGTCACGCGCCAGCACGGCCACGCCATGCTCGAGCTCGATCACGTCCTCGACCCCATCGGCCTTGCGGGCCTCGTCGGCGTCTACCGACTTAAGCTTGCCGCCGAATACCGGGCAGCGCTCGATGCTGGCCTGCAACAAGCCATCGGGGCGGGCATCGATGCCGAAATCCGCCTGGCCGGTGACCTTCTGCGGTGTATCCAGGCGCTTGGTCGGCTTGCCGATGATGCGGAAGTCCTTGCGGTCCTTGGTGAAGACCTCTTCCGGTGGCTCGAGCTGAGCGGCATCCGCCACCAGATCCTTGTATTCGACCTGCCGCCCGGTGGCGGTATGCACCACCACGCCCGGCTCGGTGCGCAGATCGGTCAAGGGCACGTCCCAGCGATTGGCCGCGGCCTGCATCAGCATCTCGCGGGTTGCCGCCCCCACCTCGCGCAGCTTGGTGTAAAAGCCGCGCACGGTGGCACTGCCGCCGGTGACCTGACTGCCCAGCGCCGGGTTCGCGTAGGCCTCGTCGGCCGGGGCGAAACGGGTATCGAACTCGCCCCAAGGCAGGTCGAGTTCCTCGGCGATCATCATCGGGATCACCGTCATCGCGCCCTGGCCCATCTCCGAACCCGAGATGGTGAGCATCGTGCGACCGTCGGGATGCATCTCGATCCAGGCATTGGGTTCGAAAACACCCGACGCCCCCGACGCGCCCGACGTGCCATCGGCGGCCATGGCCGACTCGGGGGCGCCGAAACGAAAGCCGACCAGCAACCCGCCACCCACGGCAGCGGAGACCTTGAGAAACTGCCTGCGCGTGGTCATGCCGAGACCTCCTTGTCGATACCCTGGCCGTCGTTGCCGGCCATATTGGCCCGCGAGGCATGCTTGATCGCCGCGCGGATCTGGTTGTAGGTCCCGCAGCGGCAGAGGTTGCCCTTCATTGCCCGGTCGATGTCCTCGTCGGACGGATCCGGGGTGTCGGCCAACAGCGCGGCGGCCTGCATGATCTGGCCGGACTGGCAGTAGCCACACTGCGGCGCATCCTCCGCCACCCAGGCGAGCTGCACCGGATGATCACCGGCCGAGGAAAGCCCCTCGATGGTCGTGACTTCCTTGCCGTCCGCGGAGGCGACCGGCGTAATACAGGAGCGGGTCGCCTCGCCATCGACGTGCACCGTGCAGGCCCCGCACAACCCGGCACCACAGCCGAACTTGGTGCCGGTCAGCCCGATGTAGTCACGGATGGCCCACAGCAGGGGCATGTTATCGGCGACCTCAAGGGTCACAGATCGCCCATTGATGGTGAGTGTTGCCACGGCGGTTCTCCCTAAGTTGAGTGCAGAGTCGTAGACGCCCCGTAGTCGGGGCGAACGGGACAGTGCCAAGGAGACTAGACCGTCATTGCCGGGTCGCAATATGTTTTGAGGAACAGAGCGCTGCCGGCGGGGGCCGCGGGCAGGGAGATTAGGCCTCAGGCGCGGTCGGTGATCAGACCGTCGGCGATGTGCAGGGTGCGATCCATCCGGGCGGCCAGATCCAGATCGTGGGTGACCAGGACGATGGCGCTACCCATGGCCTGATTGAGCTCGAGCATCGCCTGAAAGACCGCCTCGGTGCTACGGGTATCGAGGTTGCCGGTGGGCTCGTCGGCCAACACCACCGCCGGCTGGGTGACCAGCGCCCGGGCGATGGCGACACGCTGGCGCTCACCGCCCGAAAGCTCGCCCGGTCGATGATCGAGCCGATGCCCCAGGCCGACGCGCTGGAGCAATGCCCGCGCCTGCGCCTCGGCCTGTTCGCGCGACTCGCGGCGGATGATCAGCGGCATGGCGACGTTGATCAGCGCGGAGAACTCGGCCAACAGGTGATGGGCCTGGTAGACGAATCCCAGATGCTGATTGCGCAACAGGCCACGGCGGCGCTCGCCGAGAGAGGAGAAACGTTGCCCGGCCAGCCACACCCCGCCGTCGGTGGGCTGGTCGAGGCCCGCCAGCAGGGATAGCAGACTGGACTTGCCCGCCCCGGACGCGCCGACGATGGCCACCCGTTCGCCGGAATGAATGGCCAGGTCGATGCCGCGCAGCACCTCGACGTTGAGGCTGCCCTCGCGGAAGGTGCGGGTCAGTCCCTGCGCCTCGAGCACCGGGCGAGGGGTATCGCGAAGATCATTCATAATGCAGAGCCTGGATTATTCATAGCGGAGCGCTTGTGCCGGTTGGACACGGGAGGCGCGCCACGCGGGATACAGCGTGGCCAGGAACGAGAGCACGAAGGCCATCAAGGCGATCAGGCCGACATCGCCCCAATCGAGCCGGGAGGGCACTTCGCTGATGTAGTAGACGTCTGCCGGCATGAACTGGGTGCCGACCACTCCTTCGATCCAGGGCACGATCACGTCGATGTTCTCGGCGATCAGCACGCCAATGCCTACCCCGACGGCCGTGCCGATCAGGCCGATGAACACCCCGGTAATGATGAAGATCATCATGATCGAGCCCGGGCTGGCACCCAACGTGCGCAGAATCGCGATGTCGCCCTGCTTGTCGGTGACCAGCATCACGAGGGTGGAGACGATATTGAAAGCGGCCACCGCCACGATCAGCGACAGGATGATGAACATCACCGTGCGCTCGATCTGGATGGCGCGGAAGAAATTGGCATTCGACTGGGTCCAGTCCTGGGCCACGTAGGGGTAGCCCAACTGCTGGTTCAGGTCCCTCGCCACGGCGGGCGCGCCGAAGATGTCGTCGAGCTTCAGCCGCAACCCCGAGACGTTGCCGCCGGTGCGGAACAGCGCCTGGGCATCGGCCATGTGGATCATTGCCGTGCCGCGGTCGTATTCGTACATGCCGACCTCGAACAACCCCACCACCGTGAAACGTCGCTGGCGCAACATGCCACCCACCGGGGTAACGGCCACGTTCGCGCTGATCAGCATCAACCGGTCACCCAGCCCCACGCCAAGCGTGCGCGCCAGCGCCGAGCCCAGCACGATGCCGAACTGGCCGGGCTCGAGGGCTTCAAGCGCCCCTTCCGTCATGTGTGCACCAATATCGGTGACCGGCGACTCGCGCTCCGGCTCGATGCCGCGGATGATCGCCCCGGAAACCTCCGAGGAGGCCGACAGCATCGCCTCGGCCTGCACGTAGGGCGCGACCGCCCGCACCGACGGCTCCTCGCCAATTCGCTCGGCAACCGTCTGCCAGTCACCCAGTGAGCCGCCACGTTCGCTGACGGTCACGTGCGCGGTCATCCCGAGGATGCGTTCGCGCAACTCGTCCTGGAAACCGTTCATCACCGAAATCACCACGATCAGGGCCGTTACGCCGAGGGTGATGCCGATGATCGAGGTGGCCGAAATGAACGACACAAACCGGTTGCGTCGTTTGGCGCGCGTGTAGCGCAGCCCGATCATCCATTCGAATGTCCGCCGCATGCAGACCCCTGCTGTGCTGTAGGTGGAGAGGGTGAGAAGGCCCGCCATGAATCGACTCGCGATAGGCCTTTTCGACCGCGAAACCGTCGATTCGTGCCAGCGTCCCGCGACAAGAGTCTAAACCGCCGATAGGGGGACTGTCCCACGACCGCCGCTCAACCTCCTTGCAGCCAACGGCGGCCTGACGCAGACTAGCAACAATCGCGCCCAGTGCCCTGCCGCACGGCCCGCCGGACCATCCCCAGCGGGACATCCGAACCACCCGGCCAACCGGGACGCGACAGACGATCATTCAGGGAACGAGTCATCAATGCAAGACAAGGAGCCGAACATGACCCCGTTGACGCATCTCGCCCGGCCGCTGGCCGCCGCCCTGCTGGTGCTCGCCGGCATCCTGGCCGCCAGCCCGACGTTCGCCCAGAGCGGCGAGCGCTCGACCTCGGTCCACGGCCTGACCCAGGCCCAGGTCATCGCGCGCTTCGGTGAGCCGGAACGTCGCCACGCCCCCGTGCCGACCACGGGCCAACACCCCACGCCACCGATCACGCGCTGGGATTATGCCGATTTCAGCATCTTCTTCGAGAAGCGCATCGCGCTGCACCGCGTCGAGCACGGGAAATTCCCCCCGCAGTGACTACACTCCCGATACGGACTTAACAACACGCGTAATCGGAGGAAGTGTAATGACTGCCAATATGGGAACGATCGACAAGTGGTTGCGCATCGTGGTCGGCGTCTTGCTGATCGCATTGGCGCTGTTCGACGTGATCGGCTGGTGGGGCTACATCGGCATCATTCCGCTCGCCACCGGCCTGATCAATTTCTGCCCGGTCTACAAGCTGATCGGGTTCGACACGCGTGGCGCAGGTCCCGACAAGTCCGGAGACGGCCCAGTCTGATCGCCGCATCCGCGGCACCCGGGGAACCTCGGCCCCGTGCGAGGATCCCATTTGAATCGATCCGGCCGACGGCCGGTCCAGAAGCACGCCCCGCCGCACCGGGATGCCCGAGTGTGTCGGGGCGTTCCCATGTCTGCTCACCCCGTCGCTGACCATGGCCCTTATCGAACGTGACTCTCACCGCTGGCCACTCGGGCTGCTCCTCCTGCTGACGGGGGGCGCCGGCACTCCCCTGTGGGCCGCCCCACCCGCCCCGGCGGAGCACGAGTTGCCAAGCGCCATCGACGAGGCCTCCGGGCTGGCGCAGTCGGGTCAGCATGCCGCGTTGCTCTGGACGCACAACGACAACATCAACGACCCCGGCTCCATGCAGCGCGTCACCCCGCTCGTGCACGGCATCGACCACGAAGGGCGTTGGCTTTTGAGCCTGGAACTCGACGGGGTCACCCAGCGCGACTGGGAAGCGATCGAAAGCGTCCAAATCGATGGCTCGCACGGCCTGGTGGTCGCCGACACCGGGGACAACCGCGACAGCTGGCCGGACTACGTGCTGTGGTTCATCGACGAGCCGGGGGACCCCCCCCCATCGGCCAAAACCCTTACCACCACGCCGACCCATCTGCTGCGCTTTAGCTACCCGGACGGCCCGGCCGACACCGAGGCCATGGTCGTCGATCCACATGGCAGCCAGGTCCTGGTGCTGACCAAGCGTGAGGACCCGCCGCGTCTATTCGCCCTGCCGCTGTCGGCACGCCAACCGTTTCCCGACGAGGGTAGTCCGCGCGAGCGCCTTGCCAGCGCGGAGGTGCGAGAAGCCCGTCTGCTCGGGCCGATGGGCGGCCTGGTACCCACCGATCCGATCAACTGGCTGCTCTCGCCGTTGACCGGCCGCCAGACCAGCCTGCCCACCGGCATGGCTCTTTCGCCCGATGGCCGCCTGCTGGCGGTACTGACCTACTCGTCGCTGTATTTTTTCCGCCGCGATGCGGGTGAACGCTGGAGCGAGGCCATTCGCCGACCGGTCGCGTCGCGCTCGCTGCCGCGTATCGATCAGTGGGAAGGCATCGCCTTCGGCCGCGACGCCAGCCAGTTGTACATCGTGCGCGAGGGCACCGGGCCGGGGACCCTGCTTCACTTGGAGGTGCCCGAGGCGGCTCGCGTGAAGCACGGCTCACAGACGGCCAAGGCGCGAGGGCCCGACTGAATCCAGATCCGAGGGAAATGACCATGGCAGACTCCATCCGGCGACACGTGCATGTCAGCGGGCGCGTGCAGGGCGTGTTCTTCCGCGATTTCACCCGGCAGCAGGCGCAGGCGCTAGGACTGACCGGCTGGGTCCGCAATCTCGACGACGGCCGGGTCGAGGCGGTATTCGAAGGCGAACCGGCGTCGGTGACGACCATGCTGAATAAGCTGCGCGACGGCTCGCCGCAAGCACGTGTCGAGCAAATCGCGGTGCGCGAGGAGCCGCCCGAGGGGTTGGAGAAGTTCGTTATAACCGGCTAGGCAATCAACCGGCCAGGCGTGCCCCGGCCAGCAGTAACTGGTAGACACCGAAGGCGATCACCATGCCCCCGGCAATCCGGCGCACCCAAGGGCGGCGCACGAAGGCCGACAGCTGCCCGGCGAACGCGCCCATCGCGAGCAGATTCGGCAACGTGCCTAGCCCGAACCCAAGCATGAGCAATGCCCCGGCTAGCGGCCCGCCAGCCGACAGCGCCCAGATCAACACGCTGTAGACCAGCCCGCAGGGCAACCATCCCCACACCAATCCCAGGCCAAACGCCTGGGCGGGTGTGTTTACCGGCATCAGGCGGCGACCAACCGGCTCGATAAAGCGCCACAGGCGTGAGCCGAACCGTTCGACCCGTGTCAGCCCGAACCACCAGCCGCCCACGTACAACCCCATCATCACCATGAACAGGCCGGCAATGCCCAGCAGCACCAGCTGGGCCTGCTGCATCGGCACCAGCGACAACCCCAGCAACCCGATGGTGCCGGCAATCGCCCCGGCGACGGTGTAAGAGGTGATCCGGGCGAGGTTGTAGGCGAGCAGGTAGGGGAACAGCCGCGAGGCGCGTTCACGCTTCTCCGCGGGCAGGCCGAAGGTCAGCGCCCCGACGATCCCACCGCACATGCCCACGCAATGCACACCGCCAAAGAAGCCGACGGCCATGGCGGCGAAGAAACTGACGTTTTCCGGCATGTGGAAACCTCTGATTGAGTGCGTGTTCGGCCGCGGGCCATCGAGCGGCCAACCAGCCTGTCCATCTGTGTGACGATCCGGTCGACGGCATCTCGTACAATGGGTCGCATGAGCCATCCCGACAGCGCCGACCCGGCGAGCATTCTCGCGTATATCAACGCCAATCGCGATCACCTGGCCCTGCGTCATCTGCCACAGATCGACCGGCAATTGCGCCGGCTCGATGAACGCACGCCCGACGAGGACGCCCTGCACCGATTGCTCGACCGGGCGACGGCGGCGGCCGACGAGGTGGCCGCGCGCGATGCCCTGGCGATCGACATCGCCTACCCCGACAGCCTGCCAGTATCCGGGGCACGCCAGGAGATCATCGAGGCCATCCAGAGTCACCCGGTGACCATCATCGCCGGCGAGACCGGCTCGGGTAAGACCACCCAGATCCCGAAGATGCTGCTCGAGCTCGGCTATGGCCGCCGCGGCCTGATCGGCCACACCCAGCCGCGGCGGATCGCGGCGCGCAACGTCGCCCACCGGCTGGCCGAGGAACTCGACGAGGGCGTACGTGGCGACGATGGAGCCGGCGACGGGCGCACGGCCGTGGGCTACAAGGTGCGCTTTTCCGACCAGACGCGCCCCAACAGCCGCGTGGCGGTGATGACCGACGGCCTGCTGCTCGCCGAGCTGCAACACGACCGCGATCTGTTGCGCTACGACGCGCTGATCATCGACGAAGCACACGAGCGCAGCCTCAACATCGATTTCCTGCTCGGTGTGATGAAACGCCTGATCAAGCGCCGGCCGGACTTCCGGCTGATCATCACTTCGGCGACCATCGATCCGGAGCGTTTTGCCGAGCATTTCACTCAGAAAGGGCCCCAGGAGGGCGGCGATCGCCCGCCCATCATCTCGGTCAGCGGGCGTGGCTACCCGGTCGAGGTGCGCTATCGCCCGCCCGAGGCCAACCGCGACGAGGAACTCGGCTCGACCATCGCCCGCGGCGTGATGCACGCGGTCGACGAGCTCGTTCACGAGGGTCCGGGCGACATCCTGGTGTTCCTGCCCGGCGAGCGCGAGATCCGCGAGACCGAGCGCCAGCTCTCGCGCCACGGCCTGAGGAACACCGAGATCCTGCCGCTGTACGCACGATTGTCGGCGGCCGACCAGCAGCGCGTGTTCGCCCCGCACGCCGGCCGACGCATCGTCCTGTCCACCAACGTCGCCGAGACCTCGCTGACGGTGCCGGGCATCCACTACGTGATCGATTCGGGCGTGGCGCGGATCAGCCGCTACCACCCGCGCGCCCGCCTGCAGAAGCTCGGCGTCGAGGCGATCTCGCAGGCCTCGGCCAACCAGCGCGCCGGGCGCTGCGGGCGGATCGCCCCGGGCGTGTGCATCCGCCTGTTTGACGAGGAAGACTTCGACGGCCGGCCCGCTTTCACCGACCCGGAGATCCTGCGCAGCAACCTCGCCTCGGTACTGCTGCAACTCGACTCGCTCAAGCTCGGCCGCGCCGAGGACTTCCCCTTCATCGAGCCGCCCGAACCCCGCCAGCTGGCCTCGGCCCGCAAGCACCTGTTCGAGCTGCACGCGCTCGATGAGCACGGCCATCTGACCGAGATCGGTCGGCGACTCTCGCGCCTGCCGATCGACCCAACCTTGGGACGGATGATCGTGGCGGCCCGCGAGCATGGCGACCGGGCCACCGAGGACATGCTGGTGGTCGCCGCCTTCCTCGCCCTGCAGGACCCGCGCGAACGGCCGAGCGAGGCACGGGGCGCGGCCGATGCCGCCCATCGCGAGTTCGCCCTGGCCGATTCGGACTTCGCCAGTGCGCTCGCGCTCTGGTCGGCCTGGCACGAGGTGAGCCGCCACAAGAGCCGCCGCCAGGCGCGCCAGTGGGCGATCAAGCGATACCTGAACGCCAACCGCCTGACCGAGTGGCATGACCTGGTCGGCCAGCTGCGCCAGTCGGTCGACGAGATGTTCCGCATCCGCCTGCCGGCGTTCGAGCCGATCGTCATGCCGGACAAACCCGACGAAGGCGAGAAGCAGAAACTGCCCGCCGAGCTGGCCGGCCGCGTCGACCAACTGCATCAATCGGCACTGGCCGGGCTGCTCGACCACGTCGGGATGCGGGACCCCGCTCCCCCGAAGAGCTACCAGCAGGCCGCCGGCGATCATCGCGGCAAGAAGCGCCGTACGCCCACCGTGTACCTGGGCGCACACAACCGCCGTTTCTACCTGTTCCCCGGCTCGGTGACCGTCAAGGCACAGCCCAAGTGGATGGTCGCCGCCGAGATCGTCGAGACCTCCAAGGTGTTCGCGCGAATGAACGCCCCCATCAATCCGCGCTGGCTCGAACCGATGGCCGGCCACCTGGTCACCCACGAGCACAACGAGCCCACCTGGGACGCGAAATCCGGCCGAGTGACGGCCTTCGAGACCGTGCGGCTGTTCGGCCTGCCGATCGTGACCAAGCGCCGGGTCGACTTCGGCGCCATCGACCCGGTCGCCGCCCGGGACGTCTTTATCCGCCGGGCCCTGGTCGAGGGGGATTTCGAATCGGCCCAGCCGTTCTGGCAACACAACCAGGAGTTGATCGAGGAGATCCGCACGCTCGAGGCCAAGCTGCGTCGACCGGCCTTCCTGGTCGATGACCAAGTGCTCTACGACTTCTACCAGGCACGGATCCCGGCCGACGTCACCGACGCGCGCAAGCTCAATCACTGGATCAAGGACGACCGCGCCGCGGCGGCGAGCCTCGAACTGACCCGCGACGACCTGTTGGCCACCGAGCCCGACGACCGCCGCCTGTCCGAACTGCCCGATCACTGGCAGGCGGGGCGCTACCGATTGAAGCTTGCCTATCACTTCGCCCCCGGCGAGCCGGACGACGGCGTGAGCCTGCACGTCCCGCTCGCCCTGCTCAACCGCATCGAGACGCCGCCGACGACACACTTGGTGCCGGGGCTGCGCCGCGAGAAGATCGAGGCAATGATCCGGGCACTGCCCAAGGCCGAGCGCCGCCATTTCGTCCCGGCCCCGAGCTTCGCCGAGGCGGTCGAGGATCGGATCACCGACACCGACATGTCGCTCTCGCAGGCCGTGGCCGACGAACTGCGCCGCATGACCGGCCACGAGGTCGACCCGGCCCTGTTCGACGAGCAAAAGCTGCCCGTGCATCTGCGCATGCGTTTTGTCGCCGTCGACGAGGACGGCGAGCCGATCGACGCCGACCGCGACATCAACGCCCTGCGTGGTCGGCAGGCCCAACGCGCCCAAGAGGCATTCAACCAGCGCAGCAAGCACCGCCTGGAAGACCATCAGGCGACCGAGTGGGATTTCGACGAGCTGCCAGAAAAACTCACGGTGGAGAGTGGAGGCGCGCAGGTCGAAGCGCACCCGGCCCTGGTGGACCACGGTGATCACGTCGCGATCGAACTGATCGACGACCCCGAGCGCGCGCGCCGGGTCCATGAGGCCGGTGTCGTCCGTTTGATGTTGCTGGCCCGCGCCCAGATGGTCCGCCAGGCCGAATCCGACCTGCGCGGCGACCGCTCATTGGACACGGTGCGTCTGCACTACAGCCGGTTGAAGTCCCCGCGGCCGATTCCCGCCGAGGGGATGCGAGCCTCTCAGCGAGCCGATCGCGCCTTCGACCAGGAGCTGATCTTCCGCGCGGCATGGGAGCTGGCCGTCGCCGGCGAGCCCCCGATTCGCGACCCCGACACCTTCCGTGCATGCCTTGCCCGTCTCGACGGCGAGCTGCCGCGCCGTGCCATGGCGCTCGCCCAGCGGATCAGGGCCATCCTCGAGCACCAGCATCGCCTGCGCCGCCAGCTGAGCGGGCGGCTGCCGTTGTCGGTGATCGAGGCGGCCAAGGAAATCGGCGACCAGATCGACCTGCTGGTCCACCCCGGCCTAATCTGGCTGGCGAGCGAGGAACGACTGGCCGCCTTGCCGCGCTATCTCGAGGGCGCCGAGAAGCGCCTGGAAAAGACCGAGCGTCAGCCGGAGCGCGATCGCATGCTACGGGTGGCGTTCGCCCCGCTCGCCGAGCAGGTGCGCAACCGACTGATGAAGGGCCGCCCGGATCTGGTCGACTGGCAACGACGCGAGGCGCTGCTCGACCTCCTTGAGGGCCATCGGCTGGACGTCTTTACCCAGGAGCTGGCCGGCAAGGGCGCACCAAAGGCCAAGGACGTCGAGGTGGCCCTCTCGGGTCAATGACCCGACCGGGCGAAGTCGAAACCGGACCGCGACAAACTGGTCTATACCCGTTAGGGATAACGAGCTTGAAGACAACCACACGGGGCGCGAGCAGGATGATCCGGTTGCACACCTCATTACGACTGCCGGCCGCCATCGGCATAGCCAACCTGGCCCTGGCCCTCACCCTGGGGGCGGCCGGGACAGCCAGCGCGCAGGAATCCGAAACCGTCTACAAGTGCATCCACTCCGACGGGCGCATCGTCTATTCCGATGAACCCTGCAACGGCAAGATGGAGATCCAGACCATCACCGCGCCGGAGGCTGGCAGTGGTGGCGAGGCGGCCCGTGAAGGCATCAACCGGCTGGCACGGGAATACGATGAGCGACTCGAGGCCGAGCAGCAGGCACGCGAAGAGGCCGAGCGGCGCGCCCTTGAGCGCCGCCTGTCCAACCCGGAGGTGGTCGTGGTCGCTCCGTGGCGCGACGAGCGCCGCTACACCCCCTACTACCCGCGGGGCGAGCACTTGCCACCCTACGATCGCTACCGCGATCCGGCGCACGGTGGGATGCGCCTGGGCGATGACGGCTTCTCGCTCTGGTTCGACAGCGGGCGGCCCTTCCCGAACCACAGGCCACCGCCCCACCACCGTCGGCCCGATGGCGATCGTCCGTCGCGCGATCCGTATTCCAGCGATGGTCGGCCGATCAAGGAGCCCGGCTACTCCGGCCGCTATCCCGGGGGATTCCCGGGCTACCGATAGCCACGGCAAGGGCACGACTGCCCGGAGGGCGCGGAATCTGCGACAATCGCCCACCCATTCATTGGGGAACCTCTGCACGAATAGTAATGCCGCTCTGGCTTGCCGAGTCGTTCGCCATCAAGGCGCGGTGTAGCCGGCGTGCCGGCGGCCACGTCAAGACAGCGCAACGCCGAGGGCGGGCGACTCGGCAAGCCCCGCAGGGCGCGCCTTGAGCCGGACATCTGCTGCGTTGCCGTCCTTGGAAAGAGAATACTCTTCCGCGGCAGACGGTCGCCTTGCATCTGCCCGGCTCAAGGCGCGCAGAGCAGTATTACTATTCGTGCAGAGATTCCCTGAATCAGGCAGGTCAGGCCCGTCATGCAGGCGCATATCTTCAAGAGTCGCAAGAACCCCGACATGTACCTGTTCGTGCGCGAGGGACAGGACATGGACGAACTCGATCAAATGGTGCGCGAGCGCCTGGGTGAGCTCGAGTTCGTCATGGCGCTGGATCTATCGGAAGACCGGCCGTTGGCGCGCACCGATAGCACGATCGTGCGCGACCATATCGAAAAGCTGGGCTTTCATCTTCAGATGCCGCCGAGCGCCGAGAACTGGGCCCACTGGGACAACCTCAAGGCCGGCATCCGCGCCGGCAAGCCGCAACCCGAGTAAGGCCCGGCGCACGGCACGAGCGAGGCCTTACCCCAGCCGGCGTCTGCGTCAGAGCGCGGCGATCTCGTGCAACCGGTCGAAATCAAGACTCAGGCCGTTGTGGGCCACGAACATCGGGTTGAGCAGCGATTCGCGGGTGTTGTAGCGCAGCGGGCGGCCCGAGAGATCGGTCAGGTGGCCGCCGGCCGCTTCCAGCACGCATTGCGAGGCGGCGGTATCCCATTCCGAGGTCGGCCCCAGGCGCGGATAGAGATCGGCCTTGCCCTCGGCCACCAGGCAGGTCTTCAGTGAACTGCCACAACGCACCACGCTGGCCTCCGCGCCCGGCCGGGAGAAGGTGTCGATCAGCTGCATTTCACGTCGGCTGGCATGCGAACGCGACAGGGCCAAGGTGGGTGGATCGGCGGGGGCGCGTACCTGAATCGGGCCAGGCTCGTCGTGATAGCGCCAGGCGCCCTGACCGCGAATCGCCGCGTACTCGAGGTCGATCGCCGGGGCGAGCACGACACCCAGCACCGGGATACCGTCATCGATCAGCGCGATATTGACGGAGAATTCACCGTTGCGCTTGACGAACTCGCGGGTGCCGTCGAGCGGGTCGACCAGCCAGTAGCGGGGCCACTCGCGCCGTTCGCGCCAGGCCGGGGCTCGCCCCTCTTCGGTAATGATCGGCCAACCCTCGCCGAGGGCGGCCAAACGCTCGGCGATCAGGTGGTTGGCCACCAGGTCGGCCTCGGTCACCGGCGAGGCATCCGCCTTGCGCTCGACGGCGAAATCCTGCTGGTAGACCGCCATGATGGCCTCTCCGGCCGCCGCGGCAATCGCCCGCACCTCGGCGAGCAGTGCGGCATCCACACCACGAATCTCGCCAGCCGCTGAATCCCCCGTCGGGGGTACACGATCCGTCATGCGTTCTCTTCCCTTTCTTGTCGCTGCCGGTACGCCCGCACCAGGAACATGGCGGCCAATGATCTTGCCTCGGAACAATCGCCCGAGGCGGCAAAATCATCCAGTTCGGCCATTGGTAGGAAACTGACCTCCAGTGGCTCGGGCTCGTCACCGGGCAGGCGGGCCGGATAAAGCGATTCGGCCAGCACCAGGTGCGTGCGCTGACCGGAATAGGTGGGTGCCATGGTCATTTCGTTGAGCCGGGTCAGGCGTCGGGCGCCGAAACCGGCCTCTTCCATCAGTTCACGATTGGCGGCCTCCACCGGGATTTCGCCGGCATCGATCCGGCCCTTGGGCAGGCCCAGCTCGTAGCGCTCGGTGCCGCAGGCGTATTCACGAATCAGGACGAACTCGTCCCGGTCGGTCACCGCGGCGACAATCACCGCGCCGTTGGTGCTGCCCTTGAGACGCTCGAATTGCACCTGGGTGCCATTGGCAAAGCACAGGTCCACACTCTCCACGCGAAACAGGCGGGTTTCGGCCAATGTGCGGGTCGCCTGGATGGTGGGAGGGGCAGTCGAGGGCATGTCACGGCCTGTGATGGGGTGGAGCGGTGGTGCAGGGAGTTTCCGTCATTGTAGCCGACAAGCCCGTCGTGCCCGACCACGCGGTAAACGAGATTCGATTCATCTTGGTCATGAAAACGAGTCACCACCAGGACTTGCCTTTACTCAACCGATTGCAAACAATGCGCCCCGACGTCAGAGGTGGTGCCCCCGCGGAACATGGCGGGCACTGAAACAGGGAAACGGGTCGAAGGCCCGTGCTGCCCCCGCAACGGTAGGTGGTGACGTCGGCATCATTTAGCCACTGGCCCAGACAACCCCGGGCCGGGAAGGCGATGCCGACAGGGGATATCCCCTAGACCACGAGCCCGGAGACCGGCCTCTGATCGGCATTCCCGACCTGCGGTGGGCTGGTCGGTCACGTGAAACCGTATCCATGACGCATGCTTCCGCACGGCGACTCTCGTCGCTCACCGCCGGGCTCACCGGCCTGACCTGTCTTTTTACCCTCGTCCCGTCACAGGCCGATGACCGGCTGGGCCCGATCAACATCACTGCCGCCCGCCAGGCCCCGGCCATCGCCCCCGCGATGCCCGAGACCGTCATCACGCGCGAGGAGATCGAGCGCAGCCAGGCGCAATCGATCACGGACCTGCTCGCCGGACGCGCCGGGCTGATCGTCAGCAACGAAGGCGGACCCGGCAAGCTGTCGAGTGTCTCGATCTGGGGACAGAGCGCCAACCGGACGGCGGTTTTCCTCGACGGCGTGCGCATCGGTTCGGTATCCGCCGGTCAATCGTATCTCGAGCACATCCCGTTGGAGCAGATCGAGCGGATCGAGATCGTGCGCGGCCCGCGCTCCGGTCAATGGGGTGCGGATGCCGGCGGCGGGGTGATCCAGATCTTCACCCGAGAAGGCACCGAGGACGGTGCTCATCTGTCTGGCGGGATTGGCGCGGGCTCACGCGGTCAACGCGAGGCCGATGCCCATATCGGTGGCCGCCAAGGGGCGTTCGACTACTCGCTGGGCGTGGCCCATGAGGAAACCGATGGCTTCGATGCCTGCGAGAACAGCGGCCCGTTCACCCCACCCTGTTACGGCGATGAACCGGACGACGACGGCTACGAACGCGATTCGCTGCAGTTGCAGGCCGGATATCGGTTCGGAGAGGGTGGCCATGTGCGTGCCCACGTGCTGGCCGCCTCCGCCGAGGTCGAGTACGACGGCCCCACCAACAACAGCGAAATCGAACAACGCACCATCGGACTGTCGGCCTCCACCGGCCGGATCGGCTTCTGGCAGTTGCGCACCCAGGCAGGGCGTCATATCGACGACCAGGACTATTTCCGCGACCAGCGTTTTGATTCACGTTTCGACACGCAACGCGACACGCTCTCGCTGGCGAACGACTTCTTCCTCGGATCATCCACTACCCTGACGGTCGGCGCGGACCAGACATACGACAAGCTATCGAGCACGACCGACTACGTCGAGGATGGCCGGCGCAACCAGGGGCTGTTTGCCCAGCTCAATACTCGCCTTGGCGAACGTCTGGATATCCAGGGCGCGCTGCGCCGTGCTTTCAACGAGCAATTCGGCACCGCCAATACCGGCTCCCTGGATCTTGCCTATCGTCTCGACGAGGCCTGGACACTCAGCGCGGGACACGGCACCTCGTTCAACGTCCCGTCCTTCAACCTGCTCTACTACCCGCCCTACTGCATCGCGCCGGGCCTTTGCTTCGCGACGGCGAACCCCGACCTCGAGCCGGAGCGCACGCGCACCTCGCGCATCGGCGTTGCCTGGAACCGCGGGCAGTGGGGCATCGAGACGACGGCCTTCCGCTCATCGGCCGACGATCTGATCGCGAGCCCGCCGCCCACCTACGTGCCGGAAAACATCACCGAGGCGACAATCCGCGGCGCGGAACTCGTTGCTCGCTGGAGCAACGACACCTGGTCGGCTCACGCGAGCCTCACCTACCTGTCGACCGAGAACGAGGCCACGGGCGAGCCCCTGCCGAAACAACCGCGGTGGAGCGGTCGACTGGCCGTCGATCGTCAGCTGGGCGCCTTTTCGCTCGGGAGCACCTTGCGTGGGCAAAGTGGTTCGGAAACCGACAACACGGGCTACGTGGTTGCCGATCTGCGCGGCAGCTATCGTCTTGCACCTGACTGGCGCATCGAGGCCCGCATCGACAATGTGTTCGACCGGGATTACCAAATCGTCGATGGCTTTCATCAAGCACCTCGCGGCGTGTTTGTGAGCCTGCGCTACGGCCGGTAACATAGCGCTTCCCACCCGGTTTTCAGGACGTCATCCGACCATGCCCCATCCGCTCCAGGAACGACTTTTGCCGCCCAGTCGAGTTGTCGCCATTGCCGCGCTTGCCGTCATGGCGATCTCGATGCTCGCCACGCGCTATCACCACTTCAGCTCGGCGCTGCACCTGGCGGACACCTCCTGGGCGGTGTTCTTCCTCGCCGGGCTGTGGCTCCGGCAGCTGCGGGTACTGGGCGGGCTGCTGGTCCTCGCCGTCGCGATCGACCTGGGCAGCGTCTGGCTCGATGGCGCGGCCATGGCCAGTTGCTTCTCACCGGCCTACCCTGGCGTGTTGGCCGCCTACACCGCCCTCTGGGGCGCGGGGCGGCTCGCGGGCAAGCGATTGACGGGGGGTTCGGAAGGCACGCTCGCGGAGCTGGCGTGGGTTGCCCCGGCCTTGCTCGCGGGCAGCGTGATCGCGTTCGGCATCTCGAACGCCACGTTCTACGCCTTCTCCGGTCAGTTCGAGGCCATGGCGGCATTCGAATACGCCCAGCGCACGCTTCCATATCTAGGTGGCTATCTGACCAGTGCGGCGATCTACAGCGTGATCGCGCTGGCCGCCATGGCGGCAACGAATGTCGTTCACGACGGAGTCCGGGCACAGCGGCACGGCTAGCCGGACCGCAAATCTCGCCCCGGAATCGGCGGGGGAAAACAAAAAACCCGGCACACCGAGGTGTGCCGGGTTTTTTCGTCGATGCCTGAGCGCAAGCCGCGGCAGCAAACTACTCGCTGACGAGGGATCCGCGCGATTCTTCCTCGCCAAGGCGCATCTGGTCGACGCGCTCCTCGAGCACGCGAATGTCCGGAATGGCCGTCAGACGTCCGTCCAGGCGAACGACGGCGTGCCAGAGCGGGTTGTCCTGCGGACCGGCCGTCTCGATCTGGCGACGCTCGACCTGCTCGGAGCGCGGCACGCCAGACAGGAGCAGGGCGTAGTAGGGCAAGGCCCGCTCGGGATCGGTTCCATAGAGTATGGCGCACCGCACACGCCGACCAATGGTGGGCACCGACTCACCATTCATCGCCTCGAGGCTCACCAACGGCACGCGCTGGCCGCGCCAGTTGACGATGGTCGCCTCGCTGCGTCCCAGACGGATACTGCCCTCGGGCAGGGAAACGTCGGTGATCTCGGCGATCAACGCATAGGGGATCAGCAGCTCGAGATCGGTCAGCTGCGTGGGGAGTCGCACGGCGCGGATCGGGGCCTCGCCGGCTTGCAATTGGTCTGGCTGTGCCATGGCTGCTTGCTGTCCTTCAGTGGGCATGCACGTCGCCCTCGTCGTCCGCGGTCACCGCGCTTGCCGGCAGCAAGCGCGCGATGGTGTCGATCAGATCGAGTTCCGTGTAGGGCTTGCCCAGGTAGGCGGAAACACCCAACGCCTCGGCACGTGCACGGTGTTTCTGGCCGGTTCGTGACGAGATCATAATCACCGGCGTGTCGGCCGCCGATCGATCGTTTCGGATCGCACCCAGCAGCTCGAAGCCGTCCATGCGGGGCATTTCAATGTCGGTGAGCACGAGGTCCGGCTGACTGTCCTGCAAGAGACCCAGCGCCTCGACCCCATCACGAGCCAGAACGACGTCGTAATTGTTCCGCTCCAGCGTGCGGGCGGTGACCTTGCGCACGGTGAGCGAATCGTCCACCACCAGCACCGACGGCCGCGCGCGGGCAGGCTTGAGCACTTGCTGCGCTCCCAAGCGGCGCTGGTAATCGCGGCGCTGGAACTGCTGAACCAGCTCGAATAATTCCAGCACCAGGATCACGTCGCCATCGTCGGCGATCGTGGCCCCCGACATCCCCGGAATACGCCCAAGCTGCGGGCCCATCGACTTGACGAACAGCTGGATGCCACCGAGCTGATGGTCGACGTGCAGGGCGAAACGACGCTCGCCCAGCTTGAAGAGCATGATCGGGCGGATGGCCGCCACGTCCTGTGCCGTCTCGGCCGGCGGCTGCCCCCACAGGAGCTCGCCCAGGTAATACAGCGGATAGTGCTCGCCGTCGTGCTCGATCTGCGGCTTTTCCTCGCGATAGTGCTCGGCGAGCGCGACGCCGGTCATGCGGGTGACCGCGACCACGCCCTTGTAGGGAATGGCGTAGCGATCGTCACCGCTGGCAATCAGGATGCCGCGGGTCATCGCCTGGGTCAGTGGCAGATTGAGCCGGATTTCGGTGTAGCGCCCTTGCTTGGAATCCACGTCGACAAAGCCGCCGAGCTCACGCGTGGCGCTGGCGACCACGTCCATCCCCACCCCGCGACCGGCCACCTGGGACAGGTTCCCGGCGGTGGAGAAGCCCGGCAGGAAGATCAGCGAACGCGCCTCCTCGTCACTGATGTCGATGTCGGCCGGCATCAGGCTGCGCTCGACTGCCTTGCGACGAATGGCATCCAGGTCAAGCCCCCGGCCATCGTCACGCAGACTGACGGTGACATTGCCGCCACCGCTGTCGATGTTGAATACCAGGCGCCCGATCGGCGGCTTGTGGGCTGCCCGCCGCTCCGCGGGCGACTCGATGCCGTGGGCAATGGAATTGCGCAGCATGTGCTCCAACGACGGCAGCATGGCCATCAGGGTGACCCGGTCGATCTCGGCATCGCCATTCTCGATTACCAGCTCGGCCTGACGCCCCATCTCGTCACCCACCTGACGCACGATCCGCCGCAGCCGCCCCGCGACGTCATTGAAGCGCACCAGACGCATGGCAAGCACGCCGTCCTGCATCTTCCGCCCGAGACGGGACTGCTGCAGCAACAGCAGTTGCGATTCCTCGGTCAGTGAACTGAGGCTTTCCTCGATATTGGCCACGTCTCCGAGCGACTCCATGATGCCGCGCGAGAGCTCCTGGACCTGCGTGAAGCGGTCGAATTCGAGCGGGTCGAATTGATCCTCGGTAACCCCGGCCTCTTCCATCAGGTCGGCCTTGATCTGCGTCTCGGTCTCGATCTCGAGCCGGCGCAACTGGCTGCGCAGGCGGGTGACGGTTTGCTGGAGCTCGAACAGCTGCCGCTCGAAACCATTGACCTGGCGATCGATGCGCGATTGGAGCAACACCGATTCGCCGATCTGATTGACCATGGCATCGATACTGCCCGCGGCGACACGCACCTGCTCGTCACGGCGCTCGCCGCCCGCTTCCTGCCCGAGACCGGTGCTCGAGTCTGCCGGCTCGACAGGGGAAGTCACGGGTGCCGACGGGGCTGGTTCGGCGCCAACCTCGGCCGACGTTTGCGATGGCGCGCCTTGGTCGCCGGAGTCATCAGCGCGACTCACGTCACCGCCCTGGTTGCGTTCGGCGAATCGGCGGGCACCGTCCGGGTCGCGAATCCAGCCGATCAACTCGCGTTGCTGGGGGATCGGCTGCTGATTGCGTACCCGGTCGAGCAGGCCGGCGATGACGTCGTAACTGTGCTGAACGAGCGCCACCAGGGGCTCGTTATCCGGGGACTCGTCGCGCCGAGCCTGGTCCAGGCGCCCCTCGAGGTGGTGAGCCACATCCCCGAGATTGAGCAGGCCGGCCATCCGCGCGCCACCCTTGAGGGTGTGCAGGTTGCGGTGCAGCAGACGGATTGATTCGAGGTCGTGCGGGTGGACCCGCCAGTGGGCCAGATAGGCATCGGCCTGCTCGAGCAACTCGTCGGCCTCGTCGAGGAATATCTGCAGGATGTCCTCATCCTGCTCGGACGGGTCATCGTCCGGGCGATGTTCAACGTCGGCGTACTCGTCGCCCGCTTCGTCATCGCCGGGCGCCACGTCGGGCGATTCGCCCGCGTGGGTTCGCGGTTGCTCGGCGTCGTCCTCAACATCACCGGTCTCGACCGCACTCGGATCGACGTGGTCGTCGACTGACGCTTCATCGACCGGCAGCTCGTCATTCAATTCATCGACGCTCGACCACTCACCTGCCGGGGAGTCGAACGCCTCGTCCACATCGGCCACGTCGTCAGCCAATGTGACCTCGTCGTGATCCTGAGCAGTCAGCGACGGCTCGGACTCCTCTGCCTGACGCGAATCACGGGCCTCCGCGCTTTCAGACACCTCGCCATAATCGGCCAACACCTGCTGCAGTTGGATATCGAGACGCCGCTCCAGATCCCTGGTATCAGGCTGCTCGAGACTCGGGTCGACCGCCCAGCGGCGCAATGCCTCGATGGCATCGGCCCCCTCGGCGAACAGGGCCAGTTCCTCACCGCCCAGCCGCTCCTGATGCTCGGCAAGCGCGCGGGTCCAATCTTCCAGGTAGCGAGCCAGCGCGGCGATGATGTCCACGCCGGCGGTGCGCGCCGAGCCGAGTGTGGTGTGCAGCAGGCGCACCAAGTCGGTGTCACAGGCCAGACCAACGCCATGCTCGCGCGCGGCCTCGATCTCGCGATGCAATTCGTCGATATAACCGCCGATCTCCTGATCGAAGATCTCTCGCAGCACCGGATCGTCGATCACCGGCGTCACCACTTCGGTCTCGACCGACATCTCGTCCGATGCCGCCTCGTCGGTTTCGATCGGCGATTCTGGAACAGCGGGTGACACGGTCTCGTCGTCCGTCGAGGACTCGGCCACGGCCGCGCCGGACGAGACCTCCGTCTCAATGGTCTCGCCGGATTCGAGGCGATCGGCCAGCCGGCGGGATTCGGCCCAATGAGACTCGGGCGTCGCCTGCCCCGCCTCGAGATCGGGCAGGACCGCCTGCATGAGGGCAACGGCCTCGAGCGCCCCCTGACGGGTGGCCTCGTCGCCGTCGACCTTGCCGTCGATCACCCTGTTGAGCAGTCGTTCCCAGGCCCAGGCCCACTCGCCGATGGTCTCCAGACCGACCATCCGGCCACTGCCCTTGATGGTGTGGAAACCGCGACGCAGGGTCACCAGCGCCTCGGCATCCTCTCGCCCGCGCCAGGCCTCGGCCGCCTCGCCCATGTCGGGCACGGTCTCGGCCATCTCCTCGGCGAAGACCTCGCGCATCTCCGCCATCATCGGGTCGTCTTCCGGCTCGGCGACAGCCTCGGTGTCCGGGGTCTCCTCTAACTCGTCCGCGGCGGTATCGACAGTCTCTGCCTCAGGCAGCTCCGGGGCCTCGACGGACTGATCGGGCAGGTCAACCGCCATCTCGTCATCGGCGGCTTCCGCCGGCGCGGCGCGCAGCTCATCCTGGTCGTCGGCGAGGCCGAAATCGAGCGCGGACTCCAGCTCGCGTGACGACTGGTCTTCCGCCTCGCCGAAGGACAGGGCAGCCGGCTCTTCGGCATCAGACTCCGCATGACTGCCCGAGGCGTCGGTCGTCAGCGGCTCGCCTTGCCCGCCTGCCGTCTCGGTCTCGGTCTCGGTCTCGGTCTCGGTCTCGGTCTCGGTCTCGGTCTCGGCGAGCGTGTGGTCCGGCTCGTCTGCTGACAAGCCCGCTTCTTCGGGTGCAGCCACCGGCTGATCGGGAAGGTCGACGGTCAACCCATCATCAGGCGACTCGGGCTGTTCCGATTGCGCCTGGTCGACACGCAACTCGTCCTGATCGTCGGCCAAGCCGAAATCGAGAGCCGCCTCGAGGGCCTCCGAGCTTTCCTCCGATGCTTCAGAGAACGTCAACGCTTGCGCATCACTGCCCGGCTGATCCGCGACTTGCGTCGCCTCGACCTCCTCCGGTACGGCACTCGTGGCCTCGTCCGACTCGAGCGGTGATTCGGCTTGCGTTTCGGCAGTGGCCGAAGACTCGTCCCGTGGCAGAGAGTCCAACGCCGTCTCGTCGGCTTCGCCCTCCGACGTCTCCGACTGGGACTCCGCTTCACCCCCCTCGGTCGGCCCGTCTGCCGGCAGGCTCAGGGCATCGACATCGGCCGGGGTTTCCGAGGCTTGCGGTGTTGCCGCCACCTCATCGGGCAGGTCGGGCAGCTCGCCCGACGGCGGTGCAACACGCTGTTCTTCCTCGCCCTCGTCGAGGGCGAAGTCGAGCGCCGCCTCCAACTCCTCGCCACTCGCTTGGTCCCGGGTTTCGGCCTCGACCGGCTCCGCGTCTTCGGCAGGCTCGGCTCGATTGGCTTCGGGGGCATCCGCGGCGAGCTCTTCCTCCTCGACCTGCCAGAATTCGATCAACTCGTCCGGGGTGGCGAGACTGTCGTCGACCGGTGCGGCCGGCACCTCCTCGACAGTCGCTTCGGGTTCGGCCGACGCGGCGTGGGACGGCATCGGCTCGATCGCGTCGCCTCCCGCTGGCGCCATGGCCTGATCCACGTCGCCGGCGTCGCCCAAGAGGTCGTCGATTCGCCGCTTGGGCGCTTCGAGGAAACGGGCGATTTCCTTGCTGAAATCACGCAGGTTCTCGAGATAGAACTCCAGCGCCGCGAAGATCTCGCTCAAGGCCGACAAGGTATGTTCGTCGCCGACGGGCTCACCGTAGGTCTGTGCGCGACTCCAGCGGGCCAGCGCCATGACCAGCGGGGTCGCGGCATCGCGGCCGGACAGACGAAGCACCTCGCCGATGCCGGTCAGCCGATCGGCCGCCTGGGCAAACGGATCGTCGGACGGGGCTTCGCCGTCGCCCTGCCCGGCGAGACCGGCGTTGATCTTCTCGCGAGCCTCGCTCAGGGATTCGAACGCCGCACTGGCGATCGCGCCAATCGAGCTGGCGACCGTCTGGTCGTGCAAGGCCTCGGCCCGGTCGCCGTCGGCCATACTGCGCGGGATACTGTCGATGACCTGCTCGACCAGCATGACCGTACCGGCCAAGTCCATGAGCATCTCGTCATCGAGCAGCTCGGCGCCCCGCGTCACCGCCTGCAAGCGCTCGCGACCGTCTGCCAGCGCCTGGGCCGCTGCCGCGTAGCCAAGCGTGGCGAGCACCCCGCTCATCTGTTCGAACTTGTTCAGGATCCGGCCGAGGGGCTCGAGGTCATCGCGCTTGCCACGAACGAACAGGTCAAGGACATCCTGGGTGGCGAGCAACTCTTCTTCGAGCGCCTGCTGGACCGCCTCAAGTGCCTGGGCATCAAGGCCGACGAATCGCGCCGGCACATCGGCGCGATCCAATTGTTCGCGCCAATCGCCGGCACGGTCCCGGCAGATCGGCTCGTCATCGTCGACCCGCTCCAGTAGCGAGAGCAGCACGGAAGCGCCCAGGTCCAGGCCGGCATGATTGATCACCGACTCGCTGCGACCTTGAAGCTGCAAACGGAAGAGCTGCAGGACCCGCCCGACCGCTCGCTTGAGCACCGGCGAGTAACGATCGGGGTCGGCCTCGGTCAGGCGCAGCAGCTCGCCGACCACCCGGATGGCAATAATGGCGCTGCGGCTGGGTTCGTGGGCGATGATCTGCATCGACAGATCCCGTAACCCCGGGAGGACGGACCAGTCGTCACGCATGACGGCCAGCACTTCACGCTCCATGCGGCGCAACAGCGGGCGGAGCTCGGCCTCTTCGTCCACGCCTTTCTCGCGATGCGGGCGCTTGCCGAGTTCATGCTCGGCCTGCAACAGGAAGGCGCGTGCAGCCAATTCACGGGCATCGAGCGGGGCTTGCTTGATGGTCCCACGCAGGCGGTTGACCATCGGCAGCAGGCTGGCCGGCGCGATCTCGGCCCCGGCCGCCATGCGATCCAGCAGGGCCTGCAGCAGGGCGGCCGACTCGATCTGCGCGGAAATGGCCGTCTGGTCGTCGGATGGTTCCTCGAGCGGCTCCAGGGCGGCCATCTGGGTGCGCACCAGCACGCGCACCAGCTGGATGTCGACCATGGAAAAAACGCGGTCGATGGTCTGCAACGCCTGGGTGGCATCGAAGACATGCTCGGTGACGTTTTCGCCCTCGGAAAGCTGCTCCAGCGCCCTCAAGAGCTCGGCGAGCCGCTCCTCCAGCCCCTCACGGAGCCAGTCGAATACGATCGCGTCGACTTTCCTTTCTGTCCGCATGTCTCAATTCACCGCCTTTCGGCATCCCGCCTGCTGGAAGATCCGTGCCCCGGTTACGACGATTGCCTCGCCGGCCGACCGGGCCGCCTGCTGTCGTGCCGCTATCAGCTCGCTGCCTGAGCGTCGTCGCGCTCGGGCATCGTGAAGCCGGCCACGGAGCGGTTGAGCTCCTGCGAAAGCGAGCCCAGCTCGCCGATCTCGTCGGCGGCCTGGGTCGCGTTTTCCGCCGTCTGCTGCGTGTCCTGGCGAATCCGGTTGACCGCTTCGCGCAGATCGGTCGCCACCGAGGCCTCCTTCTGGGCCACCGAGGTGATGTCGTTGATCTGCTGGGAGAGTTTCAGCGAGACACTTTCGATCTCAGACAGTGCCTTGCCGGCGTTCTCGGCGAGCGTGGCGCCGTCGACGACGTTCGAGGTGGTCTGCTCCATGGCGAGCATGGCCTCGGAGGTATCGGTCTGGATGGTGTTTACCAGCAGCTCGATCTGACGGGTCGCGTCACTGACACGCTCGGCCAGCCGCTGTACTTCGTCGGCGACCACCGCGAAGCCGCGACCAGCCTCGCCGGCCATCGCGGCCTGAATGGCGGCGTTGAGCGCCAAGATGTTGGTCTGGTCGGCGATGTCGGTGATCAAGCCAACGATGTCGCCGATCTCCTGTGAGGATTCGCCCAGGCGCTTGAGGCGCTTGGAGGTTTCCTGGATCTGCTCGCGGGTCTGGTTCATCCCCTTGATGGTCTGGCGCACCGCATCACCACCGCGGTGGGCCACGTCGACCGAGGATTCGGCGATCTGGGCCGACTCCTGCGCACTGACCGAAACCCTGCCGATCTCGTCGGACATCTGCGCGATGGCATCGGAAATCTCGGTGATCCGCTGGGCCTGGCCGCGCGACTTATCGGCGAGTGCCCGCGAGCTGTCCTGCGAGGCACGCACCGCCTCGGCGACGCGCACCGAGGTGTCGTTGATGGTGCCGACCAGGTCACGCAGGGCATCGATGGTGTAGTTGACCGAGTCCGCGATCGCCCCGGTGATGTCTTCCGTCACGGTGGTGTGCGCCGTCAGGTCACCGTCGGCGAGCGTCATCATCTCGTCGAGCAGGCGCAGGATGGCCGCCTGGTTACGCTGGTTGGCCGACTCGGTCTCCGCCAGCGCCCGGCGAGATTCCTGCACCAGGGTCACGCCCAGCCAGACGAGCAGCAACAGGCCGATCGCACCACTAGCGTAACCAAGGTAGAGGAACTGCGATGCCTGGTTCTGATCGGCGGCGAGAGTCCGGGCCAGCTCCGAGGTGCTGCCGGTGAAGTCGCTCGACATGCGGTCGATCTCGCGCGCCGCTTGGTTGGCAGCCAGCAGTTGCGGCGCCTGCTCAAGAACGGCCGATACCAGCTGGTTGACCGTCGCGAACAGCACGCCCACCTCGCGCAGCCCGTCGCGCACCTCGGCGTTGTTGACGCGCGGTGCCATGCGGTTGCCGTTGAGCAGGCCGTTGAGCACGCCGCCGAACAGGGCGACGTCGCGGCCGAAGCGCTCGGAGGCATTGACCGCCTGCTCGCCACCGCCGGTAATCTCGTCGAGCGTGGTGCCAATGCGTTCGATGAACATCAGCTGGCGGGTGGCCAGGTAGATGAGATGGCTGGGCGCTTCGTTGGCGACCAGCGTCTGGACCACCTCGTCCGACGCGGCCGTCAGTTCAGGCAGGATTTCCTCGATCTGGGCCGACTGCTCACCGACGCTGAGGATGGCCTCACGCCCCTCCAGCACCTTGCTAAGGGATTCGTTATAGACGTTCCAGCGATTGGAAACCGCGGCGAGAAGGTCTTCGCGATTCGGCGGCACCTCGAGCTGGGGCCGCTCGGGGTTTTCGCCCTGGAGGGCATTGAGCGTCTCGGTGAAATCGGTACGGATCGACTGGAGCCGATCGAATGCCCCGGGGTTGCCGCGGATGGCACGCAACACCTCGATGGTGATCTCCTGCGAGGAGCGCTCCAACTCAGCGCCAGCGAGACGACGGTCGAGGAATTCCTGCTCGCGTTGGGCCGCCAAAATGAACACGACCACGGTCGCGACCAGGGCCAGAACCGCGAGAACCACGAGGATCAGTATCTTACGGCTGATGCCGCCCATCCGTGCGCCAAGACTCATAGTTGCCACTTACTCCTGAATGGAATTCATCGTCATTGTTTAGTTATGTCCGGGCTGCCACCCGAAGCCGACGTCACGCGACGGCATTGAGAAACTGGTCGTGATCGAGCAGCGACCGGAACTCGAGCACCGGCAACCACTCCTCGTTGAGCCGCACCTCCTGGTGGAAACCCGGCAGGGAAGCGAGCTCGCGGTGATGCTCGGAATCGCTCAAGGGTCGCTCGTCGCCGTAGGCAATCTGGCGGATGCCGTAGGAGCGCTCCACCAGAAAGGCCGACGAGGCCTGGGCGTGTTTGGCGATAAAAACCACGCTGTGGCGGGATTCCGGCGTGGTGACGTCAAACCAGAAGCGGGCCAAGTCGAACACACCGGTTAGTTCACCGCGTAGGTTCGCCACGCCCGACACCCAGGGACGCGCACCGGGAAGCGTCACCATGCGAGGCGGGGCGACGATGGCCCGCACCTCATCGAGGGCGACGAGCATACGGCGGCCATCAACGGCAAACAGGATGCCCTGCCAGGTCCTGACATGGTCGTCGCTGCTCGGCAGGCCGACGGCATGCTCATCGACCTGGCGATTGATCCAGCCGAGATAATCGAACACATCCTCTGTGCGCTGCATGACGTCAGCCGAGCACGCTCTTGAGCACGGCGATCAGGTCGGCCTCCTTGACCGGCTTGACCAGGTACTCCTTGGCGCCCTGGCGCATGCCCCAGATGCGATCGGTCTGCTGGTCCTTGGTGGTGACGATAACCACCGGGATCTCGCTCGTCTCGCTGTCCTTGTTGAGGGTGCGGGTGGCCTGAAAGCCGTTCATGCCCGGCATTACCACGTCCATGAGCACCGCGTCGGGGCGCACCTGACGCACCAGCTCAACGCCTTCCTCGCCACTGTTGGCGACGGAAACCTGGTGACCGTGACGCTCGAGAATCTGCTGGAGCACGTACACCTCGGTAGGCGAGTCATCAATGACAACGATGTGAGCCACTACCCTGTTCCTCTAGAAAATTCCGGTTCAATACGATCCTCCCGGCGTCCTGAATCGGACCCCGGGAGCCAAGCCGTTCTCAGTCCGCCATCGCGCCCTCGTCGGCCACGGGGCGCCCTTCGGCGAAACGCTCCACGGCGGCGAGAATCTCGTCGCTGTTGAAAGGCTTGGTGAGGTAATCGGAGGCGCCGACAATGCGACCGCGCGCCTTGTCGAAGATACTGTCCTTGCTGGACAGCAGGATGATGGGCGTGTCGGCGAAACGATCATTGTTCTTGATCAGCGCCGTGGTCTGGTAGCCGTCGAGACGCGGCATGAGGATATCGATGATCACGACATCCGGGTCGAACGCACCGATGCGGGCCAGGGCGTCGAATCCATCGATCGCGCTCTCCACTTCGCAGCCCGCCTTACTGAGGATGCTGTCTGCAGTCCGTCGGATGGTCTTGCTGTCGTCGACCACCAAGACCCTCAAGCCGGCGAGGCCGGCGTGATTCTCTGTCGCTTCCATGTCTTTCGTCCTTGCTGCTGGCCGATTCTTGCCTTGCGTCGGCCGAATGTAACCAACGCGCCCGTCTTTGGCAAACGCCTCGACACCCGCGCCGTGACGAAACATACGCGGCAGCCATCGTTTACACTGTGGGCACGAAAGCGCGGCCACGTGCCGGCCCGCACCCCACCTCAGCGAACACCGTGACGAAAAGTCGATGACAAACAACCATTCAGCCCTGCAACTGGACACCCAGGACTCGACCCCCGAGCTCGACGCGAGCTACTGCGGCCCGCTGTTGATGATCGAATCGCACATCATCGAGAACCGACGTCAGATCGAGACCTGGTTCCGCGAGCAGTGGCGCAAGACGCCGGCCCCGTTCTACTCCTCGGTCGACCTGCGCAACGCCGGTTACAAGCTCGGCCCGGTCGACACCAACCTGTTTCCGGCCGGCTTCAACAATCTCAACCACAGCTTCGACCCGCTAGTGGTGCAGGCGATCCAGTCGGCGGTAGAGCACGCCTGCCCCGACGCACGCGGCATGCTGATCATCCCGGAGCGCCATACGCGCAACCAGTTCTACCTCGAGTCATTGGCCACCATGGCGGATCTGTTCGAGCTGGCCGGCTTCGAGACACGCATCGGCTCGCTCGATGCGCTCGACGGCCCGGCACACTTCGAGCTGCCGTCGGGACGCACGTTGACCCAGCATCCGATCCACCGTGAAGGCCGCCGGATCGAGGTCGACGGCTTTTCCCCCTGCACGATCGTGCTCAACAACGACCTGTCCGGCGGGCGCGAGGATATCCTCGAGGACATCGAGCAGACCGTGGTGCCGCCCACGGCGCTGGGCTGGTGGCACCGCTCCAAGTTCAATCATTTCAGCCATTACCAGGCACTGGCCAACGAGCTGGCCGACCTGATCGACCTCGACCCCTGGCATCTCGCACCGATGATCCTCGACTGCGGCCAGATCGACTTCATGAAGCGCGAGGGCGAGAACTGCCTGCAGGAAAAGGTCAGCGAGATGCTCGCCGCGATCCAGAAGAAATACGACGAGCTCGAGATCAAGGAAAAGCCCTTCGTCGTGATCAAGGCGGATGCCGGCACCTACGGCATGGGCGTAATGATGGCCCAGTCCGCCGAAGAGGTGGTCGGGCTGAATCGCAAGCAACGCACGCGGATGGCGGCCTCCAAGGATGGGCGCAGCATCAACCGCGTGCTAATCCAGGAAGGCATCTACAGCTTCGAGCGCCTCGGCTCGAGCGGGCACGTCGCCGAGCCGGTGCTCTACATGATCGACCGGCACGTGGTCGGCGGCTTCTATCGCGTGCACACCAAGAAGGGCGAGAGCGAGAACCTCAACTCGCCCGGCGCGGAATTCGTGCCACTGCCCTTCACCCAGTCCTGCGTGACACCGTCGCCGGATGCCTCGCCCGACAGCGACCAGAACCGGCTGTACTGCTACGGGGTTGTCGCCCGACTGGCCCTGCTGGCCGCCGCGCGCGAACAGCGCGACCTGATCGACGCCCCGGTCGTCGCCCCGGCTGCCGACTGATCCGAACCGCAAGCGGAGCCGCCCCATGCGCATCGCCGTCGTCATGGATCCGATCGAACGGATCAAGCCCTGGAAGGACACCTCGTTCGCCTTCCTCCTCAGCGCCCAGGCCCGCGACTGGGACTGCTGGTACATCGAGCCCGACTGGCTGTTCTTCGCCGACGGAACGCCACAAGCCGAGGCTGCCCCGATCACGGTGGTCGACCGCGACACGGATTTCTACACGCTCGGTGAGCGTGCCGTGCATGCGCTGACGGACTTCGACATCATCCTGCAGCGTCAGGACCCGCCGATCGACCTGGACTACCATTACATCACCGGCCTGCTGTCGCTGGCCGAGCAGGCCGGCGTCGTGGTCGCCAACCGTCCAGACGCGGTGCGGGCGGCCAACGAGAAACTCCTCGCGCAGCATTTCCCCGCCCTTTGCCCGCCGACGCTGGTCAGCCGTTCGATCGACCAGTTCAAGGCCTTTATCGCCCAACAGGGCGAGATCGTGGTCAAGCCGCTGGATGCCATGGGCGGCAGCTCGATATTCAAGATCCACGCGGACGATGAGAACACCCAAGTGATCCTCGAGGTGATGACGCGCGACCAGACCGAGCTCGTCATGGCGCAGCGCTACCTGCCCGAGATCCGCACCGGCGACCGCCGTGTGCTGCTGATCGACGGCGAGCCGGTCGATCACGCCCTGCTGCGCGTACCGGGCGAAAAGAGCTTCCGTGCCAATCTCGCCGCCGGCGGCCGGGGCGAGGTGGTGCCATTGCGCGAGCGCGACCGCGAGATCGCCGCGACCGTCGGCCCGTGGCTGGCCGAGCGGGGATACGGGTTCGTCGGCCTGGACGTGATCGGCGACTGGCTGACCGAGATCAACGTCACCAGCCCCACCTGCGCGCGTGAGATCAGCACGGTCACCGGGCAGGACGTGACCGGCACCATGCTCGACCGGCTCGCCAAACGCGTCGAGCGATGATCGACCGGCGCCGGCGTGCGCTGCTCGGCGGGCTCGCCGGCCTGCCGCTCGCGGCCCTGCCCGGCTGCGGGGGCGAGCCGACCTTCCGCGAGGCGGGTTTTAGCGTCTTCGGTCAAGTCTGGACCCTGCGCTTCGCCAACACCCCCGCCGAGCAGATCAATGCCGCCGTGCGTGCCGCCGAGGACATTGTCGAGCCGCTCTACCGTCGCCTGCATCCCTGGCGCGACAGCGAACTGACCCGCCTGAACCGTCGACTGGCCAAACGCGGCGAGGCCGTAGCCAGCCCAGAGGTTCGCGCCCTGATCCGGGCCGCCCGCCCCCTGTTCGAGGCCAGCGGCGGACGATTCGACCCCAGCATCGGTGGGCTGATCGCCCTGTGGGGCTTTCACCGCGATGCCGGCGATACGCCGATCACCCCACCCGCCGAGTCCGTACTGGATGACTGGCTGGACGACGCGCCCTCGCTCGATAAGGTGCGCATCGAGGGTGACCGTGTGATCACCACCAACCCGAGAACTCAGTTCGACTTCAACGCGCTGGCCGAGGGCTTCGCCGCCGAACGGGTGCTCGACGCCATCAAGGCGGCCGGGGTCACCGACTGCCTGCTCGACTCCGGCGGTGACCTCTACACCCTCGGCCATGCCGGTGGGCGAGACTGGCAGCTGGGCATTCGTGACCCCAGGGGCGATCCGCGTGGCAAGGCGGCGCTGGGCGGCGTGCGGGTAGCGGGACGGCGCGCGCTGTGCAGCTCCGGCGACTACGAGCGTCGCCTGCGTTATCGGGGCAAGAGCTTCGGTCACATCATCGATCCGCTGACCGCCCGACCGGCGCGCCACAACACCGGCACCACGGTGCTGGGCCGCGACCCCGTAATCACCGACGGGGCGGCCACCGCGCTGATGCTGCTTTCCCCCGACGAGGCCGAGCGCCTTGCCGGACAGCTGGGACTCGACGGCATCCTGCTGGTAACCGAGAATGGCAGGCCGTGGCGCGATGCCGGCATGCAGTCGGCCATGTCGACGACGCCCGCCGGGCGGACGATCGACTGGCATACGCCCTAATCCAGAACCACCCGGGAAGCGCAGGGATGCCGACCAAGGGAACGACTCCAGAACAGCACGACCGCGCCGACGGCCTCGCGGCAAGCCCCGTGGTGGGTTCGTCTCGGGTGCTGCCGATCGCCATCGGGCTGGCCGTGCTGGCCCACGCGGGCCTGTTGCTGCTCGAAATCACCCGCCCCGAGGTGGAACAGCGGCCGGTCATCGAGATCACGCTGGACGCCCCCCAGGCCGAACGCACCCTGGATGCCGGACGGGAAACCGACGCCCTCGATCGCGAGTTGCCGGCCGATCCGATGCTTGCCGGCCAGCGCGGGCCGGACAGCCCCACCGACACCCTCAGGGAAGACGGCCAGGGCCCACAGCAGGAAGGGGCCTGGGCGGCAAGCGATGCGCCCCGCGACGTTTCCACCCAGGATCAGATCGACCAGCTCTACGAACAGGTCAACGCCGCCCTGCGTACCGGCTACGCCACCAGCCGTACGCAAGGCGGACCGGCTGGACGCTATCTCGCCCGCTGGAAGCGCCAGGTCGAGGCTTACGGCAACCAGCATTACCCCGATGCCCTGGTGCAACAGAACCTTTCCGGGCAGGTGATCCTCGAGGTGACCGTCGGCAAGCGCGGGCATGTGCTCAACCTCGCCATTCGTCAGTCCTCGGGCCACCCGATCCTCGACAATGCCGCGCGCAACCTTTTGCAGGCCGCCGCCCCCTATCCGTCGTTCCCCGACGAGCTGGCCGCCCGGCACGACCGGCTGGTGATCACACGGACCTGGGTGTTCACCAGTGATCGGCGCCTGCGCGACGAATCGGCAAACCCTTGATTGACAACCGACAGCCCCATGCGGCGGGCGTTGCGCTCACCGGACACCGCCCCTATACTTGCCCGTCGCCCATTCTCGGCCATGGACCGGAGGATGAGGCAGACAGCGGCCCCGGCGCGATCCGCGTGATCGCACAACATGCCGGGCGGCCCCAACCGGGTCCGTTCCGCGAGTCGTTATTCGGCGTCTTCACATTCAATTTCGGCGTCTGCTCGGGCAGAGGTGGTGGATAAACATGGCAGTTGAACTCCCAAAAGGTTACAAGCCCTCGGAAGACGAGGAATACATGAACCCGATGCAGCTGGAGTACTTCCGGCAGAAGCTCATGACTTGGCGCGACCAGTTGATGACCGAGTCGGACTCGACCATCAACCACTTGCGCGAAGAGAACTGGCAGGAGCCGGACATCAACGACCGCGCCACGCTGGAATCGGACGCCGCGCTCGAGCTGCGCACCCGCGATCGCTATCGCAAGCTGATCAACAAGATCGACAAGGCGCTCAAGCGCATCAACGATGGTGATTACGGCTTCTGCGAGGAGACCGGCGACGAGATCGGTCTCAAGCGCCTGGAAGCTCGCCCGATCGCCACCCTGACGATCGAGGCCCAGGAGCGCCACGAACGCCTCGAGCGTGTCCAGCGCGATGATTGATGCCGGGCGCCAATTCGCGGCAGCCGCCTTGGCCGCCGTACTGGCACTTGCCGCCCTGCCGGTAGTCGCCGACACCCAGGTGCGGCTGAATACCAGTCACGGCGCCATCCTCATCGAGCTGTTCGACGACAAGGCCCCCGCCACGGTCGACAATTTCCTCACCTATGTGCGTGACGGCTTCTACGAGGACACCATCTTCCACCGCGTGATCCCGGGCTTCGTCGTTCAGGTTGGCGGCTTTACCGCCGACTTCGAGCGCAAGGCCACCCGGGCGCCGATCGAGAACGAGGCCGACAACGGCCTGAAGAATCGTCGTGGCACGCTGTCGATGGCGCGCACCAACGACCCGCATTCGGCCACTTCGCAGTTTTTCATCAACCTCGCCGATAACGACTTTCTCGATCGCCAAGCCGGCAAGCCCGGCTACGCCGTGTTCGGCCGGGTGATCGAGGGGCTGGACAACGTCGAGGCGATCGCCGCCATCCCGACGGGTGCGGCCGGCCCGTTCCGTCAGGACGTGCCCCGCGAAACCGTGCGGATCGAATCGGCGGACATTGTCGAGCCGGCCGAATAACCAGCGTGCGGATTTTCCCTAGATCCCGCCGCCAGAGCACAACGACGGGCACATGAATCACGAGCGCCCCCAGGTTCGCTTCGTCACTCGCCCCGAGGAGCTCGCCGCGCTGATCGAGGCCATGGCCGCGGCTCGCTACCTGCCGCTGGACACGGAGTTCGTCCGCGAGCGCACCTACTTCCCCCAGCTCGCCCTGCTGCAGATCGCCACCACCGACACCGTCTGGCTGGTCGACCCGATCGCCGGGCTCGATCTCACGCCTTTCTGGCAGGCGCTGGTCTCGCGTGACACCCCCGTGGTCCTGCATGCCGGCGACCAGGATCTCGACCTCATCCTCACCGCCGCCGAGCGACTGCCGCCGCAGGTGTTCGACACCCAGATCGCCGCCGAACTGCTCGGCATCGGTGGCCAGTTGAGTTACGCGGCCCTCACCGAGGCCCTGCTCGGCACCCGCCTGGACAAGGGCGAGACGCGCAGCGACTGGCTTGCCCGCCCCTTGAGCGACACGCAGCTGAACTACGCCGTGCAGGATGTCGCCCAGCTCCACGCCCTATACCCGATCCTCGAACAACGCCTGAACAAGGCGGGTCGCGCCGACTGGATGGCCGAAGAGACGGCGCGGCAATGTGACCCGGCCCGCTTTACCCCGCCCGACGAGCAACGCTGGCTAAAGATCCGCGGCGCCCAGACGCTCAACCGGGCCGGATTGGCCGTACTGCAGGTCCTTGCAGCCTGGCGGGAACGACTGGCACGCGAACAGGACCGGCCACGCCGCTGGGTATGGGGCGATCAGGCCATGCTGGATCTGGCCCATGCGATCGCACGACTGGCCGCCAAGGCCGATGTCCCGCCGGGGGCGGAGGCCATCACCGACCAGATCGCGCGTGCTCGATCCCCGTTGGGCCGGGATTCGAGCGCCCAGGACGCGCTCGGTGAGGAAATCGCCACCGCCCTGGCCGGGGATTCGGCCGACTGGCCGCGGCTATCACGCCCGCCGACGCTGCCACCAGCGCAGCGTGAACTGGTAAAATCCCGTCAGGCGCAGCTGGCCGCCATCGCCGACGAGAACGCCATCAGCCCGTCGCGGCTGGCCACCAGCGCCGAACTCAGACAACACCTGGCCAATCCGGATCGGCCATCAAGGCTTACGCAGGGCTGGCGCGCCCCACTGCTCGCCCCCATCCTGCAGGCACCCGACTGAACCACGACCCGGAGGACCTTCCGCAGATGACCGACAACGAGATCATCGAGCTGATCCAGGCCGAACTGCCCGACGCCCGCGTACGTCCGGACGGTGAAGGCTGCAATTTCCGCATCGCCGTGACCAGCAGCGCCTTTGTCGGCAAATCCCTGCTGCAGCAGCACCAGCTCCTCAATCGCATCCTCAAACCGTCACTGGAGTCAGGCGAACTGCATGCCGTCACCTACGACACGCGCACGCCTGACAGCTGAGTCGCCCGCGACCGACTGCCCCAAGTGAGTCGGAGCCCGCAGTGAATAAAACCAATACGCGAGGGACCCTCATGGCCATCGATTCCAGCAACCGAGATCAGATCGAGGCCGCCGCCTTCCGCCGGCTGGTGGCCCACCTGCAGGAACGCACCGACGTGCAGAACATCGACCTGATGAACCTGTCCGGCTTCTGCCGCAACTGCTTGTCACGCTGGTTGCGCGAGGAAGCCGAGAAGCAGGGCATCGATCTGGCGGATGCCGAGGCGCGCGAACAGGTTTACGGCATGCCCTACGAGGAGTGGAAGACCCGCTACCAGAAATAGGTCGACCCCAATGAAAACGCCCGGACCAGCACGGTCCGGGCGTTTTTTGTGATTCGACGTGCGGCGCGCACTTACGTCAGGGCTGGCCACTCGCCGTCGTTCAGCGCCTTGGCCGCCCGCTCACGATAGTAGTCGACATCGGCATTCTGGAACGACTGGGTGTCATTGGCGGTGATCACACGGAACCAGCCGGTGTAGATGGCCAATAGCTCATCGACACTGAACCCGGACACCTCGCGCGGATCGCTGCTCTGCTGGGCAAGCTCGCCAAGCTGCTCGTCGAGGATCTCGTACAGACGCACGATCACCGCCGCCAACGGATCATCGCGATGCTCGGGCGTGGTGCCGCCAAGCATGCGGGCAGCCGTCTCAACCGACTCGGGGTAGGCCTCGAGCTTCTCGGCGACCTCATCGAGCATCGGCGCGGCCTTCTGCAGGGCACGAGACGCCGGTACCGGGAACCCCCGGCCCTGGGTCGACTCGACCTGCAGCTTGCCGATCTCCATCGCCGCCACCATGCGCGGCTGGCCCACGTCCTCGGCACGACGGATGGCCACATCGAAGCGATCCGGCGTCATGCCCATGCCGCTGCCGAGGTACTTGAGGTAGGCGATACTCAGGTTCTCGCGCTTGAGATAGAGCTGACTGCCACGCCGATAGGTCATCACCTCATCGGCCGGCAGACGCTGCTTGACCTGGAGGTCCGACGGGTCGTCGGAAACGATTTCCGCCCCGGAAAGCGGTGTGCCACCCGAGGGATGGCAGGTGCCGCTCAGGGTCTTGCCCTTGCCGGTCTGGACCTTGTTGATCCGGAGGGTCAGGGTGCCATCGTCATGCACCTGCTCGACGAAGCCCTCGGCGTACCCGTCGAGTTCGGGATTGGGCTCGAACATCGGCACGAACACCTTCTCGCCCACCTCGAAGCTGGCGGCAGACGCCAGGCCGGCAGACACAAGCAACACCGCGCCAGCGGTGACACCGGCCACACGGGCCATATGACGGGTGATCGGTTTAATGACTCGGTCACGCACCCACTCACCGAAAATGGCGGGCATAGCCATGCCAGTCGTCCAGCCGGCTGAAAGGGAGATCCACATCATCATTACCTCGAAATACCTGTTTTCCAAGCGCGCAACGCCGCCCCGGGTCACCGAGAGGCCAGCGAACTCTCGCCGCGTCCATCCCGCACCGAATCGCAGGACCACCGCATGAAGGCCAATATACTCGAACGGCTGGACGACGAGCATGGCCCGCTCGAGGTGATCGAGCAGGGCGGCGAGGTCGCGCTACAATTTGGCAACCATACCTTGCAGTCGGCCTGGCGACCGGAGCAGCCGGAGCAACTCTGCTTCGCCTATTACCGCGCCATGATGCTGCCCTTGGCACTGCACCCGCACCCCGCCCGTATCGGGCTGTTGGGGTTCGGGGGCGGCGTTCTGGCGAAGTTTCTTCTCGAACATACCGAGTCTAACATCCACGCCGTCGACCTGCGCCCTGCCCTTGGCCCCATTGCCGCGCGCCACTTCGGCCTGGACCTCGACCACCCTCGGCTGGACCTACAGTTCGCCGACGTCAGCTCGCCCGACTGGGAGCCGCCGGCGCCACTGGATGTCGTGCTGATCGACCTGTTCGACCAGGACGGCATGATCCGCCTGCCGGATGAAACGGTCGCGCGGCTCGCCGAGGCGGTGGCCGCCGGTGGCATGATCTGCCTCAACCTGTGGCGCAACCACATGCCGGCGGTGGTCGAGGCCCACCGGCAACTCTCGGCGCATTTCCACCCGGATGCGCTGGTCGCCCACGTGCCCGACCGCCTCAACACCGTGATGACCTATCGGCGGGAGGCCTGGCGCCCCGAGGACCTGGAGAACGGCCTGCGGCGACTCACCCGGGAAAGCCCGCCACTGCGACGCGCCCAGGGGCAGGCATGGCAATGGCTGCAACCGCTCCGAGGTCAGCGCCGGTAGCCGACCGCTGGCGGCCTGCCATGAACGCAACGAGAGGAATGGCCCGGCCAACACTTGCTCGGGGGTCAGACGAAGAAAGGCCCGCCATGGAAGGCGGGCCTTTCGGGATGTGGCGCAGCGGACGGGACTCGAACCCGCGACCCCCGGCGTGACAGGCCGGTATTCTAACCAACTGAACTACCGCTGCTTATAGAGATGATGGTGGGTGGTGAGAGGCTCGAACTCCCGACCTAAGCCTTGTAAGGGCTCCGCTCTACCAACTGAGCTAACCACCCGATGGAGCGGGAAACCGGATTCGAACCGGCGACCCCAACCTTGGCAAGGTTGTGCTCTACCAGCTGAGCTATTCCCGCGCATCTCTCGCGACCGATCGCTCGACCGCGTTTGCTAGAGCGCGCATTATACAAACCCGGATTCGTGACGCAACCCCTTGGGGACGCGGATGACGAAAAAAATTCGGCGGCTCACTCGCCGGACCAGCCATCTCGTTGATCTCAGGCGACAAAGTCGCCCCCGACGGCATCGTGCTTGTGGCGAAACCGGTTTGCATCAACCCGGCAGGCGCTCCCCACCGCTGGATGGCATACCCGCCCCTTCCCGGCCCGTGGGCCGATCGGCGTCGGCGGACGGCTCATACAAGCCGATCAGGACCCAGCCCGACCCCGGCCGCTGGCTCAGCTCATCACTCAACGGACGCAGGGCGCCGTTGGGGGTGATGCCGAACAGCAGCTCGCCGCGCCCCTCGTAATGGGCGAGGTATTCGCTGTAGCCAAAGCTCTCGGTCAGGCGGGTGCTGAACAGCTCGGCGCCGGCCTCCATCAGGCGGAAGAGATGCCCCAGCGACACGTCCTCGCGGAATAGGCCACGGGCGTTGAACTGAGTGGTGATCCGCTGGTTGTCCGAACCGGCCACCTCCTGCGGGGTCTGCAGCACGAACACGTTCGACTGGCCGAACTCGTGGCGATAGCGCACCGCCGCGAGGTTGTTGACCTCCGATTGCGCGGACATGGCGAACATCTGACCGATGCCGACCAGGTCCAGCTTGCGGTCGGCCGCCTCGGAGACGGGGTTGCCGTAATAGGTTTCCAGCCCGTCCATGCGTGCCTGGCGGATCTCGCTGTAGTTGCCATCGGCCATCACCACCCGAAACCCATGTTTTTTCAGCACCTTGGCGATCTCGCGCGTGACACGATTGGCACCGACGATCAGCACACCGTGATCCTCGGGCAGCGCGATATCCAGGAACCTGGCCAGCGGACGGGCGGTCAACGAGGCCAGCACCACGGTGCCGACGATGATGATGAAGGTCAGCGGCACGATCACCTCGGCGCCCTCGAGCCCCTGCTCGACCAGCTTGAGCGCGAACAGACCCGAGACGGCCGCGGCAACGATACCCCGTGGCCCGATCCAGGCAATCATGGTCTTCTCGCGCCAGTTCAGCCCGCTGCCGATCGCCGACAGCCAGACCTTCAAGGGCTGGGCGACAAACACAATCGCCGCGAGCACCAGTAACGCGCCGAAGCCCACCTGACTCAGGGTGGTCGGATCGATACGGGCCGCGAGCAAGATGAACAGCCCGGAGATAAACAGGATGCTGAGGGTTTCCTTGAAATGCAGGATGTCATCGAGCGGCACACCGCGCATGTTGGCCAGCCAGATACCCATCACGGTCACCGCCAGCAAGCCGGATTCCTCGGCGAGCACGTTGGAGGCGGTGAAAACGGCCAGCACGGCGGCCAGCACCGTCACGTTGATCAGGTAGTCCGGCAGGGCATGGCGCGCCAGCACCTGGCCGAGCAGCCAGCCACCCGCGACTCCCAGCACGATACCCAGCCCGACCAGCTCGAGGAACGGCAGCACCACGCCCTCGAGCCCCGCCGCCCCGGTCTGCGACTGGGTGACAATGAACTCGTAGACAAGCACGGCCAGCAGGGCACCGATCGGATCGATGATGATCGCCTCCCAGCGCAGGATCTTGCTGACCCGCGGGGTGGGGCGGACGATGCGCAGCAGGGGCGCGATCACCGTCGGGCCCGTCACGACCACCAGCGCCCCGAACAGGAAGGCGATCGGCCAGTCCAGTCCGACAAACCAGTGCGCCGCGGTAGCCGCCACCCCCCAGGAAATCACCGCCCCCAGCGAGACCATACGGACGATGGTCGACGAGACCCCCTGTATCTCCCGAAAGCGCAGAGTCAGGCTGCCCTCGAACAGGATCACGCCGACGGCGAGCGACACGATCGGGAAGAGCAGGTCACCGAACAGCTCGTCGGGGTTGAGCAGGCCAAAGGCCGGTCCGAGCGTGATGCCGATCAGCAACAGGAACAGGATCGCCGGCACCTTCACTCGCCAGGCGAGCCACTGAGCGGCGATACCCAGCACCACGATGGCGGTCAGGGAAAGAAGAATCGTGTCGTGCATCAAGCCGCTCGTTGGGAACCAGTCCGCATGATAGACGCTATTCGCACCGGTGGACGAATCCACGGGCGGCGACATCGGAGCGTTGCGGCGAGGAGAAACACCCGACTTCCCACGTCCAGGCCGACTCCGAAGCCGCGGATCACTCACGCCCGTCGCGAGCGATCAACCACGAAAAAACCCGGGGATAACCCGGGTTGCTGCAATGGTCGGTTGCCCGTCACGCCACGGCCGGGGCGACGGGCCCAACGGACTGCTTACGGATGGATATAGGCCCAGCCTTTCATCTGCTGGTCGGCCAGATAAGCCACGCCCGACGGGACGATATCCGACTCGTCGGTGTAGTAGAGATCGCTCACCTCGAGGCCCTTGCCGCGCAGGGTGTTCGCACAGACCTTGAACTCGACGTCATTGGCCTTGAGGTTGTCGATGGCCGCGGCGAGCTGCGGATCCTGGCGTGCCTCGGTCATCATGGCAATGCCGCCACCGTGCACCACGATCTCGATCGCGGTTTCCGGACCGGAGGGCGAGTTGACATGGTTGGTCGCGTTACGCAGCCCGGCCTTGATGGTGTTCATGTCGGCCTTGTTGAAGTGATAGACCACTTGCTTGGTCTTCTCGGCATCGGCCGCCAGGGCGACGTTGGACTGGAGCGCCAGCGGCGCGGCAATGATCAGGGCGAGTGTCGCGATCAGCTTTTTCATGGTTTTTTCCTCCTTCAGTATCAAAACCAGTGGGAGCACCCTACGCCGCGAATACCTGAGCAAGGAAGTCGAATATTTTTATCCAACGAGCACATTCATAAATCAAAGCAGTTGCGAATATTCGCAACTCGTTTCTTAAGAAAACATAAAGATACGGACCACCACATCCAAACTGCCCGCCCCGGAAAGGAAAAGGCCCGTCGCGGGACGGGCCTTTAGAGACAGGAGAAGAATGCCGGCTCAGGCGTCGTTGTTGCCCTGAGTGACGATGCCCCGGCTGCGCGAGAAGTCCAGCATGCGCTGGATCGATTCGACCGCCTTGCCCCGAATCGCGGGGTCGACCGTGATCTCGTGGTCCTGCGGGTGCTTGAGCGCATCACGCACGCTCACCAGGCCGTTCATGGCCATCCACGGACAGTGCGCGCAGGAGACGCAGGTCGCCGAGCGTCCGCCGGTGGGCGCCTCGATCAGCGTCTTGCCCGGCGCGGCCTCGGCCATCTTGTGGAAGATGCCGCGGTCGGTGGCCACGATCAGGGTCTCGTTGGGCAGTTCGGTCGCCGCCTTGATCAGTTGCGAGGTCGAACCGACCCGATCGGCCATGTCGACCACCGCCTCGGGCGATTCCGGGTGGACCAGGATGGCTGCCTCCGGGTGCTTTTTCTTGAGCTCGGCCAGCGCGTCGGCACGGAATTCATCGTGGACCACGCAGGAGCCTTCCCAAAGCAGCATGTCCGCGCCGGTCTTGTCGCGGATGTAGCGCCCCAGGTGTTTGTCCGGCGCCCAGAGGATCTTCTCGCCACGCTCCTTCAGGTGCGCGACGATCTCCAGGGCGTTCGAGCTGGTCACTACCCAGTCGGCACGCGCCTTCACCTCGGCCGAGGTGTTGGCGTAGACCACCACCGTGCGGTCGGGATGCGCATCACAGAACGCGGTGAACTCCTCGGGGGGGCAGCCCAGGTCCAGCGAGCACTCGGCGTGCAGCTCGGGCATCAGCACGCGCTTTTCCGGACTGAGGATCTTGGCCGTCTCGCCCATGAAGCGCACCCCGCAAACCACCAGCGTCTGCGCCTCGTGCTCGGCGCCGAACGCGGCCATGTCGAGCGAGTCGGACACCCGGCCACCGGTCTCGTCGGCCAGGATCTGCAGGTCCTCGTCGACGTAGTAGTGGACCACCAGCACGGCGTTCTGCTCGGCCAGCAGTTCCTTGATCTCGGCACGCAGGGTCTCGCGCTCGGCAACGCTCACCGGCGCGGCCGGCTTGGAGGCTAGCGCGATGCGGGCGATCTCGGGCTCGAGGGCGACGGGGATCTCGCGCGCGGCGCGATCGGATTGGGCATTCGCGGTCATACGGCCTCCCGGGAAGGACGGCACACCGGGGAGACCCGGCGGCCAAAGAAAAAGGCGGTGTCGCCCATGAGTATGGACGACACCGCCGATTGCAAGCGCGATGGGATCAGCCCTTGTCTTCCTTGTTTTCCTTGGGCGGCAGACGCACGCGAATCGACAGGTCGCGCAGGGCGGCCGGGTCGATCTCGCCCGGGGCGTCGGTCAGCAGGCAGGCGGCCGACTGGGTCTTGGGGAAGGCGATCACGTCGCGGATAGAGGTCGCCCCGCTCATCAGCATGACGATGCGGTCGAGACCGAAGGCCACGCCGGCCATCGGCGGCGCGCCGTACTTGAGGGCATCGAGCAGGAAGCCGAACTTGTCCTGCGCCTCGGCCTCGTCGATGCCGAGCTGCGCGAACACCCGCTGCTGCAGTGACGGGTCGTGGATACGCACCGAGCCGCCGCCCAGTTCGTAGCCGTTGAGCACGAAATCGTAGGCCCGCGAGCGGATGTTCTCCGGGTCGGACTCGAGCTTGTCGATATCGTCCGGGTGCGGTGCGGTGAATGGGTGGTGCAAGGCGTAGTTGCGGCCGTCCTTCTCGTCGAACTCGAACATCGGGAAGTCGACCACCCAAAGCGCCTTGTAGCCATGCTCGACCATCTCGAGGTCGTGGCCGAGGCGCACCCGCAGCGCGCCCAGTGCCTCGTTGACGATCTTGGTCTTGTCGGCGCCGAAGAAGATCAGGTCGCCGTCGGCCGCGCCGGTGCGCTCCATGATGCCGGCGATCGCCTCGTCGGTGAGGAACTTCAGGATCGGCGACTGCAGACCCTCGCGCCCGGCGGCCGCGTCGTTGACCTTGACGTAGGCCAGGCCCTTGGCGCCAAAGATCGAGACGTACTTGGTGTAGTCGTCGATCTGGCTGCGCGGCATCTTGCCGCCTTGCGGCACATGCAACGCGGCGACGCGACCACGCGGGTCGTTGGCCGGGCCGGAGAAGACCTTGAAGTCGACGTCCTTGACCAGATCGGCCACGTCGACCAGTTCCAGCGGGATGCGCAGGTCCGGCTTGTCCGAGCCGAAACGACGCATGGCCTCGTGCCAGGTCAGACGCGGCAAGGGATCCGGTAGCGCAACCTCGACTGCCTCGATGAAGAGATGACGCATCATCTCCTCGATCAGGTTCATGACGGCCTCCTCGTCGGCGAAGCTCATCTCCAGGTCGAGCTGGGTGAACTCCGGCTGACGGTCGGCGCGCAGGTCCTCGTCGCGGAAGCACTTGACGATCTGGTAGTAGCGCTCGAGCCCCGAGACCATCAGCAGCTGCTTGAACAGCTGCGGCGACTGCGGCAGGGCGAAAAACTCGCCCGGGTGGGTGCGTGAGGGCACCAGGTAGTCGCGCGCGCCTTCCGGGGTGGCCTTGGTGAGCACCGGGGTCTCGACGTCGATGAAACCGGCCTCGTCGAGGTAACGGCGCATGGCGCTGGTCACGCGGTGACGCAGGCGCAGGCGATCGAGCATTTCCGGACGACGCAGGTCGAGGTAGCGGTAGCGCAGCCGCACGTCCTCGGAAACCCGCTCGTCGTCGAGCTGGAACGGCAGCGGCTCGGCGCGGTTGAGCACGGTCAGGGTGAGACCAAGCACCTCGATCTGGCCCGAGCGGATATTGGCGTTTTCGGTGCCCTCGGGGCGGTTGCGTACTCGGCCGCGCACCTGGATGACGAACTCGTTGCGCAACATCTCGGCGAGGCCGAACATGTCCGGGTCGTCCGGATCGAAGACCACCTGCACCAGACCATCCCGGTCGCGAAGGTCGACGAAGATCACGCCGCCGTGGTCACGGCGCCGGTTGACCCAGCCGACCAGCTCGATTTCCTGGTCGAGTAGCGCCTGGTCGACTTGTCCGCAGGTATGTGTCCGCATCGGCATCGTCATCAAATCCGTCTTGGTGAAAGCCCGCTATGGTAGCCCGAGCGCGTTGATTTTTCGAGCGCTCGCGGCCGGCTCAACCCTCGTCGCGCGAATCCGTCCGGCCAAGGTACGGTTCAGGTGGCGCGGTATCGAGCACACGCCCCTTGGCATCGCGACGCGGCGGCAGAACCACGCCCAACGACACCACCATGCGAAAGCCCTCCTCGACGGTCATGTTCAGCTCGACCAACTCCGAGCGGGGCACCATGACCACGAACCCGGAGGTGGGGTTGGGCGCGGTAGGCACGAACAACGTCACTAGGTGAGCCTCGATACGATCCTGCACCTCGCCGATCGGCTCACCGGAGACAAATGCGATCGACCAGGCATTACGGCGCGGGTATTCGACCAGCACCACCTCGCGAAACGAGCGTGAGTCCTGCGAGACGAAGGTCTCGATCACCTGCTTGACTGCCGAGTAGATGTTGCGCACCAACGGAATACGGTTGAGCAGTCGCTCCCAGGCGTGGATCAGGCTGCGCCCCAGTATGTTGGCCACCAGCGCCCCGGTGAGCAGCACAATCACCACGGCGAAGAACGCTCCCATCCCCGGGAGCTCGAAGCCGATCAGGGCTTCCGGGCGGTACGCCGGGGGCAGCAGCACGATGCTCTTGTCCATGAAGGAGATCAGGGCGTTAACCACCCAGAAGGTGACTGCCAGCGGCGCCCAGACCAGAATGCCGGCGATCAGCCAGCGGCGCAGGGTGGCAAAGCGCCTGACCTTGCCCGGCTTGTCGTCCTCCGGCATGGGCGGTTGCTCGCTCATGCCCCCCCCGCGGGGAGCAACGGTCGCAGCCACGAGGCGATGGCCGCCAGCAATGCCAGGGCGGCCAGCAATGTGAACAGCTGGCGCAGCCGCTGATAGGACCAGCCCACTGGCAGATTATCCAGCCAGTGGCGATCGATCTGCCAGGAAACCACCAGCAACAGGAACAGCAGCGAGAGCGACAACACCGCCCAGGGCAACATCGCCGCCACCCAGGCCGCCAGCACCAGCAGCGCCCCCCAGGCCAAGCGATGACGCGCGTCGCCGACCAGCAGGGCGCGCTCGGCCGGCGTGGTCGCCAGGACCACGCCCCAGTGAATCGCGCCGAGAAAGCCGAGCATGACCGCCGCGTAGGCGGACAAGGCATCGAGCGCATGGGCCGACCAGCCAGGGCTGCCCAGCCACGCCAGCACCGCGAGCCCCCAGAACGGCAGCAGCAGAGCAAACGCGAGCAGGTAGGCGGTGGTACGCATTCCGATCTCCTTGGCCCCCAGGGCCGTGCTTACGCCGGGCGGCGCGATGAACCTAATGTCATTCTAGGCCAAGGCCTCGCCGTAGCAATCATCCAGACCGGACAGTCGTCCAGAAACGACATCGCCCGGGAAGGCCCGGGCGATGGTTGGCTATCAGGCGTGATCGGCATCAGCCGGTGTTGAACTTGCTCACCTGCCGCGAGAGCTCATGGGCATAGCGCGCCACCGATTCGCCCGCATCGGCGGTTTCCTGAGCGGCCTGGGCGTTGTCGCTGGTCGTCTCGCTCATGTGCTCGATGCTGGTCTTCATCTCGCCGGACACCGCGGTCTGCTCTTCGGCCGCCGCCGCGATGCGCGTGCTCATGTCCTCGAGTCGCTCGAAGGCCGAGGCGATCTCGTTGAGCATGCGATCGGCCTGGGTGACCGCCTCGAGGCTCTTGTTGCTTACCTCGCGGCCGCTGGTCATTGCCTCGACCGCCTCGCCGGCCCCCTCGCGCAGCCGGGCAATGATGTCGGTGATCTCGCGGGTCGAATCCTGGGTGCGGTTGGCCAGCGAGCGCACTTCCTCGGCAACCACCGCAAAGCCGCGACCCTGCTCACCGGCACGCGCCGCCTCGATGGCCGCGTTCAATGCCAGCAGGTTGGTCTGCTCGGCGATCGAGCCGATGACATCCAGCACCTTGCCGATCGACTGCGACTGCTCGGAGAGATTGGCGACGATGCCCTCGGCGCGGGTGAGCACCTCGTCGAGTTCCTCGGCGTTGCGCGCGCTGCCGTTGACCTGCCCCAGACCGTCATGCAGCTGGCGATTGGCCTGCTGGACGGCCGAACTGGCCTCCTCGGCACCGCGGGCCACCTCTTCGGCCGCCTCCAGGGTCTGGCCCATACCGGTCATCAGCGAATCGATCGCCGCCTCTTCGCGCTTGGCCCCTTCACGGCCGCGCCGCGAGGCACGCTCAAGGCTTTCTGAGGCCTCGGACATGGCCGACGACGAGCGGGCCACCTCGCGCACCAGGTTCTGCGCGGTGTCGGCGAAGGTGTTGAAGGCCGCGCCCACTTGGGCGATCTCGTCGTTGCCCTGCGCCGGCAGCCGCTGGGTCAGATCGCCGTCACCTTCGGCGATGTCGCGCATGCGGTTGGCGATGTGCTGCAACGGCCGGGAGATGGTCAGCACCGACAGCCAGGCCAGCAGGCCGACCACGAGTATCCCGGCGACCACCGAGCCGATCTGCCAATTACTGGTCGACTCCAGTGCCGCCATCAGGCTTTTGGAGCGCTCGGCGATCTCGCCCCGCTCGCGCTGGACGATCGACTCGACGCTGTCCTCGATTTCCTTGAAGACCGGCGTCAATTCGGTGCGCACCAGGTAGGCATCCATGCGCCACTTCTCGGAGGCATGGATGTCGAAGGCGCGGTTGGCCGCCTCGATGAACTGCGGCAATTTCTCGTTGAGTTGCTCGACGGCATCAAGCTGCTCGAAGGTGAGCAGGTAGTCGTACTCGTCGGCGATCTTCTGCGAGCGCTCGAGGGCCTGGTTGGCGTAGAGGTTGAAGTTTTCGCGCAGGGCTGGGGAGCGGAAGGAGATGAAGCCGCGTAGGCCGGCTACCACGTTGCCCCAGTCCGCCTGCAGGCGTGCCAGATCCATCACCAGCCGGCGCCGGGAGTAGCGACTGGCATCGGCATTCTCCTCGGCGTTGAGCAGCTGGCCGAGCAGGCCCGAGATCTCGCGCTGCAGCGGATTGGCATGCTCGTTGGCGTACTGCATGCCCGGGTTGTTGGCCGCCTCGTCGCCGGAAATCGCGATGACCTTTTCGGCCGTCGCGGTGAATCGATCGAGCTGCTCATCGAGCGTACCGCCAGCGTTGTCACGGTAGCGCGCCAGCTCGGCCCGCGCCGCCTCGACCTTTTCCAGCGCATCACGGAAACGGGCCAGGTCCTCGTCACGCTGGCTCTGCAGGTAAAAACCCAGCGCGCCGACCCCCCGCTCGACCTGGATACGGATCGTGTCGGCGGCAAAGGCCGCGGGCTGAGCGCGCTCGACCACTTCTTCGACCTCGTGGGCCACCTTGCTCATGTTCACCATGGTGAGCACGGCAATCGCGACCATCAGGGTCAGTATCAACGCGAACCCGAGCAGGTTCTTCTGCGACAAACTGAAACGATTCAACCAACCTAGCATCTGCTGCTCCTGCCCTCGTTCCTATCTCCGGACGGGCTGATGCCCGCGCGATTCTTGTGGGTAAGCGTTGTTATCGACCCGCGCGACAAAAACTTGATGCCTCACACGTCTTTTTCGCGCCCCCGCTGCGTTGGCCAGCGCCAACATCCCGTCAGCTGCCGACCGCGCTCATCAGGAACGCCACGAACCCGGCCACGGCGAGCAGGATCAATGCCACTCCCAGCCATTCCTCGCGCGAGCCCTTGCGGCTGGCCGCCATCATCGGCTTGATCCGCGGCAGCAGGAAGAGCAGGACCGCGCCCAGCAGCACGGCCATGCCGATCTTCATCCAGAGGTCCATCACGTCACTCCTTTTTGGCCCAAACAAGTGGGCCCACATTCAGGTGATCACATACAAGAAGACCCCTTGCACGAGGCAAGGGGTCCGGTGTGCTGACGCCCGCCACCCGGCCTGGCGAGCAGGTCGGGCAGCCGCGCCCCTCGCATCAGTCGTTCTGGTTCATCCCCAGGAGACTGAGCAGGTGCACGAACAGGTTGAAGATATTCAGGTACAGGCTGACGGTCAGAAGCAGGTAGTTGTCCTCGCCACCGTTCACCATCCGGCCGGTGTCGTAGAGGATAAACCCGCTCATCAGGAGCACGACCGCCGCGGAGATCGCCATGGATAGCGCCGGGATCTCGAGGAAGATGTTGCCCAGCATCGCGGCGATTACCACCACCAGGCCGACGACCAGGAACCCCCCCATGAAGGAGAAGTCACGGCGCGAAACCAAGGCATAGCCCGACAGGCCAAGGAAGATCGCGCCGGTACCGCCCAGCGCGGTCATGACGATCTGCCCGCCGTTGGGCAAGGCCAGGTAGTGGCTCAGCATCGGGCCCAACCCGAAACCCAACAGGCCGGTGATGGCGAAGACCACCACCAGGCCCATGCCGGAGTTTGCAGTGCGCGGCAGCACGAACCAGATCAGTGCCAACGCGCCACCCAGGGTGAGCAGCGATGTCCAGCCGGGCACGCCGGCCAACAGGGACACCGTCGCCATCAGCGCCGAGAACAACAGCGTCAGCGACAACATCATGTAGGTGTTGCGAATGACCTTGTAGGTCTCGAGTTGGGAGACCCCCGTCTGAACGGTGGCCCGATTCTCGAATGCCATGCAACCTCACCTCGTCTCTGGTATTCATGTGATTCGGAGTTGACCCCGGAGTATAAGCGCTGTGAACTCAGGCGCAATCGTCCGACCGACCTGAATCCAAGGAGCACCCTCGTGTCCGACCTCGCCATCCCACCCCGTCGCGTCCTGATCACCGGCTGCTCGTCCGGTATCGGCCGACGCGCCGCCGAAATGCTCGCCGAGCGAGGCCATCACGTGGTCGCCAGCCTGCGCAATCCGGACGACGTGGCCGAGTGGCCGCACGCCCACATCCCGGCCGTTCCCCTGGACCTGAATGACTCGACCTCAATCCACGCGGGGCTGACAGCGGCGGTCGAGGCGGCCGGCGGGCCGATCGAGGCGCTGTTCAACAACGGCGCCTACGGTCAGCCGGGCGCCGTCGAGGATCTGACACGCGACACCCTACGCGCGCAACTCGAGACCAACCTGCTTGGCACGGTGGAATTGACCAACCAGGTCATCCCGTCGATGCGGGCGGCCGGGTTCGGTCGGATCGTGCAGAACAGCTCCGTGCTGGGGGTCAGCGCCCTGGCGTTTCGCGGCGCGTACGTCGCCTCGAAATTCGCGCTCGAGGGCATCAGCGACACCCTGCGCCTGGAACTGGCCGGCAGCGGCATCGACGTTTCGCTGATCGAGCCCGGCCCGATCACCTCCCGTTTCCGCGCCAACGCCCAACGGGCCTTCGAGGCCAACATCGACTGGCAACACTCGGTTCACCACGAGGCGTACGAACGGCAACTCGAACGGCTGAAAACACCCGGACCGGCCGCGCCGTTCACCTTGCCGCCCGAAGCCGTGGTCCGCCGCGTGATCCACGCGATCGAATCGCGCCGGCCGAAGGCGCGTTACCCGGTGACCGTGCCGACCTATCTGTTCGCCGTGCTCAAGCGCCTGTTGACCACCCGAGCCATGGACCGGGTGCTGATGCGCGCCTCGGGTGGCGGCAAGCGCTGATGAACGCGCTCGACTCGCCGATCGCGCAGCTCTATGTCCTGGCCGAATGGACGATCCGCCTGGCTGCCTTGTTCATCGTGCCGCTGCGTCGACCACCCGCTGCCGCGACCGCCTGGTTGTTGTTGCTCTTTTTCCTGCCGATCATCGGCCTGGTGATGTACCTGTTGGTGGGCCGGCCGCGCATTTCACGGGATCGCGCCGAGAAAATCGCTCACTTGGCGCACATCCTCCTCCCGATCACCGACCGGCTAGCAAAAACGGAGCCACAGGGCAGCGGCAACCTGCCGGCGCGCTTCGCCGCGGTCGACCAGATGGTGCGTCGCTGGCGCCAGTTCCCGCTGTTCGACGGCAACCGCATCGGCCTGATCGATTCGATGGACGCCTTCGCCGCCGACCTGGTGCGCGAGATCGACGCGGCCCGGGACCATGTGCACCTGACCTTCTACATTGCCGCAATCGACCGGGCCACCCGCCCGGTGTTCGATGCCATGGAGCGGGCGGCAGCACGGGGCGTAATCGTCCGGCTGATCGTCGACGACTTCGGCTCGAAGAAAAACATGCGCGATCTGCGGCGGCTTTCCCGCCGCGGCATCGCGGTTGGCCGGGCGTTCCCGCGCTCGAAGCTGCCGCGCAAGTCGGCCCGGTTCGATTTGCGCAACCACCGCAAGCTGGTGGTGATCGACGGGCAGGTCGGCTACGCCGGCTCGATGAACCTGGTGCGCCCGAAATTCGGCCGCGGGCAGTCCTACGAGGACCTGATGCTGCGCATCGAGGGGCCGGTTGTCTTGGAGTTGCAGGCAATCTTCGCCGGCGACTGGTACCTGGAAACGGGCCTGCTGCTGGACACGGAACGCTATTTCCCGGCACCGGTCACGGCCGGGCACGAGTCCTGCGTCGGCCTGCCCAGTGGCCCCGAATACCCCGAGCCACTGCTCCAGCGTCTGCTGCTGGGCCTGTTGCATGCCGCCACCGAACGGGTCGAGATCGTCACGCCGTATTTCGTCCCCGACGAGTCGACCCTCGATGCGCTCAAGGCCGCCGCCCGTCGGGGGGTGCATTGCGAGCTGATCCTGCCCGAATCGCTCGATCACCCGCTAGTACAACTGGCGCAGGAATCCTACTTCGAGGAATTGCTCGAGGCCGACGTGATCATCCGGCGTCACCCGACCCGGCTGCTGCACAGCAAGATCACCCTCTGCGACGGCCGGCTCTCGCTCGTCGGCAGCGCCAACCTCGACGTGCGCTCCTCGCTGATCAACGCCGAATTCGGCCTGCTGTTTTATTCAAGTGAAACCGCGGCCCGGCTCGCCGACCAGATCGAGGCCTACCGACGGGCCTGCCCTCGACTGACCCGCGAGCAGTGGGACGAACAACGTGGCCGCGGCCGCATCCTCGCGCAGAACCTTGCCCGCCTGACCTCGCCACTGCTCTAGGGAGCCTCTGCGTAATGATCGATCGCCCCACGAAAAACGGCGCCCGAAGGCGCCGTTCAATTCAATCGAATGCCGGGGTTCTCAGCGTCCGGTGGCCCGTTGATCAAGGGCCACCAACATCCGGTCCTGCGCTCGCAACTCCTTTGCTAACTCACGCGCGGCAAGCAGCTCCTCCTCGTTCATCTCACCGAGGAACGATTTCATCAGCTCGTCGGCCGCCTGGTGACCGTTTTCCACCAGCGGGCTGAGCAGACCATAGGCCGCGACGTAGTCCGGCTTGTCCAGACCCAAACCGTGGGCGTACATCATGCCGAGGTTGTAGCGCGCCACGGCATGCCCCTGAGCGGCGGCTTCGCCATACCAGTGCAGGGCCTGCTCGTAGTCCGGCTCGATACCCTCTTCGCCCAGGTAGAGCGCGGCGAGGTTGCTCTGGGCACGCGCGTAACCTTCCTCGGCAGCGCGGGTGAACCACTCGAGCGCCTTGGCACGATCGCGTTCGACACCCTGACCCTCGAAGTACATGGTCCCGACCGCCAGCTGGCTCGGGGCGAAACCGGCATCGGCCGCCGCGCGGTACCAGCGCAGGCCTTGCTCGTAGTTCTTCTCGACCATCTTGCCGTTGCAGTACATATGACCCAGAACGTACTGGGCAAAGATGTCACCCTTCTCGGCCTTGGGCAGCCAGTGCTCGATGCCGCCATCTTCGTAGAGATCCTGCACGACGGCCACCGGAACGTCGGCCGCCTGGGCTGCCAGCGGCAGAGCCAAACCGCCGGCCGCCAGCGAACATGCCAGCGCACGCGCCAGACGGCCGGCGCCAAATGAATTGATGCGTTCCATAATCCCTGCCCTCGTTCCGCTCCGATTTGGGAGTCAAGCATGCCCCCAACACCGCGAAAATTCAATCACAAACTATCACGCCGAGTGACTGATTTGGAAGGAAAAACATCAGCCAGAACGCATATCCGAGCATCAGCACATCGTGATGCTTGCCCTGCCACGCCAGTTCAGTGGCCAATGACCAACTGAAAGGCGAACATCGCCATGAAGGACAACACGACCACCAGACCAATATTGGCGGGCGAAAGACGTTGGTTGGCGTCCGGCAGCAATTCCGCAAACACCATCCAGATCATCGCCCCGGCAGCCAGTCCCAGCCCGATCGGCAGGAAGGGCTCAAAGGCACTCACGAACAGGTAGGCCGGGATGGCCATCAGCGGTTGCGGCAGGCTCGAAAAGATCGCCCAGCCGGCCGCCTGCCAGACGGGGACACCGCGCGGCACCAGCACCAGGGCAATGGCCAGCCCCTCCGGTATGTTGTGTACGGCGATGGCTGCCGTGATAAACACGCCCAGCTCCTCGCCCCCGCCATAGGACACCCCGACCCCCACCCCTTCGGCGAAGGAATGGATGGTCATGACCCCGACGATCATCAGGGCCTTTTTCGCATCCGCTCCCTGCAAGTCGCTGACATCGGGCGTGTTGTGTCGGTCCATCCATCGATCGGCGAGCACCACCAGAACCAACCCGGAGGCGATCCCCAGCAGCACGCGCCATCCGCCAATCGCGTTGCCTTCACTGATCAGGCTATGACTGGCAGCCAGCATCAAACCCGCCGCCAGGGCCGCACCCACGGCAAGCCAACGATCGTCGACCCGCCGGGCGAACGCCAACGGGATTGCCCCCAGCCCGGTGGTCAGCGCCGTGATCAGTGCCGCAATAAAGACGGTCAGCAGGCTGACTTCGAGAGCCATAAATATATCCTGATAAACGAATGCATATCGACCCTAGACCGTCACCAGCAAGAAAACCATTGTCGCCTCAGCCCGACGACTGCCAGCCGAGATCGAGCTCGCCCAACGGCATCCCTCGGCGAGCCTGTAGCCCCGAACACGTGACGCCCAGTAGCCGAATCGGGCGGCGACCGGCCTCGGTGTCATCAAACAGACCAGGCAAGGCGCCGAGCAGCTCCTCGGCCGACGACAACGGCCGCGTGAAGGTGCGCCGTCGGGTGATCTGGACGAAATCCGCGTACTTCACCTTCAGCGTGACCGTGCGCGCGGCAAGCTCGCGTGCCGCCAGGTCGCGTGCGACCCGCTCGACCAACGACGGCAGGGCCGCCTCGACCTCGTCGCGGGAGGTCAGGTCGCGTGCGTAGGTGGTCTCATGTCCCAGCGACTTGCGCTCGCGCCGGCTCTGAACGGGCCGCTCGTCGATGCCGCGCGCGATCTGGTAATAATGCCGCCCCGCCTTGCCGAACCACTCGACCAATTCGTGCAGATCGTGACCGCGCAGGTCGCCGCCAGTGTGGATGCCGTGGGCCTTCATGCGTCGCTCGGTGGCCGGTCCGACACCGTGGAAATCACCCACGGGAAGCGCCTCGATGAACGCCGGCGCGCCCTCGGGATCGATCAGGTAAAGGCCATCGGGCTTGTCCACATCCGAGGCGAGCTTGGCGAGAAATTTGTTGTAGGAAACGCCAGCCGAGGCGATCAACCCGGTCGTCTCATGGATTGCCGCCTTGATCTCGCGCGCCATCAGGGTCGCCGAGCCACGACAGGCCGAGCTGTCGGTGACATCGAGATAGGCCTCGTCCAGAGACAGGGGTTCGATCCAATCGGTGTAACGGCGAAACACCGCATGGATCTGGCGAGAAACCGCGCGGTAGACATCGAATCGGGGGCGCAGGAAAACCACCTCCGGACAGGCGCGAGCAGCGCGCGCAGCCGGCATCGCCGAATGGATGCCGAACTGTCGCGCCTCATAGCTTGCAGCGGCAACCACGCCACGCCCGGCCGGATCGCCACCGACCACCACAGGACGGCCACGCAACTCGGGCCGATCGCGCTGCTCGACCGAGGCATAGAAGGCGTCCATGTCGACGTGGATGATCTTGCGCATGACCGTCGCAGGCCTCACTCGGCCAACGTAGCCCGGTTGCGTCCCGCCGCCTTGGCGCGATACATCGCCCGATCGGCCGCCCGCACCAGGGCATCACTACCGGTGGCATGGTCCGGATAGAGGGCCGCGCCGATGCTGGCCGTCACGGCCACCGTCTGGCCCTCGACTGTTAACGGTTCGGCCAACGACCGGCACAGCGCCCGGGCGACCGACAACGCCTCCTCGCCGCCGGCCGGGGCATGCAGAAGGGCGACGAACTCGTCCCCACCCAGCCGCCCGACCAGGTCCGACTCGCGCAGACCGTCGATCAGCCGCCGGGCGGTGGTCAACAGCACCTGGTCCCCGGCGGCATGGCCGAGGCGATCGTTGATCGGCTTGAATTCGTCGAGGTCGATGAACAGCAGGGCCACCTTCTCGCCGTGACGGGCCGCCAGCCGCAACGAGTGCTCGATATGCTCGATATGCTCGAAGAACAACGCCCGGTTGGCCAGTCCGGTCAAGGCATCGTGCTGTGCCAACTCGCGGATGCGCTCCTCCATGGCACGTCGCTCGGTGATGTCGCGGGCAATGCCGAGAAACGCCTCCACCTCGCCATTCTCGCCGCGCAACGCTGCAGCGTTACTGATATGCCATCGCCAGGCACCATCCTGGTGGCGCACCCGGTACTCGATCCCGCTCTGTGGTTGCCCGGAAGCCAGCACCTGCTCGAGGAAGCCCTGGCAACGGGGCAGATCATCCGGGTGCAGGTGATCACGGATGTGGGCGCCGACCACGGTCTCGACCGGGTGGCCCAGTGTCGCGGTCCAGTTGGGCGAAACGTAGCTGAACACCCCGTCGGGCGTGAGCGTGTAGATGATGTCGTTGGCGTTCTCGACCAGCTGGCGATAGCGGGTTTCACCGATGCGCAGCTCGGCCTCAAGCGTCTTGCGCCACGAGATGTCGTTGACGTAGCCGGTCCAGATGATCGTGCCGTCTTCCAGCCGCTGCGGCAGGTCGTTGGCCTCGACCCAGAGCACGCGGCCATCGCGATCACGCATGCGGAACTCCGCCTGCCATGGCTGCGACCGCTGCCCGCGCTCGATGCTGTCGGCCAGCACGCGGTCGCGATCCTCGGGGTGAATGCGACCGAGCAGGGCCTCGGCATCGGCAAGCACCTCGGCCTGACGCACGCCGAACATTTCCTCGACCCGCTCGCCGACGAACAGAAATCGCCAGTCCTCTCCGCCCGACCACTGCAACTGGTAGACAAAGCCCGGCAACTGCCGCGAGACCGTATGCAACTGCTGGGCGAAGTCGCGGCTCCAGGTGATGTCCCGCGCCGCACCCAACAACTCCACCACCTCGCCCTGCTCGTCGCGCAACGGGCTCAACTGGATCTGCCAGCTGCGATTGCCGCTGGGCACATCGAAAATCGATTCGACCAGCGCCGGCTCGCCGCTGGCAAAACACTCGGCGTATACGGTCTCGAGATGCTCCGCCTGTTCGGCAGGCAGGAGATCGCGCGGCGTCTTGCCCACGATCTCCTCGCGCGACAGGCCCGTGTCGCGCAACAACGCGGCATTGACCTCGCGATAGACAAACGCGCCATCCGCTCGCCGGGCGATCAGAAAGAGCACGTCCTGCGACTGCTCGAAACAGGCCTGATAGGGAACTCGCGGCATCGATGCACTCTGCCTTTGCCATTGACACGGGCAGTATGCGGCCAGCAGCGTCGGCACAAAAGACAGCCTCGCCGGACCGTCTTCCCCGCAACGAAAAAACCCCCGATCGGGGGATCGGGGGTTTTCGGGAATCGTGGTGGCCAGAGAGGGAATCGAACCCCCGACACGGGGATTTTCAATCCCCTGCTCTACCAACTGAGCTATCTGGCCATGTCCGCTTCTCGCTGCCGGCGACCTGCAATCAGGCGCCTTCGCCGGGCGACGAGGCTGCGCATTTAACGGCAAAAACGACGCGCGGTCAACCCCGCCGGGGCCGGATCAGGGCAGATCCGGGCGCCGCGAGCCAAGTCGTTTTCCGAGCAAAGGCTGACGCGCCGCGGCGGGCATTGTATGCTCCGGGTTCGGGGAGCTTTCCCGTTCAATCCAATTCAATCCGCCCGAGACGCGAACCGACATGGCCGCACGCACCGCGCAGATTCGCCGCGAGACCAACGAGACCCGCATCGCCATCGAGATCAACCTCGACGGCACCGGCGAGGCCCGGCTCGAGACCGGCGTACCGTTCTTTGAACACATGCTCGACCAGATCGCGCGCCACGGGCTGATCGACATCACGCTGACCTGCGACGGCGACACCGAGATCGACGACCACCACACGGTCGAGGACTGCGGCATCGTGCTCGGCCAGGCCGTAGCCAAGGCCGTCGGCGACAAGCGCGGCATCTACCGCTACGGCCACGCCTACGTGCCGCTGGACGAGGCGCTCTCGCGGGTGGTGATCGACCTGTCCGGACGGCCTGGGCTCGAGTTCGACTGCGACTTCACCCGGTCGCTGATCGGCCGCTTCGAGACCGAACTGGTCGAGGAGTTCTTCCGCGGTTTCGTCAACCACGCCGGTGCGACGCTGCACGTCGACAACCTGCGCGGGCGCAACGCGCACCACCAGGCCGAGACGATGTTCAAGGCCTTCGGCCGCGCGCTGCGCATGGCCTTGAGCGCCGATGAGCGCCAGGCGGACGTGGTTCCCTCGACCAAGGGTTCGTTGTAATGCAGATCGCCGTCGTCGACTACGGGATGGGCAACCTGCGCTCGGTGGTCAAGGCCATCGAGCACGTCGCCCCGGACGGCGCCCACGTGGTGCTGACCGACGCCCCCGAGGTGATCCTGGAGTCCGAGAAGGTGGTCTTCCCCGGCCAGGGCGCGGCGGCCCAGTGCATGGCCAAGCTGCGCGAGCGCCACCTGCCCGCCGCCCTGCGCGAGGCGGCGCAGACCCGACCGTTTCTCGGCATCTGCATGGGCATGCAGGTGCTGTTGGAACGTTCGGAAGAGAACGACGGCGTCGACCTAATGGGCTGGTTTCCCGGCCAGGTCAAGCGCTTTCGCCCCGAGGACGAGTCGCTCAAGGTGCCGCAGATGGGCTGGAACCAGCTGCACCAGACGCAGGATCACCCGCTGTTTGCCGGCATTCGTCAGGACGCGCGCTTCTATTTCGTGCACAGCTATTACTGCGAGCCGACCGACCCGGCCCACCCGGTCGCGACGGCCGACTACGACCTGACCTACTGCGCCGCGCTGGCCGACGACTACGTCTTCGCCATCCAGGCCCACCCGGAGAAGAGCGCCGACGACGGCCTCAAGCTCCTGGCCAATTTCACCCGCTGGTCCGGACCGTGGTCCTGACCGCATCGCAACACGACAGCCGCATTTCGAGGACGCCTGAACCATGCTCCTGATTCCCGCCATCGATCTAAAGGAAGGCAAATGCGTGCGCCTGCGCCAGGGGCGCATGGAGGACGACACCGTCTTTTCCGACGACCCGGTCGCCGTGGCCGGCCGCTGGGTGGAGGCCGGCGCGCGCCGCCTGCACCTGGTTGACCTCGACGGCGCCTTTGCCGGCAGCCCCAAGAACCGCGAAGTCATCCAGGCCATCTGCGAGGCCTACCCGGACCTGCCGATCCAAGTCGGTGGCGGCATTCGCGACGAGGCCACCATCGAGCAGTACCTCGAGCTGGGTGTGGACTACGTGATCATCGGCACCAAGGCCGTCTCCGAGCCGCATTTCGTCGAGGATGTCTGCCTGGCCTTCCCCGGGCACATCATCATTGGCCTGGATGCCCGGGACGGCAAGGTGGCCATTGACGGCTGGTCGAAGCTCTCGCACCACGACATCCACGACATGGCGCAACGCTTCGAGCAGGACGGCGTCGCTGCGATCGTGTTCACCGACATTTCCCGCGACGGCATGATGCAGGGGGCGAACATCGAGGCCACCCGCGAGCTGGCCAAGTCCGTGCGCATCCCCATCATCGCCTCGGGCGGCGTGACCGACATGAGCGACATCGATCTGTTGATCGACGCCGCCGATGACGGCGTTTCCGGCGCGATCATCGGTCGGGCGCTCTACGAGGGCAGCATCGACCTCCAAGAAGCCCAGAAACGCATCGACGACCGCGCGGGCATCCCGCCGTTCACCGAGTAGGCCGTGGGACTGGCAAAACGCATCATCCCCTGCCTGGACGTGGCCGAGGGCCGTGTGGTCAAGGGCGTGCAGTTCGAAGGGCTGCGTGACGCCGGCGACCCGGTCGAGGCGGCGCGCCGCTACAACCAGGCCGGTGCCGACGAGCTGACCTTCCTCGACATCTCCGCCTCCCACGAAGGCCGCGAGACCATGCAGCACGTGGTCGAGGCCGTGGCGGCCGAGGTGTTCATCCCGCTGACCGTCGGCGGCGGCATCCGCACCTTGGCCGATGTCCGTCGGCTGCTGCACGCGGGTGCCGACAAGGTCTCGATCAACACCGCGGCGGTCCATCATCCCGAGCGCATCAAGGAGATGAGCGACGCGGTCGGCTCACAGTGCATCGTGGTCGCCATCGATGCCCGGCGCGTTTCCGGCGAGGACGAGCCCCCCCGCTGGGAGATATTCACCCATGGCGGGCGCAACCCCACCGGACTCGATGCGGTCAAATGGGCCCGATACATGGCCGAACTGGGTGCCGGCGAACTGCTGGTCACCAGCATGGACCGCGACGGCATGCAGCAGGGCTTCGACCTGGAGCTGACCCGCACGATCAGCGACGCGGTGCCGATTCCCGTGATCGCCTCGGGCGGCGTGGGCAACCTTGACCACCTGGTCGAGGGCATCGTGCAGGGGCATGCCGATGCCGTGCTCGCCGCCAGCATTTTTCACTTCGGCACCCACAGCATCGCCGAGGCCAAGACCGTGATGGCCGAGGCCGGCATCGAGGTGCGGGACTGACCCTGGCGGCGCCGGCGGGGCTGACGGTTTTTCCGCCAACCCTGATATACTCCGGCGCCGCTCACCGGCTCGCCCACCACTGATCGACGAGACCCACAGTGACCGAAGCTCAGGCAACACCCCCGGCTTTCCGCGAGTCGCGCGACTGGATCGAGACAATCGCCTTCGACGATCACGGCCTGGTGCCGGCGATCGCGCAGGACGCCGTGACCGGCCGGGTGCTGATGTTCGCCTGGATGAACCGCGAGGCGGTCGAAAAGACCGTCGAGCTGGGCGAGGCGGTGTACTTCTCCCGCTCGCGCCAGAAGCTCTGGCACAAGGGCGAGCAGAGCGGCCACACGCAGACGGTGCGCGAGATCCGGCTCGACTGCGACGGCGACGTGCTGCTGCTGTCGATCGAACAACACGGCGGAATCGCCTGCCACACCGGCCGCAAGTCCTGCTTCTACCGTCGCCTCAAGGACGGCCGTTGGCAGACGACCGACGAGGTCAGGAAATCCCCGGGAGCGATCTATGGCAGCAGCTGACCAACGCTCGACCGAGGTGCTGGAACAGCTCGCCGCCCTGCTCGAGCAACGCAAGGGCGCGGATGCGGACAGCTCCTACGTCGCCAGCCTGTATAAGAAAGGACGGGCGAAGATCGCCCAGAAAGTGGGCGAAGAAGGGGTCGAGGTCGCGCTTGCCGCGGTAGGCGACGACCGCGACGAATTGATCAACGAAATGGCCGACCTGTGGTTCCACAGCCTGGTACTGCTGGCCGATGCCAACCTAACCCCGGCGGACGTGCTCGAAGAGCTCGAACGCCGATTCGGATTGTCGGGCCTTGAAGAAAAGGCACGGCGCGCACAAGATTGATAGAACATCAGTAGGAGATTGCGATCATGGGTACTTTTAGCATCTGGCACTGGCTGATCATTCTCGCCATCGTGTTGCTTCTGTTCGGCACCAAGCGCCTGAAGAATATCGGCGGCGATCTGGGCTCTGCGATCAAGGGCTTCAAGTCCGCGGTCAAGGACGAGTCGGAGAAGGAAGAGGACGAGCAGAAGCGCAGCGAGAACCTGGAGCACAAGGAAGGCGAAGAGCCCAACGCGAACCGGGTAATCGAAAGCGAGACCATTGAGGCGGGCAAGGAGAAGACCGCCGAGAAGTCGACCGAGCGCAAGGGCAGCTGATCCCCAGCGCGCATCGGTATTGATCCGTGTTCGGTTTCAGCTTCTGGGAAGTGTCGCTCATTCTGGTCGTGGCCCTGGTGGTCATCGGCCCCGAACGGCTGCCTGGCGTAGCGCGCAAGGCGGGCGAGTGGACCTACAAGGTCCGCAAGTTCGTCGCCAACGCCAAGGCCGAGATGGACAGCGAGTTCAACATGCAGGACATGAAGCAGCTGCTGAACTCGCAGGAATCCGAGATCAGCAAGCTGCGAGCGATGGTTGAAGAGACGCGTGACGACCTCTCGGATACCGGGAAGAGCGTCAAGGGCGCCCTTTCCGATGCCGAACAGACCATGCGCAGTTCGGCCGAGGCCGAGAAGGCTCGACTCGACAAGGCCGGCAAGTCGGCCAGCGCGAGCCGCGACACGACCACAGATGCCGAGGGCAGCCGCCTCAAGGCACTCGCTGACGAAGAGCCCGACACCTTCGAGGACGAGCTGAGCCGACTGGAATCGGAGACCGGCGAGACCTTCCGCCGCCCATTCGAGTCGGCCGAAGCCGACGCCCCGGCCGAGCCGGCCACGACCCAGGAATCGACGGCAAAAGACCAAGATGAGCCAACGGAACGCGGACGCGACAACTGACGAACCCTCCGGTCTGGCGGGTTTCGTCTCGCACCTGGTCGAACTGCGCAACCGGCTGATCAAGTCGGTGGCCGTGGTCTTCGTCCTGTTCCTGGCGCTGTTCCCGTTCCGCAATGATCTGTTCCGCCTCCTCTCGGAACCGCTGTCCCAGTTCCTGCCGGAAGGCGCCACCATGATCGCGGTACAGGTCGCATCGACCTTCTTCATCCCGCTCAAGCTGGCCGGCTTCACGGCCCTGTTCCTGGCAATCCCGTTCCTGCTCTATCAGCTCTGGGCCTTTATCGCCCCGGGGCTCTACCAGCACGAGCGCAAGATGGTGGTCCCGCTGGTATTTTCCAGCACCTTCCTGTTCTACCTGGGCGCCGCCTTCGCCTATTTCGCGGTCTTCCCGGTGGTCTTCGGTTTTCTCGCCGGCTCCGGCCCGGCAGGAGTCAGCTTCGCGCCCGACATCAACGAGTACCTGAGCTTCGTCATCACGATGTTCTTCGCCTTCGGCTTCGTCTTCGAGGTACCGGTGGCGACCGTGCTGTTGATCCTGATCGGCGTGGTCACACCCGATCAACTGGCGGAAAAGCGCCGCTACGCGATCCTGGTCGCATTCATCCTCGGCGCGATCTTCACCCCGCCTGACATCCTGTCGCAGTTCATGATGGCGATCCCGGTCTGGTTCCTCTACGAACTGGGGATCGTCATCGGCCGCATCCTGCTCAAGCGCCAGGGCGGCCCGGTGTTGCCGACCGACGATGAACCCGAGCCGGATGGCACCCCACCAGGCGGCGGCGTGGGCGGTGGCTCACCCACTGGCGGCCAAGGCGGCAGTGCGGCGGCCAGTCGCGCGGGTCCGGAGCAGGCCTACGAAACCGAAAAGGACGACGATTTCGACTTTGATCGCGCCTTCGAGGAAGTCGAACGCGAGCAACAGACTCTCGAGGCGATCGAGGCCGAAGCCGAAGCCGAAGCCGCTCGCAACGAAACCAAGAAAGAGACCAAGGATGAGGAGACGCCCAGCGCGTCTGAACCCGGATCCGGGCAAGAAGACTCGGATGCGCGTCGAGACGAAACGCCCGACGCGAACGACGACGAACGCAACGACCGGCGCTAATACCGCCCGACCTCGTCGGCCGGGCGGGCCCCTCGCCCGCCCAACCCAGAATGAAACGGATGGCCCGCTGCCCCCGCCGGACGGATGACGGCGCGCGCCACCCGATTCGCTCCGGTGGCTACAACCGAAACACGAACAAGGAACGCAAGCCCATGTCCAATATCGCCCCGCGACGCCCCGTCCTCCTTGTGATCATGGACGGTGTCGGCGTCAACCCGAGCCGCAAGCACAACGCCGTGAGTCTGGCCGAGACGCCCCGACTCGACGAGCTGTACGCCAACCACCCCCACACGGTGATCGAGGCCTCCGGACGGGCCTGCGGCCTGCCCGACGGCCAGATGGGCAACTCCGAGGTCGGTCACCTGACCCTGGGCTGCGGGGCGATCAATCGCCAGGACCTGGTACGCATCGACGACGCGATCAAGGACGGCAGCTTCTACGAGAATGCCGCCATCAACCAGGCGATGCAGAAGGCCGCCGATGCCGGTCGCCCGATCCACCTGATCGGCCTGGTGTCCGACGGCGGCGTGCACAGCCATGTCCGCCACCTGCTCGCGCTGATCAAGATGGCGAAGAAGGTCGGCGCCCGGCCGCTGATCCACATGATCACCGACGGCCGCGACACGGCACCGAAATCGGCCCGGACCTACCTCGACCAGCTCGAGCCCAAGCTCAAGGACGCCAACGGCGCGATCGCCACCATCAGCGGTCGGTACTACGCGATGGACCGAGACCAGCGCTGGGAGCGCACCGAGGAGGCGTTCAACGCCATCGTCCGCGGCGACGGCCCGCGCTTTGCCGACGCGCGCGAGGCGCTGGCCGCCTCCTACGCGGCCGAACAGCACGACGAGTTCATCCGCCCGGCGGTGCTCGATGGCTTCGAGCCACTGTCGTCCGATGATTCGATGATCTTCTTCAACTTCCGCAACGACCGCCCGCGCCAGCTCACCGAGGCGCTTGGCCAGGCGGAATTCGCCGGCTTCGACCGCGGTAACTACCGCCCGCTCGTGGTCACCTGCCTAACCGAGTACGACCCGCGCTTCCTCTCGCCGATCGGCTTCCCGCCCGAGCGGCCCAAGAACGTGCTGGCCGAGGCGATCAGCCAGGCCGGCATCAAGCAGTTCCACTGCGCCGAGACCGAGAAATACGCACACGTGACGTTCTTCTTCAACGGCGGCAAGGAAGAGACCTTCGCCGGCGAGGACCGCGTCATGGTGCCCTCGCCCAAGGTCGCGACCTACGACCTGCAACCGGAGATGAGTGCGCGCGAGGTGGCGGATGCGGCCATCGACGCCGTGCGCGCCGAGCAGTACGGCTTCGTGCTGGTCAACTTCGCCAACGGCGACATGGTCGGGCACACGGCCGTGCGCGAGTCGGTGATCAAGGCGATGGAGACGGTCGACCTGGAGGTCGGTCGCCTGGTGGATGCCGCCCGGGAGCAGGGCTACTCGATCATCCTCACCGCCGACCACGGCAACTGTGACGAGATGGTCGACCCGGTGACCGGCGACCCGCACACCCAGCACACCACCTATCCAGTGCCTTGCATCGTCATCGACAAGACCCCGGTGCGCCTGCGCACCGGCGGCGGCATCGCCAATATCGCCGCGACCGTCCTAGAACTGATGGGGCTGCCCATGCCGAAGAAAATGAAGCGCTCCCTGCTGCTGGAAAAACCCTCCAGCTAACGGAATCGCACCGGCTTTGCGAGCCACAAAGGCCGCGCTGACCGAACTCCGGTTGCGCGGCCTTTGTGTATCCAAACTCGAGAACCGAATGAACTCATCAGGCCAGGCGAATCAAGAGAAACGAAAACGCCCCACCAGCACACCCAGGTCGTCGGACTGTTCGCGCATGGCACTCCCCATGCGCTCATTATCTCGACTGACCTCAATTGCCTCGCCGGCAAGCACGGCGATCTCCTGCAATGCTGAACTGAGCTCGTGCGCCTCGCCTCGTTGCGATTGGGCCGCCGGCCTGCTCGGCCTCCTGCAGGGTCCGCTCGGCGTATTCGCTCGAGTCAGTCATCAGCTCGGCGGCCTGATGCATGGTCGTCTTCAGCGAGCCGATCATGTCGGCGATGCGATCGGTCGAGTCGCGGGTGCGCATGGAGAGGGTCCGCACCTCGTCGGCGACCACCGCGAAACCGCGCCCATGCTCACCCGCCCGCGCCGCCTCGATGGCGGCATTGAGCGCCAGCAGATTGGTCTGCTCGCTGACCGCGCGGATCATGTCGACCACCGAGCCGATCTCGCCACCATGCGCATCGAGTTGGTGGATGATCGCGCCGGCCTGCTCGAGCCGATCGGTCAGGGCCTGCAAAGCGCTCACCGTGGCCCCCACCCGGTTCAGGCCGCCGGTGGAAAGCCGATCCACCTCCTCGGCATACCGAGCGGCCCGATCGGAATGGCCCACCACCTCGTCCACTTCGGCGAGATTGCGCTCCATCAACTCATTGGCGCGTTCGGTCGCCGCTTCCTGGCGATGCATGCCATCGACGATCCGCTCGCCGGCCAGGCTAAGAGACGACGAGCGTTCCTTCATCGATTCGGCCACCTCGGCCACCTGAGCCACGACCTCCTCGAACTGCCGGCAGGTGCCGTCAACGGCCCGCCCCATGGCACTGATCTCATCGTTGCGAGACAAGCCCGTGCGAGCGGTGAGATCCCCGTCGACGACCCGTGGTGCCGCCACGCTCAGCACCCGGTCGAGACTGCCTCGCAGGTAGCGTGTCGTGCTCACGGCCAGCAGCCCCCCGATCAACAAGGAAAGAGCCACCATGCCGATCAGGATGAGCTGGTCGCGTTGCATGCGCTTGGCGACGGCCTGGCGCTGTGCCGCGAGGTCCTCACGCAGGAAGACGGTCAACCGTGCGAGCGCCTCCCGCGCCGCATCCAGTCGCGGCGCACCCTCGTTCTCCAACAGCGCCAGGGCCGGCTCGATCTGTCCTTGCGAGGCCTTCTCGCGCACGCGCCGGTGCACCTCGAGATAGCCTTGCCAGGGCTCACGAAACGAGTCGATCAGGCCGCGCTCGCGCTCACTCAAGCCAGCATCCATCGCGGTCACCTGTTCCTCGATGCGCGCTGCGGCCTGCTCGGCGCGGTCGAAATACGCGCGGGATTGCAGTATGCGCAGTGTGGCGCGCGCCAGCAGGCCACTCTTCTGCGCGGTCTGGAAGCTCTCCACCTCGCTGACCAGCGTTTGTGATAACTGCACCCGTTCTATCACCTCGACGCTCAGCCGCTGAACCACCTGGGCGAGATCGCGAGACTGAAGCACGGAAACCGTCGCGACCGTGATCAGAAGGACCAATAAGGCGCCGAAACCCATCCACAACCGTTGCGAAATCCCCCAACTAAAACCACGCATAACACTCGTCTTCTCAGCTCATAAAGGAGCCGTAACGTATCCGCGGCAGGTTGCAGGGGCATGACACCGGGCAGCGGGACGGGGTCAGTCCTGTTAATGGTTATGTTATAACGTGCTTTAAATCGCCGACTCACGTTCTGTTGGAAGGAAGACAGCCATGCCCCGCCCCCTGCGGTTTCGTCGAGCCCTCACGGTCGCCGCCGCGACCAGCCTGCTGCCCTGGGGCACGAGCCAGGCAGCCGACCTGCTGCTCGACCCGACACTCACCATCGTTCTGGACGGCGTCTACTACGATGACAATGCCAATGGCGAAGGTGACGCGCTGCTCGGCGAAACCGCCGGCATCTTCAATGCCTATGACCATGACGCCGACCATGACGCCGCAGGCCACGAACACGGCCTCGAGCAGGGATTCAATCTCCGCCATACCGAAATCTCGCTGACCGGCGGCATCGAGGCGCTGTTCGATGCGCGACTAAACGTCGCCATCTACGATGGGGGCGACGTTGAGGTCGAGGAGGCCTTTCTCGCCACCACGAACCTGCCCGCCGGGCTGCGGGTCAAGGCAGGCACGTTCTACTCGGGCATTGGCTACGCCAACGAGCGGCATCCGAACGACTGGGACTTCGTCGACCAGAACCTCCCCTACCGCACCCTCCTGGGCGTACATGGCCTGTCCGACACCGGTGTGCAACTCACCTGGCAACCGGCCTGGGACCACGACACGCGCCTTGGCATCGAGGCCTTCCAGGGCGACAACAACGAACGACTCGGCACCAAGGCCAACCACGACGACCTGCCCGGGCGGGACGACGCCCCCCGACTTTGGACCGCCTTTGCCAAGTGGTCACCGGATCTCGGCCACGATCACGCCCTGCAACTGGGCGCCTCGGCGGCCTTTTTTCGCAGTCACCAGGAACTCCATCACCACGGCGAGCCGGACGAACACGGCCTGGATGGCGAGGCGCGACTCTGGGGGCTCGATGCCACCTACGCCTTCGACGCGGATGGCACCCACGGCCAAGGTGACTGGCGCGTGGCGGCCGAATACCTGATCGCCGAGAAGAACCTCGAAGTGGCGCATCACGCCAGCAATCCCGGCGTCATCGGCCAGGCGCGCGACTTCACCGAAGATGGCTTCTACGTACAGGCCATCTACGGTATCGCGCCGCGCTGGGAGGTCGGTCTGCGCTTCGACGCGGCTGGCTTCACCAACGAGAAGCGCGGCCCGCTCCCGGGCGTGAATGCCGACCACGACGAGAGCGACCGTTGGACGGCGGCCGCCACGTGGCACATCAGCGATAGCAGCCGGCTGCGCGCCCAGGTTGCGCGAGCCAGTGTCGCCCTCGAAACCGGCCGGGAGCACTACACCCAGTTCTACCTGCAATACCAGTGGCGATTCTCGCTCGGCGAACGCTCGGACCGTCGCGCCGGGCATCACCACGGCCACGATCACTGACGGGGCCAGGGACTCGGCTGGCATGCTAACCTCGATGAGCCGCCAGCCTGGGCGGCACGACGCGAGGACCTGCCGTGACCGACCCCAATCAGCCCAACCAGCCCCCGGCCACTGACGAGCCCTCTCGCCGGCCGGGTCAGCCACGTCGCGGCATCGGATGCCTCGGGGTGAGCCTCATCATCGTGGGCACGATGATCGTCACCCTGGTGGTCGGGGCAATCGCCGTGCGCTACTACCTGTTCCCGAACCAGTTCGAGCCGGTCGAACTGAACGCGACCGAGCAACAGACACTCGACGACAAGCTCGCGGCCATCGGCGTGCAGCCCGACCAACCCCCACCCCGAGCGGGGGATCGATTTTCCTCGCAACCGGAGGAATTCGATGAGCAGGGTCGACTCAAGCCCGAGCCATACCGGGAGAAGGACGCCCCGCGCGAGGTGCAATTCGACGAGCGCGAGCTCAATGCGATCATCGCCCGCGACCCGGAGATGGCCCGTCGGCTGGCGATCGACCTGTCCGAGGACCTCGTCAGCGTGAAGCTCCTGGTGCCGCTGCCGCCGGACTTCCCGTTCATGGGTGGCCAGACGCTGAGGCTGAATGCCGGCGCGGAAGTCCAGCAGATCCCAACCCCCGTTGGCTCGCGGCTGGCCGTCATCGTCACGGGCGTGAGCCTGTGGGGAGTGCCGCTGCCGAATACCTGGATCGGCGGGCTCAAGGGCGTCGACCTGGTCGCGGAATTCGGCAGCGAGCCGGGCTTCTGGCAGTCCCTCGCCGACGGGGTCGAGTCCGTTCAGGTCGAGGAGGGTCAACTCGTGTTCCGGCTGGCCGAATGACGATCACCAACCATCAACATCCATAGGAGGCACGCGCATGAAAACCGCCCTGATCACCGGCGCCAATCGAGGCATCGGCCTGGAACTGACCCGCCAGTTGCTCGAGGACGGCTGGCGTGTGCATGCCACCGCGCGTGACCCGGAGGACTCGGCCGAACTCAAGGCATTGGCCTTCGAACACGCCGATAGCCTGCACTTGCATGCCCTGGACGTCACGGATGCTGAGGCCATTCGGGCGCTTTCTAGCGAGCTGGCCGACGAGTCGATCGACTGGTTGATCAACAACGCCGGCATCTACGGCCCGCGCGGCGTGGCCTTCGGCAACGTCACCGACACCGAGGCGTGGCTGGAGGTATTCCGCATCAACAGCATCGCGCCAATGCTGATCATGCAGGCGTTCGCCGAGCAGGTGGCGCGCAGCGACGAGAAGAAGATCGGCATCCTCTCGAGCAAGGTCGGCTCGATGGGTGACAACGGCTCGGGCGGCGGCTACATCTACCGCTCCAGCAAGGCGGCGGTCAATGCGGTAATCAAGAGCGCCTCCATCGATCTCGAACCGCGCGGCATCAACGTGGTTGCCCTCCACCCGGGCTGGGTGCTCACCGACATGGGCGGCCCCAACGCCGAGATCTCCACCGCGCAGAGCGCCGACGGGCTGCGCCGCAACATGGCCGGCCTGACCGAGGCGGACCGGGGCCGGTTCATCGACATCGATGGCACGACCATTCCCTGGTAGGGCACCTCGATACCGCTAAGGCGTTGCCGTCGAGCGGTTCCGTCCGGTTTCCCGGGACGGGCTCAGGCAGGGCGCAACCGCGCCTGGCTTGTTGGCGCAAACAGGAATCGTTATCATTACGCAGCGATTCCGAGCGTCGCGCCATCGCCGATGCGCCGTCGGCCCATGCCAGCCGGGAGGTCACCATGCAGCTGCTGCACCACTGTGGGGAAGAGGCCGACCAGATCATGGTCACCTCGCCCGAAGGGGACCGGGAGATTGCCCGGTTTCGCTATGCCGAGCTCGACGGTTTCATCGCCGAGGGCAAGCTCTCCAGCGCGGAGCTGTTCGACCGACGCTCGGCAGGCCAGGCCGCGCTGTGTCGGAAGCTGGCATTGCTGGCCTGCGCGCAGGAATGCCGTCACGGCATGGCCTGCCTGGCGGCCGACTGCCCCCACTACCCGGCGGCAGCAGATCAACCCATCGCGACTCTCGACAGCCTGCCAGCCGCCAACTCATAGCGCATTTGACCCACGATGGTGCGTCCGAGCGGCCAAACGCACCATTTGCGTGCAGCCGGGGCGCGCGTCCCAGGCGGCTGCCGTGACGGGTTCCGAGGCACCGGCGACGACACCACCTGACACCCCCCCTGCAGACCTATATATAACAGTCACTTGGGCGCATACGGGGCACCTGGCACCGGGGCCATCGGGCCGCACCCCCACGCAGCAACCCAGCAAGAACAAACCGGCATGGTTTCTGCTTTTCTTGCACCAAGTCGGGCATCAGCGGATCATGTCGACAGCATGCCGCGCGATCTCGCGCCCGCCGCATTCGAGATACATCGTTCACCGGAGGATTCCATGTCCAACGCGACCAACAAAGTCATGACCATGATGGAAGAAAACGGCGTCAAGTTCGTCGACTTCCGCTTCACCGACACGCTGGGCAAGCAGCAGCACGTCACCTACCCGGCCAGCCACATCGACGAGGAAACCTTCGAGGACGGCGTGATGTTCGACGGCTCCTCGATCGCCGGCTGGAAGGGCATCAACGCCTCGGACATGATCCTGATGCCGGACCCGGAATCCGCCAACATCGATCCGTTCTCCGAAGAGCCGACGCTGATCGTCATCTGCGACATCATCGAGCCGGACACCATGCAGGGCTACAACCGTGACCCGCGCTCGGTCGCCCGTCGCGCCGAGGCCTACATCCAGTCGTCCGGCCTGGCCGATGCCGCACTGTTCGGCCCGGAAAACGAATTCTTCATCCTCGACGACGTCCGCTGGGGCTCGGACATGTCCGGCTCGTTCGTCAAGATCGACTCCAAGGAAGCCTCCTGGAACGCCGAGCGCGTCTACGAGGACGGCAACATGGGCCACCGTCCGGGCGTCAAGGGTGGCTACTTCCCCGTCCCGCCGGTCGACTCCCTGCACGATCTCCGTCAGGCGATGTGCCTGGTGCTCGAGGAAATGGGCCAGGACGTCGAGGTACACCACCACGAAGTCGCGACTGCCGGTCAGTGCGAGATCGGTGTCGCGTTCAACACCCTGGTGAAGAAGGCCGACGAAGTACAGGATTTCAAGTACGTCATCCACAACGTCGCCCACGCCTACGGCAAGACCGCGACCTTCATGCCCAAGCCGATCGTTGGTGACAACGGTTCCGGCATGCACGTCCACCAGTCGATGACCCGGGACGGCAAGAACCTGTTCTCCGGCGACGGCTACGCGGGCCTCTCCGAGATGGCGCTGTACTACATTGGCGGCATCATCAAGCACGCCCGCGCGTTGAACGCGTTCTGCAACCCGTCGACCAACAGCTACAAGCGCCTGGTCCCGGGCTTCGAGGCACCGGTCAAGCTAGCCTACTCCAGCCGCAACCGCTCGGCATCCATCCGGATCCCGTTCGTCTCGAACCCGAAGGCCCGTCGCGTCGAGCTGCGCTTCCCGGACTCCACTGCCAACCCGTACCTGGCGTTCTCGGCGATGCTGATGGCCGGCATCGACGGTATCCAGAACAAGATCCACCCAGGCGAGGCAGCCAGCAAGAACCTCTACGACCTGCCGCCGGAAGAAGAGAAGAACATCCCCGAGGTGGCCTTCTCGCTGGACGAGGCGCTCAAGGCGCTCGACGAGGACCGCGAGTTCCTGACCCGTGGCGATGTCTTTTCCGACGACCTGATCGACGCCTACATCGAGCTCAAGGAAGAGGAAGTCCAGCTGCTGCGGATGACCACGCATCCGGTCGAGTTCGACATGTACTACAGCCTGTAAGGCCAGTGGTCCGGCCGGGCGCAATGCCTGGCCGCCGGAAACACGAACGCCCCGCATTGCGGGGCGTTTTTCATGCGTGGCGCCAGCGGAGGAAGGCGGCCTACTTTTTCGGAACGCCCTCGGCGCCCAGCTCTTCCTTCATCCGCTTTTGGAATTCCTTGATCTGCTCGCGGGCCTGTTGTTCGCTGACACCGTAGCGGGCCTGGATCTTGCCGATCAGCTCATCCTTCTTGCCCTCGATCACCGCGAACTCATCGCCCGTGATCTTGCCCCAGTATTCCTCGGCGTGCCCGATGAACGAGCGCCAGTTACCTGCGATGTGATCCCACTTCATTACGGAACTCCTATGCAGTTTTGCCCTCTTCATTGTAGGCAATCGACACCGGCCTGCCGAGCTGAATGCGACGCAGCCCTAAGCCGGCGTTACAATGAGCCGAACTAATCATTATTCCTTTCGAAGACATTTTGAGAACAGAGAGACTGCCATGCCACCCGAGGTCCTGTTTCGCGCCCTTGGCGACACCACCCGCCTGCGCTGCCTGATGCTGCTGCTCCGCGAGGGGGAACTGTGTGTCTGCGAGTTGACCGAGGCACTGGCCTTGAGCCAGCCGAAGATTTCCCGCCACCTGGCCCATTTGCGCGATGCCGGCATTGCCCAGGTGCGACGCGATGGCACCTGGGTGTTCTACCGCGTGGATGAGGACCTGCCCGCCTGGGTCCGCGCCGTCCTCAAGGCCACCTTCGACGGCAACGCCAATGGCGAGACATTGACCGAGGATCTGGCCCGACTCAAGCAGATGATCGGCCGCCCGCCACGTGATTGCGGCACCTGAATTCTGTCCAGACGGTAGGCACGAATTGCCAATTCGGCAAGCCAAGCCATAACCGGCCATTTTCGAGTCAATTCGGCTATCCAGAAGGCAAGGCGCCTGCTTTTAGATAGACTTGCCTTATTTGAAATAAGGCAAGTGACGATCCTCATGGCACAGCAACCAAATCCGGCGCTCCGACACTTAGGGCTGATGACCCTACTGGAAGGCGGCTCGCTGATTGCCCTGGTGGCAATCGCCATGCCTCTCAAGTATCTGGCAGGCATGCCCGAGGCCGTCAGTGCCGTCGGCCCGGCCCACGGGGTGCTGTTCCTCTGGACGATGGCCGTGCTGGCCATCACGCTCTATCGCCGACTGCTGCCCGTCCACCATGGGGCGGTGGTCGCAATCGCGGCGTTTATCCCCTTCGGTGGGCTGGTCTCGCACCGGCTGGTCCGTCGCCGCATCCAGGCCACGGCCTGAGCGCCGCCCACTCGAGAACACGACCCGACGGTGAAGACAGGACGCGAGCACATGGAGCGTCCCTAGCGGCGCAACTCGACCGGGATGGGAAAGACCATGTTCTCGACCACGGCGGGCTCGCGTTCCTCGAGCGTCGCCTTGCACTCGAGCTTGAGCCGCTCGATCACCTGCTGGACGAGGATCTCGGGGGCCGAAGCGCCGGCCGTGACGCCTACCCGGCTGCAATCGGTGAACCAGGCCGGGTCGATGTCGGCCGCATCGTCAATCAGGTGGGCGGGCGTGCCGGACTGCTCCGCCAGTTCGCGCAGGCGATTGGAGTTGGAACTGGTCTTCGAGCCGACCACCAGCACCAGGTCGCAGCTTTCGGCCAGCTCGCGCACGGCGTCCTGGCGGTTCTGCGTGGCGTAGCAGATGTCATCCTTGCGCGGCCCCTCGACCTGGGGAAAACGCTCCTGCAGTGCGCCGATGATCGCGCGGGTCTCGTCGACCGAGAGCGTGGTCTGGGTAGCCCAGGCCAGCCCCTTGGCGTTGTCCACCTGCAAATGCTCCACGTCCGCGATCTTCTCAACCAGATGGATCTGCCCACCGAAGGCCGGGTCAAAGTGCCCCATGGTGCCCTCGACCTCGGGGTGGCCTTCGTGGCCGATCAGCACCACGTCGCGCCCCGCCCTGGCGTGGCGGGCGACCTCCATGTGCACCTTGGTCACCAGCGGGCAGGTGGCATCGAAGACGGTCAGACCGCGCTCCGCGGCCGTGTCCTGAATCGCCTTGGAAACGCCGTGGGCGGAGAAGATCAGGGTAGCCTCATCAGGCACGTCGGCCAGGTCCTCGATGAAGATCGCACCCTTGTCGCGCAGGTTGTCGACGATATAGCGGTTGTGGACGATCTCGTGGCGCACGTAGATGGGCGCGCCGAAGGAGTCGAGTGCGCGGTCGACGATCTCCACCGCCCGGTCGACGCCGGCGCAGAAGCCGCGCGGATTGGCGAGCTGGATCTTCATGACACCTCCTCCTTCAGGGCTGGCGAATCGGCGGGTGCGGGCTGCCCGTCGACGGCCATCACCCGAACGATGAACTGGATATTCTGCCCGGCCAGCGGGTGGTTGAAATCCACCGTCACGGCATCCTCCGTCAGGGCCGTCACGGTGCCCGGCACCGACTCGCCGTTGGGCAGGTCGAACTCGATCACCAGTTGCGGCTCGAGGTTCATGTCCTCCGGGAACCGACCGCGCGGCATGGTGTGCACGTTGCCGGGGTCCGGCGTGCCGAAGGCGTACTGCGGGGTGAGCAGGATGCGGGTGTATTCACCCAGCGGCAGCCCCACCAGCGCCTCCTCGAGCCGCGGCTCGAAGGCCCCGGCACCGAGCTTCACGGTGAACGGCTCGTCGCCGAAGGTGCTGTCGACCACGCGATCGTCGGGCAGACGAATCTCGTAGTGGACGGTCACCTCGGAGTCCTTGCCGATGGTCGGCAGGTCGGACGTGTCGGCATCACTCATCGGATACGCTCTCTCGGCCAGCGGGCCGTAGTTCGGCCCAGATAATCAGTGCCACGCCGATGGTAATGGCCGCATCGGCGATGTTGAAGGCCGGCCAGTGCCAGCCGGCGGCATGGAAATCGAGGAAATCGACCACGTGGCCATAGAGGACCCGGTCGATCACGTTGCCCACCGCCCCGCCGATCACCAACGTGATGCCCGCCTTGATGCGCCCGTCCCGGATCGAGACGAACGTCAGCCAGGCCAGCAGCGCGGCCGTGATCACCACGGCCAGAAAGACGAAGAACCAGCGCTGCCAGCCGTCGTGGTCGGCGAGAAACGAGAAGGCCGCCCCGGTGTTGTACAACAGGGTGAAGTTGAAGAACGGTAGCACCTCGACCGGCCGGGCGTAGACCAGCCCGGCCAGTGCCGCCCACTTGGTCAGCTGGTCGGCGACCAGCACCCCGAGAGACAACCAGAGCCAGCGAAGGTTCGCGCGGGGCATGCGGGCGTCCATCAGACGAAGCGGCGGGTTTCGCCGTCACCCTCGATGTTCTCGATGCAGCGCCCGCAAAGCGTGGGATGTGCGGCGTGCGTGCCCACATCCGGACGGAAGTGCCAGCAGCGCTCGCATTTCTCCGCCTCGGCCGGGGCAATGCGCACGGCCAGTTCGCCCACGCCCTCGATCGACTCGGCCTCCACATCCACGGGCCTGTCGGCCAGCGGCCGGACAGTCGCCTCCGAGACGATCAGCAAAAAGCGAAGCTCGTCACCCAGCTCGGACAGACGCCCGGCGACGGCGTCATCGGCCCAGATCTCGACATTCGCCGAGAGGTTGGCCTTGATGCGTTTTTCATTGCGCGCCGCCTCGGCGTGACGGTTGACCGCATCGCGGATGGCGATCACATCACTCCAGAAGCCACGCTGATTCGGCCCGGCGTGACCGTCATCGAGCAGCGGGGCGAGCGTGTCGACGTGGGTGGCCATGAAGACCGTTTCCTCGCGACCTTCCGCCAGCGCCGGCAGGTGCTCCCAAAGCTCTTCGGCGGTGAACGACAGCACCGGGGCGATCCAGCGGGTCAGCGCCTCGACCGTGCGCCACATGGCGGTCTGTGCCGAGCGGCGCATGGGCGCATCGGTCTGGCCGGTGTAGATGCGGTCCTTGACGATGTCGAGGTAGAACGCGCCCAGCTCGATCGAGCAGAAGTGGTGGATGCGCGCGATCGTCTGGTGGAACTGGTAGGACTCGAAGCCCTCGCGCACCTCGCGGTTGAGTTGCGCGGCCCAGTCGACCAGCCAGGCGTCCAACGCCAGTAGCTCGTCATCCTCGACGGCATCCCGGTTGGGGTCGAAGCCATCGATGTTGGAGAGCAGGAAACGCGCGGTATTGCGGATGCGGCGATAGGCATCGGCGGTGCGCTGCAGGATCTCGTCACTGACCGTCATCTCACCGGAATAATCCGTGGAGGCCACCCACAGGCGCAGCGGGTCGGCGCCCATCTTGTCGATGACCTTCTGCGGGGCAACCACGTTACCCAGCGACTTGGACATCTTGCGGCCCTTGGCATCCACGGTGAAGCCGTGCGTCAGCACGCCGCGATAAGGCGCCTGCTCGCGCAGCGCGGTGGCGGTGAGCAAGGATGACTGGAACCAGCCGCGGTGCTGATCGGAGCCCTCGAGGTACAGGTCCGCCGGCCAGGTCAGCTCCTCGCGGCGGTCGAGCACGGCCCAGTGGGTCACGCCCGAATCGAACCACACGTCGAGCGTGTCGATGACCTTCTCGTATTCGGCCGCGTCCTCGCCGATCAGCTCGGCGGCGTCCAGATCGAACCACCAGTCCACGCCGTGCTGCTCGACCTGTTCGGCGACCTGGCGCATCAGCGCGGCGGAATCCGGGTGGGCATGCCCGGTCTGCTTGTGGGCGAACAGCGCGATCGGCACGCCCCAGAAGCGCTGGCGCGAGATGCACCAGTCGGGGCGATTCTCGACCATGCCCTCGATGCGCGCCCGACCCCAGTCCGGCGTGAACTCGACCGTTTCAAGCGCCTTGATGGCATCACTGCGCAGATGCTGCTGGGTCATCGAGATGAACCACTGGTGCGTGGCGCGGAAGATCAGCGGCGTCTTGTGCCGCCAGCAGTGTGGGTAGCTGTGCTTGAACTTCGAGTGCGCCAGCAGGCGGCCGTCCGCTTCGAGACGCTCGAGGATGGCCTTGCCACCCGCCTTGAGATCCATCCCGCCGACGAACGGCGTATCGGCGAAGAAGCGCCCCTCGCCATCGACCGGGTTGTCGACGGGCAGGTGGTAGCGCTTGCCGACCGCGAAGTCTTCCTCGCCGTGGGCGGGGGCCGTGTGAACCAGACCGGTACCGGCATCAAGCGTGACGTGCTCGCCGAGGATCACCGGCACGCGACGTTCGAGGAACGGGTGCGCCAGTTCCTGGCCTTCCAGCGCGGCGCCGGCGCATTTACCCAGCACGCGTGGCGACTCGATACCCATGCGGGCCAGCGCGTCCTCGGCCACCCCTTCGGCCAGCACGATGCGGCGGGCGTCGATCTCGATCAGCTGGTAGTCCAGCTCGGCGTTGACCGCCACGGCCTGGTTGGCCGGCAGCGTCCAGGGGGTGGTGGTCCAGATGACCAGATCCACCGGCGCGTCATCGTTCACGCCGAAGGCGCGGCTGACCGCCGCCGGGTCGACCGCCGCGAAGGCCACGTCGATCTGGTCGGATGTCTTGTCCTCGTACTCCACCTCGGCCTCGGCCAGCGCCGAGCCGCAGTCGACGCACCAGTGCACCGGCTTTTCGCCGCGGTGCAGGTGGCCGCGCTCGATAATGCCCGCCAGCGCGCGCAGGGTGTCCGCCTCGAAGGCGAAGTCCATCGAGCGGTAGGGGTTTTCCCAGTCGCCCATCACGCCCAGGCGGATGAAGTCCTGCTTCTGGCGCTCGATCTGGCTGGCCGCGTAGTCGCGGCAGGCCTGGCGGAAGGCCCGCTCGTCGAGCTTGACGCCCGGCTTGCCGTGCTCGCGCTCAACCACCAACTCGATCGGCAGACCGTGACAGTCCCAACCCGGCACGTAGGGCGTATCGAAGCCCTCGAGTAGCCGGGTCTTGTTGATGATGTCCTTGAGGATCTTGTTGACCGCGTGCCCGATGTGGATGTCACCGTTGGCGTACGGCGGGCCGTCGTGCAGCACGAATTTCGGGCGCCCGGCAGCGTGCTCGCGCACCGCACGATAGAGATCACGCTCCTGCCACTGCGCCAGCCGCTCGGGCTCGCGCTTGGGCAGGTTGCCACGCATCGGGAAGTCGGTCTTGGGGAGGTTGAGCGTCGATTTGTAATCGGTCACGGTTGGGCCACGTCAGTTCAGTTTCGCCGGAAGACTGCAAACCACTGATTGTAACAGCGCAACCCGCGGGAACGCTCATGGCCTCGACCCGGCAACGACCGAGTGCCGACACCACTCAAAGACTCGGACACGCCCCGTCGAGATCGACCGCCTGCAACCGCACCCGACCACTCGCCGAAATCACCAGTTCCCGCGCATTCGGCGACAGATCCGCCGCCACGCAAACCCGCAGCCGGCCGGCACCGAACGCCCCGCTGACGCGCTCGGCGTGACCCATCGGCACGTAGACCAGGGCCGAGCGAAACGGCCCGTTACCATCCAGGCTCACGGCACCGTCGGCGGCAGGGACGCGACCGTGACGCACGACCCGCTCGTCGTCATCGAGATCACCGCTGTGATCGTCATCCCGGAAGACCAACCACTCGCCGGCCGACCAATCCCCGGAACAGCCCTCGGTAGGCGTTCCGGCGCAAAGGGACACCGGCCGACCCTGCATCACCGCCGACTGCCGGGCCGACATCAAGGCCCCTCGGGCAGCATTGGTCGCCGTCGCCAACTGGTTCTGGGCCATTATCGAAGAGAATGCCGGGATGGCGATTGCCATGAGCACGGCGGCAACCGAAACGGTCACCATGAGTTCGATCAACGAGAAACCGCCCGCCTTCTTGCCTGGAAAAACGGCGCGGAAACAGAAAAGCTCGCCCCCATAACGGGCCACTCGCTCGTCCCTGAGCATAAGGACCTCCTTATCCTAAGTTGGAAAATGCGAGCGGGCGCATCCGTGCGCCCGTTTTCAGTCATATCTGGTCAGCGGCGAGGCAGCCTTACCAACATTCAGCCACTGTCCCACCGCCGCTCACGGCTCGCGTACCGGCCTGGTCGAGCGTTAGCGTGCCGCAGTCATCACGGTTCGCCTGGGCATCCTGAGGCGCGGCGGTAAGGACAAAGGTCGACCGGGTTGGCTCGCCAGCAGCGAACGCATAGTTATAATCTTGGCCGGTATTGTCATTCGAGGCACAGTCCAGCGCCGGCAGGTTGGCCGTGTTCATGGCCGTCCCGCCACTATCCTCGTCGTAACGAAGGTTGGTGGTGTAGAACCGCTCCATAAAACTCGCGTATTCGGAGAGGCAGGCGGCTGCCGCCGCCCGCTTGGTCTTGACCACGTGCTGCGTATAGGCCGGATAGGCGATCGCCGCGAGGATGCCTATGATCGCGACCACGATCATCAGCTCGATCAGGGTAAAGCCAAGGCCGCGCCGGGGCGGCGACATCAGGCCCGCGTTCATCGCTGTGCTCATCCGTGTCTCCTTGAATTAATCGAAGATGATCTCGCGCCAGGAACTGCGCTGCCCCGAGCTGCCGCCACCGGCCGCCTCGACCGAGGCGGTGCTGCCATCGTCGAAACTGATCAGCATGGTATTGCCGACGAAGATCGGCGCGTTGGGAAGGCGGTTGAAGCCGATCGCACCAACGGCGAACGTCTCCCCGTTCACGGTGATCGTGTCGGAGGCATCGACCACGCCGTCGCCGTTGTAATCGACGAACGGCTGCTCGACGTTGGTGCCGTCGAACGGATCGACCCCCATGATGAAGCCGCGGCCGGACGGGTTGCAGATGTTTACCGCGTCGGGAATCAGCGATGTGCCCACGAGGACCTCGCCCTGGAACTGGTTGGGTTCGACCATACGCTCGCCCTCGACACCATTGTCCGGCGAGATCAGATCCATGTACCAACCGGACTTGCCATCCATGTCGTTCACCGCCCCCTTGCTGAAGGCGCGGGCAGAGAAGGTGCCGTTGTTCTGCTCGTCGACAATGTCCCGCTCGACCAGCACCGAACGACCATCCCCACTGGAAACCGGCAGATCGGCGTCACCCGACTCGACGATCAAGCCGTACCAGGTCTGTACCGACTGGTCGTCCAGATCGCCCTGCGAGAGGTACTTGCCGGTACCGAAGAACGCCCAGAGGTTGTTGGTCGCCGGATCCTTGCCCAACAGGAACCCGGCAGTGATCGGCTGGGCATTCGTGCCGTCCGTCGCCTGATACACCTGTTCGCCAACACTGGTCGAAGAGCTCAGATCGAAGCGCCACACCCAGCCGTTGAGGTCGCCGGCATAGGCCACATCCTGAATGCCGTCGGGGCTGTCCGTGTAGTCGAAGGTGGCCGGGGCCGCGAGGCCGTTGCCCGTGATGCCGTCATTGGTCACGTGCACGTCCAGTGCCCCCGTCCCCACGTCGAACTGCAACAGCGCCGCGCTGTCATTCGTGCTGTTGTAGCCGTTGCCGATCAGGACCGACCATTCGGCGTCGGCCGTCTGGACGACCAGCGGCTTGCCGACCATCTGGCCGATATAACCAGCGTTGGCACCGCCATCCCCGGCGGAGCGCTCCCACAGGAAGCGGATATTGGCCGGGTCGGTGATGTCGAGGGCGTAGACGGTCTTCGCCTCGCCCCGACCAGTACTGCCCACCAAAACGGTCCGCCACTGCACATCGTTGCCATTGGTGTATGGCAGGTCGATGTAGACGTCCGCCACGGTGAGCTCGCCGTCATTGAAATACTCGTGACCCGGGTTGGCGCCGTAGTCCGGGTCGGCCAGTTTCTTGATGCCCGCCTCGATCACCGCGCCCGGAAGGAAGGCGTAGTGTTCTTCTCCGGTAGTCGCGTCGAAGCCATGCAGCATCCCATCGTTGGCAGCCACGTAAACCAGTGGCTCGCGAGTATTGCTGCCGCCCTGGGGGTCCACGCCCTGGTTGTCGTTGTCTCCTTCGGGATCCTCGGCGAAGGCGGCATAGGTGCTCACGCCGGTGAATGAGCGGGAGGTGTAGAGATTGGGGTCAGGCTGCCCCACATAGACCGGCTGGGAGTTCACGATGTCGCCGAGGGCGGTGCTCCGATCGCGGTAGTCTCCGCCATTGGCCTCGGCGTTGGCGGTATCACCGCGCAGGAAGTCGACGATCGCCTGCCGCTCGGCGGCCGTGCCGCCCAGAGCAGTCTGCTGCGCGTTCGACAGGCTGCCGATGTCGGTGGCCAGAAACTCCCGGTACTGCGGGTCGTTGTTCCCGAGGTTGGCATCGTTGGTCGCGTAGGTGTAGATCGTCCGGCCATCCGGGCAGACTTGCCCGACCGATGCGGAGCAGCTATCTGCCGGCACGGCAAGCAGGTTGTCGGCCACTGACCAGTCAGGATAGGTGGCAATCTGCTTGGTGGCCGGGTCCACAAGATAAGCCTTGAGATCACCGACCCAGGTGCCGGTGAAATAGTTCGCCTGGTAGGTGACGGTACCGGTTTCCAGGCGCGTGGAGTTCGCCGCCAGGCTCGCGCCGGTACCGACGCGCTCGGCGGTACGCCCCACGGCATCGGCAATCGCCGCCGAGAACGCCTGCGCCGACTTGGCTGAATAGAAACCACCGTGGCCGTTGACCGCGGCATGCAGCATGTCGGCGATGTTGTTGATGCTTCCCGAACTCGGCTGCGGCCAGGCAAAACCGCTGATCAGATCACCACCATTGGCCCAGTCGAACACCGCATCGGCATTGATCGCGTTGCCGTTGGCGTCGAGCGGCTCGTAACCAAGTCCGACGGAGAATGTGGTCATGTGCTGCCAGAAGGCAGGGTCCTCGCCGGTGGTGGGCACCTGGTTCTCGATCCCTGTGCGCAGGTCGTTCTTCCAGTAGTACATCGCCACGTCAGCTAGCGTGTTGCTGAAATCATCGCTGTACGGATCGACCGCGTCGTAGGTGTACTCGATGCCGTTAGGTGCCGTCATGCGGCCGGTGCCATCGTCACCCAGCGTAGCGCCGGAGGTGCCATCGGCATTCCCGACATCCGGGTCGGGATCGCCTACCTCATTCCAGAAGCCGTCCGACGTGAGGATGGTGTAGGACTGACGACAGGCATGTTCCTGCGAGGTGCCGCTGGAGTCTTCGCTCGACCACGGCTGGCCGGTGCGGTAATACTCGCCGGCGGCCTCGAGCGTTTCGCGCAGCGGGGTGTTCTGGTTACCCTCGGCGGCCTCCAGCCACTCCCAGAACTGGGCCTTGCGGGTCCCGGAGGCACCGTCACCCCAGACAGCGACCCCGGCGAATTCGTTGTTGCTCTCCGTGTCGGTAGCAAAGCCGTATCGGCAGCTCGCGTTGAATACGTCCCCGCAATCGCCGGCAGTAATACTGCGGATAAAGTCGGCCGAGTTGCCGTTGATCGAACCGAAACCGACCCGGAACCCCTCGCTCACATCGGCGAAGCCATTCATCAGACCGCTCTTGGCCGCCAGCATGCGGGTACGGTAGTAGCCGAACCAGTTCCCGACATTCTGCTGGGTGGCCGCATCGTCAGCACAGCTGCCCTGTGCGCCGCTCGGCAGATCGGCACAGTTGGTAGCGACATAGTGCTCGTCGTAGCCGCCGCTGCCATCGGGCGTGGTATAGACGAATGCCAGGGCATCGGCCTCGTAGTAGTAATTGTTGTTACCGCTGTCCTGGAACAGATAGACGTGGTCGGCATCGTTGTAATAAGTGCCCGAGTAACAACGGCCATAATGAACGCTGCTCTGGGTGGTGCCCGACGGACAGAAGGCGCGGAAGAACGGAAAGCTCACGTTCGCGTAGCCCCCCGTCGAGTAATAGGCCGTCACGTCCGTCGTTGACGATGAGCCGTCAAAACCGTCCAACGGAAGCGTAGGGAAGGCGGTGACATCCGCATAGCTGGTGCCATCCGCCTTCAGCGGCGGCTCGTAGGTCACATTTTCGTCGTAGTAGATGTAGTTGACCGATGCACTCTGCATGCCCTGATCGGAAGTGTCGCTGAGATAGCCGGAATCCGGCATGTACTCGCGCGCCATCGAACCGGAATCATCCAGCAGCAGCATCACGTTGGGTGGCAGGGACTGCTGCACGATCAGCGGTGTCTGGTCGATGGTGATCGCGGCCGCCTGCCCGGTCCATAACCCAGCGGCAAACAGCAGACTGGAAGCGACTCGAACGACATGCCTCCTGCCGAGGCCTCGCAGGTAACAAGAGAGATCCCGGTAACGCGTTGAGATGTTCATGGGATATTCCTCCTAGCCCCGAACCCAGGTCTGCAGGACCACGATGGCCCGGTCCGACGCCACTGACGGGTCCGCGCTTCGTGCCGTGACCCGATAGAAATTGATGGTGGTGCTGGTCCCCTGCGCGCCGTACTGACTGGCCGCGCCACTGAGATTCACCCCCGTGTTCGAGGTCGGGTCCGGCCACAGCCCCATGTTTTCGACCACGTATTGCGGCTGCGCGGCCGACAGTGCGCCGGCATTGAACTCGTCTGCGGCCGTGCCGGCCGTTACGGTCTGCCAGGGCACACTTCCGCCCGACGGCAGGGCCTCACAGGTCACACCACCCAGCGAGCAGTCGTGCCAGATATCGGCCGTGGTGTCGGCAATGCGCCGTTCGGCGATACGCAGGGCCGCCTCGGCCGCCTGGAAGGCGATATCGCGGTCCTGCAGGTTGCTCGACATCTTCTCCTGCAAGGTTGTGCCGCGGATGGAAGCCAGCCCGACCAGGGTGATGGCCAGCAGCAGCACCAGCGCGATCACCAGCGCAATGCCGGACTGTCGGTTTTTCAGGGCATTCATCGTCATGTCACTCCACCCGGTTCCGCACCGTGACCGTGGTCGACAACGTGCGCGTCAGGGCATTCTGGTCGGTGCCGGCGCGCTCCATTTCACTCTGCATGGTGAAGGCCACGCGCGCTGCATCGACCAAGGCCCAGTTCGTGACGGCATCGGCATCCTGGAACGTGGCTCCACCCTCGCTGAGATACGTGATCTGGAGGTCCGTCACGTTGCGTACCATTTCCGTCGCCTGTTCGGTAGGTACGCCACCGCTGTTCACAATGTCGACACGGTAGAGCGAATTGCCGCCCACCGGGTTATTGCCTATATACCAGGCAGTCGATGAGAGCTTGGCGATCTGGGAGTTCGGTCCGAACTCGTAGCTATTACCGACCGCGCTGCACTGCGTGGGGAAACCCAGCCCCTTGGAGCAGTTCCCCGGCGTGCCGGTACCGGTGTTGTGCACCACGGTCACGTTACTGCTGTTGTAGTTAGTGATCTGCATCACCGCGGCGTGGTCGGGGTCACAAACCACGACAATGTCGCCCACCTGGAAATCGGTACTAGCCTCGTTGATCTTGAGCTGGGCCGATGTCGGCTGGTGACTCTCGACGCTGAAACCGCTGCCCTCGATGCCCACGAGCTGGAACGAATCCGTGCCGGCAACGCGCTCGGCCTCACCGGTGCCTGTGGTCACGGCGGGGTCGGCCTGGTTGCCCTCGTAGCCGATAATTGAATTCGAGAAATCGGCAAACCAGTCGGTCGCCGAGCCGCCGTTCGGGCCGTTGTTCAGGACGTTCGCGATACGATTGAGGTTGCCGCAACCGGTCAGCCCCGCCATACGGATGTCCCGCGCGAGGAACTCGAACGCCGTCCGGCCATGATCCTGCACCTGGCTCAGTGCCTCGTTGGTGCGGTAGGACTGCTTGTTGGCGAGAAAGACACTGATCACGCCACCGATGATGATCAGGCCCAGCACCATGGCGATCATCAGCTCGACCAGCGTGAATCCTTGCGCCTGTCTTCGAGCGGTCGGCCAACCCTGTCGCGGTTTTCGTTGATAAATCCTGTTCTTCATAATCTGGCCCTGGTCACGACTTCCTGGGCGCTACTGCCACCCGTCGCTTTGTCGTCGTCGAACGTCACGGTGATTCCACAGATGCCATTGCCGTCACAACTGATCTCGCCGGTCGCGCCGGTACCGAGCGCGGCCAGACCGTCGGGAGGCGTGACGCCCGTTGACCCCGTACACCAGCGATCCAACTGCACGCTGGCTAACGTACCGCCAGCGCCGGGGCAACTGCCGACGGTCACGGTGGTGTTGTAATTGCCATTCAGCACGTTGGCGCGATCCGCGCGCATCGCATCGAGGATTGAGTAGCTGGCAATCGTCGCCTGTGTCCGGTCCATCGCGCTGTTGTTGTTCGACAAGGCCTTGGTCTGCAGCGCGGCCATGCCGAGAAAGCCGATCGAGAGCACAAGTACCGCGATCAGGATCTCGATCAGCCCGACGCCCGCCTGTTTCTTGCTGTGTGGGAGATGGGTATTCATCAGTTGCATACCGTGTCGGAGTCGGTGGCCACGGTGGTGCCGGAGATCACCCGGACGCAACGGTGATTCTCGCCACCGAGATTCGGCGAGCTGATGTCCGCGGCGACGCCGGTAAACGGGACGGTGGCATTCGGCAGCCGGCCGATACCGGTGGCGCCGAAACGCAGGCTCTGGGTGCTGGCGAGCGTCACGCTGTCCGGGATTTCCAGCGCGCCTCGCACCACGGTGATGTTGGTCGTGCCGGCCTGGAAGGCGCGCACCTCGCCGAGGTTACCCGCGCAACCGTTACTCAATCCAGTGTTCTCGTTGCCGCCCGCACCGCAGACGACCACCCCGGCACTACGCTTAATCGCCTCCGAACGTGCCAGATTGATCGCGGTGACCCATTCGTTGGTCGTGGTGGTCAGCTCGTTGGACAGGATGAGGTTGCGGAAGCTGGGAATGGCAACTGCCAACAGGATCGCGGCCACGACGACGGTGATCATCAGCTCGATCAAGCTGAAACCCTGATGCCGTGCCCGCGAGCCGGGATGAGTGACGAAGTTACGATTCATACCGTTCGATTCCTTTTCCACGTAATGAATCACATCATGTCAGAGCGCAAGCCGCCAGCCCCCTGGGGATGAAAGGATGATTTCCACTGACGAGCGGCCACCCCCCTCGTCGGTGGCGTAGAATCAGGCCAATCACTCCTTACGCGAATCCCCGATATGACACAGGACCACACGCTCTCCGCGCCCGACCAGCATGCCCTCATCGACCTGGTCCGGCGCGCTGCCGCAGAGCACTTGGCCATTAAAGGCACTCAGGCCGCCGACCGCAAGGCCGATGGCAGCTGGATCACCGCCACCGACGAGGCCATGCAGACGGCTTTGCAGGACGGGCTGGCCGAACGTTTCCCGTCGCATGGCTTCCTTGGCGAGGAGATGACCGTCGCGGAGCAGGAAGACGCCTGGCGCGAGTGCCTGGACGGACGGCCGACGTGGGTGGTCGATCCACTCGACGGCACCAGCAACTTCCGCCTGGGTTTTCCGGTGTTCTCGGTGACCGTGGCCCTGCTGATCGGTGGCAAGACCCGGTTCGGCGTGGTCTATGACCCCAGCCGGGACGAGTGCTTCCATGCCGTCCGTGGCGAGGGGGCCTGGCTGAACGGGGAAGCCTTGTCGCTTGCCAACGAGCCGAAACAACCGTTGAAAAGCTGTCTGGCGACGGTGGATTTCAAGCGCTTGCCGCGCACCGTGGCTGCGCACCTGGCCTGTGATCCGCCCTATGCCTCGCAGCGCTCGATCGGCTCGGTGGCACTGGACTGGTGCTGGGTGGCGGCGCATCGGGCGCAGGTCTACGTGCATGGCAAGCAGAAACTTTGGGACTACGCCGCTGGCCAGCTGATCCTGCACGAGGCGGGCGGGGCGTCCGCCGATCTGGACGGCGAGATCGATTACCTCGACCGGCCACTGGAGCCCTTGCCGCGCTCGGCGGTGGCGGCAACGCATGTGGAGTTGCTGGAGGATTGGCTCGAAGAACTGAGAACTGAGAACTGAGAACTGGAAGAACCTGCCGACATTGTGCCTAGGTTCAAACCGTCGGCCTTTCGAGCAACGCCGAGCTGCAGCCCAACCCACCGTAAAGACGTTGGCCGTTGAATTTGGCCATCGCTCAAAGACAAAGGCCCGCCATCTCGCGATGACGGGCCTTCTTCGATTCGGCCGCCCGGATGTGGGCGGCACGGCAGGGATCAACTGCCCCAGATATCCTCGGTGATCGAGGCGTACCAGTCGTGGGCATAGCCGGCTTCCTTCTCCGCGTTCTTGCCGCCCAGCGGCGAGACGCCGCCGGCGCCCTCGACCGAGACGGTCTTGCCGTCCTCGACCGCGTAGACGGCAGCGACGGAAATGCCGTAGTCCGGGGCGACCAGGCTGTAGCAGGTATTCACCCAGCTCGGCTCCGGCGGGTTCTCGTTGTGGAACATGGCCACGATCGCCGCCGCGCAGTTCTTGGCCTGCGAATTCGCGGCAAAGCCGGACTTGGGCAGTGGCGAGCCGATGCAGGCATCCCCCACGACGTGAACCCCGGCATGCATGGTCGACTCGTAGGTGCCGGTGTTGATCGGGCACCAGCCGGAATCGTCGACCAGGCCGGCCTCGTGCGCGATCCAACCGGCCTTTTGCGGCGGGATGACGTTGATGACATCGCCCTGGTACTCGGTGCCACCAGCCACGACGGTCATGGTGTCCGGGTCGACGCTCTCGACGCCGCCACCGAAGTCGCCACCGATCCACTCGATCATATTGCCGTAGTTGGCCGTCCAGCCTTCGCGGAACAGCGGTTCCTTGGAGAAGTTGGTTTTCGGATCAAGGATCAGGATCTTCGAGTTGGGCTTGTTTTCCTTGAAGTAGTTGGCGATCAGGCCGGCGCGCTCATACGGCCCCGGTGGGCAACGGAACGGGTTGGGCGGCGCGGCCATGATGAACGTGCCGCCGTCTTCCATGTCCTCGAGCTGCTTTCGCAGCAGGAGCGTCTGCTCACCGGCCTGCCAGGCATGCGGCATCTTGGTGTTGGCAACTTCCTCGGAGTAGCCCTCGATGGCGTCGTAATTGAAGTCGATGCCTGGGGAGACGACCAGCCGGTCGTACTCGTAGCGACTGCCGTCCTTCAGAGTGACCGTGCGTGCCTCGGCATCGATGCCGGTGACCCAGCCCTTGACCACATTGATGCCACGCTTCTCCAGCGCCGAGAAATCATGGGTGATCTCGTCGATGTCCTTGAGACCACCGATCACCAGGTTGGAGAACGGGCAGGTGGTGTGGCTGGACTGGCCATCGATCATGGTGACGTCGACGGACGGGTCGAACAGCTTGACGTACTTGGCCGCGGTCGCGCCGCCAAAGCCGCCGCCGATGACCACCACACGCTTGGCGTCGGCCATGGAATTGCTGTCTTGGCAGCCAGCCAGGCCGGTCGCCGCGCCCACGCCGGCCATCGCCATGCTCAGTTTTAGAAATCCGCGTCGGGAAAGACTCATTGCGGTTACCTCTCGTGTTCCTTGTGCTTGAGCGGGACGGCTCACTGGTTGGCGAAGAATTCGGCCACGGCCTGAATCTCGTCGTCCGTGTAGCCCTTGGCGATCCGGTTCATCACCGTCCCCTCGAGGGCTCCCGACTTGTATTCCAGCAGCTTGCCGGCAGTGACCTCCTTGGCCACGCCGGCCAGGCGCGGTATTTCACCGCTACCCATGCCCCGGAATCCGTGGCAACCCATGCAGGTCGCCCCGATGATCGCGGCATGGCTTAGCTCCATCTTTTCCGTCTCGCTTGCCGCTTGCGACGTGCCGGCTGTCAGCATCAGACCCAACCCGATCGCCGCGAGAGACGCGATCGGCAGTCGGCGGCTGATCGCCGCTTCTCGATTCTGTGACATTCCCTTTTCCTCCTCGTTGGTCTTGTTCGCCCGAGACCGGCACCTGGTCCCGGCGGCCGAGCGAAGCAACCCGACCGTCAACGTCGCCGGTCGCGTATCCATCTGTATAGACTGTTTTTCTACCCATATCGACAAACTGCCTCAGCGACTCGTCTCGAGTCGCGGCCAATCGTTGCCGCCCGGTCCCTTCCCGGATGGAATGACGCGCCGGTCGAGGTGACGTCAGGGGAAATGCCCGCCAGGCCGCGGACCGATTCAAAGCACGGAGAAACTGATGAGCGCGATCGCGGCACCGATCGCAGCGCCCACCAACACATCGGAGAGGTAGTGGAGGCCAAGCACCATGCGGGAGGTGGCGACCAGCAGGGCGAACGGCAGGACGATCCAGATCAGCGCGGGCTGGAAGACCACCAGCTGAATGCCGAAGTTGACCGCGTGCAGGGTGTGGCCGGAGGGGAAGCTGTACTGATCAAGGGGCGCAACACTGGTCTCGAGTCGACCATTGCGATTCAGGGGGCGCAGCCGGGCCGTGCGGCGCTTGATCGTCAGGTAGATCAGCACGCCCGCCCCACCGGAGCCGATCATCAGCGCCATGGGCAACACGGCCGACGCCCCATGCAGCACAAGCATCAGGAGCGCCAGCACATACCAGCCCAGACCGTCGCCAAGCCTCGACGCGGTCGCGAACAAGGCGCGCAACGCCATGACTCGGTGAGCGCGATTGCAGCGCTCGGTCACCAGCGCCTCCCACGCGAGATAGGCACCTAGGGAAGCTCTGCACGATTCGATAGCGTCTCTGCGGGACCGCCAAGGGCCCAGATGCAAGGCGCAGTCCGCCGTGAAGGGTCGTCGCCCTTTACAAGGGCTGCAACGCCGCAGATGGGCCCTTGGCGGCCCGCCCAGACGGGGCTCGCGGGTTTGCCCGCACTCGGCGTTGCCGTCCCTCGACGGGCAACGAGCCCGTCTTCGGTCCGACGCCTTGATTGCAAACAAACCCGCGAGCCAGAGATGCCATCGAATCGTGCAGAGTTTCCCTTCGGCTCGCGACCACCGAACGGCGGCCAGCGTGTCGGGGCGCAACAGGCTCACGCCCACCCCTCCTGCGGCTGCATACCCCGTTGGGCGCGCTCGACCACCTCGACCAGGTTCCGCTCGAAGCCATCAACGACCGCCGCCCAGCCATAATGCGTGCCGGAGTTACGGGCACGTTCACGCCGAGCGCGCGACCCTTCGACCAGCAGCTCAGGCACGTGGTCGAGAAAGGCCGTCGGCTCCCCGACCGGCGCCAACAAGCCATTCACGCCCGACTCGATCAGCTGTCGACCGGCGGCGTAATCGAAGGCCAGGCAATCAAGCCCGCTGGCCATGGCCTCCAGCACCACGATGCCGAAGGTCTCGGTGAGGCTGGGGAACAGGAACGCATCCGCCGAGGCGTAGTACCGGGCCAGCGCCTCACCGCGCAGCGCCCCGGCGAAGACCGCGCCCGGCAGCTGCCGTTCCAGCCGCACGCGTTGCGGCCCGTCGCCGACGACCACCATGCGCACGTCCGGGTTGATGTCGCGAGCACGTGACCAGGCCTGCGCCAGCAGATCGAGATTCTTCTCGGCGGCCAGCCGGCCGACGTGCAGCAATACCGGTGTCTCGTCGCCCGCACCCCAGGAGGCGCGGAGGTCGGGGTCGCGCCGCACCGGTGCGAACAGGTCGGTATCGACCCCCCGTCCCAGCACCATCAGACGCTCGAAACCGCTAGCCTCGAGCTCCGCGGCCTGCTTCGCCGTGGGAATGAAGGTGTTCGCCGCGCGATTGTGGAAACGTCGCAGGTAGCCCATCACCGGCCGGGCAAGCCACCTGAGCCGATAGGCCCGCGCGTAGGCGTGGAAGTTGGTGTGCAGCGACGTCGTGACCGGCAAATCCAGGGCGCGGGCAGCGGCCAGCGCCGAGGCACCCAACGGCCCTTCGGTGGCGATGTGCACCACATCCGGCGGATCCTCGCGCCACTCGGCGAGGAACGCACGGCGCCGCGGCAGGCCAAAACGGACCTCACGGTAGAACGGCAGCGCCACCCCGCGCACCTCGGCGCCCTCGCCCAGATCGCGGCGAAACGCAGCCTTCGGGCAGGTGATCACCACCCGGTGGCCTCGGTCGCGCAGGCCCGCGACCAGGCAACCCAGCGTCGTGGCTACCCCGTTGATATCGGGCGGGAAGGTTTCCGTGACTAGTCGGATATCCAATCGGCACCTCGGCGGCAATCCGGGGCGAGATGACCCCATGAATCAGGACGCTAGGCGCAATGGATGACAGGACCGTGTCGCCTCGTTGACGATTTGGCGACAGGGGAAAAGAGGTCAGAAATCAGACTTCAGAAGGCAGCAAACAGACAGATCATCCCGGGGCCGCGGAGGGATCATCCAGCAGGCGGGCGAAGGCCTCGGCATCGAGCACCGGCACGCCGAGCTTGTTCGCCTTGTCGAGCTTGCTGCCACCGGCCTCGCCGGCGATCAGCGCGGTGGTCTTCTTGGAGACCGAGCTGGTGACCTTGGCCCCGAGCGCAGTCAAGCGATCGGAGGCCTCGTCGCGGGTCATGTTCGGCAGGGTGCCGGTGATGACGAAGGTCTTGCCCGTCAGCGGGGCGTCGTCCGCCGGCGCCTCGGGCGTTGGCCAATGGATGCCGGCGTCGAGCAGGCCGTCGATCACCTCGTTGTTGTGATCCTGCTTGAAGAACGCGACGATCGATTTCGCGATCTCCGGGCCGATGCCCGGCACCTTGGTGATCGTCTCGTTCTGCAGCTGGCCCTTTTCAGCGGCGCGTTGCATATCGGCCAGCGTGGGGAACGCCTCCTCCAGGCGCGCCAGAGTCTTTTCATCCACGCCCACCGGCCGGTCCTCGGCAAAGGCCTCGTGAAGGGCGGCCGACCCGTCCGCCTTGTGCTCCGCCAACCAGTCCTGGAGCGATTCGGCGCGCTTGGGACCGATGCCGGTCACCCCCTTGTGCTCGATGAAATCCTCGAACGCCGCTTCGCGCAGCGCCTGAAGGTCGCGGAAGTGTTTGGCCAGTTCGTCGGCCGTCTCGCTGCCGACCAGGGGGATGCCCAGCGCAAAGAGGAATCGGTCGAGCGTGGTCTGCTTGGCCTTCTCGAGTGATTCGAGCAGGTTATCCGCGGATTTCGCGCCCATGCGCGGCAGGGCGACCAGGTCATCGCGGTCCAGGCGGAACAGGTCGTCGACGTGCTCGACGAGATTGCGTTCGAGAAACAGGGTGATCCATTTCTCGCCCAGCCCGTCGATGTCCATCGCCTTGCGACTGGCGAAGTGGCGGATCGCCTCGCGCCGTTGCGCCGGGCAGAACAACCCACCGGTGCAGCGCGCGACCGCCTGTTCCTCGTCGCGCAGCACCTCGGAACCGCATTCCGGGCAGTTGGCCGGCAACTCGATCCGGCGGGCATCGTCGGGACGTTTCTCGGGCAACACCTCGATGATCTCGGGGATCACGTCACCAGCGCGGCGCACGCGCACCCAGTCGCCGATGCGCACGTCCTTGCGCTCGATCTCGTCCATGTTGTGCAGGGTGATGTTCGCGACCGTCACCCCACCGACGGCCACCGGCTCGACCCGGGCCACCGGCGTGAGCGCGCCGGTGCGTCCCACCTGGAACTCGACGTCGCGTATCTGGGTGAGTTTTTCCTCGGCCGGGAATTTCCAGGCGATCGCCCAGCGCGGGGCGCGGGCGACGAACCCGAGACGCTGCTGGTCGGCCAGCGAGTCCACCTTGTAGACCACGCCATCGATATCGAAGGCGAGCCCCGCGCGCTTTTCGCCCAGCGACGCGTGGAAGGCCCGCGCCTCGTCCAGCCCCTCGACCCGATCGCGATGCTCCGCGACCGAAAACCCCAGTTGTTCGAGCCAATCGAGCCAGCCCGACTGGGTCTCGGGCACGTCGATGCCGTCGACCGCGCCGATGCCGTAGGCGAAGAAATGCAGCGGCCGGCTGGCCGTGACCCTGGGGTCCTTCTGGCGCAACGAGCCGGCCGCGGCGTTGCGCGGATTGGCGAACACCTTCTCGCCGCGTCGTTCGGCACGGCGATTGAGCTCGGCAAACGACTCGTGGGTCATCACCACCTCGCCGCGGATCTCGATCCGGCTGTCGGCCGGCAGGTCGATCGAGAAGGGCACGGTCTCGATGGTGCGGACGTTGTCGGTAACGTCCTCGCCGCGTCGACCATCGCCGCGGGTGGCAGCCCGGGCGAGGATGCCTCCCTCGTAGGTCAGGCTGATGGCCAGGCCATCGAACTTGGGCTCGGACAGATAACGCACCGGCTCGTCGCGGCCGAGACGCTCGCGCACGCGCCGGTCGAAGGCGGCGAACTCGTCGGCATCGAAGGCGTTGTCGAGCGACAGCATCGGCACCTGGTGCTCGACGGTCTCGAAGGCGTGGCTCGGCAGGGCACCCACCGTTTGGGTGGGCGAGTCGGGGGTAATCCAATCGGGGTGTTCGGCCTCGATCGCCTCGAGCTCGCGCATCAGGGCGTCGTACTCGGCATCCGGGACCGTGGGGCGGTCCAGGACGTAGTAGCGGAAGTTGTGCTGGTTGATCTCGGCGCGCAGGGCCGCGAGGCGTTTGCGCTCGTCGCTATCGCTCATACGCAGCGACTCAGCCGTGGGTATCGATCAGTTCGCGATACCGGTCGATCGACTCGCTGTCCAGCGGCTCGCGTCGATCGTCGATCAGCATGGCATCCAGCGCTTCGGCGAGCGAGGTGGCCACCTGGTGCATGCGCTCGAAAACCAGCGACGGATCGGCGCCGCCACGCACCGGCAGTTGCATAAACAACGCCAGCGCCGGGGTTTCGAAGGAGGTGAGGTCGTCGGGATTGAACTGCCCCGGCGAGACGGCATTCATCAGCGAGAACCAGTCGGCCCCGTCGATATCCTGAAAGTGGTAGATCGCGAACTCGCCGAACTCGAACCCGGCATCCTCAATGGCACGACGCACCCGTTCGGGCGGCATCGCGGCCTGCTCCCGATCGACGATCATCATCGAGATAACCGCTCCGCTGGACGACTCGTCGGCATCGGACGATCCGTCTTCCGACACGGTCTCGGCATCATGCGGACCACTGGCAGGCGCCGGCGCCGCGGGATCATCGACCCACGTCTGTGGCTCGGCGCGCCGACTCGTCTGCCCCTGGCGGGTGAACAGGCTGGAAAAACCGGGCTGCGGGCGAGAGGTGGACTCATCTCGAGCCGAGGCTTCCTCTTCAGCCGGCGGCTCCTCGCGGACCGGTGGCTCAGGCGTCGGCTCCTGCCAGTCCGGTTCAGGCTCGAGGGCCGGCTCCTCGCGCGACGCGGCCGGCGACGGACGCTCGGGCTCGTCATCGGCCTCCGGCGCACGCCAGACCACCCGGCCCGCGGAGGCGCCATCGATAAAACCGTCTGCGTCCGGCCGTGACCAGCCGTCATCGCCGCGTTCCTCGCCCAGCTCCAGCTGCGGCTCGCGCCGCTCGCCCCGGGCGCTTGCTGCGTCCTCGGCATCCACACTCGCGCCGACGCTGGCGTCGATCGGGTCGTGATAGTCACCGCGATGCGGCTGACCGCCGCCGAGGTCGACGGCCTGCTCGCTGCGGTGACGGCGGTACATCCAGACGATGCCGCCGATCACCAGCAGCCCCACCAGCAGCACAATCCAGCGCAACCATTCCATACCGTCTACTCCCCGAAACCCGGTGCCACGCACCCATTCACGCAGAGACTTCGCTTGTCGGTTCGATACGTTTGCTGGCTCACGGGTCCGCTCGCGACAATTGTTGGGAACATCTGGATCAGGTCTCGATCAGGCCCACCGCGGCGTCGATGTCGACGGAGACGATGCGCGACACGCCGGCCTCGCGCATGGTCACGCCGACCAGCGCCGAGGCGCTCGCCATGGTGGTCTTGTTGTGGGTGATGTACATGAACTGCACCCGGTCCGACATGGCCGAAACCATAGCACAGAAGCGCCCGACGTTAGCCTCGTCCAGCGGGGCGTCGACCTCGTCGAGAATGCAGAACGGCGCGGGGTTGAGCTCGAAGATCGCGAAGATCAGCGCGGTGGCCGTGAGTGCCCGCTCGCCCCCCGACAGCAGCGACAAATGACTGATGCGCTTGCCGGGCGGACGGGCCATCAGGGCCACCCCGGCATCCAGTGGATCGTCGCCGGTCAGTTCCAGGCGGGCCTCGCCGCCGCCGAACAGCGCCTCGAACCGCGGACCGAGCCGCTGGTTGACCGCATGGAAGGTCTCACGAAAGCGCTCGCGGGTCTGGCGATCCATGGTCTCGATCGCCTCGGCCAGTTGCGCCAGGGCCGACTCGACATCCTCGATCTGGCCGGCCAGTTCCTCGCGACGCTGCTCGACCTCGCGATGATCCTCGATTGCCGAGAGATTGACCGTACCCAGCCGGCGAATCTGGGTCTCGAGATCGGCAAGCTCCGCGGCCAGTCGCTCGGCCACCCCCGGCTCGGCGGCGAGTCGTTCGATCGCCTCGGCCTCGGGCTCTTCCTCGTCGTCGGCCAACTGCTCGCGGGCCTCGGCCAGGCGGCTGCGGGCATGCTGTTCGCGGGTCTCGCCCTGGGCGCGATCGATGCGGGCCTGCTCGCTCTTTGCCCGCGCCGCGTCGCGCTCGCCACGCACCTCGGCGACCGCCTGACGCGCCGCGGCCTGGGCCTCGGTGGCCACCCGCTGATCCTCGCGCGCCTGCACCTCGGCCGCCTCCGCCTGGGCGAGGCGCTCGGCCTGACGGCGTCGCTCGGTCAACAGCCCCTCGCGCTCGGCTTGGGCCCGCTCGCGCTCGCGGGCCTGCTCATCCAGACGACGGGCGATCGCCTCGCGCTCGTGATCCAGCCGGCGGATCTCGTCGCCGAGGCGCGCGATGCTCTCCTCGCGCTGCTCGATCTCGCGGCGGGCACGATGAAAGCGGTCGGCCGCCACACGCGCGGTCTCGCGGGCGGCCTCCAGTGCCTCGCGGGCCGCCTCCTGCCGTTCGACCGCCTGGTTACGGCGCTGATCGGCCTGGGCCACGGCCTCGGCCGCCGCATCGCGCTCGGCCTCCAGGCGCACCTGCTCCCGGCGGGCCACCTTCAGCTCCTCGGATTCGGCACTCGCGCGGGCCTCGAGCGTCTCGACGGTCTGTGCCAGGCGCTCGAGGCGTTCGCCGAGGTGCCGGCCCGCCAGTCGGGCCGACTCGAGCGCGCGCGCCTGCCTGTCGCGTTCCTGGCGGGTGGCTTCGACGGCCTTGCGGTCGGCCTCGAAACGCCGCCGGCTCTCGCCCAGTGCCGTCTCGGCCTGTTCCAGCACGAGCTCGGCGTGGGTGACCTCCTGTTCGAGTTCGCGACGACGGGCCAGATGGGCCAGGTGGGTCGCGGCGCCCGCGTTGCCGCTGCGCCCGACCCAGTGCCGCCCGACCCACCAGCCGGTCGGGGTGACCAGGAACTCGCCGGCCACCAAAGACGGACGACGGGCCAACGCGGCATCCAGATCCTCGACCGGCCGCCCCGGAAAGTCGCGTACGCGCTCGGCCAGCCAGTCGGCGTCTCGACCCGCCTGCGCCTCCAGCCACCAGCCCCCGGCGCCCTCGGTCTCGTTGAATCGATCGATCTCGGCGGCCACCATCGCATCGAGGTCATCGACCAGCTCGGCCTCCAGTGCCTCGCCCAGGGCGTGGCCCACCCAGGGCTCGCGAATATCGGCCTCGACCAGCCGCTCGACCAGTCGCGGCCCCGAACGGTCACCGGAATTCTGCGGGCCATGCGCGGCAATCAGCCGATCGAGGGCTTGCTGCTCGGCGGTGAGCCCGTCGTGCGCGTGGCGCGCCTGGCGCCGGGCCTCCTCGTGATCGTGCAGGACGACCTCGCTGGCCTCGACGACCGCCACCGCCTCGTCATGCTCGCGTTCGACCAACTCGAGGGCCGCCTCGGCCGTGGCGATCTCGTCGGCATGTTGGTTGCGCTCACGCTCCAGTTCGGCCCGTTCCTCGCGGGCCCGGGCCAGCTCAGCGGCGGCCGGAGCGGATTCGAGTCGCCGGCATTCGCGCGCCACGGCATCGAGACGCTCGCCGAGCCGCGCCTGCTCACGCTGCGGACCGATACGGGCCTCGGCGGCGGTCATCGCCTCGCGGCGCAGTGAGTCGAGTTCGGCCTCGGCCGCCGAGCGATGATCGCGGGCGCGCTCGTGGGCGGCGGCGAGCTCATCGAGGGACGCGCGGATGTCGTGCTGCTCGGCGGTCAGCCGCTCGCGGCGGGTCTCGGCATCGCGGCGTTCGACCTCGCGGCGCTCGGCGGTCTCCCGGTCGTGGTGCGCCTGCCGATCAAGCCCCTCGATACGGGCGTCGAGCTCGGCCTGACGCGTGGTGACGGCGTTGAGGTCATTGGCCAACCGGTACTTCTCGGCCGACAGCTCGGCCAGTCGCTCGCCGGCGGTCCGGACGGCGCGTTCGGCCTCGTCCTGGGCGGCCTCGGCCGTGACAAGCCGCGACTCGCAGGCCGCCTCGGTCTCGCCGGTGTCGGCGACGATCCGATCGAGTTGCTGACGTTCCTCGCGGGCCTCGATCAGGGCAACGGCCGCGGCCTCGACCTGGCGGCGACGGCGCGCCGCCGACAACTCGCGGTATCGCCGCGCGGCCCGCGCCTGGCGGGCCAGCGTGGCCTCCTGACGCTCGAGTTCGGCGGCGATGTCATTCAGCCGCGACAGGTTTTCCTCGGTGTGGCCGATGCGGTTGGCGGTCTCGCGGCGGCGCTCGCGGTAGACCGAGATGCCGGCGGCCTCCTCGAGGTAGCCGCGCAGCTCGTCGGGCTTGGCATCGACGATGCGGTTGACCTGCCCCTGCTCGATCACCGAGTAGGAGCGCGCGCCCACGCCGGTGCCGAGGAACAGGTCGACTACGTCGCGGCGACGCACGCGGGTGTTGTTGATCTCGTAGCGGGACTGGCCGTCGCGGTCGAGGCTGCGCCGGACGGTCAGCTCGTTGTAGGCGGCGAAGGGACCATGGATGCGGCGCTCGCGGTTATCCAGGGTCAACTCGACCACGGCCCGACTGGCCGCGGCCCGCTCGCCGCTACCGGCGAAGATCAGGTCATCGAGGGCCTGGCCGCGCAGGTGGCGGGCCGAGGACTCGCCCATCACCCAGCGCAGGGCGTCGATCAGGTTGGATTTGCCACAGCCGTTGGGCCCGACGATCGCCAGCGTATTTTCCGGCAGGCGGATCTCGGTGGGCGAGGCGAAGGACTTGAAGCCGGCAAGATACAGGCGGGTCAGGCGCATGGGATCGGCACACCCCCGGTGCGAGCGAGGCAGCAGACCGAAGTGGAGGCACGCCCTTGCCGCGCGGTTCGCTTGCGGGGCGAGCTCCCACGGGACAGGTGGAAACCGTAATCGGCCGCTACGGTCGGCAAGGCCCGGGTCGGGGACTTATACTTCCGCCCGCGACTCAACAGAACCTCGTCACACACCGCAGGACAGTCATCCATGTCGACGCAACCCAACAAGACACTCGAAACCTTCCCCAACCCGCATCCGGAACGGGACTATACCATTCACATGGAGGTGCCCGAGTTCACCTGCCTGTGCCCCAAGACCGGCCAGCCGGACTTCGCCACCATCCTGATCGACTTCGTGCCGGACCAGCTATGCGTCGAGCTCAAGTCGCTGAAGATGTACATGTGGTCGTTCCGCGAGGAAGGCGGCTTTCACGAGGCGATGACCAACCGCATCGCCGACGACATCGTGGCCGCGATCAACCCGCGCTTCCTGCGCCTGACCGGCCGCTGGAACGTGCGCGGCGGCATCTGGACCAACGTGGTGGTCGAACATCGCCAGGACGGTTGGACGCCGGCGCCGAAAGTCGAGCTGCCCTGATTCGTTCAGAGGTTCCCATGACGGTAGCCCGACACCTCGGCATCGACGTCGGCACCTCGGGGCTGCGCATCGCCGCCCTGGATGCCGCCGGCACCTGCCTGTGGCTGGAAAAGGCCGACTGGCCGGCGCCACCGACCCATCACGGCCACGAGCAGAGCCCGGCCGACTGGTGGCAGGCCTTCGACAGGCTGATGAGTCAGCTGGGCGAAGAGGGGCGGCTGGCCGACGTCGACTCACTGGCCTTTGCCGGCACCTCGGGCACGGTGCTGACCACAGGCGCCGACGGCCAGCCGGAAGGGCCGGCGCTGATGTACGACGACCCGCAGGGGAGCGAGCAGCTCGCCGCGTTGCGCCAACTCGAACTCGATCCCGACGCCCAGTTGTCCGCGCTGGCCCGCTGGCGATGCCTGGCCGAGGAACGCGGCCAGGCCGGGCGCCCCCTCAGCCAGGCCGACTGGTTCGTCGCCCGCCTGACCGGCCGGCATGTCAGCGACAGCAACAACGCCCTCAAGTGGGGCTTCGATGCGGTGGCCGAGCAATGGCCCTCCACCCTTCTCGAACGATTCGGCGACCGGCTGCCCGAGGTCCATCGCCCCGGCACGGCCATCGGGCCCGTCACGCCCGAGCTGGGCCGACGCTGGGGCCTGCCGGAGGGTGTAGTCGTGGCCGCTGGCACCACCGACTCGATGGCCGCCCTCTGGGCCAGCGGTGCGACCGACGAGGGCGACGGCGTGACCAGCCTGGGCTCGACGCTGGCGTTGAAACTGATCAGCGCCCGCCCGGTGAGTGATGCGGCCAGCGGGGTGTACAGCCATCGATTCGGTGACCGGTTCGCGGTCTCCGGGGCCTCCAACACCGGCGGGCGGGTCCTGGCCGCGTTCTTCGACAGCGAGGAGTTGGCCCGGCTGAGCCAATCGATCGACCCGACGGCCCCGGACACCTTGGGTTACTGGCCGCTGGCCGGGCGAGGCGAGCGGTTCCCGGTGGTCGCACCCGACATGAGCCCGCGCCTGACGCCGCGCCCGACCGACCCGGCCGCGTTTCTCGGCGGCCTGTTGCGCGGCATCGCGCGGATCGAGGCGTTGGGTTATCGGCGCTTCGCCGCGCTGGGTGGCACGACCGTGCGGCGGGTGCTGTCCTCCGGCGGCGGCGCACACAATCCGGTGTTCGCCCGCATCCGCGAACGCGCACTGGGCGTGCCCGTGCAGATGGCCGAGCACACCGAGGCAGCCGTGGGCGCGGCACGCCTCGCGGCATTGGCGAACGGAGAGAGAACGTGACCCAACCACTCACCCAAGTGGCACGCGAAATGGGCGGGCTGGGTTACTGGCTGGCCGGTTGGCGTTTGATGTGGCAGCCCGGCCTGCGCCGTTTCACCCTGATCCCGCTTTTCATCAACACCCTGCTGTTCGGCCTGGCCGGCTGGCTGCTGCTGAACCTCGCCGGCGACTGGGTCGCGGGCCTGCTGCCCGAGTGGCTCGATTTCCTCTACTGGCTGCTGATGCCAATCGTGGTGCTCGGCCTGCTGCTGGCGACCTTCTTTACCTTCACGTTGGTCGCCAATCTGATCGCCGCACCGTTCAATGCCGTGCTTGCCGCGCGGGTCGAGACGCATTTGACCGGCGAGCCACCGCCCGAAGACGGCCAAGGAGTGATTGCCGGCGCGGTTGGCGCGGTGGCCGGCGAGGTCGGCCGATTGCTCTATCTTGCGGCCTGGGCGGTCCCGCTGGTGATCCTGTGGTTCATCCCGGGCCTGAACCTGCTGGCACCGTTCGCCTGGTTCGTCTTCTCGGCCTGGATGATGAGCCTGGAATACGTCGACAACGCGGCCGGCAACCATGGCCTGTCATTTGTCGAGCAGCGTCGTCGGTTGCGCCAACGACCCGCACTCACGCTCGGCTTCGGCAGCCTGATGACGCTGATGACTATGGTGCCCGTGGCGAATTTCTTCGCCATGCCGGTAGGCGTCTGCGGGGCGACCCGGATGTGGGTCGAGGGATTCGAGGGGAAGACACTTAGACGAGAGGCCTGAGAGCTCAGAGCCGTAAGCCGGAAGCGGCACAACCTTCAATGCCGCCGGCGCGTTTCCCAGGCGTCGCCTGCGAGCCTGCCCGGCCAAGCCGGACTCAGCGCTTGCGCGGCTCGCGGCCCGCCGAGCGTCGACGGGACTCGGCCTTCTTCTGCTTGACCTTCTGCAGCGGGGTACGTCGGTCGACCTTGCCCTCGTAGGGGTTCGAGTCGGTGCGGAATTCGATCCGGATCGGCGTCCCCATCAGGTCGTGTTCGCGGCGGAAGTAAGACTCGAGGTAGCGGTGGTAATGCCCCGGCAGGCGCTTGGTCTGCTTGCCGTGAATGACGATGATCGGCGGGTTGCTGCCGCCCTGGTGGGCATAACGCAGACGGATGCGCCGGCCGTGTACCAGCGGCGGTTGATGCTGCTCCACGGCGGCGCCCAGCGTCCGGGTCAGCGCATTGGTCGAGATCGAGCGCATGGCCGCTTCATAGGCCTGATCCACGCTCTCGAACAGGTGACCCACGCCGGTGCCGTGCAGGGCGGAAATGCGATGGATCTTGGCGTAATTGATAAAACCGAGCTTGCGCTCGATTTCCGAGGCCACGCGCTCGCGCACGTCCGACTCCAGCCCATCCCACTTGTTGACCGCGATCACCAACGCCCGGCCACGCTCGTGGATGAAACCCAGCAAGTGCTGGTCCTGCTCGGTAATGCCGGTGTGCGCGTCGAGCACCAGGATCACGACATTGGCCGCATCGATCGCCTGCAACGTCTTGACGATACTGAACTTCTCGATCGCCTCGCCGACGCGCGACTTGCGCCGCACCCCGGCGGTATCGATCAGCGTATAGGGCTTGTCGTCTCGTTCGAAGGGAATCTTGATCGAGTCGCGGGTAGTGCCCGGCTCGTCGAAGGCGAGCACGCGCGACTCGCCCAGCAGGCGGTTGGTCAGTGTTGACTTGCCCACGTTGGGACGGCCGACCAGGGCGACGGTGATCCCTCGCCCTTCGGGCTCCTCGGCCGGCTCCTCGGCGAGCTCCGGCGGCAGCATGGTCTCGAGCCGCTCCCACAGCCCGCCGATCCCGCGCCCATGCGAGGCAGCGATGTACTCCGGCTCACCCATGCCCAGTGCCCAGAACTCGGCCTGCACCTCGTGCTCGTCGACGCCGTCGGTCTTGTTGACCACCAGCAGAAACGGCTTGCCGGCGCGGCGCAACTCCGCGGCGATCTGCTCGTCGGCAGCGGTCAGCCCGGCACGCCCATCGACGAGGAAGGCGATCACATCGGCCTCCTCGACGGCCAGCCAGGCCTGATCCTCCATCAAGGCCTCGATGCCGCCGCGCTCGCCGGTCAGCCCGCCGGTGTCGATCACCAGCCAGCCACGTTCCTCGTGGTAGGCCTCGCCGTACTGCCGATCGCGGGTCAGGCCGGCGAAATCGGCCACCAGCGCATCGCGACTGCGAGTGAGCTGGTTGAACAGCGTCGACTTGCCCACGTTGGGACGGCCGACCAGGGCGATAACGGGTTTCATCGGATCATGGGACTCGTGGGGTGGCGAAGGCCAAAGTTAATCAAGCGTGAACACCCGGAGCTCGCCGTCACGGGTGACCGCCAGGCCCTGGCCGTCGACCTGCTGGATCGGGTCGATCAGGGCGTCGCCCCAGTCGGCCCGGCCGACCAGCGCGCCGCTGGTGGTCGATAGCACGTGCACGTAGCCCTCACGATCACCAACGACCAAATGACCGTTGATCAGGGCCGGGCCGGTCAGGCCGCGGTGCTTGAGATCCGATTGACGCCATAGGGCATCGCCGCTGCGGCGATCGATCGCCCAGATCACGCCGTCGGCGTCGCTCAGGTAGAGCGCCCGACCACCGGCAGCGATGTTATTGGTGTTGGAGAAGTCGCGTGACCACAGCTCGCGACCACCCTGGGCGGCCATGGCGACCAGCTTGCCCTGGTAGGTCGCGGCGTAGAAGACGCCGTCGGCAAACACCGGCGTGGCATCGACGTCCACCATGCGATCGACGTCGGTCCGGCCGGTCGGCAGTGCCACGGACTGGCTCCACAGCTCCCGGCCGTCCTCGCGGGCGAACACGGCAATCGTGCCGTCGTCGAAACCGGCGGCCAGGGCGTCAGGGAACATCAGCACGCGGCCCTGCCCCTGCAGGGTCAGGGCAGGCGGGTTCTTCGACTGGCGCCAACGCACCTCGCCGGTGTCGGCATCCAGCACGGCCAGCGTGCCATCGCGACCGCGCACGGCCACGTCACCAAAACCGACCGACGGCGCGGCATCCACGGAACTGCGAATCGAGGTGTCCCAGCGACGCTCGCCACTGTCAGCAGCCAGCGCGAAGACTCGACCGTCCTCGCTGCCGAAGACGACGATCCCTTCGCCGGCCCCGCCGCCGACGCTCAGGTCGGCATCGAGATCGACCGACCACAGTCGCTTGCCCGACTCGAGATCGTAGGCAAGCACGTCACCCTCGGGGCCCGCAACGAACACACGCCCGTCGTCCTCGACCGGGGCGATAGCGGTCAAATGATTTTCCTGATCACCGCCGGAGGAACCGCTCCAGGCAACCTGGGGCGGTTGCTGGTTGTCGATCTCCTGCAACGGCGTGGGCTTGACCAGTTCGCGCGGTGCCGAGCAGCCGGCGAGTGCGACGGCCAGGCCCGCAACAAGCGGCAGCGTCCAACGGGTCGAGTGCGTGTTGATCATGATTTCTCCTCGGCGCCGGCCGGCAGGCTATCAAGCTTCATCTGCAGCAAGCCGTTGGCGGCATCGGATTCGATGGCGGTTTCGTAGGCCTCGCGCGCGGCGACCAGGTCACCGCGTTCGGCAAGGATGTCGCCGCGCAGTTCGGCAAACAGGCCGTCAAAGCCGGCCGGCGGATTGGCCAGCCGCTCGAGCGCGGCGTCATGTTCGCCCTGTGCCCAGAGTACGCGGGCCAGTCGCAGATCGACCGTCGCGACCAGCTGGACCCGTTCGGCGCTCTCGCGTGCCTTTTCGAGGTAGGACGTGGCCGTTTCGAGATCGTTGCTCTCGACGGCGGCACCGGCACCGATCAGCCAGGCCAGCGAGGTATAGCTGGTACCGTCGTGGCTGGTAGCCACTTCGCGCGCCCGCTCGACCACGTCGCCTTCGCCACGGGCCGCCATCTGCTCGAGATTGGCAAAGGCCGCGGAGGCCGAGGCGACCCGGTTGTCCTGCCAGCCCTGCCAGCCCTGCCAGCCGACCAGCCCGGCAATGCCGAGCACGACCCCGGCAATCACCGTCTTGCCGTGCTCCGACCACCAATCGCGGATGCGTTCAATCTGTTCTTCGTCTGAGGCGACCATAGGGGTTCCCGAAATACGTTAGTTAGTGGCCAAAAGGCCGTCGAGGGCGTCCACGGCGACGGTCTGCTGCTCGCCGTCGCCGCGCAGCGGCTTGACCGAGACCTGCTCGCCGACCTCGTCCTCGACGATCAGCGCAGTCGCGGCGCCACTGCGATCCGCGCGCTTGAACTGTGCCTTGAGGCTGCCGCCGTCGAGATTACACTGCACCCGCCGGCCGACCAAGGTGCGGCGCAGGCGGTCGGCCAGCCGTAATCCCGCCCCCTGGCGGGCCACCTCCGGCACGATCACGTAGATGTCGGCCCGGCCGGCGTCCGCCGGCGTCTCGGCCAGCGACAGCAGTCGCTCGATGCCGATAGCGAACCCGGCCGCCGGCGTGGCCCGACCGCCGAGCTGTTCGACCAGTCCATCGTAGCGACCGCCCGCGCAGATGGTGCCCTGGGCACCGAGCGACTCGGTGATCCACTCGAACACCAGTTTGTTGTAGTAGTCCAGCCCGCGCACCAGCCTCGGGTTGACCCGATACTCGATGCCCAGCGCGTCGAGCAGCTCGCAGGTCCGCTGAAAATCGGCCGCCGAATCCTCATCGAGGTAATCGGCCAGCTTCGGTGCCGCCTCGAGAATCTCCTGGATCGCCGGGTTCTTGCTGTCGAGCACGCGCAACGGGTTCTCGTGCAGGCGACGGCGCGCCTCCTCGTCGAGCTGGTCGGCATGGCCCTCGAGGTACTCGATCAGCACCTCGCGGTGGCGGGCACGCGCCTCGGGCTGACCCAGGGTGTTGATCTCCAGGCGCACGTCCTGAATGCCGAGGCGGTCCCACAGTGAGGCGGCCATTTGGATCAGCTCCACCTCGAGTTCCGGGCCGGCGACGCCGAAGGTCTCGACACCGAACTGGTGAAACTGCCGATAGCGCCCTTTCTGCGGGCGCTCGTGGCGGAACATCGGCCCGGTGTACCACAGGCGCCGCTGCTGGTTGTGGATGATGCCGTGCTGCAGGCAGGCGCGTACGCACCCGGCCGTGCCCTCCGGGCGGAGGGTGAGCGAATCGCCGTTGCGGTCGTCGAAGGTATACATCTCCTTCTCGACGATGTCGGTCACCTCGCCGATCGACCGGGCGAACAGCGCGGTCTGCTCGACGATCGGCATGCGGATCTCTTCGTAACCGAAGGCGGCAGCGGTCTCGCGCAGCGCCGTCTCCAGCCCCTGCCAGGCAGGGGTGTCGTCGGGCAGCACGTCGTGCATGCCCCGGATGCTCTTGGGCGTCTTGCTCATCGTGGGATCAGGTTATCGGTCGTCGTTGGAATCGTGGGCGGCCTCATGGGCGGCCTTGTCCCGGGCGACGCGCTCGCGAATGGTGTGTTCGATCTGGTCGACCAGCTCTTCCTCGGATAGCTTGCGCGAGGGCTTGCCGTCGACGTACAGGAGATTGGGCTGGCCGCCAGTCAGGCCGATGGCCGCCTCGCGGGCCTCGCCGGGCCCGTTGACCACGCAACCGATCACGGCGACGTCCATGGGCAGGTCAATGTCCTCGATGCGCTCTTCCAGGGCGTTGACGGTCTTGATGACGTCGAACTCCTGGCGGGCGCAGGACGGGCAGGCGATCAGGTTCACGCCGCGGCTGCGCAATTTCAGCGACTTCAAGATGTCCCAGCCGACCTTGACCTCCTCGACCGGGTCGGCGGCCAGCGAGACGCGCAGGGTGTCGCCGATGCCCTCGGCCAGCAGCATGCCCAAGCCCACGGCCGACTTGACCGCCCCGGCGCGCGGGCCACCCGCCTCGGTGATGCCGAGATGCAGCGGCTGCTCGATCTGGGAGGCGAGCTTGCGGTAGGCGCCCAGCGTCATCCAGACGTCGGAGGCCTTCAGCGAGACCTTGAATTCGGGGTAGTCGAGCCGGTCGAGGATATCGATGTGCCGCAGGGCGGACTCGACCAGCGCGTCCGGCGTCGGCTCGCCGTACTTCTGCTGCAGGTCCTTCTCCAACGAGCCGGCATTGACGCCGATGCGCAGTGGAATACCGTGGTCACGCGCCGAGTCGATCACCTGGCGCACCCGGTCCTCGCGGCCGATGTTGCCCGGGTTGATACGCAGGCAGTCGGCGCCGAGTTCCGCCACGCGCAGGGCGATGCGGTAATCGAAGTGGATGTCGGTGATCAGCGGGATCGAGACCCGCTGCTTGATCTTGCCGAAGGCCTCGGCGGAATCCATGTTGGGCACGGAGACCCGCACGAGGTCGGCGCCGGCCGCTTCCAGACGCTGGATCTGCGCGACAGTCGCCTCGACATCACAGGTATCGGTGTTGGTCATCGACTGGACGGAGATCGGCGCATCGCCGCCCACGCCCACGGATCCGACCTGGATCCGACGGGACAAGCGACGCGTCACCGGAACCGGTTGAAAACTCATGAATTCCCCACGGTCGTTCGCAGCACGCCGGTGTTATCGCTCGACTCACCAAGCTCAACCGGCTCGCCCTGGTATTCAACTTCGAACCCCTCGGGATGCCCCAGCACCAGCGAGAAGGGTCCGGCCGCTTCGGCAAACTCGCGCTCCTCGCCAGCCGCCAGCACGTCATACATCAACCGCTCGCCATTGCCGTCACGCACCTCGACCCAGCTGTCGGCACGGGTGGCACGCAACAGCAGGGCCGGCGGTTTGTCGGCAGCCGTCTCGGTGGAGGCAGCGGATGCCTCATCGCTTGGCTCGCCATCGGCTGGATCGGCGGACTGGCCCTCGGCCAGCGGATCGCGGCCTTCCGCCGAGGAACCGATCGCGGCCAGGCGCTCACCGGGCAGCGCCAGCGAGGCGGCCTCGACCGGCCCTGGTGATGTCCCGGGAACGGCCGCCGTCTCGGTTTGTGACGGGGCGCCGGTCGGCGGTGCCGGGGGCGCGTCGAGTGCGCCGTCGATGACCGGTCGTCCGTCGCCCGAACCCTCGCCGTCAACCGGAGCCGAATCGCCGTTGGTCGAGGATTCTGCCGTCTCGCCCCGCAGGTCATTCCACCAGGACTGGACACGCTCGGCATCCAACTGCGACAGACCGAGCACCACGACGGCGATGAGGATCAGAATGCCGAGCCACCCCAGCAGGCGACGGCCACCACCTCCACCGCGAGTTTCCATGACATCCAGTGTCGGGTGGATTCCGCCCTGCACGGTGCCGTTGTCCGGGACGCGTTGGGCATTGTACTGGGCGATCAACTCATCACCGTCCAGACCCAATTGCCCCGCCCAGGTGCGCAAGTAGGCAAGGATGTACGGGCGGCCCGGTACGGCATCGAGCTCGTCGCGTTCGATGCGCTCGATCAACTTAAGATCGAGGTTGAGCGGCTGGGCCAGGTCGGCAGCGCTCAGACCGGCGGCTTCGCGGCCCCGCCGGATTCGTTCGCCGACGCTGGGGCCGGTTACGTCCTGCCCAAGGGTGATCGCCTCGTCCGGGCCGCGCGTCGTTTCTCCGACCGCGGGTTCATGCCGCTCCTGCTCGCTCATCGACTGCCTTCCTGTTCCAGTGCCTGTGCCTGGGCCTCCGGCGAATCCGGGAATCGGCCGCGCAGGATCAGGCGGTGGTTATTCAATGCCTGCTCGTCACTCACCGCGCGGTCGATCGCGATCGCGACGCTCAGCGACCGTGGAGTGTGCCGGTGGCGCGACTCGTATTGACGCATCGCCTCCGCCGCCTCGCGTCCCTCACCGGTTTCCAGCAAAGCCTGCGCGAGACCCAGCAGGGCGGCCGGCTGGCGAGCGCCTTCGTCCATGGCACGACGGAACTGGGCCAGCGCCCGGGCCTGATCGCCCGCCTGCTGGTAGCAACGGCCGGAGTTGACCAGGGCGTACTCGGGGGTCTCGTACAAGGGGTCGCCGTAGGCTCGGCGGAACATTGCCTGGGCCCGCTCGTAATCGCCCTGCGAGCAGAGAAAACCGCCGTAGTTGTTGGCCATGTCCGAATTGTCGCCGTCGAGGCGAATGGCCTGGGCGAATGCCTTGGCGGCCTTGTCGTCCTCCCCCAGACGCTGGAGCAGCAGGGCATGGACGTGGTGGGCCGGGGCATAGCCGCTATCAAACCGGATCGCCCGACGGACCTTCTCCATCGAGACCTTGAGCTCACCCTCGCGCATGTAGCCGGCGGCCAGTTCGGTATTGATCTCGGCGGCCTGACGATTTTCGCCGACATGGCGCTCGATCGAGCCACGATCGCTCTCCATGCCACCGGTCGTCGCGCAGCCGGTCAAACCGAGCAGGACCAACGCGTACACGCTCAACAGGCGGTGGCTCATCGAGTGACCTCCACGACACCTTGGCCCAGGCCCATCTGCGCCAGGCGATCCTGCCGCCGCGAGCGATCGGCCACCTTGCCCGCCAGCTGGCCGCAGGCGGCATCGATATCGTCGCCACGTGTCTTGCGTGGCACGGTGTTGATACCCACCGCCTTGAGCTGCGCCCGGAACCGCTCGATGCGATTGCGCGACGAGCGCTCGTAGCCGGAGCCCTCGAAGGGGTTGAACGGGATCAGGTTGATCTTGACCGCCTCCTTGCGCGGGCCAAGCAGCTCGATCAACTCGTCGGCGTGTTCGGGCGTGTCGTTGACGCCCTGGATCATCACGTACTCGTAGATGATCGCGCCGTGCGGCACCACCTCGGCGTAACGGTCGCAGGCGGCCATCAGCTGGTCGAGCGGGTACTTCTCGTTGATCGGCACCAGCTCGTTGCGCAGCGCGTCGTTGGGCGCGTGCAGCGAGATCGCCAGTGAGATCGGCAGGCGCGCGCCCAGCCGGTCGATCGCCGGGACGATGCCGGAGGTCGAGATGGTCACGCGACGCTTGGACAGGCCGTAGGCGTGGTCGTCGAGCATCAGCTCCGCGGCATCGACCACCGCCTGCTCGTTCAAGAGCGGCTCGCCCATGCCCATGAAGACCACGTTGCTGATCGCCTTGCCGGTCGGCAGGCGTCGTTCGATCAACCGTTCGGCCAGCCAGAGCTGACCGACGATCTCCGCGGTCGACAGGTTGCGATTGAAGCCCTGTCGACCGGTCGAGCAGAAGGTGCAGGTGAGCGAACAGCCCACCTGCGAGGAAATACAGAGGGTCGCACGGTCGTCCTCGGGGATGTAGACCATCTCCACGGAGTTGCCGCCTCCCGTATCGACGAGAAACTTGCGCGTCCCGTCCTTCGATTCCTGATCAAGCAGGATCATGGGTGCCTGAATGCAGGCGATCTCCTTGAGTTTCTCACGCAGACTCTTGGCGAGATCGGTCATCGCATCGAAGTCTTCGACCCGGCGCTGATGCACCCACTTGAGCACCTGGTTGGCACGGAAGGGCTTCTCGCCCATCTCGGCAAACCAGGCACGCAGGCGGCTGGGCGCCAGGCCCAGCAGGTTGATGCGTTCGTCGGTCGAAGTCATTCAGGCCACCCGTATGTCGACCCGAAAAGGTGCCAGCGGTCTTAGCGGCCGGTCAACTCGTCGGGCTTGAAGAAGAAATCGATCTCGGTACGTGCGTTCTCGGCACTGTCCGAACCGTGGACCGCGTTGGCGTCGATCGACTCGGCGAAGTCGGCGCGGATGGTGCCCGGCTCGGCTTCCTTCGGGTTGGTCGCGCCCATCAGGTCACGGTTCTTGGCGATGGCGTCCTCGCCCTCAAGTACCTGGACGAATACCGGGCCGGAGATCATGAAGCCGACCAGTTCGCCGAAGAACGGGCGCTCCTTGTGGACCGCGTAGAAGCCTTCGGCCTGCTCGCGGGTCAGTTGCAGCATGCGCGCACCGACCACCGACAGACCGGCGTCCTCGAAGCGCGAGATGATCTGACCGATCACGTTCTTGGCAACGGCGTCGGGCTTGATGATCGAAAGGGTGCGTTCTACGGCCATGAAGTTATCTCCTGATCGGGCGGGATCGGACCGCCCCGGTGAAACGTGAAAAAGAAAACGGAAACAGGAAGCTGTCGCTCACCGAAGGCGAGCGACAGCAAAGCGCGATAGTTTAAGGAACCTCTGCGCGAATAGCCAATGCCTCTGGCTTGCCGGCTTGTTCGCCATCAAGGCACCGATCCGAAGGCGGGCTCGTTGCCCGGCGAGAATCGGTAACGCCGAGGGCGGGCAAGCCGGCAAGCCCCATCGGGCGGACCGCCAGGCGCCCACCTGCGGCGTTGCAGCGCTTGCCAATGACCATAGCCATTGCGCGGCGCGCTGCGCCTTGCATCTGGACGCCTGGCGATCCGCAGAGGCGTTGGCTATTTGCACAGAGGTTCCTTGACGATTCACCGGAAAACAATCCATGCGAACCGATCGGGCGGCAGCCGGAGCGAAGGCCGCACCGAGCCGGTCGATCAGGGGCCGATGCCCCGCATGCCGGCAGCGACCGCCTCGGAGCGCTCGTCACGCGTCTGCTGCAGTTGATCGTCCTGGCGAGCGGAGACGTCGAGCACGTCGGGCTGCTCCACCAGGTCGGCGAGCGAAATGGACTCGAGGAACCCCTGGATCTGGGCCGACAGCCCCATCCACAGGTCGTGCGCAAGACACTTGCCGCCATCCTGGCAGTTGCCGCGCCCGCCGCAACGGGTGACGTCGACCACCTCGTCGACCGCGTGGACGATCTCGGCAATGTTGATCCGGGCCGGCTCGCGGGCCAGCTGGTAGCCACCGCCGGGGCCTCGCACGCTGCTGACCAGCTGCCCGCGCCGCAACTGGGCGAACAGCTGCTCGAGGTAGGAGAGCGACAATGACTGTCGTTCGGCGATGTCGGCCAGTGCCGTCGGCTGGCCACGGTCATGGATGGCCAGATCGAGCATGGCCGTGACGGCGTAGCGCCCCTTGGTCGTCAGCCTCATTGCAAACCTCCGGGCAGCCCCTGTCGGGGCCGCCAAAACGGGTCAATCCCGAGCGGGACTCTCGGGGATAGTCGCCCCATCATAGTCCGGCGACACGGCGCTGTATATGGGCGAGCGCCGCCCAAATCAGTCGCGCCGAACCGAGCCCTCATCGACCGCCTCGTCGCGACCGCAACCGATCAGTCGGTCTTCCTCGTCGAGATGGCAGCCATCCAGGCTGGGACGACTCGGTCGAGAGACGTCCACCCCCAGCGAGCGCAAGGCGTCGGCCATCTCGTCGAGCTGACCGTCGACCGTCTGGACGTGATCGAGCAGGCGATCGACCACGGTCGCCACCGGGTCGGGCATGTCGCGGGCCACGCCGTAGGCATCAAAACCGAGTCGCTGGGCAACACGTCGCTTGGTCTCGTTCTGCTCGGCGCGCTGCTCGACCATCCGCGCGGGAATGCCCACCAGGGTCGCCCCGTCGGGGGCGTCCCGGAGCACGACGGCGTTCGAACCGACGCGCACCCCCGCGCCGAGGGTGATCGGGCCGAGGATCTTCGCCCCCGCCCCAACTACCACGCCGGCGCCCAGGGTCGGGTGACGCTTGCCCTCGCGCCAGGTCGTCCCACCCAGCGTGACGCCGTGATAGAGGGTGCAGTCATCGCCGATCTCGGCGGTCTCGCCGATCACCACCCCCATGCCGTGGTCGATGAAGAAGCGGCGTCCGATCTCGGCACCGGGGTGGATCTCGATACCGGTCAGCCAGCGGCTGACGTTGGAGATCAGCCGGGCGAGCAAGCGCCAGTTGCGCCGCCAGAGGGCATGGGCGACGCGATGCCACCAGACGGCGTGCAGACCCGGATAGGTCAGCGCGATCTCCCAGCGGCTGCGCGCCGCCGGGTCGCGGTCGAATACGCTGTCGACGTCATCGAGAATCGTTTTCCACCAACCCATGCACTTGCTCCGCAATCTATCGATCAATCCGCCGCGCCGCGCCCGCTCCGGGAAAGCGCGGTCAGCATGCCCTGCAGGATCTGCAGTTCGTCGCGACGCGGCTCGGCCCGGTTGAGCATCACACGCAGGCGTTGCATCAGGCGTCGGGCATGCCGCTCGGTCTCCGCCGCATCGGCGCCGGGGAAATAGTCGCGCTCGGCCAACACCGCCTCGAGACGAGCGCAGAGTGTAGCAAGCTCGGCCTTGCGGGCCGGCGGTTCGCCGCCGGCCTCCAGCGGTTCCGGCTGGCGCGAGGCGTGGAACAGCTCGTAGGCCACCAACTGGACCGCCTGGGCAAGGTTGAGCACCGGGTAGTCCGGATTGGCGTGCAGGGCGAGCAGATGATCGGCCACAGCCAACTCCTCGTTGGTCAGGCCAGTGCGCTCGGCGCCGAACAGGATGCTGACGCGGCTGGGCGAGTCGGGCGGCAGCGAGCCCACCTGCCGCATGACCTCGGCCGCCGCCGCCCGCCCGTCGAGCAGCGGCAGGGCCAGGCTGCGTGTCCGCGCGGTGGTCGCCCACACGGCCACCGAGTCCGCCACGGCCGCGTCGACCGAGTCGACCACACGCGCCGCGTCCAGCACGTCGGCGGCATGCGTTGCCACCGCCCGGGCCCTGTCATCGATCGCCGCCCGGCTGACTCGCGGCGCGACCAGCACCAGCCGCGAGAGACCCATGGTCTTCATGGCCCGGGCGGCGGCGCCGATGTTCTCGGCCATCGACGTCTGGCAGAGCACGATCTCGATGGGCGCAAGGATCTCGGCGGGAGGCGCGGTGTTTGTGGGAGTTGGCGATTGCGGCATGGCTGACATAGGGGCGTTTACGCGTATAATTCCGAATCCGAGGAACGGGGCGCCATCAGCGTCCCGGCCGGGTGTCACGGTCCGATCGACCGGCCCGGGCGCGCCTTTGGCAGTGAGCAAACCGCCTGCCGCGGCCCGTCATCCACCATTCGCTCGTCGAGCCGACCAGACCATTATGCCGCACCCCATGCTCAATATCGCCGTGCGCGCCGCCCGCGCCGCCGGCAATGTCATCTCCCGCAGCCGCGATCGCGTCAACGATCTCACGATCGAGTCGAAAAAGCGCAACGACTTCGTCAGCGAGGTCGACCACCAGGCCGAGGCGGCGATCATCGACACGCTGCTGCGCGCCTACCCCGACCACAGCATCCTCGCCGAGGAGTCCGGCGCCGCGGGGCAGCAGGAAGATGCCGAGTTCCGTTGGATCATCGATCCACTCGACGGCACCACGAACTTCCTGCACGGCATCGGCCACTACGCGGTCTCCATCGCGCTGGAACGCCAGGGTCGACTGGAACTGGGGGTGATCTACAACCCGGTCAACCAGGAACTGTTCACCGCCGAGCGCGGCGGCGGGGCCTTTCTCGACAACCGCCGCATCCGCGTCACCCCGCGCAAGGGGCTGGACGGCGCGTTGCTGGGTACCGGCATCCCGTTCCGTGACGACCAGAATCTCGAACGCTACATCGCGACCCTGCGGGCGCTGCACGGTCCGATCGCCGGCATCCGCCGTCCCGGTTCGGCCGCGCTGGACCTGGCCTACGTGGCCGCGGGCCGTTTCGACGGCTTCTGGGAATTCGGCCTCAAGCCCTGGGACATGGCGGCCGGCGTGCTGCTGGTCCGCGAGGCCGGCGGCGTGGTGATCGACAACCAGGGCGGCGACGACTACCTCGGCAGTGGCAATGTCATCTGTGCCAACCCCAAGCTGGTCCACGTCATGCTCCAGGCGATCAGCAAGGGTGAAAAAACCTGGCGCTCGGTGTCCCGACCCGAATAACGAGCGGCGCTACGCCGGACATGAAAAAGCCCGCACTCATGCGGGCTTTCGTCTTTAAAGGCCGGTCAGCGATCAGGGTGCGCCGTCCTCGGCCTGCTTGAGCCGCTCCTTGTCATCGATCTTGAGCAGGTCCTGACGCTTGAGCCCCATGTCCAGCGACAGGGCCGAGGCGACGTAGATCGAGGAGAACGTACCGATCGCGATCCCGAGCAACAGCGTCAGCGAGAAGCCGTACAGCGCCTCGCCGCCGAAGACGAACAGCGCCAGCGCGGTGAGGAAGGTGGTGCCCGAGGTGAGCACCGTGCGCGACATGGTCTGGTTGACCGAGGCGTTCATCACCTCCTTCTCGGTGCCCTTGCGCATCTTCTGGAAGTTCTCGCGGATGCGGTCGAACACCACGATGGTGTCGTTGATCGAGTAGCCGGCCAGCGCGAGGAAGGCGGCCAGCACGGTCAGGTCGAAGCGCAGCCCCACCAGGCTGACGATACCCAGCACCACCACCAGATCGTGCGCCAGCGCGAGGATCGCCCCGCCGGCCAGGCGTACCTGGAAGCGAAAGCCCACGTAGACGAGGATGCCGGCCAGCACGACCAGCAGGGCAAGCCCGCCGGCGTTGAACAGCTCGTCGCCGACGGCCGGGCCGACGTACTCGACCCGGCGCATGGTGACGTCATCCGACTCCGACTGCAGCGCGATCAGCACTTGGTCGGCTAGCCGCGACTGACTCTCGCCGCTCGGCGGCAAACGGATTAGCACCGATTCCGACGAGCCGAACAGCTGGGCGACCGCTTGGTCGAAGCCTTGGGCATCGAGCGTGTCGCGCACGGCCTCGATATCCGCCCCACCGGGGTAGCCCAGCTCGACGACCACCCCCCCGGTGAAGTCCAGACCGAGGTTGAGCCCCTTGGTCGCCAGCGAGCCGGCTGCGACCAGCAGCAGGATCGCCGACAGGGCGTAGGCGAAGAAGCGCTTGCCGAAGAAGTCGAATCGCGCGTCGGCTGGAAATACGTTCATGGTGTCACTCGTCTGATTCGATTGCCGGCACCTGGCCGGCTCAGATGGAAAGTCCCTTCAGGCGCGCTTGGCGGCCGTAGACCAGGTTAGCCAGGGCTCGCGACAGCATCACCGCGGTGAACACCGAGGCGAGGATGCCGATCGACAGGGTCACGGCAAAGCCCTTGACCGGCCCGGTGCCGAAGGCAAACAGGGCGAGGGCCGCCAGCAGGGTGGTGATGTTCGCATCCAGGATGGTGGCAAAGGCACGCTCGTAACCGGCCTTCATCGCCGCGTGCGGTGTCATGCCATTCCTGACCTCCTCGCGAATCCGCTCGAAGATCAACACGTTGGCATCCACCGCCATGCCCACGGTCAGCACGATGCCGGCAATGCCCGGCAGGGTCAGCGTCGCCTGCAGCATCGAGAGCACCGCGACGATCAGGACCAGGTTGACCACCAGCGCGACCACGGCGATCACACCGAACACGCGGTAGTAGATCATCATGAAGATCGAGACCAACACGAAGCCGAGGATGGCGGCGTTCACGCCGGCCTGGATGTTCTCGGCACCCAGGCTCGGACCGACGGTGCGCTCCTCGACGATGTCCATCGGGGCACGCAGGGCACCGGCACGCAGCAGCAGCGACAGGTTGCGCGCCTCCTGAGACGAGTCGAGCCCCGTGATCTGGAAGCGGTTGGCCAACTGGTCACGAATGGTGGCGACGCTGATCACCTCCTCGACCAGCTTCTTTTCCTCGATCAGGTTGCCGTCCTCGTCGACCGTGGTGTCGATGCGGTTCTCGATGAACACCACGCCCATCTGCTGGCCGATGTTGTCGCCGGTGATGTCGGCCATGCGTCGCGCGCCCTGGCTGTCGAGGTTGACGAACACCGCCGGCGAGCCGGAATCCTGATCGAAGCCCGACGACGCCCCGGTGACGCGGTCCCCAGTGACGATCACCTGGCGCTTGAGCAGCACCGGCCCGCCATCGCGTCGCTGGTAGAGCCGCGCCTGTGGCGGGATGCTGCCGGACTCGTCGGCATCGACCCAGTCGGCCGGCGAACCGTGGACCAGGCGGAACTCCAGGGTGGCGGTCGCGCCGAGGATTTCCTTGGCGCGCACCGTGTCCTGAATGCCCGGCAACTCGACCACGATGCGGTCATCGCCCTGCTGCTGGATCAGCGGCTCGGCCACGCCCAGTTCGTTGACACGGTTACGCAAGGTGGTGATGTTCTGTTCGAGGGCGGCGCGGCGTTCGGTCTCGACCCCCTTGTCGGTCATCGTCGCCGTCAGGTACGGCTCGCCGTCTATTTCCGCCGAATCGAACTCGAGGTCTTCGTAGTCGCCGGCCAGCTTCTCGATGGCCTGGTCGCGGGACTCGGCATCACGGAAACGCACCTGGATGCGCTGCTCGTCGGTCACCTCGGCGGAGACATAACGCAGGCGCTCGCCGCGCAGGTCGGCACGCATGCCGTCGACACGACGATCCAGCGCGGTATTGACCGCCGCACCCATGTCCACCTGCATCAGGAAGTGGACACCGCCACGCAGGTCTAGGCCCAGGTACATCGGCAGGGCGCCGAGATCGGTCAGCCAGGTCGGGGCCGCCGGGGCGAGATTAAGGGCAACGGGGTAATCACCGCCGAGGGCGGCGCGCACCACGTCGACCGCCTCGAGCTGATCGTCCGTGGAGTTGAAGCGGATCAGACCGGAGTCTTCCCGCAAATCGGCGCGGCTGTACTCGATGCCGGCGGCCCGCAGGGCGCTCTGCGCCTCGGACAGGGCTGCCTGCTCCATGGTGCCGTCGCGCTTGGAGATCTGCAGGGCCGGCTCTTCGCCGAAGAAGTTCGGCAAGGCGTAGAACAACCCCACCAGCACGACAACGACGACGATCAGATTCTTCCACAGGGGATAGCGGTTCATCTTCTAGGCCTTCGCGTGGAAAGGCGCCCCGGCGGACCGGGACGCGGCCCGCCGACACGCATCCCTGGCCGGCGGGCGGATAAAACGAGAGGGCCCGCCGTGGCGAGCCCTGGGAAATAGCGAGGATCAGGCCTCGCGGGCGTCCTTGATGGTGCCCTTGGGCATCACCGTGCTGACGGCGAATCGCTGCACGACCACCGTGGTGCCGTCGGCGATTTCCAGTACCAGCAACGTGTCGCCGACGTTGACGACGCGGCCAAGCAGACCGCCGGAGGTCGCGATCTCGTCGCCCTTCTCGATCGCCTCGACCAGCTTCTTGTGTTCCTTCTGACGCTTGATCTGCGGACGGATCAACAGGAAGTACATGACGGCGAAGATGAGCAGCAGCGGCAGGAAGGTCGCCAGCAGGCTCGGCTCACCGGCCCCTTCCGCCTGGGCCATGGCATCGCTGATAAAGAACATCGTGGTGGTCGCTCCGATTTCGTGTTGTTTTAGGTGGTTTGCAAGACAACGCCGGAGTATGCCACAAGCCCCGCGGTTTGCATTGCTACGCGCCGATCAGACACCGCGATCGCGCTCGGCGTAGAATCGGCCCCGGAACGTCTCGAAGGCATCCGCTTCGATCGCTGCGCGCATTTCGGCCATCAGCACCTGGTAGTAGTGCAGGTTGTGGATGGTGCATAACCGCGCCCCCAGCACCTCGCGCGCCCGGTGCAGGTGCTTGAGGTAGGCGCGCGAATAGTGCCGGCAGGTGTAGCAGCCGCAGTCCTCGTCGAGCGGCCGGATGTCGGTGGCATAGCGGGCATTCTTCAGGCGCACGTCACCGTAGCGCGTGAACAGGTGACCGTTGCGCGCGTTGCGCGTGGGCATGACGCAATCGAACATGTCCACACCGCGCGCGACCGACTCGACCAGGTCCTCGGGCTTGCCCACCCCCATCAGGTAGCGCGGCCGATCGGCGGGCAATTCGGGCAGGGTAAACTCCAGCACCGCGTTGCGCTCCGCCAGCGGCTCGCCGACCGACAGACCGCCGACGGCATAGCCATCAAAGCCCAGGTCGACCAGCCCGGCGGCCGACTCGCGCCGCAGGGGCTCGTGCATACCGCCCTGGACGATGCCGAACAGGGCCCGGTCCGAGTCCGCCGGCTTGAGCGCCTCGAAGGCCGCCTTCGAGCGCGCCGCCCAGCGCAACGACAGGCGCATCGAGGCACCGGCCACCTCGGGCGTGGCCGGGTAGGGCGTGCACTCGTCGAAGATCATCTGAATGTCCGAACCCAGCTCGTGCTGGACCTGCATCGAGGATTCGGGGGTGAGCATCACCTGGTCCCCATTGACCGGCGAGGCAAAACGCACCCCCTCCTCGGTGATCTTGCGCATCTCGGCGAGCGAGAACACCTGAAAACCGCCCGAATCGGTCAGGATCGGACGCTCCCAGTGCATGAAGTCGTGCAGATCACCGTGCAGCCGAATGATTTCCGTACCCGGGCGCAGCATCAGGTGAAAGGTGTTGCCCAGCACGATCTGCGCGCCCAGGTCGGTCAGCTCCTCCGGGGTGACCGCCTTGACGGTGCCGTAGGTACCCACCGGCATGAACGCCGGCGTGTCGATCACGCCACGGGCGAAGCGGACCTGGCCCCGGCGCGGGCCGGCCAGGCGGTCGGCACCGGTCTTGGAGCGGGTGCAGTCATGCAGTTCGAATTTCATGCGGTCTGTGTGCCCCCGACGTCGGCACTGGTCTCAATGAACATCGCATCACCAAAGGAATAGAAACGGTAGCCGCTCTCGATGGCCTCGTGATAGGCGCCCAACACGCGCTCGCGCCCCGCGAACGCCGAAACAAGCATCAGCAGCGTCGAGCGCGGCAGATGGAAGTTGGTCAGCATCGCGTCGATGACGTGCAGCGGCTGGCCGGGATAAAGAAAGAGCTGGGTATCACCCACAAAGGGACCGATCTCGCCGCGAGCGGCGTGCCCGGGGTGCGCGCGGGCGGCCGTCTCGATGGCGCGGACCGCCGTGGTGCCGATCGCGATCACGCGATTTCCGCGGCGACGGGCCGCGGCGACGGCCTCGACCGTCGCCTGCGGCACCTCGGTCCACTCGCGATGCATCTCGTGGGCCTCGATGGTCTCGCTGCGCACCGGCTGGAAGGTGCCGGCGCCCACGTGCAGGGTGACGAAGGCCGTCTCGACACCTTGGGCGCGCAGGCGCTCGAGCAGCGCCTCGGTCAAATGCAGCCCGGCGGTGGGGGCAGCGACCGCCCCCTCGCGGCGGGCGAACACCGTCTGGTAATCGTGGCGATCCCGGTCGTCGTCCACCCGCTCGATGTAGGTCGGCAGGGGCATGTGACCATGGCCCTCCAGCCAGTCCAGCATGCCGCCCACGGAGCTGGAGGCGAGCAACTTCACCTCGAACAACGCCCCGTCACGACCGATCACTTCGAGTCGAGCATCGCCTTCCATGATCAGTTCGGCGCCGATCCGCGGCGAGCGGCTGCTGCGCAGATGACACAGGGCCCGGTCGGTATCGAGCAGGCGCTCGAGCAGGAACTCCACCTTGCCGCCGGAGGCCTTGCGCCCGAACGCACGGGCCGGAATCACGCGGGTATCGTTCAGGATCAGAAGGTCACCCGGCGCGATCAGGTCGGGAAGATCGCCAATGTGGCGATGGCCCAATTCCCCAACTGCCGGCAACACCAGAAGGCGCGCCGATTCGCGCGGCTCGGCCGGGCGGGCGGCGATCCGTTCGGGAGGCAGGTGGTAATCGAAGGCGTCGAGCTTCATGGCGGGCGCAGTCTACCCCGCCGCGCGGGGACAGGCCACCGGGAACATCGAGCCCGGCCATCGCCCACGCCCAACAAGCCGATCGCCGTGCGGGCCGTCAGCGGGAAGGGGCAACGGGGCAGGCGGCGATACCAGCGAACCACGGCGCGAATCATCGAAGCGGGGTGGCCGGCAGGGACCGCTGATACGCACACGCAAAAAAACACCCGAATCTGAGTCACTCAGAGGGTGGTCCTGGGTCGTGAATCGCGAAAAAGGAGGAGGGCCTTCCTGGCCGGGAAACGATCCTGCCCTGCGGCATGGATCGGGCGCGTTGTCCCTGCGCGGAGTCTTGGGTCCCAATCCCTGGGTCCGGTGTGGCGGGTGCTTTTCCTTAAGACGAGGGCAATATCCGTTGCCGATCCTGTTGATTCTTGTCTCGCCGCTGACCGTTCCTGCGGGTTCTTGTTGTTGCCGGCGTCTACCACCGTTTTTTTTCAGCGATGCCATCCTGCATCGAACGCGCATCCTGCGCGGAATCGTCCCTTGCCGTCCGTGGCAGCACCCGTCCTGGGTGCTTGGCTAGATCCTTGATTCGGTCCCGGCTTCCGTGCCGAACGCGCCGCGGCCTTCCTGGCTGCCCGCAAAAAACCTGGACTCTGTCCCGAGGTCCGGTTGTTTACGGTGCGCTTCCTTAGAAAAGCGCCGTGCACGCGTCGGGCGAACCCGACCTCCCGAACTGGCAGATCCTCTGCCGGTGCTTCCTGCGCGGACTCCCTGTCCGCCGTACGATCCCTCGGCCTCCTGGCCGGGTGGGCTTCCTGCCCTGTGCATCCAAGCACGGGTGCATGATGCGCGCTCTGACGCCAGCTGGATAGACGAAATCGCCGAAAGTTTCGTAGGAATTTTCGATTTCTTTTGTAGGAATTTTCCTACACGTGCCGATCAGCCGATCGATTGCTCCGGAAAATCGTGGCAGCCGTGGGCGAAAAAGCGGGTGACGGCATCAAGGAACCCGGCGGTGTCCTCGATGTGCGGCCAATGGCGGGCCTGCTCCAGGGTGACGATGCAGCTTTGCGGAAAGTCCCGGCCGATGCGCTCCTCGTCGCCTGCCTCGATATACGCCGACTGGGCCCCGCGGATGAACAGGGCCGGCCCGAGGTAGAAGCCGGACAGCGTCGGCATGTCGGACGTCTGCTCGTAGGCCGCCTTGAGCTCGGGCAGGTTGAAGCGCCAGCGCCACTGGCCGTCGACCTGCTCGAGGTTGGCCGCGAGGAAGGACCGCACCTCGGGCTCGAACACGTGCGCGGCCATCTGCTGGCGCGCCTGCTCCCGCGACTCGAGCGTCTCGAGGTCAACGGCATCCAGCGCGGCGAAGACATCCTTGTGCCAGGGCGGATACCACTTCGGCGCGATATCGACCACGGCCAGCCGGGCGACCCGCTCGGGGTGGCGGTCGGCCAGCACCATGCCGAGCTTGCCGCCCAGTGAATGTCCGATCAGGTGGGCGCGCTCGACCCCGAGCCGATCCATCACCGCCAGGATGTCGTTGGCCATCGCCTCGTAGGAAAGCCCCGGGGCGTGGGGTGAACGACCGTGGTTGCGCAGATCGACATTGATGACGCGGTAGTTCGCGCTCAACGATTGGGCGATACCACGCCAGTTGGAGAGCGACCCGAACAACCCGTGCATGATGATCACCGGCAGGCCGCCGCCGCGCTCCTCGAAGTGCAGGTCAACCGTCGCATTTGCCGCGTTTGCTTGCGTGCTCATTGAAATGACATGTCTCTCTTATTGAAATCGGGCACCCCAATCGGGGGCATGCGAGATCGTGAGATACTACCAAACGCCAGCCTCACCGACCGCCGAGCCCCCATGACCGACCCGATCCCGTCCCAACGTCCAATGCCCGGCGACGACTGGCCAACTCCCCAACTGCCCCGCGGACGCACCTTCCCGGCGCAGTTGCAGCTGGCCGCCGAACTACTCGAGCGCATCACCGAGCAGGGCCTGCCCGCCGACCGCAGCCTGCAACGGGAATTGACCGCGCGACGCAAGATGGGGCGACGGGACCGCGAGCGGGTGCGCGAACTGACCCTGTTCGCGCTGCGCCAGCGCCGAGTGCTCGACTGGCTGCTCGATGACAACGCGCCGAGCATGGCCGCGCGGGTCGCCGCGACCCTGTCGCTTGCCGATGCCCTCGACCCGGTGCTCGCCGAGGCGGCGGGGCTGACGCCCGAGGCCACCGCCATCCTGTCACGACGGCGCGCGGAGCCGTTCGACTCCCTTCCCTGGACCGTTCGTTTCAACCTGGCCCCTGCTGCCGCCGACCAATGGCAGGCCTGGCAACCCGACGCCCCAGAGTCGCTGGCCCGGGCACTGGATGGCCGCGCGGCCGTCGATCTGCATGCCAACCCACGACACGGCGAGCGCGACGCGCTGATAAAAGAGCTGGCCGAGGCGGACATCGACGCCAAGGCCATCGCGGGACTGCCGCTGGGCCTCCGGCTCGAGCGCCCGGGGCGCCTGACCCGCCTGCCCAGCTTCGAGGCCGGCGGTTTCGAGATCCAGGATGCCGGCAGCCAGTGGGTCGTTCGCACCGTCGAAGCCCAGCGGGGCGAACGGGTGCTGGACCTTTGCGCCGGTGCCGGCGGCAAGACCCTCGGACTGCTCGACGAGGCCCGCGGGCAATTGCACCTGACCGCCTGCGACCTACACCCCGAACGTCTTGATCGGTTGCGCACGCGCGCCCAGCGTCATGGTGACACCGACCTCGAACTTCGCACGGTGGATGCCACCCAGCCACTGCCCACGGATCTCACTGGATTCGATCGCGTGCTGATCGACGCCCCCTGCAGCGGCTCGGGCACCTGGCGACGCCACCCGGAACTGCGTTGGGCCACCATCGACTGGGAGGCGCTCGCCGAGACGCAGAGCCAGCTGCTCGAACAAGGGGCGTGCGCCACGCGTCCCGGCGGGCGGCTGGTCTACGCCACTTGCAGCCTGTGGCCGGCGGAGAACGAGGCCATCGTCGCGGCCTTTCTCGCCCAGCACCCCGACTGGAGCACAACCCGTCCCTTGCTCGACGATCTGCCCGATGACGCCATCACCGCCGACGGCTGGATCCGCCTGCGCCCCGATCACCATGGCTGCGATGGGTTTTTCGTTGCCTGCCTGCAAGCACCGATCGTCGCTTGAGGCATAATCGGGGCCAACAATTCGAATCCGAACACCGCTGTACCAACGGCCCGCCGGGCCTCGGAGTCCGCATGCACCGCTCTTCGCCGACCCCCTCATCGTCCCGCCGCCTCGGTGCCGGGTTGCTGCTGGCCGCCCTGCTGTTGGCCGGCTGTGGCCAGAAAGGCCCGCTCTACTTCCCCGAGGACGAAGCGGTCGCCTCGACCGACGACACCGCACCAGCCGCAGCCACCACCAACCAAGACTGACCCCGGAGCCTCGCCGTGCCCCAGAGCGAACTGCCCCCCTTCTTCTCCCGCAACGACGCCGGTGATCTGCAGATCGAGCAAGTCACTGCCGGCGAGATCGTCGAGCGTTTCGACTCGCCCACCTACGTCTACTCGCGCGCGGCGATCGAATCGGCCTTCAACGCTCTGACCGCCGCCTTCGGCGATCGGGCCCACCGCATCTGCTACGCGGTCAAGGCCAACAGCAACATCGGCATCCTCAACGTGCTCGCGCGCCTGGGGGCCGGCTTCGACATCGTCTCCTACGGTGAACTGGCCCGCGTGATGGCCGCCGGCGGCGACCCGGCCCGGTGCGTGTTCTCCGGGGTAGGCAAGTCGGCCGACGAGATCCGCGGCGCGCTCGAGGCTGGCATCGGCTGCCTGAACGTCGAATCCGAGGCAGAATTGCATCAAATTGCGGACATCGCCAGTGAAATGGAGCAAATTGCGCCGATATCGCTGCGAGTCAACCCGGACGTCGATGCGCGCACTCATCCCTATATCTCCACCGGGCTCAAGGACAACAAGTTCGGCGTCGCGATCGACGAGGCGCTGCCACTGTACGAGTGGGCCCACGCGCATCCGGCACTCGAGGTCACGGGCATCGATTGCCACATCGGCTCGCAACTCACCGACGTCAGCCCGTTTCGCGATGCCGCCGAGCGGGTGATGAAGCTTGCCCACCGCCTGGCCGAACGGGGCATCACGCTCCAGCACCTGGATCTGGGCGGTGGGCTCGGCATCCGGTACACCGACGAGACCCCGCCGGCAGCCGCCGACTGGATCGAGGCAATCCGCTCGGTGGTCGACGCCGACCCGTTGGCCCGCGAGCTGCCGATCTGGATCGAGCCGGGTCGCTTCATCGCCGGCCCGGCCGGCGCGTTGCTCACCCGGGTCGAGTACCTCAAGCCCGGCCAGCACAAGTCGTTTGCCATCGTCGATGCCGCCATGAACGACCTGATGCGCCCGGCCCTCTACGGCAGCGACATGGCGATCGTCCCCGCCGGCCGGGGCGCGGGCGAGCGCCACCCGGGCACCTGGGAGATCGTCGGTCCCATCTGCGAGACCGGGGATTTCCTCGGCCACGAGCGCGCCCTCGAGCTCGCGCCAGGCGATCTGCTCGCGGTACTGGGTGCCGGCGCCTACGGTTTTTCCATGGCCTCGAACTACAACACCCGCCCCCGCGCCGCGGAGGTACTGGTCGACGGACGCGCCATCCATGAAATTCGTCGGCGCGAACCGCTCGACTCGCTGTGGGCCCTCGAACAACTCCCCGCGGCCGACTGACCGGCCGGCCCGCCCACCGCCGGCGGGCGTCCCACCGGCGGCTCTTTCATAGCCAGCCTCTATAGAAAAGATCGAGAAATACAATTTCTCTCGATCGAATCACTCGATTAGGCTGAATGCCATTCAAATCAATGTGAACGGACCATGCCGGGCAGGCATGTTGTCTCATCCATTTGGTGGGCATTGCATTTGCCGGTTTCGGCCCCAAATTTTCGGTGCAACGGGATGCCAGCGTGATGCGCTGACGCCCGTCCCGATTTTTCGTGATTATTTACCCTCAAACTGAACAGGAGACTTTCCATGCTGGAGAATCGTGAAGGCCAGAAGGTACCCAACGTCACCTTCCGCACCCGTCAGAACCATGACTGGGTCGACGTGACCACCGACGAGATCTTCAAGGGCAAGACCGTCGCCGTCTTCTCGCTGCCGGGCGCATTCACCCCGACCTGCTCCTCGAGCCACGTGCCGCGCTTCAACGAGCTGGCGCCGGTATTCAAGAAGCACGGCGTCGACGAGATCGTCTGCCTCTCGGTCAACGATGCCTTCGTCATGAACGAGTGGGCCGTGGACCAGGATGCCGATCGCATCCGCTTCATCCCGGACGGCAACGGCGACTTCACCGACGGCATGGGCATGCTGGTCGACAAGGACGACCTCGGTTTCGGCAAGCGCTCCTGGCGCTACTCCATGCTGGTCAAGGACGGCACCATCGAGAAGATGTTCATCGAGCCGGAGAAGCCGGGCGACCCCTACGAGGTCTCCGATGCCGACACCATGCTCGACTGGCTGGCGCCGAACGCCAAGAAGCCACACTCGATCATGATGTTCTCACGCAAGGGCTGCCCGTTCTGCGCGCGCGCCAAGGGCATGCTGCACGACGCGGGGCTGGAGTTCGACGAGATCGTGGTCGGTGAAGACGTCGAGCTGCGCGCCCTGCGTGCCGTGGCCCAGACCGAAACGGTCCCGCAGGTCTACGTCGACGGTCAGCGCGTCGGTGGCAGCGAGGAAGTCGAAACCTGGCTCAAGCAGAAGGGCTACTGATCACCGTCTGATCTGATGCCAGCACCGGCCCGGGCTCGCCGGGCCGGCTTTCGCCTGCCACGCAGGGCAAGGCAGACGAAAGCCTCACTCACCTTCGATCGTGCGTGGACCTGCCGACCAGAGCGGTCTTGGCATCCAACCGCGTTTTCTGACATCCCTTTCTGGAGACATCCATGAGTGGCAAGCATTTCGACATGATCGTCCTCGGCGGCGGCTCCGGGGGCCTGGCGGTCGCCGAGCGGGCGTCCCAGCACGGCAAGCGGGTCGCCGTAATCGAGCCCACCGCGCTCGGCGGCACCTGCGTCAACGTCGGCTGCGTGCCGAAGAAGGTCATGTGGTACGCCGCCAACCTCGCCCACGACCGGGCGGACGCCGTCGACTGGGGCTTCCCGGAGGCGCCGGGCGCGGTGGACTTCGGCACGCTGGCGAAAAAGCGCCGCGAGTTCATCGCCGGCATCACGAACTTCTGGAACGGCTACGCCAAGGATCTCAAGCTCGAGGTGATCGACGGCTACGGCCGCCTGGCCGGCGACAACAAGGTCGATGTCGACGGCACCCCCTACACCGCCGATCACATCGTGATCTCCACCGGCGGCCGTCCGCTGGTCCCGCCGGTACCGGGCGCCGAGCACGGCATCACCTCGGACGGCTTCTTCGAGCTCGACGCATTGCCGAAAAAGACCGCCGTGATCGGCGGCGGCTACATCGGCGTGGAACTGGCCGGCGTGCTGCGCTCGCTGGGCAGCGAAGTGACCCTGCTCGACATGCTCGACACCGTGCTCGCGCCATTCGACCCGCTGATCCGCGAGACGGCCACCGAGAACCTGCACCAGATGGGCATCGAGACCCACCTGCCCTACAAGGTCTCCAAGCTGGAAAAGACCGACAAGGGCACGGTCATCCACGGCGGGGACGGCGAGAAACTCGGCCCGTTCGACCAGGTGATCTGGGCCGTCGGCCGCAAGCCGAACACCGACGACATCGGGCTGGACAAGGCCGGCGTCGCGATGGAGAAGAACGGCGTGATCCCGGTCGATGCCTACCAGAACACCAATGTCGAGGGCATCTACGCCATCGGCGACATCATCGGCAAGTACCCGCTCACGCCGGTGGCCATCGCCGCCGGGCGGCGCCTGTCCGACCGCCTGTTCGACGGCCAGAACGACGCGCATCTCGAGTACGAGACCATCCCGACGGTGGTCTTCGCCCACCCGGCGCTGGGTACGGTCGGTCTGACCGAGCCGCAGGCCGTCGAGCGCTTCGGCAAGAAGCAGGTGACGATCTACGAGACCACCTTCACGCCGATGCGCTACGCGCTCTCCGCGCATGGCTTCAAGACGGCGATGAAGCTCGTCTGCGTCGGCAAGGAAGAACGCGTCGTCGGGCTGCACCTGGTCGGCGACGGCGCGGACGAGATGCTGCAGGGCTTTGCCGTGGCAGTGAAGGCCGGCCTGACCAAGGGCCAATTCGACGACACCGTCGCCCTACACCCAACCTCGGCCGAGGAGCTGGTCACACTCAAGACACCCCGCGCAGACTGACCGCGACGGGCACTCTTCACGAGACCCCATTGGCCGGCGCGGGACATCCCGGTCGGCCAATTTTTTTGAGGTTCATCCATGTTCCTGGAGCTGCGACACCTGAAGACCATCCGCGCGATCGAGCAGACCGGCTCGCTGGCCGCGGCGGCCGAACGCCTGCACCTGACGCAGTCGGCCCTGTCGCACCAAATCCGTGCGCTTGAGTCGTACTACGAGACGCCGCTGTTCTCGCGCAGCTCGCGCCCCATGCGGCTGACCGAGGCGGGGCGGCGTCTGCTGGCCGCGGCCGACACCGTGCTGCCGGAGGTGGACCGGCTCGACCGCGACCTGCGCCAGATTGCCGGCGGGGCGACCGGCCGGCTGTTCCTGGCGCTGGAATGCCATTCCTGCTTCACCTGGCTGATTCCCACGCTCGAGCGGTATCGCGCGCAGTGGCCCTCGATCGAGACCGACCTGTCGATGTCGTTCAGCTTCGATGCCATCGACGCGCTGCGCCGCGGTCAGCTCGACGGGGTGATCAGCTCCGATCCGGTCGATGACGCGGAGTTACACTTCGAGCCGCTGTTCCACTACCCGGTGGTGCTGGTGCTCGCCCCGGGCCACCCGCTGGCCGCCGAGGCGCATATCACCCCCGAGATGCTGGCCGACCAGACGGTGATCGGCTACCCGGTCGAGCGCGATCGACTGGATATCTACCGACGTTTTCTCGATCCGGCGGGCGTCGAGCCGGCCGGGTCGCGCCGCTCGGAACTGACCGCGATGATCGCCCAGTGGGTTGCCAGCGGGCACGGCGTGGCGGCGCTGCCGAAATGGGCCATCAGCGACGAACTCACCCGGGGCATCGTCACCGCCCGGCCGCTGGGCGACGGCCTGTCGGCGACCATGCACCTGGCGGTGCGCCGCGACGAGCATCGACTGGCCTACATGGACGCCTTCCTGCGCCTGGCCCGCGAGCAGGCCGGCGACCGGCTGGGCGACATCACGCTCGCCCGCCCCGGCCGCTGACCGCCTTGGACGGCGACACGCTCACAACGGGCGGGTTGGGGCTTTCGCGGGCGAAGCGGTAGCCCTGCATCCAATCGATCGCCAGCCCACGGATCAGCTCCAGCTGGGCGTCGGTCTCGACGTTGAGCGCGATCACGGTCACGCCCAGGGTCTCTGCAATGGTCAGCAGGCCGTCGATGAAGGCGCGGTCACGGCGGCTGACCTTTCGGTCGCACAGCCAGTCGGCCTCGATCTTGACGAAATCGACATCGAATCGGCGCAGGTAGCTCAGGGTCTCCCGGCCAGAGCCGGCGTGATCGATCGCCAGACGCACCCCGGCGGCCCGCAAGTCGGCCAACGGCCCGACCAGGGCCCCGATCTCACCGGCCAGTGGGCTTTCGCTGATCTCGATCACGACCTGCGAGGCCTCGAGCGGCGAGGACTCGATAGCCGCAAGCAGGAAGTCGATGAAACGCGCCTCCATCAGGCTGGTGGGCGCGATATTGAAGAATAGCTGCCCGGCAAAGCCTGCCAGCACCGGGGCGCCCAGCGCACGCTCGACCACCTGTCGGTCGACCCCGTCGACCAGCTGATCCCGGCCTAGGGCGCGCACGAATTCGGCCGCCGGCACCAGCCGATCGCCCACTTGGGTACGGGCGAACACCTCAGCACCGACCACCTCGCCATCGGCCCGCCGGATCGGCTGGTAGACCACCGATACCGACGCCGGATCGATCATGGTGATCGCCTCGTGCGCCGCACCGTCGGCCTGCTCGATCGCCCGCACCTCGTCGCGATTGGCCACCGCCAGCCGGTTCTTGCCAGCGGACTTGGCTCGGTACATCGCCTGATCGGCCAGCGAGAACAGCGCCTGCGCCGAGGCCGGGTCCGCCGCATCCACCGGCCCTACGGCCAGACCGATCGACAGCGACAGCACCAGGGACTCGCCGTCGGGGGCGGCGACCACCGCCTGCTGGGCCCGGCCGAGCAGGCGGTCGGCGACCTGCTCGGCGGTCGCATCGTCGGCATCGGGCAGGATGGCGACGAACTCGTCGCCGCCGTACCGGGCGACGATGTCACCGTCACGCAGGCTGGTGGTCAACAGGTCGGCGACGCGACGCAGGTAGTCGTCACCGAACCCGTGGCCATAGCGATCATTGACCCGCTTGAAATCGTCCAGGTCGATCACCATCAGGCCGAAGCGGTACGCATGGCGCTGGGCCCGGCCGATCTCGTAGTCGAGCAGCGACCAGAACATGCGCTGGTTGTACAGGCGGGTAAGCGGATCGCGGGTGGCGAAGTACTCGAGATCCTCGGTGTGGCGCTCGATCGCGCGCACCGAGCCGACCACGTTGATCAGGGTGGAGAGGATCGACTCGATCACCAGTTTCTTCACCGGCACGCGCGCCTCGCCCATGGGCACGATCAGCCCCACCATGCCCCGCATCGGCGGCAGGTCCATCGAGAGGGTCTTGGTGTGCAGGTCGAGGCGGCCGGCATCGGTCACCGGCGGACCCTCCCGGCCGGGGTGCTGGCGCGGCGTGATCTCGTGCAACTGGTTACCGAAGCCTTCGCCCACCCGTCGGCTGACCTCACGATCGAGACGGGCGGCGACCACCTCATCGACCTCGCCGTGCCAGAACACGTCCACGCCGATGGGCCGATCGGCAATCGAGAAGGCGGTGAACACGCCGTGCACGGTGAACTGTTGATTGATCTCCTCGAGCAGATCGCGCACGTAACGGCGCCAGTCGCGCACCACGTCCGAGGTGATGACGAAATGCTCGAGCAGGCCGATCTCGAACTCCAGCAGGTTGCGATCGATCGCCACGTGGCGGACCTTGTCGGTCAGCGCATCGACTCGAGAGAGCACGTCGTCGAACTCGGTAAAGCCGGTCGAGGCGCCGGCGAAGCGCAGGTCGGCCAGGTCCTCGACCCGGTTGACCTGCTCGATCGAGCGATTGAGGCGCTTGACCGACCGGCCCAGCCGCCAGCTGAGCAGCCCGGCGATCAGCAAGGCGGCCAGCAACGGGGCCGGGACGATCAGCATCAGCCGGTCAACCAGATCATCATGGGCCTGGTCGATCATCGGGCCGATCGGCTGGCGAATCGAGAGCACACCGAGGACGTCGCCGGCACTGGCGTTGACGTGGCATTGCAAACATTCGGCGTTGGCGACCAGGGGGCGGTCGTAACGCACCATCTGCGCGCCGGCCTCGACATGGGTCTGACGCGTCTCGAAGGCCGCCATGGCGGTCTTGTCCGGGGCGGGCTGCTCGAGGCGACCAAACAGCTCGTTGACCCGCGAGCCGCGATAGACATTGATCACCGCGCCGGGATCGGCCCGCTGATTGAGGGAATCGAGAAACTCGTTGAGCTGATCACGCGTCCAGCCCTGACGCATGATCTGGTACATGGCATTGAAGGTGCCGTCGGCCAGCACCCGGGCGTTCTGCACGGAAGCACGCTGCACCGCCTGGGTGAAGACCGCCTCGGTGGCCAGGTAGACCGCCGCGGTGACCACCACCGAGACGACCAGCGCCACGACCAGCATCAGCGCGCGTAGCGATCGAAACCAGCCGATCAGCCATACGAAAGGGCCGGCCCCTGCCGTCTTTCTGCCCGAGAATTGCCCGTTGTTCCCCATCGGCTTTTTACCCATCCCTGGTCCAGAAAGCCGCCAACCGCTCGGCTGTTAATGAAGTGCGCTCCGTGATCCACCGCGACAAGACCACAAAAGCCGTGTGGTCATTACTGGCCGGTCAGGATAACGCCGTCAAAGCACCGACTGAAATCAGAATCAAAGCCAGCATTATCAAATATTTGAATATTCTGTTTTCACTAACCCCGCTATTCCCCGCGAACAAGGCGTTAAGACGCTCGTGATCGGTTATCAAAACCGAGGGGAAAACCAGTTGGTCACGTACTCATCTGGCGACTATGGTCAAACCAGCCTCCCCCGTTGCCATGGGGAACCTCGACGTCCACTGGAGTCCCGGCCATGCCAGCCCCCGACCTGTCTCGACGACGCATACTGCAGCTGGCCGCCGCCGGCCTGGGCGCCGGCTGGCTGCCCGTCACGTTTGGCCAGGACAAATCCGCAGGCAGGACCGTCATCACCCGGCGTCTGCCGGATGGCCACGACCTGCCGGCCATCGGCATGGGCACCTGGATCACCTTCAACGTCGGCTCGGACCCCGAGGCCCGGGCCGGACGCACACAGGTGCTGCGCACCTTTCTCGAGGCCGGCGGCGCACTGGTCGACTCCTCGCCCATGTACGGCTCGGCCGAGTCGGTGATCGGCCACGCCCTGGACGAGATCGGCGGCGACCCGTCGGTCTTCGCCGCCTCCAAGGTCTGGACCCCGGACGGGGATGCCACCGCCGAGCAGGTCGCCCAGTCGGAGCGTCGCTGGGGCCTCGAGCGGATGGACCTGATGCAGGTGCACAATCTGGTCGCCTGGGAGGCGCACCTGGAACACCTGCTCGAGATGCGCGAGGAAGGCCGGCTGCGCTTCGTCGGGATCACCACCTCGCATGGCCGTCGGCATACCGACATCGAGCGGATCATGCGCGACTGGCCGATTGATTTCGTCCAGGCCAGCTACAGCCTGGCCAACCGCGAGGCCGAAGACCGCCTACTGCCATTGGCCGAGGAGCGCGGCATTGCCTTTATCGCCAACCGCCCCTTCCAGGGCGGACGCCTGATCGACCGGGTCAAGCGCCACCCGTTCCCCGTCTGGGCGCGCGAGGCGGGGCTGGCGAACTGGGCCGACTTCCTGCTCAAGTTCCTGATCGCCCACCCGGCCGCCACCTGCGCGATTCCCGCCACCAGCCGGGTCGAGCACATGCGGGAAAACATGACCGCATTGCGCGGCCCACTGCCCGACGAGGCGCTGCGGCGACGCATGGTCGAGCACGTCCAAGAGCTCTGACGCCACTGATGGAGACGTGGCTCAGTTATCGCCTGGCCGACCTGCTGATGTTTTCGCCGGCCATCTATGCGCGGCTGTTCGAGCGGCTGAACGAGACCCTGTGGCCGGGCCATGCGCTGCTCGCCGCCCTGAGCCTGGCGATGCTGATGCTGGCCGGCTCACGCACCGGCGTCGCTCACCGTCTGGCCGCCGGACTGCTTGCCTTTGCCTGGGGCGGGGTGGCGTGGGGCTTTTTCGGCCTGTACGCGGAGATCAATCTGGCCGCGCCCTGGTTTGCCGCCATGTTCGCGGGCCAGACCGTTATGCTGCTGATGCTGGCCGCCATCGGGCCGGGGCTCGCGCTCGATCGCCCGCGGCAGGTGCGTCACTGGCTGGGGCTTGGTCTCGCCATCTGGGGGCTGGTCTTTCACCCACTCGCCTGGTGGGCGGCCGGGCGCCCCCTGGCCGGGACGGAACTGTTTGCCGTCGCGCCCGATCAGACGGCCATCGCCACCATCGGCCTGCTGCTGATGGCCCGCCTCCCTCGGCGGGGCCGGCTGCCGCTCCGAGCCATACTGCTCACCCTGCCGGTGGCTTGGCTCTTGATCTCGGCGCTGACCTGGTGGGCGTTGCTGACCGCCTTCTGATCAGGGCGGCGGCCGGGCGACTCCAGCCGTTTGAACTACGATCTAACCCGACACCCGCACCGGAGGCGCGAGCGCCTGCATGACGACAACGGACACCAACGATGGGGCTACCGGAACACCTGAGGGTTTCTGGCGTACCGGCCAGGCCGACCGCCTAGGGCTGGTGATCGATGGCGAGCACTGGTTCCCGGCGTTTGCCGAGATGCTCGCCCAGGCCCGTCATCAGGCCATCATCCTCTGCTGGGACGTCGACAGCCGCGTCGAGATGCATCGCCCCTGCGAGTCAGAGCTGGCCCCGTGTCACCTGACCGCCGTGCTGCACCAGGCATTGGCGAACAACCCGGAGCTGACGATCCACCTGCTCCCCTGGGACTTCGCCATGATCTACGCCTTCGAGCGCGAATGGCTGCCGCTGTTCTCCCGACCGATGGCCCGCCACCCGCGTCTGAAGGTGCAATTCGACGGCCAGCACCCCATAGGCGCCTCGCAGCACCAGAAAATGCTGGTCGTCGACGACCACGCGGCCCTGGTTGGCGGCTTCGATCCCTCCAAGTGGCGCTGGGACCGACGCGCGCACGCCGCCGACGAGCCATTGCGACGCGACCCCGATGGGCATTCGTACCCCCCTTTCCACGACTTGGCCTTCGCGCTGACCGGCACGATCTGCCGCGATCTGGGCGACCTGGCGCGCGATCGCTGGGAGCGCGCCACCGGGAAACGCCTCGACCCGCCCGGCGACAGCGGCCACCCTGCACCATGGCCAGCCGAGCACGTCGCTGTTGCCCTCGACGACGCCCAGGTAGGCATCACGCGCACCCTGCCGGCCTGGCAGGATCAGACCGAGGTGCGCGAGATCGAGACCCGGCTGTGTCGACTGATCGGCGCGGCTCGTGACTGCATCTACATCGAGAACCAGTACTTCACCAGCCACCGGATCGGCGAGGCGCTGTGCGCGCGGCTCGAGGAAGAACACGGCCCCGAGGTCATCCTCCTGCTGCCGCGGGAAAAGGACGGCTGGCTCGAGCGACTGACCATGGACGTGCTGCGCGCCCGGCTGATCGAGCGGCTGCGTGCCGCCGACCGCCATGACCGCCTGCGGATCTATTACCCGGCCGTGGCCGGGCTGGAGCCCGGCATGGTGAGCCTCCACTCCAAGCTGGTCATCGGAGACGACCAGGAAATCAATCTCGGTTCGGCCAACACGTCGAATCGCTCGATGGGCTTCGACAGCGAGCTCAACCTCTCCCTGCTCGGTGATCGGGAGGAAAGCCGCGCGTCGATCACCGCGATGCGCCGCGAACTGCTGGCCGAGCATCTCGGCACCACGCCGGCGGCGGTCGCGGCGGCCGAGGACGAACAGGGCTCGATCGCCAGGGCGATCGCCACGCTCAACCGTCCGGGCGAGGACCGCTGGCTCGAGCCATTGACCGTGACGCTCGACCCGGCGATCGACCGCCAGGTGCCCGACGCGGCCGTCATCGATCCCGAGCGCGCCCGACCACCCGAGGAACTGATCGACATGTTCATCGAGAAGAAGGCGCGCCGCCCCGTGCGACGCAAGGCGGCCGCCTTTGCCTTGATGATCGCGCTGTTCGTGGTGATCACCGGACTGCTGAAATTCACCCCGCTGGGCGAGGTACTGGCCCCGGGGGAACTGTTCGATCGGCTGATCGATCTCCGCGATGCCCCCGGTGGAACCTGGGCCTTTCTTGGACTGGCGGTGGTCGGGCTGCTGCTGGGCGTGCCGGCGACGCCGGTGGTGATAACCGCCGGGCTGCTGTTCGGGGCCTGGGCCGGTTTCGGCCTGGCCTATGGCGCGCTGCTGACCGCGGCGCTGGCCGGATTCCTCGCCGGCCAGTTCCTCGGCACCGAGGCGTTGCGTCGGCTGGCGGGCAAACGCCTCGATCGACTCTCGCGCACGCTGGCGCGCCGCGGCGTTCTGACCGTGTTCTCCTTGCGGCTAGTGCCGTTGGCCCCGTTCGCGGTGGTCAACCTGGTCGCCGGCGCCAGTCGGATTCGTTTTCGCGACTTCCTGGTCGGCAGCCTGGCCGGACTCGTGCCGGGCACCGTCGCGCTGACGATCTTCTCCGACCAGTTGCTGCGCACGCTGCTCGAGCCCTCGCCGGCCACCATCGGCCTGCTGGCGCTGATCACCGCGGTGTTCATCGGCATCGGTTGGGGACTATCACGCTGGCTGGCCCTGCGCGAACAGGCCTCGGGGGCATCATGACGGACACCGGGCGTCGGCTGCGTGTCGTGACCTGGAACATCCACAGCTGCATCGACCACCGCGGCCGCTATACCCCGGAGCGCACCGCGCGGGTGTTGCGCCTGCTCGCGCCGGACGTGGTTGCGTTACAGGAGGCCAACCTCGCCGCCGACCCGGCCGACGACCGCCTGCTGCGGGCACTCGAACCGTTTCTGCCGCACTGGCTGTTCGCCCCCACCCACGAGCGCGGCTGCCTGCACCGTCCCGGCGAGGTGACCGGGTTCGGCAACCTGATTGCCTCGCGTTGGCCGATTCATCCCGAGACCCCGCTGGAACTCTCGCATGTCGATCGCGAGCCTCGCCAGGCCCTAAGGGCGCGCATCGCTCTGCCCGAAAGGACACTGCACTGCTGGGTGGTGCACCTCGGGCTGGGCCTGATCGAGCGTCGCGAGCAGGGGCGACGACTGGCCGAGGCGCTCGCCGACCTGCCAACCGACGCGCCACTGTTGCTGGCCGGCGATTTCAATGAATGGCTGCCACGGGCCCGAAGCCTGCGGGTACTCCACCGCGAACTCACCCGCCTGCCGGTGCGGCGCACCTTCCCGGCCGGGCGTCCGCTGCTGCCACTGGATCAGTTCTGGCTCCGCGGGCCGCTGCACGCCCACGCGCTCAAGGCGATTCGCGACCCGATCGTGCCGCGCATCTCCGATCACCTGCCGCTAGTGGCCGATCTCACGCTCGAGACGGGCTGATCCGTCCCGATCTGATTCAATCCGGGGCTCGGTCGAGCCACTCGCTGATGACGTCGCGGACCTCGCGCACATGGGTGCCCTTGGTGCCGGAAAAGGCCATCCACTCCCCGTCAGGCAAGGGATGCTCGCGCGCCAGCCGCGCGACGGTCTGCTTGACCTGACCGAAGCTGAGCTTGTCGGCCTTGGTCAGCAGGGCGAGTATCGGCAGGCCGCGCGCCATCGCGTAATCGAGCATCTGCTGGTCGAGCGCCTTGAGCGGGTGGCGAATGTCCATGATCACCACCACCCCGACCAGGGACTGGCGCTCGGCGAAGTACTGCGCCATCGCCTCACCCCAGGTGCGGCGCACCCGCTCGGGCACCTTGGCATAACCGTACCCGGGCAGGTCGACCAGCCGGCGGCGGGCGCCTTCCGTCTCGCCGCCCAGGCCGAACAGGTTGATCATCTGGGTGCGACCCGGCGTGCGCGAGGTGCGCGCCAGGGCCTTCTGCCCCACCAGGGCATTTAGCGCGGTGGACTTGCCGGCGTTCGAGCGCCCGGCGAAGGCCACTTCGGCGCCGATGTCCTCGCCGATGTCGGCCAGGCGCGGGGCGCTCTTGATGAAGGAGGCGGCGTCGAAGAGGCGGCGTTGGTGTCGAGTGGCGTCGTCGGTCATGCGGTTCAACCAGGCATTGAAGGGGAGGAAGGGGAACGCCACGGACCCAAGCCCGTGTTTTCCCGCAGGCATCCTGCCACGCCGCGAGGTTGCAAGCGAGTGACTTATGCGGTTTGATTACGGGTCGTTTTGGCGGGGCCCCGATTGGATTTGGGAATACCGCAGCGAGTGGCTCGGCGGAAACCCTCCCCTCGGAGCGCTCCGAAACACCTTCATTAGGGCCAGGGCCGGCCGAACGCGAACCACAACGAGATCGTTAGCGATGATGACAGCAGTTCACCCGATGCCGCGTCGCGGCCGTTTCACCGCCGGCATGCTTCTGGGACTCTCCTTTCTCGCTGGCGCCGCCCAGGCCAGCGAGGCCGGCTCGATCAAGGCCGGCCGCGAGGCGGCCCAGTCTTGCGCCGCCTGTCATGGCGAGAAGGGCAACAGTAACAACCCGGCCTTCCCGTCGCTTGCCGGCCAGCCGGCGAAGTACCTCGCCTCGCAGCTGACCGCCTATCGTAACGGCAAGCGCGAGAACGCCATTATGAACGGGCAGGCCGCGGGCCTCAGCGACCAGCAGATCCAGGACATCGCCGCCTACTACGCCGCCCAGGATCGCAAGGTCGCCAGCCCGGCCGACGAAGGCTCGGCATTGGGCGCGGACCTGTACCATCACGGTCGCGAAGGCGTCGCCGCTTGCGCGGCCTGCCACCACAGCGACGGATACGGAAACCAGCCGGCCGGGTTCCCGGCCCTGCGCGGCCTGACCGCCGGGTACGTCGCCCAGTCGCTCAAGGACTACCGCAGCGGCGATCGCGCCCATGGTCAGGCCGTGCTGATGATTCCGCTGGCCACCGAGCTCTCCGACGAAGAAATCAACGCACTGGCCGCGCACATCGCCAGCCTCGACTGACCACCGTTTGTCGCCGCACCGCCCGGGCATCCGTCTCTCGGAGGGTCCAGGTGGCGGCGCGGCGCCTAAACCCGTTGGCGAAGGCAGCCCGATGCCGACAGCCGCCATGAACCCACTCGATCCCCGCGAAGGCTAGCCGATGACCACCCAGGCCCAAACCGCCCGCAAACGCCGCCGCAGCCTGAGCTCGCGCCTGTTCACCTGGCTCACCTCGATGAACCTGGCGATCGCGCTGCTCTCGATCCTGGCGATCGCCTCGGTGATCGGTACCGTGCTGCAGCAGAACCAGCCGTTCAATGACTACCTGATCGAGTTCGGCCCGTTCTGGTACGAGGTCTTCATGACCTTGAAGCTCAACGACGTCTACTCGGCCGGCTGGTTCGTGCTCATCCTGCTGTTTCTGCTCGCCTCGACCAGCGCCTGCCTGATCCGCAACACCCCGAATTTCCTGCGCGACATCCGGAGCTTCCGCCTCAATGCGCAAGAGATGTCGCTGCGCGCCTTCGCCCATTCCCGTCAATACGAAAGCGACCTACCCGCCGCGACCATCGTCGAGCGCACCCAGGGGCTGTTCCAGCAATTGGGCTACAAGGCGCGGGTCAAGGAACGCGACGGCGAAACCCTGGTGGCCGCGCGCAAGGGCGGCATGAACCGCATCGGCTACGTGCTCACCCACCTGGGGATGGTGGTGATCCTGGTCGGCGGCCTGATCGACAGCAAGATGTATCTCAAGACGCTCAACATGCTGGGCGTGGTCGAGGTGGAGACCCGCGATCTACCGGTCAGCCAGGTGCCCCAGGAGTCGCACCTGCCGCCGGGCTCACTGGCCGGCTTTCGCGGCTCGGTGAACATCCCCGAGGGCAAGTGGGGTGACGTGGCCTTTATCGGCCTGAAGGACGGCTACGTGGTGCAGAATCTGCCGTTCAAGATCGAGGTCGAGGATTTCTTCGTCGAGTTCTACGACACCGGCATGCCCAAATCCTTCAACTCGAATCTCAAGCTCACCGACAAGGACACCGGTGAGGTGATCGAGGAGACGATCCGGGTCAACCACCCGCTGAAGTACAAGGGCTACAACATTTTCCAGTCGAGCTTCGGTGACGGTGGCACGGAACTGGAATTCGACGCCTGGCAGCTGGCCGGTGAGGTCGGCACCAAGCAGGCACTCGAGGGCACGGTCCACCAGGAGCGCACCTTCGAGTTCAACGGCGAGGAATACACCCTCGAGTTCCGCGACTTCTCGCTGTTCAACGTCAATCCCACCGAAGGCCCGGACGGCACCCAGGAGAATACCAACTTCGGTCCGTCGGTCACCTTCCGAGTGCGTGACGCCACTGGCCAGGCCGTCGAGTACGAGAATTACTTCCAGCCGGTCGATTTCGACGGCACCAAGTTCTTCCTCAGCGGCGTAACCTCCGAAGTGGGCGCCCAACAGCAATTCCTGTTCATCCCGGCCGATCGCAACAACTCGATCGAAACCTTCATGGCGTTCTACGCCACGCTCAAGGATCAGGACGAGATCACACGCATCGCCGCCGACCTGGTCGGGCAGACGGCCCAGGGCCAGCAGGGCGGAGCGGCTCAGAGCGCGGCGGCCCGTTCGATCGCCGACATGGTCGGGACCTTCGTCGAACAGGGCTTTTCCGCCCTGGGTGAGCAAGTCGACCAGCAGCTCGCCGAGCGCGACATGCCGCCCGAGATGGCGGAGCAGGCCCGCGAATCCTCGTTCCGCGTGGTCCAATCAGTCCTGATGCGCGCCTACATGGAAACCCTGCAAGATCAGGGCGTCGAGGAATTCGCCGATCGTGACGCCGATTTCTTCGAGAAGGCGCTCGACGTGGTCACCGTCATCCCCAACTACGGCTCGCCGATCTTCGTCGAGCTCACCGGCTTCAACCACATCCAGTCGACCGGGCTGGAGGTGACCCGCGCCCCGGGGATGTTCTGGGTCTATCTGGGCTCACTGATGCTGACCCTGGGCATCTTCATGCTGTTCTACATTCACTACCGTCGGCTTTGGGTATTGATCAAACCGGCCGGCGTGAACGATGATGGGGAGTCAGCGCACCACCGCGTGGTGGTCGCCGGCACGGATGCCCGCAAGAATATCGACTTCGACCAGGCGTTTGCCCAGTTCAGCAATGAACTTCAACGGCAGACCGGGTCAAACGAGCAGAAAAACCCACCGTCCGACCCGGATAATTCCGGCCGGCCGGAATAATGACGGCAAGACAATCCGCGCAGGAGAAATCGCCCATGTCTGTCCCCAACGAACAGATGGTCAACGGCTATCAACCCGGCTCTGAACTCCCCCAACGGCGGAGCTTCGGCCTGATCGACGCCCTCTGGGCCGTCGCCATGCTGGTCGGCGCCGGCATCGGCTACGCGCAGTACAGCGCCGCGCTCGATTTTTACGCCACCGGCACGCTGTTCGGCGCGGCCCTTGGTCTCGGCTTTCTTGGCTGGATCTGGCCGGCGACGCGCTGGCTCACCGCCGTGGTCGCCGCGGTCTCGCTGTTCGCCCTGTGGCGATACAACATCCTGGGTGCCGACGGCGCGGTGGGCCGCGCCGCACTGGGGGAGTTCCAGGAATCAACCTTCCTGTTCAAGTTCCTGCTTTCCAGCCAGGCGGCCACCATGTGGATGGTTGCGCTGTTCTTCCTTTCCATTCCCACGTACTTCATCAGCACGCTCGCGCGCTCGGGGTACGGACTCAAGGTCGGCAGTGCCCTGGTCTGGAGCGGGGTGGCCATGGGCTTCATCGGCTTTTTCTCCCGCTGGCACGAGTCCTACCTGATCAATCCCGCGTACGGCCACATCCCGGTGAGCAATCTCTACGAGGTGTTCATCGTCTTCGCCGTGGTCACCGCGCTGCTGTACCTGTTCTACGAAAAACGCTACAACAACCGCAGCCTGGGCGGCTTCGTGATGCTGATCGTCGGCGTCGCGCTGGGCTTTTTGCTCTGGTACCAGTTCACCCGCGATGCCGAGGTGATCGCCCCGCTGGTCCCGGCACTGAAAAGCTGGTGGATGAAGATCCACGTGCCGGCGAATTTCATCGGCTACGGCACCTTTGCCATCGCCGCCATGGTGGGCATCGCCTACCTGATCAAGCAGAAGATGGGCGGTGACGGGCCGAATGACCGCCTGCCGTCGCTGGCCGTGATGGACGACATCCAGTACAAGGCGATCGCGCTGGGCTTCGCCTTCTTCACCATCGCCACCATCCTCGGCGCCATGTGGGCCGCCGAGGCCTGGGGCGGCTACTGGAGCTGGGACCCGAAGGAGACCTGGGCCCTGATCGTCTGGCTGAACTACGCCGCCTGGCTGCACATGCGCCTGACCAAGGGCTGGCGCGGCTCCGTCATGGCCTGGTGGAGCGTCGGCGGCCTGTTCATCACCAGCTTCGCCTTCCTCGGGGTCAACATGTTCCTCTCGGGGCTGCATTCCTACGGCGAACTCTGATCCGTCCAGCCCGAATGAACACGCATGGGGCGGCCGGCTGCAAGGACAGCGGGCCTGCCCCATACTTCGTTCCGGGGCGCCGGCTGACTCGGCCCGTATGGGATGCCCCGCCTGATCGAATCACGGAGATACTCCATGCTCGTCAATCGCCTCAAGTCCTTCCTCACCGCGCTGCTCGCCACCACCGCCCTGGCCCTGGCCGCCCCCGCGCTGGCCGCAGAATCCGGCTATCGCGAGGTACAGACCGATGTCAGCTCGCCGGAGGGCAAGGTCCTGGTCCAGGAGTTCTTCTGGTACGGCTGCCCGCACTGCTATTACCTCGAAGGCGAACTCGAGCCGTGGCTCGAGGAGCTGGACGAGGACGTGGTCTTCGAGCGCCGCGCCCTGGCACTCGGCCAGCACTGGGTACCGCTGACGCGCGCCTTCTATGCCGCCGACCAGCTGGACGCGGTCGATGACACCCACGCCGCCGTGTTCCACGCCATTCACGAAGAGGGCAGCCGCCTGACGGATGCCGATTCGATCGCCGACTTCTACGCGTCCCAGGGCGTCGACCGCGAGGCATTCCTCGACGCCTATGAGGGCTTCGGCACGCAGAATGCCATTCGCCAGACCGGGCAGATTGCCCAGGATGCCGGTGTACAGGGCGTTCCCTCCCTGCTGGTCGACGGTCGCTTTCTCGTTACCGGCCGGCTGGCCGGCGGCAATGTCGAAATGCTCGAGGTCGTCGACGCCCTGATCGAACAGATCCGTGACGAACGCGACTGATCGCCCGTGACCACCGGCGCCCAACTGCTGCTGCGCTGCCTGGAAAACGAGGGCGTCGAGTACGTCTTCGGCATCCCGGGCGAGGAGAACCTCGATTTCGTCGATGCGCTCAACGAGTCGCCGATCAAGCTGATCGTCACCCGTCACGAGCAGGGGGCGGCGTTCATGGCCGACATCGTCGGCCGGCTGACCGGCAAGCCGGGCGTATGCTTTTCGACCCTCGGCCCCGGCGCGACCAATCTGGTCACCGGCGTCGCCGATGCCAACATGGACCACGCGCCGCTGATCGCGATTGCCGGGCAGGCGGGCATCGACCGGCTGCACAAGGAATCGCACCAGGTGCTCGACCTGGTGCGGATCTTCGAGCCGATCACCCGCTATGCCTCAAGGGTGGTCACGCCGTCGGCCATCCCCGAAACGATACGCCGTGCGGCCAAGTTCGCCGAGGCCGGCAAGGGCGGGGCGAGCTTCATCGAGTTGCCCGAGGACGTCGCCGCCATGCCGGTTGAACCGGGCTACGACACGCCACTGCCGGTGACGTCGAATGGGGTGAGCGAGCCGCGCGAGTCCAGCCTCGAGCAGGCAGCACGGCTGTTGAGCGACGCCCGCCACCCGATCATCCTGGCCGGCCACGGCGTGGTCCGCGCCGAGGCCAGCGAGTCGCTAGCCGACCTGGCCGAACGACTCAACGTCCCGGTCGCCAACACCTTCATGGCCAAGGGCGTGATTCCGTTCCGCCACCCGATGGCACTGGGCTCGGTGGGTCTGCAGTCGAAGGATTACGTCAACGTCGGCTTCGACCAGGCCGACGTGATCGTCTGTATCGGCTACGACCTGGTCGAGTACCACCCGCAGTTGTGGCATCCCACCCGCGACCGTCAGATCATCCATGTCGATACCGAGGCGGCCGAGGTGGACGCCCACTACCCGGTGGCCACCAGCATCGTCGGCGACATCAACACGGCGATGCGTCGCCTCGGTGATCTGACTACCCCGCACGAGGGACCGGCGTTCCGCGATCTGCGCGAGGCACTGATCGAGGACATGAATCGTCACGCCGCCGACGACTGCATGCCGGTCAAGCCGCAGAAACTGATCTGGGACCTGCGCACGGCACTCTCCAGCCGCGACATCGTCATCTCCGACGTCGGCGCCCACAAGATGTGGCTGGCGCGCATGTACCGCTCCGAGCGACCCAACAGCTGCCTGATCTCCAACGGCTTTGCCAGCATGGGCATCGCCCTGCCCGGGGCGATCGCCGCCAAGCTGCTCTACCCGGAGCGCCATATCGTCGCGGCCACCGGGGACGCCGGTTTCCTGATGAACGTGCAGGAACTGGAAACGGCGGTGCGCTGCAATACACCGATCATCGTGCTGATCTGGAACGACGGCGGCTACGGCCTGATCGACATGAAGCAGCGGCGCGGTTTCGGCCGTACCACCGGCGTGCACTTCGGCAACCCGGACTTCGTCCAGTTGGCCGAGAGCTTCGGCGCGAAGGGCTACCGCGTGGAATCCGGCGACGGGCTGCTGCCGATCCTCAAGGACGCCATGGCCAGCGACGCCGTCTGCGTGATCGACGTGCCCGTGGACTACCGCGAGAACGAGCAGCTCACTCGTCGGCTCGGCGAGGCCCTGGTGGGCGGATGACGCGCCGCGCGGCCAGCCAACACGGCGTGAGCTGCAGTGCGGCCACCGGCGGGCCCGATGATTTCACCGCCGTGCGGGGCCGACAGCCGCTGCGGCTCCTGTCGCACAACATCCAGGTGGGTATCGCCACCCATCGTTACCGCGACTACATCACCGGCGGCTGGAAACACCTGCTCCCGAGTGCCGACCGCGCGCGCAGCCTGGCGGCGATCGCCCCGACCCTGTCGCGCTTCGACATCATCGGCCTGCAGGAGGCGGATGCCGGCTCGATCCGCAGCCATTTTCTCAACCAGGCCGAGCACCTGGCCGAACTGGCCGAACTCTCGCACTGGGCGGTGCGGGTCAACCGCGACCTGGGCCAGTTCGGCAAGCACGCGCTGGGCCTGATCAGCCGCATCCAGCCACGGGAAATCAACCAGTGTCCGCTGCCCGGTCGCATGCCCGGCCGCGGGGCGCTGGTCGCGGATTTCCTCTGGGACGGCCACCCCCTGCGCGTGATCGACACCCACTTGGCCCTGAGCCGGCGCGCGCGTCAGATGCAGTTCGACCAACTGGGCGAGCTGGCCGACGTGCCCGGTTACGTGGTGGTGATGGCCGATTTCAACTGCGAACCCGACGACCCCGGCATGCAGCAGTGGTGCATCGAGAACGGCCTGAAGCTGCCCAAACGCCCACCGCTGACCTACCCGCGCTGGCGACCGCAACGATCCATCGATCACATCGTCGTGAGCCAGTCGCTCGACATCCGCGGCACCGAAGCGCGCCCGATCGGCGGATCGGACCACATCCCGGTAGCGATGAGCATCGCGCTACCATTGCCGCATAAACAGCACTAGTCTGTAGACCTCATTTCAGGGAGAGATCGCCACGATGGCCGAGGCAACCAACGCGCCGACGGAAACCGAGGACTACCGCGAGCGGTATGAACAATTGCTCGGCGAGGTCGGCCGACTGGAGGACCACGACCAGGAACTGGGCGGGTTGCTCAAGATCACCCTCTCGCGGGTGCTGTTTGCCGTCGACAAGGCCTATCCGGAACTGGCCGATGCCGCCGGCCGCATCCGCGACAAGGCCCGCAAGCAGGACGAGCATGCCTTCGAGGTCGGTCAGCTCAAGGGCGAACTGGAGGATCTGGCACGGCGGATCCGAGAACTGGAGGCCAGCCAACCCGACGATGCGCCACGGCCAGAAGCTGCGCCGGCCAGTCACGGCACGCATAACGGCTCGGCCTCCCACGTCCGCGAAGTCCTGCCCCTGCTGCTCGACCGTATCGCCTTCGTTGATGCGCTGGAAGGCCGGCGCGCCCGCCTTATTGCCAGCATCGACGACCCCAACGACCGCACCCTGCCCAGCATCCTGATCGATCGCAGCGCGACGTTAATCAACGACATGCGTCAGGCGATCGAGAAGGAGAAGGGCGAGCTCACCCGCTTTCTCGAGCAGGTCACCGAGGCACTGGCCGACATCGACCAGTTCAGCCAGTCGCAGAGCGACGACCTGACCGTGCAGCGGGACGCGCGACTCAAGCTCGACGACTCGCTCCGCCAGCAGGTCGATGATATCCACGCCCAGGTGGAATCGGCCGATGACCTCGATGGCCTCAAGCTCGCCGTGCGTGACCGTATCAATCGGATCCGTCAGCAGGTGCAGGCATTTCAACTGGGCGAAGAGCGCCGCCAGGAAGACGTCGAGATAGACAACGAGCAGCTACGCCAACGGCTGGCACGGCTCGAGGACCAGACCCGCATGCTCGAGGAACAGCTCAAGCAGAGCGAGGCAAAACTGTTCCGCGACAACCTCACCGGGCTGCCCAACCGGCTGGCCTTCGACCATCGCGTGCGCCTGGAAATGGCGCGCATGCGCCGCGACGGCGCCCCGCTGACGCTGGCGATCTGGGATCTCGATCACTTCAAGGAAATCAACGATCAGCTGGGCCACCAGGCGGGCGACAAGACCCTGGTCATCGTCGCCAAGACCTTCATGAACCTGATCCGCGACGTCGACATGATCGCGCGCTTCGGCGGCGAGGAATTCATCATGTTGCTGCCGGCCGCCTCGGGCCCGGATGCCCTCAAGGTGGTCGAACGCATCCGGGAGAAACTGGCGCGCACCAAGCTGCGCTACCGCGGCAAGGAAATCGGCGTCACCGCCTCCTGCGGACTGGCCGAGTTCGCCTCCGGCGAGGAAGTGGAAAGCGCATTCATGCGGGCGGACGACGCGCTCTACCAGGCCAAGGAGCAGGGTCGCAATCGCTGCGTGCTCTCGGGGGAACAGTCAGAAGGCTGAAGACCTGCGCCCCCCCCTCGGGGCAGCTGGGTGGGGGCTCGCTACTCGTCACGTGCGGCCTCGGCACGGGCCATGACCGACTCGTAGACCGAGGCCATCGCCTGCTCGGCCTGCCGGTCGGCGCGGATCGGCCGGCCCCACTCGCGATCTGTCTCCCCCGGCCACTTGCTGGTGGCATCCATCCCCATCTTGCCGCCCAGCCCGGAGACAGGCGAGGCGAAGTCGAGGTAGTCGATCGGGGTGTTCTCCACCAGGTGGGTGTCCCGTACCGGGTCCATGCGGGTGGTCATCGCCCAGATCACGTCCTCCCAGGAACGCGGGTCAACGTCGTCGTCCACCACGATCACGAACTTCGTGTACATGAACTGGCGCAGGAAGCTCCACACGCCCATCATCACGCGCTTGGCGTGCCCCGGGTACTGCTTTTTCATCGACACCACCGCCATGCGGTAGGAGCATCCCTCCGGCGGCAGGTAGAAGTCGACGATTTCGGGGAACGGCTTCTGGATCAGCGGCACGAACACCTCGTTGAGCGCCACGCCGAGGATGGCGGGCTCATCCGGCGGTCGGCCGGTGTGGGTGCTGTGATAGATCGGATTCTTGCGGTGGGTGATGCGCTCGATGGTCATCACCGGGAAAGATTCGGTCTCGTTGTAATAGCCGGTGTGATCGCCGTACGGACCCTCGACCGCCATGTCGTCGGGGTGGATGAACCCCTCGAGCACCATCTCGGCATTCGCCGGCACCAGGAGATCGTGCGACAGGCACTCGACCAGCCGGGTGCGCTCGCCGCGCAGCAGGCCGGCGAAGGCGTACTCGGACAGGGTATCCGGCACCGGGGTGACCGCACCCAGGATGGTGGCCGGGTCGGCACCCAGGGTCACGGCGATGGGGAACGGCTCGCCGGGGTGCGTCTCCTGCCAGTTCGCGAAGTCCAGCGCCCCGCCACGATGGGCCAGCCATCGCATGATCACCCGGTTGCGGCCGATCACCTGCTGGCGATAAATGCCCATGTTCAGGCGCTCTCGGCCGGCCGCCGCGGCATCCTCGGGGTTCGATTCGAGCCCGCCGCCCTTGCGCGGCCGGCCGCGCGTGGTGGTCAGCCCCCAGGTGATCAGGGGGGCGGCATCCTCCGGCCAGCAGGTCTGGATCGGCCACTGCGCGAGATCCACCTCGTCGCCCTCGATCACCACCTCCTGGACCGGCGCCTTCTTCACCCGCCGCGGGGCCATGTCGAGCACCTTCTTGAAGATTGGCAGGCTCCTCCAGGCCTCCTTGAGACCGGCCGGCGGGTCGGGTTCCTTGAGGAAGGCCAGCAGCCGGCCGATCTCGCGCAGATCGGCGAGCGTCTGCCCGCCCATGCCCTGCGCCACGCGCTCGGGCGTGCCGAACAGGTTGAGCAGCACCGGGGTATCGAAGCCGACCGGGTTCTCGATCAACAGGGCCGGCCCGCCCGCGCGCAGCACGCGGTCGGCCAGCACGGTCATCTCCTGGTCCGGGTCCACCGGCTCGGTCACCCGCACCAGCTCACCTTGGCGCTCGAGCTGGTCGAGAAAGCGCCGCAGGTCGCTCAGGCCGGCACGGCCGGCCCGATCAGCGGCCATTGTCGGCCGCGGGGGGCGTCACCGGTTGTGAGGCCGCGCTCGTCTCCAGACCGGCCCGCGTCAAGGCACGCTCATAGAGCAAGGCCGCCTCGCTGCTGTCGCGCAGGCGGGCATGCACGCGCGCGGCAACCGCCAGGTAGCGGAGTTCCTGGTCGAGCGGACCCAGGCGCCCCACCCACAGCTGTGCCGAGGAGGGGTCGGACTCGGCCAGCGCGAGGCGCGCCATCGCGTAGGCGAACGCAGCGCGCTCGCGGGCACGCCCCACGTCGGGCGCGTTGGCCGGTTCGCTCCAGTCGTCCGGCACCAGCTTGAGCAGGCGTTTGCGCGCGTCGGCCGGGTCCTCGTGGCGCAATTCGGCCCAGGCATGCAGCGTCTGGGCCTCCAGCGAACGGCCGAGGCGCTTTTCCAGCACGCGGGCAGCGGCCGCTTCCGCGCCACCACGGGCGAGTGCCTCGGCATAGGCAATCGTGACACCCGGGTTATCGACCACGTTGCGCCCGGCCTCGGACCACAGCCGCGACAGGACATCGAGATCACGCGCCCGTGACGCGGCCTCGATCCGGCCCAGCAGCACCACGCGTTCGATGCGCAACAGTTCATCGGCCGTCAGGCGCTTGTCCTTGATGCGACGCAAGGTGGGCAACAGCCGCCCCAACGCGTCGAAATCCCCGGCCAATTCGAGCAATTGCGCCCGGATCAGCAAAATGGCCTCGTCGCGCGGATGGGTCTCGATCAGCGGCTCGACCATCGCCTGTGCCCACTCCACCTCGTTCAGCGCAATCAGCCGCTGGACGATATGGAGCCGCAGGAACTCGGCGAACTTCGGAAAGCGGCGCTCGACCGTCTCGAATAGGTCACCGATCTCCTCGCGGGTCTCGTCCCGGCCTCGCGGGGCCACCCCCTGACGCGACGGATCGAGACCATCCAGCAGGGCGTCGATCGCCACCTGGAAATGCATGGGCGGTAGGCTGCCGTCCTCCACCCCGGCCAGGGCGTAGCGCTGCGCCAACTCGGTCTGGCGACGCTGACGCTCCGCCCAGGCACGCAGGAGCTTCTCGTCGGCGGCTCGACGGCGCTGTTCTGCTGAGCGGTGGCTAAAGCGCGCCGGCAGGTGCACCACCCCGGCGATCAGACGCCAGAGCAATTGCAGCGCAATCAGCACGATCAGCACCATCAATACCAAGCCGACGGCGGTGGTCTCGATCCGCCAGCCGGCGAACTCGAGCATCGCCACACCGGCTCCCGGCAGGAAATAGATGGCCGCGGTCACCGCGGCCGCCAGCAGGACGATCCAAACGATCAGGCGCTTCATGACGGGTCCTCCTTGCCGGTCTCAGCGGGCGCGTCGGCCGACTCGGCGCGTACCTTTTCGCGGGCGTTGGCCCGCTCCCAGGCATCGAGCACGGCGTCGATCGACGGGAATTCTCGACTGGCGAAACGCTCTTGTGTGCGCTCGAGCAACTTGAGGGCCTTGGCCGGCCCGTCCGCCTCGGTTGCGTAATGCGATTCGAGCCAGCCACGCGCCTCGTCGAGCGTGGTGGAAAGCGCGTCATGATCCCGCGAGAGCAGGGACTCACGCACAGCCGTCAGCCACAGGCGCATCTCGCGATCCGTGGCCACGCGTTCGCGCAGTCGCGTAGGCGTGTCCGAACGGCTCACGGTGACCTGCCCGGCGACCCAGCTGCTGGTCGCGGCCCAGGCCTTCTCGTACCAGGCGGCATCGTCCGCCAGCGATTCGCCAGTCGCGGCTGTATCGGCGGGCGTCTCAACCTGGCCTCCTGCGCCACCATCGGCCTCGTCAGCCAGCGGCCAGTCCTCGACACGGTCGGTCAGCCGACGCAGTGCAAGCGCCTGGCCGACCCGGTCACCCTCGCCGGCCGCCTCGATCTTGGCAATCGCATCGCTGATCGCGGAGCGCAACGGCAACCAGTGTGGACGGGACAAGGCGGCAACCCGCTGATCGGCCAACCGCAGGGCAAGCATCGCCCCGTCGGGGTCACGCGCAATCGTCAGACGTTCCTGGGCACGTGTCAGCAAGAAACCGATCTCCGCGGTCTTCCAGGCAATCTCGCCGCGCGCGAGTCGATCATCGATGCTGGCGATGCGGGCATCGAGGTGATCCTGCCGCTCGGCCAGCTCTTCCTGCTGGGCCTGCAGACCGGACTCGACCTCCTGGCGAATCGCCTCGCCACGGTCTTCCAGCGCCGAAATGCTCGAACGCGTCGAACCGAGCTGTTCATCGAGACGCTCGATTTCCTGATCCAGCTCCTGGACCAGTGCCTCACGCGAGCTGGCCTGCTCCTGCGACGCCTGTTGCTGGGCCTGCTGGAGTTGCCACAACTGCCAACCACCCACCGCGGCCAGCGCGAACAGGATCAGCATGCCGATAACCAGCCACGGCGTGGCCGACCGGCGGGGCGGACGAGCACGTGATACCGGGGGCGGCGTCTTCGCGCCGGGGTCCTTGTCGCCGCCTTTGGCGCTCGCTCCCTTGCCAGACGACGCTTGGGCAGACGACGATTGGGCGCTCGAATTGGCGGGACTCGGCCCGGTGGATTGGGCGTCCGGGTTGCCTGATAGCTTGCCGTCCGCGGCCTTGGCACCCGCGGCGCCACTGGCCGACGATGTCTTGTCCCCACCGGTCGGAGCGGCGGGCTTGCCACCCGTCTTTTGCCCGGCCTTTGCGCCGGGCTTGTTCGACCCGCCTTTGCTGGCCTGACTCTTGTCGCCCCGGCTTTTATCGGCCTGGCTCTCGTTAGTCTCGCCCTTGTCGGCTTGGGCCTTGTCGGCCGATGTCGATGCGACGGACGACTCGGAGGGCTTGCCCGTCTGGGCAGCTGCCCCGGCCTTGGTCTCCTCGGCCTGCTTGTCGGTGTCTTTCTTGTCCATGCTCATCCCCAGTATGGATGCGATCGGATAAAAGCGGTCCGGTGCGCGGTCGCCCGGTCAATGCCTTGGCGGCGGTGATCGCCGTTCGGCCATCATCGCCCACGCAGCGCAGGCCAGTGTCTCGGCGCCCGGCCCGCCGGCAAGGAAGATCGGGCCGCGGACGCCCAGCTCCCGCGCCCGGTCGCGCGCGCGCTCATTGATGACCAGCAAGTTGGAGTCTAGCAGCCCGGACTGGCTCCCATCTGTCTCGCCGGCCAGCCGGGCGAAACAGTCGAGGGCCTGCGGGGCGGTAATGATCCAGAGGCAGGCGGGGCCGACCGGAACGGGCGGCCTCGGGGCAGGGCATTGGCGCCGGTAGACGGCGACGAAACGGGGCTCGGCACCCCGCGCGGCCAGGGACTCGGCCAACAGTTCGCGCCCGGTCTCGCCACGGATGATCCACACGCGCCGGCCGCTCATCGGCGCATCGCGCAGGCACTCGAGCAGCCCCTCGCTGTCCTCGGAGGAATCGGGCAGGAAGGTCGCGGGTCGCCCGGCGTGCGCCAGCGCCCGGCCGGTGGCCGCCCCCACCGCGGCGAACTCGCGCGCCGGCCAGTCGACCAGCGGGCGCACGGCGCCGGCCGCCTCCACCGCCCGCGGGCTGACGAAGACCACGAGATCCGCAGGTGTCATCGCCGCGAGCGTGTCGGGCAGCTCGCCGCCATCGGCCAGCGGCTGGATGGCCAGCAGTGGCCGTGTGATCAGGGTCGGCTGGGCCAACCCGGCCGGCCGGGCCGCCAGCAGCGCCTCGCGCAGGCCGTCATTGCTCCCGGCCGGTCGCGTCAGCACGACCTCGTGGATTGGCGGCAGGTCGGGGTCGGTCACCGAATCAGCCCTGATCGGGCGCCTCGGTCTCGATGCCCACCTCGGCGAGGATCTTGTCGGCACCATCACGCAGCACCCGCTCGGCCAGCTCGATGCCCAGCGCCTCGGCCTGGTCGCGCGGTCCGGTAATCTCGTCGCGCAGGGTCTCGGAGCCGTCCGGGCGCCCCACCAGGCCGCGCAGCCACAGCTGATCGTCCTCGACCAGCAGGGCGTGCCCACCGATCGGCACCTGGCAGCCACCGTTGAGCCGGGTGTTGAAGGCCCGTTCGGCGGTCACGCGGGTGGTGGTGTCACGGTCGATCAACGGGTCGATCAGCGCATGCACCGCCGCATCGTCGCTGCGCGCCTCGATGCCGAGTGCCCCCTGCCCCATGGCCGGCAGCGATTCCTCGGCCGAGAGGCGATGGGTGATCCGATCGGCCAACTCGGCGCGCTTGAGGCCCGAGGCGGCCAGGATGATGGCGTCGTACTCGCCGTCATCGAGCTTCTTCAGGCGAGTGTGGATGTTGCCGCGCAGGGTCTTGACCTCGAGCTTGGGGAAACGCTCGCGCACCTGGGTCTCGCGACGCAGGCTGGAGGTGCCGACCACCGTGCCGGCCGGCATCTGGTCGAGGTTGCCGTAGTTGTTGGAGACGAAGGCGTCGTGCGGGTCGTCGCCCTCGAGGATGGCGATCAGCTCCAGACCATCCGGGAACTGCATCGGCACGTCCTTCATCGAGTGCACCGCGATGTCGGCACGATCCTCGAGCATGGCGACCTCCAGCTCCTTGACGAACAGCGCCTTGCCGCCGATCTTCGACAGCGGGCTGTCGAGCAGCTGATCACCCCGGGTGGTCATCTTGACCAGCTCGACCTCGAGGCCCGGAGTGCGCTTTTTCAGCTCCGCGGCGACGAACTCCGCCTGCCAAAGCGCCAGCAGGCTGGCTCGGGTGGCGATCCGCAGCACGCGGCCCTCGGAAAATGCCTTGCTCATCTGTCATCCTCATTCTGGCAACCGGACGGCCCGAACCTCGGCTGGAACCGTCACGAAATAGCCAACATGGTAACCCGGATGCCGCATTGGGACACGAGGTGCGGACCATCCCTGCGGAACCCCGCCACCCGGACATAGTCCAAACCGAATACAACCCGGGACACAGCCCTGGCCAGACTCCGGGTGAGCCCGGCAGCCACCCCATTCGGGAGAGAAACCTTGCCTGCAATCATCCCAACCCGCTCCGTCACTCGCCTCGCCGTTGCCACGCTGGCGCCCTTGGCCGGCCTGTTGCTCATGGGCATGGCCACCCCGCCCGGGCAGGCCGACGAGTCGGGTGCCAGCACGGGGCGCGACGAAGTACCCCTGATGAGCGATCTGGAGAACGTCCAGGCGGATCTGGCCTATATGCAGGAACACCAGATCCCCATGCTGATGTTCTTCCATGCCACCTATTGCTCCTATTGCCGGACGGTCGACGAGGAATTCCTGCAGACCATGGCCGCCGACCCGGACTACGAGGGTCGACTGATCATCCGCCGGGTGGAAATCGACTCCGACCTGCCGGAGATCGAGTGGCAGGGCACCTCCTACACGCCGGTCGAGTTCGCCCGCCTGCAGGGCGTACAGCTGGTCCCCGAGGTGATCTACTTCGCCCCCGACGGCAAGCAGGTGGTCGACGAGCTCAAGGGCGTGACCGTGCCGGATTTCTACCCGCAGTACCTCGACCAGCGCCTGCGCGCCGCCGAGCGCTGCATCGAGGAGCCGACACTCGATGTCTGTACCGACGGCATCGATCAGCCGCGCCGCGATCTGACGGCCGGTGGCTGAGCAAACGACTGAATCGGCTAACAAATCCCAGAAAAAAGCTCTGGTATTCTCGAGCCAGCTTGAGGCATGATCGGGAAACCGACCGTCATCACGGTTGTCGAACCCCATCGCGGTCCATCCGCGTGAACCCCAACGAGAGGATCTGACGAGATGAAAGCCCAATCCAAGAAGAGCCAGACCAAGAAGCACCTGCTGATCGGCTCGACCGCCCTGGCTACCGCCATCGCTGGCTCCTCGGCCATGGCCGCGGGCAACGGCAACCCGTTCGCCTCCGAGTCCACCCACGCCGGCACTTTCCAGACCGCCGAAATGGCCTGCGGCGCCGGCCAGTGCGGCAGCAGCATGGACGAAGAGAAGGGCGACGACGACAAGGGCGACGACAAGTCCTGAACCACGTCCTGACGGCACCGGCCCGCCTGGCCGTTGCCGCCTGATGAAGGCCGTCGGCAACCTGTCGTCGGCCCGCAAAACACCCCGGCCGGCGGCTTGTCGCCGTTGGTCATCCAGCGCCCCGGGAGGCCTGCCATGAGCCCCCAATCCGCCAGCCCCAGCGTCACGCAACATGTTCCCGTCGGCATCGGCCTGCGTCGCGGCCCGCTCATGCGCGAGATCGAGGAACGGCGCCCCGACGTCGACTTCCTCGAGGTCGCCCCCGAGAACTGGCTGCGCTTCGGCGGGCCGGTCAAGGAACGCTTCAAGGCCCTGCTCGAAGACTACCCGCTCTACACGCACGGCCTGTCGCTATCGATCGGTGGCCCGGCGGCGCTGGATCTCGAGTTCGTCGACGCAGTGGGCGAATTCCTCGACGAGTACCAACCGGCGCTCTACAGCGAGCACCTGTCGTTCTGCTCGGACAACGCGCACATCTACGACCTGATGCCGATCCCCTTCACCGAGGAGGCGATCGATCACGTCGTCGCGCGCATCGAGACCGTGCAGCAGCGCCTCGGCCGGCGGCTGGTGCTGGAGAACGTCTCCTACTACTCGCCGGTCGAGTCCACCATGGATGAACAGACGTTCATCCTCGAGATCCTCGAGCGCTCGGGCTGCGGCCTGCTGCTCGACGTCAACAACGTGTTCGTCAACAGCGTCAACCATGGCTATGACCCCTACGCCTTCATCGACGCCATGCCCGCCGAACGGGTGCGTTACCTGCACGTCGCCGGCCACCACCAGGTCGAGGAAGACCTGATCATCGACAGCCACGGCGCGCCGGTCAGCGCACCGGTCTGGGACCTGCTCGAGCACACCTACCGCCACGTCGGCCCGGTACCGACGCTGCTCGAGCGCGACTTCGACATCCCGCCGCTCGACGAGCTGATGGGCGAGGTCGCGCAGATCCGCCGCGCCGCCGAGCGGGCGCTCGGCAGCAAGGCTGCCTGACATGGCCGGGTTCCTCGAAAACCGTCGCGAGCACGTCCAAGTGCAAGGAGCCGCGCAGTGAGCGACGAGACATATCGGGCAGATAGGCGAGGAGCGAACGAGCACGCGACGCAGCAATCAGACGACGCAGCAGGTTTGTCGACGAACCCGGTGGGTGATTTCCGCGAGACGCAGAAAGCCTTCACCCGCTACGTGCGCGACCCGGAGGCCAATCCACCGCCCCCCGGCAGCAAGCCCGAGCGGATGGCCTGGTACGCAAAGCTGTTCTTCAACAATATCGACGGCACGCTGGGAAACGCCTTCCCGGCGCTGCGCGCGAGCCTCGACGCTGACGCCTGGCAGGCACTGACCCGGCCGTTCTTCCGCGACCACCCCGCCCACTCGCCGATCCTGCGCGACCTGCCGGGCGAGTTCGCCGAGTTCCTGCAAGAGCGGCCGGAATTGTCCGACTGGCAGCGCGAGCTGGCCGCCTACGAGCTGGCGCGTTTCGAGCTGATGGCCGAGGACGCCGCGCCCGCCCCGGCCGACCTGGAACCGGCCGGCGACCTGCTCGCCGGCCAGCCGGTGATCTCCTCGCTGGCCCGCCTGATGGTGACCGCCTACCCGGTCGACCGGATCGCCGCCGCCCTCGAAACCAGCCAGGCGCCCGAGATCCCGCCGGCCGGCATGCACCACCTGTTGCTGCACCGGGACGAGCACGGCGCACCGTTCGCCCTGGCCCTCACGCCCGGCAGTGCCCAGCTGTTCCTGGCACTGGCCGAGGGCGAGGACCAAACCGGTCACGCACTCGTTGCACAGCTGGCCGAGGCCTTCAGCCGCCCAGTCGACGAACTGCTGGGCTTTGCCGGCGAGCAGCTGGAACAGTGGCGCGCGCAGGGCCTCCTGCTGGGGGCGCGTCCGCCAGACTGACCCCGGCACCCACCGCTCGAGCCATTCACCGGAAAATCAAAGCCCAACCTGGCCGCCATGGCCTTCGGCACCGATGGTCGATCCAGCGGCAAGTGTTCACGGTCGAACGATCTCGCTATAGTTGCGAGCCACAATAAGGGACTGCCCGACAGGAGAGACATGGCTTCCCCCGAAACCGACAACGCGCCGGACGACCTCGGCACCCTGGTCCGCAGCTTTCGAAAGGCGGATTTCCCGGATCACGAATCGATGGAATCGACCATCGAAACGGCCCTGGCCGACGCCTGGACGAGGCTCTGTGACATTGCCGGCCTCCCGACCGGTTCGGACGGTGAGCGGCCAGCCGTCGACATCGACATGAAGCGCGGCAAGGCGAGCCTGGTGCACACCGTGCCCCACGGCGACGAGCTGGCCGTCCGCGTGGTGCTGAAACTCTCCCTCTGGCGCCGGTTCGACATGGTGATGCTGCGAGTAACCGGTGGGAAACGCGCGTCCATGAGCGACCCCATGACCGGCAAGCGCACCATGAGCAGCCGTAACGCTTCGACCGCCACCCTCGGCCATCGCATCCGCGAACTGGTCGAGGAAATCCGGGAGCGGCTGGACCAGGTCACCGGTTAGGCCGGTCAGGGCAAGCACCAGACCAACCGATATCAATTGTCATGAGATTCCAAGGAGGGAATCACCATGCCCATCACCGACTGGCCGACCACCGAGCGGCCCCGCGAACGCCTGCTGGCGCGAGGGCCGGCGAGCCTGTCCGATGCCGAACTGCTGGCGATCTTCCTGCGCACCGGCGTGGCCGGCCGTTCGGCGGTCGATCTGGCCCGCGACCTGTTGTCGCACTTCGGCTCGATCAGCGCACTGCTCAGTGCCTCGCGGCAGGATTTCGGCCGCGCCCGCGGGCTGGGCGACGCCAAGTTCTGCCAACTGCAGGCGGTGCTCGAACTGGCCCGGCGGCACTTCGCCGAGGAACTGCGCGTCGGGCCGGACATCGCCAGCCCGCAGGCGGTGTTCCGCTTCCTGCAGGCCGAGCTCGACGGCGAGACCCAAGAGGTCTTCGGGGTGCTGTATCTGGACAACCGACACCGGGTGCTCGCCTTCGAGCGCCTGTTCTTCGGCACCATCGACCAATCGGCCGTCCACCCGCGCGAGGTGGTGCGCGCCGTGATGCGCCACAACGCCGCGGCGGTGATCCTCGCCCACAACCACCCCTCCGGCGTCGCCGAACCGAGCAGCGCCGACCGGCGCATTACCGAACGCCTGCGCGAGGCGCTCAATCTCATCGACGTGCGCCTGCTCGATCACGTAGTGGTGGGACGCCCCTGTATCTCGATGGCCGAGCGGGGCCTGCTGTAGCGGTGCGGTGAAACGGCCCCACTGTGGGAGCGGGCCCCGCCCGCGAAGGCCGCCCCAGCGACCGCCCCGATTCAGACGTTGCACACCACCGAACCCGGCACTCGCGCCTCCCGCGCGATTCGCGACCGCGGGTCGCTCCCACAATGGGGCGCCTTTGGCGTGGGATCAGCTGTTCGACTTGGAGCCAGACTCGACCCCGGTCCGCCAGTCGATCGGCGCGAGGTTGTGGGATTCGAGGAAGGCGTTGATCCGCGAGAAGGGCTTGGAGCCGAAAAAGCCGCGGTAGGCGGACAGCGGCGAGGGGTGCGGGCTTTTGATCACCAGATGCTCGGGGCGGTGGACGTGCGCGGCCTTCTTCTGCGCCTGCGCGCCCCAGAAGACGAACACGATCGGGCGCGGCTGCTCGGCGAGCACGCGGATGGCCCGGTCGGTCAGCGCCTCCCAGCCCATGCCCTGGTGCGAGGCCGGCTGCCCGGAGGCGACGGTCAGCACGGCGTTGAGCAGCAGCACGCCCTGGTCAGCCCAGTGGGTGAGATCGCCGTTGCTGTTCTGGATCCCCAGATCGTCGGCGAGCTCCTTGAAGATATTGCCCAGCGACTTCGGGATAGGCCGGACGTCCGGGCGCACCGAGAAGCACAGGCCGTTGGCGTGCCCCGGGGTGGGGTACGGGTCCTGGCCGAGGATCACCACCCGCACCTGGTCGAGCGGGGTGTGGTTGAAGGCGCGGAACCACTCGTCGGGCTTGGGGTGGATGACGGTGCCGCTCTTGCCCTGCTCGACCAGTCGCTCACGCAACTGCTGCATGGGCGTATCGAGCAGTACCGGGGCGAGCGCCTCGCGCCACGCCGGCTCCATCTGGACGCGTTCGAGGGCCGCCTGCGTCATGGCATCAACCGTTCGATCTTCCAGTTATCACCGTCGCGCATATAGGCGAAGCGGTCGTGCAGCCGCGAGGCGCGGCCCTGCCAGAACTCCCATTCGCGCGGCACCACGCGGTAGCCGCCCCAGGCAGGATTACGCGGCACCTCGCCTTCCGGGTAGCGCTCGGCCATCTCCTCGAAACGCGCCTCCAGTGCCTCGCGGGATTCGATCGCCGCGCTCTGGGTGGAGGTGATCGCCGCGAGTCGCGAGCCGCGCGGGCGCTGGCGGAAGTAGGCCTCGTTGTCCTCGTCGCTCAATCGCTCGACCGTGCCGGCAACGCGTACCTGCCGGTCGACCTCCGGCCAGAAGAACGTGAGTGCCGCGCGCGGGTTGGCGTCGAGCTCCTGCCCCTTGCGGCTGCGGGTATCGGTGTAGAAGCACAGGCCGCGTGCATCGAAGTGCTTGAGCAGCACGTAGCGCGCCGACGGCCAGCCGTCCGCGTCGACGGTGGAGACGCACATCGCGGTGGGGTCGAAGTTGTCCGCCTCGCGCGCGGCGACCAGCCATTGGGCCAGCTGGTCGACCGGATCGATGGCCAGGTCGCGGCGATGCAGTACGCCGTGGAGGTAGTCGCGCCGGTCGGCACGGTGATCGAATTCGCCCGCCATGGGTGCTCCCGAAGGTCGCTGAAGGTCAGTGGTTACCGTGCGAGACTATAGGGCAGTCAAACCCCACGTTTCCAGAAAGGAACCACGGACGATGAGCCGACCGCTGCACCTGATCCTGTTTCACGGCCTTGGCGCCGACGGCGACGACCTCGCCCCGATCAGCGACCTGATCACCGAACGCGTGCCACTGACGGACCACCACTGGGCCGTGCATCGCCCCGATGCGCCGGTCTCGCCGGTCTCGCTCAACGGCGGCATGCCCATGCCCAGCTGGTTCGACCTGATCGCCGACAACGGTTCGATCGACGTCGACCGCGACAGCCTCGCCGGCATCACCGCCGACCTGCGGCAGGAGATCGCCGACCAGGTCGGTGAGGATCCCTACATCCTCGGCGGCTTCTCGCAGGGCGGCGTGCTCGCCGCCCGGCTGGCCCTGACCCTACCGCGCCCGCCGCTGGCCGCGATCATGCTTTCTACCTGGCTGGCCGCTCCCGAACAGATCGCCAAACCCACCGACGGCCGCAACCCGGCGGTATTCATCGGCCACGGCACGCACGACCCGTTGGTGCCCGTGCATGCCGCCGGCAAGCTGAATGCGTTCCTCACCGACTGTGGATTGAGCAATATCACCGAGAGGCACTATCCGGTCGAGCACGGGATCCTTCCTAACGAGTTGGACGACATCTCAGCTTGGCTAGGTGACACCCTGGCAAGATCCTCGCCCTAAGTAGTTAGGAACAACTGACATCACGGAACGCTTAAAAAAGAGAGGAAAGCTTGTCCAGACCAAAGATGAGCGAGGTCGCTCGCCTAGAGCTAATCGCGGAGGCAGTCCGCTACTGCCAGCGCGTTAGCACTCTGGGAATGCCACCCTCCGCATATTCAAAGGCGCTGCGTGAACCAGTCCATTTCCTCTGGGAGCGGAGGTTTGGTTCCAAGTTGGCGGCTGCTAAATATCGTTCACAAGCAGCCACCGGCCTTTCAACAGGGCAAAGCGAGATGGTCTACGACCACGCTGTCCCATTCGTCTATTTGCAACGAAGGCTTCTATCTCTTGAGACGATCACTCTAGATTCCGTTCGCTCGACACTTGACCAATTCAACACAACCGTCTGGATAACGAAGAAAGAGGACAGGCTTCTTAACTCCGCAGGCCTCAACAGGAAAATGCCTGACAGCTGGGATGGAGAAGATCCGTTAGCCCGTTACAAAGCTGTGGGGATTCCTCTCTGGCCTAACGCTGACTACGAAGGCGAATAACTACTAATTTCGACAGACTCGCTCACCAAAGCCACAAACATCCATTACCAAAAAAATGGACGCTATCGCCTTGGCTGAACTATTCCCTAATGGATTAAGCAATCTTAAACGCATCCAGCGCCGCCACGGCCCGGGCTCGGAGCGCTCTAGTAAGGCATACTCAATTTTCAGCGTAAGACCGGAGGTGACCGATGGACACCAAGCAACTGCTCGACGAGGCGACGTCCCTCCCGGTGGAGGAGCGCGCGTTGCTGGTTGATTCCCTGCTCAAAAGCCTGAACCAGCCAAAGACCGAATTGGATGATCAGTGGGCGGAAGAGGCCCGGAAGCGGCTGGCGGAAATCCGGTCCGGCTCTGCCACCCCGATCACCGGCGATGACGTGTTCCGCAACCTCTGGGCCCGCCTGCGGGGATGAGGGTCGCGTTTCACCCGGCCGCGGCGGAAGAACTGGAAGCGGCGGCAGTGCATTACGAATCGCTCGAACCGGGACTCGGCCAGGATTTCGCGCTGGAAATACACTCGGCGCTCCGACGGGCCGTCGAGCACCCGCAGGCATGGCCGCACCTGGACGAGACCGTCAGACGGACATTGGCAAGACGATTCCCTTACGGCGTCATTTACACCCATGACGCCGACGAACTGCTGGTGTTGGCGATCATGCACCTCCACCGCCAACCGGGCTACTGGAAGGAAAGGCGCTGATTTTCAGCGCCGGTAGCGCCCCAGACGATCAGACAATCTTGAACGCATCCAACGCCGCCCGCGCCGCAATGGCCCTTGCTCGCACGCGCCTGGGAGCGGTACCGCCCGGCAGGTCGCGGGCGGCCATGGAGCCGTCGACGGTGAGCACGTCGAAGACGTCCTTCTCGATGTGACCGGAGATGGCCTGCAGTTCGACCAGCGGCAGGTCGGCGAGATCGCAGCCCTGCTCGGTGGCGTGGCGCACAGCCTTGCCGACGATCTCGTGGGCATCGCGGAAGGCCACACCCCGGCGCACCAGGTAGTCGGCCAGGTCGGTGGCGGTGGAGAAGCCCTGGCGGGCGGCCTCGCGCAGGCGCTCGCGGTTGGGCTGGATCGCCGGGATCATGTCGGCGAAGGCGCGCAGTGAGCCCATCAGGGTGTCGACCGCGTCGAAGACCGGCTCCTTGTCTTCCTGGTTGTCCTTGTTGTAGGCCAGCGGCTGGCTCTTCATCAGGGTGAGCAGGGAGAACAGGCTGCCGTAGACGCGGCCGGTCTTGCCGCGCACCAGCTCGGGTACGTCGGGGTTCTTCTTCTGCGGCATGATCGAGCTGCCGGTGCAGAAGCGGTCGGGCAGTTCGATGAAATTGAACTGCGCCGAGGTCCAGAGCACCAGCTCCTCGCTCATGCGCGACAGGTGCATCATCAGGATGGAGGCCGCCGACAGGAATTCGATCTGGAAGTCGCGATCGGAGACCGCGTCCAGCGAGTTTTCGCTGATGCCGTCGAAGCCCAGCTGGGTGGCCACCCAGTCGCGATCGAGCGGGTAGGAGGTGCCGGCGAGCGCCGCCGAGCCCAGCGGCATGATGTTGATGCGCTTTCTCGTGTCGATCAGGCGCTCGACGTCGCGCTCGAGCATGTCGTGCCAGGCGAGCATGTGATGACCGAAGCTGACCGGCTGGGCGACCTGTAGGTGGGTGAAGCCGGGCATGACCGTGTCGGCCTCGGCCTCGGCCAGGTCGATCAGCCCAAGGCGCAGGCGGTTGGCCTCGCTGATGATCGCGTCGACCGCCCGGCGCATGAACAGGCGGATGTCGGTGGCGACCTGGTCGTTGCGCGAACGGCCGGTGTGCAGCTTCTTGCCAACGTCACCGATGCGGTCGATCAGGCGCGCCTCGATGTTCATGTGCACGTCCTCGAGCTCCACCGACCAGGCGAGATCGCCGCGCTCGATGTCGCCGCGGATGTCCTCGAGGCCACGGACGATCTTCTTGGCCTCGTCCTCGGTGATCACGCCGACGCGCGCGAGCATGCGGGCATGGGCGATCGAGCCGGTGATGTCCTCGTCGTAGAGGCGCTGGTCGAAGCCGATCGAGGCGGTGAATGCCTCGACGAAGGCGTCGGTGGGCTCGGAGAAACGGCCGCCCCAGAGCTTGGCGGCTGGCTTGTCGTGGCGATCGGTCATGGTGGTCCTCGGGAAATCGGATTCGCATCGGGTCGGCCGTGCCGGCCGCCGTCGGAATTTGAAAGTGGCGCGAGTATATCGCAGCCACCGCGCACCGCCGGATGGGCGCATCGATTCCGGTGTGCCCTTGAGGCAAGATAGACGTCATCCGCGCATCGACGCGAAAGGAGTCGCCCGCTTGCCATCCCAGCCCACCAACGCATCCGCCACGGAAGCCGCCCGCGACCGCGCGCTGCTGCCCGCCGCCCTGCCGGCCTTCTGCACCGCGCGGGTGATCCTGATCACGCTGGCGATGGGCGCGGCGCTCTCGCTGCTGCTGACCCTGGTGCCGGACGTGGGGCCGGAACGCTGGACGCGCTTTGGCACGACGTTGTGGCTGGTGACCTGGATCGCACTGGTGACCGTGGCGTTGCTCTGTGCCACAAGGCGCTGGCTCGACCGCCTGCCATTGCCGGCTCTGCTGGGCATCATCGTGGTGCTGTTGCTGACCGTCACCGCGGTGACCAGCGCGGTCGCCTTCGGGGCGCTGCAATCGATCGGCTGGCGTCCGCACGAGACCGCCGGCGAGTTCCTGCTGCACAACCTCGCCATCGCCCTGCTGGTGGGATTGATCGGCATCTGGATGTTCTCGCTGCACCTGGGCAATGCCCGCCAGATCAACGCCGCCGCCGAGGCGCGCCTGTCGGCGCTGCACGCGCGCATCCGACCGCACTTCCTGTTCAACAGCCTCAACACGGTGGCCGAGCTGGTCCATGACCGCCCGGAAGCGGCCGAGCAGGCGGTGCTGGATCTCTCGCGCGTCTTCCGCGCCGCGCTGGCGGCAGAGTCCTCCAGCACGCTGGCCGAGGAAATCGAGCTGGCGCAGCGCTACCTCGAGATCGAGCGCTGGCGGCTGGGCGAGCGCCTGCACGTCGATTGGCAACTGCCCGATCCGCTACCCGATGCCCAGCTGCCGGTGCTCACCCTCCAGCCGCTGGTGGAGAATGCCGTGCGCCACAGTGTCGAACGCCAGGCCGAGCCCGGCCCGATTCGGGTCGAGTGCCAGGCAGGGAGCCAGTCGATCAGTCTCGTGATCGAGAACGATCGCGTCACCGGCCCCGATCGCCATGGCCGCGATCGTAGCGAGGGCAACGGCATGGCGCTGGCGAACATCCGCGACCGACTCGCGCTGATGTTTGGCGAGGCGGCCTCGTTGCGCGCCGGGCCGGTCGACGGGCGCTTCCGGGTCAAGCTGGTGATCCCGCGGGCGGGCAAGGGGCCGGCGACATGATGCGCGCCCTGATCGTCGACGACGAGCCGCTGGCCCGCGCCCGGCTGCGCCGACTGCTCGGCCGGCTGGGGGGCATCGAGGTGGTGGCCGAGGCCGGCAACGCCGAGGAGGCGTGCGCGGCCATGCGCCAGGTGCCGGACCTGGTGTTTCTGGATATCGAGATGCCCGGCGAGAACGGCATCCAGCTGGCCCATCGGTTGTGTAAGGCCGACCTGCCGCCGGCGATCGTCTTCACCACCGCCCATGCCGGCCACGCCCTGCCCGCCAGCGAGACCGCCCCGGCCGGCTATCTGCTCAAGCCGATCGAGCCGGCGGCCCTGAGCGCGGCCGTCGAGCGCGCCGGCCGACCCAATCGCTGCCAGCAGACCCGCCGGCCGACGCTGACCGTGCGCCTCGGCCGCGAGGAACTGCGCCTGGGACCCGAGCACGTGATCGCGGCGATGGCCGAGGACAAGGCCACCCACCTCTACCTGCTCGACCCGGCCGATGGCCGGCGCCGCGAGGCCTGGATCGAACCAAGCCTCAACGAACTCGAGGAACGCTTCGACGGCCAGTTGCTGCGCCTGCACCGCAACAGCCTGGTCAACCCCGCGCAGATCCATTCGGTCAGTCACCACGACGGCCAGCACCACTGCCACGTTCATCACCTCGACGAGCCATTGATGATCAGCCGCCGCGCCTGGCGCTCCGTACGCGACGCGCTCGACGACTAGCCCGGGCGAAGAACCGGAACGACCAGGCCTAAGCGACTGAGTCCTGTCGCATTTGTGCGACACTTGGGGGTCACCTGCCGGGGAATGACATCACCCCGCAAGGCCCACGAGGAGTTCCGCGATGACGCAATGGTTCAACGAGCTGTGGTTCCTGACGCTAGAGGCCGCCCCCTGGCTGCTGCTGGGGTTGGTGATCGCCGCGCTGATCAAGGCGTTCTCCGACCAATTGGCGATCGCGAAGTACCTCTCGGGTGAATCGACCGGCGCGATCGTGCGCGCCGCGTTCATCGGCGCGCCGCTGCCGCTGTGTTCCTGCGGGGTGGTGCCGGCGGTGCTGGGCCTCAAGGACGCCGGCGCCGGGCGCGGGCCATCGATGGCCTTCCTCGTCGCCACGCCGGAGACCGGGCCGGACTCGATCAGCGTCAGCTACGGCCTGCTGGGCCCGGTCTATGCCATTGCCCGCCCGATCGCGGCGATCATCGGCGCGATCGTCACCGGCGTCATCAGCGGACGACTGGCCGGGCCAATGCCGGCCGCCCCGGCCACGGCAGGCGCATCGTCCGCCGCCGACGCTTGCTGTGGCGAGGAGAAGGACAGCGGCTGCTGTGACAGCACGCCGGCGAACACCTCGACGGCAAGCTGCTGCGGCCCGGAAAACGACACCGCTGCCTCCTGTTGCGGGGACGAGGCACCCGCGGGTCCCGGTGCCCGCGAGCGCCTCTCCGGCGGTTTTGCCTATGCCTTCGGCCAGGTGCTGATCGACATCGTGCCGTGGATGCTCCTGGGCCTGGCCATCGCGGCCACCGCGGTGGTGCTGATCCCGGACGGCTTTTTCGACAACGCCTGGGGGCTGGTGGGCAGCTACCTGCTGATGGCGGTGATCGGCATCCCGATGTACGTCTGCGCAACCGCCTCCACGCCGATCGCCGCCGGATTGCTGGTGGCAGGCATGTCGCCGGGTGCGGCGCTGGTGTTCCTGCTCGCCGGCCCGGCGACCAACATCGGCACGCTCGGCATTTTGAGGAAGCATTTCGGCAGCCGCCTGATCGGGGTGTACCTCGTGACCGTGATCGCCTGCGCGCTGGTCGCCGGGATCGGCCTCGACCTGCTGTGGCGCGCGTTCGACTGGAGCCTGCCGAGCGGGGCGGCCGGCGGCCATGCAATGGAAGCGAACTGGCTGGGCATCGCCTCGCTCGCGGTGCTCGCCGCCGTCACCATTCACGCCTACTGGCGGCGCCGGCAGGCCCGCAAGGTGCCAGGCCAAGGATCTGGGGAGTGAGCCTGTGGCTGTTCACAAGACCGAGATGGATCTCGGTGACCACGACCGGGTCACAGTCGGCCTGATCAGCGACACGCACGGCACGCTCGAGCGTGCCTTGTTGCCGCGGCTGGCCGAGGTGGACGTGATCGTCCATGCCGGCGACCTGCTTGATCCCGACGAACTGCGCCACCTCACGCCGACCACCGGCCACGTGGTGGTCGTGCGCGGCAACAACGACACCCCCGACCAGTGGCCGGAGGGAACCGAGGCGCTGCTCGAGACCCTGCCCGAACAGGCGTACCTGACCCTGCCGGGCGGGCTGCTGGTCATCGAGCACGGGCATCAAGTCAACCCCGCCCGCAGCCGTCACGAGCGACTGCGGCGCCGCCATCCCGAGGCGCGCGCGATCGTGTACGGCCACACCCATCACCGGGTGATCGACACCGACGACACCCCCTGGGTCCTCAACCCGGGCGCCGCCGGACGCCAGCGGGCCTTCGGCGGCATCGGCTTTCTGCGCCTGACCGCCACCGCGGACGAGTGGTGGGTCGAGGTCGTAACCCTCCCCAAGCGCGGCCGGGACACGTAGACTCACCCGGGAATCGTCACCAAGGGAAACTCTCGATTCATGGCGAACGTGCTGGGCGTGGGGATTGCCACGCTGGACATCATCAACGAGCTCGACCACTACCCGGCGGAGGACAGCGAGCAGCGCGCGCTATCCCAACGGGTGGAGCTGGGCGGCAATGTCGCCAACAGCCTGCGGGTGCTGCGTCAGTTCGGCCACCCGGTCGAGTTTGCCGGCGTGCTGGCCGAGGACGCCGACGGGCGGCGCATTAGTGATCTGATGGATCGCTACGGTGTGGATACCCGCCACGCGCGTCGCGTGGATGGCCACGCGCCGACGTCCTACATCACCGTCAACCGCGCCACCGGCAGCCGCACGATCGTCCACTACCGCGACCTGCCGGAATTCGACCTGGGCGCGTTCATGGCCCTCGACCCAAGCCAATACGACTGGCTGCATTTCGAGGCGCGCGCCTGCGACGAGACCGCCGCCATGCTGGCCCTGTGCCGCTCGCGGGTCACCGACCAACCCATCTCGCTGGAAGTGGAGAAGGATCGCCCGGCACTCGACCAGCTCTGGTCGTTCCCGGACATCATCTTTTTCTCCGCCGCCTTCGCCCGGGGCCGCGGCTTCGATCAGCCGGCAACCTTCCTGTGCGAGGCCCGTGGCTGGGCGCCGCAGGCGATCCTGGTACTCGGCTGGGGCAGCGGCGGGGCCTGGCTGTCACGCCCAGATGAGGCCGAGCCCGCTCATGTTCCGGCCCAACCGGTCGATACGATCATTGACAGCATCGCCGCCGGCGACACACTGATCGCCGGATTCATCCACGCCCGCGTGCGCGGGATGGGGTCGTTGGAGTCACTGGAATTTGCCGTGCGACTCGCCGAACGCAAGTTGGCCCAGGCCGGGCTGGCCGGGCTGGGACCGGACGACCCGGCTGCCGATCCGGACCTGCTCTGCCGGCTTGATGACCTCGAGCCGGTCGATGCCCTGGGCATCTGGCCGCAGGGGCGCGAGTCGTCCGGCGGACCGGCGCCATTGATCGTGGTCCGCGAGGGTGACCGGGTCTGTGCCTGGCGCAATGTCTGTCCGCACAACGGCTCGCCGCTGTCGCGGGAACGGCACGATTTCCTCGAGACCCGCGAGGGGGAGCGCCAGCTGCGATGCAACGTGCACCAGGCCTATTTCCGTCTCGACGATGGCCTGTGCATCGCCGGCCCCTGCGAGGGGCAACGGCTCGAACCCGTCGATCTGGAGCGGACCGGCAACCGGATCTACCTGGCCGATCGCGCAAACCGGCGAGATGGACAAGAACGCCCTCAGGAACACGCGCCGGAACGCCCAAGGGGATGAAGGATCGGGGATGATGGATCGCCAACACGATATCTCGCATTGGCTCGAAGCATTGCCGGACCCGCTGGTCGGGCGTGATGCCGACGGCCGACTGCATCTGATCAACCGGGCAGCGCGCGCGATGCCGGCGAGCAGCAAGCTCGAGAGCATGTTCGACGACCGCGAGGGTGACACCTCGCCGCGACTGGTCGGCCATCCGACCGGCGAGGACGCCGAGTGCCGCGTCTATCGCCACCTTCACCTCGGCTCGCACCCCGATCCGGCCGCCACCCCACGTGAACTGCACCTGCTGCAGGACGTCACCGGCGAGAAGCGCGCCGAATCGGCACTGGCCGAGACCGAGCGCCTGGTCCGCCTGCTGATCGACGCCAGTCCAGACGTGATCCAGATCAAGGACGGCCAAGGGCGCTGGCTGCTGGCCAACCAGGCGGCGCTCGACCTGTTCCGCCTCGAGGGCCTGCCCTGGTGGGGGCAGAGCGACGACTCGCTGGCCGATCTGACCGAACCGACCTTCCGGGATGCCTTCTACTTCTGCCGACAATCCGACGAGCGCGCCTGGAAGGCCCATGAACTCCATCGCGAGAGCGAAGTGATCAAATCGCCGGAAGGCGAGGAACAGGTCTTCGACACGATCAAGCAGCCGGTATTCGACGCCAACGGCCAGCGGCATGCCATGATCGTGATCGCGCGCAACATCACCGCCCAGCTGCGCGCCCAGGCCGAATACGAAGACCTGGCCATACACGACGAGCTGACCCACCTCTACAACCGTCGCTTCTTCCAGATCGAAGCCCAGCGCCGTCTCGACGAACTGGGCCGCGAGAACCGACACGCGGCAGTCGCCGTGCTGGACCTCGACCGTTTCCGCAGCATCAACGACTGCCACGGGCACGAAGAGGGCGACCGGGTGATTCGCCAGATGGCCGACCGGCTGCGCGACCTGGGTGCCCAGCAGGACTGGCTGGTCGCACGGCTCGCCGGCGACGAGTTCGCCATCCTCGCCGGCGACGTCGAACCCAGCGATGGCCCCGAGGTGCTGGGCGCGGCGCTGCGCGAACTGGTGCGTCACTCCTTCGAACTCGAGACCACCAACCTCATCCTGACCGCCAGTACCGGCATTGCCTACTGGCCGTCCCACAGCCGCCACATCGCCCAGCTGCTTACCCAGGCGGATGCGGCCATGTTCGAGGCGAAGAAGAACGAACGCGAGCCCGTGGCGGTATTCAGCCCGCAGCTCTCGGAGCGGCAGATCTGGCGTTCCGAGATGCTGGGGGCCCTGCGCGACAGCCTGGAGAACGACCGCTTCCACCTCGTCTACCAGATCCAGCAGGATGCCCTCGGCCTGGCCGTGACCGGCGTGGAGGCCCTGCTGCGCTGGGACGCCCCCGATCCGCAATTGCAGTGTGGCCCGCAGGACTTCATCCCCTTCCTGGAGCAATCGGGACTGATCGTCGAGGTCGGTGGCTGGGTCATGACAGAAGCGGCCTGCCAGGCGGCCGAGTGGGGCCGCGAGACCGGCGAGGCGATCACCGTCTCGGTGAATGTCTCCAGCGTTCAGCTGCACGCCCGCTGCTTTGCCGACCGCGTCGCCCGCGCCCTGGAGATATCCGGCCTGCCCCCGGAGCGACTCGAACTGGAACTCACCGAGACCGCGCTGGTCCATGACCCTGAACAGGCGGCGACGATGCTGGATGCCGTGCGCGAACTGGGCGTGAAGCTCGCGCTGGACGACTTTGGCACCGGCTATTCGTCGCTGAGCTACCTCAAGCGATTCTCGTTCGACCGCCTGAAGATCGACCAGGGTTTCGTGCGCGACATCCTCGGCGACCGCAACGATCTGGAGATCGTCCGGGCGATCATCGCCATGGGCAACGCCCTGTCGCTCGAGATCATCGCCGAAGGGGTGGAGACCACCGAGCAGCGCGATCTGCTGGACGCGCTTGGTTGCCACTCCTTCCAGGGCTACCTGATCGGTCGCCCGACACCAGCCGATGCCATCCGCCCATTGCTGGGCGTGCGGCTACTGTAGGCGCAGGCCTGACCGTATCCGATACCGTCTTGCTCGCCTTGATCACGAGCGACTCGCCCGGCCAGAGTGGCACCGGATGCGCGCCGCCCTTCCCTGAAACTCCCCTTTGCGCCAAGAGGCCCGACCCCATGACGACACGCGCACAATGGATCGAGCAGACCCTGCGGGACGCGCTCGAACCGAGCTATCTCGAGATCACCGACGAGTCGACGCAGCACGCCGGCGACCGCGTCGAGAGCCACTTTCGCGTGGTGGTGGTCAGCGAACGCTTCGAAGGGCAGATGCTCATCAAACGCCATCGGCTGGCGCAGGACCCGCTCAAACCGGCCTTCGAGCAGGGCCTGCATGCGCTGGCCCTGCATACCTACAGCCCCGCCGAATGGGCGCAACGCCAGGACGCCCCGGCCTCGCCAGCCTGCCAGGGCGGCGGTCACTGACGCCGCGTCTGCCGCGAAACCCGAGTTTCTCCCTGGGGTTTGTTTACAGCCGGGGCGCGCCCCGCCCCAGTCTCCCGGCCCGTCCGACATGCCCCCCTAACCGGGGCATTTTTGTGTGAACGACCGGACGGCAGACAAATCGAATCCCGGACAAACGGTTGCCCCACACCGGCATTGGTATCGGGCACCTCCTTCCGTCCCCAACGTTTTTTGCGGAGAGTTTCCGATGAAGACCAACCGGCTGCTCGTTGCGGCACCAGTGATCCTGTCCCCCCTGTTCGCCTCGACGGTCCTCGCCGAGGACAGCGAGGGCAACGACATGTGGAGCGGTTCGACGGAGTTCGGCGCTTCTGTCACCACCGGCAACACCGACTCCTCGACCATCAACGGCAAGTTCAAGGTCGGTTACCAGGACGAGTCTTGGAAGCACGGCTTCCGCCTCGAGGCCCTGCAGGCGAGCGAAGATGGCGAGGACACCGCCAACCGCGTGCTGGGTGAGTTTGAGAGCAATTATGCCCTGACTGATCGCGACTACCTGTTCGGCGTGCTGCGTGGCAACCACGACGAGTTCTCCGGATACGACTACCAGGCCAGTGCGGCGACCGGCTATGGCCGCAAGCTGTGGCTCTCGGACAAGGGATTCTGGGATGCGGAGATCGGTCCCGGTGTGCGCGTCTCCAAGACCGATGACGGCCAGCAGGAGACCCATGTGATTACGCGGGCCGCCAGCGGCTTCGAGTACCAGTTCTCCGATTCCGCCAAGTTCAACCAGGATGTCACGGTGCTCGCCGGCGAGAACAATACCGAAATCGAGTCGATCTCCGGCGTGACCTCCTCGTTAACCGAGACGCTGGCGATGAAGCTCTCCTACACGGTCCAGCACAACACCGACGTGCCGGCCGGAACGGAAAAGACGGACACCTACACCTCGGTCAACGTGGTCTACAACTTCGACTGATCAAGGCCCTCGCCGGTCGGCGAGCCCGATCGAGGATGACGACATGCAAAAGGCCCGGTGGCGCGTCAAACGCCAACCGGGCCTTTTCTCGTCCGGGGTGCCGGAAACGGGCCGATCAGGCCGGCAGGACCATCACCCCGTCGATCTCAACCTCGGCACCCTTGGGCAGGGCTCGCACACCGAGTGCCGCACGGGCGGGGAACGGCTCGGCGAGGTATTCCTTCATGATCGCGTTGACGGTCTCGAAATGAGATAGGTCCGGCAGGTAGATCTGCAACTTGACCACGTCGGCCAATTCGCCACCCGCGGCGCGGCAGACGGCGGTGAGGTTGTCGAACACGCGCCGAGTCTGCGCCTCGATGCCACCCTCGACCAGCGTCATGGTTGCCGGGTCGAGCGCGATCTGCCCGGACAGATAAACGGTATCGCCGGCACGTACGGCCTGGGAGTAGGGGCCGATGGCGGCCGGTGCATCGTCGGTGTGGATGATTTCGCGTTGGCTCATTCTCTCTCCTGGAATGCGGTTGGGCATCTGGCGCTCAGTGACGCGAGACGCGCACCACGTCACGCAATTGCTTGATCGAACGCATCACGCGGGCCAGGTGGGTCCGGTCGGTGACACGCACGGTGATGTCGATGATGGTCAGGTTCACGTCGCGATCGTCGAAGCGCACGTCGTCGATGTCCGAGCCGGCATCCGACACCGCCGCGGCAATGCGCGCCAGCCCCCCGCGCACGTTGTTCGCCTGGATGCTGATCTGCGACTGGTATTCGCCGCTGGGCTCCGTTTCCCAGTCCACGGCCAGCCACCGCTCCGGGTGCTCGCCGGCATCGCTTGCATTGGGGCAGCCCTGACGGTGGACGACGATTCCGCGCCCGGTAGACAGGAAGCCGACCACCGCATCGCCGGGTACCGGATGGCAGCACCCGGCGAAGCTGACCACCAGCCCCTCGGTACCACTGATGATCACCGGCGCCTGCTTGCCAGCGTCCTCGCGCAGGATCTCGTTCGGGTCGAGCTTGCCGGCCTCGGCCTTGAGCAAACGCACCACCAGCGGGGCGATGCGATTGCCCAGGCCAATCTCACGCAGCAGGTCGTTGAAGCTTTCCTGGTGGTACTCGCGCAGGATCTTGTCGATGCGCGCCTCGTCGAGCTCCTCGATGTCGCAGCCTTCGGCGACCATGGCCTTGGACAGCAAACGGTGGCCGAGGCGAATGGCCTCGGAATCCTGCAAGTGCTTGAGGTAGGCGCGAATGCTGGCCCGCGCCCGGGCGGTGACCACGAACGATAGCCAGCTGGGGTTGGGCACCGCGCCCGGCGCGGTGATCACCTCGACGGTCTGGCCGGACTCGAGCGGGGTCGACAGCGGCGCGAAACGCCGGTCGATCTTGCAGGCGACGCAGGTGTTGCCCACGTCGGTGTGGATCGCGTAGGCGAAATCCACCGCGGTCGCACGCCGCGGCAGTTCGATGATCTCGCCCATCGGCGTGAACACGTAGACCTCGTCGGGGAACAGGTCGACCTTGACCGATTCGAGGAATTCCTGCGGGTTGCCGGCCTTCTGCTGGATCTCCAACAGGTCACGCAGCCATTCGCGCGCCCGGGTCTGGGTGACCGAACCGCGGTCGCCCTGGGTCTTGTATAGCCAGTGGGCAGCGATGCCGGACTCGGCGAACTGGTGCATCTCGTGGGTGCGGATCTGCACCTCCAGCGGGATGCCGTGCGGGCCGAAGAGGATGGTGTGCAGCGACTGGTAGCCGTTGGCCTTCGGGATGGCGATGTAATCCTTGAAGCGCCCCGGCAGCGGCTTGTAGAGGTTGTGAACGATGCCGAGCGCCCGGTAGCAGTCGTCGACCGTGTCCACCAGCACGCGCACCGCGAAGACGTCGAACACCTCCTTGAAGGACAGGTGCTTGGATTGCATCTTGCGGTAGATGGAATAGGGGCGTTTCTCGCGGGCCAGGCTGTCGGCGGCGAGGTCCTCGTGGGTAAATCGCTGCTCGAAACGCTCCTGGATGCCGGCGACGATCTCCTTGCGGTTGCCGCGCGCCCGGCGCACCGCCTCGCTCAAGACGCGGTGGCGCGCCGGATAGAGCGAGGCAAAGCCCAGGTCCTCGAGTTCGTGCCGGATCGCGTTGAGACCGAGGCGGTTGGCGATCGGGGTGTAGATGTCGAGCGTCTCGCGGGCGATGCGCCGGCGCTTGTCCGGGCGCATCACCCCGAGCGTGCGCATGTTGTGCAGCCGGTCGGCGAGCTTGATCAGGATGACGCGCACATCCTCGACCATCGCCATCATCATCTTGCGGAAGTTCGCCGCCTGCGCCTCGGCTTTCGACTTGAAGCGGATCTGGGCGAGCTTGGAGACGCCATCGACCAAGTGGGCGACTTCCTCGCCGAACTGGGCGACGATTTCGTCGTGGACGATGTCGGTGTCCTCGACGACGTCATGCAGGATGGCCGCGACCACGGTGGCCTCGTCCATGCGCAGGTCCGCGAGGATGTGCGCCACCGCGATCGGGTGGCTGATGTAGGGTTCGCCGCTCTTGCGTGTCTGACCGGCGTGCGCCTGGGCACCGAACTCGAATGCCGTGCGAATGCGGGCTATGTTTGCCTGGTCGAGATACTCGGCGAGGTGCTGGGCCAGCGGGGCAAAGAAGACGTCGGTCAGATGCGACTCGGCCGTCCCGGCGACGACCGGCGTCCCTGTCTGCCCGCTCTCCATCGCTGCCTCAACCCGGCCCGCGGGCTCAGGCCTCGTCGCTGGTCGCCGGCGTGGCCGGGCGGACTGGTTCGGCACTTTCGTCGGCAAACTGAGCCAACTCGGCGCGGATCTCCTGCTCGGTGATCTCGGAGCGAGACAGGGTGACCTGCTTCTCGATCTCGTCGATCCGCGCGCGATCGATCTTGCCCTCGCCCAGCTCACGCAGGGCGATCACCACCGGCTTTTCCTTGCCCATCGGCACCAGCGGCTCGGCGCCGTGCTCGATCTGGCGGGCGCGCTTAGCAGCGGTCAGCACCAGCTCGAAACGGTTGGGGATCTTTTCCAGGCAGTCTTCTACGGTTACGCGTGCCATTGGTGTCTTAGCCTCGGTATACAGGTTGGACGGCCCGGCCATCCTGAGGACGACCGGGCCGTATCGCGGTTGGGTGCCTTTTCGACCGAAAAGACGTTTCTGGGCACTAGTTTACGGTCAGTCGGCCTCGCCCAGCAAATCGGCAATCAGTTCGGGGTTCCGTTCGTACTGTCGATCGGTCTCCAGGGTGGCCGCCGTGAACAGCGTGTCCAACTGATCGAGTGCCTGCTCGAAGGCGTCGTTGATCACGAGATAGTCGTACCAATGGCACTCGCGCATCTCGCGGCGGGCCTCCGCCAGCCGACGTGCGATCACTTCGTCGTCGTCCGAGGCGCGATTGCGCAGGCGCTTTTCCAGCTCGGCGCTGCTCGGCGGCAGGATGAAGATGAAGATCGCCTCGGGGAACAGTTTCTTGACCTGCGCCGCGCCCTGCCAGTCGATTTCGAGGATCAGGTCGCGACCGCGCTCGAGCTCCTCGCTGATCGCCGCCTTGCTGGTGCCGTAGTAGTTCTCGAACACCTTGGCATGCTCGACGAACGCCTCCTGCGCCAGCATCACCTCGAACTGCGAGATGTCGACAAAGTGGTAGTGCTCGCCGTTGACCTCACCGTCACGCCGCGGGCGGGTGGTGTGCGACACCGACAACGCCAGCTCCGGCCGACGTTCACGCAGCGCCTTGATCAGGCTGGTCTTGCCCGCCCCGGAGGGCGCCGAAATCACGAATAGCTGTCCACGCGGCGTTGCCGTCATCGTTTCTCCGTCTGGTTATCCGTTCCTCTAGGGGAACCTCTGGCTCAGCGTGTCACGCGGGTGGTCCCGTCACGCGCCTCGATCACCCGCACGCGCTCGCCGGGCTGGAAGGATACATCGGCGGCCTGAACGATGCTGACCGTCCGGCCATTGTCGAGTCGGACGCTGATCTCGTAACCCGTCTGCCGGGTGATGCCTTCCTCGGCAGCCGAGCCGGCCACGCCGCCCAGCAGCGCACCACCGACGGTCGCCAACGCGCGACCTGTACCGCCACCGACCTGGTTGCCGAGGATGCCGCCGGTGATTGCGCCCGCGCCGGCGCCTATTGGGGTCTTGGTGCCTTCGATCTGCACCGTGCGGATGCTCTGGACTGTGCCGTAGTAAACGGTCTGCATCTGGCGGGCCGAATCGCGCGAATAGGCCTCACTCGAAAGGCTGCTGGCACAGCCGGAAAGAAAGGCCAGGCCGGCAACCGCCAGCACCATGGTCATCCAATGTTTCATGTGGAACCTCCGCGCGTGTTAACGAGTCTTTGAAAAGTATAAGTCAGATGCTCGCAACCCCGCAGGGTTCCCGAGGGAATCGGCCGGGTTTAGCGATAGTCGATGATCAGGGGCGCGTGATCGGAGAACTTCTCGTCACGATAGACCTGCACGTCGACCAGCTGGTCACGCAGGTCGGGGGTGACGATCTGGTAGTCGATGCGCCAGCCGACGTTGTTGTTCCAGGCATTCGCCCGATTCGACCACCAGGTGTACTCGGCGACATCGGGCTTGAGGGTCCGGTGGGCATCGACGAAACCCAGATCGTCGAACACCCGGTCGAGCCAGGCCCGCTCGTAGGGCAAAAAGCCGGACTTGTTGCGATTGGCGCGCCAGTTCTTCAGGTCGATCTCGCGGTGGGCGATATTCCAGTCACCGCAGAGGATCAGCGAACGCTCCTGCTCGCGGTACCGTTGCAGCATGGGCAGGAATGCCTCGAGGAAGCGATCCTTGGAGGCCTGTCGGTGGTCGCCGGCCGACCCCGACGGCAGGTAGAGCGAGGCGACGGTGAGATCGCCCAGATCGAAGGCGCAGTAGCGGCCCTCGGCATCAAACTCCGCCAGCCCCATCTCGGCGGTCTCGGCCTCCGGCTCGATCCGGCTGTAGATGGCCACCCCGCTGTATCCCTTGCGCTCGGCGTCGACGTAGCGGCAGCGGTAGCCCTCGGGCCAGAAGGTCGGGTCCTTCTCCAGCTGCCAGGCCTGGGCCTTGGTCTCCTGGATGCAAACAAGGTCCGCATCCGCCGTGGCCAGCCAGTCGAAGAACCCCTTGCGCGCCGCGGCACGAATACCATTGGCGTTGAAACTGATTACCCGCATCTGTTCGTCCAAATGGGTGGATTCTAACAAGGGAAGGTCGGCTCGAATCCGGTCGAATCACTCGGAGAGTAACCGCGACGAAACGGTCACGACAACAACCTGCCCCGTAGCGCTGGTGCGCATCGGCGAATCAGGCCCAGGACGCCAGACAAAAAAAACCCCGGCCATCGGGCCGGGGCAGCGGTTCATCCTTGAGGAGCCATTGAATGGGAACGATTGGCCGGTTGAAAGTTCCTCCCGCCGCAATCGTCCTCTCAGTCCAGATCGACCGCCAGGAACAACGGCTGGCCATGGCGCAGCAGGCGAATGGCAACCGGACGGCTCTCCGGGGCCGAGGACAGCGCCTCGACAAGATCCTGCTCGCTGCGCATCGGGCGACGATTGACCTCCAGCAACACGTCGCCCGGCTCGAGCGCCCCGGCGAACGGCGAGTCGCCGCCGACTGATTCGATCTCGATGCCGTAACGCACCCCGAGGCTGCCGCGATCGCCCTTCTCCAGCGGCGTGACGGACAGCCCGTACGACGACAGGGCGCTGCCCCCGGCGGCTGCAACGTCATCCAGCTCGGTGAGCACGACCTCGAACTGCATTTCCTCGCCATCGCGGATCACCGTCACCTCGGCTGGCTCACCCACGGGGGCGGCGCCCACCAGGCGCGGCAACTGACCGGAACGCCGGACCGGCTTGCCGTTGAACTCGGTGATGATGTCGCCGGACTCCAGGCCCGCCTCGGCCGCCGGGGTGTCCGGCTGGACCTGGGCGATCAGGGCTCCATGCGTGTCGTCCAGACCGAACGAGCGGGCCAATTCGTCAGTGACCGGCTGGATGATCACGCCGAGATAACCCCGGCGCACCTCGCCGGTGTCCTTGAGCTGATCGGCGACGTTCATGGCCACGTTCACGGGGATGGCGAACGAGATGCCCATGTAGCCGCCCGAGTTGGTGTAGATCTGCGAGTTGACGCCGACTACCTCACCATCGGCATTGATCAGCGGCCCGCCGGAATTACCTGGGTTGACCGGTGCGTCCGTCTGGATGAAGGGCACGTAGGTCTCGTTGGGCAGGTCGCGGCCGATGGCCGAGACGATGCCGTGGGTGGCCGAATGATCCAGCCCGAACGGCGCACCGATGGCCAGTACCCATTCGCCCACGTCCACATCGTCGGAATCGCCGATGGTCACGGTGGGCAGATCCTCGGCATCGATCTTCAGCAGGGCAATGTCGGTACGGCGATCCTCGCCGATCAGCTCGGCGGAGAACTCGCGCTGGTCGTTGAGACGCACGCTGATCTCGTCCGCGCCACCGACCACGTGGGCGTTGGTGATGACGTAGCCATCCTCGCTGAGGATAAAGCCTGACCCCAACGATTGGGTCGGGCGCGAGCGCGGCATCGGCTGTTGCGGCATCTGCTCGAAGAAATCGCGGAACATGTCGCCCAGCGGGCCGGGCGGTAGGTTCGGCATCTGCGGCGGCTGCCCCGAACGGGCGGACGTCTGCCCCTTGGTGACGGTGTTGATATTGACTACCGCGGGGGCATTGTCCTTTGCGAGCTTGACGAAATCGGGGTACTGCGCCTGGGCAGGCGACCCCAGCAGCAACATCGTCGCGGTCAAAGCGACCGCCAGAAGTACCGCGGCTCGGCGGGTTGTCACGAATGTCTTCATCGACCAACTCCTATTCCGATTCGGAATCATGCGAAAAATAACAGCCAAGCCCCCGGGCCAAAGCAAAGGGACCAAACGAGAAGGGGCCAGACCGGTGAGATAGGGCTGGCCGCATGAAGTTCAATCCCCAGAAGGGCCTGATCTAGCTCATTCCGGGCGCTGCGCATACATCATGATCTCGCGCTCCTCCAGGGCGGCGGCCAGCGCGGTCATGGCCCGATCGACCTCCGCACGCTCGCCCTTGAAACCCAGCTCCAGCAGCCGCCGTTCGGTCGAGAGCACCGGCAGACTAAACAGCCGCAATGTCGGGTGGACCGCGCAGAATGCCTCCATCAGATCGACCAGCTCGCTCTCCGGGGTGTCCACCAGCCACAGGGAATGTTCCACGTAGCCCGCGTCCCCCAGCCCGACCAGCGGGCCGGCGAGGATCTGATCGAGCATGGCGTGCGCCATCTCGGGAAAGCCGGGCAAAAAGAAATGCCGATCGACGGCAAAACCCGGCACGCGGTTGACCGGGTTGGGCACCAAGTCCGCGCCCTCCGGCAGATCGGCCATCAGAATGCGCTTGGGGTAGGCGCTCTCGCCGAACTGCGACTCGATCAGCGCGGCGGCCTCGGGGTGGCGCGCCAGCGGACGCTCGAAGGCGTTCGCTGCACAGCCCCGGGTGAGATCATCCGGCGTCGCGCCGATCCCGCCAAAGCAGAACACGGTCGCGCCGTCGCCCCGGCTGCGACGCAGCAGGTCGACGATGGTGACCTCGCGGTCGGGCAGAAACTGCGCCCAGTCGACCACCAGCCCACGGGCCGCCAGGCGCTCGGTGACCGCCGCGAGATGGCGGTCCTGGCGACGGCCGGAGAGAATCTCGTCACCGATCACCAGCACGCCGATGCCGGCGAGCGGGCCGTCTCCCTTCACTGCCGCCATGTCACTGCTTGGCGCCGATCTTCAGGGCGTTGGCGTGAACACGGTCGCGCTCGCGCTGGTCCTCGACGGCATCGAACTCGCTGTGCTCGACCCAGCCCTGGGTGTGCTGACGGACCAGGCGGGCCAGGGCGTCGAGGTGATCGCCCCGGTCGTTGAGCGCCGGAATGTAGTGGTAGGTCTCGCCGCCGGCCTCCTCGAAGTACTCGCGGTTCTCGTCGCCGATCTCCTCGATGGTCTCCAGGCAGTCGGCGGAAAAACCCGGGCAGATCACGGCAATGTGCTTGACGCCCTGGCCGGGCAGGGCCTTCAAGGTCTCGTCGGTGTAGGGCTTGAGCCATTCCTCGGGGCCGAAACGCGACTGGAAGGTGACCATGTAGTCGTCTTCGGACAGGCCGAGCCGCTCGGCGACCAGCCGCGAGGTGACGTAGCAGTGACAGTGGTACGGGTCGCCGTTGAGCAGGTAGCGCTTGGGCTCGCCGTGGTAGCTCATGATCAGCTTGTCGGGCTTGCCGTGCTCGTCGAAGTGCTCCTGGATGCTCGCTGCCAGGGCATCGAGATAACCGGGGTCACGGTGATACTGGTTGATGGTGCGCAGCTCCGGTACCCAGCGCCAATGCATGAACTCGTCGAACACCGCGTCCAGCGTCGAGGCGGTGGTCGCCCCGGCGTACTGCGGATACAGCGGCAGGACCACGATCCGGCGCGCACCGGCCTCGCGCAGCTCGTGCAGGGCCGAGGGCACCGAGGGGTTGCCGTAACGCATGCCGAGCGCCACGGTTACCGGACCGGCCATCTGCTCGGACAGTCGTGTCTGCAGGCCCTTCTGCTGCTGGCGCGCGATCGTCAGCAATGGCGAGCCCTCGCCGTGATGATCCCAGACCGAGCGATAGGCCTCGGCGGATTTCGCCGGGCGGGTACGCAGCACGATGCCGTGCAGGATCGGCCACCACTTCCACTTCGGGATTTCGATCACGCGCGGATCGGAGAGGAACTGCGCGAGGTAACGGCGCAGCGCCGGCGCCTCTGGCGCGTCCGGCGTACCGAGATTCAGCAGCAGCACCCCCAGTCGTTCCGCACTGCCGTGCTTGTAGTCCGGTTCACCTTGGTAGTTCATTCGATGGCCTCAACATTTTTCGACGAGTATCCTACAGTCTGGACGTGCCCGGCCGACGCGCCAACACGCGTCGCCGAACCCGAGACCGGATCAATCCCGGGTCATTCTAGGCAAACCCGTCACCCGTTGCCGGGCCGAGTGTATTCACCCCGGCCCCGCCGTCGCCGTCGCGCCTCGGCGACAATCACACCGAATAATCACAGGAGCGCTCCTTCACCATGGCCGACAGCAACACCCGCCACAGCAAACTGCTTATCCTCGGCTCCGGCCCAGCCGGCTACAGCGCCGCGGTCTACGCCGCTCGGGCCAACCTCGACCCGGTCCTGATCACCGGGATGGAGATGGGCGGTCAGCTGACCACCACCACCGAGGTGGAGAACTGGCCGGGTGATCCCGATGACCTGACCGGTCCGGCACTGATGGATCGCATGAAGGCGCACGCCGAGAAATTCGACACCGAGATCATCTTCGATCACATCCACACCACCAAGCTCGACGAGCGCCCGTTCACGCTTACCGGCGACCAGGGCACCTACACCTGCGATGCCCTGATCATCGCCACCGGCGCCTCGGCCCGCTATCTGGGCATCGAGTCCGAGCAGGCCTTCCGCGGCAAGGGCGTGTCGGCCTGCGCGACCTGTGACGGCTTTTTCTACAAGAAGCAGACGGTCGCCGTGGTCGGCGGCGGCAACACCGCGGTCGAAGAAGCGCTGTATCTCTCCAACATCGCCTCCAAGGTGCACGTCGTGCATCGCCGCGACCGCTTCCGCGCCGAAGACATCCTGATCGACCGCCTGATGAAGAAGGCCGAGGAAGGCACCATCGAAATCCACTGGAACCACGAGGTCGACGAGGTGCTTGGCAACCAGATGGGCGTCAACGGTTTGCGCATCAAGGACAACAACGGCAAGACCACCGATCTCGAGCTCTCCGGCGTGTTCATCGCCATCGGCCACTCGCCCAACACCGGCATCTTCGAGGGCCAGCTCGACATGCCCGGCGGCTACATCAGCGTCAAGAGCGGCACCGACGGCAACGCCACCGCGACCTCGGTCGACGGCGTGTTCGCGGCCGGCGACGTCATGGACCACGTCTATCGCCAGGCGATCACCTCGGCGGGCACCGGCTGCATGGCCGCGCTCGACGCCAAGGCGTTCCTGGAAAAGCTGGACGACTGATCCCGACCGACCATCGCTTAATCCGGCCGATCGAACGATCGGTCATCACGACTGAAGGAACACCGACATGGATCCAACCATCGCCGCCTACGTGGTGCTAATCGCGCTGGCGCTCGGCCTGACCGGCGCCCTGCGTGCCGAGCGGGAACACTGCGGACGGGGCCTGCTGATCGTGACCACCCTGGCCGGATTCTTGGTGGTCGCCGCGATCAGCGCACTGCTGACCTCGCAGGGTGCGCTCGAACTGGTGCTGTCGACCATCGCGGTGTTCTTCGGCGCCCAGTCGGCGGCGACGGCCTTCCTGCTGCTGCGCCAGGAGATACATGCCGAACCGGCGGACGAGCCCGACGAGCAGGACCTGCTCGACGAGGAGGATCGCGAACAGCAGTTCGCCCATGAACGTGCCAACAAGGAGGTGTCGTGATGGGCATCGGATTGATGATCGACAACGCCGGCTGGTTCGCCCTGGGGCTGGTACTGATCACGCTGTCGGCACTGACCCACCCGGGGCGCCGCCGGGTCTGGATGTGGGCGCTGCCGCTGGCGATCTTGATCGTGCTCGCCGGCGCGCTCTTCCCCGGGGCGGCCGGCGACCTGCCCGGCATGGGCTGGAAGGCGTGGCTGGCGATCGCCGCGCTGGCCTTCGGCGTGGCCGCCGCGCCGTGGTATCGGGCCAGTCGCGACCAGGACACCCGTCTGATCGACCTGGTACGTGGGGCGGCGATCGTCCTGATCGGCAGCGGCATCACCATCACCCTGCTGGGCGTGATCGGCTGGGAGCAGACCACGCTCTACCTCGGCGCCTGGGATCTGCGCCTGGCCGCGGTGCTGGGCGTCTTCATCGGGGTGTGGACCGGCGTGACCGGGCTGATCCACTGGCTGCGACTGAAGGGCACGTTGCGTGCCTCGAGCCGCGGTTCGCGCAACCAGCAGATCGCTCAATGGGTGGTGCTGGCGATCATCGGGGTACTCGGTGTGATCGCCGTGGCCTACCCGAAGGTCGCCGTCGCCCCGCTGGTGCTCCTGATCGTACTGGCGATCGAATGGGCGGCCCTTGCTGCCCTGTCCCAACCGCACGAGGACCTGTTGCATATCCAGGCGCGTCACGTCGGCCTGGTGGGCGTGGCCATCGTCTCGCTCGGCTACGTGCAGAGCAGCCTGTTGCTGCTGGTGATCGGCGGGCTGGTGGTGGCCGGCTCGATCCACTTCATCAAGGGCCAGGGCGCCTTCTGCCAGATCTCGCGGCGGACCTTCTACGACGACAAGACGGAGGAAGACGCTGCCGAGCAGGAGAAGAACGAGTCGACCACATCGGCCAATTGATCCGGCCCGGGATGGCGGTTGCTCAGTCGTGACTCAAGTCGTCGAGGGTCAGTTCGAAGGCATCGACGAACTGCTGCCGGAAGAAGGCCACCGCCGGCAGGTCGGTCATCTCCTCGAGCTTGCCGTACAGGAACTCCTCGGCACGGCGGAATTCCTGGTTGCCGGCGGCCCGTTCTTCGATGCACTTGAGGTAGGCCGATAGTGAGTCGGCGGCCTTGACCAGCCGCAGCACCTCGGGCTCGATACGTGCGCTCTCGATCACTTCGGCAAACGATGCCTGCAACGACTCGGGTAGCAGGCCGATAATCTTTCGCTCGGCGTGCGCCTCGAGCGCCTTGTAGGAATCGCGGATGTCCTCACGGAAGTACTTCACGGGCGTGGGCAAATCGCCGGTGATGATCTCCGAGGCGTCGTGGTAGAGCGCCACGCTGACCACCCGGCCGACGTCGTTGTTCTCGCCGAATTCCTGGTTGCCGATCACCGCCAGTGCGTGGGCGATCATGGCGACCTGAAGGCTATGTTCCTGGACATTCTCACTGCGCGTGTTGCGCATCAGCCCCCAGCGGTAGATGTACTTCATCCGCGAGACGTAGGCGAAGAAGTGGCTTTTCTCGGGGCTTTGCTTGGACTCGCTCATCGGGCTCCCTGGAATCGGCGTGGACAATCAATCGGTCTTGGCAGTGGGTCGTCTAAATGGGGCAGACAGTGCTCTCAGGCCTGCGTCGTCGGGCAAAAACCGACCTCCCGAATTTCCTCGAACAGGCTGACAGCGAAGCTGTCGGTCATCCCCGAGATCATGTCGGTCAGCAACTGCGCCTCGCGGTAGCGGATCGGCATCGGATTATCGGTTGACTCGAATACGCGTCGGTAGTTTTCCGAGATGCGCTGGTAGATGTAGCCGGCCAGCGGCGTGGCCCGTGGACTGGCCGGATCGTCACGATCCTCGCGCCGGGTGATGGCGTACCAGAAGGCATCCATCAGGCCGTGGATCACCCTCAGGCCGGTCAGCTCGACGCGCAACACCGACTTGTGCCGATAGGCATGTTGCCAGTTGCAGGCCTTCAAGGCCCCCAGCAGGCGCCCCCCGCGCGAGGCATCCACCAATTCTCGTTCGAAATGCCCATCGGCCATGGCCGGCAGGGAGTCGATGAACACCTCACCGATCGCCTCCATCAACGCGCCGATCGCACGAATGCGGAAGGTCTGCATGGAGATGTCGTTGAGTTCATCCGGCGAGAGGCGCTCCTGACGATAGGCCTTGTGCTCGGCGGCAGCCGCGTTGCAAACGGCCGTGACCACCGGGTCGTCCGGCGCCTCGTGGCGCAGGAACGCGATGGTATCGGAAAACGAGAGCAGCCCCTTCTTGACCGCGTCCTCGGCATCCAGCACCGAGTAGGCGATATCGTCACAGGCCTCCATGATCCAGGTCAGCGGGTGCCTTTGGCCGGATGACAGGCCCGTGCCGGCCCAGACCTCCTCCATCAATGCCCGCTCGGACTGGAAGTAGCCATGCTTCTTGTGCGTGACGCGTGTGCGGTCGATCTGGTCACTGGCCGTCGGGTATTTCACCAGCGCGGCCAGGCTCGCCAATGTCAGGTTCAACCCGTAGTCGTCGTTGATCAGTTGCAGCTTGGTCAGCAGGCGCAGCGTCTGGGCGTTGCCCTCGAAACGCAGGAAGTCCTGCTTCATCGCGGGGCTCAGGGCCGGTTCGGCATCCAGCACCTCGCCGCGATTGATCTCGAACCAACGCGCGATCGCATCCTCGCCCTGGTGGCCGAACGGCGGGTTGCCCAGATCGTGGGCCAGGCCGATCGTAGCGAGCAGGGCGGGGACGTCGCGCAACGCCTCGGGCAAGCCCGCGGCTACGCCGTGATGGAACACCAGGTCGATGCCCACCGAGCGCGCCAGATTCGCCACCTCGTGCGAATGGGTCAACCGGGTGCGCACGCTGTCGGATCGATCCAGCGGAAAGACCTGCGTCTTGTCGGCCATCCGCCGTACCGGGGTGGAAAACAGCACCCGGTCGTAGTCGCGTTCGATGGCCGTGCGCGTTTGCGCCGGCACGGTCGCCAGAAGATTGCCCTGCCCGCTGCGGGGACGGCGGCGATCGGGATTGAGCCAGCGGCGCCAGTGGCTGTCGAGATCCTGTCTCATCACGATTCCTTGAGGGGTAACTTGAGCGAAACGCAGGGTCGTCGGTCCGGGCAATCATCACCGGCTTCTGCTAGCCTCCTTAGGCCGAAACGGGCCGGTAACGACACCGCCAAGAGGCCCGAGGTCTCGCTATTTCACCAGTGGTAACAGGGAAACGAACGACCGCTGGCGCAAGCATAACCCTATACCCGCCGCAATCCACCAGACGACGGAACGTGCCCCGCGCGATTGTGGCGATAGAACGTCCGCAGGACAGAACATCGGAGAGGGCACCTTCATGAACACCACGATCGGAGTGATCGGCCTGGGGCTGATGGGAACCGCCATGGCCCGCCACCTCACACAGTCCGGCTGGGCGGTGACCGGCTACAACCGCCATCCACGCGAGATCGAAGACATCCCCACCGCCGCGAACCTCGCCGATCTCGCCGAACATAACGAGACCCTCTGGCTGATGGTTAGCGACTACACCGCCTGCCGCGAGGTAATCGACCAACTGGGCGAAGCCGGTATCCGAGATCACGTCGTGATCAACAGCTCGACCATCGCCCCGTCGGAATCCGCAGAGATCGCGCAACGAATCGAGACGCTCGGCGGCGACTATCTCGAGGCGCCCGTGCTGGGCTCCATCCCGCAGGCGCAAAGCGGCACGTTGCAGTTGCTTCTCGGTGGTCCCGAAGCGCTGATCGAGCGCCTCGACCCGCTACTGCGCTCCCTGGGCACGCCGACTCACTTCGGGGCGGTGCGCAGTGGGGCCGCGGCCAAGCTGGCCTTCAACCAGTTGATCGGCTCGCTGACCGCCGCCTTCGCCATGAGCCTGGGGTTGGTGCAGCGCGAGGGCGTCGACGTCGACAAATTCATGGCCACCCTGCGCGAATCGGCCCTGTACGCGCCGACCTTCGACAAGAAGCTCGGCAACATGCTTGCCCACTCGTTCGACAAGGCCAATTTCCCGCTCAAGCACCTGCTCAAGGACATTCGCCTCTTCACCCAGAGCGCCTGCAGTCAGGGCATCGACACCCACCTGCTGATCGGGCTGCAGCACGTGCTGGAGGACGGAATCTACGCCGGGCACGGCAACCACGACTATTCCTCGCTGTTCGAAAGCATCGTCCGCGAGCAGGCGACCACACACTGAGCCCGCCTCGGCGGGGGTCGAGGCGACTCAACAAGGGCCAGGGCAGGTCTGCACGACTAGCCAATGGCCTCTGGCTTACCGGAGGGCGGATCGCCAGGCGCCCATCTGGCTTGCCAATGACGATGCCATTGGGCGGCGCACTGCGCCTTGCATCTGGAGGCCTGGCGATCCGCAGAGACGTTGGCTAGTCGTGCAGACCTTCCCTACAAGCGGGTACAATGCGCGGTTTGCGTACCGCCCTACACGGGCGGCCGACACCACTTACCGCTGAGATTACCGGGTACCCCCATGAGCCATCATGCCGTCAAGCCGCGCCGCGCCCTGCTGAGCGTTTCCGACAAGACCGGAATCCTGGGCCTGGCCCAGGGTCTTCACGCCGCCGGCGTGGAACTGCTGTCCACCGGCGGGACGGCCCGTCTGCTGCGCGAAAACGACGTGCCGGTGCGCGAGGTCAGCGACGTCACCGGCTTCCCGGAAATCATGGCCGGGCGGGTCAAGACGCTCAATCCGCTGATCCACGGCGGCATCCTCGGCCGTCGCGGCACCGACGACGAGGTGATGGCCACCCACGGCATCACCCCGATCGACCTGGTGGTGGTCAATCTCTACCCGTTCGCCCGCACCGTGGCCGACCCGGACTGCGACCTGCCTACGGCGATCGAGAACATCGACATCGGTGGGCCGGCAATGGTCCGCGCGGCGGCCAAGAACCACAACGACGTCGCCATCGTGGTCAACCCGGCCGACTACGAGGTCGTCCTCGAGGAGATCAACGGGGACGGGATCTCGATGGCCACCCGTCAGCGGCTGGCCGGGGCGGCGTTCAGCCACACCGCCCAGTACGACGGCATGATCGCCGACTACCTGGGCCGCCAGTTCGACCAGAGCGCGTTCGCACCCACCTGGCACCTGCCGCTGAACAAGTCGATGGACCTGCGCTACGGCGAGAATCCGCATCAGAACGCGGCCTTCTACGTCGAGCCGGACGCCGCGCCGGGCACGCTGGCCCGCGCCCGGATCGTCCAAGGCAAGCCGCTGTCCTTCAACAACCTCGCCGATGCGGATGCCGCGCTCGAGTGCGTCAAGCAGTTCGACCGCCCGGCCTGCGTGATCGTCAAGCACGCCAACCCCTGCGGCGTGGCCACCGGTGACGACATCACCACCGCCTACGACCGCGCCTTCGCCACCGACCCGACCTCGGCCTTCGGCGGCATCATCGCCTTCAACCGGCCGCTGGACGCCCACACCGCGCGCAGCATCGTCGAGCGCCAGTTCGTCGAGGTGATCATCTCCCCCGAGATCGGCAGCGATGCCGCCGCCGAGCTGGCCGCCAAGCCCAACGTGCGCGCGCTGGCGATCGACGACTGGTCGGTCAAGCCGGCCCCGGGCATGGACTTCAAGCGCATCGGCGGCGGGCTGCTGGTCCAAGACTTCGACCACGGCGTGGTCGGCGCGGATGACCTCAAGATCGTCACCCAGCGCGCCCCGGACGAGGCGGAGATTCGCGACCTGCTGTTCGCTTGGCAGGTTGCCAAGTTCGTCAAGTCCAACGCCATCGTCTACGCCAGCGGCCAGCAGACCATCGGCGTGGGCGCCGGCCAGATGAGCCGGGTATATTCCGCGCGCATCGCCGGCATCAAGGCGGCCGACGCCGGCCTGCCGGTGGAGGGTTCGGTGATGGCATCCGATGCCTTCTTCCCGTTCCGCGACGGCATCGATGCCGCGGCCACGGCCGGCATCAAGGCGGTGATTCAGCCGGGCGGCTCGATGCGTGATCAGGAGGTCATCGACGCGGCCGACGAGCACGGCATTGCCATGGTGTTCACCGGGATGCGCCACTTCCGTCACTGAGGCGACTGGTGGATCTGCCGGCTCGGACACGACAAGGCCCCTCCTCTCGAGGGGCCTTTTTCATGGGCGCGGGTGTTTCCCTAGGCAAAGGGATTGAAGCGATCCTCGTCCTTGCGCCGGTGGTGGCGCTTGAGGTCGAGCTCCAGGGATTTGAGCACTGTCTGTTCGTCGACCGGCTCGCGGTCGCGACGCTCCAGCTCGGCACGCGCCATGTCGATCAAACGCCGCAGTTCCGTCAGGGAGAGACGATTCAGATCAGACATGGGTTAACCGGTCGCGTCGATCACGGAATGGAAATGGTGCCCACGGCGCACGAACCGGTGGGTTCGCACACTAGGATCGTGGTAGTGCGCACTCACGGCGAGGGTGTCACCTACCTCGACCAGCACCAGTCCACGGCCGGGTCGCTCATCCCAGGCACCGCAGTCGATCCAGAGCCGGTTGCCGTCACGCACGGGCTGCCCGGTAATCGTATGCCCGGCAATTACCCAGTCGATGCCGCGCACGCTGCGTTCCGGTCGACGACCATCGAGCACCTCGTGGATCTGTGAACGACCCCAGAGCATGGTGTCGAGCTGCGGATCGGCCTTTGTCGAGGCCCAGTAGCTCAACTTCTTGACCCGCTCGAGCCGGGCGATGTTCTGGTCCCAGTCCCATAGCGGCAACTCGGCGTGCACCACCCCGACGGCCGCCGGTCCATTGCCGACCTGGATCATCAACGGCATCTGGCTGATCAGGTTCATCACCTCGGTGATCAGGTCGTCCCACTTGTCGTCGTTGAGCTTGTCGTAGGGCTCCAGCAACCAGGCCGAGCCCATCGCCTCGAGATCGGCGCGCTGGCTCTTGGTCAGGCATCGTTCGGCGAGCGCGTCGCGATGATTGGCGACCACCCGCTCGTGGTTGCCGGCCACCGAGAAAAACCAGGGCTCGCCCAGAAGGCGCAGCGTGCCCAGCGAATCCTCGCCGAAATCGATCAGATCCCCCACGGCAATGACACGATCCCGCTCGGGGGAAAAGTCGTGCTTGTCGAGAATCTTTTCCAGCAGCGGCCGACTGCCATGCAGATCGCCGACGATGAAATCCCGACCCCGCGGGTTCTTCAAAAGCTGTTTGAATAACGTCATGTAATCTGAGCAACAACGCCTGCGCGACGGCATGCGACGGATCGTCTGGCATGCCATGAAGATTGGATTGGGTCGATGGTCCGTCCGGACACAAATCGGCAACGAGCTGGGCAACGTCGCGGCCACGCGGGGACGGGGGCAGGCAGAGAGCCCACCGATCGAATAATCGATATGTTCGCTAAAAAATAGCGTCAGGTCAACAGCTTGGCCAACGGAACCTTGGGCTGCGCGCCGCGTCGCAAAAAAGCCCACCTCGCGATCGATTATGCCCAAAGATTCGTTGATACCCCATTGGATAATTAACCGACTAAAGGGCTGCGATTCGATTTGTCCGGGCGTATGCTGTTCGTCGGGATGCATTCACACCCCTGAAGATAAAAATCGACGAAAACCACCCAAGGAGGATTTTCATGAAAGTTCGTTCCCTGTTCCCGGCCGCGTGGCTGATGCTGCTCGCTGCGTTTTCCTTCGGCAGTGCCGTACATGCCGCCGATATGGAAAAGATCAAGAAGGTCGGCGGCAATACCCTGGCCAAGGAACACCTGGTCCTGCAGATCACCGAAAGCGATCTGCAACGCCAGAACCTGGTGCTCAACGTCGCCAACAACGTCCTCAAGGCGCGTGGTGGCCCGGACCAGATCGACGTGGAAGTGGTTGCCTTCGGTCCCGGCATCAGCATGCTGTTTGCCAACAACCATCACGCCGAGCGCATCCAGTCACTCGCCGATCAAGGCGTGCGCTTTTCCGCCTGCAAGAACTCGATTGCCGGCGCGACGCGCAAGCTGGGCAAGGAGCCGGAGATGAACACGGCCGCCGTGCCGGTCGAAGCCGGCATTGCCCGCATCCTCGATCTGGTCGACGCCGGTTACGTGCTGGTTCGTCCGTAAGGCAGGACCCCCGCGCGCAAGTCGCCCCGGTACCCTTTCGAGGGCCGGGGCTTTTTTGTGCCCGCTCGCACATGGCCCCAGCCATGGCACCGCAAGCCTGCACCGACCCAACGGCAAGGCGTATGATCGAGGCATCCCTCATCAACCGACAGGCCGATCCCCGTGTCCGACCTCGACGAAATCACCCCCGAACAGACGCTGCTTGATCAACTGGACCAGGCCGCCTCACCGACCCCCTCGCAACGCGCCCAACTCAACCATGTGCTGCGCTGCAGCCCGTTCATCCAGCAAAGCCTAGCCGCCGAACCCGGCATCCTCGCTTACGTGCTCGAGGGATGCACCGACGACTTCCTGGGCGACGGAGTCGAGGCCCGTTTCGAACGGCTCAGCGGCTCGCTCGACGAGCGCCAGGCGCTGGAAACCGCGGCCTTCGGTCGCGAGCTGCGACGCCTGCGTCGGCGCGAGATGATCCTGATCGCCTGGCGCGACCTCAACGGCATCGATGACACCGACGCCACCCTGCGCGCGCTGTCGAAACTGGCCGACTTCTGCGTCGCCGAGGCGCTCGCCTACCACGAGCATCACCTGCAGTCGCGCTTTGGTCAGCCGCGCGGGCCGAACGGCGAACCAATCGGCCTGGTCGTGATCGGCATGGGCAAGCTCGGTGGCGACGAGCTCAATTATTCATCGGACATCGACCTGATCTTCGCCTATGCCGAGGAAGGAGAGACCGACGGGGCCAAGACGATCAGCAACGCGGAGTACTTCATCCGACTCGGCCAGCGGCTGATCCGCTCGCTCGACGAGAAAACCGGCCACGGTTTCGTCTTCCGGGTCGACATGCGCCTGCGGCCCAATGGCGACGAGGGCCCGCTGGCAATGAGCTTTGACGGACTCGAGCTCTACTACGCCACGCGCGGGCGGGAATGGGAGCGCTATGCCTGGATCAAGGCGCGCGTGATTGCCGGCGACCAGGAGGCTGGGCGCGAATTGATGACCATGCTGCGACCGTTCGTCTTTCGTCGTTATCTCGACTTCGGCGCGTTCAGCCAGTTGCGCGAAATGAAGCGCATGATCGAACGCGAGATGACCGATGCCGCCATGCACAACAATATCAAGCTCGGCCCCGGCGGCATCCGCGAGATCGAATTCATCGGCCAGTTGTTCCAGCTACTGCGCGGCGGACGCGAGCCGGCCCTGCAGGCACGACGCCTGATCCCGGTGCTTGCCATCCTCGAGGAAATGGGCGAGCTGGACGAACACACCGTCGCCGATCTCACCGCCGGCTACGATTTCCTGCGCCGGTCCGAGAACCGCCTGCAGATGCTCTACGACCACCAGACGCAGACGCTGCCGGACAACAAGTTCGATCAACTGCGCCTGGCGATTGCGATGGGATTCGAGGACTGGGGTTCGTTCCTGTATGCCCTCGACCAGCACCGCGACCGCGTCCACGGGCATTTCTCCGAGGTCCTGCGTCTGCCCAGCGACGGCGACGAGAGCGAGGAGCCGCTGGAACAGGTCTGGAACGGACTCGGTAATGTCGCCGACCGCGTCGCCATCCTCGAACGTCACGGCTTCGAGCAGGCATCCGTACTGGAGAAACATCTATCGTCGTGGCGCGATACCCAGGGACCGGCAATCAGCGGCACCGTGGCGCAGCGACTCGACGAACTGATGCCCGATCTGCTGCGTGACATCAGTGCCTACCAGGGCCAGGTCGCGATCCTCGATCGCATGCTTGACCTGCTGACGGCCATCCTGCGCCGTTCGGTCTACGTGGCGCTGTTGATCGAACAGCCCCAGGCCCGTCGCCAACTGGTCCGACTGGTGCACGGCAGCCCGTGGATTGCCTCACTGCTGACGCAGCACCCGATTCTGCTCGACGAGCTGATCGATCCAGAAACCCTGTATGCCCCACCCAACAAGACCGAACTGGCGCAGGAACTGGGCGAGTTGCTGGGCAAGTGTCCGCACGACGAGGAGCGCAGCCTCGATGAGCTCCGCCGTTTCAAGCAATTGGCGACGCTACGCGTGGCCGCCGCCGACGTGGTGGGCGCGCTGCCGGTGATGCGGGTGTCCGATCAGCTCACCTGGATCGCCGAGGTGATCCTCGAGGCGGTTCATCAGCGCGCCCGCAAGCAGATCGAGGCGCGACACGGCAAGCCGCGCGCAATCAACGAGTCTGGTGATGAATTCACGCCGGGGCTGGCGATCATCGGTTACGGCAAGCTCGGCGGGATAGAGCTTGGATATGGCTCTGACCTCGACGTGGTCTTTCTGCACGACTCCACCGATCGTGAGGCGGTCACCGACGGGGATCGATCCATCGACAACAGCCTCTACTTCGCTCGGCTGGCACAGAAGATCATCCACACCCTGAGTATCCGCACGCCCGCCGGTGTGCTCTACGAGGTCGACACCCGCCTGCGCCCGGACGGGGTCGGTGGCCTGCTGGTCTCGTCGGTGAACGCCTTCGCGCAGTACCAGGCAGAACACGCCTGGGTCTGGGAGGTGCAGGCGATGTGTCGGGCCCGTTTCGTGGCCGGCACCGACACGGTCGGCGATACCTTTGCCGAGATTCGGCGTCAGACACTCACGCAAAAACGTGATCCGGTTGAGCTACGCGAGGCCGTGGTGGGCATGCGCCGCAAGATGCGCTCGAACCAGACCGAGACGCCGGCCGGGTTGTTTCACCTCAAGCAAGATGTCGGTGGCATCACCGACATCGAATTTATGGTGCAGTACCTGTTGCTGCGCCATGCTGCCGACCATCCGGAGATACTCGAGTTCACGGACAACATCCGTCAGCTGGGCTCGCTCAGGGATGCTGGGTTGATCGACGCCGAGGCCAGTGAGGCCCTGATCCAGGCCTACCGGACACTGCGGGACGCCGGCCACCATCAGGCACTGATGGGCAGTCGATCCGTGGTCGAGGCACAGGCCTACGAAACCGAACGACAGATCGTGATCGATCAGTGGCAAACCTTGATCGGCTGCCTGCCACCAGGTGCCGACGGTGATAGCCCGAACTAGGCGGGCCGGGAAAAGTCAGCTTCCGGGCGCGCCGTGGTCGAGTTCCAGTACCACCGGCGCATGGTCTGACGGGCGCTCCCAGCGACGGGGATCCACGTCGATCCGGCAGGCCCGGGCCTGATCGCGCAGGGCATCACTGATGAGGATCAGATCGATCCGCAAGCCGCGATTCCGACGGAAATTGGCCTGCCGATAATCCCACCATGAGAACGCTTCCTTCGGCTGATCGAACAGGCGGAAGGCGTCGATCAATCCGGTCTCGAGAATGCGGTCGAGCGCTTCGCGCTCGGGGGTGCTGCAGAGGATACGGTCCCGCCAGGCTTCGGGGTCGTGGACGTCGGCGTCCGTGGGGGCGATGTTGAAATCCCCCACCACCACGCGTTTGGCGTAACGGCCGGCCTCCTCGGCCAGCCACCGAGTCAGGGCCTCCAACCAGGACAGCTTGTAGGCGTATTTCTCCGAACCGACCGCCTCGCCATTGACCACGTAGAGGTTGATTACCCGCAGGTCACCAAATGTCGCGGCAATCACCCGCCGTTGGGGGTCTTCGAAGCCGGGAATATCGGTGACGACATCGGTCGGTTCCGGCCAGTGGGATGGATACACCCAGGCCACCCCGTTGTAGGTCTTCTGACCGTTGGCAATCACACGGTAGCCGCCCGCCTCGATCGCCTCGCGATCGATGGCCTCGTCAAGTTGCTTTAGCTCCTGCAAGCCGAGCAGGGTGGCGGGCTGGTCGGCCAACCAGTCCAGTACCTGCGGCTGGCGAACCTTCAGGGAATTGACGTTCCAACTGGCGATGTTCATGCACGTCTGCCTCGGGGAATCCTTGATCGAAATTCTAAGGCCATTCTCGCAGAAACCGGGCGATCTGCGGCTCGTCAAAACGGCGTACGAACCCCCTGAGCGATCAGCCAGATCACGAACAAAACCAGCGAAGCGACGATGAACGCGCCAGCCTTGTGGGTCTTTCGGCGTATCAGTGTTTCCTGCGGCAACCCGGAAATGATGAACGGCTCGCCACCGGGTGGCCGGTGTAGAAGATGCACGGTGTTACTGGCGCTCAATCGGGGTTGATCGGCCTCGCTGAATTCCTTGCGTGCCTGCGCCTGGGCCAGGCGCATCGCCCAATTCCATTCACGCGGCGAGATCTCTCCATCGCCATCCAGATCGAAACGATTGCGAGCGGCCTCGTCGTGTTTCCATTCCTGCAACAGTTCGCGGCGGCGCTGATCAATCGTTTCGCGTTCGGTGACGCCGCCGTTCCGATGCCCGCGGGTTTCAAGCCAGCCGAGTACGTAAATAGGCTGTTCGGGCAGTAACAACCGTTCGGTATACCTATACGGTTTGCCGCCGAAACCGAGCGAGGAAGTCGATGACCAGTCGGAGCCCGGGGAGCGCTCGCGCCAGCGTCGACTGGAATGAGGGATTACCCGGGCGTGATCCGGGTCGACAAACGCCTCGCCGGTCCCGTCATCGACCCGCAACAAGGAATCGCTCGTCCGCCGCTGAACGGTCACCCAGTTGCGGTTCTTGCCGCTGGACTCGAGCCGTTCGATCTTCATTTCGAACCACAGACACCGGGTAAAGGTCAGCGGCGAGTAGAGGGGTTGCTCATCGATTACCCGTCCGGTTCCCTCGATCTCGTTGAATCCCTGGGCGGCCGAGCGAAGTTTGGCGGTGGGGGTGTGCGCGATGATCCGCGCACGGGCGAGGGTGCGAAAACCGACGAATAGGCTAATCAACAGCAGGATCAGCAACCCGAGCCAGAGCACGAGGTAGAACCCCGGGTCTAGCCCGGTCAACCAATCGGCTATTGCATCCTGCATCGAGCGGCAACCAGACGGCGCGAGACAGCCAGGGTCAGCTGAACAGGGCCTTCACATCGACGTCTTCGGTCGTCTTGCGGTCGAATTCCAGCAGCCGGAAGGCCCGGAATCGGAACAGCTGCGCAATCACGACATCCGGGAACTGTTCGATGCGGATATTGTTCGTGTTCACCGCGGCATTGTAGAACTCGCGCCGGTCGGCAATCTCGTTCTCCAATCCGGTGATGCGCTGCTGCAGGTGCCGGAAGGTCTCGTTGGCCTTGAGCTCGGGGTAGGCCTCGGCCACCGCGAACAGGTTGCCCAGACCAAGGCGCAAGCCCTGCTCGGCACCGCCCAGCGCGGCGACGTCGCCGCGCTGCTGGGCGTCATTGACCGCCGCGCGCGCTTCCATGACCCGTTCGAGCGTGTCGCGCTCGTAGTGCATGTACTGGCGGGCGGTCTCCACGAGCTTGGGCAACTCGTCGTGACGCTGCCGAAGCAGCACGTCGATGTTCGACCAGGACTGCGAGACGTTGTGCTTCAGCCGCACCAGGCCGTTGAAGATGATGATCCCCCAGATAAGGACCAGCACCAGCAGGAAAACGATAATCGACAGTGCGATGCCCATGGTTTGGTCGCCTCCGTGGCTACCCCGCGGTGACGGGGTTCAGTTGCTTCGATAACGGCGAGTTAGACGTCGATATTGGACGCCGACAGCGCGAATTTCTCGATGAACTCACGCCGTGGCTCGACCAGATCGCCCATCAGGACCGTGAACACCGAATCGGCGGCGACGGCATCCTCGATGCGCACCTGGAGCAGCCGACGGGTATCCGGGTTCATCGTGGTTTCCCACAACTGATCCGGGTTCATCTCACCCAGACCCTTGTAGCGCTGAACCGCCAGACCACGGCGCCCCTCGGCCATCAACCAGTCGATCGCCTGCTCGAATCGCTCGATCGGCTGGCGTCGCTCGCCACGAACCACTTCGGCTCCCTCGGTGATCAATCCATCCAGACGCTCGCCCAGGTCGGCCAGCAGGCGGTATTCGTTGCCACTGAAGAAGGCGGCTGGGATGGTGGTTTCATGTGAAACACCATGCTGACTACGCTCGATGCGGAACACGTGACCGTGCTCGCCTTCCTCCATCGACACGCCGTATTCCACCCCGGCATCCGCGATGGCATTGAGCATGCCGTTGAAGTGCCCCAGCCAGCCAGCGAGGCGCGACTCGTCGTCCATCATGGACGAATCGAGACGCCCGATCTGCATCAATGCCTTGAGCGCATTGAGATCAAAACGGTTGGCCATGCGTTCGACCATCGCCTGAGCCGAGAGGTATTCCCGCGCCAACGACTCGAGCCCCGGCCCGGAGATGGGCGGGGTGTTCTCGCCCAGTTCCAGACGTGCGCCGTCCACGGCCTGTTGCAGGAGGTACTGGTTCAGGGCCAGATCGTCCTTGAGGTACTGCTCCTGCTTGCCCTTCTTGACCTTGTACAGCGGCGGCTGGGCGATGTAGACGTGACCACGCTCGACCAACTCGCCCATCTGGCGATAGAAGAAGGTCAGCAGCAGGGTGCGGATGTGACTGCCGTCGACGTCCGCGTCGGTCATGATGATGATGCGGTGATAACGCAGCTTGTCCGGGTTGAAGTCCTCCCGACCGATGCCACAGCCCAGCGCGGTGATCAGCGTGCCGACCTCGACCGAGGAGAGCATCTTGTCGAAGCGGGCCTTCTCGACGTTGAGGATCTTGCCCTTGAGCGGCAGGATCGCCTGCGTGCGCCGGTCACGGCCCTGCTTGGCCGAGCCGCCTGCGGAGTCGCCCTCCACCAGGTACAGCTCGGAGAGTGCCGGGTCCTTCTCCTGACAGTCGGCCAGCTTGCCGGGCAGGCCGGCAATGTCGAGCGCGCCCTTGCGGCGGGTCATCTCGCGAGCGCGACGGGCCGCCTCGCGAGCACGGGCCGCCTCAATGATCTTGGAGGTGATCGCCTCGGCATCCTGGGGGTTTTCCTCCAGGAAATAAGCCAAATGCTCGGCGGTCATCGACTCGACCGCGGTCTTCACCTCGGAAGAAACCAGTTTTTCCTTGGTCTGCGAGGAGAACTTCGGGTCGGGCACCTTGACCGAGATCACCGCCACCAAGCCTTCGCGCCAGTCCTCACCGGTGGTGTTGACCTTGGCTCTCTTGAGGATGCCGTTGCGATCCATGTAGTCGTTGAGCGTGCGGGTCAGCGCAGTACGAAAACCGGTCAGGTGCGTACCACCGTCACGCTGCGGGATGTTGTTCGTATAGCAGAACAGGTTTTCCTGGTAGGTGTCGTTCCACTGCAGCGCCAGCTCAATACCGACCTCGTCGCGATCGCCGGTCAGGTAGATCACGTTCTTGTGTATCGGCGTCTTACCCGTGTTCAGGTGTTCGACGAACGCGCGGATGCCGCCCTCGTAGTAGAACGTGTCGGCACGGCCGCTCTGCTCCTCGGACAGCGAGATATAGACGCCCGAATTGAGGAACGACAGCTCGCGCAGCCGCTTGGCCAGGATGTCGTAGTGGAAGGTGACGTCGGTGAAGATCGTCTGGCTGGGGAGAAAACGGATCTGGGTGCCGGACCGTTCGGTGGGACCCGCGTCCTTGAGCGGATACTGCGGCTCGCCCAGGTGGTATTCCTGCACCCAGCGACGCCCCTGACGCCAGATGGTGAGATCCAGGCGGTCGGAAAGGGCGTTGACCACCGAGATCCCCACGCCGTGCAGGCCACCGGAAACCTTGTAGCTGTTCTGGTCGAACTTACCGCCGGCGTGCAGCACGGTCATGATGACCTCGGCGGCCGACCGGCCCTCCTCCTCGTGCAGATCGGTGGGGATGCCGCGACCGTCGTCGGTGACTGATACCGAACCATCGGCATGAAGCGTCACATCGATCTTGGAGCAGTGGCCGGCCAGCGATTCGTCGACCGCGTTATCGACCACCTCGAACACCATGTGGTGCAGGCCGGTGCCGTCGTCGGTATCGCCGATGTACATCCCGGGGCGCTTGCGCACCGCGTCGAGTCCCTTGAGGACCTTGATGCTGCTGGAGTCGTAAATGTTATCGGCGCTCATGTAGCTCTTGTCCCTTCCTGTCGCAGCGGTCCTGTCGGCGGCGCTTGCCGAACCGGACCGGTCCACCGGGAGATCGACCGGCTGGCCAATCCGTCCCGATCGTTCCGACGGTGTCTCAAAACCTTGTGATCATACCATTTTCCCGCCCAACCTCGGACCGGCCTGGTCATCAACCTGCCTATCCGAGGCTGGCATCACTCACATCGGGGTGACCTGGCCCGCCGAAACGGCAAAGCGCGCCTCGATATCGCCTTCCCCGTCGATGGCATCGGCGGCGATTACGCTGACGAACGCCTGGTGGCCACTCGCGCCTAGGTAATCCAGCACACGGCGGCGATTGTCGGCATCGAGTTCCGATGCCAAATCGTCGAACAGGACCACCGCGGGTTCACCCCGCACCTCGGCCCAGAGATCGAGCACCGCCAGATGCAGGAGCACCACCAGCATCTTGATCTGTCCGCGGGAGGCGACCTGCCGGGCTTCGTGATCGTCAAGTGCGATCTTCAGATCCGCCCGATGGGGACCGAACAGGCTCGACTGCTGGTCGCGTTCGCGGTCGGCACCCTGGCGAAGGGCTTCCTCGAGATCCATATCCTGGCGGTAACCGGGCAGGTAGCGCAACGCCAACGCACTGCCTGGGAGCATCCGCTCCAGGAGTCCGGTGATCCGTTGGTTGAGTTCTGCTAGCACGTCTCGTCGTGCCGTCTCGAGTCGGCGAGCGGTCTCGAGGTAGAGCTGATTCCAGGCCGGCTCGCGTTGACCCCGGCGCAGCAGGGCATTCCGTTGCTTGAGCGCGCGCTGGAAATCGCGGTGGATGCCGTGGAAGTCGGGCCGGGCATAGAAGCCGACACGGTCGATAAAGCGACGCCGGTAATCCGGCGAGCCGAGGATCAGGTCGTCGGATTGCGGGTGGAGGGCGAGCACCGGTAACAGCCGCGCCAGTTCGCTCAGCCGGGAGACGTTTTCCTGGTCGACCCGCAGGGTCATGCTGCGCCGGTCGCGCTGCAACGCAAGCCGATGCGTGGTGTGCCGGGCCTGGGTTTTCACCTCGGCACGCAGCAACAGGTCGTCGGCACCGTGTCGGATCAGCTCGCTGGCGTTGTTGCCGCGAAAGGAACGACCGAGGCTCAAGGTGTGAATCGCCTCAAGCAGGCTGGTCTTGCCGGCCCCGTTGGCCCCGCTGATCAGGTTGATGCCGGCCGCCGGCTCGAGATCGAGCGGTTCGAGGTTGCGGAACCGCTCGACATGCAGTGTCGCCAGTCGGGTCACGTCAAGCCGCTTAGATCTTCATCGGCATCAGGACGTAGCGGGTCCGAATGGCGTCTTCGTCGGTCGGCAGAATCAAGGCACTGGATTCAGGTGTCTCGAAATCCATGCGCACCTGCATGTCGTCCACATGCGAGAGAATGGCCAGCATATAACTGATATTGAAGGCGATTTTTAGATCATCGCCCTGGTAATGCACCGGGATTTCCTCACGAGAGGATTCCTGGTCGCTGTTGATCGCCTCGATCGCCAGCCGATCGGATTGCAGGTGGTAATGCGCGCCGGCAAATCGATCGGTGTTGAGTACCGAAGCGCGTTGCAGCACCTGCTTGAGCGTCTCGCGATCGACATGAACCTGCTTGCTGTTGTTCTTCGGGATGACCCGCTCGTAGTCCGGGAACCGGCCGTCGATCAACTTGCTGACCATGCGTTGGTGGGCGAGCTTGAGCTCGATCTGCTGGGTGCTGACCAACAACTCGACCGGGGAATCGTCATCGCGGTCCAGCGCTCGCATCAGTTCCATCACCATCTTGCGCGGCACGATGATGCGCAGGGTGTCCTGGATTGATTGTTGGCTGTCGGTTTCGGCAAGTGCCAGGCGGTGTCCGTCGGTAGCTACGCAACGAATGCGCTCCGGACTGACTTCGAACAGCAGCCCGTTGAGGAAGTAACGGACATCCTGCTGGGCCATCGAGAACTGGGTCTTGTCGAGCATGGCGCGAAGCCGATTTTGTCCCAGGACCAGGCGATGCTCCTCGGTGGTCGCCTCCATGCGCGGGTATTCATCGGCGGGCAAACAGGCGAGTCGAAACACGCTGTGGCCGGCTTGAACGATGACAAAGCCTTCTTCCTGGCGAAGGACGATCTGTGATTCGGCCGGGATGGCTCGAATGATGTCGTGGAGCTTGCGTGCATTGACCGTGGTCCGACCCGGCTGCGTGGTGTCTGCGGGACACTCGCTTTCCAGTTGGATCTCGAGATCGGTGCCGGTGAGCTGGAGCCGATGGTCATCGGCCTCGAGCAACAGGTTGCCCAGGATAGGCATTGTTTGGCGCTTTTCAACACCCCCGATTACTCGGTTGATGGCATCGAGCAGGTCCGGTCGACTGACGGTCAATTGCATGGTTGGCGGTTCCTCTGAATCAATAACAGATGTTTTTATTCTGTTGATGATGATGAATGTGATGTAGCCGCTTTCCTTGGGATAAGTCCTAAAAGCTGCTTTTTATCAGTAGGTTCTCGTACTTAACAGGTTGGCTCAATGCCGTGGGACGGCCTGTGTATGAATTGGGACGGTTTGTGGACAAGTCCATTTTCGCCGATTCATCCACACGTTCCCCAGTGCCTGTCCCCGTGATGTGCGTAGCTTGTCCCCAGGAGCGGCGGCGATCACACATTCAGCGTGTGTCGCAGCAGGTTGTAGTCGTCATTGATCTTGCTGTCGATTTCGCGAAGCTCCTCGATCTTGCGCACCGCGTGCAGCACGGTGGTGTGATCGCGGCCGCCGAATGATTCGCCGATCTCTGGCAGCGAGTGATTGGTCAGCTCCTTGGCCAACGCCATTGCAAGTTGGCGTGGTCGTGCGATCGATCGCGTCCGGCGGGCGCCGGTGAGTTCCTGGATCTTGATGTTGTAGTACTTGGCCACCGTGCGCTGAATGTTGTCCAGCGTGATCATCTTGGCATGCGCCGAAATCATGTCCTTGAGCGCGTCCTTGGTCGACTCGATGGTGATCGGCCGCTTGGAAAACTGCGTGGTTACGATCACGCGTCGCAGCGCGCCCTCGAGCTCACGAATATTCGCCTGGATGCGCCGGGCGATGAAGAAGGCGACATCCGAATCGAGATCGATGCCTGACTGCTCGGCCTTGCTGTGCAGGATGGCGACTCGGGTCTCCATGTCCGGCGGCTCGACCGCGACCGTCAGTCCCCAGCCGAAGCGTGACTTGAGTCGTTCCTCGAGCCCCTCGATCTCCTTGGGATAGCGATCGCAGGTCATCACGATCTGCTTGCCCTGTTCGATCAGCGCATTGAAGGTGTGGAAGAACTCCTCCTGGCTGCGCGGTTTTGTAGCGAAGAACTGGATATCGTCGATCAGCAGGGCGTCGATGCCGCGGTAGAAGTTCTTGAACTGTTCGGTGTTGTTGTTGCGGATCGCGGTGATCATTTCCTGTACGTAGCGTTCGCTGTGCAGGTAGATCACACGGCGGTCGCCTTGCTGTTCGATGATCTGGTTGCCCACCGCGTGCATCAGGTGGGTCTTGCCCAGGCCCACCCCACCGTAGATCAACAACGGGTTGTAGCTGGCCCCGGCATTGGCAGCGACCTGCTGTGACGCCGCGCAGGCGAGTTGGTTGGATTTGCCCTGGACGAAGGTTTCGAACGTAAAGCCGCGATTAAGATTGTGCGAGAAGCCGCCGCCGTCGTTGTCTCCCGGCTCGACGGGCTCGCGTTCGATCGGACTTGGCCTGGGAGGTTGAGAGGGCGTAGGCGCCGGGCGACTGGTCGCAGGGGTGCTTGGTGCCGTTGATGGTTTGGGATGGCTACGCCCTGCCTCGCCGATACGCAACGAGACATCGAGCTCGGGCTGACCGGAGATCTCGCGGGCGTGCACACGAATGCGCTCGAGCAACTTCTGATTGACCCAGTCGAAGGCAAAGCGGTTGGGCGCCCACAGCAGCCATTGCTCGTCACTGGCCTGTTCGGCCTGTAACGGAAATATCCACATGGTCAGCTGATCGTTCGGCAACTCTTGGGCCAGACGATCGATGCATTGTTGCCACATCGGGAAATCCTGCATGACGACGATCGTTCTCCACCGGTTCGGGGGTCGGCTAAGGCATCTTTCTCCAGAATCATGACCGCCGCAGAAATCGGGCTGGAAGGGCTTTCCGGCTTGCCTGCCGTTGCTCTTTCCGCTTTTCGATGGGCGAGCGATCCGCCTTCGAATCGTTGCCATCATGGCCAAAAAGCCGGCAAGCGAAGGATCTGGATGATTCGTGTACCGATGCCTCGGACAAGGGGCGGATGATAACATCCACCCACGATCGATCGACATCTTATCCACAAGATGCCAGACGGCCGCCAACCAGTGGAAATGTCGGCTACCGGTGGGCATGACCTGCCCCGTGTTTCGCGGCGCCGACGCCCGAGTTTCTGGGCTTGCGATACGCTGCTCTTGACAGCAGCCCCCGGTCTGTCAGAGTATTCGGCCCCTTTTTCAAGCGGATACGGTCGATCGATTCGACCGGAACGAACCGGCAATCCCGGTCCTTCCGACCACATCACTGACCTGATCAATACTGAGACGTCGTCATGAAAAGAACCTTTCAGCCGAGCAACCTGCGCCGCAAGCGGACCCACGGCTTTCGTGCCCGCATGAAGACCCGTGGTGGCCGCGCCATCATCAACGCCCGTCGCGCCAAGGGCCGCAAGCGTCTGTCTGCCTGAGGCGGATGACTCCTGCGCTGCCCGAGGTCCTGGGCTCCGGGGCCGACAGCACGGAACCGGCCGTCATTCGTGGCGGCCGGTTTCCGCGTTCGGCACGTCTGCTTTCCGGACGGGACTACCAGCGCGTGATGCGTGACGGTGGTCGGGTGCACACCGCCAACCTGATGTTGGCCTTGCGCGCCAATCCGGAGGGCGAGCCGCGCCTGGGATTGGCCGTGAGCCGCAAGCGGGTGCGACTTGCGCATGAGCGCAACCGGGTCAAGCGCGTCGCCCGTGAACACTTTCGTCTGAGCCGCGCCGAGCTGCCCGGCATGGACGTGGTCGTGCTGGCCAAGTCGGGGGTGGACAAGCTGTCCATGCCCGATCTGCACCGCCAGATGCGCCAGGCACTGAACAAGGCGAGTCGGAAATGCGGCGCGTCCTGATCGGTCTGGTCAAGGGCTATCGCCTGCTGATCAGCCCCATGCTGCCGCCGTCCTGTCGTTTCTATCCGACCTGTTCCGAGTACGCGGTTGAGGCCCTGTCACAACACGGTGCACTCAAGGGTGGCTGGCTGACCCTGCGTCGACTGGGACGCTGCCATCCCTTTTGCGCCGGTGGCGTCGATCCGGTGCCCGGCACCGGGTCGGAGTCCAGCTGCACCCGCTGCAACGCCGAATCCGACGCTTCCCGAGCCGATGCCCATCACGGGCCCCATGCCGTTCAATCGCGAGACTGAAAGATTCCCATGGAACAACGCCGCCTGATCTTGATCATCGCCCTGGGCTTCGTCCTGATCCTGCTGTGGCAGGCCTGGCTGGGAGAGAACCAGTCCCCGGCCGAGCGCAGCAACGTCACCCAGACGACCGAACAGGCGGCCGGAAACGACCGTCCTGCGGACGACCTGCCCACCTCCGGCGGGCCGTCCACCGGGGGTGACGTGCCTTCCTCAGCTGGTGACGAGGCTGGCGTCGGTTCGAGTTCAGCGGCAAATCGGGTACGTGTCGAAACCGACGTGCTTTCGATTGAGATCGATCCGAATGGCGGTGTGATTCGTCAGGCCGACCTGCTGGAATATCCGGTCGAACTTGACCAACCGGATGAGCCGGTGCGTCTGCTTCAAGACGGCAGCGGCTTTACCTACATTGCCCAGTCCGGCCTGATCGGCGCGAAGAATGCCCCGGCCCCGGATCACCATGCCACCTTCCAGGTGGAGGAACCCGAGTACCGGCTCGCCGACGGCGAGTCCGTGCTCGAGGTGCCGATGACCTGGGAAAAGGACGGCATTCGGGTGACCAAGACCTACCTGTTCAAGCGCGGCTCGTATGCGATCGATCTGCGCTACACGGTGGAGAACACCACCGACGCCGAATGGCGTGGCCAGCAATATCGTCAGCTGACCCGCTCGGGTTCCACCCCCGGCATGCAGCTGATGCATACCTACACCGGCGGCGTCTACGCAGGCACGCCTCCCGGCGGCGGCGATCGACTCAACTACGAGAAGATCGACTTCGACGAGATGGGCAAGCTCAAGCTGCAGAAGGACCTGCAGAACGGCTGGGCGGCCATCATCCAGCACTACTTCCTCAGCGCCTGGGTGCCGTCGAATCCCGAACAGGTGAACCAGTACTACACCCTCAAGAGCCAGAACGACGGCTTTAGCGTCTACAGCCTCGGCCTGATCTCGCCGGTGACCGCGGTGGCGCCGCAGTCGAGCCAGACGCTCGAGTCGATCCTCTACGTCGGTCCGAAGGTCCAGTCCAATCTCGCCCCGCTGGCGCAGGGCCTGGAGCTGACGGTCGACTTCGGCTTTCTGACCGTGATCTCCGAGCCGATCTTCCACCTGCTGCAGTTCTTCCACAAGTGGGTCGGCAACTGGGGCTGGGCGATCGTGCTGGTCACCCTGGTGATCAAGCTGCTGTTCCTGTGGCCGTCGGCGATCAGCTACCGTTCGATGGCCCGCATGCGCGCGGTCACGCCCAAGATGCAGGCCTTGAAGGAGCGGTTCGGCGACGACAAGCAGCGTCTCTCCCAGGAGATGATGAAGCTCTACCAGAAGGAGAAGATCAATCCGCTGGGCGGCTGCCTGCCGATCCTGATCCAGATCCCGGTATTTATCGCGCTGTACTGGGTGCTGGTCGAGTCCGTGGAACTGCGCCAGGCGCCGTGGATCCTGTGGATCAACGACCTGACCCAGAAGGACCCGTACTTCATCCTGCCGTTGCTGATGGGTGCCTCGATGTTCCTACAGCAGAAGCTCAACCCGGCACCGGTCGATCCGATGCAGAAGAAGATATTCCAGTGGCTGCCGGTGGTATTCACGGTCTTCTTCGCCTTCTTCCCGGCGGGTCTGGTGCTCTACTGGTTCGTCAACAACCTGCTTTCGATCGCCCAGCAGGCGATCATCACCCGCCGGGTGGAAAAGCAGATGGCGGCCCAGAAGGGATCGAGCTGATCGGCCGCGATGTTTCCCGTGAAACATCGCTCCCTTGCGATCATAATCGGGCGTTCGCGTGAGCGCGATTATGATTGACACGATCTGCGCGGTGGCGACCGCCGCCGGGCGGGCCGGTGTCGGCGTCGTCCGGCTGTCCGGGCCGGAGGCGCTCGCTATCGTCCAGCGCCTGAGCGGTATCGAGCCCCGTCCGCGCCATGCCCACTACGTCACGCTGAGCCGACCGGAAAACGACGAGGTGCTGGACGACGGCATCCTGCTGTATTTCCCGGGGCCGCATTCCTACACCGGCGAGGACGTGGTCGAGTGGCAGGGGCACGGCAACCCGGTGCTGTTGGATGCCGCCGTCGCGGCGATGATCGCCTGCGGTGCGCGCATGGCCCGTCCCGGTGAGTTCACCGAGCGGGCCTTCCTCAATGGCCGCATGGATCTGGCGCAGGCCGAGGCCGTTGCCGACCTGATCGAGGCCGGTTCCACACAGGCCGCCACCGCCGCGCGCCGGTCGCTGACCGGGGCATTCTCACGACGCGTGGATGCCTTCGTCGAGCACCTGATCCACCTGCGGATGTACATCGAGGCGGCCCTCGATTTCCCCGAAGAGGAGATCGATTTCCTCTCCGACACGCGCCTGCGTGACCAGTTGGCCGACCTGCGCGGGGAGCTGGTCGACCTGCTGGGTCGCACCGGCGAGGGCGTGCGCCTGCGCGAAGGGCTGCAGCTCGTGATCGTCGGGCAGCCCAATGCCGGCAAGTCGAGTCTGCTCAACCAACTGGCCGGCGAGTCGCGTGCGATCGTCACCGAGATTGCCGGCACCACCCGCGACGTCCTGCGGGCCGAGATCATGCTCGACGGCCTGCCGCTGCACGTGATCGATACCGCCGGCCTGCGCGAGAGCCATGACCCAATCGAGCAGGAAGGCATTCGCCGGGCCTGGGAGGAGATCGAGCGCGCCGATCTGATCCTGCACCTGATCGACGGCGCGTGCGGTCGATCGGCCGAGGATGAGGCCACGCTGGCGCGCCTGCCCGACAAGCCGCTGCTGACCGTGATCAACAAGGTCGACCTGACCGACCAGCCCCCCTCCGATGCCGTTGACAATGGCACGCTGCGATTGAGCGCCCGAACCGGGGCGGGTATGGACGCGTTGCGTCGCGAGCTGCGGCAGTTGGCCGGGGTCTCCGATCGGACCGAGGATCCCTTCATTGCACGTCGTCGGCATCTTGAGGCCCTCGAACGTGCGCGGGAAAGCCTGACGGAGGCGTCGGATTCGCTGGCGCTGGGTGCCGGCGAACTGGCTGCCGAGTCATTGCGCCGTGCTCAGGCGGCGATGGAGGCGATCACGGGGCGCTACACGGCCGACGACCTGCTGGGCGAGATTTTCGGCAGCTTTTGTATCGGCAAGTGAGCGATGTTATTCCAAGCGCCATGCTTGGTTGAAGGGCTCAATTCCCCGCGCTTTAATACCCGATCGATTTTTCTTGGGATCGTCGGACTCCGTCCGGTGTTCCCTTCGGGTAGAGGAGCGCCGCTATGCTGTCGATGGAGTACCAGCCACCGATCGACATTCGACAGGTCACCGGCCGAGTGGTCGGGTTGGGGACCCACCGGGCCTTGCAGTCAAAGACCGATTGCAAGGGCATCATCACCCAGGCGAGTCGATCGCTTGCCGAGATTTCCGGATTCGCGGTCGACGAGCTGATCGATCAGCCGCACAACATCCTGCGTCATCCGGACATGCCCGATACCGTCTATTACCTGATGTGGCAGACGATCCAGGCGGGCGATGAGTTCTTCGGCATCGTCAAGAATCGCTGCAAGAACGGCGATCATTATTGGGTGCTCACCCGCGTCGCGCCGGTCGTGCGCGCCGGCCAGACTCAGGGCTATACCTCGGCCCGCTTCCTGCCGCGCGCGGAGGTCGTTCCGGAGTGGGAGAAACTGTTTGCCGACATGCGCGCCGCGGAGCAGCGCAGCGGACACGCCGACGAGCGACGTTTTGCACCCGCGATCGAGGTGATGAACCGGTTCGTTCGTCGCCACGGCTACGCCAGCCTGCCGCAAATGGTGTTGTCGTCCCGGGCCTGAGGGCCACCGGAAACATCATGTCGTTGCTCGCGCGCCAACCCGCTGAGCGCCATTGGCTTTCGCTTGATCCGGCACGGCCGGACGACCTGCCTCGTATCGCCGCACTGGCCGACTTCATCTGGTGGCGCTGCTATCCGCCCATCATTGGCAGCGCGCAGGTCCATTACATGCTCGGGCGCGGTTACGCCTTGCCCGCGCTGCGAGAGGCGCAGCAGAACGGCACGCGCTTTTCGTTGCTGCGGGTTGCCGGGAGGTCGATCGGGTTTTCCGCTTGGCGGCACGAACCGGATACGGCATTTCTCGACAAGCTCTATCTGCACCCGGGCTTCCACGGCAAAGGATTGGGCCGGTGGCTGATCGAGGCCAGTTGTCGGCAGATGGCCAATGAGGGCGTCGACCGAGTTCGATTGCGGGTTAATCGATACAATCACCCGGCCATACGCGCTTACGAACGTGCCGGTTTTCGCGTCTCGGGCAAGGATTGCCAGCCGATCGGTGGTGGTTTCGTCATGGACGATTACCTCATGAATCGCACGGGCCTTCTCGGGCTTTTGTTAGACTGACCAATCGGCCCCGCGCTTTGGTGGGGCACGCTTTGCGAGTGCCCCGGGAGGTTGTCGATGCCGCAAGAGACCGAACTCAACGATTTGCAGGTGTTCCCCGATGGGGTGCGGCAGGTGACTTGTCGCGATTGCCTGGCCGAGGCCTCCAAGAAACTGGGTTTCTCGTTTTCCATGGCGTTTCAGCCGATCGTCGATATCGATCGTAACGAGATCTATGCTTACGAGGCGTTGGTCCGCGGGCCGAACGGGGAGTCGGCGGGCAGCGTGCTTGCGCAGGTCAACGACCAGAATTGCTATTACTTCGATCAGGCCGCGCGCGTGACCGCGATTCGCCTGGCAACCGAGTTGGGGATCGAGGCGCATCTGAGCATCAACTTCATGCCCAACGCCGTCTACAAGCCGGCGGCGTGCATTCGAGCGACGATGGAGGCGGCCGCCATCTACGGCTTTGACCCCAAGCGCCTGATCTTCGAGGTCACCGAGGCCGAGCGCATCACCGATCGCAGCCACCTGCGGGCGATCTTCGACGAGTATCGCGAGCGCGGGCTGATGCGGGCGATCGATGACTACGGTGAGGGGTTCGCGGGATTGAACCACCTGATCGAACTCGAGCCCGACCTGGTCAAGATCGACCTCAATCTGGTGCGCGGTGTCGATCAGCACCGCAGCAAGCAGGCGGTGATCCGGTCGACCGCGATGATGTGCGAGGAGATGGGCATCGAACTGATTGCCGAGGGGGTCGAGACGCGCGAGGAATACGAGGCGTTGCGCGCGATGGGGCTCAACCGCTTCCAGGGATACTGGTTCGCCCGCCCCGGTTTCGAGACACTCCCCACCGCCGAGATGCCCTGATTCCGCCCCGCACATGGCCGCTCCGGATGCCGATCGGACGGGATCGGCGTTCCAGGTGGTCTCGCCAGTACCTGAACACACTTCATCGATGATTCCATGCCTCAAGCCAAAGCAACTGATATCCGACTGACCCAATACAGTCACGGCGCGGGTTGCGGCTGCAAGATCGCCCCGGCCCTGCTCGACGACATGCTCGCCTCGAGCCTGGCCCCGATCCAGCCCGATCCTCGCCTGCTGGTGGGTAATGACTCGCGCGACGATGCCGCTGTCTTCGATCTCGGCGACGGCAGCGCGGTGATCTCGACCACCGACTTCTTCATGCCGATCGTGGACGACCCGTTCACCTTCGGCCGCATCGCGGCGACCAACGCCATCAGTGACGTCTATGCCATGGGCGGGCAACCGTTGCTCGCCATCGCCATCCTCGGCTGGCCAATCGACAAACTGGGTCCGGAGGTCGCCGCCGCGGTGATCGACGGCGGACGCAGTGCCTGCTTTGATGCCGGCATCACGCTGGCCGGCGGGCACTCGATCGACGCGCCCGAACCCATCTTCGGCCTGGCCGTGACCGGTCGCGTCGAGCTCGACCGGCTCAAACGCAACGACACCGCGCGCGCCGGTGATCATCTCTTCCTGACCAAGCCGCTCGGGGTCGGCGTGCTGACCACGGCTCAGAAAAACGGCGTGCTTGACGCCGCCCACGCCGATCTCGCCCCGCAGAGCATGACGCGCCTGAATCGGATTGGTCGGGAGCTGGCGACGATCGAGGCGGTCACTGCGATGACCGATGTCACCGGCTTCGGTCTGGCCGGGCATTTGCTCGAGCTGGTGCGCGGCAGCCGTCTGCGCGCCGAGATCGACGTGGCGAGCCTGCCGCTGATCGAGGCGGTCGCCGACTACATCGCCGCCGGCCAGATGCCGGGTGGCACGGGACGGAATTTCGCCAGCTACGGACGCGATCTCGGCGAGATGAGCGCATTCGCCCGGGCGATCGTCTGTGATCCGCAGACCTCTGGTGGGCTGCTGGTGTCGGTCCGTCCCGAGGCGGCCGAGGCGGTTGCCTCGCTCCTGGCCGACGCCGGGTTGCATGCCGCTTCCATCGGACGCCTGCTCGAGGAGAACGAGGGCCCGCGCGTGGTCTTCCACGAGGGTGGCTTGGCGTGAGCGGGCGTGCCGATCTGCCGATCGTGACCGATATTGCCTCGGTCTTTCTCGAGGATCGACCCCTGCTGGATGTGCGTGCGCCGGTGGAATTCGAACAGGGCGCGTTTCCCGGGGCAGAGAATTGGCCGCTGCTCACCGACGAGGAGCGCCATCGTGTCGGTATCCGTTACAAGGAGGCCGGCCAGGATGCCGCGATCGCGCTGGGATACCAGCTGGTTGATGCGCAGGAAAAGGCCCGCCGGGTGGCGCAATGGCAGGCGTTCGCCGAGGCCCATCCCGAGGGCCTGCTCTACTGTTTCCGTGGTGGGCTGCGCTCGCGACTGACACAGCAGATGCTGTTCGAGGAGGCGGGGATCACCTATCCGCGTGTCGCCGGGGGCTACAAGGCCATGCGTCGGTTTCTGCTCGACGCACTGGAAACCCAGGCGGCCGACGCGCCGCTGATCATGCTGGGTGGGCGCACCGGCGTGGGCAAGACGCCGTTCCTGTTCCGCTTCGAACGGCATCTCGACCTCGAGGGGCGTGCGCGCCACAAGGGCTCGGCCTTCGGTCGCGAGCCGGAACCGCAGCCCATGCCGATCGACTTCGAGAACCAGGTCACGATCGACTTGCTGCGCCTGCGGCATCCTGCCCCGGACGAGCCGATCCTGGTGGAGGACGAGGGCAAGATGGTCGGTTCGCGACTGGTGCCGCCGACCCTGTTCGAGCGCATGCGCCTCTCGCCGCTGGTGGTGATCGAGCGCCCCCTGGACGAGCGGGTCGAGCAGAGCCTCAAGGACTACATCATCGATCTGGAGGCCGGTTACCGACGCGTGCTGGCCACCGACGCGGCCGGCGCCAGCGCGCGGGTGCGCGAGCACATCCTGGGGGCGATCGACCGGGTGGCCAAGCGCCTCGGCGGCGTGCGTCACGCCAAGGTGCGCGGCATGGCCGAGGAGGCGCTCGATGCCTGGTACGGGCAGGACGATGTTCAGGGCCTGCGCGACCTGATACGGGTGATGCTGGTCGAGTACTACGATCCCATGTACGACTACCAGCTGGCCAGCAAGCAAGACCGGATCGTCTTCAGCGGCCCACCCGAGGCGGTGGCCGAGGAGCTGGCCTCGCGGGGGCTGCGGCCGCAAGCGCCGATCTGATTTCCTGTGGGCCTTGGCGGGCCTGTTCGTCGTCATCTCGCCGCGGTAGACTTTCCGTCCCTCGGACGCTCGAGCCCGTCATGCCGGAATCACCTCAACAACCCGTCTCAAACGGGCGCGACGATCTCTTCTGCGACCCGCAGCCACCGGCCGCGTTCCGTTTCGACGCTGCAGTGGCAGCGGTGTTTCCAGACATGATCTCGCGCTCCGTGCCGGGTTATCGCTTCAATCTCGAGCTGGTGGCGGCCATCGCCCGCCGGCACGTCCAATCAAACTCGCGGGTCTATGATCTCGGCTGTTCGCTGGGAGCGATGACGCTCTCGATCCGCTCGGCACTGGCCGGAATGGACGCGCCGCCGGCGGGGGTCGATCTCATCGGCGTGGACAACTCGCCAGCCATGCTCGAGCGTGCCCGCGCCCAGTTGGCAGCGTTCCACTCGCCCTACCGCACCGATCTGGTCTGCGCCGATCTCGCCGAGGTGAGGCCCGAACGCGCCTCGATGGTGGTGCTTGGCTACACGCTGCAGTTCGTCGAGCCGGCGCGGCGCGATGCCGTGATTGCCCGCCTCCACGATGGCTTGTTGCCGGGTGGCGTGCTGGTGCTGGCGGAAAAGGTCCACGAGCCCGATCCCGGCGCTGAGTCGCTGATGACCGAGCTTCACCATGACTTCAAGCGCGCCAATGGTTATTCCGAGCTGGAGATTGCCGGCAAGCGCCAGGCATTGGAAAACGTGCTGCTCACCGAGACGGCCACCAACCACGAGGACCGCCTGCGGCAAGCCGGCTTCGACGAGGTGGTGATGCTCTCGCGCCATTACGGGTTCTGCCTCTGGCTGGCGCGACGATGCAAAAAAACAACGGACAAGACCGGCTGACTTCCCCGTTCGGGGAACGGCTCATGGCGCAAAGAACCATAACTCTTATGCTGTGCGCCCTACGCCCTACGCCCTACGCCCTACGCCCTACGCCCTACGCCGGACGATCGCGATTTCGTGGCATGTGAACAACAGGAACGGAACCGATGACATCCCTTAGACAACGCCTTGCCGCCGCCGCTGCACCCACCATGATTCGAGGGATTACTCGGGTTATCGCCCCGCTGGGCCTGCTCCTCGCAACGGGGACGCAGGCCTCGCCGATAGCCGGCGAGACCGGTTTCTCGGGCGAGATTCAGCCGCTGATCGGTGTCATGTCGAGTCGGTCCAATCTGGCCGTGTCCAGTGACCAGAAGCGGATTGATTCCCTTTACAGCCTTTCATCGCGCGAGACGCGTCCCATTGGGGGGGTGTTGGGGCAGATCGACTACACCATCGTGCCGCGCGAGCTGTCGCTCTATGCCGGCACGCCTCGGTCCGCCCTGGCCGACGGGGAAATTGGCGTCGAACTTGGTGTGCGTTACCGGGTGGGTGGTGTCGGGCTGCTGACAGCCGGGGTGATCCCGGTCACCGTCAATGACAGCGAGGTCTGGTCGGACCCGTTCGTCGTCGGTACGCGCCGGGATGCCACCGATGTCGATCGGCGCGGCCTGCACCTGGGACTGGCGGGCATCGCCGGCACGGGGTTGTCGGTGGACTACCGTCTGTATCGTCGCGAGATCGACGATGAACGCTCCGGCCAGGCGCTGGGACTCTCGCCCGCCGAGCGTCGATTGCTGGAGCGGGAAGGCACGGAGCATCGTTTCGATCTCAATTACCGGGTCGCCCTGACCGATAGCTTTAGCCTGACACCGGGGGTGCAATACCGCCGCCTGGATGCCGATGGCGCGGCGAACCGTGGTTGGCTGCTGCGCCCGCAGCTGACTGCCCGCTACAACATCGATCGCTGGTCGCTTTCGATGACCGGTTACTACGGCATGGATCGTTATGACGCCCGTCAGCCGATCTATGACGAGTACCGCGATGGCAAGGAAATGGGCCTGGTGGCCGGCGTGCGCTATGCCGAGCCCTTCGGTTGGTCGAACTGGTCGGTCGACGCCTACGGCGTCTGGTCCGAACGCGATGCCGACATCCGATTCTACGATCAGGAAACCGGCCTGTTCGCCGTCGGCCTGGGCTACCGGTTCTGATCAGTCGATGAGGGATGCCGAAAAGGAGCGGTCGGTCGCGCTCGGCATCGAGCGCATCGCCCGCCAGACCCGTGCCGCGCTCGGTCACCTCCCCAGGCGCATGCCGATGGAGGGGTGGCGCACGTTCGACTGGGCCGCGGTCAATCACGGTGACTGGCCACGATGGCTGGCCGCCGTCGGCGATCTCCCCGAGCGCCCTGCTGGGGCGATCAATCATCTCGACCGACCGGCCATCACCGCGCGCGCCGATGAGGCCGTGCCCGGGCTGGAGGATGTCCTTCGCGACCTGATCCCCTGGCGCAAGGGGCCCTTCGACCTGTTCGGCGTGTCGATCGACACCGAGTGGCGCTCGGATCTTAAATGGGATCGTTTGGTCGATCGGATCCAGCCACTCGCCGGTCGGCGCGTGCTCGATATCGGCAGTGGCAACGGTTATCACCTCTGGCGCATGCTGGGGGCGGGGGCGGACTTTGCCCTCGGCGTCGACCCGACCTGGGTGTTCGTGGCCCAGTTTCATGCCGTCGCCCACCTGCTGGGCGAGACGCGCGCAGGCATCGTGCCCACCACACTGGAAGGCTTTCCGCAGCGGCCGCGCTTCGACACCGTCTTCTCGATGGGCGTGCTCTACCACCGCCGCGATCCGTTCACGCATCTGGGCGAGCTCAAGGCCTGCCTGCGGCCCGGCGGCGAGCTGGTGCTCGAGACCCTGGTGGTCGAGGGCGATGCCACCACCATCCTCACGCCGGCGGATCGCTACGCCGGCATGCGCAATGTCTGGTTTCTGCCCAGTCCCGCCGCCGTCATCGGCTGGCTCAAGCGCATGGGCTTCGTCGATCCCGAACTGGTCGACGTGACGGTGACCACCGAGGAAGAGCAGCACCGCACCGACTGGTTCGGTGACCGACAATCGCTGGTCGACTTCCTCGGCCCCGGCGACCCCTCCCGGACCCGCGAAGGCCTGCCCGCGCCCCGGCGTGCGATCATTACGGCCCGCTGTCCCGGCTAGGGAAGGTCTGCACGCTTCCCTAGCGTTCTTCTTACACTCCTCCGCTGAACAGCCGATCGAGGTTGCGGTAGCCGATTGCCTCGGCTAGTGCGGTCGCATCGATCGCGTCGTGATCCTCGTAGTCGGCGATGCTGCGGGCGAGCTTTAGAATCCGCTCGCGCGCCCGCCCCGAGAGATTCAGCTGCTCGATCGCCCGGTTGAGCATGTCGCGCTCGGCCCGAGCCAGCACGATGTGTTCGGCCACCCCGGCGGCGTCCAGCCGCGCGTTGACCACTCCCTGTCGTGCCCGCATGCGCTGGCGTGCCGCGATCACCCGCTCGCGTACGGTCCGACTGTCCTCGCCGTCCGGCTGTGCCTGGTCGAGATCGGTGGCCGGCACACGCGGGACTTCCAGGTGGATGTCGATCCGATCGAGCAAGGGGCCGGACACCTTGGCGCGGTAGCGCTGCGCGGCGCGCGAGTGGATCTCGCTGCCTTGGGGTGAGGGGTTCATCGCGGCGACCAGCTGAAAGTCGGCCGGAAAACGGGCGTGGCGCGCGGCCCGCGAGATCATCACCGAGCCGGCCTCAAGAGGCTCACGCAGGGCCTCGAGCACGCGCCGATCGAATTCGGGCAACTCATCGAGAAACAGCGTGCCGTGGTGGGCAAGGGATATCTCGCCGGGTGCGGGGTGCGACCCACCGCCGATCAGCGCGACCGCCGAGGCGGAATGATGCGGTGCGCGAAACGGGCGCTCAGCGAAACGAGCCGGGTCGAAGCCACCCGGCGTAACGGTGGCCACCTCGGCGGCGGCCAGGGCCTCTTCCTCGGTCATCGGCGGCAGGATGCCGGCGAGCCGTTGGGCCAGCATGCTCTTGCCGGCGCCGGGCGGCCCGATCAGCAATAGGTTGTGTTTGCCCGCCGCAGCAATTGCCAGCGCGCGCTTGGCCCGGGGCTGGCCGCGGACGTCGGCAAGATCGCCGTTGATGGCCGGGTCGACCGATGGGGGTGGGCGGTGCTCAAGCTTTACGGGATCGGCCTCGCCCGCCAGGTAGGCCACCAGATCACGCAGATGATGCAGCCCTCGGCCGGCAATCCCCGGGATCAATTCCGCCTCGGCTCGGCCCTCGATGGGCAGGAGGAGCTCCCGTCCCGCATCACGGGCAGCCCGCGCAGCGGAAAGATTGCCGCGGACCGTGCGCAGGCCGCCGTCCAGGGAAAGCTCACCCAGGCATTCGATATGCGCCAATCGTTCGCGGGCCACGGCCGGCAGTTGGCCAGTGGCGGCGAGGATGGCCAGGGCGATGGCGAGATCGAAGCGCGCGCTTTCCTTGGGCAGGTCGGCCGGGGCGAGGTTGACGGTCAGCCGACGCGGCGGGAACTCGAAGCCCGAGGAGAGGATCGCCGCGCGCACCCGGTCCCGGGATTCGCGCACCGCGGTCTCGGGTAGGCCGACCAGGGTGAAGGCCGGCAGGCCCGGGGCGACATGGGCCTCGACGGTGACCGCGGGGGCGTGAATGCCGAGCAGGGCCCGGCTGTGGATCTTGGCGATGGGCATGTCCGTATGCCTCGTGTCGTGGCGAGCTCGGCCGGCGCGCCTTGCTGAAAACAGCGCCGGCGGGGATTTTTGGCCTGAGGACCTTGGCGCCGAGCCTCCATGCCCGGCGCCAAGGACCAGTTGAGCGATCCGGCGAGGGAGTTGGGTCGCCGGGTCAGGGTTTAGCTGGCCATGTCGCCTTCTTCATGGTCCGGATGGCTGCCATGGTGCTTTTCCATCTCGGCGACGCGCTGCTCCAGTGCCTCGAGCTTGGCGCGGGTGCGGGCGAGCACCTGGGTCTGCACGTCGAATTCCTCGCGCGTGACCAGATCCATGCGGGAAAAGCCGTTGCTGACGGCCTGGCGAACGGCCTTGTCGAATTCCTGCTTGCCCTCGCGCAGGCTCTCGGGCATGGCCTGCTCGATGCGCTGGGAGATCTCTTCGATCGTGTGGGTGATGGACATGCTCGATACCTCGATGTGGTTCGTCGACGACGACCTCACGATTGTTGGGGATACCCCGGGCAGATGCAAGATGCCGCGGCCCCGAGCGGCAACGATTCGAACGGCGACGATCGCACCATATTGGAGCATCGGCAAAAAAGCCGATCACCAAATTGGTGAGGCCACAATGCGGCCCGGGGCATGTAAGCGAGCGGGCGTGACATAAGCCGTTGTAAACAAACGATAAGAAGAACTGGCACGGGCGGTGCAATGTCCTGGGCGAACCCGAACGTTCACCTGATGGAGCACAGACATGAAAAAGACACTCATCGCCACCAGCATCGCCTCCGCCGTCAGCCTGTCGGCCCTTACCCTGCCTTCCGTGGCAGCGGCCGAGGTTTCCGCGAATGTCGGCGTGGTTTCCAACTACTTCTTCCGCGGCGTCACCCAGACCGACGATGGCGCGGCCGTTCAAGGTGGTCTCGACTACGGTCACGACTCCGGTTTCTACGCCGGCACCTGGGCGTCCACGGTCGACTTCGGTGACGGCACCAGCTACGAGCTCGACCTCTATGCCGGCTATGGCGGCAGCATCGGCGATCTCGGTTACGACGTCGGCTACATCTACTACGCCTACCCGGACGGCGACGATCTCGACTTCGGCGAGATCTACGGCTCGTTGACCTACAGCTACCTCACCGCGGGCCTGGCGTACACGGTTAACTCGCAAGCGACTGGTGATACGGCGGCCTTCGATACCGGCGACCTGTACTACTACGCCGGTGTCGACGTGCCGTTTGGCGATTCCGGTTACAGCGGCAGCCTGTATTACGGCTACTACAGCTTTGACGCCGACAGCTCGACCAACGAACTCGACTACGGTCACTGGAGCGCAGGATTGTCGAAGGACGTCGGCGATTTTGGTTCGGTGGGCTTCAACTTGGAGATGGCCGATATCTCAGGAGACCACGCATGGGCCGATTCGAATTCAGACGATCTGAAGCTCTGGATCAGCTGGTCGAAGTCGTTCTGATCCCGCCTGACCATTACGGACTCACGGGTCGGCCCGGTGCCGGCCCGCTTCCGAGGAGAGAAACATGAAACTGATTACCGCAATCATCAAGCCTTTCAAGCTTGACGACGTCCGCGAGGCACTCGGCGGCGTCGGCGTGAAAGGGATCACCATGACCGAGGTCAAGGGCTTCGGTCGCCAGAAAGGCCACACCGAGCTCTACCGGGGCGCGGAATACGTGGTCGACTTCTTGCCCAAGGTAAAGCTGGAAATGGTCGTCGACGACGGCCTGGCCGACCAGGTGATCGAGGTGATCACCAACGCGGCCAGTACCGGCAAGATCGGCGACGGCAAGATCTTCGTCTCGCCGATCGAGGAAGCCATTCGCATCCGGACCGGCGAGACCGGTACGGACGCCCTTTAAGCGGAGGATTACACCGTGGAAACTCAAGTCATCGAGCTGGGCTATGCCCTCGATACGTTCTACTTCCTGATCGCCGGTGCCTTCGTCATGTGGATGGCGGCGGGCTTCACCATGCTCGAGGCCGGGCTGGTGCGCTCCAAGAGCACCGTCGAGATCCTGACCAAGAACATCGCGCTGTTCTCGATCGCCTGCGTGATGTACATGGTGGTGGGCTACAACATCATGTACGGCGACGGCATCTCCAGCATCATCCCGGGTCTGAGCTTCTTCCTGGGCGCCGACAACACGGCAGCCGAGGTGGTCGCGAGTGGTGGTGACATCTACTACTCCAACATGGCCGACTTCTTCTTCCAGGTCGTGTTCGTGGCCACCGCCATGTCGATCGTCTCGGGCGTGGTCGCCGAGCGGATGAAGCTGTGGGCCTTCCTCGCCTTCACCGTGGTCCTCACCGGCCTGATCTACCCGATCCAGGGTTACTGGAGCTGGGGTGGCGGTATCCTGAGCGATCTGGGCTACTCCGACTACGCCGGTTCGGGCATCGTCCACTTCACTGGTGCGGTCGCTGCGCTGGCAGGTGTCCTGCTGCTTGGCCCGCGTAAGGGCAAGTTCGGGCCGAACGGCCAGGTCAATGCCCTGCCGGGTGCCAACCTGCCGCTGGCGACCCTGGGTACGTTCATCCTGTGGCTGGGCTGGTTCGGCTTCAACGGCGGTTCGGAACTCAAGGTCTCCGACGTCGATTCGGCCAACGCCGTCGCCCAGGTGTTCACCAACACCAACCTCGCCGCTGCCGGTGGCGTGATCGCGGCGATGATCGCCTCGCGACTGACCTTCGGCAAGGTCGACCTGACCATGGTGCTCAACGGCGCGCTGGCCGGCCTGGTGGCCATCACCGCGGACCCGGCTTCCCCGTCGGCCCTGATGGCCACCCTGATCGGTGCGGTCGGCGGCGTGATCGTGGTCTTCTCGATCCTCGGCTTCGAGAAGATCCGCATCGACGACCCGGTCGGTGCCCTGTCGGTGCATGGCGTGGCCGGTATCTGGGGCGTGCTGGCGGTACTGCTGTCGAACGACGAGGCAACCCTCGGCGGCCAGCTGGCCGGCCTGGCCCTGATCGGTGGCTTCGTCTTCGTCGCCAGCCTGATCATCTGGCTGATCCTCAAGGCCGTCATGGGTCTGCGCATCAGCGAGGAGGACGAGCAGGAAGGCGTCGACTCGGTCGAGTGCGGCATGGAGGCCTACCCCGAGTTCACCACCAAGTAAGGACGCATCGACTCAGTCGACGACACAGGGACGTGTCAGCAAAAGCGAGGCCCGGGCAACTGCCCGGGCCTTTTTGCGTCTATCGGCGCGCGTCGTCGGTCGCGCTCAGTCGTCGTTGGGTGGTTTGAGCCGTTCGATGCCCTGGGCGCCTAGGAAAGCCTTGAAGGCCTCGACCTGTTCGACGGGCACGTCCAGTCGCGCCGTAACGCGGTTGCCGTAGTCGATCGACTGCAGTTGCGCCCCGTGCAGGTTTGACCAGTGGCGCAACGGCTGCTCGTCGGCGAAGTCGAACGCCAGGGTGAAGGCCCGCTGCGGGCGATGTTCGTCCAGGGGGAGTTCGGCGAGCACCTGCTGTGTCGACCCGGCATAGGCGCGCACCAGGCCACCGGCGCCCAGCTTCACCCCGCCGAAGTAGCGCGATACCACCACGATCACGTCACCGATGCCCTTGTGCTGGATGACATTGAGAATTGGCTTGCCGGCCGTGCCACTTGGTTCGCCGTCATCGCTCATCGCCGCGCTGGCGGCGGTTTCTGGGTTGCCGACCAGGTAGGCCCAGCAGTGATGGCGGGCGTCCGGGTAGTCGGCCTTCGCCGCCTCGACGAAGGCCAGTGCCGCCCGGCGGTCCGCGACCTGTCCGGCGCGAGCGATGAAGCGGCTTTTCTTGACCTCCAGCTCGCGCTCGATCGTCGCGGCCGGGGTGACATAGCCGGTTGACGAGGTGGCCTGGCTCATGAGGTAACAACGGAAAACGCCTGCCGCATGGGCAGGCGTGGGACGTGATGGGGGCGCTTGTCGATCAGTTGACTCAACGGGCGAGCTTTGATTCCACCGCGTCGCGGGTCTCGCGCCCGGCCAGTTGTTCGACCAGAGCGAGGGCAAAGTCCATCGCCACACCCGGGCCGCGCCCGGTGACCAGGTTGCCGTCGACCACCACGGCCTCGTCGGTCACCTCGGCACCCTGCGCCTCGTTGGCATCGAGGGCGCCGGGGAAATGCGTGATGCGACGACCTTTGAGCAGGTTGGCAGCGGCCAGCACCTTCGGCGCGGCACAGATGGCGCCGATCCAGCGCCCGGCAACCGACTGGTCCTGCAGGCGCTTGAGCACCCGCTTGTCGGCGGCGAGGTTGTTCGCTCCGGGCTGGCCGCCGGGCAGGACAATGGCATCGAAGACCCGGCTCTCGTCGAGCAGGGTGAGGTTGGTGTCGGCAACCACCGTGGTGCCGCGCGAACCGGTCACTTCGTCTTCGTGCAGCGCGGCGACCTCCACCTGGATACCGCCACGACGCAGGATGTCGATGGTGGTGATGGCCTCCAGGTCCTCGAACCCGGGTGCCAGAAGGACCAGAGCCTTGCTTGCCATGTCGCGCTTCCTCCTCGTGTGCCGTGCGATCAGCGGTGGGTGTTCTTGCTGACGATCACCATGCCCTTGAGCATGTTCAGCGCTTCGTAGAGCTGGTAGTCGCGGATGACCAGCGGTTCGCGATCTTCGCCGTCCTCACTATTTTCCGCCGACTCGGCGGTGTCCGTCATGTCCGAATCACCGTTAGTCAGATGGCCGGCAAGGCTGGCTTCGGAGATGGAGAACACCTCCTCGATATCGCTGACCTTGAGCTGATGAACGGTGACGTCCGGCTTGATGCCCTCGGCCTGGATGGAGCGGCCGCTCGGGGTGTAGTAGCGCGCGGTCGTCAGACGCAGGGCACCACCATTGGACAACGGCATGATCGACTGGACCGAGCCCTTGCCGAAGGTTTGCTCGCCGATGACCAGCGCCCGGCCGCTGTCCTGCAGCGCGCCGGCGACGATCTCGGAGGCCGATGCCGACCCGCCGTTTACCAGCACGACCATCGGCGCCCCGTCGAGGCGGTCGCCATTGCTCGCCTCGAAGCTCATCTTGGCATCCGCGACGCGACCCTTGGTGTAGACGATCTGACCTGCCTCGAGGAAGGCGTCGACCATCTCGACCGAGCCGTCGAGGACGCCGCCGGGGTTGTTGCGCAGATCGAGGACCAACCCCTTGAGTGGCTTGCCGTCGTTCTTCTCGATTAGCTCGTCCAGGGCGTCGTGCATCTGCTCGACGGTGCGTGACTGGAACTGAGACACGCGGATGTAGCCCAGACCTGGCTCCAGCATTTCATGCCTGACGGATTCGGTCTTGATGATGGCGCGGGTGATGGTGAACTCGAGCGGCTTTTTCTCGCCTTCGCGGGCGATCGTCAGGTCGATATCCGTCCCCGGCTTGCCCCGCATCACCTTGACGGCCTCCTCGAGGTCCATGTCCTGGGTCAGTTCGCCGTCGATGCGAATGATCTTGTCGCCTGCCTCAAGCCCGGCGCGCTTCGCCGGGGTGTCATCAATCGGGGCGATGACCGTCAGCACGCCATCCTTCATCCCCACCTGGATGCCCAGGCCGCCAAATTCGCCAGAGGTGGATTCGCGCAGGCTCTTGAATTCCTCGTCGTCGAGGTAGCCCGAGTGGGGGTCGAGCTCCGAGATCATCCCGCGGATGGAATTCTCGATCAGCTCGCCCTCGCTGATGTCATCGACGTAATCCGAGCGCACGCGGTCGAGCACGTCCGAATAGGTCCGCAACTGCTCCAGCGGGATGTCGCTGCTGGTCTCGGCCGGTCGTTCGGCCATCGCGTTGATGGCAATGGCAATGGCAAAGCCGAAAAAGGCGGCGATGCCCAGGTTCGAGGCCTTGCGGATCCAAGTGGTCATGGTGTTCTCTCTAGTCTCAATCAGCGGTATCGGGCCCAATTGGGCCGGTTGTGCGGTCGCCACGCGGGGTGCCCCGGGTGAGCGTATCGTGCTATTCCTGTGATGGTGGGGGCGACGGCCCGGCAATCAAGGCGCGCGGTGGCGGCGTGATCGTTCACTTGGGCGGTTGGTTTGGCCCCGTCGCGCTGCCTGGGCGGAGTCAGTCCTGCCCGACACGATTGCCGTCAACTATGCCATGGGCGAGCCCCCGGCCGCGAGCCCTAATTAGTGAACTGGGATCACCCTTGTAGTACACGCCGGGAGCCGCCGCCACCGTTGGCGGGTCAGCCGCCGACCACCTTGCGCCAAGCCGGCCAACGGTCCGGATCGATGGGGCGGTTGCCCCGGCGCACCTCGACGTACAACCCTTCCTGGTCGGCGTCGATGATCCCCGACGTGCAGAGGCGATCGCCGCGTGCCACGCGATCGCCCTTGGCGACATCCAGCGAGCGGCAGTGGGCGTAGAGTGAAAGGAAGTCGCCGTCGTGTCGCAACATCACCAGTTGCCCCCAGCCCTTGAGCCTACCGGCGAATGCCACATGGCCGGCATCGACTGCCCGAACCGCGCTGGCGCGGGCGACATGGAAGATGATGCCCTCGTTGCGCAGGCGCCCCTGAGGCAGGGTCTCGCCGAAACGGCGTTCGATGCGTCCGGCGATCGGGATGCTGCCATCGTCCCTGACCTGGGCTGAGGGGGCTGCCTTGGGCGGCGGACTTTCTTTGGGCGGCGGACTTCGGTCCTGCTTGGCCTGTTTTTTTGCCTGTTCGCGTTCGGCTCGACGGCGTTCCGCCTCGGCCTCGGCCTCGGCGGCTTTCTGTGCCGCAGCCACTTCACGGTCAAGCCGCCGTTTGCGATCCAGCAAGTTCTTCAAGGTCTGCTGTTGCTCATCAAGCGTCTCGCCCAACGAGGCAAGCAATCGCTGCTGCTCGGTGAGGTTCGAGCCGACGTCCTGATAGTGCCGGTCGAGGCGTTTGCCGGCCTCGCCCAGTTCACGATCGGTTTTGGCAATCGCCTGGCGGTTCTCGGCTAGTTGGGCCCGCTGTGCTTCGAGTGCTTGCAGGGCCTGTTCGACGGGGCGGATCAGCGCACGCAGATAGTGCAGGTCGCGGTCGGTTTGCAGCGCATCGCCGTCGCCCAGTAGAGCCTGCAGGACGCTGCCACGTGTCAGCGGATAGGCTGCCTGCAGACGGTGCTCGAGTTCGGCGCGGCGTTGGGCAAGCCCCTCTCGCAGTTCGGCCTCGCGTTGATCGAGTGTCTGCTGACGGGATTCGAGATCCTTGCGCTCCGCGTCCAGTTCGCGCGTCTTTTCTTCCAGAAAGGCCATGCGCTTTTGCAACGCGGCCAGCGACTCGCGCGCGGCAATCCGTTGCTTCTCGGTGGACTCGATTACCCCGCGCTGGGCCTCGATGCGCTCCTGGATCGGCTCCTCGGCGAGGACTGGCGGGGCGAACGTGGTCAGCGCGGCCAGTATTGCGAGCCGGATTGCTCGCCCGAACGTACCGGCGGGCGGCGGGTTCATGGCGTGATGGATTGGCGGTGACTGTGGCAAGGCTGCCCCTGATCGTGGAGAAACGAGAGGGTGTGGCGCCGCCGAGCGAACGTTGTCGTATCTGTCTAGGGCGCGTGGCCACTGCAACAATTCGGCGCAAAAGCGGTAGTATACGGAGCTGGGGAATCTATGCACGAATTGCCAATGCCTCGACGGGGCGAGCAGAGCTTCCCACGAGGGATTTCGCCGCACGGGCGGCCCGAGGCGAACGGCGCAGGCCGGCGCCCGGGCGATTGACCCGGTTCCCGCGGGAACGCGGCGACTTCCGTCACCCGCAACCAGCACTTGGGTCGAACCATGAATTTGGAAACCGAGGAATATCCCGCCACCCGGCTGATGGGCCGCTCCGATGATATCGAGCGTGCTTCACGATCACTCAAGGCGATGTCACACCCGCTCCGGCTAAAGATTCTGTGTGTGCTCGGCGACAACGAGCTCAGCGTGCAGCAGATCGTCGAGGCCGTCGGCACGACCCAGAGCAACATCTCCCAGCACCTGGCCATCCTGCGCGACAAGGGCATTCTTGCCTCGCGCAAGGATGCCAACCGGGTGTTCTACAGGGTCTCCGATGCGCGGACGTTACGTCTGATCGGCATGATGCAGGAAGTTTTTTGCCCGCTTAATTAGGATAGAATAAAATAATTCTATTCAGGTGCGCTCAAACTTGTGGGCGCGCCGTCCCATGGGATTTTGCGGAGGCACTGAAATGACTACCGATCGCTACGTTCGCATCATCGCCGGATTGATGATCCTGGCTACCCTGGCCCTGGCGCACGTCACGGGCCAGGCAGATCTCGGCCAGCTCTCCTGGCTGTGGTTGACGGCGTTCATTGGTCTTAACCTTTTCCAGAGCGGCATCACCTGCTTGTGCCCGCTGGATGCGATTCTGGCCAAGATGGGCGTTCGCCGGGCCTCCTGAGGCTGGTGACCGCGGCAATCGCCGCGCCGTTGATCAATCGCAAGGCACCGGATCGGCATCAGGCCGCCGGTGCCTTGAATTTTTTGCGGGCTCCCGCCATTGTATGGCGCAGTCAGCCGGGAACGGCTGCGCGAATCGACGCGGCCTTTGGTCTGTCGGCAGCTCGCCCTCGGTGTGGCTGCCTCCCCGCGGGCCCGAGCCCCGCCATGGTGCGTCGCGTCGCGCAGTGATTCCCTAAACGTAAACGCCCCTCACGAACCTCGAGAACCACTCATGGAATCCTATATCGATTTCCTCGCTCGCCACTGGGTGTTATCCACCGTGGCTGCCGTCCTGATCGTGCTGCTCGTCAGCAATGAACTCTCTCGCCGCCTGCAGAAATTCAAGACACTCGACCCGGCCGAGGTCGCCCGCAAGGCCGGTCGTGACGGCGTGACCTTGATTGATGTTCGCGAAGACAACGAGTGGAAGACCGGACATATCAAGGGCGCGCGCCACATCCCGCTGGGCAAGCTGGAAAAGAAGCTTGGCGATATCCGTGGCGAGAGTCCCAACGAGGTGGTGCTGTACTGCCGGTCGGGCAACCGGTCGGCCACGGCGGCGAACATCCTGGTCAAGGGTGGTTTCGAGAACGTCAGCCATCTTGGCGGGGGCATTCTTGCCTGGGAAGGCCAGAATTACCCCGTCAGCAAGGGCAAGTGAGTCGGGCATGACCGCCGAATCGACTCCAGCGAACGACCAGCCGGCCATCGTTGTCTACCAGAGCCCGCTCTGTCCCTTCTGTCATTTCGCCAAGCGTCTGCTGAAAAAGCGAGGGCTGGCGTTCGAGTCGATCAACGTCCAGCTCTCGTCGGCGAAAAAGGACGAGATGATTCAGCGGGCCAAGCGGCTGACGGTGCCGCAGATTTTCGTCGGCGAGACGCACGTGGGTGGCTATGATGAACTGGCGGCCTTGGATCGTGACGATCGATTGATGTCGCTGGTGGAGGCCGAGGCACGTCGTGCCGCCGGTGATCCGCCGGTCGCGGGTGCCTGACGCGCGACGTTGGCGCCGGTAATGTCTCTTCGCGCTATCATTGAGGCTGGCATGGAGCGAGAGGATGCGCCGCAATGAGTGAATCCAGACACGTGGTTTGTCCCGGCTGTGGGGCGGTCAATCGCCTACCCGCCGACCGCCTCGGTGGCGGCAAGTGCGGCCGTTGCAGCCAGCCGCTGTTCCCCGGCCAGCCGATCACGTTGGACGAGGCCGGATTCGATCGGCACATCGGCCGCAACGACCTGCCGGTGCTGGTCGATTTCTGGGCCGAATGGTGCGGACCCTGCAAGATGATGGCCCCCACCTTCGATCAACTGGCGCGCGATTTCCGGGGCCGGCTGGTGGTCGCCAAGCTCGAGACCGAGCGGGCGCCTGCCGTCTCGGCACGCTTTGCTATTCGTAGCATACCGACGATGATCCTTTTCTCCGGCGGTCGCGAGATCGACCGCCTCTCCGGTGCCCTGCCGGCCGCGCAATTGACGCAGTGGCTGGCGGGGCACGGCATCCGCTGAATCCAAACGAACAAACCACGACCAGGAAATACCGACATGGCAGAGGGCGAAAACACCGCCGCCGGCAATGGCCAGGCAACGGAAGGCAACGAACAGCAGTTCTTCGTGCAGAAGATCTACCTCAAGGACCTGTCTTTCGAGTCGCCGCAGGCGCCGGACATCTTCACGCATGACGACTGGAAACCCGAGGTCAGCGTCCAGGTGGGCAACAATGCCACGCGCCTGAGTGACACGGCCTTCGAGACCGAGCTGACGATCACCGTTACCGCGACGCACGCTGAGAAGACCATCTATCTCGCCGAGGTGCAGTACGGCGGTGTGTTCACGATCAAGGGGTTCGACGACGCCACACGACGTCAGCTGTTGGGTGCCTACTGCCCGACGCAGATCTTTCCCTACATCCGCGAGACGGTCGGTGACCTGGTGATGAAGGGCGGCTTCCCGCAGATGGTTCTCCAGCCGATCAACTTCGAGGCCCTGTACATTCAGCACGAGCAGCAACGGGCGGCTCAGGCGGACGAAGCGCCGGATGCCCGGCCGAACTGATCCATCGCGATGAGTGGGCCGGAACACACACGGATCGCGGTGCTCGGCGCCGGCTCCTGGGGTACCGCGCTGGCAGCCCTGCTGGCGGCGAACGGTGCCCGGGTGCGCCTCTGGGCGCGTGATGCCGAGCAGGCGTCTGCCATCGACCGCGATCACCAGAACGCGCGTTACCTGCCGGGGATCGACCTGCCGGAGACGCTGCGTGCCGGTTCCGACCTGTCTTGGGCCGTCGAGGATGCCGACCAGGTGTGGCTGGTGCTGCCAACCAAGATCCTGGGCGAGTTCCTCGCGGAGCACGCCGCGGCGCTGCCCCGTTCGGCGATTTACGTCACCGCCTCCAAGGGGTTTGAGCCTGGTACGGGGCGGCGTATCGACGAACTGGTGGCCGGCGCGCTGGGCGATGTGCCCTTCGCGGTGGTCTCGGGGCCGACCTTCGCCATCGAGGTGGCGCATGGCCGGCCGGCGGCGCTGGCCGTCGGCAGTCAGGATCGGGCGGTCGCCGAACAGGTCGCCGATGCCCTGCGCAACGACCATATCCGCTGCTACCCCAGCAGCGACGTGGTGGGGATCGAGCTGGCCGGCGGGCTGAAGAACGTGCTGGCGATCGCTGCCGGCGTGTCCGATGGCTTTGGCTTCGGGGCCAATACCCGCGCCGCGCTGATCACGCGTGGCCTGGCCGAGATCATGCGCCTCGGCGAGGCGATGGGTGCACGGGTGGAGACCTTCACCGGCCTGGCTGGCTTGGGTGACTTGGTGCTGACCTGCACCGACGATCATTCGCGCAACCGGCAGTTCGGTCTTCGGCTGGCAAAGGGTGAGTCGGTGGAGGCCGCGGTCGCCGGGATCGGCCAGGCGGTCGAGGGCATCAGTGCCGCCCGCGAGGGGCATCGACTGGCCCAGGATCACGGCCAGGACATGCCGATCACTGAGGGCGTCTATCGCGTGCTCTACGATGGGCTGCCCGCCCGGCAAGCCGTGGCCGAGTTGCTCGCCCGCGACCCGCGTCCCGAGGACTGAGTCCGTACGGGGCTGCTGATCCCCCGACCGAGATCGTCAGTCCGTCGCCGGCACGATCTCGCGGATCTCCGCGCGATGCTCGCGCACCACAAAGCGCACGTCGATCTCCTCAATGCGCATGCCGTAGACCCGGTCGGCGTCGTCGTGGAATGCCGGGCGCGGGTCCTGGGCGAGCGTCTGCTCGATTAGCGCGATCCGTTCGGGTGACAGCCGTTCCAGCCACGGCTCGGCCGCGCCCCAGACCACGGCCAGCCTCTCCGGCGGGGCGCTGGCCCAGCCGCCGCGGCTGTCGGCCGGGCAGTCGGCGTAGGGCACGTGCGGCTTGACGTCGAGGATCGGCGTACCGTCGAGCAGATCCAGCCCGCCCAAGTGCAGCCGCACCCCGCCATCGACCTGCTGCACGTCAATCAATCGCACCACCGACAGCCCGATCGGGTTGGGCCTTATCGGGGCGCGGCTGGCGAACACACCTACCCGTTCGTTGCCCCCCAGTCGCGGTGGCCGCACCGCCTTGCGGTCACCGGTCTGCATGCGCCGCTTGGCATGGAATACCCACACCAGCCACAGGTGGGAAAACGCTTCGATGCCCTGCCACGCGGTGGGATCCCGCCACTCGGCCGTGGGTACCAGGATGCCGGTTGCTGCCGGCACGATGCCCGACTGACGCGGGATGCCGAACCCCTCCCGGTACGGGCTTTCAATGTGCCCGATGGGTTCCATGCGCCAGTCGTCCGTCATTTCGCCCCCGTGAAGTTCAGTTGCCGCCAGGCCTCGAAGAAGGCCACCGCGGCGGCATTGGCCAGGTTTAGGCTGCGCGATCCCGGCACCATCGGTAGGTAGAGTCGTTGTGATGCGGGCAGTGTCTCGAGTACGTCGTCGGGTAGACCGCGGGTCTCGGGGCCGAACAGCAGCACGTCGTCGGCTCGGTAGTCGACCCGGTCGTAACGCGTCGTGCCGCGCGTAGAGAAGGCCAGCAGCCGGCCCGGCACGGCCGCACGGGCCTGTTCGAGATCGGCGTGCCGGTGGACGTGGGTCAATTCGTGGTAGTCGAGGCCCGCCCGGCGTACTGCCTTGTCGGACAACGAAAAACCCAGCGGCTCGACCAGATGCAGCTGAGAGCCGGTATTGGCGCACAGCCGGATCAGGTTGCCGGTATTGGGCGGGATCTCGGGTTCGAACAGCATGATGGAAGGCATCCCGGCATTGTAGGCCAGCCGGCCGATGCAGCGGCCGTGGACTTGGCCAGTTGGTATCGCGGGCTGATGTAGAATGCGGTCCAATCCTGTTCGCCGGCCAGTGTGACTAGGTGGCGGACGAATCGAGCAGATGCGTAGCCTGGTGAAGGCTTGGAGGTAAAGGCATGAAGGTACTGGTAATCGGTGGAGGCGGCCGCGAGCACGCCCTGGCGTGGAAGATCGCCCAGTCGCCGCGGGTGGAAACGGTCTTTGTTGCCCCGGGCAACCCCGGCACGGCCACCGAGGCCAAATGCCGCAACGTGCCGATTTCAGCAACCAACGTCGCTGAACTGGTCGCCTTCGCCGCCGACAACGCCATTGATCTGACCGTGGTCGGCCCTGAGGCTCCCTTGGTCGAGGGTGTGGTCGATACCTTTCGCGACGCCAAGCTGCCAATCTTCGGCCCCACACGCCAGGCGGCCCAATTGGAGGGCTCCAAGGCCTTCGCCAAGGACTTCATGGAGCGCCACGGCATCCCGACCGCGACCTACCGGGTGTTTGACACCGCGGCCCCGGCGATCGATTTCGTCCATGAGCACGGCGCCCCGGTGGTGGTGAAGGCCGATGGGCTGGCCGCTGGCAAGGGTGTGATCGTCGCGCAGAGCATCGAGGAAGCCGAGGCGGCGATCCGCGATATCTTCGCGGGCCAGTTCGGTGCCGCCGGCGCGCGCGTGGTGGTCGAGTCATTCCTCGAGGGCGAGGAGGCGAGCTTCATCGTCATGGTCGACGGCGAGCACATCCTGCCGATGGCCTCCAGCCAGGACCACAAGGCCCGCGACGCGGGCGACAAAGGCCCCAACACGGGCGGCATGGGCGCCTACTCGCCCGCCCCGGTACTCGACGACGCCATGATCGCCAAGGTCATGGAGCGGGTGATCGAGCCGACCGTGAAGGGCATGGCCCTCGATGGTCTGCCGTACAGCGGCTTTCTCTATGCCGGCTTGATGATCGGGGCGGATGGCGAGCCGCAGGTGCTCGAGTTCAACTGCCGCTTCGGTGACCCGGAGACCCAGCCAGTTCTAATGCGCCTGGACAGCGATCTCGTCGACCTGCTCGAGGCCGGCATTAACGGCACCCTCGACACGGTGACCGCGGACTGGACCCCGAAGGCGGCCGTGGGCGTGGTGCTTGCCTCGGCAGGCTACCCGGAGAGCTCGTCGAAGGGTGACGTGATAAGCGGTCTCGACGCGCTGCCCGCGGGCGTGAAGGCCTTCCACGCCGGCACGGCCGAGAAGGATGGCCAGGTCGTCACTAACGGCGGGCGCGTACTCTGCATCACCGCGCTGGGCGAGACCGTCGAGGCCGCACAGCAGGCCGCCTACGCCGGGGTCGATAAGGTGCAATTCGAGGGTGGCTTCTGCCGTCGTGATATCGGTTGGCGGGCGATCAGCCGCTGACGAGCGCAAGCGAAGGCCTGACTGGTCAGCCGGTCCCCACGAGCGAGGCGCTAGTCGTCCTCGGCGTGCTCGTGCTCCTCGCTCTCTACCAGGGGCACGTCGCCTAGTTGCCACCAACCGAAGGCGGCCAGTCCCAGTGCCAGCAGCACCATGAGGGTGAAGGCGGGAATCCGGGTTTTCATGCCTGGTCCTCCTCGGGGTGGTTGAGGCGTTTGCGGCCGGTGATCATGGCGCGAACGAGGTTCTCGCGATGCGCCAGGCTGCTGAGCAGCACGCCCAACACATGCAGGCCGATCAGGGCGAGTGTGACGTTGGCGAAGAATTCGTGGGTTTCCTCCAGCGCCTCTTCGCCCGCTTCCCCGGCTAGGCCGAGCTGGCTCACCACGCCGTAGAGGGCATTGCCCGGCTCTGAGCCGAGCAGCAACATGCCGAGCACGGTGGTGGTCAGCAGTGAGCCCATCAGGGCGATCACCATCACTCCGCCGGCCGGGTTGTGGCCCAGATAGCGGCGTGCGCGTCCGGCGAGGGTCGACTTCAGGTAGGCGAACACCTCGCGGGGGCGGCGGACGAAATCGGCGAAGCGGGCGTGCTCGCTGCCGACGAGTCCCCAGGCGATGCGCAGCACCACCAGGCTGAAGACGAGATACCCCGCCCAGACGTGCACGCCGAGCCAGTCGTCTTCCACCAGGTAGGCGGTGAGAAAGGCCGCTGCCAGCAGCCAGTGAAACAGCCGCACGAAGCGGTCCCAGACGGTGATTTCGTGGCCGGTTTTCATTTCGAGGGCCCTCTTGGTCGCGTGAGTGACCGACAGGATGCGCGTCCTTCCTGAAATGACCCTGAATGATGTGCGGGTATCGAATAAATGGAGCGCGAACGGCGATGAAACCTGCTTAACTGGGGGGTCCGCCCGCACCTGCGATGCCAACAGGAGATCGCCCTCCATGAGACGACATGCCCTTTCCCTGTTGGCGGGCGTACTCGGCGCGCTGGCCGCCCCGCTGGGCCTGGCGGCCGAGGCGGCGCTCGGCGTCGGTGATCCGGCGCCTGCCTTCGCCCTGCCCGACCAGCACGGCGAGACCCGCCGCCTCGAGGACTACCGCGGCCAGTGGCTGGTGCTGTACTTCTACCCCAAGGACGACACGCCCGGCTGCACCACCGAGGCCTGCAGCTTTCGCGACAATATCAATCGGCTGATCGCGCAGGACGCGGCCGTGCTGGGCGTGAGCATGGACAGCGTGGAAAGCCACGCTGCGTTCGCGAAGGAATACGAACTGCCCTTCCCGCTGCTTGCCGATCCGGACGGCGAGGTGGTCGGACGCTACGGCGCGCTGAGCGACTTCCTGGTGGTGAAGTTTGCCAAGCGGCAAACCTTCATCATCGACCCCGACGGGCGGATCGTGACGATCTACCGCAAGGTCGATCCGGACGAGCACGTGCGCGACGTGCTCGATGACCTCAAGGCATTACGGGCCGCCGACTGAGTGGCCGCGCAACGAAAAACCCCGGCATCTGCCGGGGTTTTCTCGTTTCAGCGGGCTGATCTGTGTCAGCCGCGGCGCATCGAGTCATAAAACTCGTTGTTGGTCTTGGTCTGCTGAAGCTTGTCGAGCAGGAATTCCACCGCTTCGAGCTCGCCCATCGGATGGAGGAATTTCCTGAGGATCCACATCTTCTGCAGTTCTTCGGCATCCGTAAGCAGCTCCTCGCGGCGGGTGCCGGAGCGGTTGATATTGATCGCCGGGTAGGTGCGCTTTTCCGCGATGCGCCGGTCGAGGTGGAGTTCCATGTTGCCGGTGCCCTTGAATTCCTCGTAGATCACCTCGTCCATCTTCGAACCGGTGTCGACCAGCGCGGTCGCGAGGATGGTCAGGCTGCCGCCCTCCTCGACGTTACGCGCGGCGCCGAAGAAGCGCTTGGGGCGGTGCAAAGCGTTGGCATCCACACCGCCGGTCAACACCTTGCCCGAGGACGGCACCACCGTGTTGTAGGCGCGTGCCAGACGGGTGATCGAGTCAAGCAGGATTACCACGTCGCGCTTGTGCTCGACCAGGCGCTTGGCCTTCTCGATCACCATCTCGGCGACCTGTACGTGGCGCGGGGCCGGCTCGTCGAAGGTCGAGGCGACCACCTCGCCGCGCACGGTGCGCTGCATCTCGGTGACCTCCTCGGGGCGCTCGTCGATCAGCAGCACGATCAGGTCACACTCGGGATGGTTGTGGGCAATGCTCTGCGCGATGTTCTGCAGCAGCATCGTCTTGCCCGCCTTCGGGGGGGCGACGATCAGGCCGCGCTGGCCCTTGCCGATCGGCGAGACGATGTCGATGATCCGCGCGGTCAGGTCCTCGGTCGAGCCGTTGCCGCGCTCCATCCGCATGCGCTGTTCGGCGTGCAGCGGCGTGAGATCCCCGAACAGGATCTTGGTTTTGGAGGCCTCGGGCTTTTCGAAGTTGATCTGCTCGATCTTCAAGAGCGCGAAGTAGCGCTCGTTATCCTTGGGCGGGCGGATCGAGCCGCTAATGGAGTCGCCGGTCTGCAGGTTGAAGCGGCGTATCTGCGAGGGCGAGACATAGATGTCGGCTGGCCCGGCAAGATAGGAGCCGTCGGAGCTTCGCAGAAAGCCGAAGCCGTCCGAGAGGATTTCCAGCACGCCGTCGCCGTGGATCGACTCGCCGGTTTTCGCGTGGGCCTTGAGCAGGGCGAAGATGACTTCCTGCTTGCGGGTCCGGGCGATGTTTTCCAGCCCCATCGACTGGGCCAGATCCATGAGTTCCGGAACGGGCTTGCTCTTGAGTTCGGTTAGATTCATTCGGAAGGATTCGTCGTGGGGACCGCGGCGGGCCACAGATGGAAAATCAACGGGATGTCGAAAGGAGAAATCAAATGCTGAGATCGATGGGCCACCGAGGTGTGGCCGGACGACAGAAGGGGTGTGTCGTCTCAGAGAGCCGCTGAACGCATCCGCGCGGCTTGCAGCCGATGGGCCTAGTAAGGCCTGGAGGCGGGCGGAGCGGGACGAATGGCGTTCAGCAGTCCCTTGATTGGCAGGAATTCTGGCACAGAACCGACCACTTGCCAAACAGGCTGGGCCCGGTCGGCGGAGAAAGGGTCGGATTCGGTGTCCTCGGTGCTTACAGGGCCGAGTCGATGAAGTCGGTCAGCTGCGACTTGGAGACCGCGCCCACCTTGGTGCCTTCGACCTTGCCGCCCTTGAAGAGCATCAGGGTCGGAATGCCGCGGATGCCGTTCTGGCGCGGGGTTTCCGGGTTCTCGTCGATGTTGACCTTGGCGATCTTGAGCTTGCCGGCGTAGTCGTCGGCCACCTCGTCGAGAATCGGCGCGATCATCTTGCAAGGGCCGCACCATTCGGCCCAGAAGTCGACGAGTACGGGCGTGTCGCTGTTGATGACCTGGGCTTCGAAATCCGCATCGGATACGTAGACGATGTTGTCGCTCACGGCATGACTCCTAAATATCAGTGACTGTTAATGCCTGTCGGGCAATTGTTCATCCCTTGACGCCGCTTTTCAAGCGACCGCACCTCGTGGTGCTATTCTGCTGCCCGACAGCCCGGTCGGGCGTGCCGAACACCCCGGAGTATGGCCCGGCCTAATCGATCACGCAAAAGGAACCTGCCTTTCATGGCTTCTTTGACCGAGCTCCGTTACGTGGTCGCCGTTGCCCGCGAGCGGCATTTCGGCCGCGCGGCCTCGCGCTGCTTCGTCAGCCAGCCCACCCTGAGCGTCGGGGTCAAGCGGCTGGAATCCTCGCTCGGGGTGCGGATCTTCGAACGTGCCAGTCGCTCCGAGGTGCAGCTCACCCCCGAGGGTCGCGCGATCATCGACCAGGCCGAGCGGGTGCTCGCCGAGATGGAGCGCCTCGAGGAACTGGCCCACACTCGCCGTGATCCCCTGGCCGCCCCCTTGCGCGTGGGGTTGATCCACACGGTCGGCCCCTATCTCCTGCCCCGTCTGATCGGTCGGCTGCATCAGCTGGCCCCCCGGATGCCAATCGAGATCACCGAAGGGCTGACCGCCGATCTGGCCGAACAGCTCGAGCGCGGCGAAGTGGATGTGGTGGTGCTGTCCCTGCCGTTCGAGGTGCCGGGCGTGGTGGTCGAGCCGGTCTACCGAGAGCCGTTCACCGTGGCGGTGCCGATCGGCCACCCCCTGGCCGACCAGGAGGCAATCGAACCCGACCAGCTGGCCGAGCACGATTTACTGCTGCTCGGCCAGGGGCACTGCTTCCGGGACCAGGTGCTGGGCGTCTGTCCGCGCTGCAACGATGGCCGGGCGTTCGGACGCCTGCAGCGCACGCTGGAGGGCGGCTCGCTGGAAACCATGCGCATGATGGTCGCCAGCGGCGCGGGGATCACCGTGCTGCCCTGCGCCTCGACCTGGGCGCAGGACGAGGGCACGCAGGCCCTGGTGCGTTACCTGCCGTTTGCCAGCGATACGCCCACCCGCGACATCGCGCTGGCCAGCCGCCGGCGCTTTTCGCGGCCGCAGGCAGTGGAGGTGCTGGCGCAGTCGATTCGGGAGACCCTGCCGGCCTGTTGCGCGCCGCTGGACGGCCCGGCCGAGGGCGATGCCGTCAGTCGAGAATGACGACCTCTTCGGCCTGCGGGCCCTTGCGACCCTGACCGATCTGGTATTCCACCTGCTGGCCTTCGTTGAGGCGCGAGGCGCCGCCGTCGCTGATGGCGCGGAAATGGACGAACAGGTCTTCGCCGTTGTCGCGGATGATGAAGCCGAACCCCTTGTCGACGTTGAACCACTTGACCTTGCCGGTCTCGCGCACCGGTTCGTGTTCAACCGCCACTTCCTTGGGGCGCAGGGCGGGCTTGGCCGGGCGGGGGGCGAGCCAGCCGGTCAGGAGGGAGATGATCAGGATGACGGCCGCCGAGGCGAGGAACTGCAGTAGCCGCTGGTCGAGGTAGTCGTAGATCTGGCCGATGGCCAACGCGCCGATGACGGCGAGTCCGAGGGTGACGATAAAGGCGGTAAGTCGAGAGTCCTGCCAGGTTTTCATGGGTGGGATAAGTTCCGTGTTGGTTGTGTGTCGTTATGCGAGATGGCGGCCCGGCGTGAAACCGTTCCGGCGGGATATAGGCCGGGTATCATCCGTCACGCGGGGGCTCGCGGCTGGTATTCTGTCACATTTGCCTCATGCCTGAGGCCCCGAATCGGGTCGGGGCAAAGCGAATCACGGGAGGGAGGTCATGTCCGGCAAGCACGACGAGTGGGTCTACGAGACGGTCGAGGAGATGGGGGCGCGCTTCGGTATCCGCGCGACCGAAAAGCTGCTCGACGAGCAGACGCCCTACCAGCACCTCGAGGTCTGGCGCACCGAGCGCTGGGGCAATCTGATGCTGCTCGACGGGGTCATGATGCTCTCGTCGCTCGAGAATTTCGTCTACCACGAGATGATGTCGCACCCAGCCCTGCAGGCCCACGCCAATCCGCGCAACGTGGTGATCATCGGTGGTGGCGACTGCGGCACGCTGACCGAGGTGCTCAAGCACGCGGAGGTCGAGTCGGTGGTGCAGATCGACATCGACGAGGCGGTCACCCGGGCCGCCGAGCGTTTCTTTCCGGAACTGACCGCCCACAATGACGACCCGCGCGTGGATCTGCGCTTCGAGGATGGCGTGGCCTGGATGCGCAACGCGCCGGCGGCGAGCGTCGACGTGATCATCGTCGATTCCACCGACCCGATCGGCCCCGGCACCGGTTTGTTCGGTCCCGACTTCCTCGCCGACTGCCACCGCGTGCTGCACGAGGACGGCATCATGGTCGGGCAGAGCGAATCGCCGTTCTATCACATGCCGCTGATGATCGATTACCACCGCGCGATGAAGGCAGCCGGCTTTGCCGAGCGTCGCTCGCTACTGTTCCCGCAGCCGGTCTATCCGGGTGGCTCGATTACCGGCACCCTGGCGCGCAAGACCGGCTCGCTCGACGAGATTCGCCCGCTGGGCGACGATGTCGCCACCCGTTTTTACCGCACCGAGTTGCACCGCGGATTGCTGGCCATTCCGCCGTTCATGCAGGAGGCGCTCGGCGACGTCTGATCGCCCGTCTGACTGCCCCGGGCCATCCGCTTTCCTTGATCCTGTCCACAGGCTGCACCCGCACCCAATGCGGAGGTGGCCATGGGTTTCATTCGTTCCGATTTCATTGCCCGCTATGACCAAATCCGACTGGCCCGAGCTGATCATCGTCCGGCCTGCCCCCGAAATGCAGTTGAAGTCGTCGAGGACTCGGCGCCGTTTTCGCAACATCCTGATGGGCAACCTGCGCGTGGCCCTCGATGGGGTGGCGCACGAGCTGCGCGTCGACCAGGGGCGACTGCTGTTATTCACCCGGGAGCCCGAGGCCGCCGCCGAGCGGTTGGAACGCGTCTTCGGCGTGGCCTCCTACTCACCGGTGGAGGCGGTGGTCGAACCGACCGTGGCGGCGCTGGTCGAGGCCGCGCGGACAGGCTTCGCCGAGACCGTCCGTGGCCGAACCTACGCGGTGCGCTGCAAGCGCCACGGCGGCGCCCAGCTTTCGACCCGCGAGGTCGAACGGCAGGTGGGCGCGGCGCTCAACCCCTTCGGCACGGTCAATCTCGATCGGCCCGACGTGCGGGTCGAGATCGATCTGGTCGAGGCGGGCGCCTGGGTCTTCACCCGGCGCCAACCAGGGCCGGGCGGGGTGCCGCTGGGCGTGCAGGATCGCGCGGTGACCCTGATGTCCGGCGGTTTCGACTCGGCGGTGGCCGCCTGGTACACGATGCGCCGCGGGGTGGGTAACGACTACGTCTTCTGCAACCTCGGCGGGGCGACCCACGAGAATATGGTGACGCGCCTTGCCCACCGGCTGGCGGGCGACTGGGCCATCGGCGATCGCCCGCGGCTGTTCGTGGTCGATTTCCTGCCGGTGGTTGCCGACATGCGCGAGCGGCTTCCGGGCGAGGTTTGGCAAGTGGTGCTCAAGCGGTTGATGTATCGAGCCGGCGAAGCGATTGCCCGTCGTACCGGCGCCCAGGCGCTGGTCACCGGCGAGGCGCTCTCGCAGGTCTCCTCGCAGACGCTGTCGAACCTCAACAGCATCGATACGGCCAGTGAATTGCTCGTGCTGCGCCCGCTGATTGGCTTCGACAAGAGCGAGATCATGACGCTCGCCCGCCGGATCGGCACCTATCAGCTCTCCGAGGGCGTGCCCGAGTTCTGCGCCCTGTCGAACAGCAAGCCGCTGGTGTCCAGTCGACGCGGGCGCATGGAACGCGAGGAGGCGCAGCTCGACGAGACGCTGCTCGAGCGGGCGGTGGCCGAGGCACGCGAGATTGATCTCGCCGCGTTGACGGAGGAGGAGCTCACTGAGCCCGATGTCCTTGCCGATGTCATTCCGGCAGACGCACAGATCATCGATTGCCAGCCGCCGCGCCGTTTTCGCGACTGGCATCTTCCCGGCGCGGTCAATTACCCGCCGGACGAGCTCGCGCGGCGCTTGGAGTCGCTGCCGAAGGATCGCCGCTACCTGCTCTACTGCCTGCGCGGGGCGAACGCGCCTCTGCTGGCCGAGCGGATGCAGCGCGCCGGCTTCGATGCCCGCGCTTTTCGTGGTGACGTGAGCCGTCTGCGTCGGGCCTTCGAACGAGGAGATCCGGCGGTGGTCGGCGCGGCGTGATGGCGGGCGATAACTGCTGGATTTGACAGCGGTTTCCGGTATACTGCCGCGCCCCCGCCGAGCCCATTTCGTGCCGGGGTGATCAGCCGTAGCAGCGGCAGGAGGTTCCCATGCGTTATCCAGATCGATTCCCCGTGATCGTCATCGGCGGCGGCCACGCCGGCACCGAGGCGGCGCTGGCGTCCGCGCGCATGGGCGTGGAAACCTTGCTGGTCACCCACAACATCGAGACCCTCGGCCAGATGAGCTGCAATCCCGCCATCGGCGGGATCGGCAAGGGCCACCTGGTCAAGGAAATCGACGCGCTGGGCGGGGCGATGGCGCACGCCGCCGATCTCGGCGGCATCCAGTTCCGCATCCTCAACGCCCGCAAGGGCCCGGCCGTGCGCGCCACCCGTGCGCAGGCCGACCGGGTGCGCTACAAGGCCGCCGTACGGCACATGCTGGAAAACCAGCCGCACCTGACCATCTTCCAGCAGGCCGTCGACGACCTGATCCTCGATGGCGATCGCGTCACGGGCGTGCGTACCGCCGGCGGCATCGAGTTCTTTGGCGAGTCGGTGGTGCTGACCGCCGGCACCTTTTTGGCCGGCCAGATCCACGTCGGGCTGGAGCGCTCCGAGGGCGGCCGGGCCGGTGACCCGCCGGCGAAAAAGCTGGCCGACACCCTGCGCTCGCTCGACCTGGGCGTGGCGCGGCTGAAGACCGGCACGCCGCCGCGCCTTGACGGTCGCAGCCTCGATTATTCGGTGATGCAGGCCCAGCCGGGCGACACGCCCACGCCGGCGTTCTCCTTCATGGGTTCGCCGGAGGAACACCCGCGCCAGGTCGACTGCTTCATCACGCACACCAACGAGCGCACCCACGAGATCATCCGCGGCGGTCTCGATCGCTCGCCGATGTTCACCGGCAACATCGAGGGCATCGGCCCGCGCTACTGCCCGTCGATCGAGGACAAGATCCACCGCTTCGCGGACAAGAATTCGCACCAGATCTTCGTCGAGCCCGAGGGGCTCGATACCCACGAGGTCTATCCCAACGGCATCTCCACCAGCCTGCCGTTCGACGTGCAGCTCGAGCTGGTGCGCTCGATCCGTGGCTTCGAGAACGCCCACATCACGCGCCCGGGCTACGCGATCGAATACGACTTCTTCGACCCGCGTGGCCTCAAGCCCACGCTCGAGACCCGGGCGATCGACGGCCTGTTCTTCGCCGGGCAGATCAACGGCACCACCGGCTACGAGGAGGCCGCCGCGCAGGGGCTGATGGCCGGGGCGAATGCCGCCGCGCGCGTGCTCGACCGCGATGCACTCACCCTGCGACGCGATCAGGCGTATCTCGGCGTACTGGTCGACGATCTCACCACGCAGGGCACGCTCGAGCCCTACCGCATGTTCACCAGCCGGGCGGAATACCGCCTGATGCTGCGCGAGGACAATGCCGATCAGCGCCTGACCGCGCTCGGCCGCGAGCTGGGGCTCGTCGACGAGCGTCGCTGGCGGGCCTTCAACGAGAAGATGGAGGCGATCGAGGCCGAGCGCGGTCGCCTCAAGGACATCTGGGTCCACCCGGGGCACCCGGCCGCGGACAAGCTCGAGGGGTCGATCTCGCGCAACGTCACCGCGCTTGATCTGTTGCGTCGCCCCGAGCTCGATTACTCTGCCATCGCCGCGGTCGACGAGCTGGCGCCTGCCTCGATGCCCGCCCCGGCGGTGATCGAGCAGCTCGAGATCGAGGCCAAATACGCCGGCTACATCGACCGGCAACGCGACGAGGTCGCCCGCTCGGTCAAGCAGGAGCAGGAGGCGATTCCCGCCGAGCTCGACTACGCCGAGATCCCGGGATTGTCCAACGAGGTGCGCGACAAGCTCGCTGCCCAGCGCCCGGCCACGGTTGGCCAGGCCGCGCGCATTCCCGGCGTGACCCCGGCGGCGGTGTCCCTGCTGCTGGTGCATCTCAAGCGCCGTGGCCAGCTGGCCCGCTCGGCCTGATCGCATGTCGGTGGCGCTATCCGATGAGCAACGGCAACGACTTGAACGGCAACTGGCCGACGGCGTCGAGCGGCTCGGTCTCGCGCTCGATCCGCAAGCCGCCTCCCGGCTGATCGACTATCTCGCCCTGCTGACCCGCTGGAACAGGCCCTACAACCTCACCGCCGTGCGTGAGCCGGAAGCAATGGTCACCCGCCACCTGCTCGACTCGTTGGCGGTGCTCCCCCACCTGCCGACCTGTCCGCGTCTGCTCGACATTGGCAGTGGTCCCGGCATACCGGGTATGATCTTGGCGGTTTGTCGCCCCGACAGTGAGGTCACCTTGGTCGACTCCAATCTCAAGATGACGCGTTTTGCCATGGCCGCCCAGCGCGAGCTGGGGGTGGGCAACGTCACCGTCCGACGCGAACGTGTCGAGCAGCTCGATCCGGCCGACCGGTTCGACTGCGTGATCTCGCGGGCCTTCGCCGCGCTGGCCGATTTCGTCCGCCTCGGCGCCCCGCTGCTCGCTGACGGCGGACGCCTGTGTGCCATGAAGGGGCGGCTCGATCCACAGGAGCTCGACGCCCTGCCCGACGGGTTCGCCGTCACCGCCCGGCATGCGCTGGATATCCCCGATCTCGATGCCGAACGCCATCTGCTGGTCGTCGAACGGGCGGGCGCCGCATGAGCTGGGTACTCGCGATCACCAACCAGAAGGGCGGCGTCGGCAAGACCACCACGGCGGTCAACCTGGCCGCCGCCCTGCAGGCCTTCGGTCGTCGCGTGCTACTGGTCGACATGGATCCGCAGGGCAACGCCACCGTCAGCTCGGGCTTCGAAAAGCACTCGGTCGAGCGTCACGTCGGTCAGGTGTTGCTCGAGGAAATCGGCGTGGCCGAGGCGCTGTTGCCCACCGATCCGGGCGGCTACGACCTGCTGCCCGCGACCATCGATCTGGCCGGCACCGAATTCCAGCTGGTCACGCGCATCGGCCGCGAGACCAAACTCCGTCAGGCGCTTGCATCGATAGTCGGCGAGTACGACTTCGTCCTGATCGACTGCCCGCCGGCCCTGAATACCCTCACGATCAACAGCCTGGCCGCGGCCGACGATGTGCTTATCCCGGTTCAGTGTGAATACTTCGCCCTCGAAGGGCTCTCGGCCCTGCTGGATACGATCGAACAGGTGCGGGTGGCGTTGAACCCGGATCTCGGCATCGCCGGGGTGCTGCGCACACTGTATGATGCGCGCAACCGCCTTGCTCAGGACGTGAGCGCGCAGTTGCGCCAGCACTTTGGTGATCGTGTTTTCGACGCGCTCGTGCCGCGCAATGTGCGCCTGGCCGAGGCGCCCAGTCACGGCCTGCCGGCGATGTTCTACGACAAGAGCTCCAGCGGTGCCGAGGCGCATGCCGACGTGGCCCGCGAACTGATCAAGCGGGCTCGCAAGCGCGGCAAGCTGGGCAAGCCGGCCGCCCTGCGACAAGGGGCTCCCGGCCGGGGACGTGGCTAAGGAAACTCTGCACCAGCGGCATGCCATTCGTGCAGAGTTTCCCTAACGAACCGGGACACAGAGGCTTATTCATGAGCACGAAACGCAAGGGATTGGGGCGCGGTCTGGATGCCCTGCTAGGTACCGCGGAGCGTCCTGCCGAGCAAGCCGGCGCACAGCTGCGAGAGCTGGCGGTCGACCTGATCCGTCCCAATCCGTTCCAGCCGCGCACCCGTTTCGACGAGGCCGCCCTGACCGAGCTGGCCGACTCCATCCGAGCCCAGGGCGTGATCCAGCCGGTGGTGGTGCGCCGTCGTTCCGGCGAATACGAGCTGATTGCCGGCGAGCGTCGCTGGCGCGCCGCGCAACAGGCCGGTCTCGATCATATCCCGGCGGTGGTGCGCGAGATCGACGACAACCAGGCGGCCGCCATGGCGCTAATCGAGAACCTCCAGCGCGAGGATCTCGACGCCATCGAGCAGGCCCAGGCAATGCAGCGGCTGGTCAAGGAATTCGAACTCACCCACCAGCAGGTCGCCGACGTGCTGGGTGTCTCGCGCCCGGCGGTCAGCAATGCCCTGCGGCTGCTGGATCTGGCCGCCCCGGTGCAGAAGTTGTTGCGTGAGCGCAAGATCGAGGCCGGTCACGCCCGTAGCCTGGCTGTTCTCCCAAAAAAGGAACAGGCCGGCATTGCCGAGAAGGTGGTCTCCCGTACCCTGACCGTGCGGCAGGTCGAGTCCATGGTGGGTCGCTACCTCAAATCTGCCGACCCCGCCCCGGATGGTGGCGATGACCCGGATACCCGAGCCCTCGAGCGGCGTCTGGGCGAGGCGCTTGGCACCGCCGTCACCATCCAGGCCAATCGTCGTGGCAAGGGACGCGTGGTCCTGGGGTTCGACAGCCTCGACCAGCTCGACGGCCTGATCGAGCGGCTCGTTGGTCGCGACGAGGGCGGGCGCCCCGAGGTGGATTGACCGGACTCACCTGGGGTTTTGTTCAAGCGCCCACGCTGGCATGCAAACGGCCAGTGCGACGAACGCAATGCCGACGCCCCATCCGGCCGTGATCGACGCTTAGCCTGGCAAGGCATCATTGCTTGTCGTTCGATAAGCGAATCGCTACACTGGCCGCCAATTTTTGGGTCCCGAAGATGAACGATCCCGACAAGACGTCCGCCGATACCGACCAGAAGGGTCAGGGCGGCTACTGGAGTGCGCGCTTCAAAGGCCTGCTCCAGGTTGGTGCGGGGAACATGTTCGCTTCCAGCATCATCGCCGGGCTTTTCCTCGGCTTCGTGCTGGACAGCTGGCTGGAGACGGCGCCGATCTTCATGCTGATCCTCGGGGCCCTCGGTTTGATCGCCGGCATGCGCAATGCGAAGAAGACATTGCTGGCCACCGGGCGTGACGAAGCCGACAAAAAGGATTCGGAGCGCCCGTGAGTCGCATGGCTGAAGCGATCACCCGCCGCGGTCGGCGCGTGGTGACGGTCCAGTTGATCGTCCTGGCGCTGGCCGCTGGCTTGGCCCTGTTGCATTCGCCGTACGCGGCCTTGTCGGCCGGCGGTGGGGTGGCGGTCGCGATGCTGCTGGCCTGGATGCTCCGCCGAAGCATGGCGCGAGCCACCGAGCTGGCGGTGGAATCACCACAGCAGAGTATGAACACGATGTATCTCGGGGCAGCGGCGCGCTTTGTCGCACTGCTTGCCCTGATGGCGGTCGGACTCGGGCTGCTGAAGCTGGACGCGCGATTCGTGGTCGGGGCCTTCGTGGCCGCCATGATCGCCGGCGTCCTCGCAGCCCGCGGTCAGGACTCCGGACGTCCGACCGACCAGACAACAGATTGATTTCAAGCTTGAGGAGTTAGAGACAGTGGCTACGGAGAATGCGGGCGGCAGCCCGGTTGAATATATCCAGCATCACCTGACCAACCTCTCTGTTGGCGAGGGCTTCTGGCAGCTGAACATCGACACGATCTTCTTCAGCGTTCTGCTGGGTGCGCTGATCGTGTTCGTCGCCATGCGCATCGGCCGTGGCCTGCGCGCGGAGACGCCCAACGGCCTGCAGAATGCCGCCGAAGGCATACTGGAGTTCGTCGATGAACAGATCCGCGATTCCTTCGGCAGCCGGGCGCCCAAGATCATCGCCCCGCTGGCGCTGACCATCCTGCTGTGGGTCTGGCTCATGAACTTCATGGACCTGATCCCGGTCGATCTGCTGCCGGCGATCGCCTCCGGCCTGGGTGTGGAATACCTGAAGGTGGTTCCCACCACCGACCTGAACACCACGCTTGCCATGGCGCTGTTCGTGTTCGCCCTGACCATCTACTACAGCATCAAGGTGAAAGGCCTGGGCGGGTACATCAAGATGTTCCTGTTCCACCCGTTCGGCAAGTTCCTGATCCCGATCAACATCGTGATGACCACGATCGACGAGCTTGCCAAGCCGATCAGCCTCGCGCTGCGTCTGTTCGGCAACATGTTTGCCGGTGAGCTGGTCTTCCTGCTGATCGCCCTGCTGACACTGGGTGCGACCATCAGTGCGAGCCTGCTCATCTGGTTCCCGCTGCAGGTCGTGTTGGACATGGCGTGGATCGCCTTCCACATCCTGGTCATCACGCTGCAGGCATTCATCTTCATGGTGCTCACCATCGTCTACATCGGTATGGCACATACCCTGGACGACCACTGAGCACCGACCCGAGTTTCCTTTGACCCTTTGTTTTTCTTGATTAGGAGAAGAAGCTATGACCCCCGATATGCTCGCTACCATCTATGCCTACACCGCAGTTGGCGTTGGTGTGATCCTCGCTGCCGCCGGCCTCGGTTCGGCCATCGGTTGGGGCCTGATCTGTTCCAAGACCCTCGAGGGCATCGCGCGTCAGCCGGAAATGCGTCCGCAGCTGATGACCAACATGTTCATCTTCGCCGGTCTGATGGAGTCCTTCCCGTTCATCATCCTCGCGTTCGCCATGTGGTTCCTGTTCGCCAACCCGTTCGTCGGCGCCCTGACCGCAGCGATTGGCGCCCTCTAAATCGCGTCCTTCGTGACATCGATTTGGCATGCGCGGCGGATCACTCCGCCGCGTGATGCTGACCGGAAACCCAATCCGTATTTACGCGAGGGGATATTGTGAGTATTTCGATCACACTGCTTGCTCAGCTGATCGCCTTCGTGCTGATGGTCTGGCTGGTCAACAAGTACCTGTGGGCGCCGCTTTCAGCCCTGATGGAAGCACGCCGCAAGAAGATTGCTGACGGCCTGTCCGCTTCCGAGCGCGGCAAGCACGAACTGAAACTGGCCCAGGAGCGCTCGACCGAGCTGCTGCGTGAGGCCAAGGACAAGGCGAACGACATCATCGCTCAGGCGAATTCTCGTTCGAACCAGATCCTGGAAGAGGCGCGTAACAACGCCAAGACCGAGGCCGAGCGCGTCGTGGCGCAGGCCAACGCCGAGATCGACCGCGAGGTCAATCGCGCCAAGGAAGAGCTTCGCGCCCAGGTAGCCGATGTGGCTGCCACGGGTGCCGAGCGCATCCTCAAGCGCGAGGTGACGGACAAGGACCACGAATCCGCGATCTCAGATCTGATCGCTCGGATCTAACGTAAGCGGAGGCCCTATGTCTGAGAACACCACAGTCGCGATCTCGTACGCGAAGGCAGTGCGCGACCTCGCCGCGGATGCCGGGCAGGCGAAGCAATGGTCCGAGACCCTTGCCGGACTGGCCGCCGTGGCCCAGAACCCCGACATGGTCGCGTTTTTGGGCGACGACGCACGTAGCCGTGACGCCCGGGTCGCCGGGTTCGTCAAGGTGGTCGAGGACGCCGTCGACAAGCAGGCGCTCAACCTCGTGCGCCTGCTCGGTGAGAACGACCGTCTCGACATCCTCCCGGAGGTTGCCGCGGAGTTCGAAAAACTGCGTGCCGAAGCGGAGCGTCGGATCGTTGCGTCCGTTGTCTCGGCCAAGCCCCTGACCGACGAGCAGTCGAACCAAATCAAAACAGCGCTCGGCAAGCGACTCGATCGCACCGTGGAGCTCGAATCAACCGTCGACGAGGACCTCATCGGTGGCGCGATTATCCGCGCCGGTGACCTCTTGATCGACGGATCGATGCGCGGAGAGCTCGAGCATCTTGCCGTACAAATGAGTCGCTAAGGAGATCTTCCATGATCAACCCGTCTGAAATCAGCAGTCTGATTAAAGAGCGCATCGAAAATTTCGATGCCGGCGCGGAAGCGCAAAACGTCGGCACCATCGTCTCGGTGGGCGACGGCATCCTGAAAATCCACGGCCTCAACGACGTCATGTTGGGCGAGATGATCGAGTTGCCGGGCGGCACCTTCGGTGTGGCCATGAACCTCGAGCGCGATTCGGTGGGCGCCGTGGTTCTGGGTAACTACGAGCACTTGAGTGAAGGCGACCAGGTTAAGTGCACCCAGCGCATCCTGGAAGTGCCGATCGGTAAGGAGCTGTTGGGTCGTGTCGTCAACACCCTCGGTGAGCCGATCGACGGTCGCGGTGAAATCAACGCCGAGTCCACCGCCCCGATCGAGAAGATCGCCCCGGGCGTTATCGAGCGCCAGAGCGTCGACGAGCCGATCCTCACCGGGATCAAGGCCATCGATTCGATGGTGCCGATCGGTCGAGGCCAGCGAGAGCTGATCATCGGCGACCGCCAGACCGGCAAGACCGCCGTGGCGATCGACACGATCATCAACCAGAAGGGCAAGGGCGTTTACTGCGTCTACGTCGCGATGGGTCAGAAGGCCTCCACCGTGTCCAACGTGGTGCGTGAGCTGGAGAAGCACGGTGCGATGGAATACACCATCATCGTATCTGCCACTGCCGCCGATCCGGCCGCCATGCAGTACCTGGCGGCCTACGCCGGTTGCACCATGGGTGAGTACTTCCGCGACCGCGGCATGGACTCCCTGATCGTGTTTGACGACCTGACCAAACAGGCCTGGGCCTACCGTCAGATCTCCCTGCTGCTGCGTCGTCCGCCGGGCCGGGAAGCCTACCCGGGTGACATCTTCTACCTGCATTCGCGTCTCCTCGAGCGGGCCTCGCGCGTGAACGTGGACTACGTCGAGAAGTTCACCAATGGGGAAGTGAAGGGCAAGACCGGTTCACTGACCGCTCTGCCGATCATCGAGACCCAGGGCGGCGACGTCTCTGCGTTCGTTCCGACCAACGTGATCTCGATCACCGACGGTCAGATCTTCCTCGAGACCGATCTGTTCAACGCGGGCATCCGTCCGGCAATCAACCCGGGTATCTCGGTATCGCGTGTTGGTGGTTCGGCGCAGACCAAGGCGGTCAAGAAGCTGGCCGGCGGTATCCGTACCGACCTGGCCCAGTACCGTGAGCTGGCGGCATTCTCGCAGTTCGCTTCCGATCTCGACGAGGCGACCCGCAAGCAGCTCGAGCGCGGCAAGCGTGTCACCGAACTGATGAAGCAGCCGCAGTACAAGCCGCTCTCGGTCACCGAGATGGCGCTGTCACTGACCGCCGCCAACGAAGGTTTCCTCGACGATGTGCCGGTGGAAAAGGTCAACGACTTCGAGGCGGCACTGCACGCCTACGCAGCGGACAACGCGGCGGAATTGGCCAAGAAGATCGGTAACGAAGGCAACTTCAACGACGAGATCGCCGCCGAGCTCAAGAAGGTGATCGAGGACTTCAAGGCCAAAGGCGTCTATTAACCCGGGAGCGAAATCATGGCCGTAGGCAAAGAGATTCGCACCAAGATCAAGAGCGTTCAGAACACGCGCAAGATCACCAAGGCGATGGAAATGGTGGCCGCATCCAAGATGCGGCGCGCCCAGGAAGCGATGGAGGCGACCCGGCCTTACGCCGAGAAATTTCTCGAGGTAGTCGGGCACATCACCAACGCGCATCCTGAATACCGCCATCCCCTGATGGTCGAGCGCGAGGTCAAGCGCGTTCTGATGATCGTGGTGACAACGGATCGCGGCCTGTGCGGCGGGCTGAACGTCAACCTGCTGAAACGCACCGGCGAAAAGATCCGTGAATACGAGAAGAATGGTGTCGACGTCGACGTCATCCCGATCGGTAGCAAGGGGCGGGCCTTCTTCAAGCGGTACGGGGGCAACATCCTGACCTCCGTCACCGGTATGGGAGACAAGCCCGGCTACTCCACGATGCGCACGGCGATCAACTCCGCTCTGGCCGCGTACGAAAAGGGCGACGTCGATCGGATCGAGTTGGCTCACAACGAGTTCGTCAACTCGATGACCCAAAATCCGACCGTCGAACAGATCGCACCGCTGCAGTACCAGGAGGACGAGAACCTCAAGCATCACTGGGACTACCTCTACGAGCCCGACTCGGAGACGGTCCTGGATGCGGTGCTCAAGCGCTATATCGCTGGACTGGTCGTGTCGGCCGTCGTCGAGAACGTGGCCTGCGAGATGGCAGCGCGTCGAATCGCGATGAAGAACGCCTCTGACAACGCCGGTGACATGATCACCGACCTCAAGAGGCAGTACAACAAGGCGCGGCAGGCAGCGATCACTCAGGAAATCTCCGAGATCGTATCTGGCGCCGCGGCCGTGTGACGACGGCAGTCACCCATTTTTCGAATTGAAAGAGGAACACACATGAGTTCTGGAAAAATTGTCGAGATCATCGGGGCGGTGATCGACGTCGAGTTTCCTCAAGACCAGATCCCGGCCGTCTACGATGCGATCCGCGTCGATGACACCGGCCTGATCGTCGAGGTGCAACAGCAGATCGGTGACGGTGTCGTACGCGGCATCGGCATGGGCACGTCCGACGGCCTCAAGCGCGGCATGACCGTGACCAGCACCGGCAAGCCGATTTCGGTACCGGTCGGCAAGGGCACTCTGGGCCGCATCATGGACGTCCTGGGCGAGCCGATCGACGAGGCTGGCCCGGTCGAGAGCGACGAGAAGTGGTCGATCCATCGCAAGGCGCCGGCGTTCGACGAGCAGGCTTCCGGTACCGAGCTGCTGGAGACCGGCGTGAAGATCATCGATCTGCTCTGCCCGTTCGCCAAGGGCGGCAAGGTCGGCCTGTTCGGCGGCGCCGGCGTGGGCAAGACCGTCAACATGATGGAGCTGATCCGCAACATCGCCATCGAGCACAGCGGTTACTCCGTCTTTGCCGGCGTGGGCGAGCGTACCCGTGAAGGGAACGACTTCTACCACGAGATGAAGGACTCCAACGTCCTCGACAAGGTCGCCCTGGTCTACGGCCAGATGAACGAGCCGCCGGGCAACCGTCTGCGCGTCGCGCTGACCGGCCTGACCATGGCCGAGTTCTTCCGTGACGAGGGCCGTGACGTCCTGATGTTCATCGACAACATCTACCGTTACACCCTGGCGGGCACCGAGGTTTCCGCACTGCTGGGCCGCATGCCGGCCGCGGTGGGCTACCAGCCGACGCTGGCCGAGGAAATGGGTGTGCTCCAGGAGCGCATCACCTCGACCAAGACGGGCTCGATCACCTCCGTCCAGGCCGTTTACGTGCCGGCGGACGACCTGACCGACCCGGCGCCGGCGACCACCTTCGCCCACCTCGACGCGACCGTCGTACTGGCACGTGACATCGCCGCCATGGGTATCTACCCGGCGATCGACCCGCTGGACTCCACCAGCCGCCAGCTCGACCCGCAGGTCGTGGGCGAAGAGCACTACAACACGGCTCGCGCGGTGCAGAACACGCTGCAGCGTTACAAGGAGCTCAAGGACATCATCGCCATTCTGGGGATGGACGAGCTCTCCGACGACGACAAGGCCGTCGTTTCGCGGGCTCGCAAGGTCCAGCGTTACATGTCGCAGCCGTTCTTCGTCGCCGAGGTGTTCACGGGGGCCCCGGGCCGCTACGTGCCGCTCAAGGAAACGATTCGCGCATTCAAGGGCATCGTTGCCGGCGAATACGACCACCTGCCGGAGCAGGCGTTCTACATGGTTGGCACCATCGACGAAGCCGTCGAGAAGGCCAACAAGATGGCTGAGAAGGCCTGATAACCGAGGAGGTCGACAATGGCTATGACTACTCGAGTCGACATCGTCAGCATGGAAAAGCCGATCTTCACCGGGAAGGCGACGTTCGTCACCGTCCCGACCGAAGCCGGCGAAATGGGCATCACGGCCCGCCATACGCAGACGTTGTCGGTGCTACGCCCGGGCGAAGTCCGGGTGCACCAGGATGACGGTTCGGTGGTGCGCTATTTCGTCGGTTTCGGGGTGGTCGAAGTGCAGCCCCACGTGGTCAGCATCATTGCTGACTGGGCGCTGACGGAAGAAGATGCCAAGAACCTGGATCCGAACGAACTCGAGGCCCGCATGGGCGAGCGAGAGGAGTACGTTTCCGAATACGAGCAGCGTGGGCAGCTCGACTTCACTTCGGCCGAGATGATCATGGTCGAGGCAGAGGAACGGCTCAAGTGGATCAAGTCCATGCGCGCCCAGAAGGGTCGTCACTGAGCGGTATCCGTGAGTCGATGATAGAAAAGGGGCCTTCGGGCTCCTTTCTTGTTTGTGGCCGGCGTTGGTGGCGTTGGCCGGGAGATAGACGTTGAGGATAAGACAATGAACAGGCAGTCACGTTCCGAGCTCCACGTCGTGGTGCTCGCCGCCGGAAAGGGGACGCGCATGCGCTCGAGTCGCCCCAAGGTGCTGCATGAGATCGCCGGGCGCTCGATGCTCGCCCATTGCCTGGACACCGCCGCGGCACTCGACCCGGCCTCGATTCGCGTCGTGATCGGTCACCAGGGCGAGGCCGTACGTGAATCGCAAGCCGACCGAGACGTGGATTGGGTCTGGCAACACGAACAGAACGGCACCGGTCATGCCGTTCAGCTCGGGATCGAGGGTCTGCAGGCGCAGGCGGACGACCGAGTGGTGGTGCTCTACGCCGATGTGCCGCTGCTGGGCGTCGACCTGCTCAAGCGACTGGTTGGCTCTAACTCGGTCGTCTCTCTGTTGACCATGCACATGGACGACCCTTCCGGCTATGGCCGTATCCTGCGCGATGACGCCGGGCGAGTACGTCGTATCGTCGAGCAGAAGGATGCCAGCGAGGCGGAGCGGCAGGTCCGTGAGGTGAACACCGGGATTCTGATGGCGCGCTACGGCGACCTGGTTGCATGGCTCGACCAACTGGAATCCGGTAATGCCCAGGGCGAGCTGTACCTGACCGACATCATCGAGATGGCCGCGGCCGAGGACAAAACGGTCGAGGCGGTGGTGGCCAAGGATGCCTGGGCGGTGTCGGGGGTCAACGATCGTCTCGCGCTGTCTCGCCTGGAGCGGGTCTATCAGCAACGCCAGGCCGAGGCGCTGGCACTGGCCGGTACGACGCTGGCCGACCCGGCGCGCATCGACATCCGCGGTTCACTCGACTGCGGTCAGGATGTCTCGATCGACGTGGGGTGCGTGTTCGAGGGCAGCGTGCGCCTCGGTGACAACGTCCGTATCGGCCCGCACTGCATCCTGCGTGACTGCGAGATCGGCCCCGGCTCGACGGTGGAGGCCTTCAGTCATATCGATGGCGTGGTCACCGCAGGTGACAATGCGATTGGTCCTTATGCGCGGCTACGTCCCGGCGCGGCGCTCGATTCGGCCGCCAAGATCGGCAACTTTGTCGAGATCAAGGCGGCCCGCATCGGCGAGCGCTCCAAGGTCAACCACCTGTCGTACGTGGGCGATGCCCGGGTCGGCGATGACAGCAACCTCGGTGCCGGGACCATCACCTGCAACTACGACGGCGCCAACAAGCACCACACCGAGATCGGTGATCGGGTGTTCGTCGGTTCGGCGACGCAACTGGTGGCCCCGGTCAGCGTGGGCCATGATGCGACCATCGGCGCCGGTTCGACCATTACCCGCAATGTGGGTGAAGGGCAGCTGGCCGTGGCGAGGGCCCGTCAATCGGTAATCGACGGCTGGCGACGACCGCGCAAGAAGCGCGATTGATCGGTGGGTTAGGCGTCCGGCAGGAACCGGCCGAGGACATCGTTGAGAAAGCGCAGACCGAGATCCGTCGGTCGGATGGTCTGGATGTCCCAGTCGATCAAGCCGTCTTCCTCTAGCCCGCGCAGCGTCTTGGAGACCACCGCGATGGGCATGCCCGTGCGTTCCTGGAACAGGCTCACCGGGAATCCCTCCGTCAGTCGCAGGGCATTGAGCATGAACTCGAACGGGATCTCCTGGCGCCCGATGTCGTGCGCATCGATATTGGCCGGCTGGCCCGCCAGCTCGAGATAGCGATTGGGGTGGGGGCTGCGCAGGCGTCGCTCGATACGGTTTTCCGCCGGGATCGTCAGTTTGCCGTGTGCGCCCGCCCCGATGCCGAGGTAATCGCCGAATTGCCAGTAGTTGAGGTTGTGCTGGCAGTGGTGATCCGGGCGGGCGAAGGCGGAGATCTCGTAGTGTCCGTAACCGGCATCGAGCAGGCGTTGGGCGCCCGCCTCGCCGATCCGGTCGAGGGTCGCCTCAGGTGGCAGCGCCGGTGGGCTGAACGCGAAGGCCGTGTTGGGTTCGATGGTCAGCTGGTACCAGGATAGATGCGGCGGTTCGAGCGAGATCGCGGTGTCGATATCCGCCAGACCGTCCGCTTCCGTTTGCCCGGGCAAGCCGTGCATCAGGTCGATATTGAAGCTGTCCAGCCCCGCATCGTGCGCCGCTTCGATGGTGCGCCAGGCGGCACGCCGGTCGTGAATCCGACCCAGCCGTTCCAGCGAGCGGTCATTGAAGCTCTGCACGCCGATCGAGACCCGGTTAAAGCCGATGGCACGATATTCGGCCAGTCGAGAGGCCATGTCGGTACCCGGGTTGACCTCGAGGGTCACCTCGCGGGTAAAGCGCAGGTCGAGCAGCGCGCGCAGGCCCGACATTAACCGGTCGAGCGCCTCCGGGGAGAACAGGCTGGGCGTGCCGCCGCCAAGGAAGATCGTCTCGATCGGTCGTCCCCAGATCAGCGGCAGCTCGGGCTCAAGGTCGCGCAGCAGCGCGTCGACGTATTCGTCCTCGGGCAGGTCGCGGCCCTTGAGCCCGTGCGAGTTGAAGTCGCAATAGGGGCATTTCTCCACGCACCACGGCAGGTGGACGTAGAGTGAGAGCGGCGGGTTGTCGGTGAACTGCAACAGACTCATGAGCGGCTCATGCGGGGTTGGTGTCGAGAGCGGCCAGCTGCTCGATCAGTTGCTTCAAGGCGTGTGCCCGATGACTGACCCGGTGTTTCTCATCCGGGTCCATCTCGCCGACGCTCAGGCCGTGTGCCGGCGAAAGGAACAGCGGGTCGTAACCGAAGCCGCGCTCGCCGCGCGGGGTATCGAGCACCTCTCCTTCCCAAGTGCCTTCGACGACGATCGGCTTGGCGTCCTCGGCATGGCGGACGAACGCCAGGGCGCAGATAAAGCGTGCGCTGCGCGGGGCATCCGGGTGCTTGGCCAGTTCATCGACCAGCTTGTCGTTGTTGTCGGCATCGCTCGCCTTCTCGCCGGCAAAGCGCGAGGAGAAGATGCCCGGTCGGCCGTCGAGGGCGTCGACGACCAGCCCCGAATCGTCACCGATGGCCGGGTGCCCGGTGAGCGCGGCGGTGTGTCGTGCCTTGATCAAGGCGTTGCCGCAAAAGCTGTCGGCGTCCTCGACCGGTGACGACACCTCCCAGCAGCGTTGCGAGACGAAGCGCAGTCGATCCAGGGTCGGGTGGCTGCCCGCCAGGACCCGGCGCATTTCCTCGAACTCGGCCATCTTGCCCTCGTTGTTGGTGGCGATCACGATGTCTGTCATTCAGGCGTCCCGGTTGTGTTGCGTAGCCTGCGAGGATACCTGCAAGCAGGTGGTCCTGCAGGGTTGTCATGAGAGCCTTGGCGACCGGGGGTTTGCCATTGCGCTCCGAATCCGCTATATTGCCGCGCTTCGTGTGGAACCGAGCGGATTATCGAAAAGGGGCGTCCATGAAAATTCTGTCTTCTCTCAAGTCAGCCAAGAAGCGACACAAGGACTGCCAGGTCGTTCGTCGTCGCGGCAAAGTTTACGTGATCAACAAGACCAACCCGCGTTTCAAGGCCCGTCAGCGCTAAGGTACTGGCAGGCATTCAAGCGTGACACGAGGCCCCGCATTCGCGGGGCTTCGTTGTTTCCGGCGATGTCGTGACCGCGTGGCTTGAAATCCCGGCGAGATGCTATACGTCGACTATTGTTGAATTGCACCTGAGTGTTGATCAACAGGAGGTATGGCTATGGCTATTGTGCGTCACAAGCCCGAAGGACAGATCCAGAACCGGCCGTGGGGAATGCTCGATCAGCTCTATCGCGAGATGAACTCGCTGCTTGACCCGGGCCTCGCCGAGGGGCAAGAGGAAGGCAAGCTGGAGATCGCCGATTGGGCCCCGGCAGTGGATATCAAGGAAAACGAGAGCGCCTACGAGCTGCACGTCGACCTGCCGGGCATCGATCCGAAAAGCGTCGAGGTGACCGCTGACAACGGCGTGCTCGAAATCAAGGGCGAGCGCAACTCGGAGTTGAAGAAATCGCAGGACGGCTATGCGCGAATTGAACGCCATTACGGGCGCTTCTATCGCCGTTTCACCCTGCCGGAGCAGGTGGATGCCGATGGCATCAAGGCGAGCTCGGAGCATGGTGTGCTGACCGTGACGATCCCCAAGGCGGAAACCGCCAAGCCGCGGCGCATCGAGGTGAGCTGATTCGGTCCGGCTGCCGGCCGCGGAGGTACGCGAAAAGCCCGGCGGCCCCGGGCTTTTCATCATTGGGCCATCCCGGCTCACCGGCGTGCCGAAAGCCTGTCCGATGGGCGGGTTTTCGAGACGCCGACGACACACATCACTCGGAGGAGTGCAGGCGTGAAATATCACGACTACTACGCAACCCTGGGCGTGGCCCGCAATGCCTCGCAGGACGAGATCAAGCGCGCCTACCGCAAGCTGGCACAGAAGCATCACCCCGACCGCAACAAGGGCGAGGGTGCCGAGGAAAAGTTCAAGGAAATCAACGAGGCCTACGATGTGCTCGGCGACGCCCAGAAGCGCGCTCGCTACGACGCGCTGGGTTCGGGGTATCACCATGGCGACGAGTTCGGGGCCGGGCCCGGCGGCCCGGGCGGCCCGGGTGGCTTTGGTGGCGGCTTCGGCGGCGACGACTTCGCGGCCGGCGGTTTTTCCGATTTTTTCTCGCAGTTCTTTGGCGGTGGCCCCGGTGGCCCCGGTGGCCCCGGTGGCGCTGGCCAGGGCGGCGCTGGCCAGGGCCGCAGGGTGCGCGGCCAGGATGTCGAGGCCGAGGCGCCGGTGCCGCTGTCGCTGCTGGTCACGGGTGGGGCCCACACCATCCGGATCTCCGACGGGCGTGGTGGTGCGCGATCGCTCAAGGTCAACGTCCCGGCCGGCTCGACGCCGGGGCGTCGCATCCGGCTTACTGGCCAGGGGCAGCCAAGCCCCATGGGCGGACCGGCGGGTGACCTTTACCTGGTGCTGACCTTGCGCGAGGAAGATCGCGACCGGGTCGAGGGCAACAACATCATCCAGGAATTGCCGATCACGCCCTGGGAGGCGGCCCTGGGCGCGAAGGTCCCGGTCACCCTGCCCGACGGCAAGCGCATCAGCATGAGTGTGCCCGCCGGGTCGCAATCCGGACGCAAGCTGCGTATCCCCAAGCGGGGCTTCGCCGGCGGTGACCTGATGCTGGTCCTGATGATCTACACCCCGCCGGCCAAGACCGACGAGGCGCGCGAGTTCTACGAGGAAATGCGCACCTCGATGCCCTTCGACCCCCGATAACACCACTTGGACCACGCGGACGGTGCATGAGCGTCTAAGCTCCGGGTAGAGGTGCCAACGCGGTACCTCATCCTTGTCACGCGCAAGCAACCCGGAGGAGTCGCCGATGACCGCGCATGCCTTGAGCCAACTCCATGAATCGCAGGGCCAGAGTCTCTGGCTGGACAACCTTTCCCGCGCCCTGTTGACGGACGAGGGCCTGCCGCGGCTGATCCGCGACTACGGCATCCGCGGGGTGACCTCCAACCCCTCGATCTTCAAGAAGGCGATCGTCGGCAGCGACCTCTACACCGAGGACATCGCCGCGGGCAAGCGCCAGTACCCGGATGTCGAGTCGGTCTACGAGCACCTGGTCGTCACGGACATTCAGCGCGCCTGTGATCTGCTGCGACCGGTCTGGGATCAGTCGCACGGCGAGGACGGCTGGGTGTCCTGGGAGGAATCGCCCGGCATCGCCCATGACGCCCATGCCTCGGTGCGCGCCGCCCATCGCCTGCGTGAACTGGTCGATCGGCCCAATGTGCTGATCAAGGTGCCCGGGACGGTCGAGGGCATCGAGGCCTTCGAGCGCCTGATCGGCGAGGGCGTGAGCGTCAACGTCACCCTGCTGTTCTCACTCGATCAGGTGCGGCGGGTGTTCGCCGCCTATCGACGCGGCATCGAGCAACTGGAAGCCAACGGCGGCAAGACCGCCGAGGTGCGCGCGGTCGCGAGCCTGTTCATGAGCCGGGTGGACACGCTGGTCGACAAGCAGCTCGATGCCATCGGCGGCGAGCGCGCCCAGGCGCTCAAGGGGCGCGCGGCCCTGGCGTTGGCCGGCATGGCCTATGAGCATTTCCGCGAGGTGTTCGAGGATGAGTCGTTCGACCGCTTCGAGCAGCAAGGTGCCTGGCCGCAGTACCTGCTCTGGGCGAGTACCGGCACCAAGAACCCGGCTTACTCGGACCTGTTGTACGTCGAGAACCTGATCGCCCCGCGCACCATCAACACGCTGCCGGATGCGACCCTCGAGGCCTTTGCCGACCACGGTCGGATTGCTTCAAGATTGAAGCCGCGTCTCGACGAGGATCGCGAAGTCTGGGCCGAGCTGGCCGAGGTGGGCATCGACATGGACGGCGCGGTACGCGATCAGTTGCTCGACGAGGGGCTGGAGCAGTTCCAGGCCGCTTTCGACGACTTGCTCGCCGCCATCGATCAGGCCTGAGTCGCCCCCAATTAGTCGGCAGCGCGGTTCATCCACCACAACCGCAGGCGCACGCCCCAGGGACTCGTCAGGCCGGTGGTGGAATGGGCCACCCGGCCGGTCTGGTCGAAGAACAGGAAGGTGGGCGTGACATTCACGCCCAGGCTGGCGGCGATCTGCCCGTCGGGGTCGTTGATCACCGGCAACTTCCCCAGATCGTTTTCCCGCATGTGGTTGCGCACCGTGGCCGCATCGCCCGACTGCATGGCCACGGTGATCACGCGATGGTCGTCGACCAGGTCGACCAGCCAGGGCATCTCTAGATCACAGTAGCCACACCAGGTGGCCCAGAACACCACCACCGTGGGCTCGTCCGCCGGCCCGCCGATGGTCAGCTCCCGGCCGTCGAGATCTTCCGCCGCCATGCCGGGGATCTCGCCCTCCGGCAAATCCGGCCCCATCCACGCCTGCACGGCCAGCAACGCCGCGACGAACACCAGGCCCTCCAGGGTCCAGCGCGCCCAGCGCGGCAGGCGGCGTTTCGGCTTTGACGGAGGGGTGTCGCCGTGGTCATTGCCCGCGTTGTGGCTCGGGTCATTGCCCAGGCCATTGCCCGAATCATTGTTCGGGTTGTTGCCCTTGTTGCCCTTGTTGCCCTTGTTGCTCGGGTCATCTGGCATGCGTCTGTCTCGAAGATAGTCGGTGAAAGGTTACGGATGATGGCGCCGGCGCGCAGCCTCATGATGCGCCCCGACAGCGGTATCGGCTGCGTGCCGATCTTCCCTGATAAACTGCGCCCATGAACGCCCCATTATCCAACCAGCGCATCCTCGTCGGCGTGTCCGGTGGCATCGCGGCCTACAAGGCCGTGGTGCTGGTGCGCCGGCTGGTCGAGGCCGGCTGCGAGGTGCGCGTGGTGATGACCGAGGCGGCGACCCGCTTTGTCACGCCGCTCTCCTTCCAGGCGGTCAGCGGTCACCCGGTGCGCACCACCTTGCTGGATGCCGAGGCCGAATCGGGCATGGATCATATCGCGTTGGCCCGCTGGGCCGATGCCGTGGTGGTCGCCCCGGCGAGCGCGAACCTGATGGCCCGGCTGGCGAACGGCTTGGCCGACGATCTGCTGACCACCCTTTGTCTCGCCACCAGCGCCCCGGTTCACCTCGCTCCCGCCATGAATCGGCAGATGTGGTCCCATCCGGCGACCCAGGCCAATCGTGCCCGATTGGTCGAGCATGGCGTGAGCCTGCTGGGACCGGCTGCCGGGGTGCAGGCCTGCGGCGAGACCGGCGAAGGGCGCATGCTCGAGCCGGAGGCGATCGTCGACGCGCTGGCCGATGCCCTGCTGACCAACAACCAGCAGGATATGGCCGGACGGCATGTCGTGGTCACGGCGGGTGGCACCCGCGAGCCCATCGACCCGGTACGCTTCATTGCCAACCGCTCCTCCGGGCGCATGGGATTCGCGCTCGCTGCCGATGCGGCCCGCCGGGGCGCGGTCGTGACGCTGGTCTCCGGGCCTTCGGCCCTGCCGACACCGATGGGCGTGAAGCGGGTCGACGTGGAAACCGCCGCCGAGATGCAGGCGGCCGTCGAGTCGATCGGCGCGATGGATATCTTCGTCGGGGCAGCGGCCGTGGCCGACTACCGTGTGGCGGCGCCCGCGGACCAGAAGCTCAAGAAAAGCGGCGAGACTTTGAGTCTCGAGTTGGTGCCCAACCCGGACATCATCCACGGTGTCGCATCGCGTGCCGACCGGCCGTTCGTCATCGGGTTTGCCGCCGAGACGGACCATGTGCGCGAGTACGCGGCGGCCAAGCGCGCAGCCAAGGGTATGGATCTGATCTGTGCCAACGAGGTCGGCGCGGACAAGGGCTTCGATCGACCGGACAACACCCTGCTGCTCCTGTGGGACGGCGGCGAGCGCGAATTGGCTCAGGCGGACAAGCGCCATCTCGCCGGCGAAATATTCGACACCTATCACCAGATCAAACAGGATTGAGACGATGCATCGCGTTGAGGTCAAATGGCTCGACCCCCGACTGGGCAACGAGATTCCGCGCCCGGATTACGCCACCGACGGCTCGGCAGGCCTCGACCTGCGTGCCTGTCTGGACGCGCCGCTGACGCTAGCGCCTGGCCAGACCGAGCTGGTGCCCACCGGCATGGCGATCCACCTGGGTGACTCGGAGCTGGCCGCCATGATCCTGCCGCGCTCGGGACTGGGCCATAAGCACGGCATCGTGCTGGGCAACCTGGTCGGGCTGATCGACTCCGACTACCAGGGCCAGCTGTTCGTCTCGATGTGGAACCGCGGTAACCGTGATTTCACCGTCGATGTCGGCGAGCGCATTGCCCAGCTGGTGGTGGTGCCGGTGGTGCAGGTGGCCTTCGAGGCGGTCGACGAGTTCGGCGAGACCGAGCGCGGCACCGGTGGATTCGGCCACACCGGCCGGTCCTGAGTTCGTCGGCACGGCCGACCGCGCGCCTTGCGTCGCCCTGGTTTAGGGCGTGCTGAGCGGCGCCGGAAGTTGTCCAGCCGGTTTCGAATGCCCGTTTTCCCTTAATTTGCACACAGAGATTCCGACATGCCCCGATTCGATCCTGCCCTGACTGCCGACGTGCTGATGGAGGCGCTGCCCTACATCCAGCGCCTGTTCGACAAGACCGTGGTGATTAAGTTTGGCGGCAATGCCATGGTCGACGAGGATCTTAAGGACGCCTTCGCCCGCAACATCGTGCTGTTGAAACAGGTGGGTGTGAATCCGGTGATCGTTCACGGCGGCGGACCGCAGATCAACGAGGTGCTGAAGAAACTCGGCAAACAGGGCGAGTTCATCGAAGGGATGCGGGTGACTGATCGCGAGACCATGGACGTGGTGCAGATGGTGCTCGGCGGGCTGGTCAACAAGGACATCGTCGCCCTGATCAATCGCCACGGCGGGCGGGCCGTGGGCCTGACCGGGCGCGATGCCGGGCTGGTCCGCGCACGCAAGCTCAGGGTGACGCGCAAGAACCCCGAGTTCGACGAGCCGGAGATTATCGATCTGGGTCATGTCGGCGAGGTGGCTTCCATCGACGCGGGCATCCTGCGCACGCTGGATGCCTCGGACATCATCCCGGTGATCGCGCCGATCGGCGTGGGCGAGGACGGCGAGGCCTACAACATCAACGCCGACGTGGTGGCGAGCAAGGTCGCCCAGGTGCTGGAGGCGGAGAAGCTCTTGCTGCTGACCAATATCGCCGGGGTGCTGGACACCGAAGGCAAGCTGCTGACGGGCCTGACCGCGGATGATGTCGAGGCCCTGATCGAGGACGGCACCATCTATGGCGGCATGCTGCCGAAGATCAACTTCGCGCTTGATGCCGTGCGCGGCGGGGTCAAGACCGTGCAGATCATTGACGGGCGCGTACCGCACGCGGTGTTGCTCGAGCTGCTCACCGATCAGGGGGTCGGCACGCTGATCCGTGGCTGAACCGTTTCGACCGCGGGGTGAAGCTCCCTAGTCGCTGGCCTGGAGTCGCCGCAGCCGCTCCAAATCGGCCTCGAACTGCTCGGCCAGTGCCTCGCGTTCGGCGCGCACCTCGATCACAGCCTGCTTCATCCGTTCGAGGTCGCGCGCATACGCCGGGTCGTCATGCCCGGCGTCGATGTTCGCCTGCATCCGCTCGATCGAGCCTTCCATTTGCGCAATGCGGACGTCCATCCGGTCGAGGCGCTGGTCCCGCGCCTGCTTCAGATCCGCCTCGCTGCCGTAGAGCGAAAGCAGAATGCGATCCTGTTCGGCCTGTGTCTGTGCCTCGCGGGCGGCCTTCTCGGCGGCTCGCTGTTCGGCGGCCTCGCGTGCCTTTTCCTCGGCCGTCTTGCGCGGGGCGACCTCGCGGACGACCGTGCCGGTGAGGGCGTCGATCACCTGGTAGCCGTTGGCGGCGGCGCCAGAGGGCAGGGTGTCACTGAACTGCAGATTGCCGTTGCCGTTCACCCAGCGATAGGTGACGTCGGCGGCCTGGGCTGCCTGCAAGGCAAGGCCCGAAAGCAGGGTGAGCGCGAGACCGGCCAGAATGGCGCGATGGCGGACCTGCATGGTGATCTCCTTGTGTCCAAGATGGCTACGACCTGCCTGGTTGCAGGGTCAGAAAGTGACAATGCGCCCTCCGCGTAGGGTCCCCCGGCAGGGATTGGGCGCTCACTTGGACACTTGTGCAAGCACGATGCCAGTTGGCCCGGGTGGGTTGGCCTAGCCAGATGCCTGGATAAAGGTCAGTGGTCCTGACCGCGCGGCGCCAGCCCCAGCGCCACCCACAGTCCGGACAGCGCCATGCTCAGCCCGACGAACCAGAAGCCCGCCTCGATGCCACCGGTGAGCGTCGCCACCAGCCCCAGCGCCAGTGCGCCGACGGCATAGCCGAAGTCGCGCCAGAAGCGATATACGCCGAGGATGCCGGCACGCTCGACTGGCTCGCAGTGATCGGCGACCGCCGCCCCCAGGGTCGGGTAGAGCATCGCCATGCCCACGCCGGTCACCGCCAGCGCCAGCCCCCAGGCCCAGGCCGAGTGGGTCAGCACGATCGCGATGATCCCCGCGCCGCAGAGCCACATGCCCCAGGTGATCAGGCCACGTCGACCGAGCTTGTCCGAGGCCGGTCCGGTGATCAACTGGCCGGCGCCCCAGACCACGCCGTAGATGCCCACCAACAAACCCGTCGTCACCAGATCCGCGCCGCGGGCGACCAGCAGGATGGGTACAAACAGCCAGATGATGGTGTCGGTGAACTTCTCGACCAGGCCGGCCTGGTTGATCGCCAGCAGGCTGCGATTGCCCCAGGAGGCGTGCAGGAAAAAGCCCAGCCCGGAGCGCCGCGCCGGGGCCTTGCCGTCGCCCCGAGTCTGCTGCTGGGCCTTCTGCTGGGCGTGCGCCCAGGGCAGGGTGTCGCGGGCCATCCACACCGCCAGTGCGAGGGCCAGGATGATCACCGCCAGGCCGAACCAGAACAGGCCTTCGCGTGCCCCGAGCTGTTCGGCGGCAATCGCGGCGAGATAGCCCGCCACCGCCACGCCGCCGTAGCCGGCGAACTCGTTGGCGCCGTTGACCAGCCCGCGCTGGTGGGCGTGAGTGAGATCGAGCTTGCTGTTGAGCGCCATCGACCATGCCAGCCCCTGGTTGATGCCCAAAAAGACCGTGGCCAGCAGCACCCAGCCCCAGGAATCGGCGATCAAGAGCAGGAACGGCACCGGGATGGCGAACAGCCAGCCGGCCACCAGCACGCGCTTGCGCCCGTAGCGGTCGGAAAAACGCCCGGCGAGCAGGTTGAGCGTGGCCTTGATCACGCCGAAGATCACCACGAAGCTTGCCAACGTGGTGAATGCCCCCGCGGCCAGGCCGAAGTCCGACTCCGAGAGCACCGGCAGCACCGTGCGGGTCATGCCCACCAGCGCACCGACGAAGAAGACCTGCAGCAGAAACTGGACGAACTGGCCGCGGTTGGCGGCAATGCCGTGAGTGAGATCCCGGTGAGTGATATCCATGGGTTACCTCTTGTCCCTTGCGGGTGACTTGGCTTCGTATGGGGGTTACCGCCTTGCCGGATGCGGTCCGGCCGAGCGGGCCGAATCCGGCAAGACGCCCCGCGCCATGGCGGGGCGTGGTGGGACGAGTTACTCGCCTGCGTCCTCGGCTTCCTTCTCGGCCCGGGCGTTCGCCTCGAAGCCGCCGGCTTCCTTGAAGCCGGTGAAGCCGCCCTGGAGGATGCGGACATTGTTCATCCCCGCCAGGCGCAGCATCAGGCCGGCCTGGGCCGACAGCGTGCCGGTATTGCAGTAGACCAGCACCTGCTCGTCGGTCGGCAGCTCGTCGCGGCGCTCGAGGATCTGCCGCCACTCGATGTTGATGGCGCCGGGAATGTGGTCCTCGGCGTACTGACCGGCATCGCGGGTATCGACGATGGTGATGTTCTCCCACTGATCCGCCGGGATCTGCTCCGGACGGATGGTGGCGCCGTGGTATTCCTGGAACATCACATAGCCCTCCATGGCATCGATGAGTTCCTCATTTTCCGCCATGACCGGCGACGTGGCGCCGAGGGTCAGGCTGGAGATCATCGCGCTGGCGACCAGGCCTGATTTGAGTGTCGGTGTGATTTTCATGGTGTGTCGCTGTCCCGGTGTGGCGTTAGTTGCCGGTGTTGAAGGCGTAGAAGGCCTTGATTTCCTCGACGGGCGGCAGCTCGATCGAGGCGATGGTCTCGACGAAATTGCTGCGCTCGCGGATCAGCCCAACGTTGTGACGCTTCTCGAAGCCCAGCGTGGACATGGGCTTGCCGCTGATGCCGCCACCGCAGACGCTGCCGGCCTGCGCCCCGGCCAGGATCTCGATGTGGTCCGGCAGGGAGAGGATCGGGCCGTACAGCGAGTCGTAGAGCTTTTCCGCCATTTCGCGTTCGCGACCATGCAGGTCGGGTCGGCCGACGCCGCCCGGGAACAGGGTGTGTCCGGTGACCAGGCACCACGGCTCGTCGGTGCGCGAATGATCGGTTACCAGCAGGCAGATATGATCGTCGGTATGCCCCGGTGTGTGCAGCACCTGGGCGCTGACATTGCCCAGTTCCAGGTGGTCGCCGTGCGCCACGCCGCGGAACGGGTGCTTCACCGGCGCGGATTCATGCAGCACGTATTCCGCGCCGGTGCGCTTGGCCATTTCCGGGCCGCCCGTCTTGTGATCCGCATGGACGTGGGTGTCGACCACGAAGCAGATCTCCACGCCCTTTTCCTCGGCCATGTCGACAAAGGTATCGACATCGTCGAGATGCACGTCGACGGCCATGGCCCGGCCCTTGCCGGTGCAGCCGAACAGATAGGCGAGTGAGCTGAATTCGCAGGGATGCTGGATCAGGAACATTGAGCTGTCCTCCACGGTGTGTGCGACAACATTCAATTACTCAATTGAATAAATGTCAAGCGCGTTGGCGCATACGCTTCGCGGGGGCGGAGCATTGCCTCTACGCGGTTCTCGATCCGGTTGGAAGCGCGGCATGAGGCGGTCTGGCAGGACTTGACATCAAGTTCAATTGACTGATTGAATGTTGCCGCGAGCTGCATGCCTTGTTGGGCAAGGAGCGACGGTTTGTCTCTGGAGCCGTGATTGCGCAGCCGGGGTATTCGAGGGGGCATGCGGCCCTCCTCGGCCCAGGGAAGATCGCGAGATCCATCGCGCGGGCTTCAGGGAAGAACGATGAAAGCAAGCGAGGTGGCCTGCGTGGCCGCCCATCGAGGGGATGACCCTCTCGAATCGTCAACGGTCAATGAGGGTGCGGGTGATGGATCCGGAAATTTCCCAGTATTTGCTTTATGTCCTGGTGCTGTCGGTGGTGTTCGGCGCCGCGGCCCAGTTTTCGCGCTTCTGCCTGCTCGGCGGCATGAGTTCCTACATGTCCTCTCGCGATGGCGGGCGCATGGCGGTCTACCTGGGGGCCATCGGGGTGGCGATCGTGGCGACCACGCTGGTGCAGTGGATTGCCGGGCTGGATCTCGATCAGACCCGTCCGCCCTACCGGTCGCCGGACTTCGCCTGGGGGCGTTACCTGATCGGCGGCTTCCTGTTCGGTGTCGGCATGGTGCTCGCGCGCGGCTGTCCCGTCCGTAGCCTGGTCAAGACCTCGCAGGGGAACGTCCAGGCATTGGTCGCGATCGTGGTGATGGCGATTGCCGCGTACGCGATGACACGGACCAGCCTCTTCCAGACCGCGTTCCTGCCCTGGGTCGGTGGACTGAGTGTCGACCTGACCGCCTTCGGCATCCCGCATCAGGATCTGGCCGCCCTGGTCGGCGGCGGAACGCTGATCTACCTGCTTGTGGCGGCACTGCTGGCCGTCGCACTCCTGTTTGTCAGCTGGCGCTGGCTGCCGCTGCGCGGCAACGGTCTGGCATGGCTGGCCATCGTGTTGATGGGTGCCGTGGTCGGCGCGGCTTTCTGGGTGACCGGCGGGGCCCCGGGGCAGGCCGCCGACATGGCGTCGATGATGCAGAACAGCCCCCAGGAAGGGCTGGGCACCCAGTCGTTCACCTTCAGTGCGCCACTAGGCGATGTGGTGTACTTCCTCCAGAATGTGACCAGCCCGTCTACCATCACCTTTGGTGTCGTGGCGGTCGCGGGCGTCTTTCTGGGCAGTCTCGTCAGTGCGCTGGCACGCCGGGACGTGCGGTTCAGCATTCCGATGAGCGTGCGCGAATGGTTCCGCACGATCGTGGGCGCCACGCTGGTTGGCGTGGGCAGCGTGTTGGCGATGGGCTGCACCGTCGGGCATGGCCTGACCGGCTTTTCCACCCTCGCGCTCGGCTCGATGCTGTCGCTGGCGGCCATCATGCTGGGTGCCTGGGTCGTGCTGCGAATCGAGCGCCGTTCCTCCAATAATGCCGCCTCGGCCGGTTGTTCGGGTTGAGCGGCAAGGACGATATGACTTGTGACTAGCCACGGATTCAAACAGGACCTGAACGACCAGTTTGCCCGCCTGGGCAAGGTGCTCTCGAACGGGCGCCGGCTGGAGCTGCTCGAGCACCTGGCCCAGGGAGAACGTTCGGTCGATGGACTGGCGCGGGTTGCCGGCCTGTCGGTCGCAAACACCTCGCAGCACCTGCAGCGCATGCAGCAGGCTGGTCTGGTCGCGGCGCGCCGGGAAGGCAAGCAGGTGATCTATTCCATCGCCGCCGATGACGTGGTCGAGCTGCTGGACGTGTTCCGTCGCGTCGGCGAGCGGCACCTCGCCGAGGTCCGCCAAATGGTCGATGCCCACCTGCACGACAAGGACGCGCTCGAGCCGGTCTCCGCCGCCGAGCTGATTGAGCGCTGTCGGCAGGGGGTGGTGACCCTGATCGACGTGCGCCCGGAAGAGGAATACCAGGCGGGCCACATCCCCGGTGCGATCAATGTCTCGGTGAAGGACCTCGAACGGCGCATGGCCGAGCTCGACCCCGAGCGCGAGGTGATCGCCTATTGCCGCGGCCCCTACTGCACCTTTTCCTTCGAGGCGGTCGCCTGCCTGCGCGAGGCGGGTTTTCGTACCCGGCGACTGGAATCGGGCTTTCCCGAGTGGAAGCTTGCCGGCCTGCCGACCAGTATTGATGACACCGAAACAGAACCGCAGACAAGCCGAGTCGAGCCATGAGCGAACAGATGCCCATCCAGGATCTCCGCGCCCACCTGGGCCATTACATCGTCGGCCAGACCGAACTGGTCGACCGCCTGCTGATCGGCCTGCTGACCGGCGGCCATTTGCTGGTCGAAGGCCTGCCGGGCCTGGCCAAGACCACCGCGATCAAGGCGCTGGCCGAGGGCGTGCACGCCAACTTCAAACGCATCCAGTTCACCCCCGACCTGCTGCCGGCGGATCTGCTCGGTAACGAGGTCTACCACCCCGAGACCCGCGAGTTCACCTTCGAGCCCGGCCCGCTATTCAACGAAATCGTGCTGGCCGACGAGATCAACCGCGCCCCGGCCAAGGTGCAGTCGGCGCTGCTCGAGGCGATGGCCGAGCGCCAGGTGACGGTCGCCGGCCATAGCCGCGACCTGCCCGAGCTGTTCTTGGTCATGGCCACGCAGAACCCGCTGGAGCAGTCGGGCACCTACCCGCTGCCCGAGGCGCAGATGGACCGCTTCATGCTGCACGTGTCGCTCGACTACCCCGAGCGCGAGGACGAGTACGACATCCTCAAGCGCACCCTGGACGGCACGCTGGGCACTAACCCGGTGGGGGAGGCGAAAAACATCACCGTCGACCAGGTGCTCGCCGCGCGCGAGTCGGTACGCCAGGTGCGCTGCGACGAGGCCCTGCAGCACTGGGTGGTCGACGTGGTTGCTGGCACCCGAAAGATGGGCGATCTTGATCCGGATCTCGCCGACCAGGTGCTGGTCGGCGCCTCGCCGCGTGGCGCGCTGGCCTGGGTGCAGGCCGCCCGGGCGGCCGCCTACCTGGAGGGGCGTGACTACATCGTCCCCGACGACCTGATCAAGCTCGCGGCCGACGCCCTGCGTCACCGCATCATCCTCGGACCGCGCGCGATGGTCAGCGGGCTGACTCGCGATGCGGTGATCGACCGCCTGCTCGAGCTGATCCCGGCGCCGTGACCCCCACCGTGATTCAGGGGCTGATCGGGCGGGCGACGGCCGCCCTGCGGGGCGTGTTCGGCCGTGGGCAACCGCGTGATCAGGCCTCCCACTCGCATGTTGGCGTCGCCCCGTCGGGCGAGGAGATCGCCGTTGCCTGGGCGGGCGGCGAGCGGCTGCCCGCCCTGGTGCAGGAAAGCTTTCCCACGGCCACCCGCTTGTCCGGCGACCAGCTGGCGCGCCGGCTGGGCGAGGGGCTGGATTTCGAACAACTGCGTGCCTACCAGCCGGGCGAGCCCGCCGGGCGTATCGACTGGCGCATCTCGGCACGGGCCAACGAGCCGGTGGTGCGGGTGCACCGCGAGCCGGCCCAGCGCCAGGCCCACCTGGTGGTCGACTGCGGTGCCGCGATGCGTTTCGGTACCCGTCGGCGGCTCAAGCTTACCCAGGCGCTGCTCGCCGCCCATGCCTTCGCCGCCGGTGCGCTGCGGCAGAACCTGGCCGTCGAGATCCACGGCATCGGCGAGCAGCTCTGCCCCGGTCACCATGCCGCCGGACCGGTGACTGGTCAGGGGGCGATCCTGCAGCGCCTGGCCGAACTGGCCGAGGCGGCCGGCGAGACCTGCGAAGCGGCCCAACCGGTCGACTGGCCGGGTCTGCGCCAACGCCTGTTGCAGCGGCTGCCCGCCGGCTCGGTGGTCATGGTGTTCTCCGATTGCCTGTCCGACACCGGCCCCGGTCGGCCCATCGACTGGGTACCGCTGGCCGCCGCCCATCACCTGATCTTCGTCTCCGTGGCCGACCGGGTCGAGCTCGAGATGCCCGACCTGGGTCTGGTCGCGTTCGAGGCGGGCAACCGGGCGCGCTGGCTGGATACCGGCAATCGCCGCTGGCGAGAGCAGTTCGCTAGCCGTCAGCATGAACGCCTGGAGGCCTGGCGACAGTCGGCCGAGGCCCTGGGCGCGGCCTTCCTGGCGTTGCCCGCCGAGGCCGAACCGACCGAGTGGCTTGCCGAGGCCCCGGTGGCCCTGGCGCGCGCCGGGGGGGCTGCGGCATGAGTGAGGGCTACCGTGACTGGGCACACCCCAGCGGGGGGCTGCCGGAGCAGGCGCCCGAGGGGCTGGTTGACATCTACACCGCGCCCTGGCTGGTGCAGCGTGCCGGTGACGTATCGCCGCCTGCCGACGAGGCCTCGCTGGCGTGGCTGGCGGTTGTGGCCATCGCGCTACTGTCGCTGGCCGGCTGGTGGCTCTGGCGCCATCGGGGTGATCTGCGTTTGTGGTGGGCCCTCTGGCGGCTGGAGCGCCAGTCGGCGTGCGTCGTCGATGCGGCCGGAGAGCGCGCGCTGCAGGACGAGGTGATCCGGGCGATTGGCCGTTGGCAGCACGGCGGCCGGGCCCCGTGGCGCGCGCGGCTGGCCGAGCCGTGGTCCGCCTGGGTGTGTGAGATCGATCACGCCCGCTTCGGCCGGCAGCCGGGTTATCCGGGACAGGCCCCCGATTCCTGGCGGACGTCGGTCGTCGAACGACTGCGCGCGATGCGCCGCGCGCTGTGGCGGAGGCAGACGGCATGATCGGCTTCGATTCGCCCTGGGTCTTGTTGCTGCTGGTCGCCCTGCCGCTGATTTACCCGGCCTGGGCACGGCGGGTGCGCGATCGCGCGCCTTCGCGCCTGTTGCGCCACCCGGCGCTGGGGCGCGACCCGGCCGAGGGTGCCCCCCGGGGCGGGCAGCGCTGGTTGCTGGCCCTGCTGCTGCTTGCATTGGCCAGCCTGATTATCGCGCTGGCCCGTCCGGTCTGGGTGGGCGAGTCGCTGCAGGTCGACGAGCCGGCCCGGTCGATCGTGCTGCTGGTGGACGCCAGCCCCAGCATGTCGACCCGTGATTTCCGCGACGCCGAGGATCAGCCGGTCTCGCGCATGGGCGTGATGCGCGAGGCACTGGACGAATTCATTACCGCCCATCCGCACGACCGATTTTCCCTGCTGGTGGTGACCGACTCGGCCGGCACGCTGGTGCCCGAGACCGACGATCACGGCGCGCTGCGCTTCTGGATCGAGCAGCTCGAGCCGGGGCTCGACGGCAGTGCCACCGCGCTGGGTGACGGTCTGGCCGTGGCGATGGAGTCGATCGCCGAGCGCCGCGAGCGTGGCGAGGCGCCGCCGCAGTTGCTGGTCTGGACCGACGGGGTCAATACCGGCGGCGAGATGACCCCGGCCGAGGCGCTGACGCTGGCGCGGGCCGAGAACATCGAGCTGTTCACCATCAATCTCGCCCCCGGCGATGCCGGGCCGGCGAGCGGTGAACCGACGCTCGAGGATCTGGCACGACTGTCCGGCGGCGAGGCGATTGCCGCCGGTGATCGCGAGGCCCTGCTGTCGGTTACCGACGTCATCGAGCGGCACGAGCCCAAGGCGGAGGCCCAGGACACCCGCCGGGAGCGTCATTCCCTGCTGGTCTGGTTCCTGGTACTAGGGCTTGCCGTGCTGCTCGTCGCCCAGTCCCTGAAAGTCCGGCTGACGGCCTGAGGTGCGAATGGACGATTCCCGCTACAGCCTGATCGACCTCTGGCACCTGTTGCTCGGTATCGAGACCTGGCCCGTGCTGGCCCGGCCGGAGGCGCTCTGGCTGCTGGTCGTGCCGCTGGCGTTGGCGTTGTGGCGTCGACAGCGGCGTGCTCGGCTGGATGCCTACGCCGACCCGGAGCTGCACGAATGGGCCTTTGCCGGCACGACCAGTGGCGGGCGTCGTCGCAAGGGGGTCGCCTTGGCCGCCCGTCTGTTGTGGGTGCTGTTCTGGCTGTTGGCCGTCCTGGCACTGGCCGACCCCCGCGTGGCCCAGGATCGCGAATCGCAGGAAGAGGTCCGTGCCCCGCTGCTGTTCGTGGTCGACGGCACCGCCGCCATGACCGGCCGGGATGTTGAACCCAACCGCATCGAGCGCGCGGTGCTGTTGATCGAGTTGCTGGCCGAGTCGCAGTCGGGCCGGCCCATGGGCCTGTTGCGCTCGGTGGACACCGCCGGGGTGATGTTGCCGCCGGGGCCGGATGCCAACCTGCTCGAGTTTTACGCCGGTCATCTGCCCGGTTTGGTGGGCGATCGCCTGGTCGCCCGCCCGGACCGGGCCTTCTCCCTGGCCGCCGAGATGCAGGCGCTGGAGGGAGGGGCGGTGATCTGGCTGACGGGGGCCGATGACCGGCAGTTTGCCGGCGAGCTCGGCAGCCGCATTCTGGCGGCCACCCAAGAATTGGCCGAGCGGGACATCCCGCTTTTCGCGGTGAGCATGGCGCGCGAGCGCACGCCGTTGTTCAAGGAGGGCCAGCCGCGGCGCAATGACGACAACGAGGTGATCGTCTCCGTGCCTGCCTTCGAGCGCGTCGCCGAGTTGGCCGAGCTTGCCGGTGGCGAGGCGCGGCGGACCGGCGTGTTGCAGGACGATGTCGCCTTCCTGCGCGAGCGGATCGACGCCCTGCCCGCGCCTGCCCGTTCGGCCGAGACCGTCGAGGGCTATCGCTCGCTGGCGGCGCTGGCCCTGTGGGTGGCAATGGTCGCGCTGATCATCCACCTGGTGCTCGAGTGGGGGGCGACGACCGGACGCGGGAGCGCCTGGCGGTTCGGGCTGGCGGTGCTGTTCGCCGTGTTCACGCCGGTGGTCTTCACGGTCGCCGGGGCCTCCCCGCTGGTCGACGATTCGGAGCGCGAGGCCTACCTCGAACAGGCCTGGCAGGCATTCGAGGCCGGTGAGTTCGCCCGTGCGCAGAGCGAATTCGATCGTGTGGCGGGATTTAACGCCCGCCTGGGCAGTGGGCTGGCGGCGTTTCGTCGCGCCGACTACCCGCACGCCGTGGAGCGCCTTCAGGCGGCGTCCTGGTTGGCCGAAACCGATCAGCAGCGATTGCTGGCGCTGTTCAATCTGGGCAATGCCCTGACGCTCGCCCGTCGTTATGGCGGCGCGGTGGACGCCTTCGAGGCCGCGCTGAGGATCGATCCGGAGCATGATGACGCCCGTAGCAACCGGGATCTGGTCGAGGCATTGCGCGGCGGGGCGCAGGAGGAATCCCTCGAGCCGACACCGGAATTCCAGGGTTACGAGTCGATGCTGCGTCGCGAGCTCGTCGAGAACGACGGCGCGGAAATGGCCGAGGAAATGCTGGAAAGCGACGGCAGTGGTCAGGGCGGCGCGGTGGCCGAGCAGGCGCCGGGTGAGCGCGAGGCCTTCACGCTGGACGAGGGTCTGCTCGGTGGCGCACGCAAGAAGCTCGAGCGTATCGAGGATCGCCCCGTCCCGCCGATCGACGCCCTGCTCCGCCAGCAGCCCTACAAGTCGGTGGTCCGTCAGGGCCTGACCGGCGACGAGACGGAGGCAGGGCAATGAGCGAAAGGTCAGGCGCCCACGGGTTGTTGGCAAGGCTGTTGGCGGCCCTGCTCGCCGTCGGTGGGTCGCTGCCGGCCAGTGCGGACATCCCGCTGCCGGATCGTGATCGCGAGGCGGCTGGCTTCGCCGAACGCGTCGAGCTGGGACCGATCGAGCCATTGCCTGCGATCGTCGAGCCGGTCAGCCAGGACGGGGCGGGGCGGTTGCCGCGGGGGGTGATCGTCGAGACCGAGGTCGCCGCGATCGACCCCGTGCAGCGCCAGACCGTGCTGGTTACCCAGACCATCCTCGATCCGGCCCGGCAGTTGCGCGGCGTGGAGGTGCATCGCCCGGAGGGGCCGGGCGTCGACACGCAGGTGCTGGAAGCGACGCAGGACACCGTCGAGATCGACGGGCGGCGCGTGGTCCGGCGTCACTACCGCTGGGCCGTGCAGGCCTTGCGCGGCGGCGAGGTAACGCTCGCGTTCCAGCGCATCGATTTCGACCTGGTCGGCCGCGCCCAGAGCGAATTTGCCTGGGTGCCGGTCGCGCGACGGCTGGCGGTCGCGCCGCTGCCCGCCCATCTGCCCGAATACCTGCCGGTCGCCCCGGCGTTGTCACTGCGGGACATGCAGGTCAGTGAACTGGTCGCTGGCGAGCCCGGTGAGTGGCGCTTTTTAGTGATCGGCGAAGGAGTGTCGGAGAAGGCGTTGGAGCAACTGTTGCGGGCACAGCTGGTCGCCCCGACGGGGCTGCGCATCGACGAGCCGTCGATTCGATTGGCTCCGGACCAGTCGCGTGCAGAATCGATGGGGCCGTTGGCCCATGTTTGGGAGGTGCGATTCTCGCTCCTGCCGGCCGTTACGGGCGAGGGCGAGGGCGAGGGTGCTCGAGATGCTCGTTTGCCGGCGCTCAAGCTGCCCTACATCGATCCGACGGCCGACAAGCCGGGAACGGCGATCGATTACGCCCGCAGCGAGTCACAATCGGTCCGTTGGCAGGCCGAACCGGCCGAGCAACGGCTCGCCGCCATCCGTGCCGCCGTGCCCTGGGTGTTGGCCGGCCTGGTCGGTCTCCTGCTGTTGGGCTTGCTGGCCCGAGCGGGATTCCGTTGGTGGAGTACCCGTCTTGACTGGCGTCGCGCCCAGCAGGAACTGCGGTCGGCCACGGATCCGCAGGCCTTGCGTGAGCGATTGAGCGGCGTGCTCGCCGGCTTGCCGCAGCCGATGGTGAGCCCCGTGCGCTCGGCGTTGCTGGCCCGTGGCGCGCCGACGGACTGGCTGGAGGCGCGTTCGACCCTCGAGCGCCTGCGCTTTGCCGGGGACGAGGCCGACGACGAGGCATTCCGGGCGGCGCGCGAGACCCTGGCCCGGTCGCTTCCCCCTAAGTGGTTCCGCTAGGCTCTCTATAGTCGCCTACCGGGCCTTGGTGTAAGGTTGGCGACGGCCCGCCGGGCAACCCTATTCGAGCGAACGAGCGAGACGATGAGCATGCAGTTGAACGAGATCCGCGCATTGATGGCCGATGACATGCAGGCCGTCGACCGCGTGATCATGCATCGGCTCGGCTCGGACGTCGCCCTCATCAACCAGCTGGGCAGCTATATCGTCCATTCTGGCGGCAAGCGCTTCCGGCCGTTGCTGCATATGCTCGCCAGTCGGGCACTGCGTGGCCAGGACGCGGAGCTGCCGGGTTCGGCGCAGATGGCCGCCGTGGTGGAGTTCATCCATACCGCGACCCTGCTGCACGACGACGTGGTCGACGAGTCCACGCTGCGTCGTGGTCACGACACGGCCAATGCCCGGTTCGGCAACGCCGCCTCGGTGCTCACCGGGGACTTCCTCTACTCGCGCGCCTTCCAGATGATGGTCGAGGTCGAGCGCCCGCGTGTGATGGCGATACTCGCCGATGCCACCAATCGCATCGCGGAGGGCGAGGTGTTGCAGCTAATGAACATCGGCGACGCGACGGTCTCCGAGGCGCTCTACATGGACGTCATCGGCCGCAAGACGGCCACCCTGTTCGAGGCCGCCTGTCGTCTGGCCGCCGTGCTCGATGACCGCGACGAGGTCACCGAGCGCGCCTTGGGCGACTATGGTTATCGACTGGGTGTGGCCTTCCAGCTGATCGATGACGTGCTGGACTACCGCGGCGACGAGGCGCAGACCGGCAAACACGTCGGTGACGATCTCGCCGAGGGCAAGCCCACCCTGCCCCTGATCATCGCCATGGCACGGGCGGATGCCGCCAGCGCCGAGCTGGTGCGCGAGGCGATTGAGTCGCAGTCGGCCAACCGGATCGACGAGGTGCTCGAAGTAGTTGAACGGACCGACGCTCTCTCGTATACTTCGGCGCTCGCTGAGCGTGAGGCCGATGCGGCCAAGCAGGCACTGGGGGTTTTGCCCGACAGTGACCATTCCCGAGCGATGGCCGCCCTGGCGGACATCAGCGTTCAGCGCGACCACTGACGTTTCAGGCGTCGACGGTCTTTCGGAGTGTAGCTCAGCTTGGTAGAGCACTACGTTCGGGACGTAGGGGTCGTAGGTTCGAATCCTGCCACTCCGACCAAATTCCCCGGCCGGGACCTCGTTTACGGGGTCCCGGCCTTTTTGGTTTTGGGGTTCCATTTGTTCCCTGGGCTTCAGGGTGGCTGGAGTCGGGCGGCGGGAGTTGTTTCGTCCGCCTGTTAGCGCGGGGTTGCACTACCCCGCCCTTGTCGAGGTGCGGCCGAGCCCCTTTTCTTGCTTGCCCAAGAAAAGGGGCGAAAAGAAGGGCACCCTGCGCCTTGGCCCTTCGGGCCCGGTTGTCTCGATACCGAGACACCCGGCCTCGCAAGCGGGAAATCGCTGACGGGCACGGTTCGACGCGACATCCTGTCGCGGCGAACCTCGGGCCGGCGTCCATGCCGGCCCGTCCCTGCGATTCCCCGCTCGCGAGGCAAGGCACAAGGGGGAAACTGCCCCACGGTTGGCGTGTGTGAAGCGGTTAAACGCTCGACGCGCTATAGCCATGCTCATTTCCGACGCTGCAAATCCTTACGGCGTCGATTCCGATTGGAGACCACATGATCCAGTTGAAGTCCGTCTCCCTTCGTCGCGGCACGCAGTTGCTGCTCGAGGATGCCGATCTTACCTTGCTGCCGGGCCAGCGCATGGGCCTGGTGGGCAAGAATGGCACCGGCAAGTCCAGCCTGCTGGCGATGTTCGAGGGCGAGATCGCCCCGGATTCGGGGGACATCGAATGGGCCGGTGGTCAGCGCATGGCGACCGTGGAGCAGGAAACCCCGGCACTGGAGGCCTCGGCGGTCGACTACGTCCTTGATGGCGACCGAGATTACGCCCGCCTGAATGCCGCCCTGTTGGAGGCCGAGGCCGAGAACGATGGCATGCGGATGGCGGAGATCTACCCCGAGTTCGAGGCGATCGGCGGGTTCACCGCCCGGGCGCGCGCCGCCCGCCTGCTCGATGGGTTGGGCTTTGCGCCCGCGTCGATCGACAACCCGGTCTCGAGCTTCTCCGGCGGCTGGCGCATGCGGCTGAACCTGGCGCGTGCCCTGATTGCGCCCTCCGACATCCTGCTACTCGACGAGCCGACCAACCACCTCGATCTCGACGCGGTGTTCTGGCTGGCCGACTGGCTGGTCAACTACCCCGGCACCCTGATCGTGGTCTCGCATGACCGCGACTTTCTCGATCACGTCTGCACGCACATCGCGCATATCGAAAACCAGAAGCTCAATCTCTACACCGGCCATTACAGCGCCTTCGAGGAGATGCGTGCCGAGCGGCTGATGCAGAACCAGGCCCTGGCGGCAAAAATGGCCAAGGAACGCGAGCGTTTGCAGGGCTTCATCGACCGATTCCGGGCCCAGGCAACCAAGGCGCGCGCCGCGCAGAGCCGCGTCAAGGCCCTTGAGCGCTTGCCGGTGATTGCCGCGAGCCACGCCGATCGCGACGACTTCTCCTTTTACTTTCCTAGCCCGAAGCGCGCCCCGGATCCGATGGTCACCCTCGAGGATGTCTCGATCGGCTACGGCGGCACGCCACTGATCAAGGACGTCTCGCTGCAGATCCGTGCTGGCGACCGCATCGGCGTGCTCGGTGCCAACGGCGCGGGCAAGACCACCTTGATCCGCGTCATTGCCGAAGGCGGCGAGACCTGGTTGTCGGGTGACCGCTTTGTCGCGCCGGGCGTGCAGGTGGGTTACTACACCCAGCACCAGCTCGATCAACTCGACCCGCGCGACACGCCGCTGATCGCGCTCGAGCGGGTCGCGGGCAAGACCGGTTCCACCCAGAAGCTGCGCGATTTTCTTGGCCGGTTCGGTTTCGTCGGCGACCGCATCTTCGAGCCGATCGAGCCGTTCTCCGGCGGCGAGAAGGCGCGCCTGGCGCTGGCCCTGCTGGTCTGGAAGGCACCCAATCTGCTGATCCTCGATGAGCCGACCAACCACCTGGATCTCGCCATGCGCGAGGCGCTGGCCGAGGCGTTGCAGACCTTCGAGGGGGCGATCCTGGTGGTCTCGCACGACAAGAGCCTGATCGAACTGGTCTGCGACCGCTTCTGGTGGGTGCGTGACGGCGTCGCCTTGCCGTTCGATGGCGACCTAGACGACTACCGCGAGGCGGTCACCGAGCGGCGCCGCGCCCACAATCGCGAACAGGCGGCCGACAAGCCTGGCCAGAAATCCGGCAAGAAGTCCGGACAGAAATCCGGCAAGAAGTCCGGACAGAAATCCGGCAAGAAGGCGTCGGCCGCGCCCTCCAATTGGGGCGAGCCACGCGACAAGGCGTCCCGTGCCAAGGTCAAGGAGCGGCAAAAGCGCCTCGATCGCCTCGAGGCTAAGGTCGAGAGCCTCGGCAACCAACTGGGCGAGATCGACGCGGCCCTGGCCGATCCGGTGTTGTATGACGGGCAGCACGAAGACGAGGTCGCGCGTTTGCAAGGCGAGCGCAAAGAGATCGGTGTCCGGCTCGAGATGGCCGAGACCGAGTGGCTCGAGGCTCAGGAAGAGGGCTAGGGAAGAGCCTGGCTACCGTTTCCGGGTGGTTGGTGGCGGGTCTATACTGCCAGGCGACCGATCGTAAGTGGTTTCGATCACGGTTGGCGGCGGAAGGCCGGCTGGGCACGGGATAGGCGAACGAGGAGCGCTCGCAGGCATGCACAGGGAAGGTGAGTTGGACATTCGCGAGGCCCCGGGGATGGCTTGTGGGCGCGCGCCGGGCGGCCGGCCCTCGCAGCAGGATGACCTGATCTGCCTGCACGACGCACGCGATTCGACCTCGCTGATGGTGCTGGCCGACGGCATGGGCGGTGACGGCGCCGGCGAGCTCGCCTCGGGCGGGGTCATCCACGCCGCCCGGGAGTTGTGGGACGAGCGGGCCTGGCGCGAGCAGCCCGGCGCGCTGTTTCTCGAAACCCTATGCCAGGCGGCGCATGACGAGATTCGTCGGCGCAACGCCTGGGTGGCCGCCGAGCCGCATTCCACCATCATCGCGCTGTTGCTGCGTGGCGGACAGGCCTACTGGGCCCACGTCGGCGACAGCCGCCTTTACCATTTCCGGGGCCGGCGCTGCCTGAGCGTCACCCGGGACCACAGCCTGGCTCGGCTCAAGCTCGATCGCGGCGAGATACGCGAGGTCGACATGGCCCATGACCCCGACCAGCACGTGCTCTTGCGGGGGCTGGGCGGCAACGAGCCGCCCGAGGTCGAACATGGCTATGCCGTCGTACGACCCGGTGACGGCTTCGCGTTATGCACTGACGGTATCTGGGAGACCCTGAGTCGCGCGGATCTGGCCGGCCTGCTGCGCGCGCCCGACCTGTTCGACGCCCTGCATAAAGGACTCGCCCTCGGGGCCCAGCGCGGTGGCGAGACGGGTGACAACCTCGGTCTGATCCTCGCGCGCACCGAGCGCCCCGCTTCCTGGCTGGGCCGTCTGGCGGGGCGACTGTCGATTACCTGAATCCATTTCCTTGAATCACGGCAACCGAACCATGATGACTTTCGGTGGACGCTCCGACTCCCTAGGGAATCCCTGCAGAGGTTCCCTAACCCGACTCGTTCAGGTCGTCGCCCTGCTGCTGGGCTCGACCGTCCTGGCCGGCTGTGCCCAGCTCGGCGAGCTTGATGCCCGCCTACAGGGACTGGCGGGTGGTGATGGCAAACAGGCCGAATCCCCGCCGGTCGAGGAGTCGGCCGTTGCCCCGCCGGCCGACCGTCGCTCGCTGGACGCGATCCTCGATGATCTCCAGCGCGGTGGCTACGCGCGCGGTCGCCGGGATCTCGCCCGGTACCTGGAACGACACCCCGACGACATGGTGGCCCGGGCCGTGATGCGCCAGCTGACCGCCGATCCCGAGGAGGTGCTCGGTCGCCAGTCGCACGAATACACGGTGCGCCCGGGTGATTCCTACAGCGCCCTGGCGGCCCGTCACCTCGGCGATGCCGGGTTGTTCCTGATCCTCGCCCGCTACAACGACTCCGAAAACCCCTCCGACCTGCGCGTCGGCGAAACCTTGCGCCTGCCTGGACAGACGCGCTCGACCGAAGCCGGGTCGGCCGCCTCGGTGGACGAGGGTCAGAAGGCGCGTCGCCAGCTCGAGCGCGCCCCGATTCCCTCGCGGCAGACGGCCGCGGCACTGGCCTTGCCGGACGCTCCCTTGCAGTCGTTCCAGCCCGCCGCCGACGACCGCGGGTCCGCGTCGTCGCGATCGTCGTCGAATGAGGCCGGAACGCGCGCCGAACGATTGCAGAGCGAGGCCATGTCCCTGCTCGCCGACGACCGCCCCGAGGCGGCGCTCCAGCGGTTCGAGGCCGCGCTGGCCGAACAGGAGGGCATCGAGCCGGCTGCCAGCCGGGTGCCCGCGCTGCGTGAACGGCTGGTCGATGAGTATCACCAGCGGGCGATCCTGCGCTATCGCAACCAACAACTGGACGAGGCGATCGCCCTATGGGATCGCGTGCTGGCGATCGATCCGGCCTTCGAGCCCGCCCGCACCTACCGGGCGCGTGCCCGCGAATTGCAGCGTCGCGTCGACCAGTTGTGACCCAAACGGGTGACGGCGGGCCGCTAAGTTACCGCGGTGGCTCGATCGGTTCGTCGCCTGAGGCATCACCCGGCTCGATCACGCGTGTCGGCTCGGTGTCGGTGGTCGGGTTCGGCTGATCGGTCGACGGGGTGGCCTCGCGCCGGGAGAGCGATTCGCTCATCAGGTTGAAGGCCGTGAACAGGCGGCCGAATTCGTCGCGCCGCACCAGTCGGATGCGATGACCGGTCTCGCCCCGGGCAACGCGCATCAGCGCGTCGCGCAGCACGTCGAGCGGGGCGAGCAGCCGACGGAACAGCCACCAGGCCGCGCCCACCACCACCACGAGTGTCGCCAGCAGCGCGGTGATCATCGCCATCAACGTCGTCCGGTTCGCCGCGGCCAACGGCTCGCTCTCGACCCCGAGCCGCAATGTGCCGATCGGATGCGACTGGTAGCGGATGGGCACGTCGAACAGCAGCAGGGTCTCGTTCGTTTTGGTCGCCGGCAGTTCGCCGTGATGGCTGACGATGCCGTCGTCGAGGTCGCGTCGGCGGGTGTCGGGCAGGGCCGGCAGCAGCGCGCCGACTTCGTCGTCGCGGGCGCTGGCGATTACCTGTCGTTCCCGGTTGGCGACGGCCAGGTAGCGGATCTGGTCATTGCGACGCATGTCCACGACCAGGGCGCGCACGGCGACCTCGTCGTTGAGCAGCAGATCCTCGGCGGTTTCATGCGCGATGGTGCGCCCCAGTGACGAGCCGAAATCCAGGGCCAGGCCGGTCAGTGCCTGATCCTGCTTGACGTAGACAGAGCCCAGCCCGGTGAGCAGGGTGACGGTGAGGATGGTGCCGAGGATCGCCGCCCAGCGCACCCGCATCGGCAGGATTCGGTTGGCGATCGGGTCCGCCCGCAGGCGCTCGATCTCGCGCCGGGCGTGCCGCAGGTCGTCGATCACCTCGTGGCCGTGCTGGTAGCGCTGGTTGGCGTCCGGCTGGAGCAGGCTGCGGGTGATCTCCAACAGCACGTCGGGCGTAGTCGGCTCACGCGGGATCAGCGGCGGCTGCGGGTTGTCGTGGCGTTCGGCCATCAGTCGGTCGATCTCCGACTCCTGCCACGGCTTGTTCCCGGTCAGTAGCCAGAACAGCAGCACGCCCAGCGAAAACAGATCGCTGCGGCCGTCGGTCGCCGCGCCACGCAACTGCTCGGGCGACATGTAGGCGGGGGTGCCGGCAACCATGCCGTCATGGTGCTCGTCGCCCTCGGGCAGACGCGCCACGCCGAAATCGTTGACCTTGGCGTGGGTCCAGCCCTCAACCAGGATGATGTTGTCCGGCTTGATGTCCTGGTGGATCACGCCGTGGCGGTGGGCGAAGTCGAGTGCGGCGGCGATCTGTCCGACCAGGTCGATGACGACCGGTATCGAGGGGAAGCCCTCGCGGGCGACGCGATCGGCCAGGGTCTCGCCGCGCAGCCGCTCCATGGCGATGTAGGGCCGGCCGTCGGCCTCACCGACGTCATAGATGGTGACGATATTGGGGTGGTTGAGCGTGCCGGCGGCGCGGGCCTCGGTAAGAAAGCGGCGCCGGTAGGCGCCGTCGCGCGCCACCTCGTCGCGCAGGCACTTGATCGCCAGATGGCGATTGATGCTGGGGTCGAAGCCGGCATAGACGATCGACATCGCCCCCTCGCCGAGGACCCCCTCGATCCGGTAGCGGCCGATCGTGGTCGGCGTCTCGCGGGCCGTCACGGCCGGCTCAGTTCCAGATCAGGTAGAAGGCCAGCCCCATGGCCGCGAGCAGCAGTGCGCCCACCAGCCAGTGGCGAGGCCCGACCCGCCCTTCGTCGGCCTCGCGGGTGAGAAAGACGAATTCCGCCTGGCCCAACCGCACGCGATCGCCATGCTTGAGGGTGGCCTCGTGCACGCGCTGGTCGTTGACGAAGGTGCCGTTGGTGGACAGCATGTTCATGACGACGTGGTGGCCCTGCTGGTTGAGGATCCACGCGTGCGAGGAGGAGACGCTGGGTTCGTCGAGGACGATGTCGTTGTCCTCGCGCCGGCCGATGGTCTGGCGGCCGGCGCGCAGGGTAAACCGCTTCCCCTCGATGCCGCCGCTGACGCCTTCAAGAATCGGTTCGGCGACCGAGGCGCGCTCGTTGCCCTGCGGTTCGGCGGCCTCGGCCTGCCGCTGCATCTCGTCGGCCTGGAAGAGCATGGTGCCCTGTGGGCCGGCCGAGCGGCTCGGGCGGTGATGGGTATTGGTGGAGCGGGCATCCTGCGCGTCGCGGCCTTCCATGTCGTCTCCTCGCGATGTGGCTGGGGCCACCATCATAGCCCAGAGTGCCGCGGTTACCAGAGATGCCCGGCTCGTGAACCAACCCGCCGGATCGCGGTCCATCTCCCCTCAGTCACATTGTCACAATACGGTAGCTTGGCGGCTTCAGGATGCCGCTATCGAAACCCAAGAGACCCATCATGGACCTGTTGATCATCCGACACGCCGCCGCGCAGGATCGCGAGGACTTCGCCCGCGAGGGAGGGCCCGATACCGAGCGCCCGCTGACCAAGCGGGGCATCGAGCGCATGCAGATGGAGGCGCGTGGCCTGACCACCATGGCGTTGCCAATCGAGCGACTGGTAACCAGCCCGGCCACGCGTGCCGTGCAGACCGCCGAGATCGTCGCGCCGGGTATCGAGCAGCGCCGGGTCGAGCAGGAGGGGGTGTTCGCCCCGGACGCCCCCATTGGCGCGGCAGTGGAATGGCTGCGCAAGCAGCCCCGCGTGGATGGCATGGCCGTGGTCGGGCACGAGCCGAGCCTGGGGCAACTGGCCGAATGCCTGCTCGCCGGGCGCCCGTCCGGCAACATGCCGATGAAAAAGGGCGGCATGATCCTGATCCGCTTCGACAATGCCGTCGGTTACGGTGCCGGCAAGCTTGTCTGGGCCCTGCCGCCGGCCGTGTTGCGGGCGCTGGCGGATTGACGCAAGAAATCAGAGGTGAGAGTTGAGAGATCAGAGGTTGTCTTTCTGACCATCTGACTTCTGTTTTCTGCCCTTCTTTATTCGACCCCCCACTTCTGCAGCCGGTAGCGTAACTGGCGCAGGGTCATGCCCAGCCGACGGGCGGCCTCGCTGCGATTCCAGCGGGTCTGCTGCAAGGCGGCAAGCACGTCGTGCTGCTCGTCGGTCTCCGGGATGAAGCCGGGGCAGGCACCCAGGGTCGAGGAGGGTTCCTCCTCGCCGGTCATCATCGGATGCGGCGCGACCGCCTCCTCGGTGATCCGCTCGCCGTCGGTCAGGGCCATGGCGCGTTCCAGCAGGTTTTCCAGTTCCCGCACGTTGCCCGGGAAAGTCTGGCTGGCCAGGGTCTGCAGCACGGCGGGATCGATGCTCGGTACCGGGCGATGGTCGCGGGCAGCCAGCCGCGCGACGATCGCTTCAGCCAGCGCCGGCAGGTCGTCGAGTCGTTCGCGCAGCGGCGGCACGCGCAGGCCGATGACGTTCAGGCGAAAGAACAGGTCCTGGCGGAATCGACCCTCGGTCACCGCCTGGTTGAGGTCCTGGTGCGAGGCCGAGACGATCCGCACGTCGATGGGCACCTCCTCGGTGCCACCCACCGGCCGCACGCGGCGTTCCTGCAGCACCCGCAGCAGGCTGACCTGCAGCGGCAGCGGCAGTTCGGCAATCTCGTCGAGAAACAGCGTGCCACCCTCGGCCGCCCGGAACAGGCCGGGCTTGTCGCGGGTCGCCCCGGTGAACGATCCCTTATGGTGGCCGAACAGCTCGGACTCGATCAGCTCGCCGGGGATCGCGCCGCAGTTGACCGGCACGAACGGTCCGCCCGCGCGACTGCTGTGGGTGTGGATCTCGCGGGCGACCAGTTCCTTGCCGGTGCCGGACTCGCCCTGGATGAAGATTGGCGCCTGTGAGCGGGCCAGGCGGCCGATCATCTCGCGCAGTTGACGCATGGCGCGCGACTGGCCGATCAGGGGCGAGTCACTGCCCTCCGCCTCGGCGGGGACGTTGGCCGTCGGTTGGCCGGGCTGCAGGTTGCGGGCATCCCGCAGCAGGCGCCGCAGGGTGTCGTGTTCGATCGGCTTGTTGATGAAGTCGAAGGCGCCGGCCTTGAGTGCGCGCACGGCGGCCTCCACCTGGCCATGCGCGGTGATCACCGCCACCGGCAGGTCGGGGCGCTGGCGGCGGATCTCGTCGACCAGGTCCAGGCCGTTGCCGTCGGGCAGGCGCATGTCGGCGAGACACAGGTCGATCTCCTCGCCGTGACGGTCGAGCTGCTCGCGGGCCTCGGCCAGGTCGGCGGCCTCGAGTGTGGGCACGCCTTCGCGTTTCATGAACAGGGCGACCAGCGTGCGGATATCCGGCTCGTCGTCCACGATCAGGCAGTACGCCATCTTTTCATTCCCTTGCTTGTGTCGTTGCCGGCTCGGCCGTCCCATCCGCCATGGGCAGGCACAGCCGGAAGCAGTTGCCCGCTTCGTCGGTGACGGTGGGCTCGACCAGCATCAGTTCACCGCGGTTGGCCAACGCCAGTTCGCGAGAGACGAACAGGCCCAGGCCGGTTCCCTGTGAATGCGTGGTGTAGAACGGCTCGAACAGGGCATCGCGCTCGGATGCCGGGATGCGCGGGCCGTTGTCGCAAAGCTGGAGCTGCCAGCGTTGCCCGGCCGCCGCGGTTACCCGCAGCCGGATCGCCAGGTGCCCATCCGCGGGGCGCCCATGGCGTTCGGCATTGTCACAGAGATTGTCCATCACCTGCCAGAGGTGGGTGGTGTCGACCCGGGCCGGAGCCTGCTCCACATCGGCATCCAGTCGGATCGTGAACGTTTCGCCAGCGGCCTGCCAGGCCTCGCGGCGCCGGTCGGCAAATCGCGCCAGCCAATCGACCAGGTCCACCTTCTGGGCATGCACCGCGGGGGCGCGGGCCGCGCCGAGCACGTCCTCGACCAGTCGATTGATGCGGTCGCTGTGGCGCGTGATGATCTCGGTTAGTTGCTCGCGTTCTTCCGGGGTGTCGGATTCCGGTAGCAGCTCGGCGGCCTGGCGGATCGAGGAGAGCGGGTTGCGCACCTCGTGGGCGATCGAGGCGATCAGTCGGCCCAGCGCGGCGAGCTTGTCGCGCCGCACCCGCTCGTCCTCGGCCGACAGGTCCAGCAGCACGATCAGGGCGCGTGGACCCAGCGCGGTCTCGATGCGGTGGAACTGCGCGCGCAGGCGGCGCGGCTGGTCGAAGTCCTGCTGCTGCCCCCCGCTGCCGGCATGCCAGGCCCGCAGGGCATCGCAGACGCCAGGGTGCAGGTCCGGCAGGCGGTGATCGCCCACCTCGCTGCCCGCCTCGCGCTTGCCGAGCATCTGGCGCGCGGCGGCATTGATGTACTCGATCCTTCCGTCAGGGTCGGAGACGATGATGCCGTTGTCGGTCTGCTCGATGACCCGCAAGGCCAGTTCGGAAAGGTAGCGCACCTCGCGCTCGCGGGCGTGGCTCTGGTGTTCCCAGATGGCCGCGCGGCGCTCGAAGGCAATCACCAGCACGGTAATCAGCAGCAGGGCGGCGCCGAGAAAGCCCGAGTTGGTCAGGTGGTTGGCGTCCGCCTGGGTCCACGAGGCGTAGATTGCCTCGCCCAGCACCAGCAGCACGCCGATTGCGGCGTAGCCGATCGCCGCGCCTCCGCCATGTAGTACCGCCGCGATGCCGATGGCAATCACCAAGGCCAGTGCGATCGGCCCTTCCGGCCCGCCCGAGGCGTGGGCGATCAGCATCAGGCAGGCGAGATCGCCTGCGGTGTGCAGGTGGACCTGCGGGTGGAACGGCAGGATGCGCAGTTCCAGCAGCCACTCGAAGGCCATCGCCAGGAACAGGTAGGTCCAGGCGGTGAGCATGAACAGTGAGGCATCGGCCTGGCCGAAGACCGCCGGGCCGCGATCGGTCAGCGCCGCGGCGGTCAGGGCGAGGGCCAGCAGCAGGCGGTAGGCGTTGGCGAGGCGCAGCCCGCGCCAGTTCTCCGTGCCGGCCGGTTGGATCATTCCTGCTCCCGGTGCCGTTCGTCGGCCGAGGCCTGGGCCCAAGCGTCGGCGTGTTCCCAGCTGCAGAAATCCTGCCCGTCGCGGCGCACCGCCTTGTCCTCGGGCACGAACACCCCGCACTGGGCGCAGCGCACGGATTCCAGCGATCGGGTCTGGGGCGAGTCGTCCTGTTGTTCCGCGCGCAGACGATTGGCCTGGCGGATGGCGAAGAACAGCCCGATGACCAGGGCGATGATGAGCCAGAACAGCAGCTTGAGCATGGGCGGACGGTTACCGTGATCGGGATGACGACGGCCGACAGTATCGCATGCCAATCGGCCGTCCAGCGGGCGTAAGGGGTGAGCGGTCGGCTGGCGCATGCTCAGCCGTCAGCCACATCGGCTCGCTCAGGCCTTACCCAGGTCGGTGATCAGCGATTGCTGGGCATTGAACGGTTTCTCGCCCTTGGCCGGGGTGATGCGGCGGTACTCGCCCGCCGCGGTGAGTTCCCAGGCCCCGGTGTTGTCGGCCAGATAGCGGTCGAACGCCTCGTCGATCACCCGGGCGCGGATGTCCGGGGTGTCGACCGGGAAGGCGGTCTCCACCCGGGCGAAGAAGTTGCGCGGCATCCAGTCGGCACTCGAGAGGAACAGTTCCTCCTCGCCGTCGTTTTGGAAATAGAACACGCGCGGGTGTTCCAGGAACCGCCCCATTACCGAGCGGACATGGATGTTCTCGGACACACCCGGGATGCCCGGCTTGAGGCAGCAGACCCCGCGGACCACCAGCTCGATGGTCACCCCGGCCTGCGAGGCCTCGTAGAGCGCCTCGATCACGCGTTTCTCGATCAGGGCGTTCATCTTGGCGCGGATGCGTGCCGGCCGGCCATTGCGGGCATGTGCCGTCTCGCGTCGAATGCGCTCGAGCATGCCGTCGTGCAGGGTGAACGGCGACTGCAGCAGGCGCTTGAGGCGGATGCCGCGGCCCAGGCCGGTCAGCTGCATGAACAGCTTGTTGACGTCCTCGCCGACGAAGCGGTCGTCGGTCATCAGGCCGAAATCGGTGTACAGCCGCGCGGTGCCGGGGTGGTAGTTGCCGGTGCCCAGGTGGACGAATCGCTTGAGGCGATTGCCGTCGCGGCGGACCACCAGCGCCATCTTGGCGTGGGTCTTGTAACCGACGATGCCGTAGGCGACGTAGGCGCCGGCCTTCTGTAACCGGGTGGTGATGTTGATGTTCGCTTCCTCGTCGAAGCGTGCCCGCAGCTCGACCACCGCGGTGACCTCCTTGCCGGCGCGCGCCGCCGCCTCGAGGGCGTCGACGATCGCGGAGTCCTTGCCGGTGCGATACAGCGTCATCTTGATCGCCACCACCCGCGGGTCGGTGGCCGCCTGGCGAATGAATTCCACCACCGGCATGAACGACTGGTACGGGTGGTGCAACAGCACGCTGCCCTGCTGCTCGATGGTCTCGAAGATATTGCGATCCGGATCGAAATCCGCCTCGAGGCGCGGCGTGAACGGCGGGTCCTTGAGCTCGGGGCGGTCGATCAGGTTGGGCAGGGCCATCAATCGGTGCAGATTGACCGGGCCGTGGACCTGGAACACCTGGCGGTCGTCGAGGGCGAAGCGCTCGCAGAGAAAATCGATCATGTCCGCCGGGCAGTTGTCGGCCACCTCGAGTCGCAGGGCATCGCCGTAGTTTCGCTCGAACAGGCCGCCCTGCAAGGTCTGCAGCAGATCGTCATCGTCGTCGACGTCCACCGAGAGATCGCTGTTGCGCGTCACGCGGAACTGGTAGCAGCCGGTGACGGTCATCCCGGGGAACAGTTCATGGACATGGGCGTGGATGATCGAGCTGAGGAAGACGAAGGCGGCCGGCCCCTCGGCGGCTTCCTCGGCCATCTGGATGATGCGCGGCAGGGCGCGCGGCGCCTGCACGATCGCCAGCCACGCCTCGCGACCGAAGTCATCGTTGCCCTCCAGCGAGACGATGAAGTTGAGCGACTTGTTGAGAATCCGTGGGAAGGGATGCGACGGATCGAGTCCCAGCGGGGTCAGCAGCGGCAGCAACTCGCGGCGGAAGTATTGCTTGACCCACAGCGCCTGCGCCTCGGTCCAGTGGGTGCGGCGCAGGAAATGGATGTTCTCCTTGGCCAGCGCCGGGATGACCTCTCGGTTGAGCGTCTCGTACTGGTCGTGGACCAGGGCATGCGCCTGTTCCAGCACCAGGTCCAGCTGGGTCTGCGGGGAAAGCCCGGCGTCGTCCTGCCGGCTGATGCCGGCGCGAATCTGCTGGGTAAGCGTGCCGACGCGGACCTCGAAGAATTCGTCGAGGTTGGCGGAGGAAATGCAGAGGAACTTGAGCCGTTCGAGCAGCGGGACGTTGCGGTCCTGTGCCATCTCGAGCACGCGGCGGTTGAAACCGAGCAGGCTCAGTTCGCGATTGATGAACGGCAGGGGGAGCTCGTCGGTGTTTGTCATTATTTCGCAACGTAAAGTCGGTTAGAGTACGCGTATTTGGGCGGCCAACCCCGCATGCTGCGGGTCGTCCAGTCTGCCCGACAGGCATGACAGGCTCGTTAAGCCACCATGCCACGAGTAAACCCTAGCAACCGGGTCGAGACAAGCCGCCTTAAGGAGATATTGAGTAAATGAGCGACAAAGATACGCCCAACCTGACGCCGCACACCCTGACCCGTTACGACGACGATCTCGGGGCGCTGCGCTCGCTGTTGATGAACATGGGCGGGGTGGCCGAACAGCATTTCGATGATGCGCTGGCCTACCTGCTCGACGGCGACGCCGAGCGTGGCCGTGTGGCGATGGAACAGGACTACGAGGTCGACCGCCTCGAGACCTCCATCGACGAGTTGGCGATCCACATCATCGCCCGCTATGCGCCTACCGCCAGCGATCTGCGCGCGATCATGGCGATCGTCAAGGCGATCACCGATCTCGAGCGCATCGGCGACAAGTCGGAGAAGCTCGCGCGCATTGCCGAGGAAGTCGGGCCGACGCTGCAGCAGACGGCGTTCTCCACCCACTTTCGCGTGATGGGGCGGATCGTCAAGGGCATGCTCCACGATGCGCTCGACGCCTTCGTCCGCCAGGACTGCGTGGCCGCCGAGGAAATCATTCGCCGCGACACGCACGTCAACCACGAGTACAACGCCGTCCACGAGGTGCTGCTCGAGTACATGTCGAACAATCCGCAGAACAGCGATCTCAGCCTGCGGATGCTCTACTGCATGCGCGCCATCGAGCGGATCGGTGACCACTGCGCCAACATGGCCGAGTACGTCATCTTCCAGCAGCGTGGCGTGGGGGTCTGCCGTCAGGGTCGGGGCGACGACAAGGAACGCACCCAGATCTGATCGCCTCGCCCAATGGATGGGCGAGCGTGATTCCCAGTCAATGGGCCGGCAACATGCCGGCCCGTATTCGTTCAGGCACCGTCGTGCTCGGCCCGTCGCCGGGCGTCCCTGCCGGCATCGTCGCCGGCGAGTGGATCGACCTCGGTTTCCGGGTAGGGCAGCTTCAGGTGCCCGTAGCGCAACAGCAGCACCGTGCCGGCCAGGATGAGCATGGTCGCGCCGACGGCCAGCATTTTCCAGGCCTCGAGATCCTTCACTTCGAGCACCAGGTAGCGCGCCAGCGCGATGATTCCGATGTAGATCGGGAAGCGAATTGGCAGGCGACCGGTCTGCAGATAGGCGCCGATCATCGCCAGTACCTCGAGGTACAGAAACAACAGCAACAGGTCGGCGAGCGTCACGCGTCGGGCGGCGATCATCTCGGCGACATCCTGCCCGGCGGCGACAAAAGTGGCGATCAGGATCACTGCCAGGCCGAACAGCTCCAGCCCCCTGACGACGTGGTGGATCGGTTGTCCCAGGCGGAAACCCTGCATGCTAGCCTCTCCTCGTGCATCGGTGGCCCGGCGTCGGGCCATTGATTCGTTTGCATCAACTTTACTCGCTTGGCGTGTCGAAGTTGATGTCACTCCTTTACGAATTGAGAGCCACGTCTGTTTATGCCGGGAAAACATCTCACCCTTCCGCAACCACGCATCGGCCTGGGGCTGGCGGCCCTGGGGCGGCCGGGTTACATCAACCTGGGCCACGGTGAGGACATGCCCGACGGGCGCGATGTCGAGGCCATGCGCGGGCACTGTCATGCGATGCTCGATGCCGCCTGGCAGCGCGGGATTCGCTACGTCGACGCCGCCCGTTCCTACGGCCGGGCCGAGGCCTTTCTCGGCGACTGGCTGGCCGCGCGCCCCGCCGACAAGCGCCCCACGGTGGGATCGAAATGGGGCTATACCTACACCGCCGGCTGGCAGGTCGATGCCGAGGTCCATGAGGTCAAGGAGCACAGCCGCGAGGTCCTCGACCGCCAGTGGGACGAGACCCTCGACGCGCTCGGCTTTCCGCCCGCGCTCTACCAGATCCACTCGGCCACCCTCGACTCCGGTGTGCTGGAGAACGCGTCGGTGCTCGAGCGCCTGGGCGAGCTGCGCGACCAGGGCGTGGCCATCGGCCTGACCACCAGCGGCCCGGCGCAGGCCGAGACCCTCGCCCGGGCAATGACCATCGAGATCGACGGCCGGCCCCTGTTCGACGCCGTGCAGGCGACCGCCAACCTGCTCGAACCGTCGGTGTTGGACCAGCTCGAGCGGGCCTCCCAGGCCGGCATGGTCGTGATCATCAAGGAGGCGGTCGCCAACGGTCGTTTGACCGCGCGCAACGACCGGCCTGAGGACGCGGGCGCGATGGAGGCGCTGGATGCCGTGGCTGGGCGACACGGGGTTGGCCGTGACGCAATCGCGATTGGCTGGCTGCTGGACCATCCTTTCGTCGACATGGTGCTCTCCGGTGCCGGCAGCGAGCCACAGCTGGCGTCCAACCTCCGGGCGCTGGACGTCACACTCGCGCCGGCGGATCGCGAGGCGTTGGCCGCACTCGCCGAGCGTCCCGAGGCGTACTGGAAGACGCGCGGTGGACTAAGCTGGAACTAACCGGAAGATCTCATCAAGGGCACACGCCTCGCTTGTGTGGTCAGTATTCTGCGCAATCTTCGTGCGCATTCATGAAAACCCCTTGTCGAGCCAATCAACGGGTTGATTGAATGCTGATTGGCGCATGTTGTTTCGAATCAAAAACCCGAAGGGGCCGCGGGGTTGTTTTCTCGCGTGAACGGCGAGATGGTTAGTTGGCTAATAGATAAACCCAAAATGCTTGTGGGTATTGCCCAAGGCAAGGAGTGGAACCGTATGTTGACCGAATGGATGAGAGACACGCGCAACCTGGCCGGCAGCGCGCTGCTGGCGATGGCGACCACTGGCCTGATCGCCGGCCCGGCGATGGCCGAAGACGACAACCCGCCCGACAAGGCGCCGGACTCGATGCTCTACGACATGCCGCAGAAGGTCGCGGAAGACGTCTGGTCGGCGATCGGCGCGACCCAGCCCTACACCTACGAGAACTCGCTGCACAACAACAACCTCTCGTTCGTGATCGGCGAGGACGCGGTGCTGGTGATGAATGCCGGCGCCTCGTACCAGCTGGCCGAGGCCCTGCACGAGGAAATCAAGCAGCGCACCGACGTGCCGGTCAAGTACGTGGTCAACGAGAACGGCCAGCTGCATTCGTCGCTGGCCACCGGTTACTGGATCGATCAGGGGGCGGAAGTGATCGCCCACGTCGATGCGGCCGAGTATTACGACGGTCACGCCGCGGCTTACGTCGCCCAGCTCAAGGACATCGCGAAGGAAAAGGCCGAGGGGACCGAGTACGTGGCGATCAGCCGCACCTTCGAGGACCGCATCGAGCTCGATCTGGGCGGTCTGACGGCCGAGGTGATCTACTTTGGCGAGGCCCACTCGCCGGGCGACATCTCGGTGGTCATCCCCGAGCGTGACGTGGTGATCGCCGGCGACATGGCCTTCAATATCCGCATGCTGCCGATCTTCGAGTACACCGACACGGCCGCCTGGCTGGAGACCTGGCCGAAGTTCGCCGAGGTGGCCGAGGGCAAGACGATCATCCCGGGCCACGGCACCCCGACCGACCTGGAGACCGTCGAGCACTACACCAAGGACTACCTGGTGTTCCTGCGCACCGAGATCGGCCGGATCATTGATGAGGGCGGCAGCCTGCAGGATGCCTACGAGCTCGACCAGAGCCAGTTCTCGCACTGGCATACCTTCGACGAGCTCGCCGGCCAGAACGCCGGGCGCGTCTTCCAGAAGATGGAATTCGAGTTCTGATCGGCTGACCGATCTGCTCGACTGACGAGCCGTCCCGGGGACAACCCGCGGGCGGTTTTTTTGTGTCCCCTTTCGATGCTGTCCGAGTCGGATCGCGCGGCCCTCTCCCGACAGACTCGCACCGACGGAAAATCAAGTGCTTGCATTGCCGCCCCGATCGGCTTTACTGGTTGGACGTCTCGCCATCTTGAACAAGGAGGAAATGCCATGCGCCGATTCATGCTGGGTCTGATGTTCATGCTGCTGCCGGGACTGACCGTCGCCAATGAGGTGCCGCGACCCGACGACGCCCACGCCCTGCAGGGGCTCGAGGAGGCACGCATCCTGTGGGATGTCACCCTGTCCGATCCGGACAAGCTGCTCGCTCGACTCGGCGTGATCGAGCAGACCTACCGTGATCTCGAACGTCAGGGTGTGGCGCCGCGCATGGTGTTCGGCTTTCGTGGCGGCTCGGTTCGGCTGTTGACGCGTGATGCGTCCACCCGTGATATCGACAATGCCCAGACCATCCTGCAGATCCAGTCGAAGCTGGCGGAGTTGCACGCCCTGGCGGGTGTCGATCGCATGGAGGTCTGTTCGATTGCCAGCCGGCGCGCCGGCATCACTCAGGCCGATCTGGTCGAGCCACTCGTCGAGGTGGGCAATACCTTCGTTACCGCGGCGGCCTACGCGCAGCGCGGCTACGCCAAGATCAAGATCGATTGACAGCCCCATGGACGAAGCTCAGCGCCACGCGCTTCACGAACAGTTGCTCGAAAGACGTGATGCGTTGCGACAGCTGCTGATCGGCAGCGCCGAATCCACCGAGCGGGTGGAAATCGACAACTCATGCCAGAGTCAGCTGTCGCGCGTGGAGGCGCAGCAAGGCCGGGAGATGGCCAGGGCCACCCGCGCCCGCTGGGAGAACGAACTGACCCGCATCGAGGGTGCGTTGCGGCGGATGGAAAATGGCGAATACGGCTACTGCTTCGTCTGCGAGGAACCTATCCCGCTCCGCCGACTCCAAAATGATCCGAGCGTGACACGCTGTGTCGAATGTGCGGAAAGCGAATAAGAATCAACTAGGAGAGATCCAATGACTCACATGAAAACCCTGTTGGCTGGCGTTATCGCCGTGACACTGTCCCAGCCTGCGCTGGCCCAGGACGCGCCGGAAGGCCTGTATTCCATGAATGCCCTGATCGGGGCCGACGTCTTTTTGGCCACTGATCGCGAGCGCGAGGTGGGCGAGATCGAAGACGTCCTGATCGCCGAGGACATGAAGGTACATGGGCTGGTGGTCGACCTGGACGACGATCTAGAGGACGTAAGTGGCGACGGCTCTCGCTTCGTCGGGGCGCAAATGTTCTCGGTGGAGGCCCGCTCCGGCGACCAGCTTGATCAAGTCTCCTACTCCGTGTATCTCAACGAGGATCTTGACCGGGTCGACGACTACCCACGCGTCGACAACGACTGGTGGGCCGAGAGCAAACAGGCTGCCGCCGACATCTGGGCGAAGACCAAGTCGGGAGCCTCGAGTGCCTGGAAGGCGACTAAGGAAAAGACCCAAGGGGTGCTCGAAGACCTGCAGCAAACGCTCGAGTAAGCTGTTCCCAGGGGAGCGAGCGCCGCGTCAGCGGCTATCCCCTGCCATTGCCCGTATCGACTAAGAAACCCGACCGCAGGACACGCGTCTGCGGCCGGGTTTTTTGCTTGTGAGGCAAGCTACCACCCCGTCCGGGTTCGACGGGTAGGGGCGGCCTTGGCCGCGAAAAGCGATGGAGCCGCCTCGAGTCGGCATGGACGGTTTGCGCTGGAAGGCGTTCCCACGCTTCCGTCCGAGCTTACCGCGCATTGTCGGGCTGGAGTCCGACCCACCGGGTATCGCCGTCGATTACCCTGATGCCTTCGCGCCCGAAAGCATCCGCTTGAGGTAGTACCCGGTGTACGAGCCTTCCACCTCGGCCACCTGCTCGGGCGTGCCCGAGGCGATGATCCGCCCGCCGCCGGAACCGCCCTCGGGCCCCAGATCGACGATCCAGTCGGCCGTCTTGATCACGTCGAGGTTGTGCTCGATCACGATCACGGTGTTGCCGTGATCGCGCAGGCGGTAAAGCACCTTGAGCAGTTGCGCGACGTCCTCGAAATGCAGGCCGGTGGTCGGCTCGTCGAGGATGTAGAGCGTGTGGCCGGTATCGCGCTTGGCCAGTTCGCGCGAGAGCTTGACCCGCTGGGCCTCGCCGCCGGAGAGCGTGGTGGCGTTCTGTCCCAGCTTCACGTAACCCAGGCCGACGTCCATCAGCGTGGTCAGCTTGCGGTTCAGGCTGGGCACCGCCTCGAAGAACTCGGCGGCCTCCTCGATCGTCATCTCGAGCACGTCCGTGATGGTCTTGCCCTTGTAGTGGATGTCGAGCGTCTCGCGGTTGTAGCGCGACCCGCCGCAGACATCACAGGGCACGTACACGTCCGGCAGGAAGTGCATCTCGACCTTGATCACCCCGTCGCCCTGGCAGGCCTCGCAGCGCCCGCCCTTGACGTTGAAGGAGAACCGCCCCGGCGTGTAGCCGCGCGAGCGGGCCTCCTGCGTGCCGGCGAACAGCTCGCGGATGGTGGTGAACAGCCCGGTGTAGGTCGCCGGGTTCGAGCGCGGCGTGCGCCCGATCGGCGACTGGTCGATGTCGATCACCTTGTCGAGCTGGTCGAGCCCGTGGATGTTCTTGTACGGCGCGGCCGTGGCGCTGGCCCGGTTGAGCTGGTGGGCACTGATCTTGAACAGGGTGTCGTTGATCAGCGTCGACTTGCCCGAGCCGGACACGCCGGTGATGCAGGTGAACAGCCCCAGCGGGATGTGCAGCGGATCACCCTGGAGGTTGTGTCCGCTCGCCCCCTCGAGTGTCAGCATCTTCTCGGCATCGGCGCGATTGCGCTTGGGCACCGCGATCCCCCGCTTGCCCGCGAGGTACTGCCCGGTGAGCGAGTCCTTGTTGGCCTCGATCTGCTGGGGCGTGCCCTGGGCGACCACCTGGCCGCCGTGCGCCCCGGCGCCGGGGCCGATGTCGAGCACGAAGTCCGCCGCGCGGATCGCATCCTCGTCGTGTTCGACCACGATCACGGTGTTGCCCAGATCCCGCAGGTGGGTGAGCGTGCCCAGCAGGCGGTCGTTGTCGCGCTGGTGCAGGCCGATCGAGGGCTCGTCGAGGATGTAGGACACGCCCACCAGCCCCGAGCCGATCTGGCTCGCCAGGCGGATGCGCTGCGCCTCACCGCCGGAGAGCGTCTCGGCACTGCGGTCCAGCGACAGGTAATTCAGGCCGACGTCGTTCAGGAATTTCAGTCGCGAACGGATCTCGCGCACGATCGGTGTGGCGATCTCGCCGCGGGCGCCCGCCAGTTCCATTTCGGCGAAGAACGCCGCCGAATGGCCGATCGACCAGCGGGTGATCGTCGGCAGGTTGTGACTCTCGATGAACACGTGCCGCGCGGCGCGGTTCAGGCGGGTGCCGTGACAGCTCGGGCAGGCCTGCTCGGAGATGTAGCGCGCCAGTTCCTCGCGCACCGCTTGAGACTCGGTCTCGCGGTAGCGCCGCGACATGTTGGGCAGCACGCCTTCCCAGGGATGTGTGCGCTCCTTCGCCCGGCCGCGCGGGCCGATATAGGTAAACGCGATCTTCTCCTTGCCCGAGCCGTGCAGGATCATCTCGCGCAAGTCGTCGGTCAGCTCCTCCCACGGCGTCTCCAAGTCGAAGTCGTAGTGCTGCGCCAGCGAGGAGAGCAGCGCGTGGTAGTACGCGTTGCGCCGGTCCCAGCCGCGCACCGCGCCGGCGGCCAGCGACAGCTCGGGGTTGATGATGACCTTCTGCGGATCGAAGAACTGCTTTACGCCCAGCCCGTCGCAGCTCGGGCAGGCGCCGACCGGGTTGTTGAAGGAGAACAGTCGCGGTTCGAGCTCGCCCAGCGAGTAGCCGCACTTGGGGCAGGCATGCTTCGAGGAGAAGACATGCTCCTCGTCGGAATCCATCGAGACGACCATCGCCTGGCCGTCGGCCAGCCGCAGCGCGGTCTCGAAGGATTCCGCCAGCCGTAGCTGCAGGTCGTCGCGCACCTTGAAGCGGTCGACCACCACCTCGATGTTGTTCTTGGTCTTGGGGTCGAGGGTCGGGATCTCGTCGATCTCGTAGACCGTGCCGTTGATCCGCACCCGCAAAAACCCCTGCGACTGCCATTCCTGGAACAGCTTGTGGTGCTCGCCCTTGCGGTTCTCGATCACCGGCGCGAGCAGCAGCCACTTGGAACCCTCGGGCAGGTCCATCACGTGGTCGACCATCTGCGAGACCGTCTGCGCAGTCAGGTCGATGTCGTGCTCCGGGCAGCGCGGCAGGCCGGCGCGGGCGTACAGCAGGCGCAGGTAGTCGTAGATCTCGGTGACCGTGCCCACCGTCGAGCGCGGGTTGTGCGAGGTGGTCTTCTGCTCGATCGAGATCGCCGGCGACAGCCCCTCGATGGTATCGACGTCCGGCTTGTCCATCATCGACAGGAACTGGCGCGCGTAGGCCGACAGCGACTCGACGTAGCGTCGCTGTCCCTCGGCGAAGATCGTGTCGAAGGCCAGCGACGACTTGCCCGACCCCGACAGGCCGGTGAAGACGATCAGCTTCTCGCGCGGCAGGTCGACATCGATGTTCTTGAGGTTGTGCGTGCGTGCGCCGCGGATGCGGATAAACGGATCGGCCATATTGCGCTTGTCGCTCGTGTTGAATGGACGTCGCGGCAGGGGCGGAGAGCGATGCTCACCACCATGCGCGGAACCGAGTAGTGTAGCTGAATGCAAGACGATCTCGTTGCCGAGATATGAATGCTTTATAGTGACGGTTTGCGCTCGCAAGGGCCGGTGACGCCACCGGTCGGCAGGAACCACAAGGAGTTTTTTATATGGCTAGCCGCGGTGTGAACAAGGCAATCATCATCGGCAACCTCGGGGTCGACCCGGACGTGCGTTACCTGCCGTCCGGCGGCCAGGTCACCAACATCCGCGTGGCCACCTCCGAGCAATGGCGCGACAAGACCACCGGCGAGAACCGCGAGAACACCGAGTGGCACCGCATCGTCTTCTTCGGCAAGCTCGCCGAGATCGCCGGCGAGTACCTGAAGAAGGGCAGCCAGGTCTACATCGAAGGCCGCCTGCAGACCCGCAAATGGCAGGGTCAGGACGGCCAGGACCGCTTTACGACCGAGATCGTCGCCAACGAGATGCAGATGCTCGGCGGCCGTCCGGGCGCTGGTGGCGGCCAGGGCGGCGGCTACGGCGGTGGCCAGGCCAGCCAGGGTGGCCAAGGTAACCAGGGCGGTTACGGCGGTGGCGCCGCAGCTGGTGCCGGCGCGGGTTACGGCGGTGGCCAGTCCGACTACGGCGCACCGCCCCCGCCGCCGAGCCAGGACCAGCGCCCGGCCAAGTCGATCGACGACGGCTTCGGCGAGGACGATATTCCGTTCTAGCATTTACCTTAGAATAAGGTGTTGCAATCCTAACCCAAGCCCCTGTCTTTCAGGGGCTTTTTTGCGGTTTCGGTTGCCGAGCCCCTAGCGCGCCTAGAAGCGAGGAATGAGCGCCTAAAGCAGGGGGAGCGAGAGCCTGCCCTGCGGGAGCAGTTCGTCCCCGGTGGCAGTACAACGCGTGCCCAGGGGGTTGAGTGACCGGGATTTGACTCGTCCGTTGCCGGCGATCGATCGAGGGCATACAGATTAGTCATCTCTGCAACGAACAAGTGAGCTTCGCTGGTTTTCTTAGACAATGGATGGTGGCCATAGATGGCAGAACGGAAAAAGTTAAGTAACCCATATTCAACTGGTGGTGGAGGCGTTCATTTTGAAGCGCATGTCCAGGCTTCGTTTGTTGCGCTAATGCTTACTGACGGGCATGCGCCGTGTCTTCCCTGCTGGCCCATTAAGGAAGTCAAGCTGCAAGGAAAAGTTGATGGGTTTGAAACTGACGATCTGATTGTTGTGGTTGAAAACCAAAGCACAAAAGATCGAAGGAAACTCCTCGGCCAGATTAAGCATTCAATTTCTATTACGCAGGGAAGCAGTAAGCTTGCGGACGTGATACAAGCGGCATGGGATGACTTCAACAATACAGCCACTTTTTCACGAGGCAATGACATTATTGCGCTGATAACGGGTCCAATAAGCGCAAGCGATGATCGTACCGTGCAGTGGTTGCTGGGCCAGGCGAGGCACACAAGTAATGTCGAAGAGTTTTTAAGGAACGTCCACCGAAGTCGGTTCAGTCCAGACAAGGCTCCGGAAAAGCTGGACGTATTTCGGCACCACCTGCGGGACGCAAACGGAGGGAACGATGTATCGTCGGATGAACTGTATGAGTTCTTAAACTGCTTCCATCTGCTTGGCTACGATCTTGGTTCTGAGTTCGGCGTTGCCCTGTCATTGTTGCACTCCCATATCTCTCAATTCCAGAAGGACTATCCGCAGTGGGTGTGGTCTCGGGTCGTCGACATCGTTCAAACCTGGAATCAGGACGCCGGCACTATAACGCCTGATAAGTTACCCGAAGATCTTAGAGAGGCATTTGCTCAAAAAGCTGTGGTTGAGATGCCTAATGAGCTTAAGGAGGCGCGCGGACGACCTGATACTGACTGGAGTCAGCACGTTGACGCTTCATTTCTGGGATTGGCAGTCTTGCTCGGCGCATGGCAAGACGCGAGCAAGTGTGATCGTGATGTAGTAGAGCAATTGCTCGGCATTGATTATGAGGACTGGTTACAGAAGGCCCGAGAGATATTGCACCGACCTGACAGCCCATTAACTCTAAAAGATGGAACCTGGAAAGTTGCCCGTCGGGCCGAGCTTTGGAGTCTGCTCGGTTCGCGGATTCTGGATGGGAACCTCGATGAGTTCAATTCATTGGCGGTCTCCGTGTTGGGAGAGCCTGACCCTGCCTTTGAACTGCCCGCAGAAGAGCGGTACGCAGCCAGCGTTTATGGAAAGGAGCCGAGATGCTCTCAGGTCTTGCGAAAGGGGATCGCCGAAGGGTTGGCCATTCTAGGCACGCAGTCCGAGGTGTGCGTTAACTGCTCGCGAGGTAAGGCTGAAGCGACCTCTGTGTTGGTGGTCCGAGACCTGATAGGGCAAGGCGACTGGGTTGTTTGGGGAAGTTTGAATGGCTTGCTTCCAGCCTTGGCCGAAGCCGCTCCCGGTGAGTTTCTTAGCGCCGTAGAAGAGGCAATGCGTCGGGAATCATGTCCTTTTGACGATCTCTTTGAAGAGGAAGGAGATGGTGTAATGGGGGGCAATTACCTGACCGGTTTGTTGTGGGCGCTTGAGGGTTTGGCTTGGGAAGAGCAGCACTTGGTTCGTGTCTGTGTAGTGCTCGGCGAGATTGCGAGCCATGATCCGGGTGGCCGCTGGGCCAATCGCCCGGCTAATTCTCTCGCAACCATTCTGTTGCCTTGGCTCCCTCAGACTCTCGCCCCAATCGAGAAGCGTCTGGTCGCGGTGAAAGCGATCCTTCGGGAGTTTCCCGAGGTAGGCTGGAGTTTGCTTATTCAGCTTCTGCCAGGTCAGCACCAGACCTCATTCGGGTCGCATAAGCCAAGTTGGCGTGATGTAATTCCCAGCGATTGGGAAAAAGGAGTCACGCAAAGTGAATATTGGGAGCAGGTGTCGTCCTATGCCGAACTTGCGGTGGATGAGGCAGGATTTGATCTGGAGCGGCTCTCTACTTTGATCGATCAAATCGACAGTCTAACCAACTCTGCGATTGATAGACTTCTGGTGGTGCTCGCTTCCCCTTCGATAGCACAACTGTCTGAAGAGCAGAGGCTTGGGATTTGGGGTCGCCTGTCGAGACTCACCAACAAGCATAGGCGGTTCTCGGACGCAGAATGGGCGTTGCCGGGTGAGTCGCTTGACAGGATTGAAAGGGTTTTGGGCCAACTTGCCCCCGCGAACCCTTTCAACTTGTACCGTCATTTGTTTTCTAATCGTGACTTTGATCTATATGACAGAAACGGTGACTGGGACGAACAAAGGAAGAGGCTGACTCAACGGAGAGAAGTGGCTGTGGCGGAAATAATTCGACAAGACGGCATAGATGGCGTTGTTCGGTTTTCCGAGTCGGTGCCCTCAGCCGATCAGGTCGGATATGCACTTGCCTCTATCTCCGATGAGGATCTCGAAGCGGCTCTTTTACCTAGCTTTTTGGTCGCCCAAGAAAAAAAGCGACGAGCGTTAGCTTGCAGTTTTGTTCGGCAACGTTGCCAAAACGATGGCTGGGGCTGGTGTGACCACATCGAAAAATCAGACTGGACAGCAGCTCAGTTGAGTCAATTTCTTGCCTGCTGTCCATTCACAGAGGGTGCGTGGCGTCGAGCTACTGACTGGCTTGGCGAGGATGAGGCGCAATATTGGCGTCGGACTGGCGCCAATCCATATGAAGCTGATGGTGACCTATCGATTGCTGTTGGCAAGCTTATCGTTAATGGGCGACCGCACGCGGCGATAGACTGCCTGGATAGGATGCGGCATGCCAAGCAGCCAATAGATTCGGACCAATGTGTGGAAGCGTTGTTGGCGGCTGTGGACTCAGGTGAGTCCGGCCATGCAATGGATCAGTACCAAATTGTCGAGCTGATTAAGTTCTTGCACAAGGATTCTTCGGTCAGTCGTGACGGACTCTTCTCCGTTGAGTGGGCATACATCCCGCTCCTTAATCGTTATGGCGGTGCCTCACCCCGACTCTTGGAAGGTAGATTGGCGAACGATGCTGATTTTTTTTGCGAGGTGATCCGGCTGATCTATCGCTCCAAGTCCGACGACATTCCGGTGGAGGAAGTGACGGAGGACTCAAAGGCAGTTGCAGCAAATGCATGGAGGCTGCTTCATGAGTGGAAGACCCCTCCTGGTATGCAAGATGATGGGGCTTTTTGCGAAGAGTGCTTTGTTGAATGGCTTGGAAGAGTGAAAGAGCTTTGCACAGAGAGCGGGCATTTGGAGGTAGCCATGGTCCACGTCGGCGAGGTGTTAATCCATGCTCCGCCCGATCCTGATGGATTGTGGATCTCCCGGGCTGTCGCTGACGCGTTGGACGAGCGTGATTCTGGTGACATGCGCAGTGGCTTTAGAACAGGAAAGTTCAATTCACGAGGCGCTCATTGGGTTGATCCGACCGGGGAGCCTGAGCGGAAGCTGGCTGAGGGCTACCGGCAGCAAGCTGAAGAGGTGGAGAACGCCGGCTATACACGGCTTGCCGTAACCTTGAAAGAGTTGGCTGGCAGTTATGACCGCGATGCAGAAAGGATCATTTCTGACCATGGGGACCGAGAGGGTGGGTGACTTTTGGTGGTCGCTTGCTTCGACGACTTGGGGGGGTGTGGCGTTTGGACGGGTCGGCTCAGAAAAAAATAACGAAAAATGCGGCAGGTTCGTTGCGGAACAATCTCAACCAATTGATAAACAAAGAATAAAAACATTAATCGCGATGCTCAGGTGAATATAACCCTTCTAGGCCGTGCTGGGCTCGATCGAATCAGCCAGACCCCGTCGTCAGACGGGGTTTGTTGTTTTCGGAGTTGGTGTCCGCGCAAACAAAAAGCCCCGCTCGACCGAGCGGGGCTTTCGCGTTTTCGACCCGGCGATTGATCAGTCCTTGGCGACCACCGGCAGGCCGGCCTCTTCCCAGGCGTCCATGCCGCCCATGAGGTTGGCGACGTTGGTGTAGCCGGCGCGCCGCAGCAGGCTGGCGGCGACGGTCGAGCGCATGCCCGAGCCGCAGACCAGCGTGATCGGCTCGTCCTTGCCGACGCCGTCGAGCCCGTCGCGGGCGTCGTGGGCCGGGGTGTGGCGCGCACCCAGCGCATGACCTTCGTCCCATTCGCTGGTCTCGCGCACGTCCCACAGCGCGCGGCGGTCGTGGTCGAGATCGTTCTTGGCGGTTTCGGCGTCGACCAGCGGGAGGTTGTCGAACGCCTCGCCGGCCTTGAGCCAGGCATCGAAGCCGCCGTCGAGGAAACCGACCACGTTGTCCTGCCCGACGCGCACCAGCGCGCGGATCGCCTCGCTGATCAGTTCGTCGTCACCCTCGTGGTCGACCAGGATCAGCGGCTGGTCCGGCGGGGCGATCCAGCCGGCCCAGGTGGAGAGGTTGTCGCCGTACTCGATGCCCAGCGAACCCTTGATGTGCGCGGCGTTGAAGGCCAGCCGGTCGCGGATGTCGATGACCACCGCACCGTTGGCCATCTGCGCCTTGAGATCGTCGATGTCGAACACCTCGATCTCCTCGGCCAGCAGGTCGACCATACCCTGCACTGGCTTGGGCCCCTCGGAGTTGGTGACCTTGTTGCGGGGGTAGAAGTCCGGTGCCGGCGGCAGGTTGCCGAGCAGGGTGTCGATGAATTCGTCTTCCGTCAGAGACGGGTCGAGCAGCGGGTTGGCGACGCGCTCGTAACCCAGCGTCGAGACCGTGCGCCCGGACAGGCCGGCGCCACAGGCCGAGCCCGCGCCGTGCCCCGGGCGGATCTCCAGCCCGTCGGGCAGGCCGCGCAGCTTCTCGCGCACGCTGTGGAACGCCTGCTTGGCCAGGCCGCGGGTGGCCTCTTCGCCCAGCAGGTCGGGGCGGCCGAGGCTGCCGACGAACAGGAAGTCACCCGTCAGGGCGACCACCGGCACGTCGGCCGAGCGCGCCCCATCAAAGACCAGGAACGAGATATGTTCCGGCGTGTGGCCCGGCGTGTGCAGCGCCTCGATGCGGACGTTGCCCATCTGCACCGAGTCGCCCTCCTGTATCGGCAGGTGGTCGAAGCCCACATCGAAGACCTCGTTGTCGTCGTAGGCCGACAGGTGCAGCTTCGCGCCGGTCACCTCGGCCAGCTCGCGTGCGCCGGAGGCGTAATCGGCGTGGATGTGGGTGTCCATGACGTGCCGGATCACATAGCCCTCTTCCTCGGCGAAATCGAGGTAAATGTCGATGTCCCGGCGCGGGTCGATGATCGCCAGTTCATTGCTCTGCTGACAACCAACGGCATAGCTCATTTGTGACAGGCCGGTTTCTTCGAACGCTTCGAACAGCATGGACGCTCCCCAGGGAATGAATGTGGTGGTGAATAAGCGTGACTTGGGAATCTATCAGATAAATTGTTGACTGACTGTCCGACCTAGGGACGGACCACGAGTTTCTCAACCCCGGCCATCGATCGGGCTGGTCAGGAGGCCGGCGCGGAAGGTGTTCGTGGCGTCGGCGCCACAGTGGGGCACGCCGGTTGTTGCGCCCGCGCCGACACTTGTGCTTAGCTCGAAGTCGACGGACCGCCCATGCCTTGCTCCCCGCGCGCCGGTTGCGGCCCGTCGATCCGCCTGAAATCACCCGCGCCCGGCTCCTGCCGGGCACCGACAGGAGGCCCTGGTGCCCTCGATCTGGACCGACATCGCCACCCAGGCCACCGCCTTTCGTCGCCGCCTGCATCAGGCCCCGGAATTGACCTGGCAGGAGCACGCCACCGCCGGGACCATTCGCACGGAGCTCGATCATCTCGGCATCCCCTGGCGCGCCTGTGCCGGCACCGGCACGGTGGGGCGGATTGCCCCCGAGGCGCGCGGCCGGCACATTGCCCTGCGCGCGGACATCGACGCCCTGCCCATCGAGGAAATCACCGGCGCCGAGTGGGCCTCTGGCACGCCGGGGATCATGCACGCCTGCGGTCACGACGGGCACACCGCGACGCTGCTGGCGGTCGCCCGCTGGCTCAAGACCTGCGAGGACCACCTGCCCGGCCCGGTCACGCTGCTGTTCCAGCCGGCCGAGGAAGGTGGGCACGGTGCGCGCGAGATGATCCGTGACGGTGCGCTCGAGGGCGTGGACTGGGTGTTCGGCTGGCACAACTGGCCGGCGATCCCCTTCGGCCAGGCCGTCTGCCCGGACGGCCCGGTGATGGGGGCGAACGGCACCTTCGAGATCCGACTGACCGGCAGCGGCGGTCACGCCAGCCAGCCCGAGGCCTGCCGCGACCCGCTGCTCGCCGGCGCCGCGCTGGTCCAGTCCATCCAGCAGATCGTCTCGCGCCGGCTGGCGCCGCAGACTGCCGCGGTGGTCAGCGTGACCACCTTCGAGGCCGGCGGGGCGATCACCGCCATCCCCGACACGGCCCGCCTGGCCGGTTCCGTGCGCGTCGAGCGCACCGACCAGCGCGACGCGGTGGCCCAGCATCTCGACCAGATCGCCCGCGATACCGCGGCGGCCTACGGCGTCGAGGCACGCTTTACCTTCACTCCCCGCTACCACGCCACCGTCAACCATCCGGAGGCGGCCGCGCACTACCGCGGCGCCCTGGCGCGAGCCCTGGGTGTCGACTGGCGTGATAGCAGCCTGCCGGTCCCGATCATGGCGTCAGAGGATTTCAGCTACTACCTTCGGGAAGTCCCCGGCGCCTTCGCTCTGATCGGCGCCGACGACGGGCAAGGGCACCACGAGCCCTGCCACAGCCCGCGCTACGACTTCAACGACCGGCTGATCGACCCGGTGGGGCGCATCTTCGCCGACCTGGTCGGCGCCCCGGTCGAGATCGCGACGGACTGAACGACGACAGGCCCGCCCTGTCGACCGACACACGTGCCGGACGAACCGGCACAGGGGCCCGCCGCGCGGCGGTGGGCCCGATTACACCCGCAACCAGGGGAGATAGCGTCAATGCACATGCAGGTGTTCGAGCAGTGGGAATCCGAGATCCGCGCGTACTGCCGCGCCGCGCCGACCGTGTTTCATTCGGCGAGTAACGCGCGTCAGACCGACGAGCAGGGGCGAAGTTATCTCGATTTCTATGCGGGCGCCGGGGTGCTGAACTTTGGGCACAACGACCCGAAGATGAAGGACGCGCTGATCGACTACATCCAGAATGACGGCGTCGCTCACAGCCTGGACATGTACACCACCGCCAAGCGCGCCTTCATCACCAAGTTCGTCGAGACGGTCTTGAAACCGCGCGACATGGACTACCGGCTGCAGTTCGTCGGCCCGACCGGCACCAACGCGGTCGAAGCGGCATTGAAACTTGCCCGTCGCGTCACCGGCCGGCAGCAGGTGGTCTCCTTCCACCATGCCTTCCACGGCATGACCCTCGGCGCGCTGGCCGCGACCACCAACGCGCATTTCCGCAATGCCGCCGGCGTGCCGCTGGACAACGTTGTCCACCAGGCCTTCGGCTGCGAGACCCAGTGCCCGAATTGCACGCTGGGTTGCGGCATGCCGTCGCTCGAGCGCCTGCGCGACATCTACGCCGACCCGTCGACCGGCTATGCCCCGCCGGCGGCCTTCCTGGTCGAGACCGTCCAGGCCGAGGGCGGTGTGCGCGTTGCCTCCCAGGAATGGCTCAAGGGCATCCAGGACCTGGCCCGCGAGACCGGCGCGCTGTTTATCGTCGACGACATCCAGATGGGCTCCGGGCGCACCGGCTCGTACTTCAGCTTCGACGACATGGGCCTCGACCCGGACATCATCACCCTGGCCAAGGGACTCGGCGGCTTCGGCACGCCCATCGCGATGAACCTCAACAAGCCGGAGCACGACAAGCACTGGCTGCCGGGCGAGCACACCGGCACCTTCCGCGGGCAGGACCTGTCGTTCATCGCCGGCACCGTGGCGCTGGGCTACTTCGACGACCCGTCCTTCATGGACGAGACCCGCCGCAAGGGCGAGGTGATCCGCAAACGCCTGGAGAAGATCGCGGCGAAGTACCCGCGCTTTGCCGTGCGCGGCCGCGGCATGATGCAGGCGCTGGATTTCATCGACGGGGATCTGTCCAAGCGGGTGGCGCGCGAGTGCTTCGACCGCGGCCTGCTGGCGGCGGTCTGCGGTTCCAAGGGGCAGGTGATCAAGCTGATCCCGCCGCTGACCATTCCCGACGACGACCTCGAGGAAGGCCTGAACCTCTTCGAGCAGGCCGTCGATGCCCAGGTGGAGGGCTGACCCGATGCGCCAACGCGACGACATGACCTTCCCGATGGAAGAGTACGAGCGACGGCTGGGCGAACTGCGCATGCGCATGGCCGAACGGTTGCTCGACGCGGTGATCATCACCGACCCCGAAAACCTGATGTACCTCACCGACTACCAGACCACGGGGTACTCGTTCTTCCAGGCGCTGGTGGTGCCGCTCGACGACAAGCCGTTCATGATCACGCGGACGATGGAGGAATCCAACGTCCACGCGCGCACCTGGGTGGAGATCACCCGACCCTACCCGGATACCGGTGATGCCATCCAGATGCTGGTCTCCTCCTTGAAGGAGTTCGGCCTGGCGAACAAGCACATCGGCTACGAGCGCAACAGCTACTTCTTCCCCGCCTACCAGCAGGATGCGCTGCACACCACGTTGACCGGCGCACACCTGCTCGATTGCTTCGGCATCGTTGAGTGCGGCCGGCGTACCAAGTCCAAGCACGAGATCGACATCATGCGCCGGGCGGCCGTCGCCACCGAGGCCGGCATGAAGGCGGGTCTCGAGGCCTGCATGGCCGGGGTGACCGAGAACGAGATCGGCGCCGAGGTCTGCGCGGCGATGTTCCGTGCCGGCGGCGAGCCGCCCGCCGTGCTGCCCTACGTCACCTCCGGGCCGCGCACCATGATCGGCCACGCCACCTGGGAGGGCCGCGTGGTCAAGCCGGGCGAGCACGTCTTCCTGGAAGTGGCCGGCTGCTACCGCCGCTACCACACCGCGATGATGCGCACCGCCGTGCTGGGCGAGCCCACCGATCTGATGTGGAAGGCCCAGGAGCGCATGAAAGAGGCCCTCGAACGGGTCAAAGCCCTGATCCGTCCGGGCGTGACCGTCTCCGATGCCGACAACCTGGTCCGCTCGATCATGACCGTCGACGATGCCCACGGGAAGCTGATCACCCGCTCGGGCTATTCCATCGGCATCGCCTTCCCGCCCAGCTGGGACGAGGGCTACATCCTCAGCCTGATGCAAGGCGACAAGACGGTACTGCGCGAGGGCATGACCTTCCACATCATCCCCTGGGCCTGGGGCGTGGACGGTGACAAGACCTGCGGCATCTCCGACACCATCTACATCACCAAGGATGGCTGCGAGTCCTTCTTCACGCTCGAGCAGGATTTCACCGTCAAGCGCGAAGAGGCCAAGCGCGAGATCCAGGAAGAGCGGCCGATGATCGAACAGCTCGCCGTCGCCCACGCCAAGGACGAGAAGAAGTCCAGGGCCAAGCCCCACGGCAAGCCGGACCACAAGAAACCTGAGAAGAAGGTCCAGAAGAAATCCGAGACGAAGGCCCAGAAGAAAACGGACAAGAAAGCCCAGAAGCAATCCCAGAAGAAACCCAAGGAGTCGCGCGCCTCATGAGCCAGACCGTCATCAACCCGACCACGGGTAAGACACTGCACGAATTCCCGGTGATGGACCCGGCCCAGCGCGACGCCATCCTCGAGCGCAGCGAGGTGGCCTACCGCGACTGGCGCAAGACCAGCTTTGCCGAGCGCGCCGCCCTGTTGCGGCGGGTGGCCGAGGTGATGCGCGAGGATCGCGAGCGCCTGGCCCTCTTGATGACCGACGAGATGGGCAAGCCCATCCGCGAGGCGCGTGGCGAGGTCGACAAGGCCGCCTGGTGCGCCGAGCACTACGCCGATCACGCCGAGAAGTACCTCGAGCCGGAGATGCTCGGCTCGGACGCCACGGTCAGCTACGTCCAGTACCTGCCGATCGGCACCGTGCTGGGCATCCTGCCGTGGAACGCGCCGTTCTGGCTCGCCTTCCGTTTCGCCGCCCCGGCCCTGATGGCCGGCAACACCTGCGTGATGAAGCACGACGCCCACGTGCCGGCCTGCGCGGCGGGCATCATGGAGTCCTTCGAGAAGGCCGGCTTCCCGCAGGGCGTGTTCCAGAACCTGCCGCTGGAAACCGAGGATATCCAGGGCGCGATCGAGACCGAGTGCGTGCGCGCCGTCTCCTTCACCGGTTCCGACCGTGCCGGCGCGATCGTCGCGGCCACCGCCGCCCGGCAGATCAAGCCCGCCGTGCTGGAGCTGGGTGGCTCCGACCCGGTGATCGTGCTGGCGGACGCCGATCTGGAGGCTGCCGCCGACACCGTGGTGCTCTCGCGGATCATCAACGCGGGCCAGTCCTGCATTGCCGCAAAGCGCATCATCATCGAGGAGTCCATTTACGAGCGCTTCCTCGACATGATGAAAGTTCGCCTCGAGAAACTGAAGATGGGCGACCCGCGCGAGGAATCCACCGACGTCGGGCCCATTGCCCGTGCCGACCTGCGAGAGGGGCTGCATCGCCAGGTGCAGGCGAGTATCGAGGCCGGCGCACGCTGCCTGGTGGGCGGCGAGATGCCGCAAGGAGACGGCTTTTTCTACCCGGTCACCCTGCTCGCGGACGTCGATGACTCCATGGTCGCCTTCTGCGAGGAGACCTTCGGCCCGATCGCCGTGGCCATGTCCGCGCGCGATGCGGATCACGCCCTCGAGATCGCCAACGGCACCCAGTACGGGTTGGGTGCGGCCGTCTGGACCGGCGACACCGCCCGCGCCATCAACATGGCCCGCGACATCGAGGCCGGCCAGGTCGCCATCAACGGCATCGTCAAGACCGACCCGCGCCTGCCCAGCGGCGGCGTCAAGCGCTCCGGCTACGGCCGCGAGCTCGGTCCGCATGGCATCAAGATGTTCGTCAACGCCCAGCAGGTGTGGGTGGGGCCGAAGACGGGCTAGTCCGGAGCGGACCGTCCGACGCTCGAAGAAGGAAAAGGTCAGCGGGAAAGAGCCCAGATCCGGGCATCAGGGGAAATGATATGAGGCGCTCGGATGGCGATTCCCGCGTCCTTGCGCCTGCACCGGATGGATCGATGCGAGAACCCGAACGGGCGGGCTGTTAATCCAGAACAGGCCGTTCTCCCCCGAGTGCAAAGGGCGACTCATTGGCGGGGATGGATGTTTGGGCCTATTCCTTTGATATGGGTTTCCAGTGCGTTCCCGGTGGCAAAACCTGGACTCAGGGGCCCGACGCCAGGCGGTGTTAACAGCAGCGCGACCGGGTTGATGCGCCTGGTGGCAATGCGCGCGGAGGACGGAGAATGGCGAAATTGAGGAAAAGGAAGCGGGAAAGGCCACGTAGGGCCAGCGCCAAGGCAGGTCTGCCCCCCGGAACCATGGTGTTCATCGGGGAGCAGGAAATGAACGCGGCGCGCATCGATCTCATCGAGTACAGCGAAAGCCGGATGAAGGAACGGCACGATGTTTCGGTGGCTCAAGCCGTGGAGTCGGCAACGGGGCCCGGTGTGAGCTGGATCAATGTGAACGGCATCCACGACGTGGGCCTGATCGGGTCGCTGGGCAATCGCCTCGGCCTTCATCCCCTGACGCTGGAGGACATCGTCAACACCACTCATCGGCCCAAGAGCGAGGAGTTCCCGGAATATATTTACGTGGTGCTGAAGATGATCTCCTACGACGAGGCGGCAAGTCAGACGGAGATCGAACACGTCAGCCTGATCCTGGGAGAAAACTATGTGGTGTCCTTTCAGGAAAAGGACGGCGACGTCTTCAACACGGTGCGCGAACGCATCAGGGCCACCAAGGGGCGCATCCGGTCAATGAAGGCCGATTACCTGGCGTACGCGCTGATGGATGCCGTGGTGGACAATTACTTTCTGGCCGTCGAGCGCATCGGGGACCGCATCGAGGACTTCGATGACCAGATCCTGGCCGATCCCAAGCCCGACGCCATGCTGGAAGTTCACCGGCTCAAGCGCGACATACTGAGCCAGCGCAAGGCGGTCTGGCCCCTGCGCGAGGAGATCGGCGCCCTGGATCGGAGCGAATCGGCGTTGATCCGGCCGGAGACCAAGGTGTTCCTGCGCGATCTGTACGACCACACCATCCAGGTCATCGACATGGTGGAGACGTTCCGGGATGTGCTGGGCAGCATGCACGACACCTACCTGTCGGGCATCAGCAACCACATGAACGAGATCATGAAGGTGCTGACCATCATCGCGACCATCTTCATCCCCCTGACCTTTGTCGCCGGCGTGTACGGCATGAACTTCGAATACATGCCGGAACTCAAGTGGCCCTGGGGCTACTTTCTGGTCCTGGGCTTCATGCTCGCCGTTGCCATCGGCATGGTCGGGTTTTTCCGCCGGAAGAAATGGCTGTGAGACCCGGCTGGCCCTGCCGCATTTTCAACACGCTTCACCCCGGCAACCAGCAGGAACGGTGCCGAACAAGGTGCGTCGGCCAGCGGCGGCGTCAAGTGCCCCGGCTCCGGCTCCGGCTCCGGCCGCGAGCTAGCGCTCGCAAGGCATCAAGATGTTCGTCAACGCCCAGCAGGTTTGGGTGGGGCCGAAGCAGGGCTGGCTGGAAGCTGACAGCCGGAAGCTAGAAGAGAGAGGCCAGCGTGCCGTACGGGAACACCCGTCGGCCGCTGGCCTTTTGTTTGAGTGACGAATTCCGACCAGTTGCGCACCACGCCACCCAAACATGCGACCATTCGAATCCGGGGTGCAATGCCCCGCAGGGAATCACCGCTGACCAAGGAGGTGTCATGTCACCACAAGCGAAACTCATCGCCGGCCTCGGTCTGCTGCTCGGGCTGAGCGGCTGCTCCATCACCCAGAACGTCCAGCCGGTCGCCGACAATGACATCGAGCGCATCTGTGTCGAGCACAACCCCGATGTGCTGATGGACGGCTTCGAGCCGGCCGTCTGCGAACTGATCGAGGAACAAGGCGTGTATACGGAGGTGTACAGGGGCGAGCGGCCGGTTGGCTGCTCCCATTACCTCGAGTACACCGCCAACTGGCGCTGGGACATGGTGATGTATCTCTCCTATGCCGATCTCAAGGTGTTTGGCCAGGATGGGATTGAGGGGCGTGCGACCTATGACGCTCGGAATGGGGGTGGGCGGATGGACAAGTTTGGGCCGACCCGCACCAAGATCGCGCCGCTGATCGATGAATTGTTTTCTGGTAGTGACGAAGCTCCGTCGACGCGGAGCGGGAGTGCTCAGTAAATTTTCGAAAGGCTTTGGGCTTTTTCTCTGTGGTGCTTTTTTATCTTTAGCTGCTTAACATGAAAAAATCTAATAACTTATTTAAAAATAAAAGTATTGAAAAAAAGGTTAGGTCCAAGCGTTTTTGGAGGACGAAGCGGAAGCCGAGGCCTCCTCATGTAAAGGAGCGCCTCGGTCGTGAAAAAAACACTTTGTTTATGCCGGAGTCTATAGGTCTACATCAGAGTCGGGACGAAACATTGAGAATTGTTAGCCGAATAAGGGGGATGGCAGATACTGAGGCTGGCACTCTTGTTTTGGACTTTACAAGGACAACTCGCGTCATAGCAGATGGAATGATTCTTGTTTTGGCTGCAATAGACATGGTTGTCAATAAAACCAAAAGGACTTGTGTTCGAATCAAGAATGTGCGCTCGGATAAGGTTGCTCAGGTTATCAAGCAGATAGGATTGTCTGAGAAATTGGGTGTTCTAAAAGATGTAACCGTTAATCGGAACGATGTAAACTTTTGGCATCATGTAAGTAGGTCGGAAGTGGATGCTGAGTCAGCGGCAGATCATTTTGATCGCTTGTGTAGAGAGACACCTATGTCAGAGGATGATCGTTGGTTTCTTTTTAATGCCTTCTCCGAGGCTATAGATAATGCACATAGTCATGCATATGACTCCCGAATGATCTCTGAGATTGGAGCCGAGGGCTCATTCCCAGACGACAAAAGGTGGTGGATGTTTTCGGGAGTGGATGCGGGCTACCTTATAGTTCTGGTCTGTGATCTAGGCCTCGGCATTCCTACTACGGTTACACGGAAAGGTTGGTGGGAGCCCGTTCGAGAAAAAATCCTGGCACGATTTGGTGCTGAGGATGAGGGGAAGATTGTCGCGGCAACGATTGAGCACGCAAGATCGCGGACGGGCGAGTCATACCGAGGTAAGGGTATGAGCCGCCTTAAGATGGCAATTGAGCAGATGGGGCGGGGGCGTCTCCTGATTTATAGCAACAAAGGATGCTATTCTTTCGGCCCTGAAGGCGAGAAGACGGGGGTTCCCTCGGTCGAAACAACGAAAGATTACTCAGCCTCGATTAATGGGACGGTAGTATTCTGGCAAGTCCCGATTCAATCAATTGCGGCGTGATTTTAATATGTCGAAATGTGAAATAACGGTAGCATCGGATTTTTCTCGGTTCCCTGCTGGGCGCTTTAGGGATGATGGTCCTTACACTGGTGAGCGTTTTCGGGAAGATTTCTTGGTTCCAGCACTCAAGCAGTGCGAGGTTTTAACGGTGGATCTCGATGGTGTTATGGGCTACGGGTCTTCTTTTTTGGAGGAGGCGTTTGGTGGTTTGGTTAGGGTTTCGGGTTTTGATTCTCAGTCTCTATGCAATAAGATTCGTTTAGTCAGTCGATATGAGAGTGTCAAGGAGGAAATTAGGGAGTATATCGGCTGTAAAGGGAGTTAATTTTGGCTATTCCAATGGTTTCGGAGTTTGTTTCTCTGTTTGTGGGGCTTCTTGTCTCGCATATCTATCACAGAAATGACAGGAAGCGTGCGAGCAAGAACGAGGTTTTCCGCGACCTGGATTTTGCCCTGGAGTGTGCTCAGGCATATTGGCTAGACCCTTGTGGGGGGAGCTCTGATCAAAACGCTCTCTTGGTGCAGACAAAGCTGTCGGAAGCCATGAGGCGGCTAGATAAATTGGATCGAAAAGACGTGTGCCGGGATGAGCTTAAGAATTTCCGGCAGGCTCTTACTGGTGAAAATTTTCAGTCGAAAGCGGCTGTTCCTCTTAAGTCATCTAGCCCAAAATTTCGGATGATGAACGATTCCATGGCAAGCCTGAAAATCAAGATTGATCGCATATAGTTTCGCGAGAACGCGTGTGTTCAGGGGGATCTTTTTGACGTCCTTGGTTTTCACCAGGCAATGATCGCTAGGCGGTCTTCGTAAAAGGGGTCAGAACCCTTATTGATCAATTGAGTTTTCGCACACTTGATCTGTTGTGCATCTTGGCCCAGCTGCTAGGCGCACGAGGTCCTTTCTCTTGCTTGCCCAAGAGAAAGGACCCAAAGAGAAGGGCACCCCTCGCCTTGGCCCTGCAGGCTTTCCTCCCGTCCCGGGTGCCGCGGACGGGTCGGTTCGACGCGACATCCTGTCGCGACGAACCTCTGGGCGGCGTCCATGTCGCCCAGACCCTGCGGCACCCCGGCCGCTCGGCAAGGGCGAAGGGGACTTTCCAGTCTGTTAACTCGTTGCCACGAACAATTGGTTTGGTGCGGCTTGGGGCTAGGCACGCGCGGTTGGCGCGTTTCGCGAGCGGGGCTCGCTCCCACAGGGGATCTGGTGGATGTGTGGGAGCGGCCCTTGGCCGCGAAAGCCGCGGTGCGGCTGCCCTGCTTTCGGCCAGCCAGCAAGGGCAGTTATCGATGGAGGAATTTACGGCTGGCGCGCACGGGGCCCCTGCGCCTTGCCTCGTCTCCGCCGGGTTGCAGGGTCGGAGCGACAGGGGTGAATCCGGACCGGCGTGCCAGTGGCACGCCGCATGCCCGATGAACGCGGAGCGATAGCGGAGCAGGACCGTCGCTCCGAGGTTCTGCGCGACACGATGTCGCGTCGAACCGACCCGTCCGCAACCCGGCGGTGACGAGGGAAGCCCGAAGGGCCAAGGCGCCGGGGTGTCCTTGTCTTTGGGCACTTTCTATTGGACAAGCAATAGAAAGTGCCTCGGGCGTTGGCAGCGCGCCACGATCGAAACCGCCAAGCGAGAAAACGCCCGAAACCGTACCACCTCCACGACAAGGCGCCTTGGACCCTCCCCAGCGACCAGGCCACACGGGGCAAAGGGTTCTGCCCCCTTGGGGCTACACTGGCGGCCATATAAACCAGTCGAAGCCCTAAAGCATGCCAGTGGATATAGAAGCGCTTTACCCGAAGCTGATCCACCTGATGATGGACGCGGTCTTCGTGGTCGACGCGGACAACCAGATCGTCTTCGTGAGCGATGCCTGTGAGGCACTGCTCGGGTATCGCGCCGAGGAATTGGTTGGCACGCCGATCACCGACTACATGCATCCTGACGATCTGCGGGCCACACGGGACTCGATCGTCCGGGTCATGAGCGGTCAGTCGCACAGCGATTTCCACAACCGGTATATCCGCAAGGATGGCTCGATCGTGGACATCCTGTGGTCGGCCCGCTGGTCCGAGGAGGACGGCGTGCGCATCGGCGTGGCGCGGGACGTGACGGCACTCAGGCTGGCCGAGGACAAGTTGCGCTTCCTTGCCCATCACGATCCGCTGACGGGGCTGACCAATCGATCGCTGTTCAGCGACCGCCTCGACTTGGCGCTCCGGGCGGCTCATCGCCACCAGAGCAAGCTGGCCTTGCTGTTCCTGGACGTCAACGGCTTCAAGTCGATCAATGACAGCCTCGGCCATGCGATGGGTGATCGCATGCTCTGCACGATCGCCCGACGGCTGGAAAGCTGCGTACGCGAGACGGACACGGTGGCCCGGGTGGGCGGTGATGAGTTCATTGTGCTGTTGACGGACATCCAGTCGGCGGACGCCGTTTCAATGAAGGTCGGGGAGATCGCTGCGATCCTGGCCGAGCCGTTGGGCGCTGAATTCGGCGGGCTAAAGACTGCGTCCTGCAGTATCGGCGTCGCCTGTTATCCGGCCGACGGAGCGGATGCCGATACCCTGCTGCGCCATGCGGATGACGATATGTACCGTCTGAAAAGGCGACGTTCGTGAACCGGCTGACGAGCTTGCGGGCCACCGGTATTCACTGATGCCGCGATTGCCGGCCCTTTCGGCCCGCGAGCAAGGGGGTAGCCGGACGCCTGCTTGAACCTGGCTCGGGAGAATCCTAGGCTCTGATGGTTCGGTTTGCGGCGTGCGACAAGGCCGCCGAGGGCCACACTTCTCGATGCGAGACTGGCGGGGGTGGTATGCAATTCCCTTCGGGCATGAAGTTCGCGCTGTTCGGTGCCGGGCTGATCGCGATCACCTACGGACTCGCGCGCTTCGCCTTCGGTCTGTTCGTGCCGCCGATCCGTGCCGACCTGGGGCTGACGCCGGAGGTGATCGGCATTATCGGCGCGCTGCCGCTCCTCAGTTTCATACTGGCCTCGCTGGTCGCGCCGATCCTTTCGGTTCGGTTGGGGGCCCGCTATACCGCGATGCTGTCCGGCACCGTCGGTGCCACTGGCTTGCTGGTGATCAGTCAGTCTCCTGACGCGCTCTCGCTTGGCGTGGGGGTGTTCGCATGCGGCATCTCCACCGGCCTGATGATGCCGGCGCTCTCGGGTGCCATGCAGGCGGTGGTGGAGCGCTCGATGCACGGCCGGGTGAGCTCGATCATGAATGCGGGCACCAGCGTTGGCGTGGCGGTTGCCGTGCCGGCGGTGCTGTTCCTGGCCGATGCCTGGCGCTTGGCTTATGGCGCCTTTGCCGTGTTGGCGGTCATCGGTGTGGTCGCCACGTGGCGCTTGATTCCGTCGGTGTCGCGGGTCACGCCATCGGACGCCGCGCCCCCAGCCCCGATCAGTTCCCTGCAGTGGTGGCGTCTTGGCCGGCTCTCGGTGTTCGCCTTCCTGATGGGCTTCGTCTCCGCCGCCTACTGGATCTTTGCGCCCGACCTGGTGGTCACCTTGGGTGAGCTGCCGCCCGGGGCCACCGGCTGGTTGTGGTTGGCGGTGGGCATTGCCGGCCTCGGTGGAGCGGTGGTGGCGGATCTCGCCGACCGCAACAACCCGCCCATCACCCAGGCGCTGATGTTGATGATGCTGTCGACGAGCCTGGCACTGCTTGCCGCCAGCCCCGACAACCTGTTTCTGGCGGCCTTTTCCGCGCTGGTGTTCGGCCTGGCCTACATGAGTCTGACCGGGCTCTACCTGATGACCGGCATCCGCCTGTTGCCGGGGCGCCTGTCGATGGGGCCGGTGTTGCCGTTCGTGGCGGTGTCGCTCGGGCAGGCGGTCGGTTCGCCCGTGGTCGGCATGCTGGTCAAGGCATCCGGCTACGCCGAGGCGTTTGCGATATTCGCCGCGATCGGGGTGGTGGTCGCCACCCTCTCGCCCCTGTACCCGCGCACCATCGGCGAAGAGCCCGAGGAGGGCGAGCGCGAAACCGGCCTGCAGGCGGCCTACGACAGCCAGCTTCTGGATGCGGATGGCAATCCGCTGGAGCCCGGCGCGGAAGGAGCCAGGGCCTCGTAGCCGCCACGACCCTCGAGATGCGTCTCGTCGCCTGATCCCCTGGGCCGAGACTGGTTCCCGGCGACTACCGAAACGCCACGGCATTGCGCCCCTGGCGCTTGGCGTTGTAGAGGGCGTCGTCGGCGCGCTTGATCAGGGTGTCGGGGTTGTCGCCCCGCCGGTAGACGCTCGCGCCGATACTGGTGGTGACTCGCTCGACGTCACGGAAGGTCGTTGCCTCGATGGCGGTGCGCAGCTTTTCGGCCAGCGTGAGGAGGGTCGCCTTGTCGGCATGCGGGGCGATGATGAGGAATTCCTCGCCGCCCCAGCGTCCGAGGATGTCGGTCTGGCGGCAGTTGCGGCGCAGCACGTCGACGAACTCGCGCAGGACGGCGTCGCCGGCGCGGTGACCGAAGCGGTCGTTGATGGCCTTGAAGTGGTCGATGTCGAGGATGATCACGCCGAAGGCATCGCCGTAGCGGTCGGCCTTGCGCGTCTCTTCCCCGAGAACCTGGTCGAGCCGGTGCCGGTTGTACACCCCGGTCAGCTTGTCGGTGACGGCCAGCCGCTCGGCCTGCTCGTAGGCGGCTTCGAGCTGGCGCTTGAGGTTGGCCTGCTTCCAGTAGATCAGGCCGCCCAGGACGATCAGCAGCACGAACACCGCGCTGACCTGCCAGAGCAGGGTGTAGTCGACCCGCTGGTCGTAGCGGACCGCGATCCACTTGTTGTTGATGTCCCGCCGTTGCTCCTCGGTGAGGCTGGCGACTGCCTTCTGCATGATGCCGTGCAGCACCGGCCGGTCCTCGCGCACGGCCACGCCCATGTCCCAGGACTTGCCGGTATCGCCGGTGATGCGCAGCTCGCCGCCGTATTCGGTCTGCAGCTTGTAGCCGATGGTCGCCAGCGTGCCGATGTAGCCGAAAACCTGGCCGCTTCTGACCATCGCCAGGCCGGCGTCGATGTCGGTCACCTCGACCAGATCGAGGTTGGGGTAGTCGTCGCGCAGCAATTCGGCGAAGGCGTACAGCGCCGGGATCGCGATCGGCCGTCCGCTGAGATCACCCAGATCATTGATAAAGGCGACGTCGGCCTTGGTGGCGATGACCAGCGGGGTCTCGATGTAGCTGTCGGTGAACTCGGCGTAGGTCTCGCGTTCCGGGGTGCGCATGGCCAGGCTGAACAGATCGCAGTCGCCCGCCTTGAGATGCTCGACCGATTCGGACCAGGTCTCGACCGGCAGGGGGCGGAAATCGATGCCCAGGGCGTGTTCGAACAGGGCGAAGTAGTCGGCGCTGATGCCGTCGTGCTGGCCGTTTTCGTCGAAGCGTTCGAAGGGCATCCAGTTCGGGTCGATGCAGATGTCGATGTGGCCTGCCTCGTCGAGGTAGGTGCGTTCCGCGTCGGTCAGTCGGATGAGCACTGGCAGGTCCTGGCGTGCCCCCTCGCTGCGCACGCCGAGCCAGCGTCCGGTCAGGGTGCTCCACTCGGCCGGGGAGATGGCGTCCAGGCCCTTCTGCATGATCGAGCGCAGCGCGGGCTTGTCCGGCGTGATGCCGAAGCGCAGGTCTTCGTCGCCCACGCCGGGCAGTGACAGTTCGCCGGCGATGCGGATGTTGGTGTAGGCGCGCCGCTTGATGACCTCGTTGATGTTGGTGAGGTTCTGCACCAGCGCGTCGATCTCGCCCAGCACCAGCGCGCGGGTCATTTCCTGGTAGGTGCCGTAGTGCCGCAGGTCCATGCCGCCGGCGTCCTCCAGGTCGTCGATGTAGAAGATGTCCTCGATCACCCCGACCCGGTGCCCGGCAAGGTCCTCGATGCCCGAGTAGTCGCCGAAATCGTCACGGACGAAGACGAAGATCGGCAGCTCGTAGTACGGCTCGGTGAAGAGCGTGAAGGCGGTGCGATCCTCGTCGTAGGAGATGCTGGAGATCACGTCGACCTCGCCCTCGCGGAAGCGACGCAACGAGTCGCCCCAGGTGCCGAAGGTCTTCTCGAAGGTGAGCCCGGTCTTGCTGGCGATCAGGTGCAGGACGTCGTGTTCGAAGCCGTTGCCCGATCCGTCACCGACGACGGTGAACGGCGGGTGCTCGACCATCATGGCGATGCGGACGGCTCGGTGCTCTTCGAGGAAGGCCTTTTCGTCGGCGCTGAGGGTCACCGCCGGTGCGCCCTGGGTCATCGCGGCTTGGGCGATCACGGGGGCGATCAGCAGGAACCAGGTCCCGAGTAAAGAAAGGCAGCGTTGCTTCATTGCCGGCGCGTGGTTCCGTCAGTGCCAGGGGTGGGTCGTTCCGGCCGTCGCGGTCGGGTAGCGTGGCCGTGCTTGCAGTCCCACCAGGGTGCCCGGTCGGTGTGGGCCGGATCGGGGTATAAGGAAAACTGTATGTCAGCGACCGGATGCGAGCAAGGCTTGGGGTCGGGCGGCGCTACACCTGCCCGTACTGGCCCGCCGCCCCGACCCATCGGGCGATCAGCGGATTGACCGACTCGGGGAAGCGTTCCAGCAGCTCGTCCGCCAGTTGCCCCGCCTCGTCGAGCTTGCCCTGGTCTTCCAGGAGGTTGGCGATCTTGAGCTTGGCGATGCCGGCCTGGCGGGTGCCGAGCACCTCGCCGGGGCCGCGCTGTTCCAGGTCGGCCTCGGCGAGGCGGAAGCCGTCCTCGGTCTCGCGCATCAGACCCAGTCGTGCCCGGGCGCGGTCGGAGAGCGGTTCCTCGAACAGCAGCACGCAGTGGCTGGCCGTCGCGCCACGGCCGACCCGGCCGCGCAGCTGGTGCAATTGGGCCAGGCCCATGCGTTCGGCGTTCTCGATGATCATCAGCGAGGCATTGGGCACGTCGACGCCCACCTCGATCACGGTGGTCGCCACCAGCAGGTGGTAATCGCCGGCCTTGAAGCGGGCCATTGCGCGCTGCTTTTCCGCCGCAGACATCCGGCCGTGGACCATGCCGATGCTCAGGTGCGGCAACTCCTCGCCCAGCATGGCGAAGGTAGACTCGGCGGCCTGCGCCTCGATCTGGCCTTCCTCGATCAGCGGGCAGACCCAGTAGGCCTGCCGACCTTCGGCACACACGCGGGCGATCCGCTCGATCACCTCGCCGCGGCGGTCGGCGCGCACCACCACGGTCGTTACCGGCGTGCGCCCCGGCGGCAGCTCGTCGATGATCGACACGTCAAGGTCTGCGAATTGCGTCATGGCCAGCGTGCGCGGAATGGGCGTGGCGGTCATGATCAGCTGGTGCGGCCGGCGTGCGCCGCCCGCCCCCATTGAGTCAGGCTGGCTGGCGCCCTTGTCGGTCAGCGCCAGGCGCTGATGCACGCCGAAACGGTGTTGTTCGTCGACGATCACCAGACCCAGTTGATGAAAGGCCACCGATTCCTGAAACAGGGCATGGGTGCCGATGACGATCTGGGCGCGGCCGTCGGCCAGTTGCGCCAGCCCCTCGCGTCGGCTTGCCGCCGACTGCTGGCCGGAGAGCAGCAACACCGATAGCCCCAGCGGCTCGAACCACTGCGCGAAGTTGCGCGCATGCTGCTCGGCGAGCAGGGCGGTGGGTGCCATCAGGGCAACCTGGTAGCCGGCATCGATCACGTCCAGTGCGGCGGCTGCAGCGACCAGGGTCTTGCCCGAGCCAACGTCGCCCTGCACCAGTCGCAGCATCGGCAGGCGCTGGGCCAGGTCCGCCTTGATCTCGCCGATCACCCGCGTCTGCGCACCGGTGGGCGTGAAACCCAGGTGCCCGAGCAGTTGATCGAACAGGTGTGCCTGCGGGGGGATGGCCGGCGCGGCGACCCGGCGGGTGACCGCGCGGCGCTGGCGCAGGGCGAGGATGTGGGTCGCCAGTTCCTCGGTGATCAGGCGCTGCAGCGCCGGCTCGGTCCGTTCGGGCACGCCGTCGTTGCGTTTGGGTAGGTGGATGCGTTGCAGCGCGCGCATCAGCGGCGGCCAGTCGCGCGCCTCGCGGATCGTGACGGGCAACGGGTCGCGCAGGTCGCGTACGGCCACTTCCAGTGCCGCCTCGACCAGCTGGCGCAGCTTGGGCTGGGCGACACCCTCGGTGGCCGGGTACACCGGGCGAATCTGGCCGATCTGGTTGGGCGCGACGAGTTCGGGCTGGGCCATCTCCAGGCCGTGCGGCCCGTGTTGCAATTCGCCGAACAGCAGATAGGTCCGTCCGGCCTGGGGCGTGGGGCCGAAGCGGCCGAAGAACCAGACGGTCAGGGGCATCGGCCCCGACGGGCCCTCGCCAACGGCCTGGCAGACCAGGCGTGCCTTGCCGCGAAACAGCGGGCGCACCTCGGTGATGCGCACCTCGAACAGTGCCGCCTCATGGATGTGTTCCGGCGAGAGCGATTGCTTGGTGCCGCGGTCCTCGTAGCGCAATGGCTGGTGCCAGAGCAGGTCTTCGACCGTCTCGATCTGCAGGCGGGCGAGCTTCTCGGCGACCTTCGGGCCGACGCCGGGCAGTTCTCCCACGGGAGACGACAGTCCCGGAGGCGCCTTTCTGCCGCGCCCCGAGCTGGAGACCCTGCCGGATGTGTGGTTTTTTTTGGATGCGGGGGGAGACATGCGCGCGCCGGTTCTGTCAAACGAGGATTTTTGCCGATATACTACGCGCCGTTGCGCATGCTAAAACGATAAAGATTCTGGAGGATTCTCGTGGCTCAACATACCCCCAAGGTCGATCCGATGTCGAAGCTGGTTGGCTTCGTCTCGGCGCTGGTCCTGCTGGTCGCCGTGTTCTATCTCGTGAACGCGCTTTTCAACACCGCCGAGGAGAACTCGCTCGACGGGCAGGTTGTGGAGAATCCGGAAAGCAAGGAAGCCACCAAGACGGCCAAGGCCGAGTCGACCGACGAGTCGGCTGACAAGGATGGCGCTGCCGCTGCCGCGGCGGCTACCGGTGGTGACGTGGCAGCCGGCAAGCAGAAATTTGCTAGCTGTGCGGCCTGTCACGGCGCGGACGGCAAAGGCCAGGGCGGTGCGTTTCCGGTCCTGACTGGCCTGACCGCCGCCGAAACCGAGAAGAAACTGACCGCCTACCGCGAAGGTGACCAGGAATACCTGAAGTCGGTCGGCCTGGGTGACCGTTACGGCACCATGGCGCCGAACGCGGCCAGCCTCTCCGACGAGGACATCGCTGACCTGGCCGCCTACATCGGCGACGAGTTCGGCGGTGGCGCCGGTGGTGCGGCAGACAGCGCTGGCGGCAACGGCAACGGCGGCGGAGCGGTTGACGGCGACGTCGCCGCCGGCAAGCAGGCCTACGCCGCCTGTGCCGCGTGTCATGGTGCTGACGGCAAGGGCCAGGGCGGCGCCTTCCCGGTGCTGACCGAGATGGACGCAACCGACGTGCAGAAGAAGCTGACCGCCTACCGTGAAGGCGACCAGGAATTCCTGAAGTCGGTCGGCCTGGGCGATCGTTACGGCACCATGGCGCCGAATGCGGCCAATCTCTCCGACGAGCAGATCGCCAACCTGTCGGTCTACATTGCCGACGAGTTCGGTGGCACCAACGGCGGCGGTGCCGCGGCTGGCGGTGATCAGGCCAAGTCCGAGGGTGGCGACGCCGCCAAGGAAGAGACGCCGGCCGAGCCGCGCATCGTCAGCGAGTCGGTCATCAGCCGCGGCCAAGCGATCTACTCCTCCTGCGCCATCTGCCACGGCGCCGAAGGTGAGGGCGGTGAGCTATTCAACGCGCCCAAGTTGGCCGGTACTGCCATGGATCAGACCATCTCCCTGCTGAAGATCTACCGCAAGGGCCAGGAGATGGGTCCGAATTCCTACGCGATGATCCCGCAGGCCAAGAGCCTGACCGACGAGGACATCGAGGCCCTGGGTGCCTACATCGCGGTCATGGACGAGGAGCCGGCGGGCTCCTAAGGGGGCTGATACCGGCAAGCCGGACCGCGCCAGCGGTCCAGGGCAACCCAAGTAGAACGCCGGCCCCTCGGGCCGGCGTTTTGTTTGTGGGGCATCGCGAACGGTCCGGGTGTCTTGGGGCGGCGCGGTCGCTGTCCGGCCCTTCGCGGGCACGGCCCGCTGCCATCAGGTGCCGGCGGTCGCATTGTTTTCGAAAGGGGAGCTGCATGTTGTTCGAGGTCAAGGATCTGCGCGGACCGAACGTGCCGCCGGTCTCGTTCGCACTTGCCGCCGGCGAGGTGCTGCCGGTGCGGGGCGAGTCGGGCGTGGGCAAAAGTCAGATGCTGCGCGCGCTGGCGGATCTCTCCCCGCACGAGGGCGAGATCAGTCTGGGGGGCGTCGAGCAGCAATCCATGCAGGCGACGGACTGGCGACGTCAGGTGGCGTTGGTGCCGGCGGAGTCCGGTTGGTGGGCGGACACGGTCGCCGAGCACTTCCCGGCCCGCCCCTCCGAGGCCTGGTGGGAGCGCCTGCGCCTGCGGGCCGCCTTGTGGGAGTCGCCGGTCGAGCGGTTGTCCTCGGGGGAGCGTCAGCGGCTGGCGGTATTGCGCGCGCTCGCGCTCGAGCCGCGCGTGCTGTTGCTCGACGAGCCCACCGCGAATCTGGATCGTGACAACGCCGAGGCGATGGCGGGCCTGCTGCTCGACTACCTGCGCGATCAGGGCGCAGCCGCCGTGTGGATCAGTCACGATCCGCGCGAGATCGACGCCCACGGCGATCGCTGGCTGGAAATGACGTCCGAGGGAGGGGTGTTGCATGGATCTGTATAGCCTGACGCCGGTCGACCTGATCGTGGCGGCTAGTCTGGTGCTGGCCCTCGGGATGGTGCAGATACTGCTTGGCCTGGGCCTGTTCCGCACCCTGGCCTTGAACAGCGTGCGCATGGTGCTGCAGCTGCTGCTGGTGGGCGTGATCCTCAAGGCGGTGTTCGACGCGGCCACGCTGCCGTGGATCGTGCTGATCGCGTTGGTGATGATGGGGCTGGCCGGTTACGAGGTGGTCGCGCGGCAGAAGCGGGCCATCCGTGGCTGGCATGGCTACGGCATCGGCCTGGCGTCGATGAGCGTGACCGCACTGATCGTCACCGTGCTGGCCCTGACGCTGATGATCGAGACCGATCCCTGGTACGAGCCGCAATACGCCATCCCGCTGCTGGGGATGATCCTCGGCAACACCATGACGGGCATCGGGCTGGCACTGAATAACCTGACGCAGACGGCCTGGCAGACGCGCGTCGAGATCGAGGCGCGGCTGGTGCTGGGTCATTCGGTGCGTGATGCCACCGCCGAGCTGCGGTCCGATTCAATGCGCGCCGGCCTGATCCCGACGCTCAACATGCTGGCCGCCGCGGGAGTGATCAGCCTGCCGGGGATGATGACCGGCCAGATCCTCGCCGGCTCGGCGCCGATCGAGGCGGTCAAGTACCAGATCCTGATCATGTTCCTGATCACCGCGGCGACGGGTTTTGGCTCGCTGGTGGCGGTGCAACTGGGCGCGCGGCGCCTGTTTGATGCGCGCGACCGCCTGCGACTCGACCGGCTGCGCAGCGGGCGCTGACAACACTCGGCGTCCCTGTGAGTGGGCTGGGACGGGTCCGCCTGCGAATTGCCCCCGGCCAGCGCGAGTCCTGGTTAGGCCCGGGCGTGGCGTGCGACTCGCCCCAACCGTGTTCAAGTGATTTGTCATCGGCCACAAAAAAACCCGGACCACCTGGTCCGGGTTTGTTCGTGGCGGGCGCGGGAGCTTAGAGGCTCTCGATGTAGGCGCCCAGGTTCTCCATGTCGCCATCGGACAGGCCGGCGGCGTTCGGCGCCATGATGGCGAAGTTCGAGCCGCCCAGGTCGCCCATTTCCTTAAGTGCATCCTGGTTGCCGTTCTTGTAGTGGCCCAGCGCGGTGACGATGTGGTCAGCGCTCTTGCCGGCCAGCGCCGGGAACATGCCCTGGCCTTGGGCCTTCTGGCCGTGGCAGGAAGCACAGCTTTGTTCGTAAAGCTTTTTGCCAGCGGCCATGTCGGCGGCCATGGCTTGCCCGGAGGCAACGGCCAAACCGGAGGCGAATGCGATCGCGGTCAGTTTCTTCATGAGGAACTCCTGATATCTCGTGTCATTGAATTACCCGAGCTCACTCCTGCTCGGCTAGGGTGTAATAAAGCAGGTTCCATGCCACCCTTGCGCGGCTCGGCGTGCTTTCATAAACAAACGTTTACCCGAGTCCAGTTCGACTGATGACGGTGGTGGTAGTTGCATCTTGCAAATCGGCGACGTCAGGACGCAATCCGCCAGCCTGTCGGTTGGGATTGCCCCGGGCGGGTTCGGCTCACCGGCCGTCGATGTAATGGTGGTCGTCGAAGGAGATCACCCAGTGTGGGCTGACCAGCGCCAGGGCCGTCATGAGCATGCCGTTGATGACCCCTTCGGGAAAGGCGAGCAGCGGCAGGATGCGCAGGTAGTTGTTCCAGATGATGTCGATGTCATACAGCCCCAGCGCCATCACCAGCAACGCGGTGCCGCCACCGTGGACCAGCACGCCGAGCACGGCGGATAGGAACACCCCGATGAACAGGTAGATGAAGAAATTCGGCGGCAGAAAACGCTGCGAGGCGCGCGTGATGCCGTAGGTAATCGCTGCCGGCAGGGCGGCGCTCAGCAGGAACGTCCAGCCAGCAATGGCAAGCCCGTGGCCGAACACCAATGCCGAAAGAATGGCCGCGATCAGGCCGGCGACCAGGGCCAACTCCAGCCCGATGACCAGGGTGACGGTGGCCGCGCCGAGAAAGTGCAGGGTCAACCCCGGCATCAGGGTGGCCGAGAGCGTCCACATGCCGGTCAGGAAGACGACGGCCAGGAGGACGAGGTGGACCCGCATCGGCTCGGCGCGCAGGGCCGGCCAGGGTGCGGTGCGTACCGCCCAGGCGAGGCTGCCGAGGGCCAGCAGCCAGCCGATCGCGCCAATCGGCAGGGAGACCAGGTGGTTGGGTAGCTGCATGACATCACCTCATGTCGCTGGTGCCCGTTGGGAGCCTCAGTGTAGCGACCTTGGGGGGTGGGCGCCGATGATTTATGCTTTGGACCTTTCCGCACCTAGGGTTCGCTCCCTTGCGGTCACACGGACACATCAATCGGGAAGATACCCCATGGCCAACGCCTCCCTCTGGATTCACCTGCATGCCCTGGCGGCCGTGCTCTCGCTCACCGGTTTCCTCGTACGCGGTGTCTGGATGCTTTCGGGCTCGCCGATGCTGAAAAAGAAGTGGGTGAAGATCACCCCGCACGTGGTCGACACCGTGCTGCTGGTCAGCGCCCTGGTCGCCGCCTGGCTGTTGTTTTGGGGCAATGGCGTTCATCCCGACTTCCTCACCGTCAAGATCGTCGGGCTGATCGTCTACATCGGCCTGGGGCTGGTGGCGATGCGCTTCGGCAAGACCCGTGGCCTGCGCGCCAGTGCCTGGGTGCTGGCCATCCTGGTCTTCCTGTACGTGGCCGCGGTGGGCGTGGCGAACACGCACCCGCAACTGCAGGACGTGCTGCCGGCCATGGTGACGGGCGTATGAGTGCCCAACCGCTGGTCGGCGTGATCATGGGCTCGCTGTCGGACTGGGAGACCATGAGCCACGCCTGCGAAACCCTCGAGGCACTGGGTATTCCCTTCGAGAAGGCGGTGGTCTCGGCGCACCGCACCCCCGATAAGCTGTTCGACTACGCCGATGCGGCCGTCGGCCGGGGTCTGAAGGTGATCATCGCCGGGGCCGGTGGCGCGGCCCACCTGCCGGGCATGGTCGCGGCCAAGACACGGCTGCCGGTGTTCGGCGTGCCGGTGCAGTCCAAGGCCCTCTCGGGCATGGACTCGCTGCTCTCGATCGTGCAGATGCCGGCCGGCGTCCCGGTGGGCACGCTGGCGATCGGTCGCTCGGGGGCGATCAATGCCGCGCTGCTGGCTGCCGCCACGCTGGCGAACAACGACGAGGCGCTGGCCGAGCGGCTGGATGCCTGGCGCGAGCGCCAGACCCAAGCGGTGCTCGACAAGCCCGAGCCGGGCGAGGCCTGAGCCGATGGCCGGCGTTCAGGACCAATGCGATGTGCCCCGCGTCGAAGGACGCACCGGCGAGCCGGCCGGGCTGCACATCGGCGTGATCGGCGGTGGTCAGCTCGGGCAGATGCTGGGGCTGGCCGGTGTGGCGATGGGGCATCGCTTTACCTTCCTCGATCCGGCGATGGAGCCACCGGCCGCCTCGGTCGGTCGCCACTTGCGCGCCGAGTTCGACGATGCCGAGGCGCTCGAGCGCCTGGCCGTAGAGTGTGACCTGGTCACGCTCGAGTTCGAGAACGTGCCGCAGGCTTCCGCCGAGTTGGTCGCGGCGCGCAATTGCCTGATGCCCAACCCGCAGGCGTTGGCCGTGGCGCAGGATCGCGTCGAGGAAAAGCAGTTCTTCGAGGGGCTGGGCCTGTCGGTCGCCCCCTGGGTGCAGGTCGACTCGGTCCGCGACATCGTCCAAGGCGTGGCGCACCTTGGTGGCGCCTCGATCCTCAAGACGCGCCGCTTCGGTTACGACGGCAAGGGCCAAGTCCGATTGGCCGATCCCGCCCATGCCGCCCACGAGGGCGGGCCGGGCAATCCCGGTGAGGCAGCCTCGGCCTGGGAGGCGCTGGCCGGTGTCCCGGCCGTGCTCGAGAAGTTGCAGCACTTCGAGCGCGAGATCTCCATCGTGGCCGTGCGAAGCCGTAACGGCGAGGCGCGGGTCTACCCGTTGGTGACCAACGAGCACCGCGACGGCATCCTCTGGCAGACCACCGCGCATACCGGCGACCCGTTGCAGGCAGATGCCGAACGCGCTGCGCGCCTGGTGATGGAAAAGCTCGATTACGTCGGCGTGCTGACGATCGAGTTCTTCGTCGTGGATGGTCGGCTCGTGATCAACGAGATGGCCCCGCGCGTGCACAACAGCGGGCACTGGAGCCTGGGAGGGGCGCGCACCTCGCAGTTCGAGAACCACATCCGCGCGGTGATCGGCTGGCCGCTGGGCGAGACCGACCCGATCGGCGAGGTCGCCATGCTCAACCTGGTCGGCACCTTGCCCGACCCGGCGGCGGTGCTGGCGGTGCCGGGCACCCAGTGGCACGATTACGGCAAGACCCCGCGTCCCGGCCGCAAGCTTGGCCATGTGACGGTCACCGCGCCCGATCGCACCGCCCTCGAGTCCCGCCTGGATCGCCTGCGGGCCGTGATCCGCTCGCCCGGGGCATCTGCGGCACCCGGGACATGACCCGCCGCCAACGCATCGAGGGAATATCCATGCCAGTCGTCAACGGAAGGTCGTCACGTTGGCTCCACCTGCTCTGGCCCCTGCTGCTGGTAGTAGCCCAGCCGTTGGCGGCCGCGAAGGTCTATCAGTACACCAACGATGCCGGCGAGACCGTGTTCACCGACGAGCCGGTCGAGGGTGCGACCGTTCACGAGGTCGAGGATGCCCCGGTCATTCCCATGACGCCGGTAGACATCCCGGAGCCCCCCGATCCGGCTCGTTCGGAGACCCAGTCATCGGATGGGGCTTCGGACACGCCCCCCGAATCGCCCGCGATGTCCGGCAGCCCGCCGTCCACCCAAACGGACCAAGAGGCCAGTGAGCCGCCCGGGTATCGGCACCTGGCCATCGTCGAACCGGCCGATGGCGAGGTCGCCAGTCGCCTGCAGGGCAGCATCACGGTTGGCCTGGTGATGCAGCCGAACCTGCAGGGCGGCGACCGGGTACATATCCTCGTCGATGGTGAGCCGCGCGTACGGGATTCCTCCGGACGTCGTCACCTGATCAACGGGCTCGCGCCCGGTGAGCACGTGCTGATGGCGCAGATTCACCGCGACGGCGAGGTGATCAAGGAGAGTGCGCCGGTGCGTTTTCAATTGATGACGCCCTCCCAATAACGGTGCGATCGTCTATTCTCATGCACTGACCTGGTGCAACCGCTTCCTTGCCGAACACGCGGCCTCAGGCTGATCAGCAAGGTAAACCCCGCCACCATGCGATCCGTCATGGTTCGTCCGCCGGTTCTCGGCCGGGCACGCTAATTGCACCAAAATCGTCAGCCGCCCGGCAGGCCTGGCCTGTCGATCGTTTCGCGCCCGGTGGAGCAGTGCATGAACCCGAGAACCGAGCCCCGGCTTGCCGACACCCTCAATACCGCGATCGTGGTGCTCGACGAGCGCAATCGGCCGATCTATCTCAATTCGGCGGCCGAGCAGTTCCTCGGCACCAGCTACGGCGCCGCGCTCAAGTCGGGCTTTGAAACGGTTTTCGCCGCCAACCCCCTGCTGGCCGAGGCGATTGGCGAGGCACTGACCACCCAGCAGGTCATGACCCTGCGCGAGATCGAGTTGGTGCTGGCGCACGAGTCCACCCGCGTGGCGGACTGCGCTATCACCCCGCGCCCGGACTACCCCCGCGCCCGGGTGATGCTCGAATTCAACGACATCGAGCGCCACCTGCGCATCTCCCGCGATGCACGTATCAACTCCCTGCAGATGACCACCCGGCAGATGATGCGAGGGCTCGCCCACGAACTGAAGAATCCGCTGGGCGGCCTGCGCGGGGCGGCGCAGTTGCTGGAACGCGAGCTGCCCGACGAGCGCCTGACCGAGTACACCCGCATCATCCTGCAGGAGACCGATCGCCTGCGTGGGCTGATCGATCGCATGCTCGGGCCGAACGACCGGCCGGACTGCCACTGGGTGAACGTCCACGAGCCGCTCGAGCAGGTTCGCCAGTTGCTCCGGATCGAGGCGGGTGACCGCCCGCTCGACTGGCAGTTGGATTACGACCCGTCGATTCCCGATGTCTGGGCCGATCGTGACCAGCTGGTGCAGGTGCTGCTTAATCTCGCCCGCAATGCCGTCCAGGCCATGCGCGAGGGCAACACGCCTGAGCCACAGCTGACCTTTCGCACACGCGTGCTGCGCCAGTTCACCATCCACGGCAAGCGCCATCGACTAGCCGTCCGCATCGACGTCGAGGACAACGGCCCCGGCGTGCCCGAGGACCTGGTCGAGACCTTGTTTCTGCCAATGGTCAGCGGTCGGGCCGGTGGTAGCGGGTTGGGGCTGTCGCTGGCGCAGACCATTGCCGAGCGCCACCAGGGCATGATCGAGTTCGTGCCCAAGCGCGGCGTGACCCGGTTTTCCCTGATCCTGCCCATCCACCCCCACGGCGACCACGCCCCGGGGCGGAAAACATCTCTTTCTCCGACTGAGTGAGCCGACCATGCAAGCCGCCGATAAGCCGAACAATGGACGTCCCATCCCCCGCCTGTGGGTGATCGACGACGATCAGGCCATCCGCTGGGTCCTCGAGCGAGCGCTGGCCACCACCGACTTCGCCGTGGAGTCCTTCGACGAGGTGGCGAGTGCCCAGGTCCGGCTCGATCGTGGTGACCTGCCGGACGTGATCTTCTCCGACATCCGGATGCCTGGAGAGGACGGCCTGAGCTTCCTTACCCGGCTGGCGGCCGACCACCCGGCCATCCCGGTGGTGATCATGACCGCGCACTCGGATCTGGAGAGCGCGGTGGGCGCCTTCGAGAAGGGGGCGTTCGATTATCTCGCCAAGCCGTTCGACATCGACGAGGCGGTGCGCCTGGCCGAGCGCGCCTACGACGCCTCGCGGGAACGCGCGCAGCATGCCGCCGTGCCGGAGGAGGCCGAGTCCGGCTCGGAGCTGATCGGCAATGCCCCGGCCATGCAGGAGATCTTCCGCGCCATCGGTCGGCTGGCGCGCTCGTCGGTCACCGTGCTGATCAACGGCGAGTCCGGCACCGGCAAGGAACTGGTCGCCCGGGCCCTGCACCGGCACAGCCAGCGCCGCGAGGGGCCGTTCGTCGCCCTCAATACCGCTGCCATCCCCAAGGACCTGCTGGAATCTGAGCTGTTCGGTCACGAGAAGGGCGCGTTCACCGGCGCGGCCACCCAGCGGCGTGGCCGGTTCGAGCAGGCCCAGGGCGGCACGTTGTTTCTCGACGAGATCGGCGACATGCCGCTGGAGTTGCAGACCCGCCTGCTGCGGGTGCTCTCCGACGGGCACTTCTACCGCGTCGGCGGCACCTCACTGATCCAGAGCGACGTGCGCGTGATCGCCGCGACCCACCAGCGCCTCGAAGAGCTGGTCAAGGAGGGGCGTTTCCGCGAGGACCTCTACCACCGGTTGAACGTCATTCGCCTCAAGCTGCCTTCTTTGCGCGAACGGGTCGAGGACATCCCCCAGCTGATGCGCTTTTTCCTGGTCCGTGCCGCCGAGGAACTGGGGGTGCCGGTCAAGACCCTCACCCGGGCGGCCGAGACCCGCCTGTGCGACTACCCCTGGCCGGGCAACGTCCGCGAGCTGGAAAACATCGCCCGCTGGCTGACCGTGATGGCGCCGGGCAACGAGATCAGCATCGACGATCTGCCCGACACCATCACCGAGGGGCTGAGCGGGGAGCACGCCGTCGATGGCGACGACCAACTGCTCTCGCGCTGGACCAGCGACCTGTCACGCTGGGCCGAGGCCCGGCTCAAGGCCGGTGATCAGGACCTGCTCGCCACGGCGGGCCCCGCCTTCGAGCGCACCCTGCTGCAGGCCGCGCTGGCCTTCACCGGCGGGCACAAGCAGAAGGCCGCCGCGCTGATTGGCTGGGGGCGCAATACGGTCACGCGCAAGCTCAAGGAATTGGGTGAGCACTGAGGGAACGTAAGTGGTCGGGTCTGCCCGTCCGTGGCGACTGTCACAAGATCCGCCCCCGCCCGATGCTATGCTCTCAGGCACGTTTGAATCAGTCGGAAACAGGGAGTCGGCATGGCCCAGACGGTGGCGCTGTATTCGGTCAAGGGCGGGGTGGGCAAGACCGCCGCGGCGGTCAACCTGGCGGCGTTATCGGCGGCGGCCGGTCGGCGCGTGCTGGTCTGGGATCTCGACCCTCAGAGTGCCGCATCGTGGTACCTCCAGGCTGAGGCTGGCGCGGAGCGGTCGGTCAAGAAGCTCCTCAAGCCCAAGGGGCTGGCTGCTTCGGTGCGACCGACCATCCACAACCACCTCTGGGTGCTGCCGGCCCTGCCCGGTCAGCAGGCGATCGAGCACCATCTCGCCGACAAGAAGGACGCCGGCTACCGGCTGGCTAAGCTGATCGATCCGCTCGCCGAGCAATTCGAAGAGATATGGATCGACGCGCCGCCGGGGCTGTCGCTGCTGGCGGACAACGTGCTTCGCGCCGCCGACATGGTGCTGGTGCCGATGGTGCCCACGCACCTGTCCGAACGCACCTGGTTCCAGCTCAAGCGTCATCTCGACGAGCGCCATATCCATCCCGAACGGCTGCACGCCTTCCTGTCGCTGGTCGACCGGCGCCGACGCATGCACCGCGAGTTCGCCGAGCGCCATCGCCACGACATCCCCGAACTGCTCTCAAGCGAGATCCCCTACGCCTCGATCGTCGAACAGATGGGTGAGGATCAGCAACCCAGCGTCTACCGCGAGCCACGCCACCCAGCCAACCAGGCCTACCGCGCCCTCTGGGACGAGATCGACGCGCTGTTCGCCTGACGCTGGGTCCTACACGTTCGGCGTGGTCAGCCCCAATCGGTTACCGACTCAATGGCCGGCCGGGTGTCGACGGGTCAAGAGGAACGATCGTCCATGGATCGAGCGATCTTCTTGTCGGTCTTGTAGTCGTTCAGGGCGAAAACGGCCCAGAGCGCGGCCGGGATCCAGCCGATCAACGTCACTTGAAGGAGCAGGCAGACGATGCCGGCAATCGGGCGCCCGATGGTGAAGAACAACAGCCAGGGAAGGAAGATGGCGAGCAGGATTCGCATGACGGTATGCCTTGGTGGTCAGTAAATGGATTCGAACCGGCAATCGCCCGCGAGCATGGAATCGGCGCGGGTTCCAACACGATCACAATCGCCGTCAGATGGCGTCCATGCCGTTAAGGACTTTAGTAAATTCGGTACCACCGCGACGGAGGCGCCAGCGGCCAGCCATTCGCACCGGATTCGTGCAGGGGTTCCTCAAGGCATAGTCAGGAACGCAGCGCCTTTGCCGGGGCGACCCGCGTCATGCGCCATCCCAGCAGCGGCGTGATCAGCGCGGCCAGCAGCAGGCCCGCGCCGATGCCCCAGGCTAGCAGCCAGGGGTTCAGGCGCCAGGGCAGGTCGAAGACCTGTGCCGAGAGCAGCGAGCCCACCCCCATCGCGGCGAACGCAGCGAGTAGGCCCACCAGCAGGCCGAGGACGAGGAACTCGATCCAGAGCGCCGAGAGCACCATCCGCCGACTGGCACCCATCACGCGTAGCACCGCGGCGTCGTGAATCCGCTGGCGTTCGCTGGCACCGAAGGCGGCCAGCAGGACCACCAGCCCCGCCATCACCGTAAAGGCGAACACGTACTCGACCGCCTGGCTGGCGCGCGCGATCAGGGTGCGCACTTCGTCGAGAATGCGCGAGACGTCGAACAGCGTCACCGTGGGGAAGGCGCGCAACAGCTCGACCTGCCGATCCTCGCTGCCCTCGGGCAGGTGGAAGCTGGTGATGTACTGCGCCGCGACGTTCTCCATCAGTCCCGGGTTGGCGATGACGAAGAAGTTGGGCCGCATCGAGTCCCAGTCGACCGAGCGGATGGAGGTGATCTCGCTCGAGATCGCCCTGCCATCGACGCGGAACGTCAGCCGATCGCCCAGCGACCAGCCCAGCGTCTCGGCGATGCCCTCCTCGACCGAGAAGCCCTCGGCCGGGAACGTGCCGGCCAGCACGCGGTTGTCCGCGGCCAGTTCGTCGGACGTCGACAGGTTGAACTCGCGCGTCGCCAACCGGTGGGCGCGCCCCTCGTAGTTGTCGGGATCGATGGCGTTGCCGTTGCTCGCCTCCAGCCGACCGCGGATCATGGGGTAGAAGCCGGCGTCGTCGATCCCCTGCCGGTCGAGGAACCCGCGCATTTCATCCACCTCGTCGGGCTGGATGTTGATGGCGAAGACATTGGGCGCGTTGGTCGGGATCTGTCGTTCCCACGCCTCGATCAGATCCGCGCGGACCACCGATAGCAGCAGCACCGCCGTGACCCCGAGGGCCAGCGCGGCGATCTGAGTGGCCGACACCCAGCGCGCCCGAGCCATGCGGGCCAGCCCGAATCGGGCCACGCCACGTGCCGGCCAGCGGCGCAGGGCACTGACGAGCAGCCACGCGACGATCAGGAAGGTGCCCAGGCTCACGGCCAGGCCGCCGAGTACGTACAAGGCCAGCGCCGCATCGCGCGCCTGGAACCAGACCAGCAGCGCGATCGCAATCAGGCCGGCGGCGAACAGTAGGCTCGCCGCCGGGCTGGGCGCGGTCGCCCGCTGGTTGAGCACCCGCAGCGGCGGCGTGTGCTTGAGTTGAATCAGGCTCGGCAGGGCGAAGCCGAACAGGGCGACCAGTGCGACGGCCAGCCCCAGTGCCACCGGCATCAGGCCGGGGGGCGGCAGGTCGACATCCAGCACGGCAGTCATGAGATCCGCCAACAGTAGCTGGGTCACGGCGCCGATGGCGATGCCGGGAACCGCGGCGGCAAGCGCCAGCATCAGCAGGCGCCAACGGTAGATCGCCCCGATCTGTTGCGAGGAGGCCCCCAGTGCCCGCATCAGGGCGGCCGTGTCCTGCTGGATGCGGTTGTAGTGGCGTGCCGCGATTACCAGGGCCGCCCCGGCGAGCAGCACGGCGACCACCGAAGCCAGGCCGAGAAAGCGCGCCGCCCGGTCGAAGGCCGTCTCGAAGGCCGGTTGGCTGTTCTCGGGGCGCTCGAGTTCGTATTCGGCGGGCAGTTGCTCGGCCAGTCGGTCCAGTCGTGCGGTCCGGTCATTCGCATCGCTGGCCAGCAGCAGGGCGTGCTCGACCCGGCTGGTGTCGGTGACCAGCTCGGTGGCGGCCAGATCGTCGCGGTGGATCATCAGGCGAGGGGCGGCCTGCGAGAACACATTGCCCACGTCGGGCTCGCGTTCGATCACGGCGGTCACCGGCAACTCGCTCTGGCCGACCTGGAGGGCGTCGCCCAGTTCGAGCCCTAACGACAGGCGCGCCCGTGGCGCGACCCAGGCCTCGCCCGGTGGCGGGCCGTGCGTGACGGAGCGCGGGCCGCCGTCCTCTCGGATCCGCAGTTCGCCGCGCAGCGGGTAGGCGTCGTCGACGGCCTTCAGGCCCACCAGCAGCGTCTGCTCGCCGGCGAGTACCACGGTGGGAAAGGTGACCTGTTGGCTGGTGGTCAGATCGAGTTCTCGTGCCGTTTCCAGGGCGACGTCCAGCGGGCCGGGGGCCTCCACGCGTGCATCGGCGGCGAGGAACTGCGCGGCCTGCGCCCGCATCGCCCCGTCGACGCGATCGACGAAAAAGCCCACCGCGGTGACCGCCGAGACGGCCACGAGCAGTGCGAGCAGCATCGGGGTGAGCAGCCCGTTCTGCACCTCGCGTACCAGTCCCTGCCAGGCCAGGCGTCGCGTGTTGGGGGCCGTGTTGGGGGCTTGGCTCATGCCCGGCCTCCGGGGTGTGCCTGTAGGGCCTCGGGGTCCGGCGTCCAGTCGCTGACGCGCCCGGCCTGTATCTGGAAACCCCGGTCGCAGCGCGCCGCCAGGGCCGGGTCGTGGGTGACCAGCACCAGCGTGGTCTGATGACGTTCGCGCAGGCGGAAGAGCAGCTCGATGACGTGTTCACCGGTGGCGGTGTCCAGCGATCCGGTCGGCTCGTCGGCGAACAGCACCGCCGGCTCGCCGACAAACGCGCGGGCCAGTGCCACGCGCTGTTGCTCGCCACCGGAGAGTTGCCGGGGCAGGTGGCGCAAGCGTTCGCCGAGACCCACTTCCTCCAGCGCCTCTCGCGCCCGGCGCTCGGCATCGCGCGCACCGGTCAGCTCCAGGGGCAGGGCGACGTTCTCGAGTGCATTGAGTCCGTCGATCAGCTGGAAGGACTGGAACACGAAGCCGACCCGGCCCGAGCGCACCGCGGCCCGGCCATCCTCGTCGAGTTGCGAAAGCGCATGGCCGTCGAGCACGACTTCGCCTTGGCTGGGCGAGTCGAGACCGGCCATCAGGGCCAGCAGGGTGGACTTGCCGGCTCCCGACGGTCCGACCAGCGCGACCGCCTCACCGGGGAAGATTTGCAGGGTGGCCTGATGCACAATGGTCAGCGGTTCGGGGGTGCGCACGGTCTGCGTGACGCCTTCGACGGACAGAATCGGCCGGGTCGTGTCACGGGGAGCATCGGATGAGGTCATGGGGAAAGCTCGGTTTCGGCTGGCCGGCGCGTATCGCCGGCCTGTTGCTGCTGTGTTTCTGGTTCGGCGCGAGTATAGGTGACGACACCCCGGCGGTGCCGGCCCAGGTGCTGGTCTTCGGCGACTCGCTCTCGGCGGCCTACCAGCTGCCCACCGAGGCCGGATGGGTGGCCGGCCTGCGCGAGCGCCTTGCCGAGCGCGCCCCCGATCGCTTCGAGGTAACCAATGCCTCGGTCAGCGGCGAAACGACCTCCGGCGGCCTCTCGCGCTTGCCCGAGGTGCTCGAGACCGGCGACTACGACTGGGTGCTGCTCGAACTGGGGGCGAACGATGGCCTGCGTGGCCTGCCCTTGACGCGCATCGAGGCCAACCTGCAATCGCTGATCGACCGCGTCGAGGACCATGGCGCCCGGGTGGTGCTGCTCGGCATCATGCTGCCCACCAACTACGGCCCCGCCTACGCCGAGCCATTCGCCGCCATGTACGAGCGGCTGGCCGAGACCAACGGCCTGCCCGTGCTGCCCTTCCTGCTCGACGGCGTGGCGAGCGAGCGCGAACTGATGATGGACGACGGCATCCACCCGAATGCCGACGGGCAGGACGGGGTGTTGGAGAACGTCTGGGAGGTGGTGGCGCCTTTGTTGGCGCTGGATGATGCGAAGACAGCCCAGTGAGCGCGCTCCACTGGCCGGACGTTTGTGGCGCTATTGGCCGGCACGGCTGGGTCCTTATACGGCGCACTACACCGCCGATACGCTGCAGAACGCCCGTACACGGAGCCTCGGGTGTATTTGCAAGGCATTAAATTATGGGTACGCCGCTGGCGTGGTGTTGTATGGCGTTAAGGCCGTCCATTTATAGCAAGCCGGAAGGAAGATATGTCAGCAGCTTTTGCAACCTTGCTCTCATTAGCCAGCGCTGTGATTGTCGCGCTTATTGGACATCGCCTCGCAGACCGGCGGGCGCGTGGAAATGAGTTGGCTAGCATGCGACTAAAGGCGTACGGGGACTTTCTCCAAGCTGTTTCGCGTTTGGTTGCTGCTCGGCGCTTGGGCAAGAAAAACGACGAGTTGGAGGAGCTGGCGGTGTTGAACGAAGCCAAGGCGCGCATCTGTCTGTGCGCGGAATCTGTGGTGGTAGAGGCACTTGCTGATTTCTGGCTAGCGGGAGGAACGCTTGAGCGTGAGCAAGAGGTTCTCGCCTTCAAGCGGCTGTGCGTCGAGATGAGGGAGAGCCTGGGCAACCGGCGTCACGACATCGAGATGCTGCGGTTGTCCGACACGCTGTTCCGGTTAGAGCCATCCGCGTTCTCCTTCCGCGCCGATAGATCAGCAACCTCTCCGAGCGGCTAACAAGGCAAGGCGCTGCAGCCGACGCGCCTGCGGCGCGCGGCTGAGCTTCAACTTTAGAGAAGGGAATATGTCACAAGCAAAGAGCTCGTTCGAGCATGGAATAATAGACGCAGAAGAGCTCCTTGCTCACTTCGATGCGATTAACTGCAATCCGCCCCCAGCAAATGCCGAGGTGCTAAAGCGAGCTGGCTTGGTGATGGCCTTGACGGCTTGGGAAACATACGTTGAAGACCGTGTCACCGAGGCTATGGATAAACGCCTCAGTGTCGTCTCTGGCAGTTATGTTGGGGATTTTATTCATAAAAAACTCCAACAAGAGCTCAAGCAGTTTCACAACCCAACCTCAGATAAGACCAAAAAGATATTCCAGGAATATCTTGGATTAGACGTTACTTCAGCGTGGTCTTGGGCGAACGTGACGCCGGAAAAGGCTCGAAAATCTCTAAATCAGTGGATTTCAAAGCGTGGAGATGCCGTTCATCGCTCGAAGCCAATCAATAATGGACCGCCGGCTGCTCATCTGATTAAGAAAGATGAATTGGAGAAGGTGATCAGATTCCTAAGGGAGTTGGTGCGCGCAACGGATGATTATCTTGAGAGAAATATCTAACAATTCGCATCAGTAAGCGGCCTGCGGTCGCTAGACGTCCATGATGGGGCGGCGCTTTTCTCCGCGTTAGGGTGAAAATCACGAGTTGTCGATGACTAAAGATATTAGAATTTGTTTTGTTGGTGATTCTTTCGTCAATGGCACGGGAGATGAAGAGGCTCTTGGCTGGGCTGGGCGTTTGTGCGCTGCCGCTCATGCGCGTGGCGTTCCTGTCACCTACTACAACCTTGGTATACGACGGAACACAAGCAGAGATATTTTGCAACGTTTGGAGGTTGAATGCTCTCTTAGATTGCCTGAGCCCTTTGATTGCCGAGTCGTGCTTTCCTTCGGAGTAAACGACACTGTAATTGAAAATGGTTCTGTGCGTGTTCCTTACGAGGAGTCACGTGCAAATCTTAGAGAGCTACTTATTAAAGCCAAAAAATACAAAATTATCTTGCTCGGTCCGCCCCCAGTTGGGGATGTTGAGCAAAATGAGAGAATTCTGGCGCTTTCACACGCATTTGCGGAAGAGGCGGCGGCGCTGGGCGTCCCGTATGTTGATCTTTTTTCGCCGCTAGTATCTGACGCTGCATACAAGCGTGAGGTCATGAGCAATGACGGCTCACATCCTAGAAGTAACGGTTACGAAAAAATGGCAAAAATTGTTTTGTCGTCACCAACTTGGTGGTTTTATGAGTCCTAACAGTTCACGTCACTCGGACGCACCAAAGTGCGCCGGTGCGCTCTGGCATTTCCCTTCTGTCCGAGGCGAACGACCTGCCGTTCGTGCTGGAGGGGCGTGCACACGGAGCGCGATCTGATGCTCGAGGACCTGGACCTCAGTGCTGTCGGTCAGAAGCCGGTCCTGGCAAATGTCTGGAGCGTAGTCGCACGGGTGGGTGGTTCGGAGGAAGGGAGCATGAGACGTGACCGGGCCGGCACGCCTGTCATTCGACACTTTGGGGGTGTGTCTCGCCAGTGGAGCGCGTCAGGCGTGCGTTCCCCCTCGTCGGCTTCGAGTCCCGGCGATGACAGGAAGGCTGCTTGCGCGGTCTTCGTGGGCGAGGCCGGCTCCCACCGGCGCTGGAGGCCGGCGCGTGTCTCCGGCAGTGGGGTTTTTGCCTCATGAGCATCTGGAAGAGCAGCGCGGCCTTCGGCGGCATGACGATGATCTCGCGGGTGCTCGGATTCGTCCGCGACATGCTGCTCGCGCGGGTGTTCGGCGCCAGCGCGTCGATGGACGCCTTCTTCGTCGTCTTCAAGATCCCGAATTTCCTGCGCCGGCTGTTCGCCGAGGGCGCCTTCCAGCAGGCGTTCGTGCCGGTGCTGTCCGAGTACCGCGAGTCCTCGACGCGCGAAGAGCTCAAGCGCTACGTCGACTACATGTTCGGCACGCTGGCGGCGATCGTCGCGGTGGTCGTCGCCCTGGGGCTGGCCGGCGCACCGCTGCTGGTCATGCTGTTCGCACCGGGCTTTACCGACGATCCGGACCAGCTCGAGCTGGCCGAGACGATGCTGATGATCACCTTCCCCTATCTGCTGTTCATCTCGCTGACCGCCTTCGTCGCCAGTAGCCTGAACGCCTTTGGCCGCTTCGCCATGCCGGCGCTCGCGCCCATCTGGCTCAACCTGAGCCTGATTGCCGCGACACTGATTGCCGCGCCCTTGTTCGACGAGCCGGTGATGGCGCTGGCCTGGGGCGTGTTCGTCGCCGGCATCCTGCAGCTGTTCTTCCTGTTGCCGTTTCTCGCCCGGCTGGGGCTGCTGCCGCGCCCGCGCATCGGACGACACCCCGGGGTACGCAAGACCCTGCGGCTGATGCTGCCGGCGATGTTCGGCGCCTCGGTGACCCAGATCAACCTGCTGGTCGACACCATCCTGGCCTCGCTCTTGGTGGCCGGCTCGGTGAGCTGGCTGTACTACTCCGACCGGCTGGTGGAGCTGCCGCTGGGGGTGTTCGGCGTGGCGATCGGCACGGTCATCCTGCCGGCCCTGTCGCGGGCGTTCGCCCGGGGCAGCGACGAGGATTACAATCGCACCGTCAACGGCGCGCTCCGCCTGACCCTGCTGATCGGCGTGCCGGCGATGGCCGGGCTGATAGGGCTGTCGGTGCCGATCCTGGCCACGCTGTTCGAATACGGCGCGTTCTCGCCCACCGACACGCAGATGGTGTCGATGGCGATGACCGCCTACGCGCTGGGCCTGCCGGCGTTCTTGCTGATCAAGATCTTCGCGCCGGGCTTCTTCGCCCGGCAGGACACGGTCACCCCGGTGCGCATTGCGGTGATCTCGGTGGGCGCCAACTTGGTCTTCAAGGCCCTGCTGGTGGTGCCGTGGATTTTCTGGCTGGGCGGCGATCTCGCCCACGTGGGACTCGCACTGACCACGGTGATGGCCGCCTGGGTCAACGCGCTGCTGCTGGGCTGGACCCTGCGTCGACGTGGTGTCTGGCGGATCGAGCCCGGTACGCGCCGTTTCATCGGGCATATCACGCTCGCCGCGTTGGCGATGGCGGGCTTGCTGCTCTGGCTGAGCCCGGCCGCCGACATCTGGAGCGACTGGGCGTGGTTCGAACGGGTCGGGGCGGTGCTCGGCCTGATCATGCTGGGCGTGGCGGTATTCGTGGCTATTGCTGCGGCACTGGGGCAGACCCCGCGCCGCCTGGTATCGGTGGTCGCCTTCGATCGCCTGGTGCCTCGTGAGCGTCAATGACGGAACGCCAATGAAGGAAGCCCGAATGGATCTCATCCGCCTGTCTCACGGGACAACGCCACCTGATGCCGCCCCGGCCGGCGGTGCGGTGGTCACCATCGGCAATTTCGATGGCGTGCACCGCGGGCATCGCGCGGTCATCCGGCAGGCCGCCGAACGGGCTGATGCGCTGACCCTGCCGCTGACGGTGGTGATCTTCGAGCCGCTGCCGCGGGAATTCTTCGCCGAGGCAAGAGGGATGGAGCCGGTCGCGCGTCTGACTCGGCTGCGCGAACGTTTCGAGGCCTTCGCAGCGCTGGGCGTGATCGACCGGCTGGTGCTGATGCCCTTCAATGCGCGTTTGGCGTGCATGTCGGCCGAGGCGTTCGTGAACGAGTTGCTGGTCGATGCGCTGGGCGCGCGGCACGTGGTGATCGGCGACGATTTCCGTTTCGGCGCCAAACGCGCCGGCGATTTCGCCCTGCTGGAATCGATGGGTCCGCGTCTGGGTTTTGGCGTCGAGCGGGCCGTGACGGTGACACTCGATGGCGAGCGGGTCTCTTCGACCCGGGTGCGTGCGGCGCTTGAGGCCCGCGACGTGGCCGGCGCCGCGCGCCTGCTGGGCCATCCGTTCTTTCTCTGCGGGCGGGTGATGCATGGCGACAAGCGCGGCCGCCAGCTGGGTTTCCCCACCGCGAACATCGCGTTGCGACGCCGGCAGTCGCCGTTGCGTGGCGTCTTTCTGGTGCGGATGAGCGGCATCGACGGCGGGACACGCTACGGGGTGGCCAATATCGGCACCCGCCCGACCGTCGATGGCGGCGAGGCGCGACTGGAGGTGTTCGTGCTCGATTTTGACGGCGACCTCTACGGGCAGTTGGCGACCGTGGAGTTCCTCGCCGACATCCGCGACGAACGGCGCTTCGAATCGCTGGATGCCCTGGTCGAACAGATCGGGGCGGACGTCGCCGAGGCGCGCCAACTACTAGACACGCACCGCCGGGCGGGAACGCCCTGGCCGGTGGATGAAGGAGAGACATCGTGACGTCCATCGACGTGCTAATCGACAACCCGATTGCCTGGGGGCTGGCGGCCTTTGCACTGGTCATGCTGGTGGCGACCGCCTGGCTGGCGGCCCGGCTGCGGGCGGAAGCCCGGGAACGCGACCGACTGGCCGCGGAACACGAGCGCCTCGAGACCCTGCTCGAGGACGAGACCGTGGCCCTGCGCACCGCCCGGGAGGAACTGTCGGAATCGCGCACCATGGCCGCCCGCCATGAAACCGAGCGCCAGCACCTGATCGAGATGCGAGATGCGCTCGAGACCCGCCGGCGCGAGGCGCAGGCCGCGCTGGATGCCGAGCGGGAGGCCACTGCCGCGCTCAAGGCGGAGAAGGCCGAACTGACCGAACGGCTGGAACGCGAGCGCGAGGCGGCCGACGAGAAGCTCAAGCTGCTCGACGAGGCGCGCGAGAAGCTCTCGGATGCCTTCAAGGGGCTGTCGGCCGATGCGCTGTCGCGCAACAACGAATCCTTTCTCAAACTGGCCCGCGAGAATCTCGAGCGCTTCCAGCACCAGGCCAAGGACGATCTCTCGGCGCGCCACAAGGCGATCGAGCAACTCACCGCCCCGATCCGCGAGCGCCTGGAGAAGTTCGACACCAAGCTCGACGGGCTGGAGCAGGCACGTACCGGCGCCTATTCGGCCTTGAGCCAGCAGGTCAACGACCTGCTGCAGACGCACCTGCCCCGGCTGCACCGCGAGACCGCGGACTTGGTCAAGGCATTGCGCCAACCGCAGGCCCGCGGGCGCTGGGGGGAGCTGCAACTCAAGCGCGTGGTCGAAATGGCCGGCATGCTCGAGCACTGCGACTTCGAGGAGCAGGTCAGCCAGTCCAGCGAGGACAGCCGCCTGCGCCCGGACATGATCGTCCACCTGCCCGGCGGGCGGCAGGTGGTGGTCGATGCCAAGGCGCCGGTAGATGCCTATCTGCAGGCCGTCGAGGCGCCGGACGAGGACGGGCGCAAGGCCGCGCTGGTCCGTCACGCCCGCCAGGTGCGCACCCACGTCGGCCAGCTGGCCAAAAAGAGCTACTTCGACCAGTTCGATCCCAGCCCGGAGTTCGTGGTGCTGTTCGTCCCCGGCGAGGCCTTCTTCTCCGCGGCGCTGGCCGAGGACCCGGGGCTGATCGAGTACGGCGCCGAGAACCGCGTCATCCCGGCCAGCCCGACCACGCTGATCGCCCTGCTCAAGGCCGTCTCCTATGGCTGGCGGCAGGAGGCCATGGCGCAGAATGCCGTCGAAGTCGCCGCGTTGGGCAAGGAGCTCTACGAGCGGATCGGCACGCTCGCCGATCACTGGACCAAGGTGGGCAAGAGCCTCAACCAGACGGTCAACGCCTACAACAGCTCAGTAGGCACGCTCGAATCGCGGGTACTGCCCAGCGCGCGTAAGTTCCGTGACCTCAAGACCGTCTCGGCCGACAAGGACATCGCTACGCTCGACCCGGTGACCCAGGAGTCGCGGCCGCTGTCCGCCGCCGAGCTGACCGATGCGTTGTCGGGTCCGTCGGACGAGGATGTGTCCAAGGACACATAGCCTGCCGATGGCGACAGCCGAGTCAGATGCCTCTTCTCGACGGGGTCACTGATGGCGATGGCCGCCCGCGGCGGATGGCGGTCTCGAGGCGGGTGTCGACGATCTCGCGGCCGTGATTCTGCCCGTCGGGCATCCGCCCGTAGACGTGCAGGTCGAAAACGCCCGTCATGAGCAGGCGTGCCTGACGTGCCGGGGGTGTCGCCGTCCGAACCGGCCCGTCGTTCTGTCCTTCCGTAAGCCCCTCGGCAAAACGCCCTTCCACGTGCCGAGGCGTACCTGTCGTTCTCCTATATCTTCCAGTCGAATACCCGTCTCGATGCCGGCTACGAGCCGTCCCAGATGCTCGACGTGCTGGTGGGCATCGCGCAGAAGACCCTGAGCAATTACACCCATCACCTGGCCGACACCCCGGTGGACGAGCCGATGCAGGGCAATGCGTGGACACCGCCGGCGGCGTGAACTAACCCTTGTCGGTCAGCACTAACCCAGACGAACCAGACGAACCAGACGAACCAGACGAACCAGACGAACAGACGGAGTGACGAGATGCACCTCAAGACGATGTTTTCGAAAATGGGATCGGCGTTGCTGGTGCTGCCGGCCTTCGCCCTGCCGGCCGCGGCCCTGGCCGGTAACGGCCTGACGACGCTGGAAAGCCAGTACAGCGTGGCCGAGACCGAGGAGCGACTGGTCGAGGCGGTCGAGGGCAAGGGCCTGACGGTCATGGCCCAGGTCGATCATCAGGCCAATGCCGAGACGGTCGACATGGAAATGCCGGCGACGCGGCTGGTGATCTTTGGCAACCCAAAGCTCGGCACCCAGTTGATGAAGTGCGCCCCGACGGTGGCGATCGACCTGCCGATGAAGATGCTGATATGGGAAGACGGGGAGGCCGTCAAGGTGGCCTACAACACGGTTGACTACCTCGTCGAGCGACACGAGATCGGTGATTGCGCCGCGCCGGTGCAGGAAAAGGTCGGCCAGGCGCTGGATGGGTTCGCGAAGGCGGCCGCCGGTGTCAAATGAGTAGGAGCGACCACGTCGCACCCGTTGATCGCTGCTGACTCGTGACTTGCGACAAAAGAAAGGCCGGGGTCCCCGGCCTTTCTTGTTTCGAGTGCTCGGGCCGCGGCCTACGCGGACTGCGGCAATTTGCGCCGCTGCCACAGCCAGTAGATCACCGGCAGCACGATCATCGACAGGATCGGGGCGGTGATCATCCCGCCGACCATCGGCGCGGCGATGCGCGACATCACCGCCGAGCCGGTGCCGTGCCCGATCATGATCGGCATCAGGCCGGCGAGGATGACGGCGACGGTCATGGCCTTGGGGCGTACCCGCAGCACCGCGCCTTCCATTAGCGCATCTCTCAGGTCGGCACGGGTGTTGAGCCGTCCCTCTTTCTGGTGATGCTCGATGGCCTGGTCGAGATAGATCAGCATGATCACGCCGAACTCGGCGGCCACGCCAGCCAGGGCGATCAGCCCCACTGCCACCGCGATCGACAGGTTGTAGCCCAGTGCCCACAGCAGCCAGAAGCTACCGATCAGCGCGAACGGCAGGCTGGCCATGATCATCACCGCCTTGCCGCCGTGGCGGAAGGTGAGATACAGCAGCACGAAGATGATCGCGAGCGTCAGCGGCACTACTTGCTTGAGTCGTTCGGCCGCGCGCTCCATGTAGCGGTACTGGCCGGCCCACTCGATCGCGTAACCTGGCGGCAGGTCGACTTTCTCCTTGAGCACGTCCTTGGCCCGCTCGACGTAGCCGCCGAGATCGACGCCGCTGGTGGTGACGAAGACGAAGCCGGCCGGGCGGCTGTTCTCCGACTTGATCACCGGTGGGCCCGACTCGATGGTCACCGTGGCCACCTGCCCGAGAGCGACCGCGGAGCCGCTGGGCGTGACGATCGGCAGGTCGCGCAATGTTTCCACCGAGTTTCGATCGCCCTGGGGGTACCGCAGGCTGACCGGATAGCGCTCGAGGCCCTCGACGGTTTCGGTCACCTTGACCCCGCCGACGGCGAGACTGATCACCTTCTGGATGTCGCCGATGTTCAGACCGAAGCGGGCCGCCTTGGCGCGGTCGGGCGTGATCACCACGTAGCGGCCGTCCGAGGTGCGGTCGGCAAATGCGCTGCGCGTGCCGGGCAGCCCCTTGAGTGCGGCCTCCACCTCCTGGCCGATCGCCTCGATCTCTCCCAGATCCGAGCCGGTGATCTTGATGCCGATCGGCGTCTGGATGCCGGTGGTCTGCATGTCGATACGCGTCTTGATCGGCATCACCCAGGCGTTGTTCAGGCTGGGGAAGTCGACCTTCTCGTTCAGTCGATCGATCAGGTCGTCCAGTGTTACGCCCTGGCGCCACTGGTCGCGCGGCTTCAAGGTGATGCTGGTCTCAATCATGGTCAACGGCGCGGGGTCGGTCGCCGTCGCGGCCCGGCCGATCTTGCCGAAGACGCGTTCGACCTCGGGCTCCTCGCTGATCAGCTTGTCGACCTGCTGAAGGAGGATGCGCGCCTCGCCCACCGACAGGCCCGGCAGGGTGGTCGGCATGTAGAGGAGGTCACCCTCGTCGAGCTGGGGCATGAACTCCGAGCCCAGCCCCGTGCCCAGCGCGGCGAGTCGCGGCGAGCCGTCGAACCAATCTTGCCATTGGCGTTCCAGTCCCGTCTGCCAGTCGGTGACCTGTGCCTGCCACTCCGTGTCGCCCGCCCATTTGAGCGGCGCGAGGAAGCCGGAGATGCCCGCAAACGGCAGCACGGCCGAAAGCAGCAACAGCAGGGCACCGACCAGCACGCTGCGGGGGAAACGCAGCGCGCCGGCCAGCAGCGGCCGGTAGCCCCAGATGAGAAAGCGGTTGAGCGGATTGCTGTTCTCGCTGGGAATTCGGCCGCGGATGAAGTAGCCCATCAGTACCGGTATCAGCGTGACCGCAAGACCAGCGGCGGCTGCCATCGCGTAGGTCTTGGTGTAGGCCAGCGGGGCGAACAGGCGGCCTTCCTGCGCCTCCAGCGCGAACACCGGCACGAACGACAGCGTGATCACCAGCAATGAGAAGAACAGCGCCGGGCCCACCTCGCTGGCTGATTTCGCGATCAGTCCCCAGTGGACCTCGCCCTTGGGTGGGTGGCCGTACGTCTCGCGGTAGCGTGCCAGGTGCTTGTGGGCGTTCTCGATCATCACGATCGCCGCGTCGACCATCGCGCCGATGGCGATCGCAATCCCGCCCAGCGACATGATGTTGGCGTTGATGCCCTGCCAGTTCATGACGATGAACGCCGTCAGAATGCCGAGCGGCAGGCTGATGATCGCCACCAGCGCCGAGCGCAGGTGGAACAGGAACAGTAGGCTCACCAGCGCGACGACCAGGAATTCCTCGAACAGCTTTTTCTCGAGGAAGGCCACCGCGCGTTCGATCACGCCGCTGCGGTCGTAGGTGGTCACCACCTCGACGCCCTCGGGTAGCCCCGGTTTGACGTCGTCAAGCTTTTCCTTGACCGCGGCGATCACCTCGAGGGCGTTCTCGCCGCTGCGCATCACGACGATGCCGCCGACCACCTCGCCCTTGCCGTCGAGCTCGGCCACGCCGCGCCGCTCGGCCGGACCGACCTCCACATGGCCGAGATCCCGCACGGTGATCGGCGTGCCCGTGTCGGTCACGCCCACCGGGATCTTCTCGATGTCCGAGGCGGATTGAAGATAACCGCGGCTGGTGATCATGTACTCGGCACCGCCGCGCTCGATCACGCCGCCGCCCACCTCGCGGTTCGCCTGGGCGATTGCCTCGCGCAGCCGGTTGATCGAGACGTTGAAAGAGCGCAGGCGTTGCGGATCGACCACGATCTGATACTCGCGGACCATGCCGCCGACGGTGGCCACCTCCGCGACGCCTTCGACGGATTCGAGCTGAAACTTGAGAAACCAGTTCTGCAGCGTGGTCAACGCGGCCAGGTCGTGCTGCCCGGTCGGGTCGTTGAGCGCGTACTGGAACACCCAGCCCACGCCGGTCGCATCCGGCCCGAGCTTGGGGGTCACGCCTTCCGGCAGGTCCTCGGCGGCCTGGTTGAGGTACTCGAGCACCCGCGAGCGGGCCCAGTAGAGATCGGTGCCCTCCTTGAAGGTCACGTAGATGTAGGAATCGCCGAAAAACGAGTACCCCCGCACCGCCGTGGAGCCGGGCACGGCCAACAGACGCGTCGTCAGGGGGTAGGTGACCTGGTCCTGGACCACCTGCGGCGACTGGCCCGGGAAGGTGGTCTTGACGATCACCTGCGTGTCGGACAGATCCGGAATCGCGTCCAGCGGCGTGGCCTTCCACGCCCCCCAGCCGATGGCCGCGAGAAGCGCGGCCAGCAGCAAGACCAGCACGCGGTAGCGGATGGAGGCATGGATGATGCGTTCGATCATGTCCCTCTCCTTTTATTGCTGCTGGCCGGACTGGTCGCCGGAGGACGAGTCGTCACCCGAGCCGGACAGCCGCAGGAAGGACGCCTGAACACTCGATTCCGAGTCGATCAGGAACTGGCCCGAGGCGACCACCTGCTCGCCGGCTTCCAGACCCGAGACGATCTCCGTGTAGCCGCCGGATTCGGCGCCGGTCTGCACCGCGACTGGCCGGAAGCGGCCCTCGCCGGTGCGTACGACCACGCGCGCGCCGCCCGGCGCCGGAATGATCGCCGTCGACGGCACGGTGAGCACTGGCGGGCTCTTCTCCGGCATGAGTGTGACCTCGGCGAACTGGTTGGGCCGCAGCTGGCCGTCCTCGTTGTCGAATGCCAACCGGACCCGTAGGGTGCGTGATTGTGGGTCGAGTTCCGGGTAGACGAAATCCACCGTCCCCACGAACTCGCGCCCGGGGAGGCCGTCGACCTGCATGCGCGCTTGCTGGCCCTCGTGGACCGACTGCATGCGCCGTTCGAGTACGTCGACGTTGACCCAGACACGATCGCGTCGGGCGATGGTGTAGAGGTCGAGGCCGGGCTGGATGTACATCCCTTCGCGCAGGTTGATCTCGGCGACGTAGCCGTCTTGTGGGGCGAGTAGCGGGATGGTGCGCTGCACCTTGCCCTGCCGGCGGACGGCATCGATGACCGACTCGGGCACGTCGAGCAACTCGAGCCGGGCGCGTGTGGAATCGATCAGGTCGCTCATGCCGCGGCGCAGGGCGACCAGGTAGTCCTGCTGGGCGGAAACGATGTCCGGTGAGTAGTACTCGAACAGGACGTCACCCTTTTTAACCGAGGCGCCGATCGAGGCGACCTCGAGTCGTTCGACCCAGCCCTTCGAGCGTGGATGGACGTGGGCGAGCAGATCCTCGTCGTAGCCGACGGTGCCGACGGTGCGGATCGTCTCGGTGAGCGGACGTTTTTGCGCCGCGTCGATCACGACGTTCATGTGCTGCACGGTGATCGGTCTCACCGAAACGGCCGGAAAGCTCGGCGCCTGGGGGCGGTTGGTCGCATTGCTCGTGCTCGGCGCTTCGCCGGCACCGATCTCGGCGGCCGGGTACTCCTTCTCGACTAGGTCCATGCCGCAGATGGGGCAGGAGCCGGGCTCCTCCTCGATGATCTGCGGGTGCATGGGACAGGTCCAGCGGGTGACGGTCTCGCCGCCGGTGCTTGCGATCAGGTTTTGATCGTCGTGGCCGGTCATGCCGCCCACCTCGGCGGTGGCTTGCTGGGCTGGGAATTCCTTCTCGACCAGGTCCATGCCGCAGATGGGGCAGGAACCCGGCTCCTCCTCCACGATCTGCGGATGCATCGGGCAGGTCCAGCGCGTGACCGTCTCGCTACCGGAGCTGGCGGCTGCGGTGGCACCTTCCGTACCCGCTGTGTCGTCCGCCTTGCTGCCGCCCGCCTGGGTGGCGGCTTGCTGGCTGGAGACTTGCTGGGCGGGGAATTCCTTCTCGACCAGGTCCATCCCACAGATGGGGCAAGAGCCGGGCTCCTGCTCGACGATCTGCGGATGCATGGGGCAGGTCCAGCGGGTGACGGTGTCGTTGCCGTCGGTCGACTGGGCGTGGTCATGGCCCGAGTGGTCGGCGTTCTCGGCGGCCACGGCCTGGGTGAGCGCCGGTGCCAGACCGGTCAGCACCGCCGGCGTGACCAGCGCGGCACCGAGCAGGCTGATGCGAAGAATCGTGTTGTGACGGTTCATGAATTCGGCTCCAGCAGGTAGCGCAGGTCGATGAGTTGCTCGGCGCGGTCGAGGCGCAGGGTCAGTAGCTCCTGGCGGGCCTCGATGACCACGCGTTCGGCTTCGATCAGGGCCTCGAATTCGCCCTGGCCGGCGCCGATTTCGCCACGGATCATCTCGGCGACCTGTTTCAGTTCGGGGATGATGTCGGTTTCAAAGTGCGCCACGCGCCGGTCCAAGGCGGCCAATCGCGCGCGGATACTATCGGCTTGGGCCGCGAGATCACGCGCGCGCTTGGTCAGCTCGAGCTGAGCGGCCTGGGCCGACTGTTGTGCCCCGCGCAGCCGGGGCGACTGGCGACGCTCGTGGAAGATCGGCAGGCTCACGCTCACGCCGGCGGATAGGGTGTTGGGCTCGCTGCCCGCGCGCAGGCCGTAGCCGACCTGCAGGCCGATTTCCGGGGCGAACTGCTCCTCGGCCTCACCCACCTGGGCGCGAGCGGCCTCAAGCTCGGCGCGCAGTCGGTCGAGTTCGGGCTGGTGGTTGAGGTCGCCCTGCGGCAGGTCGGTCAGGCGGGCCGGCAGGGAGTCGGTCAGGGGGCGTCGGGCGGCATCGCCCACCCAGCGGGCCAGCCGGGCGCGGGCGGCCTCGGCCTCGCCCCGGCGACGCTCGAGGGCATCCTCGATCCGCGACCGACGTGCCTGCAGGACGACAAGGTCGCTGCCGCTGGCCTCGTTTACCTGATAGGAGGTGCGCGCGCTTTCCAGCAATTCGCGGTACAGCTCGCGCTCGGCCTTGAGCAGGCGACCGAGGGCCTCCTCGCGGTAGACGGCCAGCCACAGCCGGCGAACCTCGCGCTTGAGCTGGCGGTCGGCGGTGGCCAGGGCGGCCGCCGAGCCGGCGACGCGGGCCTCGGCCAGCTCGCCGCGGTAGGCGAGCGTGTCACCCGGCGGCAGGCTCTGCGAAAGCGTCACCACCGTCTGGGTCATGGGGGAATCGCTCAGGCTGTAGTTGTCGGTGGGTACGTTCTGCAAGGCGACGGACAGCCGCGGGTCGGGCAGCTCGTCGGCGGCCTCGGCGGTCGCGGCCAGCCCGGCACGCCGCCGGTCGGCGGCCTGTAGTCCTTCGTCGCTTTGGGTCGCGGCCTGTACGGCCGCTTCCAGCGTCAGGCGCGGGCCGGTGTCGGCCGACGAGTCGGCCAGGCTCGGCGTGAGCGGCACGGCCAGGGCCAGCCAGGCCACGGCGGCCCGCGAGAGGATGGATTGGTTCATGGCGGTTTCCTCGGTTGAAGACGGTCAGCAGGAAGCTGGGTCAGCCGAGGTGCGCGGGGCGCGGTACCCCTCCCTTCTCGGCTGTATCAGGCCGAGAGGGGAGGGCGGAACGGGGTGCTGGGAACGCCGGCGGCGATCGAATCGGCCAAGGATGCGTCGGGGGTGCCGTTGGGCAGCTGGATGGCGGCCGGCGTGGCCTGCGCCGGCAGGGAGAAGCCGCCCAGCAGCACGCAATTGGCGCAATGGTCACAGCCGGCCGAGGCAGTGGCCTCCCCGGTCGTGCCGCCCATGCTCGGGCAGTCGGCCCCGTGCTCGACCATCTCGTCCATCGGGCAGTCGAGCATGGCCACGCCGGCGGTCACCGCGTTCAGCGGTGCCCACAGGGCGAGCAGTAGGGTGACCAGGTGCGTGAATTTCATGGTGCCGGAACTATAGGTGCCTCTTTTGGCAGGCGCAAGCCCGGCCGCGGATCGGCGGTCAGTCGAGGGTTAATCGGAGCAGTCGACCGTCGGCATGGTCGGTGATTACCCACAGTGCGCCGTCCGGCCCGGCCTCGACATCTCGGATGCGCCACTCGCGCCCTTCCAGCCAGCGTTCCTCGCTGATCACGCGGTCGCCATCCAGTTGCAGCCGGGCCAGGTGGCGCTTGGCCAGCGCCCCGACGAACAGGTTGCCCTGCCAGTCGGGGAAGCGTTCGTGATCGTAAAAGGTCATGCCGGAGGGGGCGATCGACGGGGTCCAGTGGTGGATCGGGCCGATGACACCCTCCACCTCGTCCGGGGCGATTTCCGGACCGGCATATTCCCGGCCGTAGGTCTGGATTGGCCAGCCGAAGTTTGCCCCGGCGACCGGGATGTTGATCTCGTCGCCGCCGCGCGGGCCGTGTTCATGAATCCAGACGCGGCCGGTGTGCGGGTGGGTGGCCGCGCCCTGCGGGTTGCGGTGGCCATAGCTGAAGATCGCGGCCTCGGCGTCGGGGCGGCCGACGAACGGGTTGTCTTCGGGAATGCGGCCATCGGCGTAGAATCGCAGCACCGAGCCGTTGTGGTCGGCCAGGTCCTGGGCGCGATCGCGTTCGCCGCGGTCGCCGACGGTCATGAACAGGTAGCCGTCTCGGTCGAAGGCCAGCCGCGAACCGAAGTGGATGCCGGAATCCACGCAGGGGGTGGCGACATGCAGGGTCTGGAAGTCGACTAGCCGGTTGTCCTCCAGTCGCCCGCGGCCGAGGTGGGTGGCGTTGCCGCCGTCGCAGCGTCCCGCCCAGGTCAGGTAGATCCATTGGTTGTCGGTATGTGCCGGATGGGCGAGCACGTCGAGCAACCCACCCTGGTTGCGGTGATCGACCTCCGGCAGGCCGTCGATCTCCTGGCGCTCCCCGCTGGCCGGGTCGACCCGCCAGAGCCGGCCGCGCCGCTCGGTGACCAACAGGTCGCCATCGGGAAGAAAGGCCAGGGCCCAGGGGTGGTGCAGCTCGTCGGCGATCGTCTCGACGGCCGGCTCGGTCGGTGCGGGGTGGGCGGCGAGCAGTGGGAACCACGACAGGAGGGCGAGCAGCGCAAGTTGAGCACGAGACATGGCGGTTCCTCGCGGCCGGTATTCAGTGGCGTGCAGTCTGAGAGTAGACGAGACGATGGAGGTGCTCAGGCCAGCATCGGGTAGTTGAACAACGAGCAGTGTCGCTGGTTGACCAGCCAGTGCGGCGCGATGGTCGGCCACCGCGAACCGCTCTGCCACGCGGCCTGGCCGTAGCCGAGCCCGGCGACGGTGGCCACGGGGGCGAACTCGATGCCGAGGGGCCGATGGGGGCACTCGACGAGCACTGCGGTGAGCCACCAGGCATTGTTGCCGAGAGGCCGGCCGGGATGGAGGTCGTGGCCGCCGATCCGGCGTCAAATGGATGGCATGCGCACGTATAAGCGGTTGTTTTTATCGGGAAATGGGCTAGAATTCGCCGGCCTTTGTGGTCGGCACGGCCCATTACCATGCGCACCAGACGAGGTTTTATGACGACTGTTGCCAAGCGAAGCATTCCCGGAACCCGCCCAGCGACAGCGGCGGGTACGCAGGACGGGCAGGCGCCCAAGCTGCAGGTCTTCACCGACCGCCACCTCGACAAGATCGAGCCGCTCAAGCGCCTGGGCGAGGAGGTGCTGTTCGAGATGAAGGTCGTCGCGAGCGTGCTGCCGTTTCGCGTCAACAACTACGTCATCGAGAACCTGATCGACTGGGATCGCGCGCCCGACGACCCGATCTTCGCCCTGACCTTCCCGCAGCGCGACATGCTCGACCCCGAGATGTACGAGCAGATGGCCGAGCTGCATCGCCGCGAGGCACCTAAGGAAGAGATCACCGCACTGGCCTGGAAGCTGCGGCACCAGCTCAACCCGCACCCGGCCGGCCAGATGGAGATGAACCTCCCCGAGGTCAACGGCGAGACGGTCGAGGGCGTGCAGCACAAGTACCGCGAGACCGCGCTGTTCTTCCCCAGTCAGGGGCAGACCTGTCACAGCTACTGCACCTTCTGTTTCCGCTGGGCGCAGTTCGTCGGTGACAAGGACCTCAAGATCGCCTCCAAGGAGGCCGGCCAGCTGCTCGACTACCTGGCCGAGCGCCCCAACCTGACCGATCTGCTGATGACCGGCGGCGACCCGATGGTGATGAAGACCAAGCACCTGGCGCCGTATCTCGAGGGACTGCTCGATCCGCGCCTCGAACACGTGCAGACCGTGCGTATCGGCACCAAGGCGCTGTCGTTCTGGCCGTATCGCTTCGTCACCGACGCGGATGCCGACGAGCTGCTGGCGCTGTTCGAGCGGCTGGTAGAGTCCGGCAAGCATGTCGCGGTGATGGCGCACATCAACCACTACCAGGAGATGGAAAACCCCATCTTCCGCGAGGCGGTCAGGCGCATCCGGGCGACCGGCGCCGAGATCCGCACCCAGAGCCCGCTGATCAAGCACATCAACGATTCGGGCGAGGTCTGGGCGCGCATGTGGCGCGAGCAGGTGCGTCTGGGCATGATCCCCTATTACATGTTCGTCGAGCGCGACACCGGGGCGAAGTACCGCTTCGAGGTGCCGCTGGCCGAGGCCCACCGCATCTACCGCGACGCGATGAAACAGGTCTCGGGCCTGGCGCGTACCGCCCGTGGCCCGTCCATGTCCGCCGGGCCGGGCAAGGTCGAGATTCAGGGCGTGGCCGAGATCCAGGGCGAGAAGGTGTTCGTCCTGCGCTTCGTTCAGGGTCGCAATCCGGATTGGGTCCAACGGCCGTTCTTTGCCAAGTACGACGAGCAAGCCACCTGGCTCAACGAACTGACGCCGGCCTTCGGAGAGAAGAAGTTTTTCTTCGAGGACGAGTACGAGGCCATGCAGGCCGACAGTGGCCTGATGGTGATCGACGCCGCCGAAGTCGAGGCATAAGCCCTTGGGAAGTCTGCGGATCTCCCTTGACGAACGGGTCGCGGGTCGCTAAGATTGCGCGCCTTCAGATAACGCCGGCCGGCGGCCGTAATGAGTCGCCGGCCCCCTTACGCATAAACATTCGGGTTTTACAGCATGTACGCAGTGGTCGTTACCGGCGGTAAGCAGTACCGCGTCGAGCAAGGCACCAAGGTGCGCGTCGAGAAGCTCTCTGGCGAAGCCGGCAGCACCGTGACGCTGGATCAGGTTTTGATGGTTGGCGACGGCTCTGACATCAAGGTGGGCACGCCCAACGTCGATGGCGCGAGCGTCACCGCCGAAATCGTCGGCCAGGGCCGCGGCAAGAAGGTCGAGATCATCAAGTTTCGCCGCCGCAAGCACCACATGAAGCGTCAGGGCCACCGCCAGGCCTACACTGAACTCAAGATCACCGGCATCAGCGCCTAAGCGCCCGGTGACCCAGACTAGGAGACTTGAACCATGGCACATAAGAAAGCAGCAGGCTCTACCCGGAACGGGCGCGACAGTGAAAGCAAGCGCCTCGGCGTGAAGCGTTTCGGCGGTGAAGCCGTCTCTGCCGGCAGCATCATCGTTCGTCAGCGTGGCACCAAGTTCCACGCCGGTTCCAACATGGGCGTAGGGCGTGACTACACGCTGTTCGCGCTGACCGACGGCAAGGTGAAATTCGAGGTCAAGGGCCCGAAAAGCCGCCGTTTCGTCAGCATCGAGTCGGCCTGAACCGGCGCGATGTAAGTTGGCGGTCAGCCCGGCTGACCGGTGACCGTCGTCTGAGCCCCGCCCGCGAGCGGGGCTTTCGTGTTTGTGGCCTGTTCAGGGCAACGCCGAATGCGGGGCAAATCCGTAAGCCAGGGATGCCGTCGAATCATGCAGAATTGCCCTAACGGGCGTGAAATTGCGGGGATCGTGTCGTGAAATTTGTCGATGAAGCGACCATCAAGGTCAAGGCCGGTGATGGCGGCAATGGCGTGGTGGGCTTTCGCCGCGAGAAGTACGTGCCCTTCGGCGGGCCGAACGGCGGCGATGGCGGTGACGGTGGGTCGGTGTACCTGGTCGGTGACGTCAATCTCAACACCCTGGCCGACTTCCGTTTCCAGCGCCACTACGAGGCCGAGCGGGGCAAGAACGGTGCGGGCCGCAACATGACCGGCCGGAAGGGCGGCGACCTCTACGTCCACGTGCCGCTGGGTACGGTGGTCCACGACGAGGATACCGGCGAGGTGATCGGCGAGGTGGTCGAGGCCGATGCCGAGCTGTTAGTGGCCAAGGGGGGGTGGCACGGCTTGGGCAACACCCGGTTCAAGAGCTCGATCAACCGTGCCCCGCGGCAGAAGACCGACGGAACGCCCGGCGACGAGCGCCGGCTGCGTCTGGAGCTTAAGGTGCTGGCCGATGTCGGTCTGCTTGGCCAGCCCAACGCCGGTAAGTCGACCCTGATCCGCGCCATCTCGCACGCCCGGCCGAAGGTCGCCAACTACCCGTTTACCACCCTGTATCCCAACCTGGGGGTGGTCGCGCCCCAGCCGCATCGCAGCTTCGTGGTCGCCGACATTCCCGGCTTGATCGAGGGCGCGGCCGAGGGCGCGGGACTGGGCATCCGGTTCCTCAAGCACCTGGCGCGCACCAACCTGCTGTTGCACGTCGTCGATGTCGCCCCCTACGACGAGGTCGATCCGGTCGAGAGCGTCGCGGCGATCGAGGCGGAGCTGGAGAAGTACGACGAGTCGCTTGCCGAGCGGCCGCGCTGGTTGGTGCTCAACAAGATCGACGTCTGGACGGACGAGGAGCGCGAGGCCAATATCGAGGCCCTGAAACAGCGCTTCGCGACCGAGATCGGACTGACCGGGCCGGTGTTCGCGATCAGTGCCCTGGAGAAGACCGGCACGCAGCCGCTGGTCTGGGCGATCCTCGAATACCTCGAGGCCGAGTGGGCCCGTGAGCGCGAGGCGACGACCGAGCGCCCGGGATCGTCGACGGAGGACTGAGGATGCGTGACGAGGTCAGGGGCTATCAGCGCTGGGTGGTGAAGATCGGCTCGGCGATGGTCACCGGGGACGGGCGCGGCCTGGACCGGGAGGCCATCGCCGCCTGGGCGCGCCAGCTGGCCGAACTCCGTCGCGAGGGGCGCGAGATCCTCATCGTCACCTCCGGGGCGGTCGCCGAGGGCATGGCGCGCCTGGGGTGGGAGGAGCGTCCCGAGTCTCTTCCCAAGCTGCAGGCGGCCGCCGCCGTCGGCCAGATGGGACTGGTCGAGGCGTACGCCGAGGGGCTGGCCCGGTTCGACACCCATTCGGCGCAGATCCTCCTGACCCACGATGACCTGGTCGACCGCGAGCGCTACCTCAATGCCCGCAGCACGCTGCGCACGCTGCTGGATCTGGGCGTGGTGCCGGTGGTCAACGAGAACGACACGGTCGCCACCGACGAGATCCGCTTCGGCGACAACGACACGCTCGCCGCGCTGGTCGCCAACCTGGTCGAGGCGGACATGCTGGTGATACTCACCGACCAGCCGGGGCTGTTCGAGGCCGACCCGCGCAAGCAGCCCGATGCCCATCTGCTGACCGAGGTGACGGCCGGTGACCCGGCTCTCGAAGAGATGGCCTCGCCCGAGGGCGGTCGCCTTGGTCGCGGCGGGATGTACACCAAGGTGCTGGCCGCCAAGCGCGCCGCCCGTTCCGGCGCGGCGACGATCGTCGCGGCGGGCAGCGAGGCGGACGTGCTCTGCCGACTAGCCGCCGGTGAGCCGTTGGGGACGCATTTTCGCCCCGCGACCAACCGGCTGGCGGCGCGCAAGCAGTGGCTGGCGGGACAGTTGCGGGTGCGGGGCCAGTTGCGGGTCGATGCCGGTGCCGCCCGGGCGGTGGCCGAGCAGGGGCGTTCGCTGCTGCCGGTCGGCGTGACGGCCGTTTCGGGGCAATTCGCCCGCGGTGAGCTGGTCTCGATCGTCGATGCCGACGGCCACGAATTCGCGCGCGGGCTGGTTAACTACCCGAGCAGCGACGCCGCCCGGCTGGTCCAGTGTTCGAGCCAGGCGATCGCCGAGGCGATCGGATACCGCGAGGAAAACGAACTGGTGCACCGGGACAACCTGGTGCTCCTTTGAGGTCACCGCGGCGACCGACGGTCAGCTCCTGAGGCGTCGCGCTTCGGCGTCCAGTTCGTCGAGCAGGCGCTCGTAGATCGCGGACAGGACTTTCAGGTCCTCGACGGCGACATGCTCATCGATCTGATGGATGGTGGCGTTGAGCGGGCCGAGCTCAATCACCTGGGCGCCGGTCGGCGCAATGAAGCGCCCGTCCGAGGTCCCGCCCGCGGTTGACGGCGTCGGTGCCGTTCCCAGCACGCCTTCCACGGCCCGCTCGACCGCGCCCACCATCGGCCCGTCGTCCCGGGTGAGAAACGGCACGCCCGACAGATGCCAGTCGAGGCGATAGGCCAGGCCGTGGCGCTTGAGCAGTTCCTCCACCCGCGCCTGGATTGCCTCGACCGAGGTCTCCGTATTGAAGCGCAGGTTGAACTGGACGCTCATCTCGCCGGGGATGACGTTGTTCGCCCCGGTGCCCGCCTGGATATTCGCGATCTGCAGCGTCGAGGGCGGGAAGTGGGCATTGCCCTGGTCCCACTCGATCTCGACCAGCTCGGTCAGGAACGGCGCGGCGCGATGCACCGGGTTGTCGGCCAGGTGCGGGTAGGCGACGTGACCCTGGCGGCCCTCGATCACGAGGTTGCCGGTGATCGACCCGCGCCGCCCGATCTTGAACTCGTCGCCCAGCCGGTTGCGGCTCGATGGTTCGCCCACCAGGCACCAGTTGATCGATATCCCCTTCTCGCGCAGCCACTGCATCACGCGCTTGGTGCCGTGCTGAGCGGGGCCCTCCTCGTCGCTGGTGATCAGGTAGCCCAGCCGGAAGGCCGGGTTGGGTTGCCGGGCGAGGAAGCGCTCGGTGGCGGTAACAAACGCCGCCACCGAGCCCTTCATGTCGGCCGCGCCGCGGCCGTACAGGTGGCCGGCGTGGATCTCGGCGCCGAACGGCGGGTAGGTCCAGCGCGAGGCATCACCGGTCGGCACGACGTCGGTATGCCCGGCGAACACGAACAAAGGATCCCGGTCGCCCCGGCCCCCATGTACCGCCCAGAGGTTGTCGACCTCCTCGAAGCGCAGGGATTCGATCGCAAAGCCCAGCGGGGCGATCCGTCCGGCGATCAGCGCCTGGCAGCCTCGGTCGTCCGGCGTGACCGAGGGTCGACGGATCAACTCGCGGGCGAGATCGATGGTTGCCTCACTCATACCAAGGTCTCCTGCCACTCGTCGGCATTAAAGCCGATCAGGGTGTTGCCATCACTTTCCACCACGGGGCGCTTGATCAGGCTGGGATTGGCGAGCGCCACCTCGCAGGCGCGCGCCGCGTCCATCGTCTCGCGCTTGTCGGCCGGCAGGCGTCGCCAGCTCGTACCGCGGCGGTTGATCACCGTCTCCCAGCCGAATCGCTCCAGCCAGTCGTCCAGCTGGGCCTTCGGTACGCCTGCCTTCTTGAAGTCGTGAAAGTGATACCCCAGCCCCTGTTCGGCCAGCCAGTCCCGGGCCTTCTTGACGGTGTCGCAGTTGGGGATGCCGTAGACGGTAATCATCGATAGTCCTAACAAGTGAAAATAGTTGTTCTGGATAGGAAAATTTGATTTTCCTATCACCGCCGGCGTCCTACACTCAAACTGGATGCGGCCGTGAAGTTGAGTGGCCCGCGCGACCGAATTGCAGCAGAAACGGAGTGGTAATGCTATGCGAACCAGGAAGATGACGATGCACGCAAACCTGACTCGAATGCTGGGCCTTCTCGCCGGCCTGATGCTTGCCGCACCGGTGGCCGCCGAGCCCGATATCGCTTGGGGCGGTGAGCTCTTTGCCGACAATTGCGCCGAGTGCCACATGGTTCCGCACAACGACGAGTGGTTCAAGGCGCGCGCGGACGCCGGCAACATGGGCAGCTACGACAGCCTGCGCACCCAAGTTCAGGGCTGCGCCAACAACTTCGGCCTGCCGTGGTTCGACGAAGAGGTCGAGGCAGTCACCGCTTGGATGAACCAGGAATACTACGACTTCGAGTGACGCGACCCGCGTTGCCGGGGCGTGATCAGTCGATGAACCGCATCGACAGGTCGATGGCCTCGATGTGCTTGGTCAGCGCGCCAATGGAAATGTAGTCGACCCCGGTTTCGGCCACGTCGCGCACGGTCTCGAGCGAGACGTTGCCGGAGGATTCCAGCTTGGCCCGGCCGGCGGTGACTCGGACGGCCTCGCGCAGCTGGTCCAGGGCAAAGTTGTCCAGCAGCACCCGCTTGACCCCGGCGCTCAGCGCCTCGTCCAACTGCTCGAGGTTTTCCACCTCGACTTCCAGCGGCAGGTCGCGCGCTACCACCCCGGCGGCGCGCACGGCCTCCGTTATCGATCCCGCCGCCCGGATGTGGTTCTCCTTGATCATCACCATGTCGTACAGACCCATGCGATGGTTCGCGCCGCCGCCATCGGTCACGGCCTTTTTCTGCGCGTAACGCAGACCGGGCAAGGTCTTGCGGGTGTCCAGGATCTGCGCGTCGGTGCCCTCGACGGCCTCGACGAATCGGCGGGTGACCGTGGCCGTTGCGCTGAGCGTTTGCAGGAAGTTCAGCGCAACCCGTTCGGCCGTGAGCAGGGCGCGCGCCGGACCGCTGAGCAGGCAGAGGGCTTGTTCCGGGGACAGGGGGTCGCCGTCGGCGGCCACCCAGTCGATCCGGACGGCCGGCGAGACGCGCCGGAAGGCCGCATCCGCCCAGTCGAGCCCGGAGAGAATGGCGGGCTCGCGGCTGATGATCCGGGCATGCGCGGTTTCGTCTGCCGGGATCAGCTGCGCGGAGACGTCGCCGCTGCCGATGTCTTCGGACAGCGCACGAGCCACGTCCAGGGCGACGATGTCAGGGTCGGCTTTGCTCATTAAGGCACCGTGTGTCGGGTAGTCGAGGACGGGAGTCTAGCAATTTACCGGTGGCGAATTGTGCTGCTGTCCGCTACGCCCACGATGGATCGGCATGTCGTGGACCCTGTTATCGCTTCCCGTCACGTTGTCATCTTGTCATGCTGCTGTCATCGCGGCGGCGTTTAATGCCGGCAGAAGTCGGGGTTCCACTCGGTTCCCCGGCGCCCTCTCACACCGACTGTTGCGAGGACCGGCTCTGGCCGGGATGACCGAATGCAAAAGACGATACTGATTGTCGAGGACGAAAAGCCCATTCGCGAGATGGTGGCCTTTGCCCTGGGGCGGGCCGGCTACGATCTGGTCGAGGCGGCCGATGTACAGGAGGCCTTCGAGCGGCTGGCGGAAAAGCAGCCCGACCTGATCCTGCTCGACTGGATGCTGCCGGGCGCCAGCGGCATCGAGTTTGCCCGCCGCATCAAGCGCGACGAGCTGACCCGCGATGTGCCGATCGTCATGCTCACCGCGCGCGGCGAGGAAGAGGACAAGGTCAGCGGACTGGAGGCCGGGGCCGACGACTACGTGACCAAGCCGTTTTCGCCGCGCGAGCTGATGGCCCGGATCAAGGCCGTGTTGCGCCGCGTGTCCCCGGAGACCGAGAGTCCCGTGCTCGACGTCGCCGGGCTGAAACTCGACCAGGAGAGCTACCGGGTGACGGCGGCCGACGAGTCGGTCGACATCGGGCCGACCGAGTTTCGCTTGCTCGCCTTTTTCATGAAACACCCGGACCGGGTATTCACCCGCACGCAATTGCTGGATCGCGTTTGGGGACAGAACGCCTACGTCGAGGAGCGGACGGTCGACGTGCACATCCTGCGCCTGCGCAAGGTGCTGGCACCCAGTGGTTATGATGGTCTGATCCAGACCGTGCGTGGCGTGGGTTACCGTCTATCGGCGCAGTGAGGACACGCGCGTTTACACAGACGAGGTGTCGATGAATCAGTCTGATCCCAGAGTGCCGCTGGCCACCCGTCCCGGCGAGGGGGATCAGGCCGAGCGGCGTGCTCGAGCCCGCCGGGCGCGACGGGCCCAGGCGCGACTGAAAGCCTGGCAGCAGGAAATCGCGCTGCTGGCGGCCGCCGGTGTATTGGTGGTGCTGGTTGGTGTGATGGGTGAGGCGCTTGCCTGGCAGGGTCACTGGGGCTGGGCCATAACCCTGGGACTGGGCGTCTATGCGGCCAGTCTGCTGCTGCGCGTGGCCTATCTCGCCCGGAGCCTGCCGCTTGCCTGGCGGCACCGCGAGGTCTGGGGTGTGCCCGGCCTGGTTCAGGCCCGTCAGCGTCGACTAAGGCGGGCAGGGTATCGTCGCCAGCGCCGGCTGATTCGTTTGCTCAAACGTTATCACCACTCGGCCATGTCGGTGCCCGATGCCATGGTCGTGTTGAACGAGGACCGGGAGATCGAATGGCTGAACCTTGCGGGCATCGAGATGCTGGGGTTGAGCCGCATGGATATCGGTCTGCGTCTGGACAACCTCTGGCGGGCCCCCGCCTTCACCGACTGGCTGGCCAATGGCATCGAACGCCCGCCGCTTGAGATCAGTGCGCCGGGGGACGATAGCCGCGCACTGAGTCTGCGAATCGAGCCGTACGGCTCGGATCGCTATCTGCTGATAGGGCGTGACGTCACCGCGCTGCACCGGTTGCAGGGCGTGCGCCAGGACTTCGTCGCCAATGTCTCGCATGAGTTGCGCACCCCGCTGACCGTGCTGGCCGGCTATGTCGAAACCCTGCTGGATACCGAGGATGGCCATGACCCGCAGATGCATCGCATCCTGTCGAACATGCACCAGCAGGCCGATCGGATGCGGCGGATCGTCGAGGACCTGTTGCTCCTGTCTCGGCTGGAGACCTCGCAGCCCGACTCCGAGCTGTTCGAAACCATCGACGTGGCCCGCCTGCTCGAGCCCATCCTCAACGACGCGCGCCTGGTATCGGGCGAAGAGGGCCACGATATTCGGGCCGACCTCGATGCCAATCTGACGCTGCGGGGTGTGCCCCGCGAATTGCAGTCGGCGTTTTCCAACCTGGTCTTCAACGCGGTCAAGTACACCCCCGCCGGTGGGCGTGTCGAGGTGCGCTGGGCGCGCGACGAACGGGGCCGGGCCGTGTTCTCGGTGTGCGACTCGGGTATCGGCATCGAGGCGCGACACATTCCCCGGCTCACCGAGCGGTTCTATCGCATCGATGTGGGGCGGTCACGTTCGCGGGGCGGCACCGGTCTGGGGCTGGCGATCGTCAAACATGTGGCGTTGCGTCACGGGGCCCGGCTCGAGATCGACAGCACGCCGGGCGAGGGAAGCTGTTTCCGTGTGCTCTTTTCGCTTCGACAGACGGTTCGGCAGACACCGACGGTAGCTACCGTGTCCCCCGATCGGGATGGGGTAGACTGACCCGAATTGCCACAAAGGGCGCGAGCCAGCCGATGTCCGAGTTCTGGAACGAAAAGTACGGTCAGGTCGATTTTCTCTACGGGGCGCACCCGAATGAATTTCTGTTGAGCCAGACCTTTCGCCTACCGCCGGGCGGCCGCGTGCTGGTTCTGGGTGATGGCGAGGGCCGCAACGGCGTCTGGCTGGCCGAGCAGGGCTTCGACGTTACCAGTATCGATTACTCCGCTGTGGGCTGCGAGAAGGCCCGGCAACTGGCCGACGAGCGAGATGTCAGCGTGGCGGTCCACTGTGCCGATCTGACCGAGTGGAACTGGGAGGAAGACGGTTTCGATGCCGTCGTCCTGATCTACCTGCATTTCGAGCCGCCGGCGCGGCGCGAGGTCTACCGGCGTGCCGCGGCCGCCCTGCGCCCCGGTGGCTTGCTGATCATCGAGCTGTTCCACCCGCGCCAGCTCGCCTACCAGAGCGGCGGGCCCAAGCGGGCCGACATGCTGGTGCGTGCCAGCGACCTCTCGCAAGATCTGCCCGGACTGGAGTGGCTGATTCTCGCCGAGGGCAAGGCCCTGCTCGACGAGGGGCCCGGCCATCAGGGGCCGGGTTTCGTCACCCACGGCGTAGGGCGACGCCAAGGCTGATCACCAGACGTCAAAAGGCCCGCAGGGATTCTTTACTCTCCCTGCGGGCCTCTTCGTATGTATCGTGATGCCGTTGGACGCGCCCAACGGCACGGCATGCTTAGACGTCGCGCAGCAGCTCGTTGATGCCGACCTTGGAGCGGGTCTTCTCGTCGACCTTCTTGACGATCACCGCGCAGTACAGGCTGTACTTGCCGTCCTTGGACGGCAGGTTGCCGGAGACGACCACCGAGCCGGCCGGTACGCGGCCGAAGTGGATCTCGCCGGTCTCGCGGTCGTAGATCTTGGTCGACTGGCCGATGTAGACGCCCATCGAGATCACCGAGCCTTCCTCGACGATCACGCCCTCGACCACCTCGGAACGCGCGCCGATGAAGCAGTTGTCCTCGATGATGGTCGGGGCGGCCTGCAGCGGTTCGAGCACGCCACCGATGCCGACGCCGCCGGAGAGGTGAACGTTCTTGCCGATCTGGGCGCAGGAGCCGACGGTCGCCCAGGTGTCGACCATGGTGCCCTCGTCGACGTAGGCGCCGATGTTGACGTAGGACGGCATCAATACGGTGTTCTTGGCGATGAAGCTGCCGCGGCGGGCGACGGCGTTCGGCACAACACGCATGCCGGCTTGCTCGAAGCGCGCCTGGTCCCAGTCGGCGAACTTGGTTGGCACCTTGTCGAAGTAGTTCACGTCGCCGCCGGAGACCACCTCGTTGTTGCGCAGGCGGAACGACAGCAGCACGGCCTTTTTCAGCCATTCGTTGACCTGCCAGTCACCCACGCCACGTCGCTCGGCCACGCGCAGCGAACCGTCGTCCAGACCGGCGAGCGCGGTTTCGACTGCCTCCACCACGTCGGCGGGGGCGTTGGACGGATTGATCTCGGCGCGGCGCTCGAAGGCCGATTCGATGGTGTCGCGAATGGAGTTGATGTCCATCGGATGCTCCTGAAATGATTTGGAAAAACGAGCGGCCGGCTTGTAATGGCCGGCCGCGTGAATGCGAAGCGTTGGTTGCGGTTATTGTAACAACAGATGGTTGATGGAGTTGAGGTCGCGCGGGCGGGGTGTTCGTTGTGCAATCGGAGAGGTTTCGCACGCCGGTTTTGCGGACGGGCCCTGGCCGGCCCGGGTGCCGGGCGCGCGAGTCGGTTTTCTTGCTTGTCCAAGAAAACCGACGAAAAGAAGGACACCCCGGTGCCTCGGCCCTTCGGGCCTGATCGTCGCGGATTGCATCCGCGACGATCAGCCTCGCGACCGAGAGATTGCGGACGGGTCGGTTCGACGCGACCTCCTGTCGCGGCGAACCTCGGGCTCGCGTCCATGCGAGCCCGACCCTGCAATCCATCGTCCGCGAGGCAAGGCACAAGGGGACTCCGACCCTCCGATCCTGCTTTGAGCGTAATCTCTGGACTTCCCGGTTACCTTGAGGATCTGAGTCATGCCACCTGATGGCTGGGAACCATATCCCCTTGCGTCCTGCCTCGCGACAGGTGGGTGGGTCGGGGTCGGAGCGACATGGACGTCGCTCCGAGGCTCGGCGTGACAGGAAGTCACGTTGAGCCGACCCCGAAGCCAGCCGCCTGTCGCGAGGCTTCGAGTGCGGACGCGAAGTCCGGACTCGAAGGCCCGAAGGGCCAGGAGGCCGGGGTGCCTTTCTTTTCGCCCCTTTTCTTGGGCAAGCAAGAAAAGGGGCTCGCGCGCCCGGCACTGAGGGCAGCAAAAAGCCACTTCGGGCAACAGGCGTGCGAAAACCCATCCTCGCCCGAAATGAGCAGGCAGTCGTCAGGAAAGCATCGCCCGAATCCGCTTCGCCGCCTCGACGCAGTCGTCGAGCTCGGCCACCAACGCCATCCGCACGAACCCCGCCCCGGGATTCACGCCGTTCGTCTCGCGCGAGAGGAACCGCCCCGGCAGCACGGTGACGTTCTGCTCGGCGAACAGGCGGCGGGCGAAGTCGCGCTCGTCGCCTTTCACCCCGGCCCAGAGGTAGAACCCGGCATCGGGGCGACGCACGTTGATGTCGACGACCGGCTCGAGGATCTCGAGCACGGCATCGAACTTCTCGCGGTAGAACGCGCGGTTTGTACGCACGTGCTCCTCGTCATTCCAGGCGGTGATCGATGCGAGTTGTGTCGGCAGCGGCAGGGCGCAGCCCTGGTAGGTGCGATAGCGCAGAAAACGCGTCAAGATGGCCGCGTCGCCGGCGACCAGCCCCGAGCGCAGGCCCGGCAGGTTGGAGCGCTTGGACAGGCTGTGAAAGACAATCACGTTCTCGAACGGCGACTCGCCACCGACCTTGTTGGCCACTTCCAGCAGTCCGACCGGCGGTTGCGCCTCGTCAAAGTAGATCTCGGAATAGCACTCGTCGGCCGCGATGATCACGCTGTGGTGACGGGCCTTCGTGAGCAGGTTGCGGTAGCGCTCGGCATCGATCACCGCACCGCTGGGATTGCCAGGCGAGCAGACGTAGAGCAGTTGCGCGCGCTCCCAGATTGGCTCGGGGATGGCCTCGAAGTCCGGCAGGAAGCCGTTTTCCGCCAGCGTCGGGTAGTAGTAGGGCTCGGCCCCGGCCAGCAGGGCCGCCCCCTCGTAGATCTGGTAGAAGGGATTGGGCATCAGCACCACCGGCGGTTCGTCGCCGGTATCGTGATTGACCACGGCCTGGGCGATGGCGAACAGCGCCTCGCGGGTGCCGGCGACCGGCAGCACGTTCGCCTCCGGGTCAAGCAGGCCATCGGCCAGATCGAAGCGGCGACTCAGCCAGCCCGCCATCGCCTCGCGCAGGGCCGGCTCGCCCTTGGTCGCCGGGTAGCGGGCGATCTCCGGCAGGGCCTCGCGCAGGGTGTCGAGCACGATTGCCGGCGGGGCATGGCGCGGTTCGCCGATCGACAGCGGAATGTGCTTCCGATCGGCGGGCGGCTCGGCGCCGGCCTTGAGCTCGGCGAGCTTCTCGAAGGGGTAGGGATGCAGTCGGTCGAGATTGGGATTCATGCCGGGGTCATCGAGTCTGGGTGGTGACGGCGCGGGATGCGACCGGGCATTATAGGTGCCCGATCCAGTCGCTGCGAGTGGTGGCGAGAACCGAAACGGGAGCCAGTGATGCCTGATGCCGACAACCGACCTGATGTGCTGCAGCCTGAGGTCCATGGGGTCGACCACGTGAGTCTGCTGGTCAGCGATGCCCGGCAGGCGCGTGATTTTTATGTCGAAGTGTTGGGGCTTGTGGAATTGGCGCGCCCCGATCTCGGCTTTCCGGGGGCGTGGCTGTCGTTGGGCGCCGGCCAGGCGCTGCACCTGCTCGAGCTGACCAATCCCGATCCGCGCGACGGGCGGCCCGAGCACGGCGGGCGCGACCGGCATGTCGCGCTGCGGGTGAACAAAACCGCCCCGTTCGCCGATCGACTTGGCCAGCGCGACATCCCCTTTACCCGATCGCGCTCGGGGCGTGATGCGCTCTTCTTGCGTGATCCGGACGGCAATGCCGTCGAACTGGTCGGCAACGACTGAATCCTCGTCCTGTTAGAACGGCGCGGCCATTTCGTAGGTGACCTTGGGGGCGTCCGGGTGTTCCGGGTCGGGGAAGGCCAGCCGGGCGGCGTGCAGCATCAGTCGCTCGTGACGGTCGGCCTCGGGATGATAGAGCGAATCGCCCTGGATGGGGCGCCCCTGGGCCAATAGGTGGACGCGCAGCTGGTGCGAGCGGCCGGTGATCGGCTCGAGGATCACGCGAATACCGTCGTCGACCGTTTCTGCCACGCGGTAACGCGTCTGCGACGGCCGCCCGCTCTCCGGGTCGATGCGATAGCGCGGCCGGCGCTCGTGGTCCTTACCGATCGGCAGGTCGATCAGCCCCTTGGCCGGCTCCAACGGGGCGTCGATCAGTGCCTCGTAGGTCTTGTCCACGTCGCGTGCGGCGAAGGCCTTGGAGAGGAAGGAGTGGGCGCGGGCATTGCGCGCCAGCACCAGCAGGCCCGAGGTGTCCCAGTCGAGGCGGTGGACGATGCGCGCCTCGGGGAATTCGGTCTGCACCCGCGTGATCAGGCAATCCTGCTTGTCCGGGCCGATGCCGGGCACCGACAGCATCCGTTCGGGCTTGGTCACCACCAGGAAATCGCGGCGCTCATCGATCAGCGCCCAGTCACCCGGCGGCTGGTTGGCGGGCAGGTTGTGGTCGATCGGGCTCAAGTCATTTGTCTCCCGCGCGACCCTTGGCCGCGTGGATCAGGGCCTCGGCAATCGCCTGCTGATGCTCGCGGTCGTTGATCGGATGGCCGTACTGGTCGACGACGAAAAAGGCGTCCTCGGCGCGTTCGCCCAGGGTGGCGATGCGCGCATGCAGCAGGATGGCACCCATGCGCCACAGGGTATCGGAGAGATCCGCCAGCAGGCCCGGCCGGTCCTTGGTCAGGACCTGGATCATGGTGCGCGCCCGGGCGACGTCGGCAATGAATTCCACCTCGGTATCCACGTCTAGGCTGGAGAGTTGGGCGGGGGTGCGCCGTCGGGTGATCGACAGGGCACGGTCCGGACGATGGACTACCCCCTCGAGCCGCTCGTGCAGCGCCTCGATCGCGCCGGGGTCACTGACGGCGTGACCTTGCCGGTCGAGCACGAAGAATTCCAGCAGGATCAGCTCGGACTCGGGCAAGGGCTCGCGGTTGCCGTCACTGTCGATGGCGTTGAGTCCGCTTTCGACCACCAGGGGGCGCGGGATCACGGTGATGTTGGCCGACTGGACGTTCAGTCCCTCCCGGTCGATGCCGGCAACCACGTGGGCGAACAGGGCCGGGTGGTTCTGGGCCAGGATCAGGATCTGGGTGGCCTGGTGCTGCGGGTCATCGTTGATGGTCAGGGCGGGCAGGTCGGCATCGATCGCGACCCTTGAGTGGCGCAGGATGTTGCCGATCTCGTTGCGCAGGAAGTACTCCTCCGGCATGCCCGAGAGCCAAGAAGCCAGCTTGGCGGCATCCATGCCCTCGCTGGAGCCCTGGCGATTGGCGTCGCGTCGCGTTTCGCGCACGATCTGTGCCGACGAGCGCACCCCCTCGGCAAAATGCTGGTGGGTGAGCTCGAACAGGCGCCGCAGCAGGGTGTCGCGCCACGAATTCCACAACTGCGGATTGGTGGCGCGGATATCGGCCACCGTCAGCAGGTAGAGGTAGTCGAGCTGTTCGGCGCTGCCGACCTGTTCGGCGAAACGGCGGATGACCTCCGGGTCCTCGATGTCCTGGCGCTGGGCGGTGAACGAAAGCAGCAGGTGCTGTTCGACCAGCCAGCCGACCAGGTCGACGTCCTCGCGTGGCAGGCCATGGGCTCGGGCGAAATCCCGGGCGTCGAAAGCGCCCAGCTCGGCGTGATCACCGCCGCGGCCCTTGGCAATGTCATGGAACAGGCCAGCCAGGTACAGCACCTCCGGGCGCGGGATGCGCTGGAAGGCGTCCGAGGCGATTGGGTTTTCGTCGCGGTATTCGGGCAGCGCGGGGCGGCGCAGGTTGCGCATTACCAGCAGGGTGTGGGTGTCGACCGTGTAGGCGTGGAACAGGTCGAACTGCATCAGCCCGACGATCGGCGCGAAGCTGGGGATGTAGGCGGCGAGCACGCCGGTGAGGTTCATATTGCGCAGGGCGAGGTAGACGCCGCGCTCGGCGCGCAACAGGCGCATGAAAAGCTGCTGCGCGTGGCGATTGGCGCGAAAGCCGGCATCGATCACCGACAGGTTGGCGCGCAGCTGTCGGGCGGTGGCGGCCGTCATGCCCTCCAGCTCGCGGTGCTCGGCAAGCAGCAGGAATAACTCGAGGATGGCGGTGGGCGAGCGCATGAAGATCTGCGCGTCGCGGGTCTCGATCAGCCGGCCGCGGCGAACGAAGCGCGGGTTGAGCCGCTGGATCGGCTCGAGGATCTCGGGGTGCAGGCGTTCGCGCCACCGCTGGATCAGGAGCTGGTTGAGGCGTTCGACCTCGATGGTGGCGCGGAAGAAGTGCTGCATGAAGCGCTCGACCGCGAGGTTGCCGTCCTGAAGCCCTTCGTAGCCGAACGCGCCGGCCAGCGTTTTCTGGTGCATCAGCAGCAGGCGCTCTTCGGCCCGCTCGGCCAAGCCGTGCAGACCGATGCGGATGCGAAACAGCAGGGATTCGGCATGCTCGAGCGCCCGATACTCGTCATCGCGCAGCAGCTCGCCGCGGTGCATCGCCGCGAGACTGGGGGCCCCGTCGATGCGGTTGGCCAGCCAGCGGATGGTGTGCAGGTCACGCAGGCCGCCCGGGCCTTCCTTGATGTGCGGCTCGATCTTGGTGCCGACATTGTCGTGCGATTCGTAGCGCGCCTGCTGCTCGTCGAGCTTGGCGGCGAAGAACCAGGCCGGGTCGAAGGCCGTGTCGTCGCGAATGGCGGTGTCCAGTCGTGTCAGCAGGCTCTCGTCGCCGGCGATCAGGCGCATCTCGATCAGGCTGGTGTAGACGGTCGGGTCGGTGGCCGCCTCGAGGCATTCCTCGACGCTGCGCACGGCGTAGCCAATCGACAGGCCGGTATCCCAGAGGGTGTAGAGAAACGCCTGTACCGCCTCGTCATGGGCGTGGTCGGCGGTGAGTACCATGATGTCGATGTCCGAGTGGATGAACATCTCGCCACGGCCGTAGCCGCCGACCGCGACCAGGGCGCAGGGCGTGTCGACGAGCCTGTCCTGCCACAGCGCCCGCAGGGCGCTGTCGACGCGGGCAGTGACCTCCTGGATGAAGCCGCGCGCGCTGGCCTCGTCGGTCAGCGCCTCGTTCCAGTGGTCGTTCAGTGTCTCGAGCTGGCGGGCCAGCGGCCGGTCGGCCGGGAAGGTGGTCTGGTCGCCGAATCGGCCGTCGGGGTGGGGTTGCCCTGTCGTTTGCATGCGATCAGGCGGGCGGCAGGCTGAGGATGTCGAATCCGTCTGCGGTCACGGCGATCGTGTGCTCCCACTGCGCCGACAGCGAGTGGTCCTTGGTGACCACCGTCCAGCCGTCGCCCAGCAGTTTGATCTCCTTCTTGCCGGCGTTGATCATCGGCTCGATGGTGAAGACCATGCCTTCCTTTAGGCGCACGCCTTCCCCCGGGTTGCCGTAGTGGACCACCTGCGGGTCTTCGTGGAAGTTGCGCCCGATGCCATGGCCGCAGTACTCGCGCACCACGGAAAACCCGCTGGCCTCCGCATGGGTCTGGATGGCATGGCCGATGTCGCCGAGGGTCGCGTCGGGGCGGACCGTCTCGATGCCCTTCATCATCGCCTCATGGGTGACGTCGATCAGCCGCTGTGCGCGCACCGAGGGTTTGCCGACGGTGTACATCGCCGAGGTGTCGCCGTACCAGCCGTCCTTGATCACGGTCACGTCGATATTGAGGATGTCTCCCTCGCGCAGGGTCTTGTCGCCGGGAATGCCGTGGCAGACCTGGTGGTTGAGCGAGGTGCAGATCGAGGCGGGGAAGCCGTGGTAGCCGAGCGTCGCCGGCGTGCCGCCCTGCACCTCGGTGATGTGACGGTGGGCGATCTCGTTGAGCTCGCCGGTGGTGACGCCGGCCTTCACGTGCTCGCGCAGGAGCACCAATATCTCGGCGGCCAGTTGGCTGGCGATGCGGATCTTCTCGATTTCCTCGGGGGTCTTGATGGTGATGTTCATGACCTGGAAACGGGCTCCCTGATGTGTGCGTGGCGCGCGCAAAGGCGGTCAGTGTAACGAAAAACGCCCCGGCTCGCGGGGCGTCGGGGTGCGTCGGTCGAGGAGCCTCAGGCCGACTCGAGCAGTCGGTCGAGGGTGCGCTCGACCCGGTCGACGTCGAACGCGCCGATCTTCTGGAATTCGATGCGGGCCTGGGCATCGAGGATGAAGGTCGTCGGGGTGACGCGCACCGGCCCGAAGGCTTCGGCGCCGCGGCCGTCCTTGTCCTGCCAGATGGTGTAGGTCATGTTGCGCTCATCGACCATCTTGTTGATCTGGTCGAGCGGGTCGTAGCTCATCGCCAGTCCTACGACGTTCACGCCGCGCTCGGCGTACTTGTCGTGCAATTCCTGGATGTGGGGGATTTCCTTGACGCAGCCGGGGCAGGTGGTCGCCCAGAAGGTGATCAGGGTGGGCTTGCCCTTGATCGACGCCAGCTCCACCGGCTTGCCGTCGCGGTCCTGCACGGTCACGCCCTCGAGCGACAGACCGCTGTCGGACAGGCAGCCGCCCAGCCCCAGGGTGAGCAGCGCCCCCGTGCCGCCCAGCAGCAAGCGGCGGCGTGAGCTGTCGTGGTGCGGATCCGCAGCAGAATCCGCCCGGCGGTGAATATCGTTACGTCGCGTCATGTCGAACCCTCATTGGGAAGCTCAGGTCGAATAGGAATGCCGCCCGGCACGCCGGAACGGCATTCCTGTTGGATCAACGCGTCCTTGGGTAAAAGCGACCGGGGTGTGGCAAGCAAAATGGACCGGCGCCAGAAAGCGAAGTTTCCGCGGGACACCCGCCGGCGTCAACGTTCGACGATCGCCTGTTCCAGCATGGCGGCGGTCATCACGCCCAGGGTGCGGGCCTGTGGCGAGCCGAGCATGCGTCGCGCGACCAGCACGCCGACGTCTTCCTCGCGCATCACTCGTTGCGCCTGGGTCAGGGTATAGCCGACCTCGACGTCGGCGGCTTGGTAGAAACCGCTGATCTCCGCCGGGTCGAAACGGACTTCCTCGCGCACCTGGTTGGCCAGGGCTTCCATGTCGATGCCTGTGCCGGTCTCTGCGCTGTCAGTCTCCGCCGTGTCGGGGGTCTCGGTGCCGCCCTCGGCCGTGCTCGCGGGGGTGTGGGCGGCCTCGTCTGCCGTGCCCTGCTGGCCTTCCGCCGATGCCTGGCCGGCTTGCGCCTCGGCGTCGGCCTCCCGTGCGGCCTGCTCGGCACGGGTCTGGGCGTCGAACAGTGCCTGGTTGAAGATCTGATCGAACGCTGCCCGGGCCGGGGCATAGCGGATCACGCCCATGGCCTGGCGGTTCTCGTCGCGGATGACCAGCCAGGCCGGTTTCTCCTCGAGCGCCTGCTCGAAGCGGGCGAGGTTGCAGGGGCAGCTCACCTCGGCGACACGGCGCTCGATGATGCTCGACACGCCGATGTTGTCGCCGTTGAACCACAACGACGGCCCCGGCATCTGCTGGTCGTTGGCGCGCAGGATCGCGTCGTAGAGGCCGGACTTGCCGAACACCATGCGGCTGACCAGCCCCGAGACGACGATGGTAATCATGGCGGGCAGGATGGCGCCGGTGTCACTGGTCAGCTCCAGTACCGCCGCCAGTGCGGCCAGTGGCGCCTGCAGCGTGGCGCCCATCATCGCCCCCATGCCCAGCACCGTGTAGAAGGCGACGTCGTTGAGCGGGATCTGGTCGAGCCGATAGAGCAGGCTGCCAAGCGTGCCGCCGACCACCGCGCCGATCATCAGCACCGGGGCGATGGTGCCGATGGGCAGCCCCAGCCCCACGGTGACACTGGCTAGCAACCACTTGGCCACGGCGATGATCAGCAGGGCGCCCAGGGTCAGCTCGGCGGCGGCGACCAGGTCCGTGGTGTCGTGGCCGATGCCGAGGATTTCCGGCACCCAGAAGCCGATGATGCCGGTGGCCACCCCGGCGGCGGTAAAGCGCGCCCAGACCGGCCAGTTCCAGCTGCGGGCGATGGTGCCCTCGACGATCTGGATGTAGCCGGCGGCCATCGCGCCGATGGTCAGTCCCAGCGCCAGCAGCGTGGGCACCTCCCAGAACGACATCTGGTGGTGAATCTCGATGGTGAACAGGGTTTCCGGCCCGAAGACGGTCGTGGCCAGCAGCGCACCCATCGAGGAGGCGAGGATGACCGGCAGGAAGCTCGCCAGCGTGTACTGCTTGATCACCACCTCGAGGGCGAAGATCACGCCGGCCAACGGCGTGTTGAAGGCCGCGGAGATGGCCGCGGCCACCCCGCAGCCGGACAGGGTGCGCACGCTGTTGTTCGGCAGGCCGAGGCTGTGCCCCAGCAGGCTGCCGGAGAAGGCACCCAGATGAATGCCGGGGCCTTCGCGCCCGCCGGTCAGACCGATCAGCAGGCCCCATACGCCGGCGACGAACTGCACCACGGCATTCTGCCACGGCATGTCGGCACCGAAGCGGTGAAACCGGATGATGACGTGGCCGACGCCGACGTTGCGCATGCCGAACGGCAGCAGGTGGAAGGCAAGGCCGAGGACCAGTGCGCCGAGGATCGGCAGCAGCAGCCGCCATTCGGCGGGCAGGGATTCGTAGCGCTCCGCGCCCGGCAGCCCCAGGCCGTAGACCTGGAGTCCCTCGAGCGCCAGGCGGAAGGCGACCACCAGCAGGGCGGCGAGCAGCCCGGCGATCAGGCCCAGCAGGGTGACCTGCAATAGGGCGTCCGGCTGTGCCAGGCGAAGCCGCAGACGCTCGATGAATCGGTTCAGCGGGCGGCCGAACCAGTCCTGGATGCGGGCGAGCAAAGCGGTCACGGGCCGGGCCTCCCGAGGGAAGATGAAGTCGGTGGTCGGTCGGACGAGCGGATGGTCCGCCGCGTAGTGGCTGCTAATATGCCACGATTGCCGACCCGATTCGAACGCCCGTTGCCCGATGGGCGGGGCCGGATCGGACGTAGCCAAGCACGAGGAGTCGAGCGAAGACATGAAGAAGATCGGAATCGTCGGAGGCACCGGGTATACCGGCGTCGAGCTGATGCGCCTACTGGCCCACCACCCCGAGGTCGAGGTGGTGGCAATGACGTCGCGCGGCGAGGCCGGTCGCCGTGTGGATGATCTTTACCCCAGTCTGCGCGGGCACACCGACCTGGTTTTCAGCGCGCCGGGTGAGGCCGATCTGGCTGGTTGCGATCTCGTGTTCTTCGCTACGCCCAACGGCATCGCGATGCAGGAGGCGCCGGCGTTGCTCGAGCAAGGTGTGCGGGTGGTCGATCTCGCCGCCGACTACCGCATCAAGGACCTCGATGTGTGGTCGCAGTGGTACGGCATGACGCACGCCTCGCCGGAATGGGTCGACCAGGCCGTCTACGGGCTCCCCGAACTCTACCGCGACGAGATACGCGGTGCGCAGCTGGTCGCCAACCCCGGTTGCCACGTCACCGCGACGACCCTCGCCGTGCTGCCGCTGATGGGGCTGGACTGGATCGATCACGGCCAGATCGTCGCGGACACCAAGTCGGGCGCCAGCGGCGCCGGTCGCTCGGCCGCCGTTCACACGCTGATGGCCGAGGCGGGCGAGAGCGTGCGGACCTACGCCGCCGCCGGTCACCGCCACCAGCCGGAGATTCGCCAGACGTTGACCACCATCGCTGAGCGCGAGATCGGCCTGACGTTCGTGCCCCACCTGGTGCCGATGGTCCGAGGAATCGAAGCGACCGTGTACCTGCCGTTGAACGGCGAACCGGGCGCCAACGTGCAGCGGCTCTACGAGCGCTATTACGCCCAGGAGCCATTCGTCGACGTCATGCCACCGAACAGCCACCCGGAAACCCGCAGCGTGCGCGGCAACAATATCTGCCGCATGGCCGTACACCGCCCGCTCGACGGCCCAATGCTGGTGGTCTCCAGCGTGATCGACAACCTGGTCAAGGGGGCGGCCGGGCAGGCGGTGCAGAACATGAACCTGATGCTGGGCTGTGATGAATCGGCGGGGCTCGACCTCGTTGCGCTGTCGCCGTAGGGAACCTCTGCACGATTCGATGGCGGCTCGCCCGAAGGGGCTGGCGGGTTTGCCCGCACTCGGCGTTGCCGCCCCTCGCCGGGCAATGAGCCCGCCTTCGGCACGGCGCCTTGATTGCGAACAAACCCGCCAGCCAGAGGCGCTATCGAATCGTGCAGAGGTTCCCTAGTGCCGGCTCGCCTGCATTCGCCAATGGTCTGATAGACTGTGAGTTTGCTGCTCGGCAAGGGTGTTTTTCTGCCGAGCAGACGCGCAATCGATTGAGGTGAACGCGATGGTTGACGCAACCGACACACCGGTGGCCGAGCCGGCTACCGAGGCCACGCCGCTGGTCTTTACCGAGAACGCGGCGAACAAGGTCCAGTCACTGATCGAGGAAGAGGGTAACCCCGAGCTCAAGCTGCGCGTGTTCATCACGGGCGGTGGCTGTTCCGGCTTCCAATACGGATTCATGTTCGAGGAAGAGGTTCAGCCGGATGACACGGCGGTGGAGCGCTCGGGGGTGACCTTGCTGGTCGATCCGATGAGCATCCAGTACCTCGAGGGCGCCGAGATCGATTACAAGGAAGATGTCTCCGGCGCGCAGTTCGTGATCCGCAACCCTAACGCCGCGACTACCTGCGGCTGCGGTTCCTCGTTTTCGGTCTGATTGGTTAGTAGTGGGTCAAGGCGCGGGCATTGCCCGCGCCTCGCGTTTGTCAGGGTTATTACAAGGCGTTGTCGATGGATTTCGTACCGGGTTTGCAGGGTGTGCCGGCGGCGCAGTCTGCCATTTCGTATCTGGATGGTCAGGCCGGGCTGCTGACCTACCGGGGTTATCGCATCGTGGATCTGGCGCGCCAGAGCACGTTCGAGGAAACCGCGTGGGTGCTGATCCACGGTGATCTGCCCACGGCGCTCGAGCTTGCGGAGTTCGATGCCGAGCTGCGTCGCAACCGGCGCGTGAAATACAACGTGCGCGACATCATGAAGTTCCTGCCCATCGACGGGCACCCCATGGAAGCGCTGCAGACCTGCGTGGCCAGTCTCGGCATGTTCTACCCGGGGCAGGAGCGCATGACCGCCAACGGCGTGAACGCCGATAGCGAGTTCGTCGAGCAGATGATCGTCAAGATCCTGTCGAGCATGTCCACGCTGGTGGCCATGTGGGAGCACATCCGCAAGGGCGACGACCCGGTCGCGCCGCGCGCCGACCTCTCCTATGCGGAGAACTTCCTGTACATGATGACCGAGCGCGAGCCCGACCCGATCGAGGCGCGCATCATGGACGCCTGCCTGATCCTGCACGCCGAGCACACGCTCAATGCCTCGACCTTCGCCTCGCTGGTTTGCGGTTCGACCCTCGCGCCGCCGAACCTGGTGGTTGCCTCGGCCATCGGCACGCTGGCGGGGCCGCTGCACGGCGGGGCCAATCAGCGCGTGCTGGCGATGCTCGACGAGATCGGCTCGGTGGAGAATGTTGCGCCCTGGCTGGAGCGCAAGCTGGCCAACAAGGAGGTAATCTGGGGCTTTGGTCACCGTGAGTACAAGGTCAAGGACCCGCGCGCCGACATCCTGCAGGGCCTGCTCGAGCAGCTGCGCGAGCATCGTGGCGGCCAGCTTTCGCCGCTCTACGAGATCGCCCGCGAGCTCGAGACCCAGGCGGCCGAGCACCTGGCCGGCAAGGGCGTCTACCCGAATGTCGATTTCTATTCCGGACTGCTTTACGCCGAGCTCGGCATCCCGCGCGACCAGTTCACCCCGATCTTCGCCATCTCGCGCACGGCCGGCTGGCTGGCGCACTGGAAGGAGCAGATCGCGAATAACCGCATCTATCGCCCCACCCAGGTGTACGTCGGCGAAAGCCCGCGCGACTACCGCCCGATCGGCGCCCGCTGATCGATCTCGTCTGAGAATGGCGATTCTTGGCCGACTCAGGCCGGGTAGATCCCGCCCAGTAACCGCGGACCGGCCGCCCCCGTCACGCTGGGGGCATTGCCCGGCTGACCGCTGAGCAGCTGGCGGGCCAGCCACGCAAACGCGGCCCCTTCGACGCATTCCGGCGCCAAGCCGAGTGCCGCGCTGCTTTCCACCGGCGCGGCCAGTCGTTCGCCCAGTCGCTTGACCAGCCTTCCGTTGTACGCCCCGCCGCCACATAACGTGATTGGCATGCCCGGTCGATCGGTCTGCCAGCGCGAGAGCGCCCGGGCAATGCTCTCGACCGTCAGTTCAAGCAGGGTGGCCTGGACGTCCTCGGCCGGGAGCGTCTCGATCCACTTCCCGCCCAATCGCTCCAGCCACCCGAGGTTGAAGTGTTCCGGTCCGGTGGATTTCGGGGCGGGGGCGGCGAAGAACGATTCGTTCAGCAGGTGCTCGAGCAGCACGGGGTGTGCCGTCCCGCTGGCCGCCCATTGGCCGTCCCGGTCGAACGGGGCCTGCCGATGGCGGCTGTGCCAGGCATCCATCAGGGTATTGGCGGGGCCGGTGTCCAGGCCGATGGGTTCCTGCCCGGGATGCAGGATCGAGGCATTGGCGATCCCACCGAGGTTGATCACGATCCGCCCCTCGGGGCTGGGCGGGAACAGGGCGGCATGTGCCGGTGGTGCCAGCGGCGCGCCCTGCCCGCCGGCGGCCATGTCCCGTCGACGGAAGTCGGCGGCCACGGTAATGCCGGTCAGCTCGGCGATGCGGCTGGGGTCGCCCAATTGCAGGGTGAAGGCGGCTTCCCGCCAATCCGGGCGATGACGCACCGTCTGGCCATGCGAGCCGATTGCCCGGACAGCCTTGGCCGACAGGCCTGCCTGTCCCAGTAGCCGGGCGACGCCCGCCGCCGTGATTTCGGCAAGTCGGCGATCGGCCATGCCTAACAGGTCGATGGCGTCGATCGCCGGTGAGTCGTAGATTGATTCACTGTTGATGCCGCGCGCCAGTCGTTTCAACTGGGCGGTCAGGGTCGCGTCGAGCGGCTGCTGGTGGTGGGCGATCAGACGAGGTTGCGACGTGGAGAAATCGCAGAGGCACAGATCGAGCGCATCGATGCTGGTGCCCGTCATCGCCCCGATGAACAACTCGGCGTTGTCATCGGCGTGTTTGGGGTTCGGGTCAGTCGTCACGTGATTCGCGGGCGACACGCTCGTTTCGGGCGAGGTGAACGGGCTGCTCGCCTTCGACGTCGATCTCGATACGAGCCAGTTCCTCGAGCGAACCGCGTGTCCGGGCGATGAAATCCTTGCGGTCCTCCGAGGCGATCGGATTCGCTTCCGGCAGATCGACCTTGAGCGGATCGAGTGCCTTGCCGTGGACCTTGAATTCGTAGTGTAGATGGGGGCCCGTGGCGCCGCCGGTCATGCCTACAAAGCCGATGGTCGTGCCCTTGTCGACGCTGGCGCCGCGCTTGAGGTTGCCCTTGAAGCCGGACAGGTGGGCGTAGAGGGTTTCGTGTGTGGCGTCGTGGCGCACCTGGATCACCTTGCCGTAGCCGTGTTTCCAGCCGACGAAGGTTACCCGACCCGATGCGGCGGACTTGACCGGCGTGCCGGTCGGGGCGGCGAGGTCGACCCCGTTATGTGGTCGGACCGTGTTGTGAATCGGATGCAGCCGCTTGGGGTTGAAGTTCGAGCTGATGCGGGAGAACTCCACCGGGTAGCGCAGGAAGCCACGCTCGAGGCTGCTGCCGTCGGGCTCGTAGTAGCCGGTCGTGCCGTTGGGCGAGGTGTAGCGTACGGCCTGGACTCGCTCGCCCCGATTGAGAAACTCGGCCGCCACGAGCTGCCCGGTCCCGAGGCGCTCGCCCTCGCGTTCGCGCACCTCGTAGATCAGGCGGAACTGGTCGCCATCGCGGACATCCCGCAGGAAATCCACCTTCCAGCCGAAGACCTCGGCCAATTGCATAATTTGCGCCGGGGGGACGCCCGTCGCGATCGCGGACTGATAAAGCGAGCCCTTGATCGTCCCGCCCGCCGAGACCAGCCGGGTCTCGCTGGGCAGGTCGGTGATCTCGGCCACCAGCTGGTCGCCCTCGCTGCGGAAGATGGAAAGCTCGCTCTCGCTGCTGAGGTCGTATTTCAGTCCGGCGAACCGTTCGGCGTCGTCCATCATCAGCACGAGCTTGTCGCCCGGGCGAATGCGTTCCAGGCGACGGGCCTCGTCGCCCAGGTCGAGCACCTTGAGTACGTCGCTGTAGCCGAGGCCGGCCTTCTCGAAGATGGTCGACAGGGTGTCCCCCGAATCGACCGTAATCGTGGTCTCCTCGAGTGACGGTGACGCACGCTCGGTCGGATCGAGGTCCTCCGCGCTGCTGACGGCGGCCCGATTGGCGTCCGGCGTCTCGATGGCCTGCAGGGCCTCCTTCTGACCGGGAATGTGGAAGTTGGGTCGGCTGCTCAGGCTGACCGACCGAGCAAAGGCCGATGACTGGTTGCCGGTGGCCGGCGCGTCGATCGAGACCGACTCCGATTCCGTGTCGCGTGCTGTCTGGTTCGGGGAGTCGACGGCTTCGAGTGTCAGCGGGATTTCGTTGCTGTCATCTGGCGTCGAGGCGGTGGTGGGGGCGCCTTGTGGACCCTCGTCGGGCAGGACTTGCCAGACGACGGTGCCGAGCGCGAACACGCCAAGGCCAAGCAGCAGGGTGCGCCGTATCAGGCGAGATGGCCCGCGCTTGGGCTTGAATAGAGGGCGTTGTTGCATGGATATAAAAACCTGGCAGAAAAATATGGAGTAAAACCGGTAACATAACCGCCTTTCAGCAGCCATTCAACGTAATTCTTGTAAGGGTGAATCGTGTCTCAGGAGCAAGCGCAGATGCTGGCGGAGTTGTGTCGGGGAACCGACGAGGTGCTGGTCCGCGAGGAACTGGTCGAGCGGCTGGCCGAAGGGCGGCCGTTGCGGATCAAGGCTGGTTTCGATCCCACCGCACCGGATCTCCACCTGGGCCACACGGTGCTGATCAACAAGCTGCGCCAGTTCCAGGAGCGTGGGCATGAGGTCATCTTCCTGATCGGGGATTTCACCGGCATGATCGGCGACCCCACCGGCAAGAATGCCACCCGGCCGACCCTGACGCCGGAAGCCGTGCGCGAGAACGCCCGCACTTACGAGCGCCAGATCTTCCGCATCCTCGATCCGGAAAAGACGCGCATCGTCTTCAATTCGGAGTGGATGGGGCAGAAGAGCGCCGCCGATCTGATCCAGCTGGCCAGTCGCTACACCGTGGCACGCATGCTGGAGCGCGACGATTTTTCCAAACGTTACCGGGAGAATCGCTCGATTGCCGTCCACGAATTCCTGTACCCCCTGGTTCAGGGCTATGACTCGGTGGAACTGGAGGCGGATGTCGAGTTGGGCGGCACCGATCAGAAGTTCAACCTGCTGGTCGGCAGGGAGTTGCAGAAACAGTACGGCCAGAAGCCACAGGTCGTGATGACCGTGCCGATCCTCGAGGGGCTCGACGGCGTTAACAAGATGTCGAAGTCGCTCAACAACTACATCGGTATCGAGGAACCCGCCGACGAGCAGTTCGGCAAGCTGATGTCGATTTCCGATGATCTGATGTGGCGCTACTTCGAGCTGCTCTCGTTCCGCCCCCTTGAAGAGATCGCGCGCCTGCGCGAGGAGATGGGTGGCGGGCGCAATCCGCGCGATATCAAGTTCGAACTCGCCGTCGAGCTCGTGGATCGTTTCCATGGCAAGGGGGTGGGGGAGAAGGCGCGCGATGCGTTCATTGCCCGTTTCCAGAAAAAGCAGCTGCCTGACGACATGCCCGAGGTGCACCTTGATGAAGGGGTGGCGATCGTCGAGGCGCTTAACCGCGCGGGGCTGATCCAGTCGAACTCCGAGGGTTTTCGTCATATCAAGGCCGGTGCGGTGAAGCTTGGCGGCGAGCCGGTGAAGGATCGCGCGATGATTCTGCCCGCGGGTGAGTCGATCATTCAGGTGGGCAAGCGGCGCCTGGCAAAAATCATCGTCGGAGGGGGTTGACGCCCCCGGCAAAGCGCGTAAGATGCGCTCCTCCTTACGGGGCACAGGCCACGCCAACGTCCCGAAAGACAGCCCCGAAAAGATGATTGAAAAAACACTTGACGGGCGCTGCAGCGAGCGTAGAATCCTCGCTCCTCTCAACGGAAACGCCGCTGAGAGGGTCGCCAAAAAGACCTCTTAGAGGGGTTGACAGGCGACACGAAGGGCGTAAGAT
>JADQCE010000010.1 GCA_016278265.1 Halothiobacillus sp. | reverse complement strand
TCTCCATCGCCGACGCCGAGGCGCGCGGCATCGAGGCGGTCCGCCAGGACCGCGCGACCTACGACCTGCCGCCCGGCGATCCCCGCGCGGCGTCGCTGACGCGCGCCGTGGTGTTCGGCGCGCCGGATGCGGTGCTGATGGATCTGCCGCAGCTGACCGAGGACCAGCCCGCGCATCGGCCCCTCATTGCGGCGCACGCGGTTCCCTGGCCCGGCGAGATGGCGGTGTTCCGCAGCCCCTCGACCGATGGCTTCGAGTTGCAGACGACGTTCGGCGGCCGCGCCCGGATCGGGGCTCTGGTCTCCGACTTCTTCGCGGGGCCGACGTCGCGCTTCGACCTCGGCAATGCGCTGGTGGTCGATCTGCTCACCGGCACGCTGGAGAGCGTGACCGACCTGACGCTGTTCGGCGGCGCTAATGCGCTCGCCATCGAGAGCGCGCCCGGCGTCTGGGAGATCGTGCAGGCGGGCGCGGCCGAATTGCTGGCGCCCGGCCGCTATCGCCTGACCCGTCTCCTGCGCGGCCAGCGTGGGACCGAAGGCGCAATGGGCAACCCGGCGCCCGCAGGCGTGCGGATAGTGGTTCTGGACACCGCGCTCGCGTCACTGCCGATCGCCGAGGCCGATCTCGGGCTGCCATGGAACTGGCGCATCGGCCCGGCGAGCCGCCCGGTCAGCGACGAGACCTATGTTGCGCAGGCCTTCACGCCCGCGGGCGCCGGCCTGCGGCCGTTCGCCATCGCCCATGTCGAGCAGCCGTGGCGCACGCCGCGTACGCCCGGCGATCTGACCATCCGCTGGACGCGACGATCCCGCGCGCTCTCCGCCGACAGCTGGGGCGGGCTGGAGGTGCCGCTGGCGGAGGAACTGGAAGCCTACGAGGTCGAGATCCTTGATGGCGTGACCGTGATGCGGGTGCTGAGCACCGCCACCACCAGCGCGGTCTACACGGCCGCCCACCAGACCGCCGATTGGGGCGCGCCGCTCGGTCCCGGCGACAGCCTCACCGTCCGCATCTTCCAGCTCTCCGCCCTCGTCGGGCGGGGCGCGCCCAAGACCATCACCCTCACGTTCTGAAAGCCATCCCATGTCCGACGCCACGACCCATCTTCTGCTGCCCTACATCCTCGCGGCGCAGGCCCAGAAGCACGTTACCCACAACGAGGCGCTGCGGATCCTCGACGGGCTCGTCCAGCTCTCTGTTATCGATCGGGACCTGGCAGCAGCCCCTGCGAGCCCTGCCGACGGCGACCGATACATCGTCGGCTCGGGCGCGACGGGCGACTGGGCGGGCTGGGACCTGAACGTCGCGCTCTGGACCGATGGCGCCTGGTTCCGCCTGCCGCCGCGCACGGGCTGGCGGGCGTGGGTGGAGGACGAGGGCCTGCTGCTCGTCTATGACGGCGCGGGCTGGATCGGAACCACCCCGGCCGCGCTGCAGAACCTCGCGCTGCTGGGACTCGGGACCACCGCGGATGCGTCGAACCCGTTCTCGGCCAAGCTGAACGCCGCGCTCTGGACGGCGAAGACCGTGGCCGAGGGTGGGACCGGCAATCTGTTCTACACGATGAACAAGGAGGCCGCGGGCGATGATCTCGGGCTGACCCTGCAGACCGGATTCGTGACCAAGGCGCTGGTCGGGCTGTTCGGCTCGGACAGGTTCCGGCTTGCGGTCTCGGCCGACGGCAGCACCTTCTTCGACGGGCTGAGCGTCGACAACGCCACCGGCATCGTCGACCAGCCCCAGCTGCCGCGCTTCAAGGCGTACACCAACTTCGACAACTATGTTGGCGTCGGGACCTGGACGAAGATCGGCCTCAACAACACCGACTACAACGAACAGGGAGCGTTCGACGCCGCGAACAACCACTTCGTGGCGCCGGTGGACGGCACCTACCTCTTCGGCGCGACGCTGCTCTACAAGGTGAACGCCAGCGCCACCGCCCGCATGCGCGGGCGGCTGGTGCTGAACGGCACCACCGAAATCCGCGGCTCCCTCGGCGAAATCTCCGCCACCCATGTCTCGCTCGCCACCGCGATCTGGCTGCAGACCATGGTCCCGCTGACTGCGGGCGATACCGTCGAGCTGCAGGGGTATTTCCGCGTCGCCGACGGCTATTTCGCCGCCGATCACACGTCCTTCTGGGGCTGCAAGATCGGCTGAGCGGCGAAAGGAGGCTCCGATGAACCCACCCCGATCCGAGGGCTTCGTGCGCATGCCCGACGCCGAGTTCGAGGCGATCCTGACCCGGGCGGCCGAGGAAGGCGCGAAGCGCGCGCTCGCCGATGTCGGCCTCGACGGCGACGAGGCCGCGCTCGACATCCGCGATCTGCGCTCCCTCGTCGACTGCATCCGGCTCGTGCGCCGCACCGCCATGCAGACCGCCGTCCGCATGATCACCACTGGCGTCATGCTCGCGCTGCTGGCGGGCATCGCCATCAAGCTGAAGATCTTCGGCGGCAGCCCGTAGTCGCGCCCCATCCCCATTCATCAGCCCGCAATGACCCGCCCTCGAGGCGGGTTTTTCGTTTCTGGAGGACCCCATGACCACGACCTTCCACCGCTATTGGCGTGATGTACCGGAGAGCACCTGGCACTGGCCGAATTTCAGCCCGGCCGAGATCGCCTGCCGAGGCACCGGCAGGCTGCTGATCAACGAGCCTGCGCTCGACAAGCTGCAGGCGCTGCGCGACCGGCTGGGCAAGCCGCTGATCGTCCGCTCGGCCTACCGGAGCCCAGAGCACAACCGTGCCGTCGGGGGCGCCACCCGCTCCAAGCACCTCGACGGTGCGGCGTTCGACATTGCCATGGCGAACCACGACCCGGCGGCCTTCGAGGCGGCGGCAAGGGAGGTCGGGTTCCTCGGCTTCGGCTTCTACCCGCGCTCGGGGTTCATCCATGTCGATCTCGGGCCCGCGCGGCAGTGGGGCGAGCGGTTCCCGGTCCGGGCGACTGCCTTCGCTGCGGAGACGCCGCCCGCGCGCGAGGTCTTGGCGCAGAGCCGCACCATGAAGGGTGGCGGGGCGGCTGGTGTGGCGACGCTGGGCGCAGCCGGGGTCGAGGTTGCGCAGAGCGTCCTGGCCGAGACGCAATCCGCTATTCTGCCGTTCGTCCCGTATCTCGACACGCTCCGCTGGGTATTCATCGCCGTCGCGCTCAGCGGCATAGCGGTCACGATCTACGCCCGCATCGACGACTGGAAGGTGGGCCGCCGATGATTGGTGCGCTCCTCGCTGGGTTCGCCACCAAACCGTGGGCCCGGACGGCTCTCCGCTACGGCGCCATCGCGCTCACAGTGCTCCTGTTCCTGTTCGCACTCCGGCGTTCCGGTGAACGCACGGGCCGCCTCGCCGAACGGTAAGCGCTGTCTTGACCCCACCTTCCTGCTGAATCCGTAAGCTGCGATGCGGCCTCGTGTGGAGATTTGCACGGGAGGTTTCATTGGGAGTCCATCGGGAGCGCGATATGGAGGCCGTTGGGTTTGTGGAGCTCTTGGCGGCTCCAGTTGCCAAACGGCGGTGGTCGGATGAGGCGAAGGGTCGGATCGTGGCGGAGACGCTTGTTGCGGGTGTCTCGGTAAACGAAGTGGCTCGCCGCCATTCGTTGAAGGCGAACCACCTGTCTGCGTGGCGGACGCTGGCGCGGAATGGCAAGCTGGTAGTGCCCGAGATTGCGGGCGCGGAGTTCGCAGCACCCATGGCCCTGGCACAGTCGGTCGAGACGCCGGACCCGACTGCGTCGATTGATCTGATCATTGGCCCTGTGACGGTGCGACTGGATGCTTCCACGCCTGCGGCACGGGTCGCGGAACTGGTCATGGCTCTGCAGGCCTGCCCGTGATCTTCCCGTCGAACCGGGTGCGGATCATGGTGGCGACAAAGCCTATCGACTTCCGCAAGGGCCACGACAGCCTTGCCGCGATGGTGAAGAACGAGTTGCGCAAGGACCCTTTCACCGGAACGGTCTTTGTGTTCCGGGCCAGGAAGGCGGACCGGTTGAAGCTGCTCTACTGGGACGGCACTGGCCTGGTGATGGCCTACAAGCGGCTGGAAGAGCACAGCTTTACCTGGCCCGCTGTGAAGGACGGGCTGATGCTGATGAACCATGCGCAGTTCGAGGCGCTGTTTGCGGGGCTCGATTGGCGGCGGGTTCGGGCCATCGAGGCGAAGGCCCCCGAAGCCGTGGAATGAGCCGTTCAAGGCTGCGGCAGGATGACTCAGCCGGCTCTTTCCAGAGGCGCAGCCCATGGCGGTTTGGTAAAAACCTGCCATGCCGAAGACCGCTGATCTGCTTGAAGAAATTGCTGCGCTGAAGGCGATGCTGATCGCTGCGGACGCGCGCGACCGGCGCAAGGACGAGCGGATCGAACGGCTGGAGAAGCTGGTCGCGGCCTTCAAACAGGCGGTCTTCGGTCGGAAATCGGAGAAGAGCGATCCGGACCAGTTCGAACTGGCGCTGGAAGACCTCGAAACGGCCATGGCAGTGATCCATGCCGAAGAGGATGCCGAGGATCGGGCAGCCAAGCGCTCCGCCAAACCGCGTGCCGCCAACCGTGGGTCGCTGCCGAAGCACCTGCCGCGCATCGACGAGATCATCGAGCCGGACAGCCTGACCTGCGCCTGTGGCGGCTGTCTGCATTGCATCGGCGAGGACGTCTCGGAACGGCTCGACATCGTGCCAGCCCAGTTCCGTGTCATCGTGACCCGCCGTCCGAAGTATGCCTGCCGCTCCTGCACTGATGGTGTCGTGCAGGCCGCTGCCCCTGCGCGGCTGATCCCGGGAGGCATGCCGACCGAGGCGACTGTCGCCCATGTTCTGGTCAGCAAATATGCCGACCATCTCCCGCTCTACCGGCAGGCCCAGATCTACAGCCGCCAAGGCGTCGATCTCGACCGCTCTACCCTCGCCGATTGGGTGGGCCGCGCCGCCTTCGAACTCCGACCCGTCCTCGATGCGCTGATGGCCGACCTGAAGCGGTCCACCAAGCTCTTCATGGACGAGACCCGCGCGCCGGTCCTTGATCCGGGTGCCAGAAAGACCAAGACCGGATACTTCTGGGCCGCGGCCCGCGATGATCGACCCTGGGGCGGCACGGCACCACCGGGCGTGGTCTTCACCTATGCCCCCGGTCGGGGCGGGCAACATGCTGAACGGATACTGCAGGGCTTCGGCGGCATCCTGCAGGTCGACGGCTATGCCGGATACAACCGTCTGATCGCAGCGGACCGGATCGGTCCGGGCATCCAGCTCGCGCATTGCTGGGCGCACGCGCGTCGCAAACTGATCGAGATCACCCGCACCGGACCCGCGCCTATTGCCGAGGAAGGCGTGGCCCTCATTCGCGATCTCTACACCATCGAGGCCGACATCCGTGGCAACGACCCCGCCACCCGACTGGCCGTGAGGCAAGACCGCTCCGCCGCGATCCTCGCCCGCCTCGACGATTGGCTGGCGCATCACCGTGCCCGCGCCTCGGCAAAGTCACCCTTGGGCGAGGCGCTCGCCTACATCGCCAAACACCGCGACGGCCTTGGCCGCTTCCTGACCGACGGCCGCATCGAGATCGACAACAACACCGCCGAGCGCACGATCCGACCCATCGCACTGAACCGCAAGAACGCCCTCTTCGCAGGGCACGACGCCGGAGCCGAAAACTGGGCCGTCATCGCCTCGCTGATCGAAACCTGCAAAATGAACCGCGTCGATCCCCACGCTTGGCTGACCGCCACGCTCACCGCAATCGTCAACGGTCACAAGCAGAGCCAGATCGACGATCTGCTCCCGTGGAATTACGCCGCCGCTGTGTGATCGGGACACCGCTTACGCCGAACGTCTCGAAACATTGGAGGAAACCAATGATGTTCAACGCCGGATGCTGGATGCGGCGGCTCGCCGTCCTCGCGATCGCGTTGAGCTTGCTGAGCGGCTGCGCAACGGTCGGTTCTGAGCCCGTCATCGCGACTGTCTGCCCGCCCGTGGTAGAGTATCCCAACGAGGTCCAAGTGCGCGCGGCTGAGGAACTCGCGTTACTTCCAGAGACGTCCGCCATCGTTGAGATGCTCGCCGACTACGGCGTCATCAGGGACCAAGCCAGAGCATGCACGCTCTGATCGCAAGCTCATTTCTTGCATGACCAAGAGCATTCTAGCTCATTGCCACATGGCATAGGCCGTTGCCGAAGCCCCATCGCAGACAGGTCAAGAATTAACGGTTGCAGCAAAGCGCGGGTAGTCGCCCCACCTCGTGAAAGCACGTCGATGAAGTCCTCCTGATTGGGTTGTCCGAGAGCCAACCTATAGATCATGCGCTGTTCTCGAAGTTGGGCGAAGCGGACGATGTCCCGTCCAAACGGGCGCTCGAAGACGTGACGACGAATTTCGGCACCATCGTACACCCACCAGGGGCGAAGGCCGCTCGCATCGACCAGACGCTCAGCGTGAAATTCTACGCAATGCCACGGGGAATGGTGTGCCGCAGTACGATCTTTCAGCACGTCACCACGCAAATCTACCGCGAGTCTGCGTCTGACGGCTAAACCAGCATAGCGTTGGATGCGACCCTCTCGCTGTTCGATATCGAGAGGGTTTGACGAAAGATCCCAATGAACCACGTGCGCGCACCAGGGATGAAAATCGAGACCCTCCTGACCAACCGATGTTGTTGCCAGCACATGTGGCCAGAAGGGTGTGTTGAAGCTGCGCCGAACCTCATCGGGTCGGACAGGAGCGGCTTGCCCCACGCCGCCGTCCACCTTGACGGCGGGTTGGGTCTCGGCGTCGCCGAACGGCACGGCGACGTGGCAGCGCACCGGGATCTTATGTGGCGCACCTCCTATTGCATGAAAGCTAAAGGTGCCTGCGCGTAGTCCGAGCGACGATTGAAGGTCCTTGGCGAGACCAGCTGCGCCCTCTTGGAGATTTTGCGATCGCAACCAGAAATGCTCGTCCAGGACGCTTTCGAAGCCGCCATCGACCACGGCGCCCATGACTTGCTCGACTGCGCTCTTCCCCGGCAGCGATGACAGGATCACCGGGTTATCGAGGTAGGCGCGCAATCCCTGCCAACAGAGCTGGACCAACTCGGGATAGCGTGTAGCATCAAGGATTGACGGATCATGCCGTAGCAATGCCCGTCCTAGCGCGACGCCAGGCGCCCCGATCGCATAGTCCACAAGATCAGAAAGCTCGACAGGTGAAAGCCGCTCAATCGGCTGCGCCTGGCGCCATTTTCGAACTGCAGACTTCGCGGCACGATCATCACCGATTGCGCTGCCCCAGCCTGAGGCGGATTGTTCGACAACACCTGCTGTCCGTTCTATCGACGACAGAATCCGGGCAATCGATCTGTGCCGCCTGCGGGCCTTCACGGTGTCGCGTTCAATGATGCCCTTGGGGAGTGCGGCGAGAATTTGTCGCCGAACCTCTTTGCGTACAGCGCCGAGCGTCGCTCCGGCTTTCGCAAGCGGGTTCGTGTTCCAGATTAGCCATGGCGACGGATGGAATGCGGCCATCACTGGCCCCGGCTCGGCCCCCAACTTGAAACGACGGCGCTTGTAAGCCTTCTCGTACCCGCCGTGATTCTTGGGAAGACAGTGCGCCTCGACGCCAAAGCTTAGAAGCGCCGCCACGCTAGGGGGCGTTGCGCGAAAGCGGCTGAACATCAGGAGCTTGGGATCGGCTCCCGAACCCTTCCAGCCGCCGGATAGTGGCCACCAAGGTAGTGACGGCGCGACCCACGGCAGCGAAAGCTCCTTGGGAGAAGCCACGCTGTTCAGAGCGCGAAGCTTCGCGTCAGGCCATGTCGTAGGCGCGTTGAGTTTGTTGCGGCGCTCCCGGGTCATCTTAGTGAGCTTCGGTGCTGCCCTGAATTTGGCGCGCTTCCATGCTGCATAGCGTGGACCAAGCGATTGGGCGGGCATCGGAACCGAAGACCAATATGGCAGCGCCTCGTAGCGCATCTGCTCTGCAAAGCTCTCGACGAGATGTCGATAGACCCGAAAATCCTCTGGCAACGGGTCCGCATCGAGAAATTGCGTCGCGGCGAGTGGATCGGCCGACGCCACACTGTCCCGCTCAGTGCGCGACATGACTGGCGTCAGAAGGCCGCGGAGCTCATCTCTTAGTCTGGCCGCTTGGGCGACTTCAGCCGCCAACTCGGGACTACTCGCATCTGCATGCGCCGCAATATCACGTAACTTGTCACCGAAGTCGGCAAAAAGCACCTTCGCACGTTCTCGAACATCGGCGCCGGCAAGAAATTCGATCAGTTCTAGAAGTTGCGAGTGAGCAAGCGCACCGCGCGCCTCTTCCCATCGTGTGCTTAATAGCCGATATGGCGTAGCGCTAAGCAGCAAGACTGCCGGCGGGACAACCAAATGTTCAGGTTCCAGAAGAGCCTTAAGAAGCGGGTCTGCGTCCTTTTCGTCAAGAATTTGCCGGTAGCGCTGAAATTCATCGAGAATGACTAAATCGGGCGGCTGATGGCGAAGCGTTGCCAGTGCAAGGGCGCGCCTGAGGCGGCCAACGAAGGTGGTAGGCTTGAGCGGCTTAATTTTTCGGGCCGCGTCGCCATACACAGCCAGATCGAGCATCGTGCGGACGGGCTCGCCGAACTCAGCCGCAAGGGCCTCGCGAAACCTCTTCCGCAAATGGGGCGGCGACGCCGCGAACTTGTGCTCCGCATCCTTGATGGCCCACTCCCATGACCCACGCGCGCTCAACTGCAATATGTCCGGATCGAGATTGCGTGCAAAAGCAGGATAGCTCTGCTCGAGCAAAACCTTCAGGAATGCTCGTTCTTCCTTGCGTCCTCCAGTCAGACGTACCCGCCCCCCGGGAAAGGACGTTGCGGGAGTCAGTGCGTAGACAAGGACGGGACTGTCCGGCCGTCTCGCGACTGCAATCAGCGAGAGCCGATCTGGTGTTGCGATAGCGGCTTTACGTGAATAACCCATAAGGAAGTCAACAACTCGGCTCTTGTTTTGGTGCGAAACCGCATGACCGTTGGCTATATAGTAAATGACCAGGGGCGCCCTACCATCCTCCGACATGCGGCGAGCCAATTCCTTCGCTACCACTGTTTTTCCGAGACCGACTTCATCCGCCACCAGAAATCGCCGACGCCCATTATGATCTCCGAAGGCCGCGAGCGCCGCATTGACTGCAGCTTCCTGGAACGGCTTGGGCGCGCTCACCGGCTTCTACCCTTTACTTCGGTGGAGCCCAGCCCAGTTCGGAGCTTGCTCCACAACTCCTTGAAGCTCCTCAGCATTTCAGCGGTTGGTATATCTTCCTGTTCGGCCTGTTCGAGCACCGCAGGCAGATACTGAGAGACCCGCCGTTCAATCTCGCGGAACTTTACCGGATCGCGGGCCCATGCCGCCAACATCGCTTCTAAAGTTGGCAACGAGGAGTCGAATGTTGATTTCTCCTCTTCACTCGTCCGTTCCCGCGGTTCCTCAATCGTCCAGTCGCCGTCGCTCTGTGTATCGTCATTTGCGAGCAATCCGGCCACCCAAAGAAGAAACCCTCGCGCACCAAGGAAGCGCACGAACGCGGCACGGTCTCGATCCTCCCCAAACGGCGGCTCCGCCGGTGCTCGTTGCAGCCATGAGAGACCTTTGTCCTTGCGGCTGACACGCAAGCGCACGAGCTCGCTTCGGTCAGATGGAACGACATGCCCAAGATGCACCTCGGCTTGTCGTGGCGGCCAGATCAGAAGGTCACCGTGAAGAGCGCCAACTTCCAGCAGGATGTCGGCTTCGTCAGGATGTGGCCCGTCGGGATGTAGATCGGAACGATGGCTGAGACGTATCCCCTCGCCATCAATACTGAGCGAAGCGGACCATCGCGCCGCCACCTGCGCGCGCGCCCGTTCGAGCGCTTCCTCTTCCAAGACCGCTGCGTCGGGCAAATGCTCGCCGCTGGGCGCGTCGACCAGACGGGCTGACCCCAGCAGCGCCTTTAGCCCTCTTTCGACCGGCTCGGTGACAACCAGTTCGGCCGTGGCTTCAGCGTTGCGTCCAGTCCAGGCCCGGAGGGTCGCGTTCGCGCTTCCCAGCCACAGGGTGCGTTTGCGCCCAGTTCGCATGTACAGCAATTTGGCATGGAGGCCGCGTCCGACCTCTTCTTCCTCATCCTCGGTCGAAGTGACATCGGATGGCCACTCGGGGGACCGGGATCCAAGCTCCGCATCACCCACGGGATAATCAGGTGCATCCAGCGCCAGCAAGTCGTCGAATGCTGCCAGTGACGGACCAATCCGCTCAATCTCACGTACCGTAGTCAGCAAAACACGCCTAGACTGTTTTGTACCCTTTACGAGCTGACGAGCAAGAAATTGCTTGTCTATAAAAGGACTTACCACAATGACTTCATCGACATCCGGCGGCGGGACTGGAACGGGCTGATCTCCAGTTCCGGGAGACCAGCGAATGCGCTCAACCCTTACGCCCGCCGGAGAACGCCAAGCTACCTTTGCGATCGTCGCCGCGAGCGAGGCCGGGCGCAGCCCCTTCAGTTCGGCCCTTTCAGCCAGCGCACGCGCCATCTCATCCGCACCAGCGATCAGTGCGCCGCCCTTGGTGCCTGAGACAAGCAGTAACCCGATGTCGCGGTTCACGTTTTCGGTGAGATTTCGGCTTCCGATCCAAAGCCGCCAGCCAGTCTCTCCAGTCGTGTTGCGTGTTCGAACGAGAGCTACCTTGGGGTGCCAGCTATGGGTGGCTTCATCGAAATCGACCTCGCGCACGAATTGGTCCAACACTGCTGCTATGCGCGGTGTCCGACGCATCTTTGCTAGGCGGCCACGCTGAATGACAATCCGTGCCTTCCCTCGCAGTCGCTCGACCGCATCAGCGAAATCTGAGGGACTACCTCGGCCCGCATCTGTGTCTTTGCCTGCCAGGGCAAGCAAAGTAGCGCCGATTGATCCCAGGTCTGCCGAATAGGACGCCAGCAGTGCCAACTCGACACTTTCATCGGGACCGGGACGTAAACCCTCTAGAAACGAGAGCGCCGCCCAGTTTTCGACTGCGCCGGTCATTGGGCGCCCGCAAGATCATTGAGAAGCATGCTGACCTGCTCCCACCTGTAGTGGAGCGGCCCCGCGAGACCATGTTCATCGCTCGACCATTCGAGCCGTCGGGCACGACCATGGGGTGTAACCGCGAAGCGTGCGCGTGGGCCCTTTCGGGCCTCAGCCGCAGCATAGACGTCGAAGAGTGGGGCGGGGTTTTGTGATTTCGAGGCCACCCAATCCTTAGTAGTTGTCAGTACAGCCCGCAATTTCGTTGGCAGCGCGCCTATGTCCGCCTCGAGAGCACCTACATCGAGTTTTACTGCAAGCGAACCATGATCTTCGACGACGGCAGAAAGGTGGTCGCGATGTCGAGTCGAAGTCTCCCGCTTGTCATCGGTCTCGACAATCCGTTCCAGTAGTGCATCGTAGACAGCACGGCCGACACCCGCGAGGTGTGCAGCCTGATGAGCGCGCGCAAGTGCGGATTTGTCGGGGCCGGCGATCTCCCGGGTTTCAGTGGCCCACATTCCGTCCGGTGCCACAGTCTCAGTCCGCACCAATCGCGCGAGCAGGGAGGCCTCGTGTCCACCATTGCTCCGCAACTGGCCAAGCCGCTCGCGCAGGAAAGTTGCTTCCTCAGTCGTAAGCTGAAGGGAGATATGCCCACTTCTCCAGTTCTCCGGTCGTTTAGGGAGTGGCACGAATGGTGGATCGAAACTGACGAGCGGTTGGCCGTCGTCATCCATTGCTGTTCCAGCGCTTTTAAGCAGCCGATGCGCCTGCGCCCGGGAAATGGTCCGCCCATCAAGGCGCCTACGCAGTAGGCCCCAGACCGCGAGCGCATTCCAGTACACCGTTGACGGCGGCTGGCTCGAAGGCTGGGGGAAGACGCGCCCCCCGATCACTTGGGATTCTCCAGCATCCTTGAGCCGCCCAGCGAGCTCCCTTTCCCGTTCGCGCATGGCACGCATGGCAGCAGGACCTGTCAAACCTGCCAAATCCTCGAACAGCCAAGGCACAAAAAGAATATAGCGGGCTCGGGTATGCAGCACTGATGTGCCCGGAAAAAAGCGGTCGGCGTAACGCTGATGAATCGTTAGAAAGCCAATCTCGTCGCGCACGCCCATGGACTCTTCGTCCATCTGAGCCTTAGCGCGGGACAGTGCCTCGCGGGACAGAAAAGTCCAGCCTAGCGCCGGCTCCAATTGCAGCGCATTCCGCGCGCCGGTTAATCTTAACTGGCGCATCGCTCTGAGCCCCACTACAACTTCTAAGTTCCAGAAAACATTGGGTTCATGCTACTAGGCTTAGTTCAGGATTCAAGATCAAAGCTTGGCACCATCTCGATGGTGGAACGGATGGGTCTTACCGCGAGCGCAAGCCATCTCGAGGCGTCTACACGTTTCTCGACTGGCGATGATAAGTTCGCGGCATCGTCGTTGTTAGGGCGATGCGGCGATGACCGTTGACACCTTCTTGCTGCAGTGGGTGGATGACGCTCTCGCTTCGTAAGGGCGTGCCGGAGTAGCCCGACCTCCGACACGCCCCGAATGAGACGCAGCCGCAGGCGCGGCCGCGCAGCTGGCGAAAACTCGAGCCAGCCTGGTGGGCTCCGAGCGGGTTCGCCGCCATCCCCACCGCCGCGCTCGATCCGGCCCACAGTCCGGCGTCTCCCGCGGTCCCCGCGCTTATCGGGTCCGGGTCCCCTTCATTCGCCGAGAACGGCTACTCGGCGTTGGCGGCCTCGGTCGGCATGATCTCGGTGATTGTCTGGAACTCGCCGAGGAACTCGGGATGGTTCTGCGCCAGGTAGCGCACGACCCGAGCATTCCCGAGCAGCTTGCCGACGTAGCCCTTGATCACGGTCAGGTGCAGATGGTCCTGGCCGTAGGTGTCCTGGATCGAGGCGATGCCCTCCTGCAGGCGGGCCAGTTCCTGTTCCATCCGCGCCATGGCCTCGGGCGTGATGCCCTTTACCTTCTTTGGCTTGGAGGACTCGACCAGCTGCGCCTGCGGCGTTCCTGCGAGAATGGCGTTCACGTAGGCGACGGAATAGTTGTTCGCGTTGACCAGCAACTCGGCCGCCTCGATCTGGCGCATGGTCTTCATCTTGCGCAATGTGTCGAACACAGCATTGGTGCAGGGCTTGTCCTTCAGAATCGCGACTGCTTCCTCGCAGATGCCATCGAGCAGGCGGGCCTTGCGCCGGATGCTGCTCATGTTGAGATCGAGCGCGAGCGCGATCTTTTCCTCCGGCACGCCGCGCTCGATCGCCTTGCGGATCATCTTGTGCTCCTGGATCGGCGCGAGACGGCTGACCTGGCGGTTGTAGGTGAAGGCCTCATCGTCCGTGGAGACCAAGCATTCCACCTCGCTCGCGCCTGCGTCCTTCAGCGCCTCGATCCGCAGGTGGCCGTCGAGCAGCAACCAGGTTGCAGACTTGTCGGGGTTCCGTACCACGACGGGCGGCTCGACAATCCCGATCTGGGCGATGGAGGCCACGATCTGCCGATATTTCCGGCTGGATTTCGCGCTCTTGCCAAGGGCGCGCAACGGCAGGATCGCGTCGATGGGGAGGGTTACGCAGTCGTCCTCGAACCCGTGATTAACGCTTTGCAGGGTCTCCTTGGCCTCGCGTTTCATGCCGGGGCACCTTCAGTGACCGACCGTGCGAGATCGGCGGGCATCGTCTCAAGCCCCTCGGCCCTGAGCAACGTCAGGAAGTGCTCGTCCGCGCAGAGCTTACGGAACGCCTCTCGCACGAACATCAGCCGTCCTTGGGTCAGTTCAGCCTTCTTGATCAGCAGTTTCTGGCGCGTGGCTTCCTGCTGATAGGCCCGCACGAGGCCTTCGCTCGTCAGAGCGCGTTTCCCAATCCGCCGTCCGAGCGGGTTGGTCTGGATCTGCGGGCCGCGCAGTTCGCGCTGCTGGATCAGGCGGCGCACGAGCGCCAGCTTTCGACCGCGCAGCTTGTTCTGCGTGTAGGCGTCCATTAGCGCCTTCTGCGCGCCCTTCGCATCTGTCTTGGAGATCTGGATGGCGAGGTTCAGGGGCAGAACTCCGGTCTCTACGGCCGCGACCAGACGTTCCTCGCCCTTTTCCAGCAGCCCTGCGATCATGTTCACGTATTCGGTGGACAGGCCGATCTTCTCACCGATCTGGCGGTCGTTATAGCCGCGCTGGCGGAGCATGCCGATCTCGCGCATTAGGTCGATGGGGTTGTGCTGCCGCCGCGCGCAGTTCTCGACGAGGCTCATGACGAGGCAGTCGCTCTCGTCGGCCTCGATCACGATGGCGGGGATGCGGTCCTGCTTGAGCTCGATGAAGGCCTCGAGACGGCCCTGACCACAGACCAGGTCGTATTCCTGCGGGTCGGTGCCGGCGCGCGGGGCTACCGTGATCGGGCGCTTCAGGCCGATGCGGGCGATGTTGGCCACCATCGCCTCGAAGGTCCGCCGATTGCGGACGCGGGGATTGAGGATCCGGACCCTGTCGGTCGGGACGAGGGTCACCTGCTTTTTGCTGGTCGGCTCCATGTCGTCGGGCATCATGCCACCTCCGCGATCCTGGCCCGCGAGGCGAGCGCGTAGAAGAAATCGAGCGTGTCGAACCGGTACGCATCCAGCGCGAGCCCGTTCTGCTCGGCGAATTTCAGTTTCCCGAATGTCATGTCGATACTGGGCAGCACGTAGTAATCGCGCGGCGCCTCGTTCACCTCATCCATGCGCACGGCGATGGTGATGTCGGGCACAAGGCCGGTATCGAGACGGATGCGCCAGCGCAGCGCCCCGGCCGCTGTCGCCGTGCAGCGGGCGAGAACGATGGACAGGTTGAACTCGTCGTTGACCCGAACCAGGTCTGTCGCCGGGTCCTGCGCGGCCCACCCGCCGTGGCGCGTGACTCCGGAGATGATCTCGGCCACCACCTGCGGGTGGGCCTGCCGCAAAGCGCGATTGATCTCGATGTAGCTGTAGTCCCGGTCCGGCTCATAGCCAATCAACCGGTAGGCGCGCAGCAGGCTGCCGAAGCGGCTACGATAGGCGCTGGAGGACGGAAGATTGTCCTCCTCGTCGATGATCAGCCCCGACAGCATGCCCTGCCGCTCGAGGATCGCGCGCAGGGCGTCGAGCAGTTCTTCGTTGGAGAAATGGCGGCTGCGGGCATCCACGATCTCACGGGCGCGCAGGAACCGCGCCTGCTCGACGATGGCGGTATAGGCGCCCTCAGCTCGGATCCACATCTCGCGCGGGTTCACTACGCGGCGCTGCTTCAGCTTGAAGGACACCTTCGCGAAGACATTGTTCCCGATGTATTTTTCGTTGGTCAGCACCTGATGGACGGTCGCGCGGGTCCAAGGTCGGTCGAGATCCGTGCAGTGTCCTTCGGCGTTCAGGGTCTCCGCGATCTCGCGCTCTGAGCGCCCCTCATTGACGAACATCTCGTAAATGCGCTGAACGACCCGCTGCTCCTCCTCGGGGCCGGGCACTAGGATCACGCGGTCGGTCTGCAGGCTCTTCTGCTCGCCGCGAGACAGTTCGCCCTTCGGATGGCCGTGCTCGTCGATCAGCACCCGCCGCAGCCCATATCCTGCGGCACCGCCCTGACGATAGCCGAGTTCCACGAGGCGGCATTGCCCCGCGAATACCTTGACCGAGAGTTCCCGGCTGTATTCGCCAGCCATCACCCGCTTGACGGTCTTCAGCAGGTTCGAGCCGATGCTGCCGTCGTTCTCGAACTGCTCGCCGCAGTAATGGACCCGGATGCCGGCGCGGGAGCAGACGTGCTCATGATAGGCGCCCTCGTCGGCATCCTGAAACCGGCCCCAGCGGCTGACGTCGTAGACGAGGATCGCCTTAAAATCGGCCTGGCCGGATTGGACCTCGGCCATCAGGTTCTGCAGCGCCTCCCGGCCGTCGAGCCGCAGCCCGGAACGCCCTGAATCCTCGAACACGCGCAGGATCTGCAAGCCGCGGGCGGCGGCATAGCTGCGGATGACGTCGAGCTGGTTCTCGGTCGAATACTTCTGGTGGTCGGTCGACATCCGGACGTAGGCGACGGCCGGGACATCCTGTTCAGCGCCCGCGCCACCGTCTTCGCTGTTTGCCCGGCCGCCTCTCACCCGCGCTTCTCCTCTTCACCACCCAAGACGCCGATGCAGTTGATCGGTGTGCTCGGCACAATCGGTGTGTGCAGAAGACGATGGCGCGCCCGGAAAGTCGTTTCCTGAAAAGGGCCAGTCTTTTCCGGTCCTGCAATTTAGCGACTGCGACCGCAGATCCCGGGTGTGCGCGTGTGGCGCTGGTTTTCGAAGCATTGCCGTCTCCGTCCAATAACAAAGTGTTTTGCCAGGCGACCCCGTAGGGTCGTCTCGGGCGCAAAAGAGATTCTCCCGTTTTCATGGCTCTCCAGATGTTTAACGGAGAGGAACGAGAAGATGCGGATTAAGATGGGCACAGTTGTGCCGAAGATGGGCACATTTGTGCACCTGATCGACAAGCCGATTGACTACCGGAAAGCCATGGCGATGGCGTTGCACGAGGAACTCGGTTCAACCAGTCGCGCGATCAAGATGGCGATGCGGTGGACGGGTGCCAGCGAGCGCACCGTGAAATACTGGTTCGCGGGCGAACGGGGACCCAGCGGCGATCATCTCATCGAGCTGGCGCGGCACTCCGATGCGGTGCTGTTCATGCTTCTCGCGCTTGCGGGCCGCCAAGTGGTGGAGGACGAAGGCGATTGAAGGCCAGAAGCTGGGAGCGATAGCGTAGCGCACGGCTTGATCTGTCTTCCATTTTGGTTATCTTGAAGACAACGAAGCCGAGAGGAGGTGCGTGCCAATGTCCCGCACAACGACCATGACCGTCCGCGTCAGCGGTACGCTCAGTGAGTTCGTCGCGACCAATGTCGGCGAGGGAGGCGCTTACGAGAACGTAAGCGAATACATCCGCGATCTCATCCGCCGCGACAAGGAACGCGCCGAGCGCGAAGCCTTCGATCGTCTGAAGGCCGAACTGAACCACGCCTTCGCCGCGCCCGAGGAAAGCTACAAGCCCCTGACTGCCGCTGAGGTGATCTCCCGGAACCGGGCCTGAGCCCATGGCGATCCGGGTCCAGGAGGCGGCCTCGATCCGCCTCGACGAGATCTACCGCTACACCCGCGACCGGTGGGGCGAGGCGCAGGCCGAAACCTACGTCACCGGCCTCTTCGCCGCGTTCGAGCGGATTGAAAGACGCGGTGTGATGTCGAGGCCCGTGCCGGCCGAGTTCGGGGTGGAAGGGTACTTCTTCCGCTACGAGCGCCATTTCGTGTACTGGAAACGCCTTGCCAATGGCGACATCGGGATCGTCACCATCCTGCACGAGCGGATGCATCAGATCGAGCGCTTCAAGGACGACTTCGAATAAAGTGTTGATTTTCCGTATGAAAGGTCTCCTTCACTTCGCTCTGCGAGGAGCTTTCCAAGGTGGAGAAGGTTGTCTTTCAGGCCCATTCCCTCCGCCACTTGCCCGCGCGAAAGCGTTCTCCCGATCCGGCTGCGGCCGGATTTTCCCATTGTATTCGAGGGTTATGCGGGAGGGGCTGTTAACCGGCCCCGCTGCCAAGAGGTTCCGAAGTGGTCTCTCCGGGCCGATATTCTCCGGACCTGTTGACTGCGCAGTTTTGGTGAATTATTCGTAAGCCATTAATATTGGTGACCTATTTTTTCTCAAGGCTAATCACTTGGATCATGGTCTCGTCCGACCAAGAGGGAACAGGAATCCAACTGACCGCGTCATGCTGTTACGGCACAACACTGGGGCTGCAGATGGGGCATCCGCGGCATAATTCAGGCCGGTGACAGGCGTCGATGTGAGTCTGTGTCCTCCGCGGAGCCGAGCACGCCAGCACGTGCAGGTCCCTAGGTGTTCAGTCCCGGCATCTGGTGGATCGGGTCGAGGATGAATCGATCCGGCTCTGATGTCCAGATCTTGCAGATATACTCGTAGGGCGTGAGGCCGTTCAGGGTCTTGAGTCTGCGGGCGAAGTTGTAGGCTGCCAAGAAGTCGGCGAGGTGGACACGCAACTGATCGTGGCTGTCATAGTGGAACCGCTTCACAGTCGCGTCCTTGATTGTCCGGTTCATTCGCTCGACCTGGCCATTGGTCCACGGATGGTTCGGCTTGGTCAGCCGGTGCTCGATGCCGTTGGCCTCGCAGATCATGTCGAACCGCATCGGCCGGGAAGAGATGGTGTTCCGGTTCCGGGGCTGCTCGGCGAACTGGATGCCGTTATCGGTCAATATGGTGTGGACCTGATATGGCACGGCTTCGAGCATGTGCTGCAGAAACTCCCAGGCAGTTCTTCTGTCGGCGGTTTCAACGAGCTGAGCGACGGCGAACTTGGCAGTTCTGTCAATACCCACAAAGAGATAGAGCTTGCCCTCTGCGGTCTGCACTTCCGCAATGTCGATATGGAAAAAACCGATCGGATAGCGCTTGAACTTCTGCCGCTTGGGCTTGTCGCCCTCAATATCCGGCAAACGCGAGATGCCATGGCGCTGCAGGCAGCGATGCAGCGCTGATCGGGTCAGGTGCGGGATCGATGACTGCAGGGCATAGAGGCAGTCATCCAGCGGCAGCAGCGTATGGCGCCGGAACGCCACGATCGCCGCTTCCTCGGCTTCGGTCAGAACAGTTGAGCGCGGTTCCGTCGGCCCTGTCTTAAGATCCTCGACCGTCGCCCGCTTCCGCCACTTGGCAACTGTCTTCGGATTGATGCCGAACTCCCGGCTCAACTGCGCGAGCGAAGCTTGCGATCGCTGTATTGCAGCTCTGACGGCGAACGTGGTCGTGGCGCTCCCGTGACGAACTTGTCCCATAATGCTTCCTTCCATTCCTGAGGAAAGATCGCACCATCAAACCGTGGGATCAAACACCTAAACCGCTTACATCAAGTCACGTTCACTGCGCAGCAGCGTCTCCTGTGCGCCTCACCCAGGTTGCCGAGGCCAAATTAGGGCCCGCTGCGATTCCCTGCACGGCAGTAGCTAAACGCCATGCCGGAGATCCTATAGTCGACTGTCTTACGATTCAGCACATCTGGTTCTTGTCTTACGAAAATGCCTGAGTTAGAGGGGATCCGAGAGCAGAACAAGAGGAGCACAGGCATTGGCACGCCCCCGAGCAGAGCACCCCCGTACTAAGGTCACCAATCTCCGGCTCACTGAGCAAGAGCGCGATGAGTTTGAAGCCAAAGCAGCGGAGCTAGGCCTCAAGAACGTTAGCGAATATATCCGGTTCCTGCATGATGTCTTTGCAGAGAAAGAGCAAGCTGAGGCGACCACCTTAGCAGGTTACCGCAAAGCATATCCGGCTTCCCAAATTCGGAATTTTCACTCGACAAAGCATGGTGAAATTCTTTGGGGCGATGCTCGCTCGTTTTTGTTCAACAAAGCCAAACCCGAGAGCGTCGATCTGATCATGACCAGTCCGCCCTTCGGATTGGTACGCAAGAAAAGCTACGGTAACGAAGATGCCGATCAATATTGCGACTGGTTCCGCCCTTTTGCAGAAGGCTTCAAACGCGTTCTCAAAGACAGTGGCAGCCTCGTGATCGACATTGGCGGAGCATGGGTGCCCGGGCAGCCCACCCGCAGCCTATACCACTTCAAGCTTTTGATCATGCTTGTGGAGGAATACGGTTTTCATCTTTGCCAGGAACACTACTGGTGGAACCCCTCGAAACTCCCCACGCCTGCAGAATGGGTCAACGTACGGCGCGTGCGTGTCAAAGATGCCGTGAACTGCGTATGGTGGCTGTCCAAAACGCCTTACCCCAAGGCCAACAACAAGCGCATTCTCCAACCCTACAGCAAGTCGATGAAGCACTTGCTCAAGAATGGCTATGTCGCCAAGTTACGCCCGTCTGGCCATGATATTTCCGAGAAGTTCTCGAAGGATAATGGGGGATCAGTTCCGCCAAACCTTTTGGCCATCGCCAACACTGAGTCCAATGGGCGTTATCAGGATCATTGCCGAAACGAAAACATTGCCATTCACCCGGCTCGGTTCCCATCTGCCCTGCCAGAGTATTTTATGAGGTTCCTGACCGATCCGGGCGATTACGTAGTCGATCCTTTCGGTGGGTCTTGCGTCACGGGCGCGGTGGCCGAAGCTCTAGAGCGCAAATGGACATGTTGCGAGCTTTCCGAGGAATATCTTTTGGGCGGAAAAGCGCGCTTTGTTCCTGAAGTGCAGCCGCTTGAAAAGAAACGGGACGTCGCCTACGACATCGCTCCGCCTTGCGCGCAGCCCTTGAACGAAGCGGATATCCCCTTGTTTGAAGATGGCGGCGCAAAACGTCCCGCGAGCCTTACGAAGAAGTCAAAAGCCTCGAGCGAACCCAAGGCACAAGACCGTCTTTCTGCATCGTAGGAAAGTCCGTTGCCAAAGGCGCCGGAGCGCTCGCATCGAGTAGCTCCGGCGCTTCACGGCTCACAGCTATCAAGGAACGGCGAATAATGCCGTCAATCTCGCCAGCGCCGCCATAGCCCCGCGCATAGCGCACGATCTGCCCCATCGCCTCTCGGAAACGCGCGTTTGCCGTATCACCTTCCAGATACTTGACCTCCACAATGGCCAGCGCGCGGCCCGCGTGCTCATCGACAACCACCAAATCGGGACGGTCGATGGATTGGCCTTTGCCATAGGCTGCAAGCGCCGCGTCCGCTCTGACGTCGGAAGGTTCCGGTGGAGGCTTGATGTAGTGCTTTGTGGTACTTTGCCAGTAGATGCCGAAGCGTCCGCATTCCACAATCGGCGTCGCCGAGCCATCGGCCACCATATTGAGTTGCATCGATGCGCCTGTTTCTTCGGAAAGTGCTTGGCCGATCCCGACTGCCACAGCCAGCTCGAAACGCCGCCATACATCAAAGGGAGCAATCAGTGTGCTTTGGATAATCTCCAGCAGCGCATCCTCATCACCCGCTTCCAAGTCGCAAAGTGCGCGGTAGGCTGCGACCGCATGGCGGTAAAGCATGCGGCGTGAGCGCGACGCATCCCTGATCGCGCCCACGCCAGGACGCCGCGCAGCACTCGACGATTTTAGCGGTTCGCGCAGCACATCAAGGCGTTTCACGGCAGCAAGCTCTGCCATGGCCGGCTCCACAAGGCTGCGGTAGCCGGACTCGGGCGGCTGCTCGTCCAGCAACCTCGAAGCGTGAAGCGTGGCATGGCGCACGACCCAGGCCACAAGTTGATTGGGGCCGGTATCAAAGGAGCGCACAGGCTCATCCGCCACGACCGCCGAGGACAAGCCGCTCGTCATGCGCAGCATGGCTGTTGCCCGCGCATCAATCCGCCCGCGCGCAACCGCATCATCTATCCGCCTCCTGAACATCAGGAGGCTCTGCGCCTCATGCGGGTGGGTCAGCACATACCCCAGAAATTCCCGCACAGGCCTGGAGACCGCCCACTGACTCCGCAGGAGATCAAGATCATGCTGCAGATCAAACGCGGGGGACTCCGCACCCGCCAATATTCCTTTACGGAAATACCTCAAGAACAGGCTGGCGGCATAATCGGTGATGGCCTGCGCATCGCCCGACATTACACCGCGACCGATTTCATGCGCTCAGTGATGCGGATTTCATCATCACCGTCTAGGTTGAAAGCCTTGATCGCCGCCTTGGTGAGATCATCCGCTTCACGCTGGATGATCCCGTCCAGCATAGGCAGAAGCACCATATCGACCGCGTCCAGAAGCGCTGTTCGCATCGCTGGGCTTGGCACGGCGAAGAAATCAGGGGAGCCATCTATCGCTTGAATGGCCTTGATCGCATCAATGATCGGAGCAGGTCCGATCTCGCGCACGCCATTGATCGCTGCCCAGAATTCGCCAAGGGGACAAGGCGCACCCGCTGCAGGTGGCGTCCAAGATGTATCGGACTTTTCGAAGAACTCACGGATGAATGCAGATGGATCACGCGGGACGTCAACGTAAACCCATCCGAAGCGCCGCGAGAGTGCATAGGACATCTGGTAGAGCGAAGCCTTGTCGATGGAATTGATCGTTGCGATCAGCCGCCAAGCCCGCCCTGGCGCATATTCGTGATCCTGCGGATCAGCTTTGGGCTGGGGCAGAATAGTATATTGCGGGCTTTCGGGGTCTTCTGCATTGAGCCTGTAGGGCAACGTGGTTTCCTGGCCGCTTAGCACAGTAAAAAGCGGGCCGATCACCTTGTCGATATCGCACCGATTAAGCTCGTCGATGATGAGTGGTCGATCATAATCGCGAAGGAGCACGCCGGGGAAGAACTTGATATTGCCGCCGCCCATAGGCTGATAGCCGCCGATAATGTCCTGACTGCTCCAATCTGCTGAACCTGTAATCATGGTCCATTTTGTGCCGGTAAGCGAGATTGCAACCCAACGCGCCAGCGTGGTCTTCCCGGTTCCCGGTGGACCATAGAACATGATGTGCTGCTTGCCTGAATTCAGCGCCGCATTGATTTGGCGATATACGAATGGATCGATACCGATAAGCGCGGGTTCTTCTGAGATCTTAATGGTCGCGGGATCGATGAAATCGACTGCATCGTCGTCATCATCGTCGTCACCTGCGGCTGCCGCCAGAGTTGCTTTCTTGGGAGCTGGAGGGCCAGCTTTCTTGTACGCAGATTGGATGTCTTTCTGCAACCGATCCAATTCGTTCTTGTCGGTTAGGTCATAGACCGGAATACTTCCTGGCGTAGAACCATCGGGCGCGACCTGAATGGCAGTCTGTAAAGCATCGACGATCTCACCGTAGCTGATAGTCTTGGATTGACCGCTGATTGTTTTGGTGATCGAGTCACTACGATCCTTGATCCCGAGGAGACCACCGAAGATATACGGCTGGGGCAGGTATTTCTTGATCTTCTCCGACCGATGGTTCATCTCACCCGTTTTGGGGTCGAAGGCGGTTTGGTCTGCATTCCCTCCTGCATCCAAGGGATCGCGATGGGTGAATACGGCGTTCACTTCGAAATCGTTCTGCTCCGAAAAGTGTCCCGGCCCAGTCTGAAAGACCGGCAGAATGCGTACGAGTAGGGCCGCCTTGTCGCCAGAACCGGTTGTTTGATAGGCGAAATTAGCCATTCCCGGACTCGCGGGCTCCGCAATCAGTGCGCCGGATGCGTCTAGTTTAATGTGAAAGAGCCAACGCTGAGGTTTGCTATTGTCACTGGATTTGGCTCTGAGGCCGGTTTTGGGATCTATTGCCTGGAATGCCTTTGCTTTGAAGCCGCATTCCGTTGGCTGCAGGCCCTTAGGCTTCAGGTAGCTCTTTAGCCATTTTCTGAAGTCACTTATGTAGTTCGTGCCGCCGTTTGCCATGTCCGCTCGTCAACATCTGTTTCGTCCTGCGCGCGGCAGGTTCCGCCACGCCATTCGACACTATCGCAATCAATTCAGAAAGATAGGGGGCAATGCGGCATGCTCACCGCAAGATACCATGTCTCTTCGATGACTGAGAAGTCCGCCAATCGTCGAAGTAAGCTGTCAAGCTGCGGCGTCTTCATCGTCGATTTCGGCAACCCCACTTCTCACCTCCTGAGCGGCGACCATCGCGGCAATGACCGCAAGCCGGGCGCGCTCTTGGCGCCCCATTTCCTCGGCGGCGTCCTCGGGCAAGCCCGTCGCATCCTCGGTCTGTGTTTCCTGGTACATCAGGAGGGAGTGGACTGCGAGCCACATCTCGTAGCGCGCCCGGAAGGATGCCGCCAACGCCTCATTCTGCTGCTCGAAGCGCCGCACCTCGGTGGCGAACCGCGGGAACGCTTCGGAGTAGTAGACGTAGAGCTTTCTCTCGTTCATCACGAAATTGCTGGCGTGGCGGGTCACCTGCGTGTCCTCGGCGTCGTCGCAGATATACTCCCAGTCGTCGTCCTCAGGGCCGGGCACCGCGATCACCTCAAAATCGGGGAGCGTGCTGTGCCGCCCCTGCTCCTTCGGCTCGGGCGGCTCGACTATGTCATACTCCCGCTCGTCGCTGAGGGCAGGCAGGCCCTTGCGATACAGTTCCACACGGAGCGAGCCGGTCGAGCCGACGACCACGCTTTCCAAGCACTCGACCCCTATACGCATCCGCCCGCCCTTGAGAGGGCTCGTTCCGAAAACGCGGAGGTCGTCGCCCACAGCAATGTTCAAGCGGGACATGCTGGGATCGTCGGGGTCGTGGTAGTCGGAATTGGCATCCGTTTCGACCCGAACGTACCGACGCTGACCGGCGTAGAAAGGCATTTCCCTTTCGTCGTCCCACATAATCCGGATGAACGTCGGCGGATCCTTCGGCTCAATCGGAAGCGGCTTGACGCGCGGCGGGCGGGGCTTCACCTCCCGGTCGCCGTCTTTGGAGTCCTTGGTTCCACCAACAGGTTCTAGCGCCGCGCCAGCGATGCGAAGGAGCTTGGCGACCTGACGGCGCATATTCTTCTGGGCGTCCTCGTCCTTCTCCTTGAGGCTCTGCTCGCGAGCCTGCTCGTTGAGCCGAACGAGCTCGTCGTCCGCCTTGAGGGCGCCGATCAACTCGGCCCTAATACGCTCCAGCATGAAGCCCTCGCGAGACTGCTCGCGGGTGCTGGAGAACAGCAGGCGCTTCGCGTTCGCCGAGAGGCGGTCGCAGTTGACGTGGCAGATCATCCGGCCCTGCGTCTGGAGGAACGGGAGGTCGGCCCCGTCCTTCGCGTCCTTGATGATCCGGCCCGTAAGCTCGCCCTGATTCTGGCCGTTGTGGGTCAGGACCACCGGCTTCGTAGCGTCCACGAAGTTCTCGGCGGGTTTAGTCCGTTTCTTGCCCTTCGCCGCGTCCGGTCGGGCGAGAACCCAGTACTCGATGCCGATGGAGCCGTAGTCTCCGAGGTCCACGTTGAACATGGGGACGTGGTGGTCGAGCGACGGCCCCTTGGCGTCGTCGTCACCCTCGTCCACGGCGCCGTTGAGCGCGTTCCTGGCGCCCTTGATCGTGCGGTTCCAGTTGTGGACACGGTTCTCGAAGCGGATGGCCGAGACCGGATCGAACATGATCCGCCCGAGGATGCCGTAGACGCTCTTGGACCCCAGAGCGGAGGTGTAGCCGGTCAGGTCGTAGCCGAAGTGGCGGACGACGGTCCCGCGCACGATGTCGCCCTCGGCCGCCGGGACCTCCAGGGGCGCGTCGTCCTTTACGAGGAACACGTACCGACCGGTCTTGAAGTCCTCGGCGGGGAGGTCCTCGTACTTCACCAGAGTGAAACCCACCTGGTCTGAGCCGTGGCGCCGCGACACGATCACCGCGTACTTGCAGAAGGCGAAGGTGCTGGAGCCGCCCTGCCCGTAGGTCCCTGCGAGGTAGTGCTTCTGGATTTTGTTGCTCTCGTTCAGGCTCAGGATTGTGCCTTCCAGCCGGTCGGGCTCGATGCCGATGCCCTCGTCGATCACCGTCAGCAGGCGGGACTGGGTGCCCTCGCCGGGCTCCAGGCGCACGACCGCCCGCGCCGCGAGGTCCTGGCGCTGCTTGTTGGACAGTGCCGATAGGCCCTCCTTCTCAGGGACCCCGAGCCAAGCGCTCCCGGCCTCGCGGGGCGAGCGGCAGGACGGAGTGCCCTCGTGCTTCTCGTGCTCCAGTTCGAGGAGCGCGTCGAGTATGTTGGTCACGCGCTCGATCATCGAGCGCCCCGCGTCGGACGCGACCTCGATCGCACCACGGTTGTTGGGTCGGCGGCCGACTGGCTGGAAGCCGGCGCTTGGGTTCGCAGCGACGTACGCCGAGAGGGCCGTCTCTACCTGCTGCGTGTTCGTCGCCTCTAGGAGGGCGGAGAGGAGTTCGCGTTCGTCCATGGTCACCTCCCCGCCTCAGAGCTTGAACTTGGCGCTTGCCTTGCCCTTGGGCGAGGCGAAGCGGGACTCCACCTCGGAAACGGCGTCCTTTAGGGCTTTGACGACCTTCCGAACTTCCGCCTCATCCCACTCATAGATCGAGCGATTCGAGAGGTTTCCGATCCGCCCGATCGCATCAAGAGCCTTGTTGGTCCTGCTCTCAGCCAAGTCACGGAACTTCTGGTGCTTGGCGCTCAGACCGCGCGCTTCGTGGTTGCTTCCATCCATGTCCGGCTCCTTGCGATAGCGAATCGGTCGCATATGCGATGCCCTGACCACCATGAAGCTGTGCATGGGGGCGTATGTTGTCAATCATTTTGCATAAATATTTGTCGAATATTTTCTCGATAACGGCGGCTAGCGCACTCCAGAAATCGCATATCTCCCGCCATATATGTCGTCGTTCTCGCTTCACAGGAGTGCGTTCAGATTTTGCTAAAGCACGGTTTGCAATGAGGAAACGCGCGATGTTGCCCGTGCGCTGAATGGTCGAGACGGGACGCCAAGACAGACGTGATTCAGGTAGCAATCAGATGAGCGTCGTGTGCTCGCGCTGTAGTCGCCACTCTAGCGGGAACGGCTCCAGTACCTGCGCGAGCGTCACATCCAGGCCCTGCTTCCGGTTCAAGATCGCTTCGACGATATCAGGCGCGAGCAAGGTCAGGCGAAGGACGCGGGTTATGTAGGAGGACGCAATCCGCTCGTGCTCGGCCAATTCGGCGATCGTTGCGAACTCTCCCGACTCAAGCATCCGCTTCCATCGGAACGCACGGGCCAGCGCCTTGACCAAGGTGCTGTCCGTCCGGCGCGATTGCGCGGCGCCGTCCGGCAGCTGCATCTCCTTCCGTCCGCCGCGCTTCACGACGCGGAACGGTACGTGGAGCGTGACCGTCTCGGGGATCGGCGTCCCGCGGGTCATGCAGCTTCTCCGATACCGCCAGCTAGCATCTCGCACGCGAGGCCACCGAGCCCGTCGACGCGGAGCCTTACGTTCAGGCCCTCCGTGCCGATGTCCACGCGCTCGACGAGCAACGCCACGATGCGCGACTGTTCGGCGGGGAAGAGTTCGTCCCACAGCGGGTCGAGTTGCTGCAGGGCCGTGCGGGCGTCGGCCTCGGTGATGTCGTCGGCATGGGCGCGCGCTGCCTTCAAAGTTCCGGCCACGATCTCGGGCTGGCGGAACACCGCGCGAAGCTGGTCGATGACAGCGGCCTCGATGTCGCCCGCCGGCACGCGGCCGACCGGACACGCCCCGGCACCATGCTTCAGCACCGTCTGGCTGACGTAGTAGCGGTAGAGCTTGCCGCCCTTTCGGGTATGCGTCGGCGAAAAGGCCGCGCCATCGGGACCGAAGAGCAGCCCCTTCAGCAAGGCAGGCGTTTCGGCGCGCGTGCGCGCCGCGCGCTTGCGGGGGCTTTCCTGCAGGATGGCGTGGACGCGATCCCACGTCTCGCGGTCGATGATGGCCTCGTGCTCGCCTGGGTAGCTCTCGCCCTTGTGCACCGCCTCGCCGATATAGGCGCGGTTGTTCAGCATCCGGTACAGGTACTTCTTGTCGATCCGGATGCCGCGCGGGGTTCGGATGCCGCGCGTGCCAACTTCTCTCGCCAGTTCCGTGCAGGAGCCGATCTCGAGGAAGCGGGCGAAGATCCAGCGGACGTGCTCGGCGCTTTCCTCGTCGACGACCAGCTTCCGGTTCTCGACCCGGTATCCATAGGGTGGCACCCCGCCCATCCACATGCCCTTCTTGCGGCTCGCGGCGACCTTGTCGCGGATACGCTCGGCGGTCACCTCCCGCTCGAACTGGGCGAATGAGAGCAGGATGTTCAGCGTCAGCCGGCCCATCGGCGTGGTGGTGTTGAAGGACTGCGTCACCGACACGAAGGTCACGCCGTTGCGGTCGAATACCTCGACCAGCTTGGCGAAATCGGCCAGCGACCTCGACAGTCGGTCGATCTTGTAGACCACCACCACATCGACCAGCCCGTCCTCGATGTCTTCCAGCAGCCGCTGCAAACCGGGGCGATCCAGCGTGCCGCCGGAGATGCCGCCGTCGTCATACTGATCGCGGACCAGCACCCAGCCCTCCGAGCGCTGACTGGAGATGTACGCCTCGCAGGCCTCCCGCTGGGCGTGGAGCGAGTTGAATTCCTGCTCCAGCCCTTCTTCGGAGGACTTGCGCGTGTAGATGGCGCAACGCTGTTTTCGGACGATCGGTTTCGTCATGTCCGCGCCCTCCGGTTCTTGAGCCCGAAGAACACCCAGCCGTTCCAGCGTGTGCCGGTGATGGCGCGGGCGATAGCGGACAGCGACTTGTAGGGCCGCCCCTGCCATTCGAAGCCGTCCGCGGTGACGGTGACGACGTGCTCCACGCCCTGCCACTCGCGGATCAGGCGGGTGCCAGCGATGGGCGTCAGGTCAGCGCGGATCCGGCTCTTCTTCCGGTCGCCTCCGTCGAGTTCTTCGCCCAGCCGCTCCAGCCGCCGGATCGTCTCTGGCTTCAGCCCACCATAGGCGAGTTCCTGGATGCGGTAGGCGAGCCGGCTCTCCAGGTAGCGCCGGTTGAATGGCGGCGGCTCGCTGTCGAACAACTCGCGCCACTGCGCCTTCAGCTCCGGCGTCGGGGTGGTCTTCAGCGCTGCCAGGCGCGCGGGGATGGGATCGTGGGTCGTCATGCTGTTCTCCTATGCGTTGGAGTTGCATGACGGCATGCGCGCGCCGGAGAGTGTAGGCGAATTTCTCCCGTATCGTCAGAATGGTCGCCGCTCTCGCGCTGCCGTAGGCGCACCAGTCCGAGCGCCAGCAGATCGCAAAGTTCTGCGCGGCGTTCGGCGGGTGTCATATGGTCGGGTGGGAGGGGATTGGGGCGTTTCATGTCGTGTGCGGCCGGGTACATTGTTTCCTCACAGGCCAAAAGCCACCCGTGAAGCCGCCTTGGGACATCCGAAATATCGCGGCGAACATATTGAGAACAAAAACTGCTTGCGCGCAAATGGCGACTCCGCAACTATCTAAGGTTGAGTCCTTAACAAGCCGCCTTTGATTGAGGTGTATCGATGCCGCGCAGATCTTTTCCTTTGGGTCCTGAAGCACTTGGTCTGATTGAAGATGCACGGATCGATCTGCTTCGCGCAGCACTTGCGGTTCGGGACGGTGACAACGAACCCGAATTCGAACTGCCGGAGCACATCCCGGATCTCGACGACGATGACGCTGTCGATGCCTTTCGGGGGCAACTCATCGAAATGCTGGCCGAGTTCGACGTTGACGAGCTCCGTCCGGTCGAAACCCGGTCGCGCCGCATTCGGGCTCTCGCAACCGGAAAGGGCATCACGTCGCTCGAGACCATCGTGGCCCAGAAGCTGGATCACGAAAGAGGGCAGGAATTCGACGAGCAGCCTGACCCGCTCTGCAGGAGCATATGGGCGTTTCTGAACGCGCGCGCGACTTTCGAGGACGCGGAGAGCTTCCATTTCGCCCGGCAATTCCGCGATCACCGCAAACTCTATGACGCCTTCGAGGTCGACCTGGAGAATGCGGTTCCCATCGACGCTGCGTCCATCGACGAACTGGCGCTGGCGATGAGGATCAAGGCGGTTCTCGAGTTGAAGCCGGCGATCTCCTGCACGGTCCGCGCGCTCGACCTGCCGTCGACCGATGCGCACCCCGCATCGATCATGCTGATCGTGCGGCATGGCGGGCCGCTCTCCAGCGTCTATAACCATCGCGACGACGGCCGGCGCGCGGCGATCTATTATCGGCCGCCGAACGAAGCGACCCTGATCTACACGCCGTCGCTGCGGCAGATCGAGGTCTGCGCGGACAGCCCGCTGGTTCGCCAACAGGTCAGCGACACCTTCGCCGAGGTCACGCTCAACCACGACATCTCCCAGAAGCCGCTGACCTGGAAGCGGTACAACCTCACGCGGTTCCGGTCCTCGCTGGCGCTCGAACGCCCCGCCATCGAAGGCTACGACATCAGTTGCGCCCGCGTTCTCGAAGCGGAGGTGCGCCTCGGCCACTGGCGCCGAAAACTGCTTCTGAAGGTCACCATCGACGACGACATCGAGAAGGTCGCCGACCGGTATCTCGGCGCGCGCAACGTTTTCCGGCGTGCCGAGCGCTTCAGCCGGATCGGCATCGCGGTGGTCTACAGCCGCGCTGGCGATGCGACCGAGCGAACCCTCAACATCACAATCTCAGGCACGAAGAGCTGCAATCTCCAGAGCCACAAGGATCCCGACGAGCGAAGCCTCGGGTTCGCCCTGCTCCAGGAATGGGGCATTCTCAACCCCTTTCGGCAGATCGATCCCGCAAACCTGCGGACGATGTTCGTCGAGTTGGTAAAGCTGCACGATCGCGTCGAGGACGAGGTCACGGGGCAGTACCTGGGTGAACTCGGTCTCGACCCCCAACAATTGATCGAAGGCGGGCTGCTAGAGCGCCGCGACCGTCAGGACATCGTGTTGATCGAGGATGGCGACATCGATGGCGAAGGGGCCGTGAGACCGTCCGAGAAGACGGGGATGGTACACACCGTGGGGCCTTTCGGCGAGGATGCCGGCGAAGTTCCTGCGGCGGATCTCGACAAGTACGCGCTCAACGCGGATTGGCTGCACGAGACCATCCTGCGGCTGCTCAAGCCGCTGTTGACGAGGCGAGGGTCGCAGCAGGTGCTCGATCAGGATCTCACCCTGCTCGGTGCTATGGAGATCGGCGGCGCCGAGGTTCCGCTCTTTTTCGCGCGGCGGCTGAACGACCTGAAGACCGTCGAACGGCTGGACCTGGCGCTGCGCGCGCGCAACCAGGCCGGCGTCGGCATCGTGCTGGCGGCCAGTGAGGTAATGCCATCCCATCTCGGGCCGAGCGTCGTGGTGCCGTTATTGTCGAACATCGCGCCGGCAGAGGAGGAGCTCGTGGTCTCGCGTGACGGCCTCGAGCTGGCATTCCGCAGCAACTTCGCGCTCGCGCGCGGCGGCGCGACGCCGCAAGTGCTGCGCTCTGGCAAGCAGTCGGGGATGCTGCATGTGCCCGGAAAGGATCCGCTGAACCTCACGGGCGCGGACCAGATCACGATCTTCGAGCGTCTTGTGGCTGCCCAGAAGGCGGGTAGCCCGGACGTTCAGGTGAAACAACTGATGGACGGGCTCGGCTCGCGCAGTCCGCAACAAGCGTTTCGCCCGAAGACGTGGGGGAGCATACGAGACGTTTATATCGCGAAGGGCGAGAAACGCGGCTACTGGCGGCTGGTGACCGCCCAGGCGTCGCCCGAGGCTGCGGTCTGACAACGGTCTAACATGCGATGAGAGACGGTCTGACAAACGGCTGATTATTGAAAGGGCTCCACTCGACACAGGAGCATTTTCAATGCCGACTTCGGTCCTTTCTCGCCACACAGCCTCAACCACCCGTCCGAGGGTCGCGCGACTCAAAACCACCGACAATTCGGGCAAGGAATGGCGCTGCACACGCTGTGACAAGCTGCTCGGCGTCTGCCGCGGCGACCGCATGCACCTGCGTTTTGCGCGGGCGCACGAGTATTTCGTGGGCTTCCCGGTTCAGGCCACCTGCCGCGGTTGCGGCACGCTGAACCACGCAACCGCGGCCGCCCTCTGACGCGCGTATCCACACATCCCCCTGAAACCACAGAGACGCGCGACGTCCTGACCTGGCCACGAGAAGGCGCCCGACGCCTGGCCGAAAGGCAGGCGTTCGATGCCCTTCGCATGGCACGAGATTCGTGAACACCTCATGCAGTCCTCTTCAACCCTTCGCTTCCAGCGCGATCTGGAAACCCTCAGAAGCGAACAGCCGGCATTGCAGAGGTTTGCCGATTCGGCTGCCGTTCTGGAATACCTGCATCGCGGTCGTGACGCGCCGGAACGCAAGAACGACGTTCTGTCTGCGCTCATTGTGGCCGCGCAAGCGGCCCCCGAAACCGCCGAATGCGCACAAACTCTTTTGCTGCTCGCGCTCTGGCCGGGACTGGATGCCGTGCGGCGGCGCTTGATCTGGCGTTGGAAACGCCCTGCCGAAGACATCGCGGCGGAGGTGATGGCCGTCACGTGCAATGTGATCGGCGGGATGGACCTGACACGGGTCAATCGGGTCGCGGCCACGCTGCTGCGTAACGTCGAGCGTGATTTGGGTCGTGCGCTGCGGCGCGAGGCAGAACTGCACAAGCAGGATGCAGCCATCGATCCCGATAACACGGTTTTTGACGAGCATCACCGCTGCGAGGCGAATGTCGCACGCGAGGTCGAGGCTCTGGTCGGACGCGATGCGGGGCTGGTTCTGGCCGTCACCTGGGAAGGACAGACCCAGGCCGAGGCGGGCGCCGCGCTCGGCCTTTCCGAGGCGGCCGCGCGCAAGCGATTTCAGCGCGCCACCCGCCGCCTGCGCGACGCCCTGCAAGAAACCCCATGACCCGATGTCCCGTTGCCTGCGCTGCGGTGGCTTTTTCCATTCAGATGCCACCGAGCGCCCCAGTCGAACCGAAAGTCGCCTCACATGATCAGCAAAGCCGACCCATTATCCGCAAAACTCAAGCGCATCCCCGGCCTCTACCGCCGCTGGGAACTGCCGGAGGTTCTCAGGAACCAGCGTGCGTATCGGATCGAGACTGCCGGGTGTCATCAGGACGGAACCCCGCTCGTGGCGATTTATGCCGACGCGGGTGCCGACCACCGAGGTGCTCGGAACGAGGCTACGACTGGCACACCGGGGGCCACTGCAGTCCCTCCTGGGACGATCTCGCTGCGGCGTGAGTAGAGGCAAAAGGAGGAGATCATGTTCATGGGCAACACCCCCTTCATCACCGTCCGGGCCAGCCGCCCGCTGACGGAAATCGAGTTCTGCGCCTGGGTGGCGCAGGCCGCGCCGGGCGACCGGCTGGAATATCACCGCGGTTTCCTCGTGCTCGATACCTTTCCGGTGTTCTCGCATCTGCCGGAGTCGCGGCGTGCCGAACTGGCGAGGCTGGCAAGCCGCGCCTTCTGGGCTGCCGAGCAGGGCCTCGTCCACCTCGTGCAGGAGCGCGTGGGCCCCGACCGCTTCGCCTACATCGCCGTCGCGCGTCCGAAACCCAAGCACGCCGCCGCCTCGCTGTCGGCGCTGCTGCTCGAGGAGCAGGCGGCGTGACCTTCCCCATCCAGACCCCATTCGCCGATCACGGAGATCCCTTCATGCCCTTTCCGCAGAACACCCCCACGCCCGACGACCTGCCGGGCATTCCCGATGCCGAACTCGCGCAGCTGCCGGTCGAACTGCTCGCTATCCTGCAGCGCGAGACCGAGGAGGCGCTGAAGCGCGCCAAGGCGGCCAAGGCCAAACTCGATGGCGCCCTGACGGTCCGCTACGCCACCCGCGCCGCCGAGGAGCGGCAGGCCCGGGGCAAGGACACCGGCACGATCCGCTTCGATGACGGCGATTTCACGGTGGTCGTCGACCTGCCGAAGCGCGTCGAATGGGATCAGGAAAAACTGGCGCAGATCGCGGCCAACATCGCCGCCGCCGGCGACGATCCGGGCGAGTTCATCGACACCCGCCTGTCGGTCTCCGAGCGCAAATATGCGGCGCTGCCGGAGGCGTGGCGCAAGGGCTTCGAGCCCGCGCGGACCGTGCGCACCGGCACGCTGAAGGTCGAACTCCTGCCACAGGGAGGTACGGCATGAGCCTCCGGATCGTCACCGCCGACGAGCGGCTGCGCGAGGCGCAGGGCAAGACCACCATGGCGCTGTTCGGTCCGAGCGGCGCCGGCAAGACCACGCTCCTGAAGACGCTGCCGGCCGAAGAGACCGTCTGCCTCGATCTCGAGGCCGGGCTGAAGTCCGTGCAGGACTGGCGCGGCGACAGCCTGCCGATCCGCCGCTTCGCCGACGCCGTGGACATCGCCTGCCTGATCGGCGGGGCCAATCCGGCGGCGCAGCCCGACGAGCATTTCTCGGAGGCGCACCACGCGCATCTCCGCGGGCTTCATCCGGAACTCGTCGCGCGGCTCGACGCCAAGCGCATCGTGTTCGTCGACAGCATCACCGACCTGACGCGCCAGGCGATGGCCTGGGCCAAGACCCGGCCCGAGGCGATGTCGGAGCGCACGGGTAAGCCGGACACCCGCGGCGCCTACGGGCTGCTCGCCCGCGAGGTGATCGGGCTCCTGAAGCACCTCCAGCACGCGCCCGGCCGCACCGTGATCTTCGTCGGCATCCTCGAGCGGATCACCGACGAGATGAACCGGACGATCTGGCAGCCGCAGATGGAGGGCGGCAAGGCCGCGCGCGAGCTGCCCGGCATCGTCGACCAGGTGATGACCCTCGGCCTCTTCAGCCCTGAGACCGGACCGGACGGCGCGACCGCCTGGCGGCACGACCCCGAAAAGGGCGAGACGCGCCGCCTCGTCTGCCGCTCCGGCAATCCCTGGGGCCTGCCCGCGAAGGACCGCTCGGGGCGCTTGGACCTGACCGAGCCGGCCGATCTCAGCGCGCTCCTCTCCAAGATCAACCACGCACCGAAAGGATGAACGAGATGACCTTCGACATGAACGACGTGGCGCCGCAGCAGTCCGGCGACCTGATCCCCGACGGCACCTTCGCCAAGCTGACGATGTCCATCCGCAAGGGCGGCACGGACGGGGCGAGCGAAGTGGATCGTGGCCTCCTGAAGCCCTCGAACCAGCCCGGCAGCGACGTGCTGATGCTCGACGCCGAGTTCACGGTGGCCGAGGGGCCGCATGCCCGGCGCAAGTTCTGGCAGAACTTCACCGTGCAGGGCGGCAAGCTCGACGAACAGGGCCAGTCGATCGGCTGGAAGATCTCCAAGAGCCAGTTCCGGGCCATGATCGACAGCGCGCTGGGGCTGAACCCCGAGGACATGAGCGAAGAGGCCAAGGCGAAGCGGGTTCTTCGCGGGCTCGCCGATCTCGACGGAATCACCTTCGTCGCGAAGATCCAGATCGAGCCGAACCGCAACCCGGCCTACAAGGACGCCAACAAGCTCGACCATGTCGTGCTCCCCACCGCGCCCGAGTGGCGACAGGTGATGGCCGGCGAGACGGTGCCCGCGCAGCCCTCGAACAAGCCCCGGCCGGCCGCCGCGCCCGCGCAGCCCGCAACCCCCGCCTGGGGTCAGTCGCAGCCCGCCGCGGCGCCGGCC
>JADQCE010000004.1:29737-35283 GCA_016278265.1 Halothiobacillus sp. | reverse complement strand
CGGGCGGCTCGAATACAGTGGCGACAACCTCAATACCCTGTTCGCCCAACGTCGCTGTTAGGGGCCAGAAGGAATGAGATACCCGGGTTAATGTGGGTTGGCGTGGGTTGATGTGAGCGGAAGCCACGCATGGCGCGGGATTCAGCAGCTTGCCGGTCGGCGCATGCGGGCGGGTGATAGTTTGAGACATTGACCTGGTGAGCGTCAGTTGTGCCGCTAGAAGTGCGACAAGGCGCGACGGCGCATTCAGGGCGTTTAACAGCGTTTACGGAACACCGCGCATAAAGGTGGGTTACCAGCTGTTTAAGGGTGCGCACCTGGCGGCGCAGTGAGCGCAGCTCCTGGTGGAGGGCGCGATCGCTGGCGCGCCGGCCGTGGCTGCCGTCGCCATCCTCCCTATCTTCCCGCCGCCGGCGCGGATGGTCGCCGATGATGACCGTGTTGTTGTCGCCCGTGATGTCGCCCACCGTGATGTTGATTGAGCCACCCCGGTCGTCCTGCCTGGCCTGTCCCTGGTCCAGTATGTCTTGGATCTCCTTTGTTACCTCGTCTGTCATGAATTCCCCCGCGCTGCCGCTACCTGTATGCGGCTAAGTCTATGATATTGCTTACCGTGTCGTGGTCTGGCTGCTCTCCCTTGCTGGCGAAGTGGCGGTACAGCACGCGCACCAGACGGGCCTGTCCGGCAGGCTCCAGGCGCAGGCCGCGCCGTTGCAGCTCCTCGAACGCGGCGCGCGTCACGCTCTCCAGCAGATCCAGGCCCACCTCTGCGGGCTCCGAAACCCTTTGAATGCGTACCTCTGCGCCCTGGTCGGGATCGCCCTGTCCGGTGGCAAGCCAGGAAAGCGACACGCCTGCAGCGTCCGCCAAGGCGAGCAGGTGCGGCCGCGTGGGCTCGCCGCCAGAGCCGTACCGGCGAATGCCTCCCTGAGAGATTCCAGCCTTCCTGGCAAGCGCTGAAACGCTACCCACTCGCCGCGCGCACAGCTCCATGCGCGCTTTAAAGCTGGTTTCAAGTTCTATAGAGCAAGTTGAAACCTCGCTTTCACCTTCCGTATCTGCTTTAACCTTAGACATAAGTAGTTGTTTTCCATATAGAAACGACTTTGCGGCACGCCGGCTAGCGCAAAAGAGAACTTTAAAGTCTTAAAGCGCTTGACTCGCCTAGCGCTATAGAGCTACATTGTCGCCATGACACAACACGCAACCCACAAGAGACCTTGCTACATGGCTAAACGCAGCAACCCCAAAAAAGCCGGCCCTCAAGATTGGCACCGCGCGGACATTGTCGCGGCGCTAAGAAAGGCCGGCTGGAGCCTGCGCCGCCTGGCGACGCATCACGGCTATGCCGCACCGACCACGCTCACGAATGCGCTGGCCCGGCCGTGGCCGAAAGGCGAGCGCCTAATCGCGGAGGCGATCGGCATCGACCCGGCCGAAATCTGGCCGAGTCGTTACCAGGACAAGAATACCACCCGTGACCGCAAAGGGCATCGGGATTCGGCGGAAAGGAAGGCCGCATGATTCTGACTCCGTTGCTGTTTTGTGATCAGCCTAGTCGGCACCTTGGTGCCCGCCTAGATGCAGAGCGAAACGGCGTTTGGAGTGCTGTCTGGACGAGGGGGTACAAATGACACGCAAGCGCTGGAAACCAGTTCAGCCCGCCAGCATGCAGCACGCGATCCGGCTGTGCCTGGACTACGCGCTGCACAAACACAACCGCAGCGTGGCGCGGGTGGCCGAGCTGATCGGTACGTCCGAGTGGACCATTTACAAGTGGATGACCGACGGCTCCATTCCGTCCAAGCGCATCCGCCCGTTCGAGTTCGCCTGCGACGCCACGTTCATCACGCATTACATCGCCACCAGCGCGCAGAAGCTGGTGATCGACATCCCCGCCGGACGCGCCGGTAGCCAGGACGAGCTGCTGGACCTGCAGAACCAGCTTAACGACGCCGTGTCGCTGCTGACCCGCTTCTATCGCGGCGAGGCCGAGGCGGCGGATGTGCTGCACGGGGTTACCCGTGCGATGCAACAACTGGCCGGCCACCGGGAGAACGTGCGCAAGCACGACGCCCCGGAGCTGGCGCTGTTCGGAGGAGACGCTGAATGACAGCACGTAACGACACCCACCCCAGTCGGCAGCGCGCCGGCGTGGAGGCCCGGTCATGAGTCTGGACTGGTACACCCCCAAAGAACTGGCCGGGCAGCCTGGCATGCCGAGCACTGTGCAGGGCGTTCATATGCGCGCCAAACGCGACAACTGGGAGAGCCGCAAGCGCTCCGGCCGTGGCGGCGGGCGCGAGTACGCCTTCGCCTCGCTGCCGGTGGAGACCCAGGCCGCCCTTCTGAAGGACAAGGCGCCCGAGCCCAAGGCCCCGAAGGTGAGCCGCCCGGCCGCCAGCCGTGGCGTGGTGGATCGGGAGAGCCTGTGGGCATCCTACGAGCGCCGCCCCCAGGGCATGAAGGACGAAGCCGCCCGCAGGCTGCAGGCGTTGCAGGCCGTGGACCGCCTGGTCGCCGAGGGGCAGGGCCGGTCCAACGCAGTGGAACAGATCGCCAAGGCGTTCGGAGAAAGTCGCGCCACCATCTACCGCTGGCAGAAGTCGGTGAAGGGCGTGGACCGGACCGACTGGCTGGCTGCCCTGGTGCCCGGCTACATGGGCCGCACCAGCAAGGCCGATTGCAGCCCGGAGGCGTGGGAATACTTCAAGGCGCAGTACCTACGCCCGGAGGCTCCGAGCATTGCCGCTTGCTACATCTGGACCCAGGAGGCCGCCAAGAAGCACGGCTGGACAGTGCCGGCCAAGCGCACCTTTACCCGCTGGGCCAGCGACATACCCACCACCACCCGCGTGCTGATGCGTGAAGGCGAGGAGGCGCTGATGCGTCTGTACCCCTCCCAGCAGCGCACGGTGCGCGACCTGCACGCGCTGTTCTGGATCAACGGTGACGGCTACAAACACAACGTGTTCGTGCGCTTCCCGGACGGCACCATCGACCGGCCAAAGACCTGGTTCTGGCAGGACGTGTACAGCCGCCGGATCATCGGTTTTCGCACCGATCGCACCGAGCACACCGACATGATCCGCCTGGCCCTGGGCGACGTGCTGGAGCGCTTCGGCATTCCCGAGCACGTGACCATCGACAACACCCGCGCCGCCGCTAACAAGTGGATGACCGGCGGGGTCAAGAACCGCTACCGCTTCAAGATCAAGGAAGAAGACCCGATCGGCCTGATGCCGCAGCTGGGCATGCAGGTGCACTGGACCAGCGTGTTCAAGGGTAAGGGTCACGGCCAGGCCAAGCCGGTCGAGCGTGCGTTCGGCGTGGGCGGCCTGGGCGAATACGTGGACAAGCGCTGGGAGTTCCGAGGCGCTAGCACTGGCCCGAACCCGATGGCCAAGCCGGAGAACTACGGCGAGAAGGCGATCAACTTTGACGAGTTCTGCAAGGTGCTGGCCGATGCCATCCGCATGTGGAATGAGATGGCCAACCGCGACACCGAGATCTGCGACGGCCGGATGAGCTTTAACCAGGCGTTCGACGAGAGCTACCAGCGCAACGCTGACCGCATCCGCCGCCCAACCAATGCCCAGCGCCGTATGTGGCTGATGGCCGCCGAGGCGGTGACGGTGCAGCGCGACAGCAGCATCGCCCTGAAGGTCGGCAGCGGTGCCAACGGCAAGAACCGCTATGGCAGTGATGCCCTGATTGATCACATCGGCCGCAAGGTGGTGGTGCGCTTCGATCCTGACGCGCTGCACGAGTCGGTGCACGTCTACCAGATTGACGGCCGCTACATCGGCGAGGCCGCCTGTCAGTTCGCGGTTGGCTTCGGTGATTCCAGCGCTGCCCGTGAGTGGGCACGCAATCGCACCCAGCGCGCCAAGGCCGCCAAGGCCCAGGCCGCTGCCGAGAAGCGCATGTCCGAAGTGGAAACCCTGGACTACCTGCCTGATCCCGAGCCCGAAGATACCGCCCCGGTACAGACAGAGGTCGTGCGCGGCAGCTTCGGCGAGCGCAAGCGGGTGGCCGGTAGTGACGTGAACCCGGCAGAAGACGACGAGCAGAGCCCGGCCGATCGGCACAGCTTCGACGACTTCATCCTGGGGCAGATGGACAACTGGAAGAAAAAGCAGATTTAAAAGGTGGCCCTGGGAGTGAGCGCTCCGCAGGGCCAAGGCAACGGGCCGAACGGCCCATCAAAAAGCGAGTGGAGTATATCAGATGACCGACAACGTAACCCAGTTCAGCAAAGCACCCAACAAGCACGACGACGCGCTGATCGCCGAGGTCCGCCAGATCATGGAGGCCGAGGCACTGTCGCAGACCGCCCTGTCGCAACTGACCGGCGTGGGTAAAGCCCGGTTAAGCCAGTGGTTAAACGGCGTTTACAAGGGCAACGTGGCCGCCGTCGAGGAGAGCATCCGGCGCTGGCTGGAGAGCCGCCAGACCGCCACCGCCCTGGAAGGCCAGATGCCCGCCGGCCCTGAGTGGGTGGAGACCCCGACCGCCCGCGCCGTGCTGTCCGCGCTGTCGTTCAGCCAGATGGCCGAGGCGGTGTCGGTGGTGTATGGCGGCGCCGGCGTCGGCAAGACCACCACTATCGCCCGCTATAAGCGCCAGGCCCCCAACGTGTGGGTGGTCACCGCCACCCCGGCCGTGTCCGCACCGGGGCCGATTCTGACCCGCATCGCGCAGACCCTGGGCATCCGTTCCACCGGCGCGGTGCACGTGGTCGAGGCCAACATCATCGAGCGGGTACGCGAGACGCGCGGCCTGCTGGTAATCGACGAGGCCCAGCACCTGACCCACCGCGCACTGGACGCCGTGCGCTCCATCCATGACGCCGCCGGCATCGGCCTGGCCCTGGTGGGTAACGAGATCGTGTACAGCCAGCTGACCGGCGGCAGCCGCTCCGTGGGCTTCGCCCAGCTGTTCAGCCGTGTGGCCAAGCGGGTGCGCCTGTCCCGCGCCAAGGACGCCGACGTGACCGCCCTGCTGGAAGCCTGGGGCATCAACGACAAGGACGCCCGCCAACTTTGCCTGGGTATCGGCCGCCGGCCGGGTGCCCTTCGCGGCCTGTCGCAGACCCTGCGCCTGGCCAGCATGTTCGCCGCCGCGAGCGGCACCAACCGCCCGGGCGTGGATCACATCCGCGACGCCTGGCAGGACCTTGGGGGTGAAGCATGAAGACCTACAGCGACGAGTACCTGGAACACTACGCCGACCGTTACGTGGCGCTGCACCTGAAGGGGCACGGCATCACGCTGGACCAGTACCTGGCCGATCCGGCCCGGTACGAGCACCTGGCCCTGGAGCCGTTCCCGCTGCTGCCCGAGCAGCGCACGGTCCAGGAGCGCCTGGACGCGGAGGCCGCCCGGGTCGAGGCGGAAGTGGCGCACCTGCCCCGGCGCAACGGCGCGGTGGTCGAGGTGCTGCACCACCACCGCCACCCCAAGCGCAGCCCGCTGGCCATGTTCGCACGGAGGGCCAAGTGATGGGCGTGCAACTGGACAAGACCATCAACGAGCTGGAGAGCC
>JADQCE010000004.1:0-29637 GCA_016278265.1 Halothiobacillus sp. | reverse complement strand
ATTGCGCGGCGAGATCCTGGACCACCTGACCGTCAACCGCCATCCGCAGGGTAGCCGCGCCATCGCGGACGCCCTGGGCAAGCCGCACCACGCGGTGCAGCGGGCGGTGTGCGAGCTGGTCCTGCAGGGGCGTATCACCCAGGTGGCGCGCGGCGCCGATCGTAATCCCGTGTACCGCCCGGTCGAGGTTGGCCCCTGTGAATGGTGCGGCCTGGTCAGTCACCGCCTGGTGGCTGGCGAGTGCCCGAGCTGCAAGACCCTGACCATTGGCCATGCGCGCCCGAGTCTGGCGCGCCTGGTCTGCTGAACCTTTACCACTGACAGGAGAATGACTGTGACCGAAGCAACCGAAACCAAGCCGACCATCCCCGAGGGGTACATGCGCAACGCCTCCGGCCACCTGGTGCCCGAGGAACAGGTGCGCGACCACGACAAGCTGCGCGACGAAGTGGCCCGCGAGCTGGCCCAGGAAGCCGAGGAGCTGCACGCCCGCCTCAAGGCGTTCAAGGCCAAGGCCCTGGGCGACATCGCCGACCTGGTGAGCATTGCCGCCGAGCGCTACGACGTGCAGCTGGGGGGTAAGAAAGGCAACGTAACCGCCGCCACCTACGACGGCCAGTACAAGGTCATGCGCAGCTATGCCGAGCGGGTGACCTTCACCGAGGAGCTGGAGGCCGCCAAGGAACTGATCAACGACTGCATCATGCGCTGGAGTGAAGGCGCCAACGTCAACATCCGCGCCCTGGTGGACCGGGCCTTCCGCACCGACAGCAAAGGCCAGATCAAGACCACGGCCATCCTGGAGCTGCTGCGCCTGGAGATCGACGACGACGGCTGGCAGCGCGCCATGCAGGCCCTGAAGGACTCCATTCAGAGCGCCGGCACGGCGGTTTATATCCGTATTTACAAGCGGGTGGGCGAGTCCGACCAGTACCAATCCGTGACGCTGGACCTGGCGGCAGTCTGAGGAGATGTGGCCCATGAACGTATTTACCAAGTACCTGACCCTGGACGGCGTGGCCACCACGCCGGTGGGGGACATTCTGAAGGACATGGACGAGATCGGCGCCGGCCAGATCGCCCTGACGGTGCGCGACCGCGACGAGCGCACGGTGGGCGGCCTGGTTGTGCTGCGCAGCCCAGATGCCGACCGCTACATGCGCGCCATCGAGGCGGTGGAAAAGGAGATCGAGGCCGAGGAAGACGCGGTCTCCAACCCCTTCGCCAACGCCGACGGCGTGGGCACGGTGGACGTGGCCGGCCGCCTGATGATGGTGGAGTACTTCGATCTGGATCAGTGCCGGGCCGGCCTGACAGTGCCGAACCTGCAGAAGACCGTGGAGAAGAAGCTGAGCAGCCGTATGCGCAAGCTGGAGAAGGAGGCCCGGCATGGATAAGTGGGGAGAGATCAAAGAGCGCTTAAAGCACCTGGGCGGGTCCGTTGAGCTGCTGGCCGATGGCCACGAGCTGGCGCTGACCAAGGTGCACAACGGAAAGCAGATCTTTGTTCGTGTCTATGTCGGCGGCCTTGTGAAGGGCGAGTGGACAAAGACCGAGGACGGTAAGCCGGTGCACCCCGAGGGCCGCTTCTGGCGACCAATGAAACGGGCGGCCTACCCCAAAAAGGTCTATGCGAGAGCCAAGCGGGCATTTGGCAAAAAAGAAGCTGACCGCATGGTGACGCCCCGGGTGATTGGTGTGGTCCCGGATTTCGGGACCGAGGGTGCAGCCGTCGCCCACCTAAAGAAGCACTTCCCGGATCTGGAATTGAAGACAAGCGAGGGCCAGTCATGACCATGCACCGGGAGCCCTATAAGCCGACCGCCGAGGAGTGGCCGGAGGTGTGGGAAATGCTGTGCGGGCATTGCGTCCACGCCGCCGGCTGCCAGGTGGTCGAGGGCATGATCGAGATGAAGGCTGGCGGAGCGTGGCCGGAGGGCGGCTGGGTCACTGATCCGGGCGCTGGCGTCACCTGCCTGAGCTACCAGCCCCGGAAGATGGAGCGCCTGAGCCGTCAGCGCTTACGCCAGGCGACCCGCAAGGCTGTGCCCATGTGTAGCGGCTGCGCTGCGCAGAAGGGTAGCGAGGCATCGGTGAGCCTGCACACCCGCCGCGACTTCTCCGCCGCCGTGAAATCCCGCGCCCTGTTCGTCTGCCATGCGGAGGGCCAGAAGGGCCGGCCCTGCGGCGGCTGGTGCAGGGCCGTGCAAGGGGGTGCCCAATGAGCACCACCGCCGAGATCCGCCGCCGCAAGCAACTGGCCGCCATCCATGCGGCCCGCCGCGACCTAGGCCTGGACGAGGACGGGTACCGCCTGATGCTGCGCGAGGTGGCCGGGGTCGATTCCGCCAAGGACCTGGACGCCGACGGCAGCCGCAAGGTGCTGGACCACCTGCGCCGCGTGGGCTGGGAGAAGCGCCCGCGCAAGCGTGTGGCCCAGTATCCCGGCACGCCCCACAACATCGACCGCGAGCAGATGCTGCAGAAGATCGAGGCGCAGCTGACCGACATGGGCCTGCCCTGGTCCTACGCCGACGCGATCGCCAAGCAGCAGGCCGGCGTCGAGCGTGTGGCCTGGCTGCGCAAGGCGGGCGACCTGACCGGCGTAGTGGGTGCCCTGCACGTGGAGCAGGAAAAGCGCGGCCTGCTGGCCACCCTGGACGACATCCTGGAGCGCGCGGGTATGACCCGCGAGCAGCTGACCGAGCAGTACACCCTGCGCCGCAACTGGACCCGCCACCGGGCGAGCCTGCGGTCGCTGATCGAGCTGCTTGCACCGCTGGCGGAAACGCCCGATACACCCGATTCAAACGAAGGTTAAAGGCACTTTATGGACGTTCGCTGCCCGAGTTGTCATAGCACGTTCACCCTGGAGCAGGTGGCCGAGGACGAGGCCCTGCGCGAGCTGATGGGGATCATCGCGGATCTGCCCCGCGAGACCTCCCGCCCGCTGGCCGCCTACATCGGCCTGTTCCGGGGCAAGACACGCGCCACCGCCTACGAGCGCCAGCTGCGCCTGGCCCGTGAGGTGCTGGCCATGAGCGGCGACACCCAGCTGGTGGGCGCGGCCCTGTCCGAAACCGTGGAGGCCATCCGCGCCAAGCGTGACGCGGGCGAAGATGCCCGGCCGCTGAAGAATCACAACTATTTCAAGCGGGTGCTGGAGAGCGTGGGCGCTCGCCCGAAGGTCGCGCCGGTGGCCCGCATCGAGCACGCCGACCGGAGTCTGAGCCCGGCCGCCAACGCGGTGCCCGAGAGCAAGACCCGGCAAGCGGTAAACCGACTCATGAGGGACCGTCGTGGCTGAGCAGAAAAAACAGACACCGCCGCCGGCGGACTGGTTCGAGGAAGTGGTGGCCGAGGGCATCGCCAAGCTGTACGTGCTGCGCCTGGATAGCGCACCGGCCGCCGACACCCTGGACGGCGTGGAGATGGTGTGGGTCGAGGCCCTGTGGTACAGCAACATCGCCTGGGACGAGGAGCTGGACACCGCCCGGCTGCGCCAGGCGTTCCGTGCCCTGACCCAGCGGGTGACACGCTGGCCTGCACCGCGCGAACTGATGACACACCTGCCGGGCCGGCCCCAGCGCAAGCCGCTGCCGCCGCCACCGCAGACGCCCGAGCAGAAGGCTAAGGCCGAGGCACAACTGGCCAAGCTGTGGGAAATGATGAAGGGTTTGAACCTGGGGGGAAGTCGTGGAGATTGACATCGACCAACTGCCGCAGAGCGCGGCGGAAATTGTGGAAGTGGTAGGCGTAGAAGCCGCCCTGCGCCTTGTGGAGGCATGGGGCGGCATTCGTTTGTACGTGCCCCAGCAGATGCCGGAGGATCACCTCCTGGTGTCCACCCTGGGCCGTGACGAGTCCGACGAGCTGGCCAAGTGCTACGGCGGCGAGTGCATCCAGGTGCCGCGCTGCCTGCACGCCCTCCGGGCTGTGCGCAACTGCCGCATGCGGCGCGAGCGGGCCAAGGGTGACAGCCCGGCCCTGCTGGCTCTGCGCTACCGGCTGACCGAGCGCCAGGTGTATTCGATCCTGGCGGCCGCTGATGAGCCCGTGGACGAGAAGCAACAATCCCTCCTATAGACCCTGGCCGTGTGACGCGCTAATCTGCGCGCATCCCTCCCGGCGGCGCCCGCTGCTGAAGCCCAACATCTGAACCGCTGCATCTTGACCCCGTAGTCTGCGGGGCATGGATACTAAACGCTTACTCGACATTCTCCGTGCCAGTCCCTGGTTGTTGGTCGCCCTTGCGGCGCTCGCCCTGGTGACCTGGTGGAACCCCGATCTGCCCGTGTTCCTGGTGTGGGCCATGGCCAAGCTGGCCCTGGGCGCCTTCCTGGGCTACTGGGTGGACCGCTCCATTTTTCATTACTCCCGCCCGGGATCGGTGCCCATTGGTGACGCCGGCCCCAACACCGCCTTGCTGATCGCCGCCAGCATGCTGCGCCGTGCCCTGATCATGGCGGCGGCCATCGTGGCCATCGGCCTGGGGGCGCCATGAACATCAAGCAACTGATCAACGACATCCTGCGCCGCGAGGGCGGCTTCGTGAACCACGCCGCCGACCGGGGCGGCGCCACCAATTACGGCATCACCCAGGAAACTCTGGCCAGCTGGCGCGGCCGTTCGGTGAGCGTGGACGAGGTCCGCGACCTGACCGAGGACGAGGCCCGCGAGATCTACGCCGCCCGCTATGTGGTGGAGCCCCGCTTCGCTGACATCGAGGACGAGGACCTGGCCGCCCTGGTGGTGGACTGCGCCGTGAACCACGGCCCTGCGCGTGCCGCACGCTGGCTGCAGCAGGCGGCGGACGTGAACACCGACGGCAAGGTGGGGCCGATAACCCTGGCGGCCGTCAACAGCCAGGACGGCACGGATCTTTATTGCGGGGTGCTCGCCGAGCGCTGCCGTTTCTATGGACAACTGATCACCCGCGACCCCTCGCAGGCGGCGTTTGCTGCTGGCTGGGCCAACCGGGTGGCCGAGTTTATCGAGGAGACACCCTGATGAATTGGTCTGATGTGGGCGGCATTGTCGCCAAGGCAGCGCCGCTGGTGGGCTCCATGCTGGGTGGTCCGGCCGGCGGTGCTGTCGGCGGCCTGGTGGCCAAGGTGTTGGGAACCGATGCCACGCCCGACGCGATCGGCGAGGCACTGAAGGCCGACCCGGCGGCGCTGGAGCGTGTGCGCAAGCTGGAGATGGAGAACGAGCAGGAGCTGACCCGCATGCACCTGGAGGCCGAGACCTCCCGGCTGACCCAGGTCAACAAGACCATGCGCGCCGAGGCGGCCAGCAACGACGGCTACGTGCGCCGCTGGCGCCCCACCTTCGGCTATGCCGTGGCGCTGGCCTGGGTGGTCCAGGCGTTCGGCATCATCGGCGCCTGTCTGTACGCGGCGATCGCATCACCCGCTGAGGCCGGCCCGATCATCAACGCCGTGGGGAATATGGTCTCCGCGCTGGGTATGCAGTGGGCCGTTGCGCTCTCTGTGTTGGGCGTGAACGTGGCCAAGCGCAGCCAGGACAAACAGGTGGCAGCCGGGCAGCAGCCTGGCGGTGGCCTACTGGGCGCTATTTCCAAGCGCCTGGGCGGGTGAGGTGTAGCCGTGTTTGATGAACGGGACTACGAGCGAGCCAGCGAGCTGAGCCAGGGCGAGATCGACCACGCCCTGGAGCAGCACCGCAAGCGAATGCAGGAAGGTGGCGAGGGATCGCCAGACGGGGCGTGTCTGGACTGTGGGCTGCCGATTCCGGCGGCCCGCCTTGCGGCCTGGCCAAGTGCCTGCCGCTGCGTGGAATGCCAGGCGGACCAGGAACAACAACAGAAGACGACGGGGGCCTGATGGAGGCTGTAAACATCGACGGCGCGCGCTTTTTCTGGGACGTGGCGCAGACGTTAATCATGGCGGTAATCGGGATCTATGTGTGGTGGACCGGGCGCACGCGGGCAACGACCAAGGCGATCCAGCAGGTAGACGATCGAGTGACCGACATGGACCAGCACGTGAAGCGCCTGGAGCAGACCCTGGAGAACCGGCCCGGGTACGGCGACCTGGACAACTTGCGGGCCGAGATGGCCCAGACCAATCGAACACTGGAGGGGGTGACGGCCCAGTTGCAGGGCACCACGGCGCTGCTGCACCGGCTGCACGACTACCTGCTGCAGGAGCGGAGGGAGAAGTAACCATATGAGCTTTCAAGATTTCGAGACCGAGGGCCGCCGTTTAGGCGTGCTGCGCATCCTGTCCCGGCGCAACGAGTACACCACCAACGAGTACAGCCTGAACGACGAGCTGGCCGGGGCCTATGCCCACAACGTCAGTCGCGACCGGCTGCATGGGGATCTGGCCTGGCTGGAGGAGCAGGGCCTGGTGATCGTCCAGCAGCCCCGCGCCGGCTGGATCGTGACCCTGACCGCCCGTGGGGGCGATGTCGCCGCCGGCCGGGCCAACGTCCCCGGCGTGGCGCGTCCGCGTCCGGGGGTGTGAGATGCCCAAGCGATCCAAGGTCTACGAGCTGCCGCCGGAGCTGCGCGACGAACTGAACGAGCGCCTGGTGTCGAGTGGCTTTCAGGGTTACGAGCAGATGGCCAGCTGGCTGGAGGAGCGCGGCTTCAAGGTGTCGCGTTCCTCCGTTCAGCGCTACGGCCAGGACCTGCAGGAAGAGTTCGAGATGGCCATGGGCGACGTGCGCAAGACCACCGAGATGGCCAAGGCGTTCACCGAGTCCGACGACGACAGCAAGGGCAGCCTGGTGGACGCCACCGCGCGGATCGTCCAGGAGCAACTGCTGCGCATCACCATCGCCCTACGCAAGGCCGAGCACGAGCCCGAGAAGGCCGCCAAGTACATGGCCAGCATCACCCATGCCCTGGCTGACATCGGCCGCATGAGCCTGGGACAGAAGAAGTGGGCGCGCGAGGTGCGCCGAGAGGTGGCCCAGGAGGCCGCCGACAAGGCCGCCGAAGTGGCCAAGCGCGGCGGGCTGTCTTCCGAGATGGTCAACAACCTGCGCCGCGAGCTGCTGGGCATTGCCAAATAACCGAACGGAGACAAGACCAACATGCAGACACTGGAGGCTGACAACGCCCAGCTGATCCAAGGCGATGCCCTGACTACCCTGGCCGAACTGGCGCCGGAGTCGGTGGACGCACTGATCACGGACCCGCCTTATTCAAGCGGCGGCATGTTCCGGGGCGACCGCGTGCAGGACACCGGCAACAAGTACCTGAACACCGGGGCGCGTCACGTCGCCCCGAGCTGGCCGGGCGATACACGCGACCAGCGAGCCTATGCCCTGTGGTGTGAGCGCTGGTTAACCGCCAGTTATCGCGCCCTCAAACGGGGGGGGGTGGTCGCTGTGTTCTGCGACTGGCGGCAGCTGCCGACCGTCTCCGACGCCATCCAGGTGGCGGGCTTCGTGCTGCGCGGCATCCTGGTGTGGGACAAGACCGAGGGCACGCGGCCGGTCAAGGGCTGGCATCGTCAGCAGTCCGAGTTCGTTCTGACCGCGAGCAAGGGGCCGCGCGCCAAGGCTGGGCCGGATGCGCCGGCGCTGCCTGGCGTGGTGCGCTGCGCCCCGCGCAAGGGCGAGAAGCTGCACCAGGTGGGCAAACCGGTGTCGCTGATGCAGGAGGTGATCCGCCTGGCGCCCGAGGGTGGCACGGTGCTGGACCCGTTCATGGGATCGGCCACCACCGGCGTGGCCGCCCTGGAATCCGGGCGCGGCTTCGTGGGTATGGAGATCGACCCGCACTATTACGCCGTGGCCACCGAGCGGCTGCGCAAGCTGGCCGAGTCGGCCTGATGGGGTGCCTGGTATGACCGACGTTCCCGCCCGCCTGCCGGCCACCCATGACGCCGACGCCCCGCCGCCGGTGCTGCTGGGCTACCAGCAGGCGTGGATTGCCGATGACAGCCAGCTGAAGGTGTCCGAGAAGTCGCGCCGCACGGGCCTGACCTGGGCGGAGGCATCGGACAACGTGCTGATCGCGGCGAGCAGCAAGGCCGCCGGCGGGCAGAATGTCTATTACATCGGCTACAACCAGGACATGGCCATCGAGTACGTGGAGGCGTGCGGCATGTGGGCGCGCGTGTTCAACCACGCGGCCAGCACCGTCGAGGAGGGGATCTGGGAGGAAGCCGGCGACGACAAGAACATCAAGACCTTTACCATCAAGTTTCCCGACAGCGGCCACCGCATCGTGGCCCTGTCCAGTCGCCCCGCCAACTTGCGCGGTAAGCAGGGCGTGGTGGTGATCGACGAGGCGGCGTTCCACGACAAGCTGGGCGAGCTGCTGAAAGCGGCCCTGGCGCTGCTGATCTGGGGCGGCAAGGTGCGCGTGATCAGCACCCACAACGGCGAGCGCAACCCCTTCAACGAGTTAATCAACGACATCCGCGCCGGTAAGCGCCGGGGCAGCGTGCAGCGCATCACCTTCCAGGAGGCCATAGCGCAGGGCTTGTACCAGCGAGTGTGTCTGCGCCTGGGCAAGGACTGGACCGCCGAGGGTGAGGCCGATTGGCTGGAGAGCGTGTACGCCTTCTATGGCGACGCCGCCGGCGAGGAGCTGGATGTCATCCCGTCCCAGGGCTCCGGTGCCTGGCTTTCCCGCGCGCTGATCGAGGCGCGCATGGCGGAAGGCCCGCCGGTGCTGCGCCTGGCGATGCCCGACGAGTTCAAGCACTGGGCGCCGCACCTGCGCGAGGCGGAGATCCGCGACTGGTGCGAGCGCGAGCTGCGCCCGCTGCTGGCCGTGTTGCCGCCGGAGTTGCTGGTCTCCGTGGGCGAGGACTTCGGGCGGGTCTCTGACCTGACGGTGATCGTGCCCATGGTCACAGGCCAGGACCTCAAGCGCCGGGTGCCGTTCGTGGTGGAGTTGGGCAACATGCCGTTCGAGCAGCAAAAGCAGGTGCTGTTCTATGTCTGCGACCGCTTCCCGCGCTTTCACGTGGGCGCCCTGGATGCCCGGGGCAACGGTGCCTACCTGGCCGAGGTGGCCACCCAGCATTACGGCGCGCGCATCCATGAGGTGCAGTTTACCGAGGGCTGGTACCGCGAACACATGCCACCGCTGAAGGCGGCCTTTGAGGATGGCGAGCTGGAGATCCCCAAGGACGCGCATCTGCTGGATGACCTGCGGGCCATCAAGCTGGTGGATGGCGTGGCCCGTCTGCCCAAGAGCACCGGCCAGAAAAACCGCCACGGCGACGGCGCCATCGCGCTGGCCCTGGCCTACTACGCCACCCGCACGGACGGGGTGGAAATCGAATTTCGCAGCACCGGCATTCAGCGCAGCGGCTACCAGGCCGGGCGGCTCCAGCAGGACGTGGGCTGGGGCGCCGTCGGTGGTGGCACAGATATGGGGAGCTTCTAGATGGCGACCGAAAAGCCAGACATGCAAGAGGTGGCCACCACGCTGGATGGCCGCGACATTACCCGGGGCTACGTTCACCCGTTGCAGCTCATGCAGCCCACGGACACCGTGCTGGCCTCCCGGGGTGGCGGCGACTTGCGGCTGTACCAGGAGCTGCTGCGCGATGACCAGGTTAAAGCCACCTGGCAGCAACGCCAGCTGGCCGTGACCCAGGCCGACTGGGAGGTGGAGCCCGGCGGATCGGGGCGGCAGGACAAGGCCGCCGCCGACTTCCTGCGCGATCAGCTGAAGGCGCTGCGCTTCGACCGGGCCACCAGCAACATGCTGTATGGCGTGTTCTACGGCTACGCCGTGGCCGAGTGCCTGTGGGGCCGCGACGGCCGCCACGTGACCCTGGACGACATCAAGGTGCGCAACCGCCGCCGCTTCCGCTTCGATGGTGCGGGCCGCCTGCGCCTGCTGACGACCAGTTCGCCCGAGGGCGAGCTGCTACCCGATCGCAAGTTCTGGACCTTCAGCACCGGCGCCGATCATGACGACGAGCCCTACGGCCAGGGCCTGGGTCACTGGCTGTACTGGCCGGTGTTCTTCAAGCGCAACGGCCTGCGCCTGTGGCTGACGTTCCTGGACAAGTTCGGCCAGCCCACCGCCAAGGGCACGTTCCCGCAGTCCAGCACCGAGAGCCAAAAGCAGCGACTGCTGCAGGCACTGCAGGCGGTGCACAGCGACTCCGGCGTGATCGTGCCCGAGGGTATGCAGATCGAGCTGATCGAGGCGGCCCGCTCCGGTACCGGCGATTACACCTCGCTGTATGACCGCATGGACCGGGCGATCGCCAAGGTGATCCTGGGCCATACCGGCTCCAGCGAGAGCGCCCCCGGCCGCCTGGGTGGCGAGGACATGGCGGGCGACGTGCGCGACGACATCGTGAAGGCCGACGCCGACGTGGTGTGCGAATCGTTCAATCAGTCGGTGGCCAAGTGGCTGACCGACTGGAACTACCCCAACGCCAAGACGCCGCGCATGTGGCGCAAGATGGACCAGACCGATGACCTGGCCCGTAAGGCCCTGCGCGATGAGCGTGTGGCGCGCCTGGGTTACCGGCCCACTCTGCGCTACATCACCGAGACCTACGGCGAGGGCTGGGAAGTGGACAACCGGCCGTCGCCAGCAGGCCCCGGCGGGCCGCCCGGCCTGGGCTTTGCTGAGCGTGACGACGAGAGCGCCAAACGCCGCAGCGATCGGCTGGCCGACCGCCTGGAGCGCGAAGCCGAGCCCGCTTGGGGCGAGATGATGGAGCCGGTGCGCCGCCTGGTGGACAGTGCCGCGACCATGGAGGAGCTGCGCGACGGCCTGCTGGAGCTGTACGAGGACATGCCCAGCGACCAGCTGGCCAAGGTCATGCAGAAGGCCATCGCCACGGCTGAGCTGTCCGGCCGGGCCGATGTGAGCGAGGGCGAGTAATGGCCGTCGAGTACAAGGATCTGCCGTTCGAGGAGGCGATCGCCTTCTTTCGTAAAAAGGTGAATCTGCCCACCGAGCGCTGGACCAACGTGTGGAAAAGCGCCCACGACAGCGCCTTCATGGTGGCCGGCGCCGCCAAGGCGGATTTATTGGCCGACCTGCGCGGGGCCGTGGACGAGGCGATCAGCCAGGGCACCACCCTGGAACAGTTCCGCGAGCGCTTCGACGAGACGGTGGAGCGCACCGGCTGGGAGTATCGCGGCGGGCGTGGCTGGCGCACGCGGGTGATCTACGAGACCAACCTGCGCAGCGCCTACGCCGCCGGACGCCATGCCCAGCTGACCGACCCCGACCTGCTGCGCACCCGCCCGTACTGGCGTTACCTGCACGGCGGCAGTGCCGACCCGCGCCCCGATCACCTGAGCTGGGACGGCCTGGTGCTGCGCGCCGACGATCCCTGGTGGAACGAACACTACCCGCCCAATGGCTGGGGCTGCAGCTGCAAGGTGGTGGCCGTGGGGCCGGCGGACCTGGAGCGCCTGGGCAAGGACGGCCCGGACAATGCGCCGACGGTGCAGCGGGAGCCCTGGCAGGACCCGACCGGCGAGCGCCAGGAGGATGTGCCGGTGGGTGTCGACCCGGGCTGGAACTACCCCCCGGGGCGCAGCGTGGCCGAGCGCACCCGCGAGACCGTGGAGCGCAAGCGCGCCAAGCTGCCCGACGCCCTGGGCACCGCGATGATGGGCGAGATCCGCGCGCGCCTGCGCGAAGACCCCGACGACCTGGAGTAAGTCATGGCCGGCATTGAGCTGAACACCGAGATCCGCGACCAGGTCACCAGCGACGTGCTGGACCAGATCGTGCGCAACATGGGCAGCCTGCGCCCGGCGCTGCTGGAGATCGGCGAGCACCTGCAGGGCTCCGTGGAGGAGCGCTTCCGCACCGAGACCGACCCCGAGGGCAACCCCTGGGAGCCGCTGTCCGAGTTCACCAAGGCTAACAAGCGCAACGACCAGATCCTGACCGAGAGCGGCGGCAGCGGCCTGCGCGGCTCCATCCACTACCAGGCGGGCAATCACTCCCTGGAGCAAGGCACTAACAAGATCTATGGCGCCATCCACCAGCTGGGCGGTATCATTCGGGCCAAGCGTGCGCCCGCGCTGGCGATCGGTCGCTCCGGTGGCGCCTTCGCCCTGGTCAAACAGGTGGAGATTCCGGCGCGTCCGTACCTGGGCTTGTCCGATGACGACCGCCGTGCGATCGACGCCATCTTGACCCGGCACACATTGCCCGAAACGGCCCGATAGCGGGCGCGCCCTGTAAGGCCCCTGAGAGCCGTTCTAAGGGTGGGGCGCAACGTAGGCCCGCCCGAAAGTTTTTAAACCGCTGTGCGAGCCGTTAAACGGGTCTTAAACAACTTGCCACCTGCCTTGTCTGGTGGTTACATGGTCCGCGCGTACCCGCGCCGCTTTTCCGGCCCTTCGGCCACCCCTCCTGCCTGCTGAAGTCCTACACCTTATTGCCTCCGGCGATTGTCCTGATACTGGCCCCCATCATCACGGGAGGCCGCTATGCAGCGAATCGAAATTTTCCGGCCGGGCAAGCACACCGCCATGTCCGGCGAGACCATCGGGTTTACCGAGGCGGAGCTGCGCGCGTCCGCCGATGCCTACGATCCGGCGCTCCATGAAGCGCCCATGGTTGTGGGCCACCCCAGCCACGACCACCCGGCCTATGGCTGGGTCAAATCCCTGAACTATGGCGAGAGCCTGGAGGCCGAGCCCGACCAGGTGGAGCCGCAGTTCGCCGAGCTGGTGGAGGCTGGACGCTTCAAGAAGGTGTCCGCGAGCTTCTACCGCCCCGACTCCCCCGCTAACCCTAAGCCTGGCGTTTACTACCTGCGCCACGTGGGCTTTCTGGGCGCCCAGCCGCCGGCCATCAAGGGCCTGAAGCAGATCGAGTTCACCGACGGCGACACGGATGTGGTCGAGGTGGAGTTCGGCGAGGTGCGCCCGGGGGTGGTGCAGCGTCTGTTCCGCAGCCTGCGCGAGCACCTGATCGGCGAGAAAGGCCGCGAGGCCGCCGACCAGGTATTGCCCGACTGGGAGATCGAGCACCTGGAGGTGCCGGATTCGCCCGCCTACAGCGAGGCCACCGCGCCCGCCAAACCGCAACCCAAGACCACCCAGGAGGTGACCGACGTGGACAAACAAGAACTGGAGCGCCAGCGCCAGGAAATCGAGGCGCGGGAGAACCGCATCAAGGAACAGGAGGCGGCGTTCGCCGAGCGCACCCGCCAACAGCAAACCGAGGACAGCGCCAAGATGGTCGACCAGTTGGTGACCGAGGGCCGCGTGCTGCCCAAGCACCGCGACGGCCTGGTGGCGTTCATGGCTAACCAGGACGCCGAGGGCGCGCTGGAGTTCGGCGAGGGCAAGGACAAGGTGAAGACCAACGGCCGCGCCTTCCTGGAGGAGTTCCTGAAAGAGCTGCCCCAGGCGGTGGACTACAGCGAGCGTGCCGGCGCCGGTGGCGATGATGCCAACGCCGACAGCTTCGAGACCCCGGAAGGCTACCAGGCCGACCCGGACAAGGTGCGACTGCATCGCCAGGCGCTGGCGTACCAGGAGCGTAACGAGTGTGACTACGTGACGGCCGTGCGCGCCGTCCAGCGAGGAGGTGCCGCATGAGCCAGAAAATTCCCGTATTGATCCTGACCGTCTCCGCCCTGGGCGCAGTGAGCGCCCACCGGTTCGTGGGCTTCGACGGTGCCCAGGTGTCCGCCTCTGGCGGCAAGTCCCTGGGTGTCTCCACCTTCGACGCCACCGATGGCCAGGATCTGGCCCTGGACGTGGTGGGCACCACCGTGGTGGAGGCCGCCGGCGCGATTGCCGTGGGGGCTGACGTGGTGTCTGACGCAAACGGCCTGGCCATCACCAACCCCGGCGTGGGTGGCGAGATTGTGGCGGCCAAGGCGCTGGATTCGGCGGCCGGCGCCGGTGAGTTCATCGAAGTGCTGCTGGTCCAGTAAGCGGCGCATAAACACGAGTTAAGGAGACGTTAAACCATGCCTATGAATAACCAGCAGGTCCGGGTCATTGATCCGATTCTGTCCAACGTCGCCCAGGGGTATCGACACCCTGAGCGCGTGGGCTTCGCCCTGTTCCCCCGCGTGCCGGTCAAGCAGCGCGGCGGGCAGATCATCGAGTTCGGACGCGAGAGCTTCAAGCGGTACAAGACCCGCCGCGCGCCTGGCTCCAACACCAAGCGGGTGCAGTTTGGCTACGAGGGCAAGCCCTTTGCCCTGGTGCAGGACGCCCTGGAAGGCCAGGTGCCGTGGGAGCACATGCAGGACGCCAACCAGGTGCCAGGCATCGACCTGGGCACCCAGGCGACCAACGAGAGCATGAATATCATGTCGCTGTCGCTGGAGATCGAGCAGGCCGAGATTGCCACCAACGCGGGCAACTACGGCGTGAACAACAAGATCACCCTGTCTGGTACCGACCAGTGGAGTGACCCCAACTCCGACCCGGCCAAGCAGATCCGCGAGTACCGCGAGGCGGTGCGATCCATCATCGGCATCCGGCCCAACACGCTGGAGATCCCGGCGGGTGGCTTCAACGCCCTGTGCGAGCACCCGAAGATCTTGGAGCGCTTCAAGTACACCTCCAGCGACTCCATCACCGTCGAGATGCTGGCCCGGCTGTTCAACCTGCGCCGCATCGTGATCGGCGAGGCAGTGTACATGAACGACGGCTCCGACCAGATGGTGGACGCCTGGGGCAATGCGGCTGTGTTGGCCTACGTGCCGGAACAGATCAGCTCCCGAGCGGAACCGTCCTTCGGGTACACCTACACCCTGGAAGGCCACCCGATCGTCGAGGAGCCCTACAACGAGCGCAACGCCAAGAGCTGGATCTATCCGGTGACCTATGAGCGCAGCCCCGTGCTGTCAGGCATCGAGTCCGGCTTCCTGATCCAGGATGTGGCCGCGCTGGCGTAACCCACTGACGGCCCGCTGCGGCGGGCCGCAACCATGACGAGGTGAGTATGAAATTTCCAGTGACCGAGCCGCTGCGCCGCGACGGCAAGACGCACAAGCCGCCCGCCGAGGTGGAGATGGACGTCGAGAAGGACGCCGAGGAGATCGACCGTCTGACCCGCAAGGGTGTGATCCGCGATGTGCGCGAGACCACCGAGGACGACGCCGGGGCGAAGGATGAGGCACGGGCCCAGGCGAAGGCCGAGGCGGAAGCCCAGGCCCAGGCGGAAAAGGAAGCCCAGGAAAAGGCTGACGAGGAAGCCAAAGCCCAGGCCGAGCGGGAGGCCCAGGAGCAGGCCGAGAAGGAAGCCCAGGCGAAAGCCGAAGCGGAGGCCAAGACCAAGGCCGACCAGGAGGCCAAGCCGAAGGCGGCCAGCAAGTCCACCACCAAGGCCAAGGGGTAAGCGATGTACGCCAGCGTAGCTGATCTGATCGAGCGTTTCGGCGAGACGGAAATCGTCGAGCTGACCGACCTGGAAAACACCGGGGCGGTGGATAACGCCATGGCCGAGCAGGCCCTGACGGATGCCGGCGCCGAGATCGACGGCTACCTGGCGGCCCGCTACCGCCTGCCGGTGACCGACACGCCCCGCCTGCTGTCGCTGCTGTGCACGGACATCGCCCGGTACCGGCTGCAGAAAGGGGTGACTACCGAGCAGGCGCGCCAGCGCTACGAGGACGCGGTAACGAAGCTGAAGGCGATCGCCCGGGGCGAGATCAACCTGCCCCTGGACACGCCGCCGCCCGCCAGCGCCGAGCCCAGAGTGGTGACCGGCTCCGGCCGGACCTTCGATAACGACACGCTGCGGGGTTACTGATGATCGCCGCAGCTGAGGACGCCATCATCGCCGCCATCCAGGAAGCCCTGGGGCAGACGGTGCAGACCGTCGAGACCCTGCCCGGCCCCTGGGATCAGGACGCGCTGGCGCTGGCCTTTCGCAAGATGCCAGGCGTGTGGGTGTACTTCGACGGCGGCAACCCTGGCCGAGGCCGGGGCCGCCTGTCCGCCCGCTTTGTGGTGTACGCGGTGACCAGTCATGCCAGCGGTGGCCGTGAGCGCCAGCGCGGCAACAGCCGCCAGATCGGTGCCTACGAGATCGTGCAGCGGGTGGTGCCTTCCCTGGACCAGCAGCCGATGGCGCAGCTGGGTAGCCTGCGGTTCGACGGGCTGCGGGTGCTGACCCCAGCCAGCGCCCAGCGCAAGGGCGTGGCCGTCTACGAGATGGCGTTCGGGCTGGAGATGGCCTTCCCGGCGCCGCGCGACCTGGCCGACCTGGCCGACTTTGCCATCTACAGCGCCACCCATGAGGTGGGCGATGGCCCGGATACCGAGAGCTACACCGACATTCCAACGGGTAACGAGGAGACACAACCGTGACCAAGCGATACATCAAACCGGCCCGCGAGGGCCTGGTGGTGCGCCAGCCGAAGAACGGCCGCCCGCTGCCCGCCGAGGGTGCCTGGGTGGACTGGAGCGGGTACTGGGCGCGCCGTAAGGCGGAAGGTTCGATCGTCGAGGCCAAGCCGCCGGCGAAAACCAAGGCCAAGCCCCAGGGCGAGGCGACCACACAAAAGGAGGCTGACTGATGGCGATCAGTGCGACCGTATTTAATGAGATCCCGGCGGCCCTGCGTGTGCCGGGCTGGTACATCGAGTTCGACAACCGCCTGGCGGGCAACGCGGTGTTCATGGGCAAGCTGCTGGTGATCGGCCAGAAGCTGGTCACTGGCACCCAGGACCCCAACACCCTGGTGCGCGTCACCAGCAAGGAACAGGCCGACGAATTGTTCGGGCGTGGCTCCATGCTGGCCGAGATGATGCGCGCCATCAAAGAGGTGGACCTGTACACCGAGACCTGGGCGATCGCCCTGGAGGATGCCGGGACAGCTGTGGCGGCCGAGGGCGCCATTGAGGTGACCGACAGCCCCACGGAGACCCGGCCCCTGGCCCTGTACATCGGTGGCCGGCGCGTGTGGGTGGAGTTGACCGGCGGTGATGACCCGCAGACGGTGGCCACGGCCATCGTGGACGCGGTGAATGCCGACGACCGCGTGCCGGTGACGGCGGCGGTGGATGGCGTAACGCCCAGCAAGGTGCTGCTGACCTGCCGCTGGGGCGGTGAGACCGGCGACGACATAGACCTGCGCGACAGCGTGAAGGGCGAGCAACGCCCGGGTGGTCTGCGGGTGATCTACACCCAGCCGACCGGCGGCGCGGTGAACCCCGACCTGGACCCGGTAATCGCGGCCATGGGCAGCGAGTGGTGGAACTGGATTACATTGCCCTACACCGACACCGTGAGCCTGGAGGCGATCGAGGGCGAGCTGGCCGACCGTTACGGCCCCATGCGCCAGATCGGTGGCCGAGCGTTTGCCGCTTACCGTGGCAATCACAGCGAGACCGGCACCAAGGGGAGCGCGCGCAACTCGCCGCACGTGACCCTGATGGGTACCAACCTGGCGCCGACGCCGACGTGGATCTGGGCGGCGACCAACGCCATCGTGGCGGCGCAGTCGCTGGGCATCGACCCGGCCCGGCCGCTGCAGCGTCTGACCCTGCCGGGGCTGATCCCGCCGGTGGAGGATGTGCGCTGGAACGACGCCGAGCGCAACCTGCTGCTGTTCGATGGTGTCGCTACTTACACCGTGGCCAGCGATGGCAGCGTGCAGATCGAGCGCCAGATCACCACCTACCAGGAGAACGCCAGCGGCGTGGCGGACGATTCCTATCTGGACATCAACACGCCGGAGACCCTGGAGCGCATCCGCTTCGAGCAGATCAGCCTGTTCGCGCAGAAGTACCCGCGCCACAAGCTGGCCGCCGACGAGGACCGCGAGTTCTACGACCCCAGCCAGCCGATCATGACGCCCAAGGTAGCCCGCACCGAGCTGCTGAACCTCTACCGGCTGACGCTGATGGGGGCCTATGGCTGGGTGCGCGACTACGCGGGCTACTCCGAGAGCTTGCGGGCGAACATCGACCCAAGCGACCCGGGCCGGCTGAACGTGATGGACCAGCCCATGCTGATCGGCCAGTACCGCGTGCATGCGCAGCAGACCCAGTTCCGGCGCTAAGCGCCGGTTAACCACCGTTTAACAGGAGGGTAAACACCCATGAGCGGACGAATCACAGGGGTAGCAACCATCCGCGTGGATGGCCAGGAGTTCCCCACCGAACGCGGCGCCACGCTGAACCCGGGGGGCGTCAACCGCGCCACCAAGATGGCCGGCAAGCGCGTGTACTACAACGAGGAGCCGGTAGCGCCAACGCTGCAGGCCACCGTGCTGCACACCGAGGAGCTGGACATCATCGAGATCGGCAAGATCCGCGATGCCACCGTGCTGTTCGAGTGCGACAACGGCCAGGACTACATGCTGACCGGGGCTTTCGTGACCGAGACAGCGGAACTGAACAGCGGCGAGGGCCAGATCCGTCTGAACATGGCCGCCCGCACTTGCGAGAGGGTTTAACGCATGAGCATTGAAGCGATCTACGCCGCCAGCGGCGACATGGACCTGACCGACGAGGAGCTGGCGCGCATCGAGGACACGGGCGAAGCGATCAAGGTGGCGCTCTCCGAGCCGCTGGTGTTTACCGCCAGCAAGCTGGACGGCGAGCGCACCCTGGAGGCGCTGACCCTGCCCAAGAAAGTGAAGGGTAAGCACCTGAAGGCGCTGGACAAGGCCGAGGGTGAGATGGGCAAGTCGATGGCCCTGGTGGCCAAGCTGGCCGGCATCCCGCCGCATGCCTGTGACGAGATGGATGGGCGCGACATCGTGCTGTGCCTGGAAGCGATGAAGCCTTTTTTGCCGAGACCCCCGCGGACTGGGAAGCGCTAGTCCGCACCGTGGCGGTGGCTTTCACGGGGTTTAACCCGCTGGAGCTGCTGGAGATTGACCTGGAGGACCTGGAGTGGTGGTACCACCAGGCAGAGCAACTGGCCGAGGAGATGAAACAGCATGGCTAACATGGTGACCAGTGTTGTCATGGAGCTGGTGGACCGGGTGACGCGCCCGGTTCGTCGCATCCAGCGTTCGCTCTCCGGCCTGTCGCAGCGCGCCGGGCTGGACCGCCTGGCCGCCTCCGGCCGCCGCGTGAGCCAGTCCCTGGGCGCGGTGGTGGAGCGTGCCCGAGGGCTGGGCCAGCGCCTGCTGTGGATGGGGGGTATCACCGCCGGCGCGGTGTGGGGCACGGAACGCCTGGTGTCGGGGGTGACCGACCTGGGCAATGAGGTGAAGAACGCCGCCGAACGCGTGGGCGTGGGCACCACCTGGTTGCAGGAGTGGCAGTACGTCGGCAAGCAGTTCGGGGTGCAGAACGACGCCCTGGTGGACGGCCTGAAGGAACTGGGCCTGCGTGCGGACGAGTTCGTGGTGACCGCCGGCGGCCCGGCTGCCGAGGCATTCGGGCGCCTGGGTATCAACATCGAGGACCTGCGCAAGACCGGCGGCGACACGGCCGCCATGTTTGACCTGGTGCGTTCGCGCCTGGGTGACCTGGAGAACGACGCCGCCCGCCAGCGGGTGATGGACGAGATCTTCGGCGGCCAGGGTGCCGAGCAGATGGTGGAGATGCTGGCCACCAGCCGCGAGGAGATCGAGCGGATGATGCAGGCCGGCCGGGACCGTGGCGCGATCTTGACCGAGGAGGAGATCGAGAACAGCCGCGAGTACACCCGCCAGATGGGTGACCTGCGCACGGTACTGTTCGGCATCCAGGCGTCGGTGGTGGGCGAGCTGCTGCCGGCCATTAATGAGTGGATCGGCCGCATGGGTGCCCTGGGCCAGGCCAACCGCGAGGCGGTGGCCGGCGACATCGTGGACGGCATCCGCGACGTGTGGCGCGGCATGCAGATGGTGGGCGCGGCGGTGAGCTGGGCCGCCGGCATGGTGGGTGGCTACGGCAATCTGATCATCTGGCTGGCTGCCCTGATGGGTGGCCGCCTGCTGCTGGCGATCGGCAGCACAGTCGTATCCCTGTATCGAATGGGGGCGGCAATCGTCACCAGTGCGGCCACTGTCATTCCCATGTTGGTGCGTGGCCTTCTCACTGCAAGCCGTGTGGCGCTGACCTTTGCGGGGCGAATCGGGGGCGCTGTGGTTGCGTCTCTGGCTTCCATGGCGCGCGGTCTAGTCGGCCTTGCCGCCCGTGCAGTGCCGGCCGCCATTGCCGGCATCCGCGCCCTGTCCCTTGCCCTGCTGACCACCCCGATCGGCTGGATCATCACCGGCGTGGCGGCCGTAGCTGGTGCCGTGTACCTGATCTACCGCAACTGGGACGGCATCGCCGAGTGGTTCGGCAACCTGTGGCAGGGCGTGAAAGACTTTTTCAGCCGTGGCGCCGGCGAGATCGCGGGCGACCTGCTGGCCTGGACGCCGGCGGGGCTGATCTATCGGCACTGGGACGGTATCGCGGAATGGTTCGGCGGGCTGTGGGACGGCATCGCCGGCTATTTCAGCCAGGGTATCGGCCAGGTGGCCAAGGATCTGCTGGCCTTCAGCCCGGCCGCCCTGCTGATGAAGGGTATCGACGCGGTGTTCGAGCTGTTCGGCGCACGGCCACTGACCGAGATGGGCCAGGAGTGGATCGGCGGGCTGTGGGACGGTATCAGCGCCCAGTGGTCAGCGCTGACCGGCTGGCTGTCCGAGCGCATCACGGGGCTGATCGAGTGGATGCCGGACTGGGTGAAGGATCGCCTGGGTATCGGTGGTATGGAAGCGCCCATGCCAACCGGTGCGCCGGTGGCCGACAACCGCCGGGGCGCGATGCCTGGTCCGGCACGTGCCGAGGTGGGCGGCGAGTTGCGGATCGTGGTGGATTCCGAGGGGCGGCCCCGCGTGGCGGAAGCGCGCCGCAACGGGGGCATGGACTTCGATGTGGATGCTGGAGTGCTGGGGGTGGCGCCGTGAGCTTAGCTCTTGCCTTTGGCGGGCAGGTCGCCGTCCGCGAGCCGGTCAGTGGCTGCCTGCTGGGTGATGCCGCTGTAAGCGCCGCCCATGACGATCAGGCCGGCGGCAACGTAAACGCCCCAGTGGGCTTCTGGCACGAAGTAGGCCAGGGCTGCGCCTGCTGCGATGCCGGAAATGGCGCCAATAACGGACGCTTTTTCAGTGGTTTTCATGGTGACCTCCTTTTTTATTCATGCGCGAACAGGAGCTTAGCACATGAGCTGGCGTGATCGCATCGACCCGGAGCTGGCGGGTTCCTACCGGGGCGTGCGCTTCCATGTGGAGCGCTCCGACACCACGGGCGGCCGCCGCTGGCTGATCCATGAGTACCCGCGCCGGAACATTCCCTACGCCGAGGACATGGGCCGCAAGGCCCGCGAGTGGCGCCTGTCGCTGTTCGTGGCCGGCGACGACTACGACCGCCAGCGCGATGCCCTGATCGAGGCCCTGGACGCGCCGGGCGCGGCCACCCTGGTGCACCCGTACCTGGGCAGCTTCAAGGCGGTGGCCAGCGACGTGCGCTGGAGCGAGAGCACCCGCGACGGCGGCGTGTGCAGCTTCCAGGTGACCTTTGCCGAGGCCGGCGAAGAAGCCTACCCCGCCACCACGGTGGACACCCAGCGCGAGGTACGCCGGGCGGCGGACGCCTTCGAGGAGGAGTTGGCCCAGGACTTCGCCGACAAGTGGAGCGTGGACGGCCTGCTGGGCTGGTCGCTGGTTGCGGTGGAGCGTGACCTGGCGGCGGTGGTGCGCGGCATCGAGGACGTGGTGGGCGGCATCGCCGACGAGGTGGCGGCGCAGATCCGCGCGCCGATGAACATGGTGGGCATCGTGCTGGGTGGCTACAACCGCCTGCGCAACGCGGTGCTGCGCCCGGTGAAGGCGCTGGACCTGTACAGCGGCAACACCATCCTGGGCAACAAGGACAGCGGCGGCGGTGGCCGTGTGCTGCTGACGCCTGGCACGCCGACCCGGGCGGCCCGGCTGATGCTGGACACCGGCACCAGCAGCGACAGCGTGACACCGCCGACGGCGGACACCCCAGAGCGCATCCAGCGGGCGCAGAACACCGTGGCGGCCCGGCAACTGAACGGCCGCGCGGCCACCGTGGCAGCGGCCCGACTGGTGGCGGACACCGACTGGATGAGCCGCCAGGATGCGATCGCGGCCGGCAACGACACCCTGGCGCTGATCGACGCCCAGATCACCACCGACGAGGCGATCACCGACAGCGTTTACGGCGCCCTGGTGACATTGCGCGCGGCGGTCTCCGAGGACCTGCGCCGCCGGGCGGTGGCCTTGCCGGGGCTGATCACCTACACCCCGCAGACAACCCTGCCGGCGCTGGTGGTGGCCCACCGGCTGTATGGCGACGCCACCCGGGCGGACGAGATCACGGTGCGCAACGGCGCGCGCCACCCCGGCGCCCTGCGCGGCGGTATCGAGCTGGAGGTGCTGAGTGAGTAACCGCGAGCCGGTAGTGCTGCAGATTGGCAGCCAGCGCCACCAGGGCTGGCAGGAGGTGCGCATCCGCCTGTCCCTGGAGCAGATCGCCGACAGCTTCGAGCTGACCCTGACCGAGCGCTGGGCCGAGTCTGGCCTGGTGCGCCCGGTGACGCCGGGCGAAGCCTGCACGGTGCACGTGGGCGACGAGCTGGTGGTGACCGGCTACCTGGACGAGGTGCTGCCGGACTACGACGCGACCAGCCACACCATCGCGGCCAGCGGCCGCAGCAAGGCGGCGGACCTGATCGACTGCAGCGGCAAGGACCAGCGCTTCGACGGCCAGACCCTGCTGCAGATCGCCACCGCCCTGGCCACGCCCTACGGCATCGAGGTGATCGACACCGTGGGCGCGGACAAGCCCTTCCGGGAGTTCGCCCTAGAGGATGGCCAGCCGATCGCCGAGGCTATCGAGCGGGCGGCGCAGATCCGGGGCGCCCGGATCGTGAGCGACGCCCAGGGCCGTCTGGTGATCGTGCACGCGGTGCAGCGGGAGATCCGCACGCCGCTGGAGCTGGGCGGCAACATTCGCAAAGGCTCCGGGGCGTTCAGCGACCGCGACCGCTTCAACACCTACATCGTCGAGGGGCAGACGCCCGGTACCGACAGCTGGAACGGCGAGGACGCCGCCGGCCCCCGGGCCGAGGCGACCGACCCCCGCGTGCGAAAGCCGCGCACCACGCTGATCGTGTGCGACACCCCGGCCGACCCGGCCGACTGCAAGGCCCGGGCGGAGCTGGAGGCGCGCATGCGCTGGGCCAAAGGCCGGGGCGTGACCTACACCGTGGGCGCCTGGCGGCATGAGCAAGGCGTGTGGCGCCCAGGTGACCTGGTGCAGGTGCGCGATGCCTACCTGGGGCTGGATGAACAGATGCTGATCAGTGATGTGCAGCTGATCGAGAGCAGCGAGGGGCGCACCGCCGAGCTGCGCGTGGCCCCGCCGGCGGCCTTCGAGCCAGTGCCGGTACCGGAGCCGCAAGCCGAGGGCGGCGGCGATCAAGCAACTGGCTGGGTGGTGATGTAATGGCTGATCAGAGACGCACCTGGCAACGGCTGATGGGGCCGGTATGGCGGCGCATCCGCCTGCTGGTTTCGCGGGGCGTGCTGAAACTGGTGGACGACAGCCTGAAGCTGCAGGGCGTGCAGGTGTCGCTGCTGGGCGGCGAGCCCGCGTGGGCCGAGCGCTTCCAGGACTACGGCTACACCAGCCACCCGCACCCAGGGGCCGAGGCCATTGTGGCGGCCGTGGGTGGTGCCCGGGCGCACCTGGTGGCGCTGGCCGTGGATGACCGGCGCTACCGCATGAAGGAACTGGCCCAAGGCGAGGTGGCCATGTACGACGATCTGGGCAACGTGATCGTGTTCAAACGCGACAAGATCCAGGTGCAAGCGGTGCAGCACCTGGAGGTGACCGCGCCGACCTGTCACATCACCGCGACCACGACCCACGACGGCAACGTGACGATCAACGGCAACCTGGTGGTGAACGGTACCGGCGCGTTTACAGACGCCCTGTCTTCCGCCACTTCCGTGGCCGATCCGAAGGGCACCATGCAAGGCATGCGCGATACCTACAACGGGCACAACCACCCGGGCGACTCTGGCGGCACGACCAGCACGCCTAACCAGGGGATGGACTGATGGACATTGCATTGAAGTTTGACCCAGGCGCCAAGCGCTTCGATCTGGACATCGAGGGCGGCGACCTGGCGACCGACGAGGGCCTGGAGACGGCGGTGATCCTGTCACTGTTCACCGACCGCCGCGCCCTGGAGGAGGACCGCCTGCCGGATGGCACCAGCGACCGCCGGGGCTACTGGGCAGACGCTTATAACGACCGCCCGCACGGCTCCCGGTTGTGGCTGCTGCACCGCGAGAAGGAACAGGAGGAGGTCCGCCGCCGTGCCCAGGAATACGCCGAGGAGGCGCTGGAATGGCTGGTGGAGGATGAAGTGGCCGAAGCGGTGGAAGTCGAGGCGTATCACATGCGCCGCGACACGCTGGGCCTGCGGGTGGTGATCCGGCGCGGCGATCGCGCGGTGCTGGAACGGCAATACGACTATGTGTGGCGAAACGCTGCATAACGGAGGGGTAAATGGCGTTTAAACGGCCTTCATTACCGGAGCTGATGACGCGGGTCGACCAGGACCTGCTGTCCCGGCTGCCGGGTGCGCAGGCGGCGCTGGCCACGCGCCTGACCAAGGCCCTGGCCACGAGCCAGGCCGGGGTAACGCACGGCCTTTATGGGTATCTGCAATGGCTGGAGCGCCAGCTGTTCCCGGAGACCTGCGACGACGAGCTGCTGCACCTGCACAGCGCTGGCGTGCCACGCCGCCAGGCGGCCAAGGCCACCGGCGAGGTGACCTTTGAGGGCAGCGACGACGCGGTGATCGTTGAGGGCACGCGGCTGCAGCTGGATGGCCAGGAATACGAGACCACCGCCGAAGCGGTGATTGCCGCCGGCACGGCCACGGCCACCGTGGAGGCGCTGGCCGCCGGGTTGGCTGGTGACCAGGACGCCGGCGCGGAGCTGCGCCTGGTGTCGCCGTTGCCTGGTGTTTCCACGGCGGCCGTGGTGGGTGTTGATGGCATCCGGGGTGGCGCGGATCTGGAGACGCCCAGCAGCTGGCGCGATCGCATCCTGTTGCGCCGGGCGCGGGTGCCGCGTGGCGGTGCCCAGGGTGACTGGGAAGGCTGGGCGCTGGAAGTGCCGGGCGTGACCCGTGCCTGGGAGGACCCGCTGGGCATGGGGCCGGGATCGGTGGTGATCCGCATCATGGCGGACGATGCGAGCACCGGCCCGCTGCCTTCGCAGCAGCTGCTGGACGTGGTTCTGGACTACATCGAGGACCGCAAGAACGTACAGGCCCAGGTGTACGTGGTGGCGCCGGATACCAAGTCGTTCGCGCCGGAGTTGATCGTCACGCCGGACACCGAGGAGGTGCGCACCGCTGCTGCCCAGGCCCTGGCCGATTTGGTGGAGCGCGAGGGCGAGCCCGGCGGCACCCTGCTGATTTCCCGCATCCGTGCGGCGATCAGTCTGGCGCCTGGCGTGGAGGACTACGACCTGCAGTCGCCTACCGCTGACGTGATCCACGCCACCGGCGTGCTGCCGATCTGGGGAGGTGTGACATGGGTGCAGAACTAACGGGTGGTGACTATCGCGGGCTGCTTTTCAGCCTGCTGCCGCCGGGCATGGTCTGGCCGACCGAGCCCGAGAGCAACCTGCAGCGACTCCTGGACGGCTCCGCCCAGGAGTTTGCACGAGTGGATGCTCGCGGCCTGGAGTTGCTGGCGGAGGCTGACCCGCGCCAGGCGGATGCGCTTTTTCCTGAGTGGGAGAGCAGCTATAGCCTGCCCAGCGAGTGTGCGCCGACCGAACAGAGCCTTACTGATCGCCGCGTGGCGCTGATCGGGCGAATTGTCGGCCGGGGTGGTATGCGCCAGCAGGACTATATCGACCTGGCCGAGGGGCTGGGTTACGAGGGCGCGCAGATCATCGAGCACCGCGAGGCGACCATGGAGCTGGGCGCCGGTGCAGGAACCAGGGGCGCGGAGATCGGCGACCCGATGAACGGCGAGGACTGGCTGTGGGCCTGGGACGTGCTGGTGCCGAATGGCGTGGTGCGCGTGGCTGAGATCGGCGCGTCGGAGATTGGCGACCCGCTGCGGAGTTGGGGCGATCAGCTGGTGGAGTGCGCACTGCACGAAGCCGCACCGTCCTGGCTGATTTTGAATGTGGGCTATCAGGAGGCTTAACGATGGAGAAGGTAGGTGTCTTTACCGAGCGGACCACGTCCGAGGGTGAGTGGAGAAACGGAGACCCGGCCAGCAACGTGCGCGCGACGCCCATGCTGGCCGATTATTTCAACATGCTGCAGCGTGAGCTGCTGAACGTCCTGGCGGATGCCGGCATTAACGCCGACATCGCGGACGAGACCCAGCTGGCAGCAGCAATCAATGCGATCGCCGATCGCCGCGCGGTCAGCCGCGTGGATGGTGTGGCGGTCATTACTGTGGAGGAAGTCTAAATGCAGGGAGTACCCCGTTATGGCCTGCGCACGCGGGCTGATTATGACCTGCTGCAGGGCCTGGCCACCCAGGGCGAGATTCGCCCGCAAGGTGTGGCCACGCTCAAGCGGCACCTGGAGGGCCTGCTGGTCGGGCGCTTCACCTATGTCTATGACCGGGAGCTGGCCGAAGCCGAGAGCCCGGATGGCGAGCTGCCGGACTACCGCGTGTTGAGCGTGGAGGACGAGGAAACCGGCGAGACCCGGCGCGTCCAAATGAAGCACATCGAGAGCCCGCAAGCGGAGATCTTCCGGCTGGGCTTCACGGTGCCGGAAGTCGAACAAGCAATTACTGATCTGGAGGCTGTCTAATGGTCCAGCGGACTTATGCAATCCCCGCCCAGGGGGCGGGACACTTCGGGCTGATGGGGGCTATCGAGGCATCTGGCGCCATGCGCCTGGATGTGCCAGAAGGCATCCTGAACATCGGCGGCAACGGCAAGGGCTACGTGCTGGAGCCTCTGGTCGACTGGGACCCGACCGCCGTGGCCAACCAGGACGGCTCGCTGGACGCGCTGGCCCTGGGTGACGACGTGTACCTGTACGCGGTGCAGAGCGACGCCGGCCTCGCCGGTCTAATCGCCAGCACCAACATCACCGTGCCGGGCGGCTACACCAGCGCCAACAGCCGCAAGATCGGCGGCTTCCACTATGGCCGCGTTCGGGCAGTGGCGGACCGCTACAACGCCAGCATCACACCGGCCGTCCAGATTGTGCCCAACAGCGTGTGGGATCTGCAGCATCGGCCCACCTGTGACCCCACCGGGATGGTGGAGGTGGTGCCCGGCAAGCTGTGGGCGGATATCTACCTGGCCAGCGAGGGCAGCGGTACCTGGCCGGAGAACATCCCGGTGAGCCGCTACGGTGTGCCGCCGATCAAGGACGACATCTACGCCCGTTCCGACTTCCACCTGCTGGCCCGCAATGCCGGCAAGCGCATCCCCAGCGCCGAGGAGTTTTTGACCTACGCCGAGGGCGCGCCCCAGGGCAACGACGGCAACAACGACACGGCCTGGTCTGCGACCACCAACACCGGCCCGACCAACACCGGCGCGGTGGCCAAGGCGGTCTCCATGTTCAACGTGGTGGACGCCGCAGGAAACCTGTGGGAGTGGCTGGATGACCACTACGACCTGGGTCTGGAAAACCGCACCGGCTGGGATAAGTCCATCGTGGACGTGGGCAAGGATGCCGCCTTCGCGCGCGGCGAAATGCGCAGCTATGTCTATGGCGCTAGCGATGCGTCCTCTTGGCGCGGCTTCGTCGGCGGCGGCCAATTCGACGACGGCGCCCCCTGCGGCTCTCGCTGCCTGAACTCCATCGCGATTCCGTGGGGCGCGCTTGGCATTGTGGGCCTGCGTTGCGTCTGTGACGCCCTGTGACCATGACCCCTGAAAAGGCCCCGCGACAGCGGGGTCTGGTTATCGTCAACAAGGCCGAGCGGCTGATCATCGACCTGGCGCCGCACATCGACAAGATCCCGAAACACCAGCGCTACCGCTACGCCATCCGGCTAGAGGACGAGCTGTGGGAATTGGTGCGGCGCCTGATCGAGGCGGCCATGAGCAACCAGAAAAGCAAGGTTTACCGCGCAGATGAACAGGTCCGATACCTTCACGCCCTGCTGCGCCATGCAGCAGAACGCAAGCTGCTGGGCATCAAGCGCGTGGGAGATGCCAGCAAGCAGCTATCCGAGATCGGCGCCATGATCGGCGCCTGGCGCCAGCGACTGGGCGCCTGACCTTTTAGGGGTAGGTCGGGTTTCGACGCCTCTTGGCGCAGCTTCATCGGCGGCGGCCAATTCGACGACGGCGCCCACTGCGGCTCTCGCTGCCTGAACTCCAACGCGAATCCGTGGAACGCGAATGGCAATGTGGGCCTGCGTTGCGTCTGTGACCACCAATACCAGAGAGGGCGGCAACGGTGTTGCCGTCACCTGAGATCCCTAACAGGGGGTCAGCCGATCTATCCCGGTCCCGCTCCGGTGGGCCGAACACGATAGCCCGGGTGGCGCGACTAGCGCCAAGCGAAAGCCCCGCCCGGGCGCCCTGAATTGAATGGATACCCAATGGCACGCAAACAAAACAACCTGATCGAGCAGATCATCGACTGGGACAATCTGATGGAGGCGCACCGCCTGGCGAGGCGCGGAAAGCGCGACCGCCGAGAGGTGGCAGCCTTCGAAACGAATCTATGGGAGGAGCTGGGCGCGCTCCAGATGGAGCTGCTGTGGGGCACCTACGCCCCTGGCCGCTACCGCTCCTTTGTGGTCTACGAGCCGAAGCGCCGCGAGATCCTGGCGGCGCCCTACCGTGACCGGGTGGCGCAGCACGCCATCTGCAATATCTGCGGCTCCATCTGGGACCGCTCCATGATCTTCGACAACTACGCCTGCCGCGTCGGCAAGGGCACCCACGTGGGCGCGGATCGCGTCGAGAAGTGGCTGCGCGGCATGGTCGCCAGCGGCGACACCTGGGTGCTGAAAATGGACGTCAGCAAGTATTTCTTCTCCATCCGCCACGATCTGGCCAAGGCCGTGATCCGTGACCGCATCCGCTGCACAGCCACCCTGCGGGTGCTGGATGCCATCATCGACAGCACCGCCGATCCCTGCGACCCGGACCCGGTAGGCATCCCCGTGGGCAACCTGACCAGCCAGTGGATCGCGAACCTGGTGGGTAATCGCATCGACCAATGGGCCAAGCGCGACCTGCGCCTGCGGCGCTATGCGCGGTACATGGACGACATGGTGGTGCTGGTGCGCACAAAGGAGGAGGCCCTGGATCTGCGCCAGGCGTTCGACGACAAGCTGGCCAGTATGGGAATGCGGTTCAGCAAGGCCAGCGTGCTGCCTGCCAGCCGTGGCGTGAACTTCCTGGGCTATCGGATCTGGCCCCACAAGCGCCTGCTGCGCAAGGACTCGGTGCGACGCATGAAGCGCCGGATGCGGGAGATGGAGTGGCAGTACGCCAGGGGCCTGATCGACCCGGCAGATGTCCGTCAGCGCATCGCTTCGTGGGTGGCTCATGCAAGGCATGCGGACAGTGAAACTATACGGCGGCGAGTGCTGGGGAGTGTGGTGTTTAAGCGGCTGGTAAAGGACGATTAAAAGGGTCAGAATTCCGTGTCACAAACCTAATGGCCCGGTGTCGCAATTTGTGCGGCGCGCTACAGTCGCAACCTGCTGCGGCCGAGCTTCCTGCGGATGGTGTCCGCGATCCTGCGCTT
>JADQCE010000011.1 GCA_016278265.1 Halothiobacillus sp. | reverse complement strand
GGCCCCATCCCCCACGGCGACCTCCGGCGGAACCGCGAGGCCGCGGGCCTTGATGTCGACCAGCAGCTCGCGCCAGCTCTGCGCGCTCTCACGAACGCCGACCTGAAAGCCCACAAGCTCCTTCTTTCCTTCGGGCGTCGCCCCGAGAATGACGAGGATACACTCGGCCTGCGGCTCCATCCTGGCCTGGAGGTAGACGCCGTCCGCCCAGATGTAGACATATCGCCGGGCCGAGAGGTCACGGCGCTGCCAGCGGTCGTACTCCTGCTGCCATTCACCGGTTAGACGCGAAATCACGCCCGGCGACAGGTTCGGCGCGTCCTTCCCCAGCATCGCGGCCAGATGGGGTGGTTGCCGCCCTCTTCAAACGGCATCGCAATGTGCCAGGATGGCGGTGTTGAAACCCCATAGTTGAAAGGACGGCAACCGTGACAGAGGATATTATGATTGGCGTGGATTTGGCAAAGCAAGTTTTCCAGATCCACGGAGCGACGATGACCGGGCATGTGCGATTTCGCAAGAAACTGTCCCGGGCACAGTTTGTTCGGTTCATGACGGATCATGCTCCGGCTGTCGTCGTGATGGAGGCCTGCTCCAGCGCGCATCACTGGGCGCGTGAACTGGACCAGCTTGGCCATGAGGTGAGGCTTATCGCGCCACAATATGTCCGTCCCTTCATCAAGCGGCAGAAAAACGACGCCGCCGATGCGGAGGCGATCGTGATCGCTGCACAGCGCCCGGAGATGCGCTTTGTCGAGCCGAAGTCAGAGCAGCAACAAGCCCGGTCCATGTTGTTTCGTGGTCGCGAGCGACTGGTTCGACAGCGCACGGAATTGATGAACGCTTTGCGGTCCAACCTTTACGAATATGGCTATGTCGCGCCGCAAGATCGATTGCCCCGGGTTCATGGCCCGCGCGAATGATGGCGAAGAAACCACGCCTGCTGGTGGCGGTCGCTCTTGCCAACAAGATGGCTCGCGCGATCTGGGCCATGCTGACAAGGAATGAGGATTACCGAGCTCCGGCGCAGTTCGTGCCTGCATGAGTGACATGCATCGCAAAATGACCTGACGCCGGCGAAAGAGGTGTGAGAAAGGCTGCGACCCGAATGGGCGAAATGATCGAATGGATCTGGACCGGGAAAACCAGCAGGAGGCAATGAGCATTGAAACTCGAACGCCAGATTTGGACCCGGCCCGCAGATCACCATACCGGCCAGCGGCACCTGAAACGCCGCAAAGAAAGGCCTTACAGAAGACCGCACTTCGATCACGCGCACACAGGGTCAAAGACCTCTTGCACCTCAGGCGGCAACCACAGAAGCCTCCTGGAAATCCCCCGTCGAGATGCCGCGCAGGTAGAGCACCGGCAGCAGCGCATCGAGGCTCTTCGAGCGCCGCGCCCATCTCGGCAGGATGGCGGAACTGAACCGGATCTTGTTCTTAGCGGAGTCCTCGCCCCCGCGGTCACGCACCTTCGGGCGGCGCAGGTCGAGCGCGCCGATCCCGGTCTGGATGCTCCGCTCCGGCCCGTAACCGTGCCGGACAACCCGCTTACGGCCATCCGGCAGGACGTCTTCGGCATGGCTCACGCGACAAAGGCGTCGGCTTCGGCCCGAAGTGCTGCGGCCAGCATCCGGCGCGCGCCGTCACGGGCGATCTCGGTCAGCGGATCGTCAAAAGATTCCGGCTGACGCAGGGCGATGATGTCGATATCGTTCTTCATGGCGTATCGTTCCTTCTGGAAGTTCTGGCAGGCTTGATCACCCGCCACGATACGCCGCCTTCTCAACCCCCGTCACCCATTTCCCGGCATAGCTCGAAAACATGCGCATCCAGGCCTTCCTCACCGCCGCTGCGATCAACCTCAAGCGGCTCGCGGCCAGTATCCTCTCGATTTTGCACCTCATCATCTCCGTGACCCGCGAGGAGGGGAGCCGGTCCAGACAGCCCGCTCTTCAGAGCCGTATCGCGGGGCATGAACAGCCTGGCACCACGGGAACTCCAATCCCCGCCTGAACCGCATTCTTCAACAGCCCCACGGTTCACAAGCACCACAATCTGCTGGCCCATGCCCCCAAGCACATGCACGAGGAGTTGAGCAATGATTACCGCGACATGATCTATGCCGAAACGGCGGCCGATGTGGAAAGGCGCCGCAAGGCCTTCCTTCGCAAATGGCGACTGAAATGCCGGGCGGTTGCCGACAGCCTTGAAGAGGCCGGGGATCGCCTCTTCACCTTCACGCGGCTCGACCCGGCGCAATGGAAAGCGGCGCGGACCACCAACGCCATCGAACGGCTGAACGAGGAATTCCGCCGCCGCATCAAGACCCAGACCGTGCTGCCTTGCGCCGAAACCGTGCCGATGCTGCTTTGGGCCTTGCTGGCTTCCGGTCAGATCACCATGCGCAAGGTCGACGGATGGCAAACCCTCGACAAACCGATCGAGCCCATGTCCCTTGACCTCGCCGCTTGATCAGGCGCAAATCAAACCGCTCGGAGGACGCCACCTTAAAATTTCCACCAACTTCGCGACACGACCGCCGGAGAATTTCCACCAGATTCGAGACACGACCGGGTCCTGACCCTAGCTTCCATAGCATCGAGGGCTGAACCTACCTCACGACCCGCTTGTCGGAGAACTTGCCCCTTGCTGCCCAGATGGGCAGATTGGCTAGTTCGGAAACTCAAAGAGAAAGTCTTGGGGGCTGAATTTGTGACGGGTCACAGTTATCGCAGGAGTCTGCTTCGCCGCTGCATTCGTCAAGCCCCTTGTTTTACGGTAGTGTCCCAACTCGTGGTGTAGGAGGCCGCGCGCGGAGCCATCTGGCGAGCGCAGCGCGCGGCCGGTCTGGCGGCCACCGCGCTTCTTCGTAGTCTGAGGTTGTTCAACGACCGATGACAACGAAGGAGAACACGATGACCGAGAGTGAGGCATGGGTCGCCATCGGTTCGAGAACCATGCCGAACGATCGACCTTCCGAGGGTGATCGCCAAGAGCGATGGTGAGATGTGACCGTGGCGCCAGTGGCGCCGCGTAAGCACATCGAACGATTTCCTGCGCGAGCTGATCCAGGACGCCGCGCAGCGGCTGATGGACATCGAGGTGGCCGCCGTGTGCGGTGCCGCGCATGGCGAGCGCAGCCCGGACCGAGAGAACCAGCGCAACGGCTATCGGCCGCGCCAGTGGGATACCAGGGCCGGCACGATCGGGCTGAACATCCCGAAGCTGCGCAAGGGCAGTTACTTCCCGACCTTCCTGGAGCCGCGCCGGACGGCCGAGAAGGCACTGATGGCCGTGATCCATCCACGGCGTCTCCACCCGCGCCGTTGACGATCTGGTGCGCGCCATGGGGCTGACGGGCACCTCGAAGAGCCAGGTCTCGCGGCTGTGCGAGGAGATCGACGAACGGGTGCAGGCGTTCCTGAACCGCCCGCTGGAAGGCGATTGGCCCTTCCTCTGGCTCGACGCCACCTACGTAAAGCTGCGTGAGGGCGGCGTTCGGGGCCGCCCTCGAACCGGTGGCGGGCGGCCCCCTCACCGTTTCGATGGCGGTGATAGTGGCCGTGGCGGTCAACACGGACGGACGCCGGGAGATTCCGGGGATCACCGTGATGCCATCGGAAGCGTGCGCGGGGAAAACGATCCCCCGGATCGTTTTCTGGTCCCGCTTACCCTTCTGGGCCGACTTCCTGCGGTCTCTCACGCGTCGTGGCCTGCGCGGCGTGCAACTGGTGATCAGCGATGCCCACGAGGGCCTCAAGGCTGCTGCGCGCAAGGTTCTCGGCGCCGGATGGCAGCGCTGTCGCGTGCATTTCCAGCGCAACCTGCTGGCCCGCGTGAGCAAGGCCAACAAGCCGGTGGTCAGCGCCGTGGTGAAGACCGTTTTCGCCGAGACCGACCGCGACCAGGCCCATGCCCGCTGGCGCGAGGTCGCCGACAACCTGCGGGAGCGGTTCCGCGACGTGGCCGAACTGATGGATGAGGCCGAGCACGATGTCCTCGCCTACATGGCCTTCGACGAGAGCC
>JADQCE010000022.1 GCA_016278265.1 Halothiobacillus sp. | reverse complement strand
CCTGAAATCAGAAACGCCGCATGAAACCGGCGGACAACTCCTTTGACAAACACCGTTCATCATCTCCGATGACCACAGCGGCCTGCGCGCCGCCCGGCGCGCCGTTCTGGGCGGTGCCACATGGCAGCGCTGCCAGTTCCACCTCGCCCGGAACTCCATCCATCACGCCCCAACGCCGAGACCCGCAAGCGCATCGGCAGACAGCTGAAATCGATCTGGACAGCGGACGATCACACCAAGGCCGAAACCGCCCTGGCCGAGCTGGTCGCCAGCTACCGCGACTCCGCGCCGAAACTGGCCGCCTGGCTCGAGGAGAAGGTCCCCGAGGGCCTCGCCGTCTTCACGCTGCCCGAACATCACCGACGCCGGATGCGCAAGTCAAACCCGATGGAGCGCTCCGTCCAGCAGGAACTGAAGCGGCGCACCGTCAAGGTCAGGGTCTTTCTAGGCGAAGACGCGCTGCTGCGCCTCGTTAGCGCCGTCCCAGTCGAGATCGACGAAAAATGGGCCTCGGATACCAAGGCCTACATCAAGTGGGAATGCCAGGATGCGTGACCCGCTCTCAGCAGAATTTCCAGACCTCGGGTTGCTCAATCCATAATCCACCCAAGTGGGTCACTTTTGCATGCTGATTCACACCCAGCAGGCCAACAGACTCATAGAGACCTCGTCTCGTAGTCCTTGACGAGCTACGGATAGCCCTCCGCTTGGATCCCATCGCGACACCGCGCAAGCGCAAAATCAATGGGGCGCAGCCATCGCATACACTTCAGTGGGGGCATTCCACTTAAAGTCGTCGCCTCAGCGCAGGTCATTCTCTCTCCTGTTGATCTTCCAGAACGGCGTCGCCCCAGGGTGACATGACTTCCGTGCAGCCGCAGTTCCGGCCGCGCGCGCGCGCTACGCCCGCCGGGCACGCGAAGGCATAGGGCAGGACCGTCCGGCGTGTCGTTCGAACCGGGGCATCCCGTTCGAGACGGCGGATGACCGCAGCCGCCAGCGTATCGTCGGCGATCACGGTCTCGCCGCCGGAAACATCGATACGGGGGTGGTGGAACGCTTCCTCAAGGCTCATTCCTCGGTCGACCATGAAGGAAGCAAGTTGCGCCACCGCGCCGACAATCTTGCGTCCGCCCGAGGCACCGATGGCAAAGCGACGGGCGCCCTGCTCGCCCAGCATTGGGCAGACATTCATCAGGCAGGCCTTGTCCGGTCCCAGCGAGTTCGGCTTGCCTTGCTCGGGATCGAACCACATGATTCCGTTGTTCATCAGGAACCCGGTAGCCGGTGACACGACGCGACTGCCGAAAATCGACAGAAGCGTCTGGGTATGCGCAACCATGTTCCCCGCGCGGTCCACGACCGAGAAATGTGTGGTGCAGCCGGGTGCCTCGGAAACCTCGCCGGTGTCGCCCATAGCGCGCAGCCGCGCGGCATAGGCATTGCGCAGCGCGTCAGCATAGGCGGCATAAGCATTGGGCGCGGTCGACAGATCGGCATCTTCGAGCTCGGCCATCACATGCGCGAAGGTCGGCCCGGCGGTCAGGCCCGGCAGGACGTGATAGGCGGCGTCGCGGTAATCCACACGCCGCGCCGGTCCCATCCAGGCGCGATAGCCCGCGAGATCTTCGACACCGAGCGACCCGCCCTTGTCCTGCACGTCCTGCGCCATCGCCTGCGCCAGGTCGCCCTCGTGAAAGGCCCGCGCGCCGCCCCGCGCGATTATGTCGAGACTGTCGGCCATACGGGACTGATCCAGCCGGTTCTCAGGGATCGCGGTCCAGCCCGAGCCCTTGGGCCATTGGCCGTCATCGAGGAATAGTGCCGCCGCGTCCGGGTCCTTTGCCAGCTCGCGCGCGCTCGAGGCGATGATCAGGGCCGCGTACCAATCGACCAGCATCCCTTCCCTTGCGTGCCGGATGGCTGGCTGCAGCAGCTCGGACCATGGCATCCGGCCCCAGCGGTCATGGGCCTGCCCCAACCCGTCCACGGTTCCGGGAACCGCGACAGCGGTCGCGCCTTGCACGTTCCGGTCATCGATCACCCGCGCCCACGGGAAAAGATCTCCCGCCTTGCCCTCGCGCGAAAGCGGGAAGTCTTCCACCCGGAGATTTTTCGGTGAGCGCATTCCAAAATTGATCGCGGTGGCCTCGCCAGTGCCCGCCCGCCAGTGGACCGACGCGCCTCCGCCTGCGGGACCCGACATCCAAGGTTCGAGAACGCCCACCACGAAAGAGCAGACGACAGCCGCATCTACGGCATCGCCGCCAGCGCGCAGCACCTCTGCTGCCGCCTCGGCGGCGAGCCGGTGCTGGGAGGCGACAACACCCCCGTCCGTTTCAACGACGTGTTTGCGGATATGCTGGGTCCGTGAGAGTGCAGAGGTCATGGCTCAAACAGGATCCTTCTGGTGAATCGAGCTTTCGGCATCGTGCAGGGTGCACGTGTCCTCAACTTTCAGTTGCCTCACCCTTTTGCAGCGAGAACATCAAGTCGTTCCCCTTCGTCTTGCAATAATACGCCGGCAAGATGCAAATCCACGAAGGAGGTCGGAGGCCGACGAGGCAAAACACCGTTGGAAGCAAACAATTCGCGACTTCCAGTCAGAGCACCGCCCACACGTCGTCGAGGCATGATTTCAGGATCGACACGAGTTCGTCGATCTCGGCTTCCGTGATCACGAGCGGCGGTGCGAAGACCAGCCCTTCGCGGACGGCTCGGGTCGCGAGGCCACGCTCAAAGCAAAGATCACGCACCCGCGCGGCAACGGACCCCGCCGGTTCGAAGGCTTGTCGGGTCGCCTTGTCTGCGGATAATTCCAGCGCCGCCATGGCACCCGAGCCGCGCACCTCGCCAACCAGCGGATGGTCGCGAAGTGTCGCGAGACCCGCCTGCAGCGCCGGGCCCGCAGTGTCGCGCACATGCCCCACCAGGTTTTCGCGATCCATGATATCGAGATTTTCGAGCGCGACCGCCGCAGCCACCGGGTGGCCGGAATAGGTGAAACCGTGAGGGAACCGCCCGGCCCGATCCAGCAGCGGTTCGGCCACCCGCGCATTGACCGCGACCGCGGAAATCGGCTGATAGCCTGACGACAAGCCCTTCGCCATCGTCATCACGTCGGGCCGGATATCGTAGCTCTGCGCGCCGAACCATTCGCCCGTCCGGCCAAAGCCGCAGATCACCTCATCGCAAATCAGAAGAATCCCGTAGTTGTCGCAAATTTCCTGTACCCGTTTCCAGTACCCCGGCGGCGGCACGATCACGCCGCCGGCTCCCATGACGGGTTCGCCGATGAATGCCGCGACCGTATCGGGCCCGGCGTCAAGGATCGCGGCCTCGACCGACTCAGCCGCGCGTGCCCCGAATTCGGGATCGTCGAGCTGAGCCCCCGCCTCCCAGGAATAGGGCGGCTCGGCGTGGACGATGCCCGGGATCGGAACGCCCGGGATGTCGTGCATGCTGGCCATCCCACCCAGGCTCGCCGCAGCGATCGTCGAGCCGTGATAGGCGTGCCGCCGGCTCACGATCACCTGCCGCTCGGGCCGACCCTGCCGGGCCCAGTAGTTGCGCACCAACCGCAACGCGGTGTCGTTGGCCTCGGATCCGGAATTGGCGAAGAAGACATGGTCAAGCCCGGCGGGCAGAAGTCCCGCCAGACGCTCGGACAGTTCCACCACAGGTTCGTGCGAGGTCTTGAAGAAGGTGTTGTAGTAGGCCAGCCGATCCATCTGCCTCCGGGCTACTTCGCCCAGTTCGGGGCGGCCGTAGCCGATATTGACGCACCACAGGCCCGCCATGCCGTCGAGCAGCCGCCGGCCTTCGCTGTCCCACAACCACACACCCTCGCCATGGGTGATGATGCGCGGGCCGCCATCTGTTGCCATTTCCGAGTGGTCGGTAAACGGGTGCAGGTGATGGGCCAGATCGGCGGCCTGCAACTCTGCGGTGGGGCGAATGTTCGTGCGGTCTTTCATGCGTGGCCTCCGGTCGTCTTTGCGCGGGTGTCCAGCGGCCGAACCGGCCGGCGGACATGGGTGTGGGGAAGATAGTGCAGCCGCATGACCGTTCTGCCGGGGCCCGATCTCACAGCCGCGTTTCCTTCGGCGTCAGTTTGCGTTCCAGCAGAATAATGCCCCAAGACATGGCATAGGTCAGCGCCAGGTAGATTGCCGCAGCGGCGGTAAACATCTCGATCGGCATGTAGGTTTGCGCCGCCAGCGTTCGCGCCACGCCCGTGATATCCATCAGCGTAACCGTCGAGGCAAGCGAACTTGCCTTGACCAGCAGGATCATCTCGTTTCCGTAGGCGGGCAGCGCCTGGCGCAGAGCTTGCGGCCAGACGATGCGCCGAAAGACCGTCGCAGCCGACATGCCGATGGCGCGTGCAGCCTCCACCTGACCATGCGGGACCGACTGGATGCCGCCCCGGAACACCTCTGCGGAATAGGCGCCCGTGTTCAACGAGAAGGCGATCAACGCGCACCAATAGGGTTCGCGCAAGATCGTCCAGAAAGGACTTTCGCGCAGCGCTTCGAACTGCGCGAAACCGTAGTAGATCAGGAAGATCTGGACCAGAAGCGGCGTGCCGCGGAAGAAGAAGACGTATCCCAACGCCAGCCCCCGCAGGACGGCGTGCCGGCTGATCCGCGCCAGGGCCGTGGGAAGAGCGATCACGAAGCCCACCACCAGCGCCGCCGCGACCAGCTTCAACGTTACGACAAGGCCCGACAGCAACGCCGGCAGGCTGTCGATCATCAACTCGACATTCATGCCCCGGCCCTCCCCGCGACACCGCGGTTGGCGCGTGTTTCGAGCCCGCGCTGCACTGCCATCACCACGACAGTCAGAACCAGGTAGATGAAGGCGGCGGCAAGAAAGAAGGTGAAGGGTTTCTTGGTATAGCCCACCGCGATCTCCGTCTTGCGCATCAACTCGTCCAGACCGATGACCGAAACCAGAGCGGTTTCCTTCAGGATGATCAGAAAAGTGTTGCCGAGCCCGGGCAGCGCGAAGCGCCAGACCTGCGGCAACAGGATACGAAACCCGATGGTGACCGGTGACATCCCGCAGGCGCGTGCCGCCTCTCTCTGCCCCGCGGGCACCGCCAGCACCGCGCCGCGGAATATTTCGGTCGCGTAGGCCCCGAATGTCAGCGACAGCGCCGTCACGCCGGCGGCAAATGCCGACACGTCGATATATCCGTCATGCCCCAGCGCGCCGGCAACCCCGTTGACGAAAAGGACACCGCCGAAATAGACGAAGAGGATCACGACAAGCTCGGGAACGCCACGCAGAACCGCGGTATACAACCCGGCAAGCAGTCGCAGCGGCCAGGCCGGCGAGAGCTTCATCGCCGCGCCAAGGAGGCCGAAGACGAGCCCGAGCACCAGCGACATGATCGCCAGTTCAATCGTGACCAACGTCCCCTGCAGCAGCAGGTCACCAAAACCTTCGAGATCAAACAATGTTCACTACCCGTGTTGGGTTGCGGCCCCGGCCGGTCGTCCCGGCCGGGGCCCTATCGATGTTTTGCGCCTCACTCCTTGCGGATCGAGAACGGAAAATACTTGTCATTCAACGCGTCATAGGTTCCGTTTTCCATGATCGTTGCCAGCGCCGTATCCAGCCGCTCGAGCAATTCGGGATTGCTCTTGTCGACGGCGATACCCGCACCTTCGCCGATATACTTCTCGTCGAGCACCGGCTCGCCCTTGAATTCGAAGGCATCGCCGCCCTCTTCCTTCAGCCAGTTGTACATAAAGACGCGCTGCGCCACCACGCCGTCCAGACGGCCAGCCTTGAGGTCGAGATTGTGATTCTCGACAGTGTCATAGGTCTTGATCTCGGCCTGCGGATACTTTTCGCGGAGCAAGTTGGCGTAGGTCGTGGCGCGCTGGACGCCAATGGTCTTGCCCTTCAGCTTTTCCGGGTCGAGCGCGATGTCGCTGCCCTTGGGAGCGACCAGAATGGCGCCGGCCTGGTAATACGGCCGGGTGAAATTCACCGCCTGCTTGCGCTTTTCGGTGATCGACATAGATGCGACGATGGCGTCATACTTGCCGGCCCGCAGCCCCGGGATCATCCCGTCCCATGCCTGCGCGACAATCTCGCACTCGGCGTTCATCTCTTCGCAGAGCGCCTTCGCAATATCGACGTCGAAACCTTTCAGCTCGCCGCTCTCGTCGATGTAGTTGAACGGCGGGTAGGCCCCCTCGGTCGCGATGCGGATCGGGTCGGCCTGAGCGGCCTGGCCCAGAACCGCAGCCAGGGCAAAGGCAGCGAAAATCTTGAGTTTCATGTGTTTTCCTCCTTGGTTGGTCTCTGGTTTTTCGTTTTTTTTGGCGCCATCAGATTCTGGAAAGAAACTGACGGCACCTCTCAGATTCGGGGTTGTCGAACACCTTTGCAGGCGACCCCTCTTCCTCGACGAGGCCCTCGTGAAAGAACATGACCTTGTCGGATACGTCGCGCGCGAAGCGCATTTCATGGGTGACGACGATCATCGTGCGCCCCTCGTCGGCCAGCATCTGCATCACGCGCAGCACCTCACCGACGAGCTCGGGATCGAGCGCCGAGGTCGGCTCGTCGAAAAGCAGGGCCTGCGGTTCCATCGCCAGGGCCCGCGCAATGGCGGCACGTTGCTGCTGCCCCCCCGACAACTGGGCGGGATAGGCATCGCGCTTGTCGCTGAGACCCACTTTTTCTAGCAGCGCTTCGGCACGGTCGCGCGCCTCGGCAAAGCTGATCCCCTGCACGCGTTGGGGGCCCTCGGTCAGATTGCGCAGGATGGTGAAGTGAGACCACAGATTGAAGTTCTGGAAAACCATGCCCAGTTCGGAGCGGATGCGCTGCAACTGACGCCGGTCGGTCGCCTCCAGACCGCCATTGCGCGACTTGCGCAGCCTGATCTCCTCGCCCGCGACGCGGATGGTGCCTGCGCTCGGGCGCTCCAGAAGGTTGATGCAGCGCAGGAAGGTGGACTTCCCCGATCCCGAGGCGCCGATAATCGAGACGACGTCACCGCGTCCCGCGGTCAGGTCGATGCCGCGCAGCACCTTGAGATTGCCGAAGCTCTTTTCCAGTGCTCGCACCTCCAGTGCCGGCTGGGCGCCGTTCGTCAGACTCGCGGTCATGGTCTCTCCCTACCCTCCTGCCTCGTCATGCGACGCGCCGCCATCTGAGATCGTTCAGGATCACCCGCGCGGCGTTCATTCCCGGCAGGCCGGTCACCCCGCCGCCAGGGTGCGTGCCCGACGCACATTGATAGAGCCCTTTCACGGGGGTCCGGTGTCCGGCCATCCCGGGCCCGGGCCGCATCGAGAAGAGTTGATCGAGATGCATTTCGCCGTGGAAGATGTCGCCCCCTGTCAAACCATATTCACGCTCCAGGTCCAGCGGCGACAATGCCTTGTACCCGATGACCGAGCGTCGGAAGTTCGGCGCCACCTCGGTCACGGTGTCGATCACTCGCTCGGCAGCTGTGTCGCGCAGGGTGTCCCAGCTTTCGTCGCCGGGAAGTTCGTTGTTGAAGTGCTGGCAAAAGAGCGACGCGATATGCGTCCCCTCCGGCGCCAGCGTGTCGTCGAGAACCGTGGGGATCATCACCGAAACGATGGGCTTGCGCGCATAGCCACGATGGCGAGCGTCGTCGTGCGCCGCGTCGAGATAGTCGAGCGAAGGCGCAACATAGACAGTGCCGTTGTGGTGCCTCTGCAGCTGGGTGCCAGGGCGCGCGACGAAGTCGGGCAGCTCGGATATGGCAACATTCATGCGGAACGTACCCGACCGGCAGCGCCAGCCGCGAATCCGGCGCGCGACCTCGTCCGGCACCCAGTTCGGGTCAAGCAGGCGCTCGAAGAGGAGCTTGGGCGTCACGCCCGATATGACAAGGCGGGCGTCGAGGCGCGCACCGTCCGACAGCACCACGCCCTTCGCGCGGCCCTTTTCGACCAGAACCTCGCGCACCGCTCGTCCGGTCAGTACGGCGCCACCCCGGCTTTCCAGATGGTTACGCATGGCCTGCGTGATTGCACCCATCCCGCCCAGCGGCTGGCCCCACTTTCCGCGCTTTCCGTTGACCTCGCCGAAGACGTGGTGCAGCAGCACGTAGGCCGACCCGCTGCTGCGCGTCGAGACCATGTTGCCCACCAAGCCTTTCACCCCGTAGAGCCCCTTGAAGGCGTCGCTTTCAAATCGTGCGTCGAGAAAGCCGCCAAGGCTGTTAAACATAAGCTCGTTAAGAAGCGGGCGCAGCCGACGCGGCAGGCTCCGCAGCGCGCGGGCCGTGCGCAGGGCCGCGGGTATTCCCGACAGGCCGGCGTCGATCTCTGGCGGGATGACGCGCACCAGACGGCGCACGGTATCGGACACCACGTCGAGATCAGCACTCAGACGCTCGTATTCGCCCGCGTCGGCCCGGCTAAATTGTTCGATGCTGCGGCGGGTAGCCTGCGCGTCGGCCGTCAGTTCCAGCGCCCCGCCGCCGGGCAGGGCCGACATGACACCGCCGTCGCGCTCCAATATGCGCAACCCGTGGCGCGGGAGGTCCAGGTCCCGGATCACCTCGGGCGCGAGAAGCCCAACAAGGTAGGAGCATGACGAATTGTGGAAACCCGGCCAGAACTCCTCTGTCACGCAGGCACCGCCAACGACATGGCGTGCCTCGGCGACGGCAACCTTCAGCCCGGCGCGGGCAAGGTACCCAGCCGTAACCAACGCATTGTGCCCGCCACCGATAAGGACGGCGTCGAAGGGTGCCGTTGTGGCTGCGTCGGTTACCGTCATGCGAGGGCCCTTTTCTCTGGCTTCAATCTCTGCAAAACATTTGTTTCATGACATGCCAACAAAATGCAAAGGTTTTTTTCATGTTCCGATCCATGTGGACTTTCGGCATTTCACTCAGTTGGGGCTGAGGCCCAGCATCTCGCGGGCCTTCGCCGGGCTCGCCACGGCGCGCCCGTATTTCTCGCACAGCTCGGCAGCGCGGCGGATAAGAGCGGCGTTCGAGGGCGCGAGTGTGTATCGATCGAGCCGAACATTGTCCTCCAATCCCGTGCGGGTGTGGCCGCCAGCGGCGATTGCCCACTCGTTCAGCATGATCTGGTTCGGGCCGATACCCGCGGCGCACCATTCTGCCTGAGGCGCCCGGCGGCGCATAGTCCGAACATAGAAGTCAAATATCTCGCGGTCAGCCGGCATGGCATTCTTCACCCCCATGACGAACTGCACGTAAAGACGTCCGGGTAGGCGACCTTCCTCGTGCATTCGGATCGCCTGCAGAATGTGCGAAAGATCGAAGGCCTCGACCTCGGGCGTGATGTCGTATTCCGTCATCTCGCCCACAAGCCAGTCGACCAGATCCGGTGGATTCTCGTACACCCGTGTCGGGAAGTTGTTGGACCCCACGGAAAGCGAGGCCATGTCTGGCCGCAAGGGCAACATGGCGCCGCGCGCCCGCCCCGCGCCCGAGCGACCACCGGTGGAAAACTGGATGATCATGCCCGGGCAGTGTTTTCGCAGACCCTCTTTCAGGCGCGCAAATTTTTCGGGGTCCGATGACGGGCTTCCGTCGTCATTTCGGACATGAGCATGGCAAATCGCGGCGCCTGCCTCGTAAGCCGCATGCGTGCTTTCGATCTGTTCCGCGACGGTGATCGGTACCGCCGGGTTGTCCGACTTCTGCGGCAGGGATCCCGTGATGGCTACACAAAGAATGCAGGGTCGATTCATTGGTAATTATTCCTGTCAGTCGTTGGATCTGAGAGCGTACAAGGTCTCGTCGACCGCGCGGCCGAGGCGATCGACAATTTCGGCCACCTCGGCGACCGTCACGTTGTAGGGCGGCGCGAGTAAAATGTGATCCCCACGCTGTCCGTCCACGGTTCCTCGGCCCGGGTAGACCAGCAGCCCGTGTTTCCGGCACGCCTCTTCGATCCGACCGGAAATGTTAAGAGTCGAGGCGAAGGGAGCCTTCCGCGACGGATCTTCCAGGAGCTCGATCGCTTGGAGCAGCCCCCGTCCCCGCACGTCGGCCACCTCGGCCGTGTTCCCGAAGCGCGCCTCAAGAGTCTGCCGCAGTTTCGGGCCCGCGGTGTTAACCATTTCAGCCAACCCGTCCGCCGCGATCACGTCCTGAACGGCGAGCGCCGCGGCGCAGGCGATGGGATGGGCCATGTAGGTGTGTCCATGGACAAAACCGTGCGTCCCTTCGGCGAAAGCATCGTGGATCTCGCCCGTGCAAACTGCCGCTCCAATCGGCTGGTAACCACCCCCGAGACCCTTGGCGAGGGTGACGATGTCGGGGCAAATGCATTCCATTTCGCAGGCGAGAAACGATCCGGTCCGCCAGGTGCCGCACATGACCTCGTCGAGGATCAGAAGTACGCCGTAGCGGTTGCATATCTCGCGGATGCGGGCAAAGTAGCCGGGGCTCGGTGGAACGGCACCGGTCGTCGCACCCACCACGGTCTCGGCCAGGAAGGCCGACACCGTTTCAGGACCGAGGCGCAGAATCTCGGCCTCCAGCGTGTCGGCGGCGCGAAGGGCGTAGTCTTCCTCGCTCTCATCTGTTGACTTTTCGTGGAAGGCAAAGCAGGGCGCCGCGCGCGGCGTCTCAGTCATCATGGGCAGATACGGCTGGCGCCGCGCTTCGCTGCCGCCGCGGGCGAGCGCGCCAAGGGTGTTGCCGTGGTAGCTTTGCCGCCGGGCGATCACATGGTGCCGGCCCGCTTCGCCACGAGCCAGATGGTAGCTGCGGGCCATTTTCACCGCCGTTTCGACGGCTTCCGATCCGCTCCCGACCAGATAGACCTTTTCGATCGGAAGCGGTGTCGAGGTGCAGATGCGCTCGGCCAGAGCCTCGGCGGGAGCGCTGGTGAAGACGCTACTGTGGACATAGTCCAGCTGGGCCGCTTGGGCGCGGATCGCTTCGACGACGCGCGGCTCGCCATGGCCGATGCAAGACACCGCTGCGCCGCCGCTGGCATCCAGAAAGCTCTGTCCCGCCTTATCGACAATCCGCATTCCAGAGGCGCTGACGGCAATCGGCGGCGCAGTGCCCCCTCCGCGATGAAAGACGTGACTCATCCAGATCCCTTCTTCGGTTGTTGTGGCGACGTGTAGATCCCGTTGCGATAAAGTTCTTGTTCGATGGTGCCGATCCGGTCCTTCGCCTCTTCGCCCAGGATGGCCAGCATTGCCGCCAACAGGCTTTCCACAAGCGCGGTTACGGCGGTTATCGAGGGAAAGAACGACGGGCCGTTGGGGCCAAACAGCAGAACATGATCGGCGAGGGGCGTCAGCGGCGACGCGCGACTGTCGGACAGGCAGACCAGACCGGCGCCGGACCGACGGACCCCATCTGCCACCTGAAGGATTTCGCGGCTGTAGGGCTGGAAGTTGATCGACAGCACCACGTCGTTCTCGCGCAGCGACAGCAATTCGGCCGGCAGTGTCTCGGTGTCGAGGAAGATAACGCCGTCGCGAAGCATCCGGCACAGGTAGACGAAGGTGTGCCCCGGCGCGCGGCAACTCATGAAGGCAGAGACGAGGATCCGCTCTGCCCGCGCCAGGCTTTCGGCCGCATCGCGGATCGCAGCAGAGCCGTTCACCGCTGCGGTATGCGACAGGTTGGCCTGATGCGAAACGAATGTCTCCTGCACCAGATCGCGGCCGGCGCTGCCGACCACGTCGCGCGCCCGTTCCAGATAGGCCGCCGGGGAAGAACGCAGGCTTTCGGAATGGATCATCCGGATCTCGGACCATTTCCCGAAGCCCAGCAGATTGGCGAGCCTGACCAGCGTAGCCGGCGAAACGGATGCGCGCTCTGCCACCTCGCGCATGGAATAGATCACCACATCGTCCGGGTGATCGAGCACGTAGCGCCCGCCGCGCTGCACCTGTGCCGGGATGTCCGGCAGAGCAGTGACCAGCTTCTCCTGAAATTCCTCGAGTCTCATTCTTATTGCCCCCCTCCTCCGCTCAACAGATCCGGCAGCCAGAGCACGGTCTCGGGGAATGCCACCAACAGGTTCCTCGTGACGAGGTCCGCCACGAGGAACCAGAGCACGCCCCGGAACACCTGGTCCGCTGACATCAGATCCCCGATCACATTCTTTATGACGAAGACGTTGAGGCCTACGGGCGGTGTGATCAACCCGATCTCCAGAAACTTGGTCGTGACAAAGCCTGCGTGAATCAGGCTGATCCCGGAAGGGCCGACATGGCGCAGGACGCCACGAGGATGTTGCGTATGGAAATCATGATACCTCCTGTTGGTTTGGATTGAAGTCTTCGTTCAGCTCGAAGCGCTCTCGCGGCACGTAACGGAAGGGTAGCGCGCTCGCATCGGCCATGGCCGGGCCCGGGGTGTCGACCTGCAAGACCCTGTCGAAGCAAGGCCCAAGCGCGGCCATGAAATGATTCTTCGCCTTGGCGAACAAGACCGGCACTTCCTGAAGGTCGATCCCGTGCAAGACGAAGTAGTTGATGTCGTTCGGTGATTGCGCGGACGCGGTCACGATCACCCGAAGCGGGCCGGCGCGCAGAAGGACGGTCGGCCCCAGGTCCGTCGGCCGGCCGGCTTCCATCGGGCCGGCGTTCTTGAATCGGCCGTCCGTCAGCCTCTCGACCTCGACCGACGCCTTCACCGGTGCGCCGAAGCGATCGTCCAGCCGCCCGCCGAACGCCACATCCATGCGCGTGCCGATCCCGGCGGCTGCCGACCGGGCGACCAGATCCGGGTCATTGAAAAAGGCGAAGACGCTGCCTTCCGGCAGGTCCGCCTCTATCGCTTGCCGCAACAGGGCGGGCGTGTCGCCAGCCCCGCCTGACAGCGGATTGTCCGAGGGCTCCAGCACCGCGACGCGCGCACCGTCGGCCCAGGGCCGCTCCGTCAGTACATCGGCGGCCGTGGGCAGGTCGGGGCGAAACTCTGCCTGCAGCGACTTCATCAGGTTGCAGACGGACCCGGCGGCGGCAACGGCCGCGGCGGCGTCACGGCCAGAATGGGTAACCAGAACCCCTGAATTCGCTGCCGGCGTGTCAGCATAGGCAAAACTGGCAAATGGATAGACGGCAAGGACCCCCTTTCCAGTGTCGGCCTGTGCCGCGGCGGCGTCCTCGATCCGGGTCATCGGGGCAGCGGGATCGGTCCGCATCCCGAAGCTGGGCAGAACCTTTCCGATGGTTCGCATCAGGACCTGCGGCCGCGTCCCTCGTGTCACGCAATCGGCCAAGAGATCGAGTGCCGCGCGGGCGGTCTCGGCCATGTCCACATGCGGGTAGCTGCGATAGACGGTCGCGCCATTCAGCGCCGCCACGAGCGCCTCGGTCGGACAGGCATGCATATCAAAGGACGCAACGATGGGGTGATCAGGAAAGCGGGCGCGCAGTCGCGTCGCAATCTCCTCCTCCGGCGCGAGCCGTTCGGTCCCCAGCGAAGAGCCGTGCAGGGAAAGATAGATGCCGTCGGCGTCATCGAAAACGGAGTCCCGGGCGATCTCCCGCACGATCCGGTCGATCAAATCCTGTTCGACAGGTCCGCCCGGAGGCGCAGAAGCACAGCGGGAGAAAGCAAGCGACACGTCCGGCTGCTCGTCCGCCCAGGCGAGCGCACCGCCAATCTCGGTCGCGGTGCCACGGAAGGCATCCGGCACCTCGTCGCCTCGCAGCCATTCGCGCGACCGGAAAGCTTTCAGGTCCGCAACGCCGGAGGCGAAGGAATTCGCCTCGTGCCAGAACCTTGCGAGCGCAATGTGCATTCCCACTCCCAAAACGTTTGTTCCATCATAATATCCAAAAGAACCGTTCGTTTTGCAACTGTCAATCTTTCAGAAGTGAAAATGGAGGACATACGTTGGGCTCTGATGATGTGACCGCCCCCCGACGGCATCAATGTGCCAGAGTGGGTCACGCACCATTGCAGCATCATCGATGACTGGCAACACATCCTACCGTTTTGTCCAAAGCAAATCCCGCCAGAAAACCTGACGATCCGCAAGCAAAGCCCACAGACGAGCCTGCCACTTGGGGGACGTTCACCTGTGGGCTTTGCCACCTCCGGGATGGGTCATTTTTAGATGATCACCCCGGACCACTTTTGAATGCACGTTGACACGCCAGGACCAAATCGCGCATCGCATCATGCGTCGTGTCGGCTATGCCATAGCGCGCTGCCTGATCAATGTGAGGGTTTGACGGCCATGACACCACCCCGCACCGACGACGGCCATCTCCGCATCCCCGAGGACGAGTTCGAGGCCATGCTGGCGCGCGCGGCCGAAAAGGGCGCCAGGCACGCGCTCGCCAATGCCGGGCTCGAGGGCGACGAAGCCGCGTTCGACATCCGCGACCTGCGGGTGCTGCTCGATTTCATCCGGCTCGTGCGCCGCACCGCCGTGAAGACCGTCGTGCACGTCATCACCACCGGCGTGATGCTCGCGCTGCTCACCGGCGTCGCGATCAAGCTCAAGGTCTTTGGATCAGGCGGCTGACGCCACCACAGCGCGCTGCTCATGCCGGGGGCCAACCTGCCGCTTGCGTTCCGCACCGACTGCCGTCCGGACCTGGCGGCGGGCAATCCCTCACATCCATTCATCGCAAGGAGTCTCATCATGGCCGACCCCATCCGCACGTTTCGACATTTCCGCGAGGTGCCCCGGCACCTCTGGCGCTGGCCCGACTTCTCGCCCGCCGAGATCGCCTGCCGGGGCACCGGCCGGATCAAGCTGCATCCCGAGGCGCTGGACAAGCTCCAGGCGCTGCGCGACCGGCTCGGCAAGCCACTGATCGTCAACTCCGCCTATCGCAGCCCCGGGAGCGCGCTCTGACTCTTGGCGGTCAGCGCGCGCTCCCGGGGCAGCTCCGTTGCGCGACACCACGTAAGACTGGGTGTCGCCTTAGTTCGTAAGACTGGGTGTCTCTTGACAAATGTAGAGCGTCGCATCCGACATGCCGTGCTTGCGGCACAGATCCGAGACCTTCGCCCCGGCCGCATACTCCTGCAGGATCCCGACAATCTGGTGTCCGGGGCTTACGCGGCCCCACTGGGGCCACGGTCCCCTACCACTCGGTGAAACGTGATTTGCGCATCGTCTGTTCTCCTTGTTGCTTTGAACGTTACGAGAACAAACTCTCCTTTTGAATGGCCTGGTTTTTTGGGGGGCAGGTCAGACCGACTGCGCGGGGGCGGGTTCTGAAGCACCCGTTCATGTATGCCCGCCGGTGGTGGCGTACAGCCCGGAAGCGCTGGACCGCGCGGTGGCGGAGATCGACGCTTTGCCGGCGGGAGCCGTCCTGACTGGAATGTTGTCCGACTATGCCGTGATGCGCGACCAGGCCCGGGCTTGCGTGGAGGGTTGCCTGAAGATCGTTCGGCACGGTTGCAGCGGCCAGCAGGGCTCCCATCCTACTCTCGGGTATCGCCTGCGCACTCGGCGGTGACCCCCCATTCGCCACATGGGGCACGAACGTCGGCGATGCGCAGGGAGGGCCATTTGTAAAGTCGGCGGGAACGAGCAATGTGGATCGGCATGCCCGGCCAATTTTTGTAGCCCCTCCCTAGGGACCTACCTCAAGGCTTTGACCAAACCGGACGCTCAAGTACACCGCAGCAAGGTTCTGGTTTGCACTGCACATCATCTGCACAAGAACTTTGGCTATGTGCTTGCATGCCAACCAAAGCACGCCATTGGAGGAGGAGACGGCGCCTGCTGCGACACGTCATGTTCCAGGCGGCCCTCGTCGCCAGCCATCACAACCCAGTTCTGAAGATCTTCGCTGACCGTCTTCGCGCCGCCGGAAAACCATAAAATGCTATCGTCACAGCCGTCGCCCGGAAGTTCGTTTCAATCGCCAACGCGCTCTGCAAATCTCGCCAGAAATGGAACCCTCAATCGGCCTGAGAAATTCATTTGCTAAAAATGGGGAGATTACCTGACGGCGCCCAAGGGACTGACCGACACGATCTGCGCGGATTTCGGGCTTTAAACCAGCGCGCACCCCGCCCGGGCACGCCTCAGCCGATCCCTTCGGTACCGGCACCGCAGACGATCGCGCAAATTCGTTCGCCCGGTGTCGTCGTGATGCGCCCGTCCAGCAGCGCCGCCACCGCGGCGGCCCCGCTCAGATCCGCGGCGATGCCCAGCTCAAACCAGAGCCATTCCGCCGCCACCTTCATGACCTCATCCGAGACCAGCACGATGTCATCCACATTTTGCGACACGAGGTCATAGATGCGTTCGTCCGTGCGACGACAGGCGAGCGTCGGAACGGCCGTGGTGACAGCATCCAGCGTCACCACATGCCCCGCTTCGAGTGAGCGCAGCAGCGTCGGCGCGCCCTCGGCCTCGATCCCGATAACGCGGACATGGGGCGCCAGGGTCTTGATCGCGGTGGCAGCACCTGAAATCAGCCCGCCTCCGCCGATGGCAATCACCACTGTGTCGACCTTGCTCACCTGTTCGATCAGTTCCAGACCGACCGTCCCCTGCCCCGCCACCACCAGCGGATCGGCGAAAGGATGGAAATAGGCGGCACCCGTTCGTTCGACGCATTCCAACGCCGCCTTGTTTGTTTCGTCCCAGACGGTGCCGGTGATGACGGTTTCGGCCCCCCACTTTGCGAGTTTCTCGACCTTCGTGGGCGAGACGTTCTCGGGCAGGAAGATCATCGACGGAACACCCGCCATATGCGCGGCACGCGCCGAGGCCAGCCCGTGATTGCCCCCAGAGGCCGCGACGACGCCATTCCGCAGCTTGTCGGGCGAGGTGGCCAGCAACTTGTTCGTGGCACCCCGTGCCTTGAACGAACCTGTGACCTGAAGCAGTTCGAGTTTCAGAATCAGCTCGGCCTCAGGCGCAATGTCGCGCAGGGTCTGGGTCGCGGCAATCAGCGGCGTGTAGCGGACCTTGCCTTCAATCCGCTCGGCGGCGGCGCGGATGTCGCCGATATCGATCATGGCAAATCGCCTTCATAAGGTGCGGCCACTACCGCACAGCAGTTGCCTGGCTCAACCCGGCCCGGCTGACGGCGGCCATAGAGGATGCCGCCGGCACCATAATATAGTGTCTCGGGCGGGTGGAACGGATCGGTCAGGTGATGGACGCGGCCCGCCTCCTGTCCGGCGCGCACTTCGCTGCCGAGGGAGTGGAACCCCTCGAACACGCCATCCGTCGGCGAATACACATAACCGGGGGGGCCGGGTATCGTCAGCACCGTCTCGGGACGCTCGGGCGCGGGCCCCTGCGGCTCAAGTACGCCGAGATGCGCCAGCACGTTGCGCGCGCCGCGCCGACAGATCGCCAGCGCATCGAGCGAGACGGTGCCGCGGCCCGCCATCTCGGTTCCTACTGTGGTCAAGCCGGCGCGCACCGATGCGGCTGTCGATGTGCGGGCTTCACCCAAGTTGTCGATCACGACCACCAGCGGCGCCCCGAAGGCGAGGACGGCCGCCGCGTTGCGCCGGTGATGTTCGGGATCGGGCGCCGGTTCGATGATGGCGCTCGGCAGGATGTCGAGCGACGAGCCCCCGGAATGAAGGTCGAGAAAGGCATCGCCGAGCGGAAGGATCTGGTCATTGACGAAGGCCGAAATCTGCTGGGTAATGGTGCCCGCCGGATCGCCCGGAAAGGTGCGGTTCATGTTCAACCCGTCAACCGGCGAGACGCGCCGCCCGGCATTCACCGCAGGCACATTGATCGCGGGCAGGCAGATGATGCGCCCTTGCACCTCTCCGGGGTCGAGATCGCGGATCAGTTCGCCGATGGTGATCGGCCCCTCGTATTCATCCCCGTGGTTCCCGCCCTGAAGGATCACAGTCGGCCCATCGCCATTGGCGATGATGGCCATGGGGATGGGCACGGCCCCCCAAGCGTCGTTATGGGGAGATTGCGGAATGTAGACAAAGCCGGTCTGCTTGCCGGATTTTCCGAAATCGAGCTTGGTATGGGCAGTGGATTTGCGTGACATGAGCAGCCTCTTTCTATGGGCACGTCGGCATGATGTGAAAGGCGCGGCAAGGCGCCTTTCACAGGTTTGGCCTAGAGGCTGGGGAAGTTCTCGGGCAGCGGTGTGCCGAGCCACTTTTCGGTCAAGTCTGACAGGACGCCGTTGTTGATATTGTAGAATACGAAGGTGTTGACCCACTGCAACAGTTCCGGGCTGCCCTTCGGCACACCCACGTGGGCCGGCGAGTAGCGGAACATCTCGATCGGCTTCAACGGGTTGTCCGGGTCGCGCTGCGTCAGGCTGCTGGCGATGATGTTCGCCGTGGCGAACAGATCATCCTGGCCTGAGAGATATGCCGAGGCCGCCGTTGCGTCATCGTCATAGCGTGAGATGTTAGCATCGGGCGCCCGCGCGGTCAGTTCGATATCCTGTGTCGTGCCTCGTGCGACGGCAATCGACTTGTCACCGACTTCGGCCAGACTGTCGACGCCGCTGCCTTCGGGGCCAAACAGGCCGATAGAAAGCGCCGAGTAGGGCGAGGAAAAGTTGATCTGCAGCGCGCGCTCAGGGGTCGCGCCCATGGCTGCGATGGTCAAGTCGATGCGGTTCGTGGCAAGATAGGAAATCCGGTTCGCACTCGTCACGGTGACAAGCTCCAAATCGACCCCCATCGCCTCGGCGATCATCCCGGCCACATCCACGTCGAGGCCGATCTTCTCATTGTTCTCGTCGAGAAAGCCGAAGGGCTGGACGTCGGCGGTCACGCCGATGCGGATTTTCCCCGCGTCGAGAATGTCTTTGAGCTCGGCCTGGGCTGGCGTCATGAAGCCCGCAAGGGCCGTGGCCACCGCGAAGGCGAGGCCTGTTATCTGCTTGAACATGTCTTTTCTCCTCCTGGTTATGATACTCAGTGCAAAACAGCATCCAGAAAACTTGTGAGTTCGGCGGTCCGCGGACTGTCCAATGTCGCGCGCGCGGGGCCCTCTTCGTGAATCCGCCCCTCGTGCATGAAGACAACGCGATGGCCCACCGTGCGGGCAAAGTTCATCTCGTGGGTGACCAGAATCATCGTCATGCCCTCCGCGGCCAGCGTTTCGAGCACGCGCAGCACCTCGCCCACCAGTTCGGGATCGAGTGCCGAGGTGATTTCGTCGAACAGCATGACTTTCGGCCCCATGGCCAGCGATCGAGCGATGGCCACGCGCTGTTGCTGGCCGCCCGAAAGCTCATCAGGATAGGCATTGAGCTTTTCGGCGAGGCCGACCTTGGTGACCATCTCGTGGGCGATGTCGCGCGCCTCGGCCTCGGGGGTCTTGCGCACGACCCTGAGCGCGAGGGTCACGTTGCGCTCGACCGAAAGGTGCGGGAACAGATTGTAGCTCTGGAATACCATTCCGACGCGCTGACGCAGGTCGTTGAGATCTGCCTTGGGCGCGGTGATGTCGGTGCCATCCACCACGATTCGGCCCTTCTGAACGGGTTCCAGACCGTTGACACAGCGCAACATCGTCGATTTTCCCGACCCTGACCGCCCAATCACGGCGACAATCTCACCCTCATCGACCGAAAGGTCGATGTCCTTGAGCACCTCGAGATTGCCGAACCTTTTGCAGACCTCTTTCAGTTCAATGAGCGACATGTAGGCTCCGTTCGAGTTTCCGGCTGGTGAGAGAGAGGCTGAAACACATCACGAAATACATCGCGGCGACGGTCAGAAAGACGATCAGCGGCGCGAAGGTCGCGTTGTTCAGCATGTTACCCGCCCGTGTCAGTTCAACGAAACCGATTACATAAGCTAGCGAGGTGTTCTTGACGAGCTGTACCAGGAAGCCGACCGTCGGTGGCAGACTGATGCGCACGGCCTGCGGGATCACCACATAACGCAATTGCTCGAAATAGCGTAAGCCGAGGGCGGCCGAGGTTTCCCATTGCGGTTTGGGGACGGATTGCAGACTGCCCCGCCAGATCTCGGCCAGAAACGCGCTGGCATAGATCGAAAAGGCGGTGACGGCGGCGGTCCAGGCGCCGACATCCAGCCCGAAGGCGCTGAAGCCGAAGAAAAAGATGAACAACTGCCCGAGAACGGGCGTTCCCTGAACAAGATTGATATACCCGATGGCCAGCCAGTTCGCGAGCCGGAACGGCATGGTGCGCAGAATGGCGACCACCAGCGCGATCAGCCCACCGATCAATGTCGACGCCAAGGTCAGCGCAATCGTCCAGCGTGCCGCCAGCAGCAGGAAATAGACGTCGTTCAAGCCGAATTCGCGCATCATCGGGCTGGTCTCCGCACGAACACCGCCCAATAGACCGCGCCAAAGGTCGCGCGGAACATCAGCGTCAGACAGAGATATATCAGCGTGATCGCGGTATAGACCTCGAACGAGCGGAAGGTCCGCGAGTCGATGAACGAGGCGGTGTGAAACAGCTCGTTTGCGCCGATGATCGACACGATGCTCGACATCAGCATGAGCAGGATGAACTGGCTGGTCAGCGCGGGATAGATGGCCTTGAGCGCTTGGAACAGTACCACATGGCGGAACACCTGATAGCGGTTGAGCCCCAGCGCATGACCCGCCTCAACTTGGCTCTTGCGCACGGATTCGATGCCTGCACGGATAATCTCGGCGCTGTAGGCGCCGAGGTTGATGGAAAGGCCGATGATCGCCGCCTGGCTCGCTGTGAACCGGATGCCGAGACTGGGCAGGCCAAAAAACACGATGAACAGCTGGACGACGATGGGGGTGTTGCGGATCGCCTCGACATAGACCGTGGCCAGCGCACGCAGCGGACCTGGGGCGCCAGTACGCAGCGCGGCCACGACGACGCCGATCACCAACCCGATCATGATCGTCACGACCGAGAGTTGCAGGGTTAGTAGCACACCATCGAAAATCTGGTTCGTATACGGCAACAGCGTTCCGAATCTGAAATCATAGTTCATGCCGGCGAGTGTTCCTCCCATAAACGCCCGGACTGACTGTACCGTCCGAGTACCATCTCGAACGCTAGTGTGCCGTTTCAGAAAGTGTCAAGGGAGCGGTGCCAGAACAAACTGGCTTGAGGTGTCAACGGCGGAGCAATTTACAGCCGAGAAGATGTCATCGCGCCATGCTCCTGCGCGTATTGCAGCGTCAGCAGCGCTGCGCGCAGCAGCGGCGAATGCGCAAGGTCGGGGTGGTTGTCAGGAAGGGTGCGGACCTCGATCATGGCAGCGATGCTGTCACAGGCTTTTCGGCGAGACCAGAATCAAAAAGCCCCCGCTTTTCAGGGGGGGCTCGTCAAACGTTGAGGTGGTGTTGAGGTGAATTGCGGAGGCTTATACACAAGTGTTTTTGTCGGAATCTAAGCCTTTGAAAAGGCTAGGTATTTGGGTTGCGGGGGTAGGATTTGAACCTACGACCTTCAGGTTATGAGGCAAAACTACTACGATTCCAATGACTTAGTTGTTTCAACAGCTTAGCCGATAAGCCTTTGAAATCAAAAGATCTGATGGCCAGTATTCGGGCACGACGGACGGATTCAGAAGGATTTCAGCGGGTTGGAACGGTGAAAATCTGCATACGTGGGTTGAGGTGGCGTTGAGGTGAAGCGGCGATGCAACGGGCGCGCGGTGATGAGCCGCGCAAGCCCAAGCGCAATCGCGGGCATCTTCCGTCCCATCTGCCCCGGGTGGAGCGCGAGATCGAGCCTGCCAGCACGCAGTGTCCCTGGCCTACATCAAATGGGAATGCCAGGATGCGTGATCCGCTCTCAGCAGAATTTCCAGACGACGGGTCGACCAAACGGGTGAACGGGCGCTTTTCACCCGAATGGGCGATGGGCGGACCGGCCCATCCTGCCTTTCTTTTCCGCAGATTGTCGCGGGGCACCCGGTTCCGTCGGCAACGAATATCTGACCGAAAGGAGATCGCAATGACCCATCGAAAGCACATATCCGCAGCAAGTATCGTAGCCCTGGCGGCCTTCAGCCTCGCCGTGCCGGTGTCCGCGCCGGCTGCGGGCGTCGGTATCTCTGTTGATGCGAGTGTCGAGGCAAGCACGAACGCCGGCTCCGGGACCAAACAGGGCGCAGACGCCTCTGCCGGAACCACGGCCGACGCGGCTGCAAAAACCGGAAAAATCACCGTCGGGTCGGTGGTGTCGAGCTTGAATGCTTCGGATGACGCCATGGCTGATGTTCGTGCCTCCATTGTCGACACAGACAACCGGACACGGTTCAGCATCGTGACGCTCGCCGACCTGAAGGCGGGATCGAAGGCAAGTGCGCGCAAGGTTGAAAAAGCCCTGACCGACCAGAAATCCTCGATTGACGCGGTGCGCCAGGCCATCGAGGCCAATGCCGGATTGACAGCGGCGATGAAGGCGAAGGGCTACACCGCGGGCGATGTAGTCGGCGTTGCCGCGAAGTCCGACAATGATATCATGATCGTCGTCGAAGAAAGCGCCTGATTCATCCTCCCGCGCTGAACGATTGCGAGCATTCCTGCGCCCTTTTTTGGGCGCAGGCACCCTTCATTTGCCGATATTGCAGTCGAGGCATTATCATCCTGCATATGCGCGGATTGCCGCGCAGCAAACTTGTTCCCTGGGCAAGGAATATGAGAAAGGAAGGAGACCGGGATGACGCATTGCAGGAACATATCCGCCGCAGCTGCCGTCGTCTTGACTGCAGTCGCACTTTCCGCGCCCGTATCGGCTCAGGCAAACAACGCCGAGGCATCGGGGAACGAAAGCGCGTCGGTTCGGCTGGCCGACGCGCTTTATGTCGATGTTATCAAATCCCTTGAAGAAGACGGCTACAATGTCACGAAAGTGACGCGAACCTTTCTCGGCAGGTACCGGATTCTCGCGCGTGATGCGACACGACTGCGCGAAGTGATCGTCAGCAGTTCGACCGGCGAAATCAAGCGCGATGCCATCATCGAGACCTTTTCCGACGACACGGCCGGAGGAAGGGATGACGCCTCGTCCGATATGACCTCTCGAAACTCCGAGAGCGTATCCGGCACGGAGGATTCTCCTGCCGGCGCGGATGCGGATATTGGCGCGGATGTCGATGTCGGGGCCGGCTCGGTTTCCACAGGCGGGTCGGTCAGCGGATCCGTGGGGCTGGGCGGCGATGACTGATCTGGCTGAAAACCATCCGCAGCGCCCCCACGGCCCGATCCGGAAGGTCGACATGGCGCTTGCCTCGTCTCTCGGGGCAAAGCCGTTGCGCGTCATCCTCCTCTATGCCGCGCTGATCGTGCAATTCCTCAGCGCGGTCTTCTTCCTGGGCGCCCTTTGGTCAGAGGTTCTGGGACTGCGAACCTGGCCCATTCCATGGGTCTATCAGGAATATATCCAGACGCTCGCCAGCCTGGGTATGGTCGTTGGGGTCATCACGAGCGGCCTGTTCCTTCGGCACAGCCGCCAGCAGGTGAATGCGCTGGGGCAGCAGATCGAGGTGGTTTCCGGAAATTTCCAATCTCACATGGATCGGCTGTTCGACGGGTGGAATCTGTCGTCCTCGGAGCGGACCGTGGCAATCCTGGCGATGAAAGGGTTTTCAAATCGGGAAATTGCCGATCTTCGTGGCAAATCGGCCTCAACCATCAAGACCCAGTTGAATGCCGTGTTCCGTAAATCCGGGCTGACCACCCGTCAACAGCTGACCGCTTTCCTCGTCGAGGAGTTGATGTCCGGTATCGCTGTCGAGTGCGAAACGGGGAGGTGAGCGTTCGCTACGGCTTTGTTGATGGCATGGATGCCCCCTCCCGACGGCATCGTAATGTGCCAACGTGATGTTTGTTGAAGGCATCACAGAAGGAGAGAGCATCCATGCCATCCACAAAGCCCCCCAATTCCGGTCTCCGCCTGCATTCCGGTCCGGTCGCCATGCTTTGCTTGATATGGGCGCGAATCCGCGCCTCATGACGGGACGAGCAATGGGGAGCGATACATGGCCAACAGGCTGAAACTGAATGAGAAAACCGTCCGCGAGGCCGAGAAGCTGGGGCGGGACTACCAGATCTTCGACACCGATGTGCGGGGGTTCTCGATCACCATCTACACCTCGGGGAACCGGGCTTTCACGCTCGATTACCGGTTTGGCGGACGGCAGCGGCGGATGACCATCGGACGCTGGCCGGAATGGAGTACGGTGGCCGCGCGGGAGCGGGCGAAAGAGCTGCGGCGCGACATCGACGAGGGGATCGACCCGCTGAGCCTGCGCGAGTCGGCGCGCGAGGCGCCAAGGGTCAGCGACATGATCGAGCGCTATCTGAAAGAACACACGCCGAATCTCGCGCCGCGGAACGCGTCCGATCATCATACGATCATGCACAAGCTGGTGGCGCCCGATTGGGGCAACAGGCTGGTGACCGAGATCACCAGGGCCGATGTCGAAAAGCTGCTGAACAAGATCGCCGCTGGCCGCGCGCGCCCCTCGAAGGCCAAACCCAACAACCGGGCCCGCAAGCTGCAGGGACCAAAGCCCACGCCGGTGCGCGCCAACCGGGTGGGTGAGGTGCTGCGCAAGATGTTGTCGCTGGCGATCGACTGGGGCTGGCGCAGTGACAACCCCGCCAGCGGCTTTCGCCGGCGGGTCGAGACCGAGCGTGAGCGCTTTCTGACGCCCGAGGAAATTCGCCGGCTGGCCAAGGCGCTGGATGCGGCCAGCGATCAGCGCGCAGCCGGGATCATACGGCTCTGCATGCTGACCGGCGCGCGGGTGGGTGAGGTGCGACAGGCCCGGTTCGAGCAGTTCAACCTCGACCTCGGCAGCTGGTCAAAACCCGCGGCCACCACCAAGCAGCGCAAGATCCACCGCATCCCGATCTCAAACGAGGTTGCGGCCATCGTGCGTCAGCGCCAGCTTGTGGTGCCACGCGGCAATCCGTGGCTATTTCCCGGCGACACCCCCGGCCAGCCGGTGCAGGAAATCCGCCGGTTCTGGATCGCCATCCAGAAAGAGGCCGACCTGCCCGGGGTGAGGATCCACGATCTGCGGCACACTTTCGCATCCCTGCTGGTGAGCGGCGGCGCCTCGCTCGAGATGATCGGCAAGCTGCTGGGCCATACGCAGATGCAGACGACACAGCGCTATGCGCACCTGATGGATTCCCCGCTGCGCGAGGGGGTCAATACCGTTGCCAGCATCTTCCGGCCCCGCCCGCAACTGGTGCACGATGCCGGGCAGGACCGGAAAGGCGCCTGACCGGGCCACACCGGTGCCCCCTTCCTCTCGAGCCCTCAGTCCTTCTCCCGCAGCGCCCGCCAGATCGGCGCGATCCTCTTGCGCGTGGTGCTCTCCTCCGGGATCTCGCCCGTTGGCGAATTCTGCGCAAACCAGTCCTGCACTTCGCTGATCAACTCACCCTGCGTCGCGGGCAGACCACGGTCGTTGATCCTCTGAAACAGCATGATATTGACCGCGTCCCAGTCATAGCGAGGCACAGCGCCGGGCGACAATGCCGGGCGGCGCAGCAAATCGCGGTCATCCTCGAACCGGTGCACCTCGTCGGCCATCAGCATCAGGTCGGTCAGCTTGATCAGCACGCCGTCTGGCGGGTCGGTGATGTATTGCCACTCGGTGCTGCCCGGCAGTCGAATGCGAAACACCCGGCACTCTTCCTCGCTTGGCCCATGGCGGCGGAACATGCGCATCATGTCGGCGGCGCTCACCGCCACGATCCCCGCCACCGGCAGCTTGCCGCAGAACACCGCAGCGATGCTGGTGACCAGCGACAGATGATCGGCCGCGGCCCATCCGGCCACATCGGCCGCGGGACAGCCCCAGCGTGCGGAAATCTCGGTCAGGGAATAGAAGACTCTGGGTGGCAGGTTCATGGAATGTGCATCCTCTCGTCAATCGGCGACCCCCGGGTCAGCGACGGGCATCACAGGCGGCGCGTTCCGACACCGCCACTTGCAACCAGGATCGCGGGCCAGAAACACGCCTCAAGGCGACATCATCATGCATGTCCGGAGAGCCGGGCGAGATGCCCCCGGTGATCTGAAACACGCAAGATGGAATCGGCCTGAGCTGATCAGAATCAGCTACTCGCTTTTCAGGAGAGTGGTCGTTAACGTCCCTGTCAGATTCGGTCAGGGATGGGTCATGGACAACAAGCGCCTCGGGAAAGCCCTCAAACTCATGCGCCTGGCCGAAGAGGCCGCGGCCCGGCCGGGCGGTATCAGCCTTGTGCAGATCACCGAGATCTTCGGCGTGAACTTGCGCACCGCGCAGCGCATGACCCGCGCGCTCGAAGAGCTGTTTCCGCTGGTGGAGACCTACACCGACCGGGATCGGCGCAAGTGGTGGCAGCTGAGCGACCATCGCCTGCTGCACCTGCAGGGCCTTCGCGACAGCGAGTTGTCGGCGCTCGACATGGGCATCCGGCGTGCGGAACGCGACGGGGCGTTGACCGAGGTTGTCGCCCTCACCTCGCTGCGCAACCGGCTCCTGGCCACAATGCCGGCGCCACTCGCGCGGCGCGCCGAGGTGGATGCCGAGGCGGTGCTGGAGGCCAGGGGCCACGCATGCCGCCCGGGACCGCGCGCACAATATGATCCACGGGTTCTCGGCGTGATCGATGCCGCCCTCAATCAGCGCGGAGGGCCGCGCCATGAGCCACGACGCCACAAACTGGGCCATCAAGCAGCGCGGGCTGAAGCCCGCCACCAAGATCGTGCTGTGGTTTCTGTGCGACCGGCATAACCCGGATTTCGGCTGTTTCCCGACACAGGCGCGGCTGGCGGACGACGCGGAAATGTCGGTCTCTGCACTGAACGACCACCTCGCCAGGCTCGAGGAGTTGCGCCTGATCCACCGCGTGCGCAGCCATGATCCGCGCACCCACAAGCGCCAGGCCACTCGCTACATCCTGGGGTTCGAGGATGGCCTTCCACAAGAGCCAGTTCCGGAAACCGGAGATGGGATTGCCGGAACGGAGAGCGAACAGGACAGCGACCCAACTCCGGAATTCGGACATGGAGCCATCTCCGGATTTCCGGCAAAGCCATCTCCGGATTTTGCCCAAAGCCATCTCCGGATTCCGGAGACTAACCTTGTAAGGGAACCTCTAAGTAAACCTGTAAAGGAGGAGGAGGACGCGCGAGTTCGCGAATCCGATTTCGATCGGTTCTTTGCGGAACTGCTCGGCGCGCTGGGCTTTGCCGCCCACGCAACCCTGCCCGGCTGGTGGCAGGGCTGGCCGCCGCGCGAGCATGTCCGGCGCTGGCGCGACGATCTGGGCCTCGACGAGGAGGCGATCCTCACCGTGGCCGAGGCCTCGCGCCGCGATCACCCGGAGCCGCCGGATGGGCCCAAGGCGCTCGACCGCGCCATGCAACGGGCCGCCCAGCGCCTGAAGCAGACCGGCGCGCCGGTTACGGCAAGGGGATCAGTCACCGGAAGCGGCGAGAGCCGGCGCCGCAAGCGCGACGATGGCCCCAGAGCCAGCGACGACGAGCTCGCGGCCTTCTACGCCGACCTCGTCAACTCCGACAAGTTCCTCCCCTCCAGCATGATCAGCAACGCCATGTGCGAGGCAATGCTGGCGCGGGGACTGGTCACACCGGAGCGCCTGCGTGAGCGCGGGGTGCGGTGAATGGCATGGTGTCACGCCCCCGGCACGGGCTCAGCCTCTGCGCAGGCGGCGGAGGCCTGGATATGGGCCTCATGCTCGCCGAGCCCGGATACCACACCCGGTGCTTCGTTGAATGGGAGGACTGGCCCCGCTCTGTGCTCATCGCCGCCCAGCGCGTGGGGTATTTCGCCCCGGCCCCGATCTGGGACGACCTGCGCAGCTTCGACGCCCGGCCCTTCCGCGGGGCCTTCGATACCGTCCTCGCCGGATATCCCTGCCAGCCCTTCAGCGCCGCCGGAAAGCGCGGCGGCACGGGCGACCCCCGACACCTCTGGCCTGACGTTGCCCGCGTCATCCGGGAGTGCGCCCCTGAATGGGTGTTCCTCGAAAACGTCCCCGGTCACGTCACCCTCGGGCTCGAGGCCGTGCTGCGAAAGCTTTGGGCAATGGGCTACACGCCTGCGGCGGGTCTGTTCAGCGCGGCAGAAGTCGGTGCGCCGCACCTGCGGCTGCGGATCTTCATCCTGGCCCACACCGATGAGCCTGCATCCCGGCACGGTCGGCTACAACCGGGCGGGGAACAGCGACTTTACCCGCAAGGCCGAGGCGCTGGCGCTGGGCATCGCCAGCTGGTCGACGCCGAAAGCCACCGATGGCGCGAAGGGTGGGCCGGGTCAGAGCTACGGTTCGGGCGGGACGCCGCCCCTGCCGGCACAGGCGGCGCAATGGCCGACGCCAGCGGCGCAGAACTGGAAGGGCAGCTCAAAGGCGAGCATCACCCGCACGGACGGCAAGAGTCGGATGGATATCCTGCACTACCGAGCGGAACAGGGCTTCACCCGCCCGGCCCCGCCGATCACGCGGGATGGGCGGCGGTCCTCGCGACACGCCCCGATCTCGCGCCCGCTCTGGGCTTCGATGATTGCTTCGCATGGGCGGGCCGTCTCGCGGCGGATCCTGAAGGGGAGGTCACGGCGGCGGCTGAACCCGCTCTTCGTCGGATGGCTGATGGGCTGGCCCATCGGGCACGCGCTCTGCGCCTGCTCGGAAACGGAGTTCATCCATTGGCAGCAGCACATGCGTGGCGCTCTCTCGGCGCTGCCCACGGCCTCCGGCCCCTGGATCTGGCGGCCGACGGACCAACCCCAGCGCCCAACGCAAATGGATTTCCTTGAAGGACTGAAGCCATGAGTTTCCACGGCAGGATCGGCCGCGCAGGCGGCACGAAGGTCAAGCGCGCGCTGGGCGTGCAGGCGGCGCTGGAATGGGCGTTCCGGGTCGAGAAGGCGCAGCTGGAGCTGCCACCGCCCCGGGACGTGACCGAGGAAGGCTTCGGCTTCGGCCTCGAATACATCCTGCTGCAGCGTGCCACGTTGGGCTGCAAGGTCGATGGCGGCCAGCACAAGATTGGCGGCTACACTCACGAGGACGCCGAGGTGATCGCTGCCACCGTGGCCGGGATGCCCGACAGCCTCGGTGGAAAACGTATGGCGATCCGCGTAGCCGAACTGGCGCGCGCCGGGCTCACGCCCGACTGGATGCCTGCGGCCGTCCCGCGGTGCGTGCCGGTGGAAACGCGGCAAAATCAGCATGGCGAACGCGCCAGCACCATCGTCGTCGGCACAGAACGCATCCTCACCCGTGGCAAGTGGCGCACCGTCGAGGTTCTGGCCTGCCCGGTGACATTCTCCCCGCATCCCCACCAGATCGAGGCGGCCCGCCGCGCCTATGACGACTGGTGGCGCGCGCTGGGCTGGACCCGGGGCGGGCTGATCGAGGGGCGCATGCTGCGGGAGGTCGAGGTGACTTCGGCGATGCCGAAGAAAAAACCTTGGGAGGATCGCTAAGACTATCGGCATGGGCTGAAAGGGTTTGAGAGCAGCATAGCAAGGCACTCGCGGGATACAGCTTCGGCGGACGCTCACCAGAAGTGCAAGTGCCCTCTTGACCATCACATGCACATCGGCTGAAAGCCTGCTGACCGATACGTCTGGCTCGGTTAACGACAGCCGCAACTTGCGGAGACACCCCACAACTAGCCTACTGATTCATAGTTTTTTTCGCGTGTGTTCTAGCTTTGTTTGATCGCGGATCCACCATGGAGAGAGCTTCTCCAGAAATTCTGGGGGTAAACGCAAAGGACGTGTGTCATACTTCACCACAGTGGTGTAGCATGGTGCAAATTGGGATTCGATGACCATGCCGCCAATCGTCAAAAAGAAGATCCCGCCCAAAGCGTCACACCGCCTTTCGGTCAGCTTAACCGAAGCGCAGCACACGGAGCTGACAGAAATAGCAGAGAAGAACAAAGTCTCTGTGGCTTGGGTGGTCCGGGAGGCAATCGAACGCCTGCTTCGCGATGAACAGCCTTTGTTCCGAGTGGGGCATGACCGATGAACGAGCATACGAGCGGCATTGCGGTCGATTCCTTGGCAAAGGAAACGCCCGATCGGACCCATAGTGGACGCTTTACCAAACTTGACGCCGACAAGCTGCGCGGCGGCTACTATACCTCTGGTGAGTTGGCGCGCTGGCTTTGCGCTTGGGCAATTCGCGATGCAAGAGAGATAGTGCTTGAGCCGAGTTGCGGCGACGGCTCCTTCCTTGAGGCAGCAAGTGCGCGCCTCGAAGCGTTAGGCGCAAAAGGCCCAGCCCGTGCGAACCGTTTGCGCGGAATAGAAATTATACCGGATGAGGCTGATAAAGCCCGCATGCGTCTCAAGGATGGCCTGGGCATGCGCGCTGATGATGTTGTCGTGAACAGCGATTTTTTTGCGTGGTGGAGCCGCCCGGACCGTCCAGAATTTGATGTGGTGGTCGGCAATCCGCCCTTCATTCGCTATCAGAGCTTTCCGGAGCCCCATCGCAGCCGGGCGATGGACATCATGCATGAGCAAGGGCTCTCGCCAAACCGCCTGACAAATATCTGGGTTCCCTTTGTTGTTGCAGCGGCAGCGGCGCTCAAGGAAGGCGGGCGCATGGCGCTCGTGCTTCCCGCCGAGCTTTTGCAGGTAAGTTACGCGGCGCAATTACGCTCGTTTTTGACCGACCGGTTTGGTCGCGTCGATCTCATTGCCTGCAACGAGTTGTTCTTCGAGAAAGCTGAGCAGGAAGTGCTGCTCCTGCTCGCTGATGAAGCGCGCCCTGCGCCTTCGGCGAGCAATCCGTGCAAGGTCAATCTGACGGAAAGCGACTCGGTCGCCGATATCGTCAAGCACACACCGCGCGAGGTGTTGCGCGGCGCATCCCCCAAAACGGTCTGCCATGACAGCGAGAAATGGCTGAAATATTTCCTAAACGCCGAAGAGATTTCCTTCATGCGCGCGCTACGTGCCGGTGGGAGCACGACTGAGCTGGGCAAATATGCTTCGGTGAATGTCGGGGTTGTGACGGGGAAAAACCAGTTTTTTGTCCTGCGCGAAAGCGAGGTCGAGGAACTTGGCCTGCAAGGCTATACGATGCCGCTGATTGGGCGTTCTGCCCATCTGGAAGGCGCGACGGTTGATAGCGACGGTTGGCGGATGCTCGCCGCTGAGGATCAGCGGGTGCATCTTTTGCATCTCGCACCAATCAACGGCACGAAACCCAAAGGCGCGCTTGCAAGCTATATCCGGCTTGGCGAAAGCCAGGATGTGCATAAGGGTTATAAGTGCTCGGTGCGTACACCTTGGTACGCAGTGCCGTCTGTCTACGTGCCGGATGCTTTTGTTTTCCGCCAGATTTACGACTTTCCTCGCATCGTTCTCAATGAGGCCGAAGCGACGGCAACCGATACGATTCACCGGATGCGAAGCCACGGCGTTGATCCGCGTACCATTGTCGCCAATAGTTACAGCTATATGACGGCGGCATCGGCAGAAATCGAAGGACGCAGCTATGGCGGCGGCGTTTTGGAACTGGAGCCGACCGAAGCAGAAAAGCTGCTTATGCCAGCGACACTTGGCCATGCCCTGCCGCTCGAAGAATGCGACGCATTGATCCGCGCCGGGCGGCTTGAGACCGTGCTCGAAGAGAACAACCGCCGCATCTTGATGCAGCAAGTCGGACTCTCAAAAGCCGAATGCGCAATGCTGCGCGGCATCTGGGAGAAGATGCGAAACCGGCGGCTTGGACGCCGCCGCGCCGGGAAGAAAACGCGGAGCCAGGGATGAGTGATGATGGGCATGCCGGAACCGTAACTCCCACCGCGCCTCACAGTGATGAAGCGAAAGAACAAGCCCGCGCCCGCGTGGCTGAGCTGGCCCGCCGCTTCCGTCTTAACGAGGCTGATTACCGCGATGCTGGGTACAACGAAACTCAGGCTCGTACCGAGTTCATAACCCCTCTACTTGAAGCGTTCGGATGGGACGTTCACAACCGGCGCGCCCTGCCGCTAATCTACCGTGAGGTGATCGAAGAGGCGACCGTCGAAGTGGGGGACGAGCGGCTGTCCAAGCGGCCAGATTATGAGCTTCGACTTGCGCGCCAACGCAAGATTTTCATTGAGGCGAAGAAGCCAAGCGTCCGAATTGATCGTGATCGCGCACCTGCGTTTCAGACGCGGCGCTACGGGTATTCGGCCAGCTTGCCGATCTCGGTTGTTACCAATTTTCATCAGCTCGCCATTTATGATTGTAAATCGGTACCGGTCGAGACCGACGAGGCGCATGTCGCGAGACTGCATCTGTTCGGCTATGAGGAATTCGAGGCACGGTTTGATGAATTATGGTCACTGCTTTCGCAAGAAAGTGTGCTTTCGGGCGCGTTCGACCGGCGCTTTGCCATTGATACGACGCGCCATGGTGCGCAGCAATTTGACGATTTCTTTCTAAATCAAGTCCGTGATTGGCGCGCCCGCCTCGCCGCCGATATCCACGAGAACACGCCCGACCTCAGCTCCGAAGAGCTGACCTACGGGGTTCAACTTTTTCTCTCGCGCATAGTCTTTCTGCGGATTTGCGAAGATCGCGAGATCGAGAAATACGAAACGCTCAAAAACCTTGATGGCAGCGCCACCTTTGATGCCCTCATGGATGTCCTGCGCCGCGCGGATGAATTTTACGATTCAGGGCTGTTTCGCCTGATTGATGATGATCCGCTGGGGATACGGATCAGTGACGATGTGCTGCAAGGTATCATTGCCGAGCTGTATTATCCGCTCAGTCCCTACACCTTCGCGGTGGTCGAAACCGAGGTGCTAGGGGAAATCTATGAGCAATTCCTCGGTGAAGTAATCGTGGTGGAGGATGGTGCTGTCACCATCACCAGCAAGCCGGAAATTCGCGAAAGTGGGGGCGTGGTGCCCACTCCGAGCTTCATCGCTGATGCTATTGTTGCCCGCACTCTCGGCCCGCTCCTTGCTGGGCGCTCCCCACAAGAGCTTGCGGCCTTCACGCTGGCCGATACGTGCTGCGGCTCCGGCATCTTTTTGCTCTCGGCCTACGACTTCCTGCTCGGTCACTATCTGGATTGGTATGTTGCGGACGGTATGGAGAAGCATGCAGGCACCGCAATATATCAGGCCGGTGAGAACATCTGGCGCCTGACTTTCGATGAGAAGCGCCGCATCCTGCTAGCGCATCTGCGCGGCGTCGATATCGATCCCAACGCAGTCGAAGTGGCGCAGTTCAGTTTGCTGCTCAAGCTCATTGAGGATGAAAGCGAGGCGGCGCTCAAGGATTACGTGCGGAGGAAGAAGCACGCCGCGCTACCGGAACTCGATAGCCATATTCGCTGCGGCAATTCTCTTGTCAGCACCCAGGAATGGGAAGCCGCATGCGGACCGCTGCCAGCGGCGTTGCATGATGCGATCAATCCATTTCGTTGGGAAGACGAGTTTGCTGACGAGATGGCCGCTGGTGGCTTTGACGTGGTGGTGGGCAACCCGCCCTATATCCGCATTCAGAACATGGTGACCTACTCGCCGGAAGAGGCGGCTTTCTACCATGCGGCGGGCTCGCCCTACAGTACGGCGCGGCAGGACAATTTTGACAAATACGCCTTGTTCATCGAGCGCTCGCTTGCGCTGGTCAAAGATCAGGGCCGCGTCGGCGTTATAGTCCCCAATAAATTTATGACGATACGCTCGGGGCGGGCGCTGCGCGGCCTTCTGACCTGCACGCCGGTTCTAGAAGAGATCGTGAATTTCGGGGTAAAGCCTGTCTTCGGACAAGGCACGTCCAACTATACCTGCATCCTTGTCATGGATCACACTGGCTGTGAGACGGTTCGTGTGGAGGAAGCTGGGCCGCTGGAGGAGTGGCGCTATGGCCGGACGGGTGTAATCTCGACCATTCCCGCCGCAGAGCTGAGTGACGAGGCTTGGACATTCGGCCAGGAGGATGTCCGGGCACTCTTCGCGCGGATCAAAGGCGAAGTGCCGGGCAGACTGGAAGCGCTGGCCAATATTGAGGTGGGCGTTCAGACCAGTGCTGATGAAATCTATTTCCTGCGCCCCACACGCTTCGATGATGAGTATATCTGGATAGAGTGGAACGAGCGCGAATGGAAGATCGAGCGTGGCATCCTTCGCCCCTGCCTTCATGATGCACGGCTCGAAGCGTTTGGCCAGCCCGTGGCCAACGCCTGGATGATCTTCCCTTACGAGTTGGTGACCACGCCAAAAGGCAAGCTTCGCGCCCGGCTATTACAGCCCGATGAAATGGCAGCCAATTACCCGCATTGCCTGGAATATCTGAGCGCGCGGCGCGAAACCCTCGAAGGCCGCAATGTTGTCGGCGGCTTGGCGGACGAACGGCAATTCTATCAGTATGGGCGCTCGCAAAGCCTGACGAAGTTCGACAGCCCGAAAATCATCCTGCCCGTTCTCTCACGCGAGCCGCGCTACGCGTATGATGAGACGAACACGATTATCACCGGTGGCGGTAACGGCCCGTATTACATGATCCGTGCCAAGGATGGCGCGCCGATCTCGACGCTCTATCTGCTAGCCGTTCTGAACCATCCGCTTTGTGAGGCGCTGATCCGCACAAATACCAGCGTATTCAGGGGTGGATATTATTCCCACGGCAAGCAATTTATTAAAAACTTGCCGATTCCTGTTCCTCAGGATCAGGCAGCCAAGGCCGCAATCGAACAGCAAGCCGAGAAAGTGGTGAGCGCACTCAAAGCGGTGGATGCAGCACGCACCTCCCACGAACGGAGACGGCGCGAGCGCGCGGCCAATAATGCAAAGGCACAGCTACAGCGCCAGGTGAGCGCGGCGTTCGGCCTGTCAGACGATGATGCAGAAATTATTGAATCAGTACCGGTGCCCTCATGAGCGATGCGATACCTGAGCGCACCGACACTGTGCTGAACACGATTTTGAACTGGTCGCACAGCCGTCCGCTTTGGCAGCGAGATGCACTGCGACGTATCGTTCAGAGCGGATACCCCGATGAAGGTGCGCTGAGGGAGATTTTGCTGCTCTGCAAGAAGGAGCATGGCGACCCGTTGGTCACGCTTACGGCGCAGCCGCTCTCGAAGGATCACCTTCCCGTTGATCCCGGAGCCGGTGAATCGGTTTCTCTCTTGGGGATTGCGAATGTCGCCGGGGTCAATCAACTCGCCAGCGGGCAAAAGTTAGAGTTCGAGAAGAACGGCCTGACCATCGTATATGGCCAAAACGGCACAGGCAAATCAGGCTACACTCGCATTCTCAAAAATGCCTGCCGCTCGCGCCACGCCGGAGAAATTATGCCTGACGTATACAGTGCGCCGCCCACCGGTACGGCCAGTGCCGAGCTAAGCATATCTCGCGGGGGCGGCGCGAGCGAAGCAATCTCATGGAAGAACGACGATGACGCCGCCGAAGTGCTTTCGGCCATCACGGTTTTTGACCGTGAGGCGGCCACTGTGCACGTTCAAAAGAAGAACGAGGTCTGGTTTCGCCCCTTCGGTCTTGATATTCCAGATGATCTCGCTGGTGTCTGCCAGGACATCAAGACGAAGCTCACGGCAGAAAAGGACGCGCTGGAACAGCAGCGCAACGCCGCCTTCACGAACCCGATCTGGTCCATTCGTTCTACGCTAGGCAAAGCCCTTTCTTCACTCAGCCATAACACCGATATTGCGACTATCGAGCCTAAAGCCCCGTTCTCCGACACAGAAGAGGCGCGTCTTGCCAAGCTGAAAGCTGACCTCGCTCAAGACCCGGTAGTGGCGGCACGTTCGCAGCGTGAATACGCCATCCAACTTGATCAGCTGAACGCCTATCTGTCGCGCCTTGAGCAAGCACTCAGCGAAGAGGCCATTCAGGCGCTTTTGTCGCTCAAGAAGAGCGCCAGCGATGCGCGAAGCGCAGCAAACACGGCTGCGAATGATGCATTCTCTGGTTTGGCGCTGGAAGGTGTCGGGGAGAGCGTCTGGCGGACGCTCTGGGAATCAGCGCGCGCTTACTCGAAGGTTGCTCGCGATGACGGCGTCTATTTCCCACCAGAATCTGGCGATATCTGCGTTCTGTGCCACCAGACAATTGATGACGCGGCAGCAGAACGAATGCTCGGTTTCGAGGAGTTCATAAAAAAAGATACTGAAACCAAAGCTGCCGAGGCGGAGAAACTTTTCAAGACTGCCGAAGAGACGTTTCGTGCTCTTGCCGTGCACGTCAATAAGGTCTCTGCTCAGTATCGCGGGTTAAGGGCCAGCAATTTTGCTCTCGCAAAGCGGGGGCTGCGATACATTGCTATTGCGCGGTGTGTGCAGAGGCAAACCCTTGCGCGGCTTGCCGGTGCGGAAGTTCCTGTGCCCCTCCTGCTGCCAGCGCCTCTAGCAGATGCCGTAGAAGCTGAAGCGGAGCAAACCCGGTCCTACGCCGCTTCATTGGATGACGCGTCCGGGGGAGCCGCGCGGGAGGCCGTTCTAAATGAGCTGTCCGACTTGCAGGACCGCAAGCAAAGCCGGGAGCTGTTGGAAATAGCGGCGAAGGAAGTAGAGCGGCTCGCAGCACTCAAACGGATTGACGACTGCCTTCGCGAGACAGCTACGACGGCGATTACACGGCTTGGCAACGAGATCGCCGACAATCTCATCACACCCCGGATGCGCGACCGGTTTCAGCAGGAAATAGTTAAGTTGGCCGGGAGCCGCGTGCGGGTAGAGGTCGTGCGGTCGGGCGGCAAATTCGGTTCCCCGCAATATGAGGTGAAGCTCTACGCCAACCCAAAAGCCAAGGTGCACGACGTGCTCAGCGAGGGTGAGCAGACCTGTGTAGCGCTCGCTTCTTACCTGACCGAGCTAGCGAACGCCGCACATCATTCGGCACTCGTATTCGATGATCCGGTTTCATCACTCGATCACCGCTGGCGTTCGAAAGTGGCAAAGCGGCTTGCCACCGAAGCCGGCGTCCGACAGGTCATCGTTTTTACGCATGACATGATATTCGTGAATGATCTGGCGCAACTAGCTGCAGAGCGGGATACGCCTATTTCGCTCGCGCATCTGACGCGGGGGCAGGATGTTGTTGGCATCGTCAACAAGGACCTGCCCTGGACAGCATCGAGTATTCGCGACCGGATCGACAAGCTGGAAAAGGAAGCGCGCGATGCCAAGCGTCTACACGAATCGCATGACGATGAAAGCTACAAAGTAGCGGTCGCCTCGCTCTACAGCCGGTTGCGGGCGACGTGGGAGCGCGCACTCGAAGATATCGTATTTGCCAATGTGATTATGCGTCACCGGGATTACATCAACACGAAAGATCTAAAGCGCGTCACGGCGATTGAGGAATGTGATGTGCAAACCTTCCAGAGCGGCTTCAAAAAGTGCTGTGATTTCGTCGATGCGCACGACCCCTCAAGAGGACACGATCCCGAACCGCCGGAACCGGATGACATCATGCGCGATATTCAAATTTTGAAGAACTGGTCAGAGGCTTTGCGTGGGAAAATGAACAAGGTGTCGTGATGGCGTGCGGCAACGCCATGATCGGTTTCAACGCCGATACGATGTGGTCTCAGCACCTTCAGCGCCCGTGCCGTGGCCCATGGCGCCAATTTCTGCGCTAGCTAAGCCGCGCATGCGTTATTCCGCTCCCAGCCCTTTGCACCCTAGACTTGCCCACATACTCTGCTTTTTAAAGGTCCATATCTGGACCGTCGCTGCAAGTAACAGGATTGACCGCTTTGGAGAGATCCCGTTTTCGGGCCAGTTGGCCACGCTGGGCAGAGCGCCTCCCCCTCCCATGGTTCCTCCCGGGCCCCGAACGTATACGGGGGGGCTGAGCGCAGTATTTCGCTAGCGACTGGCTTCTTCACCGGGGAATCCAGGGGGAATCCACCTCGGCGACAGCGCGATATAAAGTCATGATATTACAGCGCCTGGGAATGTCCCCCTCGATGTTGAAAAGCGCGACGGGTGGCGCTGTTGATTTCAGGGTTACGTGAATCGCCCCGAGTTTGTCGGAGACCATCAACTTAAGGGCACCTCAAAAAATTGCCCTGACCTTGCCATGGCGGTATGATGGCGGAGGTTTCCACGACTTGGGGTTTGACGATGTCGCAGATGGGTTTCTTTGATCTTTCGGATCGTTACGCGAGCCTCGATGC
>JADQCE010000009.1 GCA_016278265.1 Halothiobacillus sp. | reverse complement strand
CTCCGCCACCATCACCCTTTCGAACCCGTTCAGGTCGCGCGCCCGAGGCGAAATTTCTCCTGTTTTCAAAGGGGTTTGCAGGTCGAGTGCGAACCGCTGAGACGCATTCGCCCAGCGATTTCTGTCTCTGAATGGTCCCTCGTCTCTGGTCGAGCGAACCGCGCCGATTGCGGTTCGGTCGGAATTTTCCTCGCTTTTCCAATGGCCTGACTCGCAACGCCGCCAAAACTGCGCGCCCTGTTTCCATCGCTATCGAGCGAAACAGAGACCGAACATGCAGGAGGCGTAGTCGATGGGGGCGATGGCCGAATAGCACGTAGCGATGACGGTGGGGGAGGACATGTGAACCCGCAACTATCGATGACAGATCGATTTTCCGACGATAGCATTCGGTCGGCGAGAGCACCGAAGCACATGAACCATCGACCCTATTCGAACGGCATTCTGATTGAGGAAACCGAGAGCGGCCTGCTTGTTCAGCAGCGTGGCGAAGCGTACGTCGCCCGAAATTGGCGTCTCACGCCCTCCGTCGATCAATTGATCAGGACAGCAATTGCCAGTGGCTTGGACTGGATGATCCGGTCGGATCACCCTCTCCGGAAAGCGCGATGGCCCAACACGCGAGGCGTTGTCTACCTGGCGTTCTCGGCGTCACCTGATCTGCAATGGTCAGTCGCGATTGACACATTTCGCCCGGCCCGTGGTGATTTCGGTCACGCCGTATTCAATGGAAAATATCACGCTCAGTTCGTCGCGCGGGGCATCCCTTTTGTATTTGAAGGTCGCAACAAGACGTCGGGACACCTCGTCGTTGCAAGAGATTTCGTAATGCCCACCCTTGTTGACTTGGCACACTTCGATCACAGCGTCTTGGCTCTCAATAGGACGCCACATCAAGGAGATGGGTTCACCACCGAATACGTGATCCAGCACACCATCATCGCGAACTGGGAGCAGACGCCTTGGGCTGGTCGTTACGACCTCGTTCAAGACGAATTCCCAGTCGACGGCGGGCTCACGTCTCGGCGAATTGACATTCTGGCATGTGATCGGTCGACAGGCGACTGGCTCATCATTGAGTTGAAGCGCGCTGAAGCTAGGCCCGAAGCCGTGGAGCAGGTGGCCGAATACTTGCTCGCCCTCGGGAAGCGAGATGACTTTGCACATGGCAAATTGGACGGAATTCTGGTCGCCGAGCGGATCCCTCATTCAGTCTGTTCGTTGGCAAAGACCGAGGGGATCGCGGCATACGAAATTGGGTGGCCGTTGAAGCTAACGCGCGTTGCCTGATCAAGCCAAATTCGAGGCTACTGTGTCAGTCGAACACCCGCGCCGATTGCTCCTCCCAAGGCAGCGAGCCGACGAAGCACAGGTCGTACAGGCTGATCGCGCATGGCTCGCGACGCACGACCAGCCGCTCGAGGACGTCCGGTGCCAGCCAGGCGAGGCGCAGGAGACGGCTGACGTAGCGGTCGGAGAGGCCTTCTTCGGCGGCGAGATCGGCGATGGTGGTGACCTCGCCGCGCTCCATCCTTTTCCGCCACGCCCATGCACGGCCAATGGCGCGCAGCACGCGGGGATCCTGTCCCGGTGGCGGCTCCGATGTCTCGATGTCCTTCGGCGGCAGAATGCGCGGCCGACCGCCGCGTTTGCGGACCGTGAGCGGGATGTGGACGCGGATCGTGTCGTTCGCGGGCATCAGGCAGCGTCCTCCCGTGCGGGCGTCATCAGGCTTGCCAGCGCGCCGAGACCGTCATGGCGCAGGTCGATGTCGAGCCCGTCCTCGCCCACCGTCACGCGCGCCACGAGCAACTGGACGACGCGGGCCTGCTCGGCCGGGATCAGCGCCTTCCACGGATCATCGAACTGCCTGAGCGCCGCGGTCACGGTGCCCTCGTCGAGGTCCGGTCGCTCCTTCTTCAGGGCCCGCGCGGTGCGCGCGATGATCTCCGGCGTGCGCAGGAGCCGCCGGATCTCGCCGATCACCGCTTCCTCAACCATGGCGGCGGGCAGCCGCTGGGGTCCGCGCAGCGCGGCCGTCGGCCGTTTCTGGATCACGTCCATCGAGACATAGTAACAGTACCGCCTGTTGCCCTTCTTCGTGTGATGCGGGGTCATGGCCGCGCCGGTCTCCGTGAAAATCAGGCCGCGCAGCAGCGCCGGCTCGGTGCTCCGGGTGCGTCCGGCGCGCTGGTTCCGATTGCCGGAAAGCACGGCATGGGCTGCTTCCCACAGCTCGGCATCGACGATGGGTTCGTGCATGCCGGGATAGGTCTCGCCCTTGCCGCTCATGACCTCCTCGGCCAGCGCGTCGAGCGTGCGCCGCGTCTCCCGGCGCAGACCGCCATGGGCCAGTTCCTGGATGCGGTAGCCGAGCCGAAGCTCGAGATTGCCGCGGCTGGCGTTCGGCGCGCGCTCGCCGAAGATGGCCTGCCACTTCTCCTGCAACTCAGGCACCGTCATCGCCTTCAGTGCCGCCAGTTCGGCCAGGGCGTCGATCCCCTCCACCTGTCGTGTGCGCGCGGCCTCCACGCCTGATTTTCTTGTGTTTTTCCTCATGCGTCATCTCCAACTCGGTTGCGAACCTGTCTCCGACGACGGCGTCTCAGGGCGAGGATGTCCAGCGAACTGTCTCCGTCGAGCGGAGATTTCTCGTTCGTTTTCGGTGGGTTGGTGCGCGCGATGGCGCCGGCGAGGATGGTGGTCAGTTCCGCCAGCCGCTCATCGGTGGTGAGCTTTTCGGCGGGCTGCGCGAAGGCGACGTCGTTTTGCATGGGAAGCGAACCTCTTGAGGCGGTTTGCTCCGTGTTCGTCGCGCGCAACGAGGTAATTCAAGTCAAAACGACGCGTTGTCGTTTCCCCGAGAAACTCCAAGTAGCAGATCGTTGGTGAGCCCACAGCCTAGAACCGCTGATCTAATGAAGGACCTCTGCGGATTTCTGGCTGGTGCGAGCAGAATCAGACGCGAGTTGTGATCCGTGCCGCCGTCCGGATATCTTCGATCCTCACACCCGAACGCGCAAGCTGCGCCCGCACGTCGTTGAAGACGGGTGCGGTCCCATCAGGATCGGAAATAGTCAGAATGGCTGTGAACGGGACGCCCTCATCCGGTATCGTCTCGCCTGCGCGAGTAAGATAGCTGACGAACATACGCCAGTTGGATGACTTGCCAAGACCGCGCATTTTCTTCTTGAACATTTTGGTTGGGCTCCACTTGAAGCCGTGCTCAATGCGCTCAGCCTCAACAGCGGGGCCGTTGGCCCGTCCAGGAAGATAGGCTGCCTCTAGACGCCCCTTCCAACCGGGTTTGCCGGTCTTATCGAAGTCCTCTTGCTGAAGCGCGGCTTCGATATTCACACGGACGAATTCGGCTCCGAAATTGGTGTCGAGCGGCGGCGAGGATACGAGCGTCAGGCGCGCCTCTCCACGGCACTTGCCTTCTGGGGTAACGAGTGAAGGAGGCCAGCTGAATTGAAACGATACTTGTTGATCCCTACGCAGCCTGTGGGCAAAAACGAGGGTAATCTCGTGGTCGCTACCCTCAAGGATTTCTTGGGCGCTCGGGGGCATTCCAAAACCAGCGAGGTCGCGGGCTATGCCGGAGAGCGCCTTTGACGTGAGGGGTTCTGGAATGCGCGCATTGTGCATCAGGAGAGCAATGATCGTTTCGCGGGAAATGTCACCCTCGATGCTGTGATCGAGCATGGAAGCGGTCTTAGCGACGAGCGGCGCCGCGTAGCTTGTCCCGCATCCATCGCCGACGGTGCCGTCGGGCAAAAGGGAGAAGAGGCCGTGGCCGAGCGACGATTGCGGCGAGCCTGTTCCTCCGATATGCGCGAGATCGGGCTTCACCCCCGCGCGAAGCCCGGGCCCTCTTCGGGAGTATCGTGCCGGGGCATGAGGAATACAGGTCGAGAGGCCGGGTGGATTGAGTGCCGCCACTGATACGCTGCGGATGCTCTCGGCCGGCATCAGGAGACCATCGTTCCTTGCTGAAGCCAGATCGACCAAAGCATTGGTTTCGTCAGCGGGCCATTCGGGACGAGTATCATGAGGCGCTGTATTGCCTGCTGAGATGAAAAAAATGGCGTCATTCTGTTCGGCGATGGCGTCGAGGCGAGCTGCGAGATACCCGTATTGATCTGGCTCAGCCTGATGCTGAACATTCAGACTGAGATTGTATACCCGCGTCGCGTGCCTCGTGCTCGCATCGGCAACTGCGTTTGCGATTTCATCGAAAAAGTCTCCGACCCCGCTTGGATAGTAGTTCTGAAAGACGGGCCTTTCCTCGTCCGGAAAGATCGCGATATCGACTAAGGCTACCCCATCCGGTTCTGGACAGATGGCGCCTCCGTTCAGGCCGTTGCCGCCTACGGCAAGGCCGGCGATGAAAGTGCCATGACCCAGACTCTTGTCTTCGTCGGCAAGAGTATCCCAGCGATCGACGACCCATCCATCGAGGATGTCGGAAACTCCGCCGTCGATGATGGCCATCTTCGGATAGGCGCGCGCAGTTACAGGTTCGGGCAGCGTGGCAGTTGTTGGCCAGGTGTGACCCGCAGCTGCGGACGAGCGTGCGGAGCGGCGCTCGCCGATGATCGTGCGGGTGATGATCGGAGGGAGCTCAATGCGACGTACGAGAGGATGATGGTCGAGGAAAGTGAGGAGGCGCTTGTGCCGGTCAATCGTGGCGTCGAAGGGCGCGACCCCCTTGTGTCAGGAAAGTTGTCCGCTGCTCTACTTTTCCTCTATTTCTCAGG
>JADQCE010000018.1 GCA_016278265.1 Halothiobacillus sp. | reverse complement strand
TGTCCGAAGATGCCCGGGCGCGCCTGGAGCGCATGCTGGCGCAGCTGCGCCGGGAGGCGTGCAATGAGCGGCATGCGTTTCACGCCCAAGGGCTACGGCGGGCATCGCCGCAACCCCGACGAGGTCAAGCGCGACGGCTGGAAGGAACAGGGCCTGCTGGCCGTCGCCATCGACGACGACCGTCTGACATGGCCGGAACGGGAGCTGGTCCGCCAGCTCGGCGAGCGGCTCTACGGCAAGCGGGAACGGGAGGCGCGTCATGGGTGAGTGGACCACAGCGCAGGTGCAGGACCGGCTGGAGCTCGCGGCGGGCGTGGTGCGGCAGATGCCGGGCGTGATGCCGCAGGGCTACTTCAACGCCTGGCCCGTGTATTTCCACAGCTTCGCCGACAAGGTCGGTCAGGAGACGTAGATGCGCCGCCCGAGGCCCAGCCCGCGTCAGATCACGCAGGCCGAGGAGGCGATGCTCTGGCTGCGCTGGCTCGAGCCCGAGGATGCCCGCCTCGTCTGGGCCCGCGCCGACGGAATGGCGTGGAAGCCGATCTGCTGGCAGTTCGGGATCAGTCGGGCCACCGCCAACCGGCGCTGGCAGTACGGGCTTGCCGTCATCGTCTGGCGGCTGAACGGCAAGCGGGTGCCTACCAGGCGATCGAAGGCCTTTGTCGTGTCGAAGGCTGCGCCCCGCCATGACGACGGAGGTCAGGGTTGAAACGGGTTCAGCACCTCGACCCCGAGTCCAGCGACGTCCGCCGCGTTCCGGGTCACCAGAGTGAGGCCGTTGGCCTTTGCCGTCGCGGCCAGCAAGGCGTCGATGACCGGCACGGGGCGGATCGCGTTCATGCGCCCCCATTCCTCGGCAACACTGGCATCGACGGGCAAGACCCGGTCGCCGAAGCCCGACACAACGTCGGAAAGCCATGCCTCCAGCACGGCGGCCTTCCGGGGATCGCGGCGGCGCGCCAGTTCCACGCCCTTGCGGATTTCGCCCAGCACCAGGGCGCTGAGCCAAAGATCGTCCTCGGCGACGCCCGCCCACCATGCGGCCACGGCCGCATCGCAGCGGTCGCCCTTGCGCACTTCCGAAATGATGTTGGTGTCGATCAGGAAACTCACAGCGCGACGTCACGCCCGAAATCGCGCGGGCGCTCAAGGTCTATCCCCTCGAGCGGCGCGGAGGCCAGCAGGGCCTTGAGCCCGCCGGAGCGGGGCGTCGTGATCTTCTCGCGCAGGATGGCGCGGGTCTCGGCCTCGCGCTGGGGATCGCCGAGCGCGGTCGCGACATCGCGCACGAGGGCGGCGTCGTCCTTGCGAACCTGAACCTCGACGCGCACGAAGCCCTGGCGCTGCCTGCGCTTGCGCCACTGAGTGACGGGAGACGGGTCGGTATTATTCATGGCACCCTCCATTTCCGGAAATCATACCGGAAATGTGGGTTATCGGCAACCGCGTTCAAGACCGGGCTGTCAAGTCCCTGATCCAGCGTGAGACATTTTCCGGTGAGACACCGGAAGGCGAGACAGATTCGGCCAGCGAGGCTACAAGAACGATAGTCTCGGAGTTGTGCGCCCAGAAAAGGGCAGCGCATTCGGGCTGCAATCCAACGTCTATTCAAAGATGAACCGCATGGTCGACACGCGTCCGTGGGGCTTTCGCGACTATGTGCGGTCGCATGGCTTCCATACGATCTATCTGGTCAAGTCGATCCGTGGCCGGCCTATCAAGGTCGGCGTTGCCGAAGACCCCGAGCGACGCCTCTTCGCGCGCGATGCCACCGCCTGGCCGCGTTTGTTGATCCGGGCGCGGTCGGCGACGAGCAGGCTCGACCCGCGTCGGCGGTAGACGAAGCGCAGGCGCAGGCCGCGGCGGCGCTCCCATTCGCCGGGGGTGATCTTGCGGCCACGCAGGCCCCGCCCGGCGGCCTCGGTCGGGATCGCGAGCCAGAAGCCGTCCTTCGAGCGGATCAGCGGCCCCGTGTCATGGGCGCCGACGATGACCGGGGCCTTCGACCAGACCAGCGCTGCAGCATTAAGGCTCTCGCCGGCCTTCGGGTAGGTCTGGCTCCGGATCGAGTTCGCCAGCCGCCGTCCGAGGCCCGCGCCGGTGATCTGCCCGCGCCAGGCGGTCTTGAGACCGGTGCCGGCCTCGCGCATGGCGGCGGTGACGGCCTTTTCGCCGGCTTTCACCTCGACGGCCAAGCTCACACCGTGAGAGGTGCCATGTCCGGCGCGCTCAAGAAGAAGCTGGGCCTGACGATCACCTCCGAGAAGGAGGGTGATAGAGGGCGAGTGTATCGTATTGCCGGCTGATCCCCCGAATGCACGGGCCGTTCGGGCTTCCCCCGGGCGGTCCGTTTCGTTACACTATTTTCACTCGTTTCGAATATTTCACTTGTCGTAGGCGGCTTGCGTCGCTATCTACACCGTTGCGACAAACCCGAGATGGAGGCCGAGATGGACAACACCGCGGAAGTGATTGACCTGACGCGCCGTCTTCCGACGCATGAAGAGATTGCGAGTGCGGCGGAAGCCGCGACCGCGCTTGCGAACGCGCGCGCCGAGAACGGTGCGCTGGTGATCCATGGCGAGGACGGCGAACCTGTGAGATTGGCCCCCGCCATCGCCGATCTGATGATCGATCTGCTGGGCCACGTCGCGCGCGGCGACATGGTCACGCTCGTTCCGACCGGCGCCATGCTCACAACCCAGCAAGCCGCGGACATCCTGAATGTGTCACGCCCCTATCTGAGCAAGCTGCTCAAGGAGGGCGAAATCCCGTTCATTCCGGTGGGCTCGCACCGACGTGTGATGCATGCCGATCTCATGGCTTACAAGGAACGCCGTGATGCTGCGCGGACGGCGGCGCTTGATGATCTCGCACGCCTTGGACAGGAGTTCGATGCGTCTTGAAGCACGTCGCCGATCGCTTTGTCGTCATCCTCGATGCCAACGTCCTGTTTCCATTCCGGAAGCGGGACGTTCTTCTGCGCTTTTATCATGCCGGCCTGTTCCGCGCCCGGTGGACAGAGCAAATTCTCGGCGAGTGGACCCGGAGCCTTCTGGAACAGAAGCCGCATCTCGAAGAGAGCATCCGCTCGCAGCAGCGCGCGATGCACGAACATTTCGAGGAGGCGATCGTCACGGGCCACGAGCCGCTGGTCCCGGCGCTGAACCTGCCGGACCCGGATGACCGCCACGTCCTTGCCGCAGCCATCCAATGCGGCGCGCAGCACATTGTGACCGAGAACCTGACCGACTTTCCTGCCGACATCCTCGAGCAATTCGAAATCGAAGCGATCGACGCCGACGAATTTCTCTCGCGAACGTTCGATCTCTATCCGTCAGAAGCGCTTGCCGTGCTTCGGACCTTACGGAAGCACTACAACAACCCTCCCTTTTCGCCACCTGAATTCATCCTCGATCTGACGGCGAAGGGCCTTCCGAAACTCGCCGCACGAGCACGCCAACATCGCGACTTTCTCTGACGTGGAACGGATCGAACCCGGATCGCCTCGAAGAGCCGTCGCAGGGTGAAGGACCGCGCAATGCTCACAACCGTGAACACCGCGCCCAAGCCGCCTGACCGCGGCCCACGCCGGATGGTTACCAAGCGCCGACCGGCCAAGCCCCTTGATCCACCGTCCGATTCCGGTCAAACCTCACTTCACGAACGCGCCGCCTAGCCAACCTCGGATTGTGACTGATGAGTGGGAGAGATTTATTTGAGGCCCAAGGTATCAATTATAACTGTCGTCTTTAATAACGTCGATACAATTGGCGCATGCATCGAGTCTGTGCTGGCGCAGGATTATGATAACATTGAATATATCGTGGTCGATGGCGCATCGACGGATGGCACCATTGACGTGATCGAACGGTACAAAGGTCACATTTCTATCTATGTTTCTGAAGAAGACAACGGCATTTACGATGCAATGAATAAGGGGCTCGCACTAGCGAGAGGCGATGTAATTGCTTTTTTGAACGCCGACGATCGTTATTTTCCAGACGCGGTGTCCAGTTCTGTCAGAAACCTTGTTGAGAATGATTGCGATCTATCGTACGCAGGTTTCTACTACGCCGATGACGCAGGTTATGCAATCGTTGCTGATGGGCCACGTCCTTGGGATGAGACCATGCTGGTGCAGGGCATTCCTGGAGGTCATGAAACGATCTTCGCGAGACGAATTGTTTATGACCGTGTCGGACCCTACGATTTGTCGTATCGGCTTGCGGCCGATTATCACTGGGTCATTCGGGCGTTCAAGGCTGGCATAAGCGCACGAGGGATGGCTAAGACTATTCTTGTTATGGCGGCGGGGGGGACATCCTTCAATCAAGATACTGAAGTTCGCGAGAATCGCCGTTTGTTGGAGGAGAACTTCGGAAAACTGAGCGACAATCTTTTCGAAAAGCTGTATGATCTCAAGTTTTACCGAAACTGGCACGGATGCAAATATAGCGACCGGCAGCTGATCGAAATTATTAACGAGGCAAGGAAACATAGTCCCGAGCTGGCCGGGGTGGTCGCCAAGGTTGTCGATTTACGCAAAGCGCCTCTAAAGGGAAACATCCAACCGGCATGCGATCTGAACAACCCGGGCTCCCGCGTGCTTATCGTCTTGACTTATCTTTCCGGCGTGAATGGAGGCGCGGAAAGGATCGCGATTGAGCAGGCGAACGAGCTTCATGCCCGCGGATATCAGGTCACGGTCTTGTCCGGCAGCGGGTATGCCGGACAGCCCTATTATCGTCTCCATCCAGATATCCCGCACATCGACATCGCCATCCCTCCTTACAAGAGTTACTACGAGCGTCGGCACAACGAATTGCAGCCCGATTTCGATATGTGGAAGGATCTGCACTTTTCGGAACTGAAATATGAGCCGACGAAGGAAGATTTCCAGAAATGGCTCGACGCCGCTCACCTTTGGCGAGCGCGGATGTACGCGTCTTTTCTGATCGAGCATGAATTTGACCTCGTTCTAGCGCACATGCCCTCGAGCTACCCCTATGTGCTCTTGCTCGACCATCACATCCGCGCGCACCGACCTGATCTGCGCATCATGGCCGCGCTACACAACGCGCCGAGTTTCAAATTCTACTCTGCCGACTATCCCGCCGAGAGCGATATGGATCGCTTCATGCGGCTCGCGACGCTGCGTCGCTCAGATCGGATCGGATTGCTATTCGAGCAGTTCAGAGCGCAGATGCCATCGGCGTTGCGGGACCGATGCGTGGTGGTCCCGGACTTTACCACGCATCCTGTTCGGACGATCGCTCCGGAGAGGCGGAAGAAACGTATAATTGCTGTCGGCAGACTAGCTCCGCAGAAAGATCACGCAACGCTGCTTAAGGCCTTCCGGCACTTGCAAGGCGTTTTTCCGGATTGGGAATTACATATCTACGGAGAAGGCTCACTACATGTCACATCCCGGAAGGTAGTAGGGCTTTTTCTTGAACAACTTCGGTCTGAGTTTGTGCCAGTCCTTCATCGTCTGCAAGGGCGTCTTGCTGCCG
>JADQCE010000017.1 GCA_016278265.1 Halothiobacillus sp. | reverse complement strand
ATCGTCCGGACAATTCCTCATGGGAAAGTGCTTGAAAAAGGACATCAGAGCGCTGACGATCTTCTCGATGTGCTCCGGGTCGATGAAGTTCTGCGCGCGCCCTTCGCGATATTCGCGGTCCGCGTTGATGAAGAGCACCTTGCCCTTGCGCGCTTCCGGCTTCCCGTCCGGGTGGCGCATCACAAGGATGCAGGCCGGGATGCCGGTTCCGTAGAAGAGGTTCTGCGGGAGGCCGATCACGGCCTCGATGCAGTCCTCTTCGAGCAGAGCGATCCGGATTTTCTTCTCTTCGCCGCCACGGAACAGCACGCCATGCGGCATCACCACAGCCATCTTCCCGGTCTGCTTCAGGCTGGCCAGCATGTGCTGGGCGAACATCAGGTCGGCCTTCTTGCCCGTGGTGGGGCACCAGCCGAAGCGGAAGCGGTCGCCGAACTGAATCCCGCGCTTGCTGTAGTTCTGACTGAAGGGCGGATTGGCTATCACCCGGTCGAACCGCATGAGGCGGCCGTCCTCGATATGCTTCGGATCGACGAGCGTGTCGCCGTTCCGAATGTCGGCGTCGGGAATGCCATGTAGGAGGAGGTTCATCCGGCAGATGGCCCAGACCGCGCCGTTGTCCTCCTGGCCATAGAGGCTCAGCCGCCGGCCGTCGTGCTGCAGGGCGTATTCGTAGCCCTGGTTCAGCATGCCGCCGCTGCCGCAGGTGGGGTCGTAGAGCGATGTGCCGCCCTGCGGATCGAGGATGCGGACCATCAGCTGCACCACGCCGCGCGGCGTATAGAACTCGCCAGCCTTCTTGCCGGCTGAGTCCGCGAACTCGCTGATGAGGTATTCGTAGGCTGCGCCGAGGAGGTCCGGAAACTCGAAATCCTCGTCCAGAAGCCGGTACTTGTTGAAGTGGCTGATGAGACGGCGAAGCCTCTCGTCTGGAATCTCCGACTCGCCAACCTTCCGGGCGAAATTGATGTGCCCCAGCACGCCCCTCAAGGCGTTGTGGTTCTCGTTTTCCAGCCCCTCGAGGGCCTTGTTCAACTCGTTGGCGACGTTCGCGTGGACGTCGTTCAAGAGTCGATCCCAGCGGGCGACTGGAGGAACGAAGAAGGTTTTGGTGTAGGAGGACGGATGATCTGCGCGCTGCAGGGCCTCCATTTCTGACCGGCCAAGCGCACGTTGTTCCTTCAGGATCTTGTCGCGCTGCTGCTCGAACACGTCGGAGCATCGCTTCAGGAACAGTATTCCGAAAATGTACTCCTTGAATTCCGACGCATCCATTTTGCCGCGAAGGATGTCGGCGGCCGCGAACAGGTGGCGTTCAAGTTTTTCGAGAGTTAGTTTTGCCAATGTCGCCCCGTTCATGGAATGAATGTGCGGGGCATCGCACGCCTTGCTGGTTGCCCCAAACCTCCGATTTTACTAGCCGATTTAACAGCGCGAGGAAAGGACAGGCTTGTCGTCCTCGTTCCATGAGGCCGCTCCCATCGCGTCATGCTGACCGCTCCAGTCAAGCGGGAACGGCCGAAGAACGCTCCCTAGCGTCACGTTCGGCCCCTGCTTGCCGTCCAGGATCGCCTCAACGATGTCGGGCGCGAGCAGGGTTAGGCTCAGGACGCGGGTCATGTAGGAGGATGCGATCCCCTCGCGCTCCGCCAATTCGGCGACCGTTGCGTACTCACTCGACTCCAGCATGCGCTTCCAGCGGAACGCGCGCGCCAGTGCCTTGACGAGTGTGTTGTCAGTCCGCCGCGGTTGCGCGGCGCTGTCCGGCAATTGCATCTCCTTCCGCCCGCCGCGTTTCACGACGCGGAAAGGTATGTGGAGCGTGACAGTCTCGGGGATCGGCATGCCGCGTGTCATGCGGCCTCTCCGATCCCGCCGGACAGCATCTCGCGCGCGAGGCCGCTCAGCCCATCGACGCGCAGCCGGACGTTCAACCCGTCTGTGCGCATGTCGACGCGCTCAACCAGCAATGTCACGATGCGTACCTGCTCGGCGGGGAAGAGTTCGTCCCACAGCGGATCGAGCTGCTGCAGGGCCGTGCAGGCGTCGGATTCGGTGATGCCGTCGGCGTGGACGCGTACAGCTTTCCACGTCCCCGCCACGATCTCCGGCTGGCGGAATACGGCACGGAGTTGGTCGATGACCGCGGCCTCGATCTCCCCTGCTGGCACGCGGCCCACGGGGCATGACCCGGCACCGTGCTTCAGCACTGTCTGGCTGACGTAGTAGCGGTAGAGCCTGTCGCCCTTGCGGGTATGGGTCGGCGAGAACGCGGCGCCATCGGGACCGAAGAGTAGTCCCTTCAGCAGCGCGGGCGTGTCGGCGCGAGTCCGGGCGGCGCGCTTGCGGGGGCTTTCCTGCAGGATGGCGTGGACGCGCTCCCACGCTTCGCGGTCAATGATCGCGTCGTGCTCGCCGGGATAGCTGTCGCCCTTGTGGACCGCCTCGCCGATGTAGGCGCGGTTGCTGAGCATGCGGTAGATGTACTTCTTGTCGAGCCGGTTGCCGCGCGGCGTCCGGAGGCCGCGCGTGCCGACCTCTCGCGCCAGTTCCGTGCAGGACCCGATCTCGAGGAAGCGGGCGAAGATCCAACGGACATGCGCAGCGTGCTCTTCGTTGACCACCAGCTTCCGGTTCTCGACGCGGTAACCGTATGGCGGCACCCCGCCCATCCACATGCCCTTGCGCCGGGAGGCAGCGACCTTGTCGCGAATGCGCTCGGCGGTTACCTCGCGCTCGAACTGCGCGAAGGACAGCAGGATGTTCAGCGTCAGTCGTCCCATGGACGTGGTGGTGTTGAACGACTGCGTCACCGAGACGAAGGTCACGCCGTTGCGGTCGAACACCTCGACCAGCTTAGCGAAGTCCGCGAGCGAGCGGCTGAGGCGGTCGATCTTGTAGACCACCACCACGTCGACGAGCCCGTCCTCGATGTCCTCCAGCATCCTCTTCAAGCCCGGGCGCTCGAGCGTGCCGCCCGAGATGCCGCCGTCGTCGTATTGATCGCGAACGAGCACCCATCCCTCGGACCGCTGGCTGGCGATGAACGCCTCGCAGGCTTCCCGCTGGGCGTGGAGCGAATTGAACTCTTGCTCCAGCCCTTCCTCGGAGGATTTCCGAGTGTAGATCGCGCAGCGCAGTTTCCGGACCATTCCTGATTTCGCGGGGGCCTTCGTCATGTCCTGCCCCGCCGGTTTTTCAGCCCGAAGAACACCCAGCCATTCCAGCGCGTGCCCGTGATGGCGCGCGCGATGGCAGACAGCGACTGGTAGGGCCGTCCCTGCCATTCGAAGCCGTCCGCGGTGACAGTGACGATGTACTCGACACCTTGCCACTCGCGCAGCAGCCGCGTGCCGGTGATGGGGCGGTCACGGTCGAGGCGCATGCCGCGCTTCTTCTTGTCACCGCCGTCCAGTTCCTCGCCCAGCCGCTCCAGTCGCCGGATCGTCTCGGGCGTCAGGCCACCATAGGCCAGCTCCTGGATGCGATAGGCCAGCCGGCTCTCCAGGTAGCGTCGGTTGAACGGCGGCGGCTCGCTGTCGAACAGGTCGCGCCACTGCGCCTTCAGCTCCGGCGTCGTGGCGGTCTTCAGCGCGGCCAGGCGCGCGGGGATGGGATCGTGGGTCGTCATGCGGGTCTCCGGTGAGTTGGAGTTGCATGACGGCATCGGTTGGCCGGAGAGTGTAGGCGAATTTCTCCAGTATCGTCAGAAGGTTCAGCGCGCTCGCGCAGCCGCAACCGGACCAGCCCCAGCGCAAGCAGACCGCACATTTCGGCGCGGCGTTCAGCGGGTGTCATCCGGTCGGGTGGCAGCGGGTTTGAACCCCGTTGTGGATTTGTCGGCACGTTTCGCATGGGGGAAACGCTATCCGCGCACCCTCCGAAAACAATCGGATTCAAAGGCTTATGGGAGTCCCGCGTAAGCCTGCGCAGAGGATAGGAACCGGCGGAGCCTCAGTGACGTGTCGCCGGCGCGACCTGGGCATCGGTGTCAAGAACCAGCGCCGATCTCCAGAGCGGCGTCTTCATGAATACGGCCTCCTCGAAGCGATAGCTGGCCGTTCCGCGTCCCTGCTGAAGCAGCCCTGCCCAGCAGAGCGGACGCAGCACCTGGATGTAGAACTGGCCCATCACCTCGTCGTACCGCGGGAGAGGTCCCGTCTCAGGCTCGCCGAAGAACACGCGGCGGAGGTGCGCGCCGGTGGCCCCGTCCTCGGTCTCGACGTTGAGCACGTTCAGGAACACGTCCCAGTTGCCAAGGATCGGCGCGTCGTCGAACCGCGACATGCTGGCGTGATTGATCCGGAACAGGAAGAACGGGAAGACCGTTCCGAAGATGCGGCTGGGATGGCCCGCCAGTGCCTGGCCTGCCTTGGTCAGCCGGAACTCGCCCTTGTAGTGCCGGCCAAGCTTCATCGCGATCATAAGGTCGTGCAGCACCATGAGCGGGGCGAAATCGGGCTCGTTCAGCACCTTGTTGACGGCGAAGAGGTCCGCCTCGGTGTGGCCGGGCCAGTCGAACTCGGCCGCCGCCCAGTGCACGAAGACCCGCTTGAGCGCCTTGGAGGGCGTCAGGGGGATGCCGCCATGCTCGCCGATCCAGGCGAAGGTCTTCTCAACCCCGCGCACCAGCGGTGAGAACGCCAGCGCCGGATCGGCATCGTCGACCTCGCGGAACGCAATCACCTCAGATCTCCCGCGCGAACCAACGGATGCGGCCGACGATATGGATCTCGTCGGCCGTTCTTTCGTACTCGGGATAGTGCTTGTTGTCGGAGATGACGCGCACCGCGGGCGGGTCACTGTTCGGGATGTGCTCGAGCCGCTTGGCGACCAGCCCCATCCCGTCGTCCAGCACGAAGATGCCGGGCGGGTTGGGCGCGCGGCGGGCCATGTCGACCAGCACCGCGTCGCCGCTGTTCAGCGTCGGCGCCATGCTGTCGCCCTCAACATGCATGATCCGCAACTGCGACGGGCTGGCCTTCAGGCTGTTCCGGATCCAGGAGCGGCGGAAGTGATAGACGCGGCCGGGCGTGTCGCCATCCTCCGTCACGACTGCACCACCGCCCATCGCGGGGCGCGGGGTGGCGTGGGCGATGGCCACGAAGGCGTCGTCAGGATTGTCCAAGAAGGGGGGCTTCCCCTCCACCTCGCCGATGCCATGGATCAGCCAGTCGCGATCCACCTTCAGCACGCGGGCGACCTCGGCCAGCCGGTCTATGCCAGGTCGGGCTGAACGGCCTCGGAGGATGTCGTAGACAAAGGACCGGTTCACGCCGGCCATCTCGGCGACGTGCGCGGGACTGATGCCGAGCTGGTTGGCCCGGGCTCTGAGGCGGTCGGAAAGCGTGTGGTGCTCGGTCATGTCATCCCCACCCAACTGTGGATGAAATAGGATAAAATCGGATTGATCGGAGCCCGTCAAGCGAATAAGAACAGAAGGTAAACATCTTACACGGGAATCGGTGTGGAGGGCAGTGAATGCATATCGACAAATCGTACTTCACGCTCCCCGAGATCCTCGAGCGCTGGCAGATCACGGAAGCGGACCTGATCTACCTTGCCGAGAACGACAAGCTGCGCCTGTCGGTGCGCGTGTTCGGTGTGCCCATGGAGTTCGGCGACATCGAGGAAGACGAGCGAGGCGAGCCGTACAAGGTGCCGTGGGAGCAAAGCTACCACAGCGGCCTGCTCGATCTCCACGCCCGCGATGTATTCCAGCTCTTCCGGTGCGGCGAGGTCCACCGTATGCGGCGGCCACGCCCCATTGATTTGGCCTGTTCCTGACGCGTGAGGCGC
>JADQCE010000001.1 GCA_016278265.1 Halothiobacillus sp. | reverse complement strand
TTTGGTGCCCAGGAGAGGACTCGAACCTCCACGGATCTCTCCACTAGTACCTGAAACTAGCGCGTCTACCAGTTCCGCCACCTGGGCAACGCGGCGCATATTAGGAATCCTGAGAGGGGCTGTCAACAGTGAATGCAAAAAAAACGCCGAAATTGGTGTTGCGGGCGGTCGAGCCCGAATCGCGCCGGACATTGGCCGCGGACGACAAGCGCTTGATTGCGTGTGGGAAGCCATATCCCGACAAGCAGCGGTTGACGGCTTTTCTGACATCTGACGAATCACGGGCAAAGACGCAAGACTCGGCAATGGCCGAGGTGAATGTCGGTGACTTGATAGCACGGGCGGCCAACGAGGATGACACCGTCATCGAGTTGATCGTCGAGATGGACGAGTGGACGACTGCGATCTCGCCATTTTTTGCCGCGCTGCGTGATCGATTGAACCGGCCGCTAATCGTTCACTTGGGTGAGGGACATCGAATTGGAGGTTCGGTGGATCAGCAGATGGTGTCGCTCGGGTTTACACGTTACCGGGCCGACGAGCCGATTTATCTGTTCGACATCGAAACCTACAAGCGGACCCCGGACTGGTTGAACGCGCGCCATTGGGCCAATCCGGAACTCTGGGGCAAGTTCCGGTGGTGAAAGGCAAGTTCACGACCGGTCAAGGTTGTATTTAACATAATATATATTCTACGAACTCGATCGCCCGGCTGATGTGATGAGATTGACCGGCCGGGATGTCGTGGCAATCGACCTTCGCCCTTCACGCAGCAGCCATGCCCGCGGCCAGTTGCACTACAATGGTCGCCAGTCGGTCGAATCTCTTCGAACCGAATGAATCCACCGTTTCGACAGGCCCGCCATGCGACCGATCCCGTCTGCTGCATTGTTCCTCGGAATGACCCTGGCCTTGCTGGGGGCCGGCTGCTCCATCAGCCCGGCCAACGAGCCTACGACTGATACCAACATGGGTGCCACCGAATCCGGTGCAACTGCCGGTGAGCTTGACGTGCTCGACCAGAACCCGATCTTCAACGTGCTTGCCGGTGAATTCCACGGTCGGCACAAGAATTATGATCAGGCCGCGGCCCACTACGCCGCAGTGGCACAGGACAGTAACAATCCGGCATTGCTGGAACGTGCCATTCAGGCGGCGATCTTTGCCGATCGATTTGACCTGGCTCAGAGCCTTGCCGAACAGCTGCGTGAGATCTCGCCGGGAAATGCCCGGGCCGCCGCGGTCATGATGGTCTCGTCGTTGGAACTGGGCGAGACAGATCAAGCGGATCGTGCGCTCAACCAGTGGCTGGAGTCCGACTCCGGGAACGTCGAGAAGATTTTCAATGAAACGGGCCAGTACCTGCAAAAGAGCCTCGATCGCGACCGTGCAGTGTCCTATACCCATCACTTGGCCGAGCGCTTCCCGCAGCAGTATGAGGCCCAGCTGGTCGTCGCCAAGCTCGCGCTGTCCTTCGGAGAAATGGCGCTGGCGCGAGAAGCCGCCAATCGCGCGATGGTCCTGCGGCCCGACGAGACCATGACCTATGACCTCGCGATGGTAATTGCCAATCGTGATGGTGACGTCGGACAGGCTATCCGGGTGCTCGAAAAGGCACACAACCGGTTTCCCGACGAAGGCCGCTATACGAGTGGACTGATCGAGGCGCGGCTGGCAGCCGGCCAAGAGGAAGCCGCGCTCGCGTTGCTCGAGCACACCCTGAAAACCCAGCAGACCGATCCGGAACTCCTGCGCAACCTAACGCTGTTCGCCTTTCGGATGGAACGCCCCGATCTCGCCGAAAAGGCACTAAACGGTCTGGAGCGCTTGCCCGGCCAGTCGGATGTCGTCCACCTGATCCGTGGACGTGCCGCCCTGCAGGAAGCTGACCTCCGCGCCGCGGAATCCGCCTTTTCGCAGGTCAGCCCGCGCAGTGAGCATTACGCTAACGCCCAAGTGCTACTCGCCGGGGCTCGGCTCGACCAGGGTCATTCGGATGCCGCTGTCCGCGGGTTGGAAGCCGCCCTACTCTCCGACGGGATTGACGAGGCCGACCAACAACAGCTGATGCTCGCGCTCGCCTCGACGTTGGCGGAATCCGGTCAGTTCGAGGAAAGCCTTCAGATCGCCGATCAGGCCCTGGATGCCTGGCCGGATGCCAATGATTTCCGTCTGCAAAAAGCCATGACGTTGTTTTCCCTCGACGAATCCGGCTCGGCGATCAGCGTGCTGCGTGAGATCGTCGAGCGCGATCCCGAGCACGCCCAAGCCCTGAACGCGTTGGGCTACACACTGGCTGACGAAAACCGACACCTGGACGAAGCCGAGAAGCTGATCGGGCGTGCCTTGCAGATCGATCCAGATAACGCGGCCTACCTCGACAGCCTAGGGTGGCTCAAGTACCGTCAGGGTGACCTTGAATCGGCCCTCAAGGCGTTGACAAGCGCCTACCGCCGCGCGCCCAACGCCGAGATCGGCGCCCATCTCGGCGAGGTCTTGTGGGCGGATGGTCAGCGCGATCAAGCACTCGAGGTCTGGCAAGAGGCACTCGAACTCGATTCCAGCGACACCGTCCTGCTCGAGACCTTGCGCAAATTCGCACCGGAGCTGATACCGGCAAACGGTCAACCGTGAGCGGTCTGTCCACTCGCCCCCATCAACCGACGCCCTTTCTCGTCATGACAGTCACCATACCTTGCGCCGTTCAACTTCGAACGGCCGCCCTGTTACTCGCCGGCGCCCTGCTTTCCGGCTGTGCCTCACTACTTGGCACACAACCGACCGAACCAGCCAGCGAGGCGCAATTGGCGGCCTGGGAGTCGCACGCGCGAGAACTCGAGTCGATGACGGACTGGGCATTTGACGGACGGGCGGCCGTTCGGTCCGGCGTCACCGGCGGGAGCGTTCAACTCGACTGGACACAGGTCGGCACCGTGACCTCGCTGGTGCTGAGTGGCCCCTTTGACACGGGCCGCCTGGCGATGACCGGCACACCCAACCACATGCTTTTGACGGACGGCAAGGGCAATCGACGTGTCACCGACGACCCCGAGGCACTGCTCCAGGAACAAACCGGCTGGCGTATCCCTCTGGCAACCCTGCCGCGGTGGGTGAGAGGGTTGCCGAGTGACTCCCTCGAAGCGCTCTCCACAGGCGACTACCGCCTTGACGATCAGGGACGCCTCGCCGCGTTCACCGACGCAGGCTGGGAGATCGAATATGACCGCTATCGGGATGTCGACCGGCTCGCCCTGCCCCATTTCGTCGAGTTGAGTCACGATGGCATGCGGATCCGCATCGTGGTCGATACCTGGGACGCCGGACAGTCACGCTGATGCCCCCCTCCTCCAGTACGGAAACCGCCAACACGGGAACTTGGCTCCGGGCCGGCTGCAAGCTCAACCTCTACCTGCACATCAACTCCCGACGACCGGATGGCTATCACGAGCTGCAGACCTTCTTCGAATTACTCGAATACGGTGACGAACTGCGGTTCGATACCGACTGCGAGGATATCCAGGTCGAGTGGATCGCCGGTGACGAGCCGATCTCGGGGCAACCCGCCGCCACCCACAACGATCTGCTCTACCGGGCGGCCATCCGGTTGCACGAGCAGGCCCGTGACGATGGATACCGCGATCAAGCCAAGTCCCGCGGTGCGCATATCACACTGAGAAAACACGTCCCGGTCGGGGGCGGACTGGGCGGCGGTTCGGCGGCTGCCGCCTGTGTGTTGCGAGCCCTTAATCAGTCATGGGGGCTCGATTATCCCATCGACACCCTCGCCCGGATCGGCAAGGAGCTGGGCGCCGACGTGCCGGTTTTCGTTCATGGTTACAGTGCCACGGCACACGGCATCGGTGAGCAATTGCATCCCGACGATGCGCGAGACACCAGCGGTATCTACCTGGTACTGGTTCCGGGCATCTCATCCCCAACCGCCGGCTTGTTCGCCGACCAGCGCCTTCAGCGCAATCTGCCGAAGCAACCGGATGCCGAACTGCTCGATGATTGGCGCAACAAGGGGCGAAACGTCTTCGAACCAGTGGTCTTGGCGCAACAGCCGGCACTGGCCGCCCTGCTTGCCGACCTGAAAAACGAAGCGGGATTTGCACGCATGACCGGCTCGGGCGCGTGCCTGTTCGCCCCGGTTTCCTCTCGACTCGAGGGCGAGCGGATCGGTGAGCGACTGGCTTCGAGGCACGAAATCCTGCGACGGTTTTTTGTGTCATCACGGGTTGATCACGCCAAATCAGCGCCTTAGATCGCCAACCAGGCGGAAAGGGAAAAAAACCGCCTCCAGCCCTTGGCAAACCCGGATCGCTTGGTTAAGATGCGCACCTCTTTCGAATGGGCCGTCGCCAAGTTGGTTAAGGCACCGGATTTTGATTCCGGCATTCGCAGGTTCGAATCCTGCCGGCCCAGCCAAATAACCGGCGAGACCGATGTCACTAACACGCTCCTTGATGGTCTTCACGGGCAACGCGAATCGGCCATTGGCCGAACGGGTTGCGGAAAGCCTAGACAGCCAACTCGGACAGGCATCGGTAGCGCACTTCTCGGACGGCGAATCCGCCGTCGAGCTCCTGGAAAACGTCCGCGGTCGGGACATCTTCGTCATCCAGCCGACCTGCGATCCGACGAACGACCACATCATGGAGCTCATGCTGATGACCGACGCCCTGCGTCGGGCCTCGGCTCACCGCATCACTGCGGTCATCCCCTACTTCGGCTATTCCCGTCAGGACCGTCGCGTCCGCTCGTCCCGCGTGCCGATCAGCGCCAAGGTCGTGGCCAACATGCTGCAAAGCGGCGGCGTGGACCGCATCCTGACCGTCGACCTGCACGCCGACCAGATCCAGGGCTTTTTCGACATCCCCGTGGACAACGTCTACGCCTCGCCCATCCTCCTGGGTGACATCTGGCGGCAGAAATACGAAGACCTGATCGTCGTCTCGCCGGACGTTGGCGGTGTGGTGCGTGCCCGTGCCGTGGCCAAGCGCCTCGACGACGCCGATCTTGCCATCATCGACAAGCGTCGCCCACGGGCCAATGTCTCCCAGGTGATGCACATCATCGGCGAGGTCAAGGACAAGACCTGCGTGCTGGTCGACGACATGGTCGACACCGCTGGCACGCTCTGCAAGGCGGCCGACGCCCTGAAGAAACAAGGCGCTCGCAAAGTGGTGGCCTACTCCACCCACGCGATACTGTCTGGCAACGCGATCGCGAACATCGAGGCCTCGTCCCTCGACGAGCTGGTGGTGACTGACACCGTGCCACTCAAGCCGGAATCCGAGGCCTGCGAACGCATCCGCGTTCTCTCCGTTGCCGGCATGCTCGCCGAGACCATCCGTCGCATTCATACCGACGAGTCGGTCAGCTCGCTCTACAACGACGACTGACCATCTCTAGAAAGCCCCCCGCCCTTCCTACCAAAGGGCTTTCCCTGTACAATTCGCGCGCCGCTCGATCACTCGGGCGGCGCGCGTCGGTTGTGGCTTGGTCGCGGGCCGCAGCCGTACATCAGACGCCGGGAGCCGGACAGTCGTCGCCCCGGCGGTTTTTATTTCTGGAGTGGACCCAATCATGTCTAATGAAACTTTTAAGATTGAAGCGTCCGTTCGCGATGACCTGGGGAAGGGTGCGAGCCGCCGCCTGCGTCGCGAAGGGAACATCCCGGCAATCGTCTACGGTGGCAAGAAGGCCCCGGTCTCGCTGACCATCAACCACAACGAGCTCCTGAAGCACCTCGATCACGAGGCGTTCTTCTCGCATATCCTCGAGCTCAATGTCGGCGGCGAGACCGACGAGGTGGTCCTGCGTGACCTGCATCGTCACCCGTACAAGACCACCGTCGTGCTGCACGCTGACTTCCAGCGCATCACCCGTGGTCAGAAGATGCGGATGAACGTCCCGCTGCACTTCGAAAACCGCGAAGAGAGCAAGGGCGCCAAGGCCGGTGGCGTGGTGAGCGTCATCCATAATGAAATCGAGATCGAGTGCCTGCCGCGTCAGTTGCCGGAGTACCTGACCATCGATCTGAGTGACCTGGACGTCAACGAGGCGATCCACCTGAGCGAGATCAAGCTGCCGGAAGGCATCGCCATTCCGGAACTGGCGCTCGGTGAAGGTCACGATGTTGCTGTTGTCGGCATCCACCCGCCGAAGGTGGAAAAAGAGCCGGAAGAGGAAGAGCAACCCGAAACCGGTGGCGAGGAAGAGAAAGGCGAAGAAGGAGCCTAATCCTCCCCGCGACGATGCCCGAAAGACCCCGATCAATCGATCGGGGTTTTTTCATTTAGGTTCCGGTATGGGCGCAACCAGCTATGCGATAATCCGCGCCCATGAGTATCAAGCTGATCGTGGGACTGGGTAACCCCGGACAGAAATACGATGGCACCCGCCACAATGCCGGTTTTTGGGCCGTGGACGCCATCGCCGCCACACTGCGTGGCCACTGGGCCGAGGAGCGCAAGTTCAAGGGCGCGGTTACTCGCGTGATGGTCGACGGTGTCGACCTGCGGCTGCTGCGTCCGGACACCTTCATGAATCGCTCGGGGCAGTCCGTCGGCCCATTGGCGCAATTCTTCAAGATTGCCCCGGAAGAGATCCTCGTGATCCACGACGAGCTCGACCTGCCGCCCGGACGGATGCGACTGAAGTGCGGTGGCGGGCACGGCGGCCACAATGGTCTCAAGGATATCCAGGCCGCGCTCGGCAGTGCGGACTTCTGGCGTCTGCGCATCGGCGTGGGACACCCGGGTCACCGCGATGCGGTGGTCGGCTATGTCCTCACCAACCCGCCGCCGGATGAACGCCGCCTGATCGAGGACGTGGTCATCGAGGTCCGCCACCTCGCAGCAAAGCTTGTACACGCCGATGATGCGGCGCTGATGCAGGCAATCAACAGCTATCGCCCGTCTGCCTAAAACGGACGGATGCCCCACGAACCAGTGGCCGCCCTGCCCGGCCATTTCCTGACACTGAATCAACGGAGTCCCTATGGGTTTCAACTGTGGCATTGTGGGCCTGCCCAACGTCGGCAAGTCCACCCTGTTCAATGCGCTGACCAAGGCTGGCATCCAAGCGGCCAACTACCCGTTCTGCACCATCGAGCCGAACGTCGGGGTGGTCGCCGTCCCGGATCCGCGTCTGGACAAGCTTGCCGAGATCGTCAAGCCCGAGCGCGTGATCCCGACAAGCATGGAGTTCGTCGATATCGCCGGGCTGGTGGCCGGTGCCTCCAAGGGCGAAGGTCTGGGCAACCAGTTCCTCGCCAATATCCGCGAAACCGATGCCATCGTGCAGGTGGTGCGCTGCTTCGCCAATGACGACGTGATCCACGTGGCCGGCAAGGTCGATCCGGCCGCCGACATCGACGTGATCAATACCGAACTGGCACTCGCCGATCTCGACACCGTGCAAAAGGCCACCGACCGGCTGACCAAGCAGACCAAGTCCGGTCAGAACAAGGATGCCGCGGCCAAGCTCGAGCTGGTGAAGGAAATCGCCGAGGTACTCGACCAGGGGCATTCGGTCCGGAGCATGAAGCTCGACTCCGAGAAGCTCGCCCTGCTGCACGACCTGCACCTGTTGACCAGCAAGCCGCTGATGTTTATCGCCAACGTCGACGAGAACGGCTTCGAGAATAATCCGTTCCTCGACCAGGTCCGTGACCTTGCGGGACGTGAGGGCGCCACGGTGGTGCCGGTATGCGCGACCACCGAGGCCGAACTGATCGACCTAGAGGGCGAGGACAAGGCCATGTTCCTGGATGAAATGGGACTCGACGAGCCTGGACTTGACCGCGTGATACGCGCCGGCTACGAGTTGCTCGGCCTGCAGACCTATTTCACCGCCGGGGTAAAGGAAGTGCGAGCCTGGACGATCAAGCGTGGCATGACCGCGCCGCAGGCCGCCGGTGTGATCCATACGGATTTCGAGAAGGGCTTTATCCGCGCCGAAGTCGTCGCCTACGACGATTTCATCGCCTGTGGTGGCGAGCAAGGGGCCAAGGAGGCCGGAAAATGGCGACTGGAAGGCAAGGATTACGTCATGCACGAAGGGGATGTCGTGCACTTCCGCTTTAACGTGTGAATCACCGTGAAAAGGCGCGCGGACAGGGTTGACAACCTGTCGGGGAATCCCGATAATGCGCGCCTTGCTTGGCTATGTAGCTCAGCTGGTTAGAGCACGGCACTCATAATGCCGGAGTCGGTGGTTCGAATCCACCCATAGCCACCAGTACCGATTCCACGTCACGATGGAATCACGAAACCCCCGCCGATTGGCGGGGGTTTTTTGTTTCTAGTGCCACAGAAACGGCGCTCGGGCCAAGCCCGCCCACGGTGGCGGGCCTTACTCGGAATCGCGTGTCGCCCGGGTTTGTCGCCAGGCGGCCGTCATCAGGATGATCAGCATCAGCCCGAGTACCGGCCAAGCGCCTAGATAAGCCAGCGGCGTATTCCCCGCGCGCGGCCTGATTTCTGCCGTCAACACGCCCTGCTCCCCCGTGCCCAGCGTTTGCTGTACGTGTCCCGTCGTATCGACGATCGCGGAGATGCCGGTATTGGTGGCTCGTACCAGAGGCCGCCGAAACTCGATTGCTCGTGCCCGCGCCATCTGCAGGTGCTGATGTGGCGAGAAGCTCTCGCCGAACCACGAGTCGTTGGATACCGTCACCAGAAGATCCGCGCTCGGGATGGTCTCGCGGATGTCGCGGGAGAAATCTGCCTCGAAACAGATCGAGGCGCCCAATGTCAGTTCACCGACGCGCAACGGGGGCTGATGGGCCCCACCCGAGCTCAGATCCGACATCGGCACTTCGAAGAGCCAAGGCATCAGCTCGAGGAGTCCGCGCAACGGAAAGTATTCACCGAACGGCACCAGATGGCGCTTGTGGTATTCGCCCACTGAATCGGGAAAGCCGAGTAGCGAGTTGTAATAGCGCCCCGCCTCGTCGCGCGAGAATGTACCGACCAGCAAGGAAAAATTACGATTGCGGGCGAGCGCTTCAAGCTTGGCGCGCAGGCCGGGGAGATCATCGATCACTCTAGGGATGGCGGTTTCAGGCCAGAGAACAAGATCGACCTCGGGTAACGAGTCGGTCAGATCGCGGTAGATCGAGAGGGTGCGCTGAAAGAATTCCGGGTCGAATTTCTGCATCTGCGCGATGTTGCCCTGTACGACGCCAACGCGCAGTGATTGCCCCCTGGGCTCTGACCACTCGATGGAACGAAGCGGCAACGAGGCCAGCAGAACAAGAAGCAGCAAGCCGGCTAGGCCGAGCCAACGACGCCAGTCGGGGCCATGCGTCACGACCCGGGAGGACAGGCGCCATAGAACCACTCCGAGCGCGAGCAGGATGGCGGTTACCCCATATTCCCCGATGATGGGCAGCCAGCCCACCAAGGGGCCGTCTACCTGGCTGATACCGAGGTTGAGCCAAGGGAAACCGCCGAACAGCCAGGCACGTAACGCCTCGATCAGCACCCAGCTGGCCACGAACGCCGCCGCTCGGCCGGGCCAGTCGGCTCGGGGCGTGATGCGCACGGCTAGCCAGGCGGCGACTGCCGGGTAGACGGCCAATGCCATCACGAACAGCGCGGTGACCAGCACCGCCAAGGGGGCGACGATGCCGCCAAACAGGGTAAAACTCTCGTAGACCCAGCTGACCCCGAGCCCGAATTGCCCCAGCCCGAACCACCAACCCAACCGAAACGCTCGGCCCGGTCGACAGTGACGGATCAGGGCAAACAAGATGGCCGGCGCGATAATCGCCGCCGGCCAGAAGGCAAATGGGGCGAACGCCAGCACCAGGGTGGCGCCCGCCAACAAGGCGAGCAGACTGCCGCGCCAGCCGTTGAGTCGACCCGACTCCGGGCGCGTCGTGGCGAGCCGACCGCCATCCTCCGAATCACTTCTCTTCGGCCGGCGAGCCATCGTCATCCTCACTCGTTTCAAAGTCGAGCTTGGTAACCAGCAGCAAGTGGAGCCGGCGACGATCGGCCCCAAGGACCTTGAACTCGTACTCACCCAGACGCGCCACCTCACCCCGGCGCGGCAGGTGTCCAAGCGTGTTGGACACCAGACCGCCGATGGTGTCGTACTCGTCGTCGGAAAAGTCGGTACCGAAGACTTCGTTGAATTCCCCGATCGGCGTCAGGGCGCGGACCGTGTGCCGGCGCGGCGCCTGCTGGCGAATATTGACCCGCTCCTCGACATCGAACTCGTCGTCGATGTCACCGACGATTTCCTCGAGCACGTCCTCGATGGTGACCAGACCCGCCACCCCACCGAATTCGTCGAGCACGATGGCCATGTGCGTGCGCGTCAGGCGAAATTCGGCCAGCAGCGCGTCCAGGCGCTTGCTCTCGGGCACGAACATGGGGGTACGCACCAGGTCGAGCAGATCGAACGTCGATTCGCCACCTGGCTGCTGGGAATTGGCATAAAAACGCAGCAGTTCCTTGACCAGCAGAATGCCGATCACCTCGTCACGGTTCGTGCGGATGACGGGATAACGGGAATGCCCGGTCTCGATGGCCGCCGAGAGCAGTTCCGGCAGCGTGGTGCCCTCCTCGATCACGTCCATCTGCCCGCGCGGCACCATGACGTCACGGACACGCAGATCGTGGAAGTCAAGCACCGAATCGATCAGGCCTCCGGTGGAGACCGGAAAGACCTCGGTTTCGGTCGCCTGGCGCACCAGGGACTTCATCTGATCAATCGATCGGATTTCGCAGGGGCAGAAACGCTGTTTGATGCGCTGCCACCAGGACCCGTCTTGCGAGTCCGGACTAGGAGGTTCGTCTTCCATGGGGCGTCTTTGTTAAGGAATTGGGAAAGGTAATTAAATCAAAAGGATGCGACGTGAACGAGATGTGGAATCACGGTGTCGATCTTCACGATTCAGGCATAGGGATCGGGATAACCCAACGAGGCGAGCACGCGAATCTCGATCGATTCCATCTGTTCCGCCTCGTCATCGGTGAGGTGATCATAGCCCAACAGGTGCAAAATCCCATGTACCACCATGTGTGCATGGTGCTCGCGCCGAGTCTTGCCCTGCTCCTTCGCTTCGCTCTCGACGACGTCGGCACAGATGACCAGGTCGCCCAGATATGGCAGTTCCGAGCCCGGCAATACCTCGAGATCCGACGGGTCGTCGGCCGCCGGGAAGGAAAGCACGTTCGTCGGCCGATCCTTCTGCCTGAACTGCGCGTTCAACGAACGGCTCTCGTCAGGTGCGACGTAGCGGATCGTCACCTCCCCGCCATCCGGCCCCTCCGGTGCCAGTGCATCCAGGGTGCGCGAGACCCAGCCGATCAAATTTCGACGCGACGGGCACCGGGATGCGCAGGCACGCTGACGATCAACCGATACCGGGAGCGAACGGGTCAATCCGCCTTGCTCCGACTCTCGTAGGCATCGATGATGCGCTTGACCAAGGGGTGGCGCACCACGTCGCGGCTCTGGAAGAAGGTGAACTGCACCCCTTCGACGTCGCTGAGCATGTCGATCGCGTGGCGCAGACCCGAGGTCATGCCCTTGGGCAGGTCGACCTGGGTGATGTCGCCGGTGACCACCGCGGAGGTGCCGAAGCCGATCCGGGTCAGGAACATCTTCATCTGTTCGATGCTGGTGTTCTGTGCCTCGTCGAGGATGACGAACGACTCGTTGAGCGTCCGACCACGCATGAAGGCCAGCGGCGCTACCTCGATCACGCTGCGTTCGATCAGGCGATTGACCTTATCGAAGCCCATCATCTCGTAGAGCGCGTCGTACATGGGACGCAGGTACGGGTCGATCTTCTGCGCCAGATCACCGGGCAGAAAGCCCAGCTTCTCGCCTGCCTCGACGGCCGGGCGTACCAGCACGATCCGCTGCACCTGGCCGCGCTCGAAGGCATCGATGGCGCTGGCCACGGCGAGATAGGTCTTGCCGGTGCCGGCCGGACCGATGCCGAAGTTGAGATCCGACTCGCGAATCGCCTTGAGGTACTGCACCTGACGATTGCCCCGCCCGCGGACGATGCCGCGCAGGGTCTTGATCAGCACCTCGTCGCCTGGCGGGGGCGACGCGTCTTCCATGCCGGCCTGCTGCATACCCAGATTGACGCGTTCCGGGTCGATCACCTGGCTATCGCTGAGCTTGTAGAGGTCGGCGAGCAGGGTCTCGACCTGATCGGCGACGGCCGACGGGCCGATCACCGCAAACAGGTTGCCGCGATGGTTGATCTCCACACCAAGGCGACGCTCAATCATGCGCAGGTGCTCGTCGAACGTACCGGCAAGATTGGCCAGCCGCTCGTTGTCGGCCGGTTCGAGGGCGAATTCGAGACGTTGCGCGTTCGCTTCGGTCATCAGGCTGCCACCAGCTTTCGCGCCTTGGCCCGCTCACGGTCCGTGGGGTGGATGTCGATGAACTCGCCGCGCAGGGAGTTCGGATTGACCTGGGTGATTTTGACATCGACGAACAGGCCGACCAGACCCGGACGACCGCCGAAGATCACGCTGCGATTGTTCTCAGTCTTGCCCATCAGTTCGTTCGGGTCTTTCTTCGACGGTCCCTGCACCAGCACCGTCTGCGTCGTGCCGAGCATCGAGCGGGAAATCTCCTGCTCGAACTCGGTAATGCGCGTCTGCAGGCGCTTGAGACGCGCCTTCTTGATTTCCTCGGGCTGGTCGTCCGGCAGGTTGGACGCCGGCGTACCGGGCCGTGCGCTGTAGACGAACGAGAACGAGTGATCAAAGCCGATGTCCTCGATCAGCTTCATGGTCTGCTCGAAATCACGCTCGGTCTCGCCGGGGAAGCCGATGATGAAGTCCGAGGAGATCGAGATGCCCGGACGGGCCTCGCGCAGCTTGCGGATCTTGGACTTGTATTCCATGGCCGTGTGGCCGCGCTTCATCAGGGCCAGCACCCGGTCGGAACCCGATTGGACCGGCAGGTGCAGGAAGCTCGCCAGCTCCGGCACGTTGCGGTAGGCCTCGATCAGGCGATCGGTGAACTCCACCGGGTGGGACGTAGTGAACCGGATACGGTCGATACCTTCGATCTGGGCGATGACCTCGATCAGCAGCGCGAGATCGGCGATCTGACCGTCATGCATCGGACCCTGGAAGGCGTTGACGTTCTGCCCCAGCAGATTGACCTCGCGCACGCCCTGCTCGGCGAGATCCGCGACCTCAGCCACGACATCGTCGAACGGTCGGGAAATCTCCTCGCCGCGGGTGTACGGCACCACGCAGAAGGTGCAGTACTTCGAGCAACCTTCCATGATCGAGACGAACGCGACCGGGCCGTCGGCGCGCGGGTCCGGCAGGTTGTCGAACTTCTCGATCTCCGGGAAGGAGATGTCGACCACCGGCTTTCGCTCGGCCTCGACCACCGCCACCATCTCCGGCAGCCGGTGGAGCGTCTGCGGGCCGAAGACGATATCGACGAACGGCGCACGCTCGCGCAGCGCCTCGCCTTCCTGACTCGCAACACAACCGCCCACGCCGATGATCAGGTCCGGGTTCTTTTCCTTGAGAGGGCGCCACTGGCCCAGTTGGGAGAACACCTTTTCCTGTGCCTTTTCGCGGATCGAGCAGGTGTTGAGCAGGATGACGTCGGCATCGGCCGGGTCGGCAACCGGCTCAAAGCCGCTGGACACCCCAAGCACGTCGGCCATCTTCGCCGAATCGTACTCGTTCATCTGGCAGCCCCAGGTCTTGATGTAGAGCCGCTTGCCGGCGCCATCGGTGGGCACGGATGTCTTGTCGGTGGCTGTGGTCGTCACGTAAACGAATTCCTCGTCATTCCGGCGTGGGGAAAGGGGGCGAAAGATAGCAGAAATCGCTTCCAAATCGAAGCGCAGACAAAGGCTTAAGCCCGATTAGTGCGACGCTGAGGTCATGCTGTAACTCGCTCCTCTACCGCGGCTTGATTAAACCGTACCGTTTTAGTACTTTTAACGCACTTATCCCGTTGCCCGTGGCGCCCTTTTGCCGCTGGCTACCGGGGACATTGGACCGCTACCCGCGGAGGCAGGCATGTTGAAGATCAGCCGACTGAGCGATTACGCAATCGTGCTGCTGACGGCGCTGGCCGGCGATCCGCGCGAGAAACCCAGCGAGCAGCGAGCCAATGCACGGGCGCTTGCGGAGCGCACCGGCATCAACATGCCCACGGTAGGAAAATTGCTCAAGCTCCTCAACGGCGAGGGCATCGTGCAGTCTCGCCAGGGGCGTAGCGGCGGCTATTTTCTCGCCCGTCCGGCCAAGGAGATCACGCTTGCCGAAATAATCGAGGCCATCGACGGGCCGATCGCGATGACCGACTGCTTCCGTCCCGATCATGATTGCTCGATGCAGAGTGATTGCGTGGTCCGACCACACTGGGAGGCGATCAATCGGGGCGTGCACGCCCTCCTCGACGCGACCACGCTAGCCGACATGACGCGGCCGGTGAAAGGCAGCACGGCTACGACCCAGGTGCCGGTCTGGTATGAACGGTCACGCGGTGGCGAGGTGATGGACGCCGATGCTCCCTCTCGGACTAGCGGTCCCTCAACGGATTCCGAACACGAACACCGCCGGGCGGCACGACCGACCGGCCACCAGCCTTCGACCAGGTGATAACGACATGACCGAAACACAGGAACTCGAACAACTCGTCAAGCGCGAGTACAAGTACGGTTTCACGACCGACATCGAGCAGGAGATCATTCCGCCGGGTCTCGATGAAGACGTGGTCCGCATGATCTCTGCGAAAAAGCATGAGCCCGAATTCATGCTCGAGTGGCGCCTGTCGGCCTTCCGCCATTGGCAGACCATGAAAGAGCCGGAATGGGCACACGTTCATTACCCGAAGATCGACTACCAGGCACTCTCCTATTACGCGGCGCCGAAGTCCCAGGAAGAGCTCGACGCCGACGCGCCGGAATCGCTCGATGATGTCGACCCGAAGCTCCTGGAAACCTACGAGAAGCTCGGCATCCCGCTGCACGAGCGGGCCGTGCTGGCCGGTGTCAAGGGCGCCAACGTCGCGGTCGATGCGGTATTCGACTCCGTCTCGGTGACCACCACCTTCAAGGACAAGCTCGCCGAGGCCGGCGTGATTTTCTGCTCGTTCTCCGAGGCGGTCGAGAATCATCCCGAGCTGATCCGCAAATATCTCGGCACCGTCGTTCCCCAGGGCGACAACTACTTCGCCGCCCTCAACTCGGCGGTCTTCTCCGATGGCTCGTTCGTCTATGTGCCCAAGGGCGTCAAATGCCCGATGGAGCTGTCGACCTACTTCCGCATCAACGCAAAGAACACCGGCCAGTTCGAGCGCACGCTGATCATCGCCGAGGAAGGCGCTTCCGTCAGCTACCTCGAGGGCTGCACTGCCCCGCAGCGTGACGAGAACCAGCTCCATGCGGCCGTAGTCGAGCTGGTCGCGCTCGACGATGCCGAGATCAAGTACTCCACGGTCCAGAACTGGTACCCGGGCGACGAGGAAGGCAAAGGCGGCATCTACAACTTCGTCACCAAGCGTGGCGAATGCCGTGGCGATCGCGCCAAGATCACCTGGACCCAGGTCGAGGCCGGTTCGGCAATCACCTGGAAGTACCCGAGCTGCATTCTCAAGGGCGACGACTCGGTCGGTGAGTTCTACTCGGTGGCCGTGGGCAACAACTACCAGCAGATCGACTCGGGCACCAAGATGATCCATCTGGGCAAGCGCACCCGGTCGACGATCGTCTCCAAGGGCATCTCCGCCGGTCGGGCCGAGAACGCCTACCGCGGGCTGGTACACATCGGCAAGACCGCGACGCACGCGCGAAACTTCACCCAGTGCGACTCGCTGCTGATCGGCGATCGCTGCGGCGCGCACACGTTCCCCTACATCGAGGCCAAGAACGCCAGCGCCCAGGTCGAGCACGAGGCGACCACTTCCAAGGTCAGCGACGACCAGATGTATTACCTGCGCTCGCGCGGCCTGTCCGAGGAAGACGCGATGAACATGGTCGTCAGCGGCTTCTGCAAGGACGTCTTCAACGAACTGCCCATGGAGTTCGCCGTCGAGGCACAGGCCCTGCTGGCCGTCTCGCTCGAAGGATCCGTGGGCTGATCCCGAGAAAACACCTTATAAACATTGGGTTAACCGAACACTTTACAAAGGCTTTTTCAACATGGCACTTCTAGAAATCAAGAACTTGCACGCCGTAATCGATGGCAAGGAGATCCTCAAGGGCATCAACCTGACCATCAATGCCGGTGAGGTCCACGCCATCATGGGGCCGAACGGCTCGGGCAAGAGCACGCTCTGCCACGTGCTCGGCGGCCGTGACGGCTACGAAGTCACTGAAGGGACCATCACCTTCGACGGTCACGATCTCCTGGAGATGGAGACCGAGGAGCGCGCGGTGGCCGGCATGCTGCTGGGCTTTCAACATCCGGTCGAGATCCCGGGCGTCAAGAACATCTACCTGCTCAAGGAAGCGCTCAACGCCAAGCGCGAGGCGCAAGGGCTCGACGAAGTCGACACCTTCACCTTCATGAAGCAGGTGCGCGAGCTGGTCGCCAGCATGGACATGGACGATGCCTTCCTGCACCGCGGCGTGAACGCGGGTTTCTCCGGCGGCGAGAAAAAGCGCAATGAAATCCTGCAGATGCTGCTGCTCGAGCCCAAGCTCGCCCTGCTCGACGAGACCGATTCGGGCCTGGACATCGACGCGCTGAAGGTGGTCTCCGAGGGGATCAACCGCATGCGCGGCGAAGAGCGCGGCATCATCCTGGTCACGCACTACCAGCGCCTGCTCAACTACGTCGAGCCGGACTTCGTCCACGTGCTCTACAAGGGCAAGATCATCAAGTCCGGTGACAAGTCCCTTGCCCATCGCCTTGAAGCCGAGGGTTACCAGGAGATTCTCGAGGAGGCATCGTGATGCGCAAAGAGCTTCCCGACTGGCTCAAGACGGCCATGCCGGAAACGGCCGCGGCCCCCAAGGCGATCGCCCGCACGGCACGTGAACAGGCCGAAACGCTCGGCCTGCCCGGTCTGCGTGACGAGGAATGGCGCTGGACCAACCTGCGCGCGATTCAACGGGGTGAATTCACTGCCCCGACCGGCGTGGGCGCGGATATCGAACCGAGCGTCCGCCTGCCGTTGGACAACCCGCTACGTCTGCGCTTTATCGACGGCGTGTTCGAGGGTGTACCGAACGACGTGCCCGAGGGGCTGACGCTCACTGCACTTCCCGATGCCGACGAGGACACTCGACAAGCGGCCTTCTCGCCGACGCCGGCACCGAGCGTCGAGAACCCCAACGACGCCCTGGTCACGCTGAACACGGCGATGGCCCGCGAGGGCGTGGTGATCGACGTGGCGGCCAATGCGGTCATCGACCGGCCGATCGTCGTCGAGTGGCTCGACGGGGCGACCGAGTCGGTGATGAGCCACCCGCGGGTGCTGGTTCGACTGGGTCAAAGCTCAAGCGCGACGCTGATCGAGCACATCGAGACGGTTGGTGAGCAACCGTCCTGGCGCAACAGCGTGATCGTCTCGACGATCGCCGCCAACGCCGTGTTGACCCACATCGCCCTTGGCCTGGATGGGGCGAGGCGCCTGGCGACCGAACGCACGTTCGTCTCGCTGGAGCGGGATGCGCGCTATCACAGCCACAACGTCCAGCTCGGTGGGCAGATGATCCGCCGGGAATACGACATCCACGTCGGCGGTTCCGGCGCGCATGTCGACCTGATCGGGCTGATGATGCCGCGCGGCAAACAGGTGCTGGACACCCATACCCGCATCACGCACGCGGCCGCCGACACCACCAGCAACGAGCATTACCGCACCATCGCCGACGACGCGGGCCGCGGTATCTTCAAGGGCCGCATCCTGATCGAGGAAGATGCCCAGCGCATCCAGGCCTACCAGTCGAGCAACAACCTGATCCTGTCGGACAACGCCGAGATCGACGCCAAGCCCGAGCTCGAGATCTACGCCGATGACGTCAGCTGCTCGCACGGCGCAACCATCGGCCGACTCGACGAGGAAGCGCTGTTCTACCTGCGCTCTCGCGGCCTGCAACTGGACGAGGCTCGTGGCCTGCTGATCGCGGGGTTTGCCCAGGAGGTCATCGACGAGATTCCGCTGGTCGAACTGCGCGACTGGCTCACCGAGCGCGTCGAGCAGCGTCTCGGCGACCGTGACACCGCCGGCAACGAGACGGCGTGATGGCAGGCGATGGTCGCACCCAGCCGTTCTCGGTCGACGCGATCCGGGCCCAGTTCCCGGCGCTCGACCAAGAGGTGCATGGCAAGCCGTTGGTCTATCTCGACAACGCGGCCACCACGCAGAAACCGCAGGTCGTCATCGACACGATCCGCGAGTTCTACGAGCGCGACAACGCCAACATTCATCGTGGCGTGCATACGCTTTCGGCCCGTGCCAGCGAGCGTTTCGAAAACGCCCGCACGCGGATCGCCCGCTCGCTGAATGCCGACAGCGACCGGGAAATCGTCTTCGTTCGCGGTGTGACTGAGGCGATCAATCTGCTGGCCCATTCGCTGTCGGACGACTGGCGGGTCGGTGACGAGGTGATCTTGAGCGAGCTCGAGCACCACGCCAACATCGTGCCGTGGCTGATGCTCGGGCAGCGCAAGGGGATCGTGGTCCGCACCATCCCGGTCAATGAACGGGGCGAGCTCAAGATCGACGCCCTGCCCGACCTGATCACCGATCGCACGCGGCTCGTGGCGGTCAACCACGTCTCCAATGCATTGGGGACGGTCAACCCGGTGGCACGAATCGCCAAGATCGCCCACGAAAGCGATGTGCCGTTGCTCGTTGATGGCGCCCAGGGTCTGCCGCACGGGCCGGTGGATGTCCAGGCGCTTGGCTGCGACTTCTACACCTGTTCCAGTCACAAGGTCTTCGGCCCCAGTGGCGTCGGCGCGCTTTACGCCCGTGGCGACTGGCTTGATCGCCTGCCACCGTTCATGGGTGGCGGCGACATGATCGAAGAGGTGCGCTTTGACGGCGTGCGTTTCGCCCCGCCGCCATCGAAATTCGAGGCCGGCACCCCCAATATCGAGGGCGCGATCGGCTTTGGCGCGGCACTCGAATGGGCCGATGGGCTCGACTGGCTGGCGATCGAACGCCACGAGGCCGCCCTGCTTGAGCGCATGACCCGCGGACTGACCGAGATCCCCGGGCTGCGGATCGTCGGTCAGGCGGCGCACAAGGTGCCGGTGGTCTCGTTTCTCGTCGACGGAGCCCATCCGCACGATATCGGCACCCTGCTCGACTCGATGGGCATTGCGGTGCGTACCGGCCATCACTGCGCCATGCCGTTGATGCATTGCTTTGACGCGCCGGCCGGTACGGCCCGCGCTTCAGCGGCCTTCTACAACACACTCGACGAGATCGACCAGTTCGTCGCCGCGGTCGCCCGCGTGCGCGACATGCTCGTCTGACCAACCACCGGAGAGAACCAACCGTGGAACCGATGGAACGCATCCGACTTGCCCGTGACGTGGTCTGCACGATGGTGCCCTCGGGGCAGAAAGTGCTCGCCTCGAAGGACACGCCCGTCGAATTGATGCAGGCCCTGGGGGGCAGCTTCACCATCAAGGCGCGCGGCCATTTGCTCCGGGTCGAGGGCAAGGATGCGGACGCGCTGGGCAAGGAGCCGCCCCCGCAGCCCGAGTTGCCGGAAAATGCCTCCGACGGGGACGTCGAGGAGATGGTCTGGGAACAGCTGCGCGGCGTGTTCGACCCCGAGATCCCGATCAACATCGTCGATCTCGGCCTGGTCTACAAGGTCAAGGTGGAGTCACTGCCGGTCGCCGGTCGCCGGGTGGAAGTCGACATGACCCTGACCGCACCGGGTTGCGGCATGGGTGGCGTGATCGCCTCGGACGCGCATCAGCGGATCATGGAGATCCCCACCATCGAAGAGGCCGCCGTCGAGCTGGTATTCGATCCGCCCTGGAGCCGCGAGATGATGTCCGACGAGGCGAAGCTTGCCACGGGCATGTTTTAGCGCGGTTGGAACGAACCCGTCCGTAAGAAATCAAACCGTTAAGAGTGAAATCGTGAGCGAATCCCTCGACGAAAACTGGATCCGGGTCTGCGAGCAGCGAGAGCTCGCGCCGGGAGAGCGCCGCGTGGTGGAAGGTCCCGATGCCGACATCCTCGTGGTCAATGCCGACGGCGTGATACTCGCGGTGATTGACGAATGCAGCCACCAGGAACTGCCCATCTCGGAAGGACGCCTAGACGGCGACATCCTGACCTGCCCGTGGCACGACGCGGAGTTCTGCCTGAAGGATGGTGAGGCCCTGTCGGCCCCGGCGTATGAGCCGATCGACTGTTACGATGTCCGAGTCGAAAACGACACCATTTTTGTCGCCAAGACGCCGCGCGACGACTAGGGAAACTCTGCACGAATGCCATACCGCTCTGCGTGCCTTGAGCCGGGCAGATGCAAGGCGTTCGTCCGCCGCGGAAGAGTTATTCTCTTTCCAAGGACGAGAACACAGCAGATGCCCGGCTCAAGGCGCGCCCTGCGGGGCCTGGCGAGCCGCCCGTGCTCGGTGTTGCGTCGTCTTGACGTGACCACCGGCACGCCGGCGACGACGCGCCTGAATCACGAACGGCTCGCTAGGCCAGAGCGGCATGCCATTCGTGCAGAATTTCCCGAACGGCGAACATTACTGGAGGTGGTCCATGACCGCTCAAACGCACAGCGCACAACCCGTCAACGACACCCCGATCACGCCGGTCGACCCGGCCCGCATCGAGGCCGCGCGCGAACGCGCCGCCGCCCTGCCTGCCGGGCAGCGGTTGACCATGACCGAGGCCGCCCGCAAGCACCTCGAGCGCACCTTTGCCGACGATCCGGCGGCGCTGGGGCTGCGGCTGGGGACGAAGAAATCGGGCTGTTCTGGGTTTGCCTACGTGATGGACGTGGCGCACGACGTCGCCGAGGACGATCTGTGGTTCGACTGTGACGGCATGCCCATCATCACCGATCCCCAGAGCCTGGAGACCATCCACGGCTCGGAGCTGGATTACGTGGTCGACGGTCTGACCCGCATGCTTCACGTCAACAATCCCAACGTCGAAGACAGCTGCGGTTGCGGCGAGAGCTTCACCGTTCGCGAAACCGACTGATTCAGGAGTCTACCGATGGCCGACCAGGCGCCCAGCATCGACGCCGAAATCCAGGCGCTCAAGGACGAATTCGCCTTCCTCGGCGACTGGACCGAGCGCTACCAGTACATCATGGACATGGGCAAGCAGATGCCCGCCTTTCCGTCCGATAAGCAGGACGAGGCGCACAAGTTTCATGGTTGCCAGTCGCAGGTGTGGTTCGACTACGACTGGGACGGCGACCGGCTCGAATTGAGTGGCACCAGTGACGCAATGATCGTCAATGGGCTGATCGCCCTGCTCTTTCGCGTCTATTCGGGACGAACCGCCGATGAAATCCTGGCAACCGATGGCCGTTTCATCGACGATTTGGGCCTGTCGTCGCACCTGTCGGCCAACCGATCGACCGGGCTGTCGAACATGATCGAGAAGATCCGGCAGCTTGCTGCCGAGCGTGCCGCGGCCTGAGCACTCGACAAGCCGCTTTCCGAACTCGTCAACCGGCCGCCCTTGGCCCGGCGCACCCCGTCGGGGTAAACCGCTATCAGCCCGGTGCCGAGTCGACCAACGACTCCATCATGCTTTGGTGGGCCGGGCTCGCCATCAGCTCACGTTGGCGATACAACATCATCGCCGCCTCAGGGCACAATCCCTCCTCGACCGGCAGCACCGTCAGATCCGTTTCTTCACGGGCCTGATGCTCAGGCAACCAGCCGAATCCCAACCCCGATCGCATCGTTTCGACGGCCGTGTGCAGGTGGTCGACCGTAATCCGCTGGGCCGCACCCAGCCAGCCGGCGTTCGCCCCACGTTCGGGGTGTGAGTCCCGCAGCACCACCTGCCGATGCTGGCGCAGCTGGCCCTCGGCAAGCAGTTGCCCCTGCGGCATTGCCTCGACCTCCTGGGCCAGGGGGTGACCCGGGCCGACACAAGGAACGAAGCGCAGCCGACCGACCTGCACACCGGTGTGATCGCCGACCGGTTCGAGTCCCAGGTAGATCCCCACCTCATTGTCCCGAAACAAGGCCGGTCCGCCACCGAGCACGGTCTCGAACAGCTCGATGCGGGTATGCGGGTAGTCGGTCGAAAATTGCTCCATCGCCGCGATCAAGCGATCGTGGGGGAATACCTGGTCGACCGCCAGGCGCATCACCGACGCGCCCGTGTCACGGAACTGCTCGATCACCCCGCGCACGCCCTCCAGCTCCCGAATCAACGGGCGCATGTGCTCGAGCAGGATCGATCCGGCCTCGGTCAGTCGAATGCGTCGGGCACGCGTCTCGACCAACGTCACTCCGATGCGTCGCTCGAGTTGCTTGATGGCATGACTGATGGTCGACGGCGTGCGGTGTAACCGCTCGGAGGCCGGCTTGAGCCCGCCGAGTTCAATCACCGTTTCCAGCCAGTGCCAGGTACGAAAATCGTCCATCGTCACTCCTCAGTGCGAAACAGGGACTATACCCATCTCGCCATCCGGGCCAACCCTCCAGTTGGAAGGATGGCCGTAAACGAAAAAATCCCCCGAGCCCGGCCTGACACAGACGGCGGAGGAAAGACCGCAGGAGCGTCGGTCGACGCCACCCTTCCGGGTGGTCAGAGCGCGTAAGGAATGCGGATACCCAAGGTGAAGTCCGGGGCATCGGGGGTCAGGCCGACGCCGAGGGTGGTGACCAGGGTGGTCTTCTGGCCCAGTGCGTAGGTGAGACCGAGATTGAACATCGCGGAATTGCCGTCACTGCCAATCAGATCCACCCAGTCCTCGCCCTCGTAGCGGGTGCGGGCCTGGCCACTGATCTGCTGCGAGAACGACATCGACAAGCTGGCGCGATCGTTCAAGGCAAACGCCAGGCCCAGGCCCCAGTTCCAACTATCCCCGAGGCTGACCGTGCCGGGATTGACGGTATCCGGACGGTTGTCGAGATCGTCGAAATCCCGCGAGATATAGTGCGTGTAACCGAAATTGGCGAACAGCAGCGCCGGGTCGAGCGTCTTGACCGCGGAGACCGACGCGCCCACACCCCACAACCCGTTGCCGGTTGCCTGCTCATCAGGCACCGAAAAAGTTATGAACTCATCGCCGGGCTTCTCGATCACCCGCCAGTCGGTCCCGTAGGGTTCCTGGCCAGTGGGCGCGATCACGGTACCGGTTAGCACCACGTCGGGTCGACTGACCGTTTCCGGGAACAGCCGATAACTGAGGTTGACCGTGGTATCGCCGATGGCCAGATCACTACTCTGTTCGACCTCGGCGATGGCGGACGCTGAACCACCGGCACCGCCCTTCTGATAGGTGGTAAAGCGCTGGATGAAGGGTGCCGAAATCCCGAGGTTCCAGCGAGGCGTCAGCCCGTATCGAGCCGCCAGCGTGTACTTGAAGGTATCAGAGGCGACATTGTCGACCGCGATATTGCCGAGAAAAATCGCGTCCAGGGCGAGAAAGCCATTGAGCGTCAGCTGCGTGCGATCGTAACGGCTGTACTCCACCCCAGCCTCGAGGACGAACGGCCGGTCGAATGCCACGTGTTCCTGCTGCAGAAAGTCATCGACACTGCGACGGGTGGCGTCTCGTTTGTCATCGGCAGTCGGTGCGGTACTCGGCGCTGTCTCGTCAGCCTGGTCGCCACTGGTCGCTGCCTGCGCGCCCATTTGAGGTGTCGTCTCCAGATCGCCTTCCGGCGCGACTCCCGTCTCGGACAGCCGAGTCTGAACGGCCATCAACCGGGCATCGATCTCGCGCAATCGCCGCACCTCATCGACGTAGCGTTGCTTCAATTCGTCCAGTTCGGACCGCAGGAGCTGGACGTTATCCGCCTCATTGGCTGCCCAGACCATCGGCGGCGCCAGTCCGAGGGACAGGCAAACCGTTAACGTTGACAATCTCAACGGGACGCGACTCATAAAGCGCCCCGCTCCTTCATTCTCCGGTGCATCCATGACCCGTCTCCTTGGGGAAATCCCCTTTATTGGAAGTCGTCATCAATTCGACTCAAATGCCGCCGCGCAATGCGGCAAGCGACTGTCCTACCTGACGTTGCAGGCGTTCACGACTGTTCATTTGGCCCGGATCGATGCCGACCACCAGCCGCAACTGATTATTAACCACCTGGTGGTCACCCGCCAACTGGATCAACTGAGAGGCATTGCCGGCCTGAAAGCCCTGAAAGACACGGGAGTTGCCCATCTGCATGCTCACCCCGGCCTGTCGTCCGCCGTTGGATAGCCCGGCGGCCACGACTGCCCCACCCTGTTGGATTTCCACGTTGTAGCCGCCATCGCTCGACTTCATGTTGCCGCCGCTATGCGGTTCGATACTCACATCGAAATAATTCGCCGCGCGATTGTCGTTGCCCGCTACCTGGATTTGCTGGCGAACACCGCGCGTCGTCTCGCCGGCATTGCTTCCCTCAACACTATGCGTGCCCGGCGTCGCCTGGCTCGGTGTCCCCTGGATCGACACCGTGGGTGCAAAAGTCACCGTGGGTTGGCCTCCGTCACGATCAATACCAACCTTGAGTCCGGCGGACATCCTGCCGCCCGTGGTATCCCACTGGGTGATCATCTCGACACCGAAATACATCACGCGGTTATCGGCCGCGATAAACCGTCCGCGCATCTGGGCGAGTTCCGGATCGCTCAACGACACGATGGCAGGGTTGGCGGCCAGTACCGAGCCGCTGATCAACAGCCCGGCGCAGGCAAATCCCACGGCGATCCCACCGACTAACAAGGCCCTGGTCGGCAGGCCGGATCCGCTCCGTTCGCGATCGGGCGCGGGGTGGTTGTAATAGTGGTTCGATCGAATGCAGTGCTTGGGTTTCATGATTAATGCCCTCGAAGAGCCGTCGACCTCAGAACAGGTCGGCATGCTTAAAACCAAAATCGAGCAGATCGGACGTCGGTACTCGCCCCGAACGTTCATGCAAGTCACCACTGCTGGGAATGTTGGAGCCTTCCAGCAGGACCGTCTGCCGATCAAAACCGGGGCCGATCACCGCAAACACGGTTTGCGACGGCCAGGCCTCGATGAATTCTTCCGTGGTGTATCGCCTGTTGCCCAAGGCCGGGTCGGCGACGTGGACGTAACCATCACGGGCGCTCTTGAGCACGACAAAATGCTGATAGCCGTTGACGTCCATCAACACGATCGTGGGTACGCTGATTCGGCCCAATCGAGCAAGATCGATCTCGTAACCACGTCCGCGGTAGCCAAGCCGGTCGAGGTAATGCTTCATCTCGAGCAGGGAAAAGCCGCGCGTGCGGACCTGTTCGTGGTCGGAAACGCCCCACATCCCCGCAAGTACTGTTGCCTCGTCGAGGTTCAGGCCGTAGGCGTGCTTTAGCAGCGTCGCAAGGGCCGCCGCCCCGCAGGAGAAATCGAATTGCTGACGAACCACGTTGCGATAGCGCCGCTCGAGCATGCTTTCCACGGGCTTTTCCATCACTTGGCCGTGCGGCAGTATCCCGGCGAACTGGACATTTGCCGCCTGGACCGGCAAGGCAGCCATCGCGGTCATGCAACCCGTCAACGCCAGCAGCCATCCAGACGCGCAATGCGTCCGAGCCGGGACGGGGATGGATGATGTGATGGACGATGCCCGCACGGTGATGCCTCCCTCAAAATTCAAGTCTGATGCTGTGGTCTGTCGTCTTTCCGGACGGCACCGGTCGAGCGTTGCCGTCTGGAAAGACGGGGCGCTTGCGCGCCCCGTCGGCCGATGGGTTATCGGTTATTAATTACTGCTCGCCGCCGCCGTTGCCAGCGCTACCGCCTACGCAGGTATTGCAAGCCACGGCCATTGAGAGCGAGTTGCTCTGCAGGTTGCCAGTACCCGAAGCGACGTTCACGCCAATGTTGCCCGAGGCATTGGAGAACGCGCCGCCTGAAAGGAAGGCGTTGTTCTCGGCGTTGACGACCACGTAGCGAGTGGTGGCCACTTCGCCGCTAACACCTGCCAGATCGATGGTGCCGCTTTCACGGAAGCCGATGCTGCCGTTGGCTTCCATGTCAGAGGCGCCAAAGGCCAAAGCCCCGCCGTCGTCGTTCAGGTCGGAACCGCCCTGGGTGGCCGTGTCGAGGTCGAAGTGACCATCAGCATCGCCGCCCGGGTGCGGAGCGTCGTCCCACTGGTCCGGGTAGACATCGCCGATCTGGTCCATAGCGCCAGTGATATCCGCACTGAGTGTGCCGGTATCGTCAACGGTGCCACCGGTGTACGTGCCGGTGCCCGACAGGGTGACCGACGTGGTATCGGTGTACTGCTCAACCCGGCCTTCGTTACGGATGTTGTTGTCGTACGACTCCTGGTTGCTGTTCAGGGAAGCACTAGCCATGCGAGCCGTGGAAACGGACGCGGCCATGGTGTTCTTCTGAGCGTTACCGGTGCCGGAAGCGACGTTGACGCCGATGTTGCCCGAGGCATTGGCAAACGCGCTTTGCTGGACGTTAGCGCCGTTGATGACACCTTCGTTCATCGTCTCGTTGCCGGTGTTGGTCTGGGCAACATTCACTTCAGAGTAGGACTCGCCAAAGACGAAGCCGGCGTCTACAGCGGCGAGCGCTGCAGCGTTGTCCTGCACGTTGGTATCACCAGCGGCGACGTTCATGCCGATGTTGCCCGAAGCGCCATTACCGACGTTGTCGCTGATGAACGCGTCGTTGGTTACGCCGAGGTTCGCGACCGTGTTCCCTTGGTTCACCTGACGGTCGTTGGCAGTGGCACCGGCCGAGGCGTTGATGGCGATGTCACTCAACACGCGATCGATCCGCTCCATCTCGTTATGGGTCTTGTTGACCGCGACGTTCTTCTCGACATCAACGTTCTTCTCAACATCGATGTTCTTGTCGACGTCGATGTCATGCTCGACTGCGACGTTGGTGTTCACATCAGTGTTGATGTTTTTGTCCACGTCGATGGAAACGTCACGATCGATGTCCTGCTCGTACTGGTCACCGTAATCGTTGTTGACGTAGTCGACGTAGTCGCCATCGCCCATTGCCATGGCGGGGCCGGAGATCACCGCGGCGACCGCGGAAGCGATCAGTGTCATCTTGAGTTGCGTTTTCATATCAATTACCTTCTTGTTGGGGTTACTTCGATCATGAACTCAGGGTCGTTGGCCGGAAAACGAGAAGTGATTGCCCGTCACGTTTCGGCTTCCCGACACCTGATTGATTTGGAGAACCCCTCCGAATCCGCTAAAGGCGGTGTCCGAGACAACCGCGCGATACCGTCCCGAAGAGTCCTCTCTCGACTGCCCATCCTGGGCGGCCGAATTCGACGCCTGCACCGGGTTTACCGGTGCAAGTGCACGAATCTCTTTGAATCCCTCGCCTGCTGGGGCGAGGGCCATTGAATTGATCTGGGCATTGCCGTCACCGGCCACCTGGTTGACACCCAACACGCCATGCCCACGGGAAAATGCCTGCCCATCGATGAGTGTCTGCGCGTGCATGATTGCCGGCATATCCAAGCCCGGATTGTCGATACGCTGCCTGGCCTGGATCGAGCCGTTCAAGGCCCGTAGGTTGGCCTGCAGGTTCGCGGAACCCGCCGCGGTGTTTACCGCCACGTTGCCGGATGCCCCTTGGGCGAAACGCTCTCCGATATAGTTGTTGTTGAGCACACCCAGCTTCCAGTCGGATTCGACCGGCGCGGCGTCATCGGCACGAGCGTCGCCGGCGTAGATCATCTGGGCGGTCATCGCCAGGGCGAAAAGCCCGACGGCCACCAAGCCGAATCGAACCACGCGAGTGAAATCGATCATCTGCTTGTTTCTAGTAGCCATCAGCGCTGCCCTCCCTGACCCATCAAACCCGCGCCAGACAATGCTCCGGTCACGGTCGAGCCGATCGATCCGGTCACAGACCCCATGGAGCCACCCGCGGCTGAGGGCGCGGAGTTGCCACTGTTCGCCGAACCACCCACTTGCTGGGTGATCGAGGTAATCGTCGCGCCAAGTCCGCTAGGGGCGACACCGCCACTGCTGTTAGTCCCGGCGGCTACCTGGCCATAACCACTGGGCGAAATTTCCAAAAGCCCCTGATCCAGTTCCTTTTTGGGGCTGGCATCGATCAACAGGGCTTTAGCGGGCGGCGCGGAACGGACTGCCGGGCGAGCCGGAACGGCCCGCAACATGACGATCTCGCCCGGCTTGGCCTCGACGGCGGAACGAGAACCGGCCGCCAACGCATTGCTTGACACGATCAGCGCGACCAGCGCACCGGTAGCCAGCACCAGGGTGAATGGAATCTTGAAATTGTTGGGGAACCACTGCACCCGCGTCCTTTGGCCGCTGATAGCGGTCATCAGGGGCGTTTCGATCGGGGTGGTAATCTGTCTGCCAATTGCATCGTTCATGGCTTGGCTCCGTAATAATGTTTCGGGGAGCGCGGCGCCCCCATGGCCTCCATGGGTGCAAGAGCCAGGCCAAGAAATTTAATTTCGACAAAACAGTGAGTTGGAGTCGGTAAATTGCGAAACGATGCCGAAGTGATGCAGGGTTGATACACCCCGCAGAGGGGTCAATGGCCAATACGCGCTCGTGGCTCGTTTCCGCGGTGTCAGCCGTGGTTCAGTTTTGATACACGACGAACGTGAAGCAGCAAGGGCACACCGGTCGCACAAAGGCGGCAGCCCGCCGGAGCACGCCAGGGAAGCGCGATCGGATGGATAACAGGGGGATGGGAAGGAGTTGCAACGTTGCAATTCTGAGCGTCAGAGGGATTTCAACCGGCCCTTCGGGAGAAGGAGTCGGCTCGTTGCACGCCCCGGGATCAGTCGACCGACATACCGTGTTTGCGAATCAGTCGATGCAGGGTGCAGCGGGAAACGTCCAGCAGCCGGGCGGCTTCGGTGACGTTGTTACCCGCTTGGGCGATCGCCTGAGCGATGACTTGCCGCTCGGCGAGGTCCCGAGCGTGCGCTAGCGAGGGGAAGTCGGATTCGTCGTCGTGATGGGGCTCGATTTCCGGCAACGACACCATATTGCCATCCGACAACACGATACCGCGACGCAGCCTGTTCATCAGTTCGCGGATATTACCCGGCCAGGTATAGGAACGCATCGACGCTTCCGTAGCCGGACTTAGACGCTTTCGCATGACCCCGAGCTCGTTGCAAAAACGCTCCAGGTAGAAATGAGCCAGTTCGACCACGTCGCTGCCTCGACCGGCCAGCGGCGGCATTTCCAGGGGCAATACATCGAGCCGGAACAGCAGATCCTCACGGAATTGGCCATCGAGCACGGCACGGTTCAGGTCGACGTGTGTGGCGGCAATGATGCGGGTATCGACCGTCACCGTGGAGTCGCCGCCAACTCGCTGGATTTCGCCCTGTTGGAGAAATCGGAGCAGGTTGACCTGCACGTCCAGCGGCAGATCGCCGATCTCGTCAAGAAACAGGGTGCCGCCCTGCGCCTGTTCCACCCAGCCGATCCGTCGCTTCGACGCTCCGGTGAACGCGCCCTTCTCGTGGCCGAACAACTCCGATTGGATCAGGTTGGGACTCAGGGTGCCGCAATTGACCGCGACGAACGGCTTGTCCGCTCGATCGGATTGCCGATGAATCGAGCGGGCAGCGAGTTCCTTGCCGGTGCCGGTAGGACCGGTAATCAACACCGGCAGGTGATTGCCGGCGTAACGGTGGACCTGTCGTCGGACGGCTTGTATGGCCTCGCTTTGTCCGATGATTTCGTTGGTGCCGCCACCATCCAGGCAGCACGCGGTCTCGCTCGCAACATGCAAGTCGGCTACCCGGGCCATGGTCCAGGCGTGCCCGAGCGAGAAGGTCAACCGGGTGGGTTCGATCGGTGCAAAGCAGAAATCGAAGAAGTAGGCATGCAGGAAACTGGCGTGGGCGGGATTGTCGGCCTGCGTCTTTTCGATGATCGCGACCAGTTGCACGCACGGAAACTGCCGGCAGAAGGTCGGTAGCCAACTCATCGCCGACTGCATGGCACCGCGAAGATCGATTAGCACCACTCGAACACTATCGCGCTTGATTTGCCGGCGTAAGTGATCGGGCTCCTCGACGCCGACAATTTGCCAGAAAAAGGATTCGGCGATCCCACGAACCTCGTCTACCGCCTCCTGCCCACGCGAGCTGAACATCGGCAAACGCCGGAGCATGCAACTATCGCTACTCATTGGCGCGGTTTTCTTGGGCATATCCATACGCCGATCCCCCTCTGGCTCTGGGTCGCCCGGTGGATTCCTCGCAACTGAACCCGCTCGGCTGCTCCGCCAATATACTGATATAGACTAAAACGGTCATCAATGTCGGTGCCCAATTTTAATTCTCAGCCTTTATCCACGCCTTATGTAGGGTCTTTATGTGATCAATGTCGTGCGTCGAGTGCACGTACAAAAAGATAGGGCAGGTTTTTGGTAATGAATCACCCCAAAGCGGCACCATAATCCGGAACCGCGTAGGAATTCGTATCCGCCGAAATGGGACAAGGCTCGATTATCGCACCACGTTTCCCTTACTTTGACACCGCCATCAATACCACGGCCGTCCTCCTGCCCTTTTCGTTGTCATCGCTGGCAATCGGTCGTTGAGCCCGGACCCAAATGCCGTCAGTCAACTCTTATTGAAAACGGGCATCGCCCGCCCGAAAGGTGGAATACCGCTTGTTGTGCTGCACCTTAGGGTCTGTCTCGGAGACCGTCTGTTCGCTAACGCACACACCACGAGCAATGCTTCTAACCACGAGAAACGCTCTATTCGGGTGTCTTGAGGTGGAGTAGACTTAAACCATGTAATTCATTTGGGGTCGTCCTCACCTAGGGTCTAAATTTGAGAGACGTTCTGGGACCCGAATCTGCCAAGGGGGCAAGATGACCAACAAACACGGCTACCCGAATGCGGAAAGCCATGAGCGGCTGCGCCAAAGCGCCACGGACCTGCTCGAACAAGGTATGGCACCGCGCGGCAGCGGCGGCAAACTCAGCGTGGACGCACTGCGGGTGCTGTACGAGCGTGCCAGGAAACCCGAGTCCGCTGTCGACGCCCTCAAGTTACTCCATGAGTTGCAGACCTATCAGGTCGAGCTTGATCTCCTGTACGAGCAGCTTCAAGCCAACGAGCATGAGGCCCGCGAGGGACTCGATTATTACCGGTCGCTCTACGAACAGGCACCCGTCTCCTATCTGATCGTGGCCAATGACGGTGAGATCATTGACGGCAACGAGGCCGCCCGCGTGCTTTTCGGCGGCTCAGCGACAGATATCGCTGGCAAGGCCTTGGATACACTCATGGCACCGGGGCAGGAAGGTGCCATGAAGACACTACTCACGAATCTGGGGCAACAGGGCCCAGTAAGCGCTTCGTTTGAACTTGCGGATCACCGGCGCGTGACGCTCAGCGCGCGGTCGGCAGCTGCCGGTAACTGTGTTCTGATGGTCGTCACTGAAGCCGCGACTCAACCCGCGACATCCTGATGTATATCGTTGGTATTGGCGCCTCTGCCGGTGGCCTGGCGTCGTTCGAAGCCTTTTTCGACACCATGCCCAGCGACACGGGCATGGCATTTCTGGTGGTGCAGCACGTCGACCCGACCCAGAAATCCCTGTTGCCGGAGCTCTTGCAGCGCCATACCGAGATGCCGGTGTATGAAGCTCGTCAGGACATGCCGATACACGCGAATTCAATCTACGTCATCCCGCCAAACCGGGAGCTGCGAGTACTCAACGACACCCTGAAGCTAAAGCTGCCGGAGGAGACGCGGGGGCTGCGCCTGCCAATCAATGTGTTGTTTACATCGCTGGCCAGCGCCCAGAACGAACGGGCCATTGCCGTGGTGCTCTCGGGTATGGGGTCTGATGGCACCCTGGGCATGCAGGCCATCAAGGCCACTGGCGGCCTGACGGTGGCGCAAACTCCCGATTCAGCGCAGTTCGACGCCATGCCGAAAAGTGCCATCGCGGCAGATTGTGCCGATATCGTGGCACCGCCGGATGAAATGCCGGCTCGGATCCTGGCGTATGTGCGGCAGGTTCCCGAGCGAGATAAAACCCCTGATCGTGATCACCAGCCCCCCGAGTCTCTGACGCGACTGATCCCACTGCTCAGCGTGCTGCAAGAGCACACCAGACATGACTTTTCGCACTACAAACCCTCGTCCCTTAACCGCCGGGTCGAGCGTCGGATGGCGATCCACCGGATTTCGGATCTGTCCGATTACACCGACTTCCTAGTCAATAACAAGCAGGAAGTGCAGATGTTATTCCGGGAACTCTTGATCGGCGTTACGGAGTTTTTCCGGGATCCGGACACCTGGGACTACCTCATCAAAGAAGCCCTGCCAGAACTGATCAAGGGCCAACCAGAGGGACATACCCTGCGAGCCTGGGTAGTCGGCTGTTCGAGCGGCGAAGAGGCTTATTCCCTGGCCATGGCATTCACCGAAGCGCTGGAACACGCCACACCGGCGCGGGATGCGAACCTTCAAATTTTCGCCACCGACATCAGCCCGGACGCCATCGTTGTCGCGCGCCGGGGCCAATACCCACACGATATTGAAAAGTTCGTCTCCAAGAATCGGCTGGCGCGGTTTTTCATCAAGAATGACAATCATTATCAGATACGGCCAAAAATACGGGACACGGTATTGTTTGCGCCGCACAATGTCATTCTCGACCCCCCGTTCACTAACCTGGACATAATTACATGCCGCAATCTGCTCATTTATTTTGACGTAACGCTGCAACGGTGGATATTGCCCCTTTTCCACTACAGCCTTCGTCCCAAGGGATTGCTCATGTTGGGTGCGTCGGAAACCATCGGTAAAATGAATAATATGTTTGAGCCAATCAAACCTAAAATGCGACTTTACCGACAAAAACCCAGCTCAGCTGTCCGCCATTCTGACTTCCTGCTTACATCCTTCCCACCAATGTCCAGCTTGAATAAAAAGATTCCCGTCGCACCCAGCAAGGGTCAGTTGCAGGAGAGTACCAACACCCTACAATCCGCCGCCGACCATATGCTGCTGCAGTGTTATGCACCGGCCGCGGTCGTGGTCAACGCGGATGCGGATATCGTGTATATCAGTGGGCGCACCGGCAGGTATCTGGAACCAGCAGCCGGCAAGGCCAATTGGAACATCTATGCAATGGCCCGTGACGGTCTGCGCGAAGCGCTGTATACCGCCCTGCAGCAGGAGATGGACGACGCCGAGCCGCTCGAGCTTACCGGGGTACCGGTAAAGACCGACGCCGGCACCCAGGCAGTGGATGTCAGCATTCAGGCCCTCCGTGAAAACGATGCCCTGAAGGACATGACCATGGTGGTGTTTCGCGACGCACCCACCCCGGGTCCAGGCACCGGCAGCCCCCCTGCCCTGGGCGCACAATCCGACCAAACGACGGAAAGCCAGCGGTATCAGAAGGAGATTGAAAGACTGCGGCTTCAGGCAACGTACACGCGGGAAAAGCTGCAGGCATCCAACGAACAGCTTCAATCCACCAACGAAGAACTGCAGTCAGCCAATGAAGAGCTCACGACATCCAAGGAAGAAATGCAGTCGATGAACGAAGAGCTTCAGACCATCAACTCCGAGTTGCAAACCAAACTGGATGATCTGGCGCTCGCTCAAAGCGACATGCAGAACGTGCTCAACAGCATTGAAATCGCCGTTCTTTTCCTGGACAAGGACCTGAACGTAAGGCGCTATGCTGAGCGGGCCACGGCAATTATCAACCTGCGCGAAAGCGACATCGGGCGTCCACTGAGCGACCTGACCTCCAGTCTCGATTACCCGGAGCTCGAGGAAGACGCCCGCAAGACCCTCGACAACCTGACGGTCACCGAGAAGCAGATCACGACCAACGAGGATCGCTGGTTTTCCGTCAAGATCATCCCCTACCGGAGGATAGATAACGTCATCGACGGGGTGGTGATCACCTTGGTCGACATTACCGATACCAAGAACCTCGAGTCCTCGTTACGGGAGAGCCGTCAGGACTGACGCCTGTTTTTCCGGTTGGTCTCGAGTGTGCTGCCGAAGCCGAGAGCCGGGGCAAACACCGCAAGCATATGGGAGGATTTGAGTTCGTGTTCACCCATGGAAAGATTCCGACGATCCAAGCTCGGATCCGCCGCTTGGGATTCAAACCGCCTCCGCAGGGTGTCGAACCACGCCCAGAATCCGATGCTTCTACCCCGTTTTTCTCATCGCCTCTGCCTGATTGACAAGAGGCGTTAGCCTCTAAGGTGTCTATGCCCAGTTCATCACCCTTCCACGAACAAAACCTGTTGCTGGCCGCCATGTCCCCCAGTGCGAAAGCACGAATTTTCCGGCGCCTCAAACTCGTCGAAATGCACCTCGGCGATACGATCCACGAATCTGGTCAGATGATCGAATTTGTCTATTTCCCCACCGATTGCATCATTTCACTGCTGTCCGTGATGCATAACGGCGCTTCGGCCGAAATATCGGTCGTGGGCAACGAGGGAATGGCCGGTGTTTCCGTGTTCCTGGGTGGCGACAGCACCCCCAGCCGAACGGTTGTACAAAGCAAGGGATTCGCCTATCGGATATCAACCTCGGAAATGAAGGCCGAGTTCGAAAATGATTCCGAGGTGCGGCTGCTGATGCTGCGCTTCACCCAAGCACTGATCACCCAGATGTCGCAGACGGCCGTCTGCAATCGCCATCACTCAATCGATCAGCAGTTGTGTCGCTGGCTGCTGTTATCCCTTGATCGCCTCCAAGGCAACCAATTGAACATGACCCAGGAACTCATCGCAAAAATGCTCGGTGTGCGGCGCGAAGGCGTCACCGAGGCCGCCAGCAAACTACAAAAACTGGGTATTATCGAATACCACCGCGGGCACATAACCGTGCTGGACAGACCAGGGCTCGAAGAAAACAGTTGCGAATGCTACGCCGTGGTCAAGCGCGAAACCGACCGCCTGATTGCCAATTACTAAAACGGACGTGTCGGCCTGTAGCGGCTTGCTAGCGTTGGAACTGCAACACGTCAGCCCCCTTTTAATTCATCAGTTTCTTACCGTACATCGCCTTATCCGCTTTTCTCAAGAGTTCATCGGCGTTCACCCCATCGTCGGGATAAACACTCACTCCGATACTAAGCTGAAGTGCGATCTCATGGCCATTGATTTCCATCAGGGCGGCGGCCGTTTCGCGTATTTTATCGGCAACGGCAAAGGCTTGAGCCGGCTGGGCGATCTCGCCTAGCAACACCACGAACTCATCGCCGCCATAACGGCAGACCGTATCCGTTGTCCTTACGCTCAACTTCAGTTTGCGTGCCAATTCAAGCAACAGCTTGTCGCCGCTGTCATGGCCGAGCCGATCATTGATCGACTTGAAATTATCAATATCGATGAACAGCACGCCCATCTGCGTGTCGTGCCGTCGTGCCAGTTCCTGGGATTGCTCGAATCGCTCGTAGAAAGCATTGCGGTTATAGAGACCGGTGAGTGCGTCATGCCTCGCCAGATGTTCCATCCGAGCCGTGGTGTCTCGGGAAAAGCGCGCGTCGTGGAACACGATTACCGCCCCGATGATGACTCCCTCTCGATTTCGTATCGGTGCTGCCGAATCCTCGATCGCCACCTGCGAACCGTCGCGGGCCACCAACAAGGAGTTTGCTTGCAGAGCGACAATACTGTTGGACTGGATGGCCCGCCGGGCGGGATCAGCGACTGGCTGATGGTTGTGAGCATCCACCGCGCGGAAAACCTCCCCCAAGCACCGACCGACGGCTTCCTCGCAACTGAATCCGGTCAACCCCTCCGCCACGCCATTCATGTAGACGACACGGCCATCCATGTCGGTACTCAATACCGCATCGCCAATTGAATTCAGGGTGACCTGTGCCCGTTCCTTTTCCTCGGAAAGCTGTTCCTCGGCCGCCAGCCACGCCGTCTCGTTGGCCTTGTACGTACTGATGTCGTCTATCGTGTGCACGTAGCCAAGTGCAGGTACGTTGTCGTCCAGGAAAGCCACGCTGCGACGAGTCCAGATGACCTCCCCGGTTGAGCTCTGCAAGCGCGTCTCGAACCGGAATGGCTCCCGTTTCTGCAAAGCGGCATTCCAGTGAATGACCGCCTCTTCTTGATCTTGCGGGTGAATGGCCGAATTCCAGGGGGAGCCGATAATCTCCTCGTTGGAGCAGCCGCAGAGTTTCTGGTAGGCCTTGTTGCTGTAAATGCATTTACCAAATCGATCCGTGACCAGAACGCCAATCGGTAATGCATCACCGAAAGGGTGGCCATAAGACGGCGCCACGTAGGTTTGCGCATCAACCACAAGTGGTAATAAGGAGCGATAACTGGACATAATCTAATCCTCGATTTATAAGACACTCATAATTCAGGCCCTGACGATGATTAGATCCGTTATCATTTCTGGCAATCGTTCGTTAAATTCAAACCCGAACAGAATTGAGTCAGTCGAATCTTTTTTATATTTTGGCACCACCCAATGGGAACGATGCAACTCAATTTGCTGCCATGCATATTGGGGCCGGATTCGGCTACCGTCTGTTCGTCAACGCACACAACATGCGCTTCTTTTTTGGTCTGACCAAGCGGCTGAATTCTTTAAGGGTTTCACCAACAGCGGCTGGCAAACGCAGATCGGAATTCTTGTTGGTCCGTTCGCTTGACCGTCGACCAGGTCGGCATTCCAGGACGCAAGCCGATCGGCGGCATCGACCATGTGGTCTCCAGTCGATCATGGCGTGCTGGTTGCGGAACAGGGGGAGCCCGGTGACGTGGCCGTGTTGATCAGGGCGTAGATCATCGGCACGCTTTGCCCGCCGACTCCGGAGCCGGCAGAGTGCGTTCTGGCGTTGCAACGCCAAGGGGCGGGTGGCCCGTTCGGCGGTGTTATTGTCGACCTCACCTTAGGGGCGGGAAGGGACGGGAAGGGACACGACATGGGCTGTCGCGTTTTCCCCGCAGTATTCCATCCCATACACTTTCCCGACCAGCCACCAACCGGAAGACAAGACGTCTTGACCCATTCCACGGACGCCCACGCCCCGATTACACCCGGCTTTATCGTGCTGCAGGGAAACCGCCTCGAAGGGCTGCGCGACCTGCTGGTCGAATGGCTGGCCCGGGCGCCGCTCGCCCCGTTGGAAGACGAGCGCATTCTGGTGCAGAGCAACGGCATGGCGCAGTGGCTGCGGCTCGCGCTGGGCCGCTCGCGCCGGGACGACGGGCATGGTGGTTTGGGCGTCGCCACCGCCATGGACCTGCTGCTTCCCGCCCGATTGCAGTGGCAATGCTACCGAGCAGTGCTTGGCCGCGACGCCGTCCCCCCCGAGGCACCGCTCGACAAGCCACGCCTGACCTGGCGTCTGCTGCGCCTGCTCGACGAGCTGGCAACCGATCCGGCCTTCGAGACCCTGTCGCACTACATTGCCGGTGACGAACACCGGGCCTACCAGCTTGCCTCTCGACTGGCCGACCAATTCGACCAATACCAGGTCTATCGCGCCGACTGGCTCGAGTGCTGGGCGAAAGACGAGGCCACCCTGCCTAGCCCAATGGGCCAAGCCCCGGCCGTGCCTGACGGTGCCAGTTGGCAACCGGCACTGTGGCGAGCGATTCTCGATGACTTGAGCGCTCATCCACCGCAAGCCGACGAGGGAAGCGCTCCCACGGGATATGCCGGCCGAGCGCTGGTGCACCGTGCGTTTCTCGAGCAGGCGGCCCGCCTGAGCGCACGACCAGCCGATCTGCCGCGTCGCATCGTGGTCTTCGGCGTCTCCGCCCTGCCCCCGCAGGTGCTGGAGGTGCTGGGCGCGATCTCTCGCTGGACCCAGGTGATCTTTTGCCTGCAAAACCCCTGCAAGCACTATTGGGGTGACATCGTCGAGGACCGGCACCTGTTCAAGGCGGCCTACCGGCGGATCACCGAACGCAAGATCGACGCGTCTCTTGACGATCATGCCCTGCATCAGCATGCCCACCCCCTGCTGGCGTCATGGGGCAAGCAGGGGCGCGATCTCGTTCGGCTGGTCGACGAGTTCGACCAGGCGCCCGAGTGGACCCGGGGCAGTGAAGCGCTCAATATTGATCTGTTCGACGAACCGGAACCCACGCACCTGCTCGGACAGATCCAGGCCGACCTGCTCGACCTGTGCCCGATGAGGGAAATCGAGGCCGAGCACCGCCAGATCGACCCCGCCGACGCCTCGCTTCGGTTCACCATCGCGCACAGCCCGCTGCGCGAAGTGGAAATCCTGCAGGATCAACTGCTGGCGGCATTCGACGACGATCCGACCCTCCGCCCACGTGACGTAATCGTGATGGTGCCGGACATGGCCGACTACGCCGCGGCGATCAGCGCCGTGTTCGGGCGCATCGATCGGCACGACCCGCGTTACCTGCCGTTCGCCATCTCCGATCGTCCCGAGCGCGAGACGCACCCGATGCTCCGGGCGCTGGACACACTCTTGCACCTACCCGAGGCACGACTGACGGCCAGCGAGGTGATGGACCTGCTGGAGGTGGACGCGTTACGGGCACGCTTCGGCATCGCCGCCGACGATGTCGCGCTGTTGCGCCACTGGATCGAGACCGCGGGCATTCGCTGGGGGCTCGACGCTGATCACCGGCCCGATTTCGGCCTGCCGGCGGGCATCGAACAGAACAGCTGGCGGTTCGGCCTCGAGCGGCTGTTGTACGCCTATCTCGCCGGCGCGGAAGACGACTGGCAAGGCATCGTGCCGGTGGGCGGGATGGACGGCATGAGCGCGGCGGTGATCGGACCGCTTTACACGCTGGTCGAGGCGCTCGGGCGCTGGCGCCATATTTTGGGAGAGAGCCATACGCCGGAGAACTGGGTAAGCGGCTTCGAGAAACTGATCGATACGTTCTTTGATCCCGACGCCATCCCACCGGACGAGGACGAGACCAACCCGCTGGCCACGCGCGAGTCGGCGGCCAGTCTGCGCGACCGTGTGCTGGATGCCACCACCGGCTGGCTCGAGGATTGCCGCTCGGCGGCGTTTGACCAGCCGATCGGCATCGAGACGGCTCGCAGTGCCTGGCTCGATCGCCTGGACGAGCACCGCCTGAACCAGCGATTCCTCGTTGGCGCCGTGAATTTCGCCACGCTCATGCCCATGCGCGCCATCCCGTTCCGCCAGGTCTACCTGCTCGGGATGAGCGACGAGGCCTATCCGCGGCGCCAGCCGGGAGCCGACTTCGACCTGATGAGCGGGCGCTACCGCCCCGGCGACCGTTCACGGCGCGAGGATGACCGCTACCTGTTCCTCGAGGCCCTGCTCTCGGCCCGCGACCGGCTGTGGATCAGTTGGGTGGGCCGCGATATCCGCGACAACCACGAGCGCCCGGCGTCCGTGCTGGTCAACCAGTTGCGCGACCACATCGACCGCGGCTGGTCCGTCGCCGATCAAGGCAATACCCAGGAAAAAAACCCGGATGAGGGGAACGCATCCAGGACACTGACGACCGAGCATCCGCTGCAGGCCTTCAGTCGAGACTACTTCGCCCCGGAGCGCCCAGAGTTGTTCAGTTACGCCACTGAATGGCACCAGGTCCACGATGCACTAGAACCCAGCGTGGCCCACTCCCCCCTGACCGAAAGCGACGAATCGCATCCGCCCTCGCTTGCCGATCTTGCCCAACTGCTGAAAAAACCCTGGCGCGTCTATCTTGGCCGCCACCTCGATATCCCGCCGCGCCGGCAGATCAGTCTGCCGGAGGATGACGAGCCGTTCGCGCTCGATGCGCTGGGGGAATCGCAGCTCAGTGCGCGATTGCTCGATCGGGTGGTCGCGCGCCTCAATCGCGAGCCGGTGGAAACACTGACGCCCGAGACCCTCGAGCAACGCCTGCCCGAGTGGATCGATGCCGCCCTCGAACGCATCGCCGGTAGCGGCCAGTTGCCCCTGCCGCCCTTCGATGAGCCGCTTCGCCGCGAGCATGGCGAGGCCCTCAGTCGACAGTTGCGGACCTGGGCGGCCTTCCAGACCCGCTACCCCGAGGCGCTGGCGGGATTTCACCCGGCAGAGCATCTTTCGGGAGGTGGCGACGAGGTGCTGACCGGCGAGATCAACGATATCCGTCTCGGTGACGACGGCGCGGTCCGTTTCAAGCTCGTTCCGGGCGCCTTGCACAAGGGCAAGGAGCTCAAATGGCATCGCCTGGTCGGCGAATGGCCCTACCACCTGGCCGCCCAGCTCTCCGGCCGCCCGGTGACCACCTTCCTGATCAGCGAGTCGGACGCGCACCGGGAAGCGCTCAGCGAACGGCCGGTCGCGATGCAACCACTGGCGCCGGAAGAGGCCCGCGACCTCCTGTTGGCATTGATCGCCTGCTGGCACCGCGCCTGCCGCGCGCCGTTACCGGCCGAGCCGCGCACCCAGATCGCCTGGCTGACGGCCAAGGATGACTTCAAACGCCGGGGTTCGGCCCGGGCGGCCTTCGAGGGAAGCGCCCAATACGATGCGGATCTGTCGCGATTGTGGCCCGATTTCAACACCCTCTCGGCTCACGCGGATTTCGACGTGATCGCCCGATCGATCTACCTGCCGTTGGCGACGACCACCCGCGGCGAGCATCAAAAAGGTCTGCTGACCGAGGGAGAGGCATGAACCAACTCGACCCGATCACCTTCCCCCTGCAGGGCAGCCGCCTGATCGAAGCCAGCGCCGGCACCGGCAAGACCTTCACCATCTCGCTGCTCTACCTGCGGCTGGTCCTGGGCCATCGAGCCCCCGACCAGCGGGACGCCCGGCCACTGACCCCGCCGGAAATCCTGGTCAGCACGTTCACCGAGGCGGCCGTCGCCGAGCTGCGCGACCGGATACGAAGCCGCCTGCAACAAGCCGCCTGGTTGTTCGCCGGCACCCGCACATCGGCACCGGTCGACACCCCGCTGCGCAACCTCTACGAGGAGTTCAGCGAGACGGAACGCGCCCAGGGGGCCTTCCTGCTGCAACGCGCGGCGGAATGGATGGACGAGGCGGCGATCTTCACCATCCACGGCTTCTGCCAGCGCATGCTGCGCGAGCACGCCTTCCACAGTGGCGCCTTGTTCGAGCAGGAACTGGTCACCGATCTTGATCCCGTGATCGGTGACGCCATCCGGGACTTCTGGCGCACCCACGGCTACCCGCTGGCACAAAGCGACGAGCGCCTTGCCCGGCAATTCGCACGGCTCGTGGAAACGCCGGGCAAGCTCAAGGAGCAGGTCAGGGACTTGATCAAGCGTGACGGCAGCCCGCTCGCGATCGGTAAATTGACGGCCGCGTCATCCGCCGACCTGCCCGCCCCGGCCGATTTGCTCGGCCGACTGGCCGGCGATCAGAAACGCGTCGAGGCGGCCGAGGTCCGCGCCCGCCAGGCCTGGCTGACCGATGCCGGGGCGCTGCATGCGCTCTGGAATGCCGCGCGTGACGGACTGAACAAGACGAGCCACCCCGAGAAGGAAACGGCCGAGGAACTTGAAGCATGGCTCGGCCAAATCGATGCCTGGGCCGCCGGCGAGGGAACACTCAGCGACACCGACCGCCGGAAGCTCGCCACGCCGAAGACGAAGAAGGGTCACGAACCGCCAACGCACCCCGCACTGGATGCGATCGGCGACTGGAAGAAGGCGCTGGAGGAATTCGACCGGCAAGCCAACGAGATCAAACCCCTGATCCAGGGGTTCGCCGCCCTGTGGATCCGCGAACGCATCGCGGACCTGCTGGCCTCGCGCCGGGCCATGGGCTTCGACGACATGCTGATCCAGATGCGCGAGGCGGTCGATGCAACGCGCAATCCGAATGCCCGAGGGATGATCGAGGCGGTGCGCGCCCAGTACCCGGTGGCCCTGATCGACGAGTTCCAGGACACCGACCCGTTGCAGTACGCGATCTTCTCGGCCATCTACCCATTGGGTGAGGCACCGCCGGAATCGGACGAACACGCCATCGTGCTGATCGGCGACCCCAAGCAGGCGATCTACAGCTTTCGCGGCGCCGACATCCACAGCTACCTCACTGCCCGTCAAGCGACACAGGGACGGCACGCCAGCCTGCCTTGCAACTTCCGCTCGACCGAGGCCTTGGTCGGGGCCGTCAACCACCTGTTTTCCATCGCCGACCAACATCCCGACGGGGCCTTTCGCTTCCCGGCCCAAGGCGAAGACGAGGGCGAGAACGGGCGATCGCCGCTGCCCTTCGAGCCGGTCCAGGCCAAGGGACGCGATAGCCGCCTGGTCGACGAGCGTCGTGACGGGGAGGTGCCGGCACTGACCCTGTGGATGTCGCCGCCCGACGAACAATGGACCAGTGGGCTCTTTCGCGAGGAACTGGCGGTTCGCGCGGCCGGCGAGATCGCCGCGATGCTCAACGCCGGTCAGGCCGGTACCTGCGGTTTCGAAACCGATGCGGGACCGCGTCAGGGCATCGTGCCCCGCGATATTGCGGTGCTGGTCAGAAAGCAGGACGAAGGCAAGTTGATCCGCCGGGCGCTGGCGGATTTCGGCGTGCCGGCGGTGTTCCTCTCCGAGCGCTCATCGGTGTTCGACTCGGACGAGGCCGCCGACGTGCTGATCTGGCTGGAGGCATTGGCCGAGCCGTCCCGAAGCGATCGCATTCGCCAGGCAGTCGCCACGGCCAGCATGGCCTTGCCGTTGGACGAGCTGGAAGCATACCTTCGCGACGAAACGCGCTTTGACGCCATCTGCCAGCGGTTTCACGAATGGCACCAGACATGGCAATCGCAAGGGGTGCTCGCCGCGGTCATGGGCCTGTTGCACCATTTCTCCATCCCCGCCCGACTGCTGGAGGCGGACGAACGCCAGAATCGCCGCGGTGAACGACGGTTGACCAACCTGCTGCATCTGGCCGAATGGCTGCAACAGACGGATCAGGACGTCGACGGCGAGACGGCCCTGATCCATCGGCTGCACCTGGCCGTGACCGAGGGCGCGTCCGAGCAGGAGATCCGCCTGGAGCAGGACAGCGCCATGGTGCGTATCGTGACCATCCATGGGTCCAAGGGCCTTCAGTATCCGGTCGTCTTCCTGCCGTTCATCGCCCTGCTGGGCACCGAGAAGCCCAAGTCCGGCGAGCCGACGCGGCGCCATCGAGACGACGGGACAGTCTGGCAACTGGCGCCCGACAAAGAGGCGACAGAATGCGCGGCGCAGGAATCGATTGCCGAATACATCCGCCTGTTCTACGTCGCAATGACCCGGGCTGAGCACGCCTGTGTGCTCGGGGCCGGGCCGGTCAAGTTCGGCAACGCCAAGGCATTCAATCCCGGCAAGAGTGCCTTCGGTCAGTTTCTCGGTTTCCAGCCGGATGACACCTGTGAACGCCCGGCCTATCTCGACCGGCTGGCTCAGTGGGCCGAGCATCCGGCCATCCAGATCGAAGCCTTGCCCGAACCCCGTGATCCGGGCATCCACCGTTTCACCCCGCCACCGGAGCCGGAACTGATCCGGCCACGCCAGCCGCATTTCGGCGCCTTCGAGCCGTGGTGGATCTCGAGCTTCTCCGCGCTCACCGCCTCGATCGGACACGCCACCCCGCTGCCCGCCCCGGAGGCTGCGCGCGACGAAGTCCGCCTCGAGACGCAAACTGTTCCTGATAACGCCTGGGTCGACACCGCGCCGGCATCCCGGCCCGCACCCACGCCGGAAGGCATTCATGCCCTGCCGCGTGGTGCGCAGATCGGCACCTTGCTGCATGACCTGATCGAGGCGATTGCCGACGAGGGCTTCACCCAGTGCGCCGGGCGCCCCGAGAAGGTGCGCCGGTTGCTGGCGCAAACCACCCATCCCGGACTGCGGGCACTCGACGACGAGCAGGTCGAGGTGATCGCCGCCTTACTCGACACCCTGCTCACGACACGTTGGCAGATGCCCGGCGACGGCCAACAACTGGCACTCGGAGGGCAGTCGCGTTACCAGGCGGAAATGGAATTCTGGTTCGCGGTGGAAACGGCGGATCTCGGTCGGCTCGATCGCCTGGTGCGGGAACACGTCGCCCCGGGCCGGGCTCGACCCTCGCTCTCCGGTCAGGCCATCAACGGCATGCTCAAGGGTTTCATCGACCTGACCGTCGAGCATGAGGGGCGCTATTACCTGATCGACTGGAAATCCAACTGGCTGGGACCTGACCTGGAGGCCTATACCCCCGAGGCACTGGAAGACGCCGTCCTTGCGTCGCGTTACGACCTGCAGTTCGTGCTCTATCTCGTTGCCCTGCATCGGCATTTGTCCGACCGCTTGCCAGATTACGACTACGACCGCCATGTCGGTGGTGCCGCCTACGTCTTCCTCCGGGGTATCCGGTCGGCCACCGAAGCGCCCAACAATGCGGGCGTCTATACCTGTCGCCCGCCCCGGGAACTGATCGAGGCGCTTGATACGCTCTTTACCGGTAACGAGGAGGCCGTGGCATGAGCCAACACCCTGCCCTGGCCGATCACGCCTCGCTGCGCGCCCTACTCGATCGCTGGGTCGCCGCCGGTTGGTTGCGACCTATCGACCGCGCGGTCGCCGATTTCCTCGCCCATCGCGCGCCCGAGGCCGCACCGTTGGCCCAGCTTGCCGCCGTACTGGCCAGCCACCAGGGGGGCAGCGGCCATGTCTGCCTCGATCTGGCGGCGGTGAGGGAAAACCCCGATTTCACGCTCCGCATGCCACCGGCGGAGCCCACGGGGAAAGCCCGCCGTGAGACCGACACCCCGGCCGCCGTGCTTGCCGGCATCGAGCTGGCCGATTGGCAACAGGTATTGGCCGAGCATCCGGCGGTGCGCACCCTGCAATGGCAGGAGGCGGATGAGGACCACGAGGGAAAGCCCTTGGTACTGGTTCAAGCCGATCGGCCACAGCTCTACCTGCATCGATACTGGCAGGTGGAAGGCCGCGTGGCCGAAGGGCTCGCCAAACGTGGCGCGGTGGATCAGCCCTCCCCACAAGGCATGCGCCCGGTACTCGACGCCCTCTATCCCGGCAGCAACGATACCGATGCGACCGACTGGCAAAAGGTTGCCTGTGCACTGGCGGCACGCCAGCCGTTCTCGATCATCACCGGCGGACCGGGCACGGGCAAGACCACCACGGTGGTGCGGCTGCTGGCCACGCTGACCTCGCTGCACCTGGGCCGCGAAGACGGCTCGTCACTGCCGAGGATTGCCCTGTGCGCACCGACCGGCAAGGCCGCCGCGCGTTTGGCCGAGTCCATCGGCGAGAAGGTGCGCGAAATCGCCGCGATCCACGCCGACGGCTTTGACGCGCAGCACTGGCCGGCCGTGGCAGCTCACCTGCCCGATGAGGTGCAGACCATCCACCGCTTGATCGGCACCCGTCCACTGGCGGAAAAACCCCGGCATCACCGGGACAACCCGCTCGATCTCGACATCGTCGTGGTCGACGAGGCATCGATGGTGGGCATGGAGTTGATGGGACAACTGGTCGAGGCCCTGCCCGCGCGTTGTCGCCTGGTCATGCTGGGTGACAAGGATCAGCTCGCCTCGGTCGAGGCCGGCGCCGTGCTCGGCGAGCTTTGCCGATACGCCGATAGCGCGGATTACCCCGCCGCACTGCGTGACTACCTCCAGGCGGCCAGCGGCCAGTCGGTCCCGAACCAGACCTCGGACGACGCGGCGCATGCGGACCAGACCGATCCGATCCAGGCCGATCCAGTCCAGGCACACATCGCCACGCTCCGCGTCTCGCATCGCTTCTCCGGCGACAGCGCGATCGGCGCCCTGGCGCGTGCGGTGAACCGGGGTGATCTCGCCGGGGCGACCGATGTACTGGGGGCTCCCGATGAGGATCAGGCTTCCAGCGAGGTCGACTGGTTGCTCGACCGGCCCGGCACGAACCACTCCGATCGATTCGTTTCACGGATGGTCGAAGAGTTGCGCCCTTGGCTGTCGATGATTACCGCGCGACCAGAGGGCTTCGACCCGGACTCAACCCGGGACGAGGTGATGGTGGTCGAGCTGTTCCGACGCCATAACGACTTCCAGCTTCTCTGTGCGCTGCGCCGCGGCTCGTCCGGGGTCGAGGGACTCAACGCCCGGGTCCAGGACTGGTTGTCGCGAGAGGGCCTGTTGCCCGCCGACGAGCGGATCGGGCGATCGACCGCCTGGTACCCGGGGCGTCCGGTGATCGTGACCCGCAATGATGCACAGTTGAATCTCGCCAATGGCGACATGGGGCTGACACTGCCGACCCGCCTGGAAAACGGGGACGTCGGCCTGCGCGTCGTGTTTCCGGCCGAACCCGCTACCGTCCAGGCCACCGGCCGGCCCGGACGTCGCTTCCACTGGGTCAGCCCCACGCGCCTGTCCGAGGTCGAGACGGCATTTGCCCTGACCGTTCACAAGTCCCAGGGCTCGGAATTCACTCGGGTGGCCATGGTCATGCCCGAACGCAGCAACCCGATTCTCACCCGCGAACTGCTCTACACGGCCATCACTCGCGCGAAACAACGCTTCACCCTGATCTCGCCGATTCGAGCAGGCGACGAGCCCGATCCACAGGCCCGGGCCGTGCTGAAAAGCGCGGTGACAAGCGTCACCCGCCGCTCTGGCAATCTGCAACGGCGACTGGTCCAGCGTCTGGGCACCTCCGGGCGTGACGATAGGGAGTAGCGCTAGAGCCAACGAGCCTTTACGCTAGCCCGACACCCACGCCGACGTAACAACGCCATGCGCCTGACCCAGGACGATCGCGGTCTCCGATTCGTGATCCGCGACTTCTCCGATTCCCATGTGACCGTCAACGACCAGGAGCTTCGGCAGACCTTTCTGCTGACGCCCGAGTCACTGGATGCCGACGTGTCGGTTGCCGATCTGGACGCCCTGTCGGAACAGGGTGAATCGCTGCTGCTGCGCGACGACCCGGAAGTGATCATCATCGGCACCGGCAGTCGTACCCGCATGGGCCCGCCTGCCCTGTCGGCCGCCCTGATGCGCCGGGGGGTGGGCATCGAGTACATGGACACGTCGGCGGCCCTGCGCACCTACACCGTGCTCGCCTCCGAGCTGCGGCGGGTGAGCCTGCTGGTGCTTTTCTGACTTCCTCCGACCTCTTTTCCATGCTCGCCTAGACAAGATCCCCGAATGACTGAAACCCTGATCCCCGGCAAGGAAGCGCCGCTCGAAGACACCATCGCCCGCGTCCAGGACCGACTGACCGAACTCGGCTTCGACATCGAGCCCAGCCTGTGGCGCAACCCGCTGCCCAACTGCTGGTCGGTGCACATCAAGGATCGAGGATGCCCGGCACTCTTCACCAACGGCAAAGGGGCGACCCGCGAGGCGGCATTGGCCTCCGCGCTGGGCGAGTTCGTCGAACGACTGGCCTCGCAATACTTTTTTGCCGACTTCCACTGGCATCGCGAGCTTGCCAGCGTCGATGGCGGCACCCTGCACGATCCCGCCGAGCGGTGGTTCACCCTCGACCGCCCGGGCGAACGCCCTGACGGGTTGCTCGACGACCGACTGTGGAGCTTCTACGGGGGCGACACCCTCGAGTCCACCGCCGACTGGGCGGATCTCAACAGCGGCGAGACCGATCGGATCTGCGCCCTGCCGTTCGTACGCCAGCGCGACGGGGCCACGATCTACTTCCCGGTCAATGTCGTCGGCAACCTCTACGTCTCCAACGGGCTCTCAGCGGGCAACACGCTGGCCGAAACCCATACCCAGGGCCTTTCGGAAGTCTTCGAGCGTTCGGTCAAGGAGCAGATCATCGTCGAGGGCATCGCCCTGCCGGAGATCCCGACGGAGGTCATGGAACGCTTCCCGGCCAGCCTTGCCTCCCTCGAGGCGTTGAACGAGTCGGGTTTCGCGGCGCGTGCCTTCGACGCCTCGCTGGGCGGGCGTTTCCCGGTGATCTGCGTATTGCTCTACGACCCGCAGACCGGTGGCGTGTTCGCGTCCTTCGGCGCCCACCCGCGCTTCGACGTCGCGCTCGAGCGCACGCTGACCGAGCTGGTCCAGGGCCGCGATCTCGATGACCTGCACGCCTTCCCGGCACCGACGGCCGACCAGGAGCTCGCCGCCGATCCCGACAACATCGAGCTGCACTTCATCGACTCCTCCGGCATCCTGCCCTGGCAGATGCTGCGCGACGAGCCGGACTATCCGTTCACCCCCTGGGGCATGGATGCCGCCGACGTCGCCGACATGACCCGCCACGAGCAGAACGTCGAATACGAAAAGGCACTGGTCGCCACGTTCCACGAGCTGGGCCACGACGTCTACATCGCCGATTTCGGGCACCTGGGCCTGCCGGCCTGCCGAATCCTGGTGCCGGATGTCTCCGAGATCTACCCGGTCGAGGAGTTGATCGAGCGCAACAACAACCTTGGCCTGAGGCTGTTGCCCTACTTCCAGCGGCTCGACCGACTCACCCCCGAGGAAAGCGGGGACTTTGCCGAGACGATCGCCGATCTCGCCCTTGATCCGCTCACCCCGGTGACCGACGTGATCGGCCTATGCGCCGGACCGGAATCGATCTGGGCCGGCACGCGGATCGGCGAAATCGAGGTGCTCGCCCGCCTGCACGCCGACTCGGTCAGCCCACGGGAACCCGAGGACATCGGCATGGATATCGACTGGCTGGCCAGTGTCCCGCCGCTGCCTGAACAACGACAGCAGCGCTACCGTGCCGCCCAGGTGCTGTGGCAACTGCAACAGGAGGCGGGCCTGACGGCGCAAGCGACCCGCCAATCGCTTGCCGCCCTGTTCCCGGGTGACCTGGTCAATCAGGCCGGTCAGGTACTGGCCGGGCAATGGGGCTATCACCCGCTGACGGGGCTGGAGGCGGGGTTTCGCAACGAACCGCGACATGCCGCGCTAATCGACGCCTACCGGCGCGCCTATCAGGCAAAACTGGATCGACGCAACTGAACGAGGAGCACTGGACACGCATGGATGCCACCATCTGCCCGAGCATCATCGATCGCACCGGCTCGGTCGTTGTCGGCCAGCGCCCGGCGATTCGCAAGGCGCTGACCTGCATCCTCGCCGGCGGTCACCTGTTGATCGAGGACCTGCCGGGGCTGGGCAAGACAACCCTCGCCCACACCCTCGCCAAGGTGCTCGGCCTGTCGTTCACGCGCCTGCAGTTCACCGCCGACATGCTGCCGGCCGACGTGGTGGGCAGTTCGATCTTCCAGCCCGGCGGCACGGGTGCCCCCTCGGGTTTTCGTTTCATGCCCGGGCCGGTCTTCACCCAGATGCTGCTGGCCGACGAGATCAACCGCGCCCCGCCCAAGGTGCAGAGCGCGTTGCTCGAGGCCATGGAAGAACGCCAGGTCTCGGTCGACGGCAAGCGCTACCCGTTGCCGGCGGTCTTCTTTGTGATTGCCACCCAGAACCCGCTCGACCAGGCCGGCACCTATCCCCTGCCCGAATCGCAACTCGATCGCTTCGCCATGGTGATTCGTCTGGGCTACCCGGATGCAGACACCGAACGCGAAATGTTGCTTTCCGGCGGTGGACGGGCACACCTTGCCGAGGTCGAACCGATCGTCGATGCCGAGGGGCTGCAGCGACTGCGAGCGGAGGCGGCGCGCGTGCACGTCGCCACGCGGATTGCCGGCTACGTGCAGTCACTGTTGGCCGCCAGCCGCGAGGCGCCCGAGTTCCGCGTGGGGCTCTCACCACGTGCCGGTTTGACGTTGCTGAGTCTCGCCCGGGCCTGGGCCCTGATCGACCAGCGAGATCACGTCCTGCCCGATGACGTGCAGGCGGTGTTGCCGGACCTGGTCAACCACCGGGTCGGGATGGACGGGCACGACGGACGCGATGCGGCCGATCTGTTGCTGGAGCGCGTGCCGACACCGTAGCCCCACCCTCGGTCCCGCAGAGGCACCATCGAAACGTGCAGAGGTTCCACTGTGCCCCAGCAGACGCTCTCACCCCTGCAGATCCGTCCGCGCCGATTCGGCCTGGGCCTGGCGATCATCACGGTGGCCATGCTGCTCGCGGCGATCAACTACGGCAACAACCTCATCTTCCTGATCGCCTTCATGATGATCGCCCTGATGATCAACAGCGCCTGGCAGGGCTGGCGCGCCCTGTCCGCGGTGCGAGTCCGTGTTATTCCGCCCGGCATGCGTGCCGCCGGGGAGGCCGGCACGGTCTCCATCGAGTTCACCAGCCACGCGACCGTGCCGCCGCTGCGGGTCGATGCCGGCCTCGAGGAAACCGTCGAACATACCGCCCTTTCCCCGCCGGGTTCCACGATCGCCTCGATGACCCTGCCCGGCGAACCGCGCGGCTATTTGCCTCTCCCGGAAATCACCCTCGAGACGCCCTATCCGCTCGGGCTCTGGACGGTCCGGCGGCGGTTCTCTCCGGGGATCGGTCAGTGGGTTCATCCCGCCCCGATCGAAGGGATCGACCAGGGCCAACGGACAGAAAGCGACGACCCGGGCGACCAGGCGAGCCTGGAGGGCGACCCGACGCGCCTGCGCAGCTATCACCCCGGCGATCCGATCCGCCATGTCGTCTTCCGTCACTACGCCAAAACGGGCCAACTGCTGACCCGTCACCCGGAGGCGGACAGCGAACGGCCCGATCCCGAACTCGTCGACTACGAGGCATTCGTCGGGCCACGCGAAACGCGCCTTTCGGCTATGACCGAACGCCTGATGGACCTCAAACGCGCGCAACGGCCCTGGGTGCTGCGCCTGCCTGGCGAGGATGACCTGGACGCATCGGCCACCACGAACCCCGCCCAGCGATACCAGACCGCCCTGCAGCGATTGGCCCGTTTCGGCCGTCAGCGCGATGACCAGGGATTCGACCACGTGGCCCCTGGGGATCCGTACTGATGGCAGTGGCACGACTCGATCCGTTGCTCTGGCTGGTGCTGGTCGGCTCGGTCGGGCTATTGCTGCCCCACCTGCCCTGGGCGGTGCTGCCGATCGTCATCGCCGCATTCACCTGGCGGCGTGTACATGAGGTCAGCGGCTTTCCCTTGCCGCCCCGCTGGTTGTTGCTGCTCCTTGCCACGGCCAGCACCGCGGTGGTCGCCCTGCATTTCCATGCGCTGTGGGGCCGGGATGCCGGGGTGGCCCTGCTGGTCGTCGCCGCCGGCTTCAAGTTGCTGGAAACCCACGAGACCCGCGACCAGTACGGCGTGCTGCTGCTGGCGTTCTTCCTGCTAATCAGCGTGCTGTTGTTCGATCAGGCGATCGTTATTTTCGCCCTGGTCATGGTCCTGTTCTGGCTGCTGGTGGGTGCCTGGATGGGAATCAGCCAGCCGACCGCACCGACGGCACACCACCTCGGACAACGCCTGCGGGAGGCCGGGCGCCTGCTGCTGCTCGGCCTGCCATTCACCCTGATCCTCTTTGCCCTGTTCCCCCGCCCACCGGGTGCCCTTTGGGGCGTTGAACAGCCGGGTGGTCAGGCGCAGACCGGACTGTCCGAACAAATGCGCCCGGGGCAATTCGACGAACTCGCCGAAGATCCGAGCCCTGCGTTCCGGGTACGTTTCGACGGCTCACCGATTCCTCCCGAACAGCGCTACTGGCGCGTGTTCGTGATGAGCGGTTTTGCCGAGGACGACCCGGAGAGCTGGATTGCCGATCCGGTGGCCGGTACGCCGCGGCTGGAAACACTGGACGACTCGCGAGTAACCTACGAGATCACCTTGGAGCCGACAGACGCCCGTCAATTGCCCAGCCTTGCCGCCGCCATCGACACACCGGCCGGAAGCCGGGTCGACGGCAATCTTGTCGTCCAACGCGAACGCCCGATCGACGATCGACTGCGATACCAACTGACCTCGGCACTCGACTACCGACTCGACGTCGGTGGCCTGCCGCGCTTTCGGCGACAACAGTACCTCGCGCTGGGCGGACTCAACCCCTTGCTCGCCGATCTGGCCCAAGACTGGCGCGATCGACCACCGGCTGAACGTATCGAGCTGGCCCTCAGCTATTTCCGCGAACAGAACTTCGAGTACAGCCGCTCCCCCGGGCGACGGGAGGGCGCGGATCGGGCCGACACCTTCCTGTTCGAGACACAACGGGGTTACTGCGCGGACTACGCCGATGCGTTCGTCCGCCTCATGCGTGCCGCCGACGTGCCGGCCCGGGTGGTGACCGGCTATCAGGGCGGTGAATTCAACGGCGACTACCTGGTGGTGCGCCAGTCCGATGCGCATGCCTGGGCCGAGGTGTGGACCGCAGACGATGGCTGGCAACGTGTCGATCCCACCGCGGCGGTCGCGCCCGAACGCATCCAGGAGGGCATTGCCCGCTCGATGGCCGACGATGCCAACCTGCCGGCCACCGTTCGCCGGGCGGAGGGGTCGTTCGGCCGACAGATGCGATTACTGGCCGAACAGATGGACAATCGCTGGAACCAGTACGTGCTCGGCTATGACGGACGGCTGCAGCACGAATGGCTCGGCAAACTGGGGCTAGCGATGAATCATCCCGTCTGGGCGGCGCTGTGGGCATTGGGTGTGGCGGTGCTGACCTGGTGGGGGCTGCTCGTACTTATCGCGCGTCGTGAACGCCGACGGCAGGCAGGCAGCGAGGCCGAATACCTCTGGATGCGACTCCAGGATGACCTGGCGCGACTGGGCATTCACCGTGACAACCCGGAATCCGAGCGCGCGCTACTGCGCCGTGCGGCAGTGGCCCTGCCCTTTGCCACCGAAGATCTGCGTCGAGTCGGTCAGTTGCTGGAAGCGACCCGCTACGCGCGCTCACCGAGTCGACGCCAGTCAGCCCTGTTGACGACGCGACTGGCCAACCTGCATCGGCGACTGTTCTGGCGCGGACGATGGCCGATGCGGCGGGCATGAAACTCGGTCGGTCAGCACCAGGACTGGCACCTACCCTAGCCTTGGTGTTATACAATAACGTTTTGCCCTAGCACCGATTCCCCCGGGAGAGCCGCCCCATGATCCTCGACCGTTCGCCGCTTCCTCGCCTGTTGGCGCCTCGACTCGGCGCCACGGGTCTCGCCCTCGCCGGCATGGTCCTCATGATCTTGGCCCTGAATGCGCGCGCGGCCACCCTGGACGTGGCCGTCTCGATCCCGCCGCAGGCGTATTTCGTCGAGACCATCGGCGGTGAGCATGTCGACGTGCAGGTCATGGTCCCGGCCAACGCCGAGCCGGTCACCTACGAGCCGACGCCACGACAGATGGCGGCACTGTCGCGTGCCGAACTGTATTTCTCCATCGGAGTGCCCTTCGAGAAGGGTTGGCTGCCGCGCTTTCGATCGGCCAACCCAGAGATGAGCGTCATCGACACCGTGGCAACCATCCAGCGACGGGCGATGATCGCCCACGCGGGACACGATCATGGCGAAAACGACCACGATGCGGCCCCCGATGACGCGGCCCGTGATCCTCACGTCTGGCTATCCCCGCCCTTGGTGCGGCTGCAAGCCGAGACGATTCGTGATGCGTTGATCGAGGCCGTGCCAGAGCGGGCCGCCGACTTCCATCGTGGTTTTCGCCGACTCGCCGAGCAGATCAACACCCTGGACAGCGCTATTCTCGATGCCCTGACCGGCATGGATCCGGCGACGCGGCGGTTCCTGGTGTTCCATCCAGCCTTCGGCTATTTCGGCGCGAGTTACGGGCTTGAGCAGATGCCGATCGAGGTCGAGGGCAAGGAACCCGCCCCGAGGGAACTGGCGCGCATCATCGAGCAGGCGCGCGACCATCACATTCGGGTAATCTTCATCGAACCCCAGTTCGCCCAGGGGGCGGCCCGTACCATTGCCCGCGAGATCGACGGCGAGGTGCTGACACTCGACCCCCTGGCACGCGACTGGCCCGCGGGCATGCGGGCGATTGCCGCAACGCTTGCCGAGGCGCTCGAACCGTCAACGCCGGCGACCGATACCAACCACGAAGACGAGCACTGATCCTCTCCATGACGGCATCCGATCCTGATTCCGCCGCGATCGTCCTGGAAAACGTGAGTTTCCGTTTCGAACGCGAGCCCATCCTCGAGGCGATCGATCTGGTGATCCCGCACGGCGCGTTCACCGTGATCGTGGGGCCCAACGGTGGCGGCAAGACGACCCTTCTTCATCTGATACTCGGCCTTTACCGGCCGGATGCCGGCTCGGTACGCGTTTTCGGCGACAAGCCCGGCCGGCATCCGGAACGAATCGGTTACGTGCCGCAGCACGGCAACCTCGCGCCGGGGTTCCCCGCCACCGTGGAACAGGTGGTCCTGATGGGGCTGCCGCACGGCCGCCGCCACGGGCCCGGTTTTCACGCCGACGAGCGGGAATGCGCCCGGCAGGCGCTGGAGCGCACCGGGATCCAGGAACTGGCGCAACGTCCATTCGGATCGCTCTCCGGTGGGCAACGGCAACGCGTGTTGATCGCGCGCGCCCTGATCACCGAACCGGAGCTATTGCTGCTCGACGAGCCCTTTTCCAACATCGATCCCTACGGGCGCGCCTGCATCCACGAGACCCTTGAAGACCTCGGCGGCACGCTCACCCGGGTGATGGTCAGCCATGATCTCGGCATTACCCGGCAGGCCGTCTCGCAGGTGATCGCGGTCAATCGCTGGCTGGTCAGTGGCGAGGGGCCGGCCATCACCGAGGAAATGCTGGGCCTGATGTACGGCCAGCACGGTGCGGACTGCCCGATGGGACATGCCGCCCTCAACGCGCACCTGCCCTCCCAACACGCACACGCCGCTCAGGACAGGGGTCCGCAATGAGCCTGATGGACCTGCTCGGACACGGCTTCGTCCAGCATGCGCTGATCGCCGCGTTGCTGGTCAGCATTGCGGCCGGCATCGTCGGAGCGCTCGTGGTAGTCAATCGGCTGGTATTCATGACCGGCGGCATCGCCCATACCGCCTATGGCGGAGTGGGTACCGCCATCTTCCTCGGCCTGCCGGTACTGCCGGTCACCGGCCTGTTCACCGCGGGCGCAGCACTCTTGCTCGGGGCGCTCACCCGGCGGCGGCGAGAACGTACCGACACGTTGATCGGGGTGATCTGGGCCGCGGGCATGGCGTTCGGCCTGATCCTGGTCGAACTCACGCCGGGCTACCAGGCCGGGCTAATGACCTACCTGTTCGGCTCGATTCTCACCGTCGCCACCGTCGATCTCTGGCTGATGGCTGGCATCGATGCCGTCATCCTGGGACTGGCGCTCTATTTCTACCGCGACCTGCTCTCGTTTTCCTTCGATCCCGTCTACGCGCGCACCCGCGGCATTCCAGTTACGGGGCTGTATTTCATGCTGCTGCTATTGGTAGCCGAGACGGTGGTCATGATGATCCAGGTCGTCGGCCTGCTACTGGTGATCGCGCTGCTGACCCTGCCGCCCTATCTGGCCCAGCGCTACACCCGCACGCTGGGCGGCATGATGGTACTCTCGGCCGCCTTCAGCTTGTTGTTCTGCCTGGCGGGCCTGTACGCAAGTTACTGGTTCAATCTCGGCTCGGGGCCGGCCATCATCGCCACGGCCTGCGTGATATATCTCGTCGTCGTGGGTATCGAGCGACTTCTCCGCGCGTCAAGACGCTGAGTTGCCCATTAACCCCCGACTCACGCTCGAGAAGTATCAGGTGGTGGTCTACCTGTTGGCGATCTCGGTAGGACTTGCGATCGGTCTGATCGCACCGCCAAGCGAAGGGTGGCTAGAGTGGCTTATCTGGCCCCTTCTCGGCGCCCTGCTTTACGTGACTTTCACCCAAACGCACCTGGGCGCCATGGGCGCGGCATTGGCAGATCGGCGCTTTCTCGCGGTGATATTGGTGGTCAATTTCCTGCTGGCGCCCGCCCTTGTCTGGCTGCTGACATGTCTGTTCGTGGACGATCCCGTCCTTGCCTTGGGGGTGTTCCTGGTCCTGCTGGTCCCATGCACCGACTGGTTCGTGACCTTCTCCCAACTGGGCCGGGCGGACGTGCCGCGCGCGCTCGCCGCCACCCCGATCCTCCTGATCGTCCAGATCCTGTTGTTGCCTCTTTACCTATGGTTGTTTACCGCCGGTGACCTCTGGACCCAGTGGCAACCCGCATCGATGATCATGGCGTTCGTGCTGATCATCCTGCTCCCGTTGATCGCAGCCTGGCTGACCGACCTCGGCGGACGACGGTACGGTGCGCTGCAACGCTGGACGGAGACCATGGCATGGCTGCCCGTACCGCTGCTCGCTGTCGTCCTTTTTGCCATCATGCTGTCGCACGCACCGCAGGTGGTCGCAGAACTTGGCACGCTATGGTCGGTCGCCCTGGTGTTCGTGCTTTATCTTCTGCTCGCCCCCTGGATCGCCGACGCGGCCGGGCGAATGGGCGGCCTGCCCGCCGCCGCCCGTCGCACCATCGCCTTCAGTGCCGCCAGTCGAAACTCCTTCATGATCTTGCCGATTGCGCTGGCCTTGCCGGCCTCCCTGCAACCGGTGGTGACCGTGATCATCCTGCAATCGCTGATCGAGCTCGTCGGCCTGATCGCCTTTACCCGCCTCATCCCGGCCTGGGTGCGATAGATACCACCGGAACGCGGCGGGGAATTCCCACCCATGGAAACGGTCGAACCAACCCAAGACCATTGCCATACCCGGGAGCCACGTTTGAAATCATTGATCTGCTCGATACTGCGCGTGGGCCTTTCCGTCGGCTTGGGCACCACCCTCGCGTCGGCGGCCCTCGCCGAGGGTCAGGCCCGTTTCCAGACCGCCGACCGGTCCGTGCCGTCGCTGACGTTCAGTTGGCAAACACCCGAACGAAGCCGCCTGGATACGCCCAACGAAACCGCCCACGTGCTGGCTATCGACGGCAAGGCCTGGGGCGTGGCGAAGGTCGCCGGTCACCCGGTAACCATGGATCTCGACCAGTTGGCGGCGCTACTTGGGCAGCACAACGCCTTGGCGCGGCTCGGACCAGACGCCGTGGTTCCCAGTCAGATCACGTCACTGGAGGCGACCGGGCAACGCGAGACGGTTGCCGGCGTCGACGGCGAGCGCTACCGGGTGAGTTGGGTCGACAGTGCAGGCAAAGCCCGCTTCGACGAGGCGATACTGACCGACGACCCTCTGGTCAGGGAAATGCAGGATGCCCTGCTGGGCGGCATGACCCGAGCAATTGCCAGTGGAACCGGTGTGAGTGGTCATGAGGGCGCAGAACAGGAGCTCAACCGTCGCGGACTCGCGGTGCTGCGCTTTGGTGACGACTTTCGCCTCGAGTCCATTTCGGACACCCCTCAACCCGATGCCCGGTTTGCCATGCCGAGCAAGCCGCTGGATCTGCAGCAGCTGATGCGTGGGGTGATGGGTAACTGACGGAAGGTTAGCGCCGACCAGACATCGCCCAGAAAGCAACAACGATCGATCTCGTCATGTCACCCGACATTCAGTCGGGGTCTGGATAGTCTTGCGTGGCGATCCGGGCGGCGACGGCATGGTGGGCACGCCGTGCAATTTCGCTGCGATTGTCGTCTGATGTCGGATAGATCGGTTCGAGCACGTCGATGCGTGCCTCGAGTCCCTTCGAGGAAAGCACCCGCCACAATGACGGCCACAGGCTTTCCTTGCCGATGAATGCCGGCGCGGTCGTGCGCTTACCCTGCGAGTCGTAGTAACGCAGGGCAATCGGCACCACCGGGCGTTCCATCTGGACGGCCGGACCAAGCAAACGGGCGTGAAAGCGTCGCACCATATGACCATCAGTGGTCGTGCCTTCGGCAAACACCAGCATCTGACGACCGTGCTCGAGACCCCTTGCCACCGCCTCGGTGGCCGCCTCACTCCCCCGACCACGCTCGATGAATTCCGTGCCGCTGAGCCTTGCCAGCCGACCAATCACGGGCCAGCGACGAATCTCGCTCTTGGCAACAAATACCGCCCCGCCACAGAGCCCGCCCAGCAATGGAATATCGAGCCAGCTGACGTGATTGGGGAGCCATAGGCTGCCACCGGGCGGCAAGTCGGACAGCCGGTCCAAGCCCTGTACGCGAACGCGCACCCCAAGCACCCGGGATGCGCCCTCCAGCCACGCCCTGGCCTGCTCAAAGCGAACCGCTTCGTCCAGTCGGGCAAATCGGCGGGTTAACCAAAGGCCCGCGACAAAATAGACCAGCAGCCGAACTCCTCGAGTCAATCCACGCAGGAAGCGCCTCATGCCAACGTCAGTGCTCCGGCCCTTCGGCCTCGGCACGGGCAACGGCCGCGACGGCTGCTTGCGCGTACTGGGCGCCGGAAACGAATGTCAGGAGGGCGGCGATCATCAATAACCAATAGCCGATGAGATAGACGTCGATCACGCCGAACAGCGGGAAGTAATAGAGCAGAAACAGGATCGCGAACATCTGTGCCGTCGTCTTGAGCTTGCCCAGGGACGACACCTTGACCGCCGCACTGATACCGCGGCTCGCCATCCACTCGCGCAGGGCCGAGACGAAGACTTCACGGCCGATGATCACGGCCGTGGCAATAACGATCGGCAGATCGCCATCGCTGAACACCAGGAGGACTAGCGCCACAGCCACAATCAGCTTGTCCGCCACGGGATCGAGAAACGCACCGAAGGCCGATTGCTGGTTCCATCGACGGGCAAGGTAGCCATCGAGAAAGTCGGTCAACGAGGCCAGACCGAAGATCCAGGCGGACGCGGGTCGCGCGAACTCGGTCGGGGTGAACAGGAACACGACCACCATCAACGGAATGGCGGCGATCCGCAGCCAAGTGAGCATCATCGGTAAATTCATGCAATCGCCTCCCGGCGCGGTGGCCAGGTCGCGATGACCTCGCTTGACTCCGGCGTGAATCGCTCAAGGGCCAGTTCGTCGCCCTCGAGCGAGACCAGCCAGCCGGCCTCGCCCCAATCACCGGTCACCACCCGCGGGCGACCGTCGCTCAGCCGATGGACCGCGGGACGATGGGTATGGCCGTGGATCAAGCCGTCGGTGCCGGTCCGTTCGAGGATCTCGTCGACTGCCGCCACATTCACGTCCATGATGTCCTCGGGTTTGCTCGACGAGGCGGTGCGACTCTTGTTGCGCAGGTCCTCGGCAATCGCGATGCGCTCGGGCAAGGACCGTGCGAGAAAGTCTCGCACGAAGCCCGGATCACGCAGTTTCGCCCGCATGGCCTGGTAAGCCGCATCGTCGATGCAGAGCTCGTCGCCGTGGGTGAGCAACCAGCGACGCCCACCCTGCTCGAGCACGGTCTGATCGGGCAATTGCTTGGCGCCAAGTCGTGCGAGCAGCTGCCGGCCGACCAGGAAATCCCGATTGCCCGGCTGGAAATACACCGTGGCGGTCAGGTCGGCAAAACGCTCCAGTCGCTCGGCAATCTCGGGATCGATCGGCTGGTCGTCGCCAATCCAGTAATCGAACAGATCACCGAGCAGATAGACCGCCTCGGCATGCTCGGCGCGTTCGAGAAAGGTGTCCAGCAGCGCCAGCGTGCGGGGCTCTGGCCTCGCCAGGTGCAGGTCAGCGATGATCAGCGTTTCGGCCATGACCGGGCACGTCTCCCAAGGTGGTCAGTCGGGGTGGTCAGTCGAGTGGTGTCAGTCGGGTCGAGTTGATCAGTCGATGCGCTCGGCCTTGTCGATCAGCACGTCATCGACCGGCACATCCTGGTGACCGTAGCGCGAGCCCGTCTGCAGCGTGGCCATCTTGTCGACCACGTCCATGCCGCTCACAACCTCACCGAACACGGCGTAGCCCCAACCCTGCGGAGTCTCGGAGGAGAAATCGAGAAAGGCGTTGTCGGCCAGGTTGATGAAGAACTGGCTGGTGGCCGAATTCGGATCGGGGGTACGTGCCATCGACAGCGTGCCACGCTTGTTTTTCAGGCCGTTGTTGGCCTCGTTCTCGATCGGTGCGCGGGTGGGCTTTTGCTCCATTTCCGGCGTCAGGCCGCCACCCTGGACGACGAAGCCCGGGATGACACGGTGGAAGATCGTGCCCGCGAAATGGCCTGCGTCGACATAGGCAAGGATGTTTTCCACCGTCTTGGGGGCCTTGTCGTCGTAGAGGCCGATCTCGATGTCTCCCAGTCGCGTGGAGAAGCGGATCTTGCTCTTGATGTCACTCATGCGTTTTATCTCGTCTGTCGGGGCCGTTAAACTACCGCCTTTCCCAAAAGCATCGCTTTCAGGAAATACGTCATTTCCAATGCGGAACAGTCTAACGACCTTCGACCCGGAATCGTAGCCAACATGCTCACAATCTATGACAGCGCCGCCCGCGCCAAGCGCGAGTTCACCCCCATCCGTCCCGGCCAGGTCGGGATCTACGTGTGCGGGATGACGGTCTACGATCGCTGCCACATCGGTCATGCCCGGGTGCTGGTCGTGTTCGACATGGTGGTGCGCTACCTCAAGGAGCGCGGTTTCGACGTCAACTACGTCCGAAACATCACCGACATCGACGACAAGATCATTGCCCGCGCTGCCGAGAATGCCGAAACCATCGAATCGCTGACCAACCGTTTCATCGAGCTGATGCACCGCGACGCCGAGGCGTTGGGTTGCCTGCCGCCGACCTCGCAACCACGCGCGACCGAGAATGTCGACGAGATGATCGCGATGATCACGACGCTGATCGACCGTGGCAATGCCTATCGCGCCGATAATGGTGATGTCTATTTCGACGTCTCGACCTTCGCGCGCTACGGCACGCTCTCCGGACGCGACCCGGAGGATTTGCGCGCCGGGTCGCGCGTCGCCGTCGATGAGGCCAAGGACGACCCGCTCGACTTCGTGCTTTGGAAGCACGCCAAGCCCGACGAGCCGACGTGGGAGGCGCCCTTCGGCGCGGGCCGGCCGGGCTGGCACATTGAATGCTCGGCGATGTCCACCGAGGCACTGGGCACCACCTTCGATATCCACGGTGGCGGCCATGACCTGATGTTCCCGCATCACGAGAACGAGATCGCGCAGAGCGAATGCGCCACCGGCTGCCACTTCGTCAACTACTGGATGCATAACGGCTTTGTTCGGGTCGACGACGAGAAGATGTCCAAGTCGCTGGGCAACTTCTTTACCATCGAAGACGTGACCCAGCGCTACCACCCCGAGGTGGTCCGCCTGTTTATCCTTTCGAGCCACTATCGCAGCCCGCTCAACTACTCCGACCACCAGCTGGATGCCGCGCAGGCCAGCCTGTCGCGCTGGTACAGCGCGCTAAAGAAGGTCCCGGCCAACGTCGAGCCCATCGCCGAGGTAATGGATGCCTTCCATGACGCCATGGACGACGACTTCAACACCCCCAAGGCCATCGCCCTGATCCACGAGCAACTCAGCCTGGTGCACAAGATCGGCGAGTCCGACAAGGAAGCCGCGGCCCCGCACGCGGCCACCATCAACGCCATGGGCGCGATCCTCAATCTGGGTCAGCTCGACCCGGATGCCTTCCTTCACTGGAGTGCCGAAGCCGAGCGCGAAGATACCCTCGACGATGCCGAGATCAACCAGCTGATCGCCCAGCGCGCCGAGGCCCGCGCTTCGCGCAACTTTGGGGAATCCGATCGCATCCGCGACCTGTTGCTCGACAACGGCATCACCCTCGAGGATGGCCCGCAAGGCACGACCTGGCGCCGCCAATAGCCCATTGCCAATCACCGACTACCGGAAAACACTTGCAGTTCCCCGGTCCATCAATAACTTAAACACTCTTATTCATCCACGGCTGCCCCTTGCGGCGGCCGCTGTCAGCGAGCATCCATGAGCACTCCGAATATCATCCGTCCCGAAGGCTGGCTATATCACCTTTCGCACACCGACCTTGACGGCTATGGCGCGCAGTACATGGTCGACCAGACCGATCAGCGCTGCCATTTCTTCAACGCCGATTACCGCGACATCAACAACGCCATCGACGACATCGTCGCTCGCATCCTCAAGGCCGGCGAACCGGCAGGTCTGCTGATCACCGACCTCAACCTGACGCTGGATCAGGCCAAGGCGCTCGACAAGCGGATCTCGAAGATGAAGGTGCCGGTCGAGCTGCAATTGCTCGACCATCACGCCACCGGAGCGGACTGTGCCGAGGCTTATCCCTGGTACTACCTCGACACCGACCGCTGTGCGAGCCTGTTGACCTTCGAGGCGGTGGCCGAACACCTCGACGAGTCCAAGCGTGAGCTGATGCGCCAGCGCGCCGAGTTCATCGACGTGGGCGATCGCTGGCTGCGCGACCACGACGATTTCCGCCGGGCGATCTACCTGATCGGTCTCGTGATGCAGGACGATCACCTTGCCCCGCCACTCAAGGACTTGAAGCGTGCGTACCGCTTCCACGTGATGGAAGCATTCTTCCGGTCCCACGAGTCGGGCGAAACGCTGGAGGCGTTCGAGCGACAGCTGTTCGACGCGCGCAAGGGCTTCCTCAAGGGGCGGGTGGAAAAGCGTATCTTCAACGACGAGAACCTGCCGCTCAACGACAAGTTCCACATGCTGTCGGCCTCGGTACTGGATGAAGATTTCGTCCCGGTGCTCGAGATCGAAGGCGTGCGTACGGGCGTATTCTTCAACTGGCCGCACGATGTCTGGCGCGGCGTGATCATGGACATGATGGAAGTGCGCGGTCAGATCGACATGGCGATGGGCATACGCGGGAATGGCCGCCTGTCACTGCGCGCCAACCCGGGCGTCAACGCCGGTGAGATTTCCGCACGCTACTTCGGCGGTGGCGGTCATCCGGGTGCGGCCGGCGGTGAGCTCAAGGATAACCGCCTGCGGGATCTCGCCCACGCAGTCAGCGCCATCCAGAAGACGCTCGCTGCCGGCGAGCGATGAGCACGCCGATCATCACCCGACCCGGCTTTTTGGCCCTCGAGGCCGAGCTGGATCGGCTTTGGCGCGTCGAACGACGCGAGGTGGTCCAAGCGGTTTCCGAGGCCGCCGCGCTGGGTGATCGGTCGGAGAACGCCGAATACATCTACGGCAAGAAGCGGCTGCGCGAGATCGACCGTCGCATCCGCTACCTGCAAAAGCGCCTGCCGAACCTCAAGGTCGTCGACCGCGTCCCCGACGACACCGACAAGGTGTACTTCGCCGCCTACGTCGGGATGGAATGCGAGAGCCAGGCACTCCAACGCACCCTGCGCCTGGTCGGTCCGGACGAGCTTGAACCGTCGCGCGGCTGGATCAGCATCGACTCCCCAGTCGCCCGCAAGTTGATTGGTCGACGCCCCGGTGACGTGGTGCGATTGCCCGCCGGGGAAGACAAGGGTCTGCTGGCCTGGGAAATCGTCGATATCCGCTACGACTGACATGAAATCCCTCAACGAGCCGAGCACCAGCCGGACGTCTGGGCGCGCTTGGGACATTGGCCATTCCCGCCCAGCAGCCCTAAGCTTGACGGGCGCTAGACCACTAGTGCGACGAGGCTGGTCGTGGATACCCCGACCGCAATTGTGATGACCCTCGGCCCCGGCCTCCCATTTACACGCTGAGCTAATCGCCACCATGCACGATCTCGAGTATTTGAGATTGCTTCAGGCCGCCGTGGAACAGTCGTTCGACGCCGTGGTGATCACCACGGCCGAGCTCGACCGCCCCGGCCCAGAGATCGTCTACGCCAACCCGGCCTTCCTGTCGATGACCGGCTATCGACTGGAAGAGGTCCTCGGCGAGACGCCGCGGCTGTTCCAGGGCGAGGCCACCAACCGGCCGATGCTTGATCGACTGCGGACGGCGTTGGAGGCGGGCAACGGTTTCTCGGCACAAACCGTCAACTATCGCAAGGACGGCACGCCCTACGACGTCGAATGGAGCATTTCGCCGGTGCGCGACGAGGCTGGCGGCATCACTCACTTCGTCTCGGTCCAGCGTGACATGACGGCGGAGACACGCGAACACGAGCGCGGTCAGATGCTCGTTTATGCGCTCGATGCCAGCAGTGACAGCGTGGTGATCACCGATCGGGACAACCGCATTCTCGACGTCAATAGCGCGTTCGAGAAGCACACCGGCTATAGCCGCCAGGAGGTGCGCGGCAAGAATCCCAACGTTATCCAGTCCGGCCTGCATGACCGCAGCTTCTATCAACGCATGTGGGACACCCTCGACCAGGGCAATGTGTTCCGGGATACGTTCATCGACCGGCAGAAGAACGGCCAACTACTTCACATGGAAGAGACCATCACACCGGTCAGGAACGAGCACGGCGAGTTGACGGGTTACGTCTCCATCGGCAAGGACATCACGGAGCGTGTTAACGCGGAAAACGAGCTCAAGCGCCTTGCCACCACCGACATGCTCACCGGACTGATCAACCGGATGCATTTTGAGAAGATCCTCGGCCACGAGCACGAACGGATGCAGCGTTACGGCCACCCGGCCGCACTGATCATGATCGACATCGATCACTTCAAGCAGATCAACGACGATTTCGGTCACCCCTGCGGCGACGCCGTGTTGACGCGCTTCGCTCGCCTGGTAAGCGATAACATCCGTGCCGCGGACAGTTTCGCTCGCTGGGGCGGCGAGGAGTTCATGCTGATCACGCCCAACACCGATGAACCCGCCGCAAGGGCCTTGGCCGAGAAACTGCGCCGACTGGTGCACGACACTGAATTTCCCGAAACTGGGCATGTCACGGCAAGTTTCGGAGTAGCCGCTTTGGCAATGGATGCAACACCGGAACAAACGGTGTACCTGGTCGATCAGCGACTTTACGCGGCCAAGCAACAGGGGCGCGATCGTGTGGTCGGCTCAAACAGCAACTGATCGATCACGCGAGATCCGTCCCATGACCACTGCCCTCACGTCTGCCTGCCCTTCCCACCTCGGTGGGCTCGAAACGATCGACCTGGTCTCTCCCCACGGACGGGCTACCGTCGCCTGCCTCGGCGCGACGGTGGTCGATTACCGGGATGCCGCGGGTGACGAGGTGCTGTGGGTGAGCCCGAGCTCCCGACTGGATGGCAATCGCCCAATTCGCGGTGGCGTTCCGGTGTGCTGGCCCTGGTTCGGAGCCCACCCCACCGACCCCAGCCTGGGTGCCCACGGTTTTGTCCGACACAAGACGTGGCAAGTCGAACGACTCAGCCACGACGGGGATCAGGCCATCGCCGTGCTCACCATCCGCGATGATGAAACCACACGCCGCATCTGGCCGCACCCCTTTCGCCTGACGCTCACGGTCACCCTGAACGATCGGCTTCACATCGAGCTGACCGCGGAAAACCGCAGCAAAGACGAGTGGCACGTCTCCGAGGCCCTGCACAGCTATTTCCACGTTGACGATGCCTGCGACAGCCGTGTCGACGGCCTGGAAGGCTTGACCTACTGGGACAAGCAGCAAGGCGGCATTCGCGGTAGGCAGTCGAGCGCACTGCAAGTTCGTCCACCCATCGACCGGGTGTACTTCGATCATCTGGGTGAGGCGGTAATCAACGGCCCACGACGACGCATCCATCTCGACAAGGCGGGGAGTGCCACCACTGTGGTCTGGAACCCCGGACCTGACGGGGTGTTGGGTTTTGATGACATACCCGATGATGCCTGGCGCGACATGCTCTGCGTGGAGACCGCGAACGCCATCGATAACGGTTACACGCTCCGGCCCGGCGAGCGCCACACCTTGTCCGCCACGATACGAACCGAGAACACCATCGCTGACGTGTGACGTCGGTCGCGTCACCCGGCTCCAGCTCACCATGCGTTTTGGCTGGAGGGTGCAGGCATAGGCCAGCTCTAACCCTCGTGGGAAGAGGCGTTTCCGCTTGCTGGAACGTGAACCCCCAAAGCCCCGCTCAAACTGAAGCTCCGGTGGTCGTTTGTTGTCTCACCATCTTGATGTGACCAACGGCGGCAGCTTCATCTCGTCCTCATCTCGCCCGATTTGGGACACCAAGCCACTCGGACAAGTCGCCTGAGACGACTTCTTGCCCACCAAAACGGCAACAATTGCGACCTCGACGCCAGGGAACGATGCGCTCGGGTGACTCGATGCAAAAACATCCGCTGCGGAAAAAAGTGCTCATATCCCCGGTACGTCGGCAAACACGACGTCTACGTCCACCTACGTCTCTGTTGGCAAGCATCGTAACGCCGTGAGGATCCAATGTTTTTTAAAAAAACTATGGCTTATGGGGCGGAACGGGGGATAATGCGTTCCGGGAAAACGAAACAACGTTTCCCCGAGAGGAATCAGTTAAGGACTCCTCAATTGCACCAGGCTCGAACCCCGCAGGACCACAGATTGAATTATCCAGTTTGTATGACCCGCTACGATTTGCAGTTCTCTGACGCTTTTGCAGTCCTTCAGCACCCCTCGTTTTTCATTCAATTTTATGCATATGCATAGCATCAGAGGTATCCATCATGGCTACAGGCACCGTTAAATGGTTTAGTGACGAGAAAGGCTTTGGCTTTATCGCTCCTTCAGACGGCTCCAAGGACGTATTCGTCCATCACAGCGCCATTCAGGGCGGCGGCTTCAAGTCGCTGGCTGAAGGCCAGACCGTCACCTTCGAAGTCGAGCAAGGCCAGAAGGGTCCGGCCGCGGTAAACGTCCAGATCTAATCTGGACCTAACCCGGTCGACAGCAAAACCCCGCCTAGTGCGGGGTTTTTTCGTTGTCCGGCGCAAAATTTTGGCATGCTCAACCGCCGCAGCCAGCGGCTTGCCGTTACGATACCGCCCATGATCCGCCCCGTCCCTCTCATCGTCCTCGCCCAATTATTCGGCACCTCGCTCTGGTTCAGCGCCAATGGCGTAGGCGATGCCCTGATGCGTGATTGGGGCCTAACGCCACATGACATCGGCACGCTCACGGCCTCCGTACAGTTGGGGTTCATCCTGGGGACCCTGCTCTTCGCGATCTCCGGTCTTGCCGACCGTTTCGCCGCGAGCCGGGTGTTCCTGTTCTCGGCAATCACGGGGGCAACCGCCAATCTGGCGCTCGCCTGGCTTGCTCAGGATCTGGCGACGGCAACGGCCTACCGGTTCCTCACGGGTTTTGCCCTGGCGGGGATCTACCCCGTTGGCATGAAGCTGATCGTGAGTTGGGCGCCCGAACGACGCGGCGAGGCATTGGCCTGGTTGGTGGGCATGCTGACGCTGGGGACGGCCACACCACACCTCTTGCAAGGGTTGAGCCTGGCGCCTGGGTGGCCCTGGGTGGTCACGTTTGCCTCGGGGCTGGCACTGCTGGGTGGAACATTGATCGCATGGCTCGGGGACGGCCCCCACCTGAACCGATCGCCACGATTGCAATGGGGTGGCGTCTTCCATTCTTTCCGGCAACCGGGCTTTCGGGCCGCCGCGCTGGGCTATTTTGGCCACATGTGGGAGTTATACGCCTTCTGGGTGCTGGTGCCGCTGTTCATCGCCGGGCTTTACCCGTTAGCCTCGACGACCACCCTTTCCCTGCTCGCCTTCGTGGTCATCGGTGTCGGCGCGATCGGTTGTGTGTGGGCGGGCCGACTGAGCCGACGGCTCGGTAGCGCCCGGGTCGCGGTGGGCGCCCTGGCCATCTCCGGCAGCCTCTGCCTGCTCTACCCCTGGCTCGTCGAACTGTCTGCCGAGCTGGCCCTGATCGCATTATTGATCTGGGGTGTCACGGTCATCGCCGACTCGGCCCAATTCTCGGCACTCGCCAGCCGCCATACGCCAGCCGACGGGGTTGCCAGCGCGCTGGCGATCATGAACAGCATTGGTTTTGGCTTGAGCGCACTGGCCATTCCGATCACCACCAGCCTGTGGCAAGACCTGGGTGCCCAGGTGAGCTGGCTGCTGTTACCCGGTGCCGTGCTGGGCGTCGTGGCGATGTATCCGTTACTCCGAGCAAGATCGCCTGTCACCATCGAATCGTCATAACAACGCCCAAATGATTACTCCCACACTGAGCCCGGTCAGCCCGAACGCGATCAGGGCGAGCAGACCATCACGGGTGATCAGCGCGAGCCCGAACACGGTCAGCGTCAGCCCAGCGGCGTTGGCCGAGAACGGAATGAACTCCATCATCGGCATGAGCAAGGAAACCAGCAAGGCCAGGACGGCCACGCCGTAGCGTGCCCCGCCGTTGATCAGGAACGACAATCGAGGACGCAGGAAACGGTCCGTGAAACGCGCCGCGGGCATCATCCAGACGACCACCTTGTGCAGCGTTTGTTGCCGGATCTGCCGTTGAAGCAAAAACGCCGGCAACCAGAAGTGATCACGGCCCAGCAGCAACTGCAGCGCAATGAGAAACACGAATATGCCGATCAATGTCGGCACGCCCGGGATGTCGCCGATCAGCGGCGCGACTGTCACCAATCCGGCCAACAAAAGCATCGGACCGAACGATCGACGGCCGATCACATCCAGCACCGTGCGCAACCGAATCGAGTCGCCATCCTCGTGAGTATTGGCCAGCAACTGCAAAAGCTCGACAAGTCCCTCGGGCTCCTTGGCCACGATATCCGTGTCCCCTGCCTCCGATTCGTGCTGAGATGGATTGGACATCGTTCCTAACCTTTTATGGACCGCGTGGGAACGCTTCCTGCCACTCTCATGGCGCCTCGGCCATCCGGGAAACCATGGATGGCCGGACTGCCGATCACACCGGCAAGACACAGCGACAGCGGGCAATTGTTGTAAACTCGATACCATCTTTTCACCCGGGGCCCAGCCCCGGGTTTTGCGATTGGCGCGCCATTGTTTTCCGACCCGAAGAACGGGCTTTGGTTTCGCCGAGACGACCACCCGCGGATCCCGAGGTTGACCATCCATGATCTTCCGCTTTCCCATCGTCATTATCGACGAGGATTTTCGCTCCGAAAACGTTTCCGGCCTGGGCATCCGCTCGCTCGCCGAGGCGATCCGTGCCGAGGGCGAGGAGGTATTGGGTGTCACCAGCTACGTGGACCTGGCCGCTTTTGCGCAGCAACAGGCACGCGTGTCGGCATTCGTCATCTCGATCGATGACGAGGAATTCCATGGTGGCAATGCGTCGGTGGATGAGTCGCTCGAGGTCATCGTCCAGCTCCGGAATTTCATCCAGGAGATCCGCTTTCGCAACGCGGACATCCCGATCTTCCTCTACGGCGAGACGCGTACCAGCCGGCACCTGCCCAACGACGTGTTGAAAGAGCTGCACGGCTTCATCCACATGTTCGAGGACACGCCCGAATTCGTTGCTCGCCACGTCATCCGTGAGGCGCGCAGTTATCTCAACTCGCTCGCCCCGCCCTTCTTCCGCGCCCTGACCGGCTACGCTGCCGACGGCTCGTACTCCTGGCATTGCCCGGGTCACTCCGGAGGGGTCGCGTTCCTAAAGAGTCCGGTGGGGCAGATGTTCCACCAGTTCTTTGGTGAAAACCTGCTGCGCGCCGATGTCTGCAATGCCGTCGAGGAACTGGGTCAGCTGCTCGATCACACCGGGCCGGTCGCCGCCTCGGAGCGCAATGCCGCGCGCATCTTCAACGCCGATCACCTGTTCTTCGTCACCAATGGCACGTCCACCTCGAATCGCATGGTGTGGAATTCGAACGTCGCGCCGGGTGACGTGGTCGTGGTGGACCGCAACTGCCACAAGTCGATCCTGCACGCGATCATCCTCACCGGGGCGATCCCGGTCTTCCTGATGCCGACGCGCAACCACTACGGCATTATCGGCCCGATTCCGCGCAGCGAGTTCTCCAAAGAGAACATCAAGAAGAAGATTGCCGAACACCCGTTCGCCGGACAGGTCGAGGATCAGCAACCCAAGATCCTGACCATTACCCAGTCGACTTACGACGGCATCCTCTACAACGTCGAGGAAATCAAGGACGAGCTCGATGGGTTCGTCGAGTGCCTGCACTTTGACGAGGCCTGGCTGCCGCATGCGGCCTTCCACGACTTCTACGGCGACTACCACGCTATCGGCGCTGATCGGCGCCGCTGCGAAGACTCGGTGATCTATTCGACCCAATCGACCCACAAGCTCCTCGCGGGCCTGTCGCAGGCATCCCAGGTCCTGGTGCAGGACTGCAAGAAGGAGCGTTTCGATCAGGACGTCTTCAACGAGGCCTACCTGATGCACTCCTCAACCTCGCCTCAGTACGCGATCATCGCTTCCTGCGACGTGGCGGCCTCGATGATGGAACCACCAGGCGGCACCGCACTGGTCGAGGAGTCGATCTTCGAGGCGATGGACTTCCGGCGGGCCATGAAAAAGGTGGACGCCGAGTACGGCGACGACTGGTGGTTCAAGGTCTGGGGACCGGATTCTATCCCCGAGGAAGGCATCGGCACGCGCGACGACTGGATGCTGCACGAGGACGACCGCTGGCACGGCTTCGGTCAGGTACCGACCGGGTTCAACATGCTCGACCCGATCAAGGCGACCATCATCACCCCGGGGCTGGATGTCGACGGGGATTTCCACGACTGGGGCATCCCCGCGGCCATCGTGACGCGCTATCTCGCCGAACATGGCGTGGTAGTGGAGAAGGCGGGCCTCTACAGCTTTTTCATCATGTTCACCATCGGCATCACCAAGGGCCGCTGGAACACGCTGCTGACCGCCCTGCAGCAGTTCAAGGACGAGCATCAACGCAACCAGCCGCTGTGGCGGATCATGCCCGAGTTCGTCAACAAGCACCCACGCTACGAGCGGGTCGGCCTGCGCGATCTCTGCGAAAAACTCCATGCGGTCTACCGCGAGCACGACGTCGCCAAACTGACCACGGAGATGTACCTCTCCGATATCCAGCCGGCGATGCGTCCGGCGGATGCCTGGTCGAAGATGGCGAGAAAACAGATCGACCGTGTACCCATCGACGAATTGGAGGGACGGATCACCGCCTCATTGGTGACACCCTACCCGCCGGGGATCCCTCTCTTGGTGCCAGGGGAGCGCTTCAATGCCCGCATCGTCGAATACCTGAAGTTCGTTCGCCACTTCAATAAACAGGTGCCGGGGTTCGAAACCGATGTGCACGGGCTGGTCGCCGCGGAAACCGAAGAGGGTCTGCGCTACTTCATCGACTGCGTGCGGGACGACTGACTCGAGGGATTGGCGAGTCGGGTGAGTAGCCACCTCAAGTCGCTAACAGCCCGGTTATGGCCAACGAGGCGACGGCAAGCAGGTAGAACAATCCCAGCAAAACGAACAGGCCATCGATGGCTACCAGCGCCAGCCCGAAGCAAACGACGGCAAGCCCCGCGGCTGTTGCCGAGAACGGCACCAGTTCCATCACCGGCATGGCCAGAGCCAACAGCAGGCAGACCACGGCAATGACAATCGCACCACGGTCGGAGGCCAACATGGACAGTCGGGGCCGCAGCCACCAGTCGATGAAACGCGCGGGGCGATCCAGCCATCGCAAGGCCCGTTGCAGGCGTTTTCCGGGCACGTTCCGATTCAGCAACCAGCCAGGCAACCAAAACGCCTCGCGCCCCATGAGCAATTGCAACGAGATCAGCGCCAGCCCCACCCCCATGAGGGTCGGCATGCCCGGCAGCCCACTCAGGGGTGAAACCAGGATCACGCCAATCAAGAGAAGCACCGGGCCGAACGAACGGGTACCCAGTGCGTCCATAATCGTGGAGAAATACACCTCGTTCCGGCCGGATGCCGCCTCGGCGATCCGCTGCAAGAGGTCGCCCAGGTTGCGCGGCGCCTCGTTGACTGCCACTACCTGACCCGGTTGCGGTCGGTCTTCATCCTGCCGCATCGACATACCTCGTGATGGCCCGTCGTAATGGCGTGGTTACGGCAACCTGAGACCACTCGCGAGAATTCGGGTTCGCAGGGCGCGCCAGGTCAGGCGGCTAAGCGCGCCGTGCGTAGCATCATCGACCCAGCCAAAGGCCGCGCCGGCCGCCACGACCATGCCGAGCGTTCTCCAGGGATGCTCCTGCATGCCGGCCGCAACCGGGAGCCAAATCACCTCGGCATCGCCTTGCAGCCGTCGGCTGCTGTCTTGCAACGCCAATTTGGCCTGTTGCAGGTCCTGTGAGGGAGATACGTCGCGCCAAGTTACCGAGACCGCTTGCGCCCGGGGCCGACGAGCGCGCTGTTCTAGCCGCCACGCCTCGGAAGTCACCGCAGCCACCGATAGGCCCAATAACCCAACAAGGCAGCCACCGCCAGGCTCAGGGACGCGATCACGGCAAAACCACCGGCGGCTCCCCAGAATGGGGCGACCCAGTGGTATATCGCAGCGAGCGCCAACCCAACCGCGGTCAGCGCCAGCAGCCCAACGACACCCAGCAACACGACGGCCATCGCAACGCGACCGACTTGCTGGCGAAGCACGCGACCCTCGGCCTCGACCAGATTGGTCAAGGCGAGGACGTAATCGGTCAGTGCTTTCAGTGTCGGCCTCCGTCAATCAGCTTGGCGATGACAAACCCGACACCGAAAGCGGCGACCACCGAGGTCAATGGGTGGCGACCGACCAGTTGCTCGGCCTCCTCAACGCGCTTATCGCCGTACTGGCGCGCATGCTCATAACCCCGATTCAGTGTGTCCAGTCCTTCATCGAAGGCGTCCTTCACTTCATGCCGCGCTCTGTCGGCGCCTTGCCGCACACGGGACTCACCCTGTTCCTTGACGGCCTTGAGCAGGTCGCCCATGTCGCCACGCAACTGGGCCAGGTCGGCCTTGACCGCTTCCAGTTCGGCGTTGCTGTCTTTCTGTGGTGCCTGTGCCATGTCCGTAATCCTCATGATGAAAAAATAGAAACGTCTACCACAGAGCGTAGTTGTCCATTGGTACGAATCCAAGCCGCGCTCACCTCGGCCCAATTAAAAGACAATGCGCGCATCACGTGGTTCCGTTGCCTCCCAGGGAACCGTTCGCCTGCGCGAGACCACCACGAACCGTCGCCGCAATCAAACATTGCAGATCAGCGAAAAAGGCGATATAACCAGTTGATCTCAATAGAGACTCCTGCGCCGCCCATGACGACCATCGCTGTTTCCTTGTCCAGCCTGCCTCCTGCCCCGCCCTTCGTGCCGGGCGGGACGGCTGCTGTGGTGGCAGCCGACATGGGGCCAGCCTCCCGGCAACACGCCCCAACGGCAGCCACCGAAGTCCGTTCCGGGACGCGTGAGACAAGCGAAGAGGAGCGGTCTGGGCGATCGCCCGCGGCGACCGACGCGGCCTCGATCGAAGAGCAACGCATGCTCACCGACCTCAAGGTCCGCGATCGTGAGGTGCGTGCCCATGAGAGCGCCCATCGCGCCGCCGGTGGCGATCTCGTGCGCAGTGGCTCCTACGACTACCAACAGGGACCGGACGGGAAACGCTACGCGATTGGCGGTGATGTCCAGATCGACACCACGTCCGTCCCGGACGATCCGCGCGCCACCGCGGACAAGATGGCGCAGGTCATCCGCGCGGCGCTGGCCCCGGCCAAGCCCTCACCCACCGACCTCGCCGTGGCTGCGCAGGCCACGGCCGAACGTAACCGTGCCCAGGCCGAGCCACGTACTGGGGCCGATGCCAAAGGCGACGATGACCGCTCATCCGCGAGCACCGAGTCCGGCGACGCGGCCACCGCCTATCGACGTACGGCCGACCAAGCGGCCGCCGGATCGAACCTCAACGCCATGGCATAAACCTGCCCCAATAGACGATCCGAGTACTCCCGACCTGACTCGACGCCGAAGCAATCCGACAACGAAATCAACGACCTCAGCCCATCAGCAGGTATTTGGTCTCCAGGTACTCGTCCAACCCCTCAGTCGCCCCCTCTCGACCCAGGCCCGACGCCTTGACGCCACCAAAGGGGGCGGCGGCGTTGGACACAAGTCCCGAGTTGATCCCAATCATGCCCGCCTCGATGGCCTCGGCGACCCGCCAGACCCGGTGCACGTTCTCGCTGTAGAAATACGCCGCCAAACCAAAGGGCGTGTCGTTGGCCATCTCGATCGCCTGGGATTCGTCGGTAAAGCGTGACACGGCCACCAGCGGGCCGAAGGTCTCCTCGTGCATTACTTGCATCGATTGGCGAACTTCCGTCAGCAACGTCGGCAGCACGTAATTCTCGCCACGCGGATCGCGCCGCCCTCCGGTGATCAGCGTGGCGCCCTGCCCGGTAGCATCCTCGACCTGCGCCAACACCTTGTCGGCGGCAGCCTTGTCGATCAGCGGGGTTACGTCGGAATCCGGGTGCATGCCGTCACCCAGCTGCAGGCCCTCGATGCGGTCCTTGAGCCGGCCGACGAACGCGTCGTATACCCCGTCCTGAACGTAGAAGCGGTTGACGCACACACAGGTCTGGCCGGTGTTACGGAATTTGGCGGCAATCGCGCCCTCCACGGCGGCGTCGAGATCGGCATCGTCGAAGACGATGAACGGTGCGTTGCCCCCCAGTTCCAGGGAAATCTTCTGCACGTTCCCGGCAGCCTGGCGCATCAGGGTGCTACCCACCTCGGTCGACCCCGTGAACGAAATCTTGCGCACGGTCGGGTTGGCCGTCATCTCGGTTGCAATCTCGCGGGCCGAACCGGTCAACACGTTGAACACCCCGGCCGGCACCCCTGCCTCTTCCGAGAGCACCGCCAATGCCAGTGCCGAAAACGGCGTGGCGCTGGCCGGCTTGACCACGATCGGGCAACCGGCCGCGAGCGCCGCGGCAGCCTTGCGGGTGATCATCGAGGAAGGGAAGTTCCATGGCGTGATCGCCGCACAAACGCCGATCGGTTGGCGCATCACCACGATTTTCTGCCCCGTGTTGGCCGGCGGGATGGTCCGACCATAGGCACGCCGGGCCTCTTCCGCGAACCACTTGAGAAACGAGGCCGCGTAGCGGATCTCGCCGGCCGATTCGGCCAGCGGCTTGCCCTGCTCGATCGTCATGATTCGCGCCAGGGCCTGTTCGTGCTCGAGCATCAATTCGTACCAACGGTACAGGATCGCCCCCCGCGCCTCGGCCGTCAGATTTCGCCACGCCGGCCAGCCTCGGTTGGCCGCCTCGATCGCTTGCCGGGTATGGTCGCGCCCCAACCGCGGGACTGCGCCAATCGGTGCACCATTGGCCGGATTGGTCACTGCCTGACGTTCCACATCTTCGGGCGAAACCCACTGCCCGTCGATAAAACAGGCCTCGCGGAACAATGGACTGCTGCCGATCGATGCGATCAGATCCTCGCTCATGCGACTCTCCCTTCAGACCGTGGGGTTCGGATAGCGGGCATCGATCACGTCGATCGCATCCAGCATTTCCGACGAGAGTGAAACATCGGCCGCACCAATGTTCTCCTCCAGTTGGCGCATCGTCGTCGCACCGATGATGGTCGCGGCCACTTCGGGCCGACGCAGGGTGAAGGCAATTGCCATCTGTGCCGGTGACAGCCCGTGCTCGCGGGCCAGATCGACGTAGGCACGCGTCGCCGCGGCGGCGTTGGGCTTTTCGTAACGCTGGCCGAAATCCGGGAAGCGCGTGATCCGCCCCGGGGCGGACTGATCGTCCAGGTACTTGCCGGTCAGATGGCCAAATGCCAGCGGACTGTAGGGCAACAACGCCACGTCCATCTCGTTGCAGACCTCGGCCAGGCCCCCGGTCTCGAAGCTGCGGTTCATCAGGTGGTAGGCGTTCTGCACCGAAGTGACCACGGGCAAACCATGCCGCCGTGCCGCCTCGACGAAGGCCATCACGCCATAAGGCGTCTCGTTCGACAATCCCAGGTACCGGACCTTGCCAGCCTCGACCTGTTCACCCAGTGCCCGCAACTGGTCATCAATCGATTCGCTCTCCCAACGTTCATCGGGATCGTAATAGACCTGGCCGAACTTCGGCACGTACCGATCCGGCCAATGAATCTGGTAAAGATCGACGTAGTCCGTCTGCAGCCGCTGCAGGCTGTCATCGATGGCCTGCCGGACCTGCTCGCGTGTCACGCGGGGACCGCCACGCACGTGGTTGAGACTGGAGCGCCCTGCCCCGGTAATCTTGGTGGCAATGATCAGTTCGTCGCGCCGTTGCTTGCGCAGCCAGGAACCGACGTGCTGTTCCGTCCGCCCCTGGGTCTCGGCGCGTGGGGGCACCGGATACATCTCGGCGGTATCGATGAAGTTGATCCCCGAAGCGACCGCATGGTCGAGCTGCTCGTGGGCCTCGGCCTCCGTGTTCTGCTCGCCAAAGGTCATGGTGCCGAGACAGATCTCGCTTACCTTGAGGTCACTGTTGCCCAGTCGTCGGTATTCCATCATTACTCCACGCGATTTAGTCTGTGATGCCGCTCAAGCGGAGCGGACGCATACAATCAAGACATGTCGCTCAAGCCCGGCCAAACGGGCCCGGCACATGTAGCCCAAAAGAGTAGCCGAGATGACACACGTTTCCAGTCAGGTCGCCGCCGCGCACCTCGAGTTGATCGAGACCGTGAGCGCCGCGATTGCCTCGCCCGAACCCACCCCGACGGCTCGCGCCGCCGCGATGCTAGCGATCGACCGTTACCGGGAGGATGGCTGGAACGATCTGGCCGAGGCACTCAAGAGCCAGTTGGCGGGACGGACCGTCGACAACTCAAGGCTCGATGATGAAGACCAGATGATCCTTGCGGCGGTCGACCGGGCGGCAAAGGAGCCACAGTGGTTGCACAGCGTCGCCGAGCAGGCGGAAGTCGAGGCCGCCGAGCAGATTGCCGCCTTGATCCTCGCCGCCACCTGGGGGGAGCGCGAGGCCCTGGAGGCCTTGAACGAGATGCGCGAAGCGGCGCAGGCAGCCGGCATTCCCGGTTCAACGGCCCATGCCTTCGTTGCCATCGTGGAAGGCGAACGGCGCCTTGACTCCCTCCTCGAGAGCCACGCGAACGCCCAGACCGGATTGATCGAACGCACCCTCGTCGCCCTCACTCAGCGTGAACAGGACCTGGGTTGAAGCCGGGCACGGTGATTGCCTGCCGGCACCATGCCACCTCGACGCAGGTTGGCCACGCGGGCGTTCCTGCCGCGGCTGGCTAGTCGAGAATCGTCGCCTCGGCGCGCAGCTGACAACTGACCTGGCACATCAACTCATAGCTAATGGTGCCGGCGGCCTGAGCCACCTGGTCGATCGGCAACCCATTGCCCCAACACTCCACCTCGTCACCGACCTGCGCCTTGATGCCGCGCAAATCCACCGTGACCAGATCCATCGAGACCCGCCCGATTACCTGGCTGCGCTGACCATTGACCAGGATCGGTGTGCCATCGGGCGCGTGCCGCGGATAGCCATCTCCATAACCGACCGACGCCAGTCCCACCGGCATCGTCTCCGGGGCCACGAAACGCCCTCCATAGCCAACCGGTTCGCCGCGCGGGACTTGGCGCACGGCCACCAGTACCGTCTTGAGGGTCATGGCGGCCTGCAGACGAAGCTGGGCCGCGTCACCGAAAATGAACGGGTTGCCGCCATAGAGCATGATACCCGGACGCACCCAGTCACCACCCGCCTCGCTAGCTCCCAGCAAAGCGGCGGAATTGCACAGACTCGTCTCACCCGACCAATCCCGCGCGATGGCGCGAAACGTCTCGATCTGTTGTTCGGTGGACGTACCATCCGGCTCGTCGGCCCGCGCAAAATGGGTCATCAGCCCGATGCTTCCTGCGACTGCCGGACACGCCGCCAAACGTTCGCGGGCAGATTGCACCTGTTCGGGCACCAAGCCCTCGCGATGCATACCGGTGTCCACCTTGATCCAGGCGCGAATGCGCCCAGCCGGCAGCGCCGCGCCGTGGCGTTCTAAAACGTCCAGTTGATCCAGCTCGTGGAAGACCAGATCGAGCGATCGATCTGCGGCGTATTCCAGTTCTTCGGTGGTCAGTGCCCCTTGAAGGACCAGAATCCGTTCGGACAAGCCCGCCTCACGCAGAGCGATGCCCTCACCCGGCGTCGCCACGGCCAGCCCGTCGGCTTGCGCCTTCGAAAAGGCCCGCGCCGCCGTGAGCAGTCCGTGACCGTAGCCGTCGGCCTTGACCGCAGCGAAGATCAACCGAGTACCGGCAGCTTCCCGGGCCACACCAAGGTTGTGGCGCATCGCCCCGGTATCGATCAGCAAACGCGCTCGCCGCATCACCGGTAGGCTTCCGGAACACTCTCGGGGCTGATGAAGTCCTCGAACCGGGTGTTCTGACCGCGGAAGGTCATCGGCACCGTGCCCACCGGGCCATTACGCTGCTTGCCGATGATGATTTCCGCCATGCCCTTTTTCTCGGTATCCGGCTCGTAGACCTCTTCCCGGTAGATAAACATGATGATGTCGGCGTCCTGCTCGATGGCGCCCGACTCGCGCAAATCGGACATCACCGGCCGCTTGTTGGGCCGCTGCTCGAGCGAGCGGTTGAGCTGGGAGAGCGCGATAACCGGCACATTCAGTTCCTTGGCCACCGCCTTGAGCGAGCGCGAGATCTCGGAAATCTCGTTGGTGCGGTTCTCCTTGGAACCCGGCACCTGCATCAGCTGGAGATAGTCGACCACGATCAGGCCCAGATCCTCTTCCCGCGCGAGGCGTCGAGCACGGGAGCGCAGATCGGAGGGCGAGAGTGCCGGGGTATCGTCGATAAAGATCTTCGTCTGGCTCAGTTGGCCCACTGCCCCCGAGATGCGGTGCCAGTCGCTGTCTTCCAGTCGGCCGGTACGCACCTTGGTTTGATCGATCCGCCCCAGTGACGACAGCATCCGCACGGCAAGCTGGTCACCCGGCATTTCCATCGAGAACACGGCGACGGCCTTCTTGCTGTAAAGGGCGACGTTCTCGGCGATGTTCATAGCGAAGGTGGTCTTGCCCATCGAGGGGCGCCCGGCAACGATCACCAGATCTCCCTTGCCCAACCCGGTAGTCATGTCGTCGAGGTCGCTGAAACCGGTGCCCAGCCCGGTCACCTCGCCCTTGTTCTCGTAGAGCTCGGCGATACGGTCCATGGCAACGGTCAACAGATCGGTAATGCTCTGGAAGCCGCGCCGGGTACGAGACCCCTCGTCGGCAATGGCGAAGATCTGCTTTTCCGCCAACTCCAGCACGTCGTAGGCCGTCTGCCCCTCGGTCTGGTAGCTCTTGCGGGAAATCTCGGTACCCACCTCGATCAGCTGACGCAGCAGCGAGTGCTCTCGGATGATCTCGGCGTACGCGGCAATATTGGCTGCACTGGGGACCGAATCGACCAGGGCTCCCAGGTAATCGTTACCACCGATATCCTCGAGCTTCTCCAGGGTCTTGAGCCGCTCGGAGACCACCATCGCGTCGAAAGGCTGGCTGCGCTCGGCAAGCTCACTAATGACCTGGAAGACCAACCGATGATCGTGGAAGTAGAAATCCGGGGCAGTGAGCTTGTCCCCCACCTGCTCAAAGGCGAGCGGATCGAGCATCAGCCCGCCGAGCACGGCCTGCTCGGCCTCCTGGGAATGCGGCGGCACCCGCAATGCCAGCGGTGAGCCGACGGTGGCATTCGCGCTGCGACGAGGTTTGGGCTTGTCGGAATCGTAGTCCGGGAGTGACATGAATCTCGTGTACCAGAAGGTGTGACGGCGCAAGGGGACGTCCGACCACGGTCGTCAATGGTGGCCGGTTGGGACTCCCCGATAGAAGCGTCGATGATACGCCCTGCGCCCGACGTTGACCACGCGAATTGAGGCCGGTTCCCTGATCCCAAAGCGGGAAACTTTCTCTTTCCTAGGCGCAAAAGAAAGGCCCGCTTCTCAGCGAGAAGCGGGCCTTGCCGTGCTGTCGGTGGTTCTCACAGAGCGCCAGGCGCCCGCGAGGACCGATCGACGCGATTACTGCTCCGGAACGACCACGACGTTGATCTCGACGTCGACTTCCGAGTGCAGGTGCAGCTGGATCGGGAACTCGCCCAGTGCACGCAGGGCACCTTCCGGCATCCGCACTTCGCGCTTCTCCATCTCGACACCGAATGCCTCGTTGACCGCTGCGGCCACCTCGTCGGTACCGACCGAGCCGAACAGCTTGCCTTCGGCGCCGGCCTTGACCGGGATGGTGACGCTGGCTTCTTCACCGATCTTTTCGGCACGAGCCTGGGCGGCAGCCAGCTCTTCGGCGGCCTTCTTCTCGAGATCGGCGCGACGCGCTTCGAACTCTTCCATGTTGGCTTTGGTGGCCGGCTTGGCCTTGCCGTACGGGATCAGGAAATTACGGGCATAACCCGGGCGGACGCGAACCACGTCGCCCAGCGAGCCGAGGTTCTCGACCTTACTCAACAGAATTACTTGCATGGATATTGACTCCTAGACGCTCGGGACGGACGCGATCAGTGACGGTCGGTGTACGACAGCAGGGCCAAAAAGCGCGCACGCTTGATGGCGGTCTGCAGCTGACGCTGATAACGGGCGTTGGTACCGGTCACACGACTCGGCACGATCTTGCCGGTTTCGGTGACGTACTGACGCAGGGTGTCAATGTCCTTGTAGTCGATATGCTTCACGCCTTCGGCGGTGAAACGGCAAAAACGCTTGCGACGGAAAAAACGGGCCATGGATCAAACCTCTTGAAACTTATTCGCTGGAGTCGTCGGACTTCTTTTCTTCGTCACGACGCTCTTCGCGCTTGTTGTCATCGTCACGACGCGGACGGCGCTCGGCTTCGCGCTCCTGCATCATCGGGGAGGCTTCGGTGTAGGCCTCGTCGCAACGGATGGTCATGTGGCGCAGCACGGCGTCGTTGAACTTGAACGCTTCCTCGAGTTCGGCCAGAGCAGCCTGGTCGGTCTCGACGTTCAGCATGACGTAGTGCGCCTTGACCAGTTTCTTGATCGGGTAGGCCAGTTGACGGCGACCCCAGTCCTCGAGGCGATGGACCGTGCCCTGCGCGGCTTCGATGATGCCGCGGTAGCGCTCGATCATGGCCGGGACCTGGTCGCTCTGGTCCGGATGGACCATGAAGACGATTTCGTAATGACGCATGGATCAAAACTCCTGTGGATGGAAGGCAGCCTGCCGCATGCGGAACGGTCAGGCAGGAGAAACAAGCGGCGGATTCTACGGCCATTCCACGGCCACATCAAGGGCTATCATCCAATTACCCTCGGTATCCCAACACCCACATGAGACAGCAAGCAACATGCCCTACCCGCCACGCGCGACCGACAACTCCGCCTCCGCCAAGGCATTTCTGATCGCCTTCGTGATGGCCGGGCTCGCCGGTCACATAAATAGCGTCATGCTGATGGCCTTCGGCCTACCGGTCAGTCAGATGACCGGCATGGCGTCCCACCTGAGTGAAGGGATGGCGTTGGCCAACCCGATGGTGGTGATCACCGCCGTGATCATCCTGACCGGATTCATCGGTGGCGCCACCCTGTCGGGACTGCTGATCGGACGGCGGCCGTTCCCGGAAAGCTCACGCTATGCCTGGGCCCTCGGACTCGAGTCGCTGCTTCTGGCCGCGGCTGTTATCTGCGTCGTTCTTGGCCAGGCGATCGGTGCTTTGGCGGCCGCCGCGATTGCCTGTGGCCTGCAGAACGCGTTGGTAGCCAGCTACCGAGGCCTGCTGATACGCACCACTCATGTCACCGGCATCGCCACCGATCTCGGCGTGTACCTAGCACGACTGATTCGTCGACGAGCCTGGTCATGGCAGGGATGGCTATTGCTCACCTTGCTCGGAGGGTATGTCATGGGTGGAAGCATGGCGGCATTTGTCCAGGGGCTGGTGGGCACGACCAACAACCTGCTCATTCCCACCGCCGCCACCGCCACCATCGCCGTTCTAGACGCCCTCTATCAGCGCCAGCGACGGAAAACGATCAGCGGCTGATCACGACAAAGGCGAGTGCGTAGGCGCGCTCGTCGCTGACCGACAGATCAATCGACACCCCGCCCATCCGTTCGAAGCGCTCCTGAGCCTTGCCATCAAGCAAGATACTCGGGCGACCGTAATCATCATGTCCGGTCTGGATATCAACCAACCGCAACCCATCCCGAAATCCGGTACCCAGGGCCTTGGCCACGGCCTCCTTGGTCGCAAAGCGCTTGGCGATCCAGGGGGCTGGTTTGCGTTCTGGCAAGCGCTCACGCTCCACCGGACCCAGGACGCGCTCGACCAGGCGCGCGCCATGACGATCGAGCGCCGCCTCGATGCGTGCAATCTCGACCAGGTCGGTGCCGATACCCAGAATCATGCAGGCGACGTCCGGCCGAAACCGGTCAGTCTGCCGTGCGACCGAAGCGGGCCGCGTGCATCAGCGTCTTCATCTCGCGCACGGCGGCCGGCAGACCGGAGAAGACCGACTGGGCAATGATCGCGTGCCCGATATTGAGTTCCTCGATCTGCTCGATCGCCGCGATGGCCGCCACGTTGTGATAATGCAGCCCATGACCGGCATTGACGGCCAGTCCCACGTCGGCGGCATCCCGCGCGCATTGTCGGATCAGGTCGAGTTGCTCCTGGGCCGCGTGATCGTCGGTGGCATCGGCGTAGTGGCCGGTGTGGATCTCGATTACCGGCGCCTCGCAAGCCACGGCGGCATCGATCTGCCGCGGATCCGCATCGACGAACAGCGACACGCGAATGCCGGCCTCGCCCATGCGATCACAGGCCGCGTGGATGCGGTCGATCTGACCGGCCACGTCCAGACCACCCTCGGTGGTCAGTTCCTCGCGGCGCTCCGGCACCAGACAGACATCGTGCGGGCGGAGCAGGCAGGCCAACTCGATCATCTCGTCGGTTGCCGCCATCTCGAGGTTCATGCGGGTTTGCAGCAGATCGCGCAGGACAGCCACGTCGCGATCCTGGATATGTCGACGGTCCTCGCGCAGATGCAAGGTGATGCTGTCGGCCCCCGACTGCTCGGCGAGCAAGGCGGCGTGCACCGGATCCGGGTAGCGCGTGCCGCGCGCCTGACGCAGGGTCGCGACGTGATCGATATTCAGACCGAGCAAGGGATACTGGGCGGTGACGCGATTGGTCATGGTCTTCGGCTTCCGGAGTCAGTGTGAGCGTTGATCGATCCAATAAACGATTCAATATCTGGGGCGAACAGTCTAGGGCCTGGGAGGGTCGTCTGCATCGGGGCCCCGAGTCGAATCCTTGGCGCTGGGCCACAGCCTTCGCGACAGGAAGGGCGCCGAGCCGACGTGAGGGGCCAACAAGCCCTGCATCAGGTCCCGTGCCCGACGGCGATCGTCGGCCCCATCCAGCACCTCGTCGCGCGCAATCGAGAGCAACAGGCGGCCCGACACGGCATTCGCTCCGTTGCTGGACACGATACCGCCCTGGCGGCCAACGCGATATTGCCGATCCGGCTCGATCGGCAGGCCATCGGACGCCCGTTCCCAATCCAGACCGGCGCCGAGGTGTTCCAGCAAACGACGCTCGAAGCGACGCACCACAACGGAGACCGGCATCTCGGGTGAATCGAGCATGGCCAGGCTTTTCCAGTAGTCGAGAAACAGGCCCGGCACCGACTCTTCGGGGCGCAGTGCCCGCAGAATAAGCTCATGCAGATAGAAGGCCGCGGCCAGCGATTGACCGTGCAGAAAACGCAGTCCCTCGACCGGCTCGGCCCCGGTCAGTATCGGCCACCCCCCTCGTCCGGCTGTCTCCACCTCCAGACAGACGAAGTTGGGCGGACGATGACTGCCCCGTTTCTTGACCCGACGCCCGCCGTTCTGGCGCATGCGTACCCAGCCGCGAGTGTCGGTCAACCAGTCGAGCAGCAGGCCGTGTTCCTTGAACGGTCGTGCGTGGAGCAAAAAACCGCGCACTACGTCACCGGCCCTTGCCAACGGACCCGGTCGGCGTCATTCGGGCAACTGGTATCCGAGTGCGGCGACGGAACGTTCGTCGTCCGCCCAGTCGTCGGCCACCTTGACCCAGAGATCGAGCATCACGCGCTTTTGGATCAGGTGTTCGATCGCCTCGCGCGCCTGTTGTCCCACGATCTTCAGGCGTGACCCCTTGTTGCCGATCACGATGCCCTTCTGGCCGGTGCGCGCGACGTAAATGACCGCGCCGATGGTGACCAGGTTATCGGTTTCCTCGAAGCGCTCGATCATCACGGTGGTCTGATAAGGCAACTCGTCGTGCAACGAGCGAGCCAGCTTCTCGCGAATGATCTCGGCGGTCATGAAACGCACGGGTGCAGTGGTGACCTGGTCGGCGTCGTAACCAATCGGCCCTTCCGGCAAGTACGAGAACACCAGATCCAATAGGCCATCGAGGCCACGTCGACGCCGGGCGCTCATCGGGTAGATCTCGGCGAAATTGCCCTTGTCGCCGACCTTCGCCAAAAATGGCAATAGCTCGGTCTTGTCGTTGACCAGGTCGACCTTGTTCACTACCAGCACCACCGGCGCTTCGACATGCGAAAGCAGACGCAGTACGGCCTCGTCCTCGGCACCGAACTGTCCCGCCTGAACCATGAACAGAATCAGGTCGACGCCCTCAAGCGCGCTGCGCGCCGTGCGATTGAGCTGACGGTTAAGGGCATCCCGGCCACCCTCGTGAAGCCCGGGCGTGTCGATCAGAACGATTTGACCACGTGGCTCGGTGATAATGCCGGTGATCCGGTGACGAGTCGTTTGCGGTTTGGGCGCGGTGATCGAGACCTTCTGGCCCACCAACCGGTTGACCAGAGTGGATTTGCCGACGTTAGGGCGACCGACGATCGCCACGTGACCGAAACGGGGCGATGGGGTCATGCCTGGCTCTCCGATGGGGAGTGGTTGTCGTAGCGCTGCTTGAGCGTCTTGAGCATCCGTCGTGCAGCCGTCTGCTCGGCGCGACGACGAGACGACCCGCTCGCGCGAGTCGCGAATGGTTCGTTGCGAACATTGACCCGACAGGCAACCTCGAAGGTCTGCTTGTGCGCCTGCCCGATCTGTTCGAGCACCTCGTATTCCGGCAGGGCCTGTCGGTCGCGTTGCAGGTATTCCTGCAACTGCGTCTTGGCGTCCTTGAGCTGCTGGGCATCCGGCAACGAGATCAATTCGTCATTGAACAACGCCTGTACCCAATCATGGGCCGGCATAAACCCCTGGTCGAGGTACAAGGCCCCGATGATCGCTTCCAGCGCGTCGGCAAGGATCGAATCACGGCGATGGCCGCCACTCTTCAATTCGCCGGACCCCATGATCAGGTAGTCGCCCAGCCCGATGCGGCGAGCGACCTGGGCCAGGGTCTCTTCACGGACCACCGAGGCACGCAGGCGGGAAAGCGCCCCCTCGGTGGCTTCCGGCTTGTGGCGGTAAAGGTAGTCCGAGATGGCGAGGTTGAGGATCGAATCGCCCAGGAATTCCAGGCGTTCGTTGTTGAGTTTCCCGGACGAGCGATGACGCAGCGCCTGCGCAAGCAGGTCGGCATTATGGAACGCCAACCCCAACGATTGCGCCAGGGCGTCTGGATCACGAATCAGCGGATTGCTGCTTTTAGTTATGGACACGGGCCTGATGTTTGAACTCGGCGACGAGCGAGAGGTTGCCGAACAACGTGGCGCGCCCGTCGTAATTGTAGGTGACGCTGTATCCGCCCGTGACCGGACGAATCTCGAATTCCTTGGAGTCGAAGCGATCGTCGGCTTCGTTGATGTCCAGCTGTTTGTCGATCTTGCGACGGATCTCCGCCGGGCTGCCGGCAGCCTCTTCCTCGAGACTCGCGAAGATACTGGTCAGCTTCTGGTCGGCGATGTAAAGCGGTACGACCTGCATCACGACCAGGGCCGCGAATCCCAGCACGATTGCCGCGATGATCAACCCCACCAGCGACATGCCGCCTTGGCGGGTCGCACCAAGCGCTTGGCCGTTCAACTGCCCGCCGAATTGTCCCTTCGAAACGCTGTTGTCCATTTCCTTCATCCTCAGCTTGCCCGCCGGTACGAACGGGGCATTCCCTCGTTTGACGTCAATCGGTATCGATGGTGTCGATCGAGCGGCCGATCCGGCCGGTGTCGAACCCACCGTCCTGCCAGTTCCAGTGCAGCCAGATCATAACCGCTTTGCCCACCAGATTCGATTCGGGTACGAAGCCCCAGAAGCGGCTGTCGTTACTGTGATTGCGGTTGTCCCCCATCACGAAGTAATGCCCCTCGGGTACCGTCCATTGCCCCTCGCCCAGTCGGCGATCGGTGTCGATGAGAATCTGGTGCGGACCGCCGTCCGGCAATGTCTCGACCGCCATCGTCAGGCCGGCATGCTTGAGATTGGCATCGCCCTCGTACCGACCGGTCGTCTCGAGCGGTACTGGTTCGTCGTTGATCCACAGCCGCTCGTTGTCGACGCGCACCGTATCCCCCGGCAGACCCACGATCCGCTTGATGTAATCCACGTCGGGCTGTTCGGGATAGCGAAAGACGGCCACATCACCCCGCTCGGGCTCGCCAATCGGCACCACCTTGGTATTGACCACCGGCAGGCGCAGGCCGTAGGTGAACTTGTTGACCATGATGAAATCACCGATCAGCAACGTCGGCATCATCGATCCCGACGGGATACGGAACGGCTCGAACAGGAACGAGCGGATCACCAACACTGCCAGCAGAATGGGAAAGAACGACTTGGCGTAGTCGACCAGCAATGGCTCGTGATCCTTGTCCGCCCCGCCATCGACACCCGCCTCGGCACCCAGTTGTTGCGCCTCGGAAGACAGCCGCGCACGGCGTTTGGGCCGAAAGACCAGACGATCGATCAGCCAGATCAGGCCACTGACGAAAGTGGCAACCACCAAGAGAAGTTCAAAATCCACGACGTGCTCCGTGTTGGGTCAATCGGGTCGCGCCTGGCGACAATCAGTTCTTGTTATCCATCTGCAAGACGGCGAGGAATGCCTCCTGCGGCACCTCGACCTTGCCGATGTTCTTCATCCGCTTCTTGCCGGCCTTCTGCTTTTCGATCAGCTTCTTCTTTCGCGAGACGTCACCACCGTAGCACTTGGCCAGCACGTTCTTGCGCAATGCCTTGACGTTGGTCCGCGCGATGATCTTGCCGCCGATGGCCGCCTGCAGCGCCACCTCGAACATCTGCTGCGGGATCAGCTCCTTGAGCTTCTCGACCAGCTCGCGCCCCCGCTGTTCGGACTTGTCGCGGTGGACGATCAGGGAAAGCGAATCGACCGCCTCGCCATTGATCAGGATGTCCATCTTCACCAAGCGGGCCGCCTCGAAGCGGTCCAGGTGGTAATCGAACGAGGCGTAGCCGCGCGAAACCGATTTCAAACGATCGAAGAAGTCGAGCACCACCTCGGCCATCGGCAGATCGAAGATCAAGGTCACCTGGTTGCCGGAATACAGCATGTTCTTCTGTACGCCGCGCTTTTCCATGCACAGCTTGAGAACCGGCCCGACATAGTCCTGCGGGCAGAGAATGTGCGCCTCGATGATCGGCTCGCGGATCTCGTTGATCAGCGTCGGATCCGGCAGCTGAGAGGGATTGTGGATATGGTAGGTCGTGCCGTCCTTTTCCTCGATCTCGAAGATCACCGTCGGCGCGGTGGTGATCAGGTCGATGTCGTACTCGCGCTCGAGCCGCTCCTGGATGATCTCCATGTGCAGCAGCCCCAGAAAGCCACAGCGGAAACCGAAGCCCAACGCGGTCGAAACTTCCGGCTCGAAGTGCAACGCCGCGTCGTTCAGGCGCAGCTTGCGCAGCGCCTCGCGCAGGTCGTCGTAGTGGTCGGCCTCGACCGGGTACAGGCCGGAGAAGACCCGCGGCTGCATTTCCTTGAAGCCCGGCAACGGTTTGTCGGCCGGGTTCTCGGCGTCGGTGAGGGTATCGCCGACCTTGGCCGAGTCGATATCCTTGATGCCGGCGATGACAAAACCCACCTCGCCGGCGAGCAACCCATCTCGAGCCAGCGTCTTGGGGGTGAACACGCCGGTCTTGTCGACGGTGAATACGTCGCCCGTGCCCATGGCCTTGATCTTGGCCTTGGGTCGGATCGCCCCATCAATGACACGCACCAGCGCGACCACGCCGACATAGTTGTCGAACCAGGAATCGACGATCAGCGCCTTGAGCGGGCCATCCTCGTTGCCTTCCGGCGGCGGAATCTGCTGGATCAGGCGCTCGACCACCTCTTCGACACCCTCGCCCGTCTTGGCCGAGCAGTTGACTGCGTTCTGCGCCTCGATGCCGATGATGTCCTCGATCTCGGCCTTGACCCGGTCGGGATCGGCGGCCGGCAGGTCGATCTTGTTCAGCACCGGCACGACCTCAAGGCCCAGATCGATCGCGGTGTAGCAGTTGGCGACCGACTGGGCCTCGACGCCCTGAGAGGCATCCACCACCAGCAGCGCCCCTTCGCAGGCGGCGAGCGAGCGGGACACCTCGTAGGAGAAGTCCACGTGCCCGGGCGTGTCGATGAAATTCAGGCGATAGGTCTCGCCGTCGCGGGAGTGATAATCCAGCGAAACGCTTTGCGCCTTGATGGTGATACCGCGTTCGCGCTCGATATCCATGGAATCGAGTACCTGCGCGCTCATCTCGCGTTCTTCCAGCCCCTCGCAGCGCTGGATGATGCGGTCGGCCAACGTCGACTTGCCGTGGTCAATGTGCGCAATGATCGAGAAATTGCGAATCCGGGAGAGTCGCTCGGACGCCATAGGGGTTTAACTTTCGGTTGGTGGGAAAGCCCCGCGGCTAACGGGAATACGCCGCGAGAAGAGCCGCACAGTATATAGGGCCAGGGAAGGGGCTGCACGGATCCGATGCCACTCGGCGCGTCTCGCGCCGGGCAGGTGCAAGACGTCCGCCCGCTGAGGATGAGTTATTTTCTTTCCAAGGACGGGAACACACCAGATACCTGGTGAAAGACACGCCCAGCCGCGGCCTCACGAGTCGACCGTGCGCTGCGCTGCGACCTCTCGGCATGGCTACCGGTTCGCTGGCGACATCGTGCCTTGATCACGCATGACTCGCCGGGTCAGACTGGCATCGGATCAGTGCAACCCCTTCCCGGCGGCTCGAAAAGTCAGGACGACTTGTGCGGGTTGCCGGAAAAGGCGGGCATGAAGAATCGTTGCTCGCCGTCACGCTCGACCAGGAACAGCACCAGGTCGTTGCCCTTCCTGCCCCGATTGTGGGCGATGCGAGCAATTTCACGATACGCCTCGGTCAAGGTGTCCACCGGCTGACGATCGATCGAGATCAGCCGATCCCCCGGCATCAGGCCGGCCAAGGTGGCTGGACCGGTTGGATCGAGCTCGCCAATGCGCACCCCGCCAGCTTCCAGCGGCCGCAGGATCATACCGAGGGTCTCGATCACGACCAGCTCGGGCTCCTCCGAGGACTCGGGGATGCTCGTATCCGCCCGGGGTTTCTCCCGCTCGGGAAGCGAGGCCAGCGTGATCTCGACATGACGGGTTTCCCCACCAGCCCAAATCTCCAGGCTCGCGTCGGCACCCGGCGGCAACGAACCCAATGCCTCGGTCAGATCGGCGCCATCGGCCATCTGGATACCATTGACGCTGAGGATGATGTCCCCTACACCGATCGACAGATCGGCCGCCGGAGAGCCTTCGACGATTCGCACCACCTCGGCACCCCGGGCGGCCTCCAGGCCCAGGCGGTCGGCAAGCTGCCTATTCACGCCACGCACCTCCACGCCGAGAAAGCCCCGCTTGACCGCGCCGTTCTGTTTGATCTGCCGGATCACGTCGACGACGTAGTTGATCGGAATGGCGAAGGAGATGCCATTGAAGGCGCCGGATTCGGTGAATATCTGGGCGTTGATCCCGACCACCTGACCCGCCGTGTTGAACAACGGGCCGCCCGAATTGCCCGGATTGATGGCCACATCGCTCTGAATGAAAGGCACGTATGGCTGGTTCGATTGACCCGGGAGATGCCGCCCCAAACCACTAATGATGCCAGCGGTAACGGTCTGATCGAAGCCGTAGGGCGAGCCGATCGCGAGCGCCCACTGCCCCGGCCTAACCCCATCCGAATCGCCGAGCGACACCGATGGCAACCCGTCGGCCTCCACCTTAAGCAACGCGATGTCGCCAATCCCGTCGATACCCACCACGTCGGCCACCAGTTCGCGCCCGTCGATCAGGCGCACGAATACCTTGCTCGCCCCTTCAATCACATGCGCGTTGGTGACGACGTAGCCGTCCTCGCTGAGGATAAAGCCCGACCCATCGTTTTCCTGGGGTAGCAGCGGACCGGGCAGTTCATCCGCGCGTTCACCGAACAACCCGCGCATCCAATCGTGCCGACTGTCACCGCCCTCGCCCTGTTCGCCCAGCGAAGGCAGGCTGCTGACGCCGGTAATGTTGACGACCGACGAGGCATTGGTTTCCACCAATTTCGTGAAGTCCGGCAAGCCGGTCACCTGCACGGCAGGGAGTTGATCCTCGGGATCGGTACAGCCCGCCGAGAGCAGCACGACAAGGAACAATGTAACGAGCGCCTGAGGGAAGCTTTCGAGGCGTGGAAAGACCATTCGGGGTGAACGCATCGGGAAACGACCGGGGAAACGTGAAAAACGGGATTCGAGGGCAGCACGCCAGCCAAACACCAAGGCGCATGCTAAAGCTTACTCCCAATCGACGTCCAGAAAAATCAACCTGTTACAAAGACTCGTGTGACGACTCGTGGGACGGATCGCCGGCCTGACGAAGCGTGATTTCATGCAGCACGGGGAAGAACGCCCCGGAACGGGCCTGACGTTGTTGGCGACCATGCACGAAGAGCAAGGCGCCGGCCAGTCCGGCGAGGCCACCCAGAACCGTCAACCATTCACGAGCAAAAAGCGCCTCTACCACCAGCGCACCGGTGAGCAACCCCACCAATGGTGCGAGATACAGCCACAGAGAAGCCACCAAGACCGCTCGTTGCGAAAGCGCGATAACCACGTGATCACCCACCGTTAATGACTCATGGGTGGGCAGGTAAAGCCGATGACGCGGCAGGCGAAAGAGCCGCTGGAACACACTGACCCCACAGCCACGGCCTTCGCGGCAGTTAGTGCAGCCACTCTGACCTTCCGATTCGAGCCAGGCCCCCTCCGCCTCCACGGCGACGACCCGCGCCGTTTCAAGGACCGGCTGATCGATTGTCGCCCGTTCCTGGTTCATTAGTCGCCCCGGCGGCTCTCAGCCTGTTCCGTGTCCGTCGCGACCTCGTCACGCACCGTGTTTTCGACCAGAAATTCGACCGTCGCGACAGGGACGTCGCCAATGGCCGTAATCCGCACGTGGTCGACATTACGCGCCGCGATCGTCATCCCCTGATCGGTGTGGGTAACCTGACGTGCGGCGTCTCCATCGCGCTTTTCCACGAAAACGGAAGCCGTTGCCAACCCGTCGGTAATCACCATGTGCTCGAAATACTGGCCGGTCACCGGATTACGCCGCCAACTACTTGAGCTGATCTCAAATCCGGCCGGCAACGGGTCAACAATCCAGCCACTCTGGCGGATAGGCGCCTGTTCCACGGGCTCGCCCCCCAACTCTGTCTGCTCGAAATCTGCCTCGAGACCCTCAAGCAATTCATCCTGGAACGTCAGCTCCACCGACTCCAGCGGTTCGACCTGGGTGAATTGGTTGTGCTCGATCGGGCGACCGCGCTCATCGTAGATGCTCATGCGCAGCAACAACGGTTCCTGGTCACCAATACAGAGCTTGTAGCCGTAGCGATAATCGTCACGCGGGACGACAGCCATCAGGTTGCAGCTCTCGCCGGCTACGCGACTGCCACCCAAGTCGATCAGGCGGTAATCGTCCTCGAGCTCATCGATGGATTCAAAGCGTTCGCCGGAAAGCCGGCTGTTGATGTTGGGGTAGTAGCCGAGCATCACCTGGCGGCGCTCCGGCCAAAGACAGGCACACCGATCACCCAGTCGACGGATCTCCCTCACCTCGCCGTTCTCGGCAACCAGCAATTCGACACGCTTGCCATCGATCTGGCGATGCACCACCCGCATCAGGTCGATCTGATCACCCCGCATGTGGATGAACCGTCCACCATAGCTACGGCTGGCCATGGCCACGACCATCGCGCGAATCCGTTCTCGCATGGCTTCCGTGCCCGTTTGGCCGGGGCTGTCCGCCGGGGTTTCCAGGCTGCTTGGTTCTTCCGGTTCGGCCGGCAGCGCCTCGAGCAGCGGTTCGGCCCTGACGGGCGCACAGCAGAAGGCCACCCCCGCCAAGGCGAGAGTGGCCATCCAGAATGGCTTACGAAAAGGCAACCGCAATGCTCGCATCACGCCTCGCTTATTTCCCGTCAAAAGTCGCGGCCCGCGCCTCGGGGCCGGTGGTACCGAATTCGGGCGACGCCATGCGGTAATGCGTCACCACGTAGGGATCCGGGCCGGCGTCGCTTCGCCCCGTCGCCCAGTCCGGCAGCTTGCGTGCGTTGTTCGATATCGTGGAGGCCTGAATGACACGACCTTGCTGCGTCGTGGCCGCAATCGCTGCCGGCGAGGCATTTTCGGGCATTTTCTGAGCGTTGAGCGATGCCATGACGGCGCGGTCGTTGTCGGTTGGCCCCTCGGCCTGCATGGGCGCTTCCCCATTGACTGCCGTGCGGTCCCCGGTTGACAGGGTCAGGCCAACGGCCGTGACCGCGGCGAACAGAGACGCCGCCATGGCTCCCTGCCAGACACGCCGATTCTGCCAGTTGCGAGCGCTCGACAAAGCGACCACCTTGCCGCCGCCCGGACGCTCGGCATCCGGAATCTCGTCGAGGCGGGCATTGATCGAATCGAGCAAATCACGCGTGGCCAGCGGCTCACCGCGCAGCCGGCCACCGATGAGATCGTAGCTTCGGGTACGCGCACGAACGCCATCGACATCGGCCAACAGGGCGTCGACTTCTCGCTCGTCCGCCTGCCATTCATCGTCCCACCAATCCGAAATGGTGTCCCGAAGGATTGTTGGTTCGTTTGCCTGCCGTTGCTTCATCACAGATGCCACCTAAATTAATCGCCTTTGAACGGCTCAATCGACTGCTCAATCGCTTCACGGGCGCGGAAGATCCTCGACCGTACCGTCCCGATCGGGCAGTCCATGACCGCCGCGATCTCGTCGTAGCTCAGCCCTTCCATCTCTCGCAGCGTCAAGGCCGTGCGCAAATCCTCGGGCAGATCCGAAATCGCCCTATCAATGGCCGTCTTGAGTTCCTCGGTCGCTGCGATTGCCTCCGGCGTTCCGCCATCGCGCAACGCCTCGGGCTCCATCATTGGTTCGTCTGACTCGTCCGACCCGCCGGAGTTCAATGACACCATGTAGCCGCCCCGCGCATCCGAGGCAAGCTGGTTCTTGGCGGTATTGACGGCGATGCGGTAGACCCAAGTGTAGAACGCGCTGTCGCCCCGAAAGCGCTCCAACGCCCGGTAGGCTTTAATGAAGGTTTCCTGCGCCAGATCAAACACGAGCTCGGGATCACGGATGTACCGCGCGATCAGGCGCTGCACGCGATGCTGATATTTGAGGACCAGAAGATCGAAGGCTCGCCGGTCGCCTTTGCGCGCGCGGGCCACCAGGGCCTTGTCGTTCTCCTCGGCGCTCATTTCCGTGTCTGGTCCTGCCTGCGTACAAATCGTTAATAAAAAGGTGAGGTTTGCGCCGACCTTGGACGACCCGCTGGATCGGCTTGTCAGCCAACCCCGGCCGCCTTGATAGCCCAACGTCAGACCAGGCAAGGCCCGATCCCCGTGCCAAGCCCTCCAAGCACGTATACTCGCTGGACGTCAGTGTATCGAAAACCCGCGTTTGAGACATATATCGGACGCCGTATCTGTGCGACCGACTGCACGAGGATTTGTAAGCCTTCATGAACGACCGGAACGACAGCAGCACCCTTCAGAGCGACATCCTGATCATCGGCTCAGGGGCCGCCGGGCTGGCAATGGCCCTGCGGCTTCCCACCCATCTGCGGGTTTTGGTGCTCAGCAAGGCCGAACTGGTCGGCGGCAGCACTCCCTGGGCCCAGGGCGGGATCGCCGCCGCCCTTGGGGGCAACCAGGACATCGAGCAACACATCGAGGACACCATCAAGGCAGGTGCCGGCCTGCCCGACCGTGAGGTGGTCGAACGGGTGGTGCGTGCCGGCCCGGAGCAGATTGAGTGGCTGAAATCGCTCGAAATGCCCTTCAGTCACGACCGTAATGATCCTGAACGCCTCCATCTGACCCGCGAAGGCGGCCACAGCCAACGTCGGGTTGCCCATGCCGCCGATCACACCGGCCGTTCATTGATCGAAACATTGGTAAGCGCCGTCCGGGCGCGCAAGAACGTCACCGTGCTCGAGCACCACAACGCCGTCGACCTGATCACGGCTCGCCGGCTGGGCGAGACCCGCGATGCCTGCCTGGGCGCCTACGTGCTGGACATCACGAATGACCAGGTCATCACCGTGCGAGCACGACACACGGCACTCGCCACGGGAGGAGCGGCCAAGGCCTACCTGTTCACGACCAACCCCGATGGCGCAACCGGTGACGGCATCGCAATGGGCTGGCGCGCCGGCTGCCGGGTATCGAACATGGAGTTCATCCAGTTCCACCCCACCTGCCTGTACGAGCCGCGCGCAAAATCCTTCCTGATCAGCGAGGCGGTTCGCGGCGAAGGCGGAGTGCTGCTGCGACCGGACGGCACCCGCTTCATGCCCGAGCACCACCCCGACGCCGAACTGGCACCGCGTGACATCGTCGCCCGTGCCATCGATGCCGAAATCAAGCGCCTCGGCATCGATTGCGTCTACCTGGACATCAGCTTCAAGGGGCGCGAGTTCATCGAAACCCACTTCCCGATGATCCACGCCCGCTGCCTGGAGTTCGGCTACGACATGACCCGCGAGCCGCTGCCGGTCGTCCCGGCCGCCCACTATACCTGTGGCGGGGTGATGGTCGACGAGCACGGCCGTACCGACATCGACAACCTCTACGCCATTGGCGAAACCGCCCACACCGGCCTGCACGGAGCCAACCGACTCGCCAGCAACTCGCTGCTCGAGTGTCTCGTCTTTGCCCAGGCCGCCGCCGAACGCATCGCCGAGCACCCGGATGCATCGACTTACGAGCACCCGGTCATACCGGCGTGGGACGAAAGCCAGGTCACCGATCCGGACGAGGCCGTCGTGGTCACGCACAACTGGGATGAATTGCGCCGCAGCATGTGGAGCTATGTCGGCATCGTGCGCACCACCAAGCGCCTGTACCGCGCCCGCGACCGTATCAATCTGCTGCGCCGCGAGATCCATGACTACTACGCTCATTTCCGCGTCAGCAATAACCTGATCGAGCTGCGCAACCTGGTCGAAGTCGCCGATTTGATCGTGCGCTCGGCGCTCACGCGCCACGAAAGCCGCGGATTGCATTACAGCAAGGACTTCCCGGAGACCAACCCCCGAGCCGAGCACTTCAACACGGTGCTCATCCCACCACCGGCTCGGCCCTATCCCAACGTCCGCGATCGCGACCGCCGCACACCGCTGCAAGGCTGAGCGGAGTCCAACAAAAAAAGCCAGGCTAGTGTGCCTGGCTTTCATGTTTCTGGCCGGGCTTGTCCCGACCTGACAGATCGAATGGCCTATTGGCCGTATTCGATTACCGCACGGCGGTTCTTCGCCCAAGCGGATTCACCACTGCCATCTACGGCCGGGCTCTCTTCACCGTAGCTGACGGTGTCGATCTGGCTTGAAGAGACGCCGTAGGAGAGCAGCACGTCACGAACGGCATTGGCACGCTTCTCACCCAGCGCGATGTTGTACTCACGGCTGCCGCGCTCGTCGGTGTGACCTTCGACCACCACTTCGCGGTTGCCGTTTTCCTTGAGGAAGTCGGCATTGGCTTGCAGCATAGGCTGATACTGGCCGGCAACCGAGTACTCATCGAAGCCGAAATAGACCACACGCTCACGCTCGACCGGCTGACCTTCGTACAGCTCCGACTCGCTCATACCACCAGCGCCATACATGCCGGTGCTTTGTGCACCATCGGCCGAAGCGGAGTCGGCTCCAGCGTCACCGCCAGCACCCGGCCCAGAATCCGGCGTGGAGCTACACGCCGACAGAACCACGGCCAGCGCACCGACAGAAGCTAGATAGGACCAACGCATAATTCGATCTCCTTGAATTTGGAATACTTAAAATCAACACGAGACTGAGAAAACAGTATCACAGCACCCGACCACCAGAACCGTGTCAGGTTGCTGCGGTGTGACTAGCATATGGCAACCCGGTTCCCGAAACAGGTGGGCTTTTTTGCTTGAACGCCACACAACATGTTGCATATCAGCAACAACGGATCCCGGCTTGACACCAGCCGGCCCGATCGCGGAAGATGCGCGGGCTTCGGAGGGTTGGCAGAGCGGTTGAATGCACCGGTCTTGAAAACCGGCAAGGGTTAATAGCCCTTCCAGGGTTCGAATCCCTGACCCTCCGCCACCAGATCGGTCAAATGAGACACCTCCGGGTGTCTTTTTTGTTTTTGAGCCAGCCCACGCCGCCACCGTCGGTGGGTCTCGTTCCAGGGATTGGATCGAAACATGCTCGACAACGGTGCGCTTACAGGAAGGAATGCATGCAGGCACTGGAACTCATCCGCACCGGCATTGCCGAAAACACGGACATTAACCCCGCCGCCGTGGCCCCCGCCAGCCGGCTCGATGAGCTCGGCATCGACTCGTTCACCCTGCTCGAACTGATCTTCACGCTCGAGGAACGAATGGAAATTGAACTGGGAAGCGACGTCGGTACGCCGGAAACGGTCCAGGACCTGATCGACATCCTCCAGCCCCATTTGCCCACCGATGGCTGAATCCCGTCGCCAATCACGGGTGGTCGTGACCGGCCTTTCGATTCTCGACCCGCTCGGCGGTGACACGAACGCGGTATTCGAACGCGCCGCGGCCGGCCAATCCAGTGTCCGCCTGTTTCGCTACGGTGACGAGACGATCGGCGGCTGCACGCCTGCCGTTTACTTCGCCCCGATCGACTTCGAGACGCGACTCGGTAAGGCAACCTGCCGCAGTACCGACCCTTTCGCACGCCTAGCCCTGCTGGCCACCGACGAGGCCTGGCAACAGGCGCAATTGACGCGACCGGCCAAGGAACCCGACCCGCGTGCCGGGGTCCACTGGGGCACCGCGCTCGGGGGCATCAACACCTTCGAGAACGGTTACCGCGCCTTCTGGAAGGAGGGACGCAAGCGACTCTCGCCGATGTCCGTGGTCATGGGCATGAACAACGCCGCCGCCTCGCAGATCGGTATCCGCTACGGGCTGGGCGGGCGGTCCGTGACCCACAGCGTCGCCTGTGCCTCGGCCGCCATCGCCATCGGCGAGGCCTACGAGCGCATCCGCGACGGCGAGATGGACCTGATGGTCGCCGGCGGCTCGGACCTGCCTCTCGGGGTCGGGGTGCTGCGAGCCTGGGATGCGATGCACATGCTCGCCCCGGGCGACGAGGGCAGTGCCCACGGGGCCTGCCGGCCATTCCACCCGGATCGCCGCGGGCTGGTGCTAGCCGAGGGCGCGGCCTGCCTGGTGCTCGAATCACTGGAACACGCCCAGCGCCGCGGCGCGCCCATCCTGGCTGAACTGGCCGGCTACGGCGCCTCCAACGACGCCAACCACGTCGTCCGGCCGGACCAGCGCGGACAGGTACGAGCCATTCAAGCCGCGCTGACCGATGCCAAGCTTGCCCACGATGCCATCGGTTATATCAACGCGCACGGCACCGCGACGACGGAGGGCGATGCCATCGAGGTCCGCGCCATCCGCGAGGCCTTCGGTGACACCCGGGCCGAACGGCTGCCCGTCAGCGCCACCAAGGCCGTCCATGGTCATGCGATGGGCGCGACCGGTGCAATCGAGGCGGCCCTGACCGTCCTGGCACTACAACAGGGTAAACTCCCGCCCACCGCGCATCTCGATCGGCTCGATCCGGCCTGCGAGGGGGTCGACCACGTGCGGCACGAGGCACGCCCGGCCCCGGATATCCGAGCGGCGCTGTCGAACTCGTTCGCATTCGGCGGCAGCAATGCCGTACTGGCCTTCACGCGCACCGACGCTTGACTTGCCGCCCCCCCCTTATCCACTGACACACCGATAGACCAACTCAAACGATGACCGAAAGCCACGACAACACCATCGATGCCCTGATCCCCGAGGTTGCCGCCGAACTGGTGGAGGCCCTGAACCTCGACGAGACCCCCGAGGAAATTGATCCGGACGAACCATTGTTCGGTGACGGATTGGGTCTGGACTCCATCGACGTGCTGGAAATCGCCCTGGTCGTTTCGCGGCGCTACGGTTTGAACCTGCGTTCCGACGACGACCGAAACGAGCAGATCTTCGCCTCGCTACGTGACCTATGCCGCTTCATCGCCGAGAACCGGACCAAGTAACCGGCGATTCCACCGGCACGCAACTCCGTGGCTGGCTGATCGGCGCCATGGTGGCGCTCAACGTCGTGTTCGCCCATTTCTTTGCCGGGCTGGATCAGGTCTCGCTCGGCCAGGCGGCACTGGCGGTCACACCGCTGGGGATCGTCGTCCTGATCCTGATCCTTCCGCATTCGAACCCACTTGGCCGCCTGATTGCCCTGATCGGGCTTTCGCTGCTGGTGCTGGGCATCGCAATCATCCTGCACGACCGTGTCTCGCTGCTTTACCTGCTGGAACATCTGGCGGTCCACATCGCGCTCGCCGCCTTTTTCCTGGCCAGCCTGCGGGCGGGACGAATGCCCGCCTGCACGCGTTTCGCCGAACAGGTGCACGACTCCATGTCCCCGGCGCTGAACCACTACACCCGCCAGGTTACCTGGGCTTGGGGACTGTTTTTTGTCCTCAACGGCACTTTTTCGGTGGCCCTGATGGCGCTTGCCGGCCCCGCCATCTGGGCCGATTACGCCGTCTATGCCACCTTCCCGCTCGTCGCGCTGATGTTCGTACTCGAGTACCTGGTACGACTGCAGGTCTTGCCACGCGAGGATCTCTCCAGCCCCTGGAGTGCGGTGATCGCCTACCGCCGCCACGTCCGCGAAGCCGCCGAACGACGGAGTCAGCCATGAGCGACGCCATGGCCGACTGCATCCCGCTGGTACCCGACGGCAATCTCGACCGGGTGCTGCTCCTGGACGGTGAGAACCACTGGACCGTTGCCGACGTGCTGGCCAGCGCCCAGGAATTGCAGCAGGCACTCGACGCCCTGCCCACCCCGGTCAGGCACCTGGTCAATCTTGCCGGCCGGCGCGACCAGTTTCTGGTGGGCCTGGTGGCCGGCATTCTCGGGGCACAGGTCAGTCTCATGCCCTCGACCCGCGGCCGTGGTGCCATTCAGGACCTGCTCGCAGATCACCCCGATACCGTCATACTCCACGACAACGACGCGCCGCTCGAACCAACCCTGGCCGCCTGCGGTCCACACCTGGCCATCCCGCCCTTGCGCCGGGCGAAATCGCAAGGCGAGTGCGTTTCCCAGGTTCCCCGGATTCCCACCAGCCAGCTCATCGCACGGGTATTCACCTCGGGCACCACCGGCAAACCCAAGGGCCATGACAAGCACTGGGGACGACTGGTCGCGAACGCCCGGGTCGCCGCCGACGCCCTGACCGCGCACCAACGGATCACGAGCAAGGCCCAGCGCGGCCCACTTGACGGTATTCACCTCCTCGGGACGGTGCCCTCCCAGCACATGTACGGGTTCGAGTCGCTGATCCTTGCCGCACTCTGCGGTGGTGCAACTTTATCCGTCGACCAACCCTTCTTCCCCGGGGATATCGCCGCCTCGCTGGCCGAATTGCCATCGCCGCGCATGCTGGTGACCACGCCCTACCACCTGCATCACCTGCTCGCCTCGGAATGTGCCCTGCCGCCCTGCGAGCATATTCTGTGTGCCACGGCACCGCTCGAGCTCACACTTGCCACCCACGCCGAGCAGACGCTGGGCGGGGTGCTCCAGGAAATCTACGGCTCCACCGAGACGGGCCAGATCGCCGTGCGCCAACCCACCCAAGGCGCCGACTGGCAATTGATGGAGGGCATTCACCTCGAGGCGAAGGCCGGTGGCGTGGTGATTGCCTCTGGAGGCCATATCGAACATCCCGTGTGTCTGGGCGACTGCCTCGAACGAGTGGATGAGCGCCACTTCCGGCTGATCGGCCGGCTTGCCAATCAGGTCAACATTGCCGGGAAACGCAGTTCGATCGAGTATCTGAACGCCACCCTGCGGGCGATCGACGGTGTGAAGGACGGCTTTTTCTTTCGTCCACGCTCGACCAATGCCGAGGGCCGCCAGCCGGAGCGATTGGCTGCGGTGGTATGTGGTCCGGGACTGTCCGCTGAATCCATTCGCCGCGCCCTGCGTGAACGACTCGACCCGGTCTTTCTGCCCCGCCCCCTGTTGCTCGTCGAGCAGATGCCGGTCAACGCCACCGGCAAAGTCACGCGGGATGCGCTGGACGCCCTGGTGACCGACAGCAACGATTCCGACCTCCAACAACGGGATGCGAGCTGATGAACGCGCCCAGCACCTTCTTGGCCGAGTGGACCCCGTCAGCGCAGACACCCCTGTTCGCCGGGCATTTCCCGGGCAACCCCCTGCTGCCCGGCAGCATGCTCCTCGATTGGGCCGTATCCGCGTACGCCCACGCGAATCATCGCCGTGTCTCGGATTGCAGCCTGCGACAGGCACGCTTTCTGGCGCCCGCGCGCCCGGATGTGCCGCTTCGACTGGAGCATCAGCCCGCCCGGCGCGACCGCACGCGTTTGCAGGTCATGGCAATGCCCGCCAACGGTGAGCCTTACGTCGTGCTGGACGTGCTGCTCGACCCACCCCGTCGCGATGCCGAAGAGGTGGGGCCGTGAGCCAGCCCGATTCAGAATCCCCCCAGTGGCATGCACGCCGGGAACGGGGGCACACTGCGCTGATCCGGTTGATGGTGTTCCTTTCGCTGCGCGTCGGTCGACGGATCAGTCGTCTGCTGCTCACTCCCATCAGCCTCTACTTCCTGTTGTTTGTCCCGGCCGCCCGACGCGCCAGTCGGGACTTTCTGCATCAAGTTCATGGCCGACCGCCGCGCCTGGGCGAGATCTACCGTCATTTCCATGCGTTTGCCAGCACCATCCACGACCGGGTGTTCTTTCTCAGCGGACGCTTCGATGCGTTCGAGATCGAGGTGGAAGGCGGTGAGCATTTCGAACCACCCGAGTCGGCGATCCTCGTCGGGGCGCATTTCGGAAGCTTCGACGTCCTGCGGGCCATGGGTCGTGTCGAGCGCGATCTGTCCATCAGCATGATGATGTACCCGGAGAACGCCCAAAAGATTCAGCGCGTGTTGGCGGCCATCAACCCGGAGCGGGCGCGTGACATCATTCCACTCGGGCAAATCGACTCGATGCTCGAAGCCAGCGCTCGCCTCGACCAGGGGGAACTGATCGGCATGCTTGCCGACCGCAGCCTGGGCGACGACCCGATGGGCACCCGCCCGTTTCTCGGGCGCCCGGCGGGTTTTGCCGTCGGCCCCTTTCGCATGGCCGCGATCCTCCGCCAGCGCCTGCTGTTGATGGCGGGCATCTACCTTGGCGACAACCGCTACCGGATTCACTTCGAGCCATTGGCCGATTTTCGCGAGGTGTCTCGACGTGAGCGCTCGATGGCCGTCGAGGCCGCCATGGATCGCTACGTCGAACGCCTTGAGGTGCTGGTGCGCGAGCATCCCGACAACTGGTTCAATTTCTTCGACTTCTGGGCAGGCGCCCGGGACGACCCGGGACGGGAAACCAACTCGCAGGGAAACGTGTCCCCGACGAGTGACTCAGACGAGTCCCCGTCCACCAAGGCCTCACCCAAGGAGTGATCATGACCCTGTCGATCTGCCGACGTTTCGCCGTCTTGCTCCCGTTGATGCTGCCCCTCCCGACGTACGCCATGGACATTGAGGAGCTCGCCACCGCGCTGGCCGATCGTGGCGCGGACAGCACGGACTACCAGCAGACGCGCTATCTCGGCATTCTGGACGAGCCACTCGAATCCAGTGGCCGGCTCTCCTTCGAGCCCCCCGATCGCCTCGTTCAGGCACAACGTGAGCCCGAGGCACGCACCCTCACGCTCGACGGCGAGCAACTGACGTTCGAGAGCGACGGTCGCCGACGGGTCGTGCAACTGGATGATTCGCCCGAGGGCGCCGCGTTCGCCGACAGCCTGCGCGGCATCCTTAACGGTCGGATCGACGTGCTGCGCGAGGACTACGAGCTGGTCCTGAGCGAACGCCCGGGCGATGGTTGGCGATTGAACCTGTTGCCACTACGCGATGAACTGGCCGAGCGTATTCGGCGCATCGAGGTGATCGGACAGATCGAGGCTGGTGTGGCCGATGTCGAGCGATTGACGCTGGAATTCGCCAACGGCGACCGCAGCGTGATGCAACTCGGCCAGCATGGGAAACCCCTGCAGGATGACGGGTCCACGTCACCGTGAGTCCACGCCTCAATCATGCCCTGGTCCTCGGTCTGTGGCTGACGGTCGTGCTGCTGGCCATCTACTCGATCACACAGACGCGCTTCACGGCGGACATGTCCGCCTTCCTGCCGGCCTCGCCCAGCCCCGAGCAGCAACTGCTGGTGGATCAACTCCAGCAAGGCGCGGTCTCGCGCACCTTCCTCGTCGGAATCGAGGGTGGCACAGGTGAGCAGCGGGCCGAGGCCAGCCGGCAACTGCATGCCAACCTGGTCGATGACCCCAGCTTCGCGGCGATACAAAACGGCGATCGGGCCCACCATGAGCAGGCCCGGCAGTTCCTGTTCGAGCACCGCTATCTGTTGAGCCCGGCCATCGATCCCGAGCGGTTCTCCGTCGAGGGGCTGACCCGGGCGATCGGCGAGTCGATAAGCGATCTCAACTCGCCGTTGGGAGACATTACCCGCGAGCTCTTCCCGCGCGATCCCACCGGTGAAATGCTGGCGCTGCTCGACCGCCACGATTCGAGCACCGGCCCGGCTGGCCCGGCTCGGTGCTGTGGCGTCTGGTCCTCGGACGATCAATCGACCATGCTGCTGGTCGCCCAGGCGAGTGCGTCTGGCTCCGACATGGACGGGCTGGCGCGGGCCGCTCAACGCATTCAAGCCACCTTCGACACGATCCGCCACGACATCGATCCGTCCCTGAACCTGGTACTGGCCGGCTCACCGATGTTCGCCATCGAGACACGGGACCGCATCAAGGCCGAGGTCACCCTGTTCACGACCATTAGCGTGATCCTGGTGGCGCTGGTACTGCTGCTCGCCTATCGCTCGCTGCCCGTCCTGCTAGCCGGGCTATTGCCGGTGGGTAGCGGGGTGGCTGTCGGCATTGCGGCGGTCGGATTGGGGTTCGATCAGGTACATGGCATCACGATCGGTTTTGGCACTGCCCTGATGGGTGAGGCGATCGACTACAGCATCTACTACTTCGTCCAGTCACGGCAGGCAGGCGTCAACAAGGCCGAACCAGGTCACCAACCCGGGCAACCCGGGGCCGGCCAACGTGCCTGGCTCCGGGACTACTGGCCCACCGTGCGCCTTGGCCTGGTCACCTCGTTGATCGGTTTCGCCGCCCTGCTCTTCTCCGGCTTTCCGGGGCTGATGCAGATCGGGCTTTATGCAATGACCGGCCTGCTCACCGCGGCCTTGGTCACGCGCTACGTGCTGCCGATATTAGGACCTCGATTGCCCCGCGGAGACATCGCCGGGCTGGGTCGTTGGCTCGAGCGCCCGGTGGCCGGGATGCGACGCTTGCGACCGGTCGCCATGTTGCTTGGCGCTCTGGCCGTGATCGTGCTTGTTTTCCAGCAGGATGGGCTCTGGCGGGACACGCTTTCCGGGCTCGCCCCGATCAACCCCACGCTCGAAGCCGCCGACTCGCGCCTGCGTGAGGGACTCGGCGAGCCGAGTCCCCGTCACCTGATCGTGATAAAGGGCGAAGACCGCGAGGCCGCGCTACGCGGGGCCGAGCGAGTTGCCGCGATACTGGACCAGCAGGTCGAGGATGGCCTGCTCGCCGGCTATCGTGCACCGACCGAGACACTGCCCTCGTTGGCCACCCAACGCGCGCGTCAGGCGGCCCTGCCGGCTGGCAAGGAACTGGCGCAACGCCTTGACCAGGCACTGGCCGGCCTGCCGGTATCACCCGACCGGCTACAAGGCTTCGTCGATGACGTCGTAGTGCAGAAAAACGCGGCGGCGATCGAGCTGGCGGATCTGGAGGGAACCCCCCTCTGGCTCGCGGTTGCCGGGCAATTGCCATCCGATGCAACCGGGAGTCAAACCGTAGCGGTTGTCACCTTGCACACCGACACCGCCGGCCCGCAGGAATTGGCCGTGCTGCGCGAGGCGATTGCCCCGATCGAATCGGCCGTGCTGATTGACTTGCTAACGGAATCGAATCGACTCTACGCCCGCTACCTCAACACCACGCTGACCGTGTCCTTGGCAGGCGCCGCGGCAATCATCCTGTTGCTCCTGCTCGTCCAGGCAAGCCCCCGGCGCACGTTGCGCACCCTGCTGCCGATCACACTCGCGGTCCTGCTGGTGGTGGCCGGGCACGCGCTCTTCGGCGGGCAATTGACCCTGCTGCACCTGGTCGGTCTACTGCTGGTCGCGGCGATCGGCTCGAACTACGCCCTGTTCTTCCAGCCGCCAGGCGACGGCGGCGGTAACGGGCTGGATGCGCGCACGCTGGCCTCGTTGACCCTGGCAACGACCACCACCGTCACCGCCTTCGGTGTGCTGGCGTTCTCGTCGGTGCCCGTGCTGCAGGCCATCGGGGCGACGGTGGCCCCGGGGGCGCTCGCCGCCTGGCTTCTGGCCGCGATCTTCGCCGACCCGTCCACCCGCCCTGTGCCGGCGATGAAGAAACAACCCTGAGGTATGCCCCCTTGCCGACCGATCTGACCGCCCTCGATGGCCCGGCCATCTGCGCTCGCCTGCCGCATCACGGTGATGTCTGCCAGCTCGAGCGGGTCGTGAGCGCTGACGAAACCCACCTCGTCGGCGAGACCTGGGCCCACCGGCGGCGCGACAACCCGTTGCGCCTCGACGGCCAACTGGGCGTATTTGCCGGCGTGGAGATGGCGGGACAGGCGATGGCCCTGCACCTGGCGCTGCAGTCCAACGGCGAGGCGGCGGCCGGGCAAGGCATGATCACACGGGCCAATGGCCTGACCCCGCACGTGGATCGACTCGACGACCTGCCCGGCCCACTACGGATCGCAGTGACCTGCGAGGCGCAGGCGGGAGAGATGGCGCGCTACGGGTTCACCCTGGCACACGAGGGCGCGGTGATCCTCGCCGGCGGGTTGTCCGTCTGGCTGACGGATGGCGTTTGACGAACGAAGCAGGGCCGGTCGGGATCAGAGACGGTCGGGATCGAAGTCGGTCAGGGCATATCCCGCCGCGCTGATCGCATCGAGCCATTGATCGAGGCACCCGGCGGTCAGGTCGCGGATGTCGTGGAAGATCAGGACCACTGGTCGGCCCGATTGCTCGGCGAGGCGATGTTCCTGCGCCAGCCGCATCAATAGCGTGCGACGGACATCGTCGCAGTCCGCGCGGGGGTCGGCATCACCCGTGGTCAGCCCGGCAAGGTCGGCAAAACCGGTCTGCGCGGTCGCCGCACGCCAAGCCGAGGTCCGTATCAGGTAGGGTGCCCGCGCCAGGCATGCCGATTGGCCACGCCATGCAGGCACAACGGCATCCGCCACGTGCTCCCACCCCCGTAGTTGTGCGACCACCCGCCGTCGGTTTCGATACCAGGGCCAACGTGGCCAGAAGTGAGTGGTGCCATGATTGCCCAGCCAATGCCCCTCCTCGACAATCCGGCGCGCCAGGTCCGGGTAACACTCGAGGCTCCCCTTGTCGGTCCAGATCTCGTAGGGGGCGAACAAGAGACGGCGGGCCCACCAGCCGCCCGGGTTGCGCGCGAGCGTGAAGAACGCCGCCCGCAATGGGCGGTCCGGTTCGAGGCCACGCCGGGCCAACACCTCGAGTACCCGCTCGGTCGAGCCGGGCCGGGGGCCGTCGTCGAAACTGAGCATGACGGGATAGCCGTCGGCCCTACTCTTGATTGGCTTCATGGCCACATCATGGCGTGAATCGCCCCGGGGATCACGTCATGCCGCCATCGACGGCGATCACCTGCCCGGTGACATAGGCTGCGCCCTCGCCGGCCAGAAAACCGACCACCTCGGCGACCTCTTCCGGACGACCGGCGCGCCGCATGGGAATGTGATCCTTGACGGCATCGGCCGCCGCCGAGCCCTCGCTCATCGGCGACTCGATCAGGCCGGGCGCAACGGCGTTGACCAGCACCCCCCGAGAGGCCACCTCTCGCGACAACGCGCGGGTCGCACCGATCAGCCCCGCCTTGGCCGCCGAATAATTGCTCTGACCGCGGTTGCCGATCAGGCCGCTGACCGACGCGATATTGATCACCCGGCCCCAGCGCGTGCGGATCATGGGCAGCAGCACCGGCTGGGTCACGTGATGAAAGCCGTTGAGCGAGACATCCACGACCGCGCGCCAGCGCGCCGCGGACATCCCCGCCAACGGCCCGTCGTCGTGCATGCCGGCGTTATTCACCAGCACCTGCACCGGACGCTCGGCAAGAATGGGTGCCAAGGCCGCCTCGACCGCCTCGGGGTCGGTCACATCGAAGATCACCGGGTCGGCGTTGCCTCCCGCGGCGCGCAACTCCACGGCCAGCCCCTCAACCCGCTCGGCATTGCGGTTGGCATGCAGCAGCAGGTCGAATCCGTCGGCGGCGAGTCGTCGGGCGATGGCCGCCCCGATCGCCCCGCTGGCCCCGGTGACCAGCGCCAGTTTTCTTGGCGACGTTTCCTTGTTATTCATGGGCTTGCTTTCATCACTTGGGTTGATAGCTCAGGTCGAGACCACGGGTCTCATCGAGGGGCAGCGGAAACTCGCATGGCTCACCCCGGACCATGGCCTCCAGCAATGGCAGTAGCCGCCCGGCGGGCACCTCCCGGCGCAGTCGTTCCCAGGCCGGGTCGGCCATGCCGGGATCGCCTCGGTCGGTTTCGGCAGCCAGCTCGAGGGTCAATTGGTCGGCGTCCCCATCCTGTGCCGGCTGGATGACCAACGCGATGGCGAGTGGCTCGGAGATCGGCTCGGCCTGATGCATCGGCTCGGGGAACGGCAGGTCGTAGACGACCAGCAACACCGGTCGGTTCCCGAGGGTGGCCTGCATCGCCGCCTCGAGCAGCCCGACCGCGGCGGTCTCGTTGTGGGCCGCAATCGCGGTCGCGGGTTCCTGCGCGCCCACCGAAATCGACCAATAGCCCGAGGCGGCGTTATGCACGGAATTATGGAAGCGAATCGGCGAGATCATGGGCTCCGGCTCGGCCAACGAGGCGCAACTCTGGCTCAGCACCTCGGTATCGCCGGTCGACGAGGCGAACACCATCGGCAACGTGGCCGGGTCGAGCCCGGCGGCCTCGACGGCTTGCCAGCAGGCCGTCATCGCCAGGCGCGTGCTCTTGCCGGCACGCCGCCGCTCGGTGCGCGGCAATCGGTCGGCGTTCAGCGCCCGCCCCAGTTCGGCGAGCGGCATGTGACCCGGCTCGGCTCCAGTTCGCAAGGCATCCCTCGTCTCGCTCCAGTCCGCCATCGCGGCGCCGACAAAGCCGATTCCGCTTATCGAGAGCTTCATGCGTTTTCCTCCGGCCGACCGAACAACAGGCTGCAATTGTTACCGCCAAACCCGAACGAGTTGGTCATCACCCGTGTCGGCCCCTTGTCGCGATTGGCCAGCAGGTAGTCGGCCGTGAAGGTCGGGTCGAGCTGTTCGGTGTTGAGGGTGCCGGGCAAAAAACCATGTTCGATGGCAAGCACCCCCGTTACCAGCCCCGTGATGCCGGCCGCGCCGAGCGTGTGTCCCGTCCACCCCTTGGTCGACGAGCAGACCTGCCCCGGCCCGAACACCGACTCGAGCGCACGGTCCTCGGCGGCATCGTTCACCCGGCTGGCCGTGCCGTGCAGATTGACGTAATCCACTGACTTCGGATCAAGCGAGGCGGCATCCAGGGCCCGTTGCATCGCCAGTTGCGCGCCCCGCCCCTCGGGGTGCGGCGTGGACATGTGATGGGCATCGACACTCTCGCCGACACCGAACAGGCAGAGCGCTGCCTCAGCTCGGTCGGCCTCGACCAGGGCGAACCCGGCCGCCTCGCCGATCGAGATGCCGTCCCGGGTCGCATCCCCCGGCCGACACGGGCCGGTCGAGGTCAACTCGAGCGAGGCGAACCCATACAGAGTCGTCAGGCAGAGGCTGTCGACGCCACCGACCACGACCGCGTCACACAGTCCCGTGGCAATCAGGCGTTGCGCACTGGCAAATACCTTGCCGCTGGACGAGCAGGCGGTGGACACGGCATAGATCGGCCCCTTGAGGCCCAGGCGTTCGCGCACGTACCGGGGGGCGGAGGACAACTCGTGCGTGGTCGCGTAGTGCAGCGGGCTGGGCAGCGCGCCGGTTTCCGGGTCGCGCTCGCGAAAGGCCAACTCGGTATGCAGTATCCCCGAGGTGCTGGTGCCGAGGATCACACCGATCCGCTCGGCACCGTGGCGCTGGACTGCCGCCGCCACCGCCTCGGCAAACCCGTCCTGCTGCAGACCCAGTTCGGCGAGCCGGTTGTTGCGGCAGTCATAGTCGCCCAAGTCACTCGGGAGGGAGACCGATTCGAGATCCGCCACCCGGCCGATCCAGGTCGGCAGATCGACGTCGAGGAAATCGCATGGCGCCAGCGCGCCGCGCCGGTCACGCAGCGCGTCCAGCAAGGCCCCCTGCCCCGGTCCGGCCGCCGTGGTGGCGGTCAGGGCCGTGATGCCGAGTTGGGGCAATCTCGGGGACAACGACGGACGGGCTGACGGCACGCTCATGGATCCACCTCTGGCGATCGGTCAATGGAGGAGAGGCTCGTGCCTCGCTCGGATCGCGCCTCGACCGGGTGTCGCACCGAGAGCCGGTTGGCGGAAATCCAGGCGAAGGCGGCGGCCAACATCGCGCCGCCGACCACGTCCCAGACCACGTGCTGGCCGATGGCCAGGGTGGAATACACGATCCCCAGCGCCCAGAGCGCCGAAAGTCCGCGCCAGAAGGCAGGCATGCCGATCGCGCGAATCAGGCGATCCATCCAGAAGGCACTGAACAGGGCCGTGGCGACATGCAGGGAGGGGAACGCGTTGCCGGCGCTGTCGACGGCGGCCAGCCAGGCAAAGGCCGGTTCGCCCGCCCACAGCCCCGGATCACGCTCGATGCTGGTGGGAAAGGCGAGAAACACCGCCAGGCCGGCCAGACACAGCACACTGATCGCCACCCCGTAACGCACCAATGTCGTCCGATCCGGCATCAGGGCCGGGACGAGGGAGACATATACCCACAGCGAGGCATACAAGTAGAAGAAGTAGGGCTGGAACAGGACCTGATGGTCGATCCAGGTTTCGGGCATGACCACGGGCTCATCCCGAGGCGCGTTGAGCAGGTAAAAGTAGGCGATGAAGAACAGGGTCATCAGCACGGTGGTGCCCAGCCCCTTCAGGAGCCAGCAGCAGGCGAACCGCCGGAGGAGTTCCCGCCACCATGCGTCCCGGCCCGTCGCTGCGCTACCACCTCCTCTGTCTTCCGATGCCACCCTGACTTCACCTTGTCTATTCGGTGATCCGTTGATCCACCGTTGCTAAAGGAAACCCTGCACGATTCGATAGTGCCTCTGCGGGACCGCCAAGGGCCCAGTTACAAGGCGCATTCCGCCGTGAATGGCGGGGATCATTTACAAGGACTGCAACGCCGCAAATGGGTCCTTGGCGGCCCGCCCAAAAGGGGCTCGCGGGTTTGCCCGCACTCGGGTTTGCCCGCACTCGGCGTTGCCGCCCCTCGCCGGGCAATGAGCCCGCCTTCGGCACCGCGCCTTGGTTGCGAACAAACCCGCGAGCCAGAGGCGCCATCGAATCGTGCAGGGTTTCCTCAAGCGCGCGACTATCGCACGGCCCGACCTCGGCGTTCAAGCAACGCCAACCGGCGAGCCGGTCGATAGGCATCACCGGCACGCGAATGGTTCGCCCCGGCAACGAAGTTGACGCGACCTGCCCGGACTCCGATCATATCGACCCGCTGCCAAGGCCGTCAGGATGTGACCGGCCGGCGTGAACCCCAAACCACCGATCACCGCCACGAAGGCTGACCGCATGCACGCCCAGGACGCTACCTCCTCCCCCTCCCGCTCCCCGAGCGGTGACCATCAAGCCGACGCGGTCGCCACGGGTGGCTATTGCGACGTGTTCGTCGTCGGCGGCGGACCGGGCGGCTCGACCCTCTCCACCCTGCTGGCGCGCAAGGGACATGACGTCGTCATGGTCGAGAAGGAACACCACCCGCGGTTTCATATCGGCGAATCGCTCCTCCCGGCGAACCTCGAGCTGTTCGAAACCCTGGGCGTGGCCGACGAGATCGCCGAGATCGGCATCGACAAATGGGGGGCCGAGTTCGTCTCGCCGGCGCATGATCACACCCAGCACTACAATTTCGGCGAGGCTTGGGACAAGTCCATGCCCAAGGCCTACGAGGTCGAGCGCGCCGAATTCGACCGTATCCTGTTCCGCAATGCCGAACGCCACCAGGTGCGCACCTTCGAGGGCACCAAGGTGGTCGACATCGAGTTTCACGATGCCGCGCGCAGTGACGATCAGGGACGCGAGTACCACGCGACCATCACTACGCAGGCCACCCAGGATGACGCCGACACAAAGCAGACATGGCACACGGCCTTCGTTGCCGATGCCACCGGGCGCGACACCTTCCTCGCCAACCGCCACGACTGGAAGCGCCGCAGCCGCAAGCACAACAGCGCCGCTGTTTTCGGCCATTTCCGCAACGCCGTGCGCAATCCGGGCCAGACCGAGGGCAACATCACCCTGTTCTGGTTCGACCACGGCTGGTTCTGGTTCATTCCGCTCAAAAGCGGCGTCACCAGCGTGGGCATGGTCACCTGGCCTTACCACATGAAATCGCGCCAGGGGCGCTCGCTCGAGCAGTTCCTGTTCGATAACATCGACACGGTTCCGGAACTCAAGCGCCGCCTGTCGGAGGCCTCGCTGGTGCGCGACGTGCAGGCGACCGGCAACTTCTCCTACTCGGCCGATCGCAGCCACGGCAAGCGATTCATCCTGGTGGGCGATGCCTTCATGTTCATCGACCCGGTCTTCTCCAGCGGCGTGTTTCTCGCCATGCAAAGCGGCGTATTCGGCAGCGAGGCGATTGACACCGTGTTGCGCGAGCCGGCGCGGGCCGAGCAGGCCTTGGCCCGTTACGATCGCCAGGTGCGCCGGGGACCGAAGGAATTCTCCTGGTTCATCTATCGCATCACCAAGCCGGTCATGCGTGACCTGTTCATGGCGCCGCGCAACTTTTTCCGCGTCAAGGAAGCCCTGATCTCACTGCTCGCGGCCGATATCCATCGGGGCACCCCCATCTGGCGCTCGATCCGGATACTCAAGGTGATCTACTACCTCACTTCGCTTGGGCGGTTTCGCCGCGCCGTGGCCGATTGGCGCGCCCACCGCCGCAAGGTTCGCCCACTGACCAACGAAACCGACATGCGGTGATCATGGCCGACCAACCGACATCCGCCATACCACCCGAGTCCCCCGAGCGACGATTGGGGGCGCTTGGCACGCCGGGCAGCCATCCGGAGGAGTTAAGGGGATGCCTCGGGACCTTGCCGCTGGCCGTGCTTGACGGCAATCTCGAGGACCTCCTGGAGGGATTCCTTGCCCCGGGGACGGTCACCACCCGACACCACGCCGACGAATGCCTGGCACGCGCCGAAGGCTGGCTGTTCGGCAGCATCCCACTGGATGAAACTGACGGGCTCACCCAGGGGACCGAGACCGCCTACCGACAACTGTTCGCCCGCCTGCACGGCGAGAAAACGCCCCACCTGTGGCGGGTCTGGCACTACATCCCCGCGATCAACGCCATCGACACGACCACCGGCCTCGAGCGCTATCGCCTGTTCAACCAGGGCCGGGCAAACGCCTTCGAATGGGCCAAACAGGGACCCGCCCGGTCCGCACCGGCCGCCTGTGCGCTGGGCAGCCCCAGCGGCACTGCCGGTCGCGTGATCTACCTCGCCGCCGACACCCCGGCCGAGCGGATCGAGAACCCGCGCCAGATCAGTGCCTGGGATTACCCCGAACGCTACGGCCCGAAAAGCCCACTGTTCGCGCGAGCGGCGCTGGCCCGGGGCAAACGGCATGACTGGTTGTTCATCTCGGGTACCGCCTCGATCGTCGGCCACGAGACCCGTCACCACGGTGACGTGGTCACGCAGACCCGGGAGACAATTGCGAACCTCGAGGCCGTGCTACAAGAGGCCAACGGCAAACGGCAAACAAGTGAGCCCCGATTTGCCTGGGATGAGGCGAGCCTGCTGCGGATCTACCTGCGCCATCCCGAGCACCTGCTGCTCGTTCGTGAACAGATCGACGATTTGATCGATAGGCGCGCGAGACGGGTCTATCTGCAGGCCGATATCTGCCGCGAGGATCTGTTGGTGGAAATCGAGGCGACCCTGCGCCAGTCGCGGCACGGGGCCGAGGCAACCCGGGACACCTGGCCGGAACTGTGAACACGCGACTGAGAGGCTTGTTGCGCGCGGTGCATCGGACCCTCGCCGGGCCGTTGGGACACGGCGGACTGGCACTGCTGCTGATCGGTTGGCTGCCGATCGCGCTGGTCATCGTCTTCCTTCCGCGGCCCGCTCGGAGAGCGGCGGCGCGCCGGTTGATCCACCACGCCATGCACGCTTACCGGGTGTGGCTCACACTGATTGGCGTCTTGCGCGTCGATAGCCGCGCGCTCGACACGCTGCGGGAGGCCCCCGCCGGGGTGATCGTGGCCAACCACCCCTCGTTGCTCGATGCCCTGATCGTCCTCTCGCATGCCCCCAATGTCGTCTGTGTGATGCGCGCCGGGCTGTTGCGCAATCCGTTGTTCGCCCTGCCCGCTCGACTGGCCGGTTACCTGCCCAACGACCGCCCGGTCGAGATGATGCTCGGTGCGCGCGAGGCCATCCGCAACGGCTGTCACGTACTGCTGTTCCCCGAGGGATCGCGCAGTCCGACCGGTGCCGACAAAGCGACCGGCCCGTTTCAGCCGGCGCCGTTCATGCTCGCCCGCCGAGCCCATGTCCCGCTGCACGCGTTCGTGTTCCGTTACGATCGCCCCTTGCTAACCAAGGCGCTCCCGGTGTGGCAACTGCCGCGACTCCCCGTCCACTTGCACGTTGACACCCTCACGAACCTGCCAGACGAAACGCGGGATCACAGCCCCCATCAGGCGGCCCTTGACTGGCAGCATTGCTTCGAACGACAACTCGGTACGCCATGAACGAATCCGCCACCCCTTCCCTGCGACCTCTGATCCTGATCCCGTGTTACGACCCTGGCCCACGGATCGAAACCACCGTGCGTGATGCCTTGGCGCACGGAGATGGACTCCCGGTCTGGGTGGTCGATGATGGCAGCGAACCGGCAACCCGCGAGCGACTGGCCCAATTGGCCACGGAATACGAGCGGGTGCAGGTGCTCCACCATGAAACAAACCGGGGCAAGGGGGCGGCGATCCTTACCGGCATCCAGGCGGCGCGCCGAGCTGGCTTCACCCACGCCCTGACCCTGGACGCCGATGGTCAGCACCCGTCGGAACGGATCCCCGCCTTCATCGAGTGCGCTCGGGAACACCCCAATGCCCTGATCCTCGGCCGGCCGGTGTTCTCGGCCGATGCCCCGGCACTGCGGGTCCACGGACGCAAGGTCTCGAATTTCTGGGCCAATCTGGAAACGGCCTGGGCGGGCATCGGAGACTCGCTGTTCGGCATGCGCGTCTACCCGATCGATGACCTGATCGCGGTGATGGAAGGCACACGCTGGATGCGACGCTTTGATTTCGATCCCGAGGCCGCCGTGCGCCTGGTCTGGCGTGGGCTCATCCCGGTGAATGTCGACGCGCCGGTGCAATACTTCGCGGCCGGGGACGACGGCGTGTCGCACTTTCGCTACGGGCGGGACAACCGGTTGCTGATCTGGATGCACCTGCGGCTGCTCGCGGGCTGGCTGCCGCGGCTACCGAAACTCATCCTGCATCGCATCAAATCGAACTAGGATTACGTCTTTACAGACAGATGCTTGCTCGGTTTATCTCGACATTAATTAAGGTTTTATCGACCCGCATCACCAGCCGATTCACGCAGCGACATCAGCTCGGCCATGGCACTCGATTCGTGGTCCGATCGCCCCTCGAGCCCGGCAATTACCCCGCCACGGTCGGCAGCCGTCTTGTTCTGCCCCAGCTTCTCGATGCCCTCGATCCGCTCGGGCAGCAACTCGATGCCGACGATCGCCGCCTTCATGCCGGCGATCTGCCTTTCCGGCAGATGATCCCAGTCGAAGGGGTCACCCCCGATTCGATCCTGGTGGGTATCGATCAGATCGTGCAGGTGCCGGTCGAGCCAGCCCGGATCGCCCTCGCCGGCGAGTCGGACCGTGCCGCGCACATGAACCGCCTGGTAGTTCCAGGTCGGCACACTGGTCTCGCGGGCATCCACGTACCAACGTGGAGAAACATAGGCATCCGGGCCGGTGAAGATCAGGATCGCCTGGGCTTCCCGGCCACCAGCCAGTGCCTCGGCCACGGGATTCGCCCGTGCCAGGTGCGATTCGAATCGCCAGGTCTCGGCTCGTGCGGCCTCGCCAAAACGCAGAAAGGGCAGATGCACGCATCGCATCTGCCCTTCATTGGCCAGCACCAGCGCGGCGAACGGGTGGCTTGCCACCACGTCGGCCAGCACCGCCGGGTCGTCCTGGCGGAAGGCCGGCGGGATGTAGGTCCCGGCCGTCACCGGCTTACTTCACGCCGATCTGCGAGAGATCGCGCACCGCACCCAGCGAGGCCGAGGTGGTCAGGGCCGCATAGGCCTTGAGCGCCTGGCTGACGTATCGCTCGCGGTTGACCGGCTTGTAGGCGGCATTACCGCGCTCGACCATCTTCTCGCGACGGTGAGCCAGATCGGCATCGCTGATATCCAAATGGATCGTGCGCTCGGGGATGTCGATCACGATGGTGTCCCCCTCCTCGACCAGGGCGATTTCGCCCCCGGAGGCCGCCTCGGGTGAGGCGTGACCAATGGACAGCCCCGAGGTCCCACCGGAAAACCGCCCGTCGGTCAGCAGCGCGCAGTCCTTGCCCAGCCCCTTGGACTTCAGGTAGCTGGTCGGGTAGAGCATTTCCTGCATGCCCGGCCCACCCTTGGGGCCTTCGTACTGGATCACCACCACGTCGCCCGGCACGATCCGGTCATCGAGAATCGCCTCGACGGCGGCATCCTGCGACTCGAAGACACGCGCGCGGCCGGTGAACTTGAGGATGGATTCATCCACGCCAGCGGTCTTGACGATGCAGCCATCGCGGGCGATGTTGCCGAACAACACGGCCAGACCACCGTCCTTGGAATAGGCGTGTTCGTAGTCGCGAATGCAGCCCTTGGACCGATCGATGTCCAGGCTCGGCCAGCGGGTGTCCTGCGAGAACGCCGTCTGGGTGGGGATACCGGCCGGACCGGCCAAATAACGGCTCTTGGCCTCGTCGCAGGCCGTCTCGCGGGCGATATCCCAGCGGTCGAGCCCATCCTTCATGGTCTTGCTGTGCACGGTGGGGATGTCGTTGTGCAGCAAACCGGCCCGATCGAGCTCGCCCAGGATCGCCATTACGCCACCGGCCCGGTGCACGTCTTCCATGTGGTACTGCGCCGTGCTCGGCGCCACCTTGCACAGATGCGGGATCTTGCGGCTCATGTGGTCGATGTCGGTCATGTCGAAGGCGACCTCGCCCTCGCGCGCCGCGGCCAGCAGGTGCAGCACGGTATTGGTCGAGCCGCCCATGGCGATGTCGAGCGCCATGGCATTTTCAAAGGCCTCGCGTGTGGCGATCGAACGCGGCAGCACATCAGCCGCGTCGTTCTCGTAGTGCTCCTTGGCCAGGCGCACGATCTGGCGGCCGGCCTCGAGGAACAGCTCGCGGCGATCGGCGTGCGTGGCCAGCAACGAGCCATTGCCCGGCAAGGAGAGCCCCAGGGCCTCGGTCAGGCAGTTCATCGAGTTGGCCGTGAACATGCCCGAGCACGATCCACAGGTCGGGCAGGCCGACCGTTCGATCTGTGCCAGCGTCTCGTCGGAGACCGAATCGTCTGCCGCCTTGACCATGGCATCGACCAGGTCGAGCTTGATCACCTCGTCGGAATCCGGCGAGAGGCGCGTCTTGCCCGCCTCCATCGGCCCGCCGGAGACGAACACCACCGGGATGTTCAGCCGCATGGCGGCGTTGAGCATCCCCGGGGTGATCTTGTCGCAGTTGGAGATGCACACCAGCGCATCCGCGCAGTGGGCATTGACCATGTACTCGACCGAGTCGGCGATGATGTCGCGGCTGGGCAGCGAGTACAGCATGCCGCCGTGACCCATCGCGATGCCGTCATCCACGGCGATGGTGTTAAATTCCTTGGCGATCCCGCCGGCCTTCTCGACCTCGCGCGCCACCAACTGGCCCATGTCCTTGAGATGGACATGACCCGGCACGAACTGGGTAAAGGAGTTGGCGATCGCAATGATCGGCTTGCCGAAATCGTCGTCCTTCACGCCCGTCGCGCGCCACAGGGCGCGGGCACCGGCCATATTGCGGCCGTGGGTGGTGGTCTTGGAACGATAATCGGGCATGGATCGGGTCTCCGAAAAACGGTTGGTCGTTGCTTCTTATTCGATGATGTCGACCAGCGCGCCTTCCTGGACGCGGTCGAACAGGGTAATCACGTCGGCATTGGTCATACGCACGCAGCCATGCGAGGCGGGACGACCGATGCGTCCCTCCTCCGGGGTGCCATGGATGTAGATGTAGCGCTGCTTGGAGTCGACGTCCCCGCCCTGATTGACGCCAGGTTCCAGGCCTTCGAGCCACAGGATGCGGGTGGTTACGTCGTCACGAGCGGCGCGCTCCTCTGGGCCCTCGAGTATCTCGGCCAGTTCACCGGTCGGCTGGCGAGCACGGAAGATCATGCCTCGAGGGGCATCCGCGCCGATCTTCTCGTCCACCCGGTGCAGCCCCAGCGGCGTTTGCAGGCTGCCTTCCTGGTTGCCCGTGCCCCGCTCGGCGGTCGACACCGGGAAACTGCCGACCAGTTCCCCGGATTCGAACAAGTAGAGCTGCTGGCTGGGGACATCCACAACCATGGCCTGCCCACCGGGTTCGGCGGAGGCGGCCAGCCGCTCGGCCATGGCGGTGGCCGAACGCGTAACGCGATCGGGCACGGTCGTCTCGGGCGCGCTCATTGATGAACCCTCACCCGTCGAGGCGACTGCGGCAGCAGAACCCAGCCCCATGGTGACGAACAGGGCCAAAGAAAGGGCGAACCAACGGACCACATTCCACCCACCCGCGGGTCGGCTACTGGTCATTGTAGAGACCGACGGAGACGATATCGCGGGAGCGGCGTGATGCCCCGGCAGCGCCGTTTTCCTGGTCACGAGCGCTGTCGGCACGGTTGCTCGCCAGGTTGTCGAGGTAATCGCTATCGATGTCGTTGGTGACGTAATCGCCGGTGAAACACGAGCAGTCGAACTGTTCCAGGGTCGGGTTGCCCAGGCGCACGGCCTCCTTGAGGTCCTCGAGATCCTGGTAGATCAGGTCATCGGCACCGATCGCATCGCGAATCGCGTCGACGTCGCGGTTATGGGCGACAAACTCGTCCGCCGCCGGCATGTCGATGCCGTAGACGTTCGGGTAGCGCACCGCCGGGGCGGCCGAGGCCATGAAGACCTTCTTGGCGCCCGCCTCGCGAGCCATGCGGATGATCTCGCTGGAGGTGGTGCCGCGCACGATCGAATCGTCAACCAGCAGCACGTTCTTGCCACGAAATTCCAGGTCGATCGCGTTGAGCTTCTGGCGTACCGAGCGCTTGCGCTTGGCCTGTCCCGGCATGATGAAGGTCCGCGCAATGTAGCGGTTCTTGACGAAGCCTTCGCGGTACTTGAGATTGAGGTTGACCGCGATCTCGAGTGCCGCCGTCCGACTGGTGTCGGGGATCGGTATCACCACGTCGATATCATGATGGGCCCAATCGCGCTGAATCTTCTCGGCCAGCATCTCGCCCATGCGCATGCGCGCCCGGTACACGGACACGTCGTCGATGATCGAATCGGGGCGTGCCAGGTAGACGTATTCGAAGATGCAGCTGGCGTACTGCGGGTCATCGGCACACTGACGCAAGCTGACCTCGCCGTCACGCGAGATGTAGATCGCCTCGCCGGGGGCCAGATCACGTACGAGCTCGAACTCACCCGCCTCGATGGCCACCGACTCGGAAGCGATCATGTACTCGGTGCCGTTTTCCGTCTCACGCTTGCCATAACAGACCGGGCGGATGCCGTGCGGATCACGGAAGGCGAACACGCCTTCACCGACGATCATGCCGATCACGGCGTAGGCGCCACGGGCGCGGCGATGCACGTTGGTGATCGCGGCGAACACGTCATCGGCAGAGGGCTGTGCCTTGGCGATCGCGCCCAACTCGTGGGCAAAGACGTTGAGGAGCACCTCGGAGTCGGAGTTGGTGTTGAGATGACGCCGATCCTCGGCGACCACCGCCGCACGCAACTCGTCGACATTCGTGAGGTTGCCGTTGTGTCCCATCGCGATACCGAAGGGCGCGTTGACGTAAAACGGCTGCGCCTCGGCAGAGGAATCACAGCCGGCCGTCGGGTAACGAACGTGGCCGATTCCCATGTTGCCCATCAACTGGCGCATGTGACGGGTGTGGAAGACGTCCTTGACCAGACCGTTTTCCTTGCGGAGAAAAAGCCGTTCCTCGTCGCAGGTAAGGATGCCTGCCGCATCCTGACCTCGGTGCTGGAGGACCGTCAGCCCGTCATACAGCGCCTGATTGACCGGCGATTTCGCCACCATCCCAATAATGCCGCACATGCGTCAAACCACCTCGGTGTGTAACCGTGCAAAAAGTCAAAAAGCCTCGGCTCGGGCCTTCCCGCCCTAGGCCGAAACGGCGACGCCGGAGCGGTCGACCGACCGGTCCGGCGCGATTCGGGAGATCCCCGTAGGCAACACGCATCCTGCACGCCACCACGTTCTTAAAAGATTGGTTGTCACCACTGCACGTTGCGGGCGACGTCCGCCGGCATGACCGCCAGCAGCCACTCGGCCACCACCTGGAAATGCGGTATCAGTTTCGAGGTCTGCCACCATGCCTCCTGCGGCAAGGCCGTGAACCCGCCCAGGAGCAGCAGTCCCGCGACGATCAGCACGCCGCGCAGCAGACCGAACACCATGCCCACCGACCGATCCGTGCCTGACAGACCCGTGGTTTCCACCAGTTTCGAGATCGCCCAGTTGATGATCCCCCCCAGGATCAGCACCACGACGAACAGGGCCACGAAGGCGATCGCCACCCGAGCCGACGGGATATCCACCGCCTCGGGCACCAGGACCGACGCGGTCTGCGAAAACGCCAGCGCGATGCCAAAGGCCGCCAACCAGGTGATCAGCGAGATCACCTCCTTGACGAACCCGCGTACCAGCGCAATCGCCGTGGATATCAGGACGATTGCCAGCAGGATCCAGTCAACCATCGTCATGGTCGTCTCCTCACCATGCCAGCCGCACGGGTCCTCGCATGGCTCACTTGGTCATCACCAATCCGTCCCGGCCGATACGCTGGCGGAGACGTTCGGTGGCCTCGCCAGCCAGATCACGGGTGGCATACGGCCCGACGCGCACACGCCAGACCGTGCCCTGCTCGGAGAACAGCGGTGTGACCGACACATCGAATCCCGAGGACTCGACCGACTTGGCCAGGGCGCGCGCATTGCGCTCGTCGGAAAAGCTGCCCAACTGGACCACGTATTCCCCGTTGGCCGAGATTTCCGGGAGACTCTCAGCCGACGATACCGAATCCGATTCCGATGTGGAGGCCTCCGGCTCAGCAGACGACTCATCCGGCTCATCCCGAGTGGTGGCCTCCGGGACGCTAGTGGCCTCCGCGGCCTCCGGGGCGCTCGTTTGATCGTCGGCGCTCTCCTCGACAGTGGAAGCCGACTCGACCTCTTTCGGGGAAGGCGCCTCCGACTCGGACGGATACGGGATCGTTTCGCCTCCTTCGCGGGCCTCGATCGGGGTCTGGTCAGGGAACAGCGAGGTCGGCGGATTTTCCAGCGGCTCGCCCGTTTCACCGGGCGGCTGGGGGACCTCGATACGCTCTTCGCCTTCCACCGTGGGTTTTTCGGGTGCCGACTGCACCCTCAGGCTGTCGATGCCGCTGCCATCGAGCCAGAGCGGTAACAGCAGGACGGCCAGCGCCACCACCACTGAGGCCCCCACCAGCCGTTGGCGGAAGCGCGATTCGGTCCAGCTTGATTCGGTTTGCTCTGCCACGGCGTCCTCTTTGCTTCGGGGGCGGTGCGACCGCTCGGCGTCAATGCCCCGCATTCTCTCGCGTATCCAGTCGAGCCCGCAATGGACCAACCACGTGGAACGAACCAAACACCACGATCTCGTCCCCTTCTCGGGCCTCCGCAAGCGCGGCATTATACGCACCGGCCAAGTCGGCTTCACGGTGCACACGCTTCACGCCGGCTTGAATCAAGGCCGCCTCGATCCGACCTACGTCCGCCGCCCGTGGTTCCTTGAGCGGGGCAATCCACCAGGCATCGAAACAGCCAGCCAATGTTTCTGCGATTGCTTCGATCGGCTTGTCATCCAGCGCCGAGAACACCGCCAGTCGCCTGCCGGCTGGCGGATCGGCCAGCGACGCGGCGAGCGCGTCTGCTGCCTCGACATTATGGGCCACGTCGAAGATCACCGTCCGCCCGTGGTCGATAAATTGCTCCAGGCGACCCGCCAAACGCACCGTCGCCAGCCCCTCGAAAACCGCTTCATCCGGGATGGTGAGCGGGCTACGCGGGTGTTGCAACAACGCAACGACACCCGCGGCATTATTCCACTGGTGACGCCCCATCAGCGCCGGTTGCGGCAGGCAGACGACCTGCCCGTCACGCACCAGGCCAAAGACCGGCCGCGTCTCGGTCGCCGATCGCGGGCAAGTGGCCGACACAGCGAAATCTTGGCCGAGACACAACAGATCCGCCCCAATCCGGGCGGCCGACTCCCGGATTGCCTCGACGGGCTCCGGATCGACATACACCGCCGGCTGATCGCGGCGCAGGATGCCTGCCTTCTCGCGGGCGATCGCCTCGCGCCCCTCGCCCAACCAGTCCTGGTGATCGAGCCCGATCGCGGTGATCAGGGCAAGATCGGCATCCAGGGCATTGACCGCATCCAGTCGACCGCCCAGCCCGACCTCGAGCACCCAGACATCGACGCCCGCCTCAGCGAACACCAGAAACGCGGCCACGGTCAGCCACTCGAAGTAGGTCAGCGCCCCGCTGTCCGGATGGGCGTCGATGCGCTCGAAGGCTCGCACCAACGCGGCTGAATCGACCATCTCGCCGTCGATTAGAAAACGCTCGCGCACATCCACCAGATGCGGCGAGGTGTAACTGCCAACGCGATAGCCGGCGGCACGGCAGATCGCGCTGGCCATCATCACGCTCGAGCCCTTGCCGTTGGTACCGGCGACGGTGATCACGCTCGCCTGGGGACGAACCCCCAACAGGTCGCGGGTGATCCGCCGACAGCGTTCGACCCCCGGAACGATCCGGTTGGGGTCGCGCTGCAACAAGGCCTCGAGCCAGTCGTCGACCGAGCGAGTCACGGCATCACGTCTCGACTTGTCCGGTGATGGACGGTTTGCGTGGCGGCAATCGCTATCACGAAGCCGCGCGGGTCGTCTCGCGAGGAAGATCCTTCTTCTGCAGATTCGCGACCAGCAAGGCTATCGTCTGCGGCAGTTCCTCACGGTCCACGATCATGTCGATCGCGCCGTGTTCAAGCAGGAACTCACTGCGCTGGAAACCTTCGGGAAGTGTTTCTCGCACCGTCTGCTCGATCACGCGGGGGCCGGCAAAGCCGATCAGGGCGTTCGGTTCAGCGATCTGCACGTCACCGAGCATGGCCAGCGAGGCCGAGACCCCACCCATGGTCGGGTCGGTCAGCACCACGATGAAGGGCAATTGCTTTTTCGACAGACGGGTCAACGCCGCGGAGGTCTTGGCCATCTGCATCAAGGAGAACAGCGCCTCCTGCATGCGCGCGCCGCCCGAGGCCGTGAACACCACCAGCGCACAGCGGTTCTGAATCGCCGCCTCGACGGCCCGCACGAACTTCTCGCCAACCACCGAGCCCATCGAACCACCCATGAAGGCGAAGTTGAAGGCCGCGGCGATTATCGGCACGCCATCGGTGCTGCCACGCATGACCACCAACGCGTCGCGTTCGCCGGTTTTCTTCTGACTGGCGCTGATGCGATCTCGATACTTCTTCTGGTCACGGAATTTCAGCATGTCCACCGGCGAGATATCGGTGAACAGCTCCTCGCGACCGGTGGAATCGAGAAAGGCATCAAGCCGTGCCCGCACGGCAATGCGCATGTGATGGCCGCACTTCGGGCAGACCTCGAGGTTGCGACGCAGCTCTTCGCGGTAGAGCACCGCATCGCAGCCGTCGCACTTGACCCACAGTCCTTCCGGAACACCGCGCTTGCCGGTGCTCTCCGTGCGGATGCGTGATGGAATCAGCTTGTCCAGCCAGCTCATGCTCGAACTCTCCCAGAATGATGTCGATCTGGGGGCGACCCCACGCATTATCCGCGGTGGGCCGCCCTCACTTGTGTTTTGTCACTGCCGTGCGGTTTCCACCGCCGAGCGTAATTCGGCGAGAAAACCGCGCACCGTCTCCAGCACCTGGGCGTTCATACCGCCGGCCGCGGTGGTCTGCTCGTGGATCAGGCGGACGATCGCACTGCCGACGATCACCGCATCGGCCACCCGGCCGACCTGCCCGGCGGTCTCGGCATCGCGAATGCCAAACCCGACACCCACCGGCAACGCGCAGGCCTCGCGAATGCCCTCGACCTGAGCGGCCAGGGCATCGGTGTCCAGGTTGGCCGCCCCGGTGACGCCTTTGAGCGACACGTAGTAGACGAAGCCCGAGCCCTTGCTCGCCACTTCGCGGGTGCGCCCCGCGCTGGTAGTCGGCGCGAGCAGGAAGATCGGCGCCATGCCCCGCTCGCCCATCGCCGCGGATAACTCGTCGGCCTCTTCCGGCGGCAGGTCGACCGTCAGCACACCGTCCACCCCGGCTGACGCCGCCTTGTCGACGAAGGCGGCCACACCCATCGCCTCGATCGGGTTCTGATAGCCCATCAGCACCACCGGCGTCTCGGCATCACGTTGCCGGAACTCGGCCACCAGCTCGATCACGCCACGCAGTCCCAGTCCTGACTTCAGGGCGCGCTCGTGCGCCGCCTGGATGACCGGCCCATCGGCCATGGGGTCGGAGAACGGCACGCCGATCTCGATGGCATCCGCCCCGCCCTCGACCATCGCATGCATCAACTCGACGGTTGCGCGCGGAGCCGGATCACCGGCCGTGATGTAGGGGATTAGTGCCGCGCGATTCTCGCCCTTGAGACGCTCAAACAGGGTCGCGAGCCGGCTCGTGGGTTGCTTCGTCGTCTCACTCACAGTTCGATTCCCTCGAGTTTCGCCACGGTATTGATGTCCTTGTCGCCGCGCCCGGAGAGGTTCACCAGGATACGCTGACCGCCCCGTGCTTCGGCCAACTGGCGCGCGTGGGCGACGGCGTGGGCCGATTCGATCGCCGGGATGATCCCCTCGCAGCGCATCATGTCGTGGAAGGCGGCCATGGCCTCGTCGTCGGTGATCGCCGCATACTGCACCCGGCCGATGTCCTTGAGCCAGGAATGCTCCGGTCCCACGCCCGGGTAGTCCAGGCCTGCCGAGATCGAATGCGTGCCGATGATCTGGCCGTTCTCGTCTTCCATCAGGTAGGTGCGATTGCCGTGCAACACACCGGGGCGGCCGGCAGTCAGTGGCGCGGCGTGCCGACCGGTCTCGATGCCGTCGCCGCCGGCCTCCGAGCCATGCAGTTCCACCGATTCGTCGGCGAGAAACGCGTGGAAGATGCCGATGGCGTTTGATCCACCACCCACACAGGCAACCACTTGGTCGGGTAATTCGCCGGTCTTTTCCAGCATCTGCGCACGGGCCTCGCGGCCGATTACCGACTGGAAGTCGCGCACCATCATCGGGTACGGGTGCGGGCCGGCCACCGTGCCGATGATGTAGAAGGTGTCATCGACGTTGGTCACCCAGTCACGCATCGCCTCGTTGAGCGCGTCCTTGAGCGTACGCGTACCGGAATCCACCGGCACGACCTTCGCGCCCAACAGTCGCATGCGGAACACGTTGGGGGCCTGACGCTGAATATCGTCGGCGCCCATGTAGACCACGCATTCGATGCCCAGGCGCGCGGCGACGGTGGCCGTGGCCACGCCGTGCTGACCCGCGCCGGTCTCGGCAATGATGCGGGTCTTGCCCATGCGCTTGGCCAGCAAGGCCTGCCCGAGCGCGTTGTTGATCTTGTGCGCGCCGGTGTGGTTGAGATCCTCGCGCTTGAGCCAGATCTCGGCGCCGTAAAGCTCGGACAGGCGCTTGGCGTGGTAAAGGGCGGTGGGCCGACCGACGTAGTCACGCAGGTCCGACTCGAATTCCTCGATGAAGCCCGGGTCGTGGCGATATTTCTCGTAGGCGGCCGTCAGTTCCTCGATCGGCCCCATGAGGGTTTCGGCGACGTAGCGGCCACCATAATCACCGAAGCGCCCGCGTTGATCCGGGAAGCTCGCGTAATCGACCGGCGCGCCAGTCGCCCCGACGGTCGCCTTACTGTTCGTCTCGGGCATGCCCTACCCCTCGCATGAATGCATGAATTTTGTCGGCCGACTTAATGCCCGGCGCCTCTTCGACCCCACTGGAGACGTCCACGGCGTAAGGCGACAGTGTGGTTATTGCCTCGGTCACGTTCTCGGGCGACAGGCCGCCCGCCAGTATCCAGGGTCGGCGGTCCCGGCCGTGGTCCTGCGGCCAGCGACTCCAGTCGAAGGTATGACCGGTGCCGCCCAGTCCGCTGGCCGCATGGCTGTCGATCAGAAAGCCGCGCGCCGTATGGTGGTCCTGCATGACCCGGCGACGCGCCTCGTCATCCAGATCGGCACTGACCGCCTTGACATAGGGGCGGCCGAACTGCCGGCAGAAACGTCCCGTCTCGCTGCCATGGAACTGAAGCAGATCCGGCCCAACCTGGTCGATAACGGCCTCGACCCAATCCACCGTGGGATCGGCGAACAGGGCCACCGTCTGGACGAAGGCCGGCACCCGGGCCACCAGGTCACGGGCGGCCTCTAGCCGAATCGAGCGCCGGCTGGCAGCCACGAACACAAAGCCCAGTGCGTCGGCCCCAGCGGCAACGGCGACCTCGACATCGGCCAGGCGCGTGATTCCGCAGATCTTGACCCGTGTTCGGCTGGTGTCCACCGGTTTGTCGGCCCTCGAGAGAAAGATGACTTAAGAAAGATAATTGGGGCCGCGGATTCTAGCAGGATTCCCGAGGGCTCTCGACTCCCCGCTGGGCCGCACTGACTTGTCGAATGGACAAACGAATCCGCCAGAGGTCAGCCCACTTGTTCGAACAGCGGCCGACGCGGCTGTGTTGGCAGGCTGTATGCCGCCGGGTACACGACCCCGGTGAGATATAGCCCATCCGCCGGGGCGGTAATACCCGCGGCCTCTCGATGGCGGGCCGTCAGCGCCTCACTGATCCACTCGACCGATCGCTCGCCCGTCCCCACGGCAAACAGGCTGCCGACGATGTTTCTGACCATGTGGTGCAGGAACGCATTCGCCCGCACGTCGATGAACAGGTATTCCCCCTGGCGGGTGACATCGATGCGCTCGACGGTGCGCACCGGGGAATGCGCCTGGCAGTCCTTGCCACGGAAGCTGGAAAAGTCGTGCTCGCCCAGCAGGCGGTCGGCGGCGGCCTGCATGAGCGTCTCGTCCAGGGGGCGATACCACCAGCTCAGCCGCCCTGCGGCGATCGCCGGTCGGGTAGATCGATTGATCAGGCAGTAGCGGTAATCGCGCGCCGTGGCGGAGAAGCGCGCGTGAAAGGACTCGTCCACCTCCTGGACCCACAGGGCGGTGATATCACGCGGCAAGTGCTGCATGGTGCCCATCTGCCAGCCGTAAAGTGGCCGCTCGACCTCCACGTCGAAATGGATCACCTGCCCGGTCGCATGCACGCCGCGATCGGTACGGCCCGCACAGACCACCTCGACGGGGCCATCGGCCACGCGACTGATCGCCCGCTCGACGCGCTCCTGCACGGAATCGCTGTGCGACTGGCGCTGCCAGCCGTGATAACGCCCGCCATCGTATTCGACCCCCATGGCCAACCGCATGCCCCACTCCCCTCGAATTGCTTTCGCTCAAGCCCGACCGTCAGGACGGGAAGCGCGATGATACCGATTAACCCAACGGCCGCCACGCAAGCATGACCCACTCTCTATAAGTATCTCGCAAAGTACTGATATGACAGGCAGGCACGAACCCACGTGCTAGCATCCCATCTATAGGAATTACCACGCGGGTTTCATATATTAGCATTTACTGATAGAGTCCGCGTTCCCATGAGGGATGGACCGCAACCGGGCTGCCCGCCGGCCCAAGTCAGCGGCCCACATGGAAACGCGAACGATGTCTCCGGACTCTCCGCAACCGCATTCAAGGACACGCAGCATGGCGCGCAGCAACCACACCCTGGGTTCAACGAGCGAGTATGGCTTTCCGCAGGCTCGCCTCCTCATCCCGGCCCGGCCGCAGCGATTGCTCTCGGCCGCCATCGTCCTCGCCCTGTCCGTCAGCGGCCACGCGATGGCCAGCGAAGACGACGCAATCGCCTTCACCGCCGACACCCCGGCGAGCGTTAGCCAGCAAACGCTGACCCTTCCCTTTGATGATGCGGTCGAGCGCACGCTCAGCCAGAACGCCGCCGTGGACATCTCCCAGGCGCGCATCGCCGAGGCCCGCGCGGCAATCGAACAGGCCAACGGCAATCTACTGCCCACGCTGGACCTGTCGTTCGGCGTGATGGGGTCGAACAACCCACTGAACGTCTTCGGCATGAAGCTGCAGCAGGAGCAGGCGAACTTCAACGACTTTGGTGCCGGTGAATTCTTCCAAACCTACGCGAACGACCCAGCCAACCTGCCCGCGGCCCTGGAAACCGAGCCGGACAATCTCAACGACCCCGGCTGGCACCACAATTTCCAGACCTCGCTGAAGCTTTCCATCCCGATCTATAACGGCGGCAAGATCCGCGAGATGCGCACCCAGGCCCAGGCGCTGCTGCAGGCCGCGCAATCCGGTGACGAGGCCGCCCGTCAGCAACTGGTACTCCATACCGTCGAGGCCTACGCCGGCATCAACACCGCCGAGGCCTTTGTCGAGGTCGCAAGCCAGGCCCAACAAGCGGCCAATTCCTTCCGTGATCTCTCCCAGAATCTTTATGACGAAGGCGTGGTCACTAAGTCCGACCTGCTCAAGGCCCAGGTGAATCTCGGCGAGCGTGAACTCGACGTCGAGAACGCGCGCAACCAGGCCGCCAACGCCACCGATGGCCTCAAGGTGCTGACCGGCATCGACACCCGCCAGGAAATCGATCTTAACGAGGCGATCGACGTCTCCCTGCCCGAGACCACGCTCGACGAGGCTCGTCAACTGGCGCTGTCCAACAACCCGCGCATCCAGGCGCTGCGTGGTCGCATCGCCGCGGCTCGCGCCGAGGTCGACGTGGCACGGGCGGACTTCAAGCCGCAGTTCAACCTGATGGCACAGCAGGACTTCAACGACGACACGCTCGGTCTGCGCAACGACAGCTACACCGTCGGGGGCGTGCTCACCTGGCGGGTGTTCGACTTCGGCGCCCGCTCGGGCAAGGTCGATCGGGCCCAGGCGAAGGTCGACGCCAGCCTCGCCGAACGCCAGCAGGCCCTCGACAAGCTGATCGGCCAGGTCGGCAAGATCTGGCGCGAGGCCAACATGGCGGAAAAGCGCGTTGAGGTCCGTCGCCTGGCCATCAACCAGAGCGAAGAGGCCGTGCGCCTGGAGAAACTGCGCTACCAGCAGGGCTTGGCGACCATGACCGAGCTGCTCGCCGCGCAGACCGAGCTGGACAACGCCCGCGCCGAACTGATCCGCGCCCGTTTTCAACGCACCATGCAGCGCGCCGCCCTGTGGTTGGCGCTGGGCGAACTCGGCCCCGAGCGGGTCGAGTCCGTGCGCGCCGACGGCGTGCAAGCGGCACTGGACACCTCCGAATCCTGACCGGTCGGCACCCCCCGACCGCGGTACCTATTGCGATCCAACGAACGAGATCCATCGATGATGCAGCAAGCGACACATCCCCTCTCCCCGGTCACAGACCATCGGCGCCCCCGCCGGCTGGTCGCCCCCCTGCTCGCCGGCCTTCTGCTGGCCGGCTGTGGTGGCGAGCCGACCGAGCAACCGCCGGCCGGTGCAGAGAACGAGATCCAGGCCGACTGGGTCACCGTGGATGCCGGCCAGGTCGACGACACGGCACTCTTCCCCGGCACGGTGATCGCCAGTGACCAATCGCCGATCGCCTCGCGGATGATGGGCTACGTGCGGGAAATCAACGTCCGCGAGGGCGAGAGCGTCGAAAAGGATCAACCGCTGCTCACCATCGATCAGAGCGACGTCGACACACAGATCCGTCAGGCCGAAGCGGCACTGGCGAAGGCCCGCTCCGGGCTGGCGAACGCGCGCAGTAACTACGAACGATTCCAGCGGCTTTACGAGCAGAACGCCGTACCCAAGCAGCAGTTTGAGCAGATGCGCACGGCCTACCAGGTGGCCCAGGGGGATTACCAGGCCGCCCAGGCCGCGGTCGAGCAGGCGCAGTCGCAGGTTGATTACGCCCAGATCCGCGCCCCGTTCGCCGGGACCATCGTCCAGCGCATGGTCGATCCCGGCCAGCTGGCCACCCCCGGACAGCCTTTGCTGATGCTGATGGGCAGCGGCGATCGCGAGATACAGGTCGAGGTCGACGACCAGGCCTACTCGCGACTGTCCGAAGGCGACACGCTCGAGGTGGGCTACCGCGACAACGACGGCAACCCGGCCTCCTTCTCCGCCGAGGTACTGCGGCTGGTGTCGGCCGCCGATCCGATCACCCGCACTCACACGGTCAAGCTGAGCGTGCCGTCCGACCTGTCCCTGACGCCGGGCAATTTCGTCACCGTGAGGGTGGTTCTCGACCAGAAGGCGGCGATCCTGGTACCGAAGGGCGCCATCCACGATCGCGGCGGCATGCAGGGCGTGTTCGTACTGGACGGGGAGGATCGGGCGCGGTTCCGCATTGTCCGCGTCGGTCAGGAGCGTGCCGGCGAGGTGGTCGTGCTGGCGGGCCTGCGTGACGGCGACCGCGTGATTACCGAGGCCCAGGGTCGACTGGCCAACGGCGTCAAGGTCGTACCGAGCCACGCAAGCGAGGGTGATGCATCGTCATGAGCCAGACGAACAACGCCAAGGAGCCGAAGCTGAATCTCGCCGGCCGGCTTGCCAACAGCTTCCTCTACTCCAAGATCACCGCCCTGATCATGATCGCCATCACGCTGTTCGGCTTGATGGCAGTCCTGATTACCCCGCGCCTGTACAACCCGGAAATCGTGGTCCCCGGTGCGCAGATCTTCGTACAGCGGCCGGGCAACGACGCCGCCCAGATTGAAGATCAAGTGGTCAAGCCACTCGAGGCGCTGATGGCGCGCCTCAAGGGTGTCGAGCACACCTACGGGATGGCCATGGACGATCTGGGGATGGTCACCGTGCAGTTCGAGGTGGGTAGCGACGAGGAGGCGAGCCTGCTGCGGTTGTACAACGAGATCTCCCGCAATCTCGACCGTCTGCCACCCAACACCAGCATGCCGCTGGTCAAGAGCATCGGCATCACCGACGTGCCGATCATGAGCCTCACCCTGAGCTCGGAGGAACTGGACAGCACCCAGTTGCGCGAGGTCGGCCAGCGCGTGCTTGAGCAGGTCCAGAACGTGCCAGAGGTGGGTGCCAGCGAGGTTATCGGCGGCCACCGCCGCGTGCTGGCGATCGACATCGACCCGCAGCGCCTGGCGGCCACCGGCATATCGATGACCCATCTGAGCGAGATGCTCCAGGGCGCCAATGTCGTACTGCCGGGTGGCGCACTGACCCACGACAACCGGGAATTCCGTCTGCGCACGGATGCGGCCTTCACCGGACCGGAAGATCTGGAGAACCTCGTCATTGGTCAGCACGAGCAGCGACCGATCTATCTCGCCCAGGTCGCCAACATTTCATACACCCCCGAGGAGAATGACCAGTACACCACCCACGCCTACGGGCCGGCCAACGACATGGGCAAGCGGGCGGGCGACCCCACGGCGGCAGTGACCGTCACCGTCGGCAAGCGCGCGGGAGCCAACGCGGTGACGGTCGCCGCCGCGGTCAAGGAAAAGCTTGCGGTGATCGAGCGCGAACTGCTCCCGGAGCAGGTCGACCTGACCATCACCCGTGACTACGGTGATCGGGCGGACGATGCGGTCAACACCCTGATCGAACATCTCGGCGTAGCCGTGCTGGTGGTGCTGATCATCTTGTTCTTTTTCCTCGGCTGGCGCGAGGCGCTGATCGTCACCCTGACGGTGCCGTTGACGCTGTTCGTGGTTCTCGGGGTGGGCTGGATCTTCGGTCAGACCATCAACCGTATTTCACTGTTCGGCCTGATCCTGTCGTTGGGCCTGTTGGTCGATGCCGCGATCGTGGTGATCGAGAACATCCACCGGCACATGCACGCGGGCAAGGAGCCGTCATTCTCCGACCTGTTGGTGAAGGCGACCAACGAGATCGGCAACCCGACCAACATCGCGACCCTGGCGGTCATCCTCGCCTTCGTGCCGATGGCGTTCGTCTCGGGGATGATGGGGCCGTTCATGCTGCCGATCCCGATCAACGTCTCGATCGCGATGATCGCCTCGCTGATCCTGGCCTACATCATCGTGCCCTGGACGGCATACCGCTGGCTGGGCCCGAAGGCCCGCAAGGCGCTCGCCAAACGCCAAACCCTCGAAGGCGATCCACACCACGAGGACTGGCTGATGCGCAACTACAAGCGCGTCACCAAGCCGTTGCTCGGTTCGCGAATGTTCTCGCTGGCGTTCCTCCTGTTCGTGCTTGGCCTGATGATCGCCTCGATGCTGATGCCGGCATGGCAGTTTGTCCGTGACGCGGGCATGAACGGCCCGCTTTCGCCGGCCGGCGTGAGCCTCAAGATGCTGCCCGAGGGCAACGTCGACACCTTGCTGCTCGAGGTCAACACCCCCGAAGGCACGGCCACCGAAGGCACGTCGCTGATCGCCGATGCGGTCGGTGGTGTCGTCTCGCGGAACCAGTACGTGACCGACTACCAGACCTACGTCGGTCGTACGGGGCCGTTGACCTTCGCCGGTATGGTCCGTGGCGACATGATGCGCCAGGCGCCCAACATGGCGCAGATTCGCGTCAACCTGGTCGATCGACACCATCGGCCCGTGACCAGTGAAGTCGCCATGGAGATGTGGGAGCAGCTCGCGCCGGTGCGCGAGCAGTACGCGGACTCGGCTATCAAACTGTTCCTGACACCGCCCGGTCCGCCGGTTCGCGCACAGGTACTCGCCCGCATCCACGGTCCGGACTACGACACCCTGCGCGATATCGCCGGACAGGTGCGCGAGCGCTTCGACAATGTCTACGGCATGATCAACGTCGACGATTCGATCACCGCCGATGCGCCGGAATACCGTATCGAGGTCAACCAGACCAAGGCGTTGCAGTCGGGCATCGCCCCGGCACAGATCGCCAAGGTGGTCCACGAGTACGTCAACGGGCAAACGCTCGGCACGGTGCACGACACCGACACCTCCGAGCCGGTCAATATCGTGTTGCGACTCGATCAGGCCAACCGCGCCTGGATCCGCCAGATTCGCGATTTGACCGTTACCACCCCCGAAGGCCGAGCGGTGAAGATCGGCAACCTGGTCGACATCCGCGAAGGGACGGTCACCAAGCCGATCATGGACCGTGACCAGCACCCGGTGGTCTTCGTTCAGGGCGATCTGCTCGGTTCGAGCCCGGTCTACGCCACGTTGACACTCAACAAGTGGCTCAACGAGATGGAACTGGACGACAACGTCGAGATCAGCACCGGCAACCTCGGTTTCTTCGACACCCAGCCGAATGACCTCGAGGGCTACCAGGTGCTCTGGGGCGGTGACATGCGGCTGACCCTCGACGTCTTCCGTGACCTGGGGGCGGCGTTCATCGTCGCACTGGTCTTCATCTACCTGCTGCTGGTCGCCTACTACCAGTCGTTCATGCTGCCGGTGATCGTGATGGGCGCGATTCCGCTCACCCTGGTCGGCATCTTCCCGGGTCACTGGCTGTTCGACATGCCGTTCAACGCCACGTCGATGATCGGTTTCATCGCGCTGGCGGGGATCGTGGTGCGGAACTCGTTGCTGTTGATCGACTTCATCCTCGACTACCGGAAGCAAGGCTACGGATTGAAGGAATCGGTACTCGAGGCCGGCGCGGTGCGCTTCCGTCCGATCCTGCTCACCGCGCTCGCCATCATGTTCGGCTCGGCCATCATGATCACCGACCCCGTCTTCGGTGGACTGGCCGTCTCGCTGATCTTCGGCACCTTCGCCTCGACCATGCTGACGTTGCTGGTGATCCCGATCATGTACTACTTCTGGCAGCTCGATCAGCAGATCAAGGCCGAAAAGAAAAAGGCCCGGGCGGCATGATCCGCGGCCTGACGACTCAGGCCGACCCGCCAGACCACCACAAACCAAAAACCGCGACCCCGAGCTGCCCGGGATCGCGGTTTTTTTTGCCTTGAGCGCCTACACTCCGCCGGCCAAACCCACTGAATACTTCGCCATGACCGAACACCCGCTGACACCCCTGCACGCCGACCTATTTGAACGTGCCCTCGTGGACACCAACGCCCTGCCCTGGGTGGAATCTCCGGAACCGACCGTGGAACGCAAGCTGATCGAACGCGAGGGCGGCGACGGCACGCGGGCAACCAGTTTGGTGCGTTTCGCGCCCGACGCAGCGTTTCCCGAGCATGTGCCTCACGGGGGCGAGGAGTTCCTGGTGCTGGAGGGTGCCTTCTGCGACGAGCGTGGCTGCTATCCCGCCGGTCACTACGTACGCAATCCGCCCGGCTCGCGCCATAGCCCGAGCGCGCCGGATGGTTGCGTGATCCTGGTAAAGCTCCATCACCTCGACCCGCGTGAGCGCGAACAGGTGGTGGTGGATACCAAAGCCACGCCCTGGCAACCGGGACTGGTCGAGGGCCTGGAAGTCATGCCGCTGGCCGGGTTCGAGGGCGAGCACACCGCCCTGGTCCGATGGGCGCCAGGCACGCATTTCAAACCGCACCATCACTTCGGTGGGGAGGAGATTTTTGTACTGGAAGGGACGTTCGCCGACGAGTACGGTCGTTATCCCGCCGGGACCTGGCTACGCAACTCGCACTGGAGCCTGCACCAGCCCTACTCGGAGACCGGCTGCACCATCTGGGTCAAGACCGGTCATCTGCCGATTCCCGATGCGTGGTACCAGGAGACCAAATCAATCCGGTAATTGGCGTCAATCGTTCTCTACGGGCAATGAGGCGGTAGTCGCGGCGAGCGGTGCCCCCTGGGCAGCAAGTCGTGTCATCAACTGGTCGACCAAGGCTTGAGCGCCCGCGGCGTAGTGCTCGGCGTCATTGGTCTCGAGCTCGATGGTTTCATCGAAGATCATGGCCTCGACCAATTGCCGCTCGGCGGCCTGATACCAGCTGCAGGCCACTTTCATCTGCACCTCTCCCTGCTTCTGCCCTGCCCCTCTGGGGCCAAGTTGATGCTCCAGGCGCTGGAGCTCGCAGTACAGGCTCAGATCGGAGGGCACACGCGCCCCACCGCGGATAACGGTTCTCACCCAGGGCTGGGTCGAGAGGGTTTCGTCGATGATTTCGTTGAGCATCATGCCGGGCGGACTGGCCCAGCGATTGTCGCGGTAGTAGGCAAGCGACTGACGACCACGGCTGTAGGCCATGTCTCGTCGGTCGATTGCACTGGCGGCGCGCGTCTCGATCAAACGGACGATCACCGGTTCACTGATGTCAGCAACCTCCACCACCGGATCCGACGCCACCAGCCGCCACTGCTGCGGCTCCCCATCCCGTTCCGGCAAGACGGCACAGCCCCCCAAGAGCAGCGCAACCCCGAGCGTCACCACTAGGCGCGCAAGACCGGAATCCGGTTTTGTTTCAACAAGGTGGTTCATTTTTCTCTCATCCTGGTTCAGGTCGCGACTCGCGTTTAACGGTTCGCCTCACCGGGCCCCGGCGCGCGCTGGTCACCACCGAAGATGGCCCGCGATGGATCGTTATCCAGCGTCGACGTAAAGTCACTGAGTCGGCGAGACAAGTCTCGAAGATCACGGATCAGCAGACTGATGTCGGGCAGCGTCTGGCGCGAGATTTCGTCGGCGGCCCGTTCACCCGCCTGGCTGAAGCCCACCGTCACCTCGGCGGCCGTGGCTACCCGGTCTGCCGTCTGGTCGAACGTGTCCATGGTGACCGAGAACTTGCCGATCGCCTCATCGAGTGAGTCCATGGTGCCGTCGGCCCGGGCGAGCAGTCGCTCGCCATTCTCGGTCAGCTCGGCCGTATTCTCCGCAGTACGCGAGGCATTTTTCAGCAAGGAGCGCAGCGACTCGCGCTCCTCGGCGAACGTACCGGTGATCTGGTCCAGATTCGCGACGGTGCGTTCGACCGCCTGCAGGTTTTCCTCGCGCAACAACCGGTCGATGCGTTCGCTGATCGCGACCAGCCGCACCATGGTGTCGTTTAACCCGCCTTCGAGCTTGGAAAACAGCGACGGCTCGTAGGGAATTAGCGGGCAACAGGCATCCGGGGCGGCCGGGAGATCTTCCTTGGCCGAGCCGCCCTTGAGGTTGAGCACGCTCAGGCCCGTGACGCCCTGAGGTTGCAACTGGGCGCTGGTATCGGCGCGAATGGGCACGGTCTGATCGATCAGCAGCCGAATCCGGATATTGTCCGGGTTGCGGCGATCGATGCGGATTTCGTCCACGTAGCCCACGTCCACCCCATGGTAGTAGACGCGGCTGTCGCTATTGAGGCCGGAGACGCTGTCGGTGGCGTAGACCAGATACGGGCTGTACTCGCGTGACGAACCGCCGCTGTAAAGCCACCAAGCGGTTACCGCCGACGCGCCGAACAACAGCACGACGAACAAGCCCACGATGCTGTAGTTGACCTTTGATTCCATGATCGCGCCCTAGCTGCTCCCCCGGTTTATCCCCGGCTGACTCGCTTCGAGTTTGGCATATTCCGCCGATCGACTGCCGCGAAAATAGGCAACCAGTTCCGGCTCGTCACGTTGCGCCAGCTCGGCCGCCGGGGCAAAGGCCAGCACGCGCTTTCGAGCCAGAAAGGCCACCGCGTCCGAGCCACGCCAGATCGAATCGAGATCATGGGTGGCCTGTATAACTGTCAGCCCGAGCGAATCGGTCAGTTCGCGGATCAGGTCATCAAACCCCGCCGCGGCGATCGGATCGAGCCCCGAGGTCGGCTCATCAAGGATCAGCAGGCGCGGATCGAGCGCCAGCGCACGCGCCAGAGCCGCGCGCTTGACCATGCCACCGGAGAGTTCGGCCGGATACTTCACAGCGCTATCGGCCGGCAAGCCGGCAAGCAGCACCTTGCTCATCGCCAGTTCTTCCAGCCAGCGTCCACGAATCGAGGTGTGTTCACGCAGTGGCAGCATGACATTTTCCAGCACCGTCAGGGCGGTGAACAGCGCCCCGCCCTGGAACAACAGTCCAATCCGCCGCCGCAGGTCACGTTGAGCCCGTTCGCCTACCGCGAGGGCATCCTCGCCAAACAGCTCTAATTGCCCCGCATCGGGGTGCCGCAGCATCGACAGGGTGCGCAACAGGACCGTCTTGCCGCTCCCCGATCCGCCGACCAGGGCGATGATGCGCCCCGGCGGAAGTTCGAGGTCCAAGTCCTCGTGGACACACTCCTCGCCAAAACAATTGCGAATAGCGCTCATCCGAGCAACCGGTGCCGTGGACTCGTTCCGAGCTGGGCTTTGGGAGGTGGACACCATTCCAGTCAGTACCCCATCAAATTGAAGAGCACGGAAAACGCGGCATCCAGCACGATTACCAGAAAGGTGGCCTGCACCACGCTCACCGTGGTTGCCCGGCCGACGGCCAGCGCGCTACCGGCGACACGCATGCCCTGCATGCACCCGATCAGCGCAATCGCGATGGCGAATACCGGTGTCTTGATCAGCCCGAGCATCAGGGTGGTCAGGTCGACCACCTCCGGCAAACGATCGAAATAGACGGCAAAACTCACCTCGAAGCGGTAGGCCGCGACCACCGCCCCGCCCAACAACCCCAGCAGGTTGGCGAACACCGTCAGCAGGGGCAGCACCACCATCAGGGCGATGATCTTGGGCAGGATGAGCATGTCGAATGGGGAAATGCCGATCGACCGCAGTGCGTCGATCTCCTCGGTGATCCGCATGGTACCCAGTTGCGCGGTGTACGAGGATCCCGTCCGCCCGGCGACGATGATCGCGGTCAGTAGCGGCCCCATCTCGCGCAGGGTGATGATGGCAACCAGGTTGACGATCAGGATGTTGGCGCCGAAATCGGCCAGGGTCGCGCCGGCCTGGTAGGCCATCACCATGCCAACCAGGAACGACAGCAGGCCGACGATACCCAACGCACGCAAGCCGGCTGCCTCGATCTCGGCAGCCACCTCGCGCCAGCGGATGCGCCAGGGGAAAGCGAGCAGCTTGCCACCGCGCACCACCAGTTCGCCAACAAACGCCAGAAAGGCATTGCCCTCGGTGAGTTTGGCGACGGTCGCCCGGCCGATTTTCGCCAACACGCCTTCGCGGGGCGGTCGGGGCGTTTTCGGTGGCGGCAACCGCCCCTTGAGCAACTCGATCAGGTTGCGCTGCCATTGAGGCAACGGCCCGAGATCCACGGTCGCGCCGCCCTGCTCCAACTGGTCGACGATCCGCGCAAGCCTAAGTGCCCCCGCGCTGTCGAGTGCGTCGACCTCCCCTCCAACCCGAATCGACTTCCCGGTCTCGTCCGCGTCAGCGAACCCGGCGGGAAGCGAGCGATCGATTGCCGAAAGGACGTCAGACTGCGCCAGGGTCCATTCACCGGCCAGCTGCAGGCACCACCGATCGTCATCGCCCCGGTCGAGGGCGATGCGAGGCTGCGGACTCACGGACGAACCTTTCTCTGGCATGAACCGGGCGATCTCGGTGGTTTGATCGGACGGGGAATATCGACGGCGGCAGCACGACTGGTTACCACCAGGGATCTCGCCCCGGCAAGGGATCATCGCTGCAAACGCTATCAACTACCGAGCCCAAGCGTAGGCGCAAAGCGCCCCACTCGTCTATTCGTGTCTCCAGGTTCATCATCGCGCACGCCGCCCCAACGCAGTTCCGTCGGTCGGACGAGACGAACCTGATAGAATGTATGGCCTTTTTATGGCGAATATCACGCGGATGAATGCCGCGGGAAATCGCCACCGCGACTCGAGGAGATACCCATGGAAAAACAGCGCTTGCAGAAGGTCCTCGCAGCCATGGGGCTGGGCTCGCGTCGCAAGATCGAGAACTGGATATCCGAGGGCGCGATCCGCGTCAACGGCCAGACCGCGAGCCTCGGCGACCAGGCCGGGCCCGGCGACATTATCGAAATGGGTGATCGACGCCTTCAGGTACCCGATGTGCGACCGGTCCGCCGCGTGTTGATCTATCACAAGCCCGAAGGACAGATCACGGCCAATCACGATCCCCAGGGTCGGCCGACGGTCGCGGAAAACCTGCCGCCGATCCGCGAGGGTCGCTGGATCACGGTCGGTCGACTCGACTTCAACACCAGCGGTCTGCTGCTGGTGACCAACGACGGCGAGCTGGCCAATCGACTGATGCATCCGAGCTACGGCATCGAACGCACCTACGCCGTTCGCGTGTTCGGTGGCCTGAGCGACGAACAGCAGAAACAACTGCTCGAAGGGGTCCAACTCGAGGACGGGCCGGCCAGCTTCAAGCGGCTGGTCGATGCCGGCGGCCAGGGGCAAAACCACTGGTACCACGTCACCTTGCACGAGGGGCGCAACCGCGAGGTGCGGCGCATGATCGAGTCCGTCAATGGAGCGGTATCCCGGCTGATCCGCATCAGCTACGCCGGGGTGACCCTCCCGCCGCGCCTGCGGCCCGGCAAGGTCCAGGAACTCGAACCCGAAACTCAGGGGGCACTGGCCGAACTGGTGGGCCTCAAGGCCGAGACCCGGCAAAAGACACTGGGACGCCACGACGCGCGCCGCGCCCACAAGCCGTTCAAGGCCGGCCAATCGGTGCGTGACAGCAAGGGCGCCCAGCCCCGCCGCGGCGGGAGTAGCAAGAGTGCCGGCCCGGTCAGCCATTCGCTCAAGCGCGAAACGACCATCAAGCCGGCCTCCTCGCGACGCAAGGCCGGCGCCGCGCCCACCCGCCGCGGCGGGACGAGCCGCTGAGGCAAGAGGCTCTGGCCTTAAGCGCTTGCCGCCCTCGGACTTGAAGGCCGCGCGCCCGCCACCAACACTGGGGAGACCATGCAAGAAAATAGCTCGCTGACCAACCAGCTCCTGATCGCCATGCCCAACCTGGAGGATCCCAACTTCAGCCACAGCGTGACGTACATCTGCGAAGACAACGACGAGGGCGCGATGGGCATCACCATCAATCGCCCGCTGGAGCTCGACCTCGGCGACATCCTCGACCACATGAGCATCACCTGCACCGACCCCGACGTTCGGGGCCGGCAGGTGTTCATGGGAGGGCCAATCGCCCTCGAGCGGGGCTTCGTCCTGCACGCCCCGCACGGCGGCTGGGAGTCGACGCTCGAGGTGACCGATCGCATCGGTCTGACCACGTCCAAGGACATTCTCCAGGCGCTGGCCGACGGTGCCGGTCCCAAGCAGGCGATCGTCGCGCTGGGCTATTCCGGCTGGAGCCGTGAGCAGATGGATCGCGAGATCGCCGAGAACAGCTGGCTCAATGTCGAGGCCACCGAGGAGATCCTATTCGATCAGCCGATCGAGGAGCGTTGGACGACCGCGGCGAGCCAGCTTGGCATCGACATCAATCTGCTCTCCGGCGAGGCCGGCCACGCCTGATGTCCACCATGGACTCTGCCTCGCCAGCACCCGACTCCCTGGCCGGCTCCCTGGCCGATTCCTTGGCCCTGGGGTTCGATTACGGCGAGTGGCGCATCGGCATCGCCGTGGGCGGCCGCCGGATCGGTACCGGCCGCCCACTCACGACCCTTCATAACCGCAACGCCGACCAGATCGACTGGACGGCGATCGAGGCGTTGATCGCCGAGTGGCAGCCCCATGCGCTGGTGCTCGGCTGGCCAATCGACGACGCGGGACGCTGTTACCCTCAGGCTGCTGCCATCCGCCGCTTCGGCAATCGTCTGCGAGAGCGCCTGCGTCTGCCGGTATTCGTCGTCGATGAACGCCTGAGCTCCGAACAGGCCGCCGAACGCCTGGTGCACCGGCTGGGTCGCCGTGCCGTCGAACGCGATCAAGGCCAGATCGACGCCATGGCGGCCGCGGTCATTCTCGACACCTTCTTCAACCAGCCGGCGCCGCGTTCGATGGAGGCGGTCACCAAGGCCGAGGTCACGCAAAACCTGGTCGACCCTCCCGCCACGTCGCAGCGTTGATACAATTCGGCACCATCAACCTCACCCGGACATCCCAACGATGACTCAGACCGACCGCCTGCTGCCCGTCAACGAGGCCATCGACCGTCTCGAGGTCCAGATCCGCTCGGATCGGCAGGATGGCACTCTGGTCGATCCATTGATCGTGGGTATTCATACCGGCGGGGTCTGGGTGGCCGACGCCCTGCACCGCGCACTGGGCTGCAGCGAACCGCTGGGCCGGTTGAACATCACCTTCTATCGTGATGATTTCAATACCCTTGGCCTGCATCCCCAGGTCAGTCCCTCGGACTTGTCGGTGGATGTCGATGGTCGGGATATCATCCTGGTCGACGACGTGCTGTTCACCGGCCGCACGGTGCGCGCCGCGATGAACGAGCTGTTCGACTATGGTCGCCCACGCCGCATCGCCCTGGCCGTTCTCTACCAGCGCGATGGCCGTGAACTGCCGATCTGCGCGGACTGGGCGGGCCAGGAGCTAAACCTCGGTCCCGACGAGCAGATCCACGTCGACGGGCCGGACCCGATGACCGCCCGCCTCGTCAGCAGCAAGGAGGGCTGAGCGCCATGGCCGTTAAATTCGTCCGCCCCAAGATCCCGAAATTTGCCCCGGATCCCTGGGCGATCCAGTTCGATGAACAGGGCCATCTGCGCCACCTGCTGACGATCGAGGGGCTTGGCCCGCAGTGGATCACGCGCATCCTCGATACCGCCGAGGGCTTCGTCTCGGTCACCGATCGCGAGATCAAGAAGGTGCCGCTGCTGCGCGGGCGGACCGTGGTCAATTTGTTCTTCGAGTCCTCGACCCGGACTCGTACCACCTTCGAGCTCGCCGCCAAGCGCCTGTCGGCCGACGTACTCAACCTCAATCTCGCCACGTCCGCCACCAAGAAGGGCGAGAGCCTGCTCGACACCCTGCGCAATATCGAGGCAATGCAGGCCGACATGTTCGTCGTCCGCCACGAGCAGTCGGGCGCGGCCCACTTCATCGCCCGCCACGTCGCCCCGCACGTCTCGGTACTCAACGCCGGTGATGGCTGGCACTCGCACCCGACCCAGGCCCTGCTCGACGCCTTCACCATCCGCCGGCACAAGGGGGATTTCACGCCCCTGCGGGTGGCGATCGTCGGCGACATCCGCCATTCCCGGGTGGCCCGCTCGCAGATGCACGTGCTCAACTCGCTCAATGTCGGCGAGCTGCGCGTAATCGCCCCACGCACGTTACTCCCCACCCACATCGAGAAACTCGGCGTGCGCGTGTTCCACGACATGCGCGAGGGCCTCAAGGACGTCGATGTGATCATCATGCTTCGCCTGCAGCGTGAGCGCATGGAGGCGGGCCTGCTGCCCAGCGAAGAGGAGTTCTACCGTCTCTACGGCCTGACCGAGGAAAAGCTCGCCTGGGCCAAGCCCGATGCCATCGTCATGCATCCGGGCCCGGCCAATCGCGGCGTGGAAATCGAATCATCGGTGGCCGACGGCCCCCAGTCGGTGATCCTCGAGCAGGTATCCAATGGCATCGGGGTGCGCATGGCCGTAATGAGCCTGTGCATGAGCGCCAACCGCGGAGAGAACGCATGAAGGACGCACCCGAGAACCTCGGCATCGACCACGACCCGGTACGCCACCCGGAGGGCTGTCGCCCGGGTATCGACTGCGATCGCTGGGTCATCCGCGGCGCGCGGCTGCGTGATCCGTCCAATGGGCTCGATACCACCAGCGACATCTACCTTGGCGATGGGCGCATCGTCGGTATCGGCGAGGCACCCGGCAACTGGCCGACAGACACCGCCGAACATGTCTGTGCCGAGGGCCACTGGCTGATTCCCGGCGTTATCGACGGCTGGGCGCGCCTGCGCGAGCCGGGCCATGAGCACAAGGCCACCATCGCCACCGAGAGCGCCGCCGCCGTCGCCGGCGGGATCACCACGGTGGTCATGCCGCCCGACACCATCCCTGTCCTCGATACGATCGCGGTCGCGCGCTATATCAAGCGCCGCGCCCAGTTGGCCGGTCGTGCCCGAGTGGTCGCCATCGGCGCGATGACCCAGCAACTGGGCGGCGAGCTGCTTGCCGAGATGGCGGCGCTGGACGCCGGTGGCTGCGTCGCGATCTCGAATGCCCACTATCCCTTCCAGGACTTGCGCCTGATGCGCCGGGCGCTGGAGTACGCCGCGACCTTCGATCTGCAGGTGCTGCTCCAGCCGCTGGACCCCTCATTGTCCGAGCGGGGTTGCGCCCACGATGGCGCCGTGGCCACGCGCCTCGGCCTGCCGGGCCTGCCGGTTTCCGCCGAGACGGGTCCACTGGCGCAACTGATCGCCATGATCAGCGAGACCGGCGCGCGGGTGCACGTGCCGCAGCTCTCCTCGGCCGCGGCGCTCAAGTTGATCGAGCGGGCCAAGGCGGATGGACTCCCGATCACGGCGGGCGTGTCCGCCCATCATCTCTGGCTCACCGAGATGGACACCGACGCGCTCGATCCCAACGCCCACGTCATCCCGCCACTGCGGACCATTCGCGATCGCGATGCGCTACGCCGCGGGCTCGCCGAGGGCCTCATCGACACGGTGGTTTCCGATCACCAACCGCACGAGCCGGATGCCAAGCTCGCCCCCTTCCCGGAGACCGAGCCCGGCATCTCGGGCCTCGAGACCCTGCTGCCGCTGGTGCTCAAGCTGGTCGAGGAAGACGTGCTCGATTTCGATCGTGCCATCGACGCACTGACCACGCGCCCCGCCGCCCTGTTCGGCCTGTCGGATTCCGGATCGATCGCCGTGGGCCAGCGCGCCGATCTCGCCCTGATCGACCCCGATGCCATGTGGAGCCTCGGCTCGACCGGCATGGCAAGCGCCGGCGAGAACACGCCATTTATCGGCTGGGACTTCGCCCATCAGGTGGAGACCACCTGGGTCAACGGCCGGCGCGTGTTCCTGCGCGAGCAGTGAGTGTCGAGGTCGGCGCTCAGCCTTCTCCACCCAACAGACGACGAATGATCTCGCCGGCTACCATGTGGCCGAACAGGTTGGGCAGGTAACTGATGGTGCCGTTGACTGCACGCGGTTGGCTGCCGTCTTCGGTCGGTTCATGGGGAGCGGGCTTGCGTGGTGTTTCGGTCGAATAGACCACGGGGAAATCCACCGGCGCGCCCGCCTTCCTCAGCTTGCGCCGCAGCACGGAACCCAGTCCGCAGCCATGCACCTGATCGAGCCGCCCGACCTCCATCTGGCGCGGATCGAGGCGATTGCCGGCGCCCAGGGCGGTAAACGTGCCTCGCCCCTGCTCGCGCGCCACGGCCAGCAGCCTCGCCTTGACCGCGATCGAGTCGATGCAGTCGGCGACGAAATCCGGCTGATGCTGCTCGAGGAATGCCTCTACCCCCGAGACGTCGAGAAAGTCCGGACTGGGCACGAGTTCGATGTCGTCACGTATCGATGCCAGGCGCTCGACCGCCACCTCGGTCTTGCCCCGGCCGATCACCTCACCGGTAGCCAGCAACTGGCGGTTGAGATTGGAGTCGACGAACTGGTCGTGATCCAGCAGGATCAGCCGCCCCACCCCGGCACGGGCCAGTGACTCAGCGGCGGCGCCGCCGACACCACTCAGGCCCGCGACCAGCACGGTCGCGGCACGCAGGCGTTGGAGACCCTCCTCTCCGATAAGCAGTTCGGTACGTTCGTCGACGGGATTGATGGCAGTCACTTTGGCTCGGTCCGTTGGCTTGAATCGCCAGCATTGTAGCCAAGTCGTTCCTTGAACAATTGCCGGGTGTTGCGATTGATACGTTCGAGCAACTCGTTCGCCTCCATCCCGCGCAACTCGGCCAGGCTGGCCAGGTTCTCGGGCAGGTACCCGGGCAGATTGCGCTCGCCGCGATGATCATGGCCGGGCTGATTGGGGGCATCGGTTTCCAGCACCAGTGAATCCAGCGGCAGATCGCGCATCATCCGGTGCATGCGATGGGCGCCGGGATGCGTGATCGCCCCGCCCACGCCGATGTGAAATCCCTGCTCGATAAAGGCTTGTGCCTGCTGGGGTGAGCCGGTGAACCCGTGGACCACGCCACCGGCATGGCGATGGCGGCGCAGCCAGTACACCAATCGATCGGCGGACTTGCGTTCATGCAGGATCACCGGCAGGTCGCGTTCGGCGGCCCAGTCGAGTTGCGCGGTAAACAGCGCGTTCTGCACGTCGGCATCGAGGTCCGCCTGCGCGAAATCCAGGCCGATCTCGCCCACCGCGATGGGCCGCTCGTCCGTGTGCCACTGCCGCTCCAGACCCGCCAGGGCCTCATCGACCCCTACTCGATCACTCCACCACGGATGCGTGCCGAATGCCCCCCAGGCTGACAGTCCCTCGGCGCGGGCCTGCGTCATGGCCTGACACTGATCGGCAAAGTCGGCCGGAGCCACCCCCACGGCCACGATCCCGGTTACCCCGTTGGCAAGCGCATGCCTGAGCACCTCGTCGAGGTCGTCGGCAAACGCGGCCGCTTCCAGGTGGCAATGGGTATCAATTCGATCCAAAGTGAGTCTCCGCTAAGCCATTGGAGTGACGTCAGGACTCAAGAATACGCCCCAGCGGTCGATCTATAAGGATAACCGCCACGCTTACGGGAGGCTGAACGCCCGTCGGCATCAGACGGTCACGCCGGCAAGCCGGAGACGCGCGCCAGTCGACTCGGTGAGCCCCGCCGGAATGCTATCGTTCACGCTGCCGTTGTCACCGTTGGCATCGCCAACCTCCGAGGACCGAGACCTTTGAATCCCAGCACCTTACTCGGCATGTTTTCCGGCCTGGGCATCGTGATCGCCGCCATTGGCCTGTCCGCCGAGGACCCCTCCAACTTCCTCAACCTGCCGGGCCTGATGCTGGTCGTCGGCGGCACGGTGGCGGCCACCCTGGTGAGTTACCCGCTGCACGAGGTGCTGCGCGTGTTCCGCGTGTTCGGCATCGTGCTCAAGAACGAGCGCCTCTACGCCGAACGCGACATCAACGAACTGGTCGAGGTGTCCAAGCTCAAGCTCCAGGGCCAGATCAGCCGGGCCGACGAGAAGCTCGACCACATCAAGAATCCGTTTCTGCGTTCGGGCATGCAGATGGTGCTCGACGGGGCGTCCTCCGAGGATCTGATCACCCTGATGCAATGGCGCATCTCCCGCATGCGCGCCCGCGAACGGGCCGAGGCCCAGATCTTCCGCACCATGGCGACCTTTGCACCGGCCTTCGGCATGCTCGGCACCCTGCTCGGGCTGATCAACATGCTGTCGGCCATGGACGCCGACCAGTTCGCCGCCATTGGCACCAACATGGCGCTGGCACTGATCACGACGCTCTACGGCATCCTCTTGTCGAACATGCTGTTCAAGCCGATCGCACTCAAGCTCGAGCGGCGTACCGAGCAACGCGTGATGCTGATGAACATGATGGTCGAAGGCGTGCTGCTGATGCAGGAACAGCGCTCGCCGGCCTTCATCCGCGAGACGCTGGGCTCGTTCCTCGCGCAGAGCGAGGACGAGCTGCGTGACGGCGATCGCCAAAAACGTGCCCAAGGCAACCGTGCCAAGGGTCGATCGAATGGCCGGGCCGAGAGTCCGCGCCGCCGGCCGAGACAAGCGAGCGAGTGAACAGCGTGAGCGCCGACCCCAGCGCCCAGGAACTCGAGCTTCAGGAGGCGCGCGTGGCCGCGGCCGCCCGTGACGGAGGCCGGCCATGGAGCGAGGGCTGGGAACCCGACGCTCGCCAGGTCGAGGACGACCAGAACTACTGGCTGTTGACGATGGTTGACCTGATGACCCTCCTGCTGACCCTGTTCGTCCTCCTTGCCGCCTATGCCTACCAGCACAAGGCACAGAACCCGATGGAACCGGGCAGCGGCGCGCAGGCGGACCAGCCGGCGAACACCGACCGTCCGGCAGCCAGCGACGCCACGGGCGACACCGACCCGCCCGAGATCATCATCGGCGGTGACAAGCCGAACCCGGATGCCCGTACGGCCAGTGGCGATGCCCTGATCGGTGAGCGTCACGAGAAACTGTTCGCCGAACCCGGTGATGCCGAATCCCACCAGGAACACCCCGAGGTGCCAGCCGGTGCGGCCAACGACGCGAACAACAACGACTCCGATGACCAGGCCCGAGCCTTGGCCGGGCAATTCGAGGACATGGGCGACGACGTCGAGGTCTCTACGATCGCCGACCGGGTGCAATTGCGGGTCAAGGACAACATCCTTTTCGCCACGGGCGAGGCCGGCCTCTCGGGAGCGGGCCGCGACCTGCTCTCTCGGCTGGCCGAACGCCTTGACGACAGTGACTATCGGATCACCGTCGAAGGCCATACCGACAACCGGCCCATCCAGACCTGGCGCTACCCCTCCAACTGGGAATTGTCCGCGGCACGAGCCGCGGCGGTGGTCCGCGAATTGATCGAGGGGGGCATCCGTCCGCGCCGCCTGCTCGCCGTGGGTCTGGCCGACACCCAGCCGATCACCACGAATAACACCGACACCGGCCGCGCCGAGAACCGCCGCGTCGATCTGGTGTTGGAATTACCGGCCAACCCGGAGGACACGCGATGACCGACCCTCACCAAACCGCCTCTGAATGGCGTCTGCACCCGCGCCTTCTGGCCGACAGTGTCCCGCTGCTCAATCACGGCCGACTGCAATACCGGCTGATCAACGACCGACGATTTCTCTGGGCCCTGATCGTGCCGATGTGTCCTGATGCCGAGCAATTGCATGAACTCCCGACCGACTGGCGCGAGGAGACGCTCGTCGGTCTCCAGGCGTTAAGCGAAACCCTCGAGCGGCTCTACCATCCGGACCGGCTAAATGTCGGTGCCATCGGCAACCTGGTCGAGCAGCTCCATCTGCATTGCGTGGTCCGATTCGTCGACGACGCGGCCTGGCCGGGGGTGGTCTGGGGCGCCGGTGAACGCGAGCCGATGGAACCCATCGAACAACTGGCCCGGGTTCAGCCGATCGCCGCTGGACTCGGTGATAGCCTTGCGCGAAACTCGTCGCACGCCGTGTAAACGCACGACGACGGACAAATCTCCTCGGACTCAGGACGACCCGAATGCGACTGCTCCCCCTGCCGCTGCAATTTCTGCTCTTCATCCTCGCCCAGCTGGCCCTCAGTGCCGGCCTGGTCTTCTACCTGGGCAGTTTGGCCCAGTCGAACGTGGAGACCTTCGCCGAGGCCAGCCACGGCTTTGTCGAGACGCACAAGTCGATCGAACAGATCCGTAATGAATACGCCAGCATCGCTGCCAAGGTCGAACGCGAGGTAGCCGGATTCACGCCGGGCGCGCGCCGCGATGTCTCGGACCTGCGCACTGAACTCACCCAGATCGCCTCCGCCATTCGCGGCAGCGTGGCACTCGCACCATTGCGGGAAAACCATCCCGGCGCCATCAATCGGCTCGCCGATTCGATCGAAACGCAGGCAGGTAGCCTGGTCGAAGCGAATCAGAACATCGCCTCGGCCCCGCGTGACCAAGTGGCGCGCATCCAGTCCCGTCTGGCCGAACAACGAGCCGCGATCATGACCGACGGGTTCGGCGGGCTGATTGATGCAGCCAACGACGAACTCGAAGACACCACGCGGGCCATCCGGAGCGCGAATGCGGCAGTCACCGACAATTACCAGCTCGTCCTGATCGTGTTCGTCGCCCTGCAGGCCCTGCTCCTGGTGCTGGTGCTCTGGCTGACCAACCGGCAGATTCGGCAGCTGGCCGATATCACCGAGCGCATCGTCGCCGGCCAGCAGGCCAGCGCCGGTACCCAGCAGAAGCGTCGCGACCAACTGGGGCGGATCGCGCGGGCCGTGCAACAGTTCCGCAGCTCGCTGGTCAGCCTGTCCAACTCCCGCGAGCAGCTCCAGGCGATGCTCAAGAAGCACGACAAGGAATCGCTGAGTCGACGGCGCGCCGAGGATTCATTGGCCCTGACCGCGTCGGTCTTCGACGAGGTTCAGGAGGCGGTGCTCGTGACCGACATTCAGGGGTTCGTCAACCGAGCCAACCCGGCAGCCGAGTCCTTGCTGTCATTAAGCTCCACCCAGCTTGCCGAACGACCGCTCCTCGAGATCCTGCTCGACCAGCCCAGCCACGTGATTGCCCCGATCTGGAAACACGTGTTGGAAAAAGGCGAGTGGCGCAGCGAGATCGAGTTCACCCGCCCGGAAGACGACAGGACGCTGATCGCGCTGGTCTCCATCCGGCTGGTCGGCGAGCCGCGCGAGAAACGCGGCCACGTGATCGTGGTGATCAACGACCACACCGAAATCCGCGCCCGCGAGAACGAGGTGCTCGCGTTGGCCCGCCTGGATCGGGTCACCGACCGGCTTAACCGCGCCTACTTCGTGCAGCAGGTCGATGCCCAGATCCAGACCCACCCGGATCAGCCGTTTGCCCTGATCGCCCTGGGCCTGGATGGCTTCACGGCGTTCAACGAGGCACTGGGTCGCCGATTCGGCGACCGCATCCTGCGGGTGATGGGTGATCGCCTGGCCGAGATCACTAACCCACATGCCTTGCTCGCGCGCATCGACGGTGACGAGTTCGCGTTCCTGGTCTTCGCCGACAGTGCCGCCGAGCTCGAATCCACGGTTGAGGAGGTCATGCGCCAGGCCCATGCCCACATCACCCAACGTGTGGAGCTGGCCGGTTACCGATTGGATATCCGAGCCAGCGTCACCTCGGCCCAGTTCCCGGTCGAGGGACAGACTGCCGAGGAGCTGCTACGCATTACCGACAACGGCCTTTCGCAGGCCAAGGTCGAAGGTGGCAATCGGATCATCGGGCACGCGGGGGGGCATACCCACGCGGCGCAACGGCGTTTCGAACTGACCCAGGCACTCGGCAAGGCGCTCGGCAACCGCGAGTTGCGGGTGCATTACCAACCACAGGTTTCACTTGCCAGTGGCACGCTGGTCGGCTTCGAGGCCCTGATGCGCTGGCGGTACCGTGGCGACTGGATCTCACCGGCCGAATTCATCCCGCTGGCCGAGGAGCACAACCTGATCGGCGAGTTCACCGAATGGGCGCTCAACAATGCCTGCCGGCGCGTGGCGGATTGGCAGCGCCAGGCCGGTCAAGAACTCACTATCTCGATCAACGTGCCACCACAGCTCTTGTTGCTCGACAAGGTCGAGGAACGACTGATCCATCTGGCCAAGAGCGCTAGTCTGCCAACCTCCTCGATCGTACTCGAGATCACCGAGAGCGACTTCGGCTCCGATCCGACCCTGCTGGCCGAACGGCTGCACCAGCTGGCAATGCATGGTTTTGCCATCGCCATCGACGACTTCGGCACCGGGCATTCGTCCCTGGCCTATCTCAACAACCTGCCGATATCGAAACTCAAGATCGACAAGCAGTTCGTCGACGAGATCGAGCGCAGCGAGGATGCTCGCAAGTTGCTCGAATCGATTCTCGCGATGGCCGAAAAACTCGAGTTCGAGGTGGTCGTCGAAGGCGTCGAAACCCAGCAACAACTGGTCGAATTGCGCAAGTTCGGCAGTCGGCTGCAGGTCCAGGGCTTCGTCTTCTCCCGCCCCTTCGACGAGGACTACTGGGACGGCGAGTTCATGCACGGGCAGATGCCCAGGTACCCGGTGCCCGATATCCAGCCCAGCCGTAAGGCGGACTGACCCCACGGCACGCTGTCGAGAACGACAAAGCCCGCTGGCGCGAAAACGCGACAGCGGGCTTTTTGCATTAACTCACCGGGCTTAACTCTGCCCTAACTCAATGGCCCGTCGTTTCCGACGAGTATCGACTCGGGCACGCATATCAATGCGCCTCGTCCCAACTTTCCCCGATACCAATCCCCACTTCCAACGGCACCCGTAGCTCGGCGGCGGCAATCATGGTTTTCTCAATCTCGTCGGCCAACGACTCGGACTCACCGGCCGGCACCTCGAAGATCAGCTCGTCGTGCACCTGGATGATCATCCGGGCGCGACCGGGCACGACCACGCTCTCATGCAGGGCCAGCATGGCCCGCTTGATGATGTCGGCGGCCGTGCCCTGCATCGGGGCATTGATCGCCGTGCGTTCGGCGTACTGCCGGCGCTGGCCGTTGCGGCTCTTGAGTTCGGGCAGATACAGCCGTCGACCGAAGACCGTCTCGACATAACCGTGTTCGTGCGCCTGCCGACGGGTCTCGTCCATGTAGCGCGCGACGCCGGGGTAACGGGCGAAGTAGCGATCGATGTAATTCTGCGCCTCGGTGCGCCCCACCCCGATCTGGCGCGCCAGCCCGAAGGCCGACATGCCGTAGATCAGGCCGAAGTTGATCGCCTTGGCCGCGCGACGCTGGTCGTCGTTTACCTCGCCACCGTCGGCGAATACCTCGCGAGCGGTGGCCCGGTGGATGTCCTCGCCGTGCTCGAAGGCCGACAGCAACCCCTCGTCACCCGACAGGTGCGCCATGATGCGCAGCTCGATCTGCGAATAGTCCGCCGAGATGAGCTGGTGACCGGGCGTGGCGACGAACGCCTTGCGAATCCGCCGGCCTTCCTCGGTGCGCACCGGAATGTTCTGCAGGTTGGGATTCGACGATGACAGGCGCCCGGTGGCCGTTACCGCCTGGTGAAACATCGAGTGCACACGTCCGGTGTCGGGATCGATGCGCTCGGGCAGGCGATCGATGTAGGTGCTCTTGAGCTTGGTCAGGCCACGATAGTCGAGGATCAATTGCGCCAACGGATGCTCATCCACCAGCGCCGACAATGCCTCTTCGTTGGTCGACGGCTCGCCCTTGGGCGTCTTGACCTTCACCGGTAGGCCCATGCGCTCGTACAGGATCGCCTTGAGCTGCTTGGTCGAGCCGAGGTTGAAGGCCTCGCCGGCGATTTCCTGGGCCTCCATCTCGATCGTGGCGATCCGTTCGGCGATGGCCTCCCCCTGGCGCGCCAACTGCTCGCTGTCGATCGCCACACCGGCACGCTCCATGGTGAACAAGACCGGCACCAAGGGGCGTTCGATCTCCTCGTAGACCGTCATCAGGGTGGGCACCTCGGCCAACCGCGCCCGCAGGCGATCGGCCAGTTGCAGCGTGATGTCCGCATCCTCGGCGGCGTACGGGCCAGCCACGTCGATCGCGACCTGATCGAAGGTCAGTTGCTTGGCGCCCTTGCCCGCCACCTGCTCAAAGGTGGTGGTCTGGTGCGCCAACTCCCGAGAGGCGAGCGTGTCCATGTCGTGGCGCGAGGCAGTCGGATCGAGCACATAGGACTCGAGCATGCTGTCGTCGACCAGCCCGCGCAGGGTGATGTCGTGATTGGCGAGCGCGTGCATGTCGAACTTCGCGTTCTGCAGGATCTTGGTGGGACGATCGTCTTCCAGCCAAGACTTGATTCGGGAAAGCACCGTGTCGCGCGCCAATTGTGGCTCGATCCGTTCCCCGTGGGCATCGACGTGCTGCAAGGGGACGTAGATCGCCTCGTGGGGATCGATCGCGAACGACAGCCCGACCACCGCCATCTGCATCGGCTCGAGCGAATTGGTCTCGGTGTCGAAGGCCACGCGCGGGGCCGCCTCGATCCGCGTGATCCAGGCATCCAGCGTGTCGAGATCGGTCACCGTGTGGTACTCGACCTCGGGGCGCTCTGCCGTCGCCGCGACCGACTCGCCTTCCTCGAGCCCCTGCTCACCGAACCAGCGACGCAGCGAGTTGAGGCCGTAGCGATCGGCTAGTGCCAGGCCGGTCTGAACGTCCGCCGGCTCGATCACCAGCTCGTTGAGGGTAACCGGCAGCTCGCAATCGGTGCGGATCGTCACCAGTTCCCGGCTGGTGGGCAGGAACGCGAGCGAATCGCGCAGCGACTGACCCACCTTGCCCTTGAGGGACTCGGCATGCGCGATGATCTCGTCGAGCGAGCCGTACTGGTTGATCCACTTGGTGGCCGTCTTGGGCCCGCAACCCGGTACGCCGGGGATGTTGTCGACCTTGTCGCCCACCAGGGCGAGAAAGTCGATGAACTGCGCCGGGGTGATGCCGTACTTTTCCTCGACGGCCGCGACGTCCGTGGTCTTGTTGCTCATCGTGTTGACCAAGGTCACGCTGGGTGCCACCAACTGGGCGAAATCCTTGTCGGCGGTGGCGACGATCACCTCCTCGTCGTTCTCGCGCGCCTCGTGCATCAGGGTGCCGATGACATCATCCGCCTCCACGCCATCGATGCACAGGAGCGGAAAACCCAAGGCGCGGACCAATGCGTGAACCGGCTCGATCTGCACGCGCAGGTCGTCGGGCAGTGGCGGGCGGTGGGCCTTGTACTCGGGATAGATGTCGTTCCGAAAGGTCTTGCCCGGGGCATCGAATACCACGGCCATGTGGCTGGGATCGGCCTCGCGACGCATCTTTAGGAGCATGTTGACCACGCCGTGAATCGCGCCGGTGGGTGCGCCGTCGGGCGCGGTAAGCGGCGGTAGCGCGTGAAAGGCGCGAAACAGGAAGGAACTGCCGTCGACGAGAATCACGGGTCCGTTGCGGTCGGACATGGTAGGATTTGCCCCTTTTAAATTCCGTGGATACTAGGCGGGTACTATGCCACAGCCAGCCCCGTCGCCGACGGGTCGAAAGCCACTGAGTATCCACTGAATACCTTGGGGGAATCCCCTGGGGACACCTCAGTCTTGCGCGGTTTTGCATGAGCAGAAAGCTACCCAATCATCCGACCCGGCTGGATCAGAAACAACGGCTCTCGCAGGAGTCGTGGAAGGTCTTCCAGATCATGGCCGAGTTCGTCCATGGCTACGAGACGCTCGCCAGTATCGAGCCGGCCGTGAGCATCTTCGGCTCGGCGCGGTACAAGGAAGACAATCCCTGGTATGCCCTGACCGTCGAGGTTTCAGAAAAGCTCTCCAATGCGGGTTTCTCGGTGATCTCCGGCGGCGGCCCGGGCATCATGGAGGCGGCCAACAAGGGAGCGCAGGCCGGCGGCGCCCCCAGTGTGGGTCTGAACATCGCCCTGCCCCATGAGCAGAACGACAACGCCTTCCAGGACGTCTCGCTGCATTTCCAGCACTTCTTCGCCCGCAAGGTGATGTTCGTCAAGCACGCCTCGGCCTACGTGGTGATGCCCGGCGGCTTCGGCACCCTCGACGAGCTCGCCGAGATCCTCACCCTGGTGCAGACGGGCAAGTCGCGCCGCATCCCGATCGTCATGCTGGGCACGACGTTCTGGCAGGGACTGATCGACTGGTTCGGCGACCAGCTTTTGGGCGAGAAGACCATCTCGCCCGAGGACATGGACCTGTTTACCCTCTGCGACACGGCCGACGAGGCGGTGGCCGCCATCTTCGATTTCTACCGCAACCGCGGTGTCACGGCGACCGAGGAAGAGCAGCAAAAGCTGCTGGACCTCTGAGCCGAGACCACGGAAATCTGGGCAAACCCAAACAACGAACGAGACCGTCATGTCGGTTTTTACCAAGGTCGATACCGATCAACTCGACACCTTCCTGACCCAGTTCGACTGCGGTAAACGGGTCGAGCACCGGGGCATTGCCGCCGGGATCGAGAACACCAACTACTTCGTCACCACGACCGGCGGCCGCTTTGTGCTGACCCTGTTCGAGAATCACGGGGCCGACGAGCTGCCGTTCTTTCTCGATCTGATGGCCTACCTCGCCGAACACGACATCCCCACGGCCCACCCGGTACCCACCCGTGACGGGGCCTACCTGACCGAACTCAACGGCAAACCGGCCGCCCTGGTCCAGCGACTGAATGGCGCGTCGCTCGACCACCCGGACACGGCCGCCTGTGCCGAGATCGGTCGAACGCTGGCGCGCTTTCATCGCGTCTCCGCCGACTTCCCGGAATATCGGGCCCCCGATCGTGATCTCGCCTGGGCCGAGGGCGTCACTCAACAGCTCCACAGCAAGGCCAGCGACGACGAACTCGCGCTGCTCGACGACGAGATCGCCTTTCAACAGGAGCAGTCGCGCGCCGGGCTGCCAGAAGGGGCGATCCACGCCGATCTGTTTCGCGACAACGCCCTGTTCGATGACGGTGAACTGACCGGCATCATCGATCTTTACTACGCCTGTACCGATGTATTCGCCTACGATCTAGCGGTGACGCTCAACGACTGGTGCGTGGACGAATGGGGCCAATCGCGCGCTGCCGAGCGCGATGCACTGCTGGCCGGTTATCTCGCCGAACGCCCCTTCACCACCGCCGAACAGGCGGCCTGGCCGGGCCTGCTGCGCGCCGCGGCCCTGCGTTTCTGGGTCTCGCGCATGCAGGATCAATACTTTCCGCGTGCCGGCGAGATGACCTACATCAAGGACCCGACGCCGTTTCGCCGCATCCTCGAGGCGCACCGAGCCGCCGGCACCGCCGCTGGCGAATGGATCAGGTCCAACCAGCCCGCACAGGTGAGCTGATGAGCCAATCGGAAACATCCTGCCGGCTGAGCCGACTGGTCGACCGTCTGGACCGGGTCAATGAGTGGACCGGGCGCCTGGTCGCCTGGCTGGGCCTGGTTCTGACGCTTACGGTATTCGGTGTCGTTGCGTTGCGCTATGGCCTGTCGGACAGCAGCCAGTGGCTCTCCGAATCGATCACGTACTGGTTCGCACTGATGTTCATGCTCGCCATGGGCTACACCTATCGCCACGACGGCCATGTCCGCGTCGACGTACTCTCTCGCAGCGCCTCGCCCAAGACCCGCGCCTGGATCGAGATCATCGGCGTCGTGGTATTGCTCTGGCCGGTCTGCCTGTTTATCGCATTCTCCAGTTTCGAGTACGTCGGCAACAGCTGGGCCATGCGCGAAGGCTCACCCGAGCCCGGCGGCATCCCGCTGCTGTATGTCCTCAAGACCCTGCTGATTATCATGCCCGCCCTGCTTTTCTGGCAGGGGCTGGTCGAACTGCTGCGCCACGTGGCCGTGCTGCGCGACCAGCGCCCAACCGAACCGGAGCACGGCTCGATCAAGGAAGGCATGTAAGGCATGGAATGGCTGCTGCTCCTGATGGTATTGACCACCTTCGCCGCCCTGATGAGCGGCTTTCCGGTCGCCTTCGTGCTGGCCGGCGTCTCATTGCTGTTCGCGGGGCTAGGCACCCTGCTGGGGATGTTCGATCACGGTCTGATGGGCGCGATGCCCAATCGCCTGTTCGGCATCATGCTCAACCAGACGCTGGTCGCCGTGCCCCTGTTCGTGCTGATGGGCATGCTGCTGGAAAAGGCCCGCGTCGCCGATGACCTGCTCGAGAACATGAGCGCATTGTTCGGCCGCCGCCCGGGAGGGTTGGGGCTATCCATGATGCTCGTTGGCGCCATCCTCGCCGCCAGCACCGGCATCGTGGGTGCCACCGTGGTGACACTCGGACTGATCGCCCTGCCGGTCATGCTGCGCCGCGGTTACGACCCGCGACTGGCCAGTGGCTCGGTGGCCGCCGCCGGCACGCTGGGACAGATCATCCCGCCCTCGATCATCCTCGTGTTGCTGGGCGATCAGCTTTCCAACGCCTACACCCAGGCGCAGCTCGAGCAAGGCATCTTCTCCCCCGAGACGGTCGCAGTGAGCGACCTGTTCACCGGGGCACTGATCCCCGGGCTGATCCTGGTGGGTGCCTACGCCGGCTACATCCTGTTCGTGGCCTGGCGCCAGCCCGAGCGGGTGCCGGGGCTGTCCGAGGCGGAACTGGCCGAGCGCCCACCGATCAGCCGGTTACTGATCGCCCTGGCCTCGCCGATCGGACTAATCGTGTTGGTGCTCGGTTCGATCATGAGCGGCATCGCCACGCCGACCGAGGCGGCCGCCGTGGGCGCGGTCGGCGCCCTGCTGCTCGCGCTGGCCAAACGACGCCTGACCTTCCCGGTGCTGCACGAGAGCCTGACCGCCACCCTGCGCGTCACCGCGATGGTGTTCATGATCTTCATCGGCGCCTCGATCTTCTCGCTGGTCTTCCGCGGGTTTGGTGGCGACGAGATGGTCCATGACCTGCTCTCGGGCCTGCCGGGGGGGGCGATGACCGCCCTGCTGGGCGTCATGGTGATCGTGTTCCTGCTCGGCTTCATGCTCGACTTCATCGAGATCACCTTCGTGGTGGTACCGATCGTCGCACCGGTGCTGCTGATGATGGGTATCGATCCGATCTGGCTGGGCATCCTGCTCGCGGTCAACCTGCAGACGAGCTTCCTCACCCCGCCGTTCGGCTTCTCGTTGTTTTACCTGCGCGGGGCCGCGCCGGCCAGCATTCGCACCGCCCAGATCTATCGCGGCGTCCTGCCGTTCATCGCCATCCAGATCGCCGTGCTGGCCCTGTTGGTCATCTTCCCGGAGATCGTCACCTGGCTGCCCGAGACCCTTGACGTCCGTACACCCTGACAAGCCAACCGAAACCGCGTCCGCAGCGCGTCTTGCGCCGATCGAGTTGATCGGCCGCGACGAGCACCTGCAGATCGAGTTTCCCCTGGCGCTCGCGCCCATGGCCGGCATCTCCGACCGCCCATTTCGCCAGCTGTGTTTCGACCAAGGTGCCGGGTTGGTGATCAACGAGATGCTCAGCAGCAAGCCCGAACTGCGGCATACCCGCAAGAGCGAGCAGCGCCGCATACGCGCCGATGACCCAGAGCCGCGCGCGGTCCAATTGCTGGGCAACGAACCAGACGATCTCGCCCGGGCCGCGCAGCAGGCCTACCGCGACGGCGCGCAACTGATCGATCTCAACCTCGGCTGCCCGGCCAAGAAGGTCTGCCGAAAGGCGGCCGGCTCGGCGCTGATGGCCGAGCCCGATACGATCGCCCGACTGCTCGAGGCGACGGTCAATGCCGTGCCCTGCCCCATCACGCTCAAGATGCGCACCGGACCGGACGAGACCTGGCGCAATGCCCCCGAGATTGCCCGCATCGCCGAAGAAAACGGCGTCGCGATGCTCTCGATTCATGGCCGCACCCGCGCGCAGAAATACCTCGGCGAGGCGGAATACGACACCATCGCGCAGGTGGTCGCCGAACGCCGCATCCCGGTGCTGGCCAACGGGGATATCGACTCGGTGGACAAGGCATTCGACGTGCTGGAAAAAACCGGTGCCGCCGGACTGATGATCGGTCGTGCCGCCTTCGGTCGCCCCTGGCTATTCGGCCAGCTTCGTGCCGCGCTGGAAGGCCGCCGCGTCCAGCCCGACCCGGCGCCGATCCAGGTCATGGGCTTTGTGCGCGCGCAATTCGAGAATATTTATTGCCATTACGGAAATGTGATGGGCGTGCGCATCGCGAGGAAGCACTGGGGGTGGTATTCTTCGCAGCTACCGATTGACGAAGGGACGCGCAAGGAGTTCAACCGACTGGAGACCATCGAGTCCCAGCGCCGGTGGCTTGACCGGCGGGAGGCCGAGCTTCGCAGCGTATCGAGCACCTCCGCTGACCTGAGCGCCTGAACGGCCAACGGAACGCTCGATCGAGGAAACATCGGGACGACCACGGAGTGATCCGTTCGCCCCGTCGTCTCGTGGTCCTGTCCGCCCCCATGCCGCGTTGTTGAAAAAGAATAATGACCTACTCATCCAGCACCGCCACCTCCCAGCCCAACCTGTCGTCGCTGAACGGCAGCGCCCGTCGTGCCGCCGAGTGTCACCACGACGTGCACGAGACCATCATCGACGCGCTCGACATCCTCTGGGATGCCTTCGAGGAAGATCAGCCCAGCAACCTCTACCAATTGGTCATGGGTCAGGTGGAACGCCCCCTGCTCGCCCGCGTGCTGGAACGCTGCGACCACAACCAGAGCCGGGCGGCCACCTGCCTGGGGATCAACCGCAGCACGCTGCGAAAGAAACTGCGCGACCACGACCTGATCTGACCCCCCGCCTCGCCAAAGAAACCCTTTTTCCTGCGCTCCTTCGAAAACCTTCGCCACGCCCATTTTCAAGGCTTTCCGAGACCGACTGTTGCATCGCCGCAAGGCCCGCCCCATGCGTGCCTCGGCGCGATGAACAATCTGCTTTGAGCAGCTGAAAAAACGCGGTATAAATCGCCGGAAATCGGCTGGTCATCCCCGCGGACGGGGCGCCGGCCCGGGAAATGCCCCGGGACCCATGATGGCCTGCAGGACTTGGCCATGACCGTCGATCGATGCCAACGCGACCTCTCTCGGAGGTTGCCTTGAACGTGTTGATCAGGCAGGTACATCATGAGCAAAGAAAACGACTATCAGGATCTCGACGACTGGAACGATGCGGACATCGATGACGACGAGCAGAACAACGACTCCCTGCTCGACAGCATCAAGGGCAGGAAGGATGCTCGGCGCCAAGTCGACGACCTTCTCGAGGAACGCCGACTGCGCACGCAGATGATCGACGAGTTCTGATCCTCTACTCACCGCACCGGAGCCAACAGCATGCCGGACACCCCCGGCCATCAAGGCCACTTCGTAGACCGACGAGTGCTGGCCGTCGGCCTGCTCAGCGGCCTGATCGCGGTCGGGCTGGCCGCCGTGGCCGCGCACGGCCCGATGGCACCAACCGCACTGGACGCCCAACGGCAGGTGGATACCGCCAGCTTGCTGCACTTCGTGCACACCCTGGCACTGATGCAGCTGGCCTACTGGCCCGCCCAGACCCGCTGGCGACTGACCATCGCGACGGCCTGGCTGATCGGCATTATTCTATTCAGTGGCAGTCTGTACGCGCTCACCTTGTTCGGGCAATCCTGGCCCGGCCCGATCACGCCCATCGGCGGCCTGTTCTTGATGGTGGGCTGGATCGGTTGGCTGACCGGGCTGCTCGTGGTCAAGCGGCGCGCGTAGGCAACGAAAAAGGCCGCCCGCCCCCACCCCGACGGGATGAAGACGAGACGGCCTTTTGCAGCCACAAGGTCAGGCATCGACGAAGGGCGCCATCTGCCTGCCCCTACTTGCTCCCCATGTAGAAGTGCTGGCGGAAATCATCTCGGAAACTCGCGTGACAATCGAGACAGGTGGCTTGCAGGTCGGCAAACGCTCGAATGACCTCGCGACCGTCGCCGGCATCCGCCACGTCGGCAAGCGTCGCCGCCGCCTCGTGGGCGGCGTGATCGGCTTCCTGGAACTCGGCCCGACGATCCCCGGCGAACGCCATGATGCGTTGGCGCTCCTCGGCCGGCGGGCGCGGGTGCTCCGCGATGGCACGCGCCTCTTTGGCCACCCACTGCCAGTCTTCATGGTTGATGGCCTTGACGATCTGCTCGGCGTGCTCGCCCAGTTCCTCCATGGTTTCGTGGAATTCGTGCACGCCGCTGGCATCGTGTTCGTCCTCGCTGGCCTGCGCCGTCCCCAATGCCAGGCCCGGGGCCAGCAGCAATGCCATCAGGCCCGCGACCGCTTTGTCGACACGTCCTTTCATCTTGTCACCTCCACTCGTTGTCTTTGACAAGGACACAGGTGATCATATGCCAAACCATTTACCGACGCGCCGTGTGATTTGCCGCGGGCTGCGTACGAGCGCGTATTGCGGTACCATCCGCGTTTTTGCGCCAGGAATACCATGTCCCAATCGACCTTCGAATACGACGACCTGATTCGCTGCGCCAAGGGCGAGATGTTCGGGCCCGGCAACGCGCAACTGCCGCTGCCGCCGATGCTGATGTTCGATCGGATCGACCTGATCACCGACGAGGGTGGCGAATACGGCAAGGGCGAGATGCGGGCGGAACTGAAGATCCATCCGGATCTGTGGTTCTTCGCCTGCCATTTCGAGGGCGACCCGGTGATGCCGGGCTGCCTGGGCCTGGATGCCATGTGGCAGCTGGTCGGCTTCTTCCTCGGCTGGAGTGGCGGCAAGGGCCACGGGCGCGCTTTGGGCGTTGGTGATGTAAAATTCTCGGGACAGGTCTTGCCGAGAAACAAGAAGGTTGAATATCGTGTGCAGATGAAGCGCGTCATCATGCGCAAGCTCACGATGGGCATTGCCGATGCGCAAATGCTTTGCGACGGTGTCGTCATCTACGAAGCCAAAGATCTTCGGGTAGGACTGTTTACCAGCACAGAAGCACTTTCGGAGTAACTACTCAATGCGCCGAGTCGTCATCACGGGCATGGGCATCGTGTCCAGCCTGGGCAACAACTGCAAAGAGGTGCTCGCCTCGCTCCAAGAGGGCCGTTCGGGTATCGAACGCAACCCCGAGCAGGTCGAGCACGGTTTCCGGTCCCACGTGGCCGGCACACTCAAGATCGACCCTGCCGAGCACATCGATCGCAAACTCTTGCGTTTCATGGGGTCGGCGGCCGCCTACAACTACCTGGCGATGAAAGAAGCGATCGAGCAATCCGGCCTGACCGAAGAGCAGGTGTCCAATCCGCGCGCCGGCCTGATCACCGGCTCGGGTGGCTCGTCCTGCGAGAATATCGTCGCTACCGCCGACATCGCCCGGGAAAAGGGCATCAAGCGGGTCGGCCCCTACATGGTCACCCGCACCATGGGTTCGACCACCTCGGCCTGTCTGGCCACGCCATTCAAGATCAAGGGTATCAACTACTCGATCAGCTCGGCCTGCTCGACCTCCGCGCACTGCATCGGTGCCGGCGTCGAGCAGATCCAGTTCGGCAAGCAGGACGTGATCTTTGCCGGGGGCGGCGAGGAACTGCACTGGTCGCTGTCGGCGATGTTCGACGCCATGGGCGCCCTGTCCTCGAATTTCAACGACACGCCCGACAAGGCGTCGCGGCCCTACGACGTCGATCGCGATGGGTTCGTGATCGCCGGCGGTGGCGGCATGGTTGTGCTCGAGTCGCTCGAGCATGCCCAGGCCCGTGGTGCAACCATCCTTGCCGAGGTCACCGGTTACGGTGCCACCTCCGACGGCTACGACATGGTCCAGCCGTCAGGCGAAGGCGCCGTGCGCTGCATGCAGCAGGCCCTAGCCACCGTCGAGGCACCGATCGACTACGTCAACGCCCACGGCACCTCCACCAAGGTCGGTGACCTGCGCGAACTCCAAGCGATGACCGAGGTCTTCGGTGAGCATCAGCCCATTGTCACCTCGACCAAGTCGCTCTCCGGCCACGCGCTGGGTGCCGCTGGCGTCCACGAGGCGATCTACTCGCTGCTGATGATGCAAAACGACTTCGTCGCCGCCTCGGCCAACGTCGAGACCCTCGAGCCGGAGGCGGAAAACGCCAACATCGCCACGGAGAAGCTCGAAGGTCAGCGGATCAACACGATCCTTTCCAACAGCTTTGGTTTCGGCGGCACCAACGCCTCGTTGGTAATGCAGCGCTTCGAGGGTTGATCCACCTCCAATCGTGGACGCCCCCGACTCGGACGGAGGCCCATGCAGCCAGCAGTACCGGTCAACGAAAGCGAACGAGTCGAGGCCCTGCGGCGTCTCAATATCCTCGACACGTCTTCCGAGGCGTCGTTCGATGATCTGACGCGTATTGCTCGTTACATCGCCGGCACTCCGCTGGCGTTGATTGGGCTGATCGACACGGACCGGGAATGGTTCAAGTCGGTGGATGGCGCCACGTTCGGGGAGACCGAGCGTGGCCAGACCTTGTGTGCCCATGCGATTCTCACGCCGGACCGCGCCACCTACGTCCCCGACGCCCGTCACGATCCTCGCTTCGCCGACAACCCCAATGTCGTCGATGCCGACCCAGCCACCATCTTCTATTATGGCGCCCCCCCTGGTTACCAGTGACGGGCTGGCGCTCGGCACGCTATGCGTGGTCGACCATCAGCCACGCACGCTCGACGATGCGCAACGCGAAACGCTGGACGCCCTCGCTCGCCAGGTGATGCGGCTGATAGAACTGGGGCAGCGCGAACAACAATTGCACCGCGAAGAAGAAGAGCGCGAGGTGATCCTGGCTTATCTTGAGCACCGCAACCACGAGCTGGAAGCCCTCGCCGGGGAACTGCGGGTCCGGGCCGACACCGACAACCTCTCGCGACTCGGGAATCGATCGGCCTTCGACGCGCGGCTGGACGAAGATCTGCTCCTGACCCGTGACCACGAGAGCCCGCTGTCGCTGGTAATCCTCGATCTCGATCGATTCAAACCCTGCAACGATCAATTCGGCCACCAGGTCGGTGACCGGGTCATTCGCACCTTCGCCGACATCCTGCGCTCGGTCTCGCGGCCCACTGATTTCATGGCCCGCTACGGGGGTGATGAATCTGCCATCATCCTGCCGTTGGCGGACCGTCGAGCGGCCGCCGATGTAGCCAGGCGGGTTCTCGATGCCGTGGAACGCACCGATTTCGCCCCCTGCGACACCCGCACCAGTATCGGGGTTGCCAGCCTCGAGCCACCGCGCGGGGATGACAACGGCGAAGAGCTGTTACGTCGGGCCGACCAGGCGCTCTATGCCGCCAAGGCAGCCGGCCGCGGCCGCATCGCCATCAATGGGGTGGATGACGTGATCGAGATCATCGAACCAACGGCATCCCGATCCGCCTTATCCAGGCCGGACTCGCCTATTTAGGCCATCAGCGCACTGTCGATCAGCTGACGGGTGTACTCATGGCCGGGTGAATCAAGCAACTCCCCGGTCGGGCCAGACTCGATCACCTCCCCCTCGAGCATCACGATCACCCGGTGGGCCAACGCACGCACCACGGCGAGATCGTGGGTGATCAACAAGTAGGTGAGATCGTGCTCGGCCTGCAAATCCCGCAGCAGGCTCAGTACCTGCAACTGCACAGCCGCATCGAGCGCGCTGGTCGGCTCGTCCAGGATCAGCACCTTGGGCTTGAGAATCAGGGCCCGGGCAATGGCAATCCGCTGCCGTTGTCCACCGGAAAACTCGTGCGGGTAACGCGACATCACCGCTGGATCGAGACCCACTTCCTCGAGCACCCGTTCGATGCGCCGATGCCGCTCGCCGCTCGTGAGACTGGCTTCGTGGACATCCAGCCCCTCGCCGACGATCTGGGCGATGTTCATGCGGGGCGATAGCGCGCCGTAAGGATCCTGGAACACCACCTGCAGATCACGTCGAAACGGACGAAACTGCTTTTCACGCAAGCCGTCCACCCGGCGGCCGGCGAGCCACACGGCCCCCTCGGCCCCGTCCATCAATTGCAGCAGTGACAACGCCAACGTCGTCTTGCCGGAACCGGACTCGCCCACCACGCCCAGCGTCTGACCGGCATGCAGGGCAAGATCGATCCCCTTGAGTATCTCGCTACGCGTATCGGGCCCGAACCAGCGCCGCTTGCCGACCGTCACGCTCAACCCTGCACAGCGCAGTCGCTCGGCGGCGCCCTCCTCGATCGGGCCGATCATGGGCGCGACCTGGCGTGCCTCCAGCAAGGTCTGGGTATAACTGTCCTTCGGGCGGCTAAAGATCGCATCGGTGGGGCCCGCCTCGACGATGCGCCCATCTCGCATCACCATTACCCGATCGGCATAACGTCGCACCACCGGCAGGTCGTGGGTAATGAGCAACAAGCTCATGCCCAGTCGCTGCTGCAACTCGACCAGCAGGTCCATGATGGTCTTGCGCAAGCCGGCATCCAGTGCCGTGGTCGGCTCGTCGGCAATCACGAGACTGGGGTTACAGGCGATGGCCATGGCAATCATGGCGCGTTGGCGCTGCCCGCCGGAGAGCTGGTGCGGCAAGGCCCGCATCACCCGCTCCGGTTCAGGCAAGCGCACCTGATCGAGCAGTTCGCGCACCCGTCGACGCAACGCCTGCCCGCCCAGCCCCAGGTGGCGCACCAACACCTCGGCGATCTGCGCGCCGATCGTCTTGAGCGGGTTCAACGCGGTCATCGGCTCCTGGAAGATCATCCCGACTCGACCACCGCGCAGGCGCCGCACCTGCGGCATGCTCATAGTGAGGACATCCTCGTCCTCGAAGCGGATCTCTCCCTGCATGGAGGCATCGGCGGCATCGAAAAGCCGCAGTATCGAGAGCGCGGTGACGGTTTTACCCGAACCCGACTCACCCACCAGGGCCAGCCGCTCGCCGCGGTCGAGATGCAGAGAGACGCCTCGCACGATCGACGCCTGCCCGACGCTGACATTGAGATCGCGGATGTCCAGCAGGGCGGATTCGTTGGCCCGGCGGGTTCGGGCCCCTTGGGCGCTGCCGGCGTGGTCGCTCGTTGCCGATGGTTCGTTGGCGATCGGTGCGGCGGACATGCGCTCTCCGTGGTTGGTTTGCCTGCTCTGCACGCCGCGGTCTCGAGACCGTGCGCGCAACGGCAACAATAATCCATCTCGACGGCTGACGGCGAGCCGGTCGCCAATTTGCCCGGATATCACCGGACTCATGTTCAAGGTCGACTCACTGAGAAACGAGAAACCCCGGCAGGTCATCCTGCCGGGGCTGTCGAGTTACCGAGGGCATGTGGGCCCAGATAGAGACCGATCCCGCTCAATACAAAGATCGCAGACGGATCACGCGTCCGTTGACCGACTCAATTGCGTCCACCGCCGCCCATGCCCGAGCCACCTCGGTAATTATCATTCTCCATCATGTGTTCACGGCGCTGCTCCTGATGCTCTTCACGGTAGCGCTCTTCCATGCCCTGGCCCTGGCCCTGGCCCTGGCCATCGCGAGGCTGCATTCGATCATCCTGCATCATTCGTCTATCCCGCTCGGTGTCACCCTGTGGCCCCATGCCTGCACCGGGACGGTCGGCGGGCAGGGTCACGCCCTGATCGCGGGCACGTTCCTGCATGCGCTCGACGTGCTCGGATCGCAATTGCTCTCGCTCCTCGACGGTCTGTGCTTCGCGCATTTGCTCCCGGTACTCGAGACGTTCCTGTTCGGTCATTAACTGGCCACCATAGACCGGCGGATCGGCCAGATTGCTTTGTGCCAGCGTAATCGTCGGCAACGCCAAGCCTACCGCCAAGGCGATTGCGCCGGCGGTCGAAACCATTGTCTTGCTCATCACTTCCTCCTCCCCGTTGACGAGGACGACATGGGGGCACCTTCCCCCCAAATGACAATAGTCAGCTCCCCCCTGTTTCGCCACGTCGATCACCCCGTTGTTCGTGGTCTATTTTCCTGAGACCCGCCAAACGTCTACCCAAGCCCCCACGGAGTGCATCCATGCCGATTAGCCCCCGTTTGATGCATCTATTCATTCGACCGCCGCGGTTCATGGCACGACAGCTCATGAAATCCGCGGCCGTCCCAAGCCTCGCGTTCGCCAGTCTCGCCCTGGTCGCCACGCCTGCGATCGCGGCCGATTCGGAACCATCGAGCCAAGAGGCCGAGTGGGAGGCCGAGTGGGAGGCCGCCTGGGAAGCCGCCGAGGAACGCGAGCGCCAGATGGAACGTGCGCGCAACGTCAACGAGGGGGAGCTCGTTTTCCTGCAACAAGAGCCTTCCCCGGATTCCGCACGCATGGAAAAACGAATCGACATGGCATGGGAAACCCTTGCCAACGGCTGGGCCCGGATGCACCAGTGCCACCACAACCTCGACCCGGCCACGGCGGTGCAGATCGTCTACGACGGCGAGCGCACGCGCGACATTCGCATCACCGGTCGCGACGGCGTCGGGCAGGCCGAAGTCGATGGACCCAGCGTGCAGATGAGGGAGATCGAGCGCGGCGCCAGCCTTTGCGTCGAGGCCGAGGTGCTCGCCATCCTGCCGCACCCGGACAAGGCAGGTTACGTGGTCGACAATGGTCCCTTCATGCGGCGTTTTCTCGACGGCTACTACCCAATGCAGGTGCGCCTGGAAGTGAGCTGGCCCGAGGGGATGCTGGCCCTGCAGAAAAGCGAGCCGCCCGCACAACCCGGTTTGGCAATCAAGGCGAACCCACGGGGCGTGACGCTCGATGCCCACTTCGAGGGTCGGTTCGAATCCCGCCTGCACCTCGTTCGCGGCCCCGCCACCCCATGACGACCGGCGCCGAAAACGATCGGAATGAACTCGCCATTCCGGTAGACTCGCTTGTTTTGCCATGACTGATTCCGACGCGCCCTCCCCTATCTTGTCCGCCCCCGGCACCGAGCCGTCCCCTGAACGGGACCAGGCCGGGCTCTGGTCGGTGGAAGTCATCGCCCCACCCGGCCTGGAGACCGCCCTGGCCGAGGAACTGCGCCATCTGACCGGCGAGCCGTTCAGCGATCGGCCGTTCGGGGCAAGTGCCGACCTCCCCGTCGAGGCGGTCTATCGCGTGCTTGCCGACAGCCTGATCGCCGGGCGCGTCTACCTGCCGATCGCGCGGGGGCCGGCCGCCCAGGCCGACGAGCTCTACGAGCTGGCCAACTCGGTCGACTGGTCGGTTCATCTCGCCGCCACCGACAGCCTCTCGATTTCGGCCACCGGCGGCAACGACGCCCTCCGCCACACGGGGTTCATTGCGACCCGGGTGAAGGATGCGATCGTCGACCAGTTCCGCGAGGCCACCGGCCGACGCCCGGACATCGACAGCGAGACCCCCGGCCTGCGCCTGCACTGCCATGTCTCCGGCAACGGTCAGGCCAGTCTCGCCATCGAGCTGTCCAACGGCTCGCTGCACCGCCGCGGCTACCGCGTCGATGGCGGCGAGGCTCCCCTGCGCGAGAACCTGGCCGCCGGCCTGTTGTGGCGGGCGCGCTGGCCGCAGGTGGCGAGCCTCGGCGGTGGCCTGTTTGATCCGATGTGCGGCTCGGGCACCTTCCTGGTCGAGGCGGCCCTGTCGCTCTGGGGCATGCCGGCCGCCCTGCGTCGTCGACGGCTGGGCTCGCCCGCCTGGAAAGGTCATCTGCCGGCCTCCCGCGACGCGATCCTCGATGACGCCGCCCGGGGCTGGCTCGATAACCCGCCGGCGCGCGGCGCGCTTACCATCGTCGGCCAGGACCGCGACCCACTGCAGCTCGCCGCCGCACACGCCAATATCGAGTCTGCCGGCCTCGGCGAGGCGATCGAGCTGATCCACGCCGACAGCTTCCGCGCGCCCTGCCCCACCGAACTTCAAGCCGTCGAGACCGGTCTGCTGATCAGCAACGTGCCGTTCGGCCAACGCATCGACGCCTCGCTGGACCAATCCGAGTGGAGCGCCTTGTGCTCGCGCTGGGTGGAATGCCTGCCCGGTTGGTACTGGGGCATCCTGCGCGCCGCGGAAAGCGAGCTGACCTGGCCGTTGCGTTTCGAAAAGCGCCTCATGGTGCTCCACGGGGGCGTCGAGGTGGAATTCCTGCGAGGCCAGTTTTCGGAGAAAAGCGTGCGCCGCGCCGCCGGACCGCATGCATTGGCCGGCCGGTTGATCGAGCAAGGCCGCCGCGGCGAGTACGACGCCGCCGACTTCGCCAACCGCCTGGGCAAGAACTGGAAGCAGCGCAAGTCGCTGATCAAGCAGGGCGACAACGCCCTGCGCATCTACGATGCCGACCTGCCCGACTTCAAGCTGGCCGTGGACTGGTACCGCACCGAGGACGACCAGACGTGGCTGGACATCCAGGAATACCAGGCACCCAAGCAGATCGACCCACAAAAGGCCCGAGGACGCCTGGCTGCCGCCACGGCCGCGGCGGTCGACACGCTGGGTATCGACCCGGACTGCGTCGTGGTGCGCCAGCGCTCGCGTCAGTCCGGTCGACAGCAGTACGGTCGGCTTGGTGGGGAACACATCGAGCGTGTCCTGCGCGAACGCGACACCCGGCTGGTGATCAATTTCACCGACTACCTCGATGTCGGCCTGTTCATCGATCACCGCCTGGTACGCGACCGCATCGCCGAGTTGTCCCGAGGCAAGCGCCTGCTGAACCTGTTCTGCTATACCGCCAGCGCCTCGGTGCGCGCCGCTGTTGCCGGGGCAAAAGCCACCACGTCGGTGGATCTTTCCAATACCTACCTCGACTGGGCCGAGCGCAACTTCGAGCTCAACGGAATCGCCGTGGACGGGCGTCACCAATTGCTCCGGGCGGACGTGCTGCGCTGGCTCGACCACCAGCCGCCGGCCGCAGAACGCTTTGACGTGATCTTTCTCGACCCGCCTTCCTTCTCCAATTCCAAGTCGATGGAAGACACGCTCGACGTCCAGCGGGATCACCCCGAGTTGATCGAGGCCTGCATGCCCCACCTCGCCCCGGGTGGCGTACTTGTCTTTTCAAACAACCGCAAAGGGTTTACATTGCAGCCTTCTGTCGAGAAGCGATTCCAAATCGATGATATTTCGAGAAAAACGCTGCCGAAGGATTTCGCACGCACGCCGGAGCGGCGATTTGTCTGTGAAATCCGGCGTCGCTGAGCGCCACCGCACCCCCAATGGGCAACGCCCGCCGGCCCATGACCGGCGGGAAAACCCGACCGCCCCCCCAGGCCATAAGTCCCGTCGGCGCTGGGGGCCGTCCATCCTGTTGAGCTGGGCCGGGCTGGGACTGGTCGTCACCTTGGCCAGTGGTTGCGCCACTCAACTCACTCACGGACCGAACAGCGGCAGCGATCAAGCCAGCAAGGCCCAACAAGCGGCCGAGCTGCTCGATCAGGCCCAGCGACGCCACAACGACCTGCCCTATGATCCGCTCGAAACCATCGACACCCTGTCCGGCATGCACCCGCGGGCCATCGAGGCGGTGATCCAGGCGGTCGCCCAACTGGGCACGCCCTATCGCTGGGGCGGCGAGTCCGCCGAGAACGGCTTTGATTGCAGCGGCCTGACCCAGCACGCCTACCAGGCGGCAAGCATCGAGCTGCCGCGCACCTCCGTGCAGCAGTACCGTGCCACCACCCGAATCGAGCGCGACGCGCTGCGCCCAGGCGATCTGGTGTTCTTCCGATTGGACGGCAGACGGATCGATCACGTGGGCATCTACGTCGGCGGCGATCGTTTCATCCACGCCCCCTCAAGCGGCAAGACGGTCTCGTTCGCTAGCCTCGACAACGTGTTCTGGGCGCGCAAGTACGTCGGCGGGGGACGCGCCGCCGAGGCCAATGAGCTACAGTTGGCAGGTAACCACCCCGAGGATTTCTGAGCCGGCCTGTTGATACCGCCGCGTCCCGGCGGACAAAGGGGGGGATAACGCGGCCACCGCCGTTTCCATGAGATCGTGGCAACGGCGGTAGGTCGGACAAGGACAACGACGCCCCACAAGGAGGGCATCTGCCATGGAACGCAGGCAGTTTCTCGTCACCGGCGCACTCGCCCCGCTCGCCGCCCTACTGGGTTGTGAAGGCCGAGAACCACTACTGCGGGTCTCCGGCATCACCTGGGTCGGTTACGAGCCGTTGTTCCTCGCCCGCGAACTCGACCTGCTGCCCCCCGACCGCATCCGCCTGATCGAGTCCCCCTCCAATACCAACAGCCTGATGCAGCTGGCCTCCGGTGAAGTCGAGGTCGCCACGCTCACCCTCGACGAATTCATCCTCGCCCGTGCCGGCGGCATCCCGGTAAGCATCGCCCTCGTGTTCGACACCTCCCAGGGCGCCGACGTTGTCATGGCGCGTCCCGGTATCGATCGACTCGAGGACCTGGCCGGCCGACGTATCGGCGTCGAAGAGACCGCCGCCGGTGCCCTGATGCTGAGAAAGTCGCTCGAGGCGGCCGGTCTCTCCCCCGACGACGTGATCCGCGTACCCGTCATTGGCAGTGGCCAGCTGTCCGCCTACCAGGAAGGCGCCATCGACGCGGTGATCAGTTACGAGCCGTTCGCCTCACGACTGGCCGCCCTCGGTGCCACCCGCCTTCACGACAGCAGTGCCTTCCCGGGCCTGATCGTCGACGTGCTGGCGGTCAGCGACCATGCCGTCAACCGCCAGCCAAAGGCACTCGCCGACCTGCTGTCGGCCTATTTCGAGGCCCTCGCCGTGGTGAAATCAAGCCCGGGGCGCGCCCACCGCCTCATGGCGCCGCGCTTGGGGCTGACGGTTGAACAGACGGCCGAAGCCTTCCGGGGGATCGCCCTGCTGAGCCTGAATGACAATCACGCCTGGCTCGAGCCCCCGGCCACGCCATTGCGCGAGGCCGCGAGAACCGTCGCCGAGATCATGCAATCCAACGCGCTGATCGAGCAGGTTCCCGACTTGTCGAATCTCGCCACGGCGCGCTTCCTGCCGGAGGGGCCATGACGTTGCCGCGGCTGTCACTGCGACTGATGGTCCCGCTGGGGCTGAGCTTGCTGTTCCTCCTGATCACGGCCGTCTCGCTGATCAACGGCATCCACAATCGCTCGGCCATCTTCATGGCCGACTCCAGCCAGCGGCTGCTCGGCTACACCACCGAGATCGCACGCACCATCGAGCAAGGCGGGCTGGAGGGCACCGGCCTACTCAAGGCTCGCGTCAGCAGCATCTTGACCGATCCGCGCGTCGACATGCTGATCGCGATCGGACCCGATCGCGAGGTTTTGGTATCGCCCTACCAAACCTGGCAAGGCAAACCGGTCGATGAGCTGTTTGCCGAGCTCGACCTCACCGCCTTTACCGATCAACAGGATCAGCGCTTACCCAACCTGAACCAGCTCGACGGGGAACAGACCCTTCGGGCGTTGCAATCCTTCGAATTGCCCGTCCTTTCCGGCCGCCCGCGCTCGGAAAGCCGGGGCGTGGTCTGCGTGCGCATGGACCTGACTGCCTCGCTCGCCCGGATCCGCAACGAGGCCATCCTCGCGCGCCTCCCCGAGGCTGGCATGATGCTACTGATCATCCTGCTGACCGCCTGGGTGCTCAACAGCCAGATCACTCGCCCGCTGGGACGCCTGCGTGATGCGGCAATGCGCCTGCGTCAGGGCAACCTCGACGTCCGTCTGTCCGAGCGCGGCTGCAGCGAAATCGCTGCCGTGGCGCAGGGCTTTAACGCCATGGCACGTGCGATCGGCGAGGCACGCGATCAACTGCTGCAAAGCGAAAAACGTCTCGCCGTCACCCTCGACTCGATCGGCGATGGCCTGATCGCCACCGATCTTGACGGCATGATCACGCTGATGAACCCGGTGGCCGAACGGCTGACCGGCTGGTCGCGCGAGGAGGCGATCGGCAAGCCCATCGAGGCGGTCTTCGTGATTTGCCATGCCAATGACGATCGTCCGGTGGCCATCCCGATCCGCCAGGTACTCGCCGAAGGCACCCTGGTGGGGCTGGCGAACCACACCGTGCTCACCGATCGCCAAGGCAATCGCCACCATATCGCCGACAGCGCCGCACCGATCCAGCAAGACGACGGCTCGCTAGTGGGCGTGGTCCTCGTCTTCCACGACATGAGCCAGGAATATCGCCTGCGCGAAGCGCTTGCCGAGAGCGAACAGCACTTCCGCACGCTGGCCGACAATGGCCAGGCGCTGATCTGGACGGCCGATCTCGACGGCAAGCGCGACTACGTCAATCGTCCCTGGCTGACCTTCACCGGCCTGCCCCCCAACCAGGCATTGAACGACGATTGGCAGCAGGCCGTCCATCCCGAGGATCTGCCCGCACTGCAACAGGTGATCGTCTCGGCCTACGAGCGCCGGGTCTCGTTTACGCGTGAATATCGATTGCGCCATCACAGCGGCGAATACCGCTGGTTGCTCGCCAAGGGCACGCCCCGCTTCAGCAGCCGGGGCGCATTCATGGGCGTCATGGGGCAATGCGTCGATGTCACCGCAGACAAGGAAACCGCCGCCCAGCTCGAACGGCTGGCCTATCACGACGGGCTGACCGACCTGCCGAACCGCGCGTTGTTACTCGATCGCGTCGATCAGGCCATCCGGCAAAGAAAACGCCATGGTGGCGTCGGGGCGCTATTCTTCGTCGACCTGGACGAATTCAAGCAAATCAACGATCTGTACGGTCATTCGCTTGGTGACCAAGTCTTGATAGAGGTGGCGCGGCGGTTATCCGGCCTGGTCCGCGATACCGACACGGTGGCCCGACTGGGTGGCGACGAATTCCTGGTGCTGGTGCCTGAGATGGCGCACGACATCCATGGGGCGCGCCAAAGCGCGACGGCGCTGGCCGACAAGTTGCGCCATGCCATGGAACAACCGTTCGAGTTCCAGGACTTTCGCCACCTGGCAACCGCCAGCGTGGGCCTGACCCTGTTCGCCGGCAAGGTCGACAACGCGGAGGAGCTGATACGCGAGGCGGATGTCGCGATGTATCAGGCCAAGCGAGCGGGGCGTAACAACCTGGTGAACTTCGAGTCCGGCATGGTCGAGTCAGTGACCCGCCGCTACCGGCTCGAACAGGAGCTCAAGCAGGCACTGGAACGCGGCGAGTTCGAATTGCACCTGCAATCGCAGGTCGATCGCGACGAGGTGGTAGTCGGGGCCGAGATCCTGCTGCGCTGGCGTCATCCGGTGCGCGGGCTGGTCTCGCCGGCGGAATTCATTTCGGTCGCCGAGGAATCCGGTCAGATCATTGCCATCGGCGAATGGGTGCTGCGCGAGGCCTGCCAACTGCTGCATGGTCTTGAGCAATCCACGCCGCCTGGGCAGAAACATCTCAACATCTCGGTGAACGTCAGTCCGCGCCAGTTCCGCACGCCCGACTTCGTCGACCGCGTGAGGCAAACCATCGAGCAGACCGGCATCGACCCGGCGCACCTGATGATCGAGATCACCGAGAACATGCTGGTCAGCCACGCCTCCGATGCCATCGAACGCATGCGCGCTTTGGCCGCTCTGGGCCTGACCTTCTCGATCGACGACTTCGGCACCGGCTATTCCTCGTTCGCCTACCTCAAGCGCCTGCCGCTGAACGAGATCAAGCTCGACAAGAGCTTCGTCGATGACGTCCCCGGCAGCCCTGGCGACACCGCCATGGTCGAGGCGATTCTCGCCATGGCTTCACGCCTGGGCATCGAGGTGGTCGCCGAGGGCGTGGAGACCTGCGCGCAGTTCCACTACCTCAAGGCAAACGACTGCACCCGGTTCCAGGGTTTCTGCTTTGCCCGCCCCGTCCCGGCGCGCCAGTGGATCGAGGAACAGCTGCAAGCCATGGAGCGCAACTCTCCGAGCTGAACGATCAGCTCGTTTGCGGAACACGACACCGCGGAAACCGGCCCCGAGGTTATCGGGTTATCAGGAGTCCGATAAAGGCTCGCCGGCTGCCGGGCCGGTCCAGTCCACCGCCACGTCACCGTCAGCGAACCGAATGGTCAACGGCAATCGGCCCGTGGCACCACCCAGCCGCTCGACCTCCGCGGCCCGCTTGATCAACACGCCCGGGCCGTCACCTCGGCCCTCACCGCGTGCCTCGACCAGGGCATATCCCCGCTGCTGGACCTGGCGCGGACCGAGTGCCTCGAGCTGACGGGCCAACCCGGCAAGCCGCGTGCGCTCTTCGTTCAGACGGCGCTCGAGGCTGCGGGGATCAAGCCGCGTGGCATCAAGCCGGGCTCGCCAGCGAGGCATCAGCCGCTCTCGGCTCACCAGCAGACGCCGGGAGAGCGTGGCCACACGCTCACGCTCGACGGAGTTGATTTCGGCAATGCATCGATGCAACCGGCTCGCCGGCCCCACCAATTGCTCCCTGAGCCCCTCGAGCCGCCGGCGGGGATGCGCGCCTTCCAGGCGTCGGCGTAAACCGTGGGCACGCTCACGTCCCTGGGCGACGCGACGTTCGACCGCGTGTCGCAGCGGCGCGCCCAGTCCGGCCAGTCGATACCGGCCGAACCGAAGTTGTTCGACCGGTCCGGCCCGTTCGAGTCGCCGCGCCAGCCCGTCGAGACGCTGCGACTCGGCCTGCAGCCGCCCCTCCCAGCGCATCCGGGCCAGATCGGCCAACCGCCCGATACGTTGGCGCATGTCATGGGTCGTGATCGGCGTGGCCAGTTCCGCGGCCCCCGTCGGGGTGGCCGCCCGCCGATCGGCAACCAGATCGCAGAGCGTGGTATCGGTCTCGTGGCCAACCCCGCTGATCACGGGCACGGGGCAGTCGTACAGGGCACGGACCAGCGTCTCGTCGTTGAACGACCACAAATCCGAGAGCGACCCACCACCGCGTACGATCAACGCGACATCGAAGACATCACTCGTGAGCTGCGACACCGCCTGACACAACTCACCGGCGGACTCGCTGCCCTGTACCCGCACCGGGAACAGCGTGACCCGTGCCAGCGGCAGGCGACGGGCCAGGGTGACGCGCACGTCGTGGATCGCCGCACCGGTGTCCGAGGAGATCACGGCGATATGTCGCGGCAACTCGGGCGTGTCCCGCTTGTGCTCTGCGGCAAACAATCCCTCGGTCAGCAGGCGTTGCTTGAGCCGCTCGAACTCGGCGGCCAACCGGCCTTCACCCGCCGGCGCAATCGATTGGACGATCAGCTGGTAGGCACCGCGCTCGGTGTAGATTCCCAGCCGCCCCGTGACGACCACCTCCTCGCCCTCGCGCAAAGGGTGAGCATTGCGCATGGCGTTGCCGCGAAAAAAGGCGCAGCGCAACTGCGAGCGATCATCCTTGAGCGCAAAGTAGTGATGGCCCGACGCCGCCCGTTTGTGCTCACTGATCTCGCCGATCACCTCGACCACCCCGAACACCTGACCGAGCAAATCGCCGGCCTGCTTATTGATCTGGGTGACCGACAGCGCGGTGGATCCGGTGGGACATGACATGGGTGTGGTCCGTGATGAGAAAAAACGAAGGGGACTCGGGTCGCCCCGGAGTTTAGGGCACGAAAAAGGCCGCGAACAACGCTCGCGGCCCGGGGTGTCTTGCTGTTTCTGGCGGTTGGCCAGCCCGTCAGGGCCGACCCGAACCTTCAAGCCCTTACCAGGCCTTGTACGGACCGGCGTCCTGCTCGGCCCACTGCTTCTCGGCCAGTGCCTGCAGCTCCTCGATGTACTCGGCCTTCTCGATGGCCTTCTCGTAATCGCCCTTCTTGGCCAGCTTGTCGGCATCGCCGAACAGGTCGCTCTTCGGGTGCGGGCTCCACGGTAGGTAACCTTTCTCCTGAACGGCGTCAATGGCGGCCTGCGCTTCTTGCTTGGCCTTCTCGTAGTCTGCTTCGCTGGCGGCGTTGGCCATGCCAACCGAACCGATCAGGGCAAAGCCCGCTGCTGCGGCAACAACGCGTGCTGTTTTAATCATTATTTACTGCCTCCTAGGTGGTTTGCTCTGGTAGCGAGTCCGACTTTAGCGCAATCAAACTCGGGATGCCAACAACCCCCTCTTATCCAGCCAAAGCCGCATCCGGATAGTACCTGAACGGGCGATCGAGCTATGCGGACGTTTACCCATCGCGCGCAGGTCACTATAATTGCGCGGACACTTTCTATCATCCGCAAGAGTCCCCCAACCATGCGAATCCTCGAGGAAGGTCTCACCTTCGACGACGTGTTGCTCATTCCGGCCCGCTCCTCGGTGCTGCCCCGGGACGTGTCACTCGTCACGCGCCTGACCCGTAATATCGAAATCAATATCCCGCTGATCTCCTCGGCGATGGACACGGTCACCGAGGCGCGCCTCGCGATTGCGCTTGCCCAGGAAGGCGGCATGGGGATCATCCACAAGAACATGACGGTCGCACAGCAGGCCGAGCATGTCCGTCGGGTGAAGAAACACGAATCGGGTGTGATCAAGGACCCGATCACGGTCACCCCGGAGACCAGCATCCGCGACGTGCTCAAGGTCACGCGCGATCATTCCATCAGTGGCGTGCCGGTGGTCAGCGAAGGCCTCCTCGTGGGCATCGTCACCAGTCGCGACCTGCGCTTCGAACAGAATCTCGACCAGGCGGTGGCCAACATCATGACCGGCAAGGAGCAGTTGGTCACCGTCAAGGAAGGCGCCAGCCGTAAGGAAGTCGAGGCCCTCCTGCACAAGCACCGTATCGAGAAGGTGCTGGTGATCAATGACGCCTTCGAACTGCGCGGCATGATCACCGTCAAGGACATCCAGAAGTCCACCGATTACCCCAACGCCTGCAAGGACGCCTCCGGGCAACTGCGCGTCGGCGCGGCCGTCGGCACCGGCGGTGACACCGAAGAGAGGATCGAGTCACTCGCCGCCGCGGGCGTCGACGTGATCGTGGTCGATACCGCACACGGTCACAGCAAGGGCGTGATCGACCGGGTCGCGTGGATCAAGGGCCGCTATCCGCAGGTCGATGTGATCGGCGGCAACATCGCCACGGGTCAGGCCGCGCTCGACCTGGTCGAGGCGGGTGCGGATGCCGTCAAGGTCGGCATCGGCCCGGGCTCGATCTGCACCACCCGCATCGTCGCCGGTGTCGGCGTGCCGCAAGTTACCGCCATTTCCAACGTCGCCGAAGCGCTCAAGGGCTCGGACGTGCCGCTGATCGCCGACGGCGGCGTGCGCTTCTCGGGTGACTTCGCCAAGGCCATGGCCGCCGGCGCCCACTCGGTGATGGTCGGCTCGATGCTGGCCGGTACGGAGGAGTCCCCCGGCGAGGTTGAGCTGTTCCAGGGTCGTTCCTACAAGTCCTATCGCGGCATGGGCTCGCTGGGTGCAATGCAGCAGGGTTCTTCCGATCGGTACTTCCAGGCCGAGACATCCGCCGAGAAGCTGGTGCCGGAAGGCATCGAGGGCCGGGTGCCCTACAAGGGCTCACTGGTTGCCATCGTCCACCAGATGATCGGCGGCCTGCGTGCCTCGATGGGCTACGTCGGCGCCAAGGACATCGACACGATGCGCAAGCTGCCGCAATTCGTGCGCATCACGAACGCCGGGATGCTCGAATCGCACGTCCACAACGTGTCGATCACCAAGGAAAGCCCGAACTACCGGACCTGATCCACGACCCCGCCCGCCGCGGGGTGCCCAGGGAAACTCTGCACGAATGTCATGCCGCTCTGGCCTGGCGAGCCGTTCGTGATCAAGGCGCGTCGTCGCCGGCGTGTCGGTGACCACGTCAAGACGGCGCAACGCCGAGCACGGGCGGCTCGCCAGGCCCCGAAGGGCGTGCTTTGAGCCGGGGCATCTGCTGCGTTATCGTCCTTGGAAAGAGAACCACTCTTCCGCGACGGACGAACGCCTTGCATCTGCCCCGGCTCAAGGCACGCAGAGCGACATGACATTCGTGCAGAGTTTTCCTAACACCCATCGACCCGGCCTAGCCTGCCGGGTCGACTTGTTACAGGGCCAAGCCGCCCTTGCCTGAACAACACGGACCTGACGATGACCGCTTCCTCGACCATCCCACATCCCGATATCCACGCCGAGCGCATCCTGATCCTGGATTTCGGCTCGCAGTACACGCAACTGATCGCCCGGCGCGTCCGCGAGGCGCGGGTGTACTGCGAAATCCATTCCTGGGATGTCGACAACGCCTTCGTCCGTGACTTCAATCCCACCGGCATCATCCTCTCCGGCGGCCCCGAGTCGGTGATCGACCCACAGAACGCCCCCTGCGCGCCCGAGTTGGTGTTCACCCTGGACGTGCCGGTGCTGGGCATCTGCTACGGCATGCAGACCATGGCCGCCCAGCTCGGCGGCAGGGTCGAGAACGCCAGCCACCAGGAGTTCGGCTTTGCCAAGGTGCGCGCCCGCGGCCACACGGCATTGCTCAAGGACATCGAGGACGAGGTCACCGAGGAAGGCTTCGGGCTTTTGGACGTCTGGATGAGCCACGGCGATCACGTGGTCGACCTGCCCGAAGGCTTCAAGCTGATGGCCTCCTCGGACAACGCGCCGATCGCCGGCATGGCCGACGAGTCTCGCCATTTCTACGGCCTGCAGTTCCACCCCGAGGTCACGCACACCCGTCAGGGCGCGCGCATCATCCATCGCTTCGTTCGCGAGATCTGCGACACGCAGGGGCTGTGGCGCTCCGAGGCCATCATCGAGACGATGATCGACCAAGTCCGCGAGCAGGTCGGGGACGAGGAAGTCATCCTCGGCCTGTCCGGCGGCGTGGACTCGTCGGTCGTCGCCGCCCTGCTCCACCGCGCCATCGGCGACCAGCTCACCTGCATCTTCGTCGACAACGGCCTGCTGCGCGAGGGCGAAGGCGACCAGGTCATGCGCACCTTCGGCGAGCACCTGGGCGTGCGCGTGATCCGCGTCGATGCCGAGGACCAGTTCCTCGGCCGTTTGTCCGGCGAGGCCGACCCCGAGAAAAAGCGCAAGATCATCGGCAACACCTTCATCGACATCTTCGACGAACAGGCCTCCAGGCGCGAGAACGCCCAATGGCTGGCCCAGGGCACCATCTACCCCGACGTGATCGAGTCGGCCGGCTCCAAGACCGGCAAGGCCCACGTGATCAAGTCACACCACAACGTCGGCGGCCTGCCCGAGCACATGAAGCTCGGCCTGGTCGAGCCGCTGCGCGAGCTGTTCAAGGACGAGGTCCGCCAGATCGGCCTGGAACTGGGCCTGCCTTCCGAGATGATCATGCGCCACCCCTTCCCCGGCCCGGGGCTGGGCGTGCGCATCCTCGGCGAGGTCAAGCACGAATACGCCGAACTGCTGCGCCGCGCCGATGCCATCTTCATCCACGAGCTGCGTGAAGCGGGCCTCTACGACCAGGTCTCGCAGGCCTTCGCCGTGTTCCTGCCGGTCCGTTCCGTGGGCGTGATGGGCGATGGTCGGCGCTACGACTACGTGGTCGCCCTGCGCGCGGTCGAGACGATCGACTTCATGACCGCCCGCTGGGCCCGCCTGCCCTACGACTTCCTGGAAAAGGTCTCGCTGCGCATCGTTAACGAAGTCCGCGGCATCTCGCGGGTCGTCTACGACGTCACCGGCAAGCCGCCCGGCACCATCGAGTGGGAATGATCTGACGACGATCGGCTTCGGGGCTGAACGGAGCTCTCTGGATCCGTATGCCTCCCCGAGCATCGCAGTGGAGGCCGGAGCGAGAAGCGCAGGGGAGTGCACGCAGTGCAATGAGACATCCGGCGCGTTGCTTTTCGGCGGTTTTCTTTCGCACGAGCAAAGAAAACCGCCCCGGCCGTCGCACACCCAGAGTAGCAATAGGATCAGGCCAGATTCGACGGCCGGAACCGTTCCACCGGGGTCGTCTCCGAGCAGGCACTTTCCATCGTCCCAGGCAAGCGAATGACTCACCGCCGTGACCGCCACTACATGACCGAAGCCCTCTCCCTCGCCCGCCAGTCGATCGAGTTGGGCGAGGTGCCGGTCGGTGCCATCGTGGTCGATGGAGAAGGCAGGATCATCGGCCGCGGCCACAACCGTCCGGTCGCCCTGCACGACCCCAGCGCCCACGCGGAGATACTGGCGATGCGCGAGGCCGGCCGGCACCTGGCCAACTATCGCCTCGACGACTGCACCCTCTACGTCACACTCGAGCCCTGCCCGATGTGCCTGGCCGCCGCCTCGCATGCCCGCCTTGCCCGCATCGTTTACGCCGCACCCGACCCGCGCGCCGGCGCCTGCGGTTCTGCCATCGACCTCAACCGGGCCGACTGGCACCACTTCCGTCCCGTGATCGATACCGGCCCCTGCGAAACCGAGGCCGCCGAACTCCTCACGCAGTTCTTCCGCGAACGGCGCTGAGAAGGAGAATCCGCCCGCCTTGACGCGGAGCAACCGCGTACAATGCACACCCCTTTCAGCCTATAGCTTCAAGCACCGATCTTATGCCCCTTCTGACCGTCGAAAACCTGCAATTCGCCATTGGCGACCGCAAACTCCTGGATCACGCCAACCTCACCATCGAGCGCGGCGACAAGCTGGCCCTGATCGGTCGCAACGGCGAAGGCAAGTCCACCTTCCTCAAGATGCTGGCCGGGATTCAGCGGCCCGATGACGGCCAGATTCGCCTTGAACCCGGCTCGCAGGTCGCCTACCTGCCGCAGGACCCGCACCTCGACACCGACGAGACGGTCTACTCCGTGGTTGCCTCGGGCCTGGGCGATCTGCACGACGTGCTCACCGAGTACCACGAGCTGGCACAGAACGCCGACAGCGATGCCGCGCTCGATCGCCTGTCCGTGCTCCAGCACGAACTGGAAACCCGCGACGGCTGGATGGCCGGGCAGAAGGTCGACGAGGTCATGACGCGGCTGGGGCTGGATCCCGACGCCTCGGTACGCGGGCTGTCCGGCGGGGAACGCCGGCGCGTCCTGCTCGGCCAGGCGCTGGTGCTCGATCCCGAACTGCTGCTGCTCGACGAGCCCACCAACCACCTCGACATCGCCGGGATCGAATGGTTGGAGGACCTTGTCCGGAACTTTACCGGCGCCGTGGTCTTCATCACCCACGATCGCGCCTTCCTCAAGCGGCTCGCCAACGGCATCATCGAGCTCGATCGTGGTCACCTGACCAGCTGGCCGGGCGACTACGACAACTACCTGCGCCGGGTCGAGGAGCGAGCCAATGCCGAGGCGCAGGAGAACGCGCGCTTCGACAAGACGCTCGCCCAGGAAGAAGTCTGGATCCGCCAGGGGGTCAAGGCGCGACGCACCCGCAACGAGGGGCGTGTCCGCAACCTGGAAAAACTGCGGGCGGAACGCGCCGCCCGACGCGACAAGGCCGGGCGCGTGGCCCTGTCGACCGATTCCGGCCGCACCTCCGGCAAGATCATCGCCGAGATACAAGACGCCAGCGTCGTCTTCGGCGACAAGACCGTCATCCGCGATCTGAACACCACGATCCTGCGCGGCGACCGCGTGGGACTGGTCGGCCCCAACGGCGCCGGCAAATCCACCCTGATCAAGCTGATCCTCGGCCAGATCGAGCCGACCTCGGGCAGCATCAAGCGCGGCACGCAGTTGGAGATTGCCTACTTTGACCAGCATCGCGCCCAGTTGCGCGACAACTGGACCGCCATCGAGAACCTCTGTGATGGGGGCGACCGCCTCGACGTGCGCGGCAGCAACGTCCACGGCATCGGCTACCTGCAACAGTTCCTGTTCACCCCGGAACGGGCCCGCACGCGAGTCGAACTGCTTTCCGGCGGTGAGCGCAACCGCCTGCTGCTGGCCAAGCTATTCGCCAAGCCGGCCAACCTGCTAGTGCTCGACGAACCCACCAACGATCTCGACCTCGAGACCCTAGAAGTGCTTGAGCAGGCACTGGCCGACTACGAGGGCACCCTGCTGCTGGTCAGCCACGACCGGGCGTTCCTCGACAACGTCGTCACCGGCCTATTGGTCTTCAAGGGCAACGGCGAGATCGAGGAAGTCATCGGCGGCTACGAGGATTACCTCGACCAGGTCGCGCAAGACTCGGCACAGTCCAATACCGCAGGCACAACGGCTCAAAAAGGCGCACCGAAGGGCGGATCAAGCCGGAAAGCGGGCGGCGACAAGCCGAAAAAGGCGAAAAAGCGCTCCTACAAGGTCCAGCGTGAGCTCGACTCCCTGCCCGCCCGCATCGAGGCACTGGAGGCCGAGCAGGCCGACCTGCAGACCACCATCAACGATCCGGACTTCTACCAGGGCGATCCGGCCGAGATCGAGCGCACGCTCGCCCGCGTCACCGAGCTCGAATCCGAACTGGAAACCGTCCTCAATCGCTGGATGGAGCTGGAAGGCGACTGATCCGCCGGCAAACCCGGCACGCCTCACCCAAGTCTCTGTTCTCGCAACTTATCGCGGTCAAGCAGGCACGTTCCGGCGAGATATGCTCGCGCCAACGGCCACCGCAAGCCCGCGGGCTCGAGTGGACGCCATACCGGCCTTCCGATAGCCTCCCCGACCTTTTGGGATACTCCAGCCATACCGGTCGCCCCATGCATGGGTGCCGCCCTGTCTTGTTCGCGGCCCATTACCCAGTAAATCGCTAAGGCTAAAGATTCCGGTCGACCGGCCGATGTCATGAGTCCCGATTCATTTGCTTTCCCAGAACCAGCACACGCGGAGCCAACGCATGCCAGCCCTGTTCAAGAACCTGACCATCGGTGCCCGACTCGCCCTCGGATTTGCCCTGGTCATTGTTTTCATCGCGGCCCTGATCATCCCGCTGGTGATCACCGAGTTCTCTGCCACGATCAAGCAGGCGCAGCAACGCGAACTTAGAGGGCTGTTCGAGAGCGCGCAGGCGGAAATCGGGGCCGAGGGCCGACTGGCCGAGGCGCTGAGCGTGGCCATTTCACGCATCCCGGACGTCGGGCAGGCCATGGCCGAGCGCGATCGCGAGCGACTCGCCGCAATGACCCAGCCGATCTTCCCGCCGCTCAAGGAAAACTTTGGCGCACGCCAGTTTCACTTCCACCTGGCACCCGCCGTGTCGTTCTTCCGCGCCCATAAGCCGGCAAAGTTCGGCGACGACCTCTCCGGCTTTCGCAAGACCGTCCTGGCGACCAACAATGAAGGCAAACGCGTGCGCGGGCTGGAACGGGGCGTGGCCGGTCTCGGCATGCGCGGCATCTCGCCGATCAGCTACCAGGGCGAGCACCAGGGGAGTGTCGAGTTCGGCATGAGTTTCGGTCAGCCCTTCTTCGACAAGTTCAAGAATGGCTACGGCGTCGACATCGGCCTGTACCTTGAGACCGACGGCGGCAACTTCGAGGCGTTCGGCTCGACCCTCAAGGACCCGGCCACACTTGATGCCGACCAACTGCGTGCCGCCCAGGATGAAACCACCATCTGGGAACACCGCGTGGGCGAAACGCCCACGGTCACCTACGCCCATACCATCGCCGACTTCTCGGGCGATCCGGTGGGCGTGCTTGCGGTGAGCATGGATCGCAGCGAGTACGTAGCGCTCCAGGCCGCGGCACGCAACAAGGTCATCTCCGTGATGGCCGTGGCGATCGCGATTGCCGCCATTATTGGCTTTCTGATCACCCGCAGCATCACTCGCCCGCTGCGCCGCACCGTTCGTGCGATGGACGACATCGCCGCCGGTGACGGCGATCTCACCCAGAAGCTCGACGAGAGCGGCCGCGATGAGATTGCCGACCTGTCGGCCGCCTTCAATCGCTTTGCCGGCAAGATGCGCGATTCGATCCACGAGGTCGCCAATTCCACCAGCCAGCTCTCCGCCTCGGCCGAGGAGCTCTCGCAGATCACGGCCGACACCAACGAGGGCGTCCAACGCCAGCGTGAGGAGACCGAGATGGTCGCCTCCGCAATGAACGAGATGACCAGCACGGTCCAGGACATCGCGCAGAACGCCTCCGGTGCAGCCGACGCCGCCCAGAATGCCGACGAGGAGGCCAAGGACGGTCAGCGCGTAGTCAACGAGACGATCGACCACGTCGCTGCCCTGGCCGACGAGATCGAGGAAGCCGGCAGGATCATCGTCAACCTCGAATCGGCCAGCGAGAAGATCAGCACGGTAGTCGACGTGATCCGCGAGATCGCCGAGCAGACCAACCTGCTGGCGCTGAACGCGGCGATCGAGGCGGCCCGCGCCGGCGAGCACGGCCGCGGTTTCGCGGTCGTGGCCGAGGAAGTCCGCTCACTGGCCAGCAAGACCCAGGCCTCCACCCTGGAGATCCGCGAGATGGTCGAGAGCATCCAGGGCGGCTCCAAGCAGGCGGTCGGTGCCATGCAGAGCAGCCAGACACATGCCCGCAAGACCGCCGACCAGGCCCGCGAGGCCGGTCAGTCGCTGGTGACCATCACCCGCGCGATCGAGACGATCACCGACATGAACCACCAGATCGCCTCGGCGGCCGAGGAACAGGGTCAGGTGGCCGAGGAGATCAACCGCAACGTCACCAATATCAACGAGGCCGCTTCACAATCGGCCGAGGGCGGTGCGCAGACCTCCACGGCGAGTCACGAGCTGGCAGAGCTGGCTTCCCAGTTGCAAAAACTGGTCAACCAGTTCCGCACCTGACGGCCCGGAAACGCCCACGAACAAGCCCTGCAACCGATCGGTTGCGGGGCTTTTTTTGCCGGCCGCGCAGGGACATATCACGGGAAACCTTAGTCGGGCGGAACCGATTCTTCGGCGCGCAGCCGTGCCCGAATGAACTCGCTGTGCGGTATGTAGAGCAAGTCGGCGATCTGGCGGATGATCGACTCCTCCAGATGGTGCTTGCCGGCATCGGCATAGGCGACCCGCCAGAGGGTTTCCACGACCCGACGTTTCCGCTCCGGATCGAGTTGCTCGTTGAGTACCCGCACGAACGGGAACAAGCCGGTCGAATCGTCCACCTCGGCCGCGGCGTGACGGACCAGGTCGTCCGCAGCGTCGGCTGTCATGGCGAAATCGTCGATCAGGGTGCGGCGGATCACCTCGAGCTCGTCGTCGGCGACATCGAAGTCTGCCCGGGCCACCTCCATTAGGAGAATGGCCACCGCCGCATCGACGCGGGTTTCAACGGTAGTTTCCCTGGTCGGGTCATCCGGGAAAAACAGGGCTTGCAGGGTCTTGAGCATGGTTTTCTGCCAAATGGGCCAAAGGGTGTCGGTTGTGACCACCAACCTTAGCCCAGAGTGGGCCGGGTTTGCCCCAGGTTTGTCCCAAGTTTGCCCCAGGTTCGCCCCAGGTTCGCCCCAGGTTTGTCCGGGAATGCCCGGAAACGCCGCCTGAAGCTCGGGTACACTGCAGCCCCCATGACGAGCTACCTGCGCTTTTCCCTCGCCAACGCCCGGTTTCTGGCCTTCGGCACCTTGGCCGCCACCCTGTCCGGGTTCGGCCAGACCTTCTACATCGCCATCTTCGGTGGGGAACTGCGCGCGACCTTCGACCTGACCCACGGCGAGTACGGGCTACTTTATTCGCTGGCCACCCTGGGCAGTGGCCTGCTGATCATCTGGGCGGGCCGACAACTCGACCGGATGCCGCTGCCCCGTTTCGTCACCTTCGTGGGCCTCGGCGTGGCACTCGGCTGCCTGCTGCTCGCCTCGGCGCAGACCGCGGTCATGTTGGGACTGGCGCTTTTCCTGCTGCGGTTCTGCGGCCAGGGCCTGTTCACGCATGTCTCGGCGACCAGCATGGGCCGGTATTTCGATGCCAATCGCGGCAAGGCGGTGAGTATCGCTGCCAAGGGCCTGCCGCTGGGCGAGGCGATCATGCCCGCCATTGCCGTGGCCCTGATCACGGCCATCGGCTGGCGACAGACTTGGTACCTGTCGGCGGCATTCATGCTGCTGCTCGCCATTCCCCTGTTGCTGTGGCTGCTTCGGGGGCAAGGGCGACGCGAAGAGGCGCACATGGCCCACCGCCATTCGCAGGCCGAGGAACTCGGCGTTAACACCGCGGCCCGGCAATGGACCCGCGCCGAGGTCCTGCACGATCCGCGCTTCTACCGGGTCCTGCCCGTGATGATGGCCGCGCCGCTGACCGTCACCGGCATGCTCTTCCACCTCGCTGCTCTCGCCGACGGCAAGGGCTGGAGCATGGGCTGGCTCGCCGGCAGCTTTACCGGCTTCGCCCTGGCCCATGTGGTCGGGCTGCTGGTCGCCGGCCCCCTGCTCGACCGTCATGGCGCCCGTCCTTTGCTGCGAGGCTTCCTATGGCCCATGGCCGCCGGCCTGGCCATCGTCGCCACCGTCGACCAGCCAGCGGCCGCCTGGCTGTTCATGATGTTGATGGGGCTGTCGCTGGGCGGAGCCGGCACACTGCTCGGCGCGTTGTGGCCACAACTCTACGGCGTGGCGCATCTCGGAGCGATCCGTGCCTTGGTTCACGCCACCCTGATCATTTCGACGGCGATCACCCCCGTCGCGATCGGGGTGGCGCTTGACGGCGGATTGTCCATGGAGGCGATCGCCCTGATACTCGCCGGCTATCTGGCGGGGGCGACCATGCTGGCCTGGACAGCCGTGACCCCGCGCCCGCAAACGGAGAAGACGACGTGATCCGCCGGCTGGCCCACCCATTGGGCGAGATACAGGTCACGCGCAAGGCCATCCGCCACCTCTATCTGCGACTGGATGCCGAGTCCGGCGCCCTGCGGGTGAGCGCACCTCGGCGACTCAGCGACGCCGAGGTGCTGGCGTTCATCGACGACCGGGCGCATTGGATCGAGCGCCAGCGGGCGCGGCAGGCCGAACGGCCGCCCATTTTCGGCGCCACCACCTTGCCCGACACCATCCATCTGCTGGGCCGGGCCCATGCCCTCGAACGGGTCACCTGCCCCGACCTGCCCGCCGGGCGGGCGCGCGTCACGCTCGATGACGACCGCGTGCGCATTCATTGCGGCTCGGACGACCCGCAGGCGGCCCGGCAAACCGCCCGTCTGGCCCTGCGCGAGCATTGCCGCGACCTGCTCCGCACGCAGCTCGAGCGGCGCGTCGAGCCCTGGGCCCGAGCGATGGGCCTGGCGACACCGATCCATCGCATCCGACGCATGCGCACCCGCTGGGGCACCTGCAATATCCGTGACCGGCGCATCTGGCTGAACCTCGAACTCGCGCGCATGCCGGTGGAGGTGATCGACCTGGTCGTGGTCCACGAACTGGCCCACCTGATCGAGCGCGGCCACAATCGTCGCTTCTACGCCGTGATGGATGACGCCTACCCCGACTGGCGCCGCTGGGAACCCACCCTTTCCGAGTACGGCATCATCGGCCTATGAGGTGGGCGGGTGCGCTAGACTCCTTGGCCTTGATTAAACCCAAACCGACGACAGGCGAGCGAATCGATGTGTGGCATTTGCGGATGGCTGGAAACCGGAACGCGTGACGGCAACCTGACCGCGGTACGGCGGATGATGAGCCGGCTGGAGCGGCGCGGACCGGACCACGAGGGCAGTTTCTCGGACGGCCCCCTGGCCTTCGGCCACCGCCGGCTGTCGATCCTGGATTTGTCCTTCCACGGTCATCAACCGATGGTCGACCGCGAGCGCGGGTTGGCGATCGTCTTCAACGGCACCATCTACAACCACCCGCAACTGCGCGAGGAGTTGCAGTCGCTCGGTCATCGCTTCGCCTCCACCGGCGACACCGAAGTGATCTTGACGGCCTTCCGCGAATGGGGACCGGATTGCGTGGCCCGCCTGGACGGCATGTTCGCCTTCGCCATCTGGGACATGCGCGACCAGTCGCTCTTCCTGTTCCGCGACCGCCAGGGCATCAAGCCGCTCTACCACACCGTTGGGGACGGCCCGCTGCGCTTCGCCTCGAGCATCCCGGCGCTGCTGGCCGCCGGCAACGTCGATACGGACTTCGATCCCAGCGCCCTGCACCACCAGTTCACCCTGCATGCCGTGGTTCCCGCCCCGCGCACCATCTTTCGTGGCGTGAACAAGCTGCCGCCGGGCCACTGGATGCGGGTCGATCGCAACGGCAACCGCCAGTTGAAGCGCTACTGGGCCATCGACACCGCCGAGGATCACGATGTTCCGGCCGACGAGTGGCCGGAGCTGATCCACGAGCGATTGCTCGACGCCGTGAGAAAGCGCCTGGCCATCAGCGACGTGCCGGTGGGCGTGCTGCTCTCCGGGGGGCTGGACTCCTCGCTGATCGTGGCACTCGCCCACGAGGCGGGCGTCACGCCGAAGACCTTCACCATCGGCTTCGAGGACCAACCCGAGGAAAAGGGCAGCGAATTCGAATTCGCCGACCCGGTCGCCGAGCGCTACCAGACCGAGCACTTCCGCTTTCACGTGCCCAACGAGCAGGTACTCACCCGCCTGCCCGAGGCGGTGCGCGAGATGAACGAACCCATGTTCGGTCAGGACGCGGTGGCCTTCTACCTGCTCTCCGAGCAGGTCGCCCGCGAGGTCAAGGTGGTGCTCTCCGGCCAGGGCGCCGACGAGGTCTTCGGTGGCTACTTCTGGTACCCGAAGATGCGCGATGCGGAAGGCTCGGACCTGGAGCGCTTCGCGCCGTACTACTTCGATCGCAGCCACGAGGAACTGATGGCGATGGTAACCGAGCGCTTCCGCGGCCCGGATGCGACCAGCGAGCTGGTGAAAAAAGGGCTGGCGGGGGCCGGTCGCGGCTCGTTCGCCAACCGCGTGCTGGGTTTCGATGCCAGCACCCTGATCGTCGACGACCCGGTCAAGCGCGTCGACAACATGACGATGGCCTGGGGCCTGGAGGCACGCGTGCCCTTCCTGGATACGAGTCTGGTCGAGGCGGCCATGCGCGTGCCGGCGGAACACAAGCTCGCCCAGGGCGGCAAGGGTATCCTCAAGACCATCGCCCGCGGGCGCATTCCGGATGCGGTGATCGACCGGCCCAAGGGCTATTTTCCGGTACCGGCCCTCAAGTTCGTCCGCGGCCCGTTCCTCGAGTTCATGCGCGAGATTCTCACCTCGGACACCGCCCGGGCCCGGGGCCTGTTCGAACCGGCCTACGTGGAGAAACTGCTGGCCGAGCCCGACCGGCACTTCACCCGCCTGCAGGGTGCCAAGATCTGGCACCTGGCCGTGTTCGAACTGTGGTTGCAGGAACAGGGGTTATAGAGCCGATCGCATAGCGCCACTATCTGGCCTTATGGACAATCAAATCACGGCGGTACAGACGACCCTTGGATTGCGTTAGAGTGAATATCAGGAAACGCTGAACTGACTCAATGGACCGAGCGACAATGCCCGAGAACGCCCTGACCGAGCCCGACCCCATCGACCTCCCCGACTGGGACGCGGGCCCACGCGACTGGCCCATGGCGGCCTCCTCGCTGCGGGCGACCGTCGACGACCCCACCGCCCGCCGAGCGACGCGACTGGCCGACCTGCAGAGCCAGATTCGCTGCCTGATCCAACGCGCCCGCCACCAGAAGCTGCGAGTGCTGCTGGGCGTGCTCAACCGCATCGATCAGGAAATCGCGCGTGAACACGCCCAGGGCTCGGCCGACCTCTCGCGGCTCAATCGGCTGATCCGCTACTTCGATCGCCTGGTCCAGCACCTGCAAAAGACGCATGACGATACCCCGGAGGCCATCGCCCTCTACACCGGCAGCACCGACGTCCCCGAGTTGCTGGAAGACTCCCTGCGGCGCAGCGGCTTCGGCGCTCACCCGATCAACCTGGAAAACCCGGACCCGGCCCTGCTGGAGCACACCGGCCTGCTGATCTATCTGGCGCAGGACGACGCCGACCACGAGCGCGAATTCAGCCAGCTCGCCGAGCTGAAAAAACGCATGTCCGCCTGCGCCCAGTCACTGATGGTCAGTCAGCGCGACGACTTTGCCATCCGCGCAGCCGCCGTGCGCGCCGGCATCGACCACGTGATCACTTATCCGATCGACTCCGCGCGCCTGAACACCCTCCTGACCGGCGCACGCGCCTACGAATGCGACGAACAGATCACCGTTCTCCTGGTCGACGACATGGCCACCGCGGGCATGTATTGGCGCAAGCAGTTCGCCCGCGCCAATGTCCGATTGCTGTTCGAGACCCGCCCCCAGGCCGCCTTCGACGCGGCACTTGCCGAACAACCCGACGTGATCCTGCTGGATCTCTACATGCCGGAGATGGACGGCGTGGATCTGGCGCGCATCTTCCGCGAGCACCCGCAGCTCTCGGACGTGCCCATCCTGTTCATGTCGACCGAGGAACGCGACCAGCACCGACTTGAGGCCAAGCTCCAGGGCGGTGACGACTTTCTCAACAAGTCGATCGCCGGCGACGATTTGATCCGCATGGTGCGCTACCGCGCGCAACGCTACCGCCAGGCACGTGCCGAACGTCGTACCGACTCGCTCACCGGGCTGCTCAACCACCGAGCGATCACCAACCTGGTCGACAGCGAGCTCGACCGCGCCATCCGTCAGGAGCAGCCGCTGTCGGTCGTGATGATCGACATCGACAACTTCAAGAGCGTCAACGACACCCACGGCCACCCGAGCGGCGACCGTGTCATCCGTCGGTTATCCACCCTGCTGAACACCCGCTTGCGCAAATACGACGGCGTCGGGCGCTATGGGGGCGAGGAATTCATGGTCGTCCTGCCAGCCACCGAGATCGAGGCGGCCGTGGAACTGATCGACCGGCTGCGCGAGCAATTCGCCGACATCGCCGTGACCACCGAGGCCGGTGACACCATCCACTGCCAGTTCAGTGCCGGGGTGGCCGGCTACCCGGAACACATCACCCCGCAGGAAATCATCAGTGCCGCCGACGGCGCCCTCTACGCCGCCAAGCAGGCCGGGCGCAACCAGGTCAAGGCGCGCCACTACGACGACTAAGCATGGCCGCGTGAAGACACGAGTCCTCCCAGGCCTTGCCAAATGGGTACGAATTTGGTCCCATATAAAGTCATTCGGCCCACCTATCCATCGGCGGGGCCTCCAGACACCGACTTAGACGGGAGACCATCACCATGGATGCTCTTGAGCGCATCGACCAGTTCGTCAAAGAAAACCCCATTCTCATCTTCATGAAGGGGACCCCGCAGTTCCCGACCTGCGGCTTTTCCAGCCGTACGGCCGAGGCCATGAAGGGCTGCGGTGTGCCGTTCGGCTACGTCAACGTGATGGCCGACCCGGAGATCATGCAGGCCCTGCCGAGCTACCAGGACTGGCCGACCTTCCCGCAGGTCTACGTCAACGGCGAGTTGATCGGCGGCGCGGACATCACCATCGAGATGTACGAGCGTGGCGAGCTCAAGCCCCTGTTCGAGGAAGCGGCTGCCAAGGCTGAAGGCGACAAGGAAGCCGACAAGGCCGAGTAAGCGGCAAACCAAAGGCCGCCCGACCATCAACCCGGCCCATCGGCCGGGTTTTTTATTGGTCGGCATCGGGGCGCCGACCCAACACCCTGCACACCCTCAGGCGAGTCAGGTGGCCTCGTCGATATCGTCGGGACGTGCGCCGACTCCGTGACGCTCTTCCTGCGACCGCTGAAGCGTAGCCTCGCCGTTCTCGCCAGCCGACTCTCCGCCGGACTGGCCATCGCCCGGCTCTCGCTCGAGCACCACACGTGAACGCGGCAGGTAACGGCCACCATCGAGGTCCTGCAGGAAACGGATCAGCCCCTCGCGCACCTTGCAACGCAGGTACCAGGCCGCCACCCCATCATTTGCGCTCACCAGGGCCCGAACCTCCACGGTCCAGTCACGACAGTCCGTGACCAGGACACTGGCCACGGCGCCGTCATGGTTAACGTCATCCTTGACCAGCTCGGCGAGTTTTTCCCGGATCGGATCGATCGGCACGGTGTAATCGAGGTACAGGAACACCTCGCCGTAGACGTTGAGATCGCCATCCTCGCTGGCATACGAGTAATTGTAGATCGGCTCGTCGATCAACATCGTCGACGGCACGGTAAGCCGACGCAGGTCCCATATCCGGATCACGGCATAGGTGTACGTGATGTTCTCGATATAGCCCCACTCGCCCTTGAAAATCACCAGGTCCCCGATGCGCATCGGCTGGGTGAGCGCCACCTGCAGCCCCGCAAACAGACTGGCGATGCTGCGTTGGGCACCAATGCCGATGAGCAGACTGATCAAACCAGCCGAGGCCAGCAGCGAGAGGCCCAGCGCGGCAAACCAGTCGAAGGTCGATAACCCGACAATCACACCGACGAAGAAAATCACCCCGATCAACGACCGACTGAGCACGGTCATCTTGGTGTTGTACGTGCGGGCCTGGAAGATGCTGCTTTCCTCCAGCCGTCGCAGTTTGCGCCGGCCGTAAGTGGAGAAATACATGCGCACCACGTTGATCAGCAACCAGGTCAGGGAAGCGATCACGCCGACGAAGACGAGCGAATTGTAGAGCTCGTGCCCGAAGGTCGGCAGCACGACCAGCGGGCGGGACACCGACCCAAGCAGCAGGAAGAAGACCAGCAACAGGAATCCGAAGCCCACATAGCGCTTCAGATAAGGCACCCAGTCCCCTACGACATCGCCGGGGAGGAACCGTCTAAGCAGGCGAAACCCCGCCCAACGGATGAAAAAGGCCAAAACCACGCTGAGCGTCACGCCGAAAAGCGCGACGCCCAGTCGAAACATATCGCTGCGCAGCACCTCGTACTTGATCCGGTAGAACGGCAGCGCGGAGACGATCTTCCCAATGCCCGTATTTTCATAGAGCATGTTGGTGGCCGCCACGGTCTCGGCATCGAACCACCAGCGCACGTCCTCGCCGGACACGGTGCGCACAAGCCGCACCGGCACCTGTTCCCCCGCCACCTCGAACTCCGTCAACAGGATCGACTCTCGCGGCGACCGTCCCTGTTCACGCTCCTCTTCGCGCAATCCGTCACCATCGCTCGGCAACACGCCTTCCTGCAATTGCAGACGCTGACGCAGCACGTAAGTCAACTTGCCGGCGACATCTTCGGCTTGTGCCTCGGTCATGCCGTCCGGCAGTTGCAGCGATTTGGCGGCCTGCGAAAAATCACCATCGCCCGCCGCCGTTGTCAGGTTCATCAGGACCCCGCGCGGCGTGCCAAGATCCCCGATCGCCGGGGAGCGCAGTTCCCCGTCCGGCTCGTAGAGGCGCGCATCGAGACTCGGTTCCGGCGGCTTGTCGTCACTCGTTTTCTCGGCGGCTGACGATCCATCTCCCGGCGTCAGTGCGCCGGTCGGAGCCGCGCCCAATGGTGCCGCCAGTATCAGAAGCCCGGCAATCGCCAGGACGCGCCAAAACCACAGGTAGAGCCAAACCGGGGAATGGGCAAACCAAGGCCACCGGCGCAAGGAAAGAGACGACTTGAACCCGTGGACCATGGCAAACTCCATTGCAATACGCGAGTGACGCGAGTGACGCGAGAGGCGCGCGCACCACGTCAACATAGCAGCGAACCGGCCGTCGCGTCGGACGCCCATCCGGAAAACCCACGATAGTTCGGGACAAAAACCGCCAGGCGCGTTAGAATCCCGGGTTCCTTGAGAATCGCCACCTTGTATCGCCCCGCGATCCGGCACGACCTCAGGGTTTCCGCCGAGCCAAGAGCCCGCCAAAGAGCCCCGGATCATTTCCGGAGCGCTCCGATGTGAGGGCCCCGCGCCCGCCAGTCCCCGCGGCCCCTGCCGCCAGTTGTTGAGATATCCATGTCCGATACCCCCGCTACCGAGCAACCCTCGGTTCGCTTTGCCGATCTTGATCTGAGCCCTGCCATCCAGCAGGCAATCGAAGACGTCGGTTACGAAACCCCCTCGCCGATCCAGGCGCAGAGCATCCCGCCATTGCTGGAAGGCCGCGACCTGATCGGCATGGCCCAGACCGGCACCGGCAAGACCGCTGCGTTTGCGCTGCCGCTGCTCAGCCGCATTGACCTCAAGGTGCGCGCACCCCAGATGCTGGTCCTTGCCCCGACCCGCGAACTGGCCATCCAGGTCGCCGAGGCGATGGCGAACTACGCCCGCCACATGCCCGACTTCCACATCGCGCCGATCTATGGCGGACAGGCCATGTTCCAGCAGCGCAAGCTGCTGCAGCGTGGCGTGCACGTGGTCGTCGGCACCCCGGGCCGCATCCAGGATCACCTGCGTCGCGGCACGCTCGCCTTCGATCAGATCCGCATGGTCGTCCTCGACGAGGCCGACGAAATGCTGCGCATGGGCTTTATCGACGATGTCGACGCAATCCTCGCCGAGGTACCGGCCGAACGCCAGGTGGCCCTGTTCTCGGCGACCATGCCCGACCCGATCCGCCGCATCGCCCAGCGTCACCTGCGCAACCCGCAGGAAATCAAGATCAAGAACAGCACCAGCACCGTCTCGGCGATTCGCCAGCGGTTCTGGCCGGTCTCGGGCATGCACAAGCCCGACGCGCTGACCCGCATCCTCGAGGTCGAGGACTTCGACGCGGCGATCATCTTCGTGCGTACCCGTCAGGCGACCAATGACCTGGCCGAGCGCCTGAAGGCACGGGGCCATTCGGCCGCGGCGCTGTCGGGTGAGATGGGCCAGGCCGAGCGTGAAAAGACGGTCGAGAAGCTCAAGAACGGGCAACTCGACATGATCGTCGCCACCGACGTCGCCGCCCGCGGCCTCGACGTGCCGCGCATCAGCCACGTCATCAACTACGACATCCCCTACGACACCGAGGCCTACGTTCACCGTATCGGCCGTACCGGCCGTGCCGGGCGCTCGGGCGAGGCGATCCTGTTCGTCACCCCGCGTGAAAAGCGCATGCTCAAGGCGATCGAGCGGGCCACGCGCCAGCCGATCGAGCAGATGCGCCTGCCGAGCGCGACCGACATCGCCAGCAAGCGCAGCTCGCAGCTCAAGGACCAGATCACCGAGGTCCGCGAGGCCGAGGAACTGACGCCGTTCGTCGAGATGCTGAACGACTATCAGAACGAGCACGACATCGAGATGGCCGAGGTGGCCGCCGCGCTGGCTTTCCTGCTGCAGAAGGACCGCCCGGTGATCGCCGAGCAGATCAAGGACATGGCCCCGCCGCCGGCCATGCAGGAACGCGACAGCGGCCCGCGCGACGACAGCGACAAGATTCGCTACCGCATCAACGTGGGCCGCGAGCACGGCGTCACGCCGGGCAACATCGTCGGCGCGCTGACCAACGAGGGCGGCATCAACGGCAAGCAGATCGGCGCGATCGAGATCGAGCAGGATCACAGCTTCGTCGACCTGCCCGGCGGCATGCCCGACCGCCTGGTCCAGCAGATGAGCAACATCCATCTGTTCGGCATCAAGCTCGGCTTGCAGGCAATCGGCCCGGCACCCGCCGGCCGACCGCGTCGCAAACCCGGCGGCCCGGGTGGCCCGGGTGGCCCCGGTGGCCATCCCGGCAAGGGACGTCCGCCACGTCGTAATTTCGACCGACGCTAAGTTTAAGGCCACCTTCAAGGTGGCCTTTTTATTGGTTGGCCCTTCGCATCAACTGGCCGACTCGCTTAAAACGGAGCCGGGGAAGATGGATCCCCGCTTTCGCGGGGATGACAACGACGAGCCCCCTCACGTCGTTCCCGCGAAAGCGGGAACCCAGCAAGCGAGGCCATCACCGTTCCCGGTTACCCCCGAAAGATCGAACCTGGACTCACCCAAAAAAGCAGGCGTTCGGATCCTCGTCGATCTCCTGCAACAGCACGTCCAACCGGGTCGACTCCGGAAACGGGGTGTAGCGATGCCATCTCAAATCGGCACGCTTCCAGTAAAGCGTCCAGACATCACGTGACTTCACGTACACCAGCCGGGCAAACTCCTCCTCGATCCGATGCCCCCGCATCGACCGACGCACCTCGAACAACTCGACGGCCTGCCGATCCAGCCGATACCCAATATCGAGCTGCGGGCGAATCTCTGACGGTGGTCGACGCGCCTCGACGAATTCGCCGACCTGTTTCTCGATCCGGCGCTGGTCCAGCTCGCTCAAAGCCATAGGCGCCTCGAAAAAGCGTCGTGAGCCGCCCGAGAAGAAGGAGCCGCTGGCTTACGCCTGCTTCGCATCCAACGAGCGACGAGACATGTCAACAGGATAGGAAGGCACAGGCCATCCATGGCCTGCCTGCTACGCACGCGCTCGGCGCGCTCCGATTTGCTCCATGCAAATCGGTAGGAGCGAGTGACGGCATGGCCGGGGTGCCATGCCGGACGCAAGCTTAGCTTGCGCTCGCGAGGCGCATGGACGCGCCGAGTCCGCACGCGACGCCGCAATCGGGTGGCACGACAGGTTTCTCGAGGCGCCTGCATGTCAGTTCTTTTCGTGGCGCCAATGCGGGTCCCCCAGATCGAGTTCGACCTCGGTGAGGTGCTGGCCACGAAACGCCACGTGCCCCCGATAACGATCAAACCCACTGCGCGAGAATTCAAAGCCGAACCGACGCGTAATTAGCGGCCAGCCCCGATCATCTCGCCCCAGCCCGACACGGCGCAGGCTCACGCTCTGGTCGAGCAACTGCACGTCGGCCTTTTCAGTTGCCTGCCGCGCCAACGACAACGCCCGGCGACGAAACCGGTCGTGCTGCACCCAAAGGCCGACCGCAGCCAGCACCAGGATCAATATGAATACGTCCCCAAGGGTCCACATCAGCGTCAGTCGTCCTTCATCGAAACCGTTTCGTTACCGAGGCTAGCTCGCCGCGCGCCAACGGCGCTGGCACCCCGCTCGGCGGCTTGCCTTTGTACCACAGTTGCGCTACCTTTCGCTCCCCTGCCGGGGTGGCGGAATTGGTAGACGCAGCGGATTCAAAATCCGCCGGTAGAGATACCGTGTCGGTTCGAGTCCGACCCTCGGCACCAGAATAGAATGACGATTGAGGCGACATCCGCGGATGTCGCCTTTTTCGTTTCCGGCGCTTGTCGATTTTTCGGCTCATTCACGATGTCCCTGCGCACCCGAGCCCGGTCCGTGCTTGAATAAAGGCACGATCATTCTCGACGGCAAGGGAGAACAAACATGATGCGGCTGTCCTTTCACGGAGCGAACCGGGGTGTGACCGGCTCCTGCCACCTGCTGGAACTCGACGGGCTCAAGGTGCTGGTCGACTGCGGGCTCTTTCAGGGCGGGCGGGAGATCGACGAGGAGAATGCCGCGGACTTCGGCTTCGATCCGCGCGAGATCGACATCCTGCTCCTGACCCACGCCCACCTCGATCACTGCGGTCGCATCCCACTGCTGGTCAAGCGCGGCTTTACCGGCGAGATCATTGCCACGCCGGCCACCCGTGAGCTTGCACGCGTGATCCTGTTGGACTCCGCCCACTTGCAAGAGGAAGAGGCCGAACGCAACGCCCGCAAGGCCAAGCGCCGCGGCAAGCGGGCCGAGGCTCCCCTTTACGGCGAGCTCGATGCGCTCAATGCCATGGACCTGTTCGGTCGCAAGGCGCATTACGAGCAGGCCGTGGAGCTGGCCCCGGGCATCAGTGCCACCTTCTATGACGCCGGGCACATCCTCGGTTCGGCCAGTATTCGGCTGAGCTACCGCGACGGCGAGCAGGACAAGGCCATTATCTTCTCCGGCGACATCGGCAGCAGCGACCGCCCGATGCTGCGCGATCCACACGTGCCGCCCGCGGCACAAACCGTGGTCATGGAGACCACTTACGGGGATCGCGACCACAAGCCGCTGGGTCCGTCGATCGTGGAGTTCTTTGATGCCATCAACGAGGCCATGGCCCGCGGCGGCAATGTCATCATCCCCACCTTCGCCCTCGAACGCGCCCAGGAACTGCTCTACCACCTGCGAGAAGGCGTCGAGTCAGGCGCCCTGCCAAAAACCCTACAAGTCTTCCTCGACTCACCAATGGCCATCTCCGCCACCGAGATCTTCCGACATCACCCGGAAGCCTATGACGAGGAGGCGCAGGCGCTTTTCGAAAAGGGCATCGATCCGTTCTGGCTGCCCGGGGTCCACTTCACCCGCGAGACGGCCGACTCGATGGCACTCAACAGGCTGTCTGGGGGCGCGGTGATTATGGCCGGGTCGGGCATGTGTACCGGCGGGCGCGTGCGCCACCACCTGCGCCACAACCTCTGGAAACGCGAGGCGAGCGTGATCTTCGTCGGTTTCGCTGCCCCCGGCACCCTCGCCCGCCGCATCATCGACAGCAGTACGCAGGAAGACAAAAAGCCCCAGGTGCGCCTGTTCGGCGACGACATCCCCGTCAATGCCCGCATCTACACCATCAACGGCTTCTCCGCCCACGCCGACCGCAACGAACTGCTGGCCTGGCACGGCGCGATCAAGCCGGAGCGCACCATCCTCGTCCACGGCGAGGAAAAGGCCATGACGGCATTCGCCGAGTCGCTGCACGGCACCAAGGTGCTCATGCCGGAACAGGGGGAGTCCATCGACCTATGAACGGGCATCCCATCTCCGATGACCCACCCTACCCCGTCATTCCCGCGCAAGCGGGAATCCAGACATGTCATCAGGCAGCAAAAGAGAGTAGATCCCCGCTTTCGCGGGGGGATGACGATCAGTGGTGCGCCATCACCAAGGACGGGTGAACGACAAGACCACCGCCCCACGTGCTGGACTTCGTTCAAGGCGAACGGCGGGATCCCCGCTTGCGTGGGGATGACGGTGGTGAACAGTCTCGTCATTCCCGCGAAAGCGGGAATCCATACGAGGCCTCAATTTGGCAAATTGGTCGACATGGAGGCACCGAAGGCCAAATCAAACAAACCGAGACCGCAGCTCCCCAATCGCGTCGCAACTCACCACCACCTCATCCCCAGGCTTGAGATAGACCGGTGGCTCATGCCCCGCACCCACGCCGGAAGGCGTGCCGGTGGCGATGATGTCCCCCGGCATCAGGGTCACGTATCGGGAAATGGTGGCGATGACCTCGGGGACCGAGAAAATCATCTGGCTGATCGACGCGTCCTGGCGCAACTCACCGTTCACCTGCGTCTGCAAGCGCCAATCGCGGATATTGCCGGCCGCCTCTTCCGTCAACACGACCGGGCCCATCGGGGCATAGCCGTCGATGCTCTTGCCCAGAAACCATTGCACGTGCCGTCCTTGCAGATCACGGGACGAAACATCATTGATCAGCGTGTAGCCAAAGACATGATCGCGCGCATCGCGTTCATCGATATACCGGCCGCCACGCCCGATGATCACCGCCAGCTCACCCTCGTAATCGGTCGTCTCGGTCGGATCGGCCGAAATATCCACCAATCCCTCGGGCCGATTGATGGTGGTCGTCGCCTTGGAAAACACGATCGGGTGGCTCGGGATCGAACCGTATCCCAACGCCTTCACCTCATTAACGTGATCGACGTAGTTCTTCCCCACACACAGAATGTCTCGCGGCGGAGCCGGTATTGGTGCCTCGAGACGCACGTCCGACAGGGAACGACGCGGCCCTTGCTCAATCAACGCCGGCAAACGCTCCTGCCACGCATCCCACTCGTGGATCAGCCCCAGCATCGAATCGGGAAACTCAGGGGTGCCCGACAGTTCAACGATCGATGCGCTATCCAACCACGCCCCGACCCGGGGCTCACCCTCCAACGAATACGTCACCAGTTTCATCGTCTCTCCTGTGAATGCCCACAACCGCCACCTCCAACCCTAGCGGAACAGTGGCTCGAATGCTGCTGGCAACTGGCTGTTGCGGCTTTTGCCCGACCGGCCACCAAACACGCCGAGAGCACACAAGCGAAAAAGTCGCCCGAACCACTGGTCGGTCAGCGCAAACACGCTTCCGTCGTGCTCCCATCACGCAACGATTCATGTTGGGACAGATCGATGGAACGCGTGGGACAACTGGCGAGGCTTAATACCACACCGGCAATCCGTCGAGGCAATATCCCTTTCTAAAGCAGGATCTTGCCCTTGCCGTCTCCCACGGTCCGATCGAAAACGATCGATGGCAGTCGAGTTCTATCGAACACCTCCAACCCATCCTATCGTCCTAAAAACAACACTCCACCATCCGGCCAGGCTTTCCTCTGATGTTCAAACTGCTTTTCAGGATCTTTGAAGGCACCACCGTCAACGCATCCACAAACTCGCATTATCAATAGGTTATGCAACCTAGGCCACCGCGCTACATCAGTTGTACCTAATATAAGCAGTCCGATTCATGAGCAACGGTAGGGATTTTTAATCAAGCCTTAATGTTTTTGAATGGGCAAATTACCGATTTCTGATACGTTGACGTCCGTCACAGATCCGGGCCGGTGGATGCAGACCGCCGCAAGGACAGCCTTGGCAAGGAAATGCCAGGCCCGATCTACGTGCTCTGCATGCCGACAATGACGTCGGCGAGATGGATTTGATAACAACAATTTCAGGCAATGGAATTGACGACAGGAGAGGAAAGAGGAATGACCTTCAAAAGGACCCTGCTTGCAGCAGCAATCACCGGCGCGACCTTCGCCGCCGGTTCCGCTCACGCCACCAACGGCTACTTCTCACATGGGTATGGTGTGAAGAGCATGGGCATGGCCGGTGGCGGCGTTGCCTTCGCCAACGACAACGTCATGTCGATCGCCTCCAACCCGGCCAGCCTGACGGACGTCAGCAACCAGGCCCACGTCGACATCTCGTGGTTCAAGCCGGTTCGTGGTTACGAGTACAGCACCACCAGCCCGATGGGCACGGTTTCCGGATCCGGCGACAGTGACAAGGAATCCTTCTTCATCCCGAGCCTCGGCTTCAGCTACTCGCTGACCGACAAGGACAGCATCGGCATCGCCGTCTATGGCAACGGCGGCATGAACACCGACTTCCCGGCCGACTCCGGCAACTACCTCGGCTTCCCGGGCGTTCCGGCCAGCGGCCCGTACGGTGACGGCCCGGCCGGCGTCGACCTGCAGCAGATGTTCATCACGCCGACCTACGCCCACAAGTTTATGGACGGCAAGCTGAACGTTGGCGTGAGCGCGGTCATCGCCCGCCAGAAGTTCAAGGCCAAGGGCCTCGGCAACTTCAACGGCACCGGTCCGGTCGCGCAAGCCTACCCGCTGCCCCCGTTTACCGTTGATCCGGCCAACATGACCAACAACGGCTACGACAAGGCCTGGGGCTACGGCGGCAAGATCGGCGTCACCTTTAAGCCGAACGACATGATCACCCTGGCGGCCAGCTACCAGTCGAAGATCGACACGGACGAGTTCGACAAGTACTCCGGTCTGTTCGCCGAGGGTGGCGACTTCGACATCCCGGCCACCTGGACCGTGGGCCTGGCAGCGAACGTCATCGACGATGTCACGCTTACCTTCGACTATCAGCGCATCAACTACAGCGACGTCAAGGCGATCTCCAACCCGTCGAACGAGTACCTGTTCATGTGCATGGGTGGTGATACCACGAAGTGCCTGGGCGGCTCCGACGGCGCCGGCTTCGGCTGGAGCGATGTGGACGTCTTCAAGCTGGGCGTCCAGTGGCAGGCCTCGCCGAAACTGCAGCTGCGCGCCGGCTGGAACCGTGGCGACAACCCGATCAGTTCGGAAGATGCGCTGCTCAACACCATCGCACCGGGCGTGGTCGAGAACCACTACACCGCCGGCTTCAGTTACGCGTTCAGCAAGAACCACGAACTGCACGGTGCGTTCATGTACGCCCCCGAAGTCGAGGTCAACGGTTCGAACCCGCTGCTGACTCAGCTGAGCGGCGGCACGACCACTCAGGATCTCACCATCCACATGAAGCAGTACGAGGCGACCGTAGGCTACACCTACAAGTTCTAAGCCCTTTCCGCTTCGAATCAAAACCGCCTTCGGGCGGTTTTTTTGTATCTGCTTCTCATCCAACACAAAAAAAACCGGGCAATAGCCCGGTTTCCCAGTTCTTCCTTTGTGGCCGTGCTTACTTGGCCGCGGTGTAACGCTTGACCACTTCGTCCCAGTTGACCACATCCCAGAATGCATTGACGTAATCCGGGCGGCGGTTCTGATAGCGCAGGTAGTAGGCGTGCTCCCAGACGTCCAGGCCCAGGATGGGGCTGCCCTTGACCTCGGCAATGTCCATCGCCGGGTTGTCCTGGTTCGGGGTAGAGGTGACCTGCAGTTTGCCACTGCCGTCAACGACCAGCCAGGCCCAACCGGAACCGAAACGGGTCAGAGCCGCGTTGTTGAACTTCTCGACCAGGTCGTCGAACGAGCCGAAGGTCGAGGCAATGTCGTCGGCCAGCGCGCCACTCGGCTTGCCACCGCCATTCGGCGACATCATCTTCCAGAACAGGTCGTGGTTGTAGTGACCACCACCGTTGTTCCGTACCGCGGTCGGCAGCTTGGAGATATTCGCCATGATCTCGTCGATGGACTTTTCGTCCCACTCGGAGTCCTTGATGGCGTCGTTTAGCTTGGTGACGTAGGTGTTGTGGTGCTTGGTGTGGTGCAGCTCCATCGTCTGTGCGTCGATGGACTTCTCCAGGTCACCGTAGCCATACGGCAGATCGGGGAGTTGAAAAGCCATATACAAATCTCCTTCTTGGTTGCTCAAACAAGGATGCCCTCCCCGCCCACGGCCGGGAGGTTCGAAAGCTCGTAAGAGGATAGCAGGCCACAGCGCACGTTCGAGGAGACAGGACCAAAAAACCGAGGGTTGGGGTTGGTCAATTGCGCTCGATGTCCGCACAGCGACACTTCGTAATGCGCACTGCCGTGGCAATCCATAGGACGCTGCCAGATCAGCAACCCCTGGATTCCCGCCTTCGCGGGAATGACAGAGAGTCGTTTTCATGTGCCGAATAGAGGGCCTCACCGGAGGCAACATCCCCACAAGAACGGCACGAGATCGACGGCGCGGTGGGGCCGGAGGATGTCGCCCGCCTCGTGTAGAACACCACGGTCATCCAAACATCCTCTTCGTTCCTCGCCCGTCATCCCCGCGGAAGTGGGGATCCACATATCGAAGCCACCGGAACACGGGCCTGGATTCCCGCGTACACGGGAATGACGCTTGTCGGCCGAGCCGCTCCGGTCAGAAGAATCCGCACCCAAGACACCCCCGCAACAGCCCCAAATCAACCACCGGTCCGTCATCCCCGCGAAAGCGGGGATCCACCGGACGAAGCCACCTGAGCACTGATCTGGGTTCCCGCTTCCGCGGGAATGACGGCGGAGGGGCGTTAGCAGCTGCAGCCCTATACGGTGAGAAGCCTCTCCCGCATCAAACACGCCCCTGCCAGCAATGGTCTTCAATCCGCTCGTGTGGCCGGTAGCCACTGACCAGTTCGGACAGGTGCTCACGCACGGCTTCGAGGTCATGCCGTTCCATGTCCTTCTGCAAACGCGATAGGCACTTTTCGAAAACGCGCCAGCGCAGACAATCCTCGCTGGCGCGCATAATGCGAGGATGCCCCGTGCCGTTCACCGCCTCGCCGATCAGGAGCTCCTCAAAAAGCTTCTCCCCCGGACGCAGCCCGGTGTAGGTGATCTCGATATCACCATCCGGGTGCTCCTCATCACGCACTTCCAAGCCACTCAGATGCACCATGCGCCGCGCGAGATGGGCGATTTTCACGGGCTCGCCCATGTCCAGCACGAACACGTCACCGCCCTCCGCCATGCTGCCGGCCTGGATAACGAGTTGCACGGCCTCGGGGATGGTCATGAAGTAGCGCGTGATGTCCGGATGGGTGACGGTCACCGGCCCACCGTCGGTGATCTGCCGGCGGAACAGGGGCACCACCGACCCGCTCGAGCCCAGCACGTTACCGAAGCGCACCATGCTGAACGTCGTGGCGGTGTACTCGGGCTGCAAGGCCTGCAGCGCCAACTCCGCAAGGCGCTTGCTCGCGCCCATTACGTTCGTCGGACGCACCGCCTTGTCCGTCGAGATCAGCACGAAATGTGACACGTTGGCCTGCGCCGCCACCCGGGCCGCGATCAACGTGCCCAGCGCGTTGTTGGAAAGCCCCTCGATGGGATTGTGCTCCACCAGCGGCACGTGCTTGTACGCCGCCGCGTGGTAGACCGTGTCGATGGCAAAGCGGGCAAACAGGCGCTGCAAGCGACGTTCGTCGAGCACGCTGCCCAGCGCGGCGACCAACTCGACCTCGCCGTTGGCCACCGACGGCAGCGCACGCAACTCGTGGTCGATCTGATAAAGCCCGAATTCGGACACATCGAACAGAACCAGACGGGCCGCGCCCTGCTCCACCACCTGCCGGCACAACTCCGAGCCGATCGAACCGCCGGCACCGGTCACCAGCACGGTCCTGCCGGTGATGCACTTGCCCAACAGCTCCGGGCGAGGCGGGACCGGTTCGCGGCCGAGCAGGTCTTCTATGTCGACTTCCTGAACCTGGTCCAAGCGCGCCTTGCCGGACAGGATCTCCTCGATACCCGGCACGGTACGCACGTGGAACGGTAGCGGCTCGAGAAAGTTCAGGATCTCCCGACGGGTTGCGGGGCTGGCCGAGGGCACCGACAGCAGGATCGAGGCCACCCCAAGGCGTTGCAGAAACGCGGTGAGGTCCCGCCGGCTCGGATGAACGACACGCAAGCCATCGATTTCCCGACCATCGAGTGACTCGTCGTCATCGATGAAAACAACCGGTTCGTAGTCCGGCCCCTGGCGCAGCATGCCGATCACCTGCCGACCACTGGCCCCGGCACCATAAATAGCCACGCGCTCCTTGTCCTTGCCGCTGACCGTCGCGCCGAGCAGGCGCCGCGCAAGGAACCGCGAGCCGGCTACCATGAAGAACAGCACCAGGCCGTAGATGACGAACGTCGAGCGGGGCAACTGTGCCTGCGGATGCAACAGCATGATCGCCAGCAGGACCATGGTGGAGGCCGCCACCCCCACCGCGATCTGCTCCAGCGCCTTCCAGCCCAGAAAACGCATAACCGCCCGATACAGCCCGAGTTTGACGAACACGGGAATGGTGAACACCACCAGCCCCGCGAACACCAACGCGGCGCGATCAAACCCTGTGAACCAGTCGCCGTAACGCAACGACAATGCCGCCCAGAGGGCCAGGGGGATCAGCACCAGATCCAGGGCCAGCATCAGGCCGCGCTTGTAGACCGAGGACAGCTCGCGGAGAAAATGTTTGATACGGACAATCAATGGCACTGAATATCTACCATGCAAATCGGAAACCGCACACCGCTAAGCGGCCGCGCCCACAGAAACCGGGATTCTGTCACACCGCCGCGAGAATACGGGAAAACCGGCCTCCCGGCCGCCAGAAGAACTAAAAGCCCAACCCACAAACGACGCGGGCACCGCAACCCTTGGAGCGGCGAGTTACACTCGCCGGCGCGGAGGCAACTCCAAGGCCCAAGCCACCCGTCATCGGGCGGGAGCGGCGAGTTGTACTCGCCGATAGAGATCCACCAAGGCACCAAAACGACTGCCGTCAAGCGCCGGCCCGTTCCATCACCTCACCCAGCACCTGGCACGTCTGGTCGATCTCCGCATCCGTCAGCGTCGGGTGACACAGGAACATCAAGCTGGTCTCGCCCAACTCGTGCGCAACCGGCAAGGGCTTGTCCGGGCGCCAACCGGTCCCGTCGAAGGCCTTTTCCAGATAAACCTCGGAACAGGATCCGCTCATACAGGGCACACCCTCGGCTTGAATGGCCTGCATGATCCGGTCGCGATCCCAGCCGGGCTTCAATGCCTCCGGCTCGACGAACACATAGCACTTGTAGGCAGCGTGACCGATCTCGTCAGGAATGCTCGGCACCCGCACGCCCTCGCACTGCCTTGCAGCTTCCCATATCCGCCCGGCATGCGCTCGTCGGGTCGCCGTCCACTCCGGCATCCGCGCAAGCTGGATACGCCCGATAGCCGACTGCATCTCCGTCAACCGCCAATTGGTACCGAAGGACTCGTGCAGCCAACGGAAACCCGGCGGATGTTCGCGCTCGTAGACCGCCTCCCAGCTTTTGCCATGATCCTTGTAGGCCCACATGCGCTTCCAAAGCCCGCGGTCATTCGTCGTGACCATGCCGCCTTCCCCGCCGGTGGTCATGATCTTGTCCTGACAGAACGACCAGGCACCGACATGACCGATGGAACCCACGCTTCGCCCCTTGTAGGTCGCCCCGTGTGCCTGGGCGCAATCCTCAATCACATAGAGATCATGCTGCTCGGACAGCGCCATCAGCCCGTCCATCTCGCACGGCCATCCGGCCAGATGCACTGCCATGATCGCCCGCGTGCGCGTTGTGATCATCTCGGCCACCGTCTCGGGCGTTATGTTCTGGGAATCACGATCCACGTCTGCAAAGACTGGCACCGCGCCGGCCATGACAATACTCGAGACCGAGGCGAGAAACGTCCGCGAGGTGACGATTACCTCGTCGCCCTCACCGACCCCCAGCCCCTTAAGCGCCAAGTCCAGCGCCACCGTCCCATTGGCTACGGCAATCGCATGATCCGTCTCGGCATAGGCCGCGAACTCGCGTTCGAACTCGCGCCCCTCTTGTCCGGTCCAGTAGTTCACCTTGTTGGAAAGCAGCACACGCTGCACCGCCTCGGCCTCCTCCTCAGTGAACGAAGGCCAAGGTGAAAACGGTCCATTCAACATATATCAACCAATGTTTTGATGTAGCGGTCAACGACCACCAAAAAGCTCAGGAAGCCGGTTTAGCAGGAACACCGATTACCGTTGTCTTGGCATCCACATCCTTGACCACAGCGGCGCCGGCTCCGATCACGGCATCCGCACCGATTCTCATCCCCTGGCGAACACTGGCGCCCACGCCAAACCACGCACACTCGCCACCAACCACGTCACCGGAGATGGCTACGCCAGGGCAGACATGCACTCCATCTGCCAACCGGCAATCGTGATCTACGCTTGCGTTCGTATTGATGATGCAAGCGGCACCAAGGCAGGTATCGGCCTGAACCACGGAACCAGCCATGATCACCGACCCTTCCCCGACAGTACTTGAGCCACTGACAACCGCGGCGGGATGAATCACGCTCACGACTCTGGCTCCGGCGTCGATTAGCGCCCGCGTCTTTTCCAGACGCACGCGATTATTGCCGATCGCCACGATTACGCCGTCATACTCCGCAACCGATCGAAATAGTGCGGCCGCATCACCAACAACCGGGTGGTGCGTCACGAAACGCTTACCCATCCAGGCGTCGTCGAAGAAGGTGATTTCAGACCAACCGGCGGCCCTGGCCGTATCGGCGACCACCTTGCCGTGGCCGCTCGCGCCTAGCACTGCCAGCTTCATTCGTCATTCCCCCGGAACCGATCCGCCGTCACGTGACCGTCGCCGGAGATCCCTTCGCGCCGAAGAACTTTCTTTACAGTTAACAGCAGTATTTTCAGGTCCAACCAGAATGAACGATTGTCCACATACCAGACATCGAGCTTGAATTTCTCATCCCAGGAAACAGCATTCCGCCCGTTGATCTGCGCCCAGCCGGTCACACCGGGCCGCATCTCATGCCGTCGCATCTGCTCGGCGTTGTACAAAGGCAAATACTCCATCAGCAGCGGTCTTGGGCCGACCAGGCTCATGTCACCCTTCAGTACGTTCCACAACTCGGGGAGCTCATCGAGGCTGCTTGAACGAAGGAATGCCCCAAGACGCGTCATCCGCCTCTCGTCAGGCAACGGCTGACCTGCCTCATCGACAAGTTCTCGCATCGTACGGAACTTGATCATCTCGAATGGCTGTCCATCCACACCTGGCCGCGTCTGCCGAAAGAAGACCGGCGCGCCCAAACGCCAGCGAATAAGGCCTATCAGGACCAGAATAACGGGCGATAAGGCAATCAGTAGAAGCAACGAGGCAACAAGATCAAACAGTCTCTTCATTTATCGCCTCTTCGATCACCATCGACAGGCGGCCCGCCAGTGCACCGTACTCGTGGTTTCGGAATGCATAGTTGCGACCATTTTCTCCCATCATGTCCAGATCTTCTTTGGGCACATTATGCAACTGTAAGACCGCTTCTGAAATCGCCTCGGGGTCCTCCGCCGCCACTGTCACGCCGCATTTAGCATCATCGACGGGGCGATAATTGCCCGAGCCAATCGAATAAATAATTGGTCTGCCGGCCACCATGTAATCGAACAACTTATTCGGCGAAACACCAAACTGAAACAGGGGGTCGTTTGTTAAGCCGATGAAGCATACATCGAAGCGTTGCAACATCGACTGAATCTGGGCCTTTGGGATGGGTTCGATGAACGTGACATTATTCAGCCCCTGCGTCTTCGCCTGGGCCAAGAGCTCCGGCTTCTCTTTACCCCCACCGACTAGGACAAATGCCACATCTTCATGCTGCCTTAATCGGCTGGCCGCTTCCAGAAAGACGTGAAGTGCGTTTGCTGCGCCGAGGGTGCCGGTGTATCCCACGACGAACTTGTCCCTCGGCAACCGCCTGGAAACTTCTTCCGACAGCGGCCGCGGCGAGGAAACCTCAGCCATAGAAAACCCGTTCGGCACCCAAGCAAATTTTCCCGGTTCCATACCGCGGGCCTGCATATGCTCGACCGCGTTCTTGAGGTTCGAAATCACCCGGTCCGAGTCCCGATACGCCCTGTCCTCGATCCACTGCAAGAACCGCATGAATGGGTGATGGCGCGAATAGCCGCCCACCTGCATCAACGTCAATGGCCAGATATCGCGCACCTCGAAGATGAGAGGTACACGGAAGCGTTTAGCCAGGCGCTGCGCGCCCAAAAAGCCGACGAGGCCAGGCGACGAATAAAGCACCACGTCAGGCACTTCCGGTATCACACGAGGCAGCTTTAGCAACTTCCACGCAAACCGGAACCAGTTGGCGGCTCGCTTTTTGGAATGGGCATCGGGGTAATGCGGCATGCGGAGCCAAACCATATGAAAGCCTTCGGCTTTCTCGAGGGTAATGTCACCCGTTGTCTCAGGCGCCTTCCGCAACAGATGCGTGAAGCTCGCCGCAACAACATAAACCCGATGCCCCTGTGCGACCAATTCCCGCGCAAGATAGTAATGACGACCAGCATATCCGGTTGAGGGCGAGGAAGCGTACTGGTTGATGATCCAGATTGTTCGTGAAGTCACGCTCACGCATCGACTCCCTGAAGCAAATGCTCGACGATTCGCTCGGATGCCTTACCACCACCGTACAATTCGCCATCATCCTTGACACGACGCCCAAGGTGCCTTCTGACGGCCTCCTCGATTCGACCAGTGTCCGCACCCACAAGCTCGTTGGCGCCATTCTCGACCAACTCCACCCACTCGGTCTGGTCCCGCATTGTGACGCAGGCCTTGCCAAAGAAAAACGCCTCCTTCTGAACGCCCCCACTGTCGGTCATTACCAGATCGCAGTGATTCAGCAACCAGATCATCTCGAAGTAACCGACCGGGTCGATCGTATGTGTTAGCAACTCCAGGCCCTGTCGAGCGATCGCAGCGCGCGTACGTGGATGCAGGGGTAACAAGACGGGCGCGACGTCTTGGTGAATACGATTGAGCGCCTCCACGATGCCCGCCAATCGTACCGGGTCATCCGTGTTCTCCGCACGATGCAACGTCGCAAGTACAAACGGGTTGGCCTGAGACGCACCCTCCTTCCCTTCCGCATGCGCTTTTCCGTGCTCGTCCGTGGCCAGCAACTCGGCAGGCATATCCGCAGGACGCACGGCTCGCTGAGCGAAGAACAGAGCGGCATCCTGCATGACATCACCCACCTTGAGCACCTGGGTGGGCTTATCGTCAAACCCTTCCTTTGCCAGATTACGCACCGCGGTGTCCGTCGGACAGAACAGGAGATCGCTAATCTGATCGGTCAAGATGCGATTGACCTCCTCTGGCATGCGCATGTTGAAGCTACGCAATCCCGCCTCGACATGGGCAACCGGCACATGGAGCTTCGCCGCCGCTAAGGCACCAGCCAACGTGGAGTTCGTATCCCCGTACACCATCACCCGATCGGGTTTCTCCGACAGGATTACCGCCTCAATCTGCTCAAGCATCCGCCCGGTCATCGCCCCATGCGAACCGCCGTGAATATCGAGCTGTACGTCGGGTCGAGGGATGCCTAGCTGATCGAAAAACACGTCGGACATGTTGGCGTCGAAGTGCTGCCCCGTATGCAGAAGGATCTCCTCGATGCCCTCCTGCGCCTGTATGGCCTTGGAAACCACGCTCGCCTTGATGAACTGCGGGCGGGCGCCGATGATCGTGAGTATTCGTTGCATATGATTATTTAATCCAATTGGCCACGGATGGCCACGGAAAGCACGGATATTTGAAAGGCTCACGCAAAGTCGCGAAGGCGCTAAGTAACAGATAGATCTGACTGCAACCTTGGCGGCTTTGCGTCTTGGCAAGAGAACCTTTCAGTGCTTTCCGTGAATATCCGTGGCAAAAATCACTTGGCGAGAAGTTGCTTGTAGAAATTCACGAGTGTCTCAGCCTCGTTTTCCCAGTTGTACTTTTCTTCGACGGCCTTCCGGCCCCGCTGCCCCATGGCTTCGGCTTCTTCAGGGTGATCAATCACCCAGTCGATTGCTTCTGCAATCGCACGCGGATTCATTGGATCGACGAGCAGGCCACAGCCGGCACCCTCGATGATCGACCGCCACAACGGAAAATCCGAGGCGATCACCGGAAGACCAGCAGCCATGTACTCGAACATCTTGTTCGGCTGCGCATCCATGTGATTGGGCGCAGGATGAAATAGCACCAAGCCCGCCCGAACATTCCCCAACACTTCAGCAACGTCATTACGCCCCATCCAGCCATGCGACACCACGCGATCCCACCCGTTAAGGGCACGGACCTCGTCTTCAAGGACCGTTGGTGTGAAGGTGCCCCCCAGTTGCAACCGTGCTTGGGGATTTTCCACCCGGGACACCGCCTTCACCATTTCCCGCACGCCGCGTTCCGCTGTGATTCCACCCACGTAAACCACATGCGGCGGCCGATCAGCAAACGGCTTACGTTCCGGCAGCACCAATTCCGCGAGTATCGGGAAATTCTGGACGGTGACTGTCTTCTGCGCCGGAAAGCGACGCGAAATGGTCGGCGTCGCCGTGACGATCCCGTCGAACACCTTTGCCGCGAACCACTCCAACACTTCGACCATCGCCGCTATCGGACGACGCAACCAGGGATGAAGCCAGTGCTTACCCAGGATCTGCCGCGGCACGTCCTCATGCACGTCGTAGATCACCTTGATGCCGGAAAGCTTCAACAACAGCCCTACCCAGATCAATTCCGGGTCATGGAAATGCGCCACGGATGGCAGTGCATACCGCACGACTCGGTACATCCGCCACGCCCCCTGCGTCATGCGCGCAAGACGCCCACCCGACGGCCCCCCCGTATCGATCACATTAATGCCACGGGCCTCATCCCGCTCGTTGCACTTCCCGTCTTGGACATATAGCGCCACCGGCACTTCAAGAGACCCAGCCAACGACGCGACTTGTTTGATCCGGATGCGCGTATCGGCACGCGAATGAACTGTACTAAAATGTATAATCACAAAATGACACACCCGTGATTTAAGACAAAAACACACTCAAAAACGCAATTAAAGCCGAAAAACTATCAAATCAAACTCTCCGCGACACACTGGTGCGAAGAAACGACCACATAAAATAAGCGAGCAACAATAACGACAAGAACGGCGAAACACCCCAAACAAAATTCGAAATCATTGTAGAATCAACTTTCGGATACATGAATACAAATCTGGTCAAAAATATCGCGTAAACTATATAAATCAGTGCTGACTTGCGATAAAAAACAAATCCATAGACTTTTGCGAAGACAAAGCCAACAAAAAAGAAGAAAACGGGTGAAAACCAACCAAAATTAACATACGCCTCCCCAACCGCACCCGGCGTAGGCGGCCCTGACCTGTCAGGAAAATACAAGCTCTTTATCTGAAGACCAACAGATGAAGACTCAAAACCGAAGATACCAGAAAACAAGTTTTTAACCGAATCAACATACGTCAATCCATAAGAAAAGCTACCGTGCCCCCAGGTATGAAGGATAATAACCAATTGCTGAAGGTCTGGAACATTACCCCCAGCGACCAACGAACCAATAGTAGAGGAAAAAAAACCCCGTTCAAACAGGTCAAACTCCTTACCAATGTACGCATAGTTGCTATAAATTCTCAGGAAATAAGCCACAACGGCCAAAGCCACAACAGCAAGAAGTGAGTACACAATCCGTGTTCTCAATGCTGGACGATACAAACCAACAGCGATCAACAACGCCATCAAAAACGTCGCTGACAACATCACCCGCCCTTGCGTCAAATTAATCAACACACCAAGCAATGAGAACGACCAGAACAGAGCGCCAGGATTTTTGTCTTTCAGGAATATTGAATACAACCACAAGAAAATTCCCGCATAGTAGAAATGATAAGGGAGAGTCGTGACCCCGTATTCAGCCACTCTGTGCGGAAACAACTGAAACTCTTTTATAAACTGAAACAGGCTATCTGATACCGTGTGGGCAACATACAGCCACCAGAAGACACCAATCGACAAACTAGAAAGCACTATGGGTTTATAAACCGACAATATCCACGAACCGCGTGGATAGGCCGGCTCCCCCTCTTCAACGCGCCTTCGGTGGAACAAGCCAAACCTATACTCGCCCAGCAGATATCCGAGGCCGAAGCCCACAAAGCACCAGATCAGCAATGCATCTATCGCAGGCGCATATGACCAGAATTCCACCTCTGTACCCGTTAGAACTGAAAACTTGCCCACCTCTCCAGAAACGGAGTAATAAACCGCCCCAACCGCATATCCAAGATAGGAGACTGAAAAAATTGTTAGGGGCGAAAATATGCGCTCTAAACGCTGAGCGGATATGAACCCAATCACCAGAAGGACGAGAATTATGGCCAAAATGAACCAATCATACTGATTCAAAAAAGGAATAAACATCGCTAGGGCAGCTAGAGCCGCAAACTGCGCGCCAAAAAAAATCAGTGGATTGCGCACACTCAAACGACGCAAGGGCGCACTATTAAAGCCATAGCTTGGATTATAAACCATAACAAATAATTCGTCACATTATTAACGCAAGCGCATCAATTGACATACTGCCGCCACCTATCTGCCGTGTCCTTCATATAGTCCTCACCAAAAATGTTATGGAGCAAGGTAAGCTGCTCGATATGGACCGCGTGGTATTAAGGCGAATAATGAGGAACCCGTAACTCCCCGCTCTTCTTATAGGGCAATGTCATAAATGACAAATCATAGGAGCTGAGCGACCCCAGGTCATAGAATCCGATAATTTTCCGAAAACTCGAAAGCGAATCTTGCAGCGCGCTCTTAGTCACGTCCGAACCACCGACAACTTCGTTCCAGTCATACAAACCGATGATTACGAACATATACCCATTAAGAGTATATACGGGAGGATCGGCCGGATATTCCATGAAAAAAATATCGCTCGACCAATCTTTCCGAAGTTTACCCAGATCCGTTTTCACCCCCCCCTTCTTCAAAGGGGGTCATCAAATAGTCAAAGGCACGCCACCCGCTATTTAAATATTTTTTATCGCCAGTCAGCGCATAAGCTCGTGCAAGTGCGCTCAGCGCTTGCCCTTGAGCCATAGCCGACGCCCAACCAGGATCATAATCCTCTTCATGCGCGTATTTTCTAAAAGAAAAGTTATACCGAAAAGCCCCAGCCTCACCTTGTCGAGAAACGAGAGAATCGACAACTTCAAGGAACTTATCGGACACACCTTCCGCACGACTATATTCAGCTAAAGCAAACTGAGCCGTCGTCACCGGGTTATAATGAAATTCCTCACCATAACGAACCTGTGGTATTCCCGAGTCATCCAACCGAATCCTACCTTTTGATTGTTTAAAGAAACGACCGTTTCCATAGTCCATGTACGGACCATCATAAGAATATCCAGATCCGAAGTTTTTAATCTCCACTCCCAGATTCTTGTACTCTGCATTAGCCGTTTCCGACAACCCACGCCAACCAAAGTAGTTCGGATACTTCGTTAGCTTGTCATGAAGCCAGAAATCCGCTCCCACAAGAGAAAATACAAACAAAATAAACACGGCAAGCTTAATCAAATCATTGTCCTCGAAATTACTTCTTCTATTGTATATGTTCAACTAAAATATGCCCGAAATAATGGAACGGGGCTGCTGTTAATAAAAAGTCGTCTTTTCGAAGCCACCCATAAAAACAGTTTCCAGTATACCAAAGATACGCCGGTTGCCCACGCAGCCCCTTCCAAAGAAAACATCGGAATCAGCACAAAGTTAAGCGCCACGTTCAACACACTAGCTGACGCAACTGCAACCAGAACAACTCTATGGTTACCTGTCATGTTCAGCAAGACACCAACCGGCCCAACCCATGAGCTCACCACGTGCGACACCGCTAGAATTAAAAGTGGAATATAGGCAAAAGAAAATTCGGAGCCAAATAATAGATCAAGCAACGGTCGCCCAAATATGAGCAGGAATAAAAATGCACATAACGCAAAAACAAACGATGCCAAACTTGTATATGACGCCAACCTTTGTAATTCATACCTTTTATCAGCAGCGTGCAGCCTGGAAAAGTAAGGCGCCGCCACCATGCTCAAGGCATCCATAACGAAGGCAATAAGGACCGCACCTTGGACGGCAATCTTGTACACTCCAACCTCTGAGGAAGTCGTGAATATTCCGAGCATGACGGAATCCGTGTTCGCCATTATTAATGACGCCCCTTCCGTAAGCGACAAAGGGATCGCTGCATAAAGCCAATATTTCCACCCCGAGTAGTCCGCCTTAGCTGACTTCACGGCGATAGGCGTATATTTGGACAACAGAAACTGGCCGATTATGAAGGCGAGGGCGGCGGCTGTGACGCTCATCGCGATCGCCATTTCAACGCTCAATTCAGCGCCAACCACCATTGACAACGCCACAAATGCCAAAAACAACCCTGGGCGGAGTATTTGCTCAGGAAGCTGACCTAAATTAACCCGGTGCAAGCCGCGCAACGCCCCTCCTCGAATATTTGAGAGGGGCACTAGCAGAACTAATGGCAAACTCAATAAAAAGCCATAAATCAACGTTTCTTGAACAGAATCACTGATCCCAACCGATATAACAACTGCCGTAACGACAATAATAGATGATGAAGCCAAGCTTACATACGACGACCAACGCCAAACTCCTTTTATTACAGACCATTCATGCGATACAAGTTCGGCCGAGGTCACTTTCATCACAAGGTTTGACAGACCCAACTGAGCGGGCATGCTTAACAGACCCGTGAGTGCGATAATAAATACAAATACACCGAAATCACTCGCACCCAAAACATTAGCCAAAACAACAACTGTAATAAGGGCCATGATTTTTGAGGAAAACTTTATTACAACGCTCCCCAGTCCCGCGCGAAATAGCGGTCCTTGACGAAGAATGCTTCCGAAGCGTGTCGGGTCATTCACGCCGAATCACCAGGCTAGGAAGCGAAAAACATAAGTGCTATTGAATGCCGCCGCTTCATACCGAGCGTCTCCCCATAGCCTCATCATAAAGTTTTATTATCCTGCTCACTACTCTAATTGCCGAGTAATTGCCAGCTCTATGCTTGTCTCGGTGTTTGGCAAGACCCTCCGCCCTAGTAACCGCGAGTTCTAGATCTTCATCAGATTGGCCTTCAATCATCACTCCTTCCGTCGCCGCTAACAGTTCGCGATAGGATTTTAAGTCGCTCAAAACCGGCACACTGCCAAACTGAATCGGCTCAACCACCCCGCCACCTAAAGCATCACTGATAGGCACGTTGACATGAATATCAGTTCGATTATATAAGCAGCAAAGTTCACTATCATTCAACAAACGATCGATATAAACAAACCTTGTGTCACGTGCATTTGAGAAGAAAAACTCTTCTTCGCTGGTTGTCGAAAATGCCTTCAAAACCACACACACTCGATCAGGATTCACCACATTCCATTTTCTTATCAAGTCCAAAACAAGCAGCGGACTGTATAACGCCCGCAGTCCTCTCGGAAAGAGTACGACGCGGTCATCCGGTTTCAGACTGTATCCGGACAAAAAGGCATTGGGATCAACGTCACCAGGCCCATTCGAAACGTCACAAACAGGCGGCAGCCCCCAATAAAAGGAACAAAATTTTTCCTTGTTTGCGAACACCGACTGTCGCCTAGCTTCCTCCACAACATGTTGCGCGGATGAATGGACCTTTGTTGCGCGCAAGATCGACCACGCATTTATCAGTCGTAAAACTATCCGAGCAAACGGATTTGATCTTTTAGCCACTCCTAAAACATCACTACCCCACGCTGCTAACACAATTGGGACGGACCACTGGAAACTAGCTAGCAGGCCATAGTGATTCACACCATGCGCATGAATCAAGTCGGGAGATTCTTTTTCGATAATGTCGCGAATTAGCCAGAATCGGAGGTAATCTGAGAAACGTCCGCCCCCCCTCAATCGGTAATCCGCACCTTCATCAAATGAGACGAGCGATACTTCACACCCTCTGTCTAGCAGACGCACTTTAAGCCGGCGAATCAATGGGTTCTTCGCTGGCGCCAAGAGTAATACTTTCACTTCCTGCGAAACCTGATTTTTGTCACGGCATGGAGAGTAAAACGAATATTAATTTGGCTCATATCCCAACAATTCCGGCCACTATATGATCTTGGTCTTGATGCGAAAGGTAGGGGTGAATCGGGAGGCTAATTACCTGTTCCGCCGCCCGATCCCCTTCGGGCAACGACACGGTTTCGTCGCTAACCGCCGGCTGCTTATTCAGGGGAATCGGGTAGTGAACGGCTGTGGGAATACCGGCCTCCTTGAGCGCCGACTGCACCGCATCCCGATCGGGAACGCGGATGGTGTACTGCGCCCAGGCACTGGTGTTGTGTTCCTTGATGACGGGGGTTTGGCCACGGAAAACACGGGCGGACTCGGACGGGGTTTCTGTCAGTGCTTGTCCGTGAACGTCCGTGTCAGACAGAAGCTTGTTGTATCTAGCCGCCGCCTCGTTTCGTAGGTCAAGTTCCTCTTCCAGAACCTCCAGCTTGGGCAGCAGGATGGCGGCTTGCAGGGTATCCAGGCGACTGTTCACGCCCACCCGCAGGTGGTGATAGCGGCGGTCCTGGCCGTGGCGAGCGATCTGGCGCAGTTTTGTGGCCAGTTCTTCGTCGTTGGTGAACAGAGCTCCGCCGTCACCGTAGGCACCCAGCGGCTTGCTGGGGAAAAAGCTGGTGGTGCCAATGGTGGTCAGATTGCAGGAGCGCTTGCCCTTATACGTCGCGCCGAAGCTCTGAGCCCCATCCTCGATGACCGGAATGCCGTGCTTTTCCGCAATGGCGTTGATTTCGTCAAAGTCCGCGCATTGACCGTACAGGGAGACCGGGATGATCGCGCGGGTCTTGGGGGTAATAGCAGCTTCGAGCTTTGCCGGATCCATGTTGTAGGTCACGGGGTCGATGTCGACATAGACCGGCTTAGCGCCGAGTACGGCGGGTGTTTCCGCGGTGGCGATGTAGGAAAACCCAGGAACAATGACCTCGTCGCCCGGACCGACGCCGACGGCCATCTGGGCGATCTGCAGGGCATCGGTGCCGTTGGCGCAGGAGATGCAGTACTTTGCGCCGGTGAAGTCGACGAGCTTTTCTTCCAGCTCGGCGACTTCCGGGCCGAGGATGTACTTGCCGTGAGCGAGCACCCGCTGAATGTTTGCGTCGATCTTGTCCTTGATGCGCGCCTGCTGCGCGGCGAGGTCGATGAACTGCATATTTTTTGATCTTCGTTTTGGTCTCACGCCAAGGCGCTAAGACGCTAAGGGTTGTTGTGTTCCATGCGTATGGGCTGACGGCACATCCCTGCCACACCCACCGTTGTTCTTTACCTTTGTGACTTTGCGCCTTAGCGAGAGTCACTCAGCCGTTACTTGACCACCCGAGAGCTTATAACGCTTGCCCGTGTGCTCACAGACTGCCTCACCATCCCCTTGCAGAGGCAGGTCGAGGCGTTCGCCGTATTCGCTCATCCAGCCGATCTGTTTGGCGGGGACGCCGACCATTAGGGCGTAATCGGGTACGTCACGGTTGATGACGGCACCGGCACCGATGAAGGCATAGCGTCCGACGGTGACGCCGCAGACGATGGTGCAGTTCGCGCCCAGAGTCGCGCCCTGCTTGACGTGTGTGGGACGGTACTCGTCCTTGCGCGATACGGCCGAGCGGGGGTTGTAGACGTTGGTGAAGACCATGCTCGGTCCGCAGAAGACGTCGTCCTCAAGGGTGACGTCGTCGTACACCGAGACGTTGTTCTGCACCTTGACGTTATCGCCGATCTCGACGCGGTTGCCGACGAATACGTTTTGGCCGAACGAGCACTTCTTGCCGATACGGGCGCCGCCACAGACGTGCACCCAGTGCCAAATCCGGGTGCCCTCGCCTATGGTGGCGCCTTCATCGACGATGGCGGTTTCGTGTACTTGGTAGTTCATAAATCTCTTTCTTGTTTGCCACGGACTGTCACGGAAATCACGGACTGTTGTTCAAAGAACCATGCGCTTTATTTGTGCTTTCGGGTGCGTGAAGTTGACCAGGAGTCCCACACGATATGACGTTGCTTTCAGGTAGTTGAGCAACTGGGCTTCGTGTTCCGGTAACAATCCGCGCACGGCCTTCAATTCAACAATCAGTTCGTCCTCGACTAAGAGATCAAGCACGTGTTGGCCTACCGGCACCTTCTTGTAGTACGTGGTCACAGGGACCTGTCGTTCAACGGTTAGGCCGCGATTGGTCAGTTCGTGCGCCAGCGCTTTCTCGTAGACGGATTCGAGAAACCCAGAGCCCAACTCCCGAGACACCTCGAATATCGCCCCTCTCACGGCATAGGTGAGATCTTCGCATTCCAACATTTCCTTGTCCGTGCTTTCCGTGGCCGTCCGTGGCCGTCCGTGGCCAAAAATTCAATACTCCAGCGGCAGGGAGATGGTCTTCCGGTCGCGGGCGGAGAGGTAGGCGGCGATGAGGAGTTCGAGGGACTTGAGGCCTTCTCGACCATCGGTCTCCGGCTCGGCGTCGCCACGCAGCGTGTCAATCACGTTCTTGTAGTAGAGCGGATGCCCGAAGCCGTAGACGGAGGTGGTTTCGTAGTTGGCCTTGAGGACGTCCTCGTCGTAGTCGCGCGGCTCGTCGAATTCCCAGTGCTCGATCTCGTTGACCGCAACACCACCCACCTTGACGGTGCCTTTCTCGCCGAGGATGGTGATGGAGCCTTCCAGGTTCTTCGGGTAGGTCAGCATGGTCACGGACATGGAGCCAAGTGCCCCCGTGCGCCAACGCACGTTCAATACGCCCGAGTCTTCCACTTCGATATCACGCCCCAACGTGCCGGTCATCGCTTGCACGTCGGCAACCGGGCCGATCAGCCAATCGAGCAGGTCGACGTAGTGGCTGGCCTGGTTCATGAACGCGCCGCCATCCAGTTCCCAAGTGCCGCGCCATTTGCTGGCATCGTAGTATTCCTGAGGGCGCGTCCAGAAGACGTTCAGGTGGACCATGTGGATACGACCGAAGCGCTTCTCCTGCACGGCTCGCTTGAGCAGTTGCAGGGTGCTGTTGCTCCGGTTCTGCTTGACGACGAAAAGACGAACCCGCGCGTCGTCGCAGGCCTTGACCATGCGCATGCCGTCCGACCAGCGCGTGGCCATGGGCTTCTCGGTCATCACGTTGACTTTGTACCGGGCCGCGAGTTCGGCTTGATCAGGGTGGATGCCGCTGGGTGTGCACAGCGCCACCAGGTCGATGTCTTCCGATTCGAGCATGGTTTCCATGTTCTGGTAACCAGGAACGTCGTAACGCTCTGCGTGCTCATCCAGCGTGAGCTTGTTGGTATCACAAACCGCTACCAATTCGATGTTGTCGGCGTGCTTTTCGATCGAGCCGAAGTGGTTGCTTGAAATGCGTCCACAGCCAACGATGGCCATGCGGATCTTGCGGTCGTTTATCGTTTCAAACATGTGGTCTTGTCTTTGTTGGGTAGGTTCAAAAAGTCTTGCTGTGTCGTCGGCGGATAGGAGGAGCCCTTACGCCGGGCTGCCGCTGCCAAGCCCGACCCACTCGATTTGGTGCGAGACCGATGGCATCGAGCCTAGAGGCGCTCATCCCAGCCCTATGGATCGCGGAGTTGCACTCCGCGTGACGGCGAGTGCAACTCGCCGCTCCCAAGGCGCGGGCTACAGCCGGCCGTCGCTTTCCTCACGACCAAGCACGTGCTTAATGTCGTAAACGAGCCCGCCATTCCGGGTGAGGGCCCGTATTCCTTCCGCTCCCATACGCACGAACTGATCGTGAGCGACTGCGATCACGACCGCGTCATAGTCGCCCTGTGCCGGTTGATCGACCAGGGAGATATCGTATTCATCGCAAGCCTCGGAGGGATCCGCCCAGGGGTCATGGACGTGGACGTCAACGTTATAGTCACGCAATTCTCGGATTACGTCGATCACGCGGGTATTGCGGAGATCCGGGCAGTTTTCCTTGAAGGTGAGTCCAAGGATCAGCACCTTGGAATCCACGACCTGCACGCGCTTGCGGGTCATCAACTGCACCACCTTTGCGGCGACGTATTCGCCCATGCCGTCGTTGGTGCGCCGCCCGGCAAGGATCATTTCGGGATGATAACCGACCTCCTCGGCTTTCTGAGTGAGGTAGTACGGGTCAACGCCGATGCAGTGCCCGCCGACCAATCCGGGCTTGAAGGGCAGGAAATTCCACTTGGTGGCGGCGGCCTCGAGGACTGCCTGGGTGTCGACGCCCATCTTGTTGAACAGCATGGCCAGTTCGTTGACCAACGCGATATTGACGTCCCGCTGAGTGTTCTCGATCACCTTGGCGGCCTCGGCGACACGGATGGCCGGGGCCAGGTGCGTGCCGGCCGTGATGACGCGGCGATAAAGGCCATCGATGAACTTGGCGGCCTCAGGCGTAGAGCCGGCCGTGACCTTCATGATATCGGCGACGCGGTGTTCCTTGTCACCCGGGTTGATCCGCTCCGGGCTGTACCCGGCGAAGAAGTCCTGATTGAACGTCAGCCCGCTGGTCTCTTCAAGCACCGGCACACAGTCGTCCTCGGTGGCACCGGGGTAGACGGTGGATTCGTAGATGACCACGTCGCCTTCTTTCAGCACCTTCCCCACGGTTTTAGACGCAGCGATTAGCGGACTGAGGTCCGGGCGCTTATAGCGGTCGATGGGCGTGGGCACGGTGACGATGAAGACATTGCAGTCGGCGATGTCTTCCAGGCGGTCGGTGAAGCAAAGCTGTGTTGCCTCGACCAGTTCGTTCGGCTCGACCTCGCGGGTGTGGTCGATACCGTTTTTCAGCTCAGCGATGCGCTTGGCGTTGATATCGAAGCCGACCACGGACTGGACGCGGCCGAAAGCCACGGCCAGCGGGAGACCGACGTAACCGAGACCGACCATGGCGATCTTGACGTCTTTGGGGGGATGGAATGTGTTGCTTGTCGTCATGTCAATGTCGTTTTGTTAATTATTCTTCGACTTCGTGTTCGCCATGCAGGCGCTCGCGGGCGGCGGAGATAAAGTTGGCCATCAAGGCGGCGAAGAGGCCGGCGAAGAGGCCGAGGATGGCGCCCAAGGCTACGATCAACGTACTGGACACACCGCCATCCAACTCACGCTGCTGGCCCAGCTCGACCAGACGGCCATTACCGAGCGACGACTTTTCCAGTTCAGCCGAGAGCAGGTCTTTCTTTATTTCCGTTAATTCGAGGGAAATATCTGCAAGATCGCCGCCCGCCTGGCTTAGTGATTCCGCCAATGATTCCGCGTTGGCGAGACGCGTTTCCAGCATCTCGATCCGACGGTCCAGCTTCGCTCGCAAATCATCCACCTCACCCTGGACCAACACGCCAATCCGGTCGGTGATTGATTCATGCAGCGCCTCGACACGCTTGGAGTCGCCTTCAGTTGCTTCAGTCTCGAGAACAATCAGCGACGTCTCTTTGGGCTGATCGAGCTTGACCTCCAAGTCATGCAAGTCTCCCGAGGCATTGGCCGCACGCTCTTCGGTCAAGGACTTGGGCACGAAAACGCGCTGGGTGAGTTCCATCACCGCGCCCGGCTCGATCACGTAACGGTCGTCACCGCGTTGATCGACGGTCTTTGGAAGGCTGTAAATCGATGCGAACGAGGTGGCTTTCACGGCTTCGCCGCGAGCAAATGCATAAAGTGCTGCCAGCACGACGACCGCTAACGTCACCGAGACCACCAACCACTTACGCCGCCACAGGGCAAGCGCCAGATCCACTAGGTCAATCTCATCGTGAAATCGTGGTGGATTGGGGGCAGGCGGCTGGCTGGGCCGGATTTCGTTCATCGATTGGTCCTTTTTCATACGAGTTGGTTATTCCACCGTGACCGATTTGGCCAGATTGCGCGGCTGGTCCACGTCCGTGCCCTTAAGTACAGCCACGTGATAGGCAAGCAACTGGAGCGGGATGTTGAAGATGATCGGCGCACTGATGCGCCCGACATTCGAGGTCACCGGCAGTACGTGGGTGAAATCTGCCGAGTGCAACCCGGCGCGCTCGTCGGCAAAAACGAACAGTTCGGCCCCGCGTGCGGTTACCTCGGCGATATTCGACTTCAATTTATCGAGAAGTTCGTTTTGTGGGGCGATGGTGATTACCGGCATGGTCTCGTCGATCAGTGCCAATGGGCCGTGCTTGAGCTCGCCTGCTGGGTACGCCTCGGCGTGGATGTAGCTGATTTCCTTGAGCTTCAGCGCCCCTTCCATGGCGATGGGATACATCGGCCCGCGACCGAGGAACAGGGCGTGTTCCTTTTCCACCAGCAGCTCGGCCAGTTCGCGCACGCGGTCGCCGTGATCCAAGGCGTCCTGGATGCGCCCGGGGACCTTCTCCAGACCGGCGACGATGCGTTGCTCTTCGGCTTCCTCCATGCGGCCACTCGCCCGTCCGATGGCAAGGAGCAGCAGGGCCAGAGAGACGAGCTGGGTGGAGAAGGCCTTGGTGGAGGCCACCGAAATCTCGGGGCCGGCGCGGGTCATCAGCACCAAGTCCGACTCGCGGACCAAAGAGGATTCGGGGGCGTTGCAGATGGCGAGCACCGGGCGCGTCGGGTCCTCGCGCTTGAGCATGCGGATGGCGGCCAAGGTGTCGGCCGTCTCGCCGGATTGGGAGAGCGCGACGATCAAGGTGTTGGGGCTGACGACCGGGTTGCGGTAGTGGAATTCGGAGGCCACCTCGACGGCGCAGGGCAGCCGCAGGATGTCCTCGAGCCAGTAGCGCGCCACCATGCCGGCGTGGTAGCTGGTGCCGCAGGCGATGATCTGCACGCGTTCGACGCCGGCGAAGATCTCGTCGGCACCCACGCCGAACGCCGCCGGCAAAATATGACCGTCGGCGATGCGCCCTTCCAGGGTGTTGGCGATGGCCTGCGGCTGCTCGTGGATTTCCTTGAGCATGAAATGGCGGAAACGGCCGCGATCGGCACTTTCGGCGCGCTGGGCGGACTGGCGCACCGGGCGCTCGACGGGGTTACCCGCCGCATCGGTGATGGCGAGCGTCTCGCGGGTGATGACCGCCCGGTCGCCCTCTTCCAGATAGATGAACGACTGGGTCACCGGCAGCAGCGCAAGGGCATCCGAGGCGGCAAAGTGCTCGCCGATGCCCACACCAATGACCAGCGGGCTGCCCTGGCGAGCGACGAATAGCGTTTCGGGGGCATCGGTGATGATTACCGCCAGCGCGAAGGCGCCCTGAAGCCGGTCCACCGCGGCATGAAAGGCGGCTTCGGGCGACAGGCCGAGTTCGAGCTGGTGATGGATGAGGTGGGCGATGACCTCGGTATCGGTATCCGAAGCGAAGGCACAGCCGCCATCGACCAATTCGGCCTTCAGCTTGGCGAAATTCTCGATGATGCCGTTATGCACCACCGCCACCCGGCCGTGCTCGCCGTTCGGCGCGAGATGCGGATGCGCGTTGCGCTCGACCGGCACGCCGTGAGTCGCCCAGCGGGTGTGGGCGATGCCGAGCTGGCCGGTGATGGGGGCGGCTTCAAGCTTCTCGGCAAGGGCGGCGACCTTGCCCACCGCACGCGCCGAGGCCAGCCCCTGCCCCTCGTCGAGCAACGCCACCCCGGCCGAGTCGTAGCCGCGGTATTCCAGGCGACGCAATCCTTCCAGGAGGATGGGGCCCACTTGCCGTTCGGCTACCGCTGCGACGATTCCGCACATGAATCCGCTTCCCATTTAACTCGGATTGAATAGCGCGGGATTGTATCTCAATGCGGCCGATTAGAGGGACTGAATTGGCGAGTTGGATTTGCCGGCACGGAGTACAACTCCGCGGTCTATGGTTCGTTGGAGCGGCGAGTTGTACTCGCCGGCGTGGAGTGAAACTCCACGGTCCATGGTGGGATGCTGGGAGCGGCGATTGGGTTTGCCAGCGCGGAGTGCAGCTCCGCGGTCCAGGGTTCGTCGGAGCGGCGAGTTGCACTCGCCGAGACGTGGAGTGCAACTCCACGGTCCATGGTTGGTGGTGGGAGTGGCGAGTTGCACTCGCCGTGGCGCGGAGTGCAACTCCGCGGTCCATAGCCGGTTACTTTCCTACTCGCCCCGCCCTGCCGAGCCATACGGCCAGTCTTCTGGGGTCGGCACCAGTCCGGCCTTGACGGGGTTTAGACGAATATATTCTTCGACTGCGGCGAAATGACGATCGTTTCGGATGTAACGGTCCCAGTAGTCGCGTTGCCAGATGCCGGCATGTGGGCCTGCAGTTTGGCGATTCGCGTCGTTGCCGAGACGCCGGATCTCACGGGAGGAATGGCGTTTCCAGGACTGGACGATGCGTGACAGGGGGTGGTTTTCATCTTGCCGCACCAGCACGTGGACGTGGTTCGGCATGACCACCCACGCATGCAGTTGGTAGCGGGTGCCGTCGCCGAACAACAGCGTTTCGACCATTATTCGGGCGCAGGTCGGCTGCGCCAGCAGGCAGGACCCCCGCCCGGCATCGAGCATGACCTCAATGCGGCGGGCTTTCGTTTGCGACCGTTGGTAAGCGGGCAAATGGGCAAGGTCGCGTTCCATTCGGAGCAATGCGGCACGCGGCAACGAGTCGGCCAGATGGAATGCGACATGCTGAAAGTGACCCGGCGCATCCACATGCGGTAGATGACGGCAGGTCCAACGGTTCGGTGCGGGCGTCCTTGCCGGCATGCGTCGACCTCCTTGCTTTTTCCAAGGGGCATGGTGCCGGGGGCGCGTTGAGCGGGCAAGTGGTGGATCTGTTTGATTGTGAAGCCCTATTCCGGGAAGAGCCATTGGCTGGTCCGCAGGGTTCCAGGCGCGCGGTCGGAGCGGGATTTACTGGTGGGAGGTGCGTTTTTGGGCGTGATTGCGTGGAGTGCAACTCCACGATCCAAGGGATGACCGCCTTCTTTGCTTTGGGACCGGCGAGTTGGACTCGCCGTTACGCGGAGTGCAACTCCACGATCCAACGGTCGACCGCCTTCCTCTGCCTTGGACCGGCGAGTTGGGCTCCCCGTTACGCGGAGTGCAACTCCGCGGTCCGATGTGTGACAACTAGTCTGAAGCGGTGATGGGCAAGGCTGTCTCGACGAAGAGCTTGAGGCGTTTGCGGCCACGAAAGCTGTCGGCCACGGGGCGGTAGGCGATCTGCCAGTGGCGGCCGGGGGGGAGTGGGTCGGGGGCGCGGAACCAGATGGCATCCACGGATCGGGCGTGCGGGTGGTCGAGCAGGCGGACGGAGAGGCGCCAGTGCTTGCCGTCTTTCAGGGCGGTTTTCTCGAGCACCTCGAAGGTGTTGTCGAACAGCGGTTCGGGAAAGCCGGTGCCCCAGGGGCCGTGGTGGTCGAGGGCGTCGATGAAGTCGAGGTGGAGGTCGGCGGCGTCAAGAGGCCCGTCGGTGATCACTTCGCGGCCGTCGGGTAGCCGCTCATGGTGGCGAGCGACGGCCTGCGTGAAGGCCTGGCGAAAGGCATCGAGTTGCGCGCGATCGAGTGACAGGCCGGCCGCCATGGCGTGTCCGCCGAAGCCATCGATCAGGCCGGGCTGTCGGGCGTCGATCTCAACCAGCAGATCGCGCAGGTGGATGCCGGGGATCGAGCGACCGGAGCCCTTGAGCCGGCCGTCATTGTTACCGACCTCGGCCGGGGCGAAGACGAACACCGGTCGCACCCAGCGGCTCTTAAGGCGCCCGGCAACGATGCCGATCACGCCGGGGTGAAAGCCCGGATCGAAGCGCACCCAGTCGGCCGGGTTTGACGGCGGCGTATCGCCCTGCCCGGCCATCGCCCGGTCTAGGTCGGCGGCGACGGTGTCGAGCATGTTGGCCTCGACGTCGCGACGTTGACGATTGATCTGGTCGAGCGTGCCGGCCAGCCGGCGGGCCTCGGCCGCGTCGTCTTCGAGCAGGCATTCGACCCCCAGCCTCATGTTCTCCAACCGCCCGGCGGCGTTCAGTCGCGGACCGATGGCGAAGCCCAGATCGCTGGATCGCGCCTCGCGCGGGTCGCGCCCGGCGACGGCGAACAGCGCCAGGATGCCCGGCGCGCAGGCGTGCGAGCGGATGCGGGCAAGGCCCTGGGCAACCAGGCGCCGGTTGTTGGCATCGAGTTCGACCACGTCGGCGATGGTGCCCAGGGCCACCAGGTCCAGCCAGTTGGCCAGATTGGGTCGCTCGCGCGCGGCGAACCAGCCGCGTCGGTCGAGCTCGCTGCGCACGGCGGCAAGCAGGTAGAAGGCCACGCCGACCCCCGCCAGCGCCGTCGAACCGAAGGCCGCATCGGCGCGATTCGGGTTGACGATGGCATCGGCGGCGGGGAGCGTCTCGCCGGGCAGGTGGTGGTCGGTGACCACCACTCGCGACCCGGCGGCCTTCGCGGCGGATACCCCGGCGTGGGCGCTGATGCCGTTGTCGACGGTGAGGATCAACGCCGGTGGCGTGTCGAGTTCGTCCAGCAACGCCGGGCTCAGGCCATAACCGTGGCGCTGGCGATCGGGGATCAGAAAGTCGACTTGCTCGGCCCCCATGGCACGCAGGCCACGCAGGCACAGGGCCGTGGCAGTGGCGCCGTCGGCATCGAAGTCACCGACGATCAGGATGGATTCGTGGCGCTCGATGGCATCGCTGACTAGGCGGGCGGCCTCGTCCAGATCCGGCAGGCCGGCGGGCGGGAGGACCGCCTGCAGTCGATGATCGAGTTGTGCGGCCTGGGTAATACCACGCGCAGCGAGCACGCGGGCCAGCCGCGGGTTGAGGTGCGCCAATGCCTCGGTCGGCTCGGATGCTGGACGCCGACGGATGCTGGCGACACCCAGAACGCGCGCGGCCTTGGGACCCGCTTTTGCCTCAGTGGTCATCGCCCCACCCGCTGGAGCAGGCGGTGCCAGGCACGTTTCAGCGACGATTCAGGCTGCCATACCCCGCCCTGGCCATCGTCCAGGCGGACCCGCACGCCCGGACACTCGGCCTGCAATCGCTCGAGCCAGGCATCGATGCGGGCCAGCTCCTGTTGGAACCCACCCAGGTCGCCTTCGAGTCGGCACCACGCCGCTTCGGTCAGCAGGACACGCACCGGCCTGCCGGCACGGATCGCCTCGCTTGTCGCCGCCACCTCGTCGTCTCGCCACGGGTTGGCGTCACACTCGGCGAGCACGGCCGGCGAGTCGGTCAGGATCAGCCGCTCCCCGACGGGCGGTGACGGCAGTTCATCGGACAGGGCACTCAGCCCATGCGGCCAGAAGCTGCTCAGGATGGGTTGGCCGTGGGCGGCGCGTTGGTCGTTGAGCGGTTGCGGGTAGAGCCACATCTGCAACTCGGTCAGCCATTGGCGCAGCACGGGGTCACTGTGTTCCTCGTCGATAAACACGCCGGCGTTGCGGTTCAGCAGGCAGGCCAGCGGCGCCCCGCCCCGCGTGAGGGCTGCGTTCGCCGGGCCGATCCCGTCCGGGCGCAATTGGGCCAGCAGATAGGGCTGGCGCCCCAGGCGAACGGCCTGCATGCCGTCTTCGGCGAGCCACGGGTTGAGCTTGGATAGCAACCCATCGAGCTCCCCCTCGGTCAACGCCAGATAGCGGGGGCCGAGGGTGATGGCGTGATCGGTCTCGGGCTTGAGGTGAACCGGGTCAAAACACAGCAACCGCTCGAAACCTTGCGCGCGCCAATCGGCCACTTGTTGGGCAAACCCGTCCCGCGTGCCGCCGGCAAGGCGCCAATCGCCCAAAGCACGAGCCAGGGGATAATCGGGGGCGGTGATGGCAAGCGGCGTATCGGCGGACCCGGTCTCGTCCACGGCCGCCAGCGCGAGCGCATCGGGATCGTCACAGGCGATATCGTCAGGGCCTTCGACGGTCAATACACCACGCTGGAACCGGCCGCCGAGAAAACGGGGCAACGGGCGCCCGCCCGCCTCGGGGGCATCCAGCCCCTCTCTCGGCCAGGTCCAGACGGGGTGCGAAAAGCCGCTCTGGTCATCGCCCGAGGCATCCAGCGGGTCAAGGCCCAGTACGCCCAGTTCCACGTCAACGATTCCGCGCGTCACGCCTCGTCACCCGGCAAGGCATTGTCCAGGCCGAGCAACCGCCGGCCGCGATGATTGTGGCGAATGGAAAGCATGGCGGCGTATTCGGTCTCCACGTGCGCGATCGCCGCCATCGGGGCATTCAGCACCCAGGCGCAGGCGACCCGCATGACAATCGCGTGCGAGAGCACCAGGACGGACTGGCCGGCGTGATTGGCCTCCAGGCGGGCAAGCCCGCGCGTGACGCGCTCAAAGAAATCGGCCATTGGCTCGCTGCCGGGCGGACGGCCGCCGACCGGGTCGGCGAGAAAGGCGGCGTGCTGTTCGGGGTAGCGCTCGGGGATCTCGGCATGCCGCAAGCCCTCCCAGGGGCCAAAGCCGATCTCGCGCAGATCGGGATCGACGACCAGTTGCAGCCCGCGACGCTCGGCGACCGACGCGGCGAAGGCCTTGCAGCGACGCAGCGGCGAGGTGGCGACCACGTCCCAATCGGCCAGCCCGCGCGCCTCGATCATTTCCAGGCGTCGCTCGAGTTGCTGCCAGCCAAGGTCGCTCAATGGGTCGTCGACGGCATCGCCACGAAAGCGGCGGCCGCCGACGGGTTCGCCGTGGCGAATCAGGTCGAGTCGGGTGGTTTGAGAGGGCATGGACGCTCGCGATTCGAATTCGAGGCGAGAGTCTAACAGTCGCGCGAGGGTCACCGAGCGGGAAGCTCGGTTCGCCGCAATCCGGTGAGAGCGGCTTGCGGCAAACGACGAGCGACGGCGGGCGCCGTCGCATCGGAAAGGAGGTTATCCGACCAGTGTCACTTCTTGCCGGCAACCAGCATGACCAGCCCGACAACGACGCTCACGCCACCGGCAATCCAGTAGATCATGGTGTTGTCGGTGTACTCGCCGGTGAATGCCTCGGAGAGCTGGTCTTCCAAACCTTGCGATGCCTGGTAGCCGAAAAAGAGGAGGATGAGACCCAGCACAAGCAGGGCGATGCCGATAATTTGCTGCGTTTTCATGACGATTGCTCCTGGAGCGGGAAACCGGTTCAAGTGTAGGCGGTCGTCCCAACCACTGCTTGGGCGTCTGAAACCTGCCGGATTGGTCGCGTGCCGAAAGAGAGCGGCAAGCGACCAAGTCCGGCGTTCGGTCACGGCACCCAGCCAATCATGGTGAGCACGGCCACCAGGGCCAATCCGAACAACAAGGCACGCCACACGATGGCGTGGGCGGCTCGATACCAGGCGCGCTGGTCGGCGAGACAGGCATCCTCGTCGAGGCATTCGTCGGCCCGCTCGACATCGATCACAGCGTGACCCACCCGCGCGATCAGGCCGATCGACCCGGCCTCCCAGCCATCCATGGCGCCGTGTTCGCGGCCCAAAGCCGGATCGCCACGCCAGGCATTCACCCCCCGCTGGAACGAACCCGCCAGCAGCATCAGCACGGTGAACACCGGGGCCGCCGGCAGAACGAGCAGCGCATGCGCCTTTTTCTGCCAGCGATGCAACCAGCCTGGCTTGGCCTCGTCTGTCTCCCCCGGGTCGCTCTCGCGCGCCAGCCACTCGGTCAGCCGAAAGAACAGCGCGCCGGCCGGGCCGAGCAACACGAACCAAAACAGCACCAGAAACCATTCGCTGAACGCCAGCACGATGATGCGCTCGCCGGTCTGGCGGGTGGTCGCCGCGGCCGGATCGACCGGCGTGCCGTCGAACAGCACCTTGCGTGCCGATTCGACGGTCTCCTGATCATCGCGACCGGCCGCATCCAGCAACTGGCGATTGATCTCCGAGGTGTTGCGCGGCGTGATCACCAGCAACAGCACGACCAGCGACACGATCCAACCGATCCAGCCGTCACCGCCCGGGCCCAGCCACACCAGCAGAACCACCGGCAGCAGCAGCCAGACGATCAGGCGCGAGGCCGTCGAGCCGATCATGCCGGCCAGCGTGTCGAATATCTCGATGGTGGCGCGATGCGGCCAACGATCGGCACGCCATCGCTGGAAGAATTCCAAGAACCGATCGAAGGCGACAACGAGTAGCAGGATCAGGAGTTTCATCGCGTGGATGTCCCAACGTTTGACAGGAATGAAGACAACGTCATGCGGTGGCGAGCCCCTCGGGCAATCGGGAGGCCAGATCCCCCCAATCGAAAACCGGACCGGGGTCGGTCTTGCGCCCCGGAGCGATGTCACTGTGACCACGCACTGCATGCACGCTCGGATAGGCGCGCTTGATCGCGGCGAGCACCTGGCCGAGCACCTCGTACTGCACCGCCGCGTAGGGTTCGGTGTCGACACCCTCGAGCTCGATGCCGATGGAGAAGTCGTTGCAACGCATGCGCTCACCGAATCGAGACTGGCCCGCATGCCAGGCGCGTCGGTCGAAGGGCACGAACTGCGTGACCGAACCGTCACGATAGATCACGACGTGGGCGGACACACGCAGATCACGGATCTCTTCGAAGTACGGGTGTTCGGCCGGATCAAGGCAATTGGTGAAGAACCGCTCGATGGCCGTACCGCCGAACTCGCCCGGTGGCAGCGACATGCCGTGGATTACCACCAGTTCAATGCGCTCGTCGCGGGGGCGCAGATCGTGATTGGGCGACGAGACATAGCGCACGCTATCCAGTCGATGGGTGGCGGGGTCGATGTTCATGGCAGGTCAGTCCTCCGACCACTTGAGAACGGCGGCGGGCCAGTGGGCCGATGACCACTCGCTGGCGACCTGCTCGCTCCAGCCCTTGCCCCCGAGGTGCGCGCAGAGGCCACGCAACGCCACGTCCACCGACGCCTCGCGCACTGCCTGCCGATCGCCGGGGAAACGAAATCGGGTGGCGAAGGTGGTGACATGGGGGTGGGTCACGTCGCCCCCAACAGATGGGCGATACCCCCAGCCAACCCAGACGGTGCCGACCGGCTTGGCCTCGCTGCCACCGCCCGGACCGGCCACGCCGCTGATGGCCACCGCGTAGTCGACATCCGCCCGCTGGATTGCCCCGCGCGCCATCGCCGTGACCACCTCGCCGGATACTGCGCCCACCTCGGCGAACAGGGACGACGGCACCGCCAGATCGCGCTGTTTGGCTCGGTTGCTGTAGGTGACCCAGCCACCCTCGAACCAGGTCGAACTGCCGGACTGCTCGGTGAGATTCGCCGCCAACAGTCCGCCCGTGCAGGACTCGGCCACGGCCAGATGCAGGCCACGCGCCTGGAGGGCCTCACCCACACACTGGATACGGGCACGGCGATCGAGGCTGTCCGCATTCATCGCGTCAAAGCCCGTCCAGTTAGGCGGTCGCTGGGGCGTTTCGTTGTCTTCTTGCTCGGTCATCCTGCTTGCTCGTCCCTGGTGCCGCCGATCAACCCCGAATCAATCCGGGGACGGGGTTTTGGTTACAATGCCGCGCATGACGAAACCGACATCGCCCCGCCCCACCCCGTCCTCGGAGACGACCGGAGAGATCGACCCTCTCAGCGCGCATACGCCCATGATGCAGCAGTTTCTCGGGATCAAACAAGATTACCCGGACGTGCTGCTGTTCTATCGCATGGGCGATTTCTACGAGCTGTTTTTCGAGGACGCTCGCCACGCAGCGAGGCTGCTCGATCTCAACCTGACCCAGCGCGGCACCTCGGCCGGCGAGCCCATCCCGATGGCCGGCGTGCCGGTGCATGCCTACGAGTCGTACCTGGCGCGCCTGCTGAAGGCCGGCGAGTCGGTCGCCATCTGCGAGCAGGTCGGCGACGTGCAGGCCAAGGGGCCGATGAAGCGCGAGGTGGTCAAGGTGGTCACCCCGGGCACGGTCACCGACGAGGCGCTGCTCGAACAGCGTCAGGCGCATCGACTGGTGGCGGTGGCGCGCAGCCGTTACCGTGGCCGTGAACGGCTCGGTCTGGCGCACCTGGATCTTTCCAGCGGCCACTTTGCCATCATGGCGCCGACCGGGCCGGACGAACTGGCCACCGAGCTGGCCCGCGTCGACCCGCGCGAACTGCTGCTGCCCGAAGGGCTGCGCATCGAGGCGTTGACCGATGGCCTGTTCCGCGCCGACGGGTTCAGCCGCGAACGCCCGGTCTGGCACTTCTCGAGCGAGACGGCCACCGAACGACTGTGCGCCCAGTTCGGTACCCGGGATCTCGCCGGCTTCGGCATCCATGCCGACAACCGCCAGGCACTGGATGCGGCCCTGGGTGCGGCCGGCGCGCTGTGGCAGTACGTCAGCGACACGCAGAAGACGCATCTGGGCCATATCGATGGGCTGGCCGTCGAGCAGACCAGTGACGCCCTGTTGCTCGACGTGCATACCCGCCGCCACCTCGAGCTGTTCGAGGACAGCCAGGGGCGCCCGGACGGGGCATTGATCGGGCTGCTTGATCGCACGGCCACCGGCATGGGCGCGCGCCGCCTGCGCGAATGGCTGGCCCGCCCGCTGCGCGACCACGATCAGCTGGCCGCCCGACACCAGGCAATCGGCGAGCTACGCGAACGCGACCTGCCGACCGCCCTGTTCGATGCCCTGCGACAGGTCAACGACATCGAACGGATCACCACGCGCATCGTGCTGGGCACGGCCCGGCCGCGGGATCTGGCCGCCCTGCGCGACTCCCTGCACCAACTGCCGTCGCTGACCGCCACGCTGGCCGCCTGTGACCAGCCGCTGCTCACCACGCTGATCGACGAGCTCGCCGATCTGCCCGAAGTGCGCGAATTGCTGGATGCCGCGATTGCCGAAAAGCCCTCGGTCTGGCTGCGCGACGGCGGGGTGATCACCAGCGGCTTCGATGAGGAGCTCGACCGCCTGCGCGGCTTGTCCGAGCGGGCAGATACCACGCTCACCGCCATGGAGGAGGACGCGCGGCGCCAGTCGGGTATCGACAATCTCAAGCTCGCCTACAACCGCGTGCACGGCTACTACTTCGAGGTACCGCGCAGCCAGTCGGCACGCATGCCCGAGACCTTCACCCGGCGCCAGACGCTCAAGTCCGTCGAGCGCTACACCAACGACACCCTCAAGACCTTCGAGCAGGAAGTGCTCACGGCACGCGACCGCTCGCTGGCACGCGAGCGTGAATGCTTCGAAGCAGTACTGGCCACCTTGGCCGGCCACCAGGGCGAGCTGCGCCGGCGTGCCAATGCCCTGGCGGACCTGGATACGCTGGCCGCGCTGGCCGACGTCGCCGAACGCCACGGCTGGAACGCACCGAGCTTTCGCCAGGCACTGGGCGTGGACATCCGCCAGGGCCGCCACCCGGTGGTCGAGGCCAACAGCCAGGCGGTCTTCGTGCCCAACGATGCCGAACTGGCACCGGACCGGCGCATGCTGCTCATCACCGGCCCGAACATGGGCGGCAAGTCGACCTATATGCGCCAGACCGCGTTGATCGTGCTGCTGGCCCACGCCGGGGCGCACGTGCCGGCCGAGGGGGCCGAGATCGGCCCGATCGATCGCATCTTCACCCGCATCGGCGCCTCCGACGATCTGGCCTCCGGTCGCTCGACCTTCATGGTGGAGATGACCGAAACCGCCGAGATCCTGCATCACGCCACCGAGCGCTCATTGGTGCTGATCGATGAGATCGGCCGCGGCACCTCGACCTTCGACGGCCTGGCGCTTGCCTGGGCGGTCGCCGAGCACCTGTTGCAGAAAAACCGCGCGATGACGCTGTTCGCCACCCACTACTTCGAGCTGACCACGCTTTCCGATCAGTTCGAGACGCTGATCAACGTGCACCTCGAGGCGATCACGCACAACGGCGAGCTGGTGTTCCTGCATGGCGTGAAGGACGGCCCGGCCAACCAGAGCTACGGCATCGACGTGGCGCGGCTGGCCGGCCTGCCCCGCCCCACCATCCGTCGCGCCCGCGGCCTGCTGGAAAAACTCGAGTGGCAATCGCACGCCGGGGGCGAGGTGCCGCAAATGGACCTGTTCACGGCCGAAGCCCCGACCGGTGCTGCCGAACCCGAGCCCGACCCGTTGCTCGAGGCGATCGATGCCCTCGATCCGGACGAGCTCTCCCCACGTGCCGCACTGGATCTACTTTACGAATGGAAGGCTAACCGTCAGGAATGACGCCGGCGATCAACGCCGGTAGACGTGCCGACGATGGCCGATCTTGACGACCGTGACGACCAGTTCGTCATCGACGATCTCGTACAGAATTCGATAATTGCCCTGGCGAACGCGGTATCGCTCCTGGCCAGATAACTTCTCGCTCCCTGGTGGCCGCGGATCGTCTGCAAGCGCTTCCACCCGACGGAGAATCCGCTCGACGTCGGGGCGAGGTATGGGGCGAAGATCACGAGTGACCGATTGGCGGAAACACAGCCTATAGCTTGCCATGCGCCTTCAAGTCCTTGAGCAGGGCTTCATAGCTGATCGTGGGTTCGGCAACTCGCTCATCGAACGAGACGAGATCCTCCTGATCCTCCGCCAGGGCCGCCTTGACCGCGTCGTTGACGATCTCGGAAATCGAGCGGTGGGACTGCGCGGCCTTCATCCGCAGGGCCTGATGCAATTGCGCATCGAAGTAAATGGTGGAGCGTTTCGTCTCGGTGGTCATGTTCGGGCTCCCGGTGGCTATGTCGAGCAGATCAACAGTGTAGCAGCGTCCTGACGTCTTGACGTTACGACGCTTGCATTCGATTTATCTCGATTGACTCCCACGACCGGCACCCCTTGCCTTCCCCGGTATAATCAGCCCATGGAACATTCCACCGAACGCCCCCTTGTCTCGCTTACCGTGGCGGGCATCGCCCATCGAGACGACGAGTACTTGATCGTCGAGGAACAGATCCACGGCCAGCGCTACCCGAAGGAAGGTCTGCACGAATGCCATACCGCTCTGCGCGCGATGAGCCGGGCAGATGCAAGGCGACTGTCCGCCGCGGAAGGGCAATTCCCTTTCCAAGGACAGCAACGCAGCAGGTGTCCGGCTCAGCGCGTGCCCAGAGGGGCCTGGCGGGCCGCCCGTGCTCAGCGTTGCGATGTCTTGACGTGGCCGCCGGCACGTCGGCGACATCGCGCCTTGATCACGAACGGCTCGCCAGGCCAGAGTGGCATGGCATTCGTGCAGACCTTCCTTTGCCAGCCAGCCGGGCACGTCGAGCCGGGCGAAACCCTGCTCGAGGCGGTGATCCGCGAGGTGCGCGAGGAGAGCCGCTTTGCCTTCGAGCCGACTGAACTGCTGGGGCTGTACCATGACAACCCGCACCAGGGGCGGCGCGTGCTGCGGGTGGCGATCATCGGCGAGATCAATGAGGCCCCGGACGACGAGCCGCTGGACGATGGCATCCTCGCCGCGCATTTCATGGGCCGCGCGGCGCTCGAACGCACCACCATTCCGCATCGCTCGCCGTTCGTCACCGCCGCCATCCGCGACTTCGAACAGGGGCGCCGCTATCCCCTCGACCTGCTGAACTCGCTCTGATGACCGATACCCGCTTCGACAACCTGATCCCCCCGGCCCCGGCCGATGCCCCGCGCATCATGGTGGGCATGTCCGGCGGCGTGGACTCCTCGGTGGCCGCCCTGCTCCTCAAACAGGCCGGCTATCGCGTCGAGGGCCTGTTCATGAAGAACTGGGAGGGTGACGACGACGAGGATTTCTGCGCCGCCAAGGACGACATGCTCGATGCCATGGCCGTGGCCGACAAGCTCGGCATCGAGTTCCATTTCGTCAATTTCGCCGGCGAGTACTGGGACCGCGTCTTCGAACACTTCCTGGCCGAATACCAGGCCGGGCGCACGCCCAACCCGGACATCCTCTGCAACCGCGAGATCAAGTTCCGCGCCTTTCTCGACCATGCCCGGGCGCTGGGGGCGGATGCGATCGCCACGGGTCATTATGTGCGGCGGCTCGATGGCGAGACCGGCGTGCACCTGGCCCGGGGCGTGGATGCCAACAAGGACCAGAGCTATTTCCTGCACGCATTGACGCGCGATCAGGTGGGCGCGGCCTATTTCCCGGTCGGTGAGCTGGAAAAGCCGCGGGTGCGTGAGATCGCCGCTGCCCACGATCTGATCACGGCCGACAAGAAGGATTCGACCGGCATCTGTTTCATCGGCGAGCGCCGGTTTGCCGATTTCCTCAAGACCTATCTGCCCGCCCAGCCGGGCCCGATCGAGACCCTCGAGGGCGAACGGCTAGGCACCCACCAGGGTCTGATGTACCACACCATCGGCCAGCGCCAGGGGTTGGGTATCGGCGGCACGAAGACCCATGGCGATGCGCCGTGGTACGTGGTGGGCAAGGATCTCGAGACCAACACGCTGCTGGTCGCCCAGGGGAGGAACCACCCGGCCCTGTTCGCCGACCGCCTGGAGGCCGAGCAGGTCCACTGGATCGAGCCGCCGCCGACCGACCGGCCACTGACCGCCAAGATCCGCTATCGGCAACCCGACCAGGCGGTCAGCATCGAACAGACGGGCGATCGCCTGATCGCCACGTTCGCCGAGCCGCAACGCGCCATCACCCCCGGCCAATCGGTGGTGTTCTATGATGGTTCCATCTGCCTGGGCGGTGCGGTGATTACCCGCGCCCTGCCCCGGGACTGATCAACAACCCAACCGATGCGGGACGCATGCCACAAGACACCGACGACCAATTGATCGCCATGGCCGGCATGACCCAGGCCGTCCAGTTGATCCAGACGCTCGCCTACGAGGGCCGCGTCGCCGATCAGCAAGCATTCGACGCCTGCATCGGCTCGCTGTTCGCCTTCGATGCACCCGACACGGCCAGCATCTACGGCGCCGTGTCCGGCGTACGCTTTGGCATGAGGCGCCTGACCGAGATGCTAGCCGGCAACTCGCGCGCGCCGCGTGATCTCGAGTTGACCCGCTACCTGGTCACCCTGTTCGCCATGACCAAGGCCTTCCGTCGCGATGACGAAATGGCCGGCAAGGTGTTCAGCCGGCTTGAAGAACTCAAGCCGGCCTTCGACCAGCACGGTGCCGACAGTGGCCTGATGGCCGATCTGAACAACCTCTACCGCGGCACCCTGAGCAACCTGCCACAGAAATTCGTCATCAACGGCGAAAAGCATCACCTCGAGGACATGGCGATCTCCTCGTCTGTCCGCGGTCTACTGCTCGCCGGGGTGCGTGCGACCATTCTGTTCGACCAGGTGGGTGGCCGGCGCTGGCGCCTGCTGTTCCAGCGGGGCAAGTACCTGGCTCGTGCCGAGGAGATGGTTAGGCGCCTCTGAATCCCACCGCCCCGCCCTTCTTAACAGGATCAACCCATGCCCCAGCCGCTGCTCCGGACGCTCACCGAACGCCATGCGGACGATCCGGTCGGCACGCTGGTCGCCATCATCGACTGGCTGCGCCCCGACTCGGACGAGGATGCCTCGGCGGCCATCGAGCGCATCGAGCAACTGCAGGCGGCGCTCGAGGCAGATCCCAACGTGCAGGCGACCCTCCATGAGCGCCTCGGAGATTGGCTCGACGAGGCGCGCTTTTTTCAGATCCTGGCCGGACTGGGCCTGTTCTCGCGACGCGGCTTCCTGCGCGAGCTGGGTCAGCGGGTCTACGAGCGGCTGAATCCCGCGCCTGCCGACCCGATGAGCGTGCGTGACGTGTTCTACCTCGCGTTCCACGAGGCGGATGACCCCGAGTGGGTGGCGCAGGTGCCGCCCGCCTGCTGGCAGCGGCTGATGCGGACACTCTGGCCGTGGTCACCTGACGAGGCGGGCCAGAGAGGCAGGGACCGGCTGACCCGCGAGACCCTCTACGCCGTCGAGATGCTGGCCATCTGGATCGCGGCCGAGGAATTCGAGCCCGATATCCTGCGCCTCGACCCGAGCATGGCCACCCGCGATTCGAGTTTCATCGGGCTGCAGCGAGAGGTGGGCGCGTACGTGCGTGACTATGTCGGCTGGATGGACGGCAAGCTCGAGGACTTCCACGACGACGCCCACATCCGCGTGTTGCTCGAACAATGCAGCGAGGAGGTCGAGCGCCTGCACCGGCGAGCGGTCACGCGAGGCACCAGCATCTCGTTGACCCATCTACTGGAACGACTCGGCCAGACCATCACCCGAATCGAACGACTGCTCGACATCCTCGATCCCAAGGCATGCGAGCAGTGCAACGACCGAGCGACCGCCCTGTTCACCGAACTGGTCGAGGCGAGCTCCGAACGTCGCGGCATCCGCCCGCTGATCCGCCGCAGCGTGCGCCAACTGGCGCGCAGCGTCACCGAAAACGCCAGTGACAAGGGCGAACACTACATCGCTGGCGACCGCCCCGCCTATTTCCGCATGCTGGCCTCGGGACTGGCCGGCGGCCTGGTCATCGCCGTCATGGCCCTGCTCAAGATCCACATCCTCGAGAGCGGCTTCGAGCGCCTGCCCGAAACCGTGCTCGTCAGTCTCAATTACGGGCTGGGTTTCGTCCTGATCCACATCCTGCACGGCACGGTGGCCACCAAGCAGCCGGCGATGACGGCCGCGAGCATCGCCGAACAGGTCGAGCTGGGCGAACACGGCCGAGCAAACCCACGCAAGCTCGCCGACCTCCTGCTGCGCGTGGGACGCACCCAGTTCGTCGCCATCGCCGGCAACGTCATCGCCGCTCTCTCGCTCGCATTCCTGATCGCCTGGTTTTGGCAGCAGCAGGCGGGCACCTCGCTGATCACCCCCGAACGGGCTGACTACATCCTCGAGGGCATCAACCCTGTGACTGGGCTGGCCCTGTTCTATGCCGCCATTGCCGGCGTCTGGCTGTTCCTGTCGGGCCTGATCGCGGGGTTCTTCGACAACCGTGCGGCGTACCTGGGCCTTGAGGCGCGACTGCGTGAGCACCCGCTGCTGCAACGGTTGCTGCCGCAAGACGCCCGCCATCGTCTGGCGGCCTACATCGATGGCCATTACGGCGCCCTGATCAGCAACTTCGCCTTCGGCGTCATGCTCGGCACCACCGGCTACGTCGGGTACCTGCTCGGCCTGCCGCTCGACATACGCCACGTCGCCTTCTCCTCGGCGGATCTGGGCTACGCGATGTCCTATGAGTTCGCCGGGCCGCTGATGTTCGCCCTGATGCTGGGCTTCGTGCTGCTGATTGGCGCGGTCAACCTCACGGTGAGCTTCGCCCTGGCGCTCAATGTGGCTCTGCGGGCACGCGGCACCCGCATCGCCCGCCCCCGCAACCTCGTGCGGGCCTACTGGCAATTGATCCGCGAGCGCCCGGCAAGCCTGGTCTATCCACCCACCGGGTCGCATGACGAACAACCGGACGTGGCGTCCGAGAACACCAAAACCGAGCCCCCTACCCAAGACGAGCCCAGCGATCCATCGACAAAACACCACCCACCCAGTTAAGTGATGTCCAGCAGGAAACAGCCCTTCCCCCCTAGGCAAAGGGCAGCGGACAACGGAGGGGCGAAGACCGGGCAAGCGATTCCCCTCAGATCGTCGCGGCAACGCGACAGACGAAACCGACAAGAAAAAACCGCCAGTGAGTCTTGCTCAACTGGCGGTTTTTCATTTGCACGCGCCGCGTGGGCTGAAGGCCGTGTCAGACCTGCAGGTATTTCCGCAACTGGTACTGCCAGATAAAGCCGATCACCGAGAAGACGGCGAAGATGCAGGCGGATACCGCCCAGAACTCCCAGCCCTTGGGCTCAATGCCACCGATCGAGTATTCGAGGTAGAGGCCCGTGCCGATACCGATGACGAAATAAACCAGCCATTCGACGATCCGCCACCAGAACGATTTCTGACGACCCGGCTCGGCCACCGGAATCACCAGGAACAGGCGTTGGTTGATGAACGGCAGGTTCGCCAGGGCGAACAGGCCGATCAGGTAGCTCACGATAATCCAGTCGGCGATCATGAAGGCCTCGTTTCGGTGGCTTGGTGAGAGTGTCGGACTAAAGTCCGAAGGCGCCGGCGGTCAGTGTGGTCAGGCCGGTCGGGTACAGGCCGAAGATCAGCATCGAGGCGCCACTGAGCACCAGCACACCGCGCACGTTGAGGTCGGCCTGGATGGGGCTGGTGTCCTCCGGCTGGTCGAAATAGACCATCTTGACCGCGCGCAGGTAGTAGAACGCGCCGATCACCGCCGTGACCACGGCGAAGGTGGCGAGCCACCACAACCCGACGCCCACGATCGACTGCAGCACGGCCAGCTTCGCCCAGAAGCCGAAGGTGAACGGGATGCCGGCCATCGAGAACATCAGCAACAGGAAGACGAATGCCATCACCGGACTGCGATCGTTCAGCCCCTTGAGGTCATCCATGCTCTCGGCCTCAAAGCCCTGGCGTGCCAGCAGCAGGATGATGCCGAAGCCACCGATGGTCATCACCGCATAGGCGATGGTGTAGAACAACGCGGCGGCGTACCCCTCGTTGGTGCCGGCCAGCACGCCCAGCAGGATGAAACCGACGTGACCAATGGTCGAGTAGGTCAGCATGCGCTTGAAGCTGGTCTGCGCGATGGCGACCACGTTGCCGATCGCCATCGACAGCATCGCCACCACGATCAGCATCGGCTGCCAGTCATAGAATAGCGGCCCCATGCCATCCACCAAGAGGCGCATCACCAGGGCCAATGCGGCGACCTTCGGTGCGGCGGCGAGGAACAGCGTCACTGCCGTGGGCGCACCCTCGTAGACATCGGGCAACCACATGTGGAACGGGGCGATACCCATCTTGAACACGGCACCGACCACGATCAGCACCACGGCGGCCTTCAGTGCCATCGAGTCCTCGCCGCCGGCGATAGTGTCGGCGATGGCGGTCAGGGTGAGTTCACCGGTGACGCCGTAGAGCAGCGACATGCCGTAGAGCAGGATGCCCGAGGCCAGCGCGCCGAGCACGAAGTACTTCATGGCGGCCTCGGAGGCCCGGCCGTCATCACGTTTGAAGGCGGTCATGGCGTACAGGGCCAGGGACATCAGCTCGAGGCCGAGATAGAGCAACAACAGGTGGTTCGACGAGATGGTGATCATCATCCCCAGCACGCCGAACAAGCCGAGCATGTAGTACTCGCCCTTGTCGATGCCGCGCTGGCGCAGGTAGGTGCGCGAGATGACGAACACCGCCGCGACCAGCACGTAGACCACCAGCTTCATCAGGTCGGCCATGGGATCGTTGACCACCATGTCGCCGAAGCTCATGCGCACATGGTCATCCATCTGCATCAGCGTGATCACGAACAGCGCGACCAGGGTGAGGATGGAGAGCACGAAGCTCACCGTCGGCCCCCGCTTGGGCAGGAACGGATCGACGAGCAGGATCAGACAGGCCATCGCCGCGAGGACGATTTCGGGCAGGACCGGTTGCAGGTTCAGTGAGGCGAGTGTCATAGGGAACGTCTTACAACTTGGTGGTCAGCGCCTGTTGCGCCAGGTTCTCGATCGAGGCGTGCATGACCTCGACCAGCGGGTTCGGCCAGACGCCGATCAGCACGATCAGGAATGCGAGCACGCCCAGTATCCAGGCCTCGCGGAAGTTCAGGTCTTCGAGCGTCTTGACGCCCTCGTTCTTGACCTCGCCGAAGATCACGCGCTTGACCATCCACAGGGTGTAGGCCGCGCCGATAATCAGCGTGAGGGCAGCAAGCAGGGCGATCCAGAAGTTCGCCTTGAACGCGGCGAGGATGACCATGAATTCGCCGACGAAGCCCGAGGTGCCCGGCAGGCCCACGTTGGCCATCGCGAACAAGACCACCAGCGCGCCGAACCACGGCATGGTGTTCACCACCCCGCCATAGGCCGAGATATCACGGCTGTGCAGCCGGTCATAGAGCACGCCGATCGAGAGGAACATCGCCGCCGAGATCAGGCCGTGGGAAACCATCTGGACCATCGCGCCCTCGAGCGCCAGGGTCACGCCGCTGGCCGAGGTGTTGGCCGGGTTCGCGACGATCATGTAGATCACGAAAAGCCCCAAGGTGACGAAGCCCATGTGCGCAATCGACGAGTAGGCGACCAGCTTCTTCATGTCCGACTGGACCATGGCGACCAGGCCGATGTAGACGATCGCGATCAGCGACAGCGTGATCATCAGCCAGTCGAGCGTCGCCGCGGCGTCGGGCGTCATCGGCAACGAGAAGCGCAGAAAGCCATAGCCACCGATCTTGAGCATGATCGCCGCCAGGATCACCGAACCGCCGGTCGGGGCCTCGACGTGCGCATCCGGCAACCAGGTATGCACCGGCCACATGGGGATCTTGACCGCGAAGGCGATCAGGAAGGCCAGGAAGATCAGGATCTGCTCGGTCAGGGTCAGCGGCAAGTCGTGCAGCACGGGAATGGCGAAGCTGCCGGCCTGGAAGTACATGTAAATCAGCGCGACCAGCATGAACACCGAGCCGAGGAAGGTGTACAGGAAGAACTTGATCGTCGCGTAGACCCGCTGCGGGCCGCCCCAGATACCGATGATGATGAACATCGGGATCAGCATGCCTTCGAAGAAGAAGTAGAAGACGATGGCGTCCATCGCCGCGAAGGTGCCGTTCATCATCCCTTCCATGATCAGGAAGGCGGCCAGGTACTGGTGCGCCTTGTCCTTGATCACTTCCCAGGCAGCGACGACCACGAGGATGGTGGTGAAGGTCGTCAGCACGATCAGCGGCATGGAGATGCCGTCGACGCCCAGCGCATAGTTGATGCCGAAGGCCGGGATCCACGGCAGATGCTCGACGAATTGCATCGCGGCGGTCTGCGTGTTGAATCCGACGATCAGGCCGAGGCTGATCACGAAGACCACGACGGAGACGATCAGCGCGAACCAGCGCGCCGAGGCGGCACGCCGTTCGCCGAACAGCATGACGGCAAGGCCTGCCGCGATCGGCAACCAGACGAGCAGGCTCAGTATGGGCCAGGAGGTCAGCATCGAACCGTTTTCCTTCGCTTGTTATCGGTTTGGGCGTTACGCGCCAATGAACACGATCCAGGTCATCAGGCCGATCAGGCCAAGGATCATGACGAACGCGTAGTGGTAGAGGTAGCCGGTCTGGATCAGGCGCCAGGTGCGGGCCATGTAACCCACCAGCGCGGCCGAGCCATTGACCAGCCAGCCGTCGATCACCCGCAGGTCGGCGCCCTTCCACAGGCCGCGGCCCAGCAGACGCGAGCCGCCGGCGATGACGGTGTTGTTGAAGCTGTCGAACCCGTAGCCCTCGTCGAGGATACGCTTGGGCCAGGCGAACACGCGGGCGAACAGCGGCGGCAATACCTTCGGCATACCGAGATACATGATCGCCGCACCCGCCACGCCGGCCAGCGCCATCCAGACCACCGGCGTGGCCCAGCCGTGGAGGAACATGCCCCAGGCGCCCGTGAACTGATCTTCCAGCGTCGCCATCGCGCCGTGGGTCGCCAGTACGCGGATCGAATCATCGAAGTAGGTACCGAACAGCCATGGCTCGACCACCAGGAAGCCGATGATCAGCGACGGCACGGCCAACAGCATCAGCGGCACGGTGACCACCTTGGGCGATTCCTTGGCGTGCGAGGCGGTATGAGCGTCCATCCGCGACTCGCCGAAGAACACCAGGAACAGCATGCGGAAGGTGTAGAACGCGGTCACGAACACGCCGATGAACAGCGCCCAGTAGGCGAACTCGGCCCCAGGTAGCTCGGAGGCGGCCACCGCATAGATAATCGACTCCTTGGAGTAGAACCCGGAGGTGCCGGGGAAGCCGATCAGCGCCAGCGCCCCGATGAAGAAGGTCGCAAAGGTGATCGGCAGCTTCTTCGCCAGCCCGCCCATCTTGCGCATGTCCTGCTCGTGGTGCAGCGCGATGATCACCGAGCCGGCCGCGAGGAACAGCAATGCCTTGAAGAAGGCGTGGGTCATCAGGTGGAACAGTGCCGGGCTGTAGGCCGACACGCCCAGCGCGGCGGTCATGAAACCGAGCTGCGAGAGCGTCGAGTAGGCGATCACACGCTTGATATCGTGCTGGACGATGCCCAGCAGGCCCATGAAGATCGCGGTCACCGCGCCGATCACCAGGATGAACGATAGCGCCGCATCGGACAGTTCGAACAGCGGCGAGAAACGCGCCACCATGAAGATGCCCGCGGTCACCATGGTCGCCGCGTGGATCAGTGCCGAGATCGGCGTCGGGCCTTCCATGGAGTCCGGCAGCCACACGTGCAGCGGCACCTGTGCCGATTTACCCATCGCGCCGATGAACAGCAGGATCGCGATCACGCTGATCAGCGACCATTCGACGCCCGGCCAGTACTCGACCGTGATGTCGGCCAGCTCGGGCAGCCGCTCGAATATGGTCGCGTAGTGCAACGAGTCAGTGTAGGCCAGGATCGCCGCGATCCCGAGCAGGAACCCGAAATCACCCACCCGGTTAACCAGGAAGGCCTTGAGGTTGGCGAAGATCGCCGATTCGCGCTTGTACCAGAAGCCGATCAGCAGATAGGAAACCAGGCCGACCGCTTCCCAGCCGAAGAACAACTGCAGCAGGTTGTTCGCCATCACCAGCATCAGCATCGAGAAGGTGAACAACGAGATGTAGCTGAAGAATCGCTGGTAGCCGGGATCATCGTGCATGTAGCCGATGGTGTAGATGTGCACCATCAACGAGACGGCGGTGACCACCACCATCATCATCACGGTGAGATTGTCGACCAGGAACCCGATATTGAACTCGAACAGATCCGAGGCGATCCAGGTGTAGACGGTCCCGTCAAAGGTCGGCAGCCCACCAATGACATGCATGTAGAAGGCATACAGGGACGCGGCCAGCGCGATCGCCACGCCGATGATGGTGACCCAGTGGGCGCCGGACCGACCGATCTGTCGTCCGAACAGGCCCGCGATGATCGAGGCGATCAGCGGGGCAAGTACGACGGCAAGATAAACCTTTTCCATTGAATCAGCCCTTCATCTCGGTCAGGTCTTCGACGTTGATCGTGCGTCGATTGCGGAACAGCGTCACCAGGATCGCCAGACCGATCGCCGCCTCGGCCGCGGCGACGGTCAGGACGAAGAACACGAACGCCTGGCCATCGATATCGCCGGAGAAGTGCGAGAACGCCACGAAGTTCACGTTTACCGCCAGAAGCATCAACTCGATGGCCATCAGCAGCACGAGCACGTTCTTGCGGTTGAGGAAGATGCCGGCGACGCTGATCGAGAACAGCAGTCCGCCGAAGATCAGGAACTCGGACAGGCTGATCATGACGTTTCCTTATCCTGGTTGGCTTTGGAGTCGCCCGCGACATCGCCACGGCGCGTCTTGTCGGCGTCCAGCTCGGCGATGCGAACGCGATCCTCGGCACGCACGCGTACCTGCGCGTCGATGTCCTGGTAGTGGACCCCCGGGCGCCGGCGATGGGCCAGTGCGATCGCCGCGACGATGGCCACCAGCAGGATGAACGCCGCGATCTCGAATGGATAGACGAACTTGGTGTAGAGCACCTGGCCGATAGCGAGCGTGTTGCCCGCATCCGCCGGGGCCGGTTCCGGCGAGGGATACAGCTCGAGACCGAAGGTCGCCGGGCCGAGTATCAATGCCAGTTCGATGATCATTACCAGCGCGACGAACACACCCACCGGCAGGTTGCGGATGAAGCCCTCGCGCAGTGGCGCGATATTGACGTCAAGCATCATCACCACGAACAGGAACAGCACCATCACCGCCCCGACGTAGACCAGCAGCAGCACGATGCCGAGGAATTCCGCCTCCATCAGGATCCAGATCAGCGCGGTCGAGAAGAACGTCAACACCAGGTACAGGGCGGCATGCACCGGGTTCTTGACCGTCACCACCCGGATGGCGGCAAGCACCGCGACCGAGGCAAATACGTAGAAAAGGATCTGATAGAGCGACATGACTATCCTTCTGCTGGGAGCGGGCGTCCGCCCCGGAGCCGGTTGATCGTTGTTTCGTTCGTTGTTCCAGGTGCCGGGCGCGTGCCACGACCGGACGGGACGTTACCACGACCACCGCCCGCCGGCACGTCACCCCGTACCGATTACCCCTGATCGAGCGCGATTACCGGTAGGCGGCGTCCGCGAGGCGGTCCGCCGCAATCTGCGGCTCGAGGCGATCACCAATCTCGAGGAGCTTTTCCTTGGTCATGATGTTCTCGCCACGATTCTCGAAGTGGTACTCGTAAACCCTTGTCTCGACGATCGAATCCACCGGACAAGCCTCTTCACAGAAGCCGCAGTAGATGCACTTGAACAGGTCGATGTCGTAGCGCGTGGTCCGACGCGTGCCGTCCTCGCGCTGTTCCGATTCGATGGTGATCGCCAGTGCCGGGCAGACCGCCTCGCAGAGCTTGCAGGCGATGCAGCGCTCTTCGCCGTTGGCGTAGCGCCGCAGTGCGTGCAAACCGCGGAAACGCGGCGATTGCGGGGTCTTCTCCTCCGGGTACTGGACGGTGTACTTGTGACCGAAGAAGTACTTGCCGGTCACCGACATGCCGAGCAATAGCTCCCAGAGGAACCAGGTCTTGAAGAAATGCTTGATCGCGTTCATGACATAGACCCCTTAGAACCAAGGACCGACTTCGAAGTAGAAGAACGCCCCTTCGACCACGATCCAGAGGATCGTTACCGGAATGAAGACCTTCCAGCCCAGGCGCATGATCTGGTCGTAACGAAACCGCGGGAACGTCGCACGGAACCAGATAAAGACGAACAGCAGCAACGAGATCTTGAGCATGAACCAGAAGATGCCCGGCACGAAGGCGAACACCGGATCGAGGAACGTGCCCTGGAACGGTGACAGCCAGCCACCCAGGAACAGCACCGCGGCCAGTGCCGAGATCAGGATCATGCTGGCGTACTCGGCGAGCATGAACAGCGCGAAGGCGATGCCCGAGTACTCGACGTGGAAGCCGGCGACGATTTCCGATTCACCCTCGGAGATGTCGAACGGTGCGCGGTTGGTCTCGGCCACGCCGGAGACGAAGTAGACCACGAACATCGGCAGCAACGGCAGCCAGTACCAGTGGATGATGCTGCCCTCCTGGCCACGCACGATCTCGGAGAGGTTCAGGCTCCCGGCGACCATCAGCACGCCGACCAGGGCAAAGCCCATCGCCAGCTCGTAGGCCACCTTGTGGGCCGCCGAGCGCATGCCGCCGAGCAGCGCGTACTTCGAGTTCGAGGCCCAGCCGGCCAGGATCACGCCGTAGACGCCGGCCGCGCCGATCGTCAGCACGTACAGCAGGCCCGCGTTGATGTCGGCCAGCACCCAGCCATCGTCGAACGGGATGACCGCCCAGGCAACCAGCGCGGCCACCAGCATCAGGACCGGCGCGAGGTAGAAGATGAACTTGTTGGCGACCGTCGGGGTGATCACCTCTTTGAACATCAGCTTGAACACGTCGGCGAACGGCTGGAACAGCCCGCGCGGACCGACGCGGTTGGGGCCGATGCGCACGTGCATGTAGCCGATGACCTTGCGTTCGGCGAGCGTCAGGTAAGCAACGGCAAGCACGACCGGCAAGACGATCACCAACGTGAGCAGCACGTGCACGACGAGGTACTGCCACGACGGCGACATCCAACCAATGACCGGGGAAAGCCATTCGGTGATCATGCGGCGACCTCCACCTGAATTTCGACCTTGCCGGGACGCGGGGCCAGTTCACCGGCATGCACGCCGCCGAATACCACGACGCTGCCCGGCATCACGCGCGGATCGACGCGGATGGGCAACTCGATGCGCGTACCGTCCTGCTCGATCGCCGCGGTCATGTCGTCTGCCCAGCCCTCTCGCTCGGCATCGGCCGGGTTAACCAGCACGTGACGCTGCATCTCGGCCTTTTCGGTGCCCTGCAACGGCATGGCCCGCCGGATGACCGGGTCGATGCCGTACATGGCGACCGGGGCAATGCGCTGGTAAGCGCCCTGCCCGGCCTTGGCCGGTAATTCGAAGCGGGCGTCGGCGAGCGACGTGGTCTTGTTCTCGAGTGCCACTTCCTGGCAATGCGTTTGGAGCTCGCGACGCACCTCGGTGACCGCCATGTAATCGAAGCCATTGAGGTCGAGCATGTTGCCGAGCACCCGCAGGATCTTCCAGGCGGGACGTGACTCGCCCAGCGCGCGCACCGCGCCGTTCACCGACTGCCAGCGGCCTTCGCCGTTGACCCAGGTGCCGGCCGTTTCGACCGCGGTGCCCATCGGCAAGAGCACGTCGGCGTAACGCTTCATCGCCGGGGTCACGTAACTGGTGATGGCGACCACGCAACCGGCCTGCTCCAGCCGGTCGATGGCGGCCTCACCGGCGGCAGAGTCGTATTCCGGCTCGACGCCTTGCAGGATCATCGCGTCGCACGGCTCGGCCAACATGTCCGCGGCATGACGGCCGTGGCCGACCGCATCCGCACCGCCGGCGGCGCGATGCGGCACCGCGCCGGCCAGCCACGCACCGGCGGCGTTGCCGCCCTGGGCGACAATGCCCAGTTGGGCGCCGGTCAGACGCGCCAGCTCGGCGGCCACGGCACGCATCGCGGCAAAGTCGGGGGCATTCTGTGCCACGGCACCAAAGAAGATCGCCGCCTTCCCGGCGTCCTTGAGTTCGGCGACGATCGCCGCGGCATCGTCCATCTGGGCGACCGGGTGGTCGGCCAGGTTCGACGGGATCTCACCACCGGCCGCCTTGAGCAGGGCGAGCAGGCTGCCCAATTCGCCACCCTCGGCCACCTTGCTCGGGGCCTGGCGCGCCGGGAAGGTCAGATCCTGCTGGTAGGGATGGATCAGGGTGATCCGTGCCTGATTGTTCAGCGCCGTCTGGCGCAGACGATGGGCGAACAGCGGTACCTCTTCACGCACCGCCATGCCAACCGTCACGGCCGCGTTCAGATCGGCAATCGCGGGGATATCCATACCGAGCCACGGCATGACCGGATCGTCGGCATCGCCGGAGAAGTCGGTCTGACGCAGACGGTGGTCTATATTGTTCGAGCCCATGCCGCGGACGATGCGTGCAGTGAGGTACTGCTCCTCGAGGCTTGCGTTGGGCGAGACCAGTGCGCCGAGCGATGCCGGACCCTGTTGATTGACGATGTCCTGAATGCCCTGCGCGGCGACCTCGAGGGCCTCTTCCCAGCTTACCGCGACCCACTCACCGTCGCGCTTGACCATTGGGCGGGTCAGGCGATCGTCGGTGAACAGGCCCGTGTAGGCGTAACGATCGCGGTCGGCGATCCAGGTCTCGTTGACCGCATCGTTTTCACGGGGAACGGTGCGCATCACCCGCCCTTCGCGGGTGTGGATGTAGAGATTGGAACCGAAGGCATCGTGCGTGGACAAGTGCTTGTGCTGCACCAGCTCCCAGGGGCGGTGCGTGTAACGCGACGGCTTGGCCGTCAGCGCACCGACCGGGCACAGGTCGATGACGTTGCCCGACAGCTCGGAGGTGACGCTCTTGGAGATGTAGGTACCGATCTCCATCTGGTCGGTACGACCGGTCGCGCCCAGTTCCTTGAGGCCCGCGATCTCCTCGCCGAAACGCACGCAGCGGGTGCAGTGGATGCAGCGGGTCATGTCGGTGGCGATCAGCGGACCGATGTCCTTGTCCTTGACCACACGCTTGGCCTCGGAGTACTGACCGACGCCCTCGCCGTAGCCCATGGCCACGTCCTGGAGCTCGCACTCGCCGCCCTGATCGCAGATCGGGCAATCGAGCGGGTGGTTGATCAGCAGGAACTCCATGGTCGAGCGCTGGGCGTTGATCGCCTTGGGGCTGCGCGTGGAGACCTTCATGCCTTCGGAAATCGGTGTCGAACAGGCAGGCAGCGGCTTGGGCGCGCGCTCGACCTCCACCAGGCACATGCGGCAGTTGGCCGCGATCGACAGCTTGCGGTGATAACAGAAGCGCGGGATGTTGATCCCGGCCTTGTCCGTCACCTCGATCAGCATGTCCCCCGGGTTGCCCTGGAGGGTCATGCCGTCGACTTCAAAGGTAATCTGCTCGTCACTCATACCTGGAAACCTGATTGCACGGCCGGCCTTAGGCCGCCTGGGATGCGCGGTCGACCATGCTGTGGCCGTGCTTGATGTAGTACTCGAACTCCGGTCGGAAGTGCTTGATAAAGCTCCGAACCGGCGTGGCAGCGGCATCGCCGAAGGCGCAGATGGTGCGCCCCTCGATCTTACTGGCCACGTCGTCGAGACGGTCGAGATCCTCGAGCGTGCCCTTGCCGTCGATGATCCGGTTGAGCATGCGGTACAGCCAGCCGGTGCCTTCACGGCACGGCGTGCACTGGCCACAGGATTCCTTGTAATAGAACTGCGCCACGCGACGCAGCGCCTTGACCATGCAGGTGTCTTCATCCATGACGATCAACCCGCCCGAGCCCAGGAACGTGCCCGACTTGGCAATCGAGTCGTAGTCCATCTTGGTCTCGAGCATGATCCCGCCCGGGATCACCGGCGACGAGGTGCCGCCCGGGATCACGGCCTTGCACTTCTTGCCACCGCGCATGCCGCCGGCCATTTCCAGCAGGTCGGCAAACGGCGTGCCCATCGGGATCTCGAACACGCCCGGCTTGTTGACGTGGCCCGATACCGACCAGATCTTCACGCCGCCACTGTTGGGCACACCCAGATCGGCGAACCACTGACCGCCGTTGCGCATGATCGCCGGTACCGAGGACAGCGTCTCGGTATTGTTGACCGTGGTCGGCCGACCGTACAGGCCAAAGTTGGCCGGGAACGGCGGCTTGAAGCGCGGCTGGCCCTTCTTGCCTTCCAGCGATTCCAGCAAGGCGGTTTCCTCGCCACAGATGTAGGCGCCGGCGCCCAGGGAACCGTAGAGGTCGAAGTCGATGCCGGACCCCTGGATGTTCTCGCCCAGCACGCCGTACTCGTAGGCCTCACGCACGGCCTGCTCGAAGCGCTCGAACACCAGGTCCGAGAACTCGCCACGCATGTAGTTGTAGCCCTTGGTTGCGCCGATCGAATAACCGGCAATCGCCATGCCCTCGACCAGTGCATGCGGGTTGTTCATGAGGATCTGGCGATCCTTGAAGGTGCCCGGCTCGGACTCGTCCGAGTTGCAGACGATGTACTTCTGCCCCGGGGCGTTGCGCGGCATGAACGACCACTTGAGTCCGGTCGGGAAGCCTGCACCGCCGCGACCACGCAGGTTCGAGGTCTTGACCTCCTCGATGATCAGCGCCGGGTCGGTCTTTTCCTCGAGGATCTTCTTCCAGGCCTGGTAGCCGCCCGAGGCAATGTAGGCCTCCAACGACCACGGCTGCTCGTGCTCGAGCGTGGCGAAGCAGACCGGGGTGTGACTGACGTAATTGAAACTCATGGCGTCAATCCAGCTTGTCGAGAATTTCATCGACCCTCTCGGGCGTCAGATTCTCGTAGTAAACGTGATCGACCTGCATCATCGGACCCCCGCCGCAGGCCGCCAGGCATTCCTCTTCCTGCTTCAACAGGATCCGGCCGTCGGGCGTCGACTCGCCGGTCTTGATGCCGAGCTTTTTCTCGCAATGATCGACGATCTCGTCGGATCCCATCAGCGAGCAGGCAATGTTGGTGCAGACCGAGACGTGATGACGCCCGCAGGGCTTGGTCTCGATCATGGAGTAAAACGAGGCGACCTCGTAGACCGAGATCGGCTCCATCCCGAGGTACTCGGCGATCGCGTCCATCAGATCGACGGTGACGTGACCGTCGTTCTGGTGCTGCGCAATTCGCAGCGCGGCCAGCGAGGCCGACTGCTTCTGGTCCTCGGGGTAGCGCGCGAGCCAGCCGTCGATTTCCTCGCGGCTGTGATCGGTCAGCAGGTGGAGTTTGCTCTCGGTCATCAGCGGTCGACCTCTCCGAATACGATGTCCTGGGTGCCGAGGATCGCCACGACGTCGGCCAGCATGTGCCCGCGTGACATCTCGTCGAGACCCGACAGGTGGGCAAAGCCCGGCGCACGAATCTTGAGACGGTACGGCTTGTTGGCCCCGTCGGACACCAGGTAGATCCCGAATTCGCCCTTCGGGTGTTCCACGGCGGCGTAGGCCTCGCCGCGCGGCAGGGTATACCCCTCCGTGAACAGCTTGAAGTGGTGAATCAGCGATTCCATGTCCGCCTTGATCTCCTCGCGGCGCGGCGGGACGACCTTGTGGTCATCGGCCATCACCGGACCCGGGTTCTTGCGCAACCAGTCGATGCACTGGCGGATGATGCGATTGGACTGCCGCATTTCCTCGACGCGCACCAGGTAACGGTCGTAGCAATCGCCGTTCTTGCCCACCGGGATGTCAAAGTCGAGCTGATCGTACACCGCGTAGGGCTGGTGCTTGCGGAGATCCCACTCGACGCCCGAACCGCGCAGCATCGGGCCGGTAAAGCCCATCTGCAGCGCGCGCTCCTTGGACACGATGCCGATGTCGACGGTGCGCTGCTTCCAGATGCGGTTGTCGGTCAGCAGGGTCTCGTACTCGTCGACGTATTTCGGGAAGCGCTCCGTGAAGTCCTCGAGAAAGTCGAGCAGCGAGCCCTGGCGCGGCTCGTTCATTCGCTTGACTTCGCGCTCGCTGTGCCACTTGGATGCCTGGTACTTGGGCATCGAGTCCGGCAGGTCACGTGCCACGCCACCCGGGCGATAGTAAGTAGCGTGCAGGCGAGCACCCGAGACTGCCTCGTAGCAGTCCATCAGATCCTCGCGCTCACGGAAGGCGTAAAGAAACACCGCCATGGCACCGATATCGAGCGCGTGTGCGCCCAGCCACAGCAGGTGGTTCAGGATGCGGGTAATCTCGTCGAACATCACCCGGATGTACTGGGCGCGTTCGGGGATCTCGAGATCCAGCAACTGCTCGATGGCACGCACGTAGGCATGCTCGTTACACATCATCGAGACGTAGTCGAGCCGGTCCATGTAACCAATCGACTGGTTGTAGGGCTTGCTCTCGGCAAGCTTCTCGGTCGCTCGGTGCAGCAGCCCGATATGCGGGTCGGCGCGGACGACGGTCTCGCCGTCCATCTCGAGCACCAGGCGCAGCACGCCGTGGGCCGACGGATGCTGGGGACCGAAATTCAGGGTGTAGTTGGCGATTTCCGGCATCTATCAGCCCTCGTCGAGGTCAATGTAGCGGCTGTCGTCGCGGTGCACCTTCGGCACCAGCACCCGAGGCTCGATCGACACCGGCTCGTAGATCACCCGCTGCTTCTCGTCGTCGTAGCGCACCTCGACATGCCCGATCAGCGGGAAGTCCTTGCGGAACGGGTGGCCGACAAAGCCGTAGTCGGTCAGGATTCGACGCAGGTCCGGGTGGCCGTCGAACAGGATGCCAAACAGGTCGAATGCCTCGCGCTCGAACCAGTTCAGGCCCGCCCATACCGAGACGACGGACGGCACCACCGGGGCCTCGTCGTCCGGGCAATAAACCCGCACACGCAGGCGCCAGTTGTGGGTGTACGACAGCAGGTGGGCGACCACGGCAAAGCGCGGACGGCCCAGATCACCCAAATCCGGCTCGTCGCCGAACTTGAGCCAGCCGCTGGTGTTCGGCTCGACGGCACGGCTGTAACCGGTGTAGGAAACCGTCTCTTCGCCGGCCCACTCGTCGCGACCGTACTCGAGGTAGTCGATGCCGCACAGGTCGACGCACTGCTCGAAACGCGTGGCCTCGCTCGACTCGAGACGCTCGGCGACCTCGCGCCAATGCTTGGCCTCGACCTGGATGGTGAGCTCACCGCGATCGAAGGTCTGATCGACGATGTATTCGCCGATGGTTTCCTTTAGGGCCGTTTGCAGGTTCATGGATGAGGCTACCCCTGTGCTTGCCGGTACCCGTCAGGCACGCGCAATGGTGTTGGTGCGACGGATCTTGTTCTGCAACTGGATGATCCCGTACAAGAGCGCTTCCGCCGTCGGCGGGCACCCGGGCACGTAGATGTCGACCGGCACGATCCGATCACAGCCACGCACCACCGAGTAGGAGTAATGGTAGTAGCCGCCACCGTTGGCGCAGGACCCCATGGAAATCACCCAGCGCGGCTCGGCCATCTGGTCGTAGACCTTGCGCAAGGCCGGCGCCATCTTGTTGACCAGGGTGCCGGCCACGATCATCACGTCGGACTGACGGGGACTCGGGCGGAACACCACGCCGAAGCGGTCCAGGTCGTAACGGGCCGCGCCGGCGTGCATCATCTCGACGGCACAGCAGGCCAGACCGAAGGTCATCGGCCAGAGCGAGCCGGTGCGCGCCCAGTTGATCAGCTTGTCGGCCGACGTGGTGACAAAGCCCTTCTCCAGAACGCCTTCTACTCCCATTCCAGCGCCCCCTTCTTCCACTCGTAAATAAAGCCGATCACGAGCACGCCCAGGAAAATGGCCATGGCCGCGAGCCCGAAGCCGCCGATGTCCTCGAGCGCAACGGCCCAGGGGAACAGAAAGGCGATCTCCAGATCGAAGATGATGAACAGGATGGCGACCAGGTAGTAGCGGATGTCGAACTTCATGCGCGCGTCCTCGAAAGGCGCGAAACCGCATTCGTACGCATCCAGCTTGGCCGCATCCGGCCGATTGGGTGCCAACACCTGACCAATGACCAGGAGCCCCAGGGAGAACAGGGTGGCCACACCGAAGAAGATCAGGATGGGAATGTAGCCTTCAAGCATCTGACACCCTCTTGCTCGAAACCCGGCCGGGTCGATCCCGACCGGTTTTTTCTGCGCGTTCGACCGCCTTGCGCGCACCGGGGGAAATCACCACGGCAACGTACAAGAATAGCCAATCGAACCGGAAAAGTGTGTTTGGTGCGGACGGTGGGACTCGAACCCACACGGCTTTCGCCACTACCCCCTCAAGATAGCGTGTCTACCAGTTCCACCACGTCCGCTTTGGTTGTCAACCGGATCATCGCTTGATCCGGCCGCAACGGCGATTGCCCGCCGTTACTGTCCGGGCACGTCTGACGGCGATTGGGTGCTGCCGTCTTCCTGCCCAGAGGGTGCCGCCGAGTTCGGGGATGGGACGTCGGTCGGCGTGCCTGCCGGCTTGTCGGACGGGGTGCGTCCGACTTGCCCTGGCGCGTTTCCGCTCTCGGAAACGGGTGCAGAATCTACCACGCTCGAGGGCTCCTGGGAAGTGTTAATCACGTAGGCGAGCAACAAACTGGTGCCAAAAAAGGCCACGACGATCCACCCCGTCACCTTCTGCAGGGTGTTTGCTGGCCCACGCGCCCCGTGAACGGTGCCAGACGCGCCCGAACCGAACGCCGCGCCGGCATCCGCGCCCTTGCCATGCTGAATCAACACAAGCCCGATCAGGGACAGACCCAGCAGCACGTGGATGATGATTACGAATGTGGTCATTGCTTACCTACCGTGTCCGCCGCGGCGCGGCAGATTCCCAGAAAGTCCTCGGCCTTGAGCGACGCCCCGCCGATCAGGCCGCCGTCGATGTCCGGCTGCGCGAGCAGATCGGCCGCGTTGCCGGGCTTCATCGAGCCGCCATACTGAATGCGTACCGACTGCGCGATGCCGGCATCGTGATCCGCCAACTGCCCGCGGATGAACGCGTGGACGTCCTGCGCCTGCTCCGGCGAGGCCGTCCGCCCGGTGCCGATCGCCCAGACGGGCTCGTAGGCGATCACGATCCGATCGAAGGCCTGGATGCCGTTGCCGCTGATCACCGCGGCCAGCTGGCGACGCACCACCGCCTCGGTCTCGTCGGCCTCACGTTCTTCGAGCGTCTCACCGACGCAGAGAATCGGCGTCAGTCCGGCGGCCAGCGCGGCCTTGACCTTGGCGCTGACGATCTCGTCGGTCTCGCCGTACATGGCGCGGCGCTCGGAGTGACCGAGGATCACGTACCGCGCCCCCACGTCAGCCAGCATCGGTGCCGCGACTTCGCCGGTAAACGCGCCATTGTCGTGTTCGGAACAGTTCTGCGCGCCCACAGCCAGCGCGGTCGAATCGGCGAGACGGGCCACCTGCGGCACAAAAACGAACGGCGGGCAGACGGCAACGTCGACGCCTTCGAGCGGCGGCATGCCGTCGAGCATCCCCAGCACCAGCGACTCATTGTCGGCCAACGTGCCATTGAGCTTCCAGTTTCCTACGACGATCGGTTTACGCATCCGATGGTTCCACTTGAAATGTACGAGAGCTAAATGTCGAAATCGGTTGCCCCGGCAGGCGCTCACGCGAATTGCGCGAACCGCCCCGGGAAACGGGCGACAAGACTACTTGGCCGCCCCCCATAAATCAATCCGCCCGCGGCGTGCGCGAGAGCATGACCACTGCCTCGGCGGCGATGCCTTCACCCCGTCCGGTAAAACCCAGTTTCTCCGAGGTCGTTGCCTTGACATTCACCTGATCGGTGGACCAGCCGCCGGCCGCCGCGATCGACTCGCGCATCGGCGTGATCCAGGGCGCGAGCCTGGGCGCCTGGGCAATCACGGTCGCATCGACATTGACCAGCTGCCAGCCACCCCGCTCGAGCAGATTGACCACCCGGCGCAGCAGGTCGCGGCTGTCGGCCCCCGCCCAGGCCGGGTCCGTGTCCGGAAAGTGCCTGCCGATGTCGCCAAGCCCGGCCCCACCGAGCAAGGCATCGCAGATCGCATGCAGCAGGACGTCGCCGTCGGAATGCGCCCGAAAGCCCCGATCGAAGGGAATGCGGCAACCGCCGATCCACAGATGATCGCCCGGCTCGAAGGCATGCACGTCGAAACCGTGCCCGATACGCAGCGAGGAGGGATCAATCATCGAGCACTCCCTGTCGGCGAAGGATTGTCCGGGCGATGCCGAGATCCTCCGGGTGGGTGATCTTGAGGTTGTCCGTGCCGGCATCCACGGCCAGCGGTGACAGTCCCAGTCGTTCGAGTGCGGAAGCCTCGTCGGTAATCTCCGCCCCGCCCGCCAGACCCTGCTCGATCGCCTCGAGCAGCACGCCCACCGGGAACAACTGTGGCGTCAAGGCGTGGCGCAGGACACGACGGTCAACGGTCTCGATCACTCGCCCAGTGGCATCCACCCGCTTGATAGTGTCACGGACTGGCGCGGTCAGCAGCGCGCCGTCGGGGTACCGAGCGGCCGCCAGCAGACGGCGCAGGTCCGCCGGCGCCACGCAGGGCCGCGCGGCGTCATGCACCATCACCCATTCGCCCAGCCCATCGGTCGGCTCGTGTCGTTGTCCGGGCGAGAGGCTTGCCCATCGATCGCGAAACAGGGCCAACCCATTGCGCACGCTCAACGCCCGGCTGGCACCACCGTCGACGCGATGAATCGGGACATCGGCGAGGTGCAGCGCTTCCAGCGCACCGTCGGGAACCTCGTCGCCGGTGACCAGCACCACACCAGCCAAGCCGGGCAGATCGGCAAATCGCGACAGGGTCACCTCCAGCACGGAACGCTCGCCCAGGCTCAGATACTGCTTGGGCGTCTCGCTGCCCATGCGACGGCCGAAACCGGCAGCAGGCACCACCAGCCACCAGCGTCCGGCCTCGGCCGGGGTCGCCGCGGCAGGCGGCAAGGCGATGGCAGAGACGCTCACCGCCCTGCCCCACCTGACAGCGAGCAAATGCCCACGAACACGGGGAAACGCCACGACCGTGAGCGACTCATCAGTGAATCATTCGCCGATCGCGGGAGATGTCACGCGGGTCGGGTCGACCGCGGGCGGGGTAATGGTATCGGGGCGAACGGCTTCGACCACCTGGTAGAAACGCTCGTCCTCGCGCACCAGACCCAGCGTCAGGCGCGCCTGTGCCTCGACGGCATCCATGCCCTCGCGCAGGCTGCCCACTTCGGCAGCCAGGGTCTCGTTACGCCGTTCGAGTCGGGTCTGCTCGGCCTGCAGGGTGGCCAGACGCTCCTGCTTTGCGTTCACCTCGCCGACGGAGGCCTCGCTGAACCAGACCCGCCACTGAAGGCCGGCAACCATCAACACGACGATGACGGTCAGCAGCCGCACGAGACGCTCGGCCAATCCGTCGACGGCGCAGCCTTCACGACGATCCGAGAGGAGTCGCTGCACCGCATCGATGGAGTGAGAAGCATGGGGTCAGTGTGTCCCGAAAGCCAAGGCGGATGCCTTACTGACCGAAGGCCGCCCGACCCGGAAACCGCGCCTTGTCGCCCAGACGCTCCTCAATACGCAGCAGCTGGTTGTACTTGGCGATCCGATCCGAACGTGACAGCGAGCCGGTCTTGATCTGACCGGCGTTGGTCGCCACGGCCAGATCGGCGATTGTGGTGTCCTCGGTCTCGCCCGAGCGGTGGGAGACGACATTGGTGTAACCGTTCTCCTGCGCCAGGCGCATGGCCGCGAGCGTCTCGGTCAGCGTGCCAATCTGGTTGACCTTGACCAGCATGGAGTTGGCAACCTTGCGCTCGATGCCTTCGCGCAGGATCTTCTCGTTGGTGACGAACAGGTCATCGCCAACCAGCTGGCACTTGTCGCCCAGTCGCTCGGTGAGCAGTGCCCAGCCGTCCCAGTCGTCCTCGGCCATGCCGTCCTCGATCGAGAGGATCGGGTATTTATCGACCCACTCGGCCAGCAGATCGACCATGCCGGCCGCATCCAGGGTGCGGTTCTCGCCGGTCAGGACGTACTTGCCGTCCTTGACGTACTCGGAGCTTGCCGCGTCCAGGCCGAGGAAGATGTCCTTGCCCGGGGTGTAGCCGGCCTTCTCGATCGCTTCCATGATCGCCTCGATCGCCGCCTCGTTGGACGGCAGGTCCGGGGCGAAGCCTCCCTCGTCACCGACCGCTGTCGACAGACCCCGCGCGGCGAGCACCTGCTTGAGGGCGTGGAACACCTCGACGCCGTAGCGTAGCGCTTCGGAGAAGTTCGGCGCGCCGGCCGGGATGATCATGAACTCCTGCATGTCGATGGAGTTGTCGGCGTGCTCGCCACCGTTGATGATGTTCATCATCGGTACCGGTAGGGTCACCGCCGCCTCACCACCGAGGTAGGAGAACAGCGGCTCGCCACGCTCGAGCGCGCCCGCCTGGGCCGCCGCCAGCGAGACGGCGAGGATGGCGTTCGCACCCAGACGCGACTTGTTCTCGGTGCCGTCGAGCTCGATCATCTTGTTGTCGATGTCGGCCAGCGAGTGCACGTTCATGCCCGTGACGGCGTCATTGATCTCGCCGTTGACGTTGGCGACCGCACGGGTCACGCCCTTGCCGAGGAAACGGCTCTTGTCGCCGTCACGCAGCTCGATCGCCTCGCGAGCGCCGGTGGAGGCGCCGGAGGGTACGATCGCTCGGCCCACGATGCCGCCGGCCAGATGAACCTCGGCCTCGACGGTCGGGTTGCCGCGTGAATCGATGACTTCGCGTGCGTGCACTCGCTCAATGGCTGCCATGCAGTGTTCTCCTGACTTTGTGTTCGGTTTGGATCGGTTGCGAACCGGCGCCTTGCCGCGCCCGGCTCGGGATTCGTTTAATCGGACGGCCTTGTTTACCTGGGGGCCGGCGTTTCCAGCTCAGTCCGTCAGGCCCAGCAGCGCGTTTTCCGGGAAACCCGAGGCCTTGACCGTGCGATCGAGCGTGGTGAGCGTCAGCAGCAGGTCGGCCATTTCGTCGAGCGGCCAAGCGTTCGGCCCGTCGGAGAGCGCCTTGGCCGGGTCCGGGTGGGTCTCCATGAACAGGCCTGACACACCCGCCGCTACCGCGGCACGCGCAAGCACCGGCACGAATTCGCGCTGGCCGCCCGAGGCCTTGCCTTGCCCGCCCGGCTGCTGGACCGAGTGGGTGGCATCGAAGACCACCGGCGCGCCCGTCTGGCGCATGATCGCCAGACCGCGCATGTCGGAAACCAGTGTGTTGTAACCGAAGGACACGCCGCGCTCGCAGACCATCACCTGGTCGTTGCCGACCGCCCGGGCCTTCTCGACCACGTTGGCCATGTCCCAGGGCGCGAGGAATTGGCCCTTCTTGATATTGACCGGCTTGCCCTGGCGGGCGACGTTCTGGATGAAGTTGGTCTGACGGCAGAGGAACGCGGGCGTCTGCAGCACGTCGACCACCGAAGCAACTTCCTCGAGCGGCGTGTCTTCGTGGACGTCGGTGAGTATCGGCAGTCCGAATTCGCGCTTTACGTCCTCGAGGATCGCCAAGCCCTTCTCCAACCCCGGCCCGCGGAAGCTTTCCGTGGAGGAGCGGTTCGCCTTATCAAAGGAACTCTTGTAAATCAGCCGGATGCCGGCGGTTTCTGCCATCTCCTTCAGGCGGCCGGCCGTTTCCTGCGCCAGGTCGGCCGACTCGATCACGCAGGGGCCGGCGATCAGGAATAGCGGCTGGTCCAGTCCGACCTCAAAATCCAAGAGCTTCATCGTTATGCGTCGTCCAGGGCGTCGGCCTTACCCACTCGCTGGGCATGGGCCGCGTTGACAAAGGCGACGAACAGCGGATGGCCGTCGCGCGGCGTGGAGCGGAATTCCGGGTGGAACTGACAGGCGAAGAAGAACGGGTGATCCGGCAACTCGACCGTCTCGACCAGTTCGTTCTCCGCCGACCAGCCGGCGAACACCATGCCGGCGTCCGTCAGGGGCTTTTGAAAGCCGTTGTTGAACTCGTAGCGGTGACGATGACGCTCGCTGATTTCATCCTGACCGTAGATGCGGTGTGCCAGCGTACCCGGCTGGATGCGGCAGCGTTGCGCGCCCAGGCGCATCGTGCCGCCCATGTCCACGTCCTCGCCGCGCTCGATGAGGTTGCCCTCCTCGTCGCGCCATTCGGTGATCAGCGCGATCACCGGGTTCTCCGTTTCGCGATCGAATTCGGTCGAGTGCGCACCCTCGAGGCCGGCGACGTGGCGGGCGTACTCGATCACGGCCACCTGCATACCGAGGCAGATGCCCAGATACGGCTTGCCGGACTCGCGTGCGTAGCGGACCGCGGCGATCTTGCCCTCCACCCCACGCGAACCGAAGCCGCCGGGCACCAGGATCGCGTCCATGCCCTCGAGTCGGGCCACGCCGTCGTGCTCGAACGATTCGGAATCCAAGTAATGGATATTGACCCGTGTTCGGGTCTGAATGCCGGCGTGCAGCAACGCCTCGTTGACGCTCTTGTAGGCATCCACGAGGTCGACGTACTTGCCCACCATGGCGATATCGACGATGCGATCGGGCTTGGTCTGCGCCTCGACCACGCGGTCCCACTCGGTAAGATCCGCCGGGCCGGCGCTCATATGCAATTTCCTGAGCACCGTCTCGTCGAGATTCTGAGCATGCAGCAGGCGCGGGATGCGATAGATCGTGTCCGCGTCGATCGCGGAGATCACCGCGTCGTGCTCGACGTTGGTGAACAGGGCGATCTTGCGCCGCTCCTCTTCCGGCAGCGGCACCTCGGCGCGGCAGACCAGGATGTCGGGCTGGATACCGATCGAGCGCAGCTCCTTGACGGAGTGCTGCGTCGGCTTGGTCTTTACCTCACCGGCCGCCTTGATGTACGGCACCAGCGTCAGGTGCATGAAGATGGCGCGATCGCGGCCCATCTCCACGCCCAGCTGCCGGATCGCCTCGAGGAACGGCAGTGACTCGATGTCACCGACGGTGCCGCCGATCTCGATCAAGGCGACGTCGTAACCCTTGGAGCCCTCGACCACCCGGCGCTTGATCTCGTCGGTGACGTGCGGGATGACCTGGACGGTACCGCCCAGGTAGTCGCCACGGCGCTCACGGCGGATAACGGTCTCGTAGACCCGCCCGGTGGTGAAATTGTTGCGCCGACCCACCGGGGAGCGCACGAACCGCTCGTAATGACCCAGATCGAGATCCGTCTCCGCACCGTCGTCGGTGACGAACACCTCACCATGCTGGAAAGGGCTCATCGTTCCGGGGTCGACGTTGATGTAGGGATCGAGCTTCATCAGCGTGACGCGCAGGCCACGCGATTCGAGCAGCGCACCCAGCGAGGCGGCGGCGATTCCCTTGCCCAGTGACGAGACGACCCCACCGGTAACGAAGACGAACTTGGTCATTAACGAACCATATCGAGAGGAGGTTGATGGTGGACCGATGGCCCCGTTTCAAGGGCCGAATGGTATCGCAAACGCCCTGCAGCGGCAATCTATCCACCCGGCCTGAAAAGCGCCGCGGCCCGCCCGCGCCGGCCTGCATCGACATCGACGACCAACGGTCGCTCTCCACCTCGGCTCATACGGGCGGGATAGCCAAGACGCCCGAGTAATGCGACCATACGAATGTTTGATTCCCATGACAGCCGGCACCAGCCCATGACCCAATCTTCCGACCCGGCCCAGCAACACGAGGACGAGATCACTCGCCTGGTATTTGACGTCTCCAGGCTGTGGCGCGTGCAGGTCAACGAGACCCTGAGCCAATTCGACCTGACCGCGTCGGCCTGGGCCGTCTTGCGCATGCTGCGTGACGAGGGCGAAGGCCGCACGCAGAAGGAACTCGCCGGCGAACTGGCCATCGAAGGACCCACGCTGGTCAAGCTGCTCGATGGCCTGGAAAAGGGTGACTGGATCGAGCGGCGGATCTCCGAATTCGACCGTCGAGCCAAGACGATCTGGCTCAAGCCCGACGCCCATGCGCGCATCGAGGCGGCCGACACGGCGCTAGCCCGCTTTCGTCACCGGGTGATCGGTGAACTGTCCGACGAGGAAAAGCGCGACTACATGGCGCTGAGTCGCAAGGTGCGCGACGTGCTCAAGAGTCTATGAATGGTGCGGCGCAACGGTCGCTGCCATTTCCAGGCAACGCCGGTGAGCCGCGACTTAGATGGACTCTGCACGATTCGATAGCGTCTCTGGGGGGGGGCTGCCAAGGGCCCAGATGCAAGGCGCATTCCGCCGTCAAGCGCTGAACCGGATCGGCACGACGCCGATCAGGCCGGCACAAGCCGGCCCGAAGGGCGAGGGCTCAGGGACGAACCTCGCGACGCCGCAGATGGGGTCCTTGGCGTCCCGCCCGGACGGGGTTGCGGGTTTGCCCACAAGCCAGAGATGCCATCGAATCGTGCAGAATTTCCCTAGCTGTCCGGCACACCGACGTTTGACGAGGCCAGAATGCCACGCAAGTTCTTTCGTCGACTGACACCCAATCGCCAGCGGATCGTCAACCAACCGTTCCTGCGCCCGGTGGCGCAATTCCTCGGCGACCCGAACCTCTGGCACTTGAACCGCCGCTCGGTTTCCGGTGGCGTGGCGCTCGGCCTATTCCTCGCGTTCATTCCGCTGCCGGGTCAGATGCTGATCGCGGCCGTGGGGGCGATCGCGATGCGGGTCAACATCGCGCTGGCAGTGGCGATGGTTTGGGCCACGAATCCCATCACCATCCCCCCCTTTCTGTGGCTCGCCTACCAGATCGGCGCCATGCTCACCGGCGCAGAACTGGCCCCGCCAACCGGCGAGATGAGCGTTGGTTATGCCATGAGCCAGTTGCCCGCGATCTGGCTGCCGCTGGGTGTCGGGCTGCTCACCCTGTCCTTCATCAGCTCACTGCTCGGCTTTACCGTCATCCGCGTCGTCTGGCGCATCAACATCTCGATCCACAAGCGCCGGCGGCGCGCCCAGCGTTTTCTGCGCATGCGCCAATCCCAACGCGACTCACGCAAGCACTGATCCGTCCCTCCCCTCCTTGCAGGGGCTCTACGTTATACTGCCGCCCCTCAAATTCACCGCGCCAGCCGTGCGTCCTGCCCCGCCGATGCAGGACGACGGCCCGGCCGATCCAGGACCGTGCGTCGCCCATGACTTCGATCGACCGAGACCATCCCGTTTTCGACCAGCTTCGTGACCTGATGCGCGAGCGCATCCTGGTGCTCGACGGCGCCATGGGCACCATGATCCAGAACGCCGAGCTCAACGAGGACGATTTCCGCGGCGAGCGCTTTGCCGACTGGCCGGTGGACCTCAAGGGCAACAACGACCTGCTGGTGCTGACCCGTCCCGACGTGATCGCGGACATCCATCGTCAGTACCTGGATGCCGGCGCGGACATCATCGAGGCCAACACCTTCTCGGCCACCCGCATCGCGATGGCCGACTACCGGATGGAGGAGCTGTCGCGGGAGATCAACGTGGTCGCCGCGCAGATCGCTCGCCAGGCCGCCGATGCCAAGACCGCCGAGACGCCCGACAAACCGCGTTTCGTCGCCGGCATCCTCGGGCCGACCAACCGCACCGCGTCGATCTCGCCCGACGTCAACGATCCCGGTTACCGCAACACCAGCTTCGACGAACTGGTCGAGGCCTACCGCGAATCGGCGGAAGGTTTGCTCGAGGGCGGCGTCGATATCTTCCTGATCGAGACCATCTTCGACACGCTCAACGCCAAGGCGGCGGTGTTCGCCCTCGAGGAGCTGTTCGTCGACCGAGGGCAACGCTGGCCGGTGATGATCTCCGGGACCATCACCGACGCCTCCGGGCGCACGCTCTCGGGCCAGACTACCGAGGCGTTTTACAACAGCCTGCGCCACGCCCGGCCGCTGTCGATCGGGCTGAACTGCGCGCTCGGGCCCGACCTGCTCCGCCAGTACGTCGCCGAGCTCTCGCGGCTCAGCGAATACTTCATCTCCGCCCACCCCAACGCCGGCCTGCCCAATGAACTGGGCGAGTACGACCTGGAGGCCGACCCGATGGCCGCCTCGATCGGCGAATGGGCCGAGGCAGGCCTGCTCAACATTATCGGCGGCTGCTGCGGCACCACCCCGGCCCACACCGCCGAGATGGCTCGCCGGGTCGACGGTGTCGCGCCGCGCAAGCCCGTCAAGCCAGAGATCGCCTGCCGCCTGTCCGGGCTCGAGCCGTTCAACATCACGCCCGACTCGCTGTTCGTGAATATCGGCGAGCGCACCAACGTCACCGGCTCGGCGCGATTCCGTCGCCTGATCAAGGAGGGCGACTTCGACACGGCGCTGGACGTCGCCCGCCAGCAGGTGGAAAACGGCGCGCAGATGATCGACATCAACATGGACGAGGGCCTGATCGACGGTGTCGAGGCGATGCAGCGTTTCCTCAACCTGGTCGCCGCCGAGCCGGACATCTCGCGCGTGCCGATCGTGATCGACTCTTCGAAGTTCGAGGTGATCGAGGCGGGCCTCAAGTGCGTCCAGGGCAAGGCCGTGGTCAACTCGATCTCGCTCAAGGAGGGCGAGGAGTCGTTCCTCGAACAGGCGCGCACCGTCCAGCGCTACGGGGCGGCCGCCGTGGTGATGGGCTTCGACGAGGACGGCCAGGCCGACAGCCTCGATCGGCGCAAGCAGATCGCCCGGCGGGCCTATGACCTGTTGCTCGGCATCGGTTTTCCCGCCGAGGACATCATCTTCGATCCGAACATCTTTGCCATCGCCACGGGCATCGAGGAGCACAACAACTATGCAGTCGACTTCATCGAGGGGACGCGCTGGATAAAGGAGAACCTGCCGCACGCGCTGGTTTCCGGGGGCGTGTCCAACGTGTCGTTCTCCTTCCGCGGCAACGAGGGGGTGCGTGAGGCGATCCACAGCGTGTTCCTGTACCACGCCACGCGGGCGGGCATGGACATGGGCATCGTCAACGCCGGCCAGCTCACCGTGGTCGACGAGATCCCCGACGAACTGCGCGAGGCGGTCGAGGACATCGTGCTCAATCGCCGCAGTGATGCCACCGACCGAATGCTGGATCTCGCGGACAAGTACCGTGGCTCCGGTGGCGAGAAGTCCAGCGGTCCCAGCCTGGAATGGCGCGAGTGGCCGGTGGAAAAGCGCCTGGAGCACTCCCTGGTCAAGGGCATCGACGAGTACGTGATCGAGGACACCGAGGAGGCGCGCCAGCGCGCCGAGCTGCCGTTGCACGTGATCGAAGGCCCGCTGATGGACGGCATGAACGTCGTCGGCGATCTGTTCGGGGCCGGCAAGATGTTCCTGCCGCAGGTCGTCAAGTCCGCCCGCGTGATGAAAAAGGCCGTCGCTCACCTGCTGCCCTACATGGAAGAGGAAAGCTGTCAGGTGCAGTCGGCGGGCAAGATCGTCATGGCCACGGTCAAGGGCGACGTCCACGACATCGGCAAGAACATCGTCGGCGTGGTCCTGCAGTGCAACGGCTTCGAGATCGTCGATCTGGGCGTGATGGTGCCGACGCAGAAGATCCTGGACACTGCCCGCGAGGAAAACGCGGACCTGATCGGCCTGTCGGGCCTGATCACCCCGTCGCTCGAGGAAATGACGAATGTCGCTGCCGAAATGCAGCGCCAGGGCTTCGATATCCCGCTGATGATCGGCGGGGCGACCACCTCTAAGCTGCACACCGCCCTCAAGATCAAGCCCTCCTACGATCAGCCGGTGATCCACGTGCTCGACGCCTCGCGCGCCGTGGGCGTTGCCAGCAAGTTGCTGGGCAAGAACAAGCAGGCGTTCGTCGACGAGGTCGAAGCCGGATACGCCAAGGTGGTCGAGCGGCGCGTTGCCAACCAGAAGGAAGCCAAACGCGTTTCCATCCAGCAGGCGCGCGACAATCGCCAGCGTGTCGACTTCGAGAACTACACCCCCGTCGCACCGCAGCAGCCGGGCGTGCACGTGATCGAGGACTACCCGCTCGAAAAGATCATCGAACGCATCGACTGGACGCCGTTCTTCCAGAGCTGGCAGCTATTCGGCAAGTTCCCGGCCATCCTCGACGACGAGAAGGTCGGCACCGAGGCCAGGAAGCTCTATGAGGACGGCCAGGCGATGCTCAAGCAGATCGTCGAGGAGAAGTGGCTCACGGCCAACGCCGTCTACGGTTTCTGGCCGGCTGCGTCGATCGACGACGACATCCGGGTATTTACCGACGAGAAGCGTCAGGGCGTGCTCACCACCCTGCATCACATCCGCCAGCAGATGCCGCGCTCGGGCGGCAAGCCCAACCAGTGCCTGGCCGACTTCGTCGCGCCGACGGGCAGCAAGGTCAAGGACTGGATTGGCGGGTTCGCCGTCACCACGGGCCACGGCATCGAGCCGCACGTCAAGCGCTTCGAGGAGGCGAACGACGACTACCACGCGATCCTGCTGCAATCGCTGGCCGACCGCCTTGCCGAGGCCTTCGCCGAGAAATTGCACGAGCGCGTGCGCAAGGAATTCTGGGGCTACGCCGCCGACGAGGAGCTCTCCAACGACGAGATGATCGCCGAGAAATACCAGGGCATCCGCCCGGCCCCCGGCTACCCTGCCTGCCCGGATCACACCGAAAAGGGGTTGTTGTGGGAACTCCTGGCGCCCGAACGCATCGGAATGGAATTGACCGACTCGTACGCCATGCATCCGGGCGCTGCCGTCTCGGGCTGGTATCTCGCCCATCCGGAGGCGCGCTACTTCGGTGTGGGCCGCATCGGCCCGGACCAGGTTGACGACTACGCACACCGCAAGGGCTGGAGCCGCGCCGAGGCCGAGAAATGGCTCGCGCCAATCCTGGGGTACGAGCCGGATTGACCGTCACGTGCCGGCCCGTGCTCGCGGGAGTTGAGTTATCCCGCGAGCAGGCCGAGAATGGTCAAGGGAAACTCTGCACGAATGGCATACCGCTCTGCGTGCCTTGAGCCGGGCAGATGCAAGGCGTCCGTCCGACGCGGAAGGGTGATTCCCTTTCCGAGGACGGCAACACAGCAGATGTCCGGCTCAAGGCGCGCCCTGCGGGGCCTGACGAGCCGCCCGTCATCGGCGTTGCGTCGTCTTGACGTGGCCACCGGCACGTCGGCGACGACACGCCTTGATCACGAACGGCTCGCTTGGCCAGAGCGGCATGGCATTCGTGCAGAATTTCCCTAACGCGAGACGGCCGACTCACTCTCCACCCGCATCGGCATCCAATGGATCGGAACGCACCTCTGAAAATCTACGAGCAACCACTGAACGAACGGATCCGGGCCTGCCTCAGGCTCGACCACTTGTTCGCCCGCATCGATCATCACCTGCAGAGCAGCTCGCGGGACGATACGCTTTGCACCGTGCTGCTTCTGCTCGAAGCGTCCGACGTTCTCTCGCGCATCGACATCAAGCGCGAGTTGATCAAGGAACTCGAGCGCCAGCAGGCCCGCCTGATGAACGTACCCGACTCGCCGGGCGTCGATCGCGACAAGCTCAATGCCCTGCTCGGACAACAGAACGGCCTGATCAAGGCGCTGCACGGCTACCACGCCCAGCCCGGCGCGCACTTGAAGAGCCACGAGCTCTTGAACGCCGTGCGCCAGCGCGCCTCGATCCCGGGCGCCCTGTGCGAATTCGACATCCCCGGCCTGCACTATTGGCTGAGCCTGCCGGACGCCGAGCGCCGCGAGGACATCGATGCGTGGCTCGAGCCCTTTACCGACATCCGCCTGGCCAACGAGCTGGTCATCAGCCTGATCCGCAACAGCGTCGATACGATGTCGGTGGTCGCCGACCAAGGCTTCCTCCAGCAGAGCATCGAGAGCGCCACGCCCTATCAGTTGTTGCGCGTGATGATCGACGACGACACCGTCTGTTACCCGGAAATCAGCGCCGGCAAGCACCGCTTTACCGTGCGTTTCATGACACTGGACCGCGAGAACGGCCACCCCCGTCAGGTCCACGAAGACATCGAATTCCGCCTCGCCCTGTGTCGTTTGTGACACTTCCGAGCGTCGCTCACCGGCCGGTCGGCCGGGAGGAGGCAGCGCGCACGCGAGGGCGGGCATGGCTTTACCATCGTCAGGACGAAAATCGAGCTCATCAATGACCGCAACCACCCGCAAGGCCCCCAGGACAGGCGCCCCGGCCCTCGACATCGACCAGCGCTCGCTGGCGCTCACCCATGTTCACCTCTACGAGACGCACCTGCTCAAGCTCACCCGCAGCCTGAGCGAGCGTTTCGGCAACCCCGGGGTCGGTGACGAGCGACAACCGTGCGTGATCGATCTGGCGGCGATCGCCGACAGCGGCAAGTGGATCGACTTCCCCGCGCTGGTGAGCCTGCTGCGCAACTATCGCCTCGAGCCGGTCGGCGTGGTCCACGGCAACGACCAGCAGAAGACCCAGGCGCGCGGCGCGGACCTGCCGGTCTTTGACGACCAGGCGGTTGCCGACACACCGGCTCAGCCCCAAACCAGGCCCGACCCCGAACCCGCCGCCGAACCGGAGCCCGTCGAGGCAGCGGAACCGGTGCCTGCGGTTGAGCCGGCGCCGGCTGCCCCGGCCGGCCCGGTGGCCCCGATGATCCTGCGTTACCCGGTCCGCTCCGGCACCGAGCTCTATGCCCAGGGACAGGACATGGTGGTGATGAACACCGTCGGTGCCGGGGCACGCGTGGTGGCGGACGGATCGATCTACATCCACGGCGCGCTCAAGGGCACCGCCGCGGCCGGCGCCGGCAACCAGGCGCAAGCGCGGATCTTCTGCGAGTCCTTCGAACCGGAGATCATCGCCATCTGCGGCACCTTCCTCGATGGCGAGCAGCTGGCGCGGCATCCGGCCTGGGGCAAGCGCGTCGTGGTGGAACTGGTCGACGGCCAGCTGATGGTCCATCCGTTCGACTGAAGGCCGCTTGTGCGGCGCGAATGGAACAATTTCACGGTCGTTGGGAAAGGCCCGCCTTTGTGGCACAGTCCGCCTCACCTGACGACCCCGCCCCGCGGGGCATGACGTCAACAATATTTCGCGTTTAGGGAGACAATCCGTGTCCAAAGTCCTGGTGGTAACCTCCGGCAAGGGTGGCGTTGGCAAGACGACGACCAGCGCCGCCATTTCGAGCGGCCTGGCCATGGCCGGCAAGAAGACCGTGGTGATCGACTTCGATGTCGGCCTGCGCAACCTCGATCTGATCATGGGCGTCGAACGCCGCGTGGTCTACGACATCGTCAACGTCATCCAGGGCGAGGCGGGCCTGAACCAGGCCCTGATCCGCCACAAGGAAGTCGACAACCTCTACGTACTGCCCGCCTCGCAGACCAAGGACAAGGATGCGCTGACCGAGGAAGGCGTCGGCAAGGTCCTCAACGACCTGCGCGAGGAAGGCTTCGATTACATCGTCTGCGATTCGCCGGCCGGCATCGAGCGTGGCGCTCAACTGGCGATGTACTACGCCGACGAGGCCATCGTGGTCTCCAACCCCGAGATCTCCTCGGTGCGCGACTCCGACCGCATGCTGGGCATCCTCGCCAGCAAGTCGCGTCGGGCGAAGGATGGCGAGACCTCCATCAAGGAGCACCTGCTGATCACCCGCTACGCCCCCGATCGCGTTGGCACCGGCGAGATGCTCTCGGTCGAGGACATGCTCGAGATCCTGGCCGTCCCACTGCTGGGTGTCATTCCGGAATCCCACGCCGTGTTGCAGGCCTCCAACGCCGGCCGGCCGGTGATTCTCGACGAGAACACCGATGCCGGTCAGGCCTACAGCGACGCCGTCGCTCGCCTGATGGGCGAAGAGCGCCCCATGCGTTTCATCGAGGCCGACAAGAAGTCGTTCCTCGGTCGCCTATTCGGTCGGGGTTAAGCCATGGGATTGCTGGATATCTTTCGTAACCGTTCACAAGATCCGTCGGCCAAGATGGCCAAGGAGCGGCTGCAGATCCTGATCGCGCATGAACGCGGCCAGGGGCAGTTCCGCGCGCCACACTACCTGCCCGAAATGCAGAAGGAGATCCTTGAGGTGATCCGCAAGTACGTCCACGTCGAGGACGATGCGGTGAAGTTCGAGGTCGAGCACAACGAACAGTTCGAACTGTTCGAGCTCAACATCACCCTGCCCGAAAAGGGGGAAGGCAACGAGCGGTCCGACTGAACGGGCATCGTGCCACTCGAATGACGCCTGCCACCCCCGCCCGCCGGGGGTGTTTGTCGTTATGGGCGGGTAAAAAACATCTGTTGGCGCCGATACGGCCACGCCGCTAAGGTGCCAGATTCACCAATTCAGGAACCATGGCACTTATCGACAATGGATACGTTCGCAACGCTCATCGATGCTCTCTTTTCCCCGCTATGGACACCCGTGCTGGTAGGCGCGCTGATCGGCCTGCTCGCCTTCGCACAGCGCTGGCTCGCCGACCAACCCCTTTCCTGCTCGACCGGTTTTGCCAATCTGGCCGGCTACCTCAAGCCCGGCTCGGCACGTGATCCGGAAGGTGACTGGCGAATCGTGTTCCTGGTCGGCATCGTGCTTGGCGGGCTGATCGCGACCCTCTCGGATGGTGCCCCCGCCTGGCAAGGCACCGCCGCGGAGTTCGGACGCTTCTACACCGCCCTGGTGCCGGACTCCACGCTCGGCTCGGCGATCTGGTGGCTGGTCGGCGGCCTGCTGATCGGCTTTGGCGCGCGGCTGGCCGGCGGCTGCACCTCGGGCCACACCATCGCCGGGGTCGCGATGGGCGCACCGGCCAGCCTGGTGGCCTCGGTCGTCTTCTTTGCCGTTGCGGTGGGCACCGCCCAACTCGCCGCCTGGATGCTGGGGGTCTAAGCGATGATCAACCGACGCAACCGGCTGTTCCTGGTCTTTGGCATCGGCTTTGGCTTCCTGCTCAGCCGCGCCGGGGCGACCAGCCCCGCGATCATCAGTGAGCTGCTGTTGTTCGAGAACCTGCGCCTGCTGTGGGTGATCGCCACGGCCGTGGCCATCGGTGCCGCTCTGACCTGGCTTGCCTGGCGTCTGGGCTGGCGTGCGCGCAACACCGGCGAGCCGATCTCGATCCAGCACAAGCCGTTCAAGCGTGGACTGATCGTCGGCGCGGTACTGTTCGGGCTAGGCTGGGCCGGCACCGGGGTGTGCCCCGGCACCGCACTGGCGATGATCGGCGAAGGCAAGGGGTTTGCCCTGTGGGTGGGCGCCGGCATCCTGGTCGGGTCGGGCGCCGGCACCTGGATCAACCGCCGCCTCGAGCGGGGCTAGGCGAAAAGCAGAATCTCAGTCCGCCAGGTACTGCTGCGCGTACCAGCCGTTCTGTTTTTTCAGCATCATCGGGAACAACTCGTCAAAACCCTCAGGCAGCGAGTCGCGGATCATCGACTCGTCGACCAGTCGCTCACCCCAACGCATCACCGTCGGGATGGCATTCCAGTCGAGCAGTGACTCCGGCAGGGCGAACAGGCGCTGGAACAGCGGGGCGAACGAGGTATCCACCAACGAGAGCTCGTTCCCCGCAAAGAACGGTGCGGGCGGCTTCTTGGCCAAGTGCTTCTCCAGGTGCCCGAACAGCTTGGCCAGCTCGTCACGCTTGGCCTTGCTGACCGACTCGTCCGGGGCGGTGATCGCGCCGAACATCGCCATGATTCCCGCCGAGCCCAGCTCGATCCAGGCCCGCTGCTGGGCGCGCTCGAGGGCATTGTCCGACAACATGCGCTCACCGAATGACTCATCGAGGAACTCGTTGATCACCGCCGATTCGAACAGCACCTCGCCATCGACCTTGAGCACCGGCACCTTCCCCAGCGGCGACACCTCCTCAAACCAACTCGGCAGATCGTTGAGCTGGATGAATGTGGTGTCGAATGGCACCCCTTTGTGCTTGAGGGTGATCACCGAGCGCTGGACAAAGGGACAGAGCTTGAAGCTGATCAGTTCGAGTTGCATGATGCCTCCACATCGAAAAAACCGCGGGCGACACGCGTGCGTCGTCCGAATTAGACCCGAATCGTAGCCTACCGGCCGCCGCTATTGCCGCAGTTAACGTGAAAAAAACCGACAAGAAACGTCAATTCACCTCCTCTTCGAATGCCCAGGGCAGCCAACGGCTCGATACCTGGCTTTGGGCCGCGCGTTTCTTCAAGACCCGCCAACTGGCCTCGACGGCCATCGACGGCGGCAAGATCGAGCTCAACGGCCAGACGGTGACCAAGCGCGGCAAATCGGTGCGTCCCGGCGATCGGCTGACCATCGGCAAGGCCGGCATGCGGTTCGTCGTCGATGTCGAGGCGCTCAATCCCAAGCGTGGAGCGGCCAGCGACGCCGAAAAGCTCTATCGGGAGACACCGGAGAGCATCGAGCAGCGCCGACTGGTCGCCGAGCAACAGCGTGCCGAGCGCGAACTCAACCCGCATCACAAGCCGGCCAAGCAAGCCCGTGCCCTGCTGCGTGCCCTGCGCGGCAAGTCGTTCTGATCCGTTCGCTCTAGAGCCCCACCCCAGGCCGGCGAACAACCGACTCGGGACCTATACTCCCGCGACACATCCACAGCACGAGGAAAAAGCATGCGAGTCAGCGAGGCGATTTCCACCCGACGCGCCATCAAGCAGTTCGACCCGGAACACCAATTGGCCGAGTCCGAACAGGACCGACTGATCGAACTGGCGATGCACTCGCCGACCGCCTTCAACCTGCAGCACTGGCGGTTCGTGGTGGTGCGCGACCCTGCCCGCCGCCAGGCGATTCGGGACGTGGCCTGGGACCAGGCGCAGGTCACGGACGCCTCGATGCTGGTGATCCTCATCGGCCGGCGCGATGTCTGGCGGGACGAGGCCGAGCGGGTCTGGCGGGGTGCCCCGGCCGAGGTGCGCGAGATGATGGCCGGCGCAATCGACGCTTATTACCGCGACCAACCGCAGGTTGAACGCGACGAGGTGATGCGTAGCTGCGGCATCGCGGGTCAGAGCCTGATGCTCGCCGCGCGGGAAATGGGGCTCGACTCCTGCCCCATGGACGGCTTCGATTTCCAAGCCGTCGGCCGTCTGATCAATCTCCCCGATGACCACCTGATCTCGTTCATGGTCGCGATCGGCAAAAAGGCCGCCGACGTCTGGCCCCGCCCCGGCCAACTCTCGCTTGACGAAGTGCGACATGTCGACGGTTTCTGAACTTGTCGGTCCTGCCGAGCTCCAAAGGGTGGTGGCAGTGAAACTGCCCCTTCAATTTTCGTGTCCGACACACATTCGCCGGACCGTTCCGGCAGACAAGGAGAGCAACACATGAACGCACGTAACGCACTGATCGCCCTGATGATGGCATTGGGCCTGACCCTCGCCGGTTGTTCCGACAACGACAACCAGGGTCCCGCCGAAGAGACTGGCGAGCAAATCGACGAGTCCATGGAAGAAATGGGCGACGAGATCGAAAAGGCGACCGACGAGATGGGTGACAAGGCCGAAGAGGCCGGTGACGAAATCGAGAAAGAAACCGACTACTGATCGGCGCGCACGCCCGAATGTTGAGGCCCCGGCATGCCGGGGCTTTTTCGTGACGCGCAAAGACGCCTCACGAAAAAGGATGGAACCGGATCGGTAACAAGGCAATTCAGTCGGCACTCGTCCCATCGACGCGCAAGGCTCACGGATCGACCTGGCGTCGCCGCGGGCAAATCGGAACCGGAACGACCGATCAATCGCCAAGCGCCGCCCTGCGCGCCCATCCCTTCCATTGAGGTTAATCGGGAAGGGCCTGATCGATCACGTCACGGTAATTGCGGATGCGACGGACGTAGCGCACCGATTCATACCCACGTGCGTAACCGTACTTGGTCTGCGGGTAGTAGCGCTTGTCCGCCTTCAATGGCAGCACCTCACGCATCTCGGCCCAGGAATCGGGGTCGCGACCAAGTTCACGGGCCAGTCGGCGCGCATCCAGCACGTGCGCCCGCCCGAGGTTGTAACTGGCCAGGGCCAGGTAGGTGCGGTCCGGCTCGGGGATATCCTCCGGCAAGCGGGCACGACGATCGGCGAGGTATCGAGCCCCTCCGAGAATGGCCTCGCGCGGATCGAGCCGGTCCTTCACCCCCAGCGATTCCGCAGTTGGTCGGGTTAGCATCATGATGCCGCGGACCCCGGTGGGCGACGTCGCCTGCGGGTCCCAGTGCGATTCCTGGTAGGCCATCGCCGCGAGCAGGTCCACCGAGAGGCCGGTTTCCTCCGCGGCCTGCCGGAACTCGTCCAGGTAGCGCGGCAGGCGCTCGTCGAGCCGGCGATTGAGAGCCCGCAGGTCAACGAAATCGAATTCCCCGATGTGCGCGTAGTAGCGCTCGCGCATCGCCGCGACGGCCACCTCGCCGGGATCACTCCCCCGCCAGTCCCGCGTGGCCTCGGCCAGATCCGGACGCGAGGCGGCGGCATACCAGCCCACCGATTCGGTCTGATCGAGGTTCATGGCCACCTCGAGATGGGGCCAGTACCGCTGCACCATGCGCACGATCGACGAATCGGCGACGGTACAGCCCACCTCCCTGGTCGCCACCTGGGTCAGCAATACCTCGCTGCTGCGTGACGGATCGGCGACAAAGGCCAGATCCGGCACCGTGTGCGCCAGCTCTTCCAGCCGCGCGACATAACTCGAGTCGCCCGTCACCTGCAGATCCACCCCGGCCAGGTCTTTAATCGTGTCCGGCAAGGGCCGGTCGTCGCGATGGCAGACCACCTGCTGGATCACCTCGCCGTGCACCAGTCCCGGCTCGAACCGTTCGCTCCGCTCCGGCAGATGCGTCAGTCCGGCCGCGGCGAGATGGGCACGCCCCGTTGCCAACGCCTCGATCACCTCCGCGGTCGACTCGAACACCCGCCAGTCCACCGACCAGCCACGACTCTCGGCAAAGGCGGTAACCAGATCGTGCTCGGGACCGGTCGGAAACTGGTCACGACCCACGTAGCGGGTCGTGGGGCCGTTACGCGTAGCCACCACCAGTTGCTGCGTGTCGAACGGCGAGGTCAGCGCGGCCGGTGGCGAGCGATCACTGCAGCCGGAAAGCAGCAAGACGCCGATCGGAACCATCAAAAGAAACAGGGGCATGCAAGGGGCTCCACGTTTAGGGCGTGTGTCTCGGGCATCGGAACGACAACAAGGGTAGCTCACTGCTGTGGTTCGGCACCGGGTCGTCACGGCGCTACACTCCGGGTCATGACGCGCGATCCCGCCGGCCGGCACGACATCCAGCCCACCCCTCGGGGCCTCCCGGCCCCACGGCAACCCGTGCTCCAGCGCGAGCTCGGGCCGGTGCTGCTGACGCTCTACGGGCTGGGGACCATCCTGGGCGCGGGCATCTACGTGGTGATCGGCGAGGTCGCCGGCGCGGCCGGCTTGCTCACGCCGTTTGCCTTCGTCCTTGCCGCGCTGGTCGCCTCGCTGACGGCGCTGTCATTCAGCGAGCTCACCGCCCGCGTCCCGGAGGCCGGCGGGCCGATCGACTACGCCCGCCAGGCCTTTGGCCGACGCGGGCTGTGCATCGCGATCGGCTGGGGACTGGTGGCCACGGGCACCGTCTCGGGAGCCACCATCCTGACCGGTTTCGAGCGCTACGCCTCGCTGTTCATCGACCTGCCCCGCGCCTGGACCTTGATCATCGTCACCCTGGCACTGGGTGGGATTGCGATCGCGGGCATGCGCGAGAGCGCCTGGTTCATGGCCGCCACCACGCTACTGGGCATGGTCGGACTGGGGTACGTGGTCTGGGTGGCCGCCCCGGCGATGGGGGATGCACCGGCACGGCTGGCCGAATCGGTGAGCGGGCTCGAGTTCGGCATGATCACCGGGTTGTTCCTGGGCGCGTTCCTCGCGTTCTACTCGTTCATCGGCTTCGAGGACATGGCCAACCTCGCCGAGGAGGTAAACGACGTCAAGCGCACCATGCCGCGCGCCATCATCAGCGCCGTGGTGATCTCGCTACTGGTCTACGCGCTGGTGGCCACCGCCGCGACCAGCGTGCTCGCCCCGGAGGACCTCGCCGGCGCCCAGGCACCGCTGGTGGCCGTGGTCGAGGCCATGGGCCACCCGGGCGTGCCGCTGGGACTGATCAGCCTGTTCATCATCGTCAACGGCGCGCTGGGCCAGATCATCATGGCCACGCGCCTGCTCATGGACATGGGACGCGACCGGGCCGGGGCGCCGTCGATGCTGGGACGCGTGCACCCGCGCACCCATACCCCGATCATCGCGACCCTCGCGGTGACCACCACCATCCTGCTACTGGCACTCTTCCTGCCACTGGCGACCCTGGCGAACCTCACCAGCGCGATCATGCTGGCCGTCTTCGTCACGGTGAACGCCTCGCTGATCGTCCTCAAGCGTCGCGGCCAGCCCGAAGACGTGCCGAACGTGCCTCGCTGGATCCCCTGGGCGGGACTGCTGCTGTCCACCGGCGCCCTGGTCACCCAGGGAGTGCTCACAGCAACCGGCGGGCTGGGTGGCTAAACTCCGGATAACGGCCGCCCACACCCAGCGAGGCGTCACTTGTGAAACCCCTGTCGGTGCTCGCACTGCTCGGCTCGGCCCTCCTTCTCGGCGGCTGTTCACACGTCTCGCGTGTCGATGCCGACCGCCTGACCGCGTTCGGCGAGCCGCTCGATCAGCCGGAGCAGTACCTGTACTACCTGGTGCGCATCGACAACCGGGGCCGGCCACCGGACGCCCTCCCCCCGCTCGCCATCCGCTTCCCGGCTGCAGACCGGCCCATCGCGCTCGACGCGCTCACCCCGAGCCTCACCGCGCGCTACCTGCCGGCCTTCGTGCCGCCACCGCAATGGCCCGACACGTGGAAGGAAAAGGCACGCCGGGAAACCGCGTTCGAGGGAGGAGGCATCTACGTGCATTTCGAGACGCAGGGCCCGGGCTTCATTGCCCTGTGCTCGCATTGCCACGGCGGCCGGCACTCGCCGGTCCTGTGCACGGCGGACGGTTCGGTCTGCCACCAACTGCCGGTCACGTACGAGGGACTGGTCGAATTGATCGGGCCACCCGACCGGGTCCGACGGGTGCGCGAGGTGACGTACTGAGTCTTCGCCCCCCGCCGCCTAGTCCTGATCGAGACGGATGCCGCCAAAGAACAGCACGCGGTCGAGCTCGGCATCGTCCAGTCGCAAGCCATGCTCGGCATTCAGCCGGGATATGGCCTCCTTACGGGTTGCCGGCACGGGCTGCATGTCGCGCAGGAACTGGCCGACATCCTCGACTACCGCCCAGGGGTAGAGCATCCAACGCCATTGCTCGATGGACTCGGCCACGAAGTCCGCCGGGCACGCCGTCACCTGCTTTTCATGCAATACCGCGGTACGAACCGAGGCCGGCCGCAGGTCGTCCAGGTACGGGCGCAAGGCCTGCAAGGTCTTGCCACTGTCGTTGACGTCATCGACGACCAGCACGTGCTCGCCCTCGATCGGACCGCCCAGTGGGACGGTGACCCGCGCCTCGGTCCCGGCGTGCGCGCCGGCGGCGTAATGCTGCACCTTGACGCTCATCAAACGTGAGACGCCCAGGAAATCGCAGACGAACCGGGCCGGCATGAAGCCGCCACGGGCCACGGCGATCACGGTATCCGGTTGATAGCCGCTCGAGCTCACCATCCGCGCCAGGCGGTCGGCACCAGCGACGACCTCCTCGACCGTGATGGCGTGGACGGGTAACGATTGGCGTCGAGTCATTCCGTTCCTCCCTGACTGGGCCCAGTCTGAAATCTCGCCTGGGCGAAAGCTTGGGCGAACCCTTGGGCGAGCACGTGGGCGATCGCCCGATCAAATGGTCGGGTGGCGATCACGCCTTCTTGACGAACTCGGACTTCAACTTCATCGGCCCAATGCCATCGACCTTGCAATCGATGTCATGGTCGCCATCGACAATACGGATGTTCTTGACCTTGGTGCCCACCTTCACGACACCGGAGCCACCCTTGAGCTTGAGATCCTTGATCACGGTCACGGTGTCGCCATCGGCCAGCGGATTGCCGTTGGTATCGCGCGCCGCCGGCTCGTCGGCGTCGTTCGGTGCCTGGGCCTCGCCGGACCACTCGTGCCCGCATTCCGGGCAAACGAACAGCGTGCCGTCGTGGTAGGTGAAGGTCGAGCCGCACTCGGGGCAAGGGGGCATGTCACTCATCAGATTCAGTCCTGGGTCGTTAAATCGAGACACCATGGTAACCCGCGCACCGGCGACGCTTGCAGCCCGGGGGACGTGCCGGTAGCCTCGACCAGCTCATTACGGATCGGGCGCGCTTGGCCATTACCTGGCCATCCGCCCACCGATTGCCCACCGATTGAGGCCTAACACCACGTGATCCAGAACCTGCAGCGACAGCTAGCACGCCACCGACGCCTCGTCGGACTGCTGTGCCTGGTCGTGGCGCTGCAGAGCCTGTGGTGTTGCGCCTGGCACGTTCACACCGGTCATGACGAGGCCGGTAGTGGCGTCGTGCACCTCGAACACGCCGATCCCCACGCGGACGCCGTCGAGGTCGAACCGACCGCCACGCTCAAGGCCTTCGGTGACGGGCTGGGCCTGTTCTTCGTACTGGCGCTGCTGATCGCCCTGCCACGACCAGCCGCGGTTCGCCCGCCGGCACGCGTCGACCCCCCTCATCCCTCCCGACCGTACTTGCGTCCACCCGGACGCGCCCCTCCCCTGACCTGACAACTCCCGAACCTGATTGGGCCACCTAACCGTCGAGACGATCGACGTGGTGGCTACTGCCCCGTCGTGGGCGTTGATTCAGAGGAGTTCGTCATGCCGATGACGTCTCGAATGCGTTGGGTGCGATGCATCCATCGTCCATTGCTGGTGAGTAGCCTGTTGCTGCTCGCCCCCTTGAATACCTTGGCCGCCGACTGGACACTCGAGCGCAGTGCCGAACGGGCACTAGCCGTCGCCCCCGAACTGAAAGCCGCCCGTGCCGAGCGTGACCGATACGCCGGACTGGCTGACGAGGCCGGTCGCTGGCCCAACCCCGAACTGGAGGTCGACTTCAGTGACGAGCTCGGCATCCAGGACGGTTCGGGCGGCTGGGCGGTGAAGGAATACGCCATCCGACAGCCCCTGCCGATCGACGGGCGCATCGGTCACCGCGCCGACGCCGCCGACAAGCGCATCGAGGCGGCCGAGGCTCAGCAGTTCCAGCACGCGCTGATCATGGAACATCGCGCGGCCCTCGCCTTTCATCGGCTGCAATGGGCACAAGCCCGTATCGAGCAGGCCAAGGACCAGCAGGGATGGACCCAGCAGTTTGCACACATCGGGGACCGCCGCGCCCGTGCTGGCGACCTGTCCGAACGCGAACGGCTGCGCTTGAACCTGCTGCATGCCGAGGCCAAGGCCGAACTCGACGAGGCCCGCCAGGTACGGAAGGCCGCGCTCGCCTCCTACCGCGGCCTGCTCGCGATCGACAAGCAGGCCTCCATCACCCTGGCCGAGCTGAGCCGACCGAAAACGCCCCCGGCACTCGACATCTTGCGCGAGCGCCTCGACCGCCACCCCAGTTTGCGGACCGCCGCCAAACAGGTGGCTGCTGCACGCGCCGAGGTAAAACAGGCCCGGGCCGAGCGACTGCCGGAGCTGACCGTCCGCATGGGGCGTGAGCGCGGCTATATCAATGGCCGCAAGGAAGCCACCAACCACATCGGCCTCTCTGTCGAATTGCCGCTCTGGTCGCAGGGGCGAGGTCACGTCGACGCAAAGCAAGGCGCGGCCATCCGCCAGGACGCCGAGCGCCAGGTCACCGCACGTGACCTCGGTATCCGGCTGGAACGTTCCCACGCCCGTCTTGCCGGCGTACTCGAGCATATCGACGAACATCGCACCGCCGTGTTGGGGCCGGCCGACACCGTGCTCGAGCAGACCCGCCGGGGTTTCGAGCAGGGGGAACTGACCTTGACCGAACTGATCGATGCGGCCCAGGCCAACATCCGCGCCACGCGACGGTATATCGACCTGCTGCTCGAGGCGCGTGAACACGAATCTGATCTGCGTCTGGCCGCCGGCCTGATGCTCACGACCGATTACCCGGAGCAAGACCGATGAACCCGATTGCCATGCCCCACCGGCGGCTCTGGCTCGCCCTCGCGGCTGCCTTGAGTCTTCCCCTGTCAGGCTGTCTCGACGAGCGCGCCCCAGAACCCGACGAGCAAAGCGAGCAGGTCGCGGAGAGAAGCCAGGATGCCGCCATGGACGAACCGCCCATGCGCGCGGTCACCACCTGGTCAAGGGAACTCGAGCTGTTCATGGAGTTCCCCGCGCCGACCGCCGGCGAACCCGGCGAATACATCACGCACCTGACCTACCTAAACGACTTCTCGCCGGTCATGTCCGGCCCGCTCCGTTATCGATTCGAGCGCGAGGACGGTCACGTCGAGGAACACGTCGCCGAGACGATCGCCCGGGACGGCATCTTCCTGCCGGAGATCCGTGTCGAGAAACCGGGGCACTACCAGCTAGACCTGATCCTCGGCAGGGGCGAGGACGCGCTCACCATCGAGGCCGGGCATGTCACCGTCACGGCGCCGGGCGAGGCCCGAGCCGCGGACGACGGGCATGGTCACGACCATGGCACCGAAGGCCATGAGGACGAACATGACGAGGACGCGGGTGACATCGCGTTCCTCAAGGAACAGCAATGGCGCATGGACTTTGCCGTTCAGCAGGTCTTGCGCGACTACATCACCGAGCGTCTGTCGGTGCCCGCGCGCATCGAACCCCGACCGGGCCAGAGCGCTGAGGCGGCCACACCGGCCAGTGGCCAGCTGGTTCCGCCCGAAAGCGGCGAGTGGAAACGTGCCGGCGACCGCGTCGAGGCCGGTGAGGTCCTGGCTCGTGTTCTGCCGTTGAGCGGTGCCGAGGACGTCAGCCAGCTCGACCTTGACCTGACCGAAGCGCGGGAACGGGTTTCCCTCGCCCGCGCCGAGCGCGATCGCGTACAGGGCCTGTACGAGGATGGGGTTGTCTCGGAAAAGCGCCTCGACCAGGCGAACTCCGATTACCGCGTCGCTCGACAGGCACTGGCGCGCGCCCGCAAGCGACTCGATCAACTCGAAGGGGAAAGTGATCAGGCAGGCGCCGTCGTCACCCTGCGCGCCCCGATCAGCGGGGTAATCACAGCCAGCCAGCACGCACCGGGCGAAATGGTCAAGGCCAACGAGACCGTGTTCACCCTGCTCGACGACAGCCGCGTCTGGCTCAAGGCCATGGCCTACCCCGGCGACATGGCGCGGATCAAGCGTCCCGGCAACGTCCTCGCACGCCAGGCTGGCAGCCAGTGGCAGACGCTCGCCGGTGCAACACTCGCCTACATCGGCACCCGCACCGAGGCAAACGGCACCGTGCCGGTGGTCTTCGACGTGCCCAACCCGGAGGGCGAGCTGATCCCCGGCACGGCCTGGTCGGCGGCGTTCTCGACCGGCGCCGGGCAGATGGCCGTGGTCGTGCCGACATCCGCCATCCTCGACGACGACGGCATCGAGGTGGTCATCGTGCAGCACGGCGGCGAGCGCTTCGAACGACGGCAAGTCAAGACCGGCATCCGCGGTGGCGAGCGCGTGGCGATCACCGCCGGACTGCAACCGGGTGAGCGCGTGGTCACGCGGGGCGCCTACACCGTCCTGCTGGCCTCGCGAGGTGAACAGGAAATCGGCCACGGCCACGCCCACTAAAGGAATCACGGGTCGAATCGGCAGCATCTCTGCGGGACAGCCAAGGGGTCGCGCGCAAGGCGGGACCCGCCGTAAATGGCGCGGGGCCTTCACAAGGACGGTAACCCCGCAGATGGGCCCTTGGCGACCCGCCCGAAAGGGGATTTCGGGTTGGCCCGTACTCAGCGTTGCAGGCGCTCGACGGACAACAAGCCCGCCTTCGCGCCGGCGCCTTGATTACGAACCAACCCGAAAACCAGAGACGCCGACGATTCGGCCCGAGATACCGTAACGGAGAACAAACATGTTGGACCGATTGATCAGCTGGTCACTGCAGAACCGTCTGCTGGTGGTGGCCGCCTCCGCCGTGTTGCTTGTCCTCGGTGTCATCACGGCACGCGATGTGCCGGTCGATGTATTCCCCGACCTCACCGCGCCGACGGTCACCGTGATGACCGAGGCACCGGGCCTGGCCGCCGAGGAGGTGGAGCAGCAGGTCAGCTTCCCGATCGAGACGGCGATGAACGGGGCAACCGACGTACGGAGGCTGCGTTCGCAATCGGTGCCCGGCTTTTCCATCGTCTGGGTGGAGTTCGAATGGGGCACGGACATCCTCGAGTCGAGGCAGATCGTGACCGAACGTCTCGACCAGGCCCGCGACGACCTGCCCCAAGCCGCCGGCGTGCCGCAACTCGGCCCGATCACCTCGATCATGGGCGAGATCGAGTTTTTCGGCGTGCGTGCCACCGACGGTGCCAGTCTCATGCTGGCCCGCGAGGTTGCAGACTGGCAGCTCGAGCCCCAACTGCTCGCCATTCCCGGCGTGGCGAACGTCACGGCGCTCGGCGGCGACATTCGCGAGTACCAAGTGCTGGTCTCCCCCGACCGCCTGCAGGAGATGCGCATTGGTCTCGACCAGGTGCGCGAGGCAGCGTCCCGGGCAAACCGGAATGCCGGTGGCGGCTGGATCAGCGAAGGTGGCCAGGACTACTTGCTGCGGTTCCTCGGTCGCACGGATCATGCGCCGGACATCGGTGAGGCGGTCATCACCGTCCGCGGCGACGCACCCATTCGCATCCGCCATGTCGCTGAGGTGCGCGAGGGCCCGGGCATCCCGATCGGCGATGGCGGGATCAACGGCGATCCAGGCGTTGTCGTCGCGGTCTCCAAGCAACCCGGCGCCGACACCCTCGAACTGACCGAGCGTATCGGTCGGGTCCTGCAACAGGCGAAGGCCGACCTGCCGGAGGGCATTCACCTCGAGCCGGGACTGTTCCGCCAGGCGGATTTCATCTCCCGTGCGATCGACAACGTCGCCGTGGCCCTTCGTGATGGCGCGATCTTCGTCGTGGTGGTGCTGTTCGCCTTCCTGTTCAGTTTCCGCACCACGCTGATCTCGGTGCTCGCCATTCCGCTGTCGCTCGTGGTCGCCCTGATCGGGCTCAAGTGGATGGGCATCGGCATCAACACCATGACCCTCGGTGGGATGACCATCGCCATCGGCGCGCTGGTCGACGATGCGATCATCTTCGTCGAGAACATCTACCGACGACTGCGCGAGAACGCCCGCCGCGAGCATCCTGCCCCGGCGGCCGGCGTAGTCTATCGGGCCAGCTCGGAGGTACGCCAGTCGGTGGTCTTCTCGACGGCCATCATCATGCTGGTGTTCGCCCCGCTGTTCTTCCTCCAGGGGGTCGAGGGACGACTGCTCGAGCCGCTGGGCCTGGCCTACCTGTTCGCCATTGCCGCCTCATTGCTGGTGGCGCTGACACTGACGCCCGTCTTGAGCCTGTGGCTGCTGTCGAAGGACAAGGCCATGGGTGAGGAGAAAGACCCACCATTGATCCGCTTCGCCAAGCGGCTCTATGCCCCGATCCTGAACGCCAGCCTGCGCTTCGCACCGGCCGTGTTGGGTTTCTCGGTGATCATGGTGGTGGCCACGCTGCTGGTGATCAGCCAGTTCGGTCGCTCGTTTCTGCCCGAATTCAACGAGGGCAGTCTCACCATCAAGGCGACCGCCCCACCCGGCACCTCACTGGAGACATCGGCGGCGATCGGCCGACTGCTCGAGGACATCCTGCTCGATTTCGAGGAGGTAGAAACCGTGGCCCGCAAGACGGGGCGTGCGGCCCTGGATGCCCATACCCAGGGGCCCAACGCCTCCGAGCTCGAGGTGACGCTGGGCGAGCTGCCGCAGGGCAAGGAGGCGTTCCTGGCCGAACTGCGCGGTGCATTGAATGGCGTGCGCGGGGTCAACATCAATATCGGCCAACCGCTGTCGCATCGCATCGATCACATGCTCTCCGGCACCCGGGCGGCCATCGCGGTGAAGATCTTCGGCCCGTCGCTCGCCGAACTCCGCCAACTCGGCGGTAAACTCGAAGCCACCATGAAGGAGGTGGATGGTCTGGTCGACGTGGCCATGGAACCGCTGCAGGCCGTGCCACAACTGCGGTTGCGTGCCGATCGCGAGGCGATCGCCCGCTATGGAATGACGGTGGAGGAAGTTGCCCAACTGGTGGAGACCGCCTACCGCGGCAGCGTCGTCTCAGAGGTGTTCGAGGGTAATCGACGCTTCGACCTGGTGGTCCGTTTCAACGACGACGCCCGCGACGATCGTCACGCAGTCGGCGATACCCTGATCAGGACAGCCACCGGCGACATGGTGCCCTTGCGGGCACTGGCCAGCCCCTCGTTCGAGCGCGGGCCGGGCACCATCCTGCGCGAGAACGCCCAGCGCCGACTCGTGGTCAGTGCCAATGTCGCCGGTCGCGACCTGCGCGGCGCAGTCGAGGCCATTCAGGCGCGCGTCGGCACCGACATGACCCTGCCCGAGGGCTACCGGATCGAGTACGGCGGCCAGTTCGAGGCCGAGGCCAATGCCACCCGCACCATCGGCTGGGTCTCGCTGGCCGTGCTCGCCGGCATTTTGCTCCTGCTGCAGATGGCCTTCCGCTCGCTACGGCTGGCACTGCTGGTGATGGTCAATATCCCGCTTGCCCTGGTCGGTGGCGTGGCCGCGGTCTGGTTCATGGGCGGGACGATCACGGTGGCGGCCCTGGTGGGCTTCATCACCCTGTTCGGCATCGCTATCCGCAACGGCATTCTCTTGATCAGCCGTTACCAGGCATTGGCGCGGGACGGCATGGATGTCGATCAGGCGGTGGTCACCGGCTCCATGGAGCGACTCGCCCCGATCCTGATGACCGCCCTGACCGCGGGTCTGGCGTTGATTCCGTTGGCGATGGGGCTGGGCGAGGCCGGCACCGAGATCCAGGCACCGATGGCGGTGGTCATCCTCGGCGGGCTGGCCACCTCGACCTTGCTCAACATGGTCGTGCTGCCGGCGCTCTACCGGCTGGTCGCCGCGCGTCCGGGCGGTATGCCCGGATAACGTGGCATCCAGTTACCGTTTCGAACGCGACTTGAGCGCCAAGGCCGCCTGGTTGCGCAGGGTGCGCAGGCTGTTGAGATTGCCTTCCGTGAAGGCCGCGGCCGGGCCCTCGAGGTAGAACAGGCCGAACGGGGCACGGTTGACGTGCAACGGGTAGACCATCGCCACGTCGCCGCCACCCCGGAACTGCCAGTCGAAGATGTCGTCACTGGGCATCTTCGGCCGATGGATGCTGCGATCCTCGCCCGACTGGAAGACCTGCGCCACGCGGCTGGTCTCCGAGAGCGTCACGGTCATGCGTGGCTTGAATTCCGCGAACGACGCGCCCTGCCCCAGGCGGGGCACCAGTTTCCAGGCCTTGCGCTCGAGCATGTGCAGCACGGCCAGGTCCAGACCCAAGCCTTGGTGCATGGCCTCGAGCATGCGAGCGAAGATCTGGCCGAGCGGCTCCTCATCGGTCAATGCCTGCGTGGTCTGCTCGATGCAGGCAATCAGGCGCTCGGAGCGCGCTTCGGGCTCGGGGCCGCTGGCCACCGACTCCTCGGCGGGCATGGGCGTATCCTGGTCGGCCTCCATCCGTTGTAGGAAGGCGGGCCGCTCGGCAGACGACAGCAGCTCCTCGTACTCGAGCATGTGGTCGCGTGCCGTGGCACTGGCGTCTTCGAACACCGAGGCCTCTACCTCGCAACGCCGGGCCAGATCGAGCGTGTCGCGCCGGATGGCCTCCATGGAATCGCCGCGGGCGATCACCTCGGCTGCGGTGCGCGCCAGTTGCGCCAGGCGCAGGGCACGGGCCTCCGGGGTCAGCCGGGTGATCTTGCCCGAGGCGCGCGCGGTGGTGAGAAAGCGCCGCGCGGATTCCGGCAGGCCCCACTGGCGACAGACGTCGCGAGCGAGCGCCACCGGCAGCACGCCGACCACCTTCTGAATAGCGGTGTCCTCGTCGAGCCCCTCCTCTCGGCGGGCCCGCTCGATCTCGGCCAGGTGCTCGGGGGCATGTAGATAGACCAGCAGCGCCCCGAAGTCCTGGAACAGGGCACAGAGGAACATCTCCTCGGCGGACAGCCCGCCCAGCTCCCGGGTCAGATCCTGGGCAAGGAACGCCTGGTAAAGCGCCTGCAGGAACCGGCTCTGCAACAAGCGGCTGTGTGGCCTGTTCTCGATCTGCTCGAACAGGGAAAGCGCCAGCGCTGCCAGCCGCACCTCCTCGAAGCCCAACACCGTCACCGCCCGGGTGACCGTGTTGATCTGGCCGCCGAGGTGGCGGTAGTGCGCGGCATTCGCTAGACGGAGGATGCGGTGGGTCAGCGCCGGGTCGCGCAGGATCAGCGCGGACAGGTCGTTGGCCGAGGCCAGTTCGTCATCGGTGAGCCGATAGGCCTCCTGCACCGTGCGCGCGAACGCCGGGAAGTCTGGATTCTGGGCAATCCGTTTGATCAGGGTGGGGCGGAAGCTTTCTTTCACGTCTGGGGCGAGATCCCGGTGCAAGCATTTGGGCGGCGAGACTTTATCACGACGGCTTAGCCAAAAGGCGATCAGGCACGTTCCGCCGCAACCCTTTTTCGGCGCCGATCAGCCAATCTTTAGGTAGTCACCACCGTGTTCCTTGAGAAAGGCGAGAAACTCGCGGGCAATCACCGACAGGGCCTTGCCGCGCGGGTAGACGATGTTCCAGTAGCGCTCGAGCGGGAAGCCCTCGACATCGAGCTTGACCAGCGGCCCGGCCTCGCTCTCCAGGTTGAGCGCGTGCTCGGAGACCACCGAAACCCCCAGTTGCCCCACCACGGCGTGCTTGATCGACTCGTTTCCCTCCAGCACCAGGCGCTGCCTGAGCTTGAGGCCATGCTGGGCGAAGTGCTCCTCGACCTTGTGCCGGATGCCCGATCCCGGTTCGCGCATGATGAACGGCTCCTCGGCGATGCGCTCGATCGGGATATTGCGCTCGCGCGCCAGCGGATGATCGCGGTGGGCGATTACCACCAGCGGGTTGGGGGCGAAGGGAATCAGCTCGAGATCGATCCCGCTGTCCGGCACGTGGCCGATGATGTAGAGGTCCGATAGATTGTCCTCGATGCGCTTTAGGAGCGTGTCGCGGTTGGAGACCTTGAGCTCCATCTCGATGTCTGGGAACTGCTTGGCGAAGTCCCCCATCGCCAGCGGCGCGAAATACTTGGCGGTGGTTATCACCGACAGGCGCAGCCGGCCCTTCTTCAGGCCCTTCAGGTCATTGAGAGACATCTCGAGATTCGAGAGCGCATCGATCACGTCGCGACAGCCGCGGGCGACCAGGTTGCCGGCATCGGTGAGAAAGATCTTGCGACCGATCTGCTCGAACAGCGGCATGCCAACCGTCTCGGAGAGACTCTTCACCTGTGCCGAGACCGTCGGCTGGGTGAGATACAACTCCTCGGCGGCCCGCGTGAAGCTGCCCAGCCGAGCCACCGCCTCGACGATCTCGATCTGCCGCAGGGTCGCGTGCCGAAGCAGGTAACGCGCCTCCGATTGCCGAGTCTCTTCCGCCATCATTCCCCTCCTGCCCATTTTTGGTCGTCTGCATAGAATGGATTCTATGCAAGAGCGACCACAAGATCGATTCAAACCCTCCCTGCCGCGTCCCGACCGGAGCCAGTCCGCCCGCGCATCGACACCGTGAATGCCTACCAATGCATTGGGATGTGTCGCCCCATTCATTCACTATTATCTATACATAGATCCTATGGGGGCTAGCCAGGCCCCGCCGTCCATGTCTTGCTCAATGCCCGCCATGGCGAGCATTGATGCCGATAACGGCATGAGACGCGATCAATCATTGCCCCCGAAGATCAGAGCAAAACCAACACATAGACGTTTATCAATGGATCACTTAGGCAATTCGAATTGGTGAACCAGGCCAGGGATCACTACCTTTCGTCCTGCCGGCGGGTCCGTCTGCAACCACGCGGCGGACCCGATACAACCAGCCTGACCGGAGGGACACCATGACCACATTGACCAACTGGCCGATTGCCGGCGCCCTGCTCGCCTTGATGCCGTTGCTCCTGCTCGCTGCGGCGATCCCCGCCACCGGCACAGGCGTCGAGGCGGCGCGCCGCTACCGCCAGCGCGTGCGCTGGGCGGCAATAGGTGCCCTCGGGCTGGCCGTCACTGCCGCCATCGTCTTTCTCGCCGGCAGCCGGGCATCGCTGACCATCGCCGCCCTGCGCCTGCCCGGCGACATCGGCGCGCTGGCACTGTCGATCCAGGTCGACCAGCTCACCATGGCGCTCGCCGTGCTGGTCGCGCTGGTCGTGACCCTGATCGCCCGCTACAGCGAGAAGTACCTCGATGGCGACCCGCAGCAAGCCCGTTTCTTCCGCCTGCTGGCCCTGACGGCCGGCTGGTTCCTGCTGGTCGTGATCGCCGCCAACCTCGCCCTGTTCACGCTCGCGATCATCCTCACCGGCTTCTCGCTGCACAAGCTGCTGCTGTTCTACCCGGATCGCCCGCGCGCGGTCATGGCCACGCACAAGAAATCCTTGTTCAGCCGCAGCGCGGATGCCTGCCTGGTCGCGGCAACCGTGCTCATCGGCCAGCAGGTCGGCAGCCTGCAGTTCGGCGCGATCGCCGAGTGGGCCAACGCGCAGGACGGCATGCCGCTGGGCATGCACGCCGCGGCCTTCCTGATCGTGCTCGCCGCGATCCTCAAGAGCGCGCAGTTCCCGTTCCACGGCTGGCTGCTGCAGGTCATGGAGGCGCCCACCCCGGTCTCGGCGCTGATGCACGCGGGCATCGTCTACAGCGGCGCGATCATCGTGCTGCGCACCAGCGAGTTCCTGCTTGCCCAGGGCAGCGCGCTGTTCCTGCTCGCCATCGTCGGGCTGGGCACCCTGGTGATCGCCTCCCTGGTGATGCTCACGCAGACGGCCGTGAAGTCCTCGCTGGCCTGGTCGACCACCGGGCAGCTCGGCTTCATGCTGCTCGAACTGGGCCTGGGCCTGTTCGCCCTGGCGCTGCTGCACCTGGTCGGCCACTCGCTCTACAAGGCGCATGCCTTCCTCGCCGCCGGCAGCATCCCCGACCAGCTGCGCCAGCCGAAGCCGGTCGCCCGCCGCCACATCGGCTTCGCGACCTGGCTGGTCACGATCGTTGCGAGTCTCGCGCTGACCGCGGCTCTGGCCGCCGTCCTCGGGTTACAGGTCGGCCACGAGCCGGCCCTGATCGCCCTGATCGCGATCGTTGCCCTGGCCGTGGCGCAACTGGTGCTCAAGGCGATCACCGTCGCGCCAACCGGCGCCGGCATTGCCCGGGCGGCGGGCCTGGCCGCGATCATGGCGGCGGTCTACTTCGCGCTGCACGAGGCGTTCGTGACGCTATTCGGCCCGACGGTCGCCGCGATCCCGGACACCCTGACGCCGGCCTACGGCCTGATGCTGGCGCTGACGACCATCAGCTTCCTGTTCCTGGCCTGGTTGCAGGGCCCCGGCCGCGATCACTTCAACGGCTCGGGCCGCAAGGGACTGTTCGTGCATCTGTACAACGGGCTTTACGTCGACCTGCTGGTCGAGCGGGCCTCGCACCGCCTGTGGCCGCACAAGGTCGGTCAGCACCGCTCGCGGCACGATGCGATCAAGGCGCAAACGCCCGTCACCCCTAGCCAATACTGATTCGCCGGTTAGCTCCCGGGAGGACTCTGCCATGACTCTGGCAACGCAAGCACAGCACACCAACGCACAGACATCTGGGAAGCGCGGGCACCTCGACCTCGACCACGTTCGCCAACTGGCCGAGGCGGCCGGTCGCAAGATCGCCCCGCTCTGGCCGCTGGACTCGTTCGTCGCGGTCAATCCCTATCTCGGCCTGATCGACCAGACGTTCAGCCAGGCCAGTGGCTATCTCGGCGCGATCGCCGGTGAGCGCACCGCCATGGATCACGAGTGGTACGCCGAGCGCTGGGGCGACGGGCGCCTGACGCGCTCCCATATCGAGCGCGCCGTCGAGCAGCTGGGCAACCCCGTGGCCGTCGAAACGGTCATCAACGCCCTCGAGTCGCCGCGGACAAACAGCACCCCGGTGCCCATGCTGGTCGAAAAACTCGACCGGCCCGGCTCGGCGCCGATCTCGATCTTCGTGGTCGATCAGATCAGCCACTTCCTGGCCGCGCATTTCGACCGCGGCCAGGCGATCTGGAACGCACCAGACGAAAGCGAGGCGCTGTACGGTGCCTGGCGCGAATACACCCTGATCGACCGCAGCGCACAGGCGGCCGGTCTCGGGACGGCCCGTCGCTACCTGAGTGACGTGCCGGTCGACCCGATCGAGGCCATCGCCTGGGCGATCGAGACGCTGCAGTTACCCGACTCGGTGCACGCCGACTACCTGTTCGCCGCGCTGAAATCGATCAACGGCTGGGCCGCCTATTGCCGTTACCGCTTGTGGGGCGCGGAGCTGACCGGCGGCAGCAACGAGGATCTCACCGACCTGCTCGCCGTGCGGCTGGTCTGGGAGGCGCTTGCCCTCAAGGTCACGGACAGCGCCGCGATCCGCCGCAAATGGCAGCGCGAGATCGAGCGCCATCACGAGGCGATCGCGACCGCCCAGCACGAGGCGGTCATCGACGAGGTCATGCTCACGGCCAGCGAGATCGCTTTCCGCGATCCGGTCATCCGGCATTTCCGTGCGGCGACCGGCAAACGCACCGAAGTTGGCCGCCCGCCGGTCCAGGCAGCGTTCTGCATCGATGTGCGTTCGGAGGTCTTTCGCCGTCACCTGGAAACCAGCTTTCCCGGTGCACAGACCATCGGTTTTGCCGGGTTCTTCGGTGTGCCGCTTTCCTACCGTCGCCTGGGCGAGTCGACGTGCCGCACGCACACGCCGGTACTGCTCAACCCCGGCGTCGAGGTCGCCGATCGCGTCGAGGGTAACGAGGATCTCGCCTCCCGCCGCGAGCAACGGGTCGGCAATGGCCTGTCATGGAAGCAGTTCAAGCTCTCGGCGGCCTCCTGCTTCACCTTCGTCGAGTCGGCCGGTCTGAGCTACATCCCGAAGCTGATCGGGGATACGCTCGGCTGGCACACCCCGGCCCCGCCGCCGGACCAGGCCGGGCTGAGCGACGAGGAGCGTGCACGGGTTCATCCGGCGCTCGCCACACAGGCCGGCGTGGAGGAGCGTGTCGGCATGGCCGAGGGCATCCTGCGCGGCCTGGGCCTGACCGGGGAGATCGCGCCGATCGTGCTCCTGGCCGGCCACGGCAGCACGACGACCAACAACCCGCACCGCGCGGGCCTGGATTGCGGTGCCTGCGCCGGGCAGACCGGCGAGGTCAGTGCCCGGGTGGCGGCCGACCTGCTCAACGATCCGGCGATCCGGCCGGGGCTGGCCGAGCGGGGCATCGAGATCCCGGAGGACACGCGTTTCGTCGCCGCGCTGCACGACACCACCACCGACGAGGTCGACCTGCTCGATCTCGACGAGGAGGCGGTCGAGCCGTCGAAGCTGGCCGAGCTGCGCCAGGCACTGGTGCAGGCCGGTGACCTCACCCGCCTGGAGCGGCTGGTCACCTTGCGCCATTCCGTGGGCAAAAACCTCTCCGACAGCCCGGCGGACCGCGAGGCGGCCCGCAAGGCGGTTACCCATCGCGGCCGCGACTGGTCCGAGGTGCGCCCGGAGTGGGGGCTGGCCGGCAACGCCGCCTTCATCGCCGCCCCGCGCGATCGGACCCGCGACCTGGACCTAGGCGGCCGGTCGTTCCTGCACGACTACGACTGGCGCACGGATGAGGGCTTCGGTGTGCTCGAGCTGATCCTGACCGCCCCGCTGGTGGTGGCGAGCTGGATCAACCTGCAGTACTACGGCTCGACGGTCGACAACGAGCGCCAGGGCTCGGGCAACAAGGTGCTGCACAACGTGGTCGGCGGTCTGGTCGGCGTACTGGAGGGCAACGGCGGCGACCTGCGGGTGGGGCTGTCGATGCAGTCGCTCCACGACGGGGAAAACTGGCGCCACGAGCCGCTGCGCCTGTCGGCCTTCGTCGAGGCGCCCGCCGAGGCGATCGACACCATCATTGCCGGCAACGAGACGCTGCAAGACCTGATCGACAACCGCTGGTTGACGCTGCTGCGTCTCGATGACGCGGGCGAGGTGTTCCGTCGGCACGGTCACGGTGACTGGGTGGCCGAAACGACCTGAGGTCACCGGCATTCCCCGGTCACGAGACCGAAAACGACAAAGGGCGCGGTTGAATCCGCGCCCTTTTCTTTGTCCAGTCATCGTTCATTTGCGATGCGTGTCGCCTCAATCGGCCACGCTGCCGCGCACTGGCATGGAGGCAAACCGTCGCCATACCAGACGCCAGGTCAACGGTTCGCGGCGATTCCAGGGCAGCAACGACACCAGCCGAGCCATGGTGCAGTAGCCCACCGATACCTGCGCCCAGGTACCGATGGTCGGGATCCAGAACAGCCAACGCATCGGCTCGGGCAGCGCGACCAGCAGCAGAAGCAGATAGAAAAAGCGCACCTGAACCGGAAAGGCCGTCGGGTGCTCCGCCTTGACCGCGAAGTGCAGCAAGTTGAGCACGGTCAGGCCGATCGCCAGCCACAGCCCGACCGGATCAACCAGCACCCCGTAGGTCAGCAACACGGCCGTCATCAGCCAGTACCACCACCCGACGTCTTTCACCTCCAGCATCAACATGGTCACGCTCCTTGTCATGGTTCTGAGTGTCGATTTTTGAGCATAGCCTGCTTTTCATTAGCCGTCTACGCATACCGAGATGCGACGCGGTCACCGCGCATTCGGTCCCCTTGGGAACTAGTAGCCTGCCTATCTTGTCGCAGGACTCGATCACCAACCCCAAACGGACAGAACCAAGGAGTCCCTAATGCGAATTGCCCCCCGAACCCTCGCCGTACTGGTCACTGCATTCGGCTTTTCCCACCAGGCCATGGCGGCCGATGCCTCGCACTGGACCTACGAGGGCGACACCGGACCGGCGAAATGGGCAACCCTGGATTCGTCGTTCGAGACCTGCGGGGATGGCGTGAACCAATCGCCCATCGACCTGCGCACCCCCGTCGCGGCCGAGCAGCCTGCCCCGGCCTTCGACTACTCTGCCGGTGGGATTCACGTCGTCAACAACGGTCATGCCGTTCAGGTCGACTACCAGAAGGGCAGCACACTGACGCTCGACGGCCACGACTTCCAACTCAAGCAGTTCCACTTCCATGCCCCGAGCGAGCACACGATCGAGGGTCGTCATTTCCCGCTTGAGGCGCATTTCGTCCATGCCGATCCGGTCGGCAACCTGGCCGTGGTGGCCGTGCTCTTCGAGAAAGGCGAAGCCAACGAGACGCTCGAGACGCTCGTGGAGAGCCTCCCCGACGCGGCGGGAGACGAGGTTGAACTGAATGCGGCGTTCGACGCAGCCGACCTGTTGCCGCCCGAGACCGAGCATTACCGCTACAACGGCTCGCTGACCACGCCTCCCTGCAGCGAGGGGGTCCGCTGGGTGGTCATGCAAGGGCACCCCACCCTCTCTGCCAAGCAGATCAAGGCCTTCGAGAAGGCGATCGGCATGAATAACAATCGCCCGGTGCAACCGGTCAATGCACGGGTGCTGATCGACTGATCGTATCGGCACACAGGCCCTCCCCGATTGAGCTAAGCTCCGCCTCAAGGACGATGCGACCAACCGAGGGCCTGCCCGATGGATTCCGACTGGATCAAGCGCACCTATTTCAGCGATGAACAGTTGCGAGCCGCCGATGAGTATCTTCAGGAAGTCGGTGCCGACCTGTCCTTGGACCGGCGGATCGCCGCCGGCCATGAGGGCGACTTCAGGCTATTCGTCAACAACGACAAACAGGATCTTCACGGCTATCTGGGCCACACCGAAGACGGCAATATTGCGGTCATCGTCCCCGAGGCCCCGATCTCCCTCAAGCAGGCCCACATGATCCCTGGCGACCAGGTGATCCTGCAAGCTGGCGAGAATCGCTTCATGGGACGGCTACGACAAACCTTCCATGGGCGTCGCAAAGAGGATCCTGGCGGCTCCTTCGTGATGACGATCCACCCCGGCTGATGGATCGGCTAACGGCTGCCGAAAATCGGGGAAAATAGAGAAAGGGCGCGTCTTGACGCGCCCTTTTCACGTTCGGCTCCCGGCTGCGCCGCAAGCGTCCTTACCAGGACTTATAGGGCAGGAACTTGCCGTTCATGGTGATCACGACACGATCGCCGGCGGGATTGGGCTCACGATCGATATCGAGCGAGAAGTCGATCGCACTCATGATGCCGTCGCCGAATTCCTCGTGGATCAGCTCCTTGATGGTTGGCCCATAGACGCCCATCACCTCGTAGATGCGATAGATCAGCGGGTCGGTCGGTACGGTCTGCTCCCAGGTCTTCATCGGGCAGGCCTCGATCGCGGCCTTGGCCTCGCCCGACAGTTCGAGGATCGCGACGAGCTTGTCGGCGAACTCGGGCTTGAGGCTGTTCATGCCCAGGCAGGCCGATGTAACGAACGTCGGGGACAGGCCGACGCCACTGGCGATATCGGCCCAGGACAGGCCCAGCTCGGTCTTCTTTTCCAGGATCAGGTCGGTCAGTGCGTGCTTGGTCATCATGAGGGCATCTCCGTCAAGGGATCACGTTGGTTTGACTTCGTGGCCGGCAATGGCCACTACCCGCTTCATTACAAGAAGCCTGCCAAGCCTCGTTTTTTCCGTTCTTTCATACGGTTAGACGACCGACATGCCTGACGGCACACCCCGAATCGGACATTGTCCGCCCCGCGCCGCACAACCATCGGACATTGTCCGACACTGCGCGCCCCACCACGGGGCGCCGCGCGCGAAAACCCTCCAAAACGTTGACGTGACGCCATTTCCGGTTGTTGGCACAGCCTCTGCACTGCAATAGGCGACGGCGGGGCTCGTCCAGCGAGATCCCGACCCATGTCCAAGCCAATCAAAAACCGGAGTGAATACTCATGAGCACAGCAACCGCCCAACCCGTCGCCCCGTCCTGCATCCGTCAGGCGATCAAGGAAATCGATGCCGACGGCCTCAAGGCGCTGAGCGAGAAGGGCAAGGCCAATCCGGATGCGGTGGTCACGCTCAAGGCGAAGACCGTCTGCGAAGGCCGTTTCCGCAACCTGACCTACATCCGCGACCTCGATCCGGTAGTGGTCGACGAGCCGCCGCACCTGCTGGGCGACGACACCGCCCCCAACCCCTCCGAAGCCACCCTGGCCGCCCTGGGTGCCTGCCTGGCCGTGGGCGTGCATGCCAACGCCACCGCCCGCCAGATCAAGATCAGCAAGCTCGAACTCAACATGGAAGCGGACATCAACGTCACTGCCGTCTGGGGCACGGGCGATCTCGACGAATCCAAGCCGCTCGGCTTTACCGCCATCCGCGTCTACTTCGACGTCGAGACGGTCGACCCGATCAGTCAGGAAGACCTGCAGGACCTGCTGGACACCGCCGAGAAGTGGTCACCGGTGGCCAACACCATGACCCGCCCGGTCGATCTCTCCTGCCATCTCGCCTGATCGCCGCGCCATCAGCCAATCGGCCCGGCACGCCGGGCCACCTTGCGGAGACGATTCCATGAACCTCGCTACCCACGCCCCCGTGGCGGCTCGACCGAATGCAGCACCACCCGAGGTGCCAAGCTTTCTGAAAACCGAGGCGCCGGCCGATCTCGACACGGTCATTCGCCGAGCCCTCAAGCCGAAGGTGATCCCGATCGACCACGGCGAATACCCAGCCGACCTGTTGCACGAAATCGGTGCAGCCGGGGCCTATCGCCACCACCTTGCCTCACAGAACCCGGCCGGCATGGACATCGCCGCCGCCATCGACGACATGGACCGCATTTCCGCCGAATGCATGTCCACCGGTTTCATGACCTGGTGCCAGGACGCGGTCGCCTGGTACGTCGAGAATTCCGACAACCAGCACCTCAAGGACACCGTCCTGCCGAAGCTTGCCAGCGGCGAACTGCTCGGCGGCACCGCCCTGTCCAACCCAATGAAATACTTCGCCGGCATCGAGGACATCCTGCTGCACGCCGAGGAGACCGGCGACGGTTTCATCGTCAATGGCCAACTGCCCTGGATCTCGAACCTGGGCGAATCGCACGTGTTCGGCTCGATCTTCCGCGTCGAGGGCAACAACCCCCGCGACGTGATGGCATTGGTCCATACCGACACCCCCGGATTCGAGTTCCGGCAACTGGCCGAATTCTGCGGCATGGAAGGCACCGGCACCTATGCCCTGTTCTTCAAGGATGTCTTCATCCCCAAGAACGAGATCATCGCCGACCCGGTCGGCCCGTTCCTCAATCACATCAAGGCCGGCTTCGTCCTCTTACAGGTGGGCATGGCCACCGGCGTGATCGAGGGCTGTATCCGCCTGTGCGAGGAAGTCGAACCGCGTCTCGGCCACATCAACGCCTATCTCGACGACCGGCCGGACGAGCTGCGCGAGGCACTCGAGGACACCCGCGCGCTGGTGCGCGAACTGGCCACAGACGTGCACAACCCCGACCCGGCCTATTTCCGCCAGGTACTGGAACTGCGACTGGCCGGCTCGGAGCTCGCCCTGCGCGCAGCCAATAGCGCCATGCTGCATACCGGCGCGAACGGCTACCTGGTAGACGCCCCGGCCCAACGCAAGCTGCGCGAGGCCTACTTCGTCGCGATCGTCACCCCGGCGATCAAGCACTTGCGCAAGGAAATCGAGGCGTTGATCGACTGACCCCATGCACCGCGACCCGACCATTGCCCTGCCCGTGCCACGGAGTGGCCCAGCCCTGCCGCTGCTTCTCACCGGCAGCCTGCTGGCCTGGCTGTGCCGAGGGAAGGCCGAACCGCGGCCGCCCACGCCAACTGAAATGAACGAAACCAAGGTGACCCGCCATGAACACGCCTGAAGAAGACATCCGCTGGATCTGCACCGTATGCGGCTGGATCTACGACGAGGACGAGGGCGACCCGGACAGCGGGCTGGCGCCCGGCACCCGTTTCGAGGACATCCCAGATGACTGGTACTGCCCACTATGCGGGGTCACCAAGGCCGACTTCATGCCACTGCACGAATACGCCGCCCAGCGCGCCGCCGAGGCAAATGCCCCACGCCCTCGGGCCCTGCGTGGCGGCGTAGGCGGTCCGGACTCGGTGGTCATCGTCGGGGCCGGCGTGGCCGGCTGGACGGTCGCCGAACAACTGCGGGTCCGCGATCCCGACCGCCCGATCACCTTGATCAGCAACGACGAGGCCGCCGCCTACACCAAGCCCGGCCTCTCCATGGCGATCAGCCAGGGGCGTGCGCCGGCCGACCTGATCGAACAAAGCGGACCGGCCAAGGCGGCCGAACTGGGCATCACCCTTCAGCCGAACACCTCGGTGTTGACCGTGAACACCGACGGCAAGCGCTTGCTAACCACGCGCGGTCCGGTTCACTACGGCGACCTGGTGCTGGCGCTTGGCGCCCGCCAACGCTTCCGCGCCTTCGATGGCGATGCCGCCAATCGCATTACCCGCCTCAACCACCTGGCCGCCTATCAACGTCTGCGCGCCCGTCTCGACGGCGAGCCGCGGCATCTGACCATCATCGGCGCCGGGTTGATCGGGGTGGAACTGGCCGAGGACCTGACCGCCGGCGGTCACCGGGTAACCCTGCTCGACCTGGGCGAACGCATGCTCGACCGCCTGGCCCCCGCCCCGCTGGGCAACGAACTGGGGCAACAGCTGGCCGCCAAGGGCGTGGATTTTCGTCCCGGCACCAGCCTCTCACGCGTCGATCAGGCCGACGATCGGCTCAAGGTGACGCTGACCAACGGTGGAGAGCTCCGCAGCGACGAGGTGATCTCCGCGATGGGGCTGGTGCCCAACACCGATCTGGCCCAACGCGCGGGGCTGGTCACCAACCGCGGCATCCTCGCCTCGGCCCAAACCATGCAGACCAGTGACCCGCACGTCTACGCCATCGGCGACTGCGCCGAGATCGGCGGCAACAGCTATTTCTTTATCGAACCGATCCGCCGCATGGCACAAACCGCCGCCGCGGCCCTGAGCGGCGATTGCATGCCGTTCGAGCACCGCCCGGCCGCCATTCGGGTCAAGACGCCCAGCCTGCCGATCATGCTCTGCCCGCCCGACCGCAAGCTTGTGGACCTGGGCCGCTGGACGCCACAGCCAGTCGATGCGGGTCAACGCAACGACTTTGTCAGCCGCGGCCAGCTGGCCGGTTACGCGCTGGCCGGAAAAGCAGTAATCGAACACGAATCCCTTTACCGGCGCGTCACGAGACAAGCCGGCTGAACGTGGCCACCGCCGTTGACACAACCGCCGGGCCAGAAGCCCCAGGAGCACCACATGAGCAACCCCCTCATCGAACCGCAGGACTTGCAAGAATTACTCGGCACCACCGCCGTCGTGCCGATCGACACGCGCAACCCCGAGGCCTATGCCGCCGGTCACCTGCCGGGTGCGATCAACATGCCGGAGATCTTTACCTTCCTCGCCACCTCCACCCCGGAAGGCCTGGCCGAGCTAGAAAGGGAGTTCAGCGAAAAATTCGGTGCCATCGGCCTGGATGGGAAAAAGACCGCGGTGCTCTACGAGGACGCCATGGACACGGGATTCGGCCAGTCCTGTCGTGGCCTGTTCCTGCTCGAACACCTCGGCTACCCCAGGGACAAGATCCGCATCCTGCACGGCGGCTTTCAAGGCTGGGTGGCGGCCGGCCTGCCGGTCAGCACCAAGACACCCACCCCGGTCGCCGCGCCCTTCCCGCTCGACAGCGGCGCCAGTGACGTCATGCTGGACAAGGACGACGTGCTGGCCGCGCTGGAGCGCGATGACGTGGTGCTCCTCGACGTCCGCGACGTGGACGAGTGGATCGCCGAGAGCTCGTCGCCCTACGGCAAGGATTTCTGTCCACGCAAGGGACGGCTCCCCGATGCGGTGTGGATCGAGTGGTATCGCTTCATGAAGCCCGGCGAGGTCGCACGCTTCAAGTCGCCTGCCGAGATCCGCGCCGAGTGCGACAGCGTCGGCATCTCGCCGGACTCGCAGGTGTTCCTGTACTGTTTCAAGGGCGCCCGGGCCTCCAATACGCTGGTCGCCCTGCGCGCGGCGGGCATCGAGAACGTGCGGCTGTACTTCGGCTCCTGGAACGAGTGGTCGCGCGACCCGAGCCTGCCGATCGAGGAGGGCCTGCCCTTCGTGGCCTGACCTGACGCGCCCTCGCGGCGCCCACGCAACAAACTGGGCCCGGCATGCCGGGCCTTTCTTCCTCGGGCGGAATGAACAGCCACCCCACCCCACTCCCGGAGACGCCACCGTGAGTCCGATCACGCTCTACGACTTCCCGCTGTCCGGCAACTGCCACAAGGTGCGATTGCTGCTCTCGATGCTCGACCTGGAGCACGAGCGCGTCCCCATCGACGTCGTCGCCGGGCAGCCTGCCTCCTCGGAATTCAAGCGCATCAACCCGCGCGGCCAGGTGCCGTTCCTGGTCGATGGCGAGGTGCAGATCTGGGATTCGATGGCGATCCTCATCTACCTTGCCCGCCGATATGGCACGCCCGACTGGGTCCCCGCCGATCCGGCCGCCGAGGCGGTGGTGATGCAGTGGCTGGCCGTGGCCGGCGACGAGCTGCTCTACGGTCTGGCCCGTGCCCGCGCCGTCTGGCGGCTCGGCGCACCCTTCAACCGGGAGCAGTGCCAGCAGGAGGGGCGTGCCGGGTTGGCATTGATGGAGCAACGCCTCGAACAAGCCGACTGGTTGGCCGCCGGCCATCCCACCATCGCCGATCTCGCCTGCTACCCCTACGTGGCGCTGGCCGACGAGGCCGGCGTGTCACTGGCCCCCTACCCGGCCGTCGGCAAGTGGATCGCACGGGTCGAGGCCCTGCCCGGCTATGTGCCCTTGATCGAGCAGGAAGGCGAATCGGGTTGAATTGCCCTGCCGAGGCCGGCAATTCGCCCGGCGGCAAGGCGACGAAGGCCCAGCAATCCGAACGCGCCCAGGTGGCATCAAAACGGCCCATGGCCACGTCCATGCGCGGTGTCTCGCCGCTGTGGAGCACTAGACCTTCGTGGACGAACGGCGTGACGAATCGAGCAACTTTTTCATGACATCCACCCCCTGGATAACGTCATTTCTTAGGGCAAACCGAACAAGGCTGGTGTAGTCAAATCACGGCCGGTTTCCGTCCGGTTGCGAAGATCAAATAGTGGAAACAACAACTTGTCAGGCCTGGCGCAGGCCGAGCTTGTCGAGACGATATCGAAACTGCCGCGTCGTCATCCCCAACTGCCTGGCGGCCTGTGTCTTGTTGCCGCCCGTTTGCTGCAATGCCTGGAGCAGCGACTCGGCCTCGTCCTCGCGCACCCACCGATAAGCACGCTCGGCGCTCACCGCGGGCGGGGGTGACGCCGCCCCCGCCACTCGTGGACTACCGCTTTGCGCGGCACGCCAATCCGACGGCGGTTCGAGGGCATGCGGGGTGCCCCCGGCCTCAAGGTGATCGGTCACATGTGACTCGTGGGTCAGGATCAATTCGATATCGGCCACGGTGATCCAGCCGTTCTGCGCCACCAGCACCGCCCGCTTGATCACGTTCTCCAGTTGGCGAATGTTGCCGGGCCAGTTGTAGGCCGCCAGCCGATCGAGCACGCCGACCTCGAAGGTGGCGTTGCGGTCGAACTCCTGGCTGGCGACCTGCAGGAAGTGGCGCGCGAGCAGCTTCACGTCGCCGTCGCGCTCGCGCAGGGCCGGCAGGTGGATGGGAAAGACGTTCAGCCGGTAGAACAGGTCGATGCGAAATCGCCCCCGATTGACCGCCTCCTGCAGATTCTTGTGGGTCGCGGCGATGATGCGCACGTCGACCGGCACATCCCTGGTGCCGCCCACCCGGTGAATCGTCTGTTTTTCCAGTACATGCAATAGCTTGGACTGCAAATCGAAGGCCAAATCTCCGATCTCGTCGAGAAACAACGTGCCGCCGGAGGCGAGTTCGACGCTGCCCTTCTTGGCCGACACCGCGCCCGTGAACGCCCCCTTTTCGTGCCCGAACAGTTCGGATTCCAGCAGTTGGTCGGGAATGGCCGCGCAGTTGATGGCGATGAACGGCCCGTCGCAACGCGGGCTGGTCAGGTGCACCATGCGCGCAAACCGCTCCTTGCCGGTGCCGGACTCGCCGTTCAAGAGCACGGTGGCCTGGGTGGGCGAGACATGCAGGGTCTGGCGAAAGGCCTGACGCAACGCCGGGCTTTCGCCGAGGATGCCGTGGCGCGCTTCCTGGTTACTCGACAGGGCCTCACGCAGGGATTCGTTCTCCTCGGCCAGCGCGGCGGTCTGCTCGCGAATCAGATCATCGACCTTGAGCACGCGGGCGATCAGCGCGGCCATGATGCGCAACAGCGTGATGTCTCGGTGCAACGGGCGGTGGCGCTCGCGGATGCGGTGGGCACCCAGCACCCCCATCGGCTGGTCCTCGTTGAGAATCGGCACGGCGAGGAAGGCCACCGTCTCGTGCGGCAAGGTGTCGCGCTCGACCGCGCGGGTGAGGTAGACCGGCTCCTCGTCGATGTTCTGCACCACCGCCACCTGCCCGGTGCGCATCACCCGCCCGGTCACGCCCTCGCCTACCCGGTAGCGGCCGCGTTCGCGCTCGTCGGCAGAAAGCCCGTAGGCGTAGCGAATCTCCATGAACTCGCCGCTGGCATCGGGCAGCACCACCCGACCGCGATTGAGCCCGGTGATCTGCGAGAGCAGCCGCAGCATCCGGCCGATCACGGTATCGGGGTCGTTCAAGTGCGAGAGCCACTGCGTGGCCTCGTGGACGACCAGCAGTTCGGCATCGGCGCTGTCGGCGCGTGCCGACGATTGAATGACTTGCGCGTGGGTCATGGGGGCAACTCCGGGCGAATAGATGACATCCGCGGAACTGCAAGAAGCACGCCCATGACTTTGTCCGCCATTGGCGGGCATTGCGCGCCGATGAGGGCCTTGCCGACGCACCAAGAACGGGACCGATGTCGCACCACCGCTCTTTCGTGGTGCGAAAACACGTTATTTTCGGCCATTTATCGCTTATCTGACGCAAACGGGCGGTGTGGCACGGCATCTGCAATCTCGAGGTCGTCACTCACCGACCCGAGAGCGAAACCATGTCCACATTCGATAACCCGTTCGATCCCAACCAGTCACTGCATCGTGGCTGCACCTGCGGCAAGCACGCCAGCCAGGCGGATCACAATGCCGCCATCGCCGCCAGCCCGAACCCGACGGACGAAGAGGCGGCACTCAATCGCGCCGTCGAATCGTCCGTGATGCGCTCGCTGTTCCCGGAAGACCGGACCCGTCGCAACTTCCTCAAAGCCGTGGGCGTCAGCACGGCGATGGCCGCGGTTTCCACCTTCTTCCCGATGGCTGCCGCCAAGGCCGTCGCCGCCGATCCGATCGGGCCGCTGGAGAAGAAGAAGCTCAAGGTGGGCTTTATCCCGATCACCTGCGCCACGCCGATCATCATGGCCCACCCGATGGGCTTCTACGAGCGTGAAGGGCTGGACGTCGAGGTGGTCAAGACCGCCGGCTGGGCGCTGATCCGCGACAACGTCGCCAACGGGCAACTCGATGCCTCGCACATGCTCTCGCCGATGCCGATCTCGGCCTCGATGGGCATCGGTGCCAAACAGCAGGACACCTACGTCGCCACCATTCAGAACATCAATGGCCAGGCGATCACGATGCACAACAAGCACAAGGACAATCGCGACCCGAGCAACTGGAAGGGCATGACCTTCGGCATCCCCTACGACCACTCGATGCACAACCTGCTGTTGCGCTACTACCTCGCCGAGCATGGCGTCGACCCGGACAAGGACGTCCAGCTCAAGGTCATCGCCCCGCCGGAGATGGTCGCCAACCTCAAGGCCGGCAACATCGACGGCTTCCTCGGCCCCGAGCCGTTCAACCAGCGCGCGGTCTACGAGGGGGCGGGCTTTATCCACGTGCTCTCCAAAGACCTCTGGGACGGCCACCCCTGCTGCGCCTTCGGCGCGACGAAGACCTTCGTCGAGGAGAACCCCAACACCTTCTCCGCCCTGTTCCGCGCGATCGCCAGCGCCACGGTCTACGCGCACAAGAAGGAAAACCGCCCGGAGATCATCGAGGCGATCGCCCCGGCCAACTACCTCAACCAGCCGAAGATCGTGCTCGACCAGGTGATGACCGGCCGCTACGCCGACGGGCTGGGCAACATCATCACCGAGCCCGAGCGCGCCGACTTCGACCCGTTCCCGTGGGAGTCGATGGGCGTCTGGATCCTCACGCAGATGAAGCGTTGGGGCTACATCAAGGAAGACATCGACTACGCCGACATCGCCGAGGAGATCTTCCGTGCCACCGACGCGCGCCAGCGTCTCGCCGAGATGGGCCTGCCGGCACCGGAGATCAACAGCAAGAAGCACATGATCATGGGCAAGGAATTCGACCCGGCGCGCCCGCAGGAATACCTCGAATCGTTCGAGATCGGGAGGGCCTAAGCCATGAGCCAGTCACTGCGCTTGCGGGCCGGTATCGTCTCGATCCTCCTGCTGCTCGCCTTCATCGGCGCGTGGTGGGGGGCCACCCTGCCCACCCAGGTCGATCTCGGCGACATGGACCCCGAGTACGCGGCGATGATGGGGCTGGACTCCGTCCAGGATTCGGACATCCCCACCCCAGGGGATATCGGCTCGGCGATCTGGACGCATCTCTCCGACCCGTTCTACGTCAACGGCTCCAACGACATGGGCATCGGATTCCAGTTGGCCCATTCGCTCTGGCGGGTACTCGCCGGCTTTGCGCTCGCCGCGCTGGTCGCCGTGCCGTTGGGCTTTTTGATCGGCATGTCGCCGCTGATGCACAAGGCGCTGGACCCGTACATCCAGATCCTCAAGCCGATCTCGCCGCTGGCCTGGATGCCGCTGGCCCTCTACATCATCCAGGACGCCTCGATCTCGTCGATCTTCGTGATCTTCATCTGCTCGATCTGGCCAATGATGGTGAACACCGCCTACGGGGTCGCCTCGGTCCGCGACGACTGGCTCGCCGTGGCCAAGACCCTCGAGGTCGGCCCGATCAAGAAGGCGTTCAAGGTGATCCTGCCGGCGGCACTGCCCACGATTCTCACCGGCATGCGCATCTCCATGGGCATCGCCTGGCTGGTCATCGTCGCCGCGGAAATGCTCGTCGGTGGTACCGGCATCGGCTACTTCATCTGGAACGAGTGGAACAACCTCGATCTCGCCAACGTGATCTTCGCCATCCTGCTGATCGGCGTGGTCGGCATGATCCTCGACATGATCTTCGGCCTGCTTGGCAAGGCCGTCAGTTATAAGGAGGTCTGAACATGACTACCCCCGCATTCATCCAGGTCGATGGCCTGGAGAAGACCTTCCCCGCGCCGATGGGCCAGGAACCGGTCACCGTGTTTCAGGATCTCGACTTCGAGATCGAAAAGGGCGAATTCGTCTGCCTGATCGGCCATTCGGGCTGCGGCAAGTCGACCATCCTCAACATCCTCGCGGGCCTGGATGCCGCGAGCGACGGCTACGTGTTCATGGAGAACCGGCAAGTCACCGGACCGGGCCTCGACCGCGGCGTGGTCTTTCAGGGCCACGCCCTGATGCCGTGGCTGACGGTGCGCGAGAACGTCGCCTTCGCGGTGAAATCCCGCTTCAAGCGACACTCTAAGGATGAAGTGAACGCGCAGGTGGAGAAATACGTCGACATGGTCGGCCTCACCCCGGCAATCGACAAGAAGCCCCACCAGCTCTCCGGCGGCATGCGCCAGCGCGTCGGGATCGCCCGGGCGTTCGCCATCGAACCCAAGATGCTGTTGATGGACGAGCCGTTCGGCGCGCTCGACGCCCTGACCCGCGGAGTGATCCAGGACGAACTGCTGGCGATCTGCCAGGCCACCGAGCAGACCGTCTTCATGATTACGCACGACGTCGACGAGGCGATCCTGCTGGCCGACAAGATCCTCCTGATGACCAACGGCCCGTTCGCCGAGGTCGCCGAGTGCGCCTACAACCCGTTGAAAAAGCCGCGCTCGCGCCAGGAGATGCACCACGACGGGCACTACTACCCGTTCCGCAATCACCTGATGGACTTCCTGGTCAATGGCCCGAGCACGCCCTACGCGGAAAAGGCCTCCGACGGCACCCCGCCGGCGGTGGAGGAGTCCCCGCGCACCGGCCCCAAGCGGGTGGTCAACGCCTGACCCGCGACGCTCGACCAGCCAGTTCCCCATCCGGCCCCAGGGCCGGATTTTTCATGGTCACCTCGGTCTTCAGTCGCCGCGAACCGCGCGGGCGACCTCCTCGACCACCGGCCGATCCGCCTCGCGATAGACGATCAACCGCACGTCATCCAGGGTGCGAGGCTCGAAGCCGTGGATCTCTTCCAAGATCAAGCGCGCCCCGGTGGCCAGATCGAACCCGGCCACCCCGCAGCCCAGCGGCGGCATGACCAGCGACCGGCAACCCAGTTGATCGGCCTTTTCCAACGTGTTGCGAACCGCCTGACGGATACTATGCTCCGTGGCGCGCCCCTCGCCGTAATGCGGCATGGCCGCCGCGTGAATCACCCAGCGGGCCGGCAGGTCGAAGCCTCCCGTGACGGCCACACCGCCCAGCGGAATGGGCCCCTGGGCCATGGCCGCCTCGTTGATCGGGCCGTTGGCCGCCTCACGCAGCGCACCGGCCACGCCGCTGCCCATTGCAGGGGAAGGTCTGCACGAATCGATGGCATCTCTGGCTCGCGGGTTTGTTCGCAATCAAGGCGCCGGAGCGAAGACGGGCTCGTTGCCCGTCGAGGGACGGCAACGCCGAGTGCGGGCAAACCCGCGAGCCCCGTCCGGGCGGGCCACCAGGGACCCATTGGCGGCGTTGCGCCCCTTGTAAAGGGCGGACGCCCTTCACGGCGGACCGCGCCTTGCCCCTGGACCCCTGGCGGTCCCGCAGAGACGCCATCGATTCGTGCAGACCTTCCCGGGCGACGTACCAGCGGCGTTGACCAGGCAATCGGCCGATTGTGTTGCGATATTGCCCTGTATGATCGAGACATCCATGCCGCACCTCCCGAAACCACATCAAGAGACCCGGCCATGAGTCTGGACCCGGGGCGGGAGATTGAAACTGCCGCCCGCGGCGGCGGTCACACCGGTCACAGCCCTGCCCGCATGGCAGGCCGTTCGTTCAACCCTTGGTAGCCCAAACGCATGCAGTCCCGACGATATCTCGCCGCCCTACTCCCCGTCGTGCTCTCCTCGCTTGCGCTGATTGCCTCCCCGATGGCAGCCGCTGGCAAGACGAGCGACGCGGTCCACGAAACCACGCTCGACAACGGCCTCAAGGTCCTGGTGCTGCCGGATGACCGCGCCCCGGTGGTCACGCACCAGATCTGGTACAAGGTCGGCTCGGTCGACGAACCGGGCGGGGTGACGGGGATTGCCCACATGTTCGAGCACATGATGTTCAAGGGCACGGAAAACCTTGGCCCCGGCGAGTTCTCGGACATCATCGCGCGCCTCGGCGGCGAGGAAAACGCCTTTACCGGCCGGGATTTCACCGGGTATTACCAGACACTCGCCGCCGATGAACTGGAGACGGTGATGCGCTGGGAGGCCGATCGCATGGCCAACCTCGAGATCGACCCGGAGGAGTTCGCCCGCGAGAAGGAAGTGGTCAAGGAGGAATGGCGCTCGCGGGTGCGCGACAACCCCAACGCCCGCCTGAACCAGTTGCTCTACGCCACGGCCTTTACCAGCAGCGGCTATCACCATCCGATCATCGGCTGGAAGACCGATATCGACGCCTACACGGTCGGCGATCTGCAACGCTGGTACCGGGACCATTACGCCCCCAACAACGCCACCCTGATCGTGGTCGGCGACGTCGAGCCGACGGCCGTGGTCGAGCTGGCCGAGCGCCATTACGGCCAGGTCGAGCAACGCGACCTGGCCCCCGCCAAGCCCCGCGAGGAGATGACGCAACACGGCCTCAAGCGGGCCAACCTCAGCATCCCCGCCAAGCTGCCGCACCTGACGATGGGCTACAAGGTCCCCTCGCTGGTAACCGCAGAGGACGCGGGCACCGCCTACGCGCTCGCGGTCACCTCCGGCATTCTTGCCGGCGATTCCGGGGCCCGCCTGAACAACGACCTGGTGCGGGCCGGCAAGCTCTCGGCGGCCTCGGCGAGCTACAACCTGAATGCCCGTGAAACGACCCTGTTCACCGTCGATGCCACGCCACGGGACGGCCAGCCGCTCGACGAGGTCGAGCGGCTGTTGCGCGAACAGATCGAACGGCTGCAGAACGAGCCGGTCGATGAAGACGAACTCGAGCGCATCAAGGCCCAGGTGGTTGCCTCGGACGTCTACCAGCGGGATTCGCTGTTCTACCAGGGCATGCAGCTGGGCATGTACGAAACGGTGGGGCTTGACTACGAATGGGCCGACCGGTTCGTTGAAGGCGTGCGCGCCGTGACCGTCGAGGACGTCCAAGCCGTTGCGCGCGAGTATTTCCACGACGACGGCCTGACCATCGCCACCCTTGAGCCGAAGTCGACCGACGAGTCGATCACCCAGCCCAACCCGACCGGAGGTATGGATCGTGCCCATTGATGCCCGCAACGCCCTGTGGCTGCCCATCCTCGCCCTCGGCGCCCTGTTGCTTGCAACCGCCACGCAGGCCGAACCCGTCCTGCCGGTCGAAACCTGGCAGACCGACAACGGTGCCGAGGTGCTGTTCTATCCCACCGACAGCCTGCCGATGGTCGACGCCCGAGTAATCTTCGATGCCGGCAGCGCGCGCGATCCCGAGGGCAAAGGCGGCACGGCCAGCCTGACCGCCTCACTGCTCGAGGAAGGCACCACCGAGCGGGATGCCAAGGCGATCGCCGATGGTTTCGCCCGCGTCGGGGCCGAGTTCTCCGCCAGCGCCAACCTCGAATCCACCGCTGTGCGCCTGCGCAGCCTGACCGAAGCGGACTGGCTCTGGCCGGCCGTGGGGCTGATGGCCGAGGTCATCGCCCAGCCGGCCTTCGAGGACGAGGACATTCAGCGCGAACGCGCGCGCCAGTTGCGCGGCATCCAGTCCCGCCAGCAATCCCCGCAGGCAGTCGCGAGCGATGCCTTGCGCAAGGCCGCCTTCGGTGATCACCCCTACGCGCACCCCACCGACGGTACCCGCGAATCGGTGGAGTCGATTGCCCCCTCGGATGTCCGCGCCTTCCACCAGCAGTGGTTCGTGGCCGCCAACGCCACGGTGGTGATCGTGGGCGACCTGGATACCCACCAGGCGCGCCGCCTGGCCGACACGCTCACCGACGGCCTGCCCATGGGCGAGCCCGCCCCGGCCCTACCCGAGGTGCCGCCACTGCAGGAATCCGAGACGGTACGCATCGACTTTCCCTCGGAGCAATCCACCGTGCTGGTCGCATTCGACGGGATTAAGCGCAAGCACGAGGACTACCTGCCGCTCTTTGTGGGCAACCATATGCTGGGCGGCAGCGGATTTGCCTCGCGGCTGATGTCCGAACTTCGCGAGAAGCGCGGTCTCGCCTACAGCACGTACAGCTACCTGATGCCCTTGCGCGCCGGCGGGCGGCTGATCATGGGCATCCAGACGCGCAACGACCAGGTCGAGACCGCCCTGTCGCTGATGAATGACGAGCTGTCACGTTTCATCGACGAGGGCCCGACGGACGAGGAACTGGCCGACAGTCAGGCCAATATCGTCGGCGGCTTTCCCATGCGCCTGAACAGCAACAGCAAGATCATCGACCAGATCGGTGCGCTCGCCTTCATGGATCTGCCGCTGGATTACTTCGACGACTACACCGACCGGGTCGAGGCCGTCACGGCCAACGAGATCCGTCAGGCCTTCGACCGGCATGTCGAGCCGCAAAAACGGGTGGTGGTGATCGTCGGCCCCACGGCCGAGGAAGCGGAAGTAGAAGACGGCACCAAGTAACATCGCGGTGTTGGCTATTCGTGCAGACCTTCCCTTGGGAACTTGCCATAAGCCTGCCTATCAAAGCGGTCATCGGTTGAACGTCATGGACCGGGGCAATTGCGGAATTGACCCACCGGCCCGTGACCACACTCACAGGAGCATCACCATGACCCACCGCATCCATACCTTGGGCTTTCCCACTCTGCTGGCTGCCCTGATCCTGCCGGCCACCGCTGCGTTCGGCGGCGAGCTGCACCGAGACGCCGCCATTGGCGGGGCGATCGGTGGCGCACTCGGCGGTGTCGTCGGCGCTGAAGTCGGTGGCCGCGAAGGCGCGATCGTCGGTTCGGGCATCGGCGCTGCCGTCGGCACGGGCGTTACCACGCGCAACAGCCGCGATGATCGTTATTATCGCGATGACGGCCATCATGAGCGTCATCGTTACCGCGAAGGACACGGCCACTCCCAAGGACGCTTCTGCCCGCCGGGGCAAGCGAAGAAGGGGCATTGCTGAACGAGGCTCACCAACCTCGATCACCCCGACCCGCAAACAGCAAACGCCACCGGCTTATCGGTGGCGTTTTCGTTTCTGCTCAGCAACTCGCGTCCACAGGTCGCCCCGGCAACGGCACGCCGGGGACTCCGAGCTACGTCTCGTCGTCCTTCCTGCTCCCGTCGTCTGGCCGCCCTTGCCTATCCTCACCAGAACCATTGAGTGCCTGCTTCGCCGGTGAGAGAAACCGCAGGCTGGCAAAGGTGACGATCGAGAGCAACAAGGCGATCTCGAAGCGATTCCAGGCGACGGCCACCCCGATCGCCCCGGTGCTCCAGAGGCTGGCCGCGGTGGCCGTGCCGGTGGTGTGGCTTTGGCTCTTCAAGATGGCGCCGCCCCCGACAAAGCCGATCCCGGTGATGATGCCCTGGAACACCCGTGCCTCGGCATCGCTGGAATCGAGCACGTTGATACCGAGCAGCATGTAGGCGCAACTGGCGACCGCCACAAGGGGGAACGTGCGCAACCCCGCCGAGCGCGAATGCGCCTCGCGTTCCAGGGCTACCGGCAAGGCCAGCACGTAGGCCGCTACCAGATAAGTCAGGTTCCAGTAGACCGAGGCCCAATCGATATCAAACGGCATCCGCGGGCTCCTTGCCAACGCATTGGCCAACTTGTTGGCCCGAGCAACTCTCCGAGATACATGCCCGGCTCATGCGCGGCCAACCATTGACGAGGTCGGGGTCGATGTCGAAGGGCCGCGGCATCAGAGCGATTCGGCCACCGTCTTGGAAAAGTGCTCAAGGAGTTCGTCGGCGCGGTGCTTCTCGTCCTCGTCGCGCGCGTGGACCACCACCGTCCATCGCCCGTGCTCGCTGGCATCCTCGGCCTCGGTGATCACCCGCTCATGGTCCGGGCGGATCGAAACCAGCCCCCCGCCGAGCATGCCGATCGCGCCACCGACCACGGCGAAAACACCAAACACCCAGCCCGGCGTGGTCGTGGCCCAATCGAAGCCGGCACCGACCAGCACCCCGGCCAGGATCAACCCGGCGACGGCGCCGACGATCCCCAGCACGGCATGGGAACGCAGGATCGTCGAAAAGATCGCACCGGTTTCCCTCTCGACCTTGCTCGACAGTTCTCGATCGTGCGGCTTGACCAATTCGATCTGGTCCGAATCGAAACCGGCCTTGCCGGCCAGGGCGTTGACTGCATCGCGGGCACGACCGGAGTCATTGAACACGGCACTGACCTTGTGGGGAAACCGTTCGCTGATGATCTCTGCCTGGGTCATGAACCACCTCCTGATCCAGTTAATCGCCGAATCTCAACCAGAAATCCGTTCCTGTTCATCGGAGTTGTCACGGAGATAATAGTTCATAGAACGCGTGCTAAAACGCGATCGACAGGCCACAGAGCGTCCTATGAGCCGTCGAAAGGAGTGGCTATTCGCGCAGGGACTGCCTGAACGGGGAATACGGGAAGGGACTGGTGGTCATGCCGCTTGGAGCGCGTGACCAATTCATGAAGCTCGCATGAACTCGTGGTGCGCTTCAAGCGCCACTGATCTGTAGCGGGCAGCGCACCGAACGGCAAACGCCTCACTATCTGAACTACCTTCTTCTGTAGGAATCCCAATGACAAGACTCGGGCATTTTTTCCGAGCCCGTTACGGATCGCCACATAGGAGGGTCTGTTATGAACCGTGCAGAAATCATTTCCGAACGTTTCCCGCACGTGGTCGACGCCGTATTCCATGACGAGCGGCGTGCTCGGGATGCGGCAAGCGCCTTGGCCGCCAAGGCCGGGCTGTCGAACGAGCAAATCGACGTGGTCGAGCCGAACGATCCCCAGCGGGCGGAGAAGCTGGAGCCGGAGTCGGCCGAGGTTACCCAGACCATACTTCGTTCCCATGCCGTACTCGGCGCGATCGGTGCCGTCGTCGGCCTGATATTTGCCGCCATCCTGATCGGCGCCGGTTTCGATTTTGCGCAGACCCGGCCGGGCTGGGTCTACGGGATTCTCGGCGTGGTCGGCGGCCTGATCGGCATGCTGGGTGCCGGTATAGTGTCCGTTCGACTGGATCATGAGCGGGTGATCGCGGAGACCCGTGACGCATCAACGCATGGCGAGTGGACGGTCGTCGCCCACGCCCATGACGAGGACGAGAAGCACCGCGCTGGCGAGCTCCTCAAGGAGTACTCCGGGACGGTCAGCCAGTAAAGGCCGGCCGAGCCAAGCAGCCCGACCACCCCGGGCACATCCTGACCATGCAGCCGGAAACGACACGCCCGATAACCCCGCTGATTGATACGCCGATAGAGCCGCTCGGCACGCTGGACATCCTCGCGTGACGGGCAGGATCGGACCGACACATAACCAATCACCTCGCCATGTTCGGTAAAGGGATGTCGACTTGGAGGTGACGACTCCGGGATGGCAAGCCGAAACAACATATCGGGGCGATCAAATATCGGGGTTATCGAGCCAGTGAAGGCACCCTTTCGGGTCTTTAGGGGATTTGCCCAACCGAACAAGGTTCTTTATCGATAAGCCAGCAATCGACAAGCCAGTGAACGTCCTATGGCTGTCGATCGGAGTGGCGATTCGCGCAGGGACTGCCTGAACGGGGAATACGGGAAGGGACTGGTGGTCAGTCTCGCTTGAAGCGGGTGACCAGTTCGTGAAGCTCGGCGGCAATGCGTTCGAGGTCGTGGATCTCCTCCGCGGCGGAAGCCGACTGGTCGAGGCTGGAGTTGGCCAGATCGGAGATGTTGTGCACCTGGCGATCGATCTCGCCGGACACGGTCGCCTGCTCCTCGACGGCAGCGGCCATCGAGGTGGCCATGTCCCGAATCTGCGCCACCGCCTCGGCCACGCCGTTGAGCATTTCCTCCGACTCGCGCACGCGGTCGACCCCGGCCGTCGCCGCGTCCCGGCCACGCCGGGCGACAGCCACCGATTCCTCGGCCTGCAGCGTCAAGGAGCCGATGATCTCGTGGATGTCTCGCGTGGACTCCTGGGTCCGCCGTGCCAGGTCGCGTACCTCTTCGGCTACCACGGAAAAGCCGCGACCATGCTCCCCGGCCCGGGCGGCCTCGATGGCGGCGTTCAATGCCAACAGGTTCGTCTGCTGGGCAATCTGGTCGATGATACCGGCCGCACTGGCGATCGCGCCGGTCTGGTTGGACACCCCTTCGACCGACTCACCGATGGCATTGACCGTCCCCTGCAGATCGACGATCGACTCGCGGGTGCGGGTGGACAGATGCCGCCCTTCCTCGACCAGTTCCTGAGAGCGACTGGCCTCGTCCGCGGTGCGCTGGACATGCTCGGAGACGTCATTGATGGTGGTCGACATCTCGTGCATGGCCGCGGCGACCTGCTCGGTCTCGGCCTGCTGACGAGCGATTTCGTCCTTGGCCTTGGTGGACAGCCCCATGCTCACCGATGACTGGCGGCTGACCTGATCGGAGGCGTCCTCGATTCGGGTCAGCACCGTGATCATGCGCGCCTGCTCGCTCTTGATCGACACCTTCAGACGACCCAGCAGCCCCGCCTCATCGGTATAGGAATCCACGGCCAGCGGATGGCTGAAGGCATGGGGCAACTGCTCGTTCAGCGCCGCAATCAACCGCCGCTCGCGCAATCGCCCCAGCACCCCGAACACCAGACCCGTGGCGGCCAATACCAGAACGGCAGGCAGCCCGTGACCGCCCGACCACAAGCCCGCCGAAACGATCAAGCCCACTACCCCGAGCACATCCTGGCCCTGCAAGCGGAAACGACGCGGCCGATAACCACGCTGGTTGATGCGACGGTACAGGCGTTCGGCGCGCTGTTTATCCTCACGCGACGGACAGGAGCGCACCGACTCGTAGCCAATCACCTCCCCGTATTCGGTAATCGGCGTGACATACGCATCGACCCAGTAATAGCCCCCATCCTTGGACCGGTTCTTGACCAGACCCATCCAGGGCTGGCCGGCCTTGAGATGCTTCCACATCACCTCGTAGGCCGCCGGCGGCATGTCCGGGTGGCGCACGATGTTGTGGGGTTGGCCGATCAGCTCGTCACGCGAAAACCCACTGATCGCAATGAACGCCTCGTTGCAATACGAGATCCGCCCCTTGAGATCGGTGGTCGAGACCAGCCGCTCCCCGGGGGCGAAGGTGTGTTCGGTATCGGTAACGGGTAGGTTCTTGCGCATGACTCAATGACTACTTTGACGATGACTACGTGGAGGTGACGACTGCGGGACGCCAGAAACAGCCCGAAATAAATATTCGGCATATCATATATGAGATGATCGAGCCAACCGAGGAGAACTTTAGTGTTTTGAGGGGGGTTGCCCAGCTGAACAAGGTTCGCTATCGATAAGCCGGCAAACGATTGTCTAGGCGGGTGGCGATTGTGCCAGCCAGCCGCGTCCGATGCACCCCGTTTCCCGATTCTCCGGAACCCGGCAGGCTCCCCCGCCTCCAACCAGTCACGACAACCGCGCAACAAGCCCATGACGGCACACAGCCATCCGTGGAATCATCGGGTGGTTCGATTCGCGATCAACCAAGGGAGGATCCGCGATTGATCAAGGGAATGCCGATACAACGACGGCCGGGGCTCATCGCCGTGCTAGCACTGCTGCTGGCCGGCTGCGCCCTGCCGTCCTTGGAAGAACGCCACGTCAGCACCGCCATCACGCCGGCCGAGGCGCGGGCCACCCCGCTGGGCGACGCGCTTGCCCCGCAGAAGGCCGCCCATCCGGGCCATAGCGGGGTCTACCTGCTGTCCGATCCGGCCATGACCTTTGCCGCCTGGACGCACCTGGCGCGCACGGCCAAGCGCAGTCTCGATCTGCAGTACTACATCTGGCACGGCGATCTCTCCGGCACCCTGTTGTTGCGCGAACTGCTGAATGCCGCCAACCGAGGGGTACGCGTGCGGCTGCTGCTCGACGACCAGGGCACGACCCAACTCGATGACGAACTGGCTGCCCTGCATGACCACCCCAACATCGCCGTGCGCCTGTTCAATCCCTTCATGACGCGCGGTGCCCGCTGGATCGGCTTTGTCACCGACTTCGATCGGGCCAACCGTCGCATGCACAACAAGGTGATCATCGCCGACAATCAGGCCCTGATCAGCGGCGGGCGCAATATCGGCGACAGCTATTTCGGTTCGACCGACGGCTTTTTGTTCTCGGACCTCGACATACTCGCCGTGGGGCCGGTGGTCGAGGAGGTCTCGCGCGGTTTTGATCAATACTGGCAGAGTCGTTCGTCCTATCCCGTCGATCGCATCCTGCCCACCCCGAAAAAAGACGCGGCATCGAAAACGCGGGACACGCTCGACTTTGCCGCCGATGCCATCACCCTCGATCCCCAGGCCGACGACCTGATGGTGGCGGTACGTGAGAACTACGTCATCGGCCAATTACTCAAAGGCGAACTCGGCCTCATCTGGGCACCAACCCGACTGGTCATCGATCCGCCCGCCAAGGGACTGGGGGAGCACGCACCGAACGACCTGATGACGCTGTCCATGCGCGAGGAGCTACGCTCCCCACGACGCTCGCTCGACATCATCTCTTCATTCTTCGTCCCCACGCCGACGCTCACCCATGACCTGATCACGCTCGCCGGCCAGGGGGTGCGGGTACGCGTGTTGACCAACTCGCTCAACGCCACCGACATGGCCCCGGCGCATACCGGATATGCCCGCTACCGCGTCGAGTTACTCGAGGGCGGAGTGGAATTGTTTGAAATGCGTCGTGACGCCGAACAGGAGCCAAGGCCCAACGACGCCATCCCCTATGGCAGTCCGGCGACCATCCTGCATGCCAAGGCCATCGTGGTAGACGACGAGCAGGTATTCATCGGGTCCTACAACGTCGACCCCCGTTCGGTGTTGCTCAACACCGAACTGGGTTTCGTCATCGACAGCCCGGAACTGGCCCAGGCGATCAGCCATACCTTCGGCACCCTCGTGCCCAAGACGACCTATCAACTGGAACTGGAAGATGGCGACATCCGGTGGATCGAGCAAACGGACGACGAAATCATCCGACACACGACCGAACCGAACGTCGGACTATTCAAACGCGTGGTGACGTGGTTCTTCTCGCTGATGCCGATCGAGCGGATGCTTTGACAACATCGCGGCAAGTCGTCCGATCGCCCGCCTTACCCCGACTTAGCCCGATGTAGCAAGCACCCGGTAGGGGCCGGGATGCCCGTGGCGGCCCGACTCGATCAGCGCCAACCGATCAATGTGCCTATGAATCGCTGGCTCAACCATGAACGAAGACGGCCAGCACCCCACCCAGTCCGGGTTCCCTGACCTGGCAACGGACATTGTCTCGGCACCAACCCACAGCTCGGGCCAACAGCCACGCGTTCCGGCCACCTTGAGCTCAATTTGCGCGGGCACTCCATTGCGGCCCATCCGGACTCCCATCGCGTCCGATACCTACCCGTCCTTCGGTATCGCACTGATTACCGAGGCTTCCACCACCCCCGGCGCGTCATGTCTTCTGCGCGCTAGCCACCCGATCGAACCGGGTTCTGCATGCGCCACAGAACGCGCTGATGCCGCCATCGACAAGAACCGGGTGGGAATACAAGCGCCCGCGCGTTCGCCTGGCTCGTAGGCAAAAATCACCCGCCAACCTCCACCAGGGCTTTTGCGCCACCAACTCAAAAACGACCACAACCAGCCATAGTTTTTGTTTGCATTGCCACATACTCATGTGCAGAATGCGAACCGTTCTCGTTCCAATTGAGGTTTGTTTTATGACACGCATTGCACCCGCCATCGCCGCCCTGCTGACCGCCGGCATCGCCCAGGCCGACACCCCGGTCGTCGACCTAACCATCAAGGATCACCGCTTCCAGCCCGAGGCCGTGACCATCCCCGCCGGCGAGAAGGTCAAGCTGATGGTGCATAACCAGGATGCCACCCCGGAAGAGTTCGAAAGCTACGAACTCAACCGCGAGAAGATCATCCCCGGCCACAGCAAGGCGGTGATCTTCGTCGGGCCGCTCGAGCCCGGCGAATACCCCTTCTTCGGCGAGTTCAACCAGGCCACCGCACAGGGCCGCGTGATCGCCGAGTAACCCGGCGCACACCGCCCTTCTTTTCATTCTCAGCGCACAGGTGACGCATGTTCAGTACGGCAATCATCGTGTTCCGTGAAGTCCTCGAAGCAGCTCTCGTGGTCGCGGTAGTACTCGCCGCGACCCAGGGGCTCGCCGGGCGCAATCGGTGGATCGTGGGCGGCATCGCCGGCGGCCTGCTCGGCTCGCTGCTGGTCGCGAGCCTCACCCAGGAAATCTCGATGGCCTTCGAGGGTGTCGGCCAGGAGCTGTTCAACGCCGGCATCCTGCTGACCGCCGTGGCCATGCTTGCCTGGCACAACATCTGGATGTCGCGGCACGCAAGCCAGTTGGTCGCTCGCCTCAAGCTGGTGGGCACGAACGTCTCGACCGGCCAGTTACCGATCTACTTTCTCGCCACGGCCGTCGGTCTCGCGGTACTGCGCGAAGGCTCGGAGGTGGTGCTGTTCACCCAGGGACTGGCCGCCGGCGGCAGCGAGAGCCTCTCGATGCTCTGGGGCGCGCTGGTCGGCCTGGGCGCCGGCCTGGTGCTCGGCGGCCTGATCTATTTCGGGCTGGTCCGCATCCCCACCCGTCACCTGTTCACCGTCACCGGCTGGCTGATCCTGCTGCTCGCCGCCGGCATGGCCGCGAGCGCAGCGGGCTTTCTCGCCCAGGCAGGCTGGCTGCCGGCGCAGCACCCACTCTGGAACAGCTCGGACCTGCTCTCGCAACATTCGGTCGCAGGCGAGATCCTGCACGTGCTCGTGGGCTACCAGGAACGTCCCACCGCCATCCAGCTGAGCTTCTATGTCACCACGCTGGTGCTGATCGCCCTTGGCATGCACCTGTCCCGCCAGCGGGCACCGGGCACCAGCCCCCGATTTCATCAACCCACTGAAAATCAGGAATATATCGTATGTGGAAAAAGTCGCTGAGCGGCCTCGCCGCCGTCACCACCCTCGCCTCCGGTACCGCCTTCGCGGGTGTCGACAAGGTCTATGACCCCTACGTCGAGCAGGGCGAGGTCGAGCTCGAAGCCCGCGGCGTGCACGGCCTCGACTCCGGCGAATACAAGACCAAGGTCGGTATCGGCTATGGCGTGACCTCGCGCTGGTTCGTCGAGGGCTACCTGATCGGCGAGAAGGAAGACGGCGATTTCGAGGTCGAGGAAGGCGAGCTCGAGAACAAGTTCCAGCTCACCGAACAGGGCCAGTACTGGGCCGATTTCGGCCTGCTGGTCGAACTGGAGAAGGCCTTCGACGAGGACGCCTGGGAGACCAAGGTCGGCCCGCTGGTGCAAAAGCAGTTCGGCAACATCGTCGCCACCGGCAACCTGCTGTTCGAGAAGAAGTTCGGTGATGACGTCGCGGAAAGCGAGTGGGAAACACTCGGCTCGGCGCAGCTGAAATATCGCCTCAGCCCGAACCTCGAGCCGGGTATCGAGTACTACGGTGACGAGGACACCCACGCCGTCGGCCCGGTCCTGCTCGGCGCCAACCCGTTCGGCATGGAGCACGTGAAGTGGGAAGCCGGCCTGCTGTTCGGCCTGAACGACGAAACCGAGGACAGCATCTTCCGCTGGCAGCTCGAATACGAGTTCTGATCGCCCTGCCGCCATCGAACGATACCCAGCCGTCGCCCTGGCCGCGACGGCTTTCTTATTTCCGGCTGCGTGCCGAGCGGCTAAGCTCTACTTCATTCGCCCCTCCTCGGATGGAGTCGACTGTATGCCGCGCCCCCTCCCCGCTGATCGACTGGAGCTGCTCGACACCCCCGAGACGGGTCTAAATGCCATCGAGGCCGAACGACGCCAGTCACGATTCGGTTCCAACCAGATCGTCGAGGCCTCGGCGGGCACCTGGGTCGATGTGCTCAAAAGCTCGATCACTGACCCGATGCTGTGGTTTCTGCTGGTCTCGAGCATCCTGTTCGCCTGGATCGGCGACCTGGCCGAGGCGGTGATCCTGCTGGTCGCCCTTCTGCCCCTGCTGGCAATGGACGCCTGGCTGCACCGGCGAACCCAGGCATCAACCGCCGGCTTGAAGAGTCGGCTCGCCGCCACCGCCCTGGTGAGGCGAGACGGCAGGGTGATTTCGCTTGGCGCCACTGAGCTGGTCCCGGGCGACCGCGTGCTGCTCTCGGCGGGCGAGCCCGTGCCAGCCGACGGGCTGCTGGCCCGAGGCGAGGGCATACAGGTCGACGAGTCGCTGCTAACCGGCGAGTCGTATCCGCTGCGCAAAACCGCCCTGGCCACCGATACGCCGCCGGGACAATCGCCGGAGGAGGCCAACTGGGTCCAGGCCGGCACCCGTGTGCTCGCCGGCAGCGGCGAGATGCTGGTCGTGCATACCGGCGCGGAAACCAGCTACGGCGAGATCGTGCGTTCCGCCACCCGGGGCCGAGGGGAACGCACACCACTGCAGCAGGCTGTCGCGGCACTAGTGCGCACGCTGATCGTGGCCGCCCTAGCCTTCTGCGTGGTGCTTGCCTGGGTGCGCCTCGAGCAGGGCCATGGGCTGGTGGACGCCCTGCTCAGCGCGGTGACACTGGCCATCGCCGCGCTGCCCGAGGAATTCCCGGTGGTTCTGACGTTCTTCCTGGGCGTGGGCATCTACCGTCTGGCGCGACGAAAAGCCCTGGTCCGGCGAGCCGTGGTGGTGGAGAACATCGGGCGGGTGTCGACGATCTGCACCGACAAGACCGGCACGCTGACCGAGGGACGGCTGGAGCTCACGCATCGTCTCCCGGCCTCGCCACAAGGCGAGACCGCATTGCTGCAGGCCGCCGCCCTGGCCTCGCGTGTCGAGGGCGGCGACCCGATGGACGTTGCCCTGCTCGCGACCCGACCACCCATGGACCCCACACTCGTTCGCCGGACGACCTTTCCCTTTACCGAGGAGCGTCGCTGCGAAATCGGATGTTGGGAGAATTCGGCGGGTCACCTCGTCGCGGCCATGAAAGGAGCCCCTGAAACGGTATTCACCCGCTGCGATTTCACCGCGGCCGAACTCGAACGATGGCACCGGGAGACCGATCAACTGGCCCGCGCGGGCCAGAAGGTGGTGGCAGTCGCCGAGCGGTGGGACGCATCGGCGGCATTGCTAGGCCCGGAACCGACCCGCGGCTTCACGTTCCTGGGCCTGCTCGCCTTCGGCGACCCGCTGCGAACCGGGGTCGCCGAGGCGATTGGCCAGTGCCGCGAGGCCGGGCTGCGGGTCATCATGGTCACGGGTGATCACCGCGAGACAGCCATGGCGATCGCCCGACAGCTCGGCATCGGCGGCGACTCGCCCAGAGTGCTGTCGGGCGAGGAGCTGGAGGCAGCCCTGGACCGCACGGTCGACCATGACCCGGCCGCCGACGTGATCGCGCGCGCCACGCCGATGCAGAAACTGGCCCTGGTGCAACGGTTGCGGGCACTCGGCCAAGTCGTGGCGGTGACCGGCGACGGCGTCAACGACGTACCGGCCCTGCAGGCAGCGGACATCGGCATCGCGATGGGCCAAAGGGGCACGCGCAGCGCGCGGGAAGTCGCGTCGATCGTCCTGCTCGATGACAACTTCCGCAGCCTCGTGCAGGCGATCGGCGAGGGACGGCAACTGTTCGCCAACCTGCAACGAAGCTTCCAGTACCTGCTGATGATCCACATCCCGCTGGTGATAACCGCGGCGGCGATTCCCCTGGCCGGCCACCCCTTGCTCTACCTGCCGCTGCACATCGTCTGGCTGGAACTGATCATCCACCCCACCGCCCTGCTCGCCTTTCAGGCACGCCAGTCGACCCGGCCACTGATGGCCGGGTACCGGCCGCCGGGCAATCGCTTCTTCGATCGACCCGAATGGCTGGTCATCCTCGGCAGCGGGCTGCTGCTGACGGGTGTCGTGATCGCCGGTGTGGCCAACGGCCTGCATTCGGGTCAGGGAATCGAGCACGCCCGCAGCATCGCGCTGGTCGTGCTCACCTTCGCCAGCGCCCTGACTGCCGCCGTTCTCAGCGGACTGACCGACCGACTCGCCCGCGGGCTCGTCCTGGCGACGATCGCCTCGGCGATCGCCCTGGTGCAGGTCCCGGCCCTCGCCGATCTGTTCCACCTCCAGCCGCTGCACTGGGACGACTGGCTTATTGCGGTATCCGGCGCGCTCGCAGCAGCCGCCATCCCCGCTGTCTACGAGTGGTGGCGCCAACGACACCCGGCCGAGTCCTCGCAACCGATATCGGAGGCATGACAAATGACCGACGGGCATTCACCGCGTAGGGAGACGGCAACACGGAAACTCGACCGGACGACCATGCCCACGTGGGTCGCACCGATGCTGGCCACTCTGACCGACGACCGCTTTTCCTCACCCGACTGGCTCTACGAACGCAAGCTCGACGGCGAGCGTTGCCTGGTATTCCGCGATGCCGACGGTGTCCGGCTGCTGTCGCGCAACAAAAAGGCACTCAACGACACCTACCCGGAGCTGGTGAAGCCGCTGGAAAACGCCTGCGACCGACCCTTCATCGCCGACGGCGAGATCGTCGCCTTCAAGGGCAACGTCACCAGCTTCTCGCGCCTCCAGCAGCGCATCGGCATCACCGACCCCGAAAAGGCGCGTGCCACGGGCGTGGCGGTCACCCTGTACCTGTTCGACCTGCTCTATCTCGATCACTGGAAACTCGACGAGCTTCCATTGCGCCAGCGCAAGGCCATCCTGCGCAGCGAACTCGCCTTCGCCGCGCCGCTGCGCTTCACGCCGCACCGCAACGAAGACGGCGAGGCCTGGTTCGAGCAGGCCTGCCGCAAGGGCTGGGAAGGACTGATCGCCAAGCGGGCGGACTCCCCCTACCACCACAGCCGCTCGCGCGACTGGCGCAAGTTCAAGTGCGTCAACCAGCAGGAGCTGGTCATCGTCGGTTTCACCGACCCCAAGGGCGAGCGTCACGGCTTCGGCGCCCTGCTGCTGGGCTACTACGAGAACCACGAGCTCCGTTATGCCGGCAAGGTGGGCACCGGCTTCGACGACGAGACCCTCAGGAGCTTGTACGCCGAACTGGCCAAGCGCGAACGCGACACCTCGCCACTTGCCGATGCCCCGGAGGATGACTCGATCCACTGGGTCACGCCCGATCTGGTCGCCGAGGTGGGTTTCACCGAATGGACCCGCGATGGCCGGCTACGCCACCCGCGCTTTCTCGGCCTGCGCGACGACAAGGCGCCCACGCAGGTGCATCGCGAACGCCCTGTCGGCTAAGCGGGGCACTCACGCCGACGGCCAGCGCGCCAGCAGCCGGTAGGGACCGGCATGGCCGTTATTGCCCGACTCGACCAGCGCCAGGGTATCGGCGAACCAGTGGATCGGCTCCGCCAGCTCCCCGCAGGCCGGTGGCCGCGCATGGCGGCGCAGGCTGACATGCGGTTCGAACGGTCGGCCGTCGGTCTCCACCCCGCAGGCAAGGCACAGCCCGCGGGCCCGCTCCGCCAGCTGATCCAGTTCCCGAGGAGAACGACTCGGTCCCGCCCAGGCCACCCGCGGACCGTCGAAACGGCCCGCGCGGTCCAGCAGGATCGCAATCGGGTCGAAGTGCAGGCTGTCCAGCCGTGCGGCCAGGCAATCGGCGCGGGCGGCATCGATGGTGCCCGGGAACGCGAGCGTCAGATGCAGGTGCGCCCGCGGCACCGGCCGGCCGCCGACATCCAACCCCCGTGCCAGATGATGCAGTGCCCCGCGCGTGGGCTCGTCCGGCCACAGCGCAAGAAAGACCCGCTTCTTCGCCTTCGCGCCCGGCTTGTCCGCCTCGACATGCCGACTCAAGACGGCTCGCTCCTCGCACCAAGCCGATTGCGCACCTCGGCCAGCAACTCGTAGGAGCGGCAGCGCGCGGCGTAATCGAAGCTCGAGTTGGTGACGATCAGCTCATCGGCCTCGGTCTCCTTGAGGAACCGGTCGATCTCCGATTCGACCGTCTCGGGCGAACCGATCGCCGAACAGGCCATGGTCCGCTCGATCACCAGCCGCTCGAACCGATCGGCCCGCTCGCGATAGTCGGCGACCGGCGGCGGAATCGGACCGGGCCGTCCCTGTCGCAGGGCGACGAAAGACTGTTCCATGGAGCTGGCATAAAAGCGCGCCTCCTCGTCCGTATCCGCCACGTAGGCGTTGAAGCCCACCATCGCATAGGGGCGGTCGAGGAAGCGCGACGGCCGGAAGTGTTCGCGGTAGTGCGCCAGCGCCGGCATCAGGTCGCCCGGGGCGAAGTGCGACGCGAACGCGTACGGCAGCCCCAGGGCCGCGGCGAGTTGCGCGCCGAACAGGCTCGAGCCGAGGATCCAGACCGGCACCCGCGTTCCCTCGCCGGGGATCGCCCGCACCGCCTGGCCGGGCTCGGGGTCATCCAGCAGGGCAAGCACCTCGGCCACGTCGTCGGGGAAGCGATTGGGATCGCTGCCCTCACGACGCAGGGCGCGCGCGGTGGTCTGGTCGGTGCCCGGCGCGCGTCCCAGCCCCAGGTCGATCCGCCCCGGGAACAGCGTCTCGAGCGTGCCGAACTGCTCGGCGATCACCAGCGGCGAGTGGTTGGGCAGCATGATGCCACCGGCACCGACGCGGATGCGGTGGGTTGCCGCGGCCACCTGACCGATCACCAGCGCGGTGGCCGCACTGGCGATGCCGGGCATGTTGTGATGTTCGGCGAGCCAGTAACGTCGATAGCCGAATGCTTCGGCCTGGCGAGCAAGGTCCACCGAGTTGGCCAATGCCGTGGCGGCATCCGACCCTTCGGTGATGGGGGCGAGATCAAGAATGGAAAAAGGAATCATGGTGGAGAGTGTAGCGGGCTGACACCCCACGACAACGAACCAGCGACTTGCTACCACGGTGCCGACACTACCGGTTCATCCTTACCGAAGCTGACTGTCCTTCGATCCACGACGGTTGTAGGGCGAGGCGGTCTCCTGCGCCTCGTCTCGTTCGGCCTGGCAGACCACGCACAGCCGCACACCCGACACAGCCCGACGCCGTGCCTCGGGAATCGGCTCGCCGCACTCCTCACACTCGACCAGGCTCTCGCCGACCGGAATCTCACTGCGCACCCGTTGCAGCGCATCCTCGACCGTATCGTCGATCTGCGCCTGTTCGGCACCGTCTTTCGCCCAACCGCCTGCCATTGCCGACCTCCTCAGTTCGCGAGCGACGCAAGCGTATCCAACGTCTTGTCATGCCAGCCTAGCACCCGCCTTCCCCGTAGTCCGTGCCGTCATCCGACCGACACCCCCCTTTCATTCCGCCCGATCAATAGGATCGAACCCCGCTCCAAAACGGAGTGAAAACGGGCGCGGCTGCCTACACTGGGTAAAAACGCGAGGAAGTTGCCGTGTCATGAACGCCATCACCCGCCACCCAGTCCGTTCGCTAGTCATCGTGCTCGCGGGAATCGTGGTGGGCCTCATCCTGCTCGCCATCGTCGCGGCGCGGTTATGGTCCGCCGACGAGCTGCGAGAACGCGTCACGCAACTGGCAAGTGACCAGCTGGGCCTGCCGGTGCATGTCGATGGCGATGTCTCGCTGCGTTTCTGGCCCTTCCCGACCCTCCACGCGACCGAGGTAAGGGTCGGGTCGGTGACCGGCTCCGGTGAGGCTCCGATCGGCGAGCTCGAGGCGATCAGCCTGTCCCTGCGCTGGAGGCCCCTGCTCAGCGGTCAGCTGGCACCGGAAACCTTGCGACTGGATGCCCCGGTTGCGCGCCTGACGCCGGCCACCCTGGCGGTCTTGGCCGCGCGTGGCCCGCCGACCGACACCGCGCGTAGCGGTCAGATGGAGTCGTTGGACCTGCGGGTCCGCGATGGCGAGATCCATTGGCGCACGTCGGCAGGTGATCGGGAGATGTCGATCACCGGTCTCGACCTGGACCTCGACAATCTGCATTGGCAGAGGCCGGCTGAGGGAGAGCACCCGCTGGCAACGACGTCGGTAAACCTGACGGCCTCCGCCGATGCCGTGCGCCTCGACGCCCTGCACCTATCGGACGTGACCCTGTCGGGGTCCGCGGAGGACGGTGCGTTTGCCACGGACGACTGGCAAATGACCGTACTCGACAGCCGCGGGAACGGGAACATCACGCTGGATTTCCGCACCTCGCCGCCGGCGGCCACACTCGACATTGCCTTCGACTCCCTGCGACTCGCCAAGCTGCCGGAACCATGGGCGCCCGCTGGCAGCGTCTCCGGCAGCACAGACCTGAGCGCCTCGCTGAGAAGCCAGGCGGAACCCGGCTCGCTTCTGCGCCACCTGTACGGCGAGGTGACGCTGAGTGGACGGGACTTGCGACTGCGGGGCGTCGACCTGGACGCGGAACTGGCCGATTACCGACGCACCCAGCGATTCAGCCTCGTGGATGCGGGCGCCGTCATCTTCCTTGGCCCGGCCGCGTTGCTGGCGACCAAGGGATCCGACTTCGTGCGCCTGCTGGACGGGGCCCCCGACAAGCAGACCCGAGTGGTCCACCTGGTCTCCGACTGGACCATCAAGGAGGGTACTGCCCGGACCCGCGACGTCGCCCTGTCGACCACACGCAACCGGATTGCGGCCCAGGCCTCGCTCGATCTGCCGTCGCGACGGATCAACCAGGCCACCGTGGCGGTCGTGGATCGGCAGGGCTGCCCGGTCGTGACACAGGAGGTCCATGGCAGCTTCGATGCGCCCCGGGTCGAGGAACCCAACCTGGTCGAAGCCCTTCTCGGTGCGCCGATCGGCTTGCTGAAACGAGGACTGGACGCGATTTCACGCGGCGGTGGAAGCTGCGAGGTCTTCTATGCTGGCTCCGTGGCTGCCCCCTCCGACTAAAGACACCACCGGCAGGCAACAGACACCGTACTTGACCCGTGACCGACCATGGCCGAGCCACGCTTTCTCTGCGATGAAATGCTGCAACGACTGGGGCGCTGGCTGCGCGCCGCCGGCTTTGATACCGCCATCGCCGCCCCGGGCAGCGAGGACCGTGCACTGGTCGCGCAGGCCAATGCCGAGAAACGCTGGCTGATCACCCGCGATCGGCACCTGGCCCGCTTTCGAAACGGCGACGGACGCATCGTGCTGCTCAATGCCAACGAGACCACCGACCTTGCCGCCGAACTGAGCGCCCGATTCAAAATCGACTGGCTGCACCACCCGTTTACCCGCTGCCTGGACTGCAACACACCCCTGCTCCCGGCGACACCCGCCCAACTGGATCGCGTGCCGCAAACGGCGCTGGCCATCGCCCGGGAGGGCTGGTACTGCCCCGCTTGCGACAAGGTCCTCTGGCGAGGCAGCCACGTGCGTCGGATGCGCCACACGCTGGAGAATTTCTCGCGCGGCAGGTGGCAAATCGCCAAGGAGTGAATGGAACCGGCCGGTCAGTCGTCAGGCATGGGCGCCGACCGCGGCAGCTCCACGACAAAGCGCGTCACCCCGTTGCCCGATTCCGCCCGGATCGTCCCGGCATGGGCGTGAATTAATGCGTGGGTGATGGCGAGACCCAATCCCACGCCCGCGGTATCCTCCCGGCTGCGAGCGGGATCGCCCCGGTAGAACCGATCGAACAGGCGCGGCAGCTCCTCGGCAGGGATGGTCTCGCCCTCGTTCTCGATCGTGAGCTCGACTGCCCCATTCCGGTCACGGATGAACACCCCGACGTGACCGCCCGACCGAGAGTGGCGCAGCGCATTGGACAGCAGGTTGCTCAGCGCCCGGCGCAGCATCAGGCGATTGCCGTGGATGACGGCTCGGCCGGACGAGGCGAGCGTCACCCCCTCCTCCTCGGCGAGGGCGTCATAAAACTCGAACAGGTCGGCGATTTCCTCATGCAAATCAAGAGCCTGGATGGAGGGGATCGACACGCCGTTTTCCGCCTTGGCTAGAAACAGCATGTCACTGATCACCCGCGACAATCGGTCCAGTTCCTCGGCGCTCGAGGCCAACACCTCCTGGCACTCGGAAGCACTGCGCGAACGGCTGAGGACAACCTGGGTCTGGGTGAGCAGGTTGCTGACCGGCGTGCGCATTTCATGGGCGAGATCCGAGGAGAAGTTGGATAGCCGCCGAAAGGCCTCCTCGAGCCGGTCGAGCATGCAATTGAGTTCATGGGCAAGCCCGGTCAACTCCCGTGGGACGGCTTCCTCCGGCAGGCGCTGACTGAGCTGGCTGGCCGTGACGGAGGCTGCCCGCTCCTCGATCAGTCGCAGGGGCACGAGGCCGCGCCGGGCCGCCCGCCAGCCCAGAAGGCCGCTCAGGAAGGCGGCGAAGGGAATGAAGACCGACAGCGTATTCCCGTAACGCACCAAAAACTGTTCGTGGTGATCGATATTGATGGCGGCCGCCACGATCAGGGGGGCGAAATCCGGCGTCTCGGGCTGGACGGTCTTGACCAGGGCGCGATAGCGAGAGCCGTCCTTCCACCAGGAAAGCAGGTTCGGCTGCGTCCCGCTGGCGCGCTCGCGCAAGCGCTCGCGCGGGAACAACGGTTCCGCCGGGGCGAGGATGGCCCGGCCGTCGGCCGTCTCGACGAACACCTTGAGCTCCGGGTCACTGCGGAACATCGCCTCGACTGCCCCCTGCAAGGCGGCGAGCTCGCCTTCCTCAGGCGGACGCTTGACCAGGCGCTCGAGCACGACGATCTTGCTCTCGAGCAGGCCTCGGTCCATCTCGAGGAAATGCCGTTCCACCGCCGTGTGCAACACCCAGGCAAGCCCCAGCAGCACCGAGGACGAGACCAGGATGAATAGCAGCGTCAGGCGCGTGGTCAGCGAAACCGGCCGGCTCATGCCTCTCCCTCGGCCTCCATGACGTAGCCCATCCCGCGGATAGTCTGAATCAGGCGCATGTCGAAGGGCTCGTCGATCTTGCGGCGCAGGCGCCGCACGGCCACTTCTACCACGTTGGTGTCGCTGTCGAAGTTCATGTCCCAGACCTGGGAGGCGATCAGCGAGCGCGGCAGCACTTCGCCACGACGGCGCATGAACAGTTCGAGCAGCGCGAATTCCTTCGCCGTCAGATCAATGCGCTGCCCTGCCCGGGTCGCGCGGTGCCCCAGCAGGTCCAGCTCCAGGTCAGCGACCCGCAGCGTGGTCGGTTCCGACTCGGCCCGCCCGCGCCGCAGCAAGGTGCGCACCCGTGCCAACAACTCGGAGAAGGCGAACGGCTTGACCAGGTAATCGTCCGCGCCCAACTCCAGACCCCGAACCCGGTCCTCGACCTGGTCGCGGGCCGTCAGAAATAGCACCGGCATGTCCCGGCCACCGCGCCGCAGGGTCTCGAGGATCTGCCAGCCATCCATGCCCGGCAGCATGACGTCGAGCACGATCAGGTCGTGATCCCCCGTCAGGGCCTGATGCAGGCCTTCCACGCCGTCGTCCGCCAGGTCGACGGTGTAACCGGCCTCGGTCAGCCCCTGCTGCAGGTACCGGCCCGTCTTCTGTTCATCCTCGACGATCAAAACCTTCATGCGTCCTCCCGCCCGAATCGAGGCGCATTCTGCCACCCTGATGCGACCTGATTGGCCAGATTACAGCGTTGTAATGCCCAGGTCAGGTTCGAGACAGAGCACCAAGCTAGCGTTGGTAGTGGAATCCGAGCATCGACCGCAGACATCGGTGACTCGGCCGTCGCCTCATGAAAGGCATGGTAGGTATTGCCGCACACCGGTTGATGGAGGAAGTGAAATGGACAGACGCCGCTTTTTGAAAGGCAGCCTGGCGACGGCAGCAGCCACCACCCTGCTCCCCCTCGCCACGCAATCGACCCGCGCCGACCCGGGGGATCGCCCGTCGCTGCCCCTGCCCAACCTGATCGACGTGAAAAAAAGCGGTCGACTCGACCTGGTCGCCCAGCACGGCAACCACTCCTTTGCCTCGGGCAATCCCTCCGCGACGCTCGGCTACAACCAGGACTATCTGGGGCCGGTCGTCCGCGCGCGTCGGGGGCAAGACGTGGCGGTCCGCCTGCTCAATGACCTCCAGGAGCCCATGGCCACCCACTGGCATGGGCTGCTCGTCCCGGGCGAAGCCGATGGCGGCCCCCACCAAGCCATACGGCCCGGCGGGGTCTGGGAGCCGGTCCTGTCCATCGATCAACCGCCATCGACCGCCTGGTTCCATGCGCACACGCATCCGCACACCGCGCGGCAGGTATACGCCGGGCTTGCCGGCGTGTTCCAGATCGACGACGGCCGGGACGACGAGCGCGGCCTGCCCCACCAGCACGGGGTCGACGACTTCACCCTCATCATCCAGGATCGCCGCTTCGACCAGCTCGGCCGGCTGGAGTACCGCCTCGGCATGTTCGACCGGATGCACGGTTTCCAGGGTGACCACATCCTGGTCAATGGCGCCCATTACCCGCGCGCCCGCATGCCCCGCTCGGTCGTCCGCCTGCGGCTGCTGAACGGATCGAATGCCCGCATCTACCACCTGCGCTTCGACGATGGACGCCCAATGCACGTCATCGCCAGCGACTCGGGCTACTGGCCGCAGCCGGTTGCCGCCGACGAACTGCGCCTCGCGCCGGGCGAGCGGATCGAGGTACTGGTCGATTTCCGCGACGGGCACGATGCCCGGTTGGTGACCGGCCCCGACCAGAACCAGGGCGGCCCGGGGATGATGGGCATGATGAGCGGGTTGCGCTCCTTCACTTCCTCGGTGCTGGAGGGTGACACGCCCGTGCTCACGTTCCATCCCGGCAGCAAGAAGGCGGCGATCGACCAGCTGCCCGAGACCATCGACGACGAACTTCCAACGCCACCGACGGCATTCGCCCGGCGTCGTCACCTCACCCTCGACATGATGCTCGGCGGCATGCCCATGATGCGCGGCATGATGGGCGGCAGCGGCGGTCCGACCATGGGCATCAACGGTCAGCCCTTTGACATGCAGCGCATCAACGCCGAGGTCGGTCTCGGCACCACCGAGCACTGGACCATCGAAAGCAACATGCTGATGCACCCGTTCCATATCCACGGGGTCCGTTTCCGGGTACTGGCCGACGAGCGCGGGCGTACACCGCGGCTGGAGAACCGAGGTTACAAGGACACCGTGCTCGTGGATGGCCGCGCCGAGATCGCCGTGGAATTCACGCAACCGGCCAGCCGGGAAACACCTTTCATGTATCACTGTCACATCCTGGAACACGAAGATGCCGGGATGATGGGCCACTTCAGCGTCTCCTGAACCGGGCGCCCACATCGCGGCTGACCAATCATCAACGGTCAGACGGGAGGAACGAGCATGGACACCGCACATTTCATGGGTTTCGGAGGGGGCCTCATGTGGATCATCTGGGTGCTCGTGATCGGCGTCGTCGTATGGCTGCTTTTCGCCATCTCGCGACAGGACCGCTCCCTAAAAACCGCCAGCCCCAAGGAGATCCTCGACCGGCGATATGCCCGGGGAGAGATCGACGACGAGACCTACGAGCGCATGAAAAAAGAGCTCGAGTGACCATCCGCCAGCCGGCAATTCTTCAACCAAACGACCACGAGCAGCCGTGAGCAACAAACTGCACGTCGAATACTTCTCCGACCTCCTGTGCATCTGGGCCTATGGCGCCCAGATTCGCCTTGATCAATTGCACCGCGACTTTCCAGACGAGGTGACGATCACGCCCCGTTACATCCCGCTATTTGCCTCGACCGACGAGCGTATCGGCCAGGGATGGCGCGACCGGGGCGGATTCACCGGCTTCGGGGCACATATCCGGGATGTCGCCAGCGAGTGGGAACATGTCGAGGTCCACCCCGACATCTGGTCGGAAGACGCCCCGGCCTCTTCCACCAGCCCTCATTTGCTGCTCAAGGCGGTGCAATTGCTGGAGGATGACGGCACCTTGCCAGTCAACGCGCACGATGCCTCGCCGTCAGCGCGGCTGGCCTGGGCACTGCGCAAGGCGTTCTTCGCCGAAAACCGCAACATTGCCCGTCGTGAGGTTCAGCTGTCCATCGCCGAGTCCATGGACCTGCCCACGGCGGCCATCGACGAGAAGCTCGATTGCGGACGCTCGCATGCCTCCCTGCACGATGACATGGAAGCCCAGCAGCGTTACCAGGTGACCGGCAGCCCGACGCTGGTGCTCAATGAAGGACGACAGCGACTCTACGGCAACGTGGGGTATCGAATCATCGAGGCCAATGTCCGCGAACTGCTGCACAACCCGCAGTCCGGCGAGGCCAGTTGGTGCTGAAGCAAGCGGCCCTCGCGACCATGCCTCGTCTGTGAAGGCAGGATTATCGGCACGACGACGGTCACAATGACCTCGACGCCAAAGCAAAAGGCCTAGGGCGAGCTGACTGCGCGGGTCACTCCGCGCCGAGCGCTTTCTCCATCCGCTTATGCGCCTCGATGCGCTCCTCTGCCATCTTCTGCTGAAGATCGCCGATCTCACGAGACTTCTTCTTGATCGCCTCGTAATCCGGCTCGTCGGCCAGCTGCATGCGATACAACTCCCGTTGCCTATCCTGCATTTCCCGCATCAGCTCGAACTGCTTTTCGTGCTGCTCTGCCTGAATATCCCGCAGGCGGTCGCGCTGCCGATCGGTCAGTCGCTGAACGCCCGCTCGCCATTGCGGCGCATAGCCATCATAACCAAGCCCCATCATGCCCGGGCCGTAGCCTCCCATCATCAATAACGCCTTGTTTTTGGGAACAACCCACCTCTTTCCCCGCCAAGCCGCACCGTCACGCCACCCGAGCGTTTGGGCCCGGCCACCAGCTGACAAAAACGTAATCCGCGCGTCAGGCCGATGACAGCCCAACGCACTAAAGTCCTTGGCAACGCATCGGGAGGCAGGCCCTTCCTTCACGCACCGTCACCGCGAGGATGACACGCATGATTCGACGACAGACCCTGTTCGCACTCGCGCTGATACCGCTGATGGCAAGCGCAGGCGGTAATCATGGCGGCGGCCACGAGGCGATGCCCGGCTCGGTGGGCGACCCCGACGAGGTGGACCGGACTATCGAGGTCACGATGAACGACCAGTTCCGGTTCGATCCGGCACACATTCAGGTCGAGGCTGGCCAGACGATCCGTTTTGCCTTGGAGAACACCGGCAACCAGCCCCACGAGATGGTCATCGGCACGCTTGCCGAGCTGAAGGAACATGCCGAACAAATGCGCCGCAACCCCGGCATGAAGCATGAAGAACCCAACATGCTGCGGCTGGATGGTGGCGAGACGGGAGAGCTCGTCTGGCATTTCACCTCGCCGGGCGAGGTGGATTTCGCCTGCCTGATACCCGGACACCTTGAAGCCGGCATGAAAGGCGCCGTCGATGTGCGTGCACCGGATTGAAGGGCGAGCACGACCCCCATTCCCCTGACGAATAACGCATCCCGTACCCCGGAGGGAAACCAACCATGGACCAGTACGACACTTTGACCGGCAAGGGACATTCCCGCCGCCGCTTTTTGCGCAACGTCACCTCGATGAGCGTCCTGGCAGCCCTGTATGGCTATGGCGGCATCCGTCCTGCCCTCGGCTGGCCGCAGGCTGGCAACCATGACGCCGTGCGCGAGGTCGATGGCGACACCGACGTCTTCAACCTGGTGATCGATCGCACCCCGATGGAGATCGACGGCAAACCGGCGAACCCCATCACCGTGAATGGCACCGTGCCGGGGCCGGCGATCCGCATGCGCGAGGGCCGCAATGTCCGCATCCGCGTGCAGAACAAGCTCGACGAGTGGACCTCGATCCACTGGCACGGGATCCTGCTGCCGTTCCAGATGGATGGCGTCCCCGGCGTGACCTTCGAGGGCATCCCGCCGAACGACACCTTCGAGTACCACTACCCCCTCAAGCAGGCCGGCACCTACTGGTATCACAGCCACTCGGGCCTGCAGGAGCAGCTGGGGCACTACGGCCCGCTGATCGTCGAGCCGGCCGAACCCGAGCCGTTCGACTACGACCGCGACTACGTGGTCATGCTCTCGGACTGGACCTTCGAGGATCCGCACGACGTCTTCCGCAACCTCAAGGTGGCCGAGGGCTACTACAACTATCAGAAGCGGACCGTCGAGGACCTGCTCGAGGACATCCGCCAGAAGGGCTGGTCGCAGACCATGCGCGAACGTGCCATGTGGGGCGAGATGCGCATGAGCTCGCGTGACCTGCTCGACGTCACGGGCAGCACCTACACCTATCTGATCAACGGCCGCTCACCCAACGACAACTGGACCGGCCTGTTCAAGCCGGGCGAAAAGATCCGCCTACGCGTGATCAACGGCTCGGCGATGAGCTTCTTCGACGTGAGCGTTCCCGGCCTGAAGATGACCGTGGTCCAGGTCGACGGCCAGAACGTCGAACCGGTACCGGTCGATGAGTTCCGCATCGGCGTGGCCGAGATCTACGACGTGATCGTCGAACCGGACGACCAACAGGCCTACACCATCTTCGCCGAGGCCATGGATCGCAGCGGCTTCGCGGCCGGCACGCTGGCCACCGAAGTCGGCCTGACCGCCGAGATCCCCGCACCCCGTCCGGTCCCCTCGCGCGGCATGGAAGCCATGGGCATGGACATGGGTGGCATGGACATGGGCAACGGCGACATGGAGATGGGCAACGGCGACATGGAGATGGGCGACCAGTCCGGTGGCATGGACATGGGTGACCAGTCCTCCGGCATGCAAGGCGATCAGGGCATGACCGGTCAGTCGTCGCATGCCGGCATGGTGATGAACAATGACGACGCCAAGGGCGGCATGGACATGGCCATGGACAAGTCGGGCGGCAAGGCGCCCTGGCCGCTGGCCGATCGCGATATCTCGCACGGCCCGGACGATCACGGCCCTGGCGCGGCGATGGTGGCCCGGAATCCCGGCAACCGGCTCAACGACCCCGGCATCGGCCTGAAGAGCACGCCCGAACACAAGGTGCTCGTCTACGACGATCTCAAGGCGCTCGCGCCCTGGCCCGACCCGCGTGAACCGGAACGGGAGATCGAGCTTCACCTCACCGGCAACATGGAACGCTACATGTGGTCGTTCGACGGCGAGAAGTTCTCCGAGGTGGACGGTCCGATCCAGTTCCACCACGGCGAGCGGCTGCGGCTGATCCTGGTGAACGACACCATGATGGATCACCCCATCCACCTGCATGGCATGTGGATGGAGCTGGAGAACCAGCACGGCGATCTGCGACCCCGCAAGCACACCATCTCCGTGAAGCCCGGCGAGATGGTCTCCGCGCGGATCACCGCCGACGCCCCCGGGCACTGGGCGTTCCACTGCCACCTGCTCTATCACATGAAGGCCGGCATGTTCCGCGTCGTATCCGTCGCCTAACGTTTCAGAGGAGCACGATTGATGAACACCAACCGACACCTTTCCAAGACCGTCGGCGGCCTGCTGAGCGCGACCCTGCTGGCCGTCATGCCCCTCGCCGCCATGGCCGATGGCCAGGCACCGTTCGCCGTGGAGAAAGGCTGGGCGCCACCGGTGGGCGACGTCCCGCACGGACGATTCCTGATCGATCGCCTGGAATATGCCGCCGGCGACGACGAAGACAGCGTCAACCTCGAGTTCAAGGGCTGGTACGGCGGCGACTACAATCGCATCTGGATCGAAGGCGAGGCCGAGGACGTCGTTTCCGGCGGCAGCGGCGGCGCGATCGAGAATCTCGACCTGCTCTACGGCCGGCTGATCTCGCCCTACTGGTCGGTCCAGGCTGGCGTGGGCTACCAGCTCGAATACGGTCCGGGCCCGGATCCCGACCGCGGCTATGCCGTCCTCGGACTGCAGGGTCTCGCGCCCTACTGGTTCGAGGTCGACACCAACCTGCGCGTCAGCGAGGACGGTGACGCCTGGGCCGACTTCGAGGCCGAGTACGACTTCCTGCTCACCCAGAAACTGGTCCTGCAACCGCGCTTCGGCACCATGGTCGCCTTCGACGAGGTTGAGGAATTCGGCGTCGGCCAAGGCATCAACAACGTCAAGCTGGGCCTGCGCCTGCGTTACGAGATCAAGCGCGAATTCGCCCCCTACGTCGGCGTAAGCTGGAACAAGAAGCTCGGTGACACCGCCGACATGGCCAAGGACGAGGGCGAGGACACCGGCGATTTCCGGGTGCTTGCCGGCGTCAGGATGTGGTTCTAGCCGGCACGTTCGCCCGAAGAAATAACGCCCGGCGACCTCAGGTCTGCCGGGCGTTTGTTTGTCGACCCAGCCATTCGATGCAGCATCGCCACCGGTCCGGCTGTTGATATCCTCGTCCCGCGCCGGAATGCGTCACGAACGGTTCGTTCAGCCGGCACCCACATACGGCCCATTGCAGCGCCTGATGGAGAACGTGGCCAGGGCATCACGGCTTCCGTTGCCGCGGATTGACGGCCCCGATCGTCATCTGAAAACAAATGGATTTGTTATTGTCATGGCACCCTCCTTATGAGAATCCTTGGATGAACAAGCGGATAATCGACTGGCGCACCGCCGGCTGGCTCGCCGTACTGATTATCGCCAGCCCACAGGCGCAAGCCGACGGGCTGTTCTCGATCAAAAGCGAGAACGACGCCTACGTCGGCGCAGGTGACGGTCATTACACCAATGGTTTCGAGATGTCGTGGGCCTACGAGACCGACACCGACCATTGGAGCCATGCGATCGCCCATACCGTGCCGGGCTGGAAACCGGACGACGTGGTCGGCATGTCCTATCGGGTCGGCCACCGGATATACACTCCGACCCGCATCACGCTCTCAACCCCGCAACCCGAAGACCGCCCCTATGCGGGCGTGCTCTATGCCGGCACCTCAATCCACGGAGTAAGCCGGCACGATGGCTGGCACGAGACACGCAGCCTGCATCTCGATGCCGGGATCGTCGGCCCCAGCGCACAGGCCGAATGGATCCAGGAGACCTTTCACGAACACATCGCGGGTGCCGACCCCCAGGGCTGGGACTACCAGCTCTCCGACGAGCCGTTCCTCAATCTCGGCTACGAGCATGCCTGGGTCGATCGACGCGAGCTCGGTCCGCTCGAATTCGAGTACGGCCCCACCGCCGGCTTTTCCCTCGGCAACCTCTACACCTACGGTTCCGGCGGGTTGGCCATGCGCATCGGCAAGGGGCTGGATCGCAGCTTCGGCATCCCGTCGATCGCTCCGGCAGAGGGTCAACGGGCGTTCTTCCGCCGCAGCGAAGGCCTGGGTTGGTACGTGTTCGCCGCCGCCGAAGGCCGCTACATGGCGCATAACCTGCTGCTCGACGGCAATACCGGCAAGGACGGCCCTTCGGTTGAACGCACACCCTGGGTGGCCGATGCGCAGGTCGGCTTCGCAGTGAACTGGGACCGCTGGCAACTGGCCTACACCGTGGCCGTGCGCAGCAAGGAATTCGACAGCCAGAACGGCACCGACAGCTTCGGCTCGCTGACCCTGTCGATGTGGCTCTAGCGCAAACAGACAAACGTAAGCCGTCGCCCCGGGACGGGACCACGGCTGTTTAACGTCGGCAACCGGTCGACCCCGATTACTTCATGAAGCGATCGTGGGTAAAGACATAGTCATCGCCTGGTGCGGAAGTATGACAGGCGATGCAGCCCTCGTTCGCCCCCTTGGCGACGCGCCCCGCCAGCGACATGCCCTTGGGGTTCGTCTCCAGCTCGCCGTTCGGCTGAAACTTCGCCCAGTACCAATCGTCATGGTCGGGGTCGTAGCCGTCCTTGCGCTGGAACATGACGGTGACCGAGGCGAGATTCTTCTCGCGCTCGTTGAGTACCCCGGCCTTCAGCGCGTCCAGATCGCCTTCGCCACCGTAGTTCTTCTTCACCATCACCACGCCCTCGTGGTCATCGATGGTGATCATCGTCTCCAGGTATTCCAGCGCCTGGCCATGCGGATGGTTGCCCTTGTAGGGGTAGCTGCGAATCGATTCCGGCCCGACAAGATTGTTGCCCTGCAGCCGCTCCCAGAGCACCTTCGCGTACTCGATGTTCATCGGACCGCCGAAGGGCGGATCCGTCTCGAGCCGACTGTCGTCAGTGACACTGGCCTCGCCCGCGAGAGCACCGCCAGCACCCGGTACCGCCAATAAAGCTCCGACCATCAGCGCGGGCAGCAAGCGCCCGGCGACTCGGTTCCACTCTTTCATCACACTCCCCCTCGCTGGCACGCCAGCACCGGGTGTTTCGCCAACCGCTTCGCAGGCATCCGGCCACCAAGCGCCCCGGCCGATACCGAGCCCACGCCAAGGCGCGGACAGAATGGCCGATATCAAGAGAGTAGTTCCGTATATCAGTACGTTGCGAGATATTCGCGTCGCCGAGCTAGCGATTACCCGGTTAACGGTTTCGCCGCCCCCTACAGGCCGGCCACCGATGCGGCGCCAAGGCTTCCGGGCAGCCGGGCAGCCGGGGGCAAGCCAGGCAAGCCGCCTTTTGGGTCTAGTCGGTCTCGTCCATCTCATCGACCCCCACCGGCCGGCTTACCTCGAGCGCCTCGGGGGCACGCTGTAGCACGGCATCCGCGTCATCGTCGTCAACCCGGAAGGCATCCCCGCCGACCCGAAACGACAAGCCCATGCCGCGCAGCGTCTCGCGCAGACAGTCGGCGAACGCACGCCTTTAACAGACCCTGGCTGCGTAGCGTCCGCGTGTCGGTAGCGGCGTCGGTCAATGTCACCGTGGCACCGACTTGCCCGACATGGCGCCCTCTTCCCGATACCGGACCGTCGAATCCGACTGGGCGACTAATGCGGGCCGCAGCATCAGCAAAAACGCCTGCAGGCTGAACAAGGTCGCGGCTCCCACAAGATGGAGCGGCTGCAGGGCGATCGGCAGGTCGAGGCCGACCAACGCACTCCCAAGGGCGACCTGCACCGCCAGCAGCCCGACAAGCAACACCGCCATGCGTCGCGCCAAGCGCCCGCCGCGCGACAGGCGCCACGCCAGCCAGAGATTGACGAGCACGACCAGCGCTGCCACCACCATATGCACGTTCAGGATCGCACCGATTTGCTCGACCCAGCCGCTTCGGTCGTGAAAGTCCGCCGCCTTTGCCGCCACTTGGTCAACCTGCTCGCGCACCTGGGCGCCGAGGCCGGTCTGGATCAGTGTCAGCAACAGCGCCACCGGCAACGCCGGCGACCACTGCCCCCTCTCGCTCGGATCGATGCGCCATGATGACGGCAGCGTGCGGATCACCACGCCCAGCAGCAGGAGGATCACGCCGAAGGAGAGCATCATGTGCGTGGTGACTACCGCCGCGTGCAGGTTCGTCTCGATCACCACCGCCCCGAGCCAGCCATTGAAGCCCACCAGCACGAAGGCGCCACCGGCCAGGGCCGGCAACCAGCGGTCGGTGCGACGCACCATCACCGCCAGCAGCAGCGTCATCAGGGAGAGAAACCCGATCAGCGTGCCGGTCAGGCGATTGAGGTATTCGGTCCAGGTCCGCACGGGATCGAAGCGCATCTCGTCGTAGCCGTAACGCGCATATTGCTGCCGATAGTCGGCGGGCAGATCCGCCTCGCTCATCGGCGGGATCAATTGACCGAAGCAGGTCGGCCAGTCCGGGCAGCCCATGCCCGCGCCCGTCGCGCGCACCATGCTACCCACCCAGATCAGGAACAGGACAGCCAGCACCGTCACGATGGCCATCAGGCGCAACTGCTTGAGACGTCGATTCAACGTGATCTCTCCTCTTTCCCGGGGTAACCGTTGCCAATGGCCGGCCGAGCCAACGAACGCCGGCGGAATGCGAGCAGCCCCAGGGCCATGGCGACCGGCAGCATCAGCGTGCCCCAGAACCAGACCACGCTGCCACCCACTCCCAGCACCCCGCCGGTATGGGCGGCCGCCAGCCAATCGGCCGTGCCCGGGGCCGAGCGCTCGCCACCAGCCTGGTAGGCCAGGCCGAACGGCCCGACGCTACCGGGCGACCGACAACGCAACACCGCCCGGCCGTCTTCTCGCCACCAGACCGTTTCGACGGTGGCATCACCACAGGCCTCCATGCCGTTCGACGCCTCGACGCCGCTGTGGACGAGCGGGGCCTCGCGACCATTCAGCGAGTGCCCGGCCGCCACGGCCCACAGGCCGGTCAGGGCACTGATCGACCATAACCAGGCGCCCACGACAACGATACCGCGATGCGATTGCCCCACCCCGGCTCCATGGCGGGGCGGGCGCCCCACCCAGCCAGAAAGGAACAGGACGACGAGCCCGACCGACGAGAGGATCACCAGCCATCGCCCTGGCGTCCCGGCAATCAGGCTCGCGTGCATTTCGCCCAGCCACTGCCGCGGGTCGTCGCCAGCCGGCCGCTCACCCACCACCGTCTGCCGGTACGGATCGACGAAGATCTGCCGCGGCTCGCCGCGCGCGTCGACCAGCTGCAGCATCGCGGTGTCCTGCACGCGGCCCGGCATCTCGAGCCGCTGAAGTCGTGCCTCGGGGTGATGCGATTCGACAAGTGCCACCAGGCGCTCGACCCCGGCCGCTTCGACATGGGTCGGCGGCGACAGCGTCCAAAGCTCCGGGGCCAGCACGCGATCGATCTCGCGGGCGAAGGACAGACCGGCGCCCGAAATCGCCACCACGGCCAGCGGGATGAGCAGCAGCGCGCCCATCCAGGCATGGACGCGCAACCATCGGCCTCGCCGAAAGGGACGCCCGGACGTTCGTACCGTGTTCACAGCAGGTAATGGTCGAGCGGCAAGGCGAGGCGGAGAAGCGGCAGGTAGCCGCCGAGTGCCAGCGCGACCAGGCCGATCCCGAGACAACCAATCAGACCCACGGGCCAGCCGATGGCCGACGGGCAGGCCGAAAGCCTCCCCACACAGGCGGTGAAGTCGGTCAGCATCACCACCCTGAATTTGCCGATCTCCACGATCGAGCACACTGGGCGTTGCAATCCGATTGCGAGTTCTGCCATTTCCAGATCCTTCTCTCCTGCTATTCCCTGCCCGACCTGACGGATCCCGCGACCAGGTTTTCGATCATCCAGGTTTCATGGTCATGTCGCGTCGGAGCGATTACATCGCCCCATAGTCGATCCCATGCTGCGGCCGTGCAACCCGTTTTTTTCGAGCTGAAATCTTTCGCATCACGGTCTCGATGGAGTTTCGATCGAATCGGGCATCGATCGCCTCGCAGGCGGAAGGTTCAGGATGCGTCGAGCACACTGCCTCGACGACATCGACGACATCCACACATTACCCCGCGCCGGTTGCCCCGTCCTGCTGGTGCACGACCGCGACGACCCGGTCATTCCCGCTTGCCAAGGGGCGTGTCTCGGCGCCCTGTGAGACAGGGAGACACCGCATCGAGCGTGGCCGTATCTGCCACAATCGGGCAGAAATCAACCGACCAACTGGGGATGGCCGAGCCATGAGATACACAGCGGTGCAAAAAGGTGAGGTCAGACTGCTCGACGGGGCGACCGGCACCGAGCTCGAGAAACGCGGCGTACCCATGCGCACGAACGCGTGGAGCGGCTCGGCCTCCCTCGACCACCCCGAGATCCTCGAACAGATCCACCGGGATTACATCGCCGCCGGCGCCGACATCATCACGGCGAATACCTACGCCACCTCGCGCGCCCTGCTTGAGCTGGATGGACTGGGCGACCTATTCGAGACCATCAACCGGGCATCGGTCCACGCCGCCCGTCGGGCCAGGGAGCGGAGCGACCGACCCGACGTGCTGATTGCCGGTTCCCTGTCCCACCGTGGGCCGATCGCCACCGGCTCGGCCCGGCCGGACAGCCGCGCCATCGGGCTCAACATCATGGCCGATGCGCTCCGCGAACAGGCCCATCTGCTGCGCGACGAAGGCTGCGACCTGCTCCTCCTAGAGATGATGTACGATCCGGTCCGCATGCCGCTCGTCTTCGAGGCGGCCGCCCAGACCGGCCTGCCCGTCTGGGCCGGATTCTCCGCCCGGCGCGGCGAGAGCGGACAGCTCCTCGGGTTCGGCCCCGGTGAGGATGTCCCATTCGCGCAAATCATCTCGATCCTGGACGATTGGCAAATCGACGCGGCGGGGATCATGCACACGCCAGCGAACCTGGTCTCCGATGCCCTGCAAATCCTGCGCACGACGTTCGACGGCCCGCTCATGGCCTACCCGGACTCGGGGTATTTCAAGTCCCCTCATTGGCAGTTCGAGGACGTGATCACGCCCTCCGAACTCCACCGCTACGCCGAGGCATGGATCGAAGACGGTGCGCAGGTACTCGGGGGGTGTTGCGGGCTGTCTCCTGAGCACATCGCGGCCCTCGCGCCCCTCAAGCGAAGGCCGACGCCTGAAAACGGATGAATCCACACGCCAAAGCTCGCCGCCACTCCGTTTTCAAAAGGTAAGGCCTTGTTTACTCTCGCGGTAGTCGCATTCGCTCGATCGGGCGACGAAGCCGCCTTGACCCCCACATTGAGCAAGTTCGACCCCAACGCGAGCAGCCGATCGCCGCGGCGCTCTTTCCGCAAGCGATGGAGCCGAGCCAGCCGCCAGCCTTGGAGACGGGCCCCACGAAATGGCCAACGCCTCTGCGGGAGTCGGGTCGATCGGAAAATACCAAGTGATAGACTCGGGCTTACTGCACCCGGACCGTGTCGCGCGGCTCGGGGATGTGGGACCCGCATGGGGCAGCGCCACCAGCCATTGCCCTTGGATTGAAGGGCTGGAGGAGAAACGAATGACGTACGTCGTGACCGAGAACTGCATCAAGTGCAAGTACACGGATTGCGTCTCCGTGTGTCCCGTCGATGCCTTCCGCGAAGGGCCCGAGATGCTGGTGATCGACCCGGAGGCCTGCATCGATTGCGACGTCTGTGTCGCCGAATGCCCGGCCGGGGCGATCTTCGACGAACACGACGTTCCCGAGGACCAGACCGATTTCATCGAACTCAACAGCCGGCTGGCCGAACAATGGCCCATGATCTCGGAGATGAAAGACCCGCCGGCCGACGCCGAGGAGTGGGACGGCGTACCCGGCAAGCGCTCCTATCTGGAGTAATCGCTTGACCGATACGCCCGTTCGGCGCTTTGGGTTCGCCATTGCGGGGAGTGGCTGACTTGTCCGTCCCCCGGCGTGGGCGTGCTCGGATCGAATCGCCCCCTCCCCAGGGAAACTCTGCACGATTCGATAGCCTCTCTGGCTTGCGGGCTTGTCCGCAATCAAGGCGCCGGACCGAAGGCGGGCTCATTGCCCGTCGAGGGACGGCAACGCCGAGTGCGGGCAAACCCGCAAGCCCCATTCGGGCGGGCCGCCAAGGGCCCATCTGCGGCGTTACCGTCCTTTTAAAGGGCGACGGTCCTTCACGGTGAACGGCGCCTTGCATCTGGACCCTTGGCGGTTCCGCAGAGACGCTATCGAATCGTGCAGAGTTTCCCCAACAAACGTGCTCGCTGGCCACCTTCTCACTTTAAAACATCACACCAGGGTTGCCGAAGGGACACGACGACCCATCGATAAACCGGGATAGAACCCATGCAAAACATGAAGGCAAAAGAGCTGGCCGCCTGGCTCAACGACGAAACCCGTCCCAGCCCTCTGTTACTCGACGTTCGAGAGCCGTGGGAGTACCAGCTCTGTCATATCGACGGCTCACAAAGCGTGCCGATGAACACCGTGCCCGCCAATGTCGCGCCGTTGGACAAAGACAAGCCAATCGTGTGCATTTGCCACCATGGCATGCGCAGCATGCAAGTCGCCTTGTTCCTGGAACAGCACGGATTCTCCAACGTCATAAACCTTACGGGCGGCGTGGATGCCTGGGCGGCGCAAGTCGATAACAACATGCCCACCTATTGACGACTGCCTGTCGCTCAATAAAGCAACACGCGAACCCGACCGGCCCGCCCCCAACACTCTGCCGTTTGTCACCTGGCACACCCGGAGACCGCATGACACAGGAACACCTGTCTGAGAAACCCTCTGCCATCTCAAGCCTTGAGGAGCTGGCCGACGTCGTTGACTACTCCCTGATGAGAACGCTCAAACGCGATCCGGAGGCGACAAGCGATGGCATCGACCACGCGCCGCGACAGGTGTTCTCCGGGCATTACGTCCCCGTCAAGCCGACCCCGATCGAAAACCCGGAATACGTCGCTCACGGTCGAGCGCTTTTCCGTGACCTTGGATTGGACGACAGCCTGGCGCGCTCCGATGGGTTCGTCCGCCTGTTCTCCGGCGACCTGTCCGTCGTCCCCGAGACGATGAGCAACGTCGGTTGGGCTAGTGGCTACGCCCTTTCCATCTATGGCACGGAATTCGACCGCCAGTGCCCGTTTCAGACCGGCAATGGCTACGGCGACGGTCGAGCCCTTTCCATACTCGAGGTCGTGACACGGGGCCAGCGATGGGAGATGCAACTGAAAGGGGCCGGTCGCACGCCCTACTGCCGGGGCGCGGATGGACGGGCGGTCTTGCGCTCCAGCGTGCGCGAGTTCCTCGCCCAGGAGCACATGCACGCCCTCGGGGTGCCGACATCGCGCTCACTGAGCTTGTACGTATCCAAAACCGAAACCGTCGATCGGCCCTGGTACTCGGAGGGGAGCGAGGCCATGAACCCCGATACCCTGGTTCGGGAACCCGTTGCCATCTCCACCCGGGTGGCGCCCTCGTTCATTCGGGTCGGCCAGCTCGAACTCTTCAGCCGCCGCGCCCGCAAGCAGGCCCACCCGAGCGCCAGGGAAGAACTGGAAGCGCTCGTCTCGCACCTGATCGAGCGGGAATACGCCGAGGACGTTGATCGAGAAGCGGGGGTTGGCGAGCAACTCATCTCGCTCGCGCTTGCGTTCCGAGACCGGCTCACCTCGCTGGTTGCCGACTGGATTCGCGTTGGCTACTGCCAGGGCAACTTCAACAGCGACAACTGCGCGGCCGGGGGCTTTACGCTCGACTATGGCCCATTCGGGTTTTGCGAGGTCTTCGACCTCTACTTTCAACCCTGGACGGGAGGCGGGCGTCATTTTTGTTTTTCCAACCAGCCCGCCGCCGCGGAACGCAACTTCCGCACGTTCTGCACGACGCTACGCCCCCTGCTGGACGACGATCCGGAAGCCATCGCGCAGCTTGACGCGATTGAAGACGACTTTGCCAAGGTAATGGGCGAGAAGTTGGAACGGATGTGGGCCAGCAAACTGGGCCTGGCGTCGGTCGACGCCGAGTTGTTCGTCGAGCTGCAAACGCTGATGACAACCACCCCGGTGGATTACACCCTCTTCTTCCGCGAGCTTTCGGCGGTTCCCGACAGCATCGAGCCGCTCAAGAAGAGCTTCTATGCCGATCTCGAGGCCTCAACCGGTTCAAGCAAGCGGTCTGCGGAAAACAGCCAGGCGACCGAAGAGCGCTGGTCCGAGTGGCTGACCAAGTGGCGATCGCTCGTCGGTGTCGACGACGACACCAAGTCGGCAACCGAGCTGGCTCGAACGCGCGACGAGATCTCCAAGGCCATGAAACGGGTCAACCCGAAGTACACGTTGAGAGAGTGGTTTCTCGTTCCCGCCTACCAACAAGCGGCGGCCGGCGATTATTCGCTGATCAGAGAACTGCAGGACGTGATGACCAACCCATACGCCGAGCAGTCAAACGACGTAGAGGAAAAATACTATCGCCTCAAGCCGTCATCGCTGTTCAATGTCGGTGGGGTCTCCCATTACAGCTGCTCATCGTGACGAGGCTCCGCGTTCATGCCACGGTCACGTGCCCTTCTCGCCGCCTCGGTTACCGCAACCTCAGCGACTCACCACTGACGTGGAAACGAAGTCGTTTAGCTCGTCGGCACCGATCTTGTCCGCGGTACCCGCAGACACAGAAGCGATCATCGTGGAGTTGATCACACGGCATGCCGTTTCGTCAGGCGCCAGGATCGTCGCGGTATGCAGGGTGCCCTGCCATGTCGGTTGCGATTCGGAGTAGGCCGAACACGAGTTGTTGATGCAGACGATCTGATAGTCGGTCTTGGAAAAGCAAGGGATGCGCGTTGTATACGGGCGCAACATGTCATAACCGGGCTTGAACATGGGGTTGTATTCGGCCATGAACTCCTTTGGCGAGATTCCACGATCAAACGCGCATTTGGCGTAGTCAGAGATCTCCAGGCCGGAATCGATTTCCGAAGGCTCGTAGCCGAGCATCAGCAGGGACTCGTCCGGCCCGCCGTCCAGATGCGGCCGTGTTGTCTCTTGCTGGTCAAAGCGTGCGGCCGAACGATACGCCAGCGTCTTGCCGGTGGTGGATTCGTGAATCGCGGCCATCTCGCGCTTGAGGTCCACCATTAATTGTCGGAACGACATGGAATCGATCTCGTGGCCGAGATTGAGCACACAGAAGCCCGGCTCATCGAAGTTCACCCGACACGTGCGGCAGTAGATGTCAGTAGCGATCGACCGTACGTCCAACGACACGGGATGCAGGCAAATCGAGGACCGTGGCCAGGTTTTTGGTTCACTGTTCGTACGGTCTTCGGCGCTACTAACCTTCCCGCCTCATCAACAACCCGATCACATCGCGCCGTCTTTATCTGGTTCGTCGCCGACCTGCTGCGAGGGGATTTCGGACAATTCCAATACGACCAGGTGAGTCTGCCCAACGGTGTAGACTTTCGCGGCAACGTCGAGGCCGTCATCCGCAAGCAGCTGGTACGTTCCGCTTGTCTCAAGCGCATCATCGGCCTGCCCGACAACCTGCTCTAATGCACCGGCATTCATACCTGCTGGGATTTCAGGAGAGTGAGCAATGAAAACAATACAAGGAATACCGACTAAATGAATCTGCAACTACATGAGCAACTAAAAGGTCATATCTGGGAAATCGCCAAGCGCCTGCGCGGCCCTTATCGTCCCCCGCAGTATCGCCTGGTCATGCTGCCCGTCGTGGTGTTGCGCCGTCTGGATTGTGTGCTGGAGCCCACCAAGGACAAGGTGCTCAAACAGTACGAGAAACTGGCCGCCAGAGGTACGCCGGAAAACGCCATGGAGAAGCTGCTGGGCAAGGCGGCGGATCCGGAGCGCACCCATCCGCTCTACAACACCAGTCCGTTTACCTTCGAGAAGCTATTGGGCGATCCGGAGAACATTGCGCCCAATCTGGTGGCCTATATCAACGGCTTCTCGCCGACGGCCCGGGCCATTTTCGAGCGTTTCAAGTTCACTGACCAGATTGAAAAGCTCGATGCCAGCAACCGTCTATTCACCATCGTCAAGGCGATGGCGGAGGTGGACCTACACCCGGACCGTATCGATAACCTGCAAATGGGTTATCTGTTCGAGCATCTGGTGATGCGCTTCAACGAGCAGGCCAACGAAGAGGCCGGGGACCACTTCACCCCGCGCGAGGTGATCCGGTTGATGGCCAACCTGGTCTACACCGGCGAGCAGGATGTTTACACACCTGGCATCTACCGAACCATATACGACCCGGCCTGCGGTACCGGCGGCATGTTGTCGGAATCGGAGAAATTCATCCTCGACCAGAACGACCAAGCCAATCTGGCCCTGTTCGGTCAGGAGTACAACGACGAATCCTGGGCCATCTGCTGCTCGGACATGCTGATCAAGGACGAAGACACCAGCAGCATCGTGCTGGGCGACACCCTGGGCGACGGCAAGACTCGCGACGGCTTTGAGGGCAAGCAGTTCCACTATCTGCTGGCCAATCCGCCTTTTGGTGTGGAATGGAAAGACCAGAAAAACGTCATCGATAAGGAGCACAAGGAGATGGGCTTTGCCGGGCGCTTCGGTGCAGGACTGCCTGACATCGACGATGGCTCCCTGCTATTCCTGCAACACATGATCGCCAAGATGCATCCCTACAAGGAAGGGGATGAGGACGCTGTCGGCTCCAAGATCGCCATCGTCTTCAATGGCTCGCCGCTGTTTTCCGGTGATGCCGGCTCCGGGCCGTCGAACATCCGCCGCTGGATCATCGAGAACGATTGGCTTGACGCCATCGTCGCGCTGCCCGACCAGCTGTTCTACAACACCGGCATCCTCACCTATGTCTGGCTGGTAACCAACCGCAAGGCCCCGGAGCGGCGCGGCAAGGTGCAGCTTATCGACGGCACCCGTTTCTTCCAGAAGATGAAAAAAAGCCTCAACAACAAGCGCAACGAGATCACCGAAGAGCAGATCCGCGACCTGACGCGCCTGTATGGCAACTACCAGGATGGCGAAACGGCCGAGGTCCAAATCAACGGCGACACCGAAACCCGCGTAGTCTCACGCACTTTCGAGAACCGCGAGCTCGGCTTCCTCAAGGTGACGGTGGAACGCCCCCTGCGCATGAACTTCGAGGCCACGCCCGAGCGCATTGCGCTGCTGGATGAGCAGACCGCTTTTGCCAACCTGGCGAGCTCGAAAAAGCGCAAGAACGAAGCGGCTGCCGCCAAAGAAATCGCAGAAGGCCAACAACTGCAAGCAGCAATACGCTCCTTGCTGACCGACTTGGCCGCCAACGGGCGGTACAACGACCGCGCAGTGTTCGATGCTGACTTGAGCGCCGCTGCCAAGGCCGCCGACCTGAAGCTCCCCGCGCCGATCAAAAAGGCGATTTTCAACGCCCTGGGCGAACGGGACCCGAATGCGGAAATCTGCCGCGACGGCAAGGGCCGGCCAGAGTCCGATAGCTTACTGCGGGATACAGAGAACATTCCGTTGCCAAAGGGAACCGACCTTCCGCTTCCGATGCCCATCGTTAAAACCCCCAGCGGAAAAAAGATCCCAAATGATGAGCTCGTCGCTCTTCTGAAGAACGATATCGATGCCTACATGGCGCGCGAGGTGCTGCCCCATGTGCCCGATGCCTGGGTGGACTACAGCAAGACCAAGGTAGGCTATGAAATCCCCATTAATCGGCATTTCTACGTCTACACACCACCGCGCCCGCTGGATGAGATCGAAACGGAGATCACTGAGCTGGAAGGTGAGATTGCCGGGCTGTTGAAGGGGTTGGTGGAATGACAGTCGTACCGAAAAGAATACAACAGTCATACGGACTGTTACCCAAGGATTGGCGCATTGAGAAATTGAAGTTTTTTGCTGATGTTCGTAACAGCAATGTAGATAAAACCGTTGCGGATGACGAAGCGCCTGTACGGCTGTGTAACTATACCGATGTTTACTACAACGATCGGATCACAACATCCCTTGAATTTATGAAAGGATCGGCGACTGAAGCTGAGATAGAAAAGTTCCAACTGAAACGCGATCAGGTGATTATCACCAAAGATAGCGAAGGGTGGGATGATATCGGCATTCCCGCGCTGGTCGCCCAAGATATGCCGAATGTCTTGTGCGGTTACCATCTGTCGGTGCTTGAGCCAGGTGTCGAACTCGACGGAGCATTTCTCGCGTGGCTTTGCCGCTCTGAACCTCTAAATGACCAGTTCAAGCTAGGCGCAAACGGAGTCACGCGCTATGGGTTGGGCCAATACCCATTGAAGAATTCATATGTTGCCCTTCCGCCCCTCGAAACCCAACGCCGCATCGCACAGTTTCTGGATGAAAAAACCGCGCGCATCGACGGCCTGATCGAAAAAAAGCGCGCCCTGCTGGAGCGGCTGGCGGAAAAGCGCCAGGCCCTGATTACCCGCGCCGTCACCAAGGGCCTGAACCCTGACGCCCCCATGAAACCCTCCGGCATCGACTGGCTGGGGGATATTCCGGCGCATTGGGACCTCGTTCCATTTAAGTGGCGTTGCCAAGTGCAAAGTGGGCAAGTTGATCCGCGCGAGGAGGAGTATGCGGATATGCCACTAATAGCTCCCGACCATATAGAAAGCGGCACGGGACGACTATACGATATCTCCAGTGCTGAGGAGCAGGGTGCGATTAGCGGGAAATACTTTTGCCCCAAAGGCTCGGTCCTGTATTCAAAAATTCGCCCTGCACTCAGAAAAGTCGCACTATATGAATCAGAGTGTCTTTGTAGTGCAGATATGTATGCAATTGACCCCGGTGCGCACTTTGAGCGTGGATATTTGTTCTATTTCCTGCTTACTGACGCATTTACGGCTTATGCGGAGCTTGAGTCGCTCCGGGTTGCGATGCCTAAGGTAAATCGAGATGCGCTTGGTGCATTTCCGCTTCCTGCCCCTAGTTTGGATGAGCAGATTGAGATTTCTGACTTCTGCTTTCGTACAGACCAAGAACACCGTGCTGTTGCAGATCAAATAACGAGAAGTATTGAGAGGCTAGAAGAATACCGAAGCGCCCTAATCGCCGCCGCTGTAACCGGCCAGATCGGAGGGCTGCAATGACGTTGGCAGCCTCCACCTATTTCGAGCATTTGAAGGCATACGTCAACAGCGACTACGTCGTTCACGACGGTTCAAATGGCAAGGTCATTCTGACCGAGAAGTACTTTCGCCCTAAAGACACCAAACCCCAGAAACGCAATATCGAGCTGCTACTACCCGGTGCAGGCATGGCCTTCAAGCTGGATCACGATGAATTTGAGACAAACAAAGGCAAGAGCAAGCCGGCCTTGTTTCACTTTCTCGACGATACGGCCAAACCGTGGTCAAAACGGTGCGATTTCGTCATTTTCTATGTGAAGGAACGAAAGTTTTGCGTCGACTGTATCGAGTTCAAGTCCAAGAGCCTGAGCGCTGAAAAAATTGTCCCGCAACTACGAGCAGGCACCTATTGGGTTAACGCGTTGAAACGAACCATTGAGCAATACACTGGTGACAAGCGAAAAATCCACCTGAGGAAATTTGTGTTTGCCTCCAATGACAACCCGGATGCTTACATCGATGCTAACCGGCAACTAATCGCTGACCCTTCGATACGTTTTTACCATTTTGACGAGGTGCATGGCCAGGCGCTGGCGGATTTGCAGAACACCTCGGTGCAGGAGATTTGACCCATGGCTGGCCATTCCGAACTTGCCTTTGAAACTGCGATCGAAGCTGGCCTGACCAGCGCGGGCGGCTATGAAAGGCGCGAAGCGAGTGCCTATGACGTGGCGTTGGCGCTGTTCCCCGAAGACGTGACCGGTTTTCTGCAAGACAGCCAGACGGCCAAATGGGGACAGCTGGAGGCGCTGCTGGGCGAAAAGACCCGTGCCACGGTACTCGACAGCCTGAGCAAGGAGCTGGAGATCAAGGGCACCCTGCATGTGCTGCGCTATGGCTTCAAGTGCTATGGCAAGACCTTTCGGCTGGCCCACTTTCGCCCCAACTCCGGCATGAACCCGGAAGCGGCCGCCGCCTACGCGCTGAACCGTCTGACGGTTACCCGGCAGGTGGCGTTTACCTCGGTGATGAAGAAGGCGGGCGGCTCGGGGAAAAACCAGCACCGCCGCTGCATTATCGATGTCACCCTGAGCCTGAACGGCCTGCCGGTGGCGACTGCCGAGCTGAAAAACCCGCTCACCGGCCAGCGGGCAACGGATGCGGTCAAGCAGTATATGCAGGACCGTGATGAACGCGACTTGCTGTTTGCCTTCAAGAAGCGCGCGCTGGTGCATTTTGCCGTGGACCCGGACGAGGTTTGGATGACCACACGGCTGAAGGGCAAGGACACGACATTCCTGCCTTTTAATCGCGGGCAGGACCATGGCGCGGGCAATCCACCGGTAGAGAACAACTGGAAGACCCACTACCTCTGGGATGAGGTGCTGGAGAAGGACAGCCTGATGGATATCCTGCAGCGCTTCATGCATCTGGAAGTGAAGGAGTGGCAGGTCAAGACCGACAAAGGTGTGCGCACCATCCGCAAGGAAACCATGATCTTTCCCCGCTATCACCAGCTCGATGCGGTACGCAAGCTGGTCGGCCATGCGCGAACCAATGGCTCGGGGCATAACTATCTGGTGCAGCATTCGGCCGGGTCGGGCAAGTCCAATTCCATTGCTTGGTTGGCGCATCGTCTGACCAGCCTGCACGACGCCGATGATCAGAAAGTGTTCCACTCGGTGGTGGTGGTCACCGACCGGCGCGTGCTGGACCAGCAGTTACAGAACACCATCTACCAGTTCGAGCACAAGACCGGGGTGGTGGAGAAGATTGATGAGAACACCCAGCAGCTTGCACAGGCTTTGTCCGGCGGCACGCCCATCATCATTACCACCTTGCAGAAATTCCCCTTTATCTCTCAGGCGCTTTCCACGCTGGAGAAAAAGGGCGAAGGCGTAAAAATCAGCACCGCCGGCAAGCGTTTTGCCGTGATTGTGGACGAGGCGCACTCTTCGCAGAGTGGCGAGACGGCCACTGAGCTGCGTGGCATGCTGAACAAGGATGGCATTGAGGCGGCGATTGCCGCCCAGTTGTCCGATGAGGAAGACGACGCGCTATCCGATGAGGCTAAGGCGGCCGTCCTGCGGGACTCGCTGAAACGGGCGCGGCAACCTAACTTGAGTTTTTTCGCGTTTACCGCCACGCCCAAGTTCAAGACCAAAGCCCTGTTTGATGAGCCGGGCCCCTCGGGCACCTCCCCGTTTCACGAGTACTCCATGCGCCAGGCCATCGAGGAACGCTTTATCATGGATGTGCTGCAGAACTACACCACCTACAAACGCTTCTTCGGCCTGATCAAGCAGGTGGAAAACGACCCGGAAGTGCCACGCAAGAAAGCCGCCAAGGCCTTGAGCCGCTATCTGGAGCTGCACCCGGTCAATATCGATCAGGTGGTCTCGGTCATTGTCGAGCACTTCCGGCTTTATGTGATGACCGAAATGGGCGGGCGAGCCAAGGCGATGGTGGTCACTGGTTCGCGCCTGGCTGCCGTGAAATACAAGCTGGCCTTTGACCGCTATATCAAGGACAACGGTTACGGCGGCATCCGCTCGCTGGTAGCCTTTTCCGGCAGCGTGGAAGACCCGGACGACCCCGGCTCCGCCTATACCGAAGTGGCGATGAACGACGGCCTTTCCGAAAGCGAGCTGCCCGAAACCTTTGAGCGCGAGGATTACCGCGTGCTGCTGGTGGCGGAGAAGTACCAGACCGGTTTCGATCAGCCGCTGTTGCAGACCATGTATGTGGTCAAGCGACTGGCCGGAGTTCAGGCGGTGCAGACCTTGTCGCGGCTGAATCGTGTCGCACCAGGCAAGGCGCGCACCTTCGTGCTGGATTTCGCCAATGAAGAAGACGATATCTATCAAGCGTTCAAGCCCTATTACGAGACGACACCGATCGGCGAGAACGCCGATCCCCATCAGTTGTCCGAGCTGCAACACAAGCTGTTGGGCTGGGCCATCTTTGCACCGGATGATGTGGATGCGTTTGCGGAAGTCTGGTACCGGCGCAAGCGCGACCACTCAGCCTCAGACCACCGGCTGATGAATGCAGTACTCGACGCGGTAGTCGACCGATTCTGTGACCTTAAAGAGGCCGATCAGGAGGAGTTTCGCGGCCAGTTGAGCGCCTATCGCAACCTCTACGCCTTTCTCTCGCAGATCATTCCCTATCAAGACAGCGAATTAGAGAAGTTCTACGCCTTTGTCCGCAACCTGATTTCCAAGCTGCCACCGCCGGGTGACGGCCAGGCATTCGCGCTGGAAGACGAGGTGGCTTTGCGCTATTTCCGTCTGCAACAGATGACGGAAGGCTCCATCGACCTAGGGGCAGGCGAAGCCTACCCCCTGAAGGGACCTACCGATGTCGGCACCAGCGGCGTAAAGGATGAACCCGTAGCGCTATCGTCACTGGTAGAAAAACTCAACGAGCGTTTTGGCACTGACTTCACAGAAGCAGATCAACTATTTTTCGACCAGATCAGTGCCAGTGCTGAGGAAAATGAAAAGATTGTTGAAGCGGCAAGAGCTAACAACCTGCCTAATTTTTCTGCGTTTCTAGAGCGTATGCTTGATGAGCTGTTCATCGACCGCATGGAAAATAATGAAGAGATATTTTCCCGTGTCATGACAGATAAGGAATTTCGCTCGGCCGCCCATGAGCATCTGGCAGAAGAGATTTTCAAACGAGTGCGGGAAGGTGAGTGAGAATCTCTGCAAGAGTGCTTTTAACTGATGGTAGATGATCTATCACAGTAACCAGGCTGACCGAGATCTACAGCACCAAGGTCAACAACCATGAGAAGCTGTCGATGCCGCTATTGGAGAATGAAGAAAGCGGGCGGGCGTTTGCGCTACTGATTCTCAAGTTGCTCGCTGGCAGGGTGACCAACGACACTGCAGCTCAGTCATGAGGACCTTCCTCATCACGTTAATTAAAACGCTTCGTCCGCGAATTTGGAGCTGAGGACCCAGCGCAATCGCTAGAAGCGCGGCAACTAAACAAACTGTTGACCTACCCCACCACCCCCGCTAGAATGCGCATCCGTTCGACGACAGGCGCGTAGCTCAGTTGGTTAGAGCACCACCTTGACATGATGTGCGACACCTGACGGACCCACCTGACGAAATCTCGGCCCCTTTCAGAACAGCCGTTTACGTCACTCGAAATCTCAAGAAGCCCGTAACCACGGGCTATCCCGACAAAATCCTGGGCTCAATTTGGGCTCAGGATTTTTTCGTTTGAGCGAATACCACCCCGACATCTGTCGCCCCTTGGCAATGCCATAGAAATGCCGTCATGTGTCGCCGTCATCTGGCGCGTTGGCCATCAAAATCCAACAGCCCAAAACCCGGCTGCGCATCCCTGACTGGGGATATCCTTGCCATTATCCTCTTTTGGGGATATTGTCTAATTATCCTCACAAAGGGATCCAGAGGCGAACTACTGTCATGCGCATCACTTCCACAAATCTGCTTTCGCAAGCACTCCGTCAGGCTCGCCTCGACCGCGGCCTGACCCAGACCGAGGTTGCTCAACTGGTCGGGATGAAACAGTCGACGGTTTCGGCTATCGAGAATCATCCCGATCAAGCTCGTCTAAAGACTCTGTTCCGGATTCTTTCGGCGCTCGAGCTGGAGCTGGATTTGAACGAGAGGAGCGACGCTCCTCGTGACTCCGCGAAATGGACCGAGGAGTGGTGAACATGGACCGTTTGATACTCGCCATGAACGGCCTGGAGATAGGTGTGCTGGAACGTGGGGGTTCCGGCGCGATGCGCTTTGCTTACTCAGACCAATGGCTACGCCGTCCTGGGGCCCGCCCGATCTCTCTTTCGTTGCCGTTGAGCAACCGCCCCTTTCTTGGCGAGCGGGTCTACAACTTTTTCGACAACCTGTTGCCGGATAGCGATGTGATCCGAGCTCGCATACAGGCGCGTTATCGCACGCCGACTCGGCAGCCCTTCGATCTTCTCACGGAGATCGGTCGAGACTGCATCGGGGCGATCCAGCTTTATCCGGAAGGAGCGAGGGTGGGGTCGGTACGCGAGATTACCGCGGAGCCGCTCGACGATGACGACGTGGCCAGGCTACTCGATGGGTATACCCAGGCCTCGCCCGTGGGACAGGAACAAGCCGAGTTCCGGATTTCTCTCGCCGGCGCCCAGGAAAAAACCGCCCTTCTGTTCTACCAAGGCCGGTGGCATCGCCCCCTAGGCAGCACACCGACAAGTCATATCTTGAAGTTACCCATCGGTCGGATAGAGCACAGCGGCATCGATCTGACCGACAGTATCGAGAACGAGTGGCTCTGTTCCCAGATCCTTCGCGCCTTTGGCCTCCCGATCGCCAATTCGCAGATTGCGAACTTCGAAGGTCGAAAGGTCTTGGTGGTCGAGCGCTTCGATCGCCGATGGTCGAGTGACGGAAGCTGGCTGATGCGACTTCCACAGGAAGACTTTTGCCAGGCCCTCGGCGTTGCGCCAGCACGAAAGTACGAGTCGGACGGCGGGCCTGGCATCCGCGATGGAATGGAGTTGCTGCTTGGATCACAGCAGCCAATTGAAGACAGGGAGACATTCTTCCGAAGCCAAATCATCTTCTGGCTGCTAGCGGCGATCGACGGTCACGCAAAAAACTTCAGCCTGTTCCTTGAGCCTGCTGGCGCGTACCGCATGACACCACTGTACGACGTGCTGTCCGTGCACCCATTGATGGCGAACGGAACGATGGCAAAGCAGAAAGCTTCCATGGCAATGGCCTGGGAAGGAAAAAACCGACACTACCGCTGGGAGAAGATTCAGCAGCGCCACATCCTGAACACCGCTTCTCGTGCAGGCCTATCCCACAAGCACGCGACCTCCATGATGGAGGACATTCGAGAACGTGTTCCGGCCGTGATTGATCACGTCGACAAAATACTACCCTCTGGTTTCCCACCTCACATCGTCGATCCCATCATCGATGGGCTGAAACGACAGGCTCGCTGTTTGTGAGGAACTGATTCCCCGGCGTGGGATTCAGCGTAGGGACGGAAGGAACCCATACTTTGAAGATTTGCGCCGCCGACCAGCTGCAGCCGAAGGCGACATAGCAGGTTTACCAACCAGCCGACGAGTGATCTCTTCTCGTTTGGCCACTCACCCCTCCCCGCATTCCACCCCCGCAACCACGATGATTCTCCCGGCCTCAGATACTCCTTTGCGCTGGGCGATACCCATCTCACAAGAGCGGCGAGGTGATACTCCGTTAGAACCGGGTCTTGTACTCGAACTCACTGCGGAATTGGTCAAATTTTGGCCAATTGGCTAACACATTAGCCTCGTAAGCCCAAAAAAGGGCAACACATTACCCTCTTACCCCATTGACTCATTTAGTCAGCGCCGGAGAATTATAGCCACCTAACGAGTACCACCTCGCTTAGTGCAGCGTCTGCAGGAAGCGGGCGCTATAAACCAGTAGCCAGACAAGGAGTCCAGGCGATGAAGAAGATGATGATCCCCATTCTTTGCGAATGGGAGTTGCCAGCGCGCGAGCGCACCTGCCAGGCAAATCACCACGGCATCCCAGAAAGCTGGTACGACAGCTCTCGACAACCCACCCCCGGCGCCTTAACGAGAGACCCACGCCTGATTTTTCTCCGCCGCCCCAAGGAGGAGCCGAGTCAGCAGCGATGGTTACCACGGTATCCAGAAGGCCCCGTACTAGCGCCCTCGGACACTCTCGTGGTCTATGAAATCGAGGTGCAAGACCTTGCCCCGGGAGAGGTCGATCTTCTTCAGTTCTGCCTTTTCCATATCATCTGCGTACGACATCGTCCTACCAATGTGAAACTCAGACAGCGGGCAATCGAGCGGCTGCACGACGATACACGGCTTGCCATTCTCGTTGCGCAGAAGGTTCTTGGAGGCGTTCCAGTCAGCGCATTACTGGAGCCAAAACAGTTGGGCCGACTTTTCGCTCACGGCGTCGGAGATCGCACCTTGGAGCGCGACGTCGCCCATGTTCGAGAACATGCTTCAGCCAGAACCAGAGATGAAACGACTGTCGATCAGAATGCGCGGGTAGCGAATACCGCATTGCATAAGCCGGCGTTGGCACAAGCCACTGATGAAGCGGGCGTGGAGTCCGAGAACATCACAGATACACCGCATTCAAGCGACACCAAATCGACACATCCCGGGAGGCCAGCCCCGCCAGAACTCGAAGACCCAAACATCAAGCGCGCAGGCGCACCAGAGGACAATAGTCTTCACGACACTGGCAACGCCGATACGGAAACCCACGTACTCAGCGAGTCAGGCATGGACGTTGCGAGAACGTCCAAAGACGCAACGAGCGCGCCCACTCAAGCAGACGCCTCTAGCGACGCAACACCAAACCATGCGGCATCAACCCAACAAGAAGCGGTAGGCACGCCTACCGGCCTGCGAGAGCACTCGCAAGAATTCGCAGTTTCCGACAGCGCTCCGCCGGCGGACGGCGCCTTATCTCAAGCGGAGTCCCATCCCGAATCTAAAGCCGGAACCGCTGAACAATCAGAGATCGATACGCAAGCTCAGACCCTCACCTCAAAGCACGAACCTTCGGCGCCCTCATCAGAATTGGATAGCAACACGCTCCCACCTCCCCCTCGACAGGAAGCGTTATCAAGCGAGACACCGGGTCAGCCACGCGAGGAAAAGACAGTGGGCCCTGAACAGCCCACTGAGGTGTCCGTTGCTCCGGTACTCGACAAGATTAGGCAGGCAGTCCCCGAGCTTCCGCCGGCAGACGAGCTATTTGCCCTCGTGCGTCAGCACGAGGATGGCGAGGAGAAAGTGAAGGCCCTCGTCCAGGGCTTGGACGAAAAACGGGACTCGATCCAAGACCCCTCCCGATGCCGCAACGTTGGCAAGCAGCTCGTGACTCGATTAAAGGAACTGTCCCAGGAGACAGAGTCATCTGCCGAGGGGGCTTCGAAATGAAAGAGGCATGGCTCCCCACCGAGGTTTTGACTCATTGGGAGGAAGCGTTTGGTCCGCTCAGCGAATCCACCCGAAACACGATCCTCACCTATGCCCCACCGGTCACACCGTCTGCCTTGCGGCGCTTGACCGACTGGACCGGCGACGAGCAGTGGCTCCGTTGGCAACCACACCACCCGGCGTACCAAAATCGCATCTCCAAAATGCGGTATGCCCTATTTTCGACAATCGAAAAACTGGAGGAGATCCCACACTCAGAGCAGGCTCGAGCTCTCACTACCGAATTGCTAAGTGGCACTTCGTCCGAAGAGGCTGATGGCGAAACATATTATCGAGACTGCATCGCGGTGAGGCGGATGCTGCTCGAGTGGTTTTCAGAAAGCTCGCGGGAGGACCAGCACAAGGCCAGCTTCCAGCGCTGGCTTGAGAAAAAGTCGAGCAGCGAACAGGAAACCAGAAACTCGAATGCGACAAAAACGCTGAGGCTGATTCAGGGGGAACGTCTCGCCGGGGTCAAAAGGAGCTCTCGAAATGCGCCCAACTATTCCGCGGAGCACCTATCTCGGATCACGGTGGCTCCGAAAAAAGACGAGGCTCACGAAACTTTTTACAGACCCACTCCGACCATAAGGAAGCTGGATCGATCACAGAACCTGGTCGATTCGGCTTACTCGAGCTACCGCCTTAGCGAGGTTCAGGGTAACGACATGCAACACTCTGATCACGAGGAGGCTGCTGACCCTGACGCCCCGGTCACTTACCAACGACGCCACTCCGACCTTCGGACCCCTCGCGACGACAAGCGCGCTCTCGCAATGAGGGCATGGCTCGAGGGGTTGTCCATCAACCCGACGGAATTCGACATCCATCGCACCCCTGCCCCTCACGTCGTTTCTGCGTTGGCAACGGTGTACGGGCGAAACGAGATGGTTGCGTGGGCCTACCTGTGGCTCATTGCGACCACTGGACTATCTCCATCGCGGTTGCGTGAAACAAAAGTGGACGCCGGCCCCGCCGCCACGCTGGCGAGTGACGAAACGGGGCAAATTGACATCGCCCGCGGCGTCTTGGAATACCGGCTCCTGGACGGCCCGAGTGGTCCGGACGAAGCAAGCAACCGTGTAGTGCGCCTTGCGTTACCCGCTCCGATCATCGCAGTCCTTCAGCCCAGGGCGATCAAACTTCGCCAACTGGACCCGGAATCCCCGTTCAACGAAATGGAAAGCCACATCAATGGCATTTTGCGCCGCAATCACAAGACCGCCGGAGGACTCACCGTAACCTGCCAACGTATCCGCGCGGCAGCCGAGGCAATGATCCTTGGGCTCGCCGTGGACACGACCGCCGGGCTGACCCTGACGGGCGCGTATGGTCACTCCTACCGGGGTCCCGCAGCGTACCGGGTAATCGAGCGCCCCGAAATCCAGTCGCTGTTCTCCAAAGTGACAAGAAGAATTGCGAATTTGGGCGCCCAACAAGTCTCCCGAGAGCGAAAGGCTCCCTTTCCCGTAGCCGCTGAAACACCGCGATTCGGCGACGTCGGAGCAATGGGGTCCATCAAGGCAGTGGCGGTCGAGACAATACCCGAGGTGTTCGGCCACCTCGCAAAGTTAGCCGCTGAAGCGTGCGAGCGTACCGAGTTCGAACAAGGGGTAACCGGCGTACATCTCGATACGCTGATCCGGATCCAAAACCTATCGGCACTTCACACCTATCTGGGCCTGCTTCTGGGAACCGGCATCCGTCCCGTCGCCGATCGTACTGTGGTTAGCCCGTATGGGGCGGAGCTTTGGTATGTCGCTGACAAGGATTCGGTGGATTTCGTCGAGCGGCGTGTCGTCCCTGCCCTGCCCATCGTCAGGCAGCAGTTGGAAATACACCGAAAGCTCAACGATGAGATTCGGCTGGCACTGAATCGTCGGCTGCTACCGGTCCGCGACCGAGAACCTGAGACCAGTGCGCTGCCATTGCTCTTTGAACGTAGACCCAGGCAGACAGTGGCTCGGCGGGTGCGGCAAACCGACTTTATGCCGATCGCCCATCAATTCGGCTGGGACCGCCGAGCCACCCGGCACACCTTCGCAACCGAACTCCGTGAACAGGTACCCGCAAGTGAACTGAATGCGCTCCTAGGCCACGCGGGCGGCGGTTGGCATCGGCATGGCACGTCGTCGATGGCTAATCAGCTATTCACACCGACGACCATCGAGGCGATCCATCAATTTTTGGACCGCACCGGTTTCGGGTTGCTTGACCTGCGGGGGCGCTATGTCATCTGAACAGGAAAGGCAGCTCGATCAGCAATTACTTGATCTGGGTTTCACCCGGACTATCGGCGACGCGCTGTGGAGGCAGTACCGTGAAATCTTGGGCTGGGTCTTGGAAATCGCACAACGGGGCAAGCGTCTCACCAAAGCGGATTACGACACCCTCATCAAAAGCCACCGCAAGCTTGAACGCCCCACTCGCCGACGACAGGTGGAGCGACTACTCACTCGGCTGCAGCACAATGGTTGGCAATGTGAACTACCGCCAACGGCGATCAAACCACCGCGAGACTTGTCGATACCGCCCACGCCGGAGGTCGCGGCACTCAACCACCAGGTTTACCGGTTGGAACATCTCGTCCGCCAGCAATGGCCAGCTATCACCAAGGAGGCGGATGGGCGACTTTTCATCGCGGCCCTGTTGCTGGTGACGCGTTGTGGGGCCAGCGACCAGGTGTCATGCGGCATCCTCTCGCGACTGCGCGTGTGTGACGTCGACGAACTCCCGGGCGTTGAGGGCCGCATCCGAACGCCAATCCACGGGGCAGCCGATCACGACAACTGCCACGACTTCATTACTCCGCGCCCGCTTCGTGACCTGCTAATCCAGCAGCGAAAGCGGATGAAAAAGCATGGGCAAAATACGCTGCTCTTCTCGGACGCTATCAAGACACTGGATGACACCGCCGAGCCGGACCGGGCAGTTCGACGCTCATTGAGTCGTTACCTGAAAGCGCTCAGCGACTCGAACGAGGTGAAACGACACAAGATCGAGTTGACCGATAAATGGTTCCTCTTGTCGCAAGCCGGACGTTACGTTCCGCTACGCTACGGTGTTCCACCTCTCATCCTCGAACTCCTGCGCACCTACCCTTTACCCAAAAGCCCGCTCGGACTGGAGTTGTTCAAGCTGACACAGGGCACTCCCCCTGATCTGCTAATCCCGCCGTGCGATTCACCACTCTACCTGTCGCCAAACCAAGTTGATCACGTAACCACACCGTCCAATACGAACCCGGAGCCGCTGGACTCACGCGATGATGACTGGTCCGCATTCGCACGGATCACGCTTGTGGAGTTTCTGGCGCAGCTCGTCGAGAAAAACTGTACTGGCCGCAACGGCACACTCCTGGGTTCTAAAGCCGCGACGATCGGCAAGATCCTGCATCACGCGTTGGACAAGGCAGACTCCCAAGCGCCATCCACGCGTAGCGTGCTGCACCTGGCGCTTCACTGGGTTCATCGGAAGCTGCACGTCGACGGGATCAAGATCAGCTCGGCGCGGAAATACGTGGGCCAAGTCTTTCCCGATGCCCTGTTTGATCACATCGAAAGCCGCGACATGGCCTCATGGGATGAAGAGACCATCGACGAGCTGACTATCGACCTGATGACACGGCCCTCCTGGTCGAGCAAAACACAGCACGACTTCGTGATCAGCTGGATGCAGTTTTTGAGGTTCTCTAGTGAGGTGGGAGTACTAAATCAGGACGACTTACCTAACTTGACTTCAGACGACAGCATTGCCGCTCGCCCCGGGCGACGAGCGCTTATCACTCCACAACAGTTCAATCACCTGATCCATCACATAGAGCGCGACGCCAACCTGAGCGATCAGAGGCGGGAGGAATACAAGTGCGTGCTAATCCTGGGGTTCTATGGCGGCACCCGGGCATCGGAGGTCCTGAACTTCCAGCTGGGAGACTTCGTGATTTTCAATTCTCAGGATGGGGCTGATACCGGACTGCTAAAGGGAAATATCCTTAACAGCAAGACGCCTTCGGGACGCCGAGCGCTGCCCCTACACCGACTGCTCCCTGACGACTCACGGGTCGCGCTCCAAAGATACGTCGCAAAGCGGCAACAGCAAGCGATTTCCATGCGAGCGCGACGGGATGCCAAACGGATTCCGCTTTTCGGTCCACTGGTGGATAATCGACGGCCCACCTGGGCTGAGGTGATTAAGCCGCCACTGCAGTATATGCGGCGAGCACTACTAACCGACATCGATTACCACGGCCTTCGCCACTGCGCAGCGTCCTGGCTATTGCTTCGCGCCTACCTACTAACCGAACCGGAACTTGGCTCGCAGCTCGCCCAAGGCGGGCATCCTTTGCTTAACCCGGGAAACAATGAAGAGCTTCGCCGAATGTTCCGTGTGTATGCGCCGGAGAAGTCAGACACCAGGGAAAAGATACTCGTGTTTCTGGCCAAGTTTCTTGGACATGCAAACGTTCGAACACTAATTCTTACGTACGCCCACACAATTGGGCCGATTCATTCCCATGCCCTTGACCGAGCCAGCACGTGGCATCCGCGCACTGACCGAATCCGCGTTCCAGATTGACATCCTAGGGCTTGATTTGACCTGGTCTCTACCCGGGGCAGGACTCTCTGCACATTCAGCGACATGAAAAAATTGCGTCTGGTACCCTCTTCGCGGCGGCATGACACCGCATCCTGACTAGAAGATGCGGGTCCCTCACACCTCCCGGAAGCAGGTTGTCCGTACCAGTTCAAGAAGCAAGGCAAGGAACATGGAACCATTCTTTGAGCGCCCCATACTCAACTCCCCTTATAAGTACCCCGGTCGCCACTGGGAGCTGGATGACCAGGGCCAGCCTACCCAGAAAGTCATCGAAAAGCGGCGCAGAGCTGAGTTCATCACCCCCATCCCAAAACCGAAGAAGCGCAAGGATGGCGGCAAGCAGACCACGATGGCGTTCGATGAAGGCCTTGGGCTCTCCGACGAGAGCCAACAGTACGATCACACGGCCATTATCAACGCCGTGCGCGAGGAGGTGGACAAGTGGCGCCGCCTCCCGAATCCCAACGACTGGCGCGTGACCCCCGAAACTGCCCGACTATTGCAGCACTGGCGCCACCATGACTTCGCCGGCATCCGCCCCTTCTTCTGCCAGGTCGAGGCCGTAGAGACCGCCATCTGGCTGACCGAGGTCGCCCCGCAGATCGGCAAGAACGGCACACGCTTCCTAGAGCACCTGGCCAACGCAAACAATGAGGCCAATCCAGAATTGATGCGCCTGGCGCTCAAGCTCGCCACCGGGGCCGGAAAGACCACCGTCATGGCCATGCTGATCGCCTGGCAGACCCTCAATGCCGTACGCCACCCTAACAGCAAGCGTTTTACGCGCGGCTTCCTGCTGGTCGCCCCCGGCATCACCATTCGCGACCGCCTTCGCGTGCTGATGCCCAATGATCCCGACAGCTACTACAGAAGTCGCGAGCTCGTGCCCAGTGACATGATGGAGGACCTGGGCAAGGCCAAGATCGTCATCACCAATTACCACGCCTTCAAACGGCGCGAACGCATGGAGCTCACCAAAGGGGGGCGCCTGCTGCTTCAGGGCCGAGGCGGCGATGAGCTGAACACGGTAGAAACTGAAGGCCAGATGCTCCAGCGGGTCATGCCCGAGCTGATGGGCCTAAAGAACATCCTCGTCATCAATGACGAAGCCCACCATTGCTATCGGGAAAAGCCGGGCGAGGCAGACGATAAGGGACTGAAGGGCGACGAGAAAAAGGAGGCCGAGAAGAACAAGGAGGCCGCCCGCCTGTGGATCAGCGGCCTGGAGGCAGTCAATCGCAAGCTGGGCGTGGCGCGCGTATATGACCTCTCCGCAACGCCGTTCTTCCTAAGCGGCTCCGGCTACGTGGAAGGCACCCTCTTCCCCTGGACCATGAGCGACTTCTCGCTGATGGATGCCATCGAATGCGGTATCGTCAAGCTTCCCCGCGTCCCTGTGGCAGAAAACATCCCCGGCAACGAAATGCCGATGTTTCGCGAGCTGTGGAAGCACATCGGCAAGAAGATGCCCAAAAAGGGCCGTGGCCAGAGCAAGGCTCTAGACCCACTCAGTATTCCAGTAGAGCTGCAGACCGCACTTCAGGCTCTCTACGGCCACTATGAAAAGACGTGGCATCTATGGAAACAGGCTGGTGTCACGGTACCCCCCTGCTTCATCGTGGTGTGCAACAACACCGCTACGTCCAAACTAGTCTATGACTACATCTCGGGCTTCATCCGCGAGAACGAGGATGGCTCTGAAAATGTCGAGAACGGCCGTCTGGAACTGTTCCGCAACTTCGACGAGCACGGTAACCCCCTCCCCCGACCCAACACCCTGTTGATCGACAGCGAGCAGCTGGAATCCGGCGACGCCCTGGACAAGAACTTCCGCACCCTGGCCGCCGACGAGATCGAGCGCTTCAAGCGCGAGGCACTGGAACGGGGCGGGGCCCTGGCCAACGAACTGCGTGCCGGCAAGGAGATCGACGACGCGACGCTGCTGCGCGAAGTCATGAACACCGTCGGCAAGAAGGATCAGCTCGGCGAATCCATCCGTTGCGTGGTTTCGGTCTCCATGCTGACGGAGGGCTGGGATGCCAATACCGTCACCCATGTGCTGGGCGTGCGTGCCTTCGGCACACAGCTGCTCTGCGAGCAGGTGATCGGCCGCGCCCTACGCCGCCAGTCCTACGATCTCAATGAAGAGGGGCACTTCAACGTCGAGTACGCCGACGTGCTAGGCATTCCCTTCGACTTCACCGCCAAGCCGGTGATCGCACCGCCCCAGCCACCACGAGAGACCGTGCAGGTCAAGGCCGTTCTGCCTGAACGCGAGTCGCTGGAGATCACCTTCCCCCGCGTGGCCGGCTACCGGGTGGAACTGCCGGAAGAACGCCTCACCGCGAACTTCAACGATGACTCGGTGTTCGAGCTCACGCCCGCCATCGTCGGCCCCTCCATCACCAAGAACTCCGGCATCATCGGTGAAACTGTGGATCTCAGCCTCGCACATATCCGAGACATGCGTCGCTCCTCGCTGCTGTTCCACCTCACACAGCGCCTGCTCTACACCAAGTGGCGCGACCCCGGCGAGGAACCCAAACTGCACCTGTTCGGCCAGCTCAAACGCATCACCCGTCAGTGGCTGGACACCTGCCTAATATGCAAGGGCGACACATACCCCGGCCTGCTGATGTATCAAGCCTTGGCCGATATCGCCTGCGACCGCATCACCGCGGCAATTACGCGTGCTGAACAGGGCAAACGCCCCATCAAGGCTGTGCTCGACCCCTATAACCCCACCGGCTCTACCGTGCACGTCAACTTCACCACCTCCAAGACCGAGCGCTACGAAACCGACAGCCGCCGCTGCCAGCTCAACTGGGTTGTGCTCGACAGCGACTGGGAGGCCGAGTTCTGCCGTGTTGCCGAAGCACACCCTCTGGTACGGACCTACGTGAAGAACCACAACCTCGGGTTCGAGGTGCCTTACCGCTACGCCTCGGAAACCCGAAAATACCGTCCGGACTTCATCGTCCAGGTCGACGACGGACACGGCGATGAGGATCCACTGAACTTGATCGTCGAGATCAAGGGGTACCGTGGCGAGGATGCCAAGGAGAAAAAATCCACCATGGACACCTACTGGGTCCCAGGGGTGAACCACCTTGGAAGCTATGGCCGGTGGGCCTTCGCCGAATTCACCGATGTATTCCAGATGCAGGACGACTTCGCCAGCAAGGTCGAGTCCGAGTTCCACCACATGATCAGCTCCGTGACCACCGAGCCGGCAGCGTAAGGGATTTACCATGGCAAGAAAGACACAACCCAAGAGCACCAAGTCCGTCGAGACTCTTACCCACGACGACGCCACACGACCCAACATCCCCACCGCCGAATATCAATCGGTGATGAGGGAAGACGACCAAGCCCCGGTCAAGGTCAGCTATCCACGCGGCAACGACGAACTGGACGAAGAGAAGGAAGGCCGCAACCGCGACTTGGACCCCCAACTGGTGTGGCGCGGCAAGGACCAACAGGACTGGTCCGATCTTGTAGTGCATGCACCGCCGCTCTACATCCAAGAGAAGGTCCACCCAAAGGTACTGATCGACGACCTTCGTCGACGCAGCGAAGCCAACGGACAGGCCAGCGACGACCAACCCGACCTCTTCGCCGACTTCAACGGCCTGGAGGACGATGCCGACACAACCGAGTTCTACCAGCACGAGGCCCACTGGACCAACCGCATGATCCTTGGCGATTCATTGCAGGTGATGGCCAGCCTGGCAGAACGCGAGGGTCTGCGCGGTAAGGTGCAGTGCATCTATCTCGATCCGCCCTACGGCATTAAATTCAATTCAAACTTCCAGTGGTCCACCACCAGCCGCGATATCAAGGACGGCAATGCCGCTCATATCACCCGCGAGCCGGAAATGGTCAAGGCGTTTCGCGATACTTGGCGGGATGGGATTCACACCTACCTGAGCTACTTACGAGATCGGTTGACGGTAGCGAGGGATTTACTGTCCGACTCAGGCTCGATTTTCGTGCAGATTGGGGATGAAAACGTCCATCGAGTACGAGCGTTAATGGATGAGATTTTCGGCGAAGAAAACCACATTAACTTAATCGCATTTCAAAAAACCTCAAGCAGCACATCTGGATTTCTTGGTGGAGTAGCCGACTACATACTTTGGTACGGCAAAAAGAAAGAAGCAACCAAGTTCCGAAAACCATACTACCCCAAAGTGACTGGATCAGGCTCTTTTGAGGCGTATAACAAGGCTCGTTTTCTTGACGGGTCCATCGCACCATTATCATCATTACCCGATGAGGATCGTAAGCGTGCGGACATTATTCGAATTGATAACATCACTTCTCAGAGTATGGGAAGAAGCAAGGGTGAAGGAGCCGCATCTTGGTTTCCAGTAGAAATGGCTGGCAGAGAAATCCGGCCCAGCCTGAAGGTTCGCTGGAAAACGAATGAACAAGGGATGCGCCGTCTTAAGCGAGCTGATCGACTCTACGCATCAAGAAATAGCTTAGGATACATAAGACGCCTTAATGACTTTTCAGCTGCTAGTTTTCATCACATCTGGACAGACACAGTTATATCGGGATCATCACTCGAAAAAAATTATGTCGTTGAAACTCTGCCGTTAGTTGTCCAGCGCTGCATCCTAATGGCTACTGATCCCGGAGACCTTGTCCTCGATCCCACCTGTGGCTCCGGCACTAGCGCCACGGTCGCCGAACAGTGGGGACGCCGCTGGATTACCATCGACACCTCACGCGTGGCGCTTGCCTTAGCCCGCGCTCGAATCATGGGCGCGCGCTACCCCTACTATCTGCTGGCCGACAGCCGCGACGGCCAGCTGAAGGAGGCGGAGGTCACCCGCACCGCACCCTCCAGCCAACCGACCCGGGGTCATATCGGCAACGGCTTCGTCTACCAACGGGTGCCTCATATCACCCTCAGGAGCATCGCCAACAACACCGAAATCGATGTGATCTGGGAACGGTTCCAGGAGACCCTCGAGCCGCTGCGAGAGCGGCTCAACGACGCCGTAGGCGCGAATTGGAAGGAGTGGGGGATACCCCGCCAAGCTGATGAAGAGTGGTCCGACGAGGTCCAAAAGCTTCACGCCACGTGGTGGCAGCAGCGCATCGCACGCCAGCAAGAAATCGATGCCTCGATCGCTGCCAAGGCCGACCACGAATTCCTTTACGACAAGCCCTACGAAGACAAGAAGAAGGTCCGCGTCGCCGGGCCCTTCACGGTAGAGAGTCTCTCGCCCCATCGGGTGCTGGGCGTGGACGAGAACGATGAGCTGATTGACCCGGCCGTTGCCGAGAACGAGGGGGACTATTCGGAAGAGCGAGATTTCGTGCAGATCATCCTGGAGAACCTCAAGACCGCCGGGGTCCAGCAGGCCCACAGGGAAGACAAAATTTCCTTCACTTCCCTCACCCCATGGCCGGGTGACCTGGTCTGCGCCGAAGGGCGTTATGTCGAAGGAGACGACGAGACCGCCGGCCGGGAGAAACGCGCCGCCATCTTCATCGGCCCTGAATTCGGCACCGTCTCCCGCCCGGACCTGGTGGCCGCCGCTCGCGAGGCCGGCGACGCCGGCTTCGACGTGCTAATCGCCTGCGCCTTCAACTATGACGCCCACTCCAGCGAGTTCGATAAGCTCGGCCGCATCCCGGTACTCAAGGCGCGCATGAACGCCGACCTGCACATGGCCGACGACCTCAAGAACACCGGCAAGGGCAATCTCTTCGTTATCTTCGGTGAGCCGGACATCGATATCCTCGATGCCGCCGAACATGACGGTGAGCCGGGGCAGATCCAGGTCAAGGTCAACGGGGTCGACGTCTTCCACCCCAACACCGGAGAGGTCCGCTCCGATGGAGCCGAGGGCATCGCCTGCTGGTTCATCGACACGGACTACAACGAGGAAAGTTTCTTCGTTCGTCAGGCCTACTTCCTTGGTGCCAACGATCCGTACAAGGCGCTGAAAACCACCCTCAAGGCGGAGATCGACGAGGACGCCTGGGCAACCCTCCACAACGACACCTCGCGCCCCTTCGCCAAGCCGAAATCGGGGCGCATCGCGGTGAAGGTGATCAACCACCTCGGCGATGAGGTAATGAAAGTATTCCGGGTGTAGTCCATCATCGCGTCGTAGTTAGGTCGACCACCGGCTTCTCGGCAAAAGCGGGTATCGGCCTGTGCCCCTTTTGGCCCATTGGAAACATGTATCGCTCTAACGCTCACCACCCAAAGTCATGTTGAGACTGCTCTGGGGCATTATGGGCTTAATCACGCAAAGCCTCGCCGAACGGATCGAAGGACTGACTTTAACCCTATGAACTTTCGCATCGCCGACACCTTCACCGCCAGCCTCGCCAAACTAACCGGCGATGAGCAGAAGGCGGTCAAGACCACCGCCTTCGATCTTCAGATGAACCCGGCCAATCCCGGAATGAAATTCCACAAGCTCACCAAGGCGCGGGACAAGTATTTCTGGTCGGTTCGGGTCAGTAGCGATATTCGCCTGATCGTCCACAAGAGTAGCGACAGCCTGCTACTTTGCTACGTAGATCACCATGACAAGGCCTATCAATGGGCCGAGGGGCGCAAACTCGAAGTCCACCCGAAAACCGGCGCGGCACAGTTGGTTCAGGTGAGGGAAACGGTCAAAGACATCATGGTGCCTCGCTACATGGCCGAGGATACTGTCGAAGCCCCGAAAACGAAGCTCTTCGAAGGGGTGTCCGAAGAAGCACTCCTGGATTTTGGAGTCCCCACTGACTGGCTGAATGACGTTCGGCAGGCCGATGAAGACAACTTGCTTGAATTGGCCGAACACCTGCCCGCGGAAGCAGCCGAATCTCTGTTAGAGCTCGCAATCGGAGGCACCCCAAAACGGGCCGGGATCTTCGCTGGCGACAACCCCTTCGAGCATCCGGATGCCCAGCGTCGATTCCGTGTCATGACTGACGTCGAAGAACTAGAGCGTGCACTGGATGCCCCCTGGGACAAGTGGACCATCTTTCTTCATCCAGAGCAGCGCGAATGGGTCGAGCGCGACTACAACGGTCCTGTGAGGATTTCGGGCTCTGCCGGCACCGGCAAGACGGTGGTTGCACTGCATCGTGCGGTACATCTTGCGAAGGCGAACCAGAATGCCCGTATTTTACTGACCACGTTCTCTGACTCGCTGGCTAATATGCTCCGGGCCAAACTGGCTCTTCTAATCGGCAAGCAGCCGCGGCTGGGCGAACGAATCGACGTATATTCGATGAATGCCTTGGGTCTGCGACTTTACGAGCTTCAAATTGGCTCGGTACGACTGGCCGACCGCGAGGTAGTGGAAACTTTGCTGAACGAATCGGCTCAGGCACAGAAAGGCCATATCTTCTCGACCAGATTTTTGCTCTCCGAGTGGGAAAATGTGGTTGATGCGTGGCAACTAGATTCCTGGGAAGCCTATCGCGATGTTCGCCGCCTTGGCCGTAAAACCCGCCTGCCAGAGGCACAGCGAGCTACGCTTTGGTCGGTTTTCGAGAGGGTGCGGGAGGATCTGAACCAACGCGGACTCATGACTCATGCCAGCATGTTCAACGCCTTAGCGGCCAGCATCGCTCAGCGCTCGGCTTCACCATACGACTTCGCCGTCATTGACGAGGCGCAGGACATCCGGGTGCCGCAGCTGCGGTTCCTCGCGGCACTTGGAGGCAACCGCCCGAACAGCCTTTTCTTTTCCGGTGATTTGGGCCAGCGCATTTTCCAACAACCGTTTTCTTGGAAGGCTCTCGGTGTGAATATCCAGGGACGATCACGCACCCTGCATATCAATTACCGGACTTCTCATCAGATTCGTCGTCAGGCCGACTTGCTGCTTGACCCAGAGATCTCCGATGTGGATGGAAACACCGAACAACGCAGCGGAACCATTTCGGTTTTCAATGGGCCTACCCCCGCCATACAGAGACTCGATGGCCACGCGGCAGAAGCTGACTACGTAGCAAAGTGGCTCCAACAGCGCCGCTCACAAGGGGTGCCGCCCGGAGAGATGGCGGTATTCGTTCGCTCGGCCAACGAGTTACCTCGAGCCCGTCAGGCGGTGGAACAGGCAGGGATGACGTGGCAAGAACTCGATAAGCGCATGCGGGCATCTCCCGGCACCGTCACGCTTAGCACCATGCATCTCGCCAAGGGACTCGAATTTCGCGCTGTAGCAGTCATGGCCTGTGATGATGAAATCCTGCCATCACAGGAGAGGATCGAATCTGTGTCCGACAATGCGGACCTGGAAGAGGTCTACAACACCGAGAGACATCTCCTATACGTCGCATGTACGCGAGCGAGGGACCACCTGCTGGTTACGAGCGGTGACGAACCCTCAGAATTCTTGGATGACATGGGCAGCCTCAACCCGCAAGCGCGACACAACTCCGTTTGAGATTTTCAGGATGAGCCCATGAGAGCCGCCTAACAGTGCGTTACAGCAACCGAACGAGCAATGACCCAATTGCTCGATAATGAAAGCCGGGGCGATTCAACTAGATCTGGGTTCGGCTCATGAACTCCACGGGCGCACCGAGCGCATCGCCGACCTCGCCAACCAAGAGGCAGGCACGGAAACCCGATTGCCGGGCCAGATCCTCGGGAACGTTAATAATCAATCAAGCCATACCGTTTCCTTGGCCGTGCGGGCCTTGATCAAGGTGGCTCTAGCCTAGCGAGAGGGACGCGACAACTCCTGCCGTAAGCAATTGCGATGATTGGCACCCGGAATTAAATAGCCGATTCCATGGAAGCCCTTAACCTGGAAGTGAGTGGACACGCAATCCGTCTAAAGAGAACCACAGGAGTGGAGGAATCACATATGAGCGAGACGTGGATCGCTTTTCTCGCCGGCGCCGCCTGGCTGGCCGCATTCACCGCCGGGCTATTCGCCTTTGCCAACTGGGTCCAACGACGGGATCGTCGGCGCCAAGATGAGCAAACGTCGGCACGCTATTATCAGACAAACGTAACGGGGAATACCCGTCCGCTGCGTAACGAGGAGAGCTGAACATGCCGGACTGGGCCATAAGCTTGTTGACCGGGATCGCCCTGACATTCGTGCTCATGGGTGTACTGGCGCTTCTCGGGCGGCTCGAGGAGACGAAAATCCGCGAACACGGCGAACGTGAGGAACGACATGCTGAATGGGATCTTGATCGGACTGACAGCCCTCATCCTGGCGACGATTGTGGCCGTGATGCTGGTGCGACACGCCAACCGCCTCGGTAACGGCGAGGACGAGAGGAAAGCGAGCCAGGAGCTCTACTCTCGGCTGTTTGACCAGCTCGACGTACGGGATGTCGAGCGTCCGTACAGCAAGTCATCTCGTCAGCACAACTGGCAAGAAACACCGTGAGCGAGAAGGCCCCACCATGTCCGACTTGCTAGATACATTGATCCTCGGCCTCGCCATAACGGCCGTATTTTTCCTCTTGATGCGGCGCCTCGAGCGTTTCATCCTGGCCAGAAAGGCCGCCGAGCAAGCAGAGGACAAGCGCCTCGAGACCTACGCATCCCTATTCGATCAGATCGAACCGACCTGCCCTCGATGTGGCCAGCCCGTAAGCAATCCAGCGGGTGCCAACGATGCCTATGACGCATCAGTCGTTCACGGACGGGAGACGGGGCACCAACGACCGCCCTCTTGCGTTGATTGAGCGAGGCAAACCGACAGAGACGCAGTTGATTGACCAACAATCCCGAGCCCCACTGGGGCCTGCCGCTGATGTGCGGTCGTTACGCCCTGCATACCGCCCCAATGAGGGTGGCGCAGTCACTGGGATTGCCTGTCGACCTCGACTGGGACCCCGCGTACAACGTCACACCCGGTCGGCCGGTGCCAGTGATCGCCACGGACCCCGACAGCGGCGATCCGATCGCCACCCATGCGCAGTGGGGCTTCCACCCGCACTGGGCGGGTGACAAAGCGCCCACGCCGATCAACGCCCGGGCCGAGAGCCTCCGGAGCAGCCGCTACTTCCTGGGTAGCTTTCGGCACCATCTCTGCCTGGTGCCGGCCGATGGTTGGTTCGAATGGACGGAAAGCCACGGCAAGAAGCTGCCTTGGTACTTTCATCGCCGGGACGACACCCCGCTTGCCTTCGCCGGGCTGCTGGCCAAGGGCACGGATGACAACCTCACCATGGCAATCATCACCGAACCGGCGCGCGGCATGGCAAAAACCATCCACGACCGCATGCCGTTGGTGCTCACCCGTGACAGCATCCCGGCGTGGCTTGCGCCGGGACTCGAGGATCCGGACGAACTCCGCGAACAGGTTCACCATGAACCGATCGAGGAATTCGAGACCTACCGGGTTAGCCCAGCGGTCAACCGAGCGGACAGCGAAGGGGCCGAACTTATCGATCCGGTACTCGCGCAACCTTACTGATCGATCTCAATACGAGCTGTTCCCCGTCCTACCAAGAGCCAAAAGTGCCTTTGCGCACACGAACGACGGTCCCGTCGGCACCAACACGAGAAGCGTCCCACGCATTAATTAGCCGATGTCCGATCTCGCGCTAGGTTGGAGATATCACCGGCCACGGTTCGGTGGTTCAACCCAAACCACGAGGGACAACCAATGAATTCTGTCGACGACCACGACCAACAAGTCGAACGCGCACTGGAGAAGGCGACATTCCTCCGGCAGGCGTCGTACTTTGCCCTGGGATGTTCGCTCTACACCGCCTTGGTGCTTCTCCACCAGAACGCGGAGATCTCGCTTCCTGCATGGTTCGTCTGGGAGACGTCCGGGCCCGAGATCAAGGCGACCATGTACTTGACCGTGTTCGCTGCGTTGCAGGCAGTGGCCCGAAACATCGAACTGGATGTCGGACACGACAACCGCTGGTTCTGATCGCATTCCACAAGCAACCAACGGAGTAGAAACACCATGGCGAATCAACATGAAACACGGCCGACGAACGGCAAGACGAAGCGGGAAATGATGCAGTTTGCCTCCCACTTGAGCTATTTCTCTCTTGTCTGCTCCCTCTGGATGGCCGCTTCGATCCTCGAGCGGGATAGCGGCAGCGAATGGTCGACCCTGCTTATCGACTGGGCTCCGGCGCTGGAACTCAAGGCGATCGTATACATACTGCTCTTCGTAGCGATCCGATCGGTACTCAGTTATCTCGAGGAGACGGGTAGCCCGAGCAAACAATGAGCTTCTTCAACCTCGGCAAGAAGGACGCCGATGGCCGCCAGGTCCGCATCGAACATCGCGGACGCTACCTGCGGGCAAGTCGAACAGGTGGCTTGGCTTTGCGCGCCCAAACCAAGGCCGCTGGGGTCAACTTCACCGGCAACACGGCACACGGCATTCGCGTCTCGGCCACGCCGGTCAAGGACACCGAGATCGCCCTGCAGAACGGGCGGTTCATCCTGCGCGGTCGCTACGGCCGCGGGCCGACCAAGCTCAACCTCTCGAAGACCGGGCTGACCGTCTCCACGCGCAACCAGTTGGGCACCTTCAACTGGATCAAGCCCAACCGCTCGTCGGCCAAGGTCGCGGGTGTGCAGGTGCGCGGCCGCAATGCCGTGATACTCCAATCGATCTACTTTGGTTTTGCAGCGATCGGCATGGTGTTGCGCGCGGCGGTCACCGGGCTGCGAATCCTGATGCAGTTGTTGGCGTGGCTGGCCGGTTTCATTCAATGGGCAATCCGCCAGACGCCGCCGGCACTCAAAAGCGTCAAACGAACCATTCGTAACAAGTGGCTACGTCGACGGCAGAAACGGCTCGACCCCAGTCTTTTTCAAGCACTGGGCGAGGCGAGCAACGATGAGCTGAAGTCGATGGTTTGGCTGACCTTCACCCAGTGGGGCCGAGGTAAATCAGTCCACCAGGACGCCCCCGCAAACGACAGCAACGACCCACAGGAATCGCGGCGATCGAGCACCCTGCTCCGTGCCGTCGAACGAGACAGCACTGACGGCGACTGGCACCTCGCCTTCCTTGCCGGAATCGCCGACGAGATATCAATGCGACTCGATAGCCAGAATCGAGCCGAGATCCTTCTCGACATCGACGAGACCCTGTTGCCTCGGGAAGCCGAACGGTTCTCCAGGAACGCATGCTGGAGGTATACGCCGATTTCGCCGGGCTGCGGCTCCAGGTCGATGCACCCAGCGACACCATCGCCGAAGGACCGGCCTGGCCAGAAAGGTCAGCCACACCAGTCGACGCAACTACGATCAATCTCAACACCGCGTCGGTCGACGAACTCCAGGATCTACCGCACATCGGTCCGGAACGAGCCGAGGATCTCGTCCGGTTGCGGCCCATTCAGGGCCTTGAAGACCTTCGACAGATCGACGGCATTGGACCGGCGAGACTACGTGAGATCGACGAGTACGGCGTCGCTATCTAACCTTGTGATCTCACCACGACCAACCCGGACTTCCACCGCCGCACCAAGGAAAATGGGAACCCTCGATGGATATCGCTCCCGGTTTCCCAGGCCCTCGCGAGCCGATTGAAATAGCGCGTCTCGAACTCTTTCGGAGACAAGACATCACCGGGTGACGGTTGTTGCGTGCTGGTCAATGAGCCACGTGCCTGAGCGCCTGCGTTACCGACAGTCGAGTTCGAAGCGGTGCGTTTGTGTTCAGATATCACCAATGTTGAGAAGATACCGCCTCACCTGCTCAGAAAATGGATTTTTTGAGCAGGTGGGGTTGATCCAACACACGGTGCTCTGATGTCGCTCGATATCCATGATTACTTCCCGCCCGCCGGGCCGCTGGAGACCCCCGCGGTGTTGCGCGCCTTGGTGGATGCTCGCAGTAACCTGGCCGAGCTCAAGGGGATCGCCCGGACGATCCCCAACGAGCGGCTGCTGTCGACCCTGTCCTTGCTGGAAGCCCAAAGCAGTTCGGAGATTGAGAACATCATCACCACGCAGGATGCTTTGTACCGCTACCAGATCCAGCCTAAATCGGTGGATCCGGCAAGCCGAGAGGTGGCTCGGTATGCCCAGGGCTTGGATGCGGGGTTTCGGGAGGTACGCAACTCCGGACTGTTGACGCTGAACACCATCCGCAAGATCCAGGCAGTCCTAGAAGGCAACAATGCCGGGTTTCGCGCAACCCCGGGCACGGTGCTGCGAAATCAGCGAACCGGTGAGACGGTGTATGAACCGCCGTCACCCCTGGAGGTGCCGGCCCTGATGGCCGAACTGGAGCAGTACATCCACGCGGACAGTGCGGAGGACCCGTTGATCCGCATGGCGGTGATCCATCACCACTTCGAGACGATCCACCCCTTCTACGACGGCAACGGCCGTACCGGGCGGATCGTCAACCTCCTGTTCCTGGTGCGGGCAGGCTTGCTCGACTCGCCCATCCTGTATCTCAGCCGGTATATCAGTCAGACCAAGGAGTCGTATTACAGCGAACTCCAGCGGGTACGTGATACCGGCGATTGGGAAAGCTGGCTGCTTTACATGCTGCGGGGGGGCGCGGTCACCGCTCGGCACACGACCGACCTAGTCCAGGCTATCGGCAACCTGCTGCAACGGCACAAGCACTACATTCGAGATAACTACCGTTTCTACAGCCAGGACTTGATCAACAACATCTTTCGGCACCCGTATACCAAGGTGGCTTTGGTCAAGGGCGATCTCGGGGTCTCCCGGGCCACCGCAACGCGGTACCTCGATGCACTGGCCGACGGAGGGATTCTCGACAAGCATCGCCTGGGCCGAGAGAACTACTACATCAACCACGAACTGGTTCGGCTTCTGTTCGAATTACCACCCATGGACCTCGAGCCCGAGGCTGACCACTAGAGCCCCCCCGCGCGAACATCGAGCAACTCTGCTCGAAAAGCAGGAATCACTGCCACAGGCTCCTCGACGACGGCGTGAGCCACGGTGACCACCTTAAGCAGATCGCCTACCGATTTTTTCTGAATATGTCGGATGAAAACCGTCACCCTCACTGGAGTCGGGATTGAATCGTCCCTGGTCTTGCAAGACACTCATCCGTGACAAGATTCTAGTGTGTCTAGGAAAGTCGGGATGATTAAAGTTCGAACACCAATGCCAGCGGCCACTCTGGCACCGGTTGGCTGCGGTTTTTCGGGGTTTTCAAACGCCTCTTCGTTTGATCGAAGGGTTTTTTCAACCTTCCGACAGCCCAGATGCACGCGGACCTTCCCCGTTGATACTGCCTCTGACCAACGAAACCCCCAATCCTCATAAAGGAGCCAGTCATGCCGAAAGAGTCCGTCATACACGAATCGATCATTACTTGTCCGGAGTGCGGCCACTCGCAAAGAGAGACCATGCCGACCGATGCCTGTCAGTGGTTCTACGAATGCACCCGATGCCAAAAGTTATTGCGTCCCAAGGATGGCGATTGCTGTGTCTTTTGTTCCTTCGGCACAACTCCCTGCCCACCCGTCCAACTTGGCGAGAGAGCCTGTGATCCGTCAGACGGTGAATGCGGTCCGAGCTGTTCCTAGGCAGACGAGCTAAGGGCAGAACATGGGGTTAAACCTAATGATCACTCGACCACCAATCACACAATGCATCGATCTCGTGGTTGCCGCGCAAGAGCTAACGACCGAGGAGCAAGCGGAGGGTCGAAAAGATGACTCGCCCGGAGATCAGAGAACGAGACCCAGCGGACAGGGGTTTCTGTGCAGTCGATGCGGGAAGCTAGTAGCCGCTCTCGCCATCTACCTTTAGGCGACCTTTACTCAGACCGCGTTTGGGGCCGATCCAAGCAACAAACCGATCTTCCCTGCTCCTTGCGACGTTGGACGGGTTTTCCCCTGGGTTCTACCCCGTTTTTGCGGACGGTTGGGTTAAGGCTAATGCGTTGTCGTTTGCCTGAATCCGCCGGCGGACTCTCGGGTTGTGGAATCGCTCGATGTAATTGAACACATCCTGCCGCGCCTCGGCGATCGTTGCGTATCGGCACCGGTTGACCAGCTCGCGCTTGAGCATGCCGAAGAATCCCTCGGTGGCAGCATTGCCGGCACAGTGGCCGACGACCCTCATGCTGCACAGCACGTTGTAGTCGGGCAGGAACTGACTGATAGTCATCGCTGGTGATTAGCGTTTCCCGGTCCGAAAGCAGGACGACGGGATCGTCACCCTTACGCTGCCAGAGTGCCATCAGCACGGCATTGATTACCATTAAGCGATCCTGTGCCCGGCTTATCGACCAGCCCATCATCTCGTGGTGAGAAGACGTGGGTCACGACGCACAAGCACAGCTAGGCTTCCGCGGTGCGGATGTAGGTGATGTCAGTCACGCACTTCTGATCGCCCGCCGTAGCGGCAAAATCCCTGTTCAGGTGATTGCTCACGTTCACCGGCCGCCGACCGATTGGCCTCTTGCCGCTGCGGCGTCGCTAGAGGACACCGAAGAGCGTGGCTTGACGCATCAGCCTAACGACTCGGTGGCAACCGACCACCACGCATCCATGGCGAAGCGTCTCATGCATCCTCGATGCCCCAAAAACGCCGTCACTTGACGCGTGGTGCGCCTTGATACGCTCGAGCAGCCTACTCGTTGTGCCGAGCGCGTTGACCGGGATCACGGCCAGCCCAAGCATAGTAGCCACTGGTCGAGACGTCCAGGCAACCAGGCAACGACACATCAGGTGTATGAGATAGTCACCGCGACAGCGGCAGATCGTCCGATACTTCAGGACGACTCCCTGGCGAAGAATGTTGCCGCCTCGCGCAAAAAATTACGTCCCTTCTTCACCCGGGCCAGTTCTCGCCGAACGACGGTCAGCTTCTGATCCCGAGCGGCTCCGCTGCCTTGGAAGCAGAGGCGTCGTCACGATCGGCTTCCCGCTTCCACCAGGCGAACTGTTTGGATTGAGGCCGAACTCCAAGGGTACTTGTCGGATTCTGGCTAACGAATTATGTGCCAGCTCGACGGCTTCGTCCTGGAACTCTTTGCTGTATCGACGTCTTTGGGTCGTGGACACCTCCTAATGGCTCATGGTTAGCCTTTTCAGAAATGTCCGCAAAAGTGGGGCTGAACCCCGATCTGATGTTTGAACCCTCGGCTGAAGTAGCGACGACCGCCGGTTCAGCTTGTGCATATAGATATCCACTCGATCCTTGGTGGACCCCTGCTGTGCCCACCGATAAAGACGGGCGAGGATCATGCGGAACAATTAACACCGTGGGAATGCGTTGCCGATCGGACGCTCACGAAATGGGAGCTAGTACACACCCGGTTGGCAACGGGCGACAATATCCGCATTACGGAATACTATTGATTCTCATTTGGCTTCGCTCTACCGTACCCATCTGCATAGCCGAGCCTACAGGAGTTCTCGCTCCCTGATTGGCATGGCGCCTAAGCCTACGCAGAGGACCCAGCGGATGTCACAACCAATCGTTTTCGTCGCACACGTGGTCACAGAAACGCTGAATGAAGGCTTTCTAACCGCAGCACGAAAGCTGGGGCTTGACCCGGTGATCGTCACCGACCTGCCCGGCGATCACCGCCGACATTTTTCTCAGGAGGGTCTTGCCGCCTACCCGGAAAAAGTGCTCGGCTGCGACGTGTTCAACCCGATTGCCATTATCGAAACGCTGCAAGAAGCCGGGGTCGAGCCGAGAGCGGTGTTCTCCCATAGCGATCACCTGCAGGCCCCGACGGCCATCGCGGCGGACTACCTGGGCCTACCGAGCAAGGACTGGCGGATGTGCTTTGCCGCGAAGAACAAAGCGGCGATGCGTCAACGCTTCGATGAGCTCGAACTATCGCCGTGCTGGCACCGGCTGGTAACAACACGAGCGGAACTCACCGCGATCCTTCCGGACTGTCCACTACCCTGTGTGATTAAACCTCGAGAGGGCGTATCAAGCCTAGACGTCAGCCTGGTCGAGACTCAGGACGCGCTAATCGCTGGTTGCGAGCACTTGTGGGGGCGGCATTCCGGTCAGCCGCTTCTGATCGAGGAGTATCTACAGGGCGAGCTCTACACGCTAGAAACCTTGGGCGATGGCGACCGGATTGAGGTCCTCGGCGGCTTCCGCGTCAACCTGTCACCACCACCGCATTTCATCGAGTTGGCCGCCCATTGGGGGCTCGATCTCGCGCCAGAAATAATCGATGAGGTTGTCGATCAGATTCGCCGTTTCGGCATCGGCTTTGGCTCATGCCATACCGAATTCGTGGTGACACCAACCGGCCCCCGCCTGATCGAAATCAACTACCGCACTATCGGCGATGGCCGAGAGTTTCTTCTTGATGAGACTCTCGGCATTGAGCTGTTCCGCACGATCCTGAACCTGCACCTTGGCGAGGCTTTACCCCAACTCAATATCGCTCGTAAGAGACTTCACATTGAATACATCAGGGCAACCCGGTCGGGTCGACTGGTGCAAATTCCCGGACCATTTCGACGACGCTGGGAGGACGGTTTCATCGACTTCCGCCCCCTGCGCCAGACGGGTGAGAGCTTAAAACTAAGCCATTCGAATAAAGACTATCTCGGCGTAGTACGCGCCTCGGGCGATTCCACCAGCTCCCTCAAGGAACGTGTGTCAAAGACGCTCGCCTCACTTGTGTGGGAGATCCAGCCATGACTGACAACGCCACAGCGAGGGTTGAGGCCCATCGCTATATGCTTGAGCGCCTCGTGAATGCTTTGCTTCGCGAAAATGTCCAAGGCATCACGCAGCACGCCCGAGTGATGAACGGGGCACCAAACGCGTCTAACGGCCGGGACATCGATTCCATAGGGCCGGGACGCTGGCTCGAGATCACGACACTTCCCTCGGGCACTCTGTGGCTTCCAATAGCGCCCGAGCGCTTCATGCAACGATGGCGCTACCGTCAGGGCCCAGTGCTAGCCGTCGACACAGAAGGCGTGAAAACATTCACGGACGCGGCAAGCCTTGTCGATTGGCTCGGCGAGGGCTTGGCGGCGGAATCACGTGAGTACTACCAAGCCTTTGCCGACGAATGTCGCCAAGCCGAGTGTCAACGAGTGGCTTGCCGCCAAGCCCAACGCGATTACTTCACCCGCTGCCAAGATCAAGAAACACCACGATTCCTCTCCAATGACTGGTGGACCCGTTTCATCCACTACGACTGCTTGGCGTCTTTCGTCGATCACCCCTACTACCCCACCGCGCGAGCAAAACTCGGTTTCGATGCGGCGGCACTCGAGCGCTTCGCCCCCGAGTTCCAACCGCGTTTCAAGCTGCGCTGGCTAGCGGCACCGAAGGCACTCTTCCGACTAAGCGACACGGCGTTGCCCGACTGGTGGCCAAACTTCAAACAAGTGGGGCTCGAAAACGATCTGGCCGTAGACCATCAACTCCTGCCCGTCCACCCCTTTCTGTGGACGTCCGACCTCGATCTCATGCTTCAAGAAACGGGCCTGTCCGAGAACCTGATCAAGGCGCCACTGGAAGCGGTTGAGGTCCAACCGACTTTGTCGGTGCGAAGCTTGATGCTTACCGAGCATCCCGCCACGCACGTGAAGCTGCCACTGACCATCCGCACCCTGGGCAACCGAAATATCCGGACGATCAAGCCCAGCACCATCGCTGACGGTCATCGAGTCCAATGCCTGCTCGGCACCATTGCAGACCAAGATGAACGAATCGGCGGGCGGCTGCTACTCACCGATGAACACCAGGGGGGCCATGTCGCGAAGCAACCCCTCCTCGGTTTCATTCTGCGCCGCTACCCAAAGGAAGTCGAAGCGGCCACCATCGTATCGGTTGCGGGACTTATTGCGCCGAGCCCCTACGCGGTGCGTAACAAAACACCCAACTCAGCGAACGGTTCCGTGGTCTATGCGGAACTGGCCGAGCGTTTCTACAACGCCGATGTTCGCGGCTTCCTGCGGGAATATCTTCGACTCACTTTCGACATCCACCTAGCCCTCTGGCTGCGTTATGGCGTGGCCCTGGAGTCCAATCAGCAGAACTCGATGCTGCTGTTATCCGAAGGCGAAGAGATGCGTCTGTTGCTGAAGGATAACGATGCACCCCGACTCCATCGCGCTAGCCTTGAGAGTCGTTGGCCGGCGCTATATCGACTGGTAGAGACGATCGAAGACCAACGCATCTGGTGCGAGTCACCACAGGCGCTGGAACAGATGTTCGTCACCATCACCCTGCAGCTCAACGTCGCTCCGTTGATCGAGCACATGGCCGCACACGGTTACGGCGAACGGACGGATCTCTATGGCGAAGTGCGACAGGCCATGACTGAAAGCCTCGACGCCATGCCATCAGAAGACGGATCGCGAGTAACACGACTTTTTGAATGCGACATTCTCGACGCCAAGTACTTGCTAACCGCCGGCACCCTGACCAGCAAGAGTACGACCGGAGCGAAGGACATCAACAAGTTCTACGGCAAGACGGCGCCGAATTTTCTGAAAGAGACGACTTTCGAGGCCGAATTCACACCCCCCTCTGATACCTCGCTCAGGGGCTCACCTTGAACCAAGGCACAAAACAACAGGTTCGGAGCGTCATGTTGAGCCACTTCGTGGCGTCACTGGCGGTACTGGGCATGCCACCCTTCTTTGCCATCCTGTTGAGTGAAGAATTCGCCTCCACCCAACTTCACCTCATCGGTTGGTTGTATGTACTGCCCACGGCGTTTTCCGCCTTGGCCGCGCCCTGGTGGGGGCGCTTCGCCGACCGCTATGGCGCCCGGCATTCCCTGATCCGAGCCCAACTCGGCCTCGCCTTGGGCTTTTTCCTGGCCAGCCAGGCGGACTCGGTGGGTGGCTTCGCTTTAGCGTTAGCCATACAAGGGCTTCTTGGTGGCACCTTCGCAGCCTCCAACATCTGGCTCGCCCGTGAGCTCGAAGGAAGGCGTTTGACTCGGGCACTTACGGCCATGCAAGCCTCGGCCCGGGCCGCCCTAGTCGTCGCTCCGATCTTATTCGGTGCGCTGATCGGCGCGGTATCACCGTTGAACCTATACGCTTGGCTCGCGCTGTTGCCGTTAGCAGCGGCGGTGTTGATGGCCACCCTCCCGGTTCGAAAGACGACTCACAAAAGAGCGGACACCAGGAACGCGACGGAAGGAAGCTCGCAACACAAGGCACAAGATACGGTTGAAAGCGTGTCACCGTGGCTGTTGCTGTGGCTGCAATTCGGCTTCTCCTTCGCCTGCGTAGTCACCTACCCCTACTTCATCCCCGACCTTCAAGTCCGCTTCACCGGGCTGTCCACGGTCACGCTAGCTGCCCTGTTCAGTCTGCCCCACCTGGTATATCTCGCGCTTTCCGCCCCCCTTGGCAAGGTGCTGACGCCCCATTGCCCACGGCGGACCTTGTTACTCGCTTTCGCCGTCATGGCAGTCGCCTGCGGCGCGCAGTACGGATTGACTGGAGATCATTGGCTTTCACAGTTCGGCATGTTTCTGGCTCGGCTGGCAATGGGCCTGGCCATGACTGCTGCCTTCATCGCACTCCATCAGCTGATGAGCGGAGCCAGACGGACGCAGATCGGACGCATGTTTGGGCGCCTCGATGCCGCTGCCAAGTGGGCGGGTGTAGCCGCCGGACTGAGTGCGGGCATTCTGGCCTCGGCTTTTGGCCTGGCGAGCCCCTTTCTGGCCGCGACCGGGGTATTAGCAGCGCTCTGCTTGAGCTTGAGCCCCCGGCTCACTTCTCTCCTTCCTTCGTCTTCTCAAAGGACGCGAACATGACCGCCACCTCGTCTGCCGCACTGCAACAAGCGTTCAAACGTCAAGACATTCAAGACCAAGCGGAAACCCGGATGATCTGGGCGCTGCTCAACACGTATTGCCGCGAGATCGCGGCGCCGGCCGCCGATCTCCACTTGGACTGTCCCTTCGGTGCTCGGTCTTGGCCCCAGGTGATCCAGCACCATCGACGTTTATGGGGCGGCCACGTCTTGCAGATCTCGTTACCACGCAGTGGCCAGGTGGTGCTGATAGCAGTCGAACGCCCCTCGGTGACGCTTAATCACTCCTACCGCTCGGCACCCTACGGCGCCCGCTTCGGCAAACCATGGCAGCTACTGGACTGGGAGCGCTTGGCACGCATGCTGTTGGACGAACTGGCTTTGCGTTTCGATCAGCCGTTCAACGAAGAACTGTTAGCCCAGATAGGCAACAGTGTCGAGTTAATGGAGGAGTTCATCGCGGGCGCCCCTGACGATGAGTGGGGCCAAGGCGATGAGGCCTACCTGCGCTCAGAGCAATCGCTGACCTTCGGACACGCCTTCCATCCCACCCCCAAGAGCCGCGAAGGAGTGTCTCTCGACGCCATCCGCGCCTATTCCCCTGAGCTCGGCGCGGCGTTCCAACTGCACTATTTCGCAGTAGCCTCAGCCGATCTCGTACAAGCGTCTCATCTCAAAGAAGATGCCTACACACAGCTTGATCGCCAACTCCCGACTCTCGCTCTGCCGCCCGGATATCGAGCCGTACCGGTTCATCCCTGGCAAGTCGAGCATATCCGCAGCCTCGCGGCGGTGCGCCGGGCGCTCAAGAACGGTCGGCTACTGGACCTGGGACCGGCCGGCACTCCTTGGTATCCGACGGCTTCCGTCCGCACGCTGTTTCAACCCGGCCGTGACCGCTTCCTGAAGTGCTCGCTCCACGTGCGCCTAACCAACTGTGTACGAAAGAATGCGTGGTACGAACTCGAGAGCGCGGTCGCAATAAGTCGGCTTCTTGATGAAGAGGCGCGCTCCCTGAGTACAACCTTCCCTACGCTAACGCTGATGAGCGAACCCGGGTTCGTCACTGTCGACTTTCCCGACCACCCCTCGGAGACGCGCATCGCCCTGCAGGAAGCCTTCGGTCTGATTCTGCGTCAGACCCCGACCTGGGGGCAGAACGACACGCCGGTACTGGCGGCAGCGCTGTTCTCCGATACGGTCTCACAAGGATCGCCACTGGAACGCGAAGTCATGCGCGTGGCCCGTCACCAGGGCCTATCCCGAACCGCAGCGGCACAGCGCTGGTTCGAGACCTATGTCGAGCAGCTGGTCCACCCAATGCTGTTCGCACTATGCCGACTCGGGGTGGTGTTCGAGCCACATCTGCAGAACGTGGTGATCGGACTACGACAGGGTCTGCCCAGTCACATCTATATCCGCGACCTGGAAGGCACCAAGTTGCTGCCTGACCAGTGGCCCGATGCGCGCTTGACGAGCCTCACCGAACGCGCCAAGGCTTCGGTGCGCTATCCCGAAGAATTGGGAATCAAGCGCATTGGCTATTGCCTGCTGATCAACAATCTCGCCCAAGCGGTGTTCTTCCTGGCGCGCGACGATGCCGAGCTTGAGACACGGTTATGGCGATGTCTCGGATCGAGCCTGAAACGATACCAGCGGCGTCACGGCAACGCCTTCTCAGCAGGGCTGATCAGCCGGGTGCTCAAGGGGGCCCCTTGGCCCAACAAGACGAACCTGCTCAATCGCGTCCTCAAGCGCAGCGATAGCGCCTCCGAATACGTGCCGCTGGTCAGCCCCTTTGCCAAATCCGTCGACACACAAGACCCCAGGAACCCGCAATGGAATTTCGACTAGCCCGCATGGCCCAGGAGGCGACTCGCCTGCAAGCGGCCAACGACACGCCGCTGTGCGCCTATCTCTATGACCTTCCGGCGTTGCGCCAATACGTCAACGACGTCATCACTGCACTGCCCGAACGCTGCGAGATGTTCTACGCGGTGAAGGCAAATGCCGAGACGCCAATACTGGACACCCTCGACGGCCGGGTTGCGGGATTTGAGGCCGCGTCGGGCGGAGAGCTGGCGTTGATTCGTGAACGCTTCCCGACGGCTCCGCTCGTGTTCGGCGGGCCAGGCAAACTGGTCTCGGAACTCTCGCTCGCCCTGGATCTCGGTGTCGAGCTCATCCATGTGGAGAGCCTCACAGAGCTTGAACGTCTAGCCCGCCTCTTGGAACACGGCGAGCGCCGCCAAGCGGTCTTGTTGCGCATGAACCTTCGCACCGACAACTTGCCCTCGACATCCCTGACCATGGGCGGCACCGCCACCCCCTTCGGCATTGACCCCGACGACCTCGAGGCCTGCCTCGCTTTCCTCGCGCAACATCCCAAAATCGAGCTGCGCGGCTTCCATTTTCACCTGGTTTCGCACCAACTCGACGCCGACGCCCATCTGAGGCTGCTCGACGATCTGTTTCACCAGGTGGAGCAATGGCGCAAGCGGTATCGCTTGGATATCGAGGAAATCAACGTCGGCGGCGGCATCGGCATCAATTACCGCACGCCCGAGCGGCAATTTGACTGGACAGGCTTCTGCCACGGGCTCGAACGGCGGCTCGCAGAGCCTCCCATGCAACGCTATCGCATTCGCTTCGAATGTGGTCGCTACTTGACCGCCCCCTGCGGCTATTACGTAATGGAGGTAATGGACCTGAAGCGCAACCACGGCGAATGGTTCGCCGTATGCCGAGGCGGCACCCATCACTTCCGCACCCCGGCAGCGCAAGGGCATAGCCACCCATTCGTGCAACTGTCCGGTGGTGACGGCGAAAAAGGGCTGACCGACACCACGGTAACCATCGTGGGCCAGCTGTGCACTCCCAAAGACGTGCTGGCGCGCCGAGTCGAGATCACCCATCTAGCCATCGGCGACATGCTGATGTTCACCTTCGCCGGCGCGTACGCGTGGAACATCTCCCATCAGAACTTCCTGCGCCACCCTGCACCCGTCATGCACTTCATCGACGACGGGGAGGACACCTGATGCTTGGCATCAATCCAGTCAAGCGCCGTCTTGAGCGAGGAGACTGCGTCTACGGGATCCTTAACTCCGTGCCCACACCTTGGCTCGTTGAAATGTTGGGCCATGCCGGCTTTGATTTCGTGGTGCTCGACATGGAACACCTTAGCGTCAATCCAGAAACCGTGGAGCATATGATCCGCGCCGCCGAGTGTGCCGACATCACGCCTTTGGTACGCGTGACCGGGGTCGATGCCGGGGCAATCCAGCGCGCCTTGGACGCCGGTGCAATGGGGGTGGTGGTGCCGCGAGTCGAGAGTGCTGAGCAAGCTCGCGAGGTCGTCGCGGCAGCCCGCTTTCACCCACTAGGCCGACGCGGCATCACCGGGGGGCGAACCACAGGCTTTGGCCGACTCTCTCTTGAGGATTATCTGGCACGCGCAAACGACGAGCTTTTGGTGGTATTGATGATTGAATCGTCCCGCGGAGTGGAAAACATCGACGCCATTGTGGAGGTGCCAGGGGTCGACTGGATACTCGAAGGCGCAATGGATCTGGCACACAACCTTGGCGTAGCGCCCGACACCAGTCATGACAGCGTACGCCGCGCGTTAGAGAAAGTGGCCCGGAGCTGCACACGTGCAGGACGTCACTTCTGCGCGATCCCTCGAGCCAAAGGTCAATACCAAAGTTGGCGGGAATCGGGGGTGACGACATTCCTCGTGGGAGAGGATCGTGGCATCCTTTTTCGCCGACTCCGCGAGCTGCGCTCCTCATTCGAAACATAATGAATAACTCTCGCCCCGCAGCCTCTGTCAGGCGGGGTCAATATCCAGTTCTCTCACGGCCTTCTATCGCCGCCGGCCCCGCATCACCATCATCGCGCCTGGCGCGTCGTTGACGGACACATAGTCACGGGTGCTTGAACGTCTTCACGAACGCCTCCGCCGTTCCATTGCCCCAGGGTAACTCTGCACGATTCGATGGCATCTCTTCGCAATTCAGGTGCCGGACCGAAAGCGGGCTCAAGGTAATCGCTCGGGGCCGTCGAGGGACGGCAACGCCGAGTGCGGGCAAACCCGCGAGCCCCGTCCGGGCGGGCCTCCAAGCACTCATCTGCGGCGTTACAGTCCTTGTGAAGGGCGACGCGGGCTGCGCCTTGCATCCAGGCCTTGGAGGGCCCGCAGAGACGTCATCGAATCGTGCAGAATTTCCCTAAGGCCCGGTTCTGGTTCGCAATGCATGAACCGCCCTTGTCCGAAAGCCACTGGACTAGATGCGGCAGCCGGTCGATCGGGCCAAACTGCTGCTCGATGCGTTTCAACATGAGGTTCTGAATGCTCCCGAGAAAACCCAACCCAACCCGGAATGCAAACCATTCCTCTTTCGCTTACAATTCTTCGCCCATTCACGCCGGACAGGGAGACACATGCACCCATCAATTCCCTCGCACCCGAACCAGGCTCAGTTCGCGACGCCCTGCCCGCATGTTTCTGCGCACCTCGCGGCCCTAAGCCCACAGACCGATACTCCGACCGACGCTCCGTGGATCGGTCAACACAACAGCCATCTGCTCAGCACACTCCGTACCCGCCATGTCCCGTTTTAAGGCTCCCGCCGTCAGCAATGCGGTGCTCTTCATTACGCTGGGACTCGTTCTAGGCGTCAGCGTCGATCAGAAGGCTCTCGCCGAATCCTTGCACGATGACCGGGGCACCCCGATCAAGGCAATGGACGCCGAACGGGTCGCGGCCATTTCCACGTTCGCTGCCGACACACTGGTGGCGCTCGGTGTTTCGCCCGTGGGTGCGTCGACCTTCGGCAGCGAACCGGTACCTGGTTATCTCGGGAAGTCGTTGGCCGAGACCCAGAGCCTCGGGCAGCGGGCCAACACCAACCTGGAACGGCTCACCGAGCTGAACCCCGATCTGATTATCGGCATACACCGCTACACCGAACCCCATGCTCGCCAGCTCGAAGCCATCGCACCGTTCCTCGCCTTCGACGTGGTCAGCCTGGAAGACAGTCGACGGGCAATTGAAGGCATTGCGATGGCGCTTGGCCAACACGCCGAGGGTGAGGCACTGAATCGATCTTTCGACGCACGACTCAACGAATTCGCCGATGCCCCCGGAGAAGTCAGCGCGATCCTACTGGCGGGCGCCGGCGAAACGCCCTTCGCGTACTACGATCATTTCCTGAGTGCCGCGTTACTCGAACACCTCAACGCTACGAATGCCGCCGGTGCATCGCCAACGCCGGAGCAAACCATCCCTTTCGGCTACACCATTAGCCTGGAGAAGTTGCTCGCCCTCAATCCGGACGTCATCTTCCTGTTTGCCACGGGTAGCAAACGGGCCTTCGCCAACAACCCGGTATGGCCCTATCTCGATGCGGTGAAAAACGGTCGGGTCTTCGAAGTCGGACCCCATTGGAAGGAGGGCGGCGGGCCCATCGCTCGCCGCATGATCCTCGACGAGATGGCCTGGCGACTCTACCCCGAAATTTATGACCGCCCCGAGCTACCCGCCGACATCGCCAGTCACGCGTACCGATGAGCAACGCACTTGACTCATCCGCTACCGGTGCGCCGGGAGCTATATCGCTCGGGCGAACCTTGTTCGTCGCGTGGAGCGTGGGCCTTATCGTCGCCATCCTCGGTGTTGGCGCGCTGGCGATGGTGAGTGGCAGCGTGCCGTTGTCATCACATCAGTTCTTCGATGTACTGTCCGGACGGGACGGCGGCATGGCCTCCATTCTGGTGCTGGAATTGCGTTTGCCGCGCTTTCTTGTCGGGCTACTGGTTGGCGCGAGCCTCGGCATCGCCGGCCAACTGATGCAGACCGTTACCCGCAACCCATTGGCGTCACCCGGCATTACGGGTGTGGTTGCGGGAGCCTCGATGGCCGTGGTGATGGCGCAAGTGGCATGGCAGGTGGACGCAACCTGGCTTCCCGTCATCGGCATGCTCGGGGGAGCGTGCGCCGCCACCCTGACATTTCTCCTGGCCGCGCGCAGCGGATTCTCGCCGTTGATGCTGGCCTTGGCCGGCATGGCGGTCACCGCGCTGGCCTCGGCTCTGGTCACCGCCTTTCTATTGTTCTCTGGCGCCCAGGCCCAACAACTCTACAGTTGGCTAGCCGGCGGCCTGCAGGGGCGCGGCTGGTCCCACGCCGGCCAGATTCTCCCGTGGGCCCTTGCGGGGCTCGCGCTTTCTCTCGCCACCGCCCGGTGGCTTAACCTGATGCATTTGGAAGATAGCGTGGCGCGCTCCTTGGGTGGAACCGTTACATGGCTTCGCCTCGGTTTTGTGAGTCTTGCCGTCGCGCTTACCGCCGCGGCGGTAGCTGTGGCCGGCCCCGTCGGCTTCATCGGCCTCGTCGCCCCCCATCTGGTTCGTCTCGTCGCCGGGGTCGACCAGCGCACAACCCTTCCGCTGGTGGCCCTGGTCGGCGCACTTCTCGTCACCCTAAGCGACCTACTCGCCCGGACTCTAACCGCCCCCCAGGAGCTCCCCCTGGGATTGTTCACGGCTTTGATCGGCGCTCCTTTATTCATCGCTTTGATTCGGTCGAGAACACTGTGACTCGCCTCTTTCACGCAGCTTCATCTGTATGGGGCCATCTGGCCCAACGCTCAACCATGCAATACCGGTTGCGGGTGGGAGCCATTTTCCTGCTGGGCCTGGTTTGCGTGTCAGCGATCGCGAATCTCCTGTTTGGTGCGGTTACCCTGTCTCCCGAGCGGGTCTGGTTTGCAATGATCGGGCACGGAGACTCGGCATCGGCAATCGACGATCCGGTTGCCGAGGAAATCATCTGGAACCTGCGTTTACCACGCCTTTTGGTGGGTGCCCTGATCGGAGCCCACTTCGCCATCGCCGGATCGCTATTGCAGGCGGTCCTGCGCAATCCTCTGGCCGATTCCGGAGTGATCGGCATCAACGCCGGCGCGGGCCTCGCGGCAGTGCTCGCCTTCGCGGTCGCCGAGCGCCTTGCTGGTGATGCCAATCCTTATCTGCGTGCGGCATTAAGTCTCGATTGGCTGCCCTTGATAGCTTGCGGCGGCGGTATCGTCGCGGCCGCCGTGGTCTACCGGCTAAGTTGGAATGGTGGGTCAACCCCGGTCAGATTGGTCCTCAGCGGGATTGCCGTCGCCGGGTTGCTCAGTGCCCTGACAACCGGGATTCTGGCGGGCTGGGCACAGGCCAGTACCGAAACAGCGTTAGCGTGGCTGTCGGGAAGCCTTTATGGCCGAGACTGGGCGCACCTCTCGGCCCTTCTGCCCTGGACGGTGGTCGGCCTTTGCCTTCTGCCTCTGTTACTTCGCGGAGCAAATCTCTTGCAATTAGGCGACGAGGTCGCCGCCACCCGTGGACTCCGAGTCGAGCGTTCACGTTTCGCCCTGCTACTAATCGCGGTGCTGTTCGCCGCCAGTGCCGTCGGCATTGTTGGCCCCGTCGGTTTCGTCGGCTTAATCGTCGCGCACATCGCACGACTTATGGTCGGGCCCGATATCAAGCATCAGCTCATTGTCAGCCCACTGCTGGGTGCCCTGTTGGTGCTCGCCGCCGATCTGACCGGCCGTCTCGTTTTGGTGCCTGCCGAACTCCCGATCGGGGTGGTCACCTCGCTGCTCGGCGTCCCTTTTTTTCTCGCTCTGCTGGCCAGGAGGCGTTAAAAGATGACGCTCCGCATACCTTTTCTTCCAAAACCACGCCGCCCTTCCCGTGGCCACGCCAATGGGCAGGTTGAAGACGTGGACGCCAAACCGCCGCTGCTCACTGCCCGAAACCTGCGGTTGGGATATGCCGACAAGGTCATCATCCCCGACCTAACACTGGATTTCGAACCGGCCAGAATCCACTGCTTGGTTGGCCCCAACGGATGCGGGAAAAGCACCTTGTTGCGCGCCCTGGCCGGGCTCATCCCCCCTCAGAGCGGAGACATGCTCCTCGATGGGAAACCGGTTACGAGTTGGCCACGTCGCCGGCTGGCGCGACGCCTTGCCATGCTCCCTCAACATCCTCAGGGCCCCGAGGGGCTTAGTGTTGAGCAACTTGTGCGGTTTGGCCGCTTTCCTCACCAACGGCTCTTCGGCGCGCCGGGCGAACAAGACCATGACCAGGTGCGCTGGGCGATTCGGGTCACCGGGCTCGCCGGCTACGAGCACCGCCCCCTGTCGGCGCTGTCTGGCGGCGAGCGTCAACGCGCATGGATCGCCCTCTGCCTCGCGCAACAAGCCGACCTATTGATCTTGGATGAACCCACCACGTACCTGGATCTCGGACACCAATTTGAGATTCTGGAGTTGTTGAAGGCGCTAAACCGTGATCAGGGACTCACCGTGATCATGTCGCTCCACGACCTCAATCAGGCGGCTTGGATTGGGCACAGACTGGTCGCGATGAATGCCGGCGCACTCGTGCAGGCGGGATCACCGACCGACGTGCTAACCGAACGACTCCTCGCTGATGTCTTCCGAATCCGAGCGCGCATCGTCAATGACGATGCCCTGCCCGATCGGGGTGCTCACGACTCACCCTCCCCTTACTTCATCGCCACGTCGTCAATCAACGGGCCACCGGTCTAGCGCCCGAGAAACCCCGTGGCGCGTTCCAAGGGTTGCGCTTGGGAATTAGATGCATGTACGATTGCGACCGATTCTCATTCACGCTATCAACAAGGACCATGCCATGATAACGATTCCTTCCCCACTGACGGCCCTTGTCGGTCACTCCCGAAAAACGGCAAGTGTTGCAGTCATTGGCCTCGCTTCCGCCTTGATAAACACCGGCGCCTATGCTCAGGGGTCAACCGAGTTAGGCACGCTAGTCATTGAGGGCAATTGGCTGGGCAATCCCACGGAAGAAGAGGTCAAGACATATCCCGGGTCCCGAACCGTGATCGAAAACGAGCAGCTTCAGGATAGCGGCGCCTTGAACATCGAGGATGCTCTGCGTTCGGTACCTAGCGTTCAAGTTCTCGACGAAACCGGCACGGGCATACTGCCGAACATCAGCCTGCGCGGACTCAACCCGCTGCGAAGCGAGCGTCTGATGATGCTTCTGGACGGATACCCGCTCGCCATCGGCCCCTATAGCAACGTCAGCTCCTCATTGTTCCCGGTCACGATGCAAAACATTGACACGATCGATGTCGTCCGTGGTGGCGCGGCCATCCACTATGGCCCCAACAACGTCGGCGGCGTGATCAATTTCATGAGCAAGCCCATTCCGAGCGAGGTGGAACAGACGATATCGGAACGGATCACGGTCGCCGAGGAGACCGGCCACGTCTTCCACGACACCTATTATCGGGTTGGTGGCTTCGTTAACGACAAACTGGGCCTGCAATTCCAGGCCAACGTGCAAGGTGGCGAAGGCTTCCGGGAACATTCCGATACCGACGTCCGGAATTTCCAACTGGATGCCGAATACTGGTTGAACGATCGCAACACCCTGAACGGAAGCGTCCAATATTACGATGTCGATGCCGAACTGCCCGGGGCACTCAGCCCTCAAGCGTACGAGCGTGACCGTACGCAGTCTCAGCGTCCCCATGATGCTTACGATGCCGACATGGTGCGCGGCACCCTGGGTTGGACATTTCGTCCCAGTAACGACGTGGAATTCACCTGGCGAAACTTCGCTCATAAAGCTGACCGCACATTCTTCTTCGGCCAGGATCTAGTTAGCGGCGGGCACTGGGCAGACCCAGAGGCCGAATCTTCCCACGTCGCCGACTCACCTCGCCTGTTTACCGTATGGGGTACGGAGCCGCGCCTGACCATTCGCAAGGGGATCCATACACTGACGCTGGGCACGCGCTACGTAAGCGAAGAGGTTGATTTCGATGTCAATCGCGAGGAATTGGCAACAGGGGATTACAACGAAGTCCGCCAATGGGATCTGACCACTGACGCGATCGCGTTCTATGTCAGCGACACGATGAGCCTGTTGAACAATCGGCTGGAAATCACGCCGGGACTGCGCTACGAAGACGTGCGCATGGACTTCACGGACACACTCGACGGATCGACCTCCAGCAACGACACGAGCGAATTGCTTCCGGGCCTGACTGTCGGGCTACAAGCGACCGAAAGCCTTTTCCTGTTTGCGGATGCGCAAAAATCTCTGGTGCCGGTACAGATTGCCCAAGCCACTCGCGATGGCGATGTCGCCAACGAGACGGCCTGGAACTATGAACTTGGCGGCCGGCTGGACGTGACCCCTAGTGTGAGTACGTCGGCGACGTTGTTCCGCATCGACTACGAAGACCAAATCCAGTTTGATAAAGCGAATGATCGCTTCGTCAACCTCGGTGAAACGCGGCATTCAGGTGTCGAGCTTGGACTCGACTGGCAGGCTACCGAGCAGCTCGCTTTCGCGCTCAGCTACACCCATCTCGATACCGAGCAACTGAGCGGCGAATATGCTGGGAACGATTTACCGAACGCACCTCGCCATCAAGTGGGTGCCCAGGTTCGTTACGACGCCAACCCGTGGACGGCGAACCTCAGCGTCGATCGGGTTTCGAGCAGCTACAGCGACACCGCGAATACGGACAACGAGACCGCAAACGGAGACGCGGGCGAGTTGCCGGGTTACACCTTCGTCAATGCCCGTGTCGGCTACGACGTCCGGGTAGGTCCAGATACCAACCTGAATATTGGACTGGCCGTCAACAACCTTCTGGACGCCGACGCTTATTTCCGCGGCACAGACGTCAGCCCGGTCGGACGCATCCCAATGCCCGGCCGCGCCTACATGCTCGAGGCACGTCTGGATTTCTGATGCATTTCGCAATGCTCCGATACGAAAACGGCGGCCATCAGGCCGCCGTTTTCCGTTCTAGGCCCAAGTTTTTGTTCGAAGCCTTACTCTCGTGGCCGTCCCCGGACTACCCCAGTTTTTTGGATTTATCGCGTTTTGGCGTGAAACGCTGCCCGAATTCGTCAGAATGAATCAAGCAGTAACCATAGGCCTTCAAAAACTGTACTGCCCCATTTCGACCGAACACCTCGTAGCTGACGTCAGGGCATAGGCATAGCCCTGATGCAAAGGAGTATCCAAGGTGGAGGGAATCGAAGTGGTCACGGGCGTCCAGTGACGGCGGCGGTACTCGCCGAACGAGAAGGCGCAGATATGCGCCCTGTGTGATCAGCCCGGCATGTCGGTATCGCTTGTCGCCCGTCGACATGGCATATCCCCGAGTCTCTTGTTTCGTTGGAGACGGCTGATTAAAGAAGGCGGCATGACGGCGGTTTCCGCCGGGTAGTCGGTGGTCAGTGCCGCCGAGATCAAGGCGCTCCGAAAGCAGGTTCGTGAGCTTGAGCGCATGCGTGGACGCAAGACGATGGAGACGGAGATCCTCCGGGAAGCCCTCGAGGTGGCTCAGTCAAAAAGTGGATCTCGCACACGCCGTTGCTGCCACCGGACGATTTCCGGTGAAGACGGTGGCGAGGACACCGAAGGTCGCTCGCCCCAACCTGATTGATCGACTGGCAGGCCGCCAGGCCGGGCGCCCGGTTCGCTATCGGCGGGATGACGATGACAGCCTGCTGCCCCGCATCCGGGGTTTGTGCGGTGAGCGACCCACCAACGGCTACCGGCGCATCACGGCTCATCTGAACCGTGATCTGGCGCTCAATGGGTGACGGCTCAATCCCAAGCGAATCTACCGGATCATGAAGCAAGACGGCTTGCTTCCGGCCCGGTACACGGAACGCCCCTGACAGTACGCACGACGGCGAGATGATCACCCTGAAGTCGGACATGCGCTGGTGCTCCAACGCCGTCGAAATCCGATACTGGAATGGAGCGGCGCTTCGAGCCGCCTTCAGACTCGACGACTGCGATCGAGACGCAATGCGCTAGTCGCCACCACGGCCGGCATGAGGGCCGACGACATCCAGAATCTCATGATCGAAAGAATCGAGTACCGGTTGGGTCCAGTCGATCAGCGGCCTCGACCGATCCAGTGGCTCGCAGACAATGGCAGCCCATACATCGCCAACCAGACGAGGGCGTTTGCGGAAATCACTTGGCTTTACCGTCTGCGCGGACCGTTTACCGATTACAACCGCATACACCCCCACAAGGGGCCCATGCTTTCGCCGGAGGAGTTCCGGCAACAACAATCTCAAACCGGCTATCGCCTTGATCCGTGTGTCCGGCTTCGGTGTGCAGCCAAGACCATAACGATCAAATCCGGATATAAGTCCAGCCGTGTTGCATGCGACGCACTACCTCACTTACAGCCGTATCAACGACCTCCACGTTTGGCAGAACGGTGACATCCTTCCCGCCTCGCTGCAGCCTCGCGAGACTTTGACCACACGCGGTGAATTCCAGATTGGGGTGATCCCGCAACATGGCAGCGATCCGCTGGGCGTGCGGGGTCACATTCTGACGCACGAGATTCACTCCTCCCGCATTGGCCAGGACCTGCAGGTGAAAATTGGGGTTGTTGTCGGCGTTGGCGAGCAAACTTTCCGCTGTATCGAGCGCCTGATCGAAGGTCTTGCGGTCCGAAGAACCCACGTGAAGGATGATCCGGGTGGCCTGCTTCTTCGCCTGATCATTCAACGCAGCAGTTGCCTCGGCAACACCGCCCCCCCCTCCCGGCGAGTTAGCAAGGCTCGAACTGGCGAACCAACCGAACGCCCCACCGGCGATCATCAGCAGGCTGGCCGCCAACGCCCGACGCCAGCCAACCGGACGTGCCCGAGCCGCGCGACGATCCGGTGCGAGCGGCGGCGCGGCATAGGCCTGCTGCACCCAGTCCTTCATCTGATCCAGATCGCAGACCTCCTGGGCCAGCTCCGGATGCCGGCGAATGGCCCGGCGCACGCGCCGACGGTCCTCGGCGTCGAGCTGGTTGTCGACGAAGGCGTGAAGATCCGCCTCCGACACACCGTCCCGATCGTCGTCGTGCAAGTCAGAATCGCTCATACCACCCTCCGCAGGTGTCGCCGGGGCTTGTCATGCGCGTCGACCATGCCCAGCTCGCTCTCGGCCAGGTCGGCCAATAGATGCTTCAACTGCCGCCGCGCCCGGCTCAGGCGGCTCATGACGGTGCCGATCGGCAAGTCCAGCAGATCGGCGACTGTCTGGTACGAGAATCCCTCCAGGTCGACCAGCGTCAGCACGGTGCGCTGACCGACCGGCAGCGAAGACACCGCGTTGCGGACGTTTTGCACCAGCTCGCTGTTGCTGTGTACCCGGTCAGGGGTGTTCGCCGGATCGTCGACGACGTCGTCAAGCTCCGCGTCCGGGTAGCGCTTGCGCAACACGTCACACCAGCGACCGTGCAGGATGCGCACCAGCCAGGCATCGAGCGCTTCCATGTCCCGCAGCTGATGACGCTTCTGTAATGCCCGATACAGGACGTCTTGGGTCAGGTCGTCCGCGAACTCCGGGTGCCGCGTCCATGCATATGCGATGCGGTAGAGCCGAGGCCGTGCGCGTTCCAGACGGTGACCGAAGGTCAGTGCACGGCAGGCCGTTTTGATCAATTCCATTTTTCCCTCTCTCCGCGCTCCTTCCCAATTGGGGCGGGCGGTCAAAATAGTCTTCCGCCTACACATGGGTAGACGAGTGAGAACGACAGTTTATTCCTTATACCAAGCGAATGGATCACAGGGTCAAAAAACCTTCACGAAATTGGAATAAACGCGACATCCCACTCGTCTTCCCCTGTGCCCGACCTTCGAGGCAAGTCATCTCCCCCTGGTCCTCGGCGGCCGGGTCTTTCGCCATTCGCATTCAACCGACAACAACTCGAGGAGCCCTCATGACACGCTTCTACACCACCGGGAGGACGATGCGCCACGTGCTGCTCGCTCCCTTCATCCTGACCGCCCTGATGGTCGGGAGCTTCGCCCAAGCAAACGCGCCCGCCGATCCCGTCGAGCAGGTAATCAAGGAAAAGCCGTTCGCCGATGCCCGGGTGGTCCTGCAGATCAGCGACCCCAACCCCTTCAAGCAGACGCTGGTACTCAATGTCGCCAGCAATCTGCTCAAGTTTTATGGCCCTGACCGGGTCGATATCGAGGTTGTCGCCTTTGGCCCCGGCTTGCGCCTGCTGTTCAAGGACAACGCGGAGGCGGCTCGGATTGCGATCCTCGCTGACCAGGGCGTCCGGTTCAGTGCTTGCGAGAACACCATCACCAACATGGGCAAGAAGCTCGGTCACGAACCGGCACTCAACCCCAACGCACGCATCGTTCCAGCCGGCATCGTGCGGCTGATCCAGCTCAATCAGGCCGGCTACTTCGTCGCCAAGCCGTAAGCACCACCGATAACGAGAATAACGGCAATCACAACGAGAACCACCACGGCCGACCCTTGGGTGAACCACCACCGCCCGGGAACGCCAGCACAAGGAGATAAAGAACCATGAAGACGAAAACCATGCGACTCAGCGCGACTGCGCTCGGCATCTGCCTCGGCCTCGGAGTCGGCAATTCGGCCCAGGCGGCCAACTGGCTGATGCTGCAGGGGACCGAGAAGGCCGACAATGCCCCGCGCGCCAAGGTCTGGGGTTTCATCCAGCCCGAATACCAGCAAGATTTCAGCGACGCGCACCCCAGCGATACCTACATCCCACCGAAGCTTATCGGTCCAGGACTGGACGACCAGTCTGCCTTCAACATCAGGCGCGCCCGCATCGGGGTCCGCGGCACCGGTTTCCCGCTCGACGGCAAGGTCAACTACTTCCTGCTGGCCGAGTTCGGCAACAACGCCATCACCAACGGCGGCCGCTACGGCGATTACACCCCCCATCTGACCGACGCGAGCGTGACACTCAACTACATCCCGGGCGCACGCATCCGCGCCGGGCTGTTCAAGACGCCGGGATCCGAGGAAGCCCTTCAGGGCATCATCGCCCTGCCCTACATCAACTACACCAGCGTCACCAACCAGCTGCTGCTGGAGCGCTTCCCGGATGACCGCGACAGCAACATCCCGCCGCAGACCACCCCCAGCGCGGACATGAACGGCTTCTCCCAATCGGCCGGCGCCTACCGCGACACCGGCATCCAGATATTCGACTCCTTCGATACCGGCAAGTGGGAACACAGCTATGCGGCCATGCTGGGTAACGGCAACGGCGTACAAATACTGGACGACGACAGCAACAAGGACCTCTACCTGTACTGGTCGTCGGCCTATCTGTTCGACGGCAAGGCCGGTGGCCCGTGGCGCTCGACCATGAAGCTGTTCGGCTGGTATCAGGACGGCACACGAACCAACGCCTACGACAAGAGCCAGGAGCAGGATCGCACCCGTTACGGCATCGGCGCGTTCTACCTCAAGCGCCCGTTCCGACTCAGCGCCGAGTACATGCAGGGCGAGGGCATGATCTTCCAAGGTCAGCATGCCCCGAAAGCGATGTTCAATGACTACAAGGCCCGCGGCGGCTACGTCGAGGGTGCATACTTCATCCCGAACACGCCGTTCGAGCTGCAACTGCGCTACGACACCTACGAGCGCAACGTCGACCAGCCGAACAAAGCGACCTACGACACCTGGACGGCCGGCGTGCAGTACCACTTCAACAAGAAGACGCGCGCGACGCTGAACTATGCCTTCCGCGACTTCAGCTCGGACGCGGCCGGCCCGGATTCCCACCTCGAAGGTGTCGACGGACGTGTTGCCGTCCAGCTGACCGCCGTGTTCTAACCCTCGACCCCGTCGCTTTTCATCGTTTCCATTGCCAGTGCCTGCTCGCCCCCCCAGGGGCGAGCTTTTTTGGTAATACCCTTTCGCATCCGGATACAAGCACATGCAAGCCCGATTCAGATCCCTGTTTTTGCTTCATGCCCGTGCACCACTGATGATGACGCCGGCTTGGCTGGCAAACCAGAAAAAGGCCTTCGCCGAGCAGACCGTTACACGCGCCGCCATCGAGAACGAAGCGCTACTGAACACCGGTGACATGCTCACCGGGGTCACATTATCTGCGGCCGCGCTAGCAATCGGATGGTGGCTTCGCGGCCGCCGAGTGACCAAAGCCTGCCAACCGGAAATGAAGCGCTTGCAGCATTGCTTTGAGGAAAATACATCGATGCTGGTGCTCACCAACGCCGAAACCGGCCGAATCGTCAATGCAAACCAGGCAGCTGCGGATTTTTACGGCTGGTCCCAACAAAGCCTGATCGGACGACCGCTGAACGAGCTGTGGGACTCGCCATGCCAACACTGGTGGCGGAGCATCCAGGTGGAAATGCCCTCACCCACCTGCCACCTGCATACCCACCGTCTGCGCAACGGCGAGACCAAAACTCTGGAAGTCCATGTCACCTCGTTTCGTGATCGGGAAGGTAGCGCTTACGTTTTCTCGATCCTGCATGACGTGACCGAGCGCGAGAAAGCGGCCGACACCCTCAAGCGCGAACGCAGCCGGCTCAGCAATGTGATCCAGGGGACCCACGCAGGCACCTGGGAGTGGCAAATCGATTCCGGCGCGATGACCTGCAACAAACGCTGGACGGAAATGCTCGGTTACGCACCCAGCGAACTCGCACCGATCACGATCGATGCCTGGCAGGCACTCGTCCATGAAAATGACCGCGCATCAGTAGCCCGCTCGCTGGCCGCATGCCGCGAAGGCAAGCGGGATACCTGCGAGATCGAAGCGCGCATGTGCTGCCGCGACGGCAACACGATATGGACGCTGGCGCAGGGGCGCATTCTCGAATGGGCACCAGGAGGCGAACCACAAAAGATGTGGGGCACCCTCCACGACATCTCCCAACGGAAACGGATGGAACAGGAACTGTGGCTCGCGGCCAGCGTATTCTCACAGGCGAACGAGGCCATCATGATCACCGACCTCGGCGCGCGCATTATCGATGTGAACCAGGCCTTCACCCGCATGACCGGCTGGAAGCGTGAGGAAGTCATTGGCCACACCCCCAAGCTCTTCCAGTCGGGTCTACATAGCCGAGATTTCTACCGGGAAATGCGCAACTGCCTCCAGAGCACTGGGCACTGGTCCGGGGAAGTCTGGAATTACAACAAGGCGGGCGAGTTGTATGCCGAACGTCTGACCATCAGCCTAATACACGATGCGCAGGATCGTCCCTGCAATTACATTGCGCTTGCTTCGGACATCACCGATGTCAAGAATTATCAAAAAGAGCTTGAGTACCGTGCGTCTCACGATGTATTGACTGGGCTGCCCAACCGCGTGCTCATGGCCGACCGGCTACGCCAAAACATGGCTGCCTCTCGCCGAAACGGGAAAACTCTGGCAATCGCCTTTCTTGACCTCGATGGATTTAAGGCCATCAACGATCGACACGGTCACGATATCGGTGATCGATTGCTTAAGTTTATGGCTGAGGATTTAGCGGAGGAATTGCGCGCCTCGGACACTCTGTCTCGCATTAGTGGCGACGAGTTCGTCGTCCTACTCCCCAACCTCGATCTCGACGCCAACGCCCAGCCAGTACTAGAGCGCTTACTTAAAGCCGCCGCACGTGATCGAGTAATTGATGGTCGCGATATCAGGCTATCGGCCAGCGTCGGGGTGACTTTCTATCCGCAAAACGCGGAAGTCGACGACGAAACACTACTCCGGCAGGCTGACATCGCCATGTATCACGCCAAGCGAGCAGGACGTGGCCGCCTCAGGAACTACAAAACATTATGACACGATGAAAATGAATCGTTCCCGACCCACAGAACGTTTGTCCGTTAGGAGGCCCTTGGATGTGTCAAGGAAAGTTGGGGCATTTCACAATTCCGACGAATCAAGATCCGTCGAAACGATTCAACGCCGACCCACAGCCGATTTAATCAAACTGAATCGCCCCCGGTTTTCTAAACACTCTCACCCCCGTTGAACAGGCCGCGTCGGGCTTTCCTGTCGATCATAAAAAAGCCAGCAACCCATCATCAGATGGGTTGCTGGCCGTCAATGGAGCTCGGTCCGATTAACTCGGTCCCTGCAATACCCGGGGATCCGCCGACGGTCGCCAGAATCGAGTCTTGGGCCCCGGACCATCGAGCGTGGCGAATCGACGGTCATTTGAGGAGTTAGCAAAGGCGATTGCCTTGGCGCTTACGCTGCACTCATGCGGTCGGCTTCTCGGATCGCCATGACGGCGGGCTCCAGAGGTCGTGGCGCCTTCTTTGGATCCCAGTTCAGGGCGTAACGGAGCACGTGAGCCGCATCGGGGTCAACCCGGTCCAGCCATGCCAGAGGCTGAGCAAGCATTTCGAGGGTCAGGCTCTCATGATCTAAAAGCTCGGAGTGCCGCCGTTGAAATGCGTTGGCATTCAGCGTCCGCACCTTGCCCAGGTCATGAAACAAGCCGGCTACCGAGCAAACCCATCGCTCGAACGAGTTGTGGATCAACCGGTGTGATGAGACCAGTTGCGCAACCTCCAGGGAGTGCTCAACCAGCCCGCCTGGCCATGAGTGATGGTGACGACGGCTCGCAGGCAAACTAAAGAACGAGTCGCGCACCTGTTCATCGAAGAACACCTGCAGGACGAATGACTGAAGCGCCGGGTTGTCAATCTCTTTAAACCACGCCAAAAAGCCAATCCAGTCTCCGTACCGTCCGCCATCAGCAAACCCCGGCGTATCGAAGGATGACAAGGCCTCGGGCAATGACAGGATCATGGCCAAACGGTTGTAGGACTCTGTTTGCCGCTGCCCCGGGGCCGACACCACCACATACCAGGTGTCAGTGCGAAGCTCATTGGGCACCGTGGTGGACTGGTCGTCTGGCCAAATCCTCCCTTGGCAGGGGCCGTGGGCGGTGACGAAGCTGCAGTTCCAAAACCGACTTCCGTTGCAATCAACCTTCTGATCCCACCGGTTGATGCGGGCAATGATCGTCCGACCGCGCTGCCCGATCCACTGTTCCATCTGCGTGTTATCCAAGACGAACCTCCTTGTTCGAAGCGTTGGCACAGCTATCCAGCCGTGCGATCAAGTGGGGCAAGATGATGACGGCAAATTGCTCGTCCGGATCACTGAGCACAGCCCGAATCCAGCGTTGCATTTCGCCGGAGGTGCGAGGCATTCCAGTCTCGCTGGCCCGGTGTGACACCCGGGCCTGGGAGACAACCAATAGTGCTTCGGCCATCCGTTCAATGATGCGCTGCTCACTCATGACCACCCTCCTCTTCGTGCTCTCCTGCATCGGCAAGGCATGGCTTCACAAAGTTACGAGCTAACAATCGCTCGAACGCCGACCCGTCTTGCCTAGTCAGGTTGGGCACGTAGCGCGAATAGACGGTGAACAGCATCTTGGTGTTGCTGTGTCCCATCTGCCGCGCGATCCATTCCGGGCTTTCTCCAGAGGCAAGCCACAGGGTCGCCGCCGTGTGTCGTGTCTGGTACGGATTGCGTTTCTTCAGACCGGCCTTCTTCAACGTTGGGTACCAGACTCGGTTGTTGACGTTGCGGTATCGGACAGGCTCGCCCCGCTTGCTCTGGAAGACGAAGCCATCGGTTTGGCCTGTCCGCTCCCATTGCTCCTGTAAGGCATCGAACACCAGTTGGTTCATCTGAATCGTTCGATAGGAGGTCGCCGTCTTGGGCGTGTCCTCCAAGCCATGCACCAGCGTTTCCTCGACCACGATCTCGCGGCGATCAAAGAAGACGTATCGCCATTTCAGACCGTCGATTTCGGAGGTGCGCATACCGGTGAAGAACCGCACCGTGAAGTACGGCCTCCAATGCGGATCAACCTCGTGGAGGAACGAACGCACCTCGTCAAGGCTGAACGGATCGACCTTGCTGCGCCCCTGCTTGACCGGCTTGATGCGGACATACGGCGTGATAAAGTCGAAGCGGTCAGCGGCCTCGTCCAGCACCTGCTTAAGCAGATTCATGATCTGGTTCACACGAGCGCCTGAGAGGGTCTTCGTACCGTGCGCATCTTTGGCGAGGTAGGCACGGTACTTCAGCAGATCAGCACGGGTGATGTCGCTGACACTTTTCTTGCCGAACTCGGGGCGCAGGTACAGATTCACGATGTCGACCTGCTTCTTCTGGTAGGAGCGTTTCCACTCCACCTCCTTCTCGCCCATCCATTCGTCGATGAACTCCTGGAAGAGCGGTGTTTCGGGCCTATCGGGCTCACTTGGAGAGACCGCCTGCTGACTAGGGGGCGCCTCGGTGGCATCTGAATCGATAGGCCGAGGCGGGGCCAACCGTTCAATCCGACGACTACCGGGAAAGGTCTTCCCGTAATCGAAAACGCCGGCGATGATTTCGGCTTCGATCCGCCTCAACAGTCCTTCCATCCGCTTACGATTGGCTGGGGTATCCGGCAAGGCGGTGTACTCACGACACCGGACACCCTTGTAGCGGAAATCGAAATACAGACGGTTGGTCTCTTCGCGCACTCGAATCTTACCCATGGCACTTCTCCCCATTTGCCATCGGAATATCCGGTACGGCGTCCTGGAACATGTCCGTCTCAATGTTTTCCCAGAGATACAGAATCCGGCGCCGACCAAAAGGGCGGATGTAGTGCCGCCCCTCGACGAGGACTTCGTGCGTGAGGATGTTGCGCACGTAGCGCGTGGTGTAGTTGAGCTTCTCGGCGAGTTGCTCGGAGGTCATGTACGTCATTACGTTTACCTCTTTGTGTGAGTGGATAGCCGCTATGCGACTAGACTCAACGTACATGCCTACCAATATCCTGCTAATTAATTTGCCGCTAGACTAGAAGCCGCCTCTGTCGGGAGCTTTGTGACGCTCTCGACCCCCATCACATGAGCGAGAATTGACTCAGATGAAAACTGGCCGCACTCATCAGAAGCAGGTAAATATCCGCCTGGACGACGAGACCCTGCGCCGGATCGACAACCGCCGATCCGAGCTCTTGAAGACTGAAGGGGAAATACCGCCCCGGGCAGATATTGTTCGAGCAGCGATTGACCGGTATCTCGATGAATTTGAGAAAGACCAGCCTGGCAGGAAGCCCTGAGACCAGATGTGTGTGGTACTCGTTGAGACCGACGGCGTGATTGCGGGAGCGTCTCAACGTGGGCCCAATTTGGGCCCAGGGACATTTTGAGGGCTGATGTCGATTAAACGGGGCGGTCTACCAACGGCTACTCACGGCTGGGCCGACCACGAAACCGGCTACTGCAACCACATGTTTTTGCTAGGATAAAATTGAGTGTTGACAGGCCAATCGGACCCGGTAGAATGCGCATCCGTTCGACGACAGGCGCGTAGCTCAGTTGGTTAGAGCACCACCTTGACATGGTGGGGGTCGTTGGTTCGAATCCAATCGCGCCTACCAACACTAAAGCCCGGCAGCATCACGCTTGCCGGGCTTTTTCGTGGGCGGTCGAAAAGGCCGGTTCCAAAAAAGTTCCAAAATTCTTCCAAAATCCCGGCGCTCTACGGCGCCGATTCGGCCTCTCCAGGCGAGCCTTAGCGTCCTGGTCGATCGAGCCCCACCTCCCCTATACGCGCCCCTAATGACGCGTGTCTGTGCGCGCACATCCATTTCCCATAGAGGGGGAGAACCGAAAACCCGTGGTTTCCGGCCCCCTTCGCATCCAACCTGTTGTTTTCAGAGCAAACACGCGCCGCAACGCCCCGCCGTTTTGCCACGGAACACCTGCTATTTGCCACGATTTGTGCAGTTTTTGCCACCCGGCGCTTTTCGTTCAACCCCCTATCTCTATCTCTCTATCTCTTTGAAAAAAAGGAAGGAAGGAAGGAATAGGGGCCCTGCCAGGCAGGAAAAGCGGTGCCACGGATTTGCCACGGGCGTCTGGAGGGGTGCCACAGATTAGAGGCTGTGCCACGGGCTATTCTGTGGCACCGGATGAGCCCGCAAATCGTTGTTTTTACAATGTTTCGCTATACTGGAAGGGCGGTGCCACGGTGCCACGGGTTTTTCTCCCCCTCCCCTCCGGGAATGCGATGACTGACGACGAACTGATCCAGAACTGGCTGGACTGGCTCGAGCACAACCAGGGCCGGTCGGTTCGCACGCTCGAAAAGTACCGCCTGACATTGGTCCGGTTCGCTGGGTACCTGGCTGCGCGTGATTCTTCTCTCCCTGCCGCATCCGAGGTCAGGGTCGAGGATTTCGCGGGACTGGAGTCGCATCGGAACGGGATAAGCCCTCGAGCGCGCCGCCCGATCGTGGCTGCCCTTCGGGGCTTCTACCGGTGGCTGCGGCGTAATGGTGTGCGCCAGGACAACCCGGCGCGGGATCTCCCTTACCCCAAGTCCGGTTCCCCCCTGCCGCGCGCCATGGAGCTCAAGCACGCCGAGTCCCTGATGATGGCGCCGGACCTCGACACTTTCCTGGGTGTGCGAGACGCGGCGATGATCTCGGTGCTGGTTGGCTGCGGCGTTCGGGTTTCCGGCCTGGTCGCCATGAACGAGAGCGACCTGCAGTTCGTCCTCGATGACGACGGCCGCGAGTGGCTGGTGATCCGCGTTCGGGAGAAGGGGCGCAAGGAGCGACTGATCCCGGCGCCACACGAGACCAAGCTGATGATTCGCGCCTACCTCGGCCACCCTGACCTCGAGGCGATCGACCGCACCCTGCCGGATGGCGACCGGGTGCTGTTCGTCTCGACGGCCAACCGGATGGTGAAAGCGCACGAGTATTTCGGCGAGGCGCGCCGCCTGCATCGCTCGGCCGTCAACGAGATGCTGTGCCGCTACGGTGACGATGCCGGCATACCTCGTGCCCAGCTGCACCCGCATGCCCTGCGCCACCTGTACGGCACGGAGCTGGCCGAAGGAGGCGAGGATCTGCGCAAGATCCAGTCGCTGATGGGGCACGCCGACGTGCGCACCACCACGATCTACACCCAGCTGGCCATGCGCACCCTCTCCAAGTCGGTGGCCAAGTCCAGCCCGCTCTCCCGGATCCAGACCCCCGTCTCCGATCTCGCCCGTCATCTCTGACCTGCTCAACTCCCGCCAAATCTGATCAGGTCCACCTGGTGGAGATCAGATCCCGGCCTTTCTGAGCACGACCCCGCCACGGTATCCACCATGGCCCGAGGCACGCCTTCCCCTCTCTGTTAGGGGGACAGAACCCCTATAGGGGTGGGCACTCTTCCTCTTCCACCCCGCTCTACTCCGATGTTGCCGTCTGGATGTGGCACCTCTGGAAACTGGCCTCTGAAACGGGGATATCAAACTGCGCCTTTTGTCATTACCCGCAGTTCAGCCGTGTGGTGGTGGCTTGCTGGCGCGGTTGGTGTGGGTGCCTGATCTCACTTACCCGCAGTTCAAACTCTGGAATCCCGGGTGCCTGGGTATGGGTGGGGGGTCGGCATAGTGGTCCGCTACCCCCAGGTGGGGAGGTGGGTACCTGGCTATCTGCACGGGTTTGAAGTTCAGCGCGGGGCGCGTGCGCGGTTTCGGGCACTGATGCCCGTTTTCGGGTACAATCGGCCGATATATCAACCGGTTGGATTCGCCGCGTGTCTGACAAGCCCGACCAGCTCGAACAGATCCGATTCCGGTGCCGCGAATGCGGTCATCAGTGGGAAGGCGCGCCGGTCCGCGTGGTCGAGCAGCCGGCGACCCCGTGGCATCCGTGGGACTACTTCGCCCCGTGCCCAGAGTGCGGAGAGGAAGCCGCCCAGGCGGCGTGGGAGCGGAACCTGCTCAAGGCCCACGCTCACGCCACCGGCCCGAAGACCGACGACGGCCGTGCTCGCTCCCTGGAAAACCTCGAGGGTGGCCGCCAGTCGCAGGTTTCCCGCTTCAACGCCATGAAGCACGGCATGTTCGCCCGGACCGCCACGTATTTCCCCGCCCGGCCCGGCCAGTACCCGGCCTGCGACGGCTGCGAGTACCTCAACAACGGCTGTGGCACCGAGCACAAGGCGTGCATGAAGCGCGCCGAGCTGATGATGCAGTACCAGATTGCCACCGACACCGGCGACGTCTCGCTGCTCAAGCAGCTGCAAGGCGGCAACCAGGCGGCGCTTCAAGGGATGATCAACGACATGATCCTATCGATCGCCCAGGACGGCGGCCCGCGGCAGATCGTGCCGGTCTGGACAAAGGACAACGAGACCGGGCAGATCCAGCTGGTCGAGTTTTTCGACAAGGCCACCGGCGAGCACCGCACGCTCAACGAGATCAAGGCCCACCCGCTGCTCAAGCACCTGATCGACTTCATCCAGAAGAACAACATGACCCTCGAGGACATGGGCATGACGGCCAAGCAGCAGGGCGAGGAAGCCACGCTGCGCGGTCATCTGGCAGACCAGCATGCCGCCCGCGACTCGGTTCTCGATTACCAGGAGCGCACCGCCAAGTCCGTGGAAAGTCTCAGGGATCTGATCGGCCGCAGCCACAAGAGCCACGAGCCGCGCGTGATCGAGGGGAACAGCGACGATGGCTGAGCGCGTCTCCCACGGAAAGCGCATCGAGCTGCAGAACGTCGCCGAGGCGGAGATCCAGCGTTACGCCGGCGACCACGCGACGTGGTTCAAGCACGTGGTGGACGTGGAGCTCGACCCGATCCAGATCCTCAAGTGCGAGGAAATGGACCAGCACGCCAACACCCTCGATTTCTCCTCGCGCCGAACGGGCAAGACGGCGATAAAAGAGCTGTACAACCTCAAATGGAATGCGAGCCACGCCGACCAGGAACTGGGGATCGTCGCCCCGCGCGAAGCACAGAGCCAGGTGAACCTTTCCTATCACCTCGAGCTGATCCGCAACTCGGAGATCCTCTCGGCCTACGTGCGCACCAAGGGCGGCCGCCGGCAGATTGCCGATACCTACTACCAGTTCGCCAACCGCTCGATGGCACGGTGCTACGGGATCATGGCGCAGGTCGACGGCGGGGATCTCACCGCCGCCTCCCTCGAGGAGGTCGACGACATGCCGGCAGACCGGCTCTATTCCCGTTTCCTGCTGATGATGGGCTCCACCCGCCGGCTGGGCGCGGCCAAGGACTCGCAGAACAAGCCCCAGATTCGCATCACCGGCGTCTACAAGGGCGCGGACACGCTCACCGACCTGATCGACTCCGGCCAGTACCACGTGATCGGCGCATTCCACGGCCAGCGCGCCCGCGACGAGGTGGCCAATCTGATCGCCCGGGGCTATCTCGAGCCCAACCAGGTGGACGCCCAGGGCTACAGCTACCCGGTGCCGATCGGCAATGCGGTCAACGCCATGGAGCTGGACCTGCTGAACAAGCAGTTCATCGAGGACATGCGCGGCCAGCTCTCCCCGGACGAGTTCGCCCGGCAACTACTGTGCGTAAACACAGCCTCCCGAAACCTCATCTGGGAAAAGTGGCTGCGCTGGGCCATCCAGCTGGGCGTGCGCGCCCGTCTCGAACCACAACCGCCGGTGCCCGGCGAGACCTACCGCAAGCGCGGCCTGATCTCCTTCGGTTACGACGCGTCCGGCCACGGCGAATCCGCGAACGCATCCCGCCACGCCCTCGTCGTCGGCGAGGACATGGGCGGTTTCTTCGTGCCGATCTGGGCGCGCACCTGGCCAGCCGGCACCGATGACGGTGTGGTGAAGAACGACCTAAAGAGCTACTGGCGCTACTACCAGCCCGACCACGCCATCGGCGATGCCTACGCCGTGGGCATGCTCACCCAGCTCAATGACGAGCTGTTCTCCGAAGGCCTGGCCCAGACTGACCGGCGCACCATCGCCGACGGCGACTCAACCGCCTCGGCGTGGGGAGACTGGGCCTTCGCCCCGTTGCGATTCGAGGGGATGGTCAAGCACAGCATGGCCACCGGCCTGCAGGCCGCCTTCTACAACCGGCGCTGCGCCCTGCCCTACGTCGATCACCTCGATGACGACGATCCGGACGCCGCTGGCCTCAAGGATCTGCAGAAACAGCTCATCAACATCCGCGCCGAGGAAACCGGCAAGAGCTACTCCAGCTACAAGATGGTCCGCAAGCAGGTCGGGGACGACCTGTTCGATGCCGCCATGGCCTCCTGCTGGGGCCTGCTCACGCGCGGCGCCGGCCAAGTCCCAACCGTCGTGCAGGTCCAGCGAAAGACCCGCGACCAACTCATCGGGAGCGAAGCATGAAACTCATCGGCCGAATCTTCGGGAATCGGAAGTCGCCGACACCGGCGGAAGAGCCAACCCCAAACACCAGCGAAGCCGGCGTGCGCACCACCGAAGAGCGCCGGCTAGAGGCGCTCTATCAGACCATGTACGCAGACCCCGAGCTGCGCATGGCCATCTACGACATCCGCCAGATGCACGCCCGCGATGGCCGGGTGAAGAAGATCCACGGCCGCACCGCCCGGGCCATGACCAAGGGCGGCCTGCGGATCGAGGGCGCCTCCGGTAAAAAGCGCATCCATCGCTTGTTCGCCGATTACGTGACCCGCTTGGGCCTGAACAATCGCGCCAAGCTCGAGAGCGATGCCCGCGGCTGCATGATGGAAGGCAACCTGCCGATGCAGTGGGTGGTCGACCAAACCGGCCGCGTGGTCAAGGGCGTGCGCATGCCGACGGAGACGATCCGACCGAACGTGGGCGAGAACGGCCAGTTCGTCGACCCGCGCGTCGCCTATGAGCAGTGGGACTACCTAAAGGGCAAGGCCATCGCCGGATTCGCTCTCTGGCAGATGACCCTAGGCCGTCTTTCCCCGGGAAACATCGACGACATGGGGAGCATGGGGCGACCCTACCTCGATGCCTCCCGTGAGGTTTGGCGAAAGCTGACCATGACCGAGGAGGATCTCGTGATCCGCCGCCGCGAGCGTGCGCCCATGCGCACCGCCCACTTCCTCGAGGGAGCCACCGAGGAGGAGCTGGATAAGTACCGGGAACAGATCGAGGCCGACCAGACCCAGATCACCACCAACTTCTACTCCAACCGCAAGGGCAGCGTTCAAGCCGTCCAGGGCGATGCCAATCTCGACCAGATCGCCGACGTGGCCCACCTGCTGGACACCTTCTTTTCCGGCGCCCCGGCACCCAAAGGGCTGTTCGGCTACGTCTCCGACCTGAACCGCGACATCCTCGACGACCTGAAACAGGACTTCTTCGACGAACTGGACGCCCTACAGGACACGGTCGCCTGGGTATACGAACAGGGCTTCCGTCTCGACCTGCTGCTGCGCGGGATCAACCCGGACTCCTACGACTTCCGCGTGATCTTCTCCGAGCGCCTGACCGAGACCCTCAACCAGCGCGCCGACCGCGGCCTCAAGCTACAGGCACTAGGCGCCTCCCGTCGCACCACCTGGGAGACCGCCGGCCTCAACCCCGAGGAAGAGATCGAGCGCCTCGAGGACGAAGCCGACGCGGATTCTCCCTACCCGTCAGAGCACCAGATCGGCGGCAACGGCGGGACACCGTCACAGCCGCGCATTTCCATCACCCCTGGCAACCGCCGCAAGGGTGAGTCCGGCACCAGCGTTAGCAACTGATGCGCCTGATCGGAATGGATGCGGCTGCATGACCGAGGAATGGCACATGGGCATGCCCGATGCCATCGACAACCGCCGGCGTCGGTATGCCGAATGGATCGCCCGCATGGATGGGCGCGCCGCTCGCCGGAATGCTTTGCGGGATGTGCCGCTGCATGACCGGCCGCACGTGGAGCGGCTGGTGATCGAGATATTCGAGGAGAGACAGGCGCGATGACCACGAATGACCGCACTACCACCAAAGCGGCGATCAAGCGCGCCACCAAACAGGCGCAGACGCGCATGCGCTCGATGGATGCCGAGGCGCTCGCCGCCCTCGAATCGACCTATCGGCGTGCCGCCGACCATATCCGGGCGGACATCGATGCGGTGGCCGGCGGTGACACCGTGCGGCTTTCCTCGTTGCAGGCGTTGCTCCGGCAGGTGCGGGCCCGGCTCGGGGATCTCAAGGCCGGGCGTGACGAACTGCTGACCAACTCGCTCGGCGAGGCGGCCAACGTCGGTGCCGGCGTCTGGGCGGCGGCCGGTGCAGCGATCGCCACCCCGCTTGGCCAGGTAGCCGGGGACGCGGTCAATTTCGTGCGCAACTTCGTCGCCGAGGACGGCCTGCAACTGTCCGACCGGATCTGGCGGCTGGACCGGCACGCCGACCGGGCGGTGACCGAGGCGATCGAGCAGGCCGTCATCCAGGGCGATTCGGCCAGCCGCGCCGCGCAGGACTTCCTCGGCCGAGGCCAGGCGGTACCGGCAGACATCGCCAGCAAGATGGACATGGCCCAGGGCAGCCGCGTGCAGAAGCTCGCCGGCGACGCCCTGATGACCGGCAAGGGCGCGCCCTACGACAACGCCCGCCGCCTGTTCCGCACCGAGATCAACCGCGCCCACGGGGAGGCCTACAAGGCCGCGGCCTTCGAGCACCCGGAGGTGATCGGCACCCGATTCCTGCTCTCCCCGAACCACCCGAGACCCGACGTGTGCGACATGCATGCCAGCGTCGACCGCTACGGGCTGGGCCCGGGCGTGTACCCCAAGGGCAAGAGCCCGTGGCCGGCGCACCCCAACACGATGTCATTCGAGCAGCCGGTCTTTTCCAATGAAGTCGGAAATGCCGACGCCACCGACCGGATCGCCTGGCTCAAAGACCAGCCGGACGACGTGCAGGAATCCGTGCTGGGCAAGGGAAAGGCGCAACTGCTGCGAGACGGCACGCTCAACGAGAACGAAATCAACACACCCTGGAAGGTCCTGAAAAAGCGCTATGCAATCGACGACTGAACGCCAAGCCATCCCCTCCATCCGTCCGGAAGTCCGGTGCCCGCAGTGCAACCAGGTGCTGTTCGACGGGATCGTGATCAAGAGCCGGGTGCTCCGCGTGCTGCCGCGCGGGGCCGAGGCGAAGTGCCGATGCAAGACGTGGGTGCGCGTGCCGCTCACCTACAGCGATAACGGGAGATAACCCGTTGACTCGCCAGCACAATGCACTAAACTGAGTACCGATAACCAAATTCAGGCATAACGCCACACGGCGAGAAGCCCGCCACCCCTGCCCCGGGGTGCGCGGGCTTTTTGCGTTTCTGGAGACCAACATGCTCGGAAACCGCCGCATCCAGCTTTCCGCCCCCGGCCACCGTGGAAGCGGTACCGGGTCGGACACTCCCCGCTTCATCTCGGACCGCGTGGATGCGCGGCAACTCGCCGAGGGCAAGCGGATCACCGCGACCATCATCCGCGCCGGCACGTTCACCGATCCCCGCTACGGCACCTTCGAGGTATCCCGCGAGCTGCTCGAGACGTTCATCAAGAACTTCGATGCCGGCACCTACGGGCAGGAGATCGCGCTGGACATCGCTCACGAGCCCAACGAAGGCGCCGCCGGCTACTTCCGCCGCCTGTTCCTGGACGGGAACAAGCTGCGCGGCGAGATCGAGCTGACCGACTACGGCGTCGAGGCGATCAAGCGGCGCGGATTCCGGTACCTCTCCGCGGATTACGTGGAGAACTTCGTCGACAACGAGACCGGCGACTCACACGGGCCGCTGCTGCGAGGCGCTGGCCTCGTGGTTCGCCCGGCCATCAAGCGGCTGGACCCCATCCAGCTCGCGGAAACCGACACCCCGACCATCCTGTGCGGCCGAGCGGCCCGCATCCTGACTGAAGAGGCTGAGACAGTCATGAAAGAACATCTGAAGAAACTGCGCGCCAAGCTCGTGGCCAAGAAGCTCTCCGAGGGCGTGATCGAGCAGATCCTCGCGTCCGCCGAGGCGAACATGAAGCAACTGGGCGAGGACGAGAAGGCCCTTGCGGCCGCCGCCGCCCGGTTCGAGGATCTCGGCAAGCAACTCGCCGAGGAGATCGGCGACAAGCCGGCCACCCTCAATATCCAGCTGGGCGAGTCCGGCGAATCCGGCAAGCAGCTGACCGAGGACGACGTCGAGCGCATCCTCGCCGACCGTCAGGCGCAGGCGGAGAAGGAATCCAAGCAGCTGACCGAAACCAAGGCCGCCCGCGTCAAGACGTTCAACGAGGCGATCGACGGCGCCGAGGGTATCGACGAGGACACCAAGAAGGTCCTTCGCGAGGCCGAGGACCTGATCACCCCGGAGATGTCCGAGGCACAGGTCAAGAAGCTGGCCGACCGGCAGATCGCCCTGGGTAACCGCATGTCCACCTCCAGCCAGCTGGCCGGCATGGGTTACCACGTTGCCGGCAGCCCCTCGGTGAACACCGACGAGATCAACGGCGTCAAGCGCCTGCAGGAGTCGATCGACAACGGCCTGCGCGGTTCGGTCTCCGGCGCCAACGGCCGCCTGCGTCTCCCCGAGAAGGATTCGCCCTTCGTCCAGCGCGTACTGGCCGAATACGACCGCATGAACCACCGCAGCCTGGTGCTGGAAGAGCGCCTGCTGGCCGGTGGTGAGACCAACATCGGTGACACCAGCTTCCCGGCGGGCTTCACCCGCACCGTGATCCGCGAGGCCCTCTCGGATCTCAACATCCTGCAGCTGGTGCAGACCCTCACCGACCCGCAGGCCCAGGCCACCACCCAGGTGCCGTACGAAGAGCGCGACACCTCCTCGGTAACCAACGACGGCGTGGTCTTCGAGGGTCAGGGCATTCCGGGCGCGTCGATCGCGCAGAAGATGGACCTGGCCTACGTCCTGCCGCGCAAGCTGGCCATGCGTATCTCCAACGAGGTGATGCACTTCGCCCGCGCCAGCCGCATCAACTGGGACGCCTACGGCCGCAACGTCGAGTCCAATGCCCGCGTGATGCGCGAGCTGGTACACCGCGCCATCGCCAACGAGATGCAGCGCGCCTCGGACACCTACCTGGCACAGGACGTGGCCGACGAGGCCGTGGGCGGTCAGCTTGGCGGCTCGACCAGCATCATCAAGACGGCCGAGTTCCCGATCGTCCGCCCGCACCAGCAGTACGACATGCAGGGCAACGCGGTCGGCAGCGAGTCCAACCCGATCACCGTCACGGTCGACGGCACGCCGGCCCCGCGCTACGACGGCACCGGAAACCAGTCCGCCGGCACCTACTACCGGGTGACCAACTACAACCTGGGCTATATCCAGCTGGTCGACGAGACCGGCAGCCCGGTCACGCCCACCGCCACCGCGGCCACCGTGTCCTACAGCTACGCCACCAACGTGGTGAAGTTCGACATGGACAACGGCACCACCGACATCGACGTGCACCTCAACGGCCTGCTGCGCAAGATCGGCGCCCGCAAGGCGGTGCTCTCCGGTGACCGGATGGTCAACCCGGACTTCCTCCTGATGAGCCCGGTGCTCAACGACACCATCACCAACGCCGAGCAGTTCGCGGCCGAGCGCAAGCGTTCCGGCACCGACACGGACGGCATGGGCGATCTGGAGATGGTCAAGGGCCTGCCGGCCTTCGGCACCAACGCCCCGGGCATCGACCTCGGCGACGAGCGGATCGTCATGGGCGTGCGCGGCACCACCTCCTACACGGTGGCCAAGCCGTTCACCACCGGCCAGCCGTTCGAAGCGGTCGACTCCTCCGGCCGCCCGACCGGCCAGAAGGTGGCCTACGGCGAGGAGTACAGCGCCATCCACACCCCGGCCCCGATTCGGGAGCGCCTCACCTCGGTGATCGCCTACTCGGCCAGCAACCGCTGATCCAGACGGGCGGCCTGATGGCCGCCCTTGGATTTCACCAGGGGCATTAACCGAGAGGAGCAAACCATGGCCCAGATTCCCTACCACAACGATTCGGACAAGATCGTCCACATCGGCAACAAGTCGATCGCCCCGGGCGAGACCCGCCCCGTGGACGAAACCCTGCTCAACCGGCCGCGCAAGCCGGTGGACTTCAACGACCTCGACGCGGATCTGACGGAGGCTACCGGTCTCGGTGCGCTGCTCGACAAGTCCGTGAAGGACATCACCGCCGAGCTGGACAGCCTCAACGACGAGCAACTGGCCGAGCTGGAGCAGCTCGAGAAGGACGGCAAGAAGCGCACCAGCCTCGTCTCCGCGATTCAGCAGACGATGATGACCCGCGCGGCCAACCAGCTGAACGGCGAGGACGGCGACGAGTCGTCGGCTACCGATCAGCCGGCCGGTGGCGAGACCCAGACGGACGGCGAGAAGCCGGCCAACGACGAGGCAGGCCGCGATGAGTGAAGTGCTCTTCACCTCGACCCTGTTCACGCTGGTGATGGCCCTCGCGGCCGTCATCGGCGCTGTTTTCACGCTCCGCTGGCTTGATCGCCGAGCGGGGCACTCTTTCCGCGAAGCGATTGAGGTGCTGCGCCATGACCCGCTGGGCCTTGCCCTTTATCACGGTCTGCGTTTTCTGGGCGTCTGCCTGCTGGTCGGAATCCTCTTTTCCTGACCGGTACGACCCGACGATCCAGCAGGCGGCCGAGCAGTACCTGCCCGGCTACGACTGGCGGCTGTGGAAAGCGCAGCTGTTCCAGGAAAGCCGGCTGGACCCGTCGGCCGTCTCCCCGGTCGGGGCGCAGGGCGTCGCCCAGTTCATGCCGGGCACCTGGCAGGACGTGGCGCGCGAGCTCGACCTCGGGCACGTCTCCCCGCTGATGGCCCGCCCGGCGATCCTCGCCGGCGCGTACTACCAGGGCAAGCAGATCGCCTTCTGGAGCGCACCCCGACCGGCCGCCGACCGCTACAGCCTGGCGGCGGCCAGCTACAACGCCGGCGCCGGCAACATCCTGCAGGCCCAGCGCCGCTGTGACGGCGCCAACCGGTACCGGCTGGTCATCAAGTGCCTGCCGGGCGTGACCGGGCACCACGCCAAGGAGACCACCACCTACGTGCGGCGGATCTGGGGCTACTGGACGCAGATGGTGGTGGGGCCGTGAAGCGCGCGCTGCTAGGCGTCGGCATCCTCGCGGCGATGGTCGTCCTGCTCTGGGCGGCCTACAGCCTCGGGCAGTCGGCCGGCGAGAACGCCACCCGCGCCGACTGGAACGAGGAGCGGGCCCGGCTGGCCCAGCAGCACGTCGATGGGCTCAAACGGGCACTCGACCAGCAGGCCGAGTGGCAGGCAGAGAACCAGGCCATTGCCATCGCCTGGGCGAAACAGCAGCAACAGATCGAGGACGACTATGGGGATCTCCAAGAACGCGCCGCCGCCGAGGCTCCGGATCGTGCTGAGTGCCGCCCTACTCGCGGTGCTGTCCGGCTGCTCAACGATGCCGCCCGAGCCGGCCCCGGTGGTGATGAACTGCCCCCAGCCCCCCGGCTCACTCCTGACGAGGCCCGAGCCCCTGCCGACCTTGCCGAACCGGCCGTCTGGGGACACTGCATCGGCTGGGCCGCGCGATACGCCACCCTCGCCGCCCGCTTCAACCGACTGATCGACTGGCACGGGGAACACGATGAGCAGCAGTGAAGACGGCATTGTCCGCGCCCTCGAGGAGCGAGTGGAGAGCGTCCGCAACGAGGTCGCCGGCATTCGCGCCGACGTGAAGGACCTGGTTAGAGCTTTCCGCGACCTGGTGCGCGTGGACACCGACATGAAGGCCATCCGGTCTGGCCAGGGCCGCATGGGCGAGGAGCTGGACGACCACGAGCGCCGCATCCGTTCCCTCGAGCAGTTCCACCAGAGCCATGCCGCCGCCGACGCCCTGCGCTGGGGCATCTCCCGCTGGGCCGTTGTCGCCGTGATCGGCGGGGTAATGAGCGTCGCGAGCAGCACGCTCGTGGGCGTTTCCGTCTGGATGCTGACGACATGAGCGACATGAGCCGCACCAGCCTGACCACCGACCTGACCGCCTCCCTGCAGGACGCGGCCAACGTCTTCGACCCGGCCGACTTCGACCGCTTCGTCGACGTCGCCGCCGAGGCGCTCACGGACGTGCGCCCCCGGCTGGTTCGCACCTCCCTGACCGTCGAGGCCGGCACCGATCGTTATGCCGCCCCGGCGGATCTCGTCCGCGTTCACTCGTCGAGCTGGGCCACCCCGGACACCAAGCCGTGGGACCCGGCCTATACCGGCCGCCGCCCGCGCCTGTCCGCCGAGCACGACGGCAGCCAGCCGTGGGTGGTCTTCCGCCCGGCCCCGACCGTCGCCCAGGTCACACGCTACGGCGCCGCCTGCCCGGTCACCTACGTGGCGCAGCACGTGATCTCGGAAACGGCCGGCGACACCACCATCCGCGCCGCCGATCGTGGCCTGCTGATCCTGCGCGCCCAGGCCGAGGCCATGAAGGAAATGAGCCTGCGCAACATCGGCAAGCCGGTGCAGATGCGCGACGGCGTCACCCAGGGGCCGAAGAACGGCACCCCGGCGGCGCTCTACCAGCAACTGATGGACGAATTCGGGAGACGGGCATGACGATGCGGCTGAACTTCGAGATCCGTGACCGGCAGGCGCGCCGAGCCGTTGAACGCTCGCCGGCTGCCGTCCGTCGCCGGGCGGTGCGCGAGCTGGAGCGCGGTGCCATCGAGATCGCCCGGGAGGGCCGCCGCCGCGCACCCAAGGCCGAGAGCACGCTCACCAACTCCATCGGCCACCGCTTCACCGGCCCCATGACCATCGAGGTCGGCCCGACGGTTCGCCATGGTGACGTGATGGAGCTCGGCCGCGAGCCGGGCGGCCCGATGCCGCCGATCGAACCGCTGATCGACTGGATCCGCACCCGCCGGATCTCGCCCTACGACGAGGCCATGGACGAGCGGGATCTCGCGTTCGTCATCGCCCGCAGCATCCAGCAACACGGCACGCCGGCGCAGCCCTACATGCGTCCGGCACTCGACGCCAAGCGCGACCGCCTCACCGAGCTAGTACGCGCCGGCGTGCGTGACGGCATCAAGGAGGTGGGCCTGTGAGCACCATCGGCGTCTTCCTCAAGATCCTCGCGGACACCATGGCCGCCCAGGTACCGGGCCGGGTAGTAACTCGCTCCTACCAGGAGTTCGCCCGCCGCAAGCATTCCGACCTCGAGGCCGGCGTCTGGACGCTGCTCTGCGAGGGGCAGGCCCAGATCGAGCGCTACGCGGAGCACTTCGGCGCCGTGCTCGTCGGGCAGATCCAGCTGGGCGAGAAGGCCACCGGCGAGGAGATCGAGGAGGCCGAGCTCGCGATGATCGACGAGATGCGCGACTTCTGCGAGCGGGTCAAGGGCGTGCAGGTCCGCCCCGTGCGCTGGAAGCAGAGCATGCAGATCGATCACCCGTATGGCTGGGTGGCCGTGGATCTCGACTTCGGCCCCGTCGAGCTCACGCCCGACAGCCTCAAGGTGCTGGCCGACCTCAACTTGGTGCACGTGGACATGGACATCCCGCCGTTCACGCCGGAGCACCACCAGACGTGGGCCGAAGACGAGGACTACACCAACCCGCCGGACGCCCAGGACGACATCCAGACATAGGAGACGCCGCATGCAGACCATCAAGCTCAAGCCCCGCAAGGGCATCCGGGTACTCGACCCGGCCACCCGCAAGCCACTGCCCGAGCGCGGCGAGAAAGTCACGCTCACCACCTACTGGCGGCGCCGCCTGCGCGACGGCGACGTCGAGCAGGCCCAGCCGCCCCGCAAGCAGGAGAAATAAGCCATGCCGGACAACGTCAGCTTCAACGAGATCCCGGTCGACATCCGCACACCGGGCCAGTACATCGAGATCGACAACAGTCTCGCCGTTCAGGGCCTGCCCGGCATGCCGCGCAAGGTGCTGGTGCTCGGCCAGCGCCTCACCGGCGGCTCGGTCGACGCCGAAACCCCGGTGCAGGTGCTCGACGGCGAACAGGGCGAGGGCTTTTTCGGCCGCGGCTCGCAGATCGCCGGCATGCTCAAGGCCCTGCGCGCGGTCAACCGCACTTCCGAGGTGTGGGCCGTCGCCCTGGATGACGACGCCGCTGCCGCCGCCGCCACCGGCAAGATCACCGTGACCGGCACGGCCACCGCCTCCGGCACGCTGGCGCTCTACATCGCCGGCCACCGGGTGCGTGTGGGCGTCACCGCCGCGGACCAGCAGGACGCGATCACCCAGGCCGTGGTCGACGCCATCAACGCGAAGACCGACCTGCCGGTAACCGCCGCCGTCAACGCCACCAACACCAACGAGGTGGACATCACCGCGCGCAACGCCGGCGAGGCGGGCAACGACATCGACATCCGCGCCAACTACTACCAGGGCGAATCCCTGCCGGGCGGCGTGACCCTGGCCATAACCGACATGGACAGCGGCACCGCCAACCCGGATATTTCCCTGGCACTGGCCGCGATCGGCGATACCCAGTACTACACCATCGTCAGCGGCTGGACCGACGACGCCAACATGACGGCGCTGGAGACCGAGCTGCAGGACCGCTGGGGGCCGCTGGAGCAGAAGACCGGCCACGTCTTCACCGGTCTCGCCGGCACGCACGCCGAGCTGGGCACCTGGAGCGACGGTCGCAACAGCCCGCACGTCACCACCATGGGCGCCGCTGATGCCCCCAACCCGCCGTGGATCTGGGCGGCGGCGCTGGCCGGCGTGGTCGAGTACCACGGCGCGATCGACCCGGCCCGCCCGTTCCAGACGCTGGCGATCGACGGCCTGCTGCCCCCGCCGCCGGCCTCCCGGTTTACCCGCGAGGAACGCGACCTGCTGCTGCACGACGGCATCGCCACCTTCACTGTCGACGACGGCGGCCGGGTGCTGATCGAGCGGGTGATCACCAACTACCAGACCAACGCCGCCGGCATCGAGGACATCAGCTACCTCGACCTGAACACCAAGTGGACGGTGGATTACGTGCGCTACGCCACCCGGGCGCGCATCGCCATGCGCTACCCGCGCCACAAGCTGGCCGACGATGGCACCGCCTTCGCGCCGGGTCAGGCCGTGGTCACGCCCAACGTGATCCGTGCCGAACTGCTGGGCCTGTTCCGGGACCTCGAACAAGCCGGCCTGGTCGAGAACTTCGACCAGTTCAAGGAAGACCTGCTGGTCGTGCGTAGCAGCTCCGATCCGAACCGGATCAACACGGTGATGCCGCCGGACCTGATCAACCAGTTCCGCGTCTTCGCCGCCGCCGTTCAATTCCGCCTGTAACCGAGGAGACTGACCCATGGGACAAGTAACCGGCCGCGCCTTCATCAAGGTCAACGGCACCGACATGCGCTCCAAGGAGGGCGCAACCCTCAACCCCGGCGGCGTCTCCCGGGAAGCCGCCATGTCCGACCGCGGCGTGGATGGCTACTCGGAAAGCCCGGTGGCGCCGACCATCCAGTGCAGCATCAACCACACCGCCGACATCTCCCTGACCGACCTGGGGCAGATCACGGATGCCTCCATCGTCTTCGAGACCGACACCGGCAAGACGTACCTGCTGCGCAACGCGTGGATCGACGGCCCGGCCGAGCTCAACGGTAGCGAGGTCAGCCTCAACTTCACCGGCATGACCTGTGAGGAGGTCTCCTGATGGCAACCATCGAGACCGAACTGAGCACCGGCCTGAAGCTCGACGGCGAGCCCCAGCGGCACGCCATCCTGCGGGACGCCACCGCCGGCGACATCATCGAGGCCAACGCCGAGTCCGAGAAGCTGGTCGCCACCCCGGACGGCTACCAGCTGCTCTCCAGCCCGACGATGGTCGCCGCGCTGGTGCTGGGCAAGCAGGTCAAGTCGATCGGGGAGATCCCCGGGCCGCTCTCGCTCCGGCAGATAAAGATGCTCACCCCAGAGGACTACCACCTCCTGCAGACCGACGCGCAGAAACTGGAGGTTGCGTCCGCCGAGGTGGCGCAGCGGGGGCGAGCTGATGCGGGCGGCGGCGACGTTCACCAAGGCGATCGCCCGCCTGGGGACGCAGGTTAACTGGCCACGCGCCGAGCTGCTCGCCATGACCGAGCGGGAGATCGTCGCCACCCTGAGGGCACTCAATGAGTGACGCGAACGCCAATATCATCCTGTCGATGTCGGGGGATCTCGACCGGCAGGCTCGTCGGTACTCCCGGTCCCTGCAGCATTTCTCGCGGCAGGGGCGACGGGACCTGTCCGCGCTGTCCCGGGCGACCACGTCGCTGGGCCGGGGCATGGACATGCTCGGCAGCCGCTACACCGGGATGATTGTCGGCGCCGGCGTGGCCTACAAGAGCGTCCAGGCCGGCATCAACTCCGCGAAAATCGACAAGCGGCTGATCCAGATCCGCCAGACCGCCGGGGCCACCCGCGAGATGGCCAACCGCCTGCGGCAGGATCTGCACGACATGAGCGAGGAGACCGGCCAGTCGTTCGACTCCCTGCTCAACGGCTTCAACCAGCTGATCCAGGCAGGCATGACGTGGGATCAGTCGCTGACCACCATCAAGGCGATCAACCCGGCCATGGCCGTCACCGGTTCCCGGGCGGAGATCCTGGCCAACTCGCTGACCGTCGCCGGCGAGGCCTTCGACTTCGACCTATCGCAGCCGCGCAAGGCCGTCGAGCTGATCGACCAGATGACCGTCGCCGGCCGCCTGGGCAATGCCGAGCTCGAGGACCTGTCCAATATCTTCGCCCGCGTCGGCGTCAACGCGAAGACAGCGGGCCTGTCGTTCGAGGACACGTTGGGCTTCATCGAGCAGCTCTCGATGATCGAGAAGAACCCCGAGCGGCTGGCCACCCTGGCCGACTCCACCCTGCGTCTGTTCACCAACCAGAAGTACCTGCAGAACGCGGCCAAGGCCACCGGAGTGAACTTCTACGATGCCGAGGGCGAGCGCCGCGCCGCCTTCGACGTGCTGGACGACATCGCCAAGCGCTACCAGTCGCTCGACAGCGACATCAACCGCGACAAGGCCATCGAGGCCGCATTCGGCAAGTCCGACCAGGACACCATCCGTGGCCTGCGTGCCCTGCTCTCCGGTGACGCGATCCCCCGGGCGCGCAAGATGAGCGAGGAGATCGGCGCCAGCGCCGGCACCATCAGCCGCGGCCTCGAGGACGCGCTCGAAAACTCCGTCGACCAGGTCGGCCGGCTCAAGAACGCCCTTGGCGAAGCGGCCGACGAGTTCGCCCAGCCGATCAACGACACCATCGAGAACGCGATCAAGTACCTGCTCGACGAGCAGAAGCTGAGCGGAAAGGAACTGATGGCCGGGGGCGCCTTGGGTGCGGCGGGCATCTTCGCCGGGCTGAAGCTGGGCGGTGCCGGCATGAAAAGGCTTGGCGGGAAGCTGGGCGGGCTCGGAGGCGGTGTCGCTGCCGGCAAGGCCCTCGAGGAAGCCGCCGGCGTGCAGCCCGTGTACGTGGTCAACATGCCGGGTGGCGGCCTTGGCGGAGGCATGGGCCCCGCCGGGAAGGTGCCCGGGAAAACCCGCAACCCGATCAAGTACCGGACACCAAGCCGATGGCGAATGCTCCGGGCGGCGCCGAACATGAGAACCATCGGCGCCATGGGTGCCGGCGCGACCGGCATGGCGGGGCTATCGGTAGCCGGCGCGGGACTCGCTGGATACGGGGCCGCCTCGCTGATTTCCGACAACCTACTGACCGACCAGGGCGCTCTCGGCACGGACACCGGGCGGAAGATCGGCGACGCGATCGGCGAAGGCATCGCCCGCACGCTCGCCTTCTTCGGCAACGACGAGGCCCAGCGCGCCGTGGCCATCAACGAGGGCGCCGGGAACCAGCAGACCATGAAGGGTGACCTGCGCATCAAGATTGACCAGGAAGGCCGCGCCCGGGTGCAGAACGTCAGTGCTGAAAACCTCGATATCGACATCGACTCGGGTATGACGCTCGCGCCGTGAAGGGTCAGAAGAAGATCCACGCCACGACAACTAGCAGCGCCACAGGAATAAGCACGGCCCAAGGAAGGCTGTAGCCGTCGGGTTCCTCCTCGGCATCCTCGTTGTCAACGCCGGCGATCTCATCGGGGAACACCGTTTCAAGCCAGCACTTGCACTCTGGCCCGCAAGGGACATCGGCCAGCCTGCCAATCTCGTCAGGTCGATAGTTGTAACGGGCATGCTTGCGGCATTTCGCCGGCCATCGATCGTCGTCCGGTCCGATCAACCGCACAAAAACCGGGTCGGGATGCCAGTTCTCAGCGACCTCCTGGGCCTCATATCGAAGCCTGGAGCGAACGAAAGGCATCGGGTCACCGCCTTCCAGCTTGCGGAGCCTGGCCATGTAACCGGCCGCACCCTTCTTGTCGAACGCTGATGCATCGCTAGCCAGAATAGCGGCCAGGGTGTTCTTCGCTATCACCTTTGCTGGCGCACCAGGCATCCGCTTTCGTTCGGCCTCGAATTGGGGCTCGAAACCATCAACCATTCGCCGCCAATAATCCTCGGCACGGTGCTCCCCCCACTGCGCATCCACCCGCTCGGCCTCTTCCTCTGTCATCAGCTCCTTCGGGCGACTGTAGTCACAGCATCGATGCTTGAGATAGATCGTCTCGCGGCAGTGTGGGCACTTCATGCGCCGCACCGGGCGTTTGTCGAGGACAACCCCGCAATAGGGGCAGGCTCGGTCCATCGGATCGTGTTCGGTCATCATCTCGTCCCTGTGTTTATCTGCCGGCACAACCATACATGCCACGCCGTTTCGCTAGGTTGGTGACGCGGCCACCCCGGGTGCTATACTCCGCGATAACAACGATTTAGGCGTAACGCACCAGCGAAAAGCCGTCACCCTGCCCCGATTCCGGGCGCCAGGGTGGCGGCTTTTCTGCGTTTGGAGGGGTGGATGAGCTGGCGAGAGCAGCTGCAACAGGCGTCGTTCGCGGGCGTGCCGTTCGCCACCCGGTCGGTTTCCGGGAGTGGCGGCCGGCGGGTGGCGCTGCACGAGTACCCGAACCGGGACGAACCCTACGCCGAGGATCTGGGCCGCAAGGCGCGGCGTATCTCGGTGGAGGCGTTCGTCCTGGGGGCGGACTACATGGCGGCGCGCGACCGGCTGATGGACGCGCTCGATGCCGGCGCCGGCACGCTGATCCACCCGTATCGCGGCCAGATGCGCTGCACCGGGCGCGACTACCAGGTGCGCGAGACCACCCGCGAGGGTGGCATGGCCACCTTCACCATCGAGTTCATCGAGGCGGGCCAGGCGGAGTACCCCGGCGAGAGCCCGGCCACCGGCGAGCAGGTGAACGCCCGCGCCGATGCGCTGGCCGAGGCGGCCACGCAGGACTTCGCCCGGACGTTCTCGGTGGATGGCCAGCCGCAGTACTTCGTCAGTGCCGTGCAGACGGAGACCAGCCGGGTGTTGAGCGAGATCACCCGGCATGCCACCGCGATCGCCGGGCTGGTCGACGACCCGGCCGCGATGGCCGCCTACCTGCTCGACGAGGTGCTGGGCTACCCGTCGGCCACCACCGCGCTGAATGCGGTGCGGCAGTTCCAGCGCCTGTTCTCCGCCGGCGATGACGCGCCCAGCGTACCCACGACCACCGCCAACCGGCGCCGACAGGCGCGCAACGTGGCGGCGGTGCACGCACTGACGCGCCGCGCGGCGCTGGTGGGGGCGGCAAAGCAGGCCGCCCAGGCGGACTACGCCTCCCGCGCGGATGCCAACCGCGCCGCCAACACCATCCTCGACGAGATCGACGATCAGCAGGAAGCGACTGACCCGGTCAACGGCGATCCGATAGACGACACGGTCTACCAGTCGCTGGCCACCCTGCGCGCCGCCGTGGCCGAGGATCTGCGCGTGCGCGGCGCCCGGGTGCCGCGATTGAAGCGCGTCCAGCCGCGCAGCACCACCCCGGCGCTGGCACTGGCGCACCAGATCTACGGCGATGCCACCCGCGAGACGGAGATCGTGGCGCGCAACGGCATCCACCACCCCGGCTTTGTCGTCGGTGGCCAGACGCTGGAGGTGCTCGATGCCTGACGAGATTCGCCTGCAGGTCGACGGACGCCGCTACGGCGGCTGGAAGACGGTGACGGTGACCCGCTCGCTGGAGAGCGTGGCGCATACGTTCGAGGTCTCGCTCACGGAGAAATGGCCGGGCTCGGAGACGCGCCGCCCGATCCGCGCCGGGGCGCCGTGCCGCGTGCTGCTCAACGACCGGGCCATCATCACCGGCTACATCGACGACGTGGAACCCAGCTACGACGGCAGCAGCCACGGCGTGACCATCAGCGGCCGGAGCAAGGCCGGCGACCTGGTCGACTGCTCGCTGGCAGGCGTTGGCGGCAAGGGCCTGGAATGGTCCGGGCAGACGCTGTTTCAGATCGCGCGGGATCTCGCCGGGCGCTTCGGCATCGAGGTGACGGCCGCCACGGACGTGGGCGGTACGTTCCGCAAGGAGCGCCTCGAGCCGGAACAGACGATCTGGGAATTCCTCGAACGCCTCGCCCGCATCCGCGCCGTGCGCTTTGTCTCCGATGCCGACGGCAACCTGGTGATCATCCGCGCCGGTGGTGCGCGCGTTGGCCCGGCGCTGATCCTTGGGGAGACCATCCGCGAGGCCGCCGGCAAGGCCAGCATGCGCGACCGCTTCTCCCGCTACACCGTGCTCGCCCAGGGCAACGGCAGCGACACCTTCAGCGGGGACGCCGCGGCGCATGCCCGCGGCGAGGCAACGGACGACCGCGTCGCCCGCTTCCGCCCTACCTCCATGATCGCCGACGGCCCGGCCGACACGGCCGACTGCCAACGGCGCGCCCAGTGGCAGCGCAACGTGGCGTGGGGGCGATCGCAGCAGGCCACCTACACCGTCACCGGCTGGCAAAACGATTCCGGGCCGTGGTCGCCCAACGCGCTGGTACCGGTGCGCGACGAGTGGCTGGGCATCAACGCCGACCGGCTGATCTCGTCGGTGACGTTCAAGCAGGACGAGCAAGGCCAGCGCAGCAAGCTGGCCGTGATGCCGGCGGAGGCCTTCGACCTGGTACCGCTGCCCGAAGACGACGAGGGCGAGAGCGAGGACACCATGATCTGGACGCAGGGGAGCGACTCGTGAGCGTGCGCGGTACCTCCCGGCTGATGGCCCCGCTAAAGCGCCGCCTGCGCGTGCTGTTCACCCGTGGCGTGGTGCGGCTGATCGAGCCCGCCACCCTGATGCAGAGCGTGCAGGTCGAGGGGCTGGCCGGCGAGCTGATGAGCGGCGTGGAGCACTTCGAGGCCTACGGCCTGACCGCGCACCCGCACCCCGGCGCCGAGGCACTGCTGGCCGCGTTGGGCGGCGACCGCTCCCACACCGTGGCCGTGACCGTCGCCGATCGACGCTACCGCCTGACGAATCTCGCGCCGGGCGAGGTGGCCCTCTACGACGACAAGGGCAACGTAGTCCACCTGATGCGCGACAAGGTGAAGGTGACCGCCGTTGACCACCTCGAGGCCACCGCCCCGACGACGCTCATCACCAGCGAGGTGACCATCGACGGCAACCTCAAGGTGAAAGGCGACATCACCGACCGTTACGCCACCACCGGCACCACGCTCGAGCACGTGCGCAGCACCTACGACAGCCACACCCACGACGAGAACGACGGCGGCTCGACCAGCACGCCGAACCAGAGCATGTAGCGATGACCGACCTGGCACTCACATTCGGCAGCAACGGGCGCGACTTCGACGTGATCCAGCAGGGCGCGGATCTCGCCACCGAGGACGGCCTGCGCAGCGCGGTGCTGGTGAGCCTGTTCACCGATCGTCGGGCGGCCGAGGACGACGCCATGCCCGACGGCACCGACGACCGGCGCGGCTCCTGGCAGGACAGCTACCTCGACCGGCAAAACGACCGGCAGGGCTCGCGGCTGTGGCTGCTGGCGCGCGCCAAGCAGACCGACGAGACCGCCACCCGCGCCCGAGAATACGCCGAAGAGGCGATCGCCTGGCTGATCGAGGACGGCATCGCCACGGCCGTGCAGGTCACCGCCGAATGGATCCGCCGGGGGCTGTTGCAGATGCGCATCCGCATCACGCTTGCCGACGGCAGCCCGTTTTCTGATGTCTTCACCTACGCCACGGAGACCGCCTGATGCCCTTCGCCCGCCCTTCCCTGCCAAACCTGATCGACCGGATCCGCACCGACATCGAGACGCGGCTGCCCGGTACCGATCCGCGGCTGCGCCGCTCCATCCTCGGGGCCGTCGGCCGGGCGGTCGCCGGCGAGATGCACGGCCTGTACGGCTTTCTCGACTGGATGAGCCGGCAGATCATCCCGGACACCGCCGAGGGCGCGATCCTCGAGCGCCATGCCGACTGGTGGCGCGTGACCCGCAACCCGGCCGCGCCGGCCACCGGCAGCGTGAGCTTTACCGGCAGCGATGGCGCGATCATCCCGGCCGGCACCACCGTCCAGCGATCCGACGGCGCCGAGTACACCACCGACGCCGAGGCCACTATCGACAGCGGAACGGCCACGGCCGGCGTGACGGCCAGCACCGCCGGGCAGGACGGCAACGCGGTGGCCGGCGTCTCCCTGCAGCTGACCTCGCCGATCAGCGGCGTGCAGTCCAGCGCCACGGTGACCAGCGGTGGCCTGACCGGCGGGGCCGACGAGGAAGACGACGACGCCCTGCGCGAACGGCTGCGCCAACGGGTGCAGCAGCCGCCCCAGGGCGGCGCGGTCACCGACTACGAGCAGTGGGCCCTCGAGGTGGAGGGCGTCACGCGGGTGTGGGTGATGCCGCTCTGGAATGGCTCGTCCACCGTGGGCGTCTACTTCACCCGGGACGACGATGCCGAGATCATCCCGGACGCCGCCGAGGTGCAGGCCGTGCAGGACTACATCGACGCGCGCCGCCCCGTCACGGCGGACGTGACCGCCTACGCGCCCACCGAGGCGCCGCAGGACATGATCATCCAGCTCGCCCCCAACGACAGCACCACCCAGGCGGCCGTCGAGGCGGATCTCTCCGACCTGTTCCGGCGTGAGGCGAATGTCGAGGACGGCAACGGCTCGGGCACCATCCTCGTCAGTCACATCCGCGAGGCCATCAGCATCGCCACCGGCGAGACCGATCACGTCCTGGTCTCCCCGACCGACGACATCACCCTCAACCCCGGTGAGCTGGCCACGCTGGGCGCCATCACCTGGCAGGCGATCCCGTAATGCGTAGCGGTGCCGACTACCAGGCCCAGCTGCTCGCCCTGCTCCCGCGCGGCGCGCTGTGGGATGCCCTGCGCGAGCCGGGCACCACCGCCGAGCGCCTCACCGCCGCGCTGGCCGAGGAGCCGGCCCGCCTCGACGGCCGGACGCTGGCCCTGCTCGACGAGCTCGATCCGCGCAGCGTGGTGGAAATGCTCGAGGACTGGGAGCGCTGGGCCGGGCTGCCGGACAGCTGCTCCGGCCTGGGCGCGACGATCGCCCAGCGCCGCGAGGATCTGCTCGCCCGCCTGACCAACACCGGCGGCCAGAGCCGCAGCTACTTCATCGGCGTGGCCGAACGGCTCGGCTTTCCGGACGCGACGATCGTCGAGTACGACCCGCACACCGTCGAGGCCACCGTCGACGCGCCCATCTACAGCGAGGACTGGGCCCACGCCTGGACGATCCGAGCACCCACCCCACCGATCGACCAGTTCAACGCCGACTCGTCCGTCGACGAATCACTCGGCGAGGCCGCACCGACCACCCGGCTCGAGTGCGTCATCAACCGACTCAAGCCAGCGCACACCGTCGCGCTGTTCGAATACACCTAAGCGGAGGATCCCCATGGAGACGCGCAATTACCTGGCCAACGCCGCCGGCTCGCCGCCACCGAAACCCAGCAGCCCGAGCAACGGCTACCCACAGTCCGCCACCCCGGGCGTCAACGAGGCCACCACGCCGGGGCCGTTCTGGTTCTACAAGGTCGGCGAGGAGTTGCGGAAGGTCATCACCCAGGCCGGGATAACGCCCAGCGACGACAACCTCGGGCAGATGCTGGCCGCGCTGCAGGGGCTCGGTCTGCAGGATGCGGCCGAGAGCAAGAAGGGCGTTCTGGAGATTGCCACGGCCGCCGAGGCGCAGGCATTCACCGCGAACAAGGCGATTGATGGGGCCAAGCTGGGCGCTGCAATGCAGGGTCCAAACCAAAACATCGCCAGCACTGGATATCAAAAACTACCTGGCGGACTGATCATTCAGTGGGGAGTCACAAGCAACATTAACTCCGGTTCAAGTGCAAACGTAACTTTCCCCGTGGCATTTCCAAACACCGTTCTTTCAGCCGTCTGCTCCGCGACCGGCTCCTCAGTTTCTTCCGCAGCTTGCGAGATGGCCACCTCGAGTGGCGGGGCAACAAATATGATCATTTACAACTGGTCCAGCAGCCGAAATGCCCCGGCTCGGTGGGTTGCTATTGGCTATTAAATTAGGAGACATTCATGTTTTACAGCGCAAAAACCGGCGGTTTCTACGAAAAAAAAATTCACGGAAACAACGTGCCTAAAGATGCGGTCGAAATTTCCAATGATGAACACATGGCGCTGCTCGAAGGGCAAGCATCCGGGATGCTGATCGTCCCTGACGTCGGCGGATACCCGCTCCTGCAGGATCCACCGCCTCCGACGATAGACCAGCTCGCCGCAGACAAGCTCGACGACCTCGAACAGGGCCTGCAATCGGAACTCGCCGGCGGAATGGCCTACACCATGCCGGACGGCACGGCCGAGGTGGTTCAGACACGGCCGCAGGACGAGCCAAACCTGCTTGGCCTGGCCATCGAGGCGCGGGATCTGCGCGATGCCGGCGAGACCGGCGCGGTGCTGCAGCTGCGGGCGCAGTCGAACGTCGTCTATTCGCTCACTCCCCAGCAGATGATCGACCTGACCGACGCAGCCAAGTCGTTCAAGAAGCAGTGGCTGGCGCACAGCTGGGCCAAGAAGGACGCCGTGCGCACCGCGCTGGCCAACGACGACCGGGCCGGCATCGAGGCAGTGACGTGGTAGGCGCGACCGTCGTCGTCCTGACCGTGCTCGCCGGTGCGGCGATCGGCGCTGTGCTCCACCGGTACCGTGGCGGGGGCATCCGGGTGATCCCGCGCTTCCCAGGGCGCAGCCTGTGGGGTGCGGCGCTGGCGTTCGGTGCACTGGCGTGGTGGGTGCTGGGTCCGCTGATCGGTGCGGCGCTGTTCCTCGCCTACCTGGGCGGCAGCGTGTCCGGCTGGGGATCGTGGTTCGACCTGGGGCGCAAGCGCGACGGCTGGTCCGACTCGCCGGAAGTGCCGTGGATCGACGAGGCGTTGCTGCACCTGTTCGGCCCCGAGTGGGCCACGGATGCCGCGCGCATCCACCCCGTGCGCCGCTTCCACGGCGATGCCGTCTACCACGAGGGCGGCGTGAGGCCGGCATGGTGGCGATGGTCGCGCGACTTCACCGGCCTGTTCCTGCGAGGCTGGCACTACTGGCCGATGTTCTGGGTGCTGCCGCTGGCCGGTCAGTCCGGCACCGCGCTGGCCATCGGCAGTGCGGCCGTGGCGTTGTTCGCGCCCGCCTACTGGCTGGCCTACCGGGTCGGCGCCGGCACGGGGCTGGCCGAGTGGATCGTCGGCGGGATCTTTGGCGCGGGGCTCGCCGCGCAGTGGGCCGCTCAGTGGGTGGTTGCCTAGCACCGAGCCGCCCGACAGCGCATCGGCACCTTCATCAACGCCGAGACGTGAAAAGGCCGCGCACCCGCAGGGTGGCGGCCTTTTTCGTAGGCGTGGGAAATTACACCACAGGCATGGTGCACGTACCTCGGGGAATCATGGCGAGACTGATTCGGACGCAACCGATGGAGCCAAGCCATGACCACCACCCGCATTCACGCCCACCTCTGGAATCGCCCGGGAGACGCCGGCGCGTCACTGACGATCGAGACCATCCGCGAACCGGACACCGGGATCCGGCCGCGATTTGCATGCCACCGGGTCACAAGGCGGCTAACTGACCCGCCGGCGCGTGACCGGGGCCGGTCCCCGGGTGATCCTCATGGTGAACACACGCCAGAGGAAAACCCGATGCGACTGGATCTCCGATTCTCGATGGAATTCGCCAAGCCGGAATGGCTGGTCACCGCCCTACTCGCGATCCGCGAGGCGATCGACCGGCTGCTGGACGAGGACGATTCGACCCCGCCGGACGACGAGGACGAGGAGTGAGGTCAGGAGGACGGGATGCGCCCCGGCTCGGCGCGCACGCGCTGCACCGTCTCCGTTGCCGGGTCATAGGTGCAGGAGTACCGCTGCCGCACCCACGCGCCCTGGTCGTTCTGGAACTGCACCCGGTCGCCGAAGTACATCACCGTGCCGGTCGCCTCGTCGGCCCACTTGAACTTGCTGAACTCGTCGAGCAGGAACTCGTCGTCCCATCGCACATCGATGCGCGCGAGGTTCTCGATCTCCGGCCGGCAGACGCGCTCAGCCTTGGCCTGGTGTTCCTCGGCCCAGCAGCGCAGGTCCGGGCGGCAGGCCGCATCCTCGCTCTCGCCCTTGGAGGTGGCGTTGATCACCGCGGCCAGAAGCGTGCCGCCGATCAGCATGGCAATGAAGCCGCCGCCGATCGTGACGATCCAGCTATCGGTCCACCGGCGGATGACCCACCCGGCGACCACCCACACGGCGAGGAACTCCAGCAGCAGGATGATGACGTGCATGCGCTATCTCCCGGCCCGGCGCGTTACTGGTGGTAACCCAAATATCCCATGGCGCTATCGAGCCCTTGGAAGAGACTCCTGGCCTTCTCTGGGGAGAGGATCGATTCGGCTACGTTGCCCTCCGGGTCGGTGTGGCGCAGGTAGATCTCGTGCGCCCCGGAAAATCGCGAGACGAACACCTCCACGGTGTTCTTCGCACCGTCTTCGCGCTTCACGTGGGTATCAACGTTCGGCAGGTCTTCCTCGAAATAGAAGGTGGTGCCCATTGGTTCGACTCCTTTCGTTGGTGGGACTAGATCCCGATCTGGTTCTTGATAAGCCCGACGGCCATCTGCTTGACGATCTCGAACGTCATGCCGCCGCCCTGCTCTGCGATCGTGGCGCGGGTCTGTTTCCAGATAGACGCATCCCGCACGGACTCCAGCAGGTCGTGCCCGTCCCAGGTCAGGCGATCGACATAGAATTCGGTGGGGAAATTCGAGCGCGGGCCGGGGATGCTGGCGAGGATCAGGCCTGCTTCATTCAGCAGCTCGACGTGGTGCCCGATTTCGTAGTGTCGGCCGTTGTAGAAGTCTTCCAGGGTGAGCACCTTCCCGGGTTCGAGATCCTCGACCCTCAGAAGGATCTCCCGAATCGTGTCCCAGTCCCGCTTCATTTCCCGCTCCGTTCCTCACCGGTGACTGAATCCACCGCATCCGTCATGCCCTCGACGTAGGCCTTGACCCGCTCCTGCAGCTCCGGGGAGAGCACGCGCATCATGTCGGTAACGTCCTGCACGGTGGGCGGGTCCTCCACCGTGGAATATGGGCTGTGCAGGTCCAGCTCCGAGACGCGACCCGGGTTGGTCCGTTTCAGGAGCGGCTCGGGGCCGTCCAGCAGTTGCCAGGTGCCGACGCGGCCGGCGGCGATGTCGGCGGTCTGCTGGCGCGTGAGGCGGTTGGGATGGACGTACCCGTCTCGCTCGAAGTGCCACCCGGTGACCGCGGCCAGGGTGGCGTTGCCTATGGGGCCGGCGATCACTTCGATGGCGGTGTAGGGGACGGCGTCGTCGCCCTCCCCTATCTCGGCACCCTGGCTAAGGACCAGGGCTCGCAGGCCGCCCGGATCGGAGACGGGGTAGAGGTCTTCCCAGTCCTCGTCCATCAGGGCATGCAGGTGCTCGACGATCGCGGCGTCGCTTTCCAGGCGGGTGACCATGAACGGCTCACCTACCCCATCCAGCAACCATGACAGCGAAGCATTCTCTGCTCGGCATAGGGGGGTCACTGTGCTGGCCTTTGGCTGAGCGCCGCCCATAACTCGAGCAATCGTGCCCTTCGTCATCCCGCGCGACATGAGCCACGGGTAGATCGTCCGCCCATGGCTTAGCCATTCCAAGCGTTCAGCTACCCCCATTTGCGCGCACCTGGTTCAATAAGTGGAACTCCCTTGTTGACTAGTTCCGTTTTCTGAACTAGATTCACAGTCGTAAACACACGCAAGGACTTTACCACGATGAAGAATCCAGCCCCCGACAAGCACAAGGTCACCATCGCGACCCGCATGCAGCGGGAAGAGCGCGACGCGATCCGCGCCATCGCGATCCGCGAGGACCGCACCATCAGCCAGCAGGTGGCCCGCCTACTTCGCGCCGGGATGAAGGCCGAAGGCGTCGCCATCCCCGGCGACCACAAGCCAGCCCTGAGCCAGCCGGAGGTGTCCGCATGAACAAGGTGGTCACGAAAATGGAACTGGAGTTCGCCGGCGTGGTGCTGCCGGTAACGCAGTGCGAGGACGGCCGGGACGTGGTCCCGCTCAAGCCGATCGTGGATGCGTTCGGGATGGACTGGAAGACACAGAAGGCAAAAGTGAAGTCTGTGGCCATGTCGAAGCGACTCGGAACCTGCATTTCGGGGGGGGATATCCCCCCCCTTAAACGGCAGACCACCTGCATCCGACTCGATCGAGTCGTTGCATTCCTGAACTCTATTTCGCCGGATTCGGTACGCGCCGGCGGCAACGAGGACGGTGCGGATTTCCTCGAGCGCAAGCAGGCCGAGTGGGACGACGTGCTGCACGAGTACGAGCGGACGGTCGGCATGTTCGCCGATGCCCACCAGCGCCAGCAGGTGGACCGTCGCCGGTCGCTGGCCGACTACCTGGCCATCAGCCGGGAGCTGCGCCTGACCGAGGACAAGGAGGACCGGGACGAACTCAAGCGCCTCAAGGCGCAGGAGGCCGCCCGGCTTGGCATCCCGTATCAGATGGAACTGACCGGAACGTGATGTAGGTGCGCTCGGGGGAGCGGCAACTCCCGTCGAGCGCGATTGAGGTACTGGCTTGGTCACCTTTTTCCCTCGCGGCGAATCCTAACGATTCGTGGCAAGGGTAGCCAGCACCTCGTCACCCGTCACCGTGAACGGAAACGAGGGACTCACTGATGCCCGATTTCGAGCATTCCGATCTGGACGCCGCGAAGTACGCGGTGGTCCACGACTACCCCGGCGGAGCCAGGGCGCTTGCGCCACTGGTCGGCAAGTCGCCGGCGGTTCTCTCCAACAAGGTCAACCCGACGCTGGACACGCATCACCTCTCGGTCGACGAGGCGGTGACGATCCAGGCGGTGGCCCGCGACTACCGCATTCTCCAGGCCGAGGCCCGCGTGCTGGGGCACGTGTGCATCCCCATGCCGGCCAACCTTCCCTGCTCCGACGTGGAGATTCTGAAGGCCTACGCGGACTGGACGGCGGACATCGGGGAGACGGCCCAGGCCATCAAGGCGGCATTGGAAGACCCGCACGTCTCCCGCGAGCGGCTCCGTGAGATCAAGCGCGAGATCTACGAGGACAGCCAGCGGGCGCTGGTGCTCTTCGCGCGTCTCGAACAGATCTCGGAGGGCTGACCCATGCAATCCATCCGCCCGCTCGACCCCGAACTCGCCCGCTGCCACTGGCCGCACATCGACCTGTGGATTCAGCCGGGGCGGGCCGTGACTCTCGGCCGCCACGTCCTGATGACGCTGTTCTGCGATCGGCTGGACAACGGCACCCGCGAGTACCACCTGAGCATCGAGCGTTGCACCGGCACCGAGCAGGTCGCCCTGCTGCCCGGCGTGCCCGTCTCCCTGCTCGACATCGACACCGCGATCTGCCGCATGGGCACCGACCCCAAATGCGGGGCCGTCCGGCTGCGGTTCTTCGAAGCGCGCCATGCCGCGCTGCACCTGCACTGATCAAGGCATAAGCCCGGAGGCACAAGCCATGCACACCACCGTTTTCGACAAGTACCTGACCCGCGGCGAAGAGAAGCGCCTGATGGGCGCGATCGGCCGGGTCGACTGCCCGTTCGCCCGCCGCGACTACCACCTGTTCCGCCTGATGCTGGCCACCGGCATCCGCGTGGGCGCCGCCTGCGGCCTGACCGTCAACGACGCCCGCCAGGCACTGGCCACCGGCCGCCTGACGCTGCGCTCGGAGATCCAGAAGCGCAAGCAGGGCCACAGCGTGCCGGTGAACCGCCGGGCGCACGAGGCCCTGCGCGGCCTGCTCTCCGTTCGACGCAACGCCGGCCAACCGGGCGACCCGGACGCCCCGCTGCTGTTCGGCCGCAAGGGCCCCGGCCTGTCCGTGCGCTCGGTCGAGGCGCGGATCAAGCAGTGGGCCCGCGAGGCCGGGATCGACTGCGCCGAGCACATCACCCCGCACTGGCTGCGCCACACCCTGGCCAAGCGCGTGATGGAACAGAGCACCTCGGCCAACCCGCTCGGCATCGTCGGCGGCGTGCTCGGCCACCGCTCGGCCAACAGCACCGCCATCTACGTGGCGCCGGACAAGGAACAGATCGCCGGCGAACTCGCCGCGCTGCACTGAGGAGACCCGCCATGACCCAGCAACCACTCGACCAATACAGGAATAGCGATCCGGACAGGCCGGCACGCTTCGACATCAACCCCGACTTGCTTCTAGCCGCCATGGAGAACACCGGAGACGACCGCGCCTCCTGCGTGCTCCTCGAGGACGGCATGCCCGTCGCCGCCGTGGTCGTCCTGCGCGGCCAACTGACCACGGACTACCTGCAAGCGCTCGACGACGAGGCCGAGTGCCTCAAAGCGGACTGAGAGGAGACGCCAGATGAAATACAAGCTGCAACTCAACACCACCGGCGCGTGGAAGAACGTCATCGACTTCGACGCCGAGAACCTGCCCCACATCCGCCCCGCTGCCGCCCTGCTGGCGAGCGTGGGCAAGGCAAAGGTCCAGGTGATCGAGGCCGACGGCCAACCGGTTCTTTTCATCAATGGCAGCAAGGGAGAGGCAAGCCATGCGTGAGGCACTGATACGACGCGGAATCCGATACGCACCCAGCAACGACATCGAGCGAGAGGCGCAGCTGGTGGAGAAGAACAACCGCCGACTCGCCGCCTTCTATCACCGCCGGCCGGGCACGGCGGTGCCGCGATACCACCGCCACCTGGTCTACCGGCCGCCCGGCAACAACCAGCCCACCGCCTGACGGCTTCCATTTTTCCGCATCCAGATGAGGCCCGCGATGCCGGGCCCGGGAGGGACGCATGCAGACGCAACACCAGCCACCCAACGCCAGCCGGTACCTGCCGAACCACTACACGGTCGAGACGGCCGCGGGGATTCTGCATATCGGCGAGCGCGAGCTGTTCGCCGAGCTGCGCCGCCTCGGCCTGATCGAGAAGCGCAGCACCAAGCCGAAAAAGCCGTACATCGAGCAGGGCCTGATGGCCGTGCGTAACAGCACATTCCGCCATCCGGGCACCGGCCAGATCCGCTACTACCAACGCCCGATGGTCACGCCCGCCGGCGTGGTCTGGCTGCACGACCAGGGGGTGGGCAATGCGTCCTGATTTCCGCAACGCCCTGGTGATGAACGCCATGCCCGCCTTCCCCAACGGCGCGACCAAGGACGAGCTGGACGACTACCTGGCCCCGGACCTCACCGCCGGGCAGCTGGCCAGCGCCCTGGCCGACCTGCGCCGCAAGGGAAAGCTGATCGGCGCCGGCCAGCCCATGCGCTACCGCCTGCCGGCCAGACGCCGCCGCGCCACCACAACCACCAAACGAGGAACCACCCATGCTTGAACTGAGCATTGATCTGGAGGCGCTCAGCGTCTCCCGCGACCAGCTGCCGGCCATGATCGAGATCGGCGTCGTCGCCTTCGATCGCAGCCGCCCCGCCGATGACTGCGTGGTGGCCAGCTTCCAGCGCGCCATCCCCTTCGCCACGGCCACCAACTGCGGGTCGGTCGACTCTGACACGCTGGCCTTCTGGGAAGAGCGCGGCATCAAGGGCGGCAACGACTGCCTGCCCGGCGAGAAGTCCGGCCCGCTGATCTCCCTGGTGCAGCTCTCCGGCTTCCTCGAGCTAACGCTCGGGCGGCCCATGCCCGAGCTGCTCAACGACAAGTCCATCCGCTGGTGGGCCTGGGGAGCGGAGTACGACCTGCGCATCATCCAGGGCCTGTCCGAACGCGTCGGCCTGCCCATGCCCATCCCCTACCGCGGCGTGCGCGATGCCCGCACCTACTGCACCGAACTGGCCGACCAATTCGGCATCGTCCTGCCCAAGCAGGACCCCGCCACCAAGCACAACGCCCTCGACGACGCCCGCCACTGCGCGCGGCTGGTCACCGGCGTGACCCAAAGCATGGAGGTGATCCGCGAGATGGCAGAGAGCCGGGAGGTAGTGGCATGAGCCAGTTCCAACGAGAAGAGCGCTACATCGTCGTGAAGCTAAAGCGGATCGACTCTGACACGCAGGACGACCTGCGCGAGTTCCTGGTCTCGTACCAGATCCCGACCGAACAGTGCGTCGTGGTCGAGCACGACTGGCCAATCCACGAAGAGACCTGGGAGAACGTCGAGCGGCTGGCCAAAGGCCACAAGTCGATCCGAGAGGAGCGCGACCAGCTGCTCGGACTGACTGAATTGCTCGATGAACACCCGGATGGTTACGACGGCCCGTGCCTGTGCCGTTCCTGCCGGGAGTACGGAGGTGCGTCATGAGCATGGAAGCCGTGATCGTGATTCTTTGCGCCGCGAGCGTGTTGGCGCTCGCCCTGTCGATCTTCCTCGCCATCACGGTATCCGGCCTGCGAGCGGAGATCCGGCAGAACGGCAACCAGATCGGCCTGGCACGCGACCACTTCGAGAGCTGCCTCGTCAATACAAGGCAGCACATCAACAACGTGAGCCGGGACGTGGACGACGTCGACGAGCGGCTGGGGCTCCTACTCGACCACCTGGGTCTCCGGGTCTCAGTGCCGGCAAAACCGAGCCCGCGCGTAATCAAGAAGGAAGGTGAAGCATGAAAACGAAATGGGTAGAGATCTCCGTGACCTGCACCAAGGCCGTGGCCATGGAAGTCCCCGCGGGGGAAACCGAGGACAAGATCCTCGACCGGCTCGATGACAGCGCCCGCTGTCAGTTCCATTGGGATTACGACGCCCAGATTCGCGAGACCGCTAGAACCCCGGCAGAGGCCGAGATCATGCGCCGCCACGCGGACGAGGTTTTCCCGTTGAGCACGGAGGGTGCAGAGCAATGACCGAACTGACCTACGCACAGCGCCAATGGCTGGAGGCCGAAGGCCGAAACCTGAACGAGGCATTCCAGTTCCTCACAAACGGCGAGCCGGGTTTCTGCCCGTTGATCGACACCACCACCTTCAAGCGGTCATTCGCGCCCACTTTGCGATCCATGCCGGTGAAGGATGGCGATACCCCTCACCGCTTCGATACCGAGGACGAGGCGTTGGAGCGCGCCAAGGCAATCAAGGAGAAGTGGCAGGCCGACTTGGCCAAGGAGCATCGCGAGCCGCTGGACGAGGTGGCGCTCGGCATCGACGGTCGCCCGGCTGTCCAGATGGAACAGGCCGAGGATGCATTGATGCGAATCGGCACGGTGATCCACATCGGCAATGCGATGGCTACGGACCAGTTCGAAGCGCCATACGACGACCCGATCGAAGACCTGATTGATTTCCTCGAAAGCGGACCAGGGCAAAAGCGCCACAACTCCACGGACCCGCTTTTCGCCGGGTGGGCCGGCGAGAATGACGACCCGTTCGACATCAGTGGTGGGATCGAGAGCGACCAGGATCTCGATCTCGAAGAATTCCTGATCGAGTCGATCCGCGATGCGGGGGTTTTCGGGGTTGCCATGCAGGTCTCCTGCCCGGTCGTCACCCATGGCGAGAGAAGCCGATCCTACAGCTGGGGCCACTGCCGCCTTGGTTGGGTCTACGGCGAGACCTTCGATAAGGCACACGACGCGGCTATCGACTGGGCGCGGCAGCACACCACAGGAGGTTCGTGATGGAAGAGCTGTATTACCTGCAAGACAGCCGCACCGTAGTAGGCAACGACCTCATGTGGTGGGCGAAAGACGGCAAGGGATACACCACCGACCTGAGCCGGGCCCACGTCTTCACGAAGGAGCAGGCCGTACGCCAGAACAACGATCGCGAAACGGACATCCCGTGGCCTAAGGGCTACATCGATGCGCGCACCCGGCCGGCTGTCGACATGCAGAACGTCGATCGGGGCGAAGCACTCGCCGGCACCGGAATTCGTCTGGCCAAGCCTAAGCCGATTCCGCGCACGCCGTTCCAGTGCTCATGGTGCGGGAAGTTCATGCGGGAGGAAGATCAATACGGCCCCTGCCCGCACTGCGGCGGCGACAACTGCCCCTGATCCTTCCATCCGGAACCAACACCCGAACCACCGACCTACACGACAAGAAGGCTTGCCATGGCAACCGCAGAACAGATCAAGGACCGCGTCGACCTCCACGAACTGGCCACCCGTCTGGGGCTGGAGCGCCCCAATGGCCAGGGGAACTACAAGTCCCCGGCGCACAAGGACAAGCACCCGAGCCTGTCGGTGTTCCGGCGCGACGGCGTGATGCTGTTCAAGGACCACTCCACCGACGAGGCGGGCGACGCCATCAAGCTGGTGCAGTACGTCCGCCAGGTTGATTTCCACCAGGCGATGAACTGGCTGCACGACGAGTACGGCCTCGAGCGCGACCCGATCCCGCGCGCCAATGGCCCGGCCAAGCCGAAGACGAAGGAGGAGTGGATCGCGGACCGCTGCAAGGGCGGTCGCGAGCAGATCGTGGAGTACCTGGGCGGCCGGGGCATCGAGGAACCGGCGATCGACCGTGCTCTGCGCGCCGGGACGATCGGCTGGAACGACTGGCATTCGGATTCCCGACCCGTGGGCCAGGTGGGCCACGGCGGGCCGGGGGTGGCGTTCTTCGTCCGCTGCCCGTCGACCAACCAGGTGTTGTCGGTGGATACCCGCTACGAGGACCCGGATCTCAACGGCGGGGTGAAGACGAACACCCAGGGGCCGAAGGATGCGCCGTGGTGCCTGGACTGGCGGGCGTTCCGGCAGGCGCGGGACGTGGTGATCGTGGAGTCGTCGATCAATGCGATGACGGTGGAGACCTGCGGGATGCCGTACACGTCGGCGGTGGCACTGCGGGGCACGGCCAACGCCAAGACGCTGGACGTGCGGCCGTTCATCGGCAAGCGGGTGACGATCTGCATGGACAACGACGAGCCGTTCCCGGTGGGTCACCGGATGGCCGGGCAGCGCCCGGGGGCCAACGCTGCCTGGACGCTCTACGAACGGCTGACGGCCGCCAATATCGCCGCCCTGCTGGTGAACTGGGAGAAGTGGGAGCCGGGCGAGGACCTCAACGACATCCTGCAGCGGGGCGACACCAACAAGGTGAAGGTGGCGCTGCGCAACGTGGAGCCGTGGGCCATTCCGGGCTTTTCCGCCGATCATAATTACCCGGACCACGGGAAGGCCCGGGTGCACCTGCCGAGTCATGACTTCGCTCAATACTGGCGTTTCCGCGTGATGGAGGACTTCACGCGGTGGGTCTCAAAACGAGAAGAAGATGACGACACAGGAGAATCGAAAATGGATTACGAGGACCTCTGCGGGTTCCGCATCGCCGGCATCAACCGGGTGACCATCGCCAGCGCCCAGAGCGCACTGGGCGGTGATGCCGACTCGCAGCCGGAGACGATCTTTTCGGTGAGCGTGCAGGCACCACGCCACGGGGCGAAGCTGCAACGCAAGGTGTTCAAGGACGAGCATCTGCACAACATCGACCAATGGCGGAAGTTCGGGCCGATCTTCCGCCCGGCGCAGTTCGCGCGGCTGGTGACCATCCTCGAGCGCTCGGCGCACCTCGGCGCGCGGCACGCGGTGAACTTCGTCGGGCTGGCGTGGCGTGACGGGCGGCCGATCGTCAACGAGGGGGCGGACAGCTACTTCACGGAGCCGGAGAAGCAGTGCCCCTATCACTCTCTGGTCTTTCCGAGCGGCACACCGGGGCACGCCCGCGAGGTGATCGATGCCTACCAGGGCACCTTCAAGGAGAACGCGGCGCTGATTCCGCTGGTCTGGGCGCTGGGCGGCCACCTCAAGGCGTTCCTTGGCTTCTGGCCGCACATGATCATGCAGGCGCAGAAGGCCTCTGGTAAGTCGATTCTTAGCAAACGACTGGAACGCACGATTGGCATGCAGATGCTGTCCGGGCAGTCGCTCAATACCGAGTTCCGGCTGCTGACGTCAATCTCTCACACCTCGCACCCGATCGGCTGGGAGGAGCTGTCCGCCCGCCGGCAGGACGTGATCGACAAGGCGGTCGCCATGCTGCAGGAGGCCTATCAGTTCACGGTGACGCGCCGTGGCTCGGAAATGACGGAGTTTGTCGCCTCTGCCCCAGTACTGCTCGCCGGTGAAGACGTGCCGGTCAAGAGCCTGCTGGGCAAGGTGGTCCGCACGGATCTGAGTGGCAAGAAGGGGCCGATGATGCGTGAGGATCTGCCTCAGTTCCCGGTCGCCGAGTGGCTGAAATTCCTCACCAAGCTGACGAGGGAGCAGGTTCAGTCGACCTTTCAGCAGATGAACGCAAGGCTGCTTGAAAAGTGCCGGGCGCCCGAATCCGACGCCGGCGCGGTGCGCATGGCCGGCAACTACGCGGCGGTGCTGACGGCGTGGAAGCTGCTTTCCGAGTTCGCCGGCGTGGAGTGGACCCAGGGCGACTTCGTGCGTGACGTGGTGGCGGAAATGAACAGCCACATCAGCGAGACGAAGGCCGATCGCGAGCCGTGGGTGTGGATCCTCGAAATGCTGTTCTCGGAGATCGACGCCCACCGGTTCGTCCACCCGTACAAGTTCGAAACCATCATGGACCCCGTCCATGGCGAGCGGCGCGCGCTGCTGGTGCGTACCGGGCACGTGATGGATCACATCGCGCACAGCAACCACCTCAAGGAGAAGTTCCACGCGTTGCCGGTGAAGTCCCATTCCATCCTCAAGCGCCAGCTGGTCCAGGCGGGCGTGCTGATCGAGCCGGAGAAGGGCCACGAGCGGCGCATCGATTACAAGCGGGTCGCGCACATGGTGGCGCTGGATCTCGACATCCTGGAGACCTACGGCCTGCACGTCTCCGAGCGTGTCGAGGGCTACGGCGGCCCGTCGGATTCGTGAGCGCCTGAACCTCGCGCACGTTGCCAACGCCCCACGCTCCCATGAAACTGGCGGACCTTTCCGAGTTCCGACGGGTGGTATTCACCCCGGGATCGGCCCCGGACCCGCGCACGCTGCGCAAGTGGTTCGATGAGGGCCGGATCGAGGGTGCCCGGCGAATCGGGGATAACCGGTTCGTGGATCTGGATGAGTTCACCGCGTTGACCGGCGATTCGCTGGTCGACGGTGTGTTGCGGGATACGAACGTGGGCAGGCGACGTCTCGGCAAGAATGCCGACCTCGAGGACAACCTCTATTTCAACGGCCGGGCGTACCAGTACCGCAACCCGCAATCCGGCCGCTGGAAGTCCCTTGGCCAGGAGAAGGCGCGGGCGAACGCCGCGGCGCGCAAGCTCAACCGCATCCTAGACAAGGAGGCGGATCTCGTCGCCCGCGTGCTGGAGACCGGCGAGAAGACCGTCTCCGAGGTGGTCGGCGAGTTCATCACCGACTACCTGCCCAATCAGGCGCTGAGCCAGCGCACGCTCTCCAACTACCTGGGCTACTACCGCCGCTATCAGCGCGAGTTCGGCCAGCGGATGATCCGCGGGCTCACGCGCACGGAGATAGGCGACTGGCTGGCCAAGCTGCCCAGCGCGGATTCCTACAACAAACACAGGACGAGATTGATCGACCTGTGGCGCTTCGCGATCGCCCGCGGCTACGTCGACGACAACGAGCCCGAGGCCACCCTGCCCCGCAACCAGTCCAAGCGGATCGAGGCCAACCGCCGCAAGCGCCAGCGCCTTGAGATCGATCAGTTCTGGGCCATTCACGAGCGCGCGCCGGCGTGGTTCCAGATCGCCATGGAACTCGCCCTGGTGACGCTGCAGGGGCGCAACGAGATCGCCCACGTGCGCTTCGACGACCAGCGCGACGATCACCTGTACTTCATCCGCGAGAAAACCGACGAGATCTCGGAAATGGCCTTCATCCGGATCCGCATGACCGAGCAGCTGGGCGAGATCATCGGCCGGGCGCGAGCGTCGGGCATCGCCTCGCCGTTCATCGTCCATTACCGCCCGGCGAAGATGAAGCGCGACCAGATGGCCGCGAAGAAGCACTGGAGCCAGGTCACGCCCAACCACCTCACGCGCACCTTCAAACGCCTGCGCGAGGAAACGGGCCTGTTCGACGACCTCCCGGCCAATGAGCAGCCGTCCTTCCACGAGATCCGCAGCCTGGGCGCGCGGATCTACGAGCAGCAGGGCTACGCCAAGGACTACATCCAATCCCTGATGACCCACAGCGACAAGAAGACCACCGAGATCTACCTCGAGTCCGGCCGCCAGGCCCTAACCGACGACCACTACATCCCAGTCCGCGCCGACCTCGCCCTCGACACGCTGCGCTGAGCGTTCCAAAAAACGCGTGTATCTCGTTGATCCTGCATGCCCCTCATTGCACCCTAGGTGGCCGCCTGAAAAGGGCCATTTACACGCCGTCACAGTCACTTAGCGCCGACTGGGCATGACTTTGACATGGTGGGGGTCGTTGGTTCGAATCCAATCGCGCCTACCAACATTGAAAGCCCGGCAGCATCATGCTCGCCGGGCTTTTTCGTGTGCGACTGGCGAACCCGTCGGTGGTTGTCGACGGGTCCTTGCCCCAAGCACAGATGACCAGCCTCTTCCGCTGGGCACGCACGAGCCAAGGCACCCCCTGAAACCGGCCGATCGCCCTCCCCGGCCGCGCCCTGCTCTGGTATGATTTCGGCCCTAAAAACACCGCTACCCGGGTGCGCCACGACGGTCCATGCTGTCCGCACCCTTCGACCCACACGGATGCAAACGCGGGCTTTGGTAGGGCCCGCCACTGGCATCCCAAGTGCTTTTCAGGAGGGCACATGCCGACTATTACGCTACCCGACGGCAGTCAGCGCACGTTCGACCACCCGGTTTCGCTCGCCGAGGTCGCCTCGGACATCGGTCCGGGCCTGGCCAAGGCCGCGGTTGCCGGCAAGATCGACGGCAAGCTCGTCGATCTGTCGCGCACCGTCGAGAACGATGCGGACATCGCCATCGTCACGGCGAAGGATCAGGAGGGCGTCGAGATCATCCGCCACTCCACCGCCCACCTGATGGCCCAAGCGGTCAAGCAGCTCTACCCCGAGGCGCAGGTCACCATCGGCCCGGTCATCGACCAGGGCTTCTACTACGACTTCGCCTTCGACCGGCCCTTCAATGACGAGGACCTCGAGAAGATCGAGACCCGCATGCGCGAGCTTGCCAGCGAGGGCGACGAGCTCGAGCGCCGTGTGATGGAGCGCGACGATGCCGTGCGCTTCTTCAAGGACCTGGGCGAGGACTACAAGGTCGAGATCATCAAGGACATCCCGGGTGAGCAAGAGCTCTCCATCTATACCCAGGGCGACTTCACCGATCTCTGCCGCGGCCCGCACGTGCCGCACACCAACAAGCTCAAGGCCTTCAAGCTGCTGAAGGTGGCCGGTGCCTACTGGCGCGGGGACTCGGACAACGAGATGCTCACCCGCGTCTACGGCACGGCGTTCGCGTCCGACAAGGAGCTCAAGCGCTATCTCAAGCAGCGCGAAGAGGCCGAGAAGCGCGACCACCGCCGCCTGGGCAAGCAGCTCGACCTGTTCCACTTTCAGGACGAGGCGCCGGGCCTGGTCTTCTGGCACCCGCGTGGCTGGGCCATCTGGCAGGTGATCGAATCCTACATGCGCGGCGTCTACAAGCGCTCGGGCTATGACGAGATCAAGTGCCCGCAGATCCTGGACGTGTCCCTGTGGAAGAAGTCCGGCCACTGGGACAACTACCAGGAGAACATGTTCTTCACCGAGTCGGAGAAGCGCACCTACGCGGTCAAGCCGATGAACTGCCCGGGCCACGTCCAGGTGTTCAACCACGGCCTGCACAGCTACCGCGACCTGCCGATCCGCTACGGCGAGTTCGGCTCCTGCCACCGCAACGAGCCCTCGGGCGCGCTGCACGGCATCCTGCGAGTGCGCGGTTTCACCCAGGACGACGGCCACATCTTCTGTACCGAGAAGCAGATCGAGCCGGAGGTGCGCGCCTTCCACGGCCAGGCACTGGGGGTCTACGAGACCTTCGGTTTCACCGACGTGCAGGTAAAGATCGCCACCCGTCCGGAAAAGCGCATGGGTGCCGACGAGGTCTGGGACGAGGCGGAAGAAGCGCTGCGTAGCGCGCTGCGCGCCGCCGACGTCCAGTGGGAGGAACTGCCGGGTGAAGGCGCCTTCTACGGCCCGAAGATCGAATACCACTTGAGCGATGCCATCGGCCGGACCTGGCAGCTGGGCACCATCCAGGTGGATTTCATGATGCCCGAGCGCCTGGGCGCGACCTACATCGACGAGCACAGCGAGCGCCAGCACCCGGTCATGCTCCACCGCGCCATCGTCGGCTCGATGGAGCGTTTCATCGGCATCCTGATCGAGCATCACGCCGGCCAGATGCCGCTGTGGCTCGCCCCGACGCAGGCCGTCACCATGGGCATCACCGACAAGCACGCCGAGTACGTCGATGCAGTGGCCGAGCGCCTCAAGGACGCCGGCCTGCGAGCGCAAGCCGATCTACGCAATGAGAAGGTCGGCTTCAAGATCCGCGAGCACACCCTCGAACGCGTGCCCTACCTGCTGGTCGCCGGCGACCGCGAGATCGACACCGATTCGGTCTCCGTGCGCACCCGCTCGGGCGAGGATCTGGGCTCGATCAAGGTCGACGAGTTGATCGAGCGCCTCAAGGGCGAGATCAGCGAGCATCGTTAAGGCGGCATTCAACCCTGCTAAAACGCGCCGCGGTTGGCAACGACCGTGGCTTGTGTGCTAATTTTCGCAACATCGCCCCGGGCCGATGGCTTTTCGGGGTACTATTCGGTTCAAACCTGACTGGAGGGTACGAACATCGCTCAACAACGCGGAGCGGGTCGCAGCAACAGCAACGACCCCAGGATCAATGATCAAATCAACGTTCGGGAAGTCCGATTGGTCGACGAAAACGGCGAACAGGTCGGAGTCGTCCCCACGGATGAGGCAATGAGCCGAGCTCAGGACGCCGCCTTGGACTTGGTAGAGGTCTCACCGACCGCCAAACCGCCTGTCTGCAAGATCATGGACTTCGGCAAGTTCAAGTATCAGCAGAGCAAGAAGGCGAACGAGGCGAAGAAGAAGCAGAAGCACATCGAGATCAAGGAAGTGAAATTCCGTCCCGGCACGGAAGATCACGACTACCAGGTCAAGCTGCGTAATGCGACTCGCTTCCTCGAGGCCGGCGACAAGGTGAAGATCACCCTGCGTTTCCGCGGTCGAGAGATGGCCCACCGAGATCTGGGTGCCGAACTGCTTTCTCGAATCGAGGGAGATCTGTCGGAGCTGGCTGCCGTCGAGCAAAGGCCGCGCATGGAAGGCCGTCAGGCCACCATGGTGATGGCACCACGGGCAAGCCGGTAGCGCAACGTCATCTCGCCTCCGGGCGATTGACCTGCCAACGACCCCGTCGCATTGCGGCGGGGTTTTTTACATCACCCCCACTGGCCTCGCGCCCATCGGCAGCGCCCTGATCGGGCTGTCGGAGGACGACGAAATGGACTGACCGCGCCCCGGCGGTGGCAGGCTCCAGGTGCGCATCGAGGAAGTGCTCTACCAACCCGAGCGCGCCGGCGACTACCACCGACAAAGGGAGCCGCCAGGCTGGTTCGGTCTTGCCAAGGGAACCACGAAAAAAGCCGAGGCCCGACCGACACCCTGCTCATTGACTCGTGGAACCCGCCCACTCGGCGGGTTTTTGTTTGCCGGACACGATCAACCGGGTTTCGCCCCGGCGACGCTTGATGCCACCAGCTACTGCCCACCGAGCGCGGCAATGGTGCCGGCATGGAATCGCGCCGCCTCGGCCACCGCGGCACGACCTTCGTCCTCGGGCAAGACATTGACCTCTGTAATCGTGTGGCCAGCAAGCGCACGGATGGTGGCATGCGCGCTGTCCGACAGGGCCTGGGCGTTGTAGCCACCTTCAAGCATCATCACCAGTCGATCGTCGCAAAGCTCATGCGCCAGTGCGCAGACGCGCTGCGTCAGGGCCGCAAAGCCGGTTTCGTCCATGGCACAGATCTGGTCCAGATAGTGGCAGTCAAAACCGGCGGAAATCAGGATAAGTTCGGGCCGGAACGCCCGCGCCGCCGGGCGAACCACCTGCTCGAACACATCAAACAGCGCCGCGTTGCCGCTCCCCGTGGGATAGGGTACGTTCAGGTGATAGCCCAGCCCGGCCCCCGTACCGGTTTCCGCCAGCCTGCCGGTCCCGGGATAGAACGGGGCCGCGCAATGGCTGTCGACGACCAGCACGTCGGGCTGGTCGTAAAATATGTCCTGGGTGCCGTTTCCATGGTGCATATCCCAGTCCCAGATCATCACACGGCGATAGCCCAGCGACTCCCGCGCATGCATGGCCGCCACGGCGATGTTGTTGTACAGGCAAAAGCCCCTGGCGTGATCGGTCGAGGCATGATGCCCCGGCGGGCGTACGAGACAGAACGCATGGCGTCCTTCACCGGCGTTGATTGCCTCGATTGCGCTGATGCCGGCACCGGCCGCCAGCCTCGCCGCGACCACGCTCTCGGGGGACACCGCCGTGGTGTCCTGTGCCAGCCAGCCCGAGCCGCCGACAAGCGACTCGATATACGCCAAATGCTCGACCGTGTGGACCCGCTGGAGCTGGGCATGCGTCGCCTGTATCGGGGCCCGCCAGGCCTGGCCATCGACGGGTTCGGCATGCACCCGCTCGACAATTGTCGTCAACCGCTCCGGGCGCTCGGGGTAGGCGTAGCTCTCCAGACTGGCCTCGGGATATTGATGGGCGATCATCGCCTTGACCGCATCACTCCACTCCGGGTGATTGGTGTCCCAGCCGGACGGCTCGTGGCCCAGCATGCGTGCGTCGTAATAAATCAGCACGGTCTTCTCCATCTCGCAAAACTCCGGAAGAAGATTAAGGAAGTGAGGCTCTGCGCAACCCCGGACTACCGCGGCGCGTGGCAGGATCCTCGCCGAGCCCTCGGTCAAGCATAGCCCTTTGCTCTGCTTTGACGGCACCCCGTGCTTCTTCCCCTGATCCAGATACCCCATCGGCGCTCGCCTGCCGCCTTTGTACGGGTCACTGCCCACCTCGCGCTTTTCATTGAAGGATTGCGATCAAGGCCGCTCTCCGGTATTCTCATGCGCCGTTTCGCCGCCCCGGGACTCTCGAGGGCAGGCAACGGTGAAATCGTCCGCGCACGTTAAACACTCCGACGTGGCCGGATATCCAAAAACAAACCTGAACTGGAGTTGATCATGCCCAAGATCAAGACTAATCGCGGGGCCGCCAAGCGGTTCAAGATTACCGCGGGCGGCGTCAAGCGTCGTCAGTCGCACCTGCGTCACATCCTCACGAAGAAATCGTCGAAGCGGAAGCGTCAGCTCGGTTCGCCGGCCTACGTTCACGAGGCCGATGTCCAGCTCGTCGAGCGCATGATGCCCTACGGCAAGAAGTGAGGAGATAGACCATGGCACGAGTTAAGCGTGGCGTTACCGCCCATGCCAAGCACAAGAAAGTCCTGAACAAGGCGAAGGGTTACTACGGTGCCCGTTCGCGTACCTACCGCTCTGCCAAGCAGGCGGTCATCAAGGCCGGTCAGTACGCCTATCGTGACCGTCGCGCGAAGAAGCGCGTGTTCCGCGCCCTGTGGATCACCCGCATCAACGCCGAGGCACGCAACAACGGCCTGTCGTACAGCCGCATGATGGATGGCCTGAACAAGGCCAACGTCGAGGTCGACCGCAAGGTCCTCGCCGACATCGCGGTCCACGACAAGCCGGGCTTTGCCGCCCTGGCCGAACAGGCGAAGACCGCTCTGGCAGGCTGATCCGGACCGAACTCGGATCACGGACGACCACGGGTCGTCCATTCGAATTCCCGAAAGGCGCCTCATTGGCGCCTTTTTTCATTGAAGGCATTGATTTTATTGGGGTTTGCGCCACAATAACGCCCTTCGCCAGATGCCGGTTTCGACGGCATCCGGCAAAGGGCGGCTAAGCAACTGGAAGGAGCGTTTAAGCGGTGAGCAACTCCCTGGACACCTTGGAGACCGACGCACTGGCACGCATCGAGGCGGCCGACAGTCTCGACGCACTCGAGGCCCTGCGGGTGGAATACACCGGCAAGAAGGGATCGATCACGGCCCAGATGAAGACCCTCGGCCAGCTCGATCCCGAGGAGCGCAAGACGCGCGGCGCGGCCATCAACGCGGTCAAGGACCGGGTCATCGGCGCGCTCAAGGGCCGTCGCGAGACCCTGCAGGCCGAGGCGCTCGAGGCCAAGCTCAAGGCCGAGACCATCGACGTCACCCTCCCCGGCCGCCGTCGCCCGCCCGGTGCCAAGCACCCGGTCACGCAGATCACCGAACGAGTCTCCGCCATCTTCCAGGCGATGGGCTTTCGCGTCGCCGAGGGCCCGGAGATCGAGGACGACTGGCACAACTTCACCGCGCTGAACATCCCCGAGAGCCACCCCGCCCGGGCGATGCACGACACGTTCTACTTCGACGCCAACCACCTGCTGCGCACCCACACCTCGCCGGTGCAGATCCGCGCCATGCAGGAGTCCAAGCCGCCGCTGAAGGTCATCGCCCCCGGTCGCGTCTACCGCTGCGACTCGGACATGACGCACTCGCCGATGTTCCACCAGATCGAGGTGCTCTACCTCGACGAGAACGTGCGCTTCACCGACCTGCGCGCCACGCTGGAGACCTTCCTCGCCGCCCTGTTCGAGCGCGAGGACCTGCCGATTCGCCTGCGCCCGTCGTTCTTCCCGTTCACCGAGCCGTCGGCGGAGGTCGACATCCAGTGCGTCCACTGCGGTGGCGAGGGCTGCCGCGTGTGCAAGAAGACCGGCTGGATCGAGGTGCTGGGTGCCGGCATGGTCCACCCCAACGTGCTGCGCTCGGTGGGTCTCGACCCGGCCGAGACGAGCGGTTTCGCCATCGGCATGGGCGTCGAGCGCCTGGCGATGCTGCGCTACGGGGTCGACGACCTGCGCGCGTTCTTCGAGAACGACCTGCGCTTCCTGCGCCAATTCCAGTAGACCCGATTCCCGTCGTGCCGGCATGACCGGCCGACCAACCGATTTGTGCCCGGCCCCGCATCGTCGCGGTGGCCGACCGGACCAAGGCCCGAGGACCTGACACCCGATGCTTTTTTCCGAGAACTGGCTGAGAACCTGGATTGACCCCCAGGTCGACACCGAGGAACTGGCCCACCGCCTGACCATGGCCGGCCTCGAGGTCGATGCCATCGAGCCCGCCGCCCCGGCCTTCGACAACGTCGTGGTTGCCGAGGTGACATCCGTGCGTCCGCATCCGGACGCCGACAAGCTGCGCGTCACCGAGGTGTTCGACGGCGAGACCACCTGGCAGGTCGTCTGCGGCGCGCCCAACGTCCGCGAAGGGCTACGCGCCCCGCTCGCCCGGGTGGGCGCGACGCTGCCGGGCGGCATGAAGATCAAGAAGGCCAAGCTGCGCGGCGAGCCGTCTCACGGCATGCTCTGCGGCGCCGACGAGTTGGGCCTGGCAAGCTCCCGTGACGGCCTGCTCGAGCTGCCGGCCGATGCGCCGGTGGGCCGGGACCTGCGCGAGTGGCTCGATCTCGACGATGCCGTGATCGAGCTGGGCATCACCCCCAACCGCGGTGACGTGCTGTCGATCGCCGGGCTGGCGCAGGAATGCAGCGCCCTGTTCGATGCCGCACTCAACACACCCAAGACCCAAGCGCCCGCAGCGACCATCGACTCGACGCGCGCGGCAACGATCCAGGCGGCCGATGCCTGCCCGACCTATCTCACCCAGGTGATCGAGGACATCCCGGCCCGTGGCGATACCGACCTGCAGATCGCCGAGCGCCTGCGCCGCGCCGGCGTCTCGACCGTCGAGCCGATCGTCGATCTGTTGAACTACGTCATGCTCGAGACCGGTCAGCCGATGCACGCCTTCGATGGCAACACGCTCGATGGCGACATCCGCGTGCGCTGGGCGAAGGCCGGCGAGAAAATGGTGGGGCTGAACGAGCAGGAACTGGCCCTCGAAGACGACTGCCTGGTGGTGGCCGATGCCAGCAACCCGATCGCGCTGGCCGGCATTATCGGCAGCCAGCCCTCGGGTGTTTCCAGCGAGACGCGCCGCATCGTGCTCGAATCGGCCCACTTCACCCCCGAGGCGGTCGCCGGTCGCGCCCGTCGCTTCGGCCTGACCACCGATGCCGCCTTCCGCTTCGAGCGCGGTGTCGATCCGAGCCTGCCTCGCCAGGCGATCGACCGCGCCGCCCAGCTGATCACCGAGATGCTCGGCGGCAAGGCCGGCCCGGTGATCGAGGCGAGCGGCGGTCGCGAGCTGACCGCGCCGCCCGCGATTACCCTCGACATGGAATGGGCCGAGCGGCGCCTCGGCCTGCCGGTGGCGACCGATCGCGCCGCCGACCTGCTCACCCGACTGGGCTGCGAGGTCACGCGCGATGCCGACGTGCTCTCCGTGGTGCCGCCGACCCGTCGCTTCGATCTGGCCATCCCCGAGGACCTGCTCGAGGAATTGGCGCGCCTGATCGGCTACGACAACTTCCGCGCACCGATCACGCGCATGACCCCGGAGATCGGCCTGCCGGCGGCCACCGCCAACACCACCTCGCGTATCGGCGAGCTGATGGCCGACCGCGGCTATTTCGAGGCAATTACCTACAGTTTCGTCGACCGCGATCTCGACGCGGTGATCACGCCGGGCAGCACCGCCATCGAGCTGGCCAACCCGATCGCCTCGCAGATGGCGGTGATGCGCCAGAGCCTGTGGCCGGGCCTGCTTGAGGCCGTCGCCCATAACCAGAAACGCCAGCAACCGGCCATCCGCCTGTTCGAGACGGGTCACCGGTTTGCCGGCTCGACCGCCGAGGCGGCGCGCGAATCGGGCGAGCTGGCGTTCGTCGCCACCGGCCATGCCGCCCCCGAACAATGGGGACAGGCCACGCGAGCCGTCGACTTCTACGATCTCAAGGGCGACCTCGAGGACCTGCTCGAGGGACTCGGCCTTGGGGGCGCACTAAGCTTCCGCGCCAGCAAGCACCCGGCGTTGCACCCCGGGCAGGCCGCCGAGGTGCTGATCGATGGCCAGCCGGTCGGTGAAATCGGCGCGCTGCACCCGGACACGCTCAAGACCTTCGATCTCAAGGGACCGGTCTTCGCCGCCCGTCTTTCGCTGACGGGCATCGGTGAGCGGCCGCTGCCACAGAGTGCCTCGCTGTCGAAGTTCCCGCGCATCCGCCGGGACCTGGCGCTGGTCACCCCGACCTCGCTTGCCTTCGATGAACTGTCTGCGGCCATCCGGGCCGCCGGCGGGGCATTCCTGCGCGATGTGGAGCCCTTCGACCGCTACGTGGGCGAGGGCGTGGCCGACGGCCACCAGTCGCTCGCGGTGAAGCTCGTGTTCCAGAATGACGAACGCACCCTCACCGACGACGAAATTACCGATACAATCAACCACATACTCGAGAACCTCCGCCAGCACAATGTCGAGCTGCGCGGTTGACTTGAACCCGGGAACCGATTTACATGGCTCTTACGAAAGCGGATCTGGTAGAAACGCTGCACAACGAACTTGGCCTCAACAAGCGAGAGGCGAAGGACTTCGTCGATCTCTTCTTCGAAGAGTTGCGACAGGTGCTGGAATCGGGCGAGGACATCAAACTCTCCGGCTTCGGCAATTTCCAGTTGCGGGACAAGAACGAACGCCCCGGTCGCAACCCGCGCACCGGGGAGATGATTCCCGTCACTGCCCGCCGGGTGGTGACCTTCCGCGCCGGCCAGAAACTCAAGTCGCTGGTGGAAGCCTATGACGGCCCAGAGCAAGACTGAATTCACCTTTCCGCCGATTCCCAGCAAGCGGTACTTCACCATTGGGGAAGTCGGCCAGCTCTGTGACGTCAAGTCGCACGTGCTGCGTTACTGGGAGCAGGAATTCGAACCGCTCAAGCCGATCAAGCGCCGCGGCAACCGGCGCTATTACCAGCGCCACGACATCGAACTGATCCGGCTGATCCGCACCCTGCTCTACGATCAGGGCTTCACCATTGCCGGCGCCCGCCAACAGCTCGCCGCCCTGCCGAAGGCCTCCTCGCGCGAGTCATCCAGCGCGCTGGAGGCCGTACGCGACATGCGCGAGCGCATCAGCCAGAGTGGCGGCAACCTGCTGGCGCTCGACCCGCAACAGGAAACCAAGACCGACGCCGAACCCAGGCCGGCCACCCCACCCCCGGAAGCGCCCCTGCCCTCCGGCCGGCAACTCGACCTGCGCGAGATCCGCCTCGGCCTCGAGGCACTTGTCGACGAACTCGCCCCCTACTGCGGCAACAACGCCTCGGAAGACTGAGGGCCTCAGGCCGCGATATGCGCCCGGGTCGCCCGGGTCGGCGTCGGCTCCGGCGCGCGACGGCGTTCGACGAAATGCCGCAGGTAGCGACTCTGCAGATCCGCACTCTCCAGCAGGATGAACAGGTCGGCGCAACCGAACGCCGGGTCCCAGCACGGCTCGCCCCCGACCGTCGCCCCCAGACGCATGTAGGCCTTCAGTAGTGGCGGCAGGCGACTCGATGATTTGCCCGCCTGCCCACCTGACGCCGGCAATGGACGACGCGGGCGCACCCGTCGCTCGGCGGGAGCCAAGTGGCGACTGAGCAGACTGTGGGTAATCGCCCGAGCAGTTTCCCCGCCGTCGCCCATCGGAATCGACGCGCAGCCGATCAGGTAACCGAAGCGGTTGTCGGCCATGAACCGGGCCAGTCCGGCCCACAGGGCCGCAATGGTGCCGCCTCGGCGCCAATCGGGATGCACGCAGGTCCGGCCGATCTCCATGACGCGACCGGGCAGTTTGCGAATCCCGGCAAGATCGAATTCCTGCTCGGAGTAGAACCCGCCGGTCAGGCAGGCCTGGGTGTCGGTCAGCACACGGGTGCAGGCCACTACCGCACCGCTGGTATCCCGCACCATCAAGTGATGACAGTGCGGGTCGAACGCGTCGCGCTCCTGCCCACCATGACCCGGCGGGATAGTCGCCCCCATCTCCTCGACGAACACCCGGTAACGAAGTCGGTAGCAGGCCTCGCGCTCGGCCGCGGTGGTGGCAAAGGCCACCGTCAACCCACCCGATTCATTCAACCGGTCCCGCCGGCTAGCCTCGTCTCGCTGCATGGATCGTCTCCCCTGACGGTGAATACCTGATCGCAGGGTGGGGAGACGAGTTGGCCGTGTCGTGACGGGACGATGTCGATCCGATGACCGGATGACACTATGGGAGCGTGGCAACCGGCAGAGGCCGCCGGCAATGCGTGCAGGGTTCCCTTAATCGAACTGCAAAAGCAGCCGCTCGGGATCGGACTCCGGTGGCAAGCAGGCCGTCCCGCGGCAGATATAGGCCAATCCCGCGCCGGTATCCGGTAACGGCTTGTCGGGCAGCAAGTCATCACTGCCACTGGCGACCACCGTCATCCCACGGCGGCGCAACGTCGCGATCGCCGTCTGCCAGCCCGTCATCTCGCGGGCCTTGATCACCACCACCGTGCCGGGCTGATGGAACCGTCGCAGGGCGGCAAGCAGCCGCGTGTGGGCTTGTGGTGCACGTTCGATCGAACCGGCTGCCGCCTTGAAGATCGCCTCGGCAAGGCCGAGCCAGTCGGTCCGGCCCAGCGTATAGCCCAGCCGGGTGAGCGTATCGGCCAGCACCGCGTTGCCGGCCGGCTGGGCGTCATCCGTGAACACGACCAGCCCGGCCACCGGCGCCGCATGGCCGGCATGACTGAGCCGAAAGGCACCGCTCGCATCGGCGAACCGCTCGGTAATCGTGCCGATGATCTCCTCGATGCGCGCCAGCCGCTCCGCCTCTGGCACGCGGTAGAAGGCCTCGGATTGCGCCTCCAGCAGCAAGGCGAGGTCATCAAGAAAGGCCGGCACCGACGGACGACCACCGAGGTGGCCGGTAGGCAAATCGGCCACGGCGGTGTCCGCGGGCACCAATCGGTCGAGCAGATCGAATCCCTTGCTGACCCAGTCGTCACGCCCAAACCGGTTACCGGCACGCAAGAGACCGGTGGCCAGCAAGGCGTTGAGGCCCAGCAGGGACTTGTCATCACGCTTGGGTTGCGGGCGGGTATCACGGTGCGCCAACAACGCGTGGCGGATGGGTTCGGCCAGTGGTCGCACCTCCCCAACGCACTGGGCGCGGCGTGCCGCGGCGAGATGCCATTTGCCCTCGAAGTTCGCCGGACGGTCGAGTCCGTACTCGGCAACAAACCCGTCGATGGTCTCGGCATTGAGCCCGGTCGTCTCCAAGACGCTCCGCACCTCATCGGGTGTCCAGAGGTAGGTAGCGCCCTCCTCGCCCTGGGTGTCGGCATCCAGGCTCGCGGCGAAAGTGCCGTCGGCCAAGCGCATGCGCTCGAGGAAGTGGTCGATGCTGCGTTCGAGCAACGACTCGATCACGATCCGACGATCGTCTGATTCCGCCCCCAGGAAGGCAAAGCGCGACAGGGTGTCCGGCAACTGGGCGTTGTCGACCAGCATTTTCTCGAAGTGCGGGATGGTCCAGTCGGCATCGACGCAGTAGCGGAAGATGCCGCCATCGAGGTGATCGAACAGCCCGCCATCCAGCAAGGCGGCCACGGCGTGATCCAGTGGCCCGTGCCCATCGTCACCGCGGCCAGCCGCCTCGTCGAGCAGAAAATCGAGCATCGGCAATTGCGGGAATTTCGGCGCGCCGCCCAAACCGCCGTGCTCGTCATCCAGCGCCCCCTCGAGCCGTGCCCGCGCGGCATCGGCCACCGACACCGGCGGCACCGCGTCACTGCCCGGCGGCGGCGCACTCAGCGCCCGATGGACCGCCATGCCCTGCTCTCGCGTCTGGTCACGTTTTTCCCGATAGACGCCGTGCACCCGCTCGAGCAGGTCGGCAAAGCCGGGCATGCCGAATCGCGGCGTTGACGGAAAATAAGTGCCGATGAAGAACGGCGTCAAATCGTCCGGGTTGAGAAAGGCGGTCAGCGGCCAGCCGCCACCGCGCTGGTTCAGGAGCGCGTGCGCCGTCTGGAAGGTCTTGTCCAGATCGGGCCGCTCCTCGCGATCGACCTTGATGTTGATGAAATAACGGTTCATCACCGCCGCGATCTCGGGATCGGAGAAACTCTCGCGGGCCATGACGTGGCACCAGTGGCAGGCGGCGTAGCCGATCGACAGCAGGATCGGCCGATCCTCCTCGCGCGCACGACTCAGCGCCTCGTCATTCCAGGGATACCAGTCGACCGGGTTGTCGGCATGGGCCTGCAGGTAAGGGCTGGTCGATTCGAGCAGGCGCGGATTGGTCATCGAAGCTTGCTCCCGTCGGGGGAATGGATGGTCGGCGATCGCTCGCTCCATACTGGTAGACTCTAGGCCGTTTCACAATCGCGTGGATACCCATGGACTACCCCGCCATCGACCCCATTGCCCTGCAGATCGGCCCACTAGCCATTCACTGGTATGGGCTGATGTACCTGTTCGGCTTTGCCGGCGCCTGGGCGCTCGCCCGGCTGCGCGCCCGCCGCCCGGACTGGCCGATCAGCTCGGTGCAGGTCGACGACCTGCTCTTCTACAGTGCGCTGGGCGTGATCCTGGGCGGTCGCATCGGCTACATGCTCTTCTACCAGCCGGGCATGCTGATTGACTCGCCCCTGTCGCTGTTTGCCATCTGGGACGGCGGCATGAGCTTCCACGGCGGCCTGCTCGGGGTCCTGGTGGCCATGGCGCTCTACGCCCGCGCCCAGGGGCTGGCGTTCTTCACCGTCACGGACTTCATCGCGCCGCTGGTGCCGATCGGGCTGTTCTTCGGCCGCATCGGCAACTTCATCAATGCCGAGCTGTGGGGCAGCCCCACCACCCTGCCCTGGGGCATGGTATTCCCGGGCGCCGGCCCCGAGCCGCGCCATCCCTCGATGCTCTACGAGGCGGCGCTCGAGGGGCTGGTACTGTTCGTTCTGCTGTGGCTTTTCTCCATGAAGCCGCGACCGCGCATGGCCGTCTCGGGGCTGTTCCTGCTCGGCTACGGCGTGTTCCGCTTCGGCGTCGAATTCGTCCGCGAGCCGGACGCCCATATCGGCTACCTCGCCGGCGGCTGGGTGACCATGGGACACGTACTGTCCGCCCCCATGATCCTCGCCGGGATCGCGCTGCTGGCATGGGCCTATCGGCGCGGTATCATGGATCGCCCCGCTCACACCCAGACGACCGCGAGTTCCAAATGAAGGCCTATCTCGACCTGATGCAGCGCGTCCTCGACCACGGCGTGGACCGCGACGACCGCACCGGCACCGGCACGCGCAGCGTCTTCGGCCACCAGATGCGCTTCGACCTGTCAGAGGGCTTCCCGGCGCTGACCACCAAGAAGCTGCACCTGCGCTCGATCATCCACGAGCTGTTGTGGTTCATCAGCGGGGACACCAACGTCCGCTATCTGCAGGACAACGGCGTGCGCATCTGGAACGAGTGGGCCGACGAGAACGGCGATCTCGGGCCGGTCTACGGGGCGCAGTGGCGCTCCTGGCCGACGCGCGACGGCGGCACCATCGACCAGCTCGGCCAGGTGATCGAGCAGATCAAGGCCAACCCGGACTCACGCCGGCTGATCGTCACGGCCTGGAACCCGGCCGACGTACCCGAGATGGCCCTGCCGCCCTGCCATCTACTGTTCCAGTTCTACGTGGCGAACGGCAAGCTCTCCTGCCAGCTCTACCAGCGCAGCGCGGACATCTTCCTCGGTGTGCCGTTCAATATCGCCAGCTACGCCCTGCTGACCATGATGATCGCTCAGGTCTGCAATCTCGAGCCAGGCGAATTCGTCCATACGCTCGGCGATGCGCACCTTTACCACAATCATCTTGAGCAGGCGCGCGAGCAGCTCGGTCGCGAGCCACGCCGGCTCCCGACGATGCGCATCAACCCGGAACGGCGCACGATCGACGACTTCGTGTTCGACGATTTCGAACTGACCGATTACGACCCACACCCGCATATCAAGGCCAAGGTCGCGGTGTAGAGCAAGGTCGCCCCGTGGAATCGGGAAACGTCGCCGCAAGATCGCCCTAGGACGGGCAGCATGAGGTGATCGGGCACGGTGTTTGGGCTAGACTGCCAAGTTGACTCCACTTCATCACCATGCCGCGAGGCAGGAACCCCCCATGCGCGTCAGTCTCATCGCCGCGATGGCCCGCAACCAGGTCATCGGTCGCAACAACCAGCTCCCCTGGCGGCTACCGGCCGATCTCAAGCACTTCAAGCAATTGACCATGGGCAAGCCCCTAATCATGGGGCGCAAGACCTACGACTCGATCGGCAAGCCGCTCCCCGGACGGACCAATATCGTGGTCACCCGCGACGAAGGCTTTACCGCCGAGGGGGTGATCGTGGTGCATTCGCTCAATGCCGCCCTCGCCGAGGCCGAGGCGCACCTCGACGAGAGCGAGGAGGCGATGGTGATGGGCGGGGCGAACATCTATTACCAGTACCTGCCCCGCGCCGACCGGATGTATTTAACGCTGGTGGAAGTGGAAGTCGCGGGCGACGCGCATTTCCCGGTCTATGTGCCCGACGAGTGGAAGCTTACTGAGGCCACGCGCCACGAGCCGGACGATCGCAACCCCTACGCCTATCAGTACCTGGTGTTCGATCGCGTTCCGGCCTGACTGGAAACCATTAATCGACTATCTTTAAATGGGAAGGGCTTCCCGAATTCTGCGGAGCGATTATTTTCGCACTGCTGGAACACGCAACCCGGAGTCCGTGATGACCCAGCCGTCACTCAATCTGCGCGACGAATTCGACTACCAGCCCGAATTGATTGCCCGACTGGTAGACGTCTACGACATTGCCCTCAATCACCGCTGGATCTACGCCAGCGTGATCGCGCTGACCGGCGCACTCTTCATGCTCCAATGGTCCCTGCTGGCCGACACGGCGCAATATGGTCATCCCTGGGTGGGCGTGCCGCTGATCGCCATGGCCGTCTGGCTCGCACTCGCACCCGCGGCTACCGTTGCCAAGTGGGCAGCCCTGCCGGCCCATTTCAGCCGGGACTACCTCTCCTACCGCGACATCCACTGGATGCAACAGATGACCGAGCGCCACCCGGTGCTGGTCACCAGTGCCGAGCCGTTTCTCAACGCGCGCGAGCCCGTGCCGATCGGTGCCCTGCGGACGTTCTGGGCACCACTGGTCCGCGAGGAAGAACGCCAGCAGCGTTAGGAATGAGTGAAGCTCAGTTCGTCTTGGGTAGACGCACCTGGCGCTCGGCCTGCTCGAGCACGTGATCGTGGAAGCTGCGCATCACCGGCGTGTCGCGCTTGCCCTGGCGCTGGACCATGTACCAGTGGCGGATAATCGGTAGCCCCTCGACGTCCAGAATCACCAGCCTCCCCGTCTCCAGCTCCAGTTCCAGCGTGTGCTGCGAGACGATACCCACGCCCAGGCCAGCCTCGATCGCCTGCTTGATTGCCTCGTTCGACCGCATTTCCAGCCCCGGCTTGACCGCCAGGCCGTGTTCCTCGAAGTAACGCTCGATCGCTGCCCGTGTGCCGGAAGCCGACTCGCGTTGCACGAACCGGTGCTGGGCCAACTCCTCCAGCGCGATTGCCTTACGATCGGCCAACGGGTGATCCGCCGCGGCAATCGCCACCAGCGGATTCTCCAGGAAGGCCTCGGAATGCAGATCGGCATCGGTGGGCGGCTCGCCCATGATCACGATATCGGTCTCGTTGTGAGCCAGTTGCCGAAGCAGGCTCTGCCGGTTGGTCACGTCCAGGCTGATCGATACCCCCGGGTAGCGCTTGGAGAAATCGGCCAGCAGACGGGCGACGAAGTAGTTTGCCGTACTCGCGACGCTGACCCGCAGGTGACCGCGATGCACGCCTTTCATGCCTTCCAGCACCTCATCGGCCTCGGCAATCACCTCGAGGATGCGCTGCGCGTAGCCGTATAGCTCCCGACCGGCATCCGTGAGGTACAGTTGTCGACCGGTCTGCTCGAACAGCGGCAGGTCGACATTGTTTTCCAGTTGACGAATCTGCATCGAGACCGCGGGCTGGGTAAGATGCAGCTTCTCGGCTGCCTTGGTGTAGTTGAGGAGCTCGGCCGCGGCGCTGAAGACGCGCAGCTGGTGCAATGTGAATCGAATCATCGGCTAACCCATAAGGCTTTCTTTATGGTGAACATCACTTATTTTGAATTGCTTTGATGGTCGCTGGACGTATAGTATCGACCGAGACGAAAGAGGGGGCCTTCCCCTAGGTCGATCCCAAACCCAATGCCAACCTTACCCTTCCGGAGGATCGCTATGGCGAACAAAAGTTACAGCGCGGGCGTAAAAGATTACCGCGAAACCTACTGGATGCCGGAGTACACGCCGCTCGACACGGATCTGCTGGCGTGCTTCAAGATCACCCCGCAACCGGGCATCGACCGCGAGGAAGCCGCTGCCGCTGTTGCAGCCGAATCCTCCACCGGTACCTGGACCACGGTGTGGACTGACCTGCTGACCGACATGGACTACTACAAGGGCCGTGCGTATCGCATCGAGGACGTGCCCGGTGACGACTCCGCCTTCTACGCGTTCATCGCGTACCCGATCGATCTGTTCGAGGAAGGCTCTGTCGTCAACGTGTTCACCTCGCTGGTCGGCAACGTATTCGGCTTCAAGGCCATCCGTGGCCTGCGTCTGGAAGATGTTCGCTTCCCGATCGCCTACATCAAGACCTGTGGCGGTCCCCCGCACGGTATTCAGGTCGAGCGTGACAAGCTGTCCAAGTACGGCCGTCCGATGCTGGGCTGCACCATCAAGCCGAAGCTGGGCCTGTCGGCCAAGAACTACGGCCGTGCGGTCTACGAGTGCCTCCGTGGTGGTCTCGACTTCACCAAGGATGACGAGAACATCAACTCGCAGCCGTTCATGCGCTGGCGTGATCGCTTCCTGTTCGTTCAGGAAGCCACCCAGACTGCCGAGAACCAGACCGGCGAGCGCAAGGGTCACTACCTGAACGTCACCGCGCCGACCCCGGAAGAGATGTACAAGCGTGCCGAGTTCGCCAAGGAAATTGGCGCACCGATCATCATGCACGACTACATCACCGGCGGTTTCACCGCGAACACCGGTCTGGCCAAGTGGTGTCAGGAAAACGGCATGCTGCTGCATATCCACCGTGCCATGCACGCGGTTATCGACCGCAGCCCGACCCACGGTATCCACTTCCGTGTCCTGACCAAGATCCTGCGCCTGTCCGGCGGTGATCACCTGCACACCGGTACCGTCGTAGGCAAGCTGGAAGGCGACCGCGCCTCCACGCTGGGCTGGATCGACCTGCTGCGTGAATCCTTCATCCCGGAAGACCGCTCGCGCGGCATCTTCTTCGATCAGGATTGGGGCTCCATGCCGGGCGTCTTCGCCGTCGCATCCGGTGGTATCCACGTCTGGCACATGCCGGCACTGGTCGCCATCTTCGGTGACGACTCGGTCCTGCAGTTCGGTGGTGGCACCTTGGGTCACCCGTGGGGCAACGCCGCTGGCGCCGCCGCCAACCGCGTCGCTCTGGAAGCCTGTGTCGAGGCCCGCAACCAGGGTCGTGACGTAGAGCGTGAAGGCAAGGAGATCCTCACCCAGGCTGCACAACACAGCCCGGAACTGAAGATCGCCATGGAAACCTGGAAAGAGATCAAGTTCGAGTTCGACACCGTCGACAAGCTCGACACCCAGAACCGCTAATCCAGGCCTTCTTAACCAGAATCTGACTCATAGGTAAGAAACCATGAACCAAATGCAGGACTACAAGACGACGGTCAAGTTCGAGACTTTCTCCTACCTGCCGCCGATGACCCCGGACCAGATCCGCGCTCAGATCGAGTACGCCATCGCGCAGGGCTGGAGCCCGAGCGTCGAGCACGTCGAGCCGCAAAACATGATGAACCACTACTGGTACATGTGGAAACTGCCGTTCTTCGGTGAAGACAACGTCGACAACGTGTTGTCCGAGATCGAAGAATGCCACCGCAAGTACCCGGGCCATCACGTTCGCCTGGTTGCGTATGACAACTTCACCCAGAGCCAGGGTATCGCCTTCGTGGTTTACCGCGCCGGCTGATAAGCGATGTGGCTGCCCGCCTTCGGGCGAGCAGCGCAACCATCAACACGAGGTACAACAGGCATGCCTGTACAATCTGGAAACAACTCAACCAGAAATCGTGCAGCAGCTCGCGCCCGACGCGAGGAGCTTTCCCGTGGTGGCAACACCGCGGCCGCTTCTCAGGGTGGCGGCAGCCTCGCCGGTCTGACCGGCAAGGAACTGTCCCGCGCCCGTCGTGCCCAGTTGTCTGCACACGGCAAGAACGCCAGCACCTCGACCTGGAAAAAGGCCGCGTCGGCCGCTCGTCAGAACCCCGCGGCATCGCGGGATTCCGGCAGCAACGGCGCTGCCAACTCACAATCCCACGCATCCGGGTCCACCGACGAATCCGTTGACGAGATGTGCTCGCTCGCCGAGTCCGATCCGAGTCAATACGGTTCCGAGGCGGACCTGGTGCGGTCCGTCTGCCGTACCCGTCGCCAAGCCATGGCGAAGTACGGCAAGAGCGCACTCCCGCCGAAGCCCGCCTCTCAGGGCGGCCCGGGTCGCAAGCAGATGCCCTTCGCTGACGAGGTTCGCTCGCAGTCGAAGCCGGCACCGGCTAGCAACGACACCCAGGCCGACTCCGTCGAGCATGAGGCTTCGTTCGAGTCGCTCTGCACGGTCGCCAAAAAGCGTCCGGCCCGCCTTGGCCCCCAGGCCAACCGCGTGCGCCAGATTTGCCAGGCTCGCCGTGAGGCGATGGCAAACAAGGGCAAGCGTGCGTTGCCGGCCAAGCCGGCCTCGCAGGGCGGTCCGGGTCGTGTGGGTTACCAGGTTCCGGGTTATCTGGACACCAGTGCCAGTGGACGCGAAGCGGCCATGCGCCATCGCGAGATGCTGTGCCAGTACGGCCGGGGCAGCGCCCCGTCCTGCCGTCCTACCGGACGTCGCAAGCCGGAAGCCACCAGCGAGGCGTCCGCGCCAAAAAAGGTGGAAACCGGTCACACGATTTCCGGCCGTGAGGTAAAGGGCACCCAGGTGGAGCGCAGCCGTCGCGTTTCGGGTAACGAATCCGGCAGCTGCCGGGTGATTTCCGGTACCGAGTATGTCGGTAACGAGCAGTATGAATCGTTCTGCTCCACCCGCCCGCAGCCGAACGCGCCGAAGGTCCGCACGTCGACGACCGCCCGCGGTCACGGCGTCAGCGGCACCGCGGTAGGTCGAGCCAACCAGGTCACCGGTGACGAGCGCGGAACTTGCGAGTCCGTGACCGGTACCGAGTACCTGAGCAGCGAAGACCTGCAATCGTTCTGCGGCACCAAGGCCCGTCCTACCCACGCCAACAAGGTCGTGGAAGGTCGGACCGAGAAGCAGATGCGTGTGACCGGTAGCGACGAGTTCCGTCCTGCCCGGGCCACTGGTGGGGAGACCGGCGCAAACCGGTCGATCACCGGGTCCGAGTACGCGGATTCCGGCGTAGCGCGGATGACCATCAACGGGGCACCGAAGAAGGTGGCGGAAACGCACACCTACACGGGTCGCGCCGTGTCGGGCACCGCCATTGGCCGCTCCAGCCATGTCACGGGTGACGAGCCGGGCACCTGCCGCAATGTCTCCGGTACCCAGTACCTGAGCTTCGAGCAGTACGAGTCGTTCTGCGACACGCGTCCCGAGCCGGGCTACGACAAGGTCGGCGTCGACCAGTCGCGTCACGGCGAGCGGATCACGGGTAATCTCGTGGACCGCAGCGAGCGCGTGACGGGTAACGAGCCAGGCTCTTGCTCGCGTCTCACGGGTTCTCAGTACAGCGAACCGCGTTTTTGCGGTGGCGGCGTCGACAAGGTTCAGTCCATGCACACCCTCGCGGGTCGTGGACTGACTGGTCAGCGCGTCGACCATCACCCAAAGATGTCCGGTGACGAGCAAGGGGGGTGCATGCCCGTCACCGGTACCGAGTATTACGGCACTGAACACTATGATGCCTACTGCTCGGGTTCGCCCGCACCCCACGCTGAGAAGGTCGAGACGTCGATGACCTGCGAAGGCCAGTCCATTGGCGGTACGCCGATGGGTTGGACCGAGGAGGTAACCGGCAACGAGTACGGTCACGACCACTACGTCAGTGGCACGCCCTACGCCAACGCATTGCACACCGGTTGTGCCGCTCCGACCAGCCATCCGCTGGCCGCGCGGACCCAACCGAGTGCTCGGTACGTGCCACAGGCTGCTTACGCCCCGTCCCAGGAGCCGATCACGGCCCCCGAGGACTTCAGCGTGAACACGCCGGCACGCGCCGCTCGCGGTCGCGTCACGGGCAGTTCCTTTGACCAGGGTGGTGGCCGTATCACGGGCCCCGGCAACATGGCGATGGGACTGATCACGGGTACGCCGGAGTTCCGTCACCCTGAGCCGAGCGCCTCGCATCCGCGGATGGGTTCGATCATGCCGACACCTGCGCCGACACCGGCCGCAGCCCCGGCACCCGCACCTGCCCCGGTTGCTCCGGCACCGACTCAGAACGCGCCGGCGCAGCCGGTGGCAGCCTCAGAGCCGCAACCGGAGATCCCGGCTGCCGCTCCGGCTGACGCCACGCTGCAATGTGCGCCTGAAACGCAGATGCGTGAGCGCGTCACGGGAGAAGGTGGTGAACGCTGCCGCATCTCTGGTGATGACTGGTCGCGCAATGGTTCGGTGACCGGTACCGAGGGTCAGTGGGCCCAGGGCCGTAACCCGTCCCTGCGTGGTGAGGCTCGTGGTGCCGTACGCAATGCCTGGGTCAACCGTGAAGTGCCGCGTCCGGATGTTCCGGCATCCAAGATCACCGGCAGCAGCGGTACCGACATGAACGGCTCGACGATCACCTACTCCGGTGGTGCTCGAGGCTAAGTGGCTGTCATGAGAGGGCAAATGACTCAACAGCCGTTTCGTCGCAGCAGTCAGGGCGCGCCCCGACTGGGTCAGCGTCGGGCGCCGTTCGGTCTGGGTGCACCCAGCGGGCTTCACAGCCCGGCGGGCACGCCCCAGCCGGCGGCGCACCCGGCCTGCCCCTCGCTGCCGGAACGCGGTTGTCGTCACCCGCTCACCAACCACGAGGCCAATCGGCAACTGGCGTATTGCGAAGACTCCGTCAAGGAGCGGTTCGATCGCATCGTTCCGTTTCTCAAGGACGTGGCCGCCCTGCCCCGTGACGGGGAACTGGGCGACCGCATCCAGGATCTGGCCCAAAACCGGCTGGGCCATGGCTTCGACGAGGCCTTGGTCAACGACAGCTGGATCGAAGGTCCGGACCTGAAGGGGCTTTTCGCAAGTGCCACCTTTGAGGCGCTCAACGCTGCTACCAAGCAGTTCGGGCGCAAACTGGAAGACCAAAAGGACGACGCGCTGTCCACGAGCAGCTTCTTTCTCGACTGCGGCTTTCACGCGGTCGATATAAGTCCCTGCTCGGACGGACGGCTAAAGGGCCTGATGCCGTTTATCTTTCGGCTACCGCCCTGGTCGTTCACTTATCGCAAGGCGTATGCCGGCGCACTGTTCGACGTCGAAGAGGATCTTCGGCTCTGGAGCGAGGTCGAACTCCGCCGGTTTCGCGAGGGCGTACCGAATCGGGCTGACGAGGGTAGCCGCTATCTGAAGATCGCGGTCTACCACGGCAGCTCCTCGGACCCTCACCATGAAGGCTGCGCCGCGCATGGCAGCGACGAGCGCAAGGCAGCCGAGGCCGCACTGGATCGGCTGCAGGCCTTCCGCCAGGCAGTGGAGAACACCTACTGCTGTGGTGCCAGCACGGACATCCTGCTGGTTGGTGTCGACACGGACACGGACGCGATTCGCGTCCACATCCCCGACGCCAACGGCGATGTCAGCGTGCACCGATACATCGACAACGCCTACCTGTACCAGGAGACGTTGAACCTGGAGCGCGATGCGGCCCATCTGGCCATTTACGATGCCATCCGCTCGGTCAACGAAACCGATGACTGGGGGCGTACGACCGGGGGCGAGCCGCATGACGGCATGCGGCGCTTCGTCGCCAGCCTGCTGATCAACAACCTGTCACAGATCGATTACGTGACGGAGCGGTATCAGGGGCGCTACCCGGCCGAGATCATCGGCCATGCCGAGCGCTATATCAGCGTCGGCGATGGCTTCGAGGAGGTGCAGATGCGCAATCTGGCGTATTTCGCGCACCTCCACACGGTGGAAGAAAACACGAACGACCTGGACGTCGGGATCAAGATTTTCCGCAAGCTCAACGTGAGCCACGGACTTCCCATCCCGATTGCCATCCACTTCCGTTACGACGGTCGTGTTCCGGGTGGGCGCGAACGGGCCGTGGCCCGGGCGCGGCGGGTCTGCGATGCGATCCGCGAGCGTCACTCGGAGCTGGATGAACAGGACATGCTGTATTTCCAGCTGACCGTGCAGGACCGCCTGTCCGGCAGCGAAATTGAAGAGGTTTCTCAGGCATGAAGATCATGCGGGTCGAAAAGACCTTGGTCTCGACCAACCGGATCGGCGAGTTGGGCCACCGCCCGCTCCTGGTCGTCACCGACAAGCCGGGCGGCACGCCGCAGGTGGCCGTGGACGCGATCGGCTGTATCCCGGGTGACTGGGTGATCTGCGTCGGCTCCTCGGCGGCTCGGGAAGCGGCTGGTAGCAAGTCCTACCCGTCCGACCTGACCATCGTCGGGATCATCGACCAATGGTCTGCTGAGTGACATGGAGATCATGCAGGTACGTTCCGACCTTGTGGCCACGCGGCGCGTTCCCGGGTTGAAACACGTTTCCATGAGGGTGCTGGTCGATCAATCCGGCAGCCTCAACGTCGCGGCCGACCCGGTCGGGGCACCAGAGGGTAAATGGGTCGTCACCGTCAGCGGTTCTGCCGCCCGGTTGGCGCTCCCGGATCCCGAGATCCAGACGGATCTGACAATAGTCGGCATCATCGATCATTGGGATCCTTGCTGACATTCGGTTTTCTGTTTAAACAAGTCGTTCGAGAGGAGAGACAAGATGGCTGATGTATCCGGTATCGCACTGGGAATGATTGAAACGCGCGGCCTCGTGCCGGCAATCGAAGCGGCTGACGCCATGACCAAGGCTGCCGAGGTTCGCCTGATCGGTCGTCAATTCGTCGGCGGTGGCTACGTGACCGTTCTGGTCCGTGGTGAGACCGGCGCGGTCAACGCTGCCGTTCGCGCTGGCGCCGATGCCTGTGAGCGCGTTGGTGATGGTCTGGTTGCTGCGCACATCATCGCGCGTGTCCATTCCGAAGTAGAAAACATCCTGCCGAAAGCCGTGGAAGCCTAAGGCGGATTTACGTAATGTCGGCGTCCTGACGTCGCCGACTGATTTAACTAAAGCTTGGGAGTAACTCAAATGGCTGATGTATCTGGTATCGCACTGGGAATGATTGAAACGCGCGGCCTCGTGCCGGCAATCGAAGCGGCTGACGCCATGACCAAGGCTGCCGAGGTTCGCCTGATCGGTCGTCAATTCGTCGGCGGTGGCTACGTGACCGTTCTGGTCCGTGGTGAGACCGGCGCAGTCAACGCTGCCGTTCGCGCTGGCGCTGATGCCTGTGAGCGTGTTGGTGACGGCCTGGTAGCCGCCCACATCATTGCTCGCGTACATGGCGAGGTAGAGAACATTCTGCCGAAAACCCCGGACGCCTAATTCCGGGTAATTTGAGCAGGCTCCTGTGGTCGTGTCCTCGTGGCACGACCCTGTCTGCCAACCCAATTTTTTATCAGGAGCCGTTTAGACATGAGTGCTGACGGCTCTTGTTGGATTGACCGACCCGAGGGTTCATCAAATGGCTAATTCCGGTACTGCACTGGGCATGATCGAAACGCGCGGTCTGGTCCCTGCCATCGAGGCAGCGGACGCGATGACCAAGTCCGCAGACGTGCGGCTGATCGGCCGCTCGTTTGTCGGTGGCGGTTACGTCACCGTTCTCGTGCGCGGTGAGACCGGTGCCGTGAACGCCGCCGTTCGTGCCGGCGCCGATGCCTGCGAGCGCGTCGGCGACGGCCTGGTGGCGGCCCACATCATTGCCCGCGTGCATGGTGAGGTCGAGTTGATCCTGCCGGAGGATGCCGCCCATTGCGAGTCCTCCTGGTGCGTCCCCTCCACGGACGCGTAAACGCCGCTGACCCTATGCTCTGAGGGGTTTCACCATGATCATGCGATCGAATTCGCGTGTGATCGGGCTACTTGGACGAGCCCTCGAATTGGAAATGGAATCCGCCCAGCAGCATGCCACCCGTGCCTCGTTGGCATCGCTCTGGGGCCAGCACTCGCTGGCCGAACAACTTTACGGCCTGTCGGACGAAGAAATGGGGCACGCCGATCTCGTCACGCGGCAGATGCTGGTGTTGGGGTTCGCCCCGCCGGCGCTCTCCCTCGACCCGGTCCGCCCCGGTCGCGACCCGGAGGAACTCCTGGCGCTTGGTCGGGCCAAGGAATGGGAGACCGTTCGATTCTACGAGGAGGCGGCCAACTGGTTCCGGCGATTCCAGCCGGACGAGACTGGCGCCCTCTTCGCCCACCTCTTCAACGAAGAGCTGGAACACGTCCGTCGGCTCGGCGGTTAGGCAACACGAGTTCTCAGGGAGAACGCACATGGTTGAGACGACCGACATCCAGGTGGACGGCTGGCAGACCCAGAAGCGCCCCCCCATGCTGATCCGCAAATTCGAGTTCGAGGAGTATTCGCAGACGCGTGATTTCCTCGATCGTCTCGCCGAGATCTCCGAGGAAATGGGCTACCACCCCAGCCTGCAGTTCGACCGCACCCAGGTCAGCGTCAATGTCTCCCCGCTCGAGGAGACACTCGGCGATCTCGAGGTACGCTTCGCCAAGCAGGCGTCAAAACTGGCCGAGCAGACCCAGACGGGTTAACCAGGCAGGCTGACCCCATCAAGGAGGGTGACACCATGGCCGCACACGTCATCGCATTGGCCAACCTCAAGGGCGGCTGTGGCAAGACCACGCTGTCGATCAACCTGGCCTCCGGGCTCGCCCGGCGGGCGGAAGTCGGTCTGATCGACGCCGACCCCCAGGGGGCCCTGCGCCACTGGTCAGGCTGGGGTGAGGCCAAATCGGGCCTGCCCCGCCTGTTCGACGAACACGACGATGCCCATGCCAACCTCGCGGCGGCACGCCAGCATTGCGACTACGTGATCGTCGACTGCCCGCCCTCGCTGGACATGAACGTGACCATCGAGTTGCTGCTTCACAGTCACCAGGTCCTGATCCCCGTTCTCCCCTCGCCGCTGGACCTCTGGGCGAGTGCCGACACCGTCAAGGCGGTGAACCAGGCGCGCGAGAGCGGCAACAAATCCCTTTCCGCGGCTCTGTTGCTCAACCAGACCGAACCGCGTAGCGCCATGACCCGTGCCATGCAAAATGCCGTCGCGGGGCTTGGCTTGCCCGTCCTCCCGGCGGCCGTCCGCCGTCGGGCCGCCTATCGAACGGCGGTCGTGGAGGGAGTGAGCGTCTACCAGCTTGGCGGCCGTGGTCGTGCGGCGGTGGACGAAATCGAGAACATCATCGACGAGGTAACGTCACCATGAGCAAGTTGGAAGACAAACTGAGCGCCAGCGTGAAGTCAGAGTCCGAGTCCAAGCCGACCGAGACCCCCAAGACCGAATCCAAGCCGGCCGCGACCAGCAGCACGGCAAGCAAGACAGCGGCGGCAGGCAACACCGCGAGCAAGTCGGCGGCGTCCACCTCCACCGCGCGCAAGGCACCGGCCAAGGGCAGCACCCCGGCCCGCAAGGCACCGGCGACGAAGACGGCAGCCAAGAAGCCCGCCGCGAAGTCGAGCACCACGACCAAGTCCTCGACTACCCGCAAGCCGGCCACCAAGCCGAAGAAGGCGCCGGGTCTGGGCGAGCAGCCGCTGCACCCGCACCGCGTCTGGCCGGACTAATTCTGCCTTCAGGCCGGCCTAGTGCCGGCCCGCTTTCTTCCTTGCCACCAGCAGAGCCACGATCGATGTCATGACGAGTGCACGGCTAGAAGACCAGGAGCGCCTCAACGAATTGAGCGAATCCGCGCGCGAGATCCTCGAGATCCACTGGGTGGACGCCTCGCGGGTGTTCGCGCCGCGTGCGCTCGAGGCCTACCTCGAGGGCGCGATCAGCCTGCAATCGCTGGGTCGGGGCGAGGAACTGGTCCTCGCCTACATCGAGGCCACCCCCCAGGTGGCACGGGAGCTCGGCACCGATACCGCCTTCGAGCTGCTCTCGATGGCGATCAAGATGTTCTCCAAGACCAGTGCGGCGGTGCTCGTCCTGCTGTTCTCCACCGCCCCGGTGGCCGCGAACCGCCTAGGTGAAGCCTCGCTGTTCCAGCAGTACCTGTCACTGGTCAACTACATCCTGGCACAGGCGCCGCGTGCCCTGCGCCCCATGCTTACGCAGCTCGACCATCTGCTCGAGGTACTTACGCTGGGTGGGCTGCGACGTTGGGCGACCTGGGGCATCAACGCCCACCGCACCGACTTCGAGGCGCTGGACGCCTACTTCAGCCTTTCCAGCCCCGATGCCCAGGCCGTTCTGCAGAAAGAGCGCCGCGGCACCCTGTTCGTCGACGTGCAGCGCCGCCTGGTGATGTACCTGCGAGCCCTGTGGGCACGCAACTTCCTGCTGCGACCCACCTCGGGCGATTTCGAAAGCCGCCAGGGCTACCGGCCGTTCATCGAGGGGCCGTTCATCAACCTGCCCGACGCCTTCGACGACTACGTCGACCGGGACGACTCGTCGGTCGATGGCGTCAACCTCTACCGCGCATCGGCCGCCCACGCCGCCGCGCACATGATCTACTCGGGCTTCGATGCCGAGTCGGAAGAGGCCTCCAAGCTCCAGCAGACCTTCATCGGCCTGATGGAGGACGCGCGCGTCGAAACCCTGGCCGGCAAGGACTTCCCCGGACTGGCACCGTTGTGGACGCGTATCGCGCGCATCGCGGTCAACCGCCACGAGGAGACCGATGCCGAGCGCGTCGGCCCGCTGCTCGACCGCCTCGCCCTCGCCCTGCTCGACCCGAGCTACGCCGACGACCATCCGTTGATCGCCCAGGCGCGCGAGGCGGTGAACTCGATCCGGGAGGATCTCGAGGACTACGAGCGCGTCCGCGCCGCCGGCCTGGCGCTCGCCGATCGGGCCGAGCAGCTGGGCCTGCACTTCAGCCCCAGCCAGGACGTGCCCAGCATCCCCTACCGCGACGACAATCGCTTCCTGTTCGAGAAGCCCGAGTCGGCGATGGAAGTCCAACGCGAGGGCAGCATCGACGACAAGCGTCGTTACGTATCCCTGCTGGAGATGCTCAACTCGCTCGACATCGAGAACATCTCCGCCGAGGACGCCGACGAGGTCTGGGTACTGGGCACCGAGCTATACGACAACCACGGGCGCAAGTATTCCGACATCTTCGCCGAGGACCGCACACTCTCGCCGGTGCACTACCACGAGTGGGACTACATGTCCCAGCTCGAGCGCCCGTACTGGACCACGATCAACGAGAAGCGCCCGGTCGAGGGCGATCCCGAGTCGATCGACGCGATCCTCGAGCGCCACAAGCCGCTGGTCCGGCGGCTCAAATACCTGATCGAGGGCATCCAGCCACAGGGCGTGGTGCGCGAGAAGAAGGTCGAGGACGGCGACCAGATCGACATCAACGCCGCGATCAGCGCGATGATCGACATCCGTATGGGTCAGACACCCGATCCTCGCATCGGCATCCGCACCCGCCTGCAGGTCCGCGACCTGTCGGTGATGCTGCTGATCGACCTGTCCGAGTCGACCAACGACGCGATTGGCCGCGGCGACGAGGAGACCACCGTGCTGGATCTGGCCCGCGAGGCGGCCACCCTGCTGGCCGACGCGATCAACCGGGTGGGCGATCCGTTCGCCATCCACGGTTTTGATTCCAACGGCCGCCACGACGTCGAGTACTACCGCTTCAAGGACTTCGGCGAGCCCTACGGCGACAAGGCCAAGGCGCGCCTGGCCGGCATGACCGGTCAGTTGTCGACGCGCATGGGCGCCGCGCTGCGCCATGCCGGTGCCGTGATGCGCCAGCGTCCCAGCCAACGCAAGCTCGTGCTGTTGCTCAGTGACGGCGAACCCTCGGATAACGATGTGCGCGATCCGCAGTACCTGCGGCACGACACCAGGAAGGCCGTCGAGGAACTGCACCGTCAGGGGGTCGAGACCTTCTGCGTGACCCTCGACCCGCATGCCGACGAGTACGTCTCACGCGTGTTCGGGCCCAAGAACTTCATGGTGCTCGACCACGTCTCTCGACTGCCGGAGAAGCTGCCGGCGCTGTACCTGTCGATGACCAAGTAGCGCAGGCACAAGGCGAACGATGCGGCATGGTGCCGCGCCCTCGACCCGCCCCCTGTCTGGCTCATCCTGCCGCTCACGGGTCGGGGGCATAACAACAATCGGGAATGAACGGCCCGGCAATCGGCCGGCGGTACCGTAAAGGGTGAGACGATGATCGAACTGCAATGGCTGATACCCCTGCTGCCCTTCCTGGCTGCTCTGCTGGTGCACCTGCTGGGTGGCCGGATGGGCAAGCGGGTGGCGCGACTGAGTGTCGGCATCAACCTCCTCGTGGTGGTGGTCGCGGCGTTCCAGCTAACCGCCTACATCGCCGGCGACACCGGCCCGCAGTGGATGGGCCTCGCCAATGGCTGGGGCAGCCTGCAGCTCGACCCGCTGAGCGCGATCATGGCGCTGGTGGTCTCCGGCATCAGTCTCGTGGTCCACATCTACTCGGTCCGCTACATGATCGAGGAGCCGGGCTACGGCCGGTTCTTCATGCTGCTCGACGTGATGACCGGCTCGATCCTGCTGATGGTCATGGCCGGCGACCTGATCACCCTGCTGATCGCCTGGCACCTGATCGGCGTGGTGCTCTACTTCCTGCTCGCACACAACACCGAGCCGCCCACTGCGCAGCGGTACGCTTTCTGGACGTTCATCACCTACCGACTGGGTGACCTGCCGCTGGTGCTCGCCGCCGTGATCCTATTCCAGGCCTACGGCGTGCTCGACTTCCCCACCCTCTTCGAGCGCATCGCCGAGATGCCGGACGTGCGCACGTTCATGGATCTGCCGGTCACCGGCACGGTGGCGTTCCTGGTCGCACTGTCGGCGTTCGCCAAGTCCGCCCAGTTCCCGCTGCACACCTGGCTGCCCTACACCATGGAAGGCCCGACGCCGGTCTCGGCACTGATGCACGCGGGCATCGTCAACGCCGGCGGCATCATCATCAACCGCTTCGCGCCGGTGTTCGTCCACAGCGGCGAGATCCTGCACCTGCTGTTCGTGGTCGGCCTGGTCACCGCGCTGATCGGGTCGGTGCTGATGCTCACGCAGAACGACATCAAGAAATCCTTGGGCTACTCCACCATGGGTCAGATGGGCTTCATGATCATGGAGACCGGCGCGGGCGCCTTTGCGCTGGCGATCTTCCACCTGATCGCCCATGGCCTGTTCAAGGGCACCATGTTCCTCGGCGCGGGCAACGTGATCGGCGCGGCGCGCAAGCACGACGGCGTGCCCAACGACCCGCTCTACGACTTCCTGGTCGAGCGCAAGTCCGCCCCGGCCCGCCTGCCCTGGCTGATTATCGGGGCGGTGACCCTGATCGTGCCGCTGGTCATCCTGGTGATGGCCCACGCCTGGGTCGCCGAGGACTTCTTCCAGAAACAGGGCGCGATCGTGCTGCTGTTCTTCGGCTGGATCACCGGCGTGCAGGTACTGTTCGCCACCCACCGCCTGGATTCGGAAAACCCGGTGCGCATGATGGCGCTGATCATCCTCTCGTTCGCACTGATCGTGGTGGGGTACAGCTTCGTCGGCCACAGCTTCGAGACCTTCCTCTACCCAGACGAGGTCTTCCGCAACGCGCTCTATCACGCCGCCGGCATCGATGCGGTCACCTTCGACATGCTGGTGATCCTGCTGGCACTGATCGTGGTGCTCGGCTGGATGGGCGCGTATCTCACCAACGTGCGTCGCCAGCGCATCGACGAAGGTCACGGCAACGCCCGGCTAACGCTGTATTCGTTGTTCTCGCGCGAGTTCTACGTCGCCGATGTCTACGACCGCATGACGGTCACCCTGCTTGATTTCTCCAAGCGCCTGAACGTCTGGTTGAAGTGGAGTTGATATGTCCGGTCTGCTGATCATCCTCGCGGCGTTCTTCCTGCCGCTGTTCCCGGCCAGCCTCGTGTTCAATCGGCTGGCCGCCGGCACCACCAACCCGTTTGCGCGTCTGGCACTGTTCATCGTCTGGCCGCAGATCGGCGTCGCCCTGATCCTGTGGGGCGATCTCGCCCCGGCCGGCACGGTGCTGGCGACCTGGGCGACCTTAAGCGCGATCTTCTACGCCTTCCGGATGCTTACCGTGCGCGAGGTCGGCCGGTGGGCCGCCATGCTGGCCAGTTCCGCCTGGCCGCTGGTGTGGCTGTTCGTCATGCAGGGGCCCACCGCTGCCGACCTGATCGCCTTCACGCTGGCCATGACGGTCGCACCGGTGCTGATGCTGCTGGTGCGCGATGCGCTGGCCCGGCGGCTGGAAGCGGCCTATACCGGCCTGCACGGTGGCCTGGCGCGCGACCTGCCGCGGCTGTCCGGCGTGATCGCGGTGGTCACCCTCGCGGCCATGGCCCTGCCGCTGTTCCCGGGGTTCTTCGCCCTGCTGTCCGTGCTCAGCGGTGCCACGCTCGGGGTTGCCCTCGGCATCCTGGTGACCTGGCTGTTATGGAGTTGGGCGGGTGCGCGCCTGCTGCAAGGCACGATATTCGGCCCGCGTAGCGGCCCGATCGCCGACGACCTGCCCCGCTCGACCACGTGGCTGGTCGCCGGGCTGGTCGTGATGATGGTGGCCGCCGGCCTGATCTGGACAGGAGGTGCTGTATGACCCTTTCCCTCGGACGCGGGCTGAAGATCCGCTCGATGGTGCACATGGCCGCCGAGCCGATCCCCAATTTCTGGCCGATGCGCACCTTCATCCACCACAACCCGCTGCACGGGCTGGAAGACCTGCCCTTCCCCGAGGCGGTCGAGCGTGGTGAAGAGTTGTTCCACGGCCGTGGTTTCCTGCCGCGCGCCGACTACCAGCGCCTGTTCAACGAGGGCCGCGTCGACCGCGACACCATCGAGGCCAGCGTGGCGGCTGCGCTCGAAAAGCGCCCGGCCCTGCAGGCGATCGGCGGGCAGGATCTGCTTTGCACGCTGTTGACCGAGCGACCTGATCCGGTGGTCACCAAGCGCACCGTCGCCGATCTCGACGACGTTGCCGCCGCCCTGCACGACCATGCCGACCAGCCGGCGTCGATGAATGTCGAGACGTTGGCCGAGCGCCTGCGCGGCTGCTTCCCGGCTGAACGTCCGTTCTACGAGGCACTGGATCTCCTGTACGGCACGCGCATCGGCGAGACGCTCGACGAGCTCCTGATCAAGACCTGCCTCGATTTCTTCGACGAGGGGCAATCGGCCTGGCAGATGCCGGGGCGCGAACAGGGTCTATTTACCGCTTGGAGTGCCCTGGCGCGCCGCAACCTGCGCCTGTTCCTGCGCGGGCTGCATATCCAGAAGATCCTGGTGCAGAGCGAAACCCCCGAGGGGATCATCGCCTACATCCTCGATGAGCTGGGCATCCCGGAGGACGTCTGGCAGGACCTGATCGTCCGCGAACTCACGCACATGCACGGCTGGGCGGGCTTCATCCGCTGGCGCTCGACCGCCAGCCGTTACCACTGGGCGCAGGAATACCCGGCCGACCTGGTCGACTTCCTCGCCATTCGGCTGGTGCTGGCCCTCTCCTTGATCCGTGAGCACGCCCGCCGGCGCAAGATGCCGGGTGATCGCCAAGCGCTCGAGGCACTGATCACCGAGCGCCCGGCCGAGTGCTACCTGCGCCACGAACTGTTCACCGGCGGCGTGCTGCCGGCCCATGCCGAGGCAGTCGAGAACGTGGTCGCCCGCGGCAAGCCCGCCGAAGTCGCCAGCCTGCTCACCCGCTACCTGCCGACCAAGCGCCGTGCCGAGGGCGAGCGACAGGCCCGTGCCCTTGACGAACTGGCCGAGCTGGCCGGTGCGCCGGAGACCTTCCGCGACCTGGATCGCGATCGGCTGGTCGAGGTGCTCGACGAGCTGGCCGCGTTCGAGAGGCGCGAGGGCATGGTGTGGCTGGAGGCCATGGAGGCGACCTATCGCCGCTCGATGCTGGGCAAATTACGCCTCACCGCCGCCGAGCCGCGCGACAAGCGCCCGTTCGCCCAGATGCTGTTCTGCATCGACGTGCGCTCCGAGCGCATCCGCCGTCAGCTCGAGACCATCGGTGACTACCAGACCTACGGTATCGCCGGCTTTTTCGGCGTGCCGGTTAGCTTCATCGCGCTGGGCAAGGGCAGCGAAGATCACCTCTGCCCGGTCCTGCTCACACCCAAGAACCTCGTGCTCGAAGTGACCACCGGCGCGGAGAAGCTCGATACCGACCTGTATTCCTCGGCCGAGCACGTGCTCCACGATCTCAAGCACTCGGTGCTCTCGCCCTACTTTACGGTCGAGGCAATCGGCCTGCTGTTCGGCTTCGACATGATCGGCAAGACCATCGCCCCGGCGGCGTACAACCGCTGGCGCAACAAGATCGAGGCGGACAAGCCTTCCACCCGCCTGATGGTCGATAAGCTCACCCGCGAGCAGGCGGACTCGGTGGTCCGTGCCTTGCAGCGCGTGATCATCGTCAAGGCGATCCACCATGAGTTCGGCATTGAACGCGAATCGATCACGGATACGACGATTCGCGAACTGCGCGAGGCGGCGATGGAAAACCACGCCGGTCAGACGAGCTTTGCGCGCGACTTTGCCCTGAGCGAGAGCGCCGAATCCAAGTTCATCAAGACGCTGCAGACCGACTACCGCATCAACCGTTCCTACGCGCAGATGCAGCTCGAGCGCCTGGGCCGGATCGGCTTCTCGCTCGACGAGCAGACCTTCTTCGTCGCCCAGGCCCTGCGCTCGATCGGCCTGACCGAGCAGTTCTCGCGTTTCATCATCCTCACCGGCCACGGCAGCCAGTCGGACAACAACCCCTACGAGTCCGCGCTGGATTGCGGCGCCTGTGGCGGCAGTCACGGGCTGGTCAGCGCGCGGGTACTGGCGCACATGGGCAACAAGCCGGAGATTCGCCGCCGCTTGCGCACGGAAGGCATCGATATCCCCGACGACGCCTGGTTCCTGCCGGCAATGCACAACACCACCTCCGACGAGGTCAAGCTGCACGATCTCGACCTGCTGCCGGCCAGTCACCTCGTCTACCTCGAACGACTGCGTAACGGCCTGCGCGCAGGCATGCGCCGCACCGCCACCGAGCGCCTTCAGACCCTGGAGCCGGATGTCGAGCCGGAGCTCGATGCGGTCAAGGCGGCCCGCAAGGCCAAGCGCAACACGGTCGACTGGACCCAGGTGCGCCCCGAGTGGGGTCTTGCGCGCAATGCCGGCTTTATTATCGGCCGCCGTCACCTGACCGAGGCGACCGACCTGGAGGGCCGCACCTTCCTGCAGTCCTACGACTACCGCGTCGACCCCAAGGGCCGATTGCTCGAGAGCATCCTCACCGGCCCGCTGGTCGTCGGCCAGTGGATCAACATGGAACACTACTTCTCGGCGGTCGACAACGAGCACTACGGCAGCGGCAGCAAGGCCTACCACAACGTCGCCTGCCGTCTCGGCGTGGTCACCGGCAACCTATCCGACCTGCGCACCGGCCTGCCCTCGCAGACGGTGCTCTATGATGGTCTGCCGTACCATGACCCCATACGCCTGCTCACGGTCATCGAGGCCCCGTTCGAACACGCCCGCGCGGCGATCGACGGCGTTTCCGGGGTCAAGAGCCTGGTGAAGAACGGCTGGGTACTGGCGGTGATCCTCGATCCCGAGACCGGCCGACTGCACCGATTCGTCGACGGCGAGTGGCGACAGGAGGCCCTGCCCACCGCCGAGCAAGACGCGACCGATCAACCTGCTGCGGAGGAGATCCCTGCATGAACAACCTGAACCTCAAACCGCTGAAGAAGCTCGAGATCATCCTGGAAGGCGAACACCAGGCCTTCGCCACGGATATTCTCGACCGCGCCGGCGTGAAGGGCTATACCATCATCGGCAACCTCTCCGGCAAGGGCAGCCAGGGCTTTCACGAAGGCCACCTGATGTTCAACGAGGACGAGGTACTGATCATGATCATCGCCGCGGTACCCGAGGAACTGGTCGAGCCGATCCTCGAGGGCTTCACGCCCTTCTTCAACAAGCACAGCGGCGTGGTCTTCATCTCCGACATCCAGGTCAGCCGCCTGGTGAAGTTCAAGGGCTGATCACGCCGGGCCACATGGCCGGCGTCGCCCCGTTCCCGACATCCAACCGCGAATCCGAGAGTGCAACATGCTGTTTGATCAATCACCCCAGAGCGGCACCAGCGACAGCAACGCGAACGCCGACGAATACCGCATCAAGACCGAGCCCTACTACCGCACGGTCCACGACGAGGTCAATCTCTACGAGGCCGCCTACAAGGCCCGCATGCCGATGATGCTCAAGGGCCCGACCGGCTCGGGCAAGACCCGCTTCGTCGAGTACATGGCCTGGAAGCTGCAGCGCCCGCTGATCAGCGTGGCCTGTAACGAGGACATGACCGCCTCGGACCTGGTCGGCCGCTACTTGCTCGACAAGGACGGCACCCGCTGGCAGGACGGCCCGCTGACCACGGCCGCCCGCATTGGCGCGATCTGCTACCTCGACGAGATCGTCGAGGCCCGCCAGGACACCACCGTCGTCATTCACCCGCTGACCGACCACCGTCGCGTCCTGCCGCTGGAGAAGAAAGGCGAACTGGTCGAGGCCCACCCGGACTTCCAGATCGTCATCTCCTACAACCCGGGTTACCAGAACCTGATGAAGGATCTCAAGCAGTCGACCAAGCAGCGTTTCGGCGCGCTGGACTTCGACTACCCGGACCCGGAAACCGAGACCGAAATCGTCGCCCACGAGACCGGCGTCGACCGCGACACCGCCGGCAAGCTGGTCGAGATCGCCCAGCGTGCGCGCAATCTCAAGGGCCACGGGCTGGACGAGGGCATCTCCACCCGCCTGCTCGTCTACGCAGGCCAACTGATCGCCAAGGGCGTCGACCCGCGCGATGCCTGCTCCATGACCCTGGTCCGTCCGATCACCGACGACCCGGACATGCGCGACACCCTCGACTCGGCCGTCGCCGCGTTCTTCTCGTAACGAGAAACGCCGACCCGAACGAGAAACGCCCAGCCAATCGGCTGGGCGTTTTACTGTCTGGCAGGCTATTTAAAGCAGGATCGCTCGATCAGTAATTCAGGCTGATCGTCATGTCCAGATTCTGCCCATCGTATGCAAAGCGGGCGGCTTCGAATGAAGGCGCACTCAGTGTGGCGGTTACATCGTTGGAAAATCCGTAGCCTTCGGTGGGTGCCCCGAGCCAGTTCGTAGCCAGCTTGCCGTCCAGATTTTCATCATGAATGACCGCCAGTGCATACCTCCCCGGCAGGATATCCAGGAAGTGGCAACGCGCCCGCGTATCCTGAATTTGCAGCATCGCGATATTGGTCGCGGATTTCACGAACTCTTTCGGAAATCCCTCTGACGATTCGAAAAGCGCGCAGGCCACCTTGCCGGTGCTGTTGCGGATATCCAGGATAGTCACGTGAATGCCCGGGCATGGTTCGTCGGCAAGCGCGAAGCCGGGGAGATGCGCTAACATCAGCACGGCACACACGGCAATGCCTCCAGGCCCCATGGATTCCCGTTTGAGCGGAGGCCTGGCCATGCCCGGCACCCGCGCCAATGTGCGTTCAATCAACATGCCCATAAGCCACCTCGCGGCCCCGCCATGATTCGCAGGATGCCACAAGACCATAGCCGAAATCCCGATCGACGAACTGACAACTTTAGCCCATGGGTAAAGGGTAAGAACCGCTTACCGGTACCGGTGGTCGCGAATTATCACCCACCGCGCTGTGCAAAATCATTGCCCCTCTTCAAACCGGACCACGCTGCTTGCCGAATAGCGAGTTGAGCTCCGCCCCGGAAGGCACGTTCGCCAAACCATCAAACCGGCCCTGTTCGGCAATCGAGCGCGCCGCTTGGATAAAGCCGCCCCAAGCCGCACGAGCCAGTGCACCGCCGAGGCTGATGCGTCTGACGCCGAGGTCGGCAAGATCCTGCACGCTCAGGTCGCTGTCCCAGCCAATCAGCACATTTACCGGCTTGGGCGCGACGGCGGACACGACGGCACGGATTTCATCAGGCGTTTTTATGCCGGGGGCGTAGAGGCAGTCCGCCCCGGCCTCCGCGTAGGCTTGCAGGCGCAGGAGGGTGTCATCGAGGTCGGGACAGCCGACGAAGAAGTTCTCCGCCCGGCCGACCAGCACGGTGTCACCGCCGTTCGAATCAATCGCGGCACGCGCTGCGCTGATTCGCTCGACCGACTCGCCGATTCCCCGCAACGGCTGATTCGGGTCGCCGGTGGAATCCTCGATGGAAATGCCGGCCACCCCGGTCTCGACCGCCAACCCGACGCTTTCGGCCACACCGTCAGCCGTATCGGCGAACCCGCTCTCGAAATCGGCGTTGACCGGCAGATCGGTGGCCTCAACCATCGTGCGCAGGTGGGCCAGGACCTCGGCAAGTGAGAGCTGTCCATCGGCACGGCCACACGACCAGGCGTAGCCGGAACTGGTCGTGGCCAGCGCCTTGAACCCGAGCCCTGCCAGCATCCTGGCGCTACCGACATCCCAGGGATTCGGCATCACGAAGCAGCCCGACTGGTGCAACTCGCGGAAGGCAGCGCGTTTTTGGGAAACACCGGGAGGAGGACCGGAAGGAGTCATGGAGTCACCTTGCGAATGGGTTGATTTGCCATGCATGGCTGAATCGCCGCGCGGGCTCCTGACACTCGCGAGCCGTTTGAAATAGCGGGCCACGACGATCAGCTTGGAAGACAGGCCTCTCCCACTCCATGACGGTTTAGAGAAAGGAGCATTCCCCTTACGCGATTCCAGGTCAAGGAGACCATGATCACTTCATGTAGGCATAGCCGTCGTGCTGCAGCTCGATGATCTCGGCATCGGCCATGGGCACCACCTTGACGAATCCATGCACGTCCTCGGGCTTGACGTCACGCAGCGCGGCTGCGATCGAACACATGCGGTACTCGATATTGCCGGCGACGGTCAACGACTGCGCCCGTCCCATCAACTCCCTATTCTCCTGGTAGTTCTCGGCGGTGAACAGCGGAATCTCGGGACCATGCAGGATGACCACGATATGTGCATCGAGCACGTCACCGGCGTATTCGTTGTTGAGATAACTGACCCGATCGAGGATGCGGTCGAACGCCTCGGCATCCCTCGCCGCCCCGTTGTAGACAACCTTTTCGGGCTGGTAGCTCTTCTCGATCAGCTCGGCCGTACCCCAGGGGCGGTTGTCACTGGCCATGGCGATAGCAATGGTCATGGCCGGCAACAGGCAGGCAAACAACAAGGTGCGCTTGAGCATCGGGTCCTCCGTGAATCCCTGAGTGATTGGTTGTGTTCTCCCTTCCGACGGTAGCCGACCGGAGGGGTAGGACCAATTACTTTGCCTGTGATTTGATACGGACCACACAGCAGTGCCGGCAGAATGAGCGCCGCAAACGAAGAACACCCGGCTGAGTAGCCGGGCGTTTCGATTGTCGATCATCGGCCGCAGCCGACGACCAATGCGTTCTGGTTAGCGGTTGCCGCTGCGACCACCGCCACCGCCGCCGCGTGCACCACGGTCACCGGGACGACCGTACGGGCCACGACCAGCCGCCACCGGGGCCGCGCCCCTGACCGCCACGCGGACCACCCTGGCCGCCACCGGCGTTGTTACGACCGCTGGGGGTCGGCTCGGGCTTGGCGTTCGGGTCCGGCTCGAGGCCGCGCACGACCCGGTGGTTAGGCCTCTGCTTAGGCAGGCGCTTGATGCCGGCGAAAAGCTTGCCCCCCAGAGCGCGGATCTCGTCGGAGAAGGTGGCCGGAAACAATAGTTTCTGGCGCTCTTCCGGTGCGACCTTGAGGGGATCCAGCAGACGCCCGGGCGTGGGGACGAGGCTGTGACTTAATCTAGATTCGGCCTCATCACACGAAGCTCGGACGGAAACGCCCCGAAGGCCGGAAAGTCATTCGGTCGTCTTGCCGTCAAAATGTTCGTCGTCAGCCTCCGCCTCCTCGGGGGTGTGGTGGACAACACCATCTCGGTGCTCGGGCGGTGCGTAGATTGTGTAGAGCTTGAGTGGAACGCTTCCCGTGTTGATGATGTTGTGCTTCGCTCCAGCCGGGACGATGACCGCGGAACCGGCTTGGATTGCGGTGCGCGCACCGTCAATACTCGCTTCCCCCGCTCCTTCCTCTACACGAAAAAACTGATCGAGTTTGTGAATTTCCGCCCCGATCTCTTCCTCGGGCTTTAACGACATGACAACCAGTTGGCAATTTTTTGCCGTGTACAGCACCCGACGGAAATCCTCGTTTTTAACGGCAATGCTCTCGATGTCTTTTATAAAACCTTTCATGATGTACCCCCCTTGGAGTTGAACGACCGCATTCGCGGACCGCTTGATGTGCAGCATTGGCGCCTAAACTGAAAATAGCCCCCCAACCATCGCGCAACACCCCGCTGCGGCGCTGGATGGAGCAACGGGTCGACCCCGGAACACGGACTTGGCCTTGGCCTTGGTGCTGGATCGTTGCCTGTGGGCATCATGCGGCTCATCCGCCGAGTAACGCTTTATTGCCCGCTTTTGCAGCACAACGCCGTGCCGCTGCCGACCGCGAGATCCCGGATCACCGTGGCCTTAAATTCTTCTGAGCCGCTGGTGCCGGAAGCGCCTCACGGTGAGGGATATAACAGCATAGTCTTTGCGCAACGGAACGCACCGGGGAACGGGACTCGTCTTCTCGACAAGGGTTGGCGCGGCTTCTGGATTGTCTCCGCGGCGACATCCACTGACGACATCCACTGACGGCATACAGGCAACCGGACCGAGCAGGCCTGCGTTCACTGGATTCAATCCTTCATGCTCTAGCCGAGCAAGAATTGCCAGTGCGGCGTTGCGCTTCCTGGCTCTTTCTCTGAACCGATTCACCACGACACCCACTTCGGCTCGGGGCGCAATCCGGCTCAGTGACGTTCCGAGCACACCCTGTCAGGTAGGCAACAAACACGGAGATTCCTTCCATGTCTCGACTACCTCCATGAAGCCCAGGTGAGAACCGACGGTTCGGAATTGGTTGCTGCCAACCCATTTTTCAGACGTTATCTAGCACCGAGGTTGGCGTGGTGACCGGGCCGCCAAACGAAAAACGCCCGGCTGAGTAGCCGGGCGTTGCTTTTCGTGCTGTCACGTCGGCCGAGGCCGGCGAGCTAGCGGGGAGGCTTAGCGGTTGCCGCTGCGACCACCGCCACCGCCGCTGCGTGCACCACGGCCACCGGGACGGCCGCCGGGGCCACCACGACCGCCGCCACCGGGGCCGCGTCCCTGACCACCGCCGGGTCCACCACGCGATCCGCCGGGACGGCCACCACCGCCACCGCGGCGATTACCGCCACCGGCGTTGTTGCGCCCGTTCGGGATCGGCTCGGGCTTGGCGTTCGGGTCCGGCTCAAAACCGGGCACAACGTGGCGCGTGAGCTTCTGCTTGGTCAGGCGCTCGATGTCGGCCAACAGCTTGTGCTCGTCGACACAGACCAGCGAGATCGCCTCGCCGGACTCGCCCGCTCGGCCGGTGCGGCCGATGCGGTGGACATAGTCCTCGGCGACGTTGGGCAGCTCGAAGTTGACCACGTACGGCAAATGAGCAATGTCGATGCCGCGGGCGGCGATATCGGTGGCTGCCAACACGCGGATGGTGCCGCTCTTGAACGACTCCAGCGCCTTGGTGCGGGCCGTCTGGCTCTTGTTGCCGTGGATGGCCATCGCCGGGATGTCGCGCTTGGACAAGTACTCGGCCAGGCGGTTGGCGCCGTGCTTGGTGCGGGTGAACACCAGCACCTGTTGCCAGTCCTGGTCGATCAGCAATTCGGCCAGCAGTTCGCGTTTCTTGTCGCGGTCGACCTCGTAGACCGACTGGCTCACCGCCTCGACCGTGGTGTTACGCGGCGTGACGGAGATCTCGGCCGGGCTGTCGAGCAGCTTGCCGGCCAGGGTGCGGATCTCGTCGGAGAAGGTGGCCGAGAACAGCAGGTTCTGGCGTTTCTCCGGCACGATCTTGAGGATCTTCTTGATGTCGTGGATGAAGCCCATGTCGAGCATGCGGTCGGCTTCGTCCAGCACCAGGATTTCCACCTGGGAGAGATCGACAGTGCGCTGGTTCTGGTGATCCAGCAAACGGCCCGGCGTGGCGACGAGGATGTCGACGCCCTTCTTGAGCTTGTCGATCTGCGGGTTGATGCCCACGCCACCGAACATGACCATCGATTTGAGCGGCAGGTGGTGACCATAGTCGAGCACACTCTGCTCGACCTGGGCGGCCAACTCACGTGTCGGAGTGAGGATCAGCGCGCGAATCGGACGCTTGCCGCCCTTCTGGCCACCTTCCGGGTGCGTCTCCATCAGGCGTTCGAGCATCGGCAGGGTAAAGCCGGCGGTCTTGCCGGTACCGGTCTGGGCCGCGGCGAGCAGATCCTTGCCGGAAAGTACGGCGGGGATAGCCTGAGCCTGGATGGGGGTCGGTTCGGTGTAGCCGCGTTCTTCGATGGCGCGCTGGAGTTCCGGGCGAAGGCCCAGTTCTGAAAACAACATAGATATGATTTTCCTTGGGGACGAGAACGCTTAGCGCATGGAGGCCATGACAAACAATGGCGTCTCGAATGGCGTGGCGTTTCCCGTCACACGGCCCCGGGAGGGGACGCACGCCAGTCGGCAAGGAAAACGCGGGGTTGATGGCATGTCGTGGACACATCATCAGTAATGAAATCGGCAGGACTGGTCAGACCGAGGCCGCGGAGCATAGCACCTTTCCCCTCAACGTGGGGAAACATCGCGTCAGCGGCGTTGGCAGGGCAATCGTCGCGCATGTTCGATCACGCATCCATCGCCGCGCCCGAGGCGGTCGCCAAGTCGGCCGACGGGTCGAACTGATAAACTCCAAGACCTAAACCACGACAGACGGCAGGTTCATGAGCAAGGCATCTCTTCAAGATCAGTTACTCAAGGCCGGCCTGGCCAAGAAGAGCGGCAAGCAGCCCAAGCAGAAGAAGTCTGCCTGGGGGCGCGTCAATCGCCACGACAAGGACGCGAACACCAAACCGCACGCGGAAATCGAGGCGGCCAAGAAGGCGGCCGCCGAGAAACTCGAGCGCGAGCGCGAGCAGGCACGCGAAACCAGCGCACGCCAACGCGGAGAAGAACTGCGTCGTGCCCAGCGTGCCGAGATCCGCCAACTGATCCTCGACCACGCCGAAAGGCTGGCCAGCCACGGCGAGCCGTTCTACTTCATCGATCAGGGACGGGTGTTGAGCCTGCCGGTCGACGGCCGTCTGCGACGCGGCCTGGCCACCCGAAAATTGCGCCTGGCGATCTGGGAAAAACGCTACTACATCGTCTCGGCATCCACGGCCGAGAAGATCGCCCAGCGCGACCCGGCCTTTCTGCTCGCCCTCCCCAGCGGCGGCGAGATCCGCGATCCGGCCTATGCCGAGTTCACCGTGCCCGACGACCTGATCTGGTAATTCTCCCCTCGCCTGGATCACGCCTTCCTCTCGGCACCTGCCGGAAAGACCAAGCTCCCGGAAACGAACCGAACCGTCGATCCGCCTGTCCAACGAGGCGGACGACGAGGGCGATGAACGATCCGGTGACGCGCACCCGCCCCGTATACCCCGCGGGGAGGACCGCCATGAATGGCATCAAGAAAAGAAGCGTGGCCTTGAGCCTGATCGCGGTAATCGTGGTCCTGCTGATCGTCGGGCGCGCCTACCTGCCTTACTGGGTCACCGACTACCTGAATGCTCAGATCACCGCCCTCAACGGCTACGGTGGTTCGATACAGGACGTGGACATTCATCTGTGGCGTGGCGCCTATGTCGTCCACGGCCTCGAGATCCATAAGCACCAGGGCGAACGGAACGAGCCCTTCGTCGCCGCGGAGACCATCGATCTATCAGTGGAATGGAGCGCGCTACTCGATGGCGCGGTGGTCGCCGAAATTGACATCTACGGCGCCGATTTCAATTTCTCCAAACGCCAGCACGGCCAAGGCGAAAATTGGGAACAGGTGGTGAACGCCTGGTCGCCGTTCGACATCAACCGGGTCGCACTGCATGCCGGCCGGGTGGAGTACATCGATTACAGCACCGAGCCGAATATCCACCTGTATGTCGATGGCATCGACGCCCAGGTGACGAATCTCCGCAACGTCGAGAAGGGTGGTCCCGCCCTGCCTTCCGACCTGAGCATCACGGGCCAGTCGATTGGTGGCGGCGAGTTGACGGTCGACGGCCGTCTGAACGTAATCAAGTCGATACCCGATTTCGACATTAACCTTGAACTGCAGGACGCCTCGCTATCCGCCTTCAATGACTACACCAGGGCCGCGGCCGCGGTCGACTTCGAAAGCGGCACCGTCGGCCTGTTTTCTGAGCTGGCGGCAGCGGACGCGAGACTGACCGGTTATGTAAAGGTGGTGGCCACCGACGTTTCACTGGTCAACCTGCGCAAAGGCGGCCAGAACCCGATCAATACCTTATGGGAATCGGCCGTCTCCGTGTTCATGGAGGTCTTCGAAAACCAGCCGGAGGACCAGTTCGCCTTCAGCATCCCGATCGAGGGGAATCTGGACGACCCGGATCGAGGCACCTGGGCCGCCTTCCTGAGCATCTTCGACAATGCCTTTGGTCAGGCCTTCACGCGAGATACGGAGGGCAGGATCCGCTTCGAGGAATTGTTGGAAGACTGACGCCCCTAGGAAGAGGTGATCACGAGCGGTTCTTCTCGCCGACCTCATCGACCAATTTCGAATCCTCAAGCGCCCGACGCGCCGCCTCATAGCCTTTCTCGATTGCCTCGTCGGCACGCTCGAATTCGAGCAGGCCGATGTGCGATAGCCTCGGCGAAATCATCAGTTCGGGCGGGTCTCCGGCCATGCGGCTGCGGGTGATGCGGTCCTGCATGATGTTGATCGCGCCGGCCATCACGTCAAGCATGCCGGGCGTGGGCTCGTCCTTGTCGCGTTCTTCCAGCCACTTACCGATCCGGCCATCGAGCAGGCGCTCGTCCAGGTCGTCGACCCACTTGCGCAAGCCGCTCTCGTTGTCGGTGTCGTGCCGCGCCGCGCCACGGATGTCACGCACGTGCCGACCGACCAGATCGCTGTTGAGGTTCACGGCGATCACCACGTCCGCACCCAACGCCCGACACAGCGACACCGGCACCGGGTCAGTCAGCCCGCCATCGACCAGCCAACGGCCCTGGTTGCGCACCGGCGACATCAACCCGGGCACGGCAATCGAGGCGTGCACGGCGTCAATCAGGCTGCCCTCGCGCAGCCATACCTCACGGCCCGCCTCGAGGTCAGTCGCGACCGCCGCGAACGGCACCCGCAGCTTCTCGATATCGACCGGCTCGACCTGCTTGGCCAACGAGCGCATCAGGTCGTCACCCTCGATCAGCCCGCCACCCAACCGGATATCCAGCAGACGCATCACGTCCAGGGAGCGTATGCCGCGCGCCCAGGCCTCGAGCTTGTCCAGGGATTCCCCGGCATAACCGGCCCCGATCAGCGCGCCGAAGGAGCAGCCGGCCACCATCGCCGGGCGGATACCGGCCTCTTCCAGGGCGTGGATGACGCCGATGTGCGCCCAGCCGCGGGCCGCTCCGCTACCCAGCGCCAGGCCGATTGTGGGTTTGCCGTCGATCATCGTTTCGTTTCCTGTGCTTTCAGCGAAAAACCCGCCTCTGTGGCGGGTGGTGTTTCAGACATGTCGTGCCCTGGGACAGTCCGCGGGGCTTGACGAGCGAACGTGCCATGGCATGCGCGCAGCCCCGTCCCTGCCGATCAATCGTACACCGGGGTCAGGGCTGGCCGTCGTTCTGGCAGCCCATCAACAAGAGGAAACGCAAGCGCAACGACTCGATGCTCAGCCGCAAGGTGCCGTTATCGACCCTAACGCCCATGTAGGGCGCGTGCTGGGGTACCAGCAGCCCGTTCCCCTACTCCCTCAAGGCGCGGATCAACTCGTCCTTGTCCATCTTTGAGCGTCCCTCGATGCCCACTTCCTGGGCCTTGTCGTATAGCTCTTCCTTGGTCCAGTTCTCGTAACGGTCGCTCTCGCCACCGCGGCGAGCGGCCTGGGTGCGGTCGCTGTTCGCAATCCGCGCCGCCTTTTCCTTGCTCATTCCCTCATCACGCAGCGCTTCGTACTGTTCGTCGTCTTTGATGCTCTTGCCGTGGTTCTTGGTCATTGCCTTACTTCCCCAGTCAGCCATGCAGAAAGCCCGAAGCCGCCCCCGTACTGCAAGAGACTGCCCCGGCCCAAGTCGACCGATGTGTACGCCGAAGCGCATAGGGCCGGACTCTTTGTGCGGTGCGACCAAGCATCCGCCAGTCGGATGCTTTAGCACACTCAACCGCTGGCGGCCTGATCGATCGGCGAGCCGTCATCTATAGGCTCAATGATAGGCCTTCCCAGAGAACATTTGCCCCACTCCAAACGACCCAGCACGCGGAGAGAGACTGCACTTTAAACGTGCACGACTGCGACGTAGCGCCCCACCGCCTTTGCACCCAGAAGAGCATGAAAGGTCTCTGGACGAGTGATTATTAAGGGCCCGGGGTGAGCCTGGCAGTGTCGAGCAGCACCAAAGCGACTCTATCCGCGCCCATCTGTTAGGCAGGGGCGCACGTCGCTTTTCCACCAGCGCCGACTTCTTGCGCTACGGCGATGCGTAGTCGATTCCCTAGCCGCGCCAAATCATCTCCGCACACGACGGCCTCCGTCGCCTCCATGTGACAAAGAGAGGGCAGCCAGCAACCGGCCCGCCCCGGCACCGCTCTCTCGATGGAGCGCAGACCGCCTTCAGGGCGACAAGGTGGCGTTCGGCCGAACCCCGACCTCGGCACCACAACAGATCGTTGATTCCCACCGTCACCCACCGGGTGCCCCCGTTCGGTCGATCTCCCCTCACTTGACGTTGACACTCGGAGTGGCCGGCCCGTTGGCATGGCCTCGATAGCCATCCGGACCAGTGCAACCAGGATGAGACCCAGAGGCTGCCAGAAACAGCGTGCCAAGAAGGCGCCCTCGGATGCCGCTCGGCGAGCAGCCACATATCCGGCTCGCGTTGTCTAGGCTCTATCCATAACTTTCCCGATTCGTGCGGCACAGACGAAGGTGTTGCTAAGACCGAGTCGACCCAACCATTTATTTCGCCCGAATCAGAGGTGCCCCATGAAGAAGAATCCCGAGAAAGGTTTTGTCGCGCTGCTGGGCTGGTCGCTCAATGCCGTCGAGGCTGCGGAAACGTTCGATCGCCGCTACGTCGTGGTTGCCCCCGACTGGGCCGAGGAATACTGCGAGACGCACGACATTCCCTATATCCCGTGGAACTTCGAGCGGCTCAATGATCGCTCCTTGGAAATCGCGCACACCCTGCAGGAAAAGGGCGTCGACGTGGCCATTCCACTGTACGAGGAGACGGTCGAATGGGCCGGGGCCATCAACTCCGTGCTGATGAACAAGCCCAAGCTCTTCGGCCAGGCGATGTTGCTGCGCGACAAGGCGCTGATGAAGCGCCGCGCCCAGCTCGGCGGCATTCGCGTGGGCATCTTCGAGGAGGCGCATGACAAGGAAGACGTGGTGCGCTTTCTCAAGCGGGTCAACCAGACCCTACTCAAGCTCGACGGCGATCCCAACGACCCGATCCACCTCAAGGCCTTCGACAAGGCCGGCTGTCTGGGGCATCGCGTCATCCGCACGCCCGACGAGGTCGACACCATCCCGGATGAGGAATTCCCGGTACTGATGGAATCTCACCTCGACGGATGGGAATTCGCGGTCGAGGCCTGGATCCACAACGGCAAGATCCGCTTCCTGAACATCTCGGAGTACGTGACCCTCGGCTACTCGGTGTTCGTGCCGGCCACCCCGGAGCTGGAGCGCTACCGGCCAGAGATCACCGCCCAGATCGAGAAGCTGATCAAGACCTTCGACATCGAGTTCGGTTTCGTCCACCCCGAATACTTCGTCACCAACGACGGCGAGATGTACTTCGGCGAGGTGGCCTATCGCCCGCCGGGCTTCAAGGTGTTCGAGCTGCTCGAGCGCGCCTACGGCTTCAACGCCTACCAGGGGCTGATCCTGTCGTTCGATCCCAAGACCACCGAGGAGGAGATCACGAACTTCTTCCCCAAGGAGGTCGTGGATGCGAAGGGCGTGGCCGGCTGCTTCGGCGTCTATCCGCGTCGCCGCGTCGTCAGCCACCTGGAGATCCCGGAAGAGACGGAGAATCACCCCTACTTCGAGTCGCACGAACTGACCGCGCCGCTGGAAGAAACCGTCACCAAGCGCACGGCCTTCGGCACGCACTGGGGCTTGGTCTACTTCTTCGGCGACGACCCGCACAAGATGCGCGATCTGCTCAAGCGCCAAGAGGACCTCGACTTCTATGTATAATCTCGCGCCATATCCCGGGCACGAGGAGCCTACGTGAGCAGTGAAGCCGACGAACAAGCGGCCGGGGTCCTCCTTCCCGGACTTCTGCAGCGACTCGACGAGGCGCTCGAGGCCCTCGACAGCGCCCCCGATTTCTCCAAGCCGGCTCGGCTGCGCCGGGTGCTGGACGGAGCCAAGCGGGTCCTGCTCCAGGAGGGGGGGGCGGCCGCCATTGAGGCGCGCGCACAGGCGATCGAGGTCGCCGGAACCTTCAACGGCTCGGATTGGGCCTATCCCGAGACCCTGATCCCGTCGCTGTCCGCTCACGCGCTGGGTAGCGCGAACGCCGACACCGTGGTGATCGAAGCGCTGAGCGACCTGCGCCTGCTCGCGGTGGCCCGGGGTGCCTATCGGCATCCGAGGCTTTCTGCCGAGAATGCCCACCATCACCTGACCCAGGTGCTCGCGATCAACTTGCAGCGGTTGTTCATGCCGCCGACCGAGGCCGAGCGCGAGACGCAGGGGCGTCTCGCGCTGCTGTCACGCGCCCTGCTCGGCCACCTGGCCGAGGGGATCGGCTACGAGCACATCATCGATCAGTTGATCGACGAGATCTGGCGGATCCTGCAGCAGCGACCGATCCAGACCGAGCCGGTCAAGCAGATGATCACCCAGATCGCCATCTGCCAGAGCAGCCCGGACATCGATCTGGGCAGCAGCGGTCAGGGTGCCGACCGTCTGGTCAGCAGCCTATTCGGCCCGACCCAAGCCTGCCGCGAAGATCCTGGCGTGCCGGTTTACAAGGAACGGCTGGAAAGAATGGATAGCGCGGCGCGACAGAACGAGGCAACCGGCTTCGCGCGCGCCATGCACGACACCGGCTTGGTCTCGCCTTATCACGCGACCCTGCTGCGCCACCTGACCGACCACGGCGACCATTTGCTCTCGGAGGCCATGGGGCTCTCATCGACCGGGCGGGACTGCCTGCTCTGCTACAGCGAACTGGTGCATGCGCTGATCGACCAGTCCGTGTTTCCCGAGACGGCCCAGTCCGTCTACGGTCTGGCGCTGTTGCTCGAGCGCGGCATGCTTTACCAGTCGCCAATGGCCCCGGCGCTGTGGCGGCAACTGAGCCTGCCGCTGTCGGCCTGGTCGCGCGAGCGCCTAGCGATTGCCTTCGGTGAGACGGTACCGCCGCGGACCCGCCTGCTGGAAGGTGTGCTTTGCATGCTGGGCCAGCCGCTCGGCGTGGGCCAGGGCAACAACCCCACCTGCCAGTCGGCCCGAGCCCTGTCGATGTGGGCGTACAACGACCCCGATTACATGCTGCAGATGGTGGCCTGGGCGGCACGCGACGACGAGATCATCATTCACTTCGAGGGTCAGCCGATCTCTTCGATGGCCTCGCTCAGCGGTGTGGCCCAGACGCTGCCGATCGACCTCGACGCCGTCTCGTTGCTGGTGGTGCCGCACCTCGATCGCATCTACGCCGAAATGGGGCGCCGCTGCATTGGCCGCGAGGGCGACCCCCACCGCTGGATCAACCCGGAATTCCATGGCTGGTGGGCCGGCCGCGGCTTTCGCATCAACGTGGATGTCGCCACCGGCAAGCTCGAGGCGCTGGAAGACTTCCTGCGGCATTTCTACGCCAGTTATCACCCGTACTACAACGGCAACCAGCCGTTGATCCACCCGCAGCCCATCGGCGTCGCGGCGACTGACAGCGCGGCACGCTTTATCGGCTGGCACGCGATCACATTGCTGCGAGTGACGCTTGATCCCAAGGACGTGATGCGGGCGTACTTCTACAACCCCAACAACGACAGCGGCCAGAACTGGGGCGATGGCGTTCAGGTAAGCACCTCCGGGCACGGCGAGCGCTTCGGCGAAGCTTCCCTGCCCTTCGAGGAATTCGCCTCACGCCTGTACATCTTCCACTACGATCCGCTGGAGCACGGCGAACTCGCCTCCGTGCCGCAGGAATCCCTCGACCGCGTGATCGCGATGGTGCACCGCACCTGGGGCGCGGATCGCATCCCCGAAGAGCATCTGACGCTCAACCTCGACGACCCGACCATCGGCACCGAGGCCTGACCTCGCCTGATTAGCCCAGGTAGACGTCGAAGCGCAGACGCCCGGAGCGGTAGTCAATCGCCGGGGTGGTCGTATCGATGCCGGGAGCGCTCGGCGGGCGCTTGACCACCCAGCGGGCACCCGTCTGCCGACGGGCCCAGGCAAACAGGGCCTCGCTATCCGGATCGTCACCGACCAGGTGATGGAAGATGCGCATGGGCTTTTTCACCAGCGCGGATTTCTTGCGTTCGGGGAACATCGGATCGACGTACCAGACCGTGTCCTTATTACCGGCAATCGCCGGCGGATGCGCACCGAGCACATCACCAAAGACGGGATGGATCCGTGCGGCGATGGCCGCCAGTTCTGGTTCGGCCATCGCCCGGTCGAGGGCATCGGTCAGCAGCAGCCAGACGACCGGATGGCGCTCGACTGCCGTCACCTCGCAGCCACCACTGGCCAACGCCCAGGCATCACGACCCAGCCCGGTGGTGAGATCGATCACCGGTGGCCGATACCCCGGCTTCCAGCCGGTCGCCCGCGCCAGGGCATCCTTGCGCGCCAGCGGACGGGCGAATCGCGGGTCGGCGGCAAAGTCGATCACCAGCGGGTGCGAACCGAGATCCGGTCGATCGGGGGGAGGAATCAGGCCAATGCGCCCATCCTCCACCGCCAGCGTGAAGCGGGCCGGATCGTCACCGGGTGCGTCCACCCAACCCAACCCCCACTCCTCGGCAAACGCCTGCAGTCGCACGACGGCCGGGCTGTCCCCCTCAGGACGACAGGCAACGACCGGCAGCGAGGCTAGCCCGAACATTTCATGAACTCCCGCGATGATCGCGCAGGATATTGGCTGCACATGGGATTTTTTGAAGGAGCGGCGTATCGGTGATTACGGCCGACTGAAGAAAATTCCTTGTGCGGACAAGAGACAAGCGAGGGCGTGGGCAATTCATGGAATGTTCGGGCTATAGCCACTTGCGGAAGATCCGCGAATTGCGCTTGAGGTTGTAGAACGCGCGCCGCTCGGCAGGCAGTCGATCCAGGCTTTCATCGGCGAAGCCCTTCTCGCGGAAGAAGGCCATGGTCTGGGTCGAGAGCAGGAACAGCGATTTGAGACCCAGCGAGCGCGCCCGGCTTTCCATGAAACCAAGCAGACGTGCCGCCCGGCCGCCGCCCTGGTAGGCGGGATGCACCACCAGCGCGGCCAGTTCGGCCGAACCGTCCTCGGGAAAGGGATAGAGTGCGGCGCAGGCGATGATGTCGCCGTCGCGGTCAATCACCACGAAGCGGTCGGTCTCCAGTTCCAACTGCTCGCGCGAGCGGCGTACCAACACGCCGGCCTGCTCCATCGGCTCGATCAGGGCCAATATCCCGCCGATGTCGTCGAGGGTCGCCGAGCGGATGCGCTCGTAGGGCTCGCTGGTGATCAACGTGCCGCAGCCGTCACGCGTGTAGAGCTCGACCAACAGCGCCCCGTCGACCTCGCGATCGACCAGGTGAATCCGATCCACGCCCTTCGAGCAGGCCCGCACGGCGCTGTGCAGGTGCAACTGGAACTCGGTCGACAGATTGTCGCCCTGGCGCTCCAGCAGCCCCTCGACCTCCGTGAGGCTCATGGCGGTGGGCAGGTCATCGAGCGGGTCGGTGAGAAAGATCAGCTTATCCGCGCCCAGCGCGACGGCCATGCTCTCGGCGACGTCCTCGGCGCGCAGGTTGAACAGCTCGCCCGTGGGCGAATAGCCGATATTCGACTGCACCACGATCGAGCCGTCGCCCAGCGCATCGCGCACACCGTCGACGTCGACCCGGCGCACCGCGCCGGTATGCCCCAGATCCACGCCGTCGATCACGCCCATCGGGCGCGCCGTGACGAAATTGCCGGTCAGCACCCGTTGCGCCAGCCCCGAGCCCGAGGCCAGGCTCAAGCGCGCCGACAGCCAGGAAATCACGTCGAACTGCACCGCGCCGACCGCCTCGGTCAGCGGGTCGATCATTGCCGGTTCGGTGACGCGCAGCCCTTGGTGGAACCGCTCTTCGAAACCGGCTTCCTGGAAGCGGCGGTTGATCTGCGGACGCGCCCCGGGCACCAGCACCAGGCGCACGCCGAGATCGGCGATCAGCACGATGTCGCGGATCAGCCGCTCGAAGCTGGCCGGCTCATCGAGCGCCTCGCCGCCGAAGGCGACCACGAAGACATGGTCCTCGTGCTCGCGGATATACGGGACGGCATCGCGCAGTCCCTGCACCAGCACCCGCGCCTCGCCGCTCGGCTGACAGGTGGCATTGAGGGCAGTGTCCTTGCTGTCGCTCACGAATGGTCTCCGAAGCCGCTTTGGGGCGGGGTTGACGATGGGAGCAGGATACCGGTCGCGACCCCGAACATGAAATGACCCCGCTCGGCGAATGGCGTCCGCGGGGCGGGGCCTGTCGGTGACCGCCGGTCAGGCGCCGACTTTCCCGGCGACGTGCTCGATCACCTGCCCGTGCTCGTGCTGTGGGCTGAACATCACGATGTCGGTGTCTTCCTCGGCCCGGACGCTGTGGCCCGGTGGCCAGTAGAAGAGATCGCCGGTGTGTGACGTCTCTTCCTCACCGTCGGCGTACAGGGCGGTAATCGCCCCGTTGACCACGTAACCCCAGTGAGGACTCTGACAGAGATCGCCCTCGAGGCCGTGCAGCAACTCGGTGATATCAGTGCCGGCACCAAAGGAAAAGTACTCCGCCCCCATCGTGCCGTAGCCGCTCACATCCCCGAAGCCGGTCTGCTGACGCACCGTGGCCCCGGGCACATCGATCCGGACCGGAACGTCTGCTTTTGCAATATGCATGATTCCACCCCCGTGTAGTTGCCTGCCAGGCAGCCCGCTGAGATCCGTCACCGGATGCACCACCCCCGCTGCCCGGCCGGGGCGAATGACGATGACATGGCGAACCTGGCGTTGACAGGCGAAAAAACGGACCGGCCGGTTGGGCAACGGCTATCCAGGAGAATAGTCCGAAAAAAAGACCGGGCCCCGCCAAGGGGAAACCGGTCTCTCGAAAGGGGCTTGGGGCGTGGGTAGCTCAGCCCTTGGGAAACTCGCCCAGGATTAGGAATTCGACCAATGCCTGCTGCGTGAACATCCGCGCCTCGGCCTCGTCCCAGACGACACTCTGTGCGCCATCGATGACATCGGCGGTGACTTCCTCACCACGGTGGGCCGGCAAGCAGTGCATGAACAGCGCATTGCTCTGGGCGCGAGCCATCAGCTCGGCGTTGATCTGATAGTCGTGGAAGTCGCGCAAGCGACGCAGCCGCTCTTCTTCCTGGCCCATCGAGGCCCAGACGTCGGTGACCACCAGATCGGCGTTTTCCACCGCCTCGGCCGCCGTGCCGACCAGCTCGACGCGATCCTTGGCCGCTTCGACCACGGACGGGTCGGGCTCATAGCCACGCGGGGCGGCGATCACCAACTCGAAGTCAAAGGTGCGTGCGGCATTGATGTAGGAGTGGCACATATTGAAGCCATCCCCTACCCAGGCGACGCGCTTGCCGGCGATCGAGCCACGATGACGCTCGTAGGTGTAGATGTCGGCGAGCAGCTGGCAGGGGTGGCTGCGGTCGGTCAACGCGTTGATCACCGGCACGCGGCTGTTGGCGGCGAAGGCCTCGACCATGCCGTGATCGTTGGCGCGGATCATGATCGCGTCGACCATCCGCGACATCACACGGGCGGAGTCCTCGACCGGCTCACCGCGGCCGAGCTGCGTGTCGCGCGGCGAGAGGAAGATCGCCGAGCCGCCCAGTTGTGCCATGCCCGACTCGAACGACAGCCGGGTGCGCGTGGAGGCCTTCTCGAAGATCATGCCCAGTACGCGACGGGCCAGGGTCTCGGGGCGCTCGCCGCGCTCGCGGGCGGCTTGCAGTTGTCCCGCGCGCTCGAACAGGCCGCGGTACTCGTCCGCGTTGAGGTCGAACAGGCTCAGAAAGTGACGTGTGGACATAACGGTATCGATTCTGTCGGTTGGAGGGGCGCACCCAGGATCAAACCCAGGGAAAACCCCGAAAACTCAGTTGGCCGCGTACCAGTCGCGGATGACGCCGATCACCCGATCGGCGATCAGGTCGGCCTGCGATTCGCTCAGGATCAGCGGCGGCAGCAGGCGCACCACCGAGCCGGCAGTGACGTTGATCAGCAGGCCCTGCTCCAATGCACGGGCCACCAGTTCACCGGCCGGACGGTCCAGCTCGATGCCAATCATCAGGCCGCGACCGCGCACCTCGAGAAAGCCATCGAGATCGGCCAGCCCGGCGCGGATGCGCTCGGCGATGGACCGGCCCAGCTTCTCGGCCCGCATCACCAGCCCGTCACGCTCGATTACCTCGAGTACGGTCGCCGCCGCGCGGCAGACCAGCGGGTTGCCGCCGAAGGTCGAGCCGTGGCTGCCCGGGCCGAACAGGTCGGTGGCCCGGCCGGCGGTCAGGCAGGCGCCGATCGGCACGCCGTTGCCCAGCCCCTTGGCCAGGCTCATCACATCGGGCAGCACCTCGGCCTCGTGCTGAAAGCCGAACCAGCGACCGGTGCGCGCGATGCCGGTCTGTACCTCGTCGACCATCATCAGCCAGTCGTGCTGGTCGCACAGGGCACGCACCGCGGCCAGATAGCCGGTCGGTGCCGGGCGCACACCGCCCTCGCCCTGCACCGGCTCGAGCAGCACGGCGACGATTTGCGGGTCGGCCGCTACCTGCTCGAGGGCGTCCACGTCGCCGTAGGGAACACGCACGAAGCCATCGAGCAACGGCTCGAAGCCCTTCTGGATGGCGGCGTTGCCGGTGGCGGCCAGCGCGGCCAGCGTGCGGCCGTGAAAGCTGTGCTCCATGACCGCGATTTTGGGGTTGTCGATCTCGCGGCGACGACCATGCAGACGCGCGAGCTTGATCGCCGCCTCGTTGGCCTCCGAGCCGGAGTTACCGAAGAACACCTTTTCCATCCCCGAGAGCGCGGCGAGCCGTTCGCCCAGACGCTCCTGCCACGGAATGCCGTAGAGGTTGGAGGTGTGGATCAGGGTCTTGGCCTGGTCGCAAAGGGCCTCGGCGATGTCCGGGTGGGCGTGCCCCAGACCGGTCACCGCAATGCCGCTGACCGCATCGAGGTATTGCACGCCCGACTCGTCCCAGAGGTACGGGCCTTCGCCCCGAACGAAGCGGACGGGCTGACGGTTGTAGGTGGGCAGCAGAAAGTCGCTCACGGCGTTCCTCGAAAACCGATTTCGCCCGGTATTTCCGGGCGATACAAAACCAAAAAAGCGCTCCCCGGAACGACGAGCGCATTGAATCCATTGCGTTTTGTGCCCACTCGACGAACAACGACGCGCCTAGCCGGATCGATTGGTTAAGATCGATTGACACGAGTTCGGAGGGGCAAGCGCTGGAGCATATCACGAATCGAATCGATTTCGACAAAGGCCGCCACGGCGCGGCATGATAGGGAAACTCTGCACAAATGGCATGCCACTCTGGCCTGTCGAGCCGTTCGTGATCCAGGCGCGTCGCCACCGGCGTGCCGGCGGCCACGTCAAGACGACGCGACACCGAGCACGGACGGCTCGTCAGGCCCCGCAGGGCGAGCCTTGAGCCGGGCATCTGCTACGTTGTCGTCCTTGGAAAGAGAACCACTCTTCCGCGGCGGACGAACGCCTTGCATTTACCCGGCTCAAGGCTCGCAGAGCGGTATGGCATTTGTGCAGAGTTTCCCTAAGCTTCCACGCAATCAAACAGCCCTTCAATTCACCCTCACCGGCACCGCTCATCCGTCATGGCAACCGACCTCCCCATCCAGATCCTCGCCCCCCGCTGGCTGATCCCCGTCGCCCCGCGCGACGAGGTGCTCGAAGATCACGCGGTGTGGGTTCGCGACGGCCGCATCGAGGCCATCCTGACCCGCAAGCAGGCCCGCGAACGCCAGCAGGCGACCAGCGAGTCGACCGAATGGGTCGACCTGCCCACCCACGCCCTGATACCGGGGCTGGTCAACGGCCACACCCACGCCGCGATGAGCCTGATGCGCGGGCTGGCCGACGACCTGCCGCTAATGACCTGGCTCGAGGAACACATCTGGCCGGTCGAGGGACAGATGTTGAGTCACGATTTTGTTTATGACGGCTCGATGCTGGCAGCCGTCGAGATGATCCGCGGTGGCACGACGACGCTCTCGGACATGTATTTCTTCCCCGAGGCAGCGATCGAGGCCGTGCAGGCCGCCGGACTGCGCGGCATATTCGGCATCGTGGTGATCGATGCGCCCAATCGCTGGTCGGCCAACGCCGAGGAGGCGCTGGCCAAAGGCGTCGATCTGGTCAACGACTGGCGCCATCATCCGCGCATCGAATTCACGCTCGCCCCGCACGCGCCCTACACCGTCGGCGACGCCGCGCTCGAGCGGGTGCGCACCATCAGCGACCAGCTGGACTTGGCCGTCCATATGCATGTCCACGAGGCCGCCCACGAGGTCGAGTCGGCCCTCGCCGCCACCGGCGAGCGACCGCTGGCGCGGCTCGACCGCCTGGGCCTGCTCAACGAGCGCCTGGTCGCCGTGCACATGACCCAGCTGACCGACGCGGAGATCGCCCGGCTGGCCGTCACCGGCACCCATGTGCTGCACTCGCCGCAATCGAACCTCAAGCTCGCCTCGGGCTTTTGCCCGGTGGCCAAGTTGCTGGAGGCCGGCGTCAATGTCGGGCTGGGCACCGACGGCGCGGCGAGCAACAACGATCTCGACATGTTCGACGAAATGCGCACCGCCGCGCTGATCGCAAAACCCGTGGCTGGCGATGCCGCGGCGGTCAGCGCCCACCAGGCCCTGCACATGGCGACCCTGGGCGGCGCGCGTGCCTTCGGATTGGACGAGCGCATCGGCTCGATCGAACCGGGCAAGCAAGCCGACCTGGTGGCCGTCAACCTGGACGTCCCGGAAACCCAGCCGGTCTACGATGCCGTCTCGACGTTGGTTTACAGCGCCTCCCGACGCCAAGTCAGCGATGTCTGGGTCGATGGCCGCGCACTACTGCGCAGCGGGCGGTTGCGCGGACTGGACTGCGGGGCCATCATCGATCGAGCCAACCGCTGGCGCGAGCCGATCCTGCGGGCCAAGCCACAAACGTGATCGCTCGCCGCCTACCCCTTCAATCGCCTGCAATCGCCGGGACACCGCGATGACTTCGACCACCGACACCGTTGACCGCTCATCCAGCGCCTCGCCCGACGAACTGGCGCATTTCAACCGTCTCGCCCAGCAATGGTGGGACAGCGACGGCCCGTTCGCCTCGCTACACGCGATCAACCCGTTGCGCATGTCCTTTGTCGAGCGCTACAGCGACGCCGGCGACAGCCGCGTGCTGGACGTGGGTTGCGGCGGCGGCATCCTCGCCGAGGCGCTGGCCCGCAGCGGGGCAACGGTCACCGCGCTGGATCTCGCCGAGGACGTCATCGCGGTGGCCCGAGACCATGCCCCGGACTATCTGGATATCGACTACCAGGTCGCCGACATTACGCGCTTTGCCGCCGAACATACCGGGGCGTTCGACGTGGTCACCTGCATGGAAATGCTCGAACACGTCGAAGAGCCCGCGCGCATCATCCAGGCGCTTGCCGAAGCGGTACGCCCCGGCGGCCACGTGTTCCTCTCGACGCTCAACCGCAACGCCAAGTCCTGGCTGCTCGGCATCGTCGCGGCCGAATACCTGCTCGGGATGGTGCCACGCGGTACACACGACCATCGCCAGTTCATTCGTCCAGGTGAGCTTGCGCGGATGGGCCGGGCGGCCGGCCTCAAGCCGATCGCCTCGACCGGCATCGTCTACAACCCCATCATCCGCGAGTTCTCGCTCAACGACCGCGATCTCGACGTCAATTATCTAATGGCCTTCGTGAAGGACAGTTAAGGAACCCCGATGCCGCTTTCCGCCCCGCAAGCCATCCTGTTCGATCTCGACGGCACGCTGCTCGATACCGCCCCCGACATGGCCGCTGCGCTCAACCGCGTACGTGCCGAACAGGGGCTCGAGCCGATGGCGTTCGACGAGATTCGACCGCATGTCTCCAACGGTGCACGCGGGCTGCTGGGGATCGGGCTGGGCATCACCCCGGACCACGAGACCTACGACCAGCTGCGTGATCGTTTCCTGGCGCTCTACGCCGAGGACCTGGCCGTGCATACCTGCCTGTTCCCGGGGCTCGACGCGCTGGTCGACTCGCTCGAGCAACGCGCCCTGCCTTGGGGCGTGGTAACCAACAAGCCCGGCGAGTTGACGCGACGGCTACTCGAGGCACTGGAAATCACACCGGCGGTGGTGGTTTGCGGTGACGATCTAAAGCGCGCCAAGCCCCACCCGGACCCGCTGCTGTTCGCCGCCGGCAAGCTGCGCCTGCCGCCGGCCGCAATCTGGTACATCGGTGACCATGAGCGCGACATCATCGCTGGCAATGCCGCCCACATGCCTACCGTCGCCGGGCGATGGGGCTACCTCGACGGCGAGCGCCCCATCGAGACCTGGGGGGCCACGGTGGTGATCGATCGGCCCGAGGACATCGCCGACCTGCTGACTCAGTCGGCAGAAAATGCCACAAGCCCTGACGCGGTGGACGTGAAATGATCCCGCGAGTCGCCTCCCTGCTCGGCTGGCCCGTGGACGCCCGGCTGCGCAATGCCCCGCTGGCACCCGCCAGCATGCCGGAAAACATGGGTGAACTGGTCACCTTCTACCGCGAACGCCTGGCCGCCTTTCGCCCACCGTGGTTCAAGCGCCTCTCCCCCGCCGACCAGTCCCGTGTCGACGGGCTGATCACCGCCGTGCTCCTGGTCGACGGCTGGCTGGACGCGGCGACCGACCGCCAGACCGGGCACGCCTTGCGTTTGCCGGCCGACGAACTGGCACAACTGGGGGTGACCGAGGCCCACTGGAATGCAAAGCGGGTCGACTTCGCCTTCCGGCGCTTCAATGAACGCTTCGCCGGACGCATCCGCGGCGTCCTGCAGGGTGCCGCCCCGCTGGGGCGCCCGTGGCTGCGTGGCTGGCGTTACCGGCTGACAATCGTGCGGGTCGAGCAGATCCTGCGCGAACGGCAGGTCGACCCGTCTCTCTGGTTCGAGACCGAGGCCAGCCGCTCGCCCGTGGCTCAGGCGACGGCGTCGGCTCGCATCGCGTGGCGAGTGCTCACCGGCCGCGGCTGAACCAGCCGCAGTCAGGGGTCAAAGACGGAAGCGCGCCACCTGGCTGGCCAGGCGATCCGCCTCGCGATTGACCGAGTCAACCGCCGCGTTGGCCGTCTGCATGGTTTCGCCATTGCGTTCGACCACCTCGATCAGCGAGTTGAGATCCGCGGTCAGTTGCTCGATGGCCGTCTGGTGACGCTGGCCGTGGCTGGCCGCCTCCTCGGTGAGCTTGACCGTGTCCGCCACCGATTCGAGCATCCCGGACAGTCCCCCGGAAGCGGTTTGCAACGACCGCTCGGCATCCGCGGAGTAGCGGCTGGCCTCCTGCATCTTCTCGTCGGCAGCGGTCACGTCACGCCCCAGAGTTTCCATCACCAGACCGATCTCTTGGGCGGCCTCGCCACTGCGCCCGGCGAGCTTGCGCACCTCATCGGCGACCACCGCAAAACCACGACCGTGTTCACCGGCACGCGCCGACTCGATTGCGGCATTCAATGCCAGCAGGTTGGTCTGCTGGGCGACCGCGTCGATGGTCGCGGTCATCCCGCTGATCCGATCGCGCGCCGCCACCAGCGAGGTGATCAGCCCGGCGGTTTCCTTGACGCGCTCCTGTGACCGGGTAATCGAGTCCACGCTATCGCCGACCTGGCCACGGGTCTGCTCGGCTCGCGACTGCAATTCGCCGGCCTGGTGTCCGGCCTCGTGGATTGCATCAACCAACCGCCCGCCGCCGTCGGCCACCTCACGGGCCTCGCCGAGGGTGCGCTCGCGCTGCGCCTGAACCCGGCCCTGTGCCGACATCACGCTGGAGACGCTCTCGTCGAGACTGCCGGCGGCGGCGGACAGCGAATCGCTGCTGCGATTGAGATCTCCCATCTGCGCATGCAACTGGTCGATCATGCCGTTGACGCTGGTCACGATCTCGCCGAGCGAGTCGTGGCTCACGATCTGGCATTTCTCGGTGAGATTGCCGTCACGCACGGCACCGGCCAGGCGCGCCAGGGCGCCCATCCGCCGCAGCAGGATCAGGTGCGCGAGCTCGTAGTTGACGAACCCCACGGTCAGGCCCGCCCCGAGACAGCCGACCACGAACCAGCCCAGCATGCCCTGGCGAAATTCAACGAAGAACGACGCGAACACCGGGAAGATCGCTCCCATGACGACGCCCATGCCGACAAAGGACCATTTCAGGCGACGCAGGATGCTGGGTTGGCTCATGGTGGATGGCACCTTGCTCGAGATTGATGGCGGGAAAGAATAGACGCTGACACCTGTATCGGTCGGACGAACCATTTCTTGAGGGTCGAGGGGAACCCGATCCCCGGCTGGAGGCGCAAGGGAACTGGTAGAATCCGACCCATGAATGACGAATCCTCCCGCCCGTCGGTCGAGCCCCATCTGGCGGCCGCCGAATGCGAGCGCCTCGCCCGCCCGGTGGGCAGCGCCTTCCGGCTGGCCAGCCTCAAACTGCCACCTGCTCGGCAGCGGGCGGTCACGGCCCTGCGCGCGCTGGATGTCTCGCTGGCCGAGATCCCGGAAACCGTCAGCGAGCCGCAGGTAGCCATGGCCAAGCTCGACTGGTGGCGCGAGGCACTACTCGGTATGACCAAGGGGCGAGCCGAGCATCCGGTGATCCAGTCCCTCGCCGCGGGGCTCGACGAGATCGGCCTGGGCGAGGAAGCGCGGCGCCAGGACTCACCGCTGATCGCCCGACTGGAAGAGCGGCTGGGTGCGGCGCGCATCGAGCTCGAATACGAGGGCTTTGCCGCCGAGGCGGATCTGGAGGCCTTTCTCGACGCGCGCTACGCCAGCCTGTTTGCCCTGTACGGTCGCCTGCTCGACCTGCCCGACGAGCAGATCGAGGCCGCGGCCCAGTTAGGGCGCTGGCATGGGCGCCTCGACCGCGCCCGGCTGCTGGGGCGCCACGCGCGCATCGGGCGGGTCTACCTGCCGCAGGACACCCTCAATCGCTTCGGGCTGGACGAGGCCGACCTGTACCGCGAACCGGCACCAGCCGATCGCCAAGCCCTGTTCCGCGACGAGCTCGACACCATTCACGCAGGCTTGAGCGACTGGCAGGCGAGCGGCCGCCCGCCGCGCCTGTTCCGCATCTTGCGCGCCATCGACCGCGAGCATCTGCGGCTAATGCAGGAGGCGCCCGCGGAACTCACCGGAGGCCGCGTTGAAATCAGTCCCGTGCGCCAATGGTGGCTTGCCTGGCGCGCCTCCTGGTAACCCGAACCATCGACCCTCCAGCCCGATCATCACGGGCTCACACTCCCGAGACATCCCGATGACCGACTCCCTCTCCCCCAATACGGCCGCCGATTCGTCGACAGACACCTCGTTCGCCGGCCAGGTCGTGCTGATCAATGGCGCGACCGGTGCGCTGGGCACCGCCACCGCCCAGACGCTGGCCGCCCGCGGCGCGACGGTGATCCTGCTGGGCCGCAAGCTCGATCAGCTCGACCGGCTGGCCGATGACATCAACCAGCGAGTGCTGCCCGAGGTGCCCGCCGAGGCCCGCGGCGAGCCACCCGTCATCCAGCCGGTGGATTTCTCGGGCGCCGCGCCGGAGGACTACGCCACCCTCGTCGAGGGCATCGAGCAGGCCTTCGGCCGCCTGGACATGCTGGTCCATGCCATGGGCACCGCCGGTGAACTCGCCCCGCTCGCCCAGGCCGACCTGATGAAGTTCCAGGAAAGCCTGCACGTCAACCTGACCGCGCCGTTTGCCCTGACCCGCAGTGCGTGGCCACTGCTGGAGCAATCGGAGCGGCCGCGGGTGCTGTTCTTCACCGACCGCGGCACCGAGGCCTACGGCAGCGCCCACGACATTGCGCACGCCGGGGTCGAACGGATGATCCGGCAATGGGCGGCGGAAACGCCGAAGGTGTGGATTACCGGCTTTGACCCCGGCGCGGTCAACAGTCGCCTTCGCCATGCGCGCTTCCCCGGCGAACGCCCAGACGATCGCCAACCACCGTGCGCCGTGATGCCGGCACTCCTCGATTGGCTGGAAAAGGGCGAGTCGGGCGCGATTCAACGCCTCGACGGGACGTCCACGCCGACCTGATCAGTCGCCCGGGGAAACTCTGAACGACTCGCCAAGCCAGAGTGGTATGGCATTCGTTCAGACTTTCCCTAGTCGCAGTCGCATCACGCGAAAGCGCTCGCCCATCTCGGTGGGCATGACCAGCTCGCGGAATTCCTGCGCCAGGCGGGCCTGATCGGTCAGCGAATCACATGCCTGCAATTCGCGCTCGACCAGTGTAGGCACGTCGGTGCCCAGCAGCCACTGGGCTTGGCTGCGCTCGCCGTCGATGGCGAAACCGGCCTCGCGCGCGGCCTGTTCAACGGCCTGAAAGTCCACCCAGGCGGTGATGTCTTGCAACCCCGGATACACGAAGGGGTCTTCGTGGGCCAGGTGCCGGTAATGACACTTGAGCGTGCCCTCGGTCCGGTCACCCCGGTAGATGTCGGCGGTGTGGCCACCGTAGTCGAACAGGTAGACCCAGGTTTCCCCGCCGACCCCGAGCGCCGCGCTCATCTCGCCCAACCAGACGGCGAGATCGGGATTGTATTCCGCGAGCACCGTTTGGCGGGGGGTGACGATGGGCTGCTCGACACGCGCGCTGATCGCCTCGACCGCCGCCTGCAATGGTGCGTCGGCCGGCTGATGGTTCCAGACGAACCGCTGGCCGTCGAAGCCCACCATCAAGCGTTCGGCCGTCTCCGGCTGGCCCGGCCACCAGCGGAATCGCTCCACCGGCATGGCGTCGAGCACCTCGTTGGCGACCACGATGCCGCCCGACCAATCGAGTTGCGACCAGGCATCGATCCAGCGCACGCGCTCGACCAGTGCGGGGGGCAGCGATTCGCGCAGGTTCTGTGCCTGGCGGGCGGCGAGTGCCGGCGAGATCTCGAGGATGGTGTAACGCTCGGGCAGCGCGTCGTCCGCGGCCAGCCGTTCGAGGAGATCGATGGCCAATCGCCCGGAGCCGGCGCCAATCTCGAGGATCTCGCCGCCCAGGTCGGCCGCGTGCGCCTGGTGCCACTCATAGGCCAGCCCGGCCGTGAAGAACCGCGAGCGCTCCGGGGCGGTGATGAAATCGCCGTCCGCACCGAAGGCGACCTGGCCGCTGCCGTAGTAACCCAGCGTGGGGTGATACAGGACGGTGGCCATGTAATCGGCGAACGTTAGGGGGCCGTCGTGCATCCGCTCGACAAGCTGCTCGATCAGCTCGAGGCTCTTGGCCTGATCCGCCGAGCTGGGTGTCGGCAGCTCGAATCCTTCCTGGCGTGAACCGGGGCTCATGCGCCCTCCCCGGCCGCCGCCTCCCGGGCAGTGTGGCTGGCCGCCTCGCGGGTGATCTCCACCCCTACGCCCGCCGCCTCGGCCAGCGCATGAGGCTTGATCGCGCGCAACGTGACCCGGCGGACGGGGAATTCGTCCAACAAGGCCTGACAGCAGCGCTCGGCCAGTGTTTCGACCAGCTGGAAGCGGCCCTCGCGGGCGATTTCAATCACACGACGCGAGACGGCGGCGTAATCGGCCGTCTGGTCAATGTGCTCGCTGACTACGGCCTGCCGGAAGGAGTCGACCTCGAGCACTAGGTCGACCCGCAGCGGCTGCGGGGTTTCCCGCTCGCCGGGCAGGATGCCGATGATGGTCTCGAACTCGAGCCCCTGCACCAGGATCCGGTCGGTGGACAACGTGGTGGGCAGGGGCGGGGCAAGCGGTTGGTCGGCGTCCGTCACGGCGTCGGCTCTCGGGTGTGGATGGATGACCCGGACGCGTGCCGGGCGGCGACAATGGTAGCCCGGATATGCGCCCGTTTGCAGCGCGGAGAACCGACCGTCAGAACTGCGCGAAATCGAACTCAAGGCTTTCCTGTGGTGCCTGGATAAAGTCGCCTTGCACGAAATCCACGCCCATCGGCCAGAGGATCTGCAGGCTGGCCGCGTTCTCGACGTTGGGCACGATTACCGCCATGCCCTCCTGCTTGGCGTGCTGCACCACCTCGCCGACCCGCTCCTGGTTGGCGCTCTCCTGGGCGAAATTCTCCAGCAACGGCCGAGAGATCTTGATCGTCGACACCGGCAGATGGTCCAGGATGCGAAAGCCATCTTCACCGGAGCCGAGGCCATCCAGGATCAGCTCTCCACCCAGCGGACTCAGCGCCTCCTGCATGTCGGACAGGTGCCTCAGGGCGTGGCCGGCCTTGTCGACCGAGACCTGAATGGCGAGCAAGGTGTCCGGCAGGCGGGTCATCTGCAGCCGCTGGGTGAGCCACTTGGTGAACTCGGGATCGTGGAGCGAGGCGTCGCTGATGCGGATGTAGAGCTTGGGTTTTTCGCCGTTCTTGACGCCGTTGTGAATCTGCTTGACCGCCGAGAGCACGACCCAGCGGTCGATCGACTGGATCAGATCGCCGCGTTCGGCCTGCGAGAGGAACTCAGCCGGCGAGATCAGGCTGCCGTCCTCGTCGAGCATCCGCACGAACACCTCGTAGCGACTGATCTCGCGATCACCCGTCAGCGAGACAATCGGCTGGAACACCAGCGAGAAGCGGCTTTCGCGTAGGGCCGTCTTGATCTTGCGCGCCCAGGTCTCGTCCTGTTCCCGCTCGGAGGCGGTCTTGAGATCGGGCTCGTACAGGCGCGACTGGTACTGCCCCTCCTGGGCCGAGCGGTTGGAGGCGCGCTCCACCCGGTCGACCAGTTCGGCGGCATTCGGCGGGGAATTCTCGTCGAGCACCAGGTAGCCGGCCGACGTCGAGACGGTCACCGAGGTGGTGCCCTGGGTGTAGACATACTCGCGGGCGAGTTCGTTGAGCGCATTGGCCAGATCAGCGGTCCGGTGGCGGTCGAGCCTGCCCAGCAATATCAGGAAAGAGAACGCGCCATGGCGCGCCACCAGGCCCTGGCCGCCGACCCGCTCCTCGACCTTCTTGCCGAATTCGGTCAGCAGGTTGTCCATGCCGGTGGTACCGATATGGCGCTTGATCTCGTCGTGGTTGAGGATCTCGAACAGCAGCAACGCCCCGGTCTCCTGCTCGTCACCGTTGACGATCTCGCCACGGCGCGCCTCGATCTGCTCGAACAGGTAGTTGCGGTTGTACAGGCCGGTGAGCAAGTCGCGGCGGGCGAAGTACTCGAGTTGCTCGGAGATGTCGGCCACGTCTTCCTTTATCTGCGTGGCGAAGATCTGCAGGCAGGGCTCGCCATCAAAGGAGGCGGCGGTGCTGTGAATCCGCACCTCGATCTCGTGACCGCCGTTGGTCTTGAGGGTAAAGGTGTCCTCGGCGTCCTCGGTCTTGAGAAAGGTCTTCAGACGCTGGGCCGAATCGCCGGCAGCCAGGTCGAGAATGGGCTCCTCGCGCAACTCGTCGATACTGGTGAAGCCCAGCAGGTCGAGGTAGGTCTGGTTGGCGTAGATGTGCAGCCCATCCTGCAGGTAGGCAACCGCCTCGGACGAGCCGTCGATCAGCTTCTGACAGCGCAGCTCGGACTTGGAAAGCTGGGCGGCCTTGCGCTCGCGATCCTGGTAGAGCAACGCGAAGGCGACGGCGCGCACCAGCAGCGGTTCGACCAACGACTCGTGGGTGATCACCGAGAACGCGCCGGCCTCGAGAAACGCCTCGACCTCCTCGACCCCGCCGATGTCGTCGTAGACAACCATCGGCACACCGGCCAGTGCCGGCTCGCGGGCGGCCAGTTCGCGGAGCGCGGTCAGCATCTCGGCGGCATTGGCGCCGTACTCGATGTAGATGATGTCGACCGGAGTGCGTGTGATTTCGTGGCGCGCGCCATCGAAATCGGCGGCGTTGTGCACGGATGCCTGCAGACCGGCGTTGCGCAACTCGCCGCGCAGGGCGATCGAGTCGTTGACCGAGCCGATGATATGCAGGATGGAAAACGGGGTGTTTTCAACGGTTTCGATGGGCGTCACGAATTGCCTCCCTTGTCGGGGCTTGTTTCCATCACGAGCAGATGGGAACCCACCATCACGATCCGCTCCAAGTTGACGTGCATGTCCGCACCCTGCTCGCGGATCACGGTCACGCGGCGACCACGATCGGCAAGAGCCGGCGGTAGGATAAGTCGATCGATCTGCTCACCGTCGATGCAGGCGAGCACCGGCCAGGTTCCGGCGCCATGCAACGTCTCCTCGGCCGGATGGGCGAAATACGCCATCCAGTTGCCCGGCAGACGCTCGACGCCCATGTCGATCGTGCGGTTGTCGTGATCGAGGTGGCGCACCCAGCGAATGATACCTACCCCGATGACGGCGGCCAGACCACCGACCTCCTCGTCTGGGTCCCGCTCGATGAGGATCAGTTCGTCGACCGCCGCCCGGCTGTTGTCGGCCAGCCGCCAGTGAAGTCGCAGCCCGCGCTCGGAAAGGTTGACCACATCCCAGGTGGCCGGCTCGTTGAGGCGTGGCGTCGCCGGTCGGCCTTCGGCGCCCGGCATGGCCTCCCAGTCGACATCGTTCCGCCCCCCCGAGTCGATTTCGAGCTTGAAGTCATGGATGCTCGGCCCTTCCTTCACCTGGCCATGAACCGGCCGTTCCAGCCCTTCCCAGTCCAGCCCCGAGAAGGTCAGGTGCTGCGAGGCGCGCAGGCTGTAGAGCATGTCATCGAGCAGCCGGTGATGCACGCTGTGAAAACCGATGGTGATCAATGACCGCTCGCCGATCTCCTGCTCGAGGTAGTCGTGGCGGCGCGCCTCGCGCGAACTCAGGAAAAACTGCAGCCGGTGCAGGAATCCCCGCAGGGCCACCCGACACTCGGCCGCGAGTCCCTCGATCGTCTCACGCTGATAGAGGGCATCGACCCCCAGGTACACGGCACCGTCCGGGTTCGCTCTACCGCCGCTGATGGCGATGTGCGGCGCAAGTCGGCCGGTCATGTCGATAAAGCGGGCCGATCCGGAAGGCCGATCGGCCGTGATCTCCACGACCCCGGCCACTTCGCGCAGGCAGGGGTCGAGCACCGCCATCTCCTCGACGGTCAGTGCGTAGGGATTGACCATTCCCAGAAGCAAAACTGCCACGTAGACGTCGCGTATCGCGTCCCAGGCCTCCGGCTGCGATGCCTCCAGATCACGACAGGCCGCGCGGGCGAACTGGTGCAGGTCCGCGTACAGCGGCTGCGGCACCCCCACGTAGAGCTGATAGCAATCGACGATGAGACTCGCGGCCCATTCGACCCGCTGCCGATGGGCGGTCGCCTGCGCTTGTCCGACATCGCCGCCCTGGGGAAGGCCCAACCGCAGGTTGGCGAGCGACTGCGCCGCTCGATACAGGGTAAACAGTGCTGTCAACTGCCCTCGCGCCTGCGACGACATGGGCAACGGGCTTTGTCGCAGGCTGCGACGCAGTGCCTTGGCTGTTCGTTCGACCTGGGGGCCGAGCTGGGCGATCAGGCCACTAAGGGCCTCATCGCTGATCTCCTCGAGATCCGTACGACCGAGAAAGCCAGCCAGCAGGCTGGCGGCCTCGGTCGGGCCGGCGATCGCGACTCGATCGAGCAAGGTCTCGAGATCACCCACGGCGGGTGACCGGGGTGGCTGAAGTGATTCGGCCATCGACGAACTCCTTTCTCGTCCCCGTGCGGGGACGTTGCCTCCATGCGCCCCGCAAAACCGGGCCAAACGTCGATCATACTGTATTCAGTGCAACCGCTCGAATCCACGTTTGACGCGCCCGAGGGCACGCTCAGAGGGTCATGAGATCGGGGTCTTGCTGGGTTCGCCCGCCTGCTCGACCACGAATCGCGGCACGAGATAACCGGGCAGGCGCGCCCGCAGCGCCTCGATCCGTTCTCGACCGGTGTCGGCATCCACTGCAAAGTGGGCGGCGCCCGCCACCGGGTCGAGCTGGTGCAGGTAGTACGGCAACACCCCCTGTTCGAACAGGGTCTCGGACAACTCGGCGAGCACGTCGGTGTCGTTGTTCACCCCTTCCAGCAGCACGGCCTGGTTGAGCAAGGTCACCCCGGCATCGCGCAATCGCCCGAATGCCGCCGCGCTCTCGGCACCCAGTTCCCGCGGATGATTGACGTGCGCCACCAGCACCACCTGGCCGGGAAAGGTGGCCAGCGTCCGGCACAGCGCCTCGTCGATCCGCTCGGGCGAGACCGTGGGAATGCGGCTGTGGATACGCAAGCGACGCAGATGGGGCAAGGCAGCGAGACGCTCTACCACCGTCGTCAGGCGGCGGGAACTGAGCACCAACGGATCGCCGCCGGAGAGGATCACCTCGGTCATCTCCGGGTCGGCGGCCAGATAGGCCAGTGCCTGCTCGAGCGCGGGCTCGTCGAGCCGCTGGTCGCCGTAGGGGAAATGGCGCCGAAAACAGTAACGACAATGCACGGCACAGGCGCCGGTCAGCACCAGCAAAGCCCGGCCGCGATACTTGTGCAGCACGCCCGGCACGGCATTGGCGGCCAGATCACCCACCGGGTCGGCGTCGAAACCGGGCACCTCGAGCGCCTCGCGCGGGTCGACTCGAAACTGGCGCGCAACGGGGTCGTCCGGGTCGCGCGAGTCGATCTGCGACTCGACGATCGGGGTGGTCAGCTCGCCGAAATCGGCGTCTCGACGAGGCCGCGCGGCAGGCTGGGACGATGACGGGTTATCGGGTATGATCGCGGCCATTTCCAACGTCTTCGATTGACTTACAGGTTCCCATGGCTAGTTACAGCACCAACGAATTCCGCGCCGGTCTCAAGGTCATGCTGGATGGCGATCCGGCCAACATCGTCGAGAACGAGTTCGTCAAACCCGGCAAGGGCCAGGCATTCAGCCGGGTCAAGATCAAGAACCTCAAGACCGGCAAGACCATCGAGCGCACCTTCAAGTCGGGCGATTCCCTCGAGGCGGCCGACATCCACGAGCAGGAAATGCAGTATCTCTTCTCCGACGGCGAGGAGTGGCACTTTATGGACCCCGAGTCGTTCGAGCAAATCATGGCGACCAAGGATGCCGTCGGTGACTCGGCCCAGTGGCTCAAGGAACAGGACATGTGCCAGGTGACCCTGTTCAATGGCGCGCCGATCCAGGTGCTGCCGCCCAACCACGTCGAGCTCGCGGTGGTCGAGACCGATCCGGGCCTGCGCGGCGACACCGCCACCGGCGGCACCAAGCCAGCCAAGCTCGAGACCGGCGCCGTGGTCAAGGTGCCGCTGTTCATCGAGGAAGGCGAGGTGCTGCGCTGCGACACCCGTACCGGCGAATACCTCTCGCGCGTCAAGACCTGATACAGGGCGACGTGACCGACCCGGAGCACGAGTGCTGGCGCCCCGGTGCCAGTATGGATACGCTCCGCCAACGCGCCCGGCTCAAGCGCCTGCTGCGCGAGTCACTGGATGCGCGTGACTGGCTGGAGATCGACGCCCCCGTCCTGATCGACAGCCCCGATTTCGAGCCCAACATCGCCCTGTTCCGGGCGACCCTCCCCGACGGTACGCCCGCCGGCAGCCTGCACAGCTCGCCCGAGCTGTCGATGAAGCGCCTGCTCTGTGCCTACCCCGACCTGCCCGGCGCCTACTACCTCGGCCCGGTCTTCCGCGCCTTTGAGGCCGGCCGGCGGCACAATCCCGAGTTCACCATGCTCGAGTGGTACGACAACGGCGCCACGCTCGAGACGGCCATCGACACCACGATCAGCCTGATCCAGTCGGCCCGGGAGGCCCTTGGCCTGCCGCCGGCAGCGATCGAACACCACGATTACGGCGCGCTCTTCCGCCGACACTGCGCCCTCGACCCCTACCACGCCGACACCGACACCGACACCCTGGCTCAGGCGGCCAAGCATCACGGCATCGATGTCGCCGACCCGGCCGACATGGGCCACGACGACTGGCTGGATCTGCTGATGAGCCTGGTGATCGAACCGCAGCTCGATACGGCAGCCCTCACGGTGGTGACGGGTTACCCGGCCAGCCAGGCGGCGATGGCACGTCTAGAGACCACCCAGTTCGAGGGTCGGGCAATCCGTACGGCGGCGCGCTTCGAGATCTACGGCGGCGGACTCGAACTGGCGAACGGCTACCACGAACTCCTCGACCCCGACGAACAGGCCCGCCGCCTAGAGCCAACCGGTTCGCGGCCACCGTCACCGAGTCAGCAACGCTTCCTCGCCGCACTGGCACATGGCCTGCCGGATTGCAGCGGCGTGGCCATGGGCGTGGATCGATTGCTGATGTGGCTGACGGACGCCGAGAACATCGACGCCGTCCTGCCATTCTCGGCGCGGCGGGTTTAGGGGCCACAAGAGGCACGTGGATCACAGCAGAGCCGGGCGGCTTCGATTACTGGATTCCCGCTTTCGCGGGAATGACGCCGGGTGGGGGACTTTCGACGTTTGACGGCTACCTTTGCCCCCCGCTGCCATCCGGTTACGACAGCTGCAGTCACCACCGCGACTGAACTTCACGAGCGGTTAACCAACAAGCCCGAAAGAAACCGTCATTCCCGTGAAAGCGGGAATCCAGCGATCCACGGCACGGCTCTCGAACGAGCCGCCAAACCGATCTAGGCCAACCCTGCCACGAGACGGGGTGCCCTAGCCTTCGGGCTTCGCCTCTTCCTCGGCACCGGAATCAGACGCCTGCAACCGCTGCCCCAGCTTGATCGGCATCTCCGCCTGCCACGAGGTATCGAACTCGACGCCCTTGGCCGCCAGCAAGATCACGGTCGACCCCATGTTGAAGCGCCCCATCTCGGCGCCGCGCTCGAGGCGGATCGACAGCCCCGTGTCACCGCCATAGCTCCAGCGCCCGATCTGGCGCTGCGGTGAGGGCGTGACCAGGCCGGCCCAGACGGTCTCGATGGCCGAGACGTTGATCGCCCCGACCAGCACCATCGCCATGGGGCCGTCGGCGGTGTCGAACAGGCACACCAGGCGCTCGTTGCGGGCGAACAGGCGCGGCACTTCGGCCACCGTCCCGGTCGAAACCGAGAACAGTCGACCCGGCACGTGGATCATCTCGCGCAAAGTGCCGGTCACCGGCATGTGGATGCGGTGATAGTCCGACGGCGAGAGGTAGAGCGTGGCAAACGAGCCGTCCTTGAAGGGCTCGGCCAGGGACTTGTCGCCCCCCAGCAATTCGGTGGCCGTGTAGGCCCGGCCCTTGGCCTGGAAGATATTGCCCGACTGGATGTGACCGATCTGGCTGATCCCGCCATCGACCGGACTGACCCAGGTGGTGTCCGCCCCTTCGATCGGCCGGGCGCCCTCGGCCAGCGGCCGGGTGAAGAAGGCATTGAAGGTCGGGTAGTCGGCCGGATCGGTCTGGGCCGCCTCGCCGAGATTCACCCCGAAGGCCTTGACGAAGCGCCGGATCAGCCACTCCGTCCAGGGTGCCCGCCAACGCGTCACCCGGAACACCAGTCCGGAAATCAGGTGGTGCGGCAGGATGTACTGAATGCGCGCCCACAGGCGCGATTGCCATTTCACGGCATTGCTTGAGCTTGTCATATCGCCTCGTGGTGGCCTGGGTGATCGCCTTGGGTCATCGCCGGCGCGTCCCCCGGCATCGGTCGTGCAGAGGTTCTCTCAGTTACTATTGTGCCAGAGCAGTGAATCGCCCATACGTCCTTACCCATTCCTTCCCGATGAGCCACCGCATGCGCCACGCCAACGCCCCGTCCGATGCCGCCCCCGAAACACTTGGCAACCACGACCATCTGGAGACCATCCTCGATTTCATCCGCTGGGCCGCCAGCCGCATGGACGAGCACGGGGTGTTTCTCGGCCACGGTACCCACAGCTACCTGGACGAGGCGGCGTGGCTGGTGCTCGAAGGTCTGCGATTGCCGCCGAGTCTGGGGCCGGACTGGTGGCAGGCCCGCCTAACGGCCGACGAGCGGAGCTCCCTGGTCGAACTGATCCGGCGGCGCTGCCTGGACCACGTGCCCACCGCCTACCTGCTCAACCGGGCCTGGTTCCTGGGCCAGCCCTACTACGTCGACGAACGCGTGCTGATCCCGCGTTCGCCCTTCGGCGATCTGATTCGCGATGATTTCAAGGGACTGCTCGACCGCGGTCCGGCACCGGAACGCATCCTGGACATCGGCACCGGCTCGGGCTGCATCGCCATCGCCCTGGCCGAGCATTTCCCCGAGGCCGACGTCGTCGGCAGTGATATCGACTTCGGCGCCTTGGCAGTCGCCTCGCATAACGTGGCCGATTACCAACTCGCCGAGCGTGTCGAACTCATCCAGTCCGACGGCTTCGACCAGCTGCTGGATGCCGACGACCAGCCGCTGGTCTTCGACCTGATCGTCAGCAATCCACCCTACGTCGATCCCGACGAAGCCGAGGACCTGCCCGACGAATACCACCACGAACCGGCCGCCGCGCTGTTCGCCCCCGACCAGGGCCTGGCGCTGGTCGAGCGGCTGCTTGATCAGGCCGCCGAGCGCCTTGTCCCAGGTGGGTGGATCTTCATCGAGATGGGCAACGGCCGGCATTGGTTCGACCAGCGCTGGCCCGAGCACCGCGGTCTGTGGGTCGACCTCTCGCCGGCGCCGTCATCGATCGTCGGCTTCCCCCGTGAGCAACTGGCCGATTGGCGCGGCTAGGGAAATCCGAAACAAGTCCTGCCGCCGGTTTATTGTTTTCTAATATACTGACATCAGAGGAACTCATCTATTATTCATAGGCTTAAAATCCACCCGATCAGCAAAACTGTGTTTCTTGTCGACCAACCCTTGTTTTTCCCAGCCCGTCGATGAACAATCGATGTAATCGGCATCGATGCGTTTGCGGATCGATCCGATCGTCATAAACAGGGAGAGCACGTCATGGCACATATCGTCATTCTGGGCGCCGGCATCGGTGGCCTACCCGCCGCCTACGAGGCCCGCGAGGCGCTCGGCGATGAGCATCGCATCACGGTCATCAACGCCGAGCCTTACTTCCAGTTCGTGCCGTCGAACCCCTGGGTGGCCGTCGGCTGGCGCAACCGTGACGACATCACCTTCCCCATCGCCCCCTACGTCGAGCGAAAGCACATCGGCTTTATCGCGCAGAGGGTCGAGCGCATCGATGCCGAGGCCAACCGCCTCGAACTGGCCGACGGCGAGTCGGTCGATTACGACTACCTGATCATCACCACCGGCGCCAAGCTGATGTTCGACGAGGTCGAAGGTGCCGGGCCTCACGGCGGCTACACCGAGTCGGTCTGCACGATCGATCACGCCGAGCAGGCCTATGATGACTTCAAGCGACTGGTCGAGAACCCGGGGCCGGTGATCGTCGGCGCCATGCCGGGCGCAAGTTGCTACGGGCCGGCCTACGAATACGCCTTCATCCTCGACTCGGCGTTGCGCAAGAAAAAGATTCGCAACAAGGTGCCGATCACCTACGTCACCGCGGAACCCTACATCGGTCACTTAGGGCTAGGCGGCGTGGGCGATTCCAAGGGCATGCTCGAGTCCGAGATGCGCTCCCACGACATCAAGTGGATCACCAACGCACGGACCACGCGGGTCGAAGACGGCACCATGCACATCGAGGAGCTCAACGAGGATGGCGAGGTCAAGCAGACCCACGCCCTGCCCTTCAATCATTCGATGATGCTGCCTGCCTTCAAGGGCGTCGATTGCGTGGCGAACGTGGATGGCCTGTGCAACCCGCGCGGCTTCGTCCAGGTCGACGACTACCAGCGCAACCCCAAGTACAAGAATATCTTCGCCGCCGGCGTGGCCATTGCCATCCCGCCGATCGAGAAGACCCCCGTGCCCACTGGCGCGCCCAAGACCGGCTACATGATCGAGTCGATGGTCACCGCCATCGTGCACAACATCCAGGCCGAGATCACCGGTGAGGGCGAACCGAACTCCAAGGGATCCTGGCAGGCCATCTGCCTGGCCGACTTCGGTGATCGCGGCGCGGCCTTCATTGCCATGCCGCAGATCCCGCCGCGCAACGTCAACTGGTTCGCCGCCGGCCGCTGGGTACACCTGGCCAAGATCGCCTTCGAGAAGTACTTCATCCGCAAGATGAAGAAAGGCACCTCCGAGCCGCTATACGAGAAGTACATCATGCGGGCGATCGGCCTGAACCGCCTGGAGAAGTAACGGATCGCTCCGATGCGGGGCCGCATGCAAAACCATCAACGGCGCACCTCCGGGCGCGCCGTTTTTTTTCATCCCGCTATCGTGGCGGACTGCCTTGTGGGCACAACACCTCAACCCCGCGCCGCCCGAGCCTCCAAGCCCGTCATTCCCCGACAACTCGGAGCGAGAACCCACGCCCGGCGCCGACACCCCGCCCACAGGTCGTCATTCCCGGGAAGGCGGGAATCCAGTGAACGGAGCCCATTGATTCCCGAAAGACCGTCCGCGGAAAAGGAGTGACGGCAAACGAACCGCTGAGTCCTGCCGATGATATGGGTGTGGATTCCCGTCTTCGCGGGAATGACGAACCGAGAACGTTATCCCCGCACAGCGATCGTCCACACTCTCCCCCTTCCTCCTTATCCGTTAGACTTGGGGACACGCACTCAATCGCAGGGAAACGGCCATGACCGCATCGACGAACACCCCCATCGATCACGTCCTCGGCGATCTCTCCGTCGAGACGTTCCTGCGCGAGTACTGGCAGAAAAAGCCCGTACTGATCCGCGGCGCCCTCCCGGGCTTCGAGAGCCCGATCGCCCCCGAGGAGCTGGCCGGGTTGGCCTGCGAGGCGGATGCACCGTCGCGCCTGATCCTGGAGCACGGTGAGGAGCGCGACTGGCAACTCAAGATGGGCCCGTTCACCGAGGAGGACTTCCGCGCCCTGCCGAAAGACGGCTACTCCTTGCTGGTGACCGACTGCGAGAAGCTGGTGCCCGAGCTGATGGAGATCGTCGAGCGCTTCCGCTTCGTGCCCGATTGGCGCATCGACGACCTGATGATCTCCTACGCCCCGCCGGGCGGCTCGGTCGGCGCGCATATCGACGACTACGACGTCTTCCTGCTGCAGGCGCACGGCCAACGCCGCTGGCAGATCGAGAACCCGCCCGTGCACACTGCCTACCGCGAGGGGCTGGATGTCCGCATCCTGACCGACTTCACCCCGACGGACGAATGGGTGCTCGAGCCGGGCGACATGCTCTATCTGCCGCCCGGCATTCCTCACCACGGCGTCGCCGTTGATGACTGCATGACCTGGTCGATCGGTTTCCGCGCCCCGACGCAGGCCGACCTTGTCGGCGGCATCTGTGACCGACTGGCCACGCTGGCGCCCGAAGAGCGCTACCGCGACCCGGACCTGAAGGTCGGGGACAACCCCGGAGAACTCGATCCAGCCACCCGCCAGCGACTGCGCGAGTGGGTCCTTGAGACCATGACGGCCGATGCCAACCAGCTCGACCGCCTGATCGCCGAAACGCTGACCGAGCGCCCCGTCGACCACGCCGACCTCTACCCGCGCTACCACGACGAGGAGATCGTCGGCATCCTCGACCACCTGCACGAGATCAGCGAACTGCAACGCACTCCGGCCTCGCGCTGGCTGCTGCTGGAACCGAACGATGATGACCCGGGCCACCTGTGCATCGACGGGCAGAGCCAGGAGTTGGATGCCGAGTCCCTGCCGCTCGCGCGCTTCTTGACCCAACACGTCCATGTCCCCGGCGAGGCGCTCGCCGAACGCGCCAGCAACGCCAGCGCGCGCATCCTGCTGGAAAGGATACTCACCGCGGGGCAGCTGCTGATCCCCGACGAAGACGAACAAGACTGAGGAGAGATTGATGTCGCAACCGTTTGCCACCGAATGGGGCCTGATCGGCACCGGCGAGATCGGCGGGGTACTGGCCCACGGCCTGTTGAAGACCGGCCACCCGGTCTTTCCCATCAGCCGTGACACCAACATCCAGGCCGCCCTGTCCGCCCGTCCCTTTCTCGATGGCCTGCTGGTGGCCGTCGGCGAAAAGGACCTCGATTCGGTGCTCGAGCAGATCCCGTCCGCGTGGCACGACCGCGTCGTGCTGATCCAGAACGAACTGCTCCCTGACGACTGGCGCAAGTACGGCATCGAGACACCGACCGTGGCCTCGATCTGGTTCGAGAAAAAACCGGGCAAGCCTGTCAAGCCGCTGATCTCCTCACCCGTCCACGGGCCGAAGGTCGATGCCCTGGTCGCCGCGATGCAGTCGCTCGACATCCCCGCCCACCCGGTAGCTGATGCCGACGAGATGCTCAAGGAACTGGTGATCAAGAACGTCTACATCCTGACCACCAATATCGCCGGGCTCGAGACCGGTGGTGATGTCGAGGATCTCTGGGCCAACCACCAGGCACTGGCTCGCGACATTGCGGCGGACGTCATCGCCTTGCAGGAAGCGAAAGTGGGGAAGGCATTCGACCCCCAGCGCCTGATCGACGGGATGGTGAAGGGCTTCGATGGTGACCCGCAGCACCAGTGCATGGGCCGCTCGGCGCCGCAGCGTATGGCTCGTGCGTTGGCGCAGGCCGAAGAACTGGGCGTGGATATGCCGGCGATCAAGGCGGTTGCAGCGAAGCAGGGGTGATTGTTTGAGCCGGGCGACGCCACCACTTGATCGGGCTGAACCCACCTCCAGCCTATCGTGGCTTACCGATGACTCCATGGATTCCCGCGTGCGCGGGAATGACGGTTTTGGTGGTGTGTTTTGGTTATCTGAGACGAGTGTCAGTACCACGTGGCCAGGCTGTACCACTAGTTAACATGTCGTGGACCACTGAGGACTTGATGGATTCCCGCTTCCGCGGGAATGACGGCGTTTTGAGTTGGTTACACCCCATTTAGTAAAGGCGTAATGGGCTTGATTGCCCCCTGATCGTCATTCCCGCGAAAGCGGGAATCCAGGAAACGGAGCCACCAGAAACAACCGAATAACTTGTCTTCCCAATGGAGCACGAATCGCTTCATTTAGGAGACAACAAAACCAAACCCAGGAGTTTCAACGGAATGAAACAACCCGGCGTCTCCTCCTCGCCAGCCGGCGACACGGTACGCTCTATGTCGGCTTCACCAGCGACCTTGTTCAGCGCGTCTGGCAACACAAAAACGATCTAGTCGCAGGTTTTACCCGTCGCTACGGCGTGCATACGCTGGTCTGGCACGAGATGCATCCGACCATGGAAGGCGCCATTGCCCGGGAGAAGGCCATCAAGAAGTGGCGGCGGGCATGGAAGGTTGAATTGATCGAAGGGTTCAATCCCGGTTGGCAGGATTGATATGAGTCGATCGTTTGACGCGGGGTCGAAGATCGACGTTCGTTGCTATCGGCAGGCGGACATGGATTCCCGCGGACGCGGGAATGACGGCTCTGAAGGCGCATTGATGAATTCAGGCCTTAGGGCCGCTCGACGCGGGGCAGCGATGTGGGTTGCACACACCCCGGATAAAAAAACCCGTCATTCCCGCGCAAGCGGGAATCCAGAGACCGAAGCCACACGAGCCTACAGACCGGCCAGACACAAGAAAGGGGCCTCCCGGCCCCCAATCTCAGTCTCCTGACCGACGAACATCACCGCTCCGGATCGTACGCCTTCACTGCCTTGCTGCCGGTCTGTATCTCGCCCAGGTCCGAGCGGATCACGGTCTTGCGTTCTTCGCCCAGCTTGACCACCCGATCGTTGATGGCCTGCAGTTCCTCCAGGAACTCGCGTATCCATTCAGCGGGCGGTGCATCGTTGGGGGCGCCCTCGGCAATGACCTGGTCGATCATGGGCCGGCGCATCGCATCGGCCTCGATCACGGCTTCCCAGTCATCGGCCTTCGCGGAGGCGAGCATGCCTTCGCTCAGGGCGAGCAGGTTCTGCGCGTTGTCAGGCAGATTGGCGAACATCAGCACCAGCCGAATCGGTAACCTTTTCCGGCGCGATGCCGTCCCAGGCTTCCTTGAGGTCGCGCAGCAAACCCGATACTTCCTCGAGCTTCTCGATGCTCGACTCGATGTTGGCCTCCAGCAAGCGACGCTGCATGTAGGCATACAGGCTTTCCAGGTTCTCGGAGAGCTCGCCGCCCTCCGGCCGGAGCGACTCGCGCAGACCACCGATAATGCCGATGGCCTTGCCGATCTGCTCGCCCTTGGCGGCGCGGTCTTCACGCTGGATAGCGCCCTTGGCGGTAGCCAGACGCTGCAGGCCGCCCTCGAACAGCATCTGGATCAGGCGGTGCGGCGAGGCATCCTCGATACCGGAACGCACTCCGACGTTGGCATATTGCTGGGCACCGAATGCGGCATTGGCGTACATGGCTTATCCCCTCTTTTCAGGTCAGGCCGGCTTTTTATTTGTTGCCGCCTGCCAGGTTATTGAAAGGCAGGTTGTTCAGTTGCTGGGAAAGATAATTCCCAGTCGAGTTGAGTTGGCCCACCAGCTGATCCATGGCATTGAACTGGTCCAGCAGGCGTGACTCCAAGCTTTGCAGACGCCGACTGAGGCTTTCGCGATCGTCGTTGATGCCGTCGATCCGGTTGTTCAGGCTGTCGGTGCGGCTCGACAGGATGCCGTTGAATCCCACGTAGCCTTTAAGCAAATCATCCAGCTTGTTGGCCACGCCGTTCCCCGAGGCGAACATCTCGCCGATGGAGGCAAAGTCCGCGTCCATGGCGTCATTGAGCTTGCCATCATCCACGGCCAGCGTGCCGTCGCGCTGGGTCTCGATCCCGATGGCCCCCAGCGACTGGAAAGCCCCCGCGACGCCTTCCACCGAACCGCCGATCTCGCGGCGCAACTGGTTCATCACCGTGCGCAGGGTGGAATCCCCCTGCAGCGGGCCGGCCCGACCCGTCTCCGAGTCATAGCCCTGCAACTGGTTGGTGGTGTTGATCAGTTCGTTGTACGACTTGACGAACGCATTGACCTTGGCCTTCACCGCCCCCGTGTTGAGCGCCACGTCCAGGGTATTTGTCGCCCCCACCTCGGCATTCTTTAGGCTCAATGTCACCCCGTCGATGGCATCGTCGATGGTGTTGCTCGAGCGGGTCACGGCCTGACCGTCGATACGGATCAAAGAATCTTCCGCCGCCTGCAACTGGGTAAGGTTGCCGGAGGCCAACTGGGACAGGCCCGCGGCGTCGATATTGTTGCCGTCATCGTCCGCCGTCGACACGGTGATTTCGTTAGCCTTCCCCGTCTCGTCGGCGGTCAAGATCAAGCGACTGACCGTGCCACCGGCGCCGTCATCCACGTTCACCGTGGTGGCGGTCACGCCGGTATTGTCCGGCGAGGCGTTGATGGCATCGCGGATGCCGGCGAGCGTGTTGTTGCCGGCATCGACGGCGATATCGAAGCTGTTGCCACCGGTGCCGATGGTCAGGGTGCCGGTACCCACGGCGGTGTCGGCAGTAGCGAAGTCGCCGCTACGCAGCTTCTGCCCCTGGGCGAGGCGCTCGACCTCGATCTGGTAGCTGCCGGCGCTGGCCGTCTGGTCGGCCGTGGCCGTGAAGATCGACGTGTCGCCGCTGGTGGCCTTGCGGGCCTGGAACGCATCCAGGTCCGTTAACCCTGCCAGCGACGCCTTGAACTCGTTGAGCACGCTCTTGAGCGAACCCAATGCAGAAATAGTGGCCTGGGCCTCGGCTTCCCGCCGGTCCAGGCGATTTTGGGCGGGTCGACCCTCCGCGGCAACCAGCTGACTGACGATGCCGCCCACATCAATGCCGGAGCCGATGCCTGTGCTTGTAATCGCCATTGTCAAAAACTCCTGAAGAAGTTAACCGTTTGCTTTGGATGGGCCTGAGCCCGGCGGGGCGTTGCTCAAGCCTCCAGCTTGAGCATGCCGCCCTCCCCACTTTCAATCCGTCGGGCAATCTCGAGGACTTCCTCCATCGGGATTTGCCGAACCACTTCCTCGGTCTGCGCGTTGATCACCTTGACGACGGTGCGCCCGGTGTCATCGTCGACCGAAAACGACAGGTCACGCTGGCGGCCCTGGACCATGTCGGAAAGCTCCTCGACCTTCTGCTCGAGTGCTTTCCGGTCCAGACCCGACGACGCCGTCTCGGCCGCGGCCCCGGAGGCATTCTTGCCCCCCTGGGAGTTCGCGGCCTCGACATTGACCTGTCGACCGGATTCGACAGACCGCTCGCCACCCGGGGTGGAACCCTGGGCCGTGCGAGCGGTTGCCGCATAAAGGCTTGGCATCTTGCCAAAGGCATTCGAGGCGCTGATGTCGCTCATAATGCCACCCCCTTATATGCAAAGTGATGACGCCCGTCCGCTGGACGTCATCTCGTTAGCCCGGATTAGCCGAGCAGGCTCAGTACGTTCTGCTGGGCCGCGTTGGCCTGCGAGAGCATCGCGGTGCCGGCCTGCTGCAGGATCTGCGAGCGGCTCAGGTTGGAGGTCTCCTGGGCGAAATCCGCATCCTGGATCTGGGAGCGGGCCGCAGTGGCGTTCTCCGAGATATTGTTCAGGTTGGAGATCGTGGAGTCCAGCCGGTTCTGGATCGCACCCAGATCGGCCCGCGAGGAGTTGATCGAGGCCAAGGCCCCGTCAATGACCGAGATGGCGCTCTGCGCACCAGCTGCCGTGCCGATATCGACCTGATCCACCGCGTTCAGGGTAGAAGCCGTTCCAGAGAAGATCTCCGCAGCGGCGCCGGCACCACCATCCGCAACCGTGAAGGAGTCGATCGAATCGAGCTGTACCGTGCCCATGGTGGCTGTGGCCTGGGCAGTGGCGTCTACAGCAGAGCCGGCAGCAGTGCCGTCCACAACCGAGTCAACCGTGAAGGTGGCCGCACCGTTGGTCACGGTCGTGGTGTCGATATCCTGGCCGTCGCTGGAGGCGACCCGCACATTGCCCGACTCGGCGTCGATCGAGGCACTCAGCCCAGTGTTCGAGCTGTCGGCGTTGATGGTATCCACCAACTCTTGGGCACTGGTAACACCCGTCAGATCGGTCGAGCCCTGGTCGGTCGCTATTGTGCCTGCGGTAATCCCAGCAGCGTAGTCTGAAGCGATCTCTACCTCGGTGTAGGCAGTCGCGTTCACCCCGGTGTCGCTGGACACGGCATTGATAGCGGCAGCGATGTCGTCCGCTTCGTCAGCAGCAGCCACATCGACGTTTGCGACCTGCAAGGACGTCGAGTTGGTGATGGTGAGGGTGTCTGCAGTGATGTCGTTGGCGGCCGCAGCGGCGGTCGTCCCGGCTGCAGACCCCGCGCCATCAATGCGTTGCCCGCCGATCGAACCGGCCGAGACATTGCGCAGCGAGATATCGATGGTCTGGTTGGCCTCGGCACCGACCTGCAGCGCCTGGGAGCCGAAGGTGCCGTCGAGCAGCTTCTGGGTACCGAAGGCGGTGGTGTCGGCGATACGGGTCAGTTCGTCCTGCAGGGCCGAGACTTCCTTTTGCAGGGCAGCGCGGTCGGAAGACGCGTTGGAACCGTTGGCGGACTGGATGGACAGCTCACGCATGCGCTGCAGGATGTTGGTGGATTCCTGCATGGCGCCTTCGGCGGTCTGGGCGATGGAAATGCCGTCGTTGGCATTACGCGTCGCCTGGTTCAGGCCGTTGATCTGCGAGGTCAATCGCTCGGAGATGGCCAGGCCGGCCGCGTCGTCCGCCGCGCTGTTGATGCGCAGGCCGGAAGACAGACGCTCCATCGCCTTGCCCATCTCGCTCTGGCTCGATTGAAGCTGGTTTTGCGCGTTCAGCGCCATGATGTTCGTGTTTACGCCCATTACCATGATGTCGTCTCCTCTTTACAGACGGGCCCCGATCTTGGGGCGTTTTCTCTTGGTTACGGTTCCCTTATCGGCGTGTCTGATCAGACCTTTAGGCCTTGGGCGAAAAATTTTTGGTTGGTGGCCGGGAGGCGTGCTGCGGCGTTGTTGCCGAGTGTATGACGGGGTGGGTGGTGATGCCAGGGGGTGCGTTGGGCTCTGTTGGTGTTGGGGTTGCCGGTGGGTATTGGTGTGTTCGATGGCTGGGTTCCCGCTTTCGCGGGAACGACGGTGTGGGGGCTCGCGGGCCTCAAGAGAGCAGCCCCTGGCAGCGGGTAATACGAGCGATGGCACCGGCCTACATAGGCACCACGACGTCTTTACGCACCTCATCGTCATTCCCGCGGATGCGAGAATCCATAGCTGGTTCGACGGAGCCGCTGGGCAGACTCTCCCGGCCTGTGTCATGAGATGTCTTCTACGCTGCTGCCAACCGAGGCTCCTGGTGGCTGCGTTCTCGAGATTCCCGCGTCCGCGGGAATGACGGATGGGGGGCGAGCCCAGCCCGGCTGGTGACGCCTCCAGGGGCACAGCAATGCCACTGCCGCCTCGGTCGGCAACCTTCCTGTTACACCACCGACATGATTCAGCCTTACACTCGTTAGCTCATTCCCTTGAGCCCCTGACATGCCCACCATGCACCACTTGGAACTCCGCCCTTCCCTGCCAACGGCACTTGCCCGATTGAACGAGCTGGCCGGCAATCTGTATTACAGCCGGTCGCGGGCGGTGCGGGATCTGTTTGAGCGCGTCGATGCGGACACCTGGGCGCAGGTGGAGGGCAACCCGGTGCGTTTCCTGCAACTGGCGCCACAGGCGCGGCTGGACGAGGCGGCGGGCGATTCGGCGTTTCTGGCGGAACTGGCGGCGGTCTGGCGCGAGTTCGAGGTGCATTGCTCCGATGAACGCATGGACGTGCTCGAGCCGGTAATCGATCCGCAGGAGACGGTGGCCTATTTTTGCGCGGAGTTCGGCTTCCACGAGTCGCTGCCCATCTATTCCGGCGGGCTGGGGATTCTGGCAGGGGATCATTGCAAGGCGGCATCGGACCTCGGTCTATCACTGGTGGGCGTGGGGCTGCTTTACCGGCAAGGCTATTTCCAGCAATGCATCGACGCCGACGGGCGCCAGCATGCGCACTTCGAGGATCTGGATTTCTCGCACCTGCCCATCCAGCCAGCTACGCGGGATGAGCAACCGGTCCACATAAGCCTGGAATTCCCGGGACGCGTGGTGACGGCGCAAGTCTGGGAGGCGCGGGTTGGGCGGGTATCCGTTTATCTGCTCGATACCGATGTGGACGAAAACACCGCCGCCGATCGCGAGATCACGCACCGGCTCTACGGCGGCGACCGACGCCGGCGACTGGAGCAGGAAGTGCTGCTCGGCGTGGGCGGCGTGCGGGCCTTGCGGGCCCTGGGAATCGAACCATCGGCCTGGCATATCAACGAGGGCCACGCGGCCTTCTCGATTCTCGAACGGGTGAGGGAGCTCACCGCCGACGGCCTGCCATTCGACCCGGCCTTGAATGCCGTCGCCGCCGCGACCCTGTTCACCACCCACACGCCGGTGCCGGCCGGGCACGATACCTTTGCCCGCGATTTGGTCGAGGCGCACTGGCAGCCGCATCTGCCAACTCTGGGCATCGATGCCTCCCGACTGCTGGCGCTGGGTGCCGACCCGGCTCACGACGGCAAGCAATTCAATATGACCGCCCTGGCCCTGCGCGGCTCGCGGCAGCACAACGGCGTCTCCCGGGTACATGGCGGGGTCGCTGCGCAGATGAGCCAGGCCTTCTGGCCGGAGGTGCCGGCCGAGGAAAACCCGCTGACCCACGTCACCAACGGCGTGCATGTGGAAACTTTTCTCAACCGGGATCTGACCCGGCTGTTCGACGCCAACCGCCGCGATTGGCGCGATCACCTGCACGAGGCGGGCATCGGTGAGTTGGTCAGAAACACCGAGCCCAGTCGCCTCTGGTCGATGCACCTGTCGGCCAAGACGCATCTGGTCAACGACCTCAAGGCGCGACTCGAGCGACAAACGGAGCGATTCGGCCAAGGGCACGTGCGCCTCAAGCAGCGCTGCCGGGTACTGGATCAGCCGGTCGACGAGTTCCTGCTGGTGGGCTTTGCGCGGCGGTTCGCCACCTACAAGCGCGCCGCCCTGCTTTTTCACGACCGTGAACGGCTCGCCCGCTTGATCGAGACCAGCCCGCGGCCGCTGGTATTCGTCTTCGCCGGCAAGGCCCACCCCGCCGACCAGCCGGGGCAGGCGCTGTTGCAGACCATTCACGAGTTGAGCGGCGAGCCACGCTTCGCCGGGCATGTCCTGCTGATCGAGGGCTACGACATGGGCCTGGCACGGCGGCTGGTGGCTGGCTGCGACGTCTGGCTGAATACGCCGGAATACCCCATGGAGGCCTCGGGCACCTCCGGGCAGAAGGCGGGTGTCAATGGCGTGCTCAACCTCTCGGTGGCCGATGGCTGGTGGGCGGAAGGGCACGATCATCAGAAGGGCGTCGCCAACGGTTGGTCGCTCTTACCTACCCCGGAGAGCGCCGAGCGCGACGATCGCGAGGCCGACGACCTGCTGACGCTGCTGGAGACCGAGGTGATTCCGCTGTTCGATCGCCGCCAGGCGCCTGCCACTAGCGATACCAAGGGCCTGCCGGTCGAGTGGATCGCCTGGCAGCGCCACGCCATCGCCACCATCCTGCCGCGGTTCAACGCCTCGCGGATGGTGCGGGACTATGCCGAGCGTCATTACCGCCGGGCGATCGATGCCGGTCGACTGTTGGCGCGGGACAATTACCGCGCCGCTGTTGAGCGGGCCGAGTTCGAGCAGACGCTTGACGCCAACTGGGCGCAGGTCGAGGCAGAGGTGGTCAGTACGCCCGAGTCGATCATGCGCCAAGGGGAACCCTCAAGCATCGAAATCGACATCACCAGCCCGGGCCTGCCGCCCCACTCGCTTCGTTGTGAAGCGGTGCTGGATGATGGTGCCTCTCGGCGAGTGGTCGTGGGCGAGCTGGTCGAGTCGGTGGACGAGCAGGCGCGAGGGCGGCATCGAATTGCGTTGCCCGCGGATCTGGCTGGGGAAGTCGATTATCGGCTGCGGGTCGTGCCGACACACGAGACATTGCTGCACCCTTACGAGTTGGGGCGGATGGTTTGGTTGTAGTGGGGTTGGCTTTACCGCGTTCTCGCGATTGGTGTTGGGCTGGCGTCTGAGTTCTGGTCGCTTCGTTCTCTGGATTCCCGCTTTCGCGGGAATGACGGGGTGGTGGCCTCGTTCACTCGATTCCGGCTTGCGCGGGGATGATGCGTGGTGGCTATCGAGAAGCTGGTGAAGGTTCCTATTCCTCGGCAGGGCAAGAGCCGTTGAAGCGGGGATCTCAGCCGGAACAACGGTGCACGCTGATTGAAGGGGCGCCTGATCTCTGCCGCCTCTCGCTTAACGAGGCCCCCAGATCGTCATTCCCGCGGAAGCGGGAATCCAGGAGCGTCAAGGACGGCACCAAACACCGCGCGCACCACCTGCCACTCGCAACGGCACCCAGGCGGCTCCGCTGGGGCGAGCCGCAGACAGTCACCCGCCCTCTTCCAGACCATTCCCATGAGCACATCGCTCAAGCAACGGGCATTCACCACAGGCCGGTTTGACCCGGCAATGCGCCTTGGCGTGCTCGACGATCAGCCCGTGCCAGCAGGCGAGTCGTGTGGCCGTGGGCTCACGGGTGTCGGTCAGCAGGTCGTTGGCGAAGTGATCGTATTTGCGCGCTGCGGTATCGGGGAAGCCGAGGCGATGGAACAGGCGGCGGGTATAGGTGTCGATCACCCAGACGGGGCGCTCGAGGGCGTAGAGCAGGATGTCGTCGGCGGTCTCAAAGCCCACCCCATGGATGCCGAGTAGCCAGTCACGCAATCCGGGCGTCGGGTGTTTCTGCAAGCCATGAAGCCCGCCTGCCTCATGCCAGGCCGTGGTCATGGCCCGCAGGCGACGGGTCTTGATGCGGAAAAAGCCCGACGGGCGGATCAGTTCGGCCAGGGATTCGTCGTCGAGATCCAGGATGCGAGCGGCATCCAGCGCTTCGGCCGCGTGCAGATTCGCCAGTGCCTTCTCGACGTTGTTCCAGTTGGTGTTCTGGGTCAGCACGGCGCCGACGGCGATTTCGAAGGCACGCCCTTCGGCATCGTGCGCGTAGCCGGCCGGCCACCACGGCATCTCGGCCGGCTCGCCTTGCTCGAGGTGGTGCTCATGGGCCTCGATCAACCGGGGCTCGACCCAGTCGAGACACTCGGACAGAGAGGCGAAGGACGGGGGATGAGCGGTGCCGTTGTCGGCGTTGGTCACGGGGTATCTCCACGGTTGGCTCGAATCGACGACGGATGCGCTATTGTCACCGGATGGTAAACAAACCGGAGGCACGACCGTGATTCACGAAACCGAAATCGCCACCTTTGCCGCGGGCTGCTTCTGGGGGGTGGAGGACCGATTCCGCCAGTTACCCGGCGTGATCGACGTGATCTCGGGGTATACCGGCGGGCAGGTCGACCATCCGGGCTACCGCCAGGTCTGCACCGGCACCACCGGGCATGCCGAGGCGGTCGAGGTGCGCTTCGACCCCGACCGGATCGGCTTCGAAACGTTGACCCGGGCGTTCTTCTCGATGCACGACCCCACCACCCCCGATCGACAGGGCCCGGATGTGGGCACCCAGTATCGCTCGGCGATCTTCACGCATGGCGACAACCAGCGCGAAATCGCCGAACGAGTGCGCGACGAACACCAGGCCACGCTGGGCCGCCCGATCGTCACCGAGATCGTGCCGGCTTCGGCCTTCTGGCCCGCCGAGGACTACCATCAACGTTACTTGGAGAAGCGCCGCGCCGGCGTGCTCTGATCACCCCAAAAGACAACGCACAAGGAGATAGCGATGCTCGATTTTCCCTACGGTGGCCTAGTTGGCCTGATCATCCTGTTCCTGGATATCTACGCGATCATCAAGGTGGCGCAAAGCTCGGCCTCGGCCGGCATGAAGGCGCTGTGGATCGTGATCATCCTGTTCCTGCCGATCCTCGGCCTGATCCTGTGGTGGTTGTTCGGCCCCAAGTGATCAAGCGATGAGCCGCCTGCAAACAAAACGGGTCTTTGATCCGCCTAAGCGCGACGACGGCTATCGGGTGCTGGTCGATCGGCTCTGGCCGCGCGGCGTGAAGAAGACGGATCTTGGCCACGATGAGTGGCTCAAGACGGTCGCCCCGTCAGGCTCGCTGCGGCGCTGGTTCGGGCATGACCCGGACCGGTTCGACGCGTTCGCCGAGCGCTATCGCCAAGAGCTGGAAGGCAACGAGGATGTCGAAAGACTGGCCGAAATTGCCGCCGAGCGCCCCGTCACCCTGCTCTATGCCGCCAAGGACCGTGAGCATAATCATGCGCGGGTATTGGTCGACATTATCAAGGGGCATTTGGGTAAGGGTTGAGCCGGCTGCTCCGCACCCGGTGCTATGCAAATGGGCTGGAAAGCCGCCTATTTCCCGTCGATGCGCACTCGGCACCCGTCATTCCCGCGCAAGCGGGAATCCATAAAGTTTGGCACGAAGCCCATGCGCCCATCGCCTTCCAGCAGGCGCACCATGGACCTCTCCTACGCCACTGCCGGCCGAGCATACCGTGGCTCCGTTCGGTGGATTCCCGCTTGCGCGGGAATGACGATAGCGTGGTGCTGGAATTTGCCACTGCGCAGGAGCGCGACATGGCTATGGGGCGGCCCGCCGCTCTCCGCTGGACGAGAACGGTCAAGGCGATTACCTAGGCAGCCACGTCAGCCGCGTAGACCAATACCCTTGTTGAACAGCCGCAGCAGATAGAAATAGGCGATCAGGATCCCGACGGCGAGGATGGCGTAGGTGCTCCAGATGGGCACGTCGCTGATGCCGAGCATGGCGTAGCGAAAGCCGTTGATGATGTAGAGGATCGGGTTGTAGAGCGAGGCCTGCTGCCAGAACTCCGAGAGCATGTTGATCGAGTAGAACACCCCGCCGAGATAGGTCAGCGGCGTGAGCACGAACGTCGGCACGATCGAGATGTGGTCGAAGTGCGTGGCGTAGACCGCGTTGATCAGCCCGCCCAGGGCGAACAGGATCGATGTCATCAGCGCGACGCCGAACAGGTTCAGCACGCTATGCACCGACAGCTCGGCGAACAACAGCGCGACGATAGTGACCGCCGCGCCGACCGTAAGCCCGCGTGCCACGCCGCCGGCCACGTAACCGACGATGATCAGCCAGTTGGGCATGGGCGAGACCAGCAGTTCCTCCACGTGTCGGGCGAACTTCGCGCCGAAGAACGAGGACACCGAGTTGGCGTAGCTCTGCGTGATCACCGACATCAGGATCAGGCCCGGCACCAGGTACTGGATGTAGGGCACCCCGTCGATCTCGCCGATGCGCGGGCCGATCAGGTGACCGAAGACCACGAAGTACAGCGCGGTCATGATCATCGGCGGCAGCACGGTCTGCACCCAGATGCGGCCGAAGCGCAGGACCTCGCGGGTCAGCAGCATGAGGAAGGCATTCCATGCCCCTCGCGGCGTCAGGCCAACCGCCTTCTCGCCCGGTCCCTGGTGATCGAATGCATCGCTCTGCGAACGGATACTCATGAACGTTCCTCGGCATCGGTGGCGGCATCGTCATCCTGCACCAGGCGCAGGAACAACTCCTCGAGGCGGCTAGTCTTGTTCTTCATGCGCTCGATCACGATGCCGTGGCCGCGCAGCACGTCGAACACCCCGGTCAGCTCCTGGTCGCGGTTCAGGTCGACCTCGATGGTCTCGTCGTCGATCAGGCGCGAACCGATCACCGGCATCTCCGGCAGGGATTCCACCGGCTCGCGGGCATAGAGGACAAAGGTCTCCTGCGAAAGCTTGGCCAACAGGTTGCGCATCGAGTTGTGTTCGACGATGCGGCCCTCGTTGATGATCGCGATGTTGCGGCACAGGGCCTCGGCTTCCTCGAGGTAGTGCGTGGTCAGGATGATGGTGGTGCCCTGCTTGTTGATCCGAGTGAGGAAGTCCCACATGCCGCGGCGCAGCTCGATGTCCACCCCGGCGGTGGGCTCGTCGAGAATCAGCATCCTCGGGTCGTGCACCAGCGCGCGGGCGATCATCAGCCGCCGTTTCATGCCGCCCGACAGCGCCCGGGCCATGCCCTCGCGCTTGTCGTACAGCCCCAGCTGCTTCAGCAACTCGTGGGCGCGCTTTTTCGCCGCCTTGCGGGTCATGCCGTAGAAGCCGCCCTGGTTGATGACGACTTCCTCGACCGGCTCGAACTGGTTGAAGTTGAATTCCTGCGGGACCACGCCGATCTGGGCCTTCACCCAGGCGCGATCGCGATCGAGATCGTGGCCGAATACCTGCACGCTGCCGGCGGTCTTGTTGACCAGCGAACAGAGGATGCCGATGGTGGTCGACTTGCCCGCCCCGTTGGGGCCCAGCAGGGCGAAGAAATCCCCCTCCTCGATGGCAAGCTCGATGCCCTTGAGGGCACGGGTGCCCCCTTCGTAGGTCTTCTCGAGTTCGTAGATCTCGACGGCGTTGCTCATGAAGCACTCGTGATTCGTGAAGCGTGTAGTAAACCCGGGCCTGCCCTCAGCGGTTTGCCGACGGCAGGTGCCAGTGATAGCGAATACCCAGCCCGCGCACGACCAGGGTAACGGCGAAGCCGAGGATCACCGCGGCAATCGACCAGTCCAGCCAATGGGCGAACAGAACATAGACGATCCCCCCGGCCAACGCGGCCGAGGCGTAGATCTCGCGGTGCAGCAGCAACGGCGGCTCGCCGGCGAGCACGTCGCGGATCAGCCCGCCGAAGGCGGCGGTCATGATGCCCATCATCACCGCGATCATGGGATTGGCATCCATCGACAGCGCGATCTGGGTGCCGATCACGCAGAAGGCCGCCAGCCCGACGGCATCGGCCCAGGGCAGCCAGTTGGCCCGCTGATGAAACGGCTTGCTGACGTAGAAGGTGATGATCGCCGTCACCGCGGCAATCACCAGGTACTCCCACTGGGTCAACCAGAAGACCGGGCGGTCGAGCAAAAGATCCCGCAACGTGCCGCCACCGATGCCGGTGACGGTCGCCAGGATCAGGAATCCCATCAGGTCCATGCGCTTTCGATCGGCCACCAGGGCGCCCGTGACGGCGAAGACCGCCGTCCCAAAGTAATCCAGCCCCTGCAGCATCACGCCGATCATGCCCGTCTCCCGTGTCCACCCTGTCCCACACCCGACCATCCGGCCCACCCCCTGGTGCGGACGATCGCGGAGGATAGCCAGTCGGCGGCTACGAAAAAAGTCCCTCTGCCGCAAATCGCTGCCAGGGGCCACTGCCCGGCCCCAAATTCCCCAGCATTCTACTCGGAGGACGAGCCGATGCGGGTGACGCTAGACTTCGAGGATGATGCTACCCGTTCAACCAATCGCCGACAGCCGCCCATGAGCCAGATTGCAATCCCCTTCGACGCCGACCTGATCCGCCGCTACGACACCAGCGGCCCACGGTACACCTCCTACCCGACCGCGGTGCAGTTCCACGACGGCTTTACGGCAGACGACTACCGCGAGGCCGCAGCGCGCTCCAACGCCACCGGTGGGCCGCTGTCGCTGTACGTGCACATCCCGTTCTGCGACACGGTCTGCTACTACTGCGCCTGCAACAAGGTAGTCACCAAGGATCGCGCCAAGGCGCGCCCCTACCTCGACGACGTTTACCGCGAGATGGCACTGCAGGCAGCGCTGTTCGACGACGGCCGGCCGGTCGACCAGCTCCACTGGGGCGGCGGCACGCCCACCTTCCTCTCGCACGATGAGATGCGCGAGCTGATGGCCAAGACCGGCGAGCACTTCGCCCTCAAGACCGACGACACCGGCGAGTACTCGATCGAGATCGACCCACGCGAGGCCGACGCGGCCACCATCCGCCTGCTGCGCGAGATTGGCTTCAACCGCATCAGTCTCGGGGTGCAGGACTTCGATCCGGACGTGCAGAAGGCGGTCAACCGCGTGCAGAGCTTCGAGGAGACGCGCGAGGTGGTCGACACGGCCCGCGAGCAGAACTTCCACGGGGTGAGCATCGATCTCATCTACGGCCTGCCCTTTCAGACGCGCGAGCGTTTCATGCAGACCCTCGACCGGGTGATCGAACTCGACCCCGACCGGCTGTCGATCTTCAACTACGCCCACCTGCCGCAACGCTTCAAGCCGCAGCGGCGGATCGCCGGCGACGATCTGCCCAGCCCGGCGGAAAAGCTCGACATCCTCGGCTCGACCATCGGCTACCTGCAACAGGCCGGCTACGTGCTGATCGGCATGGACCACTTCGCCAAGCCCGACGACCCGCTGGCCATCGCCCAGCGCGAGGGCACGCTACAACGCAATTTCCAGGGCTATTCCACCCACGCCGAGTGCGACATGGTGGCCATGGGCGCCTCGTCGATCAGCCAGGTGGGCGGGGCGTTCAGCCAGAACGTCAAGGAACTCGACCGTTACCACGAGGCGGTGACGGCCGGCCGGCTACCGATCGAGAAGGGCGTGGTGATCACCGAGGAGGACGTCCTGCGCCGCCACGTGATCACCGAGTTGATCTGCCACTTCCGACTGTCGATCCGTGAGGTGGAGCAGCGCTTCGACATCGACTTCGCCAGCCACTTTGCCGATGCACTGAGTGAGCTGGCCGACATGGCGGCCGACGAGCTGATCACCATCACGCCCGACTCGATCGAGGTTCAACCGCGCGGTCGTCTGCTGATCCGCAATGTCTGCATGGCCTTCGACGAGTACCACGGCACCCACAACGGCCAACGCTTCTCGAAGGTGATCTGAATCGCGCCTAGCGTCGCACGCCCGGCCGGGCATCAGCGCGCTCGGCGATCAGCCACGGGCCGATGACGATCAGCAGCGCCAGATAGACCAGGGCCAGCCCGCCGGCCGTGATCGCGAGCCAGACCGGCTCGAGGCCCGGCCAGATCGGCAACAGCAATCGACCGGCCACCACGACCAGCAACAACACCAGCACCGGCCACAACCACCTGGGCAGATGGATGGGGCGCCCGGTGTGCCCGGCGCTCACGCGCGTCATCATGCCCATCGCCATCACCGCGAGCATGCCGAGACCCAGGGCATGCACCGGCCCATCCAGCCCGCCGACCGGCAGATCAATCAAGACCGCCGCCATCCACGCCAGTCCGATAAGCACCACGGAAGCGCCCAGGAACAGCAGCCACAGCATCGGCTCGCTGAGCACCTTTCGGTGCCACCAGCGCATGAGGGCATAACCACCCGTCCCGGCAACCACGGCAGCGATCACAGCCCCAATCAGCGGCAACGTGTTCGGCCACATCGGCGCGACAAGCAAGGCAAGGAAAAGCAGCAACGGGCCGCCACCAAGAATGGTTGCCACGTAACGCCCGGTGCGCCTGGGGGGTATGCCCAGTCGGTTGGCTGAAAACGGCGGCACCACCCGCTGGGCGATGAACAGCAGCATCGCGACGATCGGCAACAGCCCCAGCCAACCGTGGATGCTGGCCAATCCACCGTCATGCCGTTGCAGGGCGAACAGCGCATCCGCCAAGACAATCCCGCTCAGCGCAAGGACGAACAACAGGTTGTGCCATTGCCGGGAAAGCAGGATCAGTCTGGCGACGACGAACAGGATGCCCAGCTCGGCGGCAATCGAAAGGAGATAGGGCCAGAGCGGATTGGCCCCCATGAACAGAAAGGCGAGCCGCGCGGCGAGCCAGACCCCCAGCACCACCAGCAGACCGGCCGGATGCCAGGCGCGCCGACCGGTCCAGTTCTGCGCCGCGGTGGTCAGAAAACCGGCAACCAGGGCCACGCCGACGCCGAAGGTCATCTCATGGGCGTGCCAGCGCCAGTCAAGCTGCCCCCCGTCGAAGAGCCCTTGCGTGGCGGCACCCCAGCCGCCGACGATCCAGACGCCGGCCCAGAGGGTCGTCGCTAGCGTCGCGAACCCCAGCATCAACAGAAACCAGGGGCGGAAACCGATTGAGAGCAGAGGCCAGTGACGCCAGTCACTCATGCCGGCTCCCCGCCTGACCTGGCAGACAGCCTTCCTGCAAGCGGTTGAACAACTCGCGTTCCTCGAACCGTATGTGGGCCACCAGCAACTCACCCAGGCGATGGCCGGTGACCGAATCGCCGGCCTCGTCGAGCATCTCGACGAGTAGCTGTTCGATCTGGCGGTGTTCGCGTTGCATGCGATCAAGCTGCCCCGACAGAGTCGTATCCGCCGGGCATTGCAACAGGGCCTGACGACCCATGAACTCCTCGACCGCAAAATGCGCCTCGAGCTCGCCGCGATGTTGGGCCAGATCCCGAATGAGGTCGGCATCCGACTCGCCTCGCTGCAATCGCCGTGCGATCTTCAGGGTGTGATGGTGCTCGCGAGAGAGGGGCTGCAGGCTTTCATGACGTTGCATCGGGGTTCCTCGCATGGCTAGCACTGGTAGGCCAGAATATGCATACTGCTTGCATATTACAAACCCTTGATCCCCCTGAGCCAACTCTGAGAACGGACGCCATGCAGCTCAACCAGCAGACCGATTTCGCCTTTCGACTCCTGATGTATCTGGCCGACCATGCCGCCAGGAACGCCGCGATGGAGGCCTCCACGGAAGGGGCCACGGCAACGACGGCCCTGCCGAAGATCCGCGAGATCGCCGACTACTTCGACATCTCCTACAACCACCTGATGAAGGTGGCGAACACGCTGGCCGCGCGCGGCTACGTCAAGGCGCGGCGCGGCAAGGGCGGCGGCCTCGCTCTGGCCCGCTCCGAGTCATGCATCTCGCTGGGCGCCGTTGCCCGCGACATGGAAGGCCATTGGGAACTGGTCGAGTGCTTTGGAGAGACCGGCGATTGCCGGATCACGGCAAGCTGCCGGTTGGCACCGATTCTCGGTGAGGCCCTGGAGGCCTTCTGGGCGGTACTCGACCGCTACACCCTGGCCGATATCGCCCACCTGCCACCCGGTGACACCCCATTGACCTTCCACAGGAATCGCCCGCAACGAACGCAATAGCACCCCGTCGCGGTCGAGGAAGCGCCGTGTCATGGGCAGACGGCCGCCCCTACACGACACGGTCCCGCCATGCCGTCTTCTGGCTCGCCTCGCTCAACCCAGCCGACAACGATCCTCCTGCCGCATTCATGGCCTTATGAAGGCGAGGCGTGGGCACCATGAACCGCATCGCAGCGCCATCACAGCCTGGTCGACAGGCCGATCCGGCCAGGGTGCACGGTTGAGCTTTTCGCCTCATGCCCTATAATGGGCGCTCACTTATACGGACCTGATCGCGGCTGGAAACTGAACGCGGACAGGCAAAAAAGCATGACGATTCATTTTCGTGAACCGCGCCTCGAGGATGGGGGTCGGATTCACCAGCTGATCCAGCGAGCGGGCACGCTCGACCTCAACTCGGCCTACCTCTACTTCCTGCTTGCGGACCATTTCCGCTCGACCTGCGCCATCGCGGAAAACGGTGATGACCTTGTCGGTTTCGTCACTGCCTACCGCCTGCCGGACAATCCCGACTCGCTGTTTGTCTGGCAGATCGGCGTCGATGCCTCGGCACGCGGCCAGGGCGTCGCCTCCCGCCTGCTGAGCGCGCTCCAGGAGCGCGACTGGTTCAGCGACATCAAGCGCATCGAACTAACGATCGCCCCGGACAACCCGGCCTCCCAGGCCCTGTTCACCCGCTGGGCGGAAAAGCTGGGTCGCTCGATCCGCAAAGAGCCCTATCTCTCCAGCGAACTTCTCGGCGATGGCCATCAGCCGGAAGACCTCTACGTCATCGATCTCTGATCAACGGCATCGCCGTCCGGTGCGAATTCCGCCGGCGGTGCTATTTTCCTTTCGATCCCGATTTCCTTTTCAAGCTCAAGACGAGGACCTGTGATGAACATCGACCTGTTCGAGAAATACGAGTCCAACGTGCGCGGTTACATCCGCTCGTTCCCGACCATTTTCGTCAAATCCAAGAACGCCACCATGTGGGATCAGGATGGCACGGCCTTCATCGACTTCTTCGGTGGCGCCGGCTCCCTGAACTACGGCCACAATGATCCGGCCATCAATCGAGCAATCATCGACTTCATCGAGCGTGATGGCGTCACTAACGCGCTCGACAAGGCGACCGACGCCAAGTACATCTTTATCAAGAAGCTGCAGGAAACCATCCTTCAGCCGCGCGGCCTGGACTACAAGGTCCAGTTCGTCGGCCCGACCGGCACCAACGCAGTCGAGACGGCCCTGAAGCTGGCCCGCAAGGTCAAGGAGCGCTCCAAGATCGTCTCCTTCACCAACGCCTACCACGGCCACACCCTCGGCGCGCTCGCGGTCACCGGCAACGAGTTCTATCACGACGATTTCTACGGCGTGCCGTTGAACGTCACCAAGATGCCGTACGACAACTACTTCGACCCGACCGGCGAAGGCCAGATGGACAGCATCGACATGATGCGCCAGTACTACGAGGACGCCAGCTCGGGCTACGACCTGCCGGCCGGCATCATCGTCGAGACGATTCAGGGCGAAGGTGGCATCAACGTCGCCTCGGTCGAGTGGCTCAAGAAGCTCGACAAGATGTGCAAGGACCTCGACATCCTGCTGATCGTCGACGACATCCAGGTCGGCAACGGCCGCACCGGTAACTTCTTCAGCTTCGAGCGTGCCGGTATCACGCCCGACATCGTCACCATCTCCAAGTCGATCGGCACCGGCCTGCCCATGGCGATCGTGCTGATGCGTCCGGACATCGACGAGTGGTCGCCGGGCGAGCACACCGGCACCTTCCGCGGCAACTCGTTGGCCTTCGTCGCCGGCGCGACTGCCCTTGAGCGTTGGGAGACCGACGAGTTCTCCAAGGAAGTCGTCGAGAAGGGCAAGAAGGTCGAGGCGCGCTTCCGCGCCATCGCCGAACGCCACCCGGACCTGATTTCCGACGTGCGCGGGCTGGGCATGATCTGGGGCCTCCAATCCGAGGCCGAGGACTTCTGCAACGAGGTTTCCGCCGAGGCGTTCAAGCGCGGCCTGTTGGCCGAAACCGCCGGGGCCGACGACCAGGTGATCAAGTTCCTCGCCCCGCTGACCATCAGCGAGGACGAGCTGAACCGAGGTCTGGATCTGCTCGACGAGTCCGTTGACGCGGCGGCAGCCGCTCGCAAGGGCTGATCACCGATCGGACCATCCCCGCTGAACGCGGGGCGGTCCTTCACCAGCTACGGAGACAAACTATGCTCGTACGTTATCTCGACCGGGACATCCAAGGTACCGAACGCGAAGTCGAAGCCGCGAGCGGCAATTGGGTCAGCCGTCGCCTGATCCTGGCCGACGACCGGGTCGGCTTTTCGTTCAACGACACCATCATCCGTGCCGGCACGGAGACCTTCATCCACTACCAGAACCACATCGAAGCGGTTTACTGTGTGGCGGGCAACGGGGAGATTCATGACATCAACAATGATGTCACCTACCCGATCCGCGACGGGATGATGTACCTCCTCAACGATCCGGATGCCGACAAGCACTACCTGCGCGGTGGCAGCGAGGACATGCGCCTGATCTGCGTGTTCAATCCCCCGCTGACCGGCCGCGAGGTGCATGACGAGAACGGTGTCTACCCCGCCCTGAGCATCGACGACTGATCGTCGACTGCTGCAGCGGGCAGAAAAAAAACCCGGCCTCCGCAAGGAGCGCCGGGTTTCCTTTTGCCGGGCCTATGGCCGCAGGCTCAGGGGTAGGCGGCATCGCGGCCGAAATGCCGGGTTAGCAGGTAGTAGATCACCGCCCGGTACTTGTGCCGATTGGACCGGCCGTACTGATCGAACACCTTGTCGAGCGCCGCGTCCAGATCGGGCCCATCGGTCAGCCCCAGCTTCTTGACCAGGAAGTTCTTCTTGATGCTTTCGACCTCGTTCGGATCACTCGCCGCGACGACCGAGGCATCGGCGTTGTATACCGCCGGCCCCAAACCGGCGACGACGCGCCCCAGCAGGTCGCGATCCGGCGACTCGCCGCATTTCTCCTGGATCTCTTGTGCGTACTTGTCGATCAGGTCATTCCGGCTGCTCATGGCGATCCCTCCGCTCTGTGCTGGGTCCCGCCCACGGCTCACGACCCGTGACCGCTCGATCAACGAGAGCCCCAAACTCACAGATAGGCCAGAGGGATGGAATTAACAAGTCAGGAATCGAGGCGATACCGCCCGGGTATGGAGGCGGCCGCCATGGATCACCCCGGATTCTCTCCCGGTTCGAACTCGCGCTGTCGATTGATGTGCATGATCAGGACCAGCGCCTGATTGGGATCGTCGTCGCGTCGCGCCTCGGTGGTCTTGACGACCAGCCCTTCGAGGATCTGGCGGATGCCTAGCTGCTCGTCGGCGTAGCGACGCATGACCACCAGGCGCATGCCTTCCTTGGCCCAGCTCAGCGGCAATTGCTGGGCGTAGCGCGGCACAATCAGGGCCAGGCGATCCTTGGCGAAGAAGTCGAGATACACACCCTCGAGAATGCGAATACCGCGCTCGTCTGGATTCAGTGCACGCACCGACTCCGGCTGGCCATTGCGGCCATTGCGGTTGTCGAGGCTCATGTCCTCGGCGCCTACCTCCTTGAGGTATTGCTCGGCGGCGCGGATCTGGTCCTCGGAATACAGGCTGGTCGATTTCATCAGAGGCCGGTCTTATTTCTCGGGCCGTGCATCCCTGCCCGTTGAGCCAATTCCCTGGCCTTAGCCGCTCACTGTACGTGGATTTGCCACGTCGATGGTGTGGTTATCCGAACAACGCCCTCTGTATCCAGGGTGCGTCAGGGGAGTGTCCCTTAGATAGGAAGGGTAGCAGAAGTCATGCCATCAACCCGCCACAGGCCACGCTCCTTCGCCGAGACGCCCGGGTGCCGGGCAAGCCGACTGCAGATCGATCAGGGCTCCACGAGCGGACGCACCCAGGCAGAACGACGCCAGGCAAACGGCCACAGCCCGGAACGCTCGGCATGCACGCGACCACGCTCGAGCCACAACGCGCCATCTCGGTCCGTGCGCCAGACCGTGGCGCCCGCCGCCTGCCAACGAGCCGAGACCGGCTCTCGAGGGTGCCCCCAGCGATTGAGAAAGCCGGCACTGACCAGCGCCCCCCGGGCGCCGGTGGCCTCGATAAAGGCAGCAGTCGAGGAACTGGACGAACCGTGATGCGGCACCAGCACGGTCGTGGCATCCAAGCGGGCATGCCGCAGCAGCCAGTGCTCCGCGGCCGCCTCGATGTCACCGGTCAAAAGAAGGCTCTCCGACTGCCCCGCCACGCGCAGCACGCAAGAGCGATCGTTGGCGGAGCCGCGTGGGGCGCGCAGCAGCGCAAACCGCACCCCGTCGAGCAGCCACTCCGTACCGTGCCGGCACGGCATACCCTGCCCGCTGATACCGAATTGGCCCTCCGTCAGGCCGACAACCGCGGCCTGCGGAAAGGCCTGCCGGATCGAGGCGAGTCCGCCGGCGTGATCCATGGCGGCATGGCTGATCACGATCCGGTCGAGGTGCGAGACATCCAGCGCTCGCAGGGCCGGCAGCACGATCGCCTCGCCGGTATCGAAGCGTCCATGCCGAGGCCCGGCGTCATACAACACGTCGTGGCGAGCGGTCCGCAACAGCACGGCCGCGCCCTGCCCCACGTCCAGCACCACGGCCTCGAACTGCCCGGGCGCGGGCCGCGATGACCCCACCAGCAACGCCGGGAGCAACAACAGGACTGCCAACCCCCGACCCGGAAACCGCCGCGGCAATCCCAGCCAGAGCACACCGAAGGCAAACAGGAGCAGCGCGAGGGGACCGGGCGGTGCGTGATTGGAATCCGGAAAAACCGCCACCAGCCAACCCAGCACCGCAAACAGCCCCTCCCCCAGACCATCGATCAGCCAGGCGGGCCAAGCCGCCGCCGCGGGACTGATGGTCGCGAGAAACAGGGTGAGCAGTGCCAGGGGCGTAATCAGCATCGAGACCAACGGCACGGCCAGGAGGTTCGCCGGCAACGAGGCAAAGGCGACCCGGTCGAACAGCCCCCAGGTCAGGGGCAGCAATCCGAGCGTCAGCAGCCATTGCAGCCGCAGCAGTTCCCAGGGCCGCCAGAGCTTATCGCGACCGCGAATCATCACGATGATCAGAAGCACGGCGGCAAACGAGAGCCAGAACCCCATGTCCAGCGGGGCGAATGGATCGATCACCATCACCAGCACGAAGGCGATCAGCCACAGATCGAGCAGCCGCCACCGGCGCTGCATCAGCACCCCGAGCAACAGGATCGTCAGCATCAGCGCCGCCCGCAGGGTGGGAATCGACAATCCGGCGATCAACGCGTAGCTCCAGGCGGCAAGCACCGCCGCCAGGGCGGCCACTCGCTGGGCCGGCCAGCCCCGGCTGATCGGTAACCGACCCCACCCGACACGTACCAGCCAGGACGCGAGTGCCGCCACCATGCCGACGTGCAACCCCGAGATCGCGAGCAGATGATTGGTGCCGGTGGCCAGCAGCCATTCCCATTGCCGGTCGCTCAACTCGCCGCGATCACCCAGCGCCAGCCCGTGGAGCAACGCCGCCCCGGCCGACAACGGTCCGCCTGCGGTGCGTGTCTCCGCAACCGCGAGGGACTCCTGCAACCGGGAGCGTGCAGCATCCCGCCAACGATCGATCTGCGCCCGCCAGCCAGCCGCCCTGCCGAGCTCTATCGGCTGGCGATCGCGCAGGTAGCCCGTGGCGAGTATCTGGTGACGAAACAGGTAGCGGCGGTAATCGAATCCCCCGGGATTGGCGTGACCGCGCAGGGGCTTGAGGCGCGCGGTGAGATCATAGGTGACGCCGGCAACCAGTTCGACCCGTTCGGCAGGCGGGGTGTAATCGCTGAGCTCGAGGCGCCCGCTCGGAAGCAATTGCTGGCAAACCCGGCTAGCGACTCCGTCATCCGGATGTGCCGCGCGGGCGGCGTGCACCGCGAAGGTAAAACGACGGCGATCGGCCCGATCATCGACCAGACCGACCACCGCCCCCTTGAGCTGGCAATCCACCCGATCGCCGAACACGGGCGTTTGATCGACGAGGGACGCCACCGGCACCAGGGTATGCAGCGCGCCGGCCAAGGCGATTGCCAGCAGGGCCCTGCCCGAGGGACCCTGCCGCCACGCGATCAGCGCCAGCAGGCCAAGACCGAACACAAGAACCCCGTACCCGGGGCTCCCCACGGCGGCCAGCCCCGAGCCGACCAGCACCGGCCACGGCATGAACCAGGCCAACAGCGCCGCGCCGGCCCAGGCCAGCAACAGCCAGCGAGCGGCCAAACGCCGCCGCGATGAGCGTGCGCATGCTCCCCCGAACGCCGAGCCCTCTCCCGGCGAAATGACGTCCCTGTCCATCGTTGTCGCGTCCCTGCCGACGTACCATAAGGGGCGGTGATCCATCGCTCAATACGCATTCGGCACACGGGCATTCCTTGCCCCAGTCCGACTACGTTAAGATGCCGCCATGAGCACTGTAACCGCGCCGACCATCCATTGCATTCCCGTCCTCTCGGACAACTACGTCTGGCTGATCGAGGGGGATGACCGCGCCACGGTGATCGTCGATGCCGGTGATGCCGGCCCGGTGATCGATGCCATCGAGGCGCGCGGGCTCAAGCCCGTGGCCACGCTGATCACGCACCACCATGGCGACCACGTCCAGGGTCTGGCCGAGCTGAACCAGCGCTTTCCCATGACGGTCTACGGCCCCGACAGTTGCCGACGCGTGGGTGTCGAGGCGGTTGTGGGCGAAGGGGATCGGTTCAGCGTTCCCGGCGTGGGCGAGTTCGCGGTCACCGCCACCCCCGGCCACACCCAAGATCACCTGAGTTACGTCACTGGGCAGGCCATCTTCTGCGGCGACACGTTGTTCACCGGCGGTTGCGGACGCCTGTTCGAGGGCACGGCGGCGCAGATGCTGCGCTCGCTCGACCGGCTGGCCACCCTTGGTGACGAGATCGGGCCGGAGGCGACCATCTATTGCGGCCACGAATACACCACCGACAGCCTGCGCTTCGCCGCGCATGCCGAACCCGACAACCCCGACATCGCCGCCCGGGTACGCGAGGTGGCGGCCAAACGATCGAATGGCGAACCGACGGCCAGCGCCTCGATGGACCTTGAGAAACGCACCAACCCGTTCCTGCGCGTCCGCGTGCCGGCCCTGCGCAAGGCAATCGAGGCCTACGTCGGCGAGCGCATCGAGGACGACATCGAGGCGTTCGCTCAGCTACGCCACTGGAAGGACGACTTTGACGGCCTGACGCGTCTGTGACTTCCCAAAAACTGGCCACCAACCGCGGATAGCCAAACGACACCATGCCTACACTGTCGACTCACCTGGTTTCCTCTCGGCGCCTCGCCGTGTCGTCGAGACTGCTGCGCGGCCTACTCCTGCCCGTGACCGTCCTGCTGCTGCATGGCTGTGCCGGACTGGTACCGCCGGCCGACCGGCAAGGCGCCGACGAGCAGGGAAGTAGCCAGCCGGGCTTCTCCACCCTGCCGGCGATCAGCCGCCAGGACGGTGACGAGCCACAGGCCACGGACCACGAACATGATCTCTGGGGCGCGGTCGCCAATCGTTTCACCCTGCCGGTACCGGACAACGCCCGCGTCGATGCGGAGATCCGTCGTTACGCCCGCCACCCGGAGTACCTGCGGGAGGTCAGCGAACGTGCCGAACCCTATCTCTACATGATCGTGGAGAAGCTGGAGGCGGCCAACCTGCCACTGGAGCTGACCCTGCTGCCGATCGTGGAGAGCGCCTACCTCCCGCAGGCCCTGTCGTCGAGCTCGGCGGCGGGCATCTGGCAGTTCATCCCCTCCACCGGCACCTACTTTGGCCTGGAGCGTGACGCGTTCTACGACGGCCGACGGGACATCGAGGCCTCCACCGACGCGGCCGTGACCTATTTCAGCCAATTGCGTGGCTTGTTCGACGATGACTGGCCCACGGTGATCGCGGCCTACAACGGTGGCCAGGGCACCCTGCTCAACGCCATTCGACAAAACGAGCAGCGCGGCCGGCCCACGGATTTCTGGAGCCTCAAGCAGATTCGCCAGGAGACCCAGGACTACCCGGCCCGCCTGTTCGCCCTGGTCAAGATTTTCTCCCAGCCCGCGAAATACGGGTTCACCCCGCACGCGATCGAGAACCAACCGGCCCTGGCACAGGTGGAACTGGAACGCTCCGTCAGCCTGGTCAAGCTCGCCGACATGACCGGGATGGACCACGACGAGCTCTACCGCCTCAACCCCGGCTTCGGGCGGTCGATCACTGGTGACACGCCGCGGCAACTGCTGGTGCCGCGCGAGGCACGCGGGCGTTTCGACGTCGAGACGCTCAATTCCGCGGCCACCGCCGCCGAGGACTGGCAGCGCTATACCTTCGTGCGTGGCGACAGCTTCTATCGGGTCGCGCAGCGCTACGGCAGCTCGGTCGACGAACTGCTGGCGATCAATCGCCGCCAGTCGGCCGTCGCCCGCCCCGGACAAGAGATCCTCGTCCCCACGGGACGCGTGGACCGCGCGATCGCCTCGGGCAATGCCCGCACCCACACCGTCCAGCCGGGCGAGTCGCTCTGGGCCATCTCGCGCCAGCATGACGTCAAGCTCGCCGAACTGCGACGCATGAACGCCTACGGCGACAACCCGGTGCTGCGCCCGGGCGACAAGGTGATCGTCGGCGCCAAGGTCGCCAGTGGCAGCGGCGATGCCCCCTCGAAATACGTGGTCCAGGCGGGTGATACGCTCTGGCAGCTCGCGCAGCGGTTCTCCACCACGGTCGCCGAGCTCACCGCGCTCAATCGCATCGGCCCGGATGCCGCCATCAAGCCCGGGCAGGAGCTGTTGGTCGCCAGCAACTGAGCATCCGTGAGCGGACTTTCCGGACGCGAAAAGGGGCCCGTCGGGCCCCTTTTTCATTGGCAGTCAATCTAACGACGACCGCCGCTTAGTTATCCAGCTTCAGCCAGCGCCGTGTGTTCTCGTGAGCCCGGGCCGCCATTTCCGGCAGGCTCTCGCCCCGCAGATCGGCCAACACCTCGGCGACGTGACGAACGCGAATGGGGTTGTTGGGCTTGCCGCGGAACGGGACCGGCGAAAGATAGGGGGAGTCGGTCTCGACCAGGATCCGGTCACCAGGCACCTTCTTCGCCACCTCGCGCAACGAGGCGGCCGACTTGAAGGTGACGATGCCGGAGAAGGAGATATAGAACCCCAGGTCCAGTGCCCGGCGCGCGGTCTCCCAGTCCTCGGCGAAGCAGTGCATCACCCCGCCGCACTCCTCGGCATGCTCTCGCTCCAGCACGTCCATGGTGTCCCCGGGTGCCCCGCGCGTGTGGATGATCACGGGTTTGTCCACCGCCTTGGCCGCCTCGATGTGATTGACGAAACGGTCGTGCTGCCAGCGCTCGCCTTCCTCGCAGTGGAAGTAGTCCAACCCGGTCTCGCCCACCGCGACGATCGAATCGGCGTGCTGGTCTTCGCGAATCGCGCGCACCAGCTCCTCGGTGGGAATGACGGCGCCGGCATCGTCGGTGGGGTGCAGGCCGTAAGAGAGGAACACCTCCGGGCGTTCGGCGCGCCGCTCGGGGTTGGCGGCGAGATACGGCGCGACCAGCTCGGTCATTGCCGGCCAGGTCGACGGCTTGATCGACACGCACAGCATCCGCGTGACCGATTCCAGCCAGGCGGTATGCATGAAGCGGTCGAAATCGTTGCCGAAGGCGTCAAGTTCCACCCGGTCGAGGTGGCAATGCGAATCGAACAGTTGCATGGTGCTCCGAGGGAATGGGACGTGGGAGGACGGGAGACCGCCCGCGTTTAGGAAGCTTTACATGGTGTAGGTCGGCGTTTCCTTTTCCAGCGCCCCGGCGAGGTAGGTCTCGATCTGCTGACGCGTGCGGCCCTGGTCCATGCGGCCGAACTGCACGCCGATCCCGGCCGCCTTGCCACCCTGCGCCCCTTGCGGGGTGACCCAGATCACCTTGGCGGCCACGGCCAGCCGTTCGGGGCTGCCCATCAGAGTCAGAGTGAGGAAGATCTCCTTGCCCATCGGGATCTGCGTATGCCCCGGAATGAACAGCCCGCCGTTCTTCACGAACGGCATGTAGGACTTGTAAAGCGTGTCCTTGTCCGGGATGTTGTGGTGGATCATGCCTCCACCCAGGCCGCCTCCTGCTGCCATTGCACGCTACCTCGTCACGGTGTATCGATCGGCCCGGCCATCAGGTACGCCGGATCGGAACGCGGAAATTCTACTAGACAGTCTACCGGCAATCGCGGAGCGGTCGAAGTTAGGAAACTCGGCACGAAACGGATGTCACTCTGGCCTGTCGAGCCGTTCGTGATCAAGGCGCGTTGTCGCCGACGTGCCGGTGGTCACGTCAAGACGATGCAACGCGGAGCACGGGCGGATCGGCAGGCCCCGCGGGGCGCGCCGTGAGCCGGGCATCTGCTGCGTTGTCGTCCTTGGAAAGGGACTCACCCTTCCACGGCGGGCGAGCGCCTTGCATCTACCCGGCTCCGGCGCGCAGAGCGATATCCGTTTCGTGCAGGGTTTCCTTAGCCGACAGGCTCAAGGCGGCGGGCAAGCCGTGGGTCGACCAGATCGAGCGCCAGATGCTCCACCGACAGCTCGGGATGCAGCGGATGCCCGGCCTCGCGGGCGAACTGGATCAGGCGGGTCTGCACTGCCAGCCACCGCTCGCTGTCGTGGGCTCGGGCAAGTCGCTCGATCATCGGCACGATCGCCGCCGGAAGCACATCGGACAGACCGGCCTGGCGCCGTGCCACCGCCGGCCAGAGCCGTAACAGCCAACGGGCGAGCACCGGCCGGGGTGTCGCCAGCCACGGCGCGATCGGCGCCAGCGGCGATTGGGGTTGCTCGGCCAGCCGCACCCAGGCACTGGTGACGGCCTGCCAGTCGAACGTGGGATCGGTGCCATCGACCAGGGTGGGATCGTCGATGAACGCCAGCAGCTCGGCCCGCTCGGGCGAACACCCACTGGCCTGACGCCACCACGCAGCTAGTTCCTCGGGACGTGGCTCGCGCAGGCGAATGCGCTGCAACCGCGAGCGGATCGTGGGCAGCAACCGGTCGACCTGCTCGACCGTGCAGAGAAACTGCATCGACTCCGGCGGTTCTTCCAGGAGCTTGAGCAGGGCATTGCCCGACGACCGGTTGAGTCGTTCGATGCGCTCGATCAGCACCAGCCGCATGCGGCCATAACGGGTGATAAACGCCCCGTCGATCAAAGTCCGAATGGCATCCACCGGGATATCGCGATGCTCGGGATCATCCGCCAGTCGGTGCAGGTCGGGGAAGCTGCCCTGTTCAGCCTGACGGCAGGCGGAACACTCGCCGCAGGGCCAGCCATCGACCGGTGCCTCACAGATCAGGCGGCGCGCCAGTGTCTGGAGCAAGGCCGTCATCGGCGCGCCCAGACGCCCGTGCAGCAGCAGACCGTGCGGCAGGCGCCCGCCGACAATCATCCGCTCGAGCTGCGACCAGGCATCGTTCAGCCAGCCGGCACTGCGGATGGTGGCCGGATCGCTGATCAGCCGTTGCTCGGCCAGCCCCGACAGGTTGGCGTCTGTCGTGTCAGCCACCATGAGCGGCCTCCAATTCGGTTTCGATCTGCCCACGCACCTCGTCCAGGGGACGCGTGGCATCCACGCGTCGCACCCGTGCCGGTTCCCGCTCACAGAGCGACTCGAAGCCGCCACGTACCCGCTCGAAAAAGGCGAGTGTCTCCTGTTCGAATCGATCCGCGGCCTCGCGGCTCGCCGCCCGCTCGAGGCCGAGCGCCACCGGCACATCCAGCCAGAGCGTCAGCTCGGGATCACAGCCCGAGTGCGCCACCCCGGCCAACTGGTCGATGGTCGCCAACGACAGGCCGCGGCCGGCTCCCTGGTAGGCGCGGGTCGAGTCGGTGAACCGGTCGCAGACCACCACCTTGCCGGCGGCCAAGGCCGGACGGATCACCCGCTCGACGTGTTGGGCGCGGGCGGCGAACATCAGCAACAACTCGGTCGAGGCGGCCACCGGCTCCTCGCGCACGGTCTTGAGCACCGTGCGCAGCTCCTCGGCCAACGGTGTGCCGCCGGGTTCGCGGGTGCACAACACCGTCGCGCCACGTGCCTCGAACCATTCGCGGACGAAGTCCATCGCGGTCGACTTGCCTGCCCCTTCCAGCCCCTCGAGGGTGACAAATCGCGGCATACGTCGCGGCTCGATCATGGGCGGTCTCCCTGTTCGCGCTGATGGGCCCGCCAACGTGCCACGGCACGGTTGTGTTCCTTCAGTGTGCGCGAGAAATCGTGTCCGCCCGTGCCGTCGGCAACGAAGTAAAAGGCATCGGTGGGCGTCGGATGGGTCGCGGCCTGCAACGAGGCGGCCGAAGGCAGGGCGATCGGCGTCGGCGGCAACCCATCGCGCGTGTAGGTATTGTACGGCGTGTCCTCACGCAGGTGCCGGCTGAACAGGCGCCCGTCGTAGTCCTCGCCCATGCCGTAGATCACGGTGGGGTCGGTCTGCAGGCGCATGCCACGCTTGAGGCGATTGACGAACACGCCGGCGACTTCGCCGCGCTCGCCTGAGATCCCCGTCTCCTTCTCGATCACCGAGGCGAGGATCAGTGCCTCGTACGGGTTTTCCAATGGCAAGTCGTCGGCACGCGCCGCCCAGGCCGCATCGAGTGCTTCTTGCATCTGGCTGAAGGCACGCTGAATGATGGCGCGGTCGCTGGTGCCTGCGGGGTACTGGTAGGTGTCGGGATAAAGCCAGCCCTCGAGGTGATCCACGGGCAGATCGAGCGCCTCGATTACCGCCTGCGGGGCCAGCTCGTCGATCGTGCGCCGGATGCGCGGCGCCTCGGCCAACCGGTCGAGAAACGCCTGCGCGGTGACGCCTTCCGGCACGGTAAAGCGGTATTCGATCACATCCCCGGCCACCATGCGATCGAGCAGGGACGCCAGACGCTCGTCGGGACGGACCTCGTACTCACCCGCCTGGATTTTGCGGGCCTGACCACGGAAGCGGGCGGTCCAGTCGATCGCCCGGGCCGGAATCGCCGGCTGCAGCTCGTGGATGGACTTGGCGATCGTCGGCATGGATTGCCCCGACTCCACGGTGAGCGTGGTCGTCTCGGCAGTGAGCGGCTGTTGCCAGTAATGCATGGCCATTCCTGCCCCGACGAGCAGGGTCGCGAGCAGGCCCATGCCGGCCGCCCAGATCAAGAACACACCAATGGCTCGCCGCATCCGCAACTCCTAATTCTCGATCGATTCACGTGATGATGGGTGTGCGAGTGCCGCCTCACCCTCCGCTGCCAATTCCCGTAGGGCGCCCCGCCCCCAACTGGTGTCGGCCATCGCCTCAGACAAGGTCGCAGGCCAGGGGTTCGTCCTAACGCCGGGCGGTTGCCAGCAGCCCTCGACCCGTTCCAGTCGGTCGACGGGCGGATCATCGGTGTCGGCAAGCGCTCGTCCGAGCAGCGTGGCGACCGGGCGCCAGGCCGAGACCGCATTACAAAGAAACGCGGTCTCGGCCAAGGCCAGGCGACCCGGCGCGCAGGGGGTGATCCGGGCGCCCAGGGTCTCGATCCACCAGGCGCGACGCGTGCCGGCAATCGCCCCGCCGACCAACGGCGGTGTATGCCAGCCGTCGCGCTCACGCCAGAAGAGGTTGCCCATCGTACCCGAAACCACCCGGCCGGCCGGATCCAGCATCAGTCCCTCGACCCGACCGCGGGGAAGCGACTGCTGGGCCAGTACCTGTACCAGCCGATTGAGGTGCTTGAGACCGCGCAGCGCGTTCGCACCCTCCAGTGCCACCGGGACCGGGTCGAGCGCCAGTGGCGCGGCCGGAAGCGGCGGCAAGGGGCCGAAGGTGGCGGTCAGGGTCAACTCGGGGCGCTCGGGGCGACGATAACCTCGGGGCCCCGTGCCGGCCGTCACCATCAGCTTGCACACGCCGGTCGCCTTTGCCTCGATCACCTCGTCGAGCACCGCGAGCAACCGCTCGCCGGACGGCTCGGGCAAACCGAGCCTCGCCAGCCCGAAGCGCAGCCGGGCAAGATGATCGGCAAGCCGGATCACCCGTCCCTCGTGGACGAACAGGGTCTCGAACAGGCCGTCACCAAAGGCGCAGCCGCGATCGGTCAGGGGCAATTCGTCGCGGTTCATCCGACCGGCACCCCGGCGGTCAGCGCCGCCTCGCCGCCCAGGGCATCGAGTACGCCTCGGGCCTTCTGATAGGTCTCGTCGAGTTCACGCGCCGGGTCGGAGTCCGCCACGATGCCGCCGCCGGTGCGGAATTCACCGCGCCCGTCGGGGGCGAGGTACACGCTGCGTATCAGGATATTGCTATCGAGCCGCCCGTGATTGCTCAGGTAACCGAGGCTGCCCGTGTACGGTCCACGGCCGGTTTGTTCCAGCTCGGCAAGGATCTCCATGCACCGCACCTTCGGGCAGCCGGTGATCGTCCCGCCGGGGAAACAGGCGGCCAGCGCCGCCAGTGGCGAAGTGGTGGCGGGAAGTCTCCCGACGATATTCGAGACCAGGTGATGCACCTGGGCGTAGGACTCGACCACCATCAACTCGTCGACCCGCACCGAACCGGGCTCACAGACCCGGCCGAGATCGTTGCGCTCGAGATCGATGAGCATGACGTGTTCGGCGCGTTCCTTGGGGTGGGCACGCAGTTGCTCGATCAGTTCCTGGTCACGCTGCGGGTCCGGATCGCGCCGACGGGTGCCGGCAATCGGTCGGGTCTCGGCACGGCCCTCGGCCACGCGCAGGAGCCGCTCGGGGGAGGAACTGATGATCTCGCCCTCGGACTGCCGGTACCAGGCGGCGAACGGGGCCGGATTGCGCCGACAAAGCGACTCGTAGACCGCCTTGGACAACACACCCGTGGCCAGCCTGAAACGCCAGGCATGCGAGAGGTTGGCCTGGAAGACATCACCGGCGAACAGGTAATCGCGGACCCGGTCCACCCGCTCGCGGTGAGGCGCGCCCGCCGGAGACTGTAATTCGGCCAGCTCGACCTCGTCACGCCTCGCATGGCTGCCGTCCGCTTCACGTGCCTGTGCCCGCGCGTCGCTCAGTGCCTCGGCCAGTGCCGCCCCCCGGGGGCTGCCATCGTGAACCACGATGTCCTCGCCCGTGTCGTGATCCCGCACCAGGGCGGCCGGATGATATTCGGCGATCGCGCGCGGAAAGCCACTCTCGGCCCCCAGCGCAAACGGCGGCAGGTCGAGCGTGGGCTCGATCTCCGCGGCCATCTCGTAGGCGAGAAAGAAGCTCCAGCCACCGACAAAGGGGAACGCGGCTGACAGGCCCTGGGCCGCCAGCCAGTCGGCGGCATCAAAGCCATCGTTCAGGGGCTGACGGCGAGAGATGGCCTGCTGGAAGGCGTCGAGAAATCGTGGTGCATCGGCTGACGGCCTGGCTGGCGCGGTCAGGCGCTCGTCGGCGGCGGAGAACAGGATCGACCAACGGCTCAGAGGGCCGCCGGCAGTCACGCTCTCGAACAGGTGGCTGGCGTCATTGCCGGCGGCGATCAGCACCTCGGCGAGCGAGGGCAGCGCCCTGCCCGGCTCCGATTCGAGACGTTGGATGACAGGCTCGCTCACGGGCGGTTCACGCGAGGGTCGTGTGACGGAGGCAATCCATTGGCGGCCGGTCCGGGCAGGACCGACGAACGCCCGGTTGGTTCGAGCGTCGCCCCGCGTCCATCAGTCGATCGTGCGGCCGAAGATCAAGGTACCGTTAGTGCCGCCGAAGCCGAAGGAGTTGGACATCGCCACCTCGAAGCCTTCGACACGACGCGCCTCGTGGGGCACGAAATCGAGATCGCAATCCTCGGAGGGGTTGTCGAGGTTGATCGTGGGCGGCAGTACCTGATCGCGCAGGGCGAGCACCGAGAACACGGCCTCGATCGCACCGGCCGCGCCGAGCAGGTGCCCGGTCATCGACTTGGTGGAGCTGACCGGGCACGCCACCGGCTGGTCGCCGTAGAGCTTCTTGATGGCCTGCACCTCGGTGCCGTCACCGGCAGGCGTGGAGGTCCCATGGGCATTGATGTAGCCGAGATCGCTCGGTTGAAGATCGGCATCCTTGAGGGCCGCCCTCATGCAGCGATGCGCACCGTCGCCGTCGGCTGCCGGCAGGGTCATGTGATAGGCATCCGCGCTCATGCCGAAGCCCTTAATCTCGCCGTAGATGTGGGCACCACGAGCCTGGGCATGCTCCAGCGACTCGAGCACCACCACGCCGGCGCCCTCGCCCAGCACGAAACCGTCACGATCACGGTCCCAGGGCCGTGAGGCACGCTGGGGATCGTCGTTACGCGTCGACAGTGCGCGCGCCGCAGCAAAGCCTGCCACGCCCAGCGGCGAAACAGCCCCCTCGGTGCCGCCGGCGATCATTACGTCGGCATCACCGTAGGAGATCATGCGGGCGGCCTGGCCGATGCTGTGGGTGCCCGAGGTGCAGGCGGTGACCGTGGCGAGGTTCGGGCCACGGAATCCATAGCGGATCGACAACTGACCGGAGGCCATGTTGATGATCGCGCCGGGAATGAAGAACGGCGAGACGCGACGCGGCCCCTGGTTTTCCAGGGCCAACGTGTTGCGCTCGATGCCGCCGAGTCCGCCGATGCCCGAACCGATGAACGTGCCCACGCGGTCGAGATCGAGCGAATCGCTGATCAGATTCGCGTCCTCGATCGCCTCAATGGACGCGCCCATCGCGTAGTGGATGAACGGCTCCATCTTTTTCACGTCCTTCGCCGGGATGATGGTGGTCGGATCGAAATCCTTGACCGTGGCGGCAAACTTGACCGCCATCTTCTCGGTATCGAAGCGATCGATGGGGGCCACACCCGACCGGCCGGCAAGAATGCCGTCCCAAGAATCCTTGACGTTGTTCCCCAGCGGGGTCACCAGCCCAAGGCCGGTGATCACGACGCGACGTTTGCTCATGAAGCTCTATTCCAGTTCGTTGGGTGACGGCCGGGCGGGCTGCCGTTTGGCTTGGCGAACCCAAAGGGAATCTCAGCGGAGATCGCATCATGCCGAGCCCCTTAGTAAAAAACCGCGAACGATCCCCCGAAAGGAAGACCGAAACACGGTTTTCAGCTCACAGGCCAGCGGCCTGTGGAACGCACAAGGGCCCGATCAGGCGTCCTTGTGGTTGTTGACGTAGTCGATGGCCTGCTGAACGGTGGTGATCTTCTCGGCGTCTTCGTCCGGAATTTCACACTCGAACTCTTCTTCCAGGGCCATGACCAACTCGACGGTGTCGAGGGAATCCGCGCCGAGATCGTCAACGAATGAAGCTTCGTTGGTGACTTCTTCTTCCTTGACGCCCAACTGCTCTACAACAATCTTCTTGACGCGTTCTTCAACGGTGCTCATTCGTATCGAACCTCTTCTGGTACAAACACTAATCGATTAAACATTTTGGCCCGGCTACTCCGGGTCAACACTGCCCGGCATTCTAGTGAAAACCGCCCGGCAGGCCAAATAAAAATGCCCGGACGTCCTCAGAACCGCCCAAGCGGGGCCTTACCCCATGTACATCCCGCCGTTGACGTGGATCGTCTGACCGTTGATGTAACCGGCTTCCGGGGCGGCCAGGAAACGTACCGCCGAGGCGATCTCCTCCGGCTGGCCCAACCGGCCGTTGGGGATGTTGCCCAGCAGGGCATCCTTCTGTTTTTCCGGCAGATCGCGGGTCATGTCGGTCTCGATGAAGCCCGGGGCGACCACGTTGACGGTCACGCCGCGCGGGCCGAGCTCGCGCGCCAGCGACTTGGAAAAGCCCATGATGCCCGCCTTGGCCGCCGCGTAGTTCGTCTGCCCGGCATTGCCCATCGAGCCGACCACCGAGGCGATCGAGATGATCCGTCCCCAGCGGGCCTTGGCCATCGAACGCATGACCTTCTGTGACAGGCGAAAGACCGAGGTGAGGTTGGTCTGGATGATCGCATCCCAGTCGTCTTCCTTCATGCGCATCAGCAGCGTGTCGCGTGTGATGCCGGCGTTGTTGACCAGCACGGCGACCGGACCGAAGCGCGACTCGATCTCCTTGATCACCGCATCGACCTGCGCGCCATCGGTCACGTCCAGCGCCATGCCGGCGCCATGCTCGCCGAGACGCTCGCCAATCGCCGCTGCACCCTTCTCCGACGTAGCCGTCCCGATGACCGTCGCGCCGGCTGCCACCAGGGCATCCGCGATGGCCGCGCCGATGCCGCGCGATGCGCCGGTCACCAGGGCAACACGGCCGTCGAGGTTGGCAAATTGGGTCGCTTGTTCTGACATGGGTATTCCTCGTGATGTTTCTTGATTCGGTAGCCCGGTTGATCGTGGCCTGGTTTACTCGGTGCCCAGCGCCTTTTCCAGCGTGGCCTGATCGAAGACCGCTTTGGCGCCCATCTTGCGGTCGATGCGACGCGCCAGGCCGGTAAGCACCTTGCCGGGGCCGAACTCAACCTGATCGCCGGCACCCATCGCCTGCATGGCCTGAACGCAGGCCACCCACTGGACCGGTCGGAACAGCTGCTCGACCAATGCGGTGGCGATGGCCTCGGGCTTGTCGTGAGTCAGGGCATCCACGTTATGGATCACGGGGATCTGCGGGGGGCGAATGTCGACCTGTGCGATCTCGGCACGCATCTGTTCGCCGGCCTCGCGCATCAGCGAGGAATGCGACGGCACGCTCACCGGCAGCAGGACGAAGCGCTTGGCGCCCTCCTCGCCCGCAATCGCCTCGGCCCGCTCGACGGCGGCCCGATCACCGGCAATCACCACCTGACCCGGGGCATTGAAATTCACCGCCTCGCAGACCTCACCGTCGCGGGCCTTCTCGCACACTGCGCGCACGGCATCGTCTTCCAGGCCAAGCACGGCGGCCATGGCGCCCTGCCCCTCGGCCACGGCCGACTGCATCAGCTGACCACGCCGAGCGACCAGGGCCACCGCCGCCTCGAAATCGATGGATTGCGCGGCCACCAGCGCGGCGTACTCTCCCAGGCTGTGCCCGGCCAGCGCGGCAGGCATGGCACCGTCGTTGTGACGCCAGATCTGCCAGGCCGCCACGTCGGCGGCCAGCATGGCCGGCTGGGTGCGTTCCGTCTGGTTGAGCTGGGCCGGATCGCCCTCCGCGACCAGCGCCCAGAGGTCGTAGCCAAGTACATCGCCCGCGCGATCGAACACCGCCTGCGCGATATCCTCGTGTTCGCCCCAGCCGCTGGCCATGCCGATCGACTGGGAACCCTGCCCCGGAAACACCCCTGCAATCATATTCATATCTCGCCGATTAAAAATCGCGGCGATGTTATCACAGCGCCGTGGCGCGCCGGCGAGGGCAGCAGTGGCGCGCGACCGAGGTTACGGATGATGGATGCTAAAGAGAGTTTTGAGACGCATGAAATAAGTCTCGATCCTGCCCCGCCAAGAATGGACACAGGAAGGAAATCGAACGCAGCCTAGCTGGGCGGCGATGACCGGACTGAACGCAACGGATTAAAGCACCAAGATCACGTGCGTGCGCCAAACAAATTCAGTCAGATGCTGTTGAACAGGGAGAGCCCCTGGATCTTGACCATGCTCTTCTGCGTGGCCTGCAGGCTGTAAAGATTTTCGTTCAGGCGAGAAATGGCCTCAGGCATGTTCGTGTCACGCAAACCGGACATCAGCTGCTCGTTTGCCAGCTTCCAGGCCTGCTGATCGTTTTTCAGACGATCCAGCACGTTGAGGTCGTTGCCCATTTCACCGCGAGCCGATATGGCCTTGCCCAGAAGCGCATCGATATCCTTCTGGCTACCCGAATAGAAATCCACCTTCGGCGGCGGTTCGTTCAATGCCCGTTTGAGGTCATCAATGACCTGTAGAGCCGACCTCGGCCCATCTTCGCTGAGAATATATGCTGGATGACTGGGATCGTGGTAAGGCGACTCGCTATCACCGGCATCCAGGGTGAAAATATCGCTGGCCACGCGGTTTATTGTCACCTGCTGCGTTTCACCGACATCCACTTTCACCGCATTGACCGCCGGGTTGGCCTGGTTGATCAACTGGTCATCGCCCGAGGCGAGATCGAACGGCTGCTGGTTGGCCTGGGTGCCGGAGAAGACGTACTCCCCCCGCTCATTCTTGGCGTTCATCTGCTGGGCGAGCGCATCGCGCAACTGACTCAACTCGTTGCTGAGTACTTGCCGGGAGGTGTCATCCTGCAAAATGCTGCCGGCCTCCAACGAGATTTCCCGCACCCGCTGGAGAATGTTGGTGCTCGTGGCCAAGCGGGTTTCCTGCGAGCGGATCTTGCCCTCGGCCATTTCATTGTTGCGCAGGAATTGCTCCACACGACCCACTTGGTCGGCAATCTGGCTGACCTGGCTGAACGCCACGGGATCAACGTCCGCCGTTCGCAACCTGACCCCCGTGGCGATATCCGTCTGCGCTTGCAGCATTCCGGCCTGCTGACGCTGCAGGTTCTGGAGGCCGCTTTGCATAATCATGGAAGTGGAAACACGCATCAGATTACCCTCAACGAACCGCGTTCAGCACGGACTGGAACAACTGCCCCGAAATGGAAATACTCCGGGCCAAGGCCTGATATTGCTGCTGGTATTGCAGGAGCTTGGCCGCCTCCTCATCCAGATTCACCCCGGAGATCGACTCCTTTCTGGCCTGCAAATTATCCAGCGCGGCCTGGGAAGAGGCTCCCTGCAACTCGGCCGAACGCGCCACCGACCCGGCCTGACCGACAGCAGACGCGAGTGAACCACCGATGGTCTGGCCATCCAGCGCATCCGGGTCGAGCGAGCCGTTGTAGTCAGACGTCGATTGCCCGACCACGGATTGATTGGCCAAGTCCGTGATGCGTTGGATATTGGTGTTGTCACGAGAACCCAAGGTAACCGTACCGCCTGCGCCATCGTCGGCACTGCCCGCTGCCGCCACGTCACTCGGGTCGCTCAATCGCGTGCTTATCCGACTGGCCGCACCCACACCTGAATCGATGTACAGCGCGTCACCATGGGCTGGGGTGCTATCAAAGGTGATGTCGAGGCCGGGAATCGCCGTAGTCGAGCCGTTCACAGCTACCTGAGCCAAAATCGAGCCCGGATCCTTTTCGCTACGGATCACCCACTCCGATTGATTGCTGTCATATCGAGCGATGTACCGCTCATCTTTCAGCAAGGTCGCATCCGCGACGTCAGCGGTGGCACCGCCATTCCCCTCGTTACGTGGGCTGCCGATGACACTGCCCTCCATCACAAGAGAAAACAGCGGCTCACCGGCGTTGCCATCCAGGTCGAAGCCCTGTGTCTGGATCGCGTTGACCTCCTGTGCCACGACCATGGCCGTACGCCCCAGTTGATTGCGCAGCGGGGTAATCAGAGTGGATTGGGCCTCGACGATGCCGCCCAGATCCCCACCGGTCACCAGCCGCGTGATCGGCTTGCCGTCGATTTCAATTTCCACACCGCTAGGAACCGCGGTGGCGGATAAATCCGTGTGCACGCTGCCGGTGACCAAGGACTGACCCGAACCAACCGCTAGGTTAAGTGATCCTTTGCCGTCGTCATCCACCCGAATATTGATCCGGTTGGCAATGTCGCGCACCAGTTGATCCCGGCGATCGAGAAGATCATTCGGCAAGGCACTGGGATCCTGAGCGTAGGCCGTTGTGATCTTGTCATTGAGATCGGCCACCTCTCCCGCAAAGACATTGATCTCTTGGGTAATCGAGCCCGCTTGCCGGCCGACATTTGCATTCAATTGCGCCAACTGGATATCAACACGATTGAGTCGATCGGTCAGCGCGCCCGCCTCGTTCAGGAAGGCCTGCCGGGAGGTGATGTCGGTAGGGTTGGAAGCCACGTCGCCGGCGGCGTTAAAAAACGCCTGACTGGCTTGTGAAACACCGGTTTCGGTATCACCCAGGACACCGGTCACCTGACTGGCGAAATCCTGCAGGAAGCCCAGGCGGCTGTTTTCACTGGTGGCATCACGCAACTGACTCTCGACGAACTGATCGAAGTTGCGCGTGATGCTGTCCACTTTCGTCCCCGTGCCGACATACCCGTTACCCATGAACTGGGGCATTTGCGCACTCATCTCCACGCGCTGGCGGGAGTAGCCTTCGACATTGGCATTCGAGACGTTGTGCCCGGTCGTCGCCAGTGCGCGTTGCACCGAGAGCAGGCCGCTGACCGAGTTGCTGAGAATGTCCGCCATGATGAGGCCTCAAAGGGTTTACTGCCGACCTTATCGGCCGATTAAGGAAAAACTTGAACGAAGGCTTGGCCCGATCACACAGCGTCCTTCATCGCCGGCGAGTTCATGATCGAGATCAGCTTGTCGGCGTATCGGGGATCGGTGGCGTAGCCGGCCTGCTGCAGCTCGCGGGCGAATTGCTCGGGATCATCACGGGCCTCCAGGGCCTTGCCGTAGCGGGGGTTCTCCTGGATGAAGCGAGCAAAGTCGTTGAAGGACGCAGCCATCGAGTCGTACTCGCGGAAAGCCGCCTGTCGACGCACCAGGCTGCCGGACTCGAACTCCAGCGTGCCATGGACCTGGCGTTCGCCATCCCAGCCGCGATCGGCCTTGATGCCGAAGAAGTTGTTGCTGGCCTGCCCTCCATCATCATGCGGCACGTGCTTGCCCCAGCCGGTTTCCAGCGCCGACTGGGCCACCAGGACCTTTGGCGAGACACCCAGCTTGTCGGCCGCCTCCCGGGCATGCGGGAGGATGGCTTCGACGAATTGCTCCGGCGATTCCCAGTAGGCCGGCTGTTTCTTGAGGCTCGCCGCCTCGGACGAATCCAGCGCGGCCAACCGCTCTTTCGTCGGCCCCGGCTGCGCCAGTTTCTTGTCCTCCGCGGGGACGCCTTCGGTCTCCCGGTCCTTCTGCATCCAGGCGTGCGGACGCAGGGTCCATTCGGAGGCATCGGGCAACGGGTAGGCACGCGGTGCCTGCTCGACCACCCCCCCTTCCTCGCTGACTTTCAGCGGGAAGCCCTCCGATGGCCGTTCACCGTCCATGCCGCCGGCCTGCTTGGAGAGCTGGCGCTCGATCATCTCGGCCAACCCGATCCCGCCGGCGCGGCTGGAGAGCTTCTGCGCGATCTCCTGGTCGAACATGCCCTCGAAGGTTTTCATCTGGTCGCTGTTGAACAGGCCATCGCGCGGCGTGGCCTCGCGCATCGACTCGAGCATCATCTTGACGAACTGCGTTTCGAACTGGGAGGCGACCTGCTTCAGGGCCTGCCCGGGGTCCTTGCCGGCCTGGGCCTTGAGCTGATTCAGGCCCTGAAAGTCGGTATAAGACTGGATTTGTGCAGGACTGACCATCACGTCACCTCAGATCACGATCAACTGGGCCTTGAGCGCCCCGGCGCTTTTGAGCGCCTGCAGGATGGCGACCAGGTCCGATGGTGAGGCGCCGACGGCGTTGATCGCCTTGACAATGTCGTTGAGCTTCACGCCCGGATCGAACACGAACGCGGGATTGTTCGCCTCCTGCACGGCGACATCCGACTCCGGCGTAACGACCGTCTCGCCCTCACTGAACGGGGCGGGCTGGGAGACGTTGAGGCTCTCGTCCACCGTGACCGTCAGGTTGCCGTGCGAGACGGCCGCGGCCTCGATCGTGACGTTCTGGCCGATGACGACCGTCCCGCTGCGCGAGTTGACCACCACCCGTGCCGGCCCGTGGCCCGGCTCGACACGGATGTTCTCCAGCACCGACATGAAACCGACCCGCTGGTCGGGCGAATCCGGCGCGCGCACCTTGATCGTGCCGCCATCGACCGCCTGCGCCACGTCACCGCCGAGCGAATCGTTGATGGCCTGTTCCATGCGCCGCGCGGTCGTGAAGTCAGGCTCGCGCAGATTGAGGAACACCGCCCCGGCACCACCCATCTTGGAAGGCACGCTGCGCTCGACCGTCGCGCCGTTGGGGACGCGGCCAACCGTGGGAATGTTGACGGTCACGCGTGAGCCGTCACGCCCCGAAGCATCCAGCCCGCCGACGATCAGGCTGCCCTGGGCCACGGCATAGATGTTGTCGTCCGCGCCCTTCAGCGGCGTCATCAGAAGTTCGCCCCCACGCAGGCTGTCGGCGTTGCCGATCGAGGAAACCGTGACGTCGATCGTCTGCCCCGGCTTGGCGAACGGCGGCAAATCGGCCGTGACCATGACCGCCGCGACGTTGTTCAGCTGGACGTTGCCGCCATCCGGGGAAAGCCCCTGGCGCTCGAGCATGTTCTGAATACTCTGGCGGGTGAACGGCACCTGGGTGGTCTGGTCACCCGTGCCGGCCAGGCCCACAACGATGCCGTAACCGATCAACTGGTTGTCACGCACCCCGGCGAAACTCGCCACGTCCTTGATGCGCTCGGCGCCCGCCAAAGGGGAGAAGGTCACCGCGCCGGTTGCGAGCAACAGGGGGAGCAGGCCGACGAAAAACGCTCGAATGTGTAGGTTGATGTTCATGCGTTCCACCATCAGAAGGGGAAGACCGGGCTGTTGAAGAAGCGCGCCATCCAGCCCATGTTGTTCGATTCGTTGATCACGCCTTCCCCGCCGTAGGCGATCTTGGCGTTGGCAACCCGGGTGGACATGACGGTGTTGTCGGCAGCGATATCCTCAGGCCGAACCATGCCGGCGAGCTTGATGAACTCGCTGCCCTGGTTGATCCCGATCCACTTCTGGCCGCGAATCACCAGGTTGCCGTTGGAGAGCACGCGGGCGACCGTGACGGTAATCTGGCCATTGAGGGTGTTCTGCTGGCTGCTTTCCCCGTCACCGGCGAAGTCACGCTCACCGGAAATCTGGGCGTTGAGCCGCTCGATTGCCGGCCCGGTCAGCCCGAGGATGTTCGGCGGAGTGATCGCCGTCTCCTGACTCTTCCCGGTCGAGGTCTGCGCACTCTTGGACGCCCGCATGCGCTCCTCGAGAATCACCGTCAGGATGTCGCCAACGCGGTAGGGACGCGAATCGACGAACAGGTTGTCCACCTGGCCGGTCTGGAAGATCGCGCCATTGCTCTGCACGGGATTGTGCTCGGATGCCTCCGGCGGCATCGCGGCGTTGAACTGCGGATCGGGTTTAATCGGCGGCTGACTGGCGCAGCCGGCCAGCAGCACAAATCCGACCAGGACCGGTGCCCGGAAAAGCCTGTGGATTGACGAGTTCATGGTGTGCCTCCGGCGATCGCCACCTTCAAGGAAGGGGCCATTACACGTTCTGGTTGAGGTACTGGAGCATGCCGTCGGTCGTGGAGATGGCCTTCGAGTTCATCTCGTAAGAGCGCTGGGTCTCGATCATGCTGACCAGCTCCTCGACGACGTTGACGTTCGAACTCTCCAATGCCCCCTGTTGAATCGCCCCGGCGCCGTTCAATCCGGGCGTATTCAGCTGCGGCGCCCCACTGGCGCCGGATTCGACGAAGAGATTGTTGCCGATCGGCTGCAGGCCAGCCGGGTTGACAAAGTTGGCCAGCTGGATGTTGCCTAACTGCACCGGCTGAGCCTGCCCGGCCAATTGGGCACTCACCGTGCCGTCCGTGCCGACGGTGATCGACTGGGCACCCTGCGGCACGTTGATTGCCGGCTGAACCGGCTGGCCGTTGGCGGTGACCAGCTGCCCATCACTATTGAGTGCGAAATCGCCGTCACGGGTATAGGCGAGGTTGCCGTCGGGCTGCAGCACCTGGAAGAACCCACGGCCGTTGACGGCCATGTCCAGTGCATTGTCCGTCTGCTGGATATTGCCCTGGCTGTGCTGCTTTTCGGTCGCCACGACGCGGACACCGGTGCCAACATTGAGGCCGGTCGGCACCTCATCCTGCTGGTTGTTCGCCGCGCCGACCTGGCGGTAGTTCTGATAGATCAGATCCTCGAACACCGCCCGATCACGCTTGAAGCCGGTGGTGTTAACGTTGGCGAGGTTGTTGGAAATCACCGACATGCGCGTCTGCTGCGCGTCCAGGCCGGTCTTTGCTGTCCAGAGTGCGGGTGTGGTCATGGTGTGTCTCCCCTAACTGAATTAACCGAGACGCATCAGGCGGTCGGCGGCTTCGCCGTTCTCGTCTGCCGTGCGAATCATGCGGCTCTGTGTTTCGAACATGCGGCCATACTCGATCATGTTGACCATCGCCTCGACGGCATTGACGTTGCTGCCCTCGAGCACGCCACTGGCCACCTGCACCGCCGCATCGGCCTGCGGCTCATCGGCACCTTGGCGAAGGGAAAAGCGCCCATCCCCGCCTTTGGTCAGATCGGCCTGATCCGGATTGACCAGTCGAATGCGATCGACCATCGCCGGCGCGTTGGCCTGACCACCCACCGGGATGATGCTGATGCTGCCGTCGGCGTGAATATCGATCTTCTCGGCCGGCGGTATGGCGATCGGCCCCTGATTGCCCATCACCGGATCGCCCTGCCCAGTCTGCAACTGGCCGTTGGCCGTCAGGTGAAGATCGCCGCGGCGGGTATAGGCGGTGCGGCCATCGGGGGCCTCCACCGCGATGAACCCCTCGCCCTTGACGGCGATGTCGAGATCCCTACCGGTCGTCATCAGGGGGCCGGCGGAGAAGTCCGCACCCTTGCCCTGCGCCTCGGTATAGGCCCGCGATGCCTGCCCCGGGCCGTAGACCGGCAAGGCGGCGAAGGCGTCGATGTCGGCCTTGAAACCCTGGGTGTTCACGTTCGCCAAATTATTGGCGTTAGTGGCCTGGGCCCGTAATGTCTGCGAGGCACCGCTCATGGCGATATAGGCCAGACGATCCATCACAACACCTCCATCATTCAGTGATCAGACAGGGGAAAATGCCCCGATGTCGTGGTTAATGCAGGAGACGTGCCAGAAACGGCATCAAGAGGAAAGGCGCCGCGATTGGACCACTTGCCGACACGAAAAAGGCGGCCCGCGGGCCGCCTGGTCTTATCGAATGATCGCGGACTAGATCAGCGAATGCCGATAATGGTGTCGCTCAGGGTCTTGTTGGCCTCGATCGCACGCGAGTTGGCCTGAAAGTTCCGCTGCGCGGTGATCAGGTTGACCAGCTCCTGGGTCAGGTCCGTATTCGAGGTCTCCAGGGCACCGCCCTGGATCGCACCGAAGGTCCCGGTGCCGGCCTCACCCGCCAGTGGCTCACCCGAATCGATCGATTCGATCCACTGGTTGTCGCCCACCTGCTTGAGGCCCTGCGGGTTACGGAAGTCGACCAGGGCCACCTTGCCCAGCGCAATATTTTCACCGTTGGTGTAGCTCGCTCGGATCAAACCGTCTGTGCCCACCGAGATGCCGGTCAGCTGACCGGTGGTATTGCCGTCGGCTGACTGATCGGCAATGTTGAACGGCCCATTGTATTGGGTCGAATCCGTGCGGAAGGTCATGGCGATATTCAGGTCGGCCGCGCCGGTGCCCAAGTCGCCCCCGTCTTCAGTCAAAATGACCGGGTTGGGCGGATTGGGCGCGTTGGCGCCAGTGGTGATCAGATTGCCGCCGGTATCAAAGGTAACGGTCTGTGAGGTGATGACGCTATCACCGGCATAAGCCGGAGAAACGGGCTGATCGGCAATTTGGTAATGGACCGTCCACTGGTTATCGATCCCCCCATTAGTGGCTGGATCATTTTTCACGAAATAGCTGGTCAACGTGGTCGGGTTGCCCAACGAGTCATAAACCCGCTGCGAATTCGCTTGGTTATACGAATCCGGCGTGTCCGGATCGAAGGTGGTGACCGGCGGCGTCTGGGCCCCCGCAGGCAGGTTCAGTGACAGGCTCGCTTTGGTAGTCGCCTGCGGCGCACCCGCAGCGACCGGCAACTGGACCGCCGTGGAGGTGGCGAGCGAGGTCGATTGCAATGTTCCGTTCACGTTTACCGGCAGCGCCTTGAGGTATTCGCCCGCCTGATTGACCAGATAACCGTCCTTGTTCACGCCCAGCGCCCCGGCCCGGCTAAAGACCGACTCATTCGAGTCCAGCGACGGCTGGAAAGCGAAGAAGCCCTGACCGGAAATCGCCAGGTCGAGCGAGTTGTCGGTGAACTCGAGGTTGCCCTGCGAGAACTGCTGGGTCACCGCCTGGTTGATGACGCCCTGCCCCACGGCCGTCTTGCTGTTGCCGAAGGCACTGACGGCATAGATGTCACCGAACTCCGCCCGCGACTTCTTAAAGCCGGTGGACTTGGCGTTGGCGATATTGTTGCCCGTCACCGAGAGGTCTTTCTGTGCGGCGTTCAGGCCGCTGATGGAGGTATTGAACGACATGACTCGTCCTCCGATTAGTTAATGATTTCGACAATATCCGAGAGCTTGACCGCAGACAAACCGTCGAGATTCAATTCCGGACCATTCTTGGTCACGCCCACGCTGCTGATCACCGCCCCGACGTAGGTCTGGGGCGCCTGCCCTTCTCCGTCCACCGTGGCGTTCGCGTTCACCTTGTAGTTTCCCTCCGGGGCCGGTCGCCCATCAGCCAACCGCCCGTCCCAGGAGAACGACTGCCGATCCTCGCCATTGACCGGTACATCCATCGTCTTGACCACCTGACCATTGGCATTGGTGATCTCCACACTCATCTTCGAGGCCCCAGCCGGCACGTCCACGGCACCCAGAATGCCGGAGGGCAGGCTACTGCCATCGGCCTGCTCCATGCTGTACATCTTGGCCGTGTCGCCCTTGACCATCGCAGCCTTGCCGATCAGTGCCGAGGCCTGCATCACCTGGTTGGACTGCACCGAATCCTCAAATCCAGAGACCGTCTCGTTTAGCTTGGTTATGCCCTCAAGTGAGGAAAACTGTGCCATCTGGGCGACCATCTGTGTGTTGTCCATCGGCTTCATCGGATCCTGGTTTTCCATCTGCTTGGTCAAGAGCTTGAGGAAATCCGTCTGATCAAGATTTTCCTTGCTCTCGCCCTTATTGCTCTTGGTCGCCGCAAGCCCGAGATCGGAATAGATGTCATTGGTCACTGAACTGGCCATGTCGTGCCTCCTGTCGTTTTAAGGCTTACTGCCCTTGCCCCAGTTGCAGCGTGCGCATGGCGAGCTGCTTGGTGGTATCCATCACCTGGACGTTGGTCTGGTACGTGCGCGAGGCCGACAGCATGTTGACCATCTCCTCAACCGGATTGACGTTCGAGCTGTAGACATAGCCGTTCTCATCGGCCAACGGATTGCCCGGGTCGTGCTTCGGCGCCACCTGAGCCTGGGACTCCGTTATCCCGACGACCTTCACGCCACGACCGCCATTGGCCTCGAGCACGGTCTGGAATACCGGCTGTCTTGCCTTGTAGGCCTCTTCCGGTGAGGAGGCATCCACATTGGCATTCGCCAGGTTCGATGCGGTGGTGTTCAATCGAGTCGATTGCGCCGCCATCGCGGAGGACGAGATATTGAATACGTCGTACAAGCTCATGATTCACCTGCCTTGACTGGAAAGTGTAGGTCGCGGAGTGCCGAATCGGTCATCACTGGCCACTCAGGGCCTTCTTGATGCCGGCAACGCGACTGTTGAGGAACGAAAGCGTCGTCTGATAGCCCACGGCATCCTGGGTGAAGCCCACCCGCTCCTTGTCCAGATCGACGGTGTTGCCGTCCAGCGCCGGCGCATCCGGTACGGAAAAGCCTTCGCGGATCGACGAGGACGACCCGCCACCAATCTGGCGCGGATCCTCTGTCATCAGGCGCCCGGCACTCCCGGCCTGCGAGGAGGACTTGCTCTGCAACGCCGTTTCCATCGCCTGATCGAACGACATTACCCGCGCCTTGTAGCCCGGCGTGTCGGCATTGGCGATGTTCTCGGCGCGCAGCTTGAGACTGCGCTCCTGGAGCATCAGGGCATCGTCGTGGATGCCAAGCAGGCGGTCATTGATGATCGACATGAAAAAACCCTCGACACAATGTCAGTGCCGAGGGCTTATGCGATAAGCGTGCCAGTTTTGAGAATCGAGCCGGAGGGACTCCCTTTGGGGGTGTGTCAGTCCTTGAGTCGGTAGGCGGTGCCACCGGTGGGTAATCGTTCGGGGGTAAAGCGGTCGGAGAGCTGGGTCAATGACTCCGAGGCGCCGAGGATCAGGTAGCCACCCGGCACCAGCGTGTCGGCAATGCGGTCGATGATCTTCGCCTTGGTCTCGCGCGAGAAGTAGATCAGGACATTGCGGCAGAAGACCAGGTCGTAGCGACGGGACTCGGGACGCAACTCGAGCAGGTTGCCGACGCGAAACTGCGTCCGGCGACTGATCTGGGGCGAGACCTTCCAGCCATCACCGGTCTTGACGAAATATTGACGCTTTCGCTCTGGAGACAGCCCACGCCCCAGGGAGAGATCATCGAAAACACCCTGGCGGGCCTTCTCCACCACGGCCTCGGAGATGTCGGTACCGACGATCTCAAGATTGAACGGCACCCGCTGCTCCTCGGCAATGATGCTGATCGAAAACGCTTCCTGTCCGGTGGAGCAGGCCGCCGACCAGATCCGGTAACTGGATTTCTTCGCGGCGGCCGCCTCAGGGAAGAATTTCTTTTCCAGCGCAGCAAAGGGGTAACCATCACGGAACCAGAGCGTTTCGTTGGTGGTCATGGCGTCGACCACGTCACGCGCCAGCATGCGATCGCGCCGCGATAGCAATACGTCGATCAAGGCCTCCACCGAAGCATGACCCTTCGAACGGGCCACGCGCGACAGCCGGGTTTCCACCAGGTACTGCTTGTCACGGCTCAGCAAGATACCGCTGTGCTGTTCCAGAAACGCGCAGAACCGATCGAAGGTTTCGACCTTCATGCCGCAGATCAAGCCTCGTCCACGGCTTGGTGCACCTCGTGGCGGCGAAGTGTTTCACCCACAACCCGGGCCAGGTCGTCCGGATGGAACTTCGGGATAAAGCGATCGGCGCCGACCTGCTTGACCATCTTTTCGTTGAACACGCCACTGAGCGAGGAGTGCAAGATGACGTAGATGCCCTTGAGCACGGGGTCCTGCCGGATCAGCGAGGTCAATGTATAACCGTCCATCGTGGGCATCTCGATGTCCGAGACCACCATGGCCAGCCGCTCGAGTTGTTCAGGCTGCTTTTCCTTCCAGCGTCGGAGCGTGTCGATGGCCTCCTGGCCGTTCTTGGTGACCACCGACTTGAGATGCATCTGCTCGAGGGTGCTTTCCACCTGCTTGCGAGCGACCACCGAGTCGTCGACGACCAACACCAGGTCCGAGCCCTTGGCAATATGACCGTATTCGCCGATCACGTCGTCGGACACCGTGTCGGCCACGCCAACAACGCGGGCAAAGATCTGCTCGACATCGATGATCTCCACCAGCTGCTTGTCGATGCGGGCCACGGCGGTCAGGAAGTTGGAGTTGTTGGTCCCACTCGGCGGGGTCAGCACTTCCTTCCAGGACAGATTGACGATCCGGTCGACCGAATGCACCAGGAACCCCTGCACGGCACGGTTGTACTCGGTGATGATGACGAAGGCGTTCTGTACCTGCTCGTCCGTCATGCGCCCCTTGCCGATCGCCTCCGACAGATCGATGACGGTGATCGTATGCCCGCGCACGTCGGCAATGCCGCGAATCGAGCTGTCCGAGTGCGGTACGTCCGTCAGCTTCGGACAACGAATCACTTCGCGGACCTTGAAGACATTTATCCCGAAGCGCTGGTCAGTACCCAGGCCGAACACCAGAAGCTCCAGACGGTTACGACCGGCCAGCTGGGTGCGGGAATCGACTGATGACATCACGTTGCTTTTCACGGCTTGTCCTGTCCTGGTGACGCAGAAAGTGGCGGGGACTCTTCGTTAATCAGACGGCGTATCGGCCTCATCGGCGCAATCTTTAGCATCGCACTCGATTCGAACCCATCGGCCGGGCTGATTTGCTCGATCATGTTCTTAAGCGGGTCGGCAGCGACGCCGTGCCGTCATGGTAGCGCAGTCGCGCGAGGGTTGCCCCTCACCGCCGCCGCGTGGATCCGACGGGCGGCCGCCGCGTGGAATGGCATAGTAAGTGCTTAAAAAACTAGCGCAAGCAACCCGAGGCCACCATTTGCATCCCGATGAGTAATTACCGCGCTTTCGCTCGACCAACCGGCGCATCACCCGGACACGCCTTGCTGCGTTCGATGCTGCTCGCCGCCTGGCTACTGACGCCGGCCATAGTGCTGGCCGAGCCAAACGACTCGCCCGAAACCGTACAGGCACAGGTAAGCCAGGCCATGGGGGCATTCCTCGACGCACAAGGTGGAGGCAACGGCCAGCTAACCCTGCGAGCCGGGCGCCTCGACCCCCGGCTGCGCTTGGGTGTGTGTGACCAGGCACTGGAAATCAACGAGGGGCGCCCCCTCAATCTCAACCGCAGCCACCAGACGGTGAAGGTCAGTTGTCACGGCAACTCACCCTGGCGCATCTACGTCCCGGTCGAACTCAGCCGGCGGCAGCAGGCGGTGGTCGCCGCCCGACCACTGGCCACCGGTGACGTGCTCAGCCTCGAGGATCTCGATGTGGCAACCGTGGATGCCAACCGTGCCCGACGCCAGTACTACACCGACCCCGCGGAACTTGTCGGCATGATGGCGACTCAACCCCTACAGTCGGGTCAATTGGTCACCGCGCACAACCTGGGCATCAACGCTGTGGTCGAGCGCGGTGATATCGTCTCCATCCAGGTCGGCCACGGCGGGTTTGTGGTCGGCTCGACCGGCGAAGTCCAAGGCCGCGCCGGCGTGGGCCAACGAGTCAAGGTGAAGAACACCGGCTCCGGCAAGGTGATAGAGACCGTCGTCATCGACAGCCGCTCCGTCGAGGCGATCGGCCACTGAGTTGGCGACACGAAACCGATCAGGAGCGCCGGTTTACACAAGCATTTAAGTCGACGCTAAAGTTTTCCGCCAACCGGCCGATGTTCAAGGGCGACGGAACATTTTGAGTTAACCTACACGCCTGCCAGCCGGGCCCGTGCCACGGCGCGGACACATCGTCCGAGACAGGAAGGATCAAACACCATGGCAAACGAAATCAACGGCTTTGGCCCGCGCAATCTGGGCCCGAATTCGTCAGTGGACTCGTCCCGCGGTCGGGCCGAAGCCAAGGGCGAGAGCCAGCAAGCGGCTGGCAGCGCGACGACGGGCATCAAGGAGGATGACGCCGTGACGCTCTCCAGCGGGGCTGCCCAGCTCCGGGAATTGGGTCAGTCACTGGCCGACTCCGCCCCCTTCGATCAGGCCAAGGTCGATCGCATCAAGGACCTGATCGGTCAGGGCGAGTACCAGATCGATTCCGGCCGCATCGCCGAGAGGCTGCGCCAGTTCGAGACGCTGTAATCACCCAGGTGATCAGGGCGCCGGCCAAACCCGGCACAAGACACCCCGGCGGGATGACCCGACCGGGGTGCTTCTATTGGGCGCGGACAATTCGTATGCTCACCCTGACTCCACGGCATCCATGAACATCAGGCAGGAACGCCAAGCAGGCACCCAAACATGACCCAGTTCGATACCCGCGCGCCCGCCGAAAACACCCCCTCGTCCACCGACTGGCTGGCCGGCATGCTCGAGCCGGCACGGGCGCTGCTCGACGACCACCAGGCACTCGCCGCCCTGCTGCGACGCCAAGAAACCCCATCACTCGACGAGTTCGACGAGGTGTTCCGCCAGATCCGCGAACACAACCAGGCACTGGCCGAGGCCGAGCAGGCTCGACTGGAGTGGTTGACGGCCGCGGGCCAGACCGACACCCAAACCGCGCTGGAACACGAGAACGCATCGGCACGCGCCACTTGGGAAGAACTAAAAGACACCGCGCGGCGCTTCCGCGATCTGTCGGAGACCAACCTGATGGCCCTGCGGCGCATCGATCATTTCCTCGGCGAGCGAATCGACTTCCTGATCCAGCGTGACGAGCCGGCCGGCTCGCTCTACACCGCCGGCGGCACCGAGCACAACGCCGCTAATCGCGGCCGGACCCTGGGCGACGCCTGACGCATCAAGCCTGCCGTTCAAGCAATACCGAGCGACTCTCCCCCGCCCGCGTTTCGCGACTCGCGACGAACCCCTCCGGAAGCCTGAGGGACTCGAGCGCCGCCCCCTCGACAAACACCCGCGCATCCTCGGCCAGCCAAGGCGCCTCCGCCAGGGCATCCAGCGCCCCCTGCAGTAAATCCGGCTGACGGAACGGCGGGTCGAGAAAGACCAGATCGATCGGTCCATCCAGCGTCTCGGGCACCGCAGACAACCAATGGCGGGCATTCATGGCCCACACCGAGAATCGTTCCGGCGAGGCATCCAGGCGAGCCAGATTCTCCTCCAGCGCCTTGGCCACCCGCGTCGATCGCTCGACGAATCCCACCCAGGCCGCCCCGCGTGAAAGTGCCTCGATACCGAGCACCCCGCTGCCGGCAAACAGATCGAGCACCCGCCATCCCGGCACGGTCTGGCCCAGCCAGTTGAACAATGTCTCGCGCACGCGATCCGGTGTCGGACGCAAATCCCGCGCCGACGGAAACCGCAGGCGCCGGGACCGCCACTCCCCACCGATAATGCGCACCTGCTCGCCGCGCGCCGGGGCTCGCCCCTTTGGAGTGCTGGGCATGAAGACTCTCCTCGCCGATCGCTGATGGATGATGGGCCGACGCCCCTTTGCTGCCGCCGGAAACCCGTGACCGGGACCGCCGGGCAATGCCTGCATGATAAACTCCGACGGCGCCATGCGGGGCACCGCTCCGACCTGCCAAACATCGGCCGCGAACCCAGGTACCATCAATTTCATGTTCGGATTTCTCAAACGCAAAAAGCGCAAGAACGAAGCTGCCGAGGTCCACGACGAAGCCTCTCAGGATCTCACCGCGGCCGTTGAGGCCGGTGACGAGCCATCCGCACCGGCCGAATCGGCGGCCGAAAGCGGTCAGTCGGCCCCGCCAGCACCCGAGCCGGCGCGCGAAACCGCCCCGTCCAACCGCGCCGTTGCGGACGGACCGTCCGCCGAGCCGGCATCGGATGACGACAGGCTGCGTCAGGAATCCGTCGCCCAGTCGGCAGCCTCCAGCACAACGCCCGCCGTGGCGACGCCCAAGCCCGAACAGTCCGGCTCGCTGTTCAGTCGACTGGCCAAGACCCGGTCGGGACTGACCGAGGGGCTCGGCGATCTGTTCCTCGGCAAGAAACAGATCGACGACGACCTGATCGAGGAACTGGAAACGCGCCTGATCATGGCCGACGTCGGCCAGGCCACGACCGCGGCCCTGATCGCCGAGTTGACCGACGAGGTCAGCCGCAAGCACGTCAACGACCCCGAGCATCTGTTCGAAACCCTCTACCGCCTGATGGTTGAGCGCCTCGAGGCGGTTCAGCCAACCGAACCGCCGGCGCGTCGGCAATCGGGACGACCGCACGTGATGGTGGTCTGCGGCATCAACGGTGGCGGCAAGACCACCAGCATCGGCAAGCTCGCGCATCGCTTCAAGGCCGAAGGCCGCGACGTGACACTGGCCGCCGCCGACACCTTCCGCGCTGCGGCCGTCGAACAACTGATCAGCTGGGGCGAGCGCAACGACGTGCGCGTGATCGGCGAACCGGGCCGCGGCGACCCGGCCTCCGTTGCCTTCGACGCCGTGAGCTCGGCCAAGGCGCGCAACAGCGACCTGCTGATCGTCGACACCGCCGGGCGACTGCACACGCAATCGGGCCTGATGGACGAACTCGGCAAGCTGATCCGGGTGATCGCCAAGGCCGAACCGGAGGCACCCGACGAGGTGCTGCTGGTGATCGATGCGAGCATCGGCCAGAACGCGCTGGTGCAGGCCCGGCAGTTCAACCAGGCAGTGACGCTTACCGGCCTGATCGTCACCAAGCTCGACGGCACGGCCAAGGGCGGCATCGTGTTCGCGATTGCCGACGAGCTCGGCCTGCCGATCCATTTCATCGGGGTGGGCGAGAAGGCCGAGGATCTGCGCCCGTTCGAGCCGCGCGCCTTCGTCGACGCCCTGCTCGACCGTCAACCGGACTGAGGCACGGGTGCCTCCAAAACCGTCATGAGCAAGTTTGAGTGCCAGTTCAGAGTGCAAGGAGCCGCGCAGTGAGCGACGAGACATATCAAGTAGATAGGCGAATGCAGGCCCTCCATGGCCTGCCTGCGTCGCACGCGCCCCGCTCCTCCGGCTTTGCTCCCCGCGAAGCGGGAGGAGCGACCGAGCACGTGACCCCGCAATCGAACGGCGCAATAGGTTTTCGAGGTGCCCGCCGCAATGATTGAATTCGCCAATGTGTCCCGCCGCTACGCCAACGGGCAATTCGGCCTGCAGGACATCAATTTTCGTCTGCCTACCGGGCGAATGGCATTTCTCACCGGCCATTCCGGGGCCGGCAAGTCGACACTCCTGCGCCTGATCCCGGCACTCGACCGCCCGACCTCGGGCAAGGTGCTGATCGGTGGCTACGATCTCAACAAGATGGGGCACCACCAGTACCCCAAGCTGCGGCGGCAGATCGGCGTGGTTTTCCAGGACCACCACCTGCTGACCGACCGACCCGTGTTCGACAACGTCGCCCTGCCCTTGCAGGTCTCGGGCTACCTGCCCGGTGACGTCCGGCGGCGCGTCGATGCCGCACTCGACAAGGTCGGGTTGCTGGGTCGGCAGCGCGCGCGCATCGAGGAGCTCTCTGGCGGCGAGCAGCAGCGGGTCAACATCGCCCGCGCGCTGGTCAACCGACCACGGATCCTGCTGGCCGACGAACCCACGGGTAACCTCGACCCCGACCTGTCACGCGATATCTTCGACCGTTTCTTCGAGTTCCACGCCGTCGGCGTGACCGTGCTGATCGCCAGTCACGACGTCGAGTTGCTCAAGCAATACCCCGTGCCGCGCATCGCCCTCAACGAGGGGCGCATCAGCGCCTTCGAGGAGGCCGAGTCATGAGCGGGCCGGCGATCAACGAAGCGCGTGGCAACAGCGAGAAAAGCCGCCGCCCCATGGCGGCCTGGCGCCGCCACCATCGCCAGTGCCTGCGCGGTGCCTTTATGCGGCTGCTTCGCCGCCCCGTCGGCGCCTGGGCCACCATCCTGGTACTGGGCGTGGTGCTCAGCCTGCCGGCCCTGGTGATGACCCTCGGTCACCAGGTCGAGCGGTTGGGTGCGATCTGGATGAGTGATGCCGCCCGCATGGACATCTACCTCGCCACCGATGCCGACGAGGCCGCACGCGGGACGCTGCGCGACTGGCTTGACCGGCAGGCCACAGTGGCCGAGCAGCGCGTCATCCCGCCCGAGGAAGGTCTCGAGGCACTGACCGAACGACTCCACATCGATGGCATGGACGCACTCGAGTCCAATCCGCTGCCCTGGGTCATCGAACTGACCTTGAGCGACGCGCGCTCCGACACCCGCCTGGCCCTGGCCGAGGGTCTTCGTGCGCAGCCGGCGGTGGCCGAATTTTCCTCCGGGGACGACTGGATCCAGCGCCTGGAGCAAATCCGCGCCTTCTTCGACGAACTGGGTTGGTGGCTGCTGCTCCTGCTGGGCCTGACCGTGGTGTTCGTGGTCAGCAACACCCTGCGACTGGAATTGCACGAGCGACGCCGCGAGATCGCCCTCATCGCGCTCATCGGGGGCACGGAGCGCTACATGCTGCGCCCCCTTCTTTACGACGGCACGCTGAGTGGCCTGCTTGGCGGGGTGGTCGCCAGTGGGCTGGTCGGTGTGGCCATGTCGGTCACCTCGGGCCCGATCGAGCGGTTTGCTGCCTCTTACGGCGCGGCCATCTCGCCCCAGATCGACCCGGCGCTGGTGCTGCTCCTGATGAGCGCGGGGGCCTTGCTCGGCTGGCTGTCGGCCCAGGTCATCGGCCGCTTCTATATCGGCCGCCTGAGCACCCCATGATTTTTTTCGATTGGTGTATTAGTCTCTTCTGCCCGATCTCTGATCGATGGAACTTGCATCGCACTTAGCACTCTCATTACGCGAGTGCTAAAATATGAGGCTACGACACGATTGGGATACTTGCAGCGAGGCGAGAGAATGCACACAGCAGGCAACCAGATGACAGACAGCAAATCGCGGGGCCCGGCCCTGTCGGCTCAGACCCTGTCAGCCGGCATGACCACGCCGGTGATGGGCGATTCGTTGTCTCAATACCTCAACGAGGTGCGTCGTCTGCCCGTCATCTCCGTCGAAGAAGAGCAGGCACTGGGCTATAGGCTGAAGGAAACCGGTGACATCGAGGCGGCTCAAAAACTCGTGCTCGGTCACCTGCGGTTCGTCGTGCACGTCGCCCGCGGCTACCGGGGCTACGGCCTGCCACTGGCCGACCTGATCCAGGAAGGCAACATCGGCCTGATGAAGGCGGTCAAACGCTTCGACCCGGACCAGAAGGTCCGCCTGGTGACCTTCGCAGTGCACTGGATCCGCGCCGAGATCCACGAGTACATCCTCAAGAACTGGCGGATCGTCAAGGTGGCAACCACCAAGGCGCAGCGCAAGCTGTTCTTCAAGATGCGCCAGATGAAGAACTCGATCGGCTGGCTGAGCAAGTCGGAAGCCGAGGCCATGGCTGAAGAACTCGACGTGCCCGAGCGCGAGGTCATGACCATGGAGGCCCGCCTCTACGGGCGCGACATGGGTCTCGATACTCCGGCTTACGATGGCTCGGAAGATGGCGACGGCCCATCCTACGAGCAGATCATGGTCGACCAGGACGCGCTCTCGGTCGAGGACATCGCCTCGCAGCGCGACGACGATGATCGGGTCGACGCGATGACCGCGGCGCTCTCGATGCTCGATGACCGCAGCCGCGACATCCTTTCCCGTCGCTGGCTGGACGAGCCCAAGGCCACCCTGCAGACATTGGCCGACGAGTATGGCGTCTCGGCCGAGCGGATCCGCCAGATCGAGACGGCCGCGCTCAAGAAACTGCGCACCGCGCTGCCCCAGCCGGCCTGATCTCGACCCGGCTCCATACGGGAAAACAAAAAAGCCACCGCGGATGCGGTGGCTTTTCTCGTTGCGGACCGGGCGCTTCTAATGCGCGGTAATCAGCCGAAGAAGATGACGCTCAGGAAGCTCAGCCAGGAAAACACAATCAGGCCGACGATGAACGTGAAGGCGAAATTGTCGAAGTTGAAGAATTCTTTCATGTCAGGTTCCTCTCGTTGATAGCCGTATCGTAAACCAGCCGTACGGCGATGTCACTAGCCACCTCAGGGTTATTCCCCGCCGACCCGGGAAGGATTGTCCGAACCCTTTCGATCGGCCTCTCCATCCCTTCGAGGCTCCGAGCGATCCGCTTTCTCCGTCGATGGATTGGTCGGAATCTTCGGGTCGTCATCGTCCATGAGGATACGGTGCGCCGGGCCTTCCAGGTCCTCGTACTGGTTGTTCCGGATCGCCCAGAACGCGGCCCAGACCAGGCCCGCGACCACCAGCATGCTCAACGGTACGAACAGAAACAGGACTTCCATCACGTTGCTCCATCAGGGTGTCGTTGCAATTGCGCCGATCTCGACTGCCGAACGACAAGAAGGCCCGCACATGGCGGGCCTTCGGTTTCGGCCCCGCGGGGCCGGCAATTGTCACCCGCCGTCAGCGGGGTTTCAAATCGCGGTCTCGGGCAGCTGATCAGGCGACCTGGGCCTGACCACTGGCCGCCCGCAGGGCCGCGATCCGCTCGTCGAGCGGCGGATGCGACATGAACAGCCGACCGAACTTGCCACCACGGCCGAAGATGCCGAAGGCCTGCATCTGCGCCGGCATGTCCGACGGGCGGTCGTAATTGAGCTTCAGGCGCTCGAGTGCCGCGATCATCTTCTCGCGACCGGCCAACCGAGCCCCGGCGTCATCGGCACGGAATTCGCGCTGACGAGAGAACCACATGACGATGGTGCTCGCGAGGATGCCGAAGACGATCTCGGCCACGATCGTGGTGACGAAAAAACCGATGCCCGGCCCTTCTTCGTTCTTGAGGATCATGCGATCGACAAAGAAACCGACGATGCGGGCGAAGAAGATCACGAAGGTGTTCACCACGCCCTGGATCAGGGTCAGCGTGATCATGTCGCCGTTGGCGATGTGACCCACCTCGTGACCCAGCACGGCCTCGGCCTCGTCACGGGTCATGTTGGAGAGCAGCCCCGTGGAGACGGCTACCAGCGCCTTGTTACGACTCGCGCCGGTGGCAAAGGCGTTGATCTCGGGCGAGTCGTAGATGGCTACCTCGGGCATGCCGATGCCAGCCTCGCGGGCCTGACGCTGGACGGTCTCGATCAGCCAGCGCTCGCCCTCGGAGCTCGGCTTTTCGATCACCTTCGCACCGACGCTCTTCTTGGCGATCCACTTGGACATCAACAAGGAGATCAGCGAGCCGCCGAAACCGAACACAGCGGCCAGCACCAGCGTGGACGTCAGGTTGATGGTACCCGCCTGGTAATCCATCGTCTGGCCGAGACCGAAGACACTGGAAATCACGAACCAGACGATCATCAGCACGACGATCACGGCCAGGTTAGTCAGCAGGAACAAGCCGATGCGTTTCATCTCTACCTCAGGCATGAGTGGTTGGTCGTCTACACAGGTGGGCTCAGCGCTCGCGCGCTGCCACCGAGCGCCATGGGCGGCGCCCGTTGAAGCCTAACCCAATCTGGGGTGCCGTGGTGGGTTTTTCAAGCGCCTTTCGCAACGCCGGGCTACTGGTTAGGAAGTGTCTGCAGGAATCGCTCGTGCTGCCGCAGGTGGGGAAATAACGATGCGGGCAGCGCGGCGCTCGCGGGCGGGCGTCAGCTCGATGAAATCAACGCACCGGCCGGCGGCTCCTGCTCGATTACTCAACCGTTTGCCGTGGCGGCAGCCATGGCGTCGACACGAGTCAGCCCCCGCGGCAGGCTGCGCCCCCGCGCAGCTCGCTTACCGCGATACAGCGCCAGATCGGCCGGCTTGATGGTCATGGTGCGGGCACCAGCAGTGACGCGCAGGCCATCGTCCTCGCCCAAGGCGGCCACGGCGACGATCTCCGCGCCCGTCTTCAGTGAGACGAGCTTGTTGCCCTTGCCCTTGGCAAGCACCGGCAATTCCTCGGCATCCACGACGAGGACATGCCCGTCGCTGGTCGCCACGGCGAGATAGGCAAAGGCCTTGCCCGGCAGTACCGGCTGCCCCGGGACCGCGCCCTTGGGCAGGGAGAAGACCTTCTTGCCGGCTCGCTGGCGCCCCACCAGATCGCCCACCGAGGTGACAAAACCGAACCCGGCGGGCGACCAGAGCACCACGCGCTGCTCGGGTTCACCCATTGCCACCGCGGTAAAGCGGGCCCCGGACGGCGGCGTGACCCGACCGGTCACCGGCTCACCCTGTCCCCGTGCCGATGGCAGGGTGTGGGTGGCCAGCGTATAGGCACGACCGGTGTCGTCAAAGACCACCGTCGGCTGGGTCGAGCGCCCGGCGATGTGCGCCTGATAGCCATCACCCGACTTGTACGACAGCGATTCGGGATCCACGTCATGACCCTTCGCCGCCCGGATCCAGCCGTTGTGGCTCAGCACCACGGTCACCGGCTCGGCGGTCATCAGACGGGTTTCGTCGAGCGGCTGGGCCGATTCGCGCGTGACAAGCCGCGAGCGGCGCACATCGCCGTATTCCTTCGCATCGTGGATCAGCTCGTCGCGCATCAAGCCGCGCAGCGCCTGCTCGTCAGCCAGCAGGGTGCGGATACCCTCGGCCTCTTCGGCCAGTTCGGCCTGCTCCTTCTTGACCGCGATCTCTTCGATCTTGGCGAGTTGGCGTAGTCGGATCTCGAGGATCGAGTCGGCCTGTAGCTCGGTCAGCTCGAAGCGGGCGATCAGCTCGGCCTTGGGATCCTCGGCCTCGCGGATGATCGCGATCACCTCGTCGATATTGAGGAACGCGATCAGCAGGCCGGCGAGGATCTCGAGGCGGCGCTCGATCTTGGCCAGCCGCCACTCGAGGCGGCGACGCAGCGTCGTCTGGCGGAAGGACAACCACTCGGTCAGCATCTCGCGGAGATTGAGCACCCGCGGCCGACCGTCGGCCGTGATCACGTTCATGTTGATCCGGTAGCTCTTCTCCAGATCGGTGGTCGCGAACAGGTGCGCCATCAATGCCTCGACATCGACCTGCCGGCTGCGCGGCACGATCACCAGCCGCGTGGGCGACTCGTGATCCGACTCGTCACGCAGGTCGGTCACCAGCGGCAGCTTCTTGGCGTGCATCTGCCCGGCGATCTGCTCGAGGATCTTGCTACCCGAGACCTGGAATGGCAGCGCGGTGACCACGATCTGCCCGGATTCCATCTCGTAGCGGGCGCGCTGGCGCACGTTACCGGTACCCGTCTCGTACATCTTGCGGATGTCCTCGGGCGGCGTGATGATCTCGCCCTCGGTGGGGAAGTCCGGTCCCTTCACGTACTTGCACAGCGCCGCGACGTCGGCCTCGGGATGCTTGATTAGCGCCACGCAGGCGTTGACCACTTCCCTGAGGTTGTGCGGCGGGATGTCGGTGGACAGGCCCACGGCGATGCCGGTCGAGCCGTTCAGCAGCACGTTGGGCAGGCGCGCGGGCAACAGCGACGGTTCGGTGAGCGTGCCGTCGAAGTTGTCGACCCAGTCGACCGTGCCCTGGTCGGCCTCGGCCAGCAGGGTCTGGGCGTAGCGGGTCAGGCGCGACTCGGTGTAGCGCATCGCGGCGAACGACTTGGGATCGTCCGGTGAGCCGAAATTGCCCTGCCCATCGATCAGCGGGTAGCGATACGAGAACGGCTGGGCCATCAGCACCATGGCCTCGTAGCAGGCCGAGTCCCCATGCGGGTGGTACTTGCCGAGCACGTCGCCCACGGTGCGCGCGGATTTCTTGTGCTTGGCAAGCGCCGAGAGCCCCAGCTCGCTCATGGCGTAGACGATGCGCCGCTGCACGGGCTTCAAGCCATCGGCCACGTGCGGCAGCGCCCGGTCGAGGATGACGTACATGGCGTAGTTGAGATACGCCTTTTCCGTGAAGGCGCCGATCGACTGGCGCTCGAATTCGTTGCTGCTCTGGTCTTCGAACATGCGAGTCCCTTGTTGAAGTCGTCGTGCCTCGGTATCCGACCGCGCCTCCTGGAGGCTTCGGCGGAATCCTCGCGGGTCAGCCGGTCGCCCGGCGGGCGCGAGGGGTCGCCCGATACAATGCCAGCACCCCGGCAATCGAAAACAGGGCCGGCGGCAAAGTCGTGCTCAAAATAGGTGAAATATCATAGGCCGGCGCCAACGCCGAGACGATCTGGGTCAGCGTCATGTAGGCCACGCCCAGCAGGATGGCGATGAACAGCCAGCGACCCGCCGAGCCGCCCCGCTGGGCGACGAACACGAACGGCAGGGTCACCAGCAGCATCGCCAGCACCGAGATCGGCTGCACCACGCGTGACCACATCGCCGTGGCATACACCGAGGCATCCAACTGGTTGCGCTCGAGATAGGCGACATACTCGGACAGTTGCATGATGTTCATGTAGCGCGGGTTGAGCGCGGCGATCTCGAGCACCTCGCGGTCGAACAGGCGCATCTCGTCCTCATCCCGTTGCTCGACGCTCACCGGTTTGGCGGGATCGTCGACCGACAGTCGCGTGTCGACCACGTTCTCCAGCCGCCAGCGGTCATCGCCCAGGCTTTCGCCGCGCGTGGCCTCAAGCACCCGCTGCGGTCGGCCATCCTCCCCCAGCTCGAACACCCGCAGGCCCAGCAGCTGACCGTCCACCAACGCACGCTCGACGTTCACGATCCGATCGCCTTCACGCAACCAGAAACCGCTGGCAAGATCCGTACTCACCTGCTTTTCCGTGGCCGCCGCCCGCATTTCGCTGGCCGCCGCCTGCCCCCAGGCACCGATGGTCTCGCCCATCACCGTACCCAAGGCGGCCAGAATGATCCCCGCAATCAAGACCGGGCGGGCCAGGCGCAACAGCGACATGCCGGTCGCCCGCATTACCGTCAACTCAGAATGGGCCGCCAGCGCCCCGAGGCTCAGCAGCCCACCGACCAGCACCGTCACCGGAAAGAGCTCGTAGAGATAGCCCGGCATGCTCATCACCACGAACCGCAACGCCTGGAAGGTGGTGTAGTCCGGGCCGATCTTGCTGAACTCGTCGATCATGCCGAAGACGAGGATCAGCACGCCGAAGGCCGCCGAGGCCCCCAGTCCGCCGATCACGACACTACGAATCAGGTAGCGATCAAGCGTATTCACGGCGTCCCTTCCACAAGCTGCGCAATCGTCCCCAGCCGCCACGTGCCGACCAGAACAGCGCACCCCACAGCAGCAGAAACCCGCCGTGAGCCAGTGCGATGGCTCCAGTCAAGCCATAGTGACCGGCCTCGATGCCATCGGAGGCCAGCGGCACGACATTGAAATACAGGGCGTAAAGCAGAAACGCCCAGAACAGACGCCCGTAACGTCCGCTGCGCGGTGGCGCCTGCGCCAGCGGGATCGCGATCAGCACCAGCACCAACGCGATAATGCCCTGCGAGAGGCGCTCGAACAGCTCAGCGTGATCGTTCGGGTTGCCGCTGGCCCACAACGACCCCGAGGAACGCACGCTCGCCTCGCCACCCTCCATCTCGGGTTGCCCCGGCAGGCGCATCAGGTGGCGCTCGTAATCGAGCCGGTTCCAGTCGGCCGTGCCGACGGTCCCGCCGATGCGTCTCCCGTCCTCGAGGGCGATGTAGCGCTGTCCGTCCTCCTCGACCATCACCCCTGTCGGCGCGCTCTCGACGGCGATCGAGCCATCCTCGCCCCGGTCGAACAGGAAGATGCGCTGGTAGCTGCCGTCCTCGGAGGCACCCACGTAGGCGACCAGCCGGCCTTCGTTGGCCTCGATGAAACGTCCCACCGGCACCTGTTGACCGATGTAGTCCGACTGCGCGCCCTCGACCATGCGATCGCGCGCCTGCTCGGCCATCGGCCAGCCGAACAGCGCGATCCAGCCAGCCAGCAGCGCCAGCGGGATGCCGACGGGTAGCAACGCCCCCGTGATCCGCCACAGGCCGAAGCCGCTCGAGCGCATGATGGTCTGCTCGCTGTCGCGATTGAGCCGCCCGAGCGCGAACATCAGGCCGATGAACGTCGCCACCGGGATGACGTACATCAGCATCTTGACCAGGTTGAAGCCCAGCAGGTTCGGCACCAGGGCGGCCGGCAGGGTGCCCTCGGCGGCCAGCGACAACGCGCGGGCCAACAGGTTGGTGGCCATGATCAGCATCAGCACGGTGGTCACCGCGCCGATGGAGATAAGCGCCTCGCGACGCAGGTAACCGCCGAGTCGCACGCCGTCAACCGGCCAGGTTGCGGGCAATCAGCCCGTAGCGCAGCCGATCGCCGAAGCCCTGTGCACCGTCGGGCAGGCGCAGGCGCACTTGCCAACCACTGCCGGGCGCCTCGTCCAGGGGCTGGCCGTCCAGCGTCTGCATCTCGGCGAGCTGGTCGACCCGGTTACCGTCCGGCAGCAGGAAGGTGATCTCGTCACCCAGCTTGATCTTGTTCTTGATCTCGACCTGCGCCCAGTCGCCATCGACTTCGCTAATCTCGCCGACAAACTGCTGCTGACGGCTCTTGGAGACGCCCTCGATGTAGTTCTGGTATTCCTGCGTGTGGTGACGCTTGTAGAAACCGTCGGTGTAGCCGCGATTGGCGAGGTTGTCGAGATCGGCAATCAGTTCCTCGTTGAACGGTCGACCGGCCATGGCATCGTCGATCGCCTGGCGGTAGACCTGCGCGGTGCGGGCGACGTAGTAGTGCGACTTGGTGCGCCCCTCGATCTTGAGACAGTCCACACCGATGTCGACCAGCGCCTGGACGTGCTCGACGGCGCGCAGGTCGCGCGAGTTGAGGATGTAGGTGCCGTGTTCGTCCTCCTCGATCGGCATCTGCTCGCCGGGGCGGTTCTTTTCCTCGAGCAGATAGACCTGGTCGGCCAGCGGATGGCGTTCCTGCTCGCCCATCGCCCCGTCCGTCATCGGGTTGGCGGCGTTGAGCGCATCGAGCGAGATGGGCTGCTCCTGGGGCTTCTCGTCCTTCTCTTTGGCCGGCTCCGGGCGCACCACGCCCGAGATGTCCTCGCTGGCCCCCTGCGGGGTGTATTCCCAGCGGCAGGCGTTGGTGCAGGTACCCTGGTTCGGGTCACGGTGGTTGAAGTAGCCCGACAGCAGACAACGGCCCGAGTAGGCGATGCACAGCGCGCCGTGGACGAATACCTCCAGCTCCATGTTCGGGCATTTCTCCCGGATCTCGCGGATCTCGTCGAGCGACAGCTCGCGCGAGAGGATCACGCGGGTCACGCCCACCGATTCCCAGAACTTCACCGTGGCCCAGTTGACCGTGTTGGCCTGCACCGACAGGTGAACGGGCATCTCGGGGAAGGCCTCGCGCACCATCATGATCAGGCCGGGATCGGCCATGATGAAGGCATCGGGCTTCATCGCGACGATCGGTTCCATGTCGCGGATGAACGTCTTGAGCTTGCTGTTGTGGGGCGAGAGGTTGACCGTGACGAAGAACTGCTTGCCCGCCGCGTGCGCCTCCTCGATACCGATGCGCAGGTTGTCCTCGAGGAAGTCGTTGTTGCGAGTGCGCAGGCTGTAGCGCGGCAGACCGGCATAGACGGCATCCGCGCCGTAGGCGAAGGCGTAGCGCATCGACTTGATCGTCCCGGCCGGGGAAAGCAGCTCGGGGGCCTTGCGGCGAGTCGCGCCGTTGGTGGAGGCCTGGGTCATGGATGAGCTCCGAATAATTCTGGGGTGCGTGTGTGGCGCGCGATTCTAACAGGTTGACGGACAAGGCCCGTGTCCCTGCTCATGACCTTTGGTCATGTCGTTGACCGGGCAACGGTGCGGCCGATCAGACCCGGCGCATGGCAAGGTGTTCAGTAGAGCGTGCGGGCCTGACGTTCGTCGAGCCCGTCGTCGTAGGCCGCGCCATCGATGCTGGACTCGGGCACCCCGGCGAGCATCTCGCCGGCCGTCGGCGTCTGTTCGGCCAGTTTCCGGCTGTCCGGATCCCACAGGCTGGCGCGCAGCAACGCCCGGGCGCACTGGAAGAACACCGTCTCGACCTCGACCACGATCACACACTGCGGCGGCTTGCCCTTCATGGCGGTCCGCTCCAACAGCGCCGGGTCGGTGGTGACCCGGGCCCGCCCGTTGACCCGGAGCGTCTCATTCTTGCCAGGCACGAGGAACAGCAGGCCGACGCGCGGATCGTCGACCAGGTTGCGCAGGCTGTCGATGCGGTTGTTGCCACGGCGCTCGGGCAGCGCAATGTGTCGATCATCGAGCACCTGCACGAAGCCCGCGGGGTCACCGCGCGGCGAGCAATCCAGGCCGCCCGGCCCCTCGGTCGCCATCACGTAGAACGGCGAGGCCTCGATCAGCCGGCGGTAGACCGGCACGAGACGGTCGACCTCCTTCTTGATCGCCGCCTCGCCGGGCGTGTCGAACAGGGATTCGAGTTCATCGATCGACTGGATCTGGTGCGGGTCCAAACGGCTGTCCTCGGGAAACATGGCGATAGGGAGCCTCTGCACGAATACCATGCCGCTCTGGCTTGGCGAGTCGTTCGTGATCAAGGCGTGATGTCGCCGGCGTGCCGGTGGCCACGCCAAGACATCGCAACGCGGAGCACGGGCGACTCGCCAAGCCCCTCCGGGCGCGCCTTGGGCCGGGCATCTGCTGCGTTGTCGTCCTTGGAAAGGGAATCACCCTTCCGCGGCGGACGAACGCCTTGCATCTGCCCGGCTCAAGGCGCGCAGAGCGGCATGGTATTCGTGCAGAGGCTCCCTAGGATACGGCATAACACCCGGCTCAGAGCGTCAGCGCATCGACTCGATCGATTGGGTGCGCACGAAGACCTCGGGCTTGATCACCGCGTAGCCCTGCTGCTGGTAATGGACCAGGTCGGTGAAGGCCGAAGGCACCAGGGTAATGAAGTCCTGGAAGTCCTCGCTGTCGTAGTCGTAGTCCTCGGCGGCCAGACCGCAGACGTGGAAATCCACCCCGAGGTTGGCGTAGTAGCGCATGCGGGCGACCGCGTCCTCGTACTTCGCCTCGTTCTTCTTCGCCACGGTGACGATCTCGGTGCCGTGGATGATGACCACGATATCCATGTCCAGCATGGGGTCCATGTTGTACGGACTGGCCTGCAGCGGATTGATCAAGGACCGCACCCAGTACATGGCGGCGTTGATCTTGGCCGGATCGTCCAGGTAGAAGTCGTAGACCACCCGTGGCGGCTGGTAGTCGGGCGTGATGACCTTCGCCTGCGCCCAGACGGCCGATGGACCCAGCGCTGCAAGAGCGAGGGTCAACCACATCAGGAGTGCCGGCACCGCGAGATGCCAAGCGGGGAGGATCGTGCGTTTCATGACGGCCACCTCTCGTCGTGCCGGACCACGCACTCGATGTGCCGACCGGCACGTCAAGCAGAGGAAGGTCCGGATGTCCCTCGATTAGAGGGTAGGCCATGATTCGCATCGCGTTGCCGGGAAAACAACGCCTTGCGATTTGTTCGTGGGCTTTCAGTCCTCGCGGCGCGCGCAGGCCGGGGTGTCGTCGGGATGCTCGACCGCTTTGGCCACCCGGTCGACGAACTCGCCCACTTCATCCGGGCTCAGGACCGACAGCATCCGGCTCATGGTCGACGGCTCGATCGGGGCGAAGCTCGACCGGCCGTCCGCCAGCGTCACCCAGACCCCGGCGGAGATGGCGGCCTCTGCCCCGCCGTCGCGGAACAACTCGGCCTCGGCCGCCTGCGTTTCCTCCTCGTACCAGCCCTCGATCCGGTCGACCAGCTCATCGCTGATGTCGTCAGGAATCGAGATCGTCGTGGCCTCCTCGGCCATCGGGTCGCGTGCCACGCGAACCGACAGTCCCTCGGCCTCGAGCCGCTTGACGAACCCCGCGCCGCGATCCGGCGTCAGAAACGTGAACTCGTACATGCCACCTCCCGCAGCTTGGTGATCCCAATCGATCCAGCCCCGGCCGCATGGACGGGCCGATGGGACAGAGCGTGTCGGGTTGCTATCCTAAGGAAGGTCTGCACAAATAGCCAACGCCTCTGCGGGTCGCCAGGCATCCAGATGCAAGGCGCAGTGCGCCGCCCAATGGCCGTCGCCATTGGCAAGCGCTGCAACACCGCAGATGGGCGCCTGGCGGCCCGCCCGAAGGGGCTTACCGGCTTGCCCGCCCTCGGTGTTGCCGATTCTCGCCGGGCAATGAGCCCGACTTCGAATCGGCGCCTTGATGGCGAACAAGCCGGTAAGCCAGAGGCTTTGGCTATTCGTGCAGACCTTCCCTAACGACCTTTCATCGACAAACGCCACCCGGAGCCCGACATGACGTTCTCGCGCGCCTACCCTGCCCATCGCCCGCGCCGCATGCGCCGTGACGCCTTCAGCCGTCGCCTGATGCAGGAGCACACGGTCTCGACCAATGACCTGATCCTGCCCGTGTTCGTGCTCGAGGATCCGAACGGGCGCGAGCCGGTCGCCTCGATGCCCGGCGTCGAGCGGCTGGGTATCGAGAACCTCTCGCGGCTGGCCGAGCAGGCACTGGAACTGGGCATCCCGGTGCTCGCCCTGTTCCCGGTCACCCCGCCGCAAGCCAAGTCCGAGCATGCCGAGGCGGCCTACGACCCGGACGGGCTGGTCCAGCGCTCCGTGCGAGCACTCAAGGAGCGCTTCCCCGAGCTCGGGATCATGACGGACGTGGCGCTCGACCCCTACACCACCCACGGCCAGGACGGCATCATCGACGCGAACGGCTACGTGCTCAACGACGAGACCGTCGAGGTGCTGATTCGCCAGGCCGAGTCCCATGCGGCGGCCGGTGCGGACATCGTCGCTCCCTCGGACATGATGGACGGGCGCATTGGCGCGATCCGCGAGAACCTCGAGGCCCAAGGCCACATCTACACCCGCATCATGGCCTACAGCGCCAAGTACGCCTCGAGCTTCTATGGACCGTTCCGCGATGCGGTCGGCTCGGCGGCCAACCTCGGCAAGGCCGACAAGACCACCTACCAGATGGATCCGGCCAACGGCAACGAAGCCCTCCACGAGGTCGCCGCCGATCTCGCCGAGGGCGCCGACATGGTGATGGTCAAGCCGGGCATGCCGTATCTGGACGTCATCTACCGGGTAAAGGAGACACTCCAGGTCCCGACCTTCGCCTACCACGTCTCCGGCGAGTACGCGATGCTAAAGGCCGCCGCCGAGCGCGGCTGGCTCGACTGGGACAAGTGCATCATGGAGACCATGACCAGCTTCAAGCGCGCCGGCGCCGACGGCGTGCTCACCTACGCGGCCATGGACATCGCCCGTCAGCTCAAGTAACGAATCGCCTCGGCCGACAGGGCAGCGCAGAAACCCGGCCGGATAACCTTATCCGCCGGGTGCCGACAGGCGCGCGATCTGCCGGTCATGCCACCGGCCGAAGGCGGTGATCGCCACGACCGCTCCCACCAACGCGAAGGCCATGTCCGACTGGGCATCCCAGGGATCGCCCTGCGTGCCGAGGAACTCGACCGCCCCACCCCCGGCGACCACGGCCACGCCCCATTCGATCAGCTCGTAGACGGCGCTTACGGTCATCGCGACGCAGAGCGCGAGAAACCCGACCATCCACGGCCCGCGGGCAAAGCAACCTCGGATCAGGATCTCGCGGGCCAGCAGCGCGGGCACGAGGCCCTGGAAGAAATGCCCGATCTTGTCGTAGGGATTGCGGGAAAGATCGAACCAGGCCTGGATCTCGAAGCCCAGCGGCACGCGGGCGTAGCTGTAGGCCCCACCGTAGATCAACACCAGGGCATGCAGGAAAACCAGCCCGTAGAGCAGCGGGGTGAGTGGGAAGCGCTTGCGGGTGAACCACAGGATCGGCAGCGCGATCACCGCCGGGGCGACTTCGAGCACCCAGGTGGCCCGATCGTAGGGGGCGATCCCCGAGAGCAGCAAGGCGACGAGCACCAGCAGGGTGCCGCCGATCAGCAGCCACCGCCCGCTCTCCGCCTGCATCACTCGCCCTGCCCCGGTGCCAGCGACACGTTGCCCGCCGCATCCAACGCCCAGAGCGGGTTATGGGCCACCTCCCAGAGATGCCCGTCCGGGTCGGCGAAATAGCCGGAGTAGCCGCCCCAGAACACCGCCACGCCCGGCTTGATCAGCCGTCCGCCCGCCCGTTGGGCCTCAACAAGCACCTCATCAACCTCCTGGGGCGAGCGCACGTTGTGCGCGAGTGTCATACCGGCAAAGCCGCTGCCCTCGTCGGCCGGCACACCGGCGTCCGCCGCCAGGTCAGCGCGCGGATAGAGGGCCAGAACGATACCGTTTAGCTGGAAGAAGACGACCTGCTCTGCGGCACCACCGACCGTCCAGCCGAGGCCTTGTTCGTAGAAGACTCTCGAGCGGGCCAGGTCCGCCACGCCCAGGGTGATCACACTCAAACGCTGCTCCATTCCCTGCCCTCCCGATGATGGCCGGCTATCGGCTCGACGCCGAGCGCTCGCGGATCGCGCCGAGGATCAGTGTCGCCAGGTTGCGGTCGACCAACGGCTTGTGCTCCGGGGCGATGCGTGAGGCACGCATGGCCTGCCGACCGATGCGCAGCGAATACAGCGCCACAGCCACGCCCTGACCGGCCCGGGCGCCGAGGTTGACCATCAGGTTGGAGGCCCAGCCCTCGCTGGCCGAATCGAGCACGGTCTCGGTGGCCGAGGCGAAGGCCATGTTCTGCAGGATCATGCGATACAGGCGCCAGCGGGCCGGAAAGGAAAGCGTCAGCCCGTAGATGCGCGCGATGGCGTTGACCAGCCGCGCATTGCGCCAGGCGACGAGCAGGAGATCGAGAGCGGGATAGGGACTCGCGGCGATGAATAGGCCGGTGCGCACCACTTCGCGATGGATCAGCGCACGAGCCCGGGCATCCTGGTCGGCATAGGCGCGCTCGAGCGCCACCACCAGTTCGGTGGCGTGACTGCCGGCATCGATGCCAAGCAGGGCTTCCTCGAAGATCCGCCGCTGCGGGTTGTCGGCGAGCAGGTGTTCGGCCGCTTCCCGCAGTTCAACCACCGACTCGCCCATCTCGCCCTCGCGTTCGGCCTCTGCCAGTCGGCGGTTCAGGCGGGTGATGGCATCGATCTGCTGGCGCTGCCGCCAGGCCCGCCAGGCCAGTCCCAACGCGGTCCCACCGACGCCCAAACCGATGGCAAAGATCACCCAGCCCAGCGTTGGATGGGACGCGTGCGCCCACCAGATTGCCTGCAACCAGTTGATAGTGATCCAGGTGACCGCCACCACGCTCAAGAGGGTCGCCACCCAGGGAAAGCCCTGTCGGGGCTCGAGCAGGTCGGCCATCTCTTCGGCAGACTCCTCGTCGTAGAGGGCCTCGGTATCGACATCCGGCACCGAGTCACCGTGCGCGTGGATGCGAGTGGCCAGGTGGCCTCCTCGCGGCGGTTGCTCATCACTCATTGAAGGGCTCCGGAGACTGTTCTTGTGTGGGTCGGCATCAAAGCGAAAAAGGACGTGGATCGGCTCATGGCTCAGGACTCGCCGATCACGAAATCGAGCAGGGCATCGACGCGCCGACCGGGAAAGGCTCGGGCCCGGTCCAGCCCCGCCGGCGGCGCCAACGTGGGCAGGTCGTCGATGGCCAGATCCAGATCATGCGGCATCTGTTCAGGGATGGTCGGCGGGGTAAAGGCGATCTTCTGCCGCGAGCTCTTCTCGGTCCCCACCAGCATGGGTCGACCGCGGGCATCCTCGCGTGGCTGGGCGGCGGTCACTGCCGAGACGGCGAACAGGCGCAGCTCGATGTCCTTGCCGGCGAGCTGTTGGGTCAGCTCGAACAGATAGCTGTCGAGCAATCGGGTCAATCTCGCCTGATCGGCCGGCAGCAGGTGATCGATCTGCGTGGCGACGATCGCCACCCGGCGAATGCGGCGTGCGAACAGGTTGCCGAGCCAGTGCCCGTCGCGGTAGCGAAACGGCTCGAGAATCGACTCGAGCGCCGCGCGCATGTCGGCCAGCGCCGCGCGGCCGCTGCGCAGGGCACCCAGCAGATCGACCAGGATCACCTGCGCATCCAGTCGACCGAAATGGGATTCGAAGAATGGCCGCGCGATCCGGTCACGGTAGTAGGTGAAGTGACGCTGGCAGACCTCGCCCCAGGAGCCCTCGGGATAGTCATCTGGCGACTCGGCCATGACACCCGGCAGGGGCAGGAACGGCATGGCATCCGGATCGAAGCCCTCGCCTGGCATCAACCAGCGACCGGGCAGGTTGCGCGACAGTCGGTGCGGTGGCAGACGACTGTCGGCCAGCATCATCGACCAGCGATTGGCCAGCGCGGCCAGTCGCTCGGGATCGACCGGCTCAGCGGGGTCGATTGCCTTGAGATCCTCGAGCAGCCTCGGCGCGATCTCCCGGCGCGGACTGCGCGCCAGCCAGTCACGCCAATGGGCGCTGTACTCGGCGAATGACCAGTCGAGCAGAGACAGGTCCAGCAGCCATTCGCCCGGGTAATCGAACAACTCCAGGCAGCGACGACGTGGCCGCAGCGAATACCAGCGCCGGTCGTAATCGAGAGTCAAACGGGCGATCGACCAGTCGCGAGTGGATTCGGGCCAGCTCGGCGGCTGTCCTGTCAACGCGGTCAGGGCATGGTCGTAGTCGAAGGCACGCTCGATCTCGCGATGCCAGCGGCCATGGCGAATGCGCGCCAGCCCGGACTGCTCCGACAGCGCGCCGCGCCGGGCATTCTCCAGGTGATTGATGATGGCGGTGATCAGGGTCGATTTGCCGGCGCCGGACAGCCCGGTGATGCCGATGCGGGTGACCGGGCAGCCGGCGAGTGACGGGGTGGTCGATTTCTCGTGGGCCATGGATTGATCAGCGATGGAGCGATCAGCCTGGGAGTCGTTGGCCATAACCGTTGGGGCCTTTGATTTTGGAGCCGTCGCCGGGGGTATCCCGGCGAATGAGGGGTGTCACGATGGTAGACGAGCCGGCCAAAGCACCCAAGCCCGGCGCATCCGGAGGCGATTTGGACGATTTGGCAGGTCATGCCCGGAAAGCCTGAATGGAAAGACCTGAAATGACGGACTAGCCCTCGAAGCCAGGCTGCATTAAAATGGGACTAATTCAGTTCGGTATTAGTCTTGACTAACTTTCGCCGGCGGCGCGACCCGCCGGTGGCGAGGCCGAACCGCGACCCCGACCAGGCGACGATCACCCGATGCACAATCCCCACGCCAAGCTGCTGCGCATGGTCACCACCGCCTCGGTGACGCTCGCCCTGACCCTGATCGCGCTCAAGCTCGCGGCAACCATCACCACCAATTCGCTGAGCATGCTCGCCTCGCTGATCGATTCGACCATGGACCTGCTGGCCTCGCTGGTCACGCTGGTGGCGGTACGCGTCGCGCTGCAACCGCCCGACGAGGACCATCGCTACGGGCACGGCAAGGCCGAACCGCTGGCCGCCCTGGCCCAGGCAACCTTCATCGCCGGCTCCGGCGTGTTCCTGCTGATCGAAGCCCTGCAACGCCTGATCCGCCCGCAGGAGATCGATGCCGTCAACTGGGGGGTGGCGGTGATGATCTTCTCGATGGTGGCGACACTCGCCCTGATCACCTTCCAGCGCTACGTGATCATCAAGACGCGCTCGCCGGCGATCAAGGCCGACGCCTCGCACTACAGCATGGACTTCCTGGTCAACGCCTCGACCATCGCCGTGCTGATCCTCGCCGGCTATGGCCTGAACTGGATCGATCCGATCTTCGGCACCTTAGTGGGCATCTTCGTGCTTTACAGCGCCTGGAAGGTCGGCCGGGAAGCCCTCGATCACCTGATGGACCGCGAGGTCCTCGACGGCACCGAGATGCGCATCGCCCAGATCGCCACGGCGCACCCGTCGGTGCATGCCGTCAACCAGATCCGCACCCGCCTGGCCGGCCAGACCATGATCATCCAGCTGTACCTGTATCTCGACAATCACATCGATCTCAACCGCGCGCACCAGATCGGCGACGAGATCGAGGCCAAGCTGCTGCGCACCTTCCCCGGTGCCGACGTGATGATCCACGAGGAACCGCTCTCGGCCTGGGAGCCGGGGCGCGGACCGTCACCGACGCGGATCGAACCGCTCACCGCCCGGCGCCCGCGTGCCGGCCAGTGCGAGACCTGCCGCGATCTGACCGACACCCGTCCCAGCCTCTGGCGGCGGCTGCCATTCGTACGCCGTTTCGGCCGCGACACCCTCTGACAGGCAAGCCCCCGGGGCGCGACTGAACGCGCCCTCATGACGACCGCAACGGAAAAGGCCGGCAACAGGTGCCGGCCTTCGTACGTGGGTCACGCAAGATAGCCTCAGGTCTTGAAGCGATTGACCAGGCCATCGAGGTTGGCCGACAACCGGGTGAGGTCGCCGCCGGCGGTGGATACCTGCTGCGAGGAGTCGTCGAGCTCCTCGCTCTTGGCACGGATGCGCTCGAGGTTGCGGTTGACCTCCTCGACCGTGGCCGACTGCTCCTCGGCGGCGGTGGCGATCTGCATGGTCATCTCGTTGATGTGATTGACGTGGCGCACCACCGCATCCAGCGACTCGTCGGTCTCGTTGACCGCCTCCAGCGTGGCCTTGCCCTGCGTCTGGCTGACTTCCATCGCCTTGACGGTCCGTTGCGCCCGATCGCGCAGGCCATCGATAATGCCCTTGATCTCCTCGGTGGACTGCTGCGTGCGGCTAGCGAGATTGCGCACCTCCTCGGCCACCACGGCAAAGCCTCGGCCCTGCTCGCCGGCCCGCGCCGCCTCGATCGCGGCATTCAGCGCCAGCAGGTTGGTCTGCTCGGCCACGCCCTGGATCACGTCGAGCACCTTGCCGATGTCCTTGGTCTGCGACTCGAGTTCGCCGATCGATTCGGCGGTATTGCGCATCGATCCCATCAACTCGTGCACGGTATCCATCGATCGCTTGAGCGCCTGCTGACCCTTGTGCGTGACCTCCTCGGTCTCGTTGGAGGCACTGGCGGTCTGGTTGGTGTTCTCGGCGATCTCGCGGGTGGTGGCGGTCAGTTCCTCGATCGCCGAGGCCACCATCTGGGTCTGCTCGTTCTGCTCGTGCGTGCTCTCACGAGACTGGCGCGTGATCATCGACATTTCCTCGGCCGAGGCGGCCAGCTGGCCAGTGGAGTCGGTGATCTCGTGGACAAGATTGTGGATGCGCTCGACGAACCGGTTGAAGCCACGGGAGAGCTTGGCGAACTCGTCGTTGCCGGTCACCGGCAGGCGACGGGTCAGGTCGCCCTCGCCCTCGGCAATGTCCTCCATGGCGCGAATCACGCGGTGAATGCGGCGGGTGAAGGTGGTCATCACCAGCACCAGCAGGAAGATGCCCACCCCCAGTGCCACCGCACCGATCAACAGCGTGGCCGCGCGCGCCTCGAGCATGTGCTCCTCGGCCGCCTCGGTACGCGCGTCCTCACGTGCCTTGGCCGTCGCGATCAGCGACTGGATGTTCTTGCGGATCTGTTGCCAGTCCGGGTGCTCGTCCTGCACCAGGATATGCTGGGCGCGCTCGATGTTGCCGGCATTCACCTGGTCGAAGACCGCCAGGCGGGCCGCCATGACGCGTTCCCAGCGGGTCTCGATGTCATCCAGGAGGCCCTGAGCCTCGGCGTTGTTCACGGAGGTTAGCGACCGCGCCTCGGCCAAGGCGGCACGCACCACCTCGTCGGTCTTGCCGGTGACCTTGATCGCCGCCTCGAGATCGGGGCGGAAGACCTTGTTGCGGGTCGCCACACCACCCAGCAGGCCATTGCTCATAACGTCCTGCAACGCCTTAACACGCGCGTTGTCCTGATGCTGAACCTGCAGATACCGTTCGGAGATGGAATCCATCTGGATCAGCGCGTAGCCGAGTGCACCGATAAACAGCACGGCGGACACGGCAAACGCCAAGAGGATCTTGGTGGTGTTGTTCAACCGGTTCATTAAGACTCCTTGAGACCGAGGACTTGCGACAATGCGATTCGACCAGCTTTTCGGCCGGGGCAGGCAAACCTTTAGCCAACCCACACAAATAAGCGGAACCTTATGGAAGGCGGCCGCAAAGCCATTTCAGCGAGGGTGAATTCGAAGACGCCGGAGCGTACACTGTTCGTGCGTCGGGCGTACTCACGACTTGTGATACGCCCATAAACACCCGCCTCACGGAGGAGGCATCATGGCCGACTCGGTATCTGCCGCCGGCAGCCTGCAAACTGCCATGGTGAACGCACAACTGGCACAGGAAGTGGGCGTGCGTGTTCAAAAACAGGCGGTGGACACGCAGGAGCAGGGAATGGCGCCGCTGATCGACTCGATTGGTGAGAGCGGCGGCCAGACCAGCACCGCAGCCAACAACGGTCCGGTCGGCGGTCAGGTCAAGACCTACGCTTGAGCCACCCGATCAGCCAGTGGCCCATCGCTTGAACGGTGGGCCAACGGTTCCGTGATCCCCGGCCCCGCCGGGGATTTTTCGTTGCCAGCCCCTCGCGAGGTCCCGTGGACGACATCACCCTGCTTCAGTTGCTGCTGGCCAACCTCGCCATCTTTGCCGGCGCCTTCCTGCAGGGGCTGGCCGGGTACGGCATCGGCACCCTCTCGGCGCCGCTACTGTTCCTGATCAGCCCGCTATTCCTGCCCGGCCCGCTGATCCTCAACGCCGTGCTGCTGACCATCCTGATCCTGTGGCGGAGCCGATCGAGCCTGAGCTTCCGCCCGGTACGATTCGCCATTGGCGGCGACATCGTCGGCACCCTGCTCGCCGTCGTGACCCTGGCGCTACTCACCGCGCGGGGCTTCGAGCTGGCCTTCGGCATCCTGATCCTGCTGGCCGTTATCTTGAGCGTGGTCGGCATTCACCCGGCCCTCAATCCGCGCAACAGCGTCATCGCCGGGGCGGCCTCGGGCTACATGGGCACCATCACCGCGGTGGGCGGCCCGCCGATCGCCCTGATCTACCAGAACGAAAAGGGCCCGTTGGTGCGGGCGAATCTCTCGGCTTTCTTCCTGTTCGCGAGCCTGGCCAGCGCCGTGGCCCTTTTCTTCTCCGGGTTTATCGGGACAAGGGAGTGGTGGCTGTTCGCCACGCTGCTGCCGGGCACCGTCATTGGCTTTCTTGCCTCGGGGCACCTGGTCAACCGCATCCCGTTCGGGGCCCTGCGCCCGATCATCCTCGGCATCGCCGCGATCGCGGGCGTAAGCGCCATCATCAAGGCCCTGCTGCCCTGACGTCCGGCATTACCCCCGCTACAATGCCGCTCCCTGAGAGAGCGAACTGCCGTCATGACCGATCCGATCCCGCCAACCGCCCCTGCCCCGACGTCGTCGCCCAGCCCGTGGCGCTTCTGCATTGCGCCAATGTTGGACTGGACGGACCGGCATTACCGGTTTCTTGCCCGCCAGTTGAGCCGGCACGCTCGGCTGTACACCGAGATGGTGACAACCGGGGCGCTGCTGCACGGGGATGTCGAACGGCACCTGCGTTTCGATCAAAGCGAGCACCCGGTCGCCCTGCAACTGGGTGGCTCCGATCCACAGGCGCTGGCCGAGGCGGCACGAATCGGCGCCGACTGGGGCTATGACGAGATCAATCTCAATGTCGGCTGTCCCAGCGATCGGGTGCAGAACGGGGCGTTCGGCGCCTGCCTGATGGCGCAGCCAACACTGGTAGCCGACTGCATTGCCGCCATGCGCGCGGCGGTCGACGTGCCGGTAACGGTCAAGAGCCGCATCGGCATCGATCACCAGGAAACCTTTGATGAATTCGGTGAATTCGTCGACATCGTCGCCGACCAGGGTGGCGCCGAGGTGTTCATCGTCCACAGCCGCAAGGCCTGGCTGAAGGGGCTTTCACCCAAGCAGAATCGCGACGTGCCACCCCTTCGACCCGAGTTCGCCACGCGGCTAAAGCGGGAACGGCCGGATCTGACCGTGGTGCTCAACGGCGGGCTGACGGAGGTCGGGTCGATGCAGGCCGCGCTTGCCGAGGTCGATGGCGTGATGGTCGGCCGGGCGGCCTACCAGAACGTCGGCCTGCTGGCCGACATCGATGCGGCCCTGTTCGACGACGGAGAGACCACCGACCGACTGGCCGCGCTGCTGGCGTATCGGGACTACGCGGCGACCGAGATCGCCCGCGGCACGCGTCTGCCCACCCTGATCAAGCCGATTCTGACCCTGTTCCAGGGCCGCCCCGGCGCGCGTGCCTACCGCCGGCACCTGAGCGAGCAGTCGCCCCGGCGTGCGGACGACCCGAGCGTCATCGACGAGGCGATCGAGTTACTTCGTTAGCGACGCTGTTGATGCCGTAGTGACAATCCATCCAGCTCGAACGCCTTGGCGAAACCGTTAACGTAGCTGCCGACGCCGAGACGAAGACCCAGCAGGTGAAAATCACCCAACCCGCACAGGAGCGCCACTGTCTTGCCGTGGCGCCTTTGCAGGGCGGCCGTGATGACCGCAAAGCGCTCGTCCTCGCGGTCGACCGCCTCGACCCGCGCTGCCCAGTGGGCGCGTTCGCGGGCAAAGGGATTGCGGGTGGCCGACTGGTCGGCCATCAGGGCAACGCGGGCGACGCCGCGTTCCAGCAGCGGGCGGGTGTGGGCGGCCAGTTCGCTGACCAGCACCCACAAACCGTCTTCGTGGTGGACGAACGGCAGCGTGCCGATCTCCGGCAGGCTTTCCCCCTCAGGCGTCACCGCCAGCACGAGGGCCGACTGCTGCTCCAGGAAGGCCGCCAGCCTGCCCTCCTCCACCGCGAGATCGGCGCTCATGCGGCGTTCATCGGGCGTCATCGCCTCACCCCGCTCCGGCGTAGGCCGCCTGCAACTGCAAGACCCGTTTGACGTAGGTGCGTGTCTCCTTGTACGGCGGAATGCCGCCATAGCGCTTGACCGCATTTTCGCCGGCGTTGTACGCCGCCACGGCCAGCTCGCGATCCCCCTGGAACATCTCGAGCAAGAGTGCGAGATAGGCCACGCCGCCGGCGATATTGTCCTCGGGATTGAATCGGTCGACCACGTCGAAGCGCGCCGCGGTAGCCGGCATCAGCTGCATCAGCCCACCGGCCCCCTTGGGGGAGACCACCTCCGGTCGGAAGGCGCTCTCGGCGTGAATGACGGCGCGGATCAGCGTCGGGTCGACACCGTACAGGCCGGCAAACCGATTGACCGGTTCGGCGTAACGATCGCGCACCAGCCGCGGCATGACGCGGTAGCCGTCCTGCCACCCCTTCGGCTTGGTCGCCTCGTTCTTGCGCCACAGCGCGTAGGGTTCACCGGCCGACTGTTGCGGCACGTTGGTCAGGTGCACCACCCCCTGGGCATCGCGGTACTTGTAAACATCCGCCACGGCGGTGCCGGCCGTCAGCATCGGGACAATCAGACCCAAGCAGACCAACCGAAAGCCGGCGTACGCCCGGCTGGCCACACTCGAAGCGGATGGGGCATCAGCATTCCTATTCACGCAGAGCTTCCTTACACTGGCGGACATGAAACTCAACACCGGCACTCCTCATTCCATCGAACACGATCCATTCGATCAGTTGATGGATCTTTACGAGCAGAACTATATCCTGATTCGTCGCCTGCTCGGTGACCTGCGGCGCCTGACCCCGGGCAATGAATTCACCCTGGGTTTCTCGGTGGTCGCACGGGTCACCGAGCGGGGGCGCTTCACCTTGGAGATGGCGTTCACCGACCACGAGGCGCTCGATTCGCACCAGCGCCCGGTGACCTTGCCCGTGCGCATCTATCTCGACGCCCGCTCGGCCGAGCTACACGACTCGCGCCACCCGGCCTCTTGCCTGCAGGCCGATCGGACCGAGTGTAACCGGGCACGTCAATCGCGCAACCGTATGTTGCAGCGTTGGTTATTGGCTCGACTGCGGCAGCATTGAACCCGGTCCAGCCATGAGGCAGATCACCCTAACCGGGATTCGCCACGCGGCGCGTCGAAGCGCGACTTGACACGGGGCCGGTTCCTGATGAAAATTGCGCCCCCTCAAGCGGGAATAGCTCAGCTGGTAGAGCACAACCTTGCCAAGGTTGGGGTCGCCGGTTCGAATCCGGTTTCCCGCTCCAGATTTCGGCTGGATGGCAGAGTGGCTATGCACCGGATTGCAAATCCGTTTACCCCGGTTCGACTCCGGGTCCAGCCTCCAACACTGATGTATGTCACGGATAACCCGCCTCGCGCGGGTTTTTCTGTGTCTGCCACACTCGCCTACCGTGCCGACGCCAGCCGGCCGGACCAGCGACGAGCTCCCCAGGCGATATGACCGACCCCCACCACCACCCCGAACGCTTCGAGATCCAGAACGAGCCAACCTTTCGTGGCCGCCGACTGGCGTGGTTCGCGTTGCTGTTCATCGGGCTCAGCGGCGCCGGGATCTGGGCGGTCTACTCGCAGGTCGCCGGTCACGAGATCCACTGGGATGCGCGGCTGCTCGGCTGGCAGCTGGTGTTGGCAAGCCTGGCGCTCCTGCTGGTCTACTTCGCCGCGGACGGCCTGCGCCTGTGGTTCACCCTGCGCGCCTTGGGCCATTCGATCCCGTTGCCGGCCATGGCGCGGCTGGTATTTCTCAACATATTCGTCTCGAATATCACGCCGCTGGCCACCGGCGGCGGGGTGGCTCAGGTCTGGTTCATGCGCCGACGCGGCGTGCCGCTGGGTACCGGCTTGGCGGCCACCACCATTCGCACGGCCCTCGCAGTGCTGTTCATCTTCGGGGCCACGCCGATCCTGCTGGTGACGCTCCCGGGCGCCCAAGGCGCGGCGCAGAGCAATTCGCTGGTGATCACCCTGGGCGTCTCGGTCGCGCTGTACCTGGGGTTCTTCACGATCCTGGTGATGCGCAGCAACTGGTTGTTGCGCCCGATGCTGGGTCTGCTCAAGGCGCTGCGAGGCCTGCACCTCATCAGCCCGCGACGACATCACCGCTGGCGCCACCGCCTGGTGCGCGAGTTGCAGCAATTCGCGCACGGTTTCGTCCGTTATTTCCAGGGGCGCTGGCTCGATATCGCCGCCTCGTTGGTCTTCACGGCGATCTTCCTGCTGGCGCTGTTCTCGTTCCCCGCCCTGCTCTTCTGGGCCCTGGGTTACGGGTTCGACTACTGGCTGGTGATCGGTCGCATGGTGATGACCACTTTCGTGATGTATTTCTCGCCCACGCCGGGTGCCTCGGGCATCGCCGAAGGTGTGTTCGCCTACTTCTTCCGTGACGTGGTCACCGCCTCGCACCTGGTGTTGGTGACCGTGGCCTGGCGGACGCTGACGATCTACGTCGGCATGCTGATCGGCCTGTTCGTCACCCAGCGGGAAATCGCGGCCACCCGGGGAGGGGGTTCATGAGCCGGCTATCGGAAAAGCTGACGCCGCGACGACTGAAGCTGGCCTTCTACCTGACGCTGGCCGCGATCCTGCTGCTGGTCGGCTACCGGGTCTACCTGTCGATCTTCGAGACGACCTATCACGCGGTCCACGCAGAGCAGATCGAGCGGATTCAGGCCGAGGCGAATGGCCCGGCCGATGACGAGCTGCACTTCGCCGTCGTCGGCAATATCAACAACTCGGTCGGCCTGTTCGAGCGCAAGATGGTCCCGCGGCTCAACCGCGCCGGGCTCGATTTCGTCGTCTCGGCGGGCAACGCCGTCAGTGGCGGCGGCGAGGACAAGTACCGCGCCCTGTACCGCACGCTCTCCCACCTGGAGATGCCCTACCTGCTGACGGTGGGTGAGAAGGAGAGCGGCGCGTTCGGTTCGTTCAACTACTACGAGCACTTCGGGCCGTACTTCTTCGGCTTTCGCGCCGGCGGCAGCCAGTTCCTGTTCCTCGACAGCACCGACCCGGATACCTACCCGTTCCAGCTCCACTGGCTCAAGGAGCAGCTGCGCGACCCGTCAGCGGTGCATCGCTTCGTGTTCATCGGCCACCCGATGTTCCGCACCACCCGGAAAAGCCCGCTCGATTTCGACGACCAATACCTCACCGACGAGGCCTTCCGGGATCGACTGCATGCGCTTTTCCGCGCACATGACGTCGACGCGGTGTTCTCCAGCAACCTGCACCTGTTCGACGAGCAGCAACGCGACGGGGTGCGCTACGTGGTCACCGGCGGCGCGGGTGGTTTGGTGCTCAACGATGACACCAGTTTTTATCATTACGTCGACGTGAGGACCGATGATGGCAAGGTGGCCATCACGGTCGAGCGGCTCGATATCGGCCAGCACCAGGTCTTCAAGACGCTAGAGAGCCTGTGGTTCTTCATCCACTCGCTGTTCTACGTCGGCCACCTCAACTTTCTGCTGGTGCTCGGCCTGTTGATCCTGCTGGCAATCAAGCTCTACAGCACCATCTTCGTCGAGCGCGACTACTACCGGAACTACGACCTGGACACCTCGCCATGGACGGGCCGACCGCTGGCCATCGCCATGGTGACCAACAACTACCTGCCGTTCATCGGTGGGGTGCCGATCTCTATCGACCGACTGCGCCGCGGATTGGAGCATTTAAGCCATCGCGTGCGGATCATCGCGCCCAGCTACGCCGAGCAGGACGACCGCGAGACCGACGTGGTTCGAGTCCCCTCGCTGCTGACCATGGGGCATAACGGCGAGTTCCGGCTGGCGAATCCGATTTCACCGCGGATTCGCCGGGGACTGAAAGACTTTTCACCCGACCTGATCCACATCCACCACCCGTTCTGGCTCGGCTGGGCGGCGCAATGGCATGCCCGGCGACTGAAGGTACCGACGGTGTTCACCTACCACACCCGCCTGGAGCACTACTCGCACTACGTGCCGCTGCCGGGTCCGCTGTTCCGCAACCTGATCGCGCACACCGCCATCCGGCGATTCGCCAATCGTTGCGACGGGGTGATCGTGCCGACCGAGTCGGCCGAGGAATACCTGCGGGTAATTGGCGTCACGGCCCCGATCTACGTCCACCCGACCGGAATCGACTTCGACCGATTCCAGGCCGACGAACCCGAGGCCGTCGAGGCCTTGCGCCTCAGGCACGGCATTGCCCCGGACGAGCGCGTGCTGGTGAGCGTTTCAAGGCTTTCACGGGAGAAGAACATCGACTTTTTGATCTCGGCGATGGACGAGCTGCGTCGACGCAGCGCCCAGCCGTTTCGCTGCCTGATCATCGGTGACGGTGACGAGCACGAGCGATTGCAGGAACGTATCGACGCACTCGACCTGGCCGAGACAATCACCCTGGTCGGGGCGATTTCACCCGACGAAATGGCGCACTACTACCAGTTGGGGGATGCGTTCGTGTTCGCCTCGAAGTCGGAAACCCAGGGGATGGTCATCCTCGAGGCAATGGCGGCGGGCCTGCCGGTGGTCGCGGTACGTTCCAGCGGCATCGATGACGTAGTCAACCACGAGAGCAACGGCTTCAAGACCGCCGAAGACATCGACCGTTGGACCACGGCCGCCCAACGACTGATCGAAGACGATTCCCTACGCTCGACCATGGCCGACCGAGCCGTAAGCACCGCACGGCGTCACGCCATCGACCACTTCGCCCGTGATGTGAGCGAGACCTATACCCTGGTACTGGCCCAATTCCGAGCCAATCAACAAGGCACGAACAGATAGCGAATCACCCGACCCGCGCATGACTCAGAGCGGATGGCGCCACTCGCTGAGCGCCGACTGGGCCGAGGCGCTGAGGCGACCGAGCAGGCCGCGTTTTTTCATCGGCTGGGTGATCTCAAAGGCATCGCCTTGGTCCACCGCCTTCAGAATCCAGTCGTCGCTAGTGCCAATGTCGTCGATCAGACCCAGCTCGAGCGCATCCTCGCCGTACCAGTGCTCACCGGTGGCGAGTTTCTCGAGGTCCAGTTGCGGTCGATAGCGATTGAGAAACTGCTTGAACAGCACATGCGTCTGCTCGAGCTCCTCACGGAATTTCTCCCGCCCGGCCTCGGTGTTCTCGCCCAGCAACGTCAGGGTGCGCTTGTACTGCCCGGCGGTGTGCAATTCGACATCAATGTCGTTGCGCTTGAGCAAGCGATGGATGTTGGGCATTTGAGCCACCACACCGATCGAACCGACAATCGCGAACGGTGCGGCGACAATGCGATTGGCCACGGCGGCCATCATGTAGCCCCCGCTGGCCGCGACCCGGTCGACCACGGCGATCAACTCGATCTCGGCGCTACGCAGACGCGCCAGCTGAGCGGCGGCCAGCCCGTACCCCGGGACCACGCCGCCGGGGCTATCCAGTACCAGCAGCACTCGATCACGACCCGGCACGGCTGCCTGCAACACGGCGCTGACCTCCTCGCGCAGGGCTTCGACCGCCGAGGCCCGGATGTCGCCATGGAAGCGGAGCACGAAGGTCCGGGTGGCGGAGTCAGCCCCCTCGGCCTTCTCGCCCGTCTCCTCATCGACTGCCGCCGGCGTATCCTCGGTGCCCGCAGAGGCTTTTTCCTCGTCCTTTTGCTTGCTACCGGGCAGCCGCTGGCGCAACTCGGCCCACTTGGCCTTCCATCCGCCGGCGGGCTTTTTCAGCGCCTCGTGCAACTGCTTGCTGCGTGACTCGATCTCGTCGTTGATACGACGGATCTTCAGCGGCTTGAGCCGACTCTCTCCCGCCTGCGAGCTGCGCGCCTGCGCCACGACCGAAACCACCGCGGCCACGACGAAGATTACGGCAACCACCAGCGTCAGCGTCTTGAGAAGAAACAGGAAATACTCGGGCCACATGGAAGATTCTCTCTGGGCAAAGGGAGCAAGTATAGACACGCCCGTCTCCCCCCGAAAAAGCGGCTAGAATCCAGACGTCACTTGATCAAATTCACGCGGCCAACCCGCACGCAAGATCGGCACCGACCCGATGGAGGAGATCGCATGCAGCCACCATTTCACCCCTTGAGTGAACTGTTCGAACAACTCGGTCTGGATGCCGGCGAGGAAAACATCGAGGCATTCATCGATCGCCACTCTCCGCTGCCGAGCGAGGTGGCACTGAGTGACGCGCCATTCTGGAACGAGAACCAGAGCCGCTTCCTGCGCGAATCGCTGGCCGATGATGCCGACTGGGCCGAGGCCGTCGACCACCTCGACGCGCGACTGCGCGACTAGGGGGCGCACGAATCCGTTACCGCTCTGGCCGAACGAGTTACCCGAGCGTGTTCTTGCACCCTCTCGAATCCGAACGACTCCCCGGACGTTACGTGGGGCCCTGCCCCGCGAACCGCTTTCCCCAAGCCGCACGTAGCTGTGCCATCGCCCGATCGATGACACGCGTCGGCGTGGCGAGATTGATACGCATGTGGCCGCGTCCCGGCTCGCCGAAGATGATGCCCTGGCTCAGCCCCAACCCCGCCTCATCGATAAAGAACCGCTGCAGGGCTCGATCCTCGGGATCCGAGGCCGCGTCCGACAGCCCCATGCCGCGGCAATCCAGCCACAATAGGTAGGTCGCCTCGGGCGGCATCGGCTCAATCGGCAGATCGGCCACCGCCTCGATCACCCGGTCGCGGTTGGTGGCGACATGTGCCATCAACTCCGCCGGCCATTTCGCTCCGTGGATGTAGGCGGCCTTGAGCGCCGTCAGCCCGAATACCGAGCCCTCGCCCAGGTGCATCCCGCGGCGCTCGCGATCGAAGCGCTTGCGGATTGGGGTATCGGGGATCACGGCATAGCCGCCGCCGATGCCGGCGGTATTGAAGGTCTTGCCCGGCGCGGTGACCGTGAACCAACGACAGCCGCCCGCGTCGGCCACTCGGGCGAACGGCGTATGCCGGATGCCCGGGTAGGTCAGGTCCATGTGGATCTCGTCACTGATCACCATCACGTCGTGGCGGGCGCAGATCGACGCAACCTGGGCCAGCTCCTCCTTGTTCCATGCCCGGCCGCCGGGATTGTGCGGGTTGCAGAGCAGCAGCATCTCGGCGCCCCGGGCCTGCTGCTCCAGTACCTCGAAATCCATCTGGTATCGCCGCCTGCCGTCGGGCGAATCGTGCTCGACCAGCCAATTCTCGACCAGCTCCCGGCCCTGGTCGCGCACCACCTGGAAGAACGGGAAATACACCGGCGGCTGGATGATCACCCGCGCCCCGGGACTGGTGAAGGCGCGGATCGCCATCGCCATGGCTGGGACCACGCCGGGCACGGGTACGATCGCCTCGGGACCGACATGCCAGTCATGCTGACCGGCCAACCAGCCGGTGATCGCCTCGACGTGCTCGGCGGTGGGCTTGGCGTAGCCGAAGGCACCGTCGGCGAGCCGCTCGGCGAGTGCTTCGGTGACGAAGTCCGGCGCCGGGAAATCCATGTCCGCCACCCACAATGGGATGACGTCGTCGCGACCGAAGATCTCGCCGCGGCGATCGTACTTCTCGCAACCCGAGCCCGGGTACTGGGCCAGGCGGGTGAAATCGGTCGACGGTTGGCGCGCACTCATCGGCGTGCCCAGACCGTCACCTGACTGACCGTATGCTGGTAGCGCCGTGCCGTGTCGCGGATGACGAACGGGATGTCCGCGGGCTCGCCCACCAGCTCGAAGTTCGGCTCCAGGCGCTTGAGCAGCGTGTCGAGTGTGCTCACCGGCCGCCCGTCCTCGTCGACATAGCCACCCAGCCAACGTTCGCGCGGAGTGACGTCCTCGAGCCAGGTGTACGGCGAGGCCAGCACCAGCAGCCCACCGGCGTTGATGCGCCCGGCGATGTCGTCGAGGAACTTGCCCGGGTCGTAGAGCCGATCGATCAGGTTGCCCGCGAGCACCAGGTCGTAACCGGTGAAGTGCGGCTTCATGTTGCAGGCGTCCTGCTGCCAGAACTCCATATTGTCGCGCGGCTCCAGACCCAACGCGGCCAAGGAGGCCGCCCGGTCCTCGGTCAGCTCGCCCTCGGTGGGCAGCGCGTAGGCGATCTGTCCCTCGTCGAGCATCGCCTGGGCGATCTGGACAAAACGCGCCGAGAAATCCAGCCCCGTGACCGACTCGAAGTGCGGTGCGAGTTCAAAGGTCGCCCGCCCGGTGGCACAGCCGATGTCCAGTGCCGCGCCATGGTTGCGCCCTTCCATCTGGCGCAGGGCGTACTCGGCCAGCGCCCGCGGGAAGTTGGCGACACCGAAGTACGAGCGACCGAAGTGGAAATCGCAGTACTGCGCCAGCTGGGCGTCGGTCTCGTAGTAGCCGTCGTCCTTGGACGCCGGCGGGCGCACCGGCTCGCCCTCGACGTAGCGAAACCCGGCGTGCTGGAAGAAATGCCGACGGAAGGCGTAACGCGCGTCGCGCGTCGCCTCGTTGCCGGTCGAGATCCACGAGCCGCCCTTGATCAGGTTGTGCTGGTTGTCGAAGGTGGGCACCGAGAAGTCGTCGTAGAGGGGGTGCGGCTCGAAGCCCTCGAAGGCATCGATCGGCGTTTCGGTCCACTGCCAGACGTTGCCGATCACATCGAAAAAGTCGCCCTGGGCGAAACGGTCGACCGGGCAGGCCGAGGCCCAGTATTCCAGGTTGATGTTGCCCGGCGCCCGTTCGCCCCATTCCGGCTCATCCGGCACGCCGGCCACCTGGCGCAGGCGCTCGTATTCGGGCTCGGTCGGCAGTCGGATCGACTTTCCGGTTCTCCCTGAAAGCCAGTTGCAGAAGGCCTTGGCCTCGAGGTAGTTGACGTCCACCGGCCAGTCCCAGGGCATGTCGATCTCCCGGGTCATGGTCCGATACCCCCAGGAATTCTCGCGCGGCACCCAGAAGACCGGGTGGGCCGCGCTGCGAAAGTCGAGCCAGCGGCGTCCCTCCTCGGTCCACCACTCGGGCGTCTCGTAGCCGCCGGCCTCGACGAAGGCGAGGAATTCCGCGTTGGAGACCTGCATGCGACCGGCGCGGAACGCATCGACGTGCGTCGCCAGCCGGCCGTACTCGTTGTCCCAGCCGTACAGGGGGGCATCGTGGGACTTGCCCTGCACCAGCGTGCCACCGGCCACCTCGAGGAGCTCGTTGACGGGTGCGGCAGCCGCTGTCGCCGCGGCGGTATCGCAAATCGGCCAGTCATCGTGTGGCTTTACCCACTCGAGGTCGAGCTGGCGAATCAGCACCGAGGAGGTCTCCAGGTGGATGCGCTCGTGCTCGATGCCCATGAAGATCGACCAGGTGGGGTGGTCGTCCCAGCGCACCGGCGGGGTCCAGTCGAGCTCGCCGATCAGCTGATCGACCCGCTCGCGCACCTTGCGGCGATACTCGCGCACCCGGTCGACCGACGGCCAGTCATAATGCGCATCGTTGAGGTCATCCCAACTCATCTCGTCGACGCCAATGGCGAACATGCCCTCGAGCTGGGGGTCGATGCGCGTGGTCGCCTTCGCCGTGACCAGCTTGTTGATATAGAAAGTAGCCGGGTGGCCGAAGTAGAAGATCAACGGGTGGCGCAGCGGCTCGGGGCGCTCGTAGAACGCCTGATCATCGGTGAGGACCTCGAACAGCTTTTCGTAGATATCCATGGTGCGGTGGAAATACGCACGCACCGCTTCGCGCTTGCTCTCGGCATCCGTACCGGTCAGCAATACCGAGCGGCTCTTGAGTCTGGACAACATGGCGGTCCTCTTCTTAGGAAACGTTTTCTTTTGATGGTGTTTCTTTGACCACACGCGGCCCGCGACCGGAGCCGGGGCTCTCGTAGTCAAGGGAAGGTTGGAGCGAATCTGATATCGACTTTAGGCCATCGCCTGCGACGTATAAACCATGCAACGCGCCCCATGATGTCATTCGGGTCACAACCCCACTAAACTGCAAAAATACATTCCCCCATCCGCCGTAAAAGGCCCGCCATGCTTACCAAGCTGATTCCCCCGCCGGTTGCCCTGCTGATCGGCATCGCCCTGGTCTACATACTGTCGACGGCCTGGCCAGCCGCCGCGCTCGACGGGGCGTGGCTGACCTGGCTCGCCGGTGCGCTGTTCATTGCGGGCGGCGCGCTGATGCTGGCCGCGGTGATCTCGCTGTGGCAGGCGCACACCACCATCAACCCGATCCACCCCGAACGGACCCGCCACCTGGTCACCAGCGGTATCTACCGCGTGAGTCGCAACCCGATCTACCTCGGCGATGCCATGCTGCTCGCCGGCGTGGTGAGCTGGTTCGGCCACCCGGCTGGGCTTGTCGTGATTGGCGCGTTCGTTTGGTTCATCGACCGTTTCCAGGTCCGCGGTGAAGAGCGGGCCCTGACACAGCGATTCGGCGCCGGATATTCTGCCTACCGTGCCCGTACCCGGCGTTGGATTTGAGCCGCCGGGCCGCGACAGATGCCCTCTCAAGCGAATCCCCCCGTCAAAAAACTTTGATTTGTGTCCAAGCCGACAAACAATTAGCGTGGCTCAACATTTGGCCGTGCCCTGAGCACTGCGCGACTGCCTTAGAAGGGTTGCCCCGATCCAAGGCGTACGCACCAAGAACAGATCCAATAAAACACCGGTGCACCCCCAGACCCTGATGACGCCCGCCGCCGACAGCTCGTTTCTGACCAAGTCTTATCTGCTGATGGTGGTCGCCGCCTGCCTGACGATCGGCACGATGGGGCTGCTCGCGCCGCTACTGATAGCCGCCCCGGGTCCGCTGGGCCTGCCCCTGCCTCGCGAGAGCGCCTTGGCTGCCGTGCTTGCCGGCATCGGCCTGGGTGCTCATCTGCAAGGCTGGCGGCTACTGCACACCGCGGCCGGCGGGACGCTCTTGCTAGTAGTCGGCTATAGCTCCGCCACTCATGGCATTCACTTCCCCGCCTCCATCGACGCGACCCACGGTGGCCACGAGCACCTCTCCATCGAAGCAGCCCTGCTGCTCATCGCCATTGCCATCTGCCTGATGATCCCCAGCGGCTTGCGTTTGGCCCGACGTCCCTGGCGCTGGGTCGGCACGCTCATGCTGTTTCTTGGCGGGGTCTCGGTGCTTTGGATGCTGCTGGGAAACTCGCCCTGGCTGCAATTCCAGTCAACGGCCGCCTGGGTCGCCGTGCTGTTTACCCTGCTGTTCGGCGGCGCCATGCTGCTCGCCAGCCACCTCCGCCAAACCAACCTCAAGGAACTGGGGCCCCTCGCGGTAACGGCGGGTCTGGTGGGTTCGCTGCTCGCGGCCCTGGCGTGGTACGAGTTGTCGCTAGCGCACAATCGCGACCTGAAGGCCATCGGCGAGACCCAGCTAGACCAGGTCGAAAGCGTCTGTCAGCAGGTGCTCACCGACCGCGTACAAACACTGGGACGCCTGGCCGAACGTTGGCGACTGATCGGCCGGCTGCCCACGGCCGCCTCAATCCGTGAGCGCGAGGCTCAGTCCTATCTGCGTGACATGGAGAGTCTGCAGGTCCTCGCCATGCTGGACGATCAACAGCAGGCCGTGTGGCAGTCCACCCGCGGCCCCAGCGGCCACGACCTGCTCGACCGATTGCTCTCCCAACAGGACACCCGGGACTGGCTCTCCCAGCCTCGACCATCTCCCCGATTGCTCCTGCTGGCAGGTACCCCGTCCCACGGCAGCAGCACCGTTCTCGTTGCCGTGCCCATGGTCAATCCGCAGCGGCGTGAGGAACAGTTTCTCGCCCTGCTCGATTTCAACCGCCTAATCGAAAGGGCGATGCGACCGACCACCCGGCCGCTGTCCGTGCATCTCGATTTTGCCGAAGGCGCCCACATCGAGCTCCGCAGCGACCCGGCGCACCATGATCATCAGGTGGCGCTGGCCCAAAGGGAATTGACACTGCCCTTCGGGCCGAACGTGACCGCCACAAGTTACCTCGAGGAAGGGCAACAACCGGCCCTCGCCGCCGTGCTGCCATCGGCTGTTGCCCTGGTCGGTCTCGCGATCACCCATTTGGTTGTCCTGCTGCTGGCACTGGGACGCAGCCGACTCAAGCAGACCCGCCGATTGTCAGGCGCCCGACGCGAACTCGAATCACAACAGATCATTCAGCAGATGATTCTGCACTCGGATTCGCTTGAGCACACGCTGGTCTCGGTGTGCGAGCTCATGGAGGAGCACGATCCCGACTCGCGCTGTTCGATCATGCTCAGCGACGCGACCGGCGAGAACCTGCACCTGGCCGCCGCGCCCAGCTTAAATGGCGCGTACCGCGCGGCCATGACCATGATCCCGATCACCGACATCGGCACCTGCGGCACGGCGGCACACCGCCGGGAGCCGGTGTTCACCGAAGACATCGCACAGGACGAACGCTGGTCCGGTTTCGCCGAACTGGCAACCGAGGATGGTCTGCGATCTTGCTGGTCTTACCCGCTGCTGGCCTCCAACGGCGAGGTGCTCGGCACCTTTGCCAGCTACCGCAATACTTCCGGCAGGCCCTCTCAGACTCATCGCCGCCAGATTGCGCGCGCGGCGGACTTGGTCTCACTGGCCATCGAGCGTCACCGCGATCGCATCGCCCTCGAAGAGAACGAGCAACGCTATCGCTCGCTGTTCACCTACAACCCCGACGCGGTCTTCTCGTTGGACAACCAGGGACGGCTGCGGACGTTCAATCACACCACCGAAACCATGCTCAATCGCTCCTCCGACGAGATTGCGGATCAGTCGCTGATCGAATTGATCGACTCCTCCGAGCGGGAGGCGGTACAGCAGGCAATCGAGCGCACCCTTCGTGGCCGGACCCAGGTTGCGGAACTGACCGTCACGCACGACGACGCCAGTCGACACGAATTCGACGTCACCTTCCTGCCGATGGTGATCAACGGCCGGATCGAGGCGGCCTACGGCATTGCCAAGGACGTGACGCTGCGCAAGCGCCAGGAACGACGCCTGCGCACGCTCGAGCGCAGTGTCGAGGCCAGCATGCACGGCGTGGTGATCGCGGACGCGAAGAAACCCGACCTGCCGATCGTCTACACCAATGCTGCCTTCAGCCAGATCACCGGCTATCGTGCCGACGAGGTACTGGGGCGCAACTGTCGCTTCTTGCAGGGCGAGCAGACGGATCCCACCGCGATCGCAGAGATCCACGACGGACTGGCCGCCCGCCAACCGGTGCGCGTGCTGCTGCGCAACTACCGCAAGGACGGCAGCCAGTTCTGGAACGAGTTGCATATCGCCCCGGTCGAGGACGAGCACGGCGAGATCACCCACTTCGTCGGCCTGCAGAACGACGTATCGGCACACAAGTCCTATGAGGCGCAACTGGCCTTCAATGCCACCCACGATGCCCTCACGGGACTGGGCAATCGCAGCCTGTTCGAAGATCGTCTGAGACACACCATCGAACTGACCCGGCGCCGCGGCACCCGCGCGGCGGTGCTTTTCATCGATCTCGACGAATTCAAGCCGATCAACGACAGCCTCGGTCACGCCGTGGGCGACAAGATCCTGATCGAAGTGGCTCGCCGGCTCGAAGGCCAGATGCGGGCAGAAGACACGCTGGCCCGGTTCGGTGGCGACGAGTTCGTCACCCTGCTCGCCGACATCGACGGCGAGGAAGAGGCAATGCTGGTCGCCGAGCGACTGCTGCCGGAGATCAGCCGGCCCTATCGCATCGACGGTCACGAGTTGTACTTGAGCGCGAGCATCGGCATCGGCATCAGCGAGCCGAACATGGAGAACCCCGGCACCCTGATCCAGCAGGCCGACATGGCCATGTACCGGGCCAAGCAACAGGGGCATGACACCTGCCAGATCTTCAACGAGGAGATCAACACTCAAGTGCGTCAGCGGGTGGGTCTGCGCAATGACATGCAGGAGGCACTGGAACGCGGTGACTTCCAGGTGTTCTATCAACCGCTGGTGCTGGGCAAGGAGCGCTTAATCGCCGGGTTCGAGGCGCTATTGCGCTGGCATCACCCCAGCCACGGCTGGATCTCGCCGGCCACCTTCATTCCGCTTGCGGAGGAAACCGGCCAGATCATCCCCCTGAGCGAGTGGGTCCTGGAACGCGCCTGTCGGGACATGAAGACGCTGGTCGACCTTGGCATGGCCGAAGGCCGGATGGCGATCAATCTCTCGCCGATCCAGTTCAATCGCCCCAACTTCCTGGCCACCATTCGACGGATGCTCGAGCTCAGTGGTTTGCCGGCCAATCGTCTGGAACTCGAACTGACCGAAGGCATCCTGATGAACGAGACCGAAACGGCCATCGAGACCCTGCACCAGCTGCGCGACAGCACCATCAGCATCTCGATCGACGATTTCGGCACCGGCTTTTCCAGCCTGAGCTATCTCAAGCACCTGCCGATCGACAAGCTCAAGATCGATCGCAGTTTCATCAGCGGCGTGGAGCACAGCGCCGACGACGCGGCGATCGTGCAAGGGGTGATCTCGATGGCCCACCACCTGGGCATCAAGGTGGTCGCCGAGGGCATCGAGACCGAGGCCCAGCGCGACATCCTGGTCGGCTGGGGTTGCGACATCCTGCAGGGCTACCTGTTCGCCAAGCCCATGCCGCTCGAAGAACTCACCCACTGCCTGATCAACAACCGTCAGATCTGCGAGCACCTCGACACGCCAGAATCGTAAACGGCGGCACGTCTGGACCGCCACGAAAAACGCCCCCGGAGCAGCGCTCGCAGGGGCGTTTTTCGTGGCGACAGGCAGTCGCCGTATCTGGTGCGCCCGACAGGATTCGAACCTGTGACCTTCGGCTTCGGAGGCCGACACTCTATCCAGCTGAGCTACGGGCGCGTTTGTCGGTGAGGGCAGCCTCACCAAGCAAGGGCGGCATGATAGCGGCTTGGCCGCGTCACGTCCATGGTTGCCCGGACGCGGGGCCAAGCTAGCCGTTTAACGCATCGCCCACAACCTGTTCGGCCTGGGCGAAGATTTCCTCAAGGTGACCGGGGTCCCGGAAGCTCTCGGCGTAGATCTTGTAGATGGGCTCGGTCCCGGACGGGCGGGCGGCAAACCAGCCATTGGCCGTCTCCACCTTGAGCCCGCCAATCGGCGCGTCATTACCGGGGGCCTGGGTGCGGATACCGGTGACCGACTCGCCGGCCAGGGTGTCGATCGCAAGCGTGTTCGGGTCGAGTGCCTTGAAGCGCTCCTTCTGCTCGGCGCTCAGCTCGGCATCGCGACGGGCGTAGAACGGCTGCCCAAAGCGGTCGATCAGGCGATTGAAGCGGGCCCAGACGTCCTCCCCGGTCACCGCAAGGATCTCGGCGGCCAGCAGCCCCATGGTCAACCCGTCCTTGTCGGTGTTCCAGACCTCGCCGTTGCGGGCCAGGAAGGTCGCCCCGGCGGATTCCTCGCCACCAAAACCCAACCAGCCGTCGGTCAGCCCCGGCTGGAACCACTTGATGCCCACCGGCGTCTCGTAGACCTCGCGTCCCAGTCCACCGGCGACACGATCGATCATCGAACTCGACACGATGGTCTTGCCCACCTTGAGATCGTCGCGCCAGTCGGGCCGATGGCCGAACAGGTAATCGATCGCCACCGACAGGAAATGGTTGGGATTGATCAACCCGCCCTCGGGACTGACGATGCCATGGCGGTCGGCATCGGTGTCGTTGCCGAAGGCCACATCGAAGCGATCCTTGATCTTGAGCAAGTCCGCCATCGCGTAGGGCGAGGAGCAGTCCATGCGGATCTTGCCGTCATGATCCAGCGGGATGAAGCGAAAATCCGGCTCGATCTGGCGATTGACCACGGTCAGGTCGAGACCGTAATGCTCGGCGATCGGCTCCCAGTACGGCAGCCCCGCCCCGCCCATCGGGTCGACCCCGATCGAGACACCGGCATGGGCAATTGCCTGCATGTCCACGACCGTGTCGAGTGCCTCGACGTAGGGGCGAATGAAATCCGCGGCCTGGGCGGCATTACCCTTGATGGCGCGGTCGAACGGCTGGCGGGAGATGGTCTGCCAGTCCGCCAGCAATTCGTTGGCGCGACGCTCGATCCAGCCGGTGGCCTCGGTATCTGCTGGGCCACCGTGAGGCGGGTTGTACTTGAAGCCACCGTCACCCGGTGGGTTGTGCGACGGGGTCAGGATGACGCCGTCACAACGTGCCGCGCCCTGGCTACGTTGCCGGTTGGCCGCGATGATCGCCTGGGAAATCACCGGTGTGGGAGTGGGGGCATTGTCGTGCTGATAGCGGAACGACACACCGGCGGCCGCCAGCACCTCGACGCACGTCATGAAGGCCGGCCAGGCCAGCGCGTGTGTGTCGAACCCGATCAGGATCGGCCCGTCGATCCCCTGACGGCGGCGATACTCGACCAGTGCGGCGGTCACCGCGGCAATGTGGGCCTCGTTGAACGAACCGGTAAGACTTGAGCCGCGATGCCCCGAGGTGCCAAAGGAAATGCGTTGCGACGGGTCCTCCACCAGCGGTTCGCCTTGGTAGTAGGCACTGATCAGTCGCGGCACGTCGACGAGAAAGTCACGGGGCGGCGTCTGGCCGGCAAGTTCGTGCAATGGCATGAGTAGAAAGTCCTTCGGCTGAACGGTCTTTGAGGTCGTGAAACGTTAAACGTTGAAGCGGTCAAAACGGCTGGCCTTGAGGCGGGCCAGGCTCGAATCCGGCCAGGCGTCAATGCGGCAGGTGGCCACAACCGCCGACCTCGAACGGCGGCAGCGGGTCGACCCGCGCCTGACGATGGGCCGCCACGCGGGCCAGGGCCAGCGAGGCGATCCGCACATCCTCGGGATCGGCCCGCGAGGTCAGCACCACCGGCACGCAGGCGCCCAGCACGATGCCGGCAAAGCGCGCCCCGGCCAGATACTCGAGATCCTTGTAGAGGATATTGCCTGAGACCAGATCCGGAACCAACAGGATATCGGCGTGGCCCGCCACCGGGCTGGTCAGGCCCTTGATGCGCGCCGATTCGGCCGAGATCGCCGTGTCAAAGGCCAACGGCCCGTCGATCTGCGCATGCGCGATCTGGCCCCGCTCCCCCATCTTGGCCAGGCAGGCGGCGTCCAGGGTCGAGGGGATGGCCGGATTGACCATTTCGATGGCCGAGAGGGCCGCCACCCGGGCCCGTTGGTTGCCCAGCCACCAGGTCAGGTTGACTGCATTCTGCAGGATCTCGGCCTTGGCGCGCACGTCCGGCTCGATATTGATCGCCGCATCCGTGATGAACAGCAGCTTGTGGTAGCTGGCCATCTCCGCCATGAACACATGCGAGATACGCGGGCCGCTTCGCAATTCGCGGATGATCGGCCGCAGGAACACGTCGCTGTGGATCGCCCCCTTCATCAACAGCCCCACCCGGCCGGACTCGACCGCGTCGACCGCCGGTCGCGCCGCCTGTTCCGGACCGGGCGCATCGATGACCGGGAAGCTCACGCCTTGCTCGGCCATGAGCGCCTCGATGCGCGCGCCCCGACCGATCAGTACCGGTTCGATCAGGCCGGCCTCGGCCGCGTGATGCGCGGCCTCGACAATATGGGCCTCGTCGGCACCGACCACCGCCGTCGGGGCCGGTGGCAGGGCGCGCGCCTGCTCGATCAGCTGATCGAGACTGCGGATCTCATCGGCGGAATGCTGGGTCATGACCTCTCCCTGTCGCGGTTGTCGGACCCGCATTCAAGCGGGCGGCATACCTGTTCACACATCGATATCGTCCTGGCCAGCAAAACGTTCGAAATCCGGCAGCTCCGCGAGCGAATCCAGGCCGAAGTCGCCCAGAAACTCACGCGTGGTGCCCAGCATCTCCGGCCGTCCCGGGCTGTCCTTGACGCCGAGACTCCGCACCCAGCCCCGTTCGGCCAGTTGCTTGAGGATCTGGGGATTGACCGCCACCCCACGCGCCGCCTCGATCTCGCCACGCGTGATCGGTTGGCGCCAGGCGATCAACGCCAGCGTTTCCAGTGCCGCGCGGCTGAGCTTCGGCACCCGTCCGGGGTCGCCCGCCTTGAGATATGGGGCGACGGCGGCGGTGGCCACCAGCTGCCAGACGCGACGCCCGCCGATCTCCCGGCTGGTCAGCTCGACGAAACGATGCGATTGCCAACGCTTTGCCACGCGTGCCAGCGCCGCCTCGAGCAACTCGGGCGCCGTCTCCTGGCCCACCATGGCACCCAGTGCCTCCAGCGAGAGGGATTCGTCGACGGTAAGCAACAAGGCCTCGACCAGTTCGACCAGGCCCTCCGGCGGCTCACTGCCCGGGGGCATACGGGGGTCGGCGTCGTCCGAAGGAGGCAGCATGTCGGTCATCGGGGCATCTCCTCTTCAACGGCCGGCTCGGGGGTCTTGCCGGTCAGGCGAAATAGGGTCACGGGCCCAAAGGGGCTTTCCTGCGACCAGTCCAGCGCATGGGTGCGTGCGAGTTCCAGCACCGCCACGGTGGTCACCGCGACCCCCATGCGCCCCTCCCCGGGGTGAAAGACCTCGGTCAGCTCGCAACTCGTCCGGCCCGCCAGGGCATCGAGAATCTCGGTCATCCGTTGGCGGATGCTCAAGGCCTCGGCACGCACGTGGTGGGCGCGCCGCACGCTGCCTTCGCGCAGCAGCCCCTGCATCGCTGCAATCAACCCGGCGAGATCGGCCGGCACCGCCGGGACGGGCAGGCGCCCAGGTGACCCGGGCGGCTCGATCGACAGGTCGAACCAGTCGCGCCCGCGCCGCGATTGCTCATCGAGGAGACCGGCCGCCCGGGTGGTGCGCTCGTACTCGAGCAGCCGCTCGACCAGTTCGGCGCGCGGGTCGAGCGGCTCCTCCTCGTCGTCCTCGCGCGGCTCGGGCGGCAGAAGCATGCGCGACTTGATCTCGGTCAGCCAGGCGGCCATCAGCAAGTACTCGGCCGCCAGTTCGATCGCCATCGATTTCATCAGGGCGAGGTAGTCGAGGTACTGCTCGGTGACCCGCGCGACGGGGATCTCGAGGATGTCGATGTTGTGCTTGCGGATCAGGTAGAGCAAGAGATCCAGCGGCCCCTCGAACTGCTCGAGCCAGATCGCCAGCGCATCCGCCGGGATGTAAAGATCCAGCGGCAGCTGCTCGAGTGGCTGGCCGGATACGCGCGGCGTGGCATCCGGCCAGCGACGCGAATCCGTTTGTTGCATCTGACCCTCAGAAGACATGGATCAACGCGTTGAACCAGCCGAGCAGCGTGCCCATGATCGGCAACAGGATTGCCGAGAGCACGCCGCTGACCAGGAGCACCACCACGATCGGCAGCCCCCACGACTCGAACCGTGACAACCGGTCGCCCCAGCTCGCCGGTAGCACGGCCACCAGCATCCGCCCACCGTCGAGCGGCAGAATGGGCAGCAGATTGAACACGGCAAGTATTAGGTTGATGAAGATCCCCACCTGCCCCATCAAGGCCAATGCTTCGGCAAAGCGCATGCCGCCGTCGAGACCCTTCAACGCCAGCCCGGTGACCAATGCCCAGCCGAGCGCCATCAGGATATTGACCCCGGGGCCGGCCGCCGCGACCAGGAACATGCCGCGACGCGGGTCGCGCAGACGGGCGGCATTGATCGGCACCGGCTTGGCCCATCCGAAGACGAACGGCGTGAACAGGTACATCAGCAGCGGCACGACGAGCGTGCCCAGCCAGTCGATGTGGGGGATCGGGTTGAGTGTCAGTCGCCCGGCCCGCTTGGCGGTGGGATCGCCCAGCGCGTTGGCGACATAGCCGTGCGCCGCTTCGTGCACGGTCACGGCCAACAGGATCGGCAGGATGCCGATCGCGATCTTCTGCAACAACGAGAGCTCCAGCACGTCCGGGTCAGTCCGCCAGTTCGGGCGGCACGCCGCCGAGCCCTTCGCGCTGGACCTCGAAATCGTCGCCGGTCAGATCGAGCACCGTGCCCGGGATCTGCTCGAGAAAGCCCGCGCCGGCGATCAGGTCGACCTGGTTGGTGACCGCGGTCGGGAACAGCTCCGGATCGTCCAGTGGTTCATCGAGGTCCGGGATCACCAAGGAGGCGCTCAGGATCGGCGTGTCGAGGGCCTCGAGAATGGCGCGCAAGACCACGTGCGAAGGCACCCGCAGGCCGATCGAGCGCTTCTTCTCGTGCTGCAATCGCCTGGGGACCTCGCGCGTCGCCGGCAGAATGAAGGTGTAGGGGCCGGGGATGTGGGTCTTGAGAAAACGAAACTGGACATTATCCACCTTGGCATAGACCCCCAGCTCGGATAGATCGCGCACCGACAGGGTCATATGGTGGATGCCATCGTCACGACGGATCTGCCCGATGCGCTCGATCGCGTTCTTGTCCTCCAGGCGGCAGGCAAGCGCGTAGCCCGAGTCGGTCGGTACGACCACGATCTTCCCGCGGGCAATCGCGTCGGCGGCCTGCTTGACGAGGCGTGGCTGGGGGGTCTCGGGATGGATGTCGAGCATTCTGGTCATGCATGACCCTCGTGGCGTCGGATGGCTGTGATGGCGGGCCCCGGTTAACGGGGTGAGGGAGCGGACGGCCAAACGGCTCGCTCCCCGCGCCCTCAGGCCCATGTTAGTGTACTGCAAGCGGCAGCGGGCACGTCCTGCCAGCCTCGGTTCCAGGTTCCTTACCATTACGCGAGACACGATGAAATTCCTGTTCGACTTCTTCCCCATTCTGCTGTTCTTCGCTGCCTATCACCTGGAGGGCATCTATGTCGCCACCGCGGTGGCCATGGTGGCCTCGGTGGCGCAGATCGCCGCCGGCTGGCTGATGTGGCGCAAGGTCGAGCGGATGCACTGGGTGTCGGCCGGACTGATCATCCTGTTCGGCGGCATGACGCTGATACTGCACAACCCGCTGTTCATCATGTGGAAGCCCACCATCCTCAACTGGCTGTTCGCGCTGGTGTTCCTCGGCAGCGCATTCATCGGCAAGAAGCCGCTGGTCCAGCGAATGATGGAGCACATCATCCAGGTCCCCAAGGCCGTCTGGCACCGCGTCAACTGGGCCTGGGTTGCCTTTTTCCTGATTTCGGGCGTGGCCAACATCCTGGTCGCCTACCAGTTTTCCGAGGCATTCTGGGTCAACTTCAAGCTGTTCGGCTTGATGGGCATGACCTTCGTGTTCATGATCCTACAGGGGCTCTATCTTGGCCTGTACGCCGAACGGCCGGCCGAGGTCGAGGCGGAGACCGGCCCGCAGGATGGCGACGAACGCCCCTGATCGCCCCCTGATAGCGACGGAGGACGCACCGCCAATGCAATGGTTTATGATCATGGCCAAAGACGTGGCCGACAGCGCCCCGCTGCGGGCCAAGCACCGCGACGCCCACCGTGCGCGCATCGAGCGGATGACCGACGAGGGCCGGATCCTCACTGCTGGCCCCCTGCCGATCGACCCGGCAGACCCGGACCGGGGACTGTCCGGCAGCCTGATTGTCGCGGCCTTCGAGAGCCTGGATGCGGCCCGCGCCTGGGCCGAGGCCGACCCGTTTCAGGCCGGCGGCGTATACGCCTCGGTCGACGTGCGCCCCTACAAGCCCATTTTCGGTGCCACCGGTTAGTACCCGACGGCGCCTCCCCATCAGAACGAAAAACGAACCACACCAAAAATCAAAGGACTCATACATGGATAGCAAACTGACCTCCAACCGATTCCCCCACCGTCGCCATCGGCTGGCGATCGCGCTGAGCGCGGGCCTGCTCATCAGCGCCGGCGCAATGACCGGTTGCAGCGACGACCGCCCGCAGTCTGCCGAGAAGACCCCGCTGGGCCAGCAGAGCGCTCCGTCGGGCTCGTTCGCCACCATTGAAGGCGGTGAAGTGATCGCGCGCATCAATGGCTCCCCGCTCTACCGCGAGAACCTCGAGGTAGTGAAGGAAAACCTGGGCGCCGAGGTGCCCGAGGAACGCCTGGTCAGCCGCATGGTCGAATTGCGATTGCTGGCCAACCGCGCCCGTGAACAGGGTCTGGACAGCGACCCGCGCACCCAGGCGCGTGTGCAGAACGCGATCGACAACCAGCTCGCCAATGCCTATCTCATGAACTTCATGACCGAGATGGAAGTGAGCGAGGCAGATGTCGATGCCGCCTATGAGCGCGAAATGGAGGCCCTGGGCGAAGAGACCCAGTACCGCGCCATGCACATCCTGGTCGAGGACGAGGAGACCGCCCGCGAGCTGATCGCGGAGCTCGACGAGGGCGCGGACTTCGGTGAACTTGCCCAAGAACACTCCAAAGACACCGGTTCGGGTGAAGCTGGCGGCGATCTGGGCTGGTTCTCCCTCGACCAGATGGTTGAACCCTTCGCCGACGCCGTCGGCGCCCTGGAGCCGGGTCAGCGCGCAGAGAATCCGGTCAAGACGCGGTTCGGCTGGCACATCGTGCAGCTCGAGGAAACCCGCCCGATGCCCAAGCCGACGCTCGAGCAGATGCGCCCGGAGCTGGAAGATCAGGCCCGGCGTGATGCCATCAACGACATGATCGCCGAGCTGCGTGAATCGGCCAATGTCGAGATTCTCACCAGCGATGTCCGGTCGATGGTCGAGCGCGATGACAATCAGACCCAAGCGGATGATGAGACCGACGCGGGCGAAGAGGACGCAGACGGCGCCGGGAATGCCGAGGATGACGCCGACATGGGCAATCTCCCGGCCGAGCCGCTCAAGGCCATGCCCTGAACCGGGCTATGCCCATCCGTCAAACGGCAACAGGAAAGACCATGACGAAACAAGTCGTAAACGGCGAGGAGCTCAAGCAAACTGCGCTGGGACAGGAACTCAACGACGATCAATGCCGCCTGCTCGCCAACGTGTGCACGCGGCGCGCGATAAAAAACGGCGAGATCCTGTTCGAGGAAGGCCATAGCAGCGACACGCTATTCGTCGTCGTCCAGGGGCGGTTCGCGGTCAGCCGCGACACCGGCCGCGGATTCTCCGACACGCTGCACCTGCTCGAAACCGGGCAACTGGCCGGCGAGTCGGGCTTTCTCGACGGCACGCCGCACAGCGCAACCCTGCGTGCCGTCGGCGACGCGCACGTGGTGATGCTCGACCGGGCCCATCTCGAGTCGTTGCTGGTCGACCACCCGATCCTCGTCTACAAGGTGATGCGCGCCATCGTGCACAGCGTGCGCGAGATCATTCGGCGCATGAACCGTCAGCACAGCGAGCTGTTGAGCTACATCAACCCGAGCATCGGCCGGTTCTGAGACGGCCTCGACACCAGCCGACCTCCGATACAAAGAAGGGCCGTGATCATCGATCACGGCCCTTTCATTTTCCAGAGGGAGAAGCGCGGCTGGGCGTCAGGGTTCAGGGACCGCCCAACGACTCCCTCAACGCCTCATCCCAACGCACGGCATCGAGATAGCAATTCGGTGCCACCTCGTTGAGCGACGAAACCGCGGTCTCGCCGTCGGCCTCGAGCCACTGGCCCTTTTCATAGAAGCGAACGTACTCAAGCAGCTCGCCGAGACTGCCCTGCCCTTCCAAGAGCGCACTGGCAATATCGTCGGTCAGCGGCAACTCATCGATCAACTGGGCGAGCGGCTGGTTGTAAAAGGCATCAAGATTGGAGAACAGCCCGACCAAAAAGGCAGTCGGCGGGTTGGCCATGCGACTCTGCGCCGCCAGCAATTCGGCAAACCGCGCCCGGATCATGGTGTTGTGGATCAGGGCCGGCGGCTTGCCGTCCACACCCGTCAGCGCGGACAGGTAGACCAGGCTCCGAACGGCATTGAGCCCCAACAAGCGCACCGCCTCCTCGACCGAGTCGACCTCGCGACGCAGGCCGATGGCGGCCGAGTTGACCAGCCGCAACAAGCGATAACTCAAGGCAAGATCGGTGTTGATGCGCTCGACGATCTCTCCCAACGAGGCGTCGTCATCCTGCAGCAGAATCAAGAGCCCCATCAGGTTCGCCTTGGAAGCGCGCACGGTCGGGCGCACCACCATCTCCGGACGGGAGACGAAATGCCCCTGGAAGTAATCCACCCCGGCATCGCGCAGACGATCGTAGACGTCCCACTCCTCAACCTTCTCGGCGATGACCTTGAGACCCGCCTTGCGTGCCGCAGGCAGCGCCGCGATGATTCGATCCAGCCCTACCTCCAGCACGTCGAACTTGACGTAATGGCACTCGGCGGCGCAGGGCTTGTCGATCGATTCGGGCGGGAAGTCATCCAGCGCGACGCGGTAACCGGCCTTCTTCAGGCGCTTGATGGCCTCGGCGGTCCGTTCATCACATTCGACCGTCTCGAGTATTTCCAGGACCACCGACGGGGCCACGATGCCCTCCAGCACGTCACTGAAGAGCATCTTCCCCGGCACGTTGATGAACGCCTGCTTGCCCCCAACCAGGCTATCGAGACCGATCTCGCTCAGGGCGTTGAGCACGGTCGATGCCGTCGCCTGATTGGAATTGCCGATTCGAGCCACCTGGTCGGCATCCGCCGCCCGATAGAGTAGTTCGTACCCGATCGTATTGAGATCGGCATCGACGATCGGCTGGCGCGCGAGGCGCACCGACTGGACGATCCGCTGGGCCGCCTCGTCATTGGGTGGGTAATGTTCGGCCTTTGTCATGGCTTGTAGTAGCTCACTGGATGATCATCCGACGCATTAGGGGTCGGGTAGTGACCGACCCAGCAAACCGCCTTCGTTCTATCGGGGGAATCGCATGGACAGGCGCAGGCGCCCCTGCCGGTCGACCTCGAGCAGCTTGACGTCAACTTCGTCACCCTCGTTGACCACGTCGGTGACCTTCTCGACCCGGGCATCCGCCATCTCCGAGATGTGCAGCAGTCCATCCTTGCCAGGGGCGATGTTGACGAAGGCGCCAAAATCCTTAATGCCGACGACCTTGCCGTGGTAGACCTTGCCCACCTCAAGCTCCGCGGTCAGCTCCTCGACGCGACGACGGGCCTCCTCGGCGGCCTCGCCGTTGGGCGCGGCAATGGTGACCAGCCCGTCCTCGCTGATGTCGATCTGGGTTTCGGTCTCCTTCGTCAGCGCCTGGATGGTCGAGCCGCCCTTGCCGATCAGGTCGCCCTTGCGCTCGGGGTTGATGCGCACGGTGATGAAGCGGGGCGCGTGCGAAGACAGATCCGTGCGGGCCTCGGCCAGCGCCTCGTTCATGCAGCCGAGTATATGGCTGCGCCCGGCGCGTGCCTCACGCAGCGCCTCTTCCATGATCTCGCGGTTGATGCCCTCGATCTTGATGTCCATCTGCAGGGCATTCACCCCATCGGCGGTGCCCGCCACCTTGAAGTCCATGTCGCCGAGGTGATCCTCGTCACCGAGGATGTCGGTGAGCACGACGAACTGCTCGCCTTCCTTGATCAGGCCCATGGCGATCCCGGCTACCGGCGCCTTCACCGGTACGCCGGCATCCATCATGGCGAGCGAGGCGCCACAGACGGAGGCCATCGAGGACGAGCCATTGGACTCGGTGATCTCGGAGACGACCCGGATGGTGTACGGGAACTCCTCGGCCGGCGGTAGGGCAGCCATCACGCCACGACGCGCGAGGTTGCCGTGACCGATTTCGCGGCGCTTGGGCATGCCGAAACGGCCGGTCTCCCCCACGCAGAACGGCGGGAAGTTGTAATGGAACAGGAACGGTTCCTTGCGCTCGCCACCCACGGCATCGATCATCTGCGCGTCGCGGGCGGTACCTAGGGTGGTCACCACCATCGCTTGGGTCTCGCCGCGGGTGAACAGTGCCGAGCCGTGGGCACGCGGCAGAAAGCCGGTGCGGATGCTGATCGGACGGACGGTGCGGGTATCACGCCCGTCGATGCGCGGCTTGCCTGCGAGGATATCGCCTCGGACCACGTCGGACTCGATGCCCTTGACCAGGCCATCGACCGTCTTCTCGCTGACCGGCGGCTCGGCCGACTCGTCGACGAAGCGGTCTCGGATCTGGCCGCGCAACTGCCCCAGACGCCCACCGCGCTCGGCCTTGTCGGCGATCTGGTAAGCGGCTTCGATCTCGGCGCGGAAGGCCGCCTCGATCTCGGCGGCCAGGGCCGAGTTGTCGGCCGGCGGGGTCCACTCGATCGTCGGCCGACCGGCTTCGGCGGCCAGGGCCTCGATCGCCTGGATGGCTGCGTGCATCTGCTCGTGGCCGAACATGACCGCATCGAGCATGACGTCTTCCGGCAGCTGGTCGGCCTCGGACTCGACCATCAGTACGGCCTTGTCCGTGCCGGCCACCACCAGGTCCAGGCGTGATTCGGTCAGTTGCGCCGGACTCGGGTTGAGCACGAACTCGCCACCGATATGCCCGACTCGCGCGGCACCGATCGGACCGGAAAACGGCGCGCCCGAGAGTGACAGCGCGGCCGAGGCGCCGATCAGTGCCGGGATCTCGGAGTCGACCTCGGGATCGAGCGAGAGCACCTGGGCGATGACCTGTGTCTCATGGGTGAAGCCCTTGGCAAACAGCGGGCGCACCGGCCGATCGATCAGGCGCGCGACCAAGGTCTCCCCCTCGGTCGAGCGTCCCTCGCGACGGAAGAAGCTGCCCGGCACCCGCCCGGCGGCGTAGAACTTTTCCTGGTACTCGATCGTCAGGGGCAGGAAATCCTTGGACGGATCCGCGGTCGGCGCGACCACGGCGGTGACCAGCACCACCGTCTCGCCCATGGTGACCATGACCGCCCCGCTGGCCTGCCGGGCGATTTCGCCGGTCTCCAGGGTGACGGTGTGTTGACCGTACTCGAAGGATTGCTTGCTCACTGCCACGCTTGGCTCCTGACGTATCAAATGTGTTCGATGGGCGGCGAGACGATCGACTGACCACCTCGCAAACAAAAAACCCGCCGCAATGCGACGGGTTTCAAGTGTAACCGGGATGCGCTTACTTGCGCAGGCCCAGCTTCTTGATCAAGTCCTGGTAGCGGGTGAGGCTCTTGGACTTGAGGTAGTCGAGCATCTTGCGACGCTGGTTGACCAGCTTGAGCAGGCCACGGCGGGAATGGTGATCCTGCTTGTGGGTCGCGAAGTGCTCGGTCAGGTGCGTGATCCGCTGGGTCAGCAGCGCGACCTGGACTTCCGGGGAACCGGTGTCATTCGCGTCTTTGCCGAACTCGGCAACGACATCGGCGGTAGTCTTTTCGTTCAGGGACATGGGAATTCTCCTATCTGCCTGGGTGAATCTTTAAAAGTCCATCGTGGGTCAGTCGTTCAGGCTTGCCGCCTGAATGCCACCGTCCCGCAATGCATTTGGGCGCTTTTGCGCCCCTTACAACGCCGCGAACAATCGTCGCGGCGCGGTTCGCCCGTCATCCAGCACTTCCCCCATACCCAGGAAGAGGTTGTCAGGTGCGTAGAGTCGAAACCACCCGGTTTGTGGCGCATTGGGCACAAACACCGGATGACCATGGCGAATTGGGTCGACGCTCGAGGCGTCCAGCACGACGGCCGGATAGGCACCGAGCGCCGAATCGATCGGGAGGATAACATGATCGAGGGAATCGATCCCGCCCTCGGCGGCGATCGCCTCGAGGTCCTCTAGACGGTAGGTCGGCTGCTCGTCCATCGACCACGGACCGAGGCCGATACGGCGCAGTTCGATCACCACCGCGCCGCAGCCGATCGCCTCGCCGATATCCTCGATCAGGGTGCGGATATAGGCACCCTTGCTCGAATGCACTCGCAGCGTGAATTCGGTGGCAGACAGGGCTTCCAACGTGATCTCGTGAAAGTCGATCGGGCGCGCCTTGCGCTCGACCGTCTTGCCCTCGCGCGCCAGTTCGTACAGCCGCCGGCCCTCGTGCTTGAGCGCCGAGTGCATCGGCGGCACCTGCTCGACCCGGCCACGAAAGCGCGCCAGTACCGCCTCCATCGCGCCAGTGTCGATGGGCGGCACCTCGCGGGTTTCGATGACTTCGCCCTCGAGATCGCCACTGTCCGTCAGCGTGCCCAACCGACCGGTCACCCGGTAGGTCTTGTCGGCATCGAGCAGCAATCCGGAGATGCGAGTCGCCTGACCGAAGCATACCGGCAGAAGGCCGGAGGCCGCCGGATCGAGACTGCCGGTGTGACCGGCCTTGGCGGCATCGAACAGCCGCCGGACGCGTTGCAGCGCCTGGTTCGAGCTCAAGCCCAGGGGCTTGTCGAACAGGACGATGCCATTGATCTCGCGACCGCGACGCTTGCGTGCCATACGACGGACGATACCGGCTTAGCGCCGGCCGTCTTCCTCGGAGTCGTCCCGGTCGGCACCACGCTCGTCGGCCGCATCGTCCCCGGCGTCGCCATCCTTGTCACGCACGGCGCGAATCAGGGCATCCATCTGCATGCCCTGCTCGATCGAGTTGTCGAAGATGAAGGTCAGCTGCGGGACGATGCGCAAGCGCATCCGATGGCCCAGTTCGCCACGCAGGAACCCGGCCGCCTCGTTGAGCCATTGCTCGGCGATCGGCTGCTCATCGGCATTGAGTACGCTGTAGAAGATGCGCGCGTGGGCGAGATCGCGAGAGACCTCGCAGTCCGTGACCGTCAGCATGGTCAACGGCGCGTTCGCCCCGCCGTCCACGCCGGAATCACGGATCAGCTCGGCGATCTCGCGCTTGATCTGGCCGGCCACTCGCTTGTGGCGCTGAAAACCCTGTGCCATAACGTTCGCCTCAGAGGGTCCGCTGGACCTCGAAGCGCTCGAAGACCTCGATCTGGTCGCCGACCTTGACGTCGTTGTAGTTCTTTACGCCGATGCCACACTCCATGCCGGCGCGCACTTCCTGGGCATCGTCCTTGAAGCGGCGCAGCGACTCGAGCTCGCCCTCGTAGATGACGACGTTGTCGCGCAGGACGCGAATCGGGTTGTTCCGCTTGACCACGCCCTCGGTGACCATGCAGCCGGCAATCGCGCCCAGCTTCGGCGAGCGGAACACGTCGCGCACCTCGGCCAGACCGACGAACTTCTCCTGGGTTTCAGTACCCAGCAGGCCGGTCATGGCTGCCCTGACATCGTCAAGCATCTCGTAGATGACCGAGTAGTAGCGGATCTCGACGTCCTGCTCGCCGGCCGTCTTGCGAGCGGCGGCGTCGGCACGGACGTTGAAGCCGATGACGATCGCGCTCGAGGTGGCCGCGAGGTTGATGTCCGACTCGTTGATCCCGCCCACGCCGCTCATCAGGACGTTGACCTTGACGTCATCGGTCGAGAGCTTCTGCAGGCTGTCGCGGATGGCCTCGGCGGAACCCTGCACGTCGGCCTTGACCAGCACGTTCAGCGACTCGACCTCGCCCTCCTTCATCTGGTCGAACAGGTTCTCCAGCTTCGCAGCCTGCTGGGCCGCCAGACGTGAATCACGCTGCTTGGCCTCGCGGAACTCGGCGATTTCACGCGCCTTCTTCTCGTCCTCGATGACGACCAGCTCGTCACCGGCTTCGGGCGTGCCGGACAGACCCAGCACGACCACCGGGATGGACGGGCCGGCCGACTTGACCTGCTGCCCCGTCTCATCGAGCAGGGCACGGACTCGGCCGTACTCCTTGCCCACGACCACGGTATCGCCCTTCTTGAGGGTGCCACTCTGAACCAGGATAGTCGCGACCGGTCCACGGCCCTTCTCGAGCGAGGACTCGACCACGGTACCGATGGCATGGCCCTCGACCGGGGACTTGAGCTCCTGGAGCTCGGCCTGCAGAAGAATCGCCTCGAGCAGCTGGTCGATCCCTTCACCGGTGTGCGCGGAGACATGCACAAACTGCGTGTCGCCACCCCACTCCTCGGAGATCACCTCTTCCTGCGACAGCTCGGCGCGCACCCGCTCCGGGTCGGCGCCTTCCTTGTCGATCTTGTTGACGGCCACCACCATCGGCACGTTACCGGCGCGGGCATGGTGGATCGCCTCTTTCGTCTGCGGCATGACGCCGTCATCCGCCGCCACGACCAGCACGACCACGTCGGTGGCACTCGCCCCACGGGCACGCATGGCGGTGAACGCCTCGTGACCCGGGGTATCGAGGAAGGTGACGGTGCCACGCGGCGTGTCGACGTGATAGGCGCCGACGTGCTGGGTAATGCCACCGGCTTCGCCGGCGGTCACCTTGGCACGGCGGATGTAGTCGAGCAGCGAGGTCTTGCCGTGGTCGACGTGACCCATGACGGTCACGACCGGCGGACGCGGCATGGCCTCGCCCTGCTCAACCTGCTCAAGCGCCTCGTCCTCGATCGCGGTCTCGGACTCGGCGTGCGGCGTATGCCCCATCTCCTCGACCACGAGGATCGCGGTGTCCTGGTCGAGCACCTGGTTGATGGTGGCCATCACGCCCATGTTGAACAGGACCTTGACCACGTCGACGCCCTTTACGGCCATGCGCTGCGCCAGTTCCTCTACCGAGATCGACTCGGGAACATTGACGTCACGGACAACCGGGGCAGTCGGCTTCTCGAAGGTGTGACGGGTGGCCACGGCCGTCTTCGACGCCGCGCCCTTCTTGCCTTTCTTGCGGCGACGACCGGCACCGGCACCCAGGTGCAGTTCTTCCCGGGCGGTTTCACGGGCATGCCGGCCCTTGCCGCCATGCTTGCCGCGCTTGGGACGGGCCTCGTCGGTCGAGACCGGGATACCCGGCGCCTCTTCCGGCATGGCCACAATGCGCAGACGGGACTTCTTCTTGCCGTCGTCCTTGTCTTCGCCACTGACAGCTTCCTCGGCGGGAGCGGTCTCCTCGACAGCCGGCTCTTCGACCGGCTTTTCCTCGGTCACGGGCTCGGCCACCGGTTCGGCGGGTTCAACAGGAGCCTGCTCGGGCTCCGGCTCGACGGGCGACTCTTCCTGCTCGACCGGCTCGGCGTCGGCGGTGGTCTTCACCGCCTCTTCGACCGGCGGCGCGGCCTCGGCGGCCGGCTGTTCTTCCACCGGTGCCGCCTGGGTCACTTCCTCGGCCGGCTGCTCGGCTTGCTCGGTCTCTTCGGTCGGCTCGACCTCGTCACGTGAGACATAGGTCTTGCGGCGACGATATTCGACCGCGACGGTCTTGCCGCCACGGCCACCGCCACCGACCTTGATCTCCTGCTGAGAGCGACGCTTGAGCGTGATGCGCGAGGAAGGCGACTTCGCCTCCCCTTCACCCGATGAGCGCGACTTACGCAGATGGGCCAGCAGCTTCATCTTGTCGTCGTCACTGACACTGGCATCCACGGAGGCGACCGTGACGCCCGCTTCAGCCAGTTGCTCAAGCAGCCGTTCGGGGGTGGCGCCTACCACTTTTGCCAAATCTTTAACCGTGACCTCGGACATTAACGACTCCTGTGGTCCTGCAAACTATCAAATAGAGATTTCACGCCTCGGCACCTGCCGATGGCGACGGGTCGGTCTTCGCCGACCAATTAGGCGAACCAGGGTGCGCGTGCGGCCATGATCAGCCGCCCGGCAAGCTCCTCGTCCACGCCTTCGTATTCCGTCAACTCATCAATGGAAAGCTCGGCAACGTCTTCCGAGTCCTTGATGTTGTTCTCGCGCAGGTTGGCAGCCAGTTCGGCCGTCATCCCGTCGAGCTCCTCGAGGCCCAATGCCTCGCCGGAGGATTCGGTTTCTTCCTCGGCCTCGCCGCCACCGGCAATCGCCATGGTCAGCAACGCATCCCGAGCCCGGTTGCGCAGCTCGTCGACGATGCCCTCGTCGAAGCCCTCGACCTCGAGCAGCTCCTCGGTGGGCACATAGGCGATTTCCTCGATGGTAGTGAAACCAGCCTCGACCAGCACCTCGCCGACCTCCTGATCGACGTCGAGCGCCTCCATGAACTGTTCCACGATGCGGCGCGTCTCGGTCTCGCCTTTCTCGATCGCCTGCTCTTCGCTCATGACATTGATCTGCCAGCGCGTCAGTTGGCTCGCGAGGCGGACGTTCTGGCCACCGCGACCGATCGCCTTGGAGAGGTTCTCCTCGCTGACCGCCACGTCCATGCTGCCGGTGTCCTCGTCGACGACGATCGAAACGACCTCGGCCGGCGACATCGCATTGATGACGAACTGGGCCGGGTTCTCGTCCCAGACAATGATATCAATCCGCTCACCGGAGAGCTCGTTGGTCACCGACTGGACCCGCGAGCCACGCATGCCAACGCAGGTACCTACCGGGTCGATGCGGGGATCGTTGGACAGCACCGCGATCTTGGCGCGCAGGCCCGGGTCGCGGGCGGCGTTGACGATCTCGATCAGCCCTTGGGATATCTCCGGCACCTCGAGCTTGAACAGCTCGATCAGGAATTCCGGTGCGGTGCGAGACACGAAAATCTGCGGACCGCGTGGCTCATGACGCACGTCGGTGACGTAACCCCGCAGGCGATCGCCGGGACGAACGGCCTCGCGGCCGATCATCTCGTCGCGCGGGATCATCGCCTCGGCGTTGCCACCCAGATCGAGAATGACGTTGCCGCGATCGATCCGCTTGACCAACCCCATGATCAGGGTGCCCTTGCGATCTTCGTAGGCTTCGACCACCTGGCGGCGCTCGGCCTCGCGCACCTTCTGCACGATCACCTGCTTGGCGGCCTGGGCGGCGATCCGGCCGAACTCGGCCGATTCGATCTCTTCCTCGATGTGGTCACCGACCTGCACGTCGGGCTCGTCCATCTGGGCGGCCTCGAGAATGATCTCGCGCTCCGGGTGTTCGGAGGTTTCACCCTCGACCACCATCCAGCGCCGGAAGGTGCGGTAACTACCGTCTTCGCGGTCGATTTCGACGCGCGTCTCGATGTCACCGCCGTGACGCTTGCGCGCTGCCTGGGCAAGCGCCGCCTCGATCGCCTCAAAGATGACGTCGCGGTCGACGCCCTTTTCGTTGGACACCGAATCGACGACAAAAAGGATTTCTTTGTTCATGTTGCTAGCCAGATCGCTCTATTTCCGCGCCGTGCGCCGCTTCTGACGCTTGTTGCGGCCACGCTTGGTGTTGTCGGCAAACTCGTAGACCAGGTGGGCCTTTTCGGCCTCCTCAAAACGGAAGACCAGATCGCCCACCCCATCGACGAGGACGGAAATGTCCTCGCCATCGACGCCCTGAATGACGCCTTCGAACTTCTTCTGCTGCGCTACCGGCTTGTACAGCCGCAGGCGCACACGGTGCCCGACGAAACGGGCAAAATCCTCGGTGCGAAACATCGGCCGCTCGACGCCCGGCGAGGAAACCTCTAGCCGGTAAGCGCTCTGGAAAGGGTCCTCGACGTCGAGCACGCCCGCCAGAGCGTGGCTGACCTCGGCACAGTGTTCGAGCGTCAAACCATCCGCGTGGTCGATGTAGACGCGCAGCAGGCCAGCCGGGCCGCCGCGAAACTCGCCGCCGACCCACTCGAAACCGAGGTCCTCGACCACCGGTTTGAGCATGTCCTCGATCGCCGCCGGGATTCTCTGCACGTCTGCCTGCACCCTATGCTGGTTACGCCCGCCCTTTTCACAAGACCGGGAGCCGGAAAAATAAAAAAGCCCCATATGGGGCCCGGCATCACTACTTAAAGCCAATGTTCGCGGGAACCGGAATATAAAGACAACGACCATCAAAGTCAATCCGGCACCGGGATGCTCCGGGGGACGGGAGACCGACCACCATCACCGGTCACGCCGCTTTTGCGGCAGAGCCCGGACATGGGCCGGCAACCCTCGGCCGAGACCCGGCTCGAAGACAGGCCTTAGCCCTGAACGCGAGTGGCTTTACAGCAGTGGGCGCGAACCGTTGCCGGCAGGCATACACCGGACGGCACGCCACCACGCTCAGTCACCACGCAGATCGTCGAAGAAATGCTTGACCGAATCGAGGAACGAGTGCTGTCGCGGCCGATGCTTCTTGGCCACGCCTTCGCCGCTGCCGAGCGACCGTTCGAAGGCCTCGAGGAGTTCGCGCTGCTCGTCGTTGAGTTTGACGGGCGTTTCGACGTGGACGGTCACCAGCAGGTCGCCCTGGGTACCGCCGCGCACCGGACGCACACCCTTGCCGCGCAGGCGAAACACCTTGCCGGTCTGCGTCTCCGCGGGGATCTTGAGGCTGACCTTGCCATCGAGCGTCGGCACCTCGATCTCGCCACCCAGGGCGGCGGTAGTGAAGCTGATCGGCATGTCGCAGAGCAGGTCGGCATCGTCGCGGCGGAAAAGCGGATGCGGTTTGATGTCGATCAGGATGTACAGGTCGCCCGACGGACCACCCTTCTCACCCGGCGCACCCTCGCCCGAATGGCGGATGCGATCGCCGCTGTCGACCCCGGCCGGGATCTTGACCGATAGCGTCTTCTGCGTCTCGATCCGCCCGGTGCCACCACAGTCGGTGCACGGGTCCTCGATCTTCTGGCCCTCGCCCCCACAGTCCGGGCAGGGCTGCTGGATCGAGAAGAAACCCTGCTGGATGCGCACCGCGCCCTGGCCGCCACAGGTCGAGCAGGTAGTCTTGCCGGTGCCGGGCTTGGCGCCGCTGCCGTCACAGGTCTCGCAGGGCTCGGTGGTCGGGATGCGAATCTCGACGGTGGTGCCGCGTACGGCCTCCTCGAGCGAGAGCTTGAGGTTGTACTGCAGGTCGGCGCCGCGCGAGGCACCGCCACGGGCGCGGCCGCCACCGAAGATGTCGCCGAAGACGTCACCGAAGATATCGGCAAAGCCGGCACCACCGCCGAAGCCGCCACCAAAGCCACCGGCACCCTGGCCATCGACCCCGGCATGACCGAACTGATCGTAGGCCGAGCGCTTCTGCGGGTCGGCGAGCACCTCGTAGGCCTCCTTGGCCTCCTTGAACAGGGTCTCGGCCTGCTCATCACCCGGATTGCGGTCCGGATGATGCTTCATCGCCAGACGGCGGTAGGCCTTCTTCAGTTCGTCGGCCGAGGCATTCTTGCTGACCCCCAGCACCTCGTAGTAGTCACGTTTTGCCATGGTCGATCTCTAGGGATGTCTTCGTTTTCGCCCGCCCGACAACGCCGCGCGGGACTGAATACGGTGACAGGCCGCACCACAAAAGGGCCGACCCGTCTTGGAAAATGTGTGCCGCGCGAGCGGGTCGCGAGGCACAAAAAATCATCCACCCCGAAGGGCGGATGATCCGTTGGTCAGGATGTCGACGACTTACTTCTTGTCGTCGTCCTTGACCTCTTCGAACTCGGCGTCGACGACATCGTCGTCCTGCTTCGCCTGTCCGCCATCGGCCTGACCACCGGCATCGCCGCCGCCCTGGGCCGCCTGCGCCTTCTGCATGACCGCGGCGGAGGCCTGGGACAGGGCCTCGATCTTGGCGTCGATCTCGGCCTTGTCGTCGCCCTTCATTGCCTCGCGCAGCTCGGCAATGGCGTCTTCGACCGGCTTCTTGTCCTCGTCGGTCAGCGCGTCACCGGCGTCGGTCATCGCCTTCTCGATGGTGTGGATGATGCCATCACCCTGGTTGCGGGCCTCGACCAGCTCCTTCTGCTTCTTGTCTTCGTCGGCGTGCGCGGCGGCATCGTCCACCATGCGCTGGACTTCGTCCTCGGACAGGCCGGAGCTCGCCTTGATCTCGATCTTCTGCTCTCGACCGGTGCCCTTGTCCTTGGCCGAGACGTGCAGGATGCCGTTGGCGTCGATGTCGAAGGTCACCTCGATCTGCGGCTGGCCGCGCGGCGCCGGCGGGATCTCGGTGAGATCGAAGCGGCCCAGCGACTTGTTGCCCGAGGCCATCTCGCGCTCGCCCTGCAGCACGTGCACGGTCACGGCGGTCTGGTTGTCCTCGGCAGTCGAGAACGTTTGGCTCGCCTTGGTCGGGATGGTGGTGTTCTTCTCGATCAGCTTGGTCATCACGCCGCCCATGGTCTCGATACCCAGCGACAGCGGGGTGACGTCGAGCAACAGCACGTCGTTGACGCCGCCGGAAAGCACGCCGCCCTGGATCGCCGCGCCGATGGCCACGGCCTCGTCCGGGTTGACGTCCTTGCGCGGGTCCTTGCCGAAGAACTCGGCGACGGTGTCGCGCACCTTCGGCATGCGGGTCTGACCGCCGACCAGGATCACGTCATCGATATCCGAGGCCGAGACGCCGGCATCCTTGAGCGCCATCTTGCAGGGATCGATGGTGCGCGTGATCAGTTCATCGACCAAGGATTCGAGCTTGGCCCGCGTGATCTTGATGTTCATGTGCTTCGGACCGCTCTGATCCGCCGTGATGTACGGCAGGTTCACGTCGGTCTGCTCGGTCGAGGACAGCTCGATCTTGGCCTTCTCGGCGGACTCTTTCAGACGCTGCATGGCGAGCGCGTCGTTGGAGAGATCGACGCCCTGCTCCTTCTTGAACTCGTCGACCAGGTGATCGATCAGGCGGTTGTCGAAGTCTTCGCCACCGAGGAAGGTGTCGCCGTTGGTCGACAGGACCTCGAACTGCTTCTCGCCGTCGATGTCGGCCACCTCGATGATCGACACGTCGAAGGTGCCACCACCCAGGTCGTAGACCGCGATCTTGCGATCGCCGCTTTCCTTCTTGTCCATGCCGTAGGCGAGCGCCGCCGCGGTCGGCTCGTTGATGATGCGCTTGACGTCGAGACCGGCGATCTTGCCGGCATCCTTGGTCGCCTGACGCTGGTTGTCGTTGAAGTAGGCCGGCACGGTGATGACCGCTTCGGTCACCTCTTCACCGAGGTACGCCTCGACGTCCTTCTTGATTTTCATCAGGACCCGCGCGGAAACCTCCGGCGGGGCCATCTTCTTGCCGTTGACCTCGACCCAGGCATCACCGTTGTCGGCCTTGACGATCTTGTAGGGCATCAGCTTGATGTCCTTCTGGACCGCCTTCTCGTCGAAGCTGCGGCCGATCAACCGTTTGACCGCGTAAAGCGTGTTTTCCGGGTTGGTGACGGCCTGGCGCTTGGCCGGCTGACCGACGAGGATTTCGCCATCATTGGCATAGGCGACCACCGACGGGGTGGTGCGCGCGCCCTCGGCGTTCTCGATTACCTTGCCGGTCTTGCCGTCCATGATGGCGACGCAGGAGTTGGTCGTCCCCAGGTCGATACCGATTACCTTACCCATAAATCATGTCTCCAGAGTTCTGTCGTGAATGCGAAATTCGGTTGGCGTGGCCCGCGGCCTCGATGGCCACCGGACCCGCTCTTGTGCTTGGACTTGCGGGCGCGCCGTGATTTTTCAAGGCACCCGTAGGAAATCCGCCCTCGAAATCCTTACTTGGGCTTCGAGACCACCACCAGCGCCGGACGCACGACGCGATCCTTGAGCAGATAGCCCTTCTGCATCACGTCGACGACCTTGTCCGGCTCGCCGTCGTGCGGTTGGAGGCTCATCGCCTGATGGTGATCCGGGTTGAATCGCTCGCCGATCGGATGGACGGCCTGGACGCCGAATTTCTCCAGGGTCTGGATCAGCATCTTGAGGGTCATTTCGTCCCCCTCCTTGATCTTCTCCAGTGTGGCGTTTTCCTTGTCGGCCGCCTGAATACCCAGTTCCAGCGAATCGACAACCGGCAGGAGCCCCTCGACGAAGCGCTCCAGGGCGAACTTGCGGGCCGACTCGATATCGCGCTCGGCACGGTGACGCACGTTCTGCATCTCCGCGGCGATGCGCAGCACTTCCTCGTCCTTCTCGGCAAGCTGCGCCTTGAGTCGCTCGACCTCGCTCTGCTCACTGGCATCACCGGCCTGAGCCTGTGCGCCACCCTCGACGGGCTGCTCGGGCGGTTCCTGGTTCATGTCGTCTTGATCGACCGGCTTGTCCGTCATCGAAACTCTCCTGAAAAGCGGATGGAAATTGGCGCTGAAACGATTGGCTGGAGACGGCAACGCCCCGACCCCGCCGGGGCGCGGCTCCAAACCAATGAATTCGTTTGATGACCCGACTCTTGGGGCATCCACGATCTTTTCAAGGGGAAGGACTCCGACCTGGGAAACAGCGATCGGTCTGGCGAGGCTTACTGGCGGGACAAGGCGCTCGAGAGCAGCCGCGAGGTGACATCGACAATGGAGATCACGCGGTCGTAGGGCATACGCTTGGGACCGATCACGCCCAGCACGCCGACCACCTCGTCGCCGACGCCATAGGAGGCGCCTACCACGCCGCATTCGTCGAAGGTGGGCGAGCCGGACTCGCGGCCGATGAAGATCTTCACGCCCTGGGCGCGTTCGCACTGATCGAGCAGGGAGACCAATTCGCGTTTCTCGGCAAAGGCATTGAACAACCGCCGCATGCGATCGACATCCCCCAACTCGTCGATGCCCATCAGGTTGACCTGGCCGGCCACGGCCACGCCGGCCTCGTCCTCGACGGCCTCGACGGCCGATTCGGCCAGGGTGATCGCCTCGGAGAGATTGCCCTCGATCTGCTCGCGCGTGCTCTTGAGCTCAGCGACCAGCGTCTCGCGCAGACCCTGGATGGATTGTCCGTTAAGCCGCTCGTTGAGGAAATTGGCAAAGCGCGTCAGTTCGTCCTGGCTGTAGGGCTTCTCGGGGTGGATGATGCGGTTCTGCACCCCACCGTCATTGGTGACCAGCACCATCAGCACCCGGCCGGGCGACAGCGAGACGAAGTCGATCTGGCGGAACAGGGCACGGGCCCGCGACGGGATGGTCACCACCCCGGCGAACTGCGTCAGGCTCGAAAGCAGGTTGGAGGCGGTATCCGCCATCTGCTGCGGATCATCCTCTGCCGCCTCGCGCAGGATGCGCTCCAGGCGACGGGCATCGACCGGCGCCTTGCCGGGCGCGGTCAGCAACGAATCGACGAACAGGCGATACGCCAGCTCGGTCGGCACACGTCCGGAGGAAGTATGCGGCGCACGCACCAACCCGAGATCCTCAAGATCGGCCATCACGTTGCGCACCGTCGCGGGACTGAGATTCAGGTCGGACATGCGCGCCAGTGCGCGCGACCCGATCGGCGCGCCCTCGTCGGTGTAGCGATCGATCAGCACCCGCAGCAGGGTCTGTGCCCGCTCGGGCAGTGCACTCCAGGCATCAGTCATACGCGAATTTGGAAACCTCTGGCTTGTTGGCGGCAATCGCGCGGGCCCGCTCATAATGGGTTTCTAAACTAGCACTCGCCCCGCGAGAGTGCCAAGCGCGCCGCGCGGCAGTCGGATTCAAACGCGGGTTCCTTTGCTAGACTGGGCCGACTTTCGCATCCCACCGGCCGATCACCGGTTCACGACGGACGCGACCTATCGGATTCGAGGATCACTCCACGGCATGAACCCCTGGCTCATCTTGTTGGCCGCTGGCCTGTTGGAAATCGTCTGGGCAACCGGGTTGCGCTTCACCGACGGCTTCTCCCGCTTGGTGCCGTCGGTTGTGGTGCTGATCATCGCCTGGGCCAGCTTCTATCTGCTCGCCCTGGCCATGCGCGAGATTCCCATGGGCACCGCCTATGCGATCTGGACGGGCATTGGCGCGACCGGCGTGGCGATCCTCGGCATCCTCTGGTTCAAGGAACCGGCCTCGCTCGCGCGACTGGGTTTTATCGCCATGATCGTGGTGGGCATCATCGGGCTGAAGTGGTCCTCCGGCAATCATTGAGTCGTCAGGCAAAAAGAGCGCACACGTCATGAAACCTTCTTCGCCGACAACCCGCCAACCGTCGGACAGCGCCCCCGCCTTCTCGCGTCTTGGCATCATCCTCAAGCCCGACGGCGGCGAGGCGATGGCCGAGGTGTACCGCAACCTGGTGGCGGTGGCCGAGGCACACGGCGTCGAGTGGGCACTGGAGGAAGACGCCGAGAACCCGGCCCCGTCGATCAAGGCGCCCCGCTTCTCGCGTGATCGGATCGATCGCGACCTGATCGTGGTGATCGGCGGCGACGGCACCATGCTCAACGCCGCGCGCTCACTGTGCCTGCACGACGTGCCGATCCTGGGCGTTAATCTAGGCCGGCTCGGCTTTCTCGCCGACGTCAGCCCAATCGAGGTGCAAGATCATCTGTCGGCCATTCTCGAGGGTCGCTACAGCGACGAGCGCCGCTTTCTTCTGCAGGGCAGCCTGATGCGCAACGACACGCGCATCATGGAGTCGGTCGCGCTCAACGACATCACCTTCAAGATGCGCGACCCGGCCCGAATGGTCGAATTCGAGATGTGCATCGACGGCACACTGGTCAACCAGCAACGCTCCGACGGCGTGGTGGTCTGCACGCCGACCGGATCGACCGCCTACGCCCTGTCGGCCGGCGGCCCGCTGATTGCGCCCGACCTGCACGCGGTCGGGATCGTCTCGATCTGCCCGCACACGCTCAGTTACCGGCCGATCGTGGTCGATGCCCGTCACCTGATCGAGATCCGCCCGGTGGAAGGTTCGCGCGGCGGCGGCGTGGTCAGTTTCGACGGCCAACTTAACCAGCCGCTGGAGCATGGCGACGTGCTCGCGATCTCGAAATACGAACACGACATCCGCCTGATCCACCCGGCCGGTCACGACCATTACTCCCTGTTGCGTGACAAGCTCTGCTGGAGCGAGCAGAAGTTCTAGCCCGGATATTTCATGAAATCCACACGCCCTCGCTTGTCTCTTGTCCGTGCAAAGAATTTTCCTCAGTCGGCCGTAATCACCGATACGCCGCTCTTTCGGAAAATCCCTTGTACGATCAATATACTGCGCGATCATCGCGCGGCTTCATGAAACATCCGGGCTAACCGGGCAAAGGAATCCGCCTGACATGCTGACCACCCTCTCGATCCGCCAGATCGCCCTGATCGACCAGCTCGAGCTCGATTTCGCCGCCGGCATGACCGCGCTCACCGGCGAAACCGGCGCGGGCAAGTCGATCCTGATCGACGCGATCGGGCTGCTGCTGGGAGATCGGGCCAACATGAACCTGCTGCGCGCCGGCTGCGATCAGGGCGAGGTCACCGGCGAGTTCCTGCTACCGGTGGACAGCCCGGCGGCCCGCTGGCTCGACGATCAAGAACTGGGCGAGGAACCGGAAGGCGAGATGCTGCCGCTGATCGTGCGCCGGGTCCTGTCCCGTGACGGGCGCTCCAAGGCCTGGATCAACGGCCGCCCGGTGCCCGGGCAGACCCTCAAGGGCATCGGCCGGCACCTGATCGACATCCACGGCCAGCACCAGAACCAGCGGTTGATGCAGCCGAAGACCCAGCTCGCCCTGCTCGATCATTTCTGCAACATCAAGGGATCGGTCGATGCACTCGGCCGCCTGAGCCGGCAGATCCACGCCGATGAGGCCCAACTCGCCAATCACCAGGCCGAACAGGCCTCGCGGGCCGACCGGCTCGCCTTCCTGGAATTTCAGCTCGAGGAAATCGAGCGGGTCGACCCGCAACCCGACGAGTTCAACCAGCTGCATGCCGAGCTCAAGCGCCTCTCGAGACTCGACGAATGGCGCCACGTCTTGGCCGAGCAGATGGCCGCGCTGTTCGACGACGACGGCAACGCCCACGACCGCATCGGCGCTGCCGAACAGGCCCTCTCGCGGATCGCCGACCTCGACGAGGCGCTCGGCCCGGTCATCGAGACGCTGCAGTCCGCCGAAATCCAGATCGCCGAGGCGGTCGACAGCCTGCGCGACCGGCTGGAATCCTCGGATGCCGACCCGGAACGCCTGGCCACCGTCGAGGCTCGGCTCGATGCCCTACACGACCTGGCGCGCAAGCATCGCGTCGCCCCGGAGATGTTCGAGCAACACGTGGCGGATCTGCGCGAGGAATACGAGCAACTCGAGCAGGCCGGCAGCACGCTGGGCGAGGTCGAGGACCGCCTGGCCGAGAACCGCGCCGCCTACGACCGGCTTGCCGCCGAAGTCAGTGAGAAACGTCGGGCCGGCGCACGCAAGCTGGCCGAGCGCCTCAAGACCTCGATCCGCGAACTGGGGATGCCCAACGGCGAATTCGAGGTGCAGCTGACCCAGCCGGAGATACTGGCCGAACGCCGCGGCGAGCGCGGTATCGACGAGGTGGTCTTCCTGATCAGCGCCAACCGCGGCCAGCCGGTCGCCCCGCTCGACCAGATCGCCTCCGGCGGCGAACTGGCGCGCGTGAGCCTGGCGCTAAAAACACTGACCGCCGGCGATGACCCGGTGGGCACTTTTATATTCGACGAGGTCGACACCGGCATCGGCGGGGCCACCGCGGCGATCGTGGGCGCCCACTTGCGTGCGCTGGGTAATTCGCGCCAGGTGCTGTGCGTCACCCACCTGCCGCAGGTCGCCGCGCACGGACACCACCAGGCACGGATCGAGAAGGACGAACAGGCCGACTCGACCCGCACCTGGGTGCGCGGCCTGGGTGCCGACGAGCGCGTCGAGGAACTCGCGCGCATGCTCGGCGGCCGTGAGGTCACCGAACAGACACGGGCACATGCGCGCGAGTTGTTGGCAAGTTCCGCCTGACCGAGCCCCCAGACCAGAACGCAAGGCTCAAAACGCACGATGCCCGCCCGGGGGGAGGCCCGGGCGGGCATCGTCGTGTCGCGATCGCGAGGTGCTTACTTCTTGCCGGTCGCCTTGCGGCTGATGCCGTAGATCACCAGCGAGTAGTCGGTCAGATCGAAATCGAGCTGATCGGCGATCATGGCGATCCGCTCCTGGATGATCGGATCGTGGAATTCCTCGACCTGGCCGGTCTTCACGCACACCAAGTGATCGTGATCCCCCTTGGAGATCAGCTCGAAAACGGCCTTGGCGCCCTCGAACTGGTGGCGCTTGAGAATGTCGGCCGTCTCGAACTGGGTCAGCACGCGGTAGACGGTCGCCAGACCAATCTCCTCGCCGCGCGCGAGCAGTTCCTTGTAGACGTCCTCCGCACTCATGTGCCAATCCGGGTTGGACTCGATGATTTCGAGGATCTTCACCCGTGGCAAGGTGACCTTCAGGCCGGCCTTCTTGAGTTCGCTGGAATCCAAAACTTCTACCCTCGATTGCGTGTACTCGTGAGATTGTAACCGAAGACACCGTGCGAACCGGAGCACCACGCGGATAATGAGAGGCGCATGGACCGGTAGACTGGCATCACCCGTCAGACGGCGTATCATTGGGGCGCATTCGAATGCCCATCCAGACCATCAGGAACAGGTTTTCCAGGATCATGCAGCGCTCACTCCTTACGCTACCGCTCGTCGCCACCCTGCTAGCCGGCTGTTCGTCGGTCTACGTCCCCAGCTTCATCCAGGTCTACCAGCCGGATATCCAGCAGGGCAATATCTACGAGGAGGGGCAAATCGAGCGGCTGCGCGAGGGCATGCCCCAGTCCCAGGTGCGCGCGATCCTCGGCACACCCAGCCTCAACGACATCTTCCATCAGGGCCAGCGCGACACCTACATCTACTACGACAAGCGCGGCAAGAAGGAAGCCTTCCGCCACACGCTGGTAATCGAATACGACTCGACTGGCCGCGTGGATGCCATCCGCCGTGACGGCATGGATCTGGCCGAGGCGCCGTCGATGAACAGTGCCGAGTTGCCCGACGAGGCCGAGGCCGCCTCTCCGAGCAACGCCCCGACGAGCCCGGGACCCGGCTCGGAGAGTGGCGACAGCCCCTATGACCTGGAAACGCAGGACGACGGTCAGCCCTTGCCAACGACCCCGCCGACGCAGGATCCGCTCTAAGGACAGGTGCGAAGGCCCGCCGCTGCACGCCGACCCATCGGTGACAGCGATAAAACGATTGAACCGGCGAGAGGCCTACTCCGCCGGTTTTTTCGTGTCGGGTGCCGTTTCATCCTCCCGGTCATCAGCGTCAGAAGGTGCCCGTTTCCGGCCGGGCCGAGCCTCGTCTTTCTTGGCCTCGTCTTTCTTGGCCTCTACTTTCCTGGCCCCGTCGTTTTGGGCACGCTGGCGACGGGCCGCCTTGGGGTCGGCAATCAGCGGGCGATAGATCTCGACGCGATCCCACTCGCGCAACGCCTGCGAGAGCGGCACGACCTTGGCGAACACGCCGACCTTCTGCTGCGACAGGTCGATCTCGGGAAAGCGTTCCAGAATCCCACTGCGACGGATCGCCTCTTCGACGGTTGCCCCCTCGGCGACATCCACCTCCAGCAGCATCTGAATGTCCGGGCGGGCGTAGGCCACTTCTACCTTCACGCCCCGTCTTCCCCGCCCGACGAATCGCGTGGGTAGACCTCGAATGCCCGCTTGCGGAAGGAGCCGACGAGATTCTTGACGATCTCGCGGAACACCGGCCCGATCGCCCGTTCGAGCAACCAGTTGGAAAACTCGAAGCGCATGTCGAGGGTCACCCGCGAGCCGCCATCGGGCAGATCCTCGAAGCCCCAGAACCCATCCAGATGACGGAACGGCCCGTCGACCAGGGTGACCACGATGCGCGAGCCCGGCTCGTTGTGATTGCGGGTGACGAAGGTCTTGTGGATCGCGCCCTTCCTCAGGGTGATGCTCGCCTCGACCTCGTCACCTGTTGCCTGCAGGATGCGCGTCTGCTCGCACCAGGGAAGAAAGTCGGGATAGGCGTCGATGTCATTGACCAGCGCGTACATCTGCAGCGCGGAAAACGGCACATCGACCTGTCGCTCGATGGTGGTGCTCATACCGGGAAGGGCCGCCCTTTATTGTGGTCGGGAACGCATTCTAGCAAAGTCGCCGCCCCCTCACGGACCCCAGCGATATCAGCCGAACAGCCCCAGCCCGTTGAGAAACACCAGCGCCACGCCCAGCGGGGCGACGACGGCCGCCAGCCACCACCACAACCGATACCGCCAACCGGTTAGACCCAGCTCCTCGGCCGAATCGGCGCGCGGCATCCGCCAGGCAGCGAAGATCGCGATCAGCATGCCGCCAGCCGGCAGCAGGATATTGGCGGTGGTGAACTCCAGCAGTCCGAAGACGTTTTTGCCGAACAGGGTGAAATCTCCGAGCAGGTTGAACGACAGGGCCGCCAGCACGCCCAGCGACCAGGTCCCCACGCCCACGGCGATCGCCGAATGCAGCCGACGTATGCCGAAGCGCTCCCAGAGATAGGACACCGCCGGCTCGACCAGCGAGATGGCCGAGGTCCAGGCGGCGATCGACACCAGCACGAACAGCACGATGGCGAGCCAGTAGCCCCACTCCATCTGCCCGAGTGCCAGCGGCAACGTCTGGAAGATCAGCCCGGCCCCCTGCTGCGGACTCATGCCGTTGGAGAACACGATCGGGAAGATCACCATGCCGGCCAGCAAAGCGATGCCGGTGTCGAGCACGATGATCCAGATACCGGCGCGCACGATCGAGGTGCCCCGCGGCATGTACGAGCCGTACACCATGATCGCGCCCATGCCGAGACTCAGCGTGAAGAAGGCGTGCCCGAGCGCGACCAGAAAGGTCTCGGCGTTCACCCGCGAGAAGTCCGGCGCGAACATGAACTCCATGGCGGGCGCGAACCCCGGGGTGCCGATATTGTAGCCGAACAGCAGCACCAGGATCACGATCAGCAACGGCATCATGATCCGCGTCGCCAGTTCCAGCCCACCACGCACGCCACGAGCCACCACCGCCACGGTCATCACCATGGCGACCGTGTGCCAAAACAGCAAAGTCCCTGGATTGCCGACCAGGCCGTCGAACAGCCCCTTGATGGTTTCCGAGGACGCGCCGATAAAGGCGCCGGTGGCCGCCTTCTCGATGTAGGAGAGCGCCCAGCCCATGACCACGGAGTAGAAACTCAGGATGAGAAAGCCGGTGAGTACGCCCATCCAGCCGATCACCTGCCAACCGCGGCTCACGCCGGCCTGGTCGGCGAGCTTGCCCATGCCGATGATCGGGTTGGACCGGGCGCGACGCCCGAGCATCACTTCACTGATCAGGATGGGCGTGGCGACGATCAGCAGGCAGGCCAGATAGATCATCACGAACGCCCCGCCGCCGTTGTCGCCCATGATGTAGGGAAACTTCCAGATATTGCCCAGACCGACGGCCGAGCCCGCTGAGGCGAGGATGAAGGCCAACCGGCCACTCCATTCCGGATGGTTCTCGAGATGTTGTGCGGACACCGGGCTTCCTCTTCGGTTTGGGCGGACAGGGTTCCTTTCCCAGGAACCGGGCGAACCGCTGAAAACTACCACCATGGCGCCCCTGCGGCCAAGCAGCTCCGGCAGGTACCGCGTAACCGTCCACGGACAGCGGGAAGCCACACAGATCCTGCTAGAATGCGAGCATGAGCAAGAGCAACAAGCCCACCACCGGCCAGTCCACCATCGCGCTAAACAAGAAGGCGAAGTTCGACTTCTTCCTCGGCGATCGCATCGAGGCCGGGTTGGTACTCGAGGGCTGGGAAGTCAAGGCACTGCGCGCCGGCAAGGCCCAGATTGCCGACGCCCACGTCATCATCAAGGATGGCGAGGCCTGGCTGCTTGGGGCGGTGATCACCCCGCTGCTGCAGGCCTCCAGCCACGTCCAACCCGACCCGACCCGCACCCGCAAGCTGCTGTTGCACGAGCAGGAACTCGCCCGGCTGACCGGTCAGGTCGAGCGCAAGGGGTTCACGATCGTGCCGACTGCGATGTACTTCAAGCGCGGCCGGGTCAAGCTCGAGATCGCCCTCGGCGAAGGCAAGAAGGCCCACGACAAGCGCGCAACCCTCAAGGACCGCGACTGGCAGCGTGACAAGCAGCGCATCGTCCGCCACAGCCTCTGAGCGGATCGCGAGCCCGCCTCTGCTCAGGTGACCTCTCAGGTCACCCCTCCCCTTCGACCAGCACCTCGCGCACAAACGGGATGGTCAGCCGGCGCTTGGCGATCATCGACTCGCGATCCAGCCGATCAAGCGCCTCCAGCAACCCGCCAACATCACGTGGCAGGTGACCCAGCATCCATTGCGCGGTGCCATGCGGCATTTCCAGACCTCGCGCCTGCGCGCGAGCCCGAAGCAATTCGATCTTTTCGCCGTCACCCGGCAGGTGGACGGCCATCACCGCGCCCCAGGCAAGCCGCGAAGCGAGATCCGCCAGGTTCACCGGCAACTCGGTTGGCGGGTGGGAGGCGGTCAATAGCAGCGGCACGCCGGCCTCGCGCGCCCGGTTGATCAGGTCGAACAGCATGAACTCCCCCTCGGCCTGACCGATAACGGCATCGACATCGTCGACGACCGCCAGGGCGAATGCCTCGATCTGCTCGCTGGCCGCGGCCAGTTGACCACCCAGTTGGCGCAACGGCCAGTAGGCGGCCGGCCTCCCCATCGAGCCGGCGTGGTAGCAGGCCGCCTGCGCCAGGTGCGACTTGCCCGCGCCGGCCGGCCCGTGGATCAGCACCTGCGCCTCGCCGGCACCCGTTGCCTGCTCGGCCAAGGTCGCCTTGAGCAGCAGGTTCTCGTTGCCAATGAAACCCTCGAAACTCGTCGGGGTGACCAGATCGAGCGCCAGCGGGATCTGCTGCATTCGGCTCAGTCCTCGGCCCGATCTTCGCCGGGAGGCAAGGCCCGATCGTTGCTTCCGCTGTAGTAGCGGCTTTGCTGATAGGACTCCAGCGCGTGCCTACCCAGCACGATCAACACCGCCGAGACCGGCAACGCGAGCAGGATGCCGAAAAACCCGAACAGCTGGCCACCGGCCATCACGGCAAAGATCACCGCCACCGGGTGCATCCCGATCTCGTTGCCGACAAAACGCGGCTGCCAGGCAACTGTCTCCAGCACCTGCCCGACACCGAACACGCCCAGCACCAGCAACAGCGGCCAGAGGCTGTCGGCCTGGATGTACATCGCAATCAGGGCCAGCGCCACGCCGATGATGGTGCCCAGATACGGGACGAAACTCACCAGCCCGGCAAACATGCCAATCGCGATGCCGGTACTCAGCCCGATTAGGGTCAGGCCAATCGAGTAGGTCACCCCATTGGCGATCATCACGGCCAGCTGACCGCGCAGGAAATTGCCCAGCATTTGGTCCGATTCGCGCGTCAGGCGCACCACCGTGGTACTCCAGGTCCGTGGCAACAGGCGCTCGATCCGATCGACCACCAACGGCCAGTCACGCAGAAGGTAAAAGCCGACCACCGGAATCAGCAGGAAATTCATCACCGAGAGCATCAACGCCGAGCCCGTGCCGAAGACGGCCCCCAGCCCCTCGGCGGTCGCCTTGCCTACACTCTCCTTGTGGGTCGTGAGCATCTCGCGCAGCTGCCCCAGATCCAGCGCAAGCCCCAGCCTCTCGTTGAACCAGGGAATGATCCGCGTCTGCAGCATCTCCAGAAACTCGGGGAAAACGCGCACCAAGCGGCCGCTCTGCTCGATAAGCACCGGCACGATGACGATCAGGGCAAGCACCAGCAACAACCCGGCGACGGCGAAAACCGCCGAAGCCCCCAGCATGCGTGAAACGCCTTGTCGATCCAGTCGCGTCACCAGCGGATTGAAGAGATAGGCGATGATGAAACCCACCACAAAGGGGCTGAGGATGGGCAACAGGAAATAGGCGACCAGCAGACTCGCCGCCACCCCGATCCAGATCATCCAGCGCATCGTTGCATCCCCCTGCCCTGATTCGTTTCGATTCACCACTAGCACCCGCCCTAGGGAATGACTCGGCTCAGATGCGCTCGATCCGCAGATCCAGCGCCTTGAGGTCCTCTTCGCGCGACGGACCGGCCAGCACGCCGACCGACGCCGTTTCGGGCCTGAGGTAGGTTTCCGCCACCCGCTTGAGATCGTCCTGGGTGACATCGAGCACCCGGGCCCGAATCTCGCGCAGGTCATCCTCCGTGCGCCCGTGCAGCGTGTCCATGAACGCCTTCTTCGCCTCGCCGGCCGGGGAACCCGGCTTGTCGATCGAGGCGATCACGCCAAAGATCGCCTCCTCGACGGTGCGGTCCTCGTGAGTATTGTCCACCACCCAGTCGACCGCGCGATCAAAATCGTCGAGCGTCTCGGCCAGACGCGGATCGCGGTAGGAGAAGAAGCGGAAGCTGCCGGATTCGGCATCATAACCGGCGCCACCACCGTAGGCCCCGCCCTTCTCGCGGATGGCCGTGTGCAGAAAACCGTTGCGCATGAAGCCACCCAGTACGGCCAATGCAGCCGCGTCCGGGTGCTTGGGCGGCACACAGGCATGCGCCTTGGCGCAGTAGTTGACCGCGAGGTTGCCGATCCAGGCCTCACGCACCTGCGCCTCGTGATGACCGAGTGAAAACGGCTGGTCCGTCTGCCCCTGGCGCATGTGCGGGCGCAGGGCCTGGGCCATCTCGGCAAAGTGACGCCGCTCGGTGACCACGTTGTAGTGACGCAGCCCGCCCTTGAGCTTCTCGTGCAGCCGCGCCAGTCGCTCGGCCAGATCGTAACGGGAAGCCGCCTGCTCGAGCCCATCGTCCATCGACTTGATGCGCCGCACGGCCGAGACCCCGGCGGTGTGGTGTCGCATGGCCGCGCGGGCCGACATGCCCGAGGTGGCGAGCAGCATGGCATGCACGTGACCGCGGCCGGAGACACCCTGCTCGGTGCCGAAGCGCATCTGACTGACCAGATCACGGATGCGGTCGATCTCGTCGAAGCGCGCGGCATCAAGATGCTGGTGGAACAGGTCGACCATCGGATTGGCGTGGCGCACCAGCGCCTTGCCCGACAGCAGCCAGAAGCCGCTGGTCCGGTGGACATCATCGATACCGGCGCGCACCGAGGCGTTCGATGAGAAGCCGCCGGTCTTGGCGGTCACCGCCTCGGCCATGGCGATGTAGTCGCGATCGCCCGCCCCCATCTCGGTGAGCAGGCCGGTGTAGACCGGCATCAATTCAAGCTCGTCGTGATCCAGGTGCGGCAGGTCGATCGCCAGCTGCAGGTAGCACAGGCCGTTGGTGCTGCGGTTGTACCAGCGCTGGCTCGACGGCTGGTGAACGAACTGCTCGGGTTGCGGGATGTCGATGTCCTCGGGGATATCCTCGCGGGTCACCGTCGGCAGCAGCGACAGGTCGCCCTCCTCGGCCTGGCGGTCGGCCAGGGCCTTGGCCTGATCGATGATGTGGTGCTTGTCGTCGTCGGAGAGCGTGTCCTGCATCGCCGCCAGCCGCGCCTTCTCCGCGGCCAGTTGGCGCGCGGACAGCTCGATGTCCGGCTTCAATACCAGCCGCACGCGGTGTGGGTTGTCCAGCAGCAGGCGACGGACCAGATTGGGGATGAACTGCGGATCGGCGGCCTTGGCACGCAGGCGCTCGAGGGCCGGCTCGAGATCGAGCAGGTTGATCGGATCACTGTCGTGGATCGCCGCCGGCAACGCCTGGACGATCAGGTGCAGGCCGTAGGGGAAACCATCGCCGGTGATCTCGCGCTGCTCGAGCTCGAGCTGATGGAGCACCGACTCGACCATGTCGGGGTCGACGCCCTTTTCCACCACCTCGGCGAGCGTGTCGAGGATCAGCTTTTCCACGGCCTCGGCGCGGTCGGCCTCGCTGCCCTCGAGCCCGGCGACGAACACCATCTGCCGTTGCGAATCCTCCAGCCCCAGCACCGGTGACGGCGCAGCGCCCAGATCGGTGGTCTCCAGCGCGCGCAGAAGCGGCGAGGCGCTGTTTTCCAGCAGCACGCCTTCGAGCAGTTGCGCCTCGAGACGCGCGTCGAGATCAGCGCTCTCGTCGAGCATCCAGCCGACGTTGACGTGGGTCTTCTCGGCGGTGTCGTCTTCGTCGAACGGATAGACGTCCTCGACCTGTTTCGGGCCGGCGAAGATCGGCTGGAGCGGCACGGCCGAATCGGGATCGATCTGCTCGAAGCGCGCCAGCGCCCGCTCCTGGAACTCGCGTTGCAGCCGCTCGACCGGCTGGTTGCCATAGGTCATGAACACGGCGTTCGACGGGTGATAGAAGCGCTTGTAGAACGCCACCATCTGCTCGTAGGTCAGATCCGGAATCCGCTCCGGATCACCACCCGAATTGTGGTGATAGGTGGTGTCCGGGAACAGTTCACGCGAGAGCGTCTGCCAGAGCACAGAGGTCGAGTCGCTCATCGCGCCCTTCATCTCGTTGAACACCACGCCCTTGAAGGTCAGCGGCGTGCTCGGATCATCCCACTGCTTGAATTCGACCCGGTGGCCCTCCTGGCGAAAATCGAGCTCGTCGATACGCGAGAAGAACGTCGCGTCCAGATAGATGTCGAGCAGGTTGTAGAAGTCCTTCTCGTTGCAGGAGGCGAACGGGTAGGCCGTCCAGTCGCTCGAGGTAAAGGCGTTCATGAAGGTGTTGAGCGACCGGCGGATCATCATGAAGAACGGGTCGCGCACCGGGAATCGCTCCGAGCCGCACAGCGCGGTGTGCTCGAGGATGTGCGCCACGCCGGTGGAATCCTCCGGGACCGTGCGCAGACCGACCAGGAACACGTTCTGATCGTCGTCGGTGGCCAGGTGATAGTGCCGGGCGCCGGTCTTGTCGTGCCGGTACTCGTCGACGGTCAGGTTGAGCGCCTTGATGGGAACCGAGCGCACCAGACTGAACGCGGGATGGTGACCATTGGCATTGGGACCGTTGGCTTCTGACATGATCGCGGGTGACTCCGGGCAGTACTGAATGAATCGAACGCGTGAGTGTAACGCACCTGCCCTCGCATGCATGGCGTTCGCTGGGTAGTGGAAAAGGCGATAGAATGCCCGCCGCCGGGCACCTTGTTCGGCCGACTCCCATCGCGGGTGTGGTGGAATTGGTAGACACAGCAGACTTAAAATCTGCAGGCCGAAAGGCCGTGCCGGTTCGAGTCCGGCCACCCGCACCAATCAGATGACGCCGGCATGTCTCCGCACACGCCCCGCGGAAACCGCCTCGTCAATGCGTACCCGGCCGCGCCACCAAGCGGGCCAAAGGTCAGTCTGGCCACCCCTCTCGCTCCGCCCTCACCTATGCAGTTCCCCTCCTGATGACCGACGCCCCGGCAAACGGGTTTGCCTTGTCCCACGGAGGCCAGGCAAAACGGCTGTGATGCCGACCGCTATTGCCTACCCTATTGGAAGGTCGATCAGCCCGATCGAGGGAGTCAGCATCCGATGAGTCAAACCGTCGACGGCGTCATCGTTTCGGTCCGCGGCAGCGTGGTGGAGGCGCACTTCAAAGAGCAGCTGCCGCCGATCAACACGATTCTGCGCACCGGCGCGGAAAAGGAGATCGTGATCGAGGTGCTGATGCAGGTCAGCGCCCATCGCGTGCGCGGCGTGGCCCTGACACCGACCCAGGGCTTGAGCCGCGGGATGGCGGTGACCAGCACCGACGAACCGCTGAAAGCCCCCGTGGGGCGAGAGGGGTTGTCGCGGATGTTCAATGTCTTCGGCGACGTGATCGATCGCGGCCCACAGCCCGAGGGGATGCAGTGGCGCTCCATCCATCACCCGCCACCGCCGCTGGCACGTCGCTCCACCCGCTCGGAGATCTTCCAGACCGGCATCAAGATCATCGACGTGCTGATGCCGTTGGAGCGCGGCGGCAAGGCCGGGCTTTTCGGCGGCGCCGGCGTGGGCAAGACCGTGCTCCTCACCGAGATGATCCACAACATGGTCGAGCACCAGGAAGGGGTCAGCATCTTCTGCGGCGTGGGCGAACGCTGCCGCGAGGGTGAGGAGCTCTATCGGGAGATGAAGGAGGCCGGGGTGTTGTCGGACATGGCGATGGTCTTCGGCCAGATGAATGAGCCTCCCGGGGCCCGGTTCCGCGTCGGGCATGCCGCCCTCACCATGGCTGAGTATTTCCGCGACGACGAGCGCCGCGACGTCTTGCTGCTGATGGACAACATCTTTCGCTTCATCCAGGCCGGCTCCGAGGTTTCCGGCCTGATGGGACAAATGCCATCGAGGCTCGGCTATCAACCCACCATGGGCACGGAATTGGCGGAGCTCGAAGAGCGCATCGCCAACACCGACACCGGTGCAATCACCTCGATCCAGGCGGTCTATGTGCCGGCGGACGATTTCACCGACCCGGCAGCCGTGCACACCTTCTCCCACCTGTCCGCCTCGATCGTGCTCTCGCGAAAACGCGCCGCTGAGGGGCTCTATCCAGCCGCCGACCCGTTGCAGTCACGGTCGAAGATGGCCACCCCCAGCGTGATCGGAGAACGTCACTACCGGCTGGCCCGGGAGGTACGCCGCACCCTGGCCCAGTACGCGGAACTCAAGGACATCATCGCCATGCTCGGGCTGGAACAGCTTTCGCCGGAGGATCGAAAGATCGTGGCCCGGGCTCGGCGACTGGAGCGCTTTCTCACCCAACCGTTTTTCACCACTGAACAGTTCACCGGGCAACCGGGAAAACTGGTCAGCCTGGATGAGTCGCTGGACGGCTGCGAACGCATTCTCGCCGACGAGTTCATGGATCTGCCGGAAAGTGCGCTGTACATGATCGGGACAGTCGACGAGGCCCACGAGAAGAACCGGCGGCGCTCGTCATCCGACAGCGACAGCCGTGACGACAGCGAATCGACCACCACGGAGGATTCTCGTGCCGACGACCTCCATGAAGCTTAGGATTCTGCTGCCATTCGAGGTTTTCCTGGAACGCGACACGGTCTCCCGTGTGGTGGCCGAGAGCCGCTCGGGATCCTTCGGCATCCTACCGCGGCGGCTGGATTGCGTGGCCGCGCTGGAACCCGGGATATTGACCTTCGAAACGCCGGGCGACGGCGAGGTCTTTGTGGCGGTGGATGAAGGCATACTGGTCAAGACGGGCAGCGAGTTGCGTGTTTCGGTGCGCAACGCCTTGAGCGGCAAGGACCTTCGACGCCTTCGCGAGGCAGTCGAACAACAGTTCATGACCTTGAGCGAACAGGAGCAAGACGTCCGCTCGGTGATGACAAAACTGGAGAGCGGCCTGATCCGACGACTGGCGGAGTTCCACCATGACTGACAAGCGGGATCCGGACGACCAGCAGAAACGCAATCAGGGCGATGCGTTCAGCCGAACGGTCGGTGCCAAGGCGGCTCGCAAGCTGACCGCCCAGCGGGACACCACCCACGGCGTCTGGTTCGGTCTGGGCATGATGGGCCTGGTCGGCTGGTCGGTGGCCGTGCCCACCCTGCTGGGGGCAATGCTGGGCCTGTGGCTGGACGAACACCATCCCGCGCCGTTTTCCTGGACGCTGGCGCTGCTGGTAGCCGGACTAACGCTCGGCTGCCTGAATGCCTGGCGCTGGGTGGCCAAGGAAGACAAGGCCATTCAGCAGACACGGGGTGAAGGCGATGGGGGAGACGGCGATGAATGACATCCTGATATGGCTACTGGCATGCCTCGCCGGCATCGCGCTGGGTCTATTCTTCTTCGGCGGTCTCTGGTGGACGGTGCGCCGGAGCGCCTCGTCGCGGCACCCCGCCCGCCTGTTCGTTTCCAGCTTTCTGGTTCGCATGGCGGGGGCGGTGGGCGGCTTCTATTTGATAGCGGCAGACGGTGACTGGCCCCGGGTTATTGCCTCGCTGCTGGGGTTCTTGATCGCGCGTTGGCTGATACTCCGGTGGACACGACCCGGCAGCGCCGCCGAATCACCGGCAACCCAACCCAGACAGGGGGGCTGAGGATGCTTCTGAGTCCTGACGGGATCCTGTTCTGGGAATACGGCTGGCTCAAGCTCAACGCCACGATCGCATTCACCTGGGCCACCATGCTCCTGCTGGTGGCGGGGAGCTGGCTGATCACTTCTCGACTGTCGACCGGCGAAACGCGCTCACGTTGGCAGAACCTGCTCGAGGTGGTAGTGATCCAGATCGAGACACAGGTCAAGGACGTCGGCCTCGACGAGCCACGCCAGTACCTGGGATTTCTCGGCACGCTGTTTCTTTTCATCGCAATCTGCGCCTTGTTGACAATGATCCCCGGCTACCAGTCGCCCACCGCATCGCTGTCGACCACCGTGGCGCTCGCCCTGAGCGTGTTCGTGGCCGTGCCCTTTTACGGCATTTCGGAACGGGGGCTGGCGAGCTACCTGCGTTCCTACGCCCGCCCCACGCCCATCATGCTGCCATTCAACGTCATCGGCGAGCTCTCTCGAACGCTGGCACTGGCGGTGCGACTGTTCGGCAACATGATGAGCGGAGCCATGATCATCGGCATCCTCCTGACCATCACCCCGTTTCTGTTTCCGATCGTGATGGCCGCGCTCGGCTTGCTAACGGGAATGGTCCAGGCCTATATCTTCTTTATCTTGGCCACCGTCTACATCGCCGCCGCCACGCGGGTACGTCGAGTGGAAACCGCCGAGCAGTCCAGCCAATGACCATCACCGCAGGAGCAAAGACCCCATGGACAGCATGACGATTATCGCGGTGGCTTCCATCGTCACCGCCGGCCTCACGCTGGGTATCGGCGTGTTGGGACCCTCTCTCGGCGAGGGGCGAGCGGTTGCCAATGCCCTGACCTCGCTCGCGCAACAGCCGGACTCCGCCCAGGCGATCACCCGGACGCTGTTCGTGGGGCTGGCGATGATCGAGTCCACCGCGATCTACTGCTTCGTGGTCTCGATGATCCTGATCTTCGCCAACCCCTTCTGGAACCATTTCCTCGCGGCGAGCGGCGGCTGATCCATGTTGATTGACTGGTACACGATCGGGGCCCAGATAATCAACTTCGTGATCCTGGTCTGGCTACTCAAGCGCTTTTTGTATCGACCGATACTGCGTGCCATCGATGCCCGCGAGGAGCGCATTGCCGCGAACCTGTCCGAGGCGAAAGAGACCCGCGCCGAGGCCGAACGCGAGCGCGAGAGGTTCGAAGAAAAAAATGCGGACCTGGAGCGCCAACGCGATGAACGGCTCGAGCAGGTAGCCAGGGAAGCGAGTCAGAAGCGCCACCGCTTGATGGATGCCGCGCGACGGGCCGCCGAGCAATTGCGCGCCAAGCAGATCGAGGCATTGCGCCGCGAGCAGGACAGCCTGAGCCAGGACATCGTGCGCAAGGCGCGTGCCGAGGTGCTGGCCATCAGTCGACAGGCGCTGGAGGACCTGGCCAATCAAAGCCTGGAATCGGCCATGACCGACGTGTTCCTCGACCGCCTGCAAGGCCTTGACGAATCGAACCGACAGGAATTGGCCGACGACTTGGCCGGCTCCAGCGAGGCGATCAGGCTGCGAAGCGCTTTCCCCTTGCCCGAGGCACAGCAGACGCGATTGCGTGAGGCGCTCACCGAGGCCATGGACACGCCGATCTCCATCCGCTTCGAGACAGCCCCCGAGATCATCGGCGGGATCGAACTGGTCGGCAGCGGACACAAGCTCGGCTGGAGCATCGAGGAATACTTGCACGCCCTGGAGCACCACCTGGTCGAACGCATTGAGGCGCATGTCCGCGAGGCGGGCAACTCGTCGAGAAAACCCAGTGATCGCCAGTCGGACGCGTCAGAGGAGACGTCCGGATGACCATTGCCGGCGACGACCTGCGACATGCCTTGAACCAGGGGTTCGACGCCCTGGAGCAGGCACGGGAATCCTTCGAGCCGCGGATGGCCGTGCGCGAAGTCGGCCAGGTCATCAGCGTTTCCACCGGCATCGCGCGAGTCAGCGGTCTGCCCAATGTGGGCTACGAGGAGTTGCTACTGTTCCCGGGAGGGATCTTCGGCATCGCCTTCAATCTCGACGAGCAGGAAATCGGCGTGGTGCTCCTGGGAGAGTACCGCCACCTGCAGGCAGGCGACGAAGTCCAACGCACGGGCCGGGTCATGGACGTGCCGGTGGGCGAGACCATGATCGGACGGGTGGTCGACCCACTCGGTCGGCCGCTCGACGAGGGGCACCCCCCGCAGGCCAGCCGACGCATGCCGATCGAGCGAACTGCACCGGCGATCATGGATCGCGCCCCGGTCTCGATCCCGCTACAGACGGGGCTCAAGGTGATCGACGCCCTGATTCCCATCGGCCGAGGGCAGCGTGAACTGATTCTCGGCGACCGTCAGACCGGCAAGACCAGCATCGCGATCGACACCATCCTTAACCAGCGCGGCAAGAACGTCTTTTGCGTTTATTGCGCGATCGGGCAGCGCACCGCCTCGGTGGCCAAGGCCGTGGCCACATTGCAGGCCCACGGGGCGATGGAATACACGACTGTGGTGGTAACCGAGGGCAACGAGGCACCCGGTCTGGCCTACATCGCGCCCTACGCGGCGACCACCATCGCCGAATATCTGATGAGCGATGGCCAAGACGTGCTGATCGTCTACGACGACCTGACCCAGCACGCACGCGCTTACCGCGAGCTGTCGCTGCTGCTGCGCCGGCCGCCGGGACGCGAGGCCTTCCCGGGGGATATCTTCTACATCCATTCGCGTCTGTTGGAACGGGCCACGCACCTGCGTCCGGAGAAAGGGGGCGGCTCCCTGACCGCCTTGCCGATCATCGAAACCGAGGCCCAGGACATTTCCGCCTACATCCCCACCAATCTCATATCGATCACCGACGGCCAGATCTTCCTCTCGCCCTCCCTGTTCGAACTGGGCATGCTGCCGGCCGTCGATGTCGGCAAGTCGGTGTCCCGCGTAGGCGGCAAGGCGCAACGCAAGGCATTGCGGGAAGTGGCGGGCGACCTCAAGCTGGCCTATGCCCAGTTCGAGGAACTGGAGAGCTTCGCCCGTTTCGGCGCCCGCCTGGACGAGGAAACGCGCCGGGTGATCGAGCATGGACGACGCATCCGCGCCTGCCTCAAACAGCCCGAGGCGCAACCCGTGTCACTCGCCGAACAGATCGTGCTCATGGTGGCCCTGAGTGAGCAGTTGTTCGACGAAATCCCGCTGGCCAAGATGCCCGAAGCGGAAGGACGGGTCCGATCCATTGTGGCCGACCTGGACGAATCCCTCAGGAAATCCCTGGCCGCTGGCACCTCCCTCTCCGAGGCGCAGCGGACATCGATCATCGAGACCGCGCGTGAGGCATTGCAGCCATTCCTCGGCGAAACAGACGAGGACCCAGGCGACGACCAGTCGGAGTCGCGGCTATGACCGGCCATGCCGTGGATCTGCGCCGCAAGATCGACAACGCCAAGGACCTGCATTCGGTGGTCCAGACCATGAAGGCCATGGCGGCATCCAGCATCGGGCAATTCGAGCAGTCCGTTGAGTCGGTGGGCGATTACTACCGCACCGTCTCACTGGGGTTGACGGCCTGTCTGCGCCAGCAAAACGCCATGATCTCCCCGCCCGCGGAACGCCGGGACGAACAGCGCCCACTGATCGCGGTCGTCTTCGGCTCCGATCAGGGGCTGGCCGGGCAGTTCAACGAGAATATCGCCGACTTCACACTGGAGCATCTGCGCGGCCGGGAGGCTTCCCTGCACCTGTGGGCCGTTGGCGAGCGGGTAGAGAGTCGATTGACGGATGCCGGTCTGGCGATCAGCGGGCGCTTCGACGTGCCCAATGCCGTCAAGGCCATTCCTCCCCTGGTGGGGCGGATACTAATGGCCAACGAAAACCTGTTGGCACAGGCCGAGCATGCCGACATGCAGCTCTTCTACAATCAACCCGCCTCAGGCGCCGTGTTCGAGCCGGTCCGTCAGCGCCTACTGCCCCTGGATCGCTTCTGGATCGTGTCCCTAATCGAGACCCCGTGGCCCACCGACAACCTGCCGGAAGTGGTGGGCGACAGCCGCGTGGCGCTGCAGGCCCTGGTGAGGGAATACCTGTTCGTCTCGCTGTTTCGTGCCTGTGCCGAATCCCTCGCCAGCGAGAACGCCAGCCGTCTGGCGGCCATGCAGCGCGCAGACAAGAATATCGAGGAATTGTTGGAGCGGCTGAACACCTCATTCCATCGGCAACGCCAGAGCGGCATCGATGCCGAGCTGTTTGACCTGATCGCGAGCTTCGAGGCCCTGAAATAGGTAAAGGCCCAGACACGCCGCCCGGATGCCCCGGCGGGAAAACGCCTGGACCGAGAGATGGGTTCAGGCCAGACTCGGCGCACCTTCTGCCCTTCGCTTGCGAATCCCCGACATCCCGACCCCCGGCCGATTTCCGCTGCCAACCACGCGGGTTTTCTCCTACAGTTGGGTTATCGCTCGCCACCGAGCCCTTCCAAAACGATACAACCGGATGCCTGCATGAAAATCGCCATTCTCTCGCGCAATCCCAAGCTGTATTCGACGCAACGCCTGGTCGAGGCCGCCACCGACCGTGGCCACGAGGTGCGGGTACTCGACGTGCTGCGCTGTTACATGAACATCACCTCGAACAAGCCCAAGGTGCACTACAAGGGCGAGACGCTCGACAACTTCGACGCGGTCATCCCGCGCATTGGGGCATCAGTAACCTTCTACGGCGCCTCGGTGCTGCGCCAGTTCGAAATGCTGGGCACCTTCCCGCTCAACGAGTCGGTCGCGATCAGTCGCTCGCGCGACAAGCTGCGCTCGCTGCAACTGTTGTCGCGCAAGGGCATTGGCCTGCCGGTCACCGGGTTCGCCCACCGGCCGGACGACGTCGAGGACCTGATCAAGATGGTCGGCGGTGCGCCACTGGTGATCAAGCTCCTTGAGGGCACGCAGGGCATTGGCGTGGTGCTGGCCGAAACGAACCAGGCCGCCGAGAGCGTCATCGAGGCCTTCATGGGCCTGAAGGCGAACATCTTGGTGCAGGAGTACATCAAAGAGGCCGGTGGCGCGGACATCCGCTGCTTCGTCATCGGCGACAAGGTCGTGGCCGCGATGAAGCGCCAGGGCAAGGAAGGCGAGTTCCGCTCCAACCTGCACCGTGGCGGGTCGGCCAGCCTTGTCCGCATTACCCCGGAGGAGCGCTCCACGGCCGTGCGGGCCGCCAAGACCATGGGGCTGAACGTCGCCGGTGTCGACCTGCTGCGCTCGAACCACGGCCCGGTGGTCATGGAGGTCAACTCCTCGCCGGGGCTGGAGGGCATCGAGGCGGCCACCGGCAAGGACATTGCCGGCACACAGATCCAGTTCATCGAGAAAAAGCTGGCCGAGCGGCGCTCGGGGAGCAGCCTGACCCGTACCCGCGGGCGGGGCTGATTGCATGCGCGAGGCCTTCGAAATCGCCGGGCGGCGCATCGAACCGGGGCGTCGCGCCCTGGTCGACCTGGAAATGCCGCGCCTGAGCTCACACACCGCCCTGTCCATGCCGGTGCACGTGATCCACGGCCGCCGTGACGGCCCGACGTTGTTCGTCTGCGCTGCCATCCACGGCGACGAGCTCAACGGCGTGGAGATCATCCGGCGCGTGCTCAAGACCCGGACGTTGCAACGCCTGCGCGGCACGCTGATCGCCGTGCCGGTGGTCAACGCCTACGGCTTGATCCACGAAAGCCGCTACCTGCCCGACCGGCGCGATCTCAACCGCTCCTTTCCCGGCTCGGACGAGGGCTCGCTGGCCGCTCGCCTGGCCAACCTGTTCCTCGAGGAGATCGTGAGCCGTTGCAGTCACGGCATCGACCTGCACACCGGCGCGATCCACCGCACCAACCTGCCGCAGATCCGCGGCGACCTCGACGACCCCGAGACCCTGCGGCTGGCGCGGGTCTTCGATGTCCCCGTGCTGCTCAATGCCTCGCTGCGTGACGGCTCGCTGCGGGCAGCTGCCGGTGAACTGGGCATCCCCACCCTGCTCTACGAGGCGGGCGAGGCGCTGCGCTTCGACGAGGTCTCCATCCGGGCCGGCGCCCAGGGCGTGCTCAACGTGATGCGCGCGCTGGACATGCTACCGCCAACCCGGCGCAAGACTCCCCGGCCGGAGCCTTTCGTCTCGCGGCGCAGCCTCTGGGTACGCGCGCCGGAAAGCGGCATGCTCAGCACCGTGGTACGACTGGGCGCGCAGGTCGCCCGCGGCGCCACGCTGGGATACGTCGATGACGCCTACAGCGGTCGGCGCGAGTCGATCGTCTCCCCCAGCGACGGCGTGGTGATCGGGCGGCTGGAACGCCCGTTGGTCCACGAAGGCGACGCCGCTTATCACATCGCCCGCTTCAAGGGGGACGTCAGCGAGGTCGCCGGCAAGGTCGAGGATTTCCACGCCAACCACACCGACGACGAGGACGCCTCCGAGGAATGACCGACATGATGGATCGCAGGGCATGACCAGTGACGCAGACACGACCGAGCGACTGACCCACTTGGGCTGGCGCGAATGGGTAGGATTGCCCGATCTGGGTATTGCGAGGATCAAGGTGAAGGTGGATACCGGCGCGCGCACCTCGGCGCTACATGCGTTTGCCGTCGAACCCTTCCGTCGTGACGGGCGCGACTGGGTTCGCATCGGCGTCCATCCCATTCAGGGCGACAGCGACACCAGCGTGCGTTGCGAGGCAGAGCTGCTCGACCGCCGCCAGGTCTCGGACTCCGGTGGGCACCGGGAAAACCGCTACGTGATTGCCACACGGCTGGTAATCGGCAAAATCGAGCAGTCGATAGAGCTGACGCTGACGGACCGCGACACCATGCGCTTTCGCATGCTGCTGGGGCGCAAGGCGATGGAGGGGCGTTTTCTGGTGGACCCCTCGGCCTCCTACCTCTCCGGCAAACCTCGAGTCTGACGCTCAGCCGATACTGTCATCCGACGGCTCGATAGCCGCACGGACCAGGTCCACCAGCCGGATCACGCCTTCAAGGCGCCCCTCTTCGTCCAACACCGGGATGTCCTCGATCCGCCGCTCCATGTGAGCATGCAGCACGTGGTGGACGCTCTCATCCAGACGGGCGGCAATGAACCGCTGATCCATGAATTCATGCACCGGGCCACGAGCAACCCGATTGAGCATCTGGCGCCGGCTGTGTGTCGGCCGGTGCGCTGACAGCAACACCCCGGCCAGGTGCCGGAATCCCAAGTGCCCGACAACACGCCTATCGGCATCGATAACGTAGATATCCCGACATTCGGGTTCCTCGAGCAAGGCCTGCGCCGCTTCCTCGAGCGAGGCATCACGCTCGACCGTCACCCCGCTCACAGGATGGCGTTTCAACCAGTCGGTGATCTTCATTTCGCCTTCCCTCCGGCCTGTTCAAGACCGATTTCACCCGCCCGACTCAGACCATAACGCACCGAGATCGCCCCCACCGACTCGGTCAGCAGTGTCGTGGCCGTGATCAGGTTGACGATAATTTCGCCGGCCTGCGAGAACCCGGGGCGGTGGGTCAGCAGCAGCGCGAGCCCGATGGCGACACCCCCCTGAGGGAACAGGCCGAAACCGACGTTGGACCAGACCTCCCTGGGCGCCCCGGCCAATCGAGCGCCGCTGCCGCCACCGAGGAACAGGCCAACCGCCCGGGCAACGAAATAGGCCAGCATCAGCGGCCAAAAGTCGACCACCCCCATCGGGTCAAAGTGCATGCCGGCGAAGGTGAAGAACAAGACGAAGACCGCTTCTTCCAGATCCTCGATCGGTTCGAGCAGTCGCTCGGCGTGCGAGCCGCAAAACCAGCGCACCGACACGCCGAGCACCATCGCCGCCAGCAGCGCCGAGAACTCGGCCCATTCGGCCAGCCCGACGATCAGGAGAATCCCTCCCAGCAGCAACGGCACCAGCATGCTCTGCTCATGAAACCGGCGCGACAGGCGCTCGATCAGAAAGCCGCCAAGACCGCCGGCGATCAGGGCCGCGCCGATTTCCCAGAAGGCCATACCCAGCGCACCGCCGAGTGAGCCGCTACTCACGGCGGCCATCACCAGCGCGAAAATAAGGATTCCCAACGCATCATCGATCGCCACCATGCCGAGCAGCGTGGTGGTCAATTTCCCGCGGGCCCGATATTGGTGAACCACCGCCACGATGGCCGCGGGAGCGGTGGCAGGAGCGACCGCAGCCAGCACCAGTGCGAACGACCACAGCGGCAGGTCGGCCACCGTCAGCCCCAGCAGCAGGACGGCGCCAAACACCGCCAGGAAGGCACCCGAAACCTCGCCCAGCGTCGCCCCGACAATGCTCCAGCCGAGACGACGCAACTGTCCCAGAGAGATGGCCCCGCCAATCACGTAGGCAATGATGCCGAGGGCCACCGATACGAGCGGTTGGGTCCATTCGGTATCCGTCATGCCCAGCTGCCCGCCGAGGAGAGCCGGCGCGAACAGCATCCCGATCAGGATGTAGCCGACCACCCTTGGGACACCGAAGTAATGGCTTCCCAATGTGCCGAAGGCCAAACCGGCCAGCAGCAGGACACCGATCAGCAGTATTTCCACGCCATCTCCTTATCCATTCACCCGAACCGACGGATCCGATCGGGAACCTTGTTGCCATTGGACTATCCTAGGTACTACCCGAATGAATCGGCAACGATGTGATCTTCGGCTCAAACCTCCGAAACCTTGCCGGTTCGCTCGGAGTGTCCGTAGGGAACAATGGAAGAGGTACCGGATAATGATTCAAACATTTCTCAAACGGCTTGCGATGCTGATTGCCATGGCAGGCTCGCTTACCCTGCTGGCCGGCTGCAACACGATGGAAGGCTTGGGCCAGGATACCCAGGAACTGGGCGAATCAATCGAAGGCGAAGCCGCCGAGCACGATTGACGCCCTCTGCCACCCGGGCGAATCGAGGCCATGCCCGACACGGTGTGGCCTTTTTGATCGCACTGACCCCGGCGCGGCATTACAGAACGAGGCGGTATCGATCGCACACGTGCCGACGATGCCCCACATAACGCACACGGAGACTCAGCCATGATCAAACAACTCCTCAGCATCGGCTTCCTCGCCGGCCTGGTGGCCCTGACCGCTGGTTGCAACACCATGGAAGGCCTCGGCGAAGACATCAGAAGCCTTGGCAACGCTATCGAAGGCTCGGCCAACGAAAACAAGAACGAAGACTGATCGTCAGGGGGCGTCGCCGGCCTCCTGACCGGCGGGCCGCGACACGATCCGTGTCAACGCCTCGGTGAAGTGCCCTGGCACTTCCTCCCACGGAAAGTGTACGCATCCCGTTAACACCTCGACCCGCGCCAACGACAGGTTCGCCTGCAGGGAGTCCAGGCTTTCGGGCATCAACAGGTCATTTCGACAGCCGATAAAATCAATCGGGATGTCCCATTCCCGGATCGTAGCGTAGTCGACCGGGTTCGCCCGGTAAGCCCGCCAGCCCTCGATGTTCAACGTTGCGGAGAAATCCGAGGCATCGAACTGCTCGGCATACCGCTGGCCCCGCGCGTAATCGTGGAAGTAGCTGGGTAACGCGCGTTCTATCTGGTGACGCGCCCTCGTTGCCGTGTCGTCGCTTGCGCCCATTTGCTGCTCCCAGGCCCGCTCGTCATCCCAGGCCTCGCCCAATTCCCTGGCCCGGCGCCGATCGATTTGCTCGACCACATCACGCATCGCGCGGCGTTCCGGGTCGACGGGATTGAGCAGCACCAGATGTTTAACCGCGTCAGGATGAGCGCGTGTGTAGAGCAGCGCCATCAGCGCACCCCAGGAATGACCCAGCAGTACCACCGGACCCTCGTCGACCAACGACTGGCGCAAGCCTTCGATCTGGGCCACCCAGGCATCCAGCAGGGCCTGCCCCGTCAGCGCGTCGCCGCTGGCCGCATTCTCCCCCACTCCGAGCATGTCCATGATCGCCGTCCGGTAGCCCAATTCGACCAGTCGCCGCTGGACCGGTTCGAGATTCCAACTGGAAAAGCCCGGCCCACCACCCAGCACGATCACCACCGACGCCCGCGCATCGCCGAGCGCGTGGTAACGGATTTTCCGTTCATCCAGCACAAAGGTCTGCGCCGACGTGGTGAATTCGGCCCGAGCGGCAAGCGGCGACAGGAGCAGGCAGCAGACGATCGGACAGAGCGCCAACAGACGTCGCATCGTGTGATTCCTTCGCGGGGTCCGGCTCAAGCGTAGTGCAATCCCGGTCAACTGCCCCCCCCCCTGAAGGTTGTCCGAGCGTTGCCTACACTTTCGATGTCGACTTGGAGTAGACCCGAGCAACGATCAATCGAGGCATCCCGATGACATCACGAACCATCGCAGGTGTCACCATCGAGTGCATCCAGGGCGATATCGTCGACCAGCCGGACATGGACGCGGTGGTCAACGCGGCCAACGCGCAACTCGCGCCTGGCGGTGGCGTGGCCGGGGCCATCCACCGGGTCGCCGGACCAGGGCTGGCCCGCGAATGCGCCCCACTCGCGCCCATCCGCCCCGGGGAGGCGGTGATCAGCGGCGGCCACGACCTGCCCAATCCGCACGTAATCCACTGTCTCGGGCCGGTCTACGGCATGGACGAACCGGCCGACGAACTGCTGGCCGCCTGCTATCGCAATGCGCTGGCCCGGGCCGAGGAGACGGGGCTGGAGAGCGTGGCCTTTCCCTCCATTTCCACCGGCGCCTTTGGCTACCCGGTGGAACCGGCCGCAAACATCGCGATCGACACGGTGGTCGACGCCGCGCCGTCGCTGAAAACGGTACAGCGCCTGCGCTTCGTGCTGCATAGCAAGGCCGACCTCGGTGTCTACCTTGGCGCCCTGGAACGGCTAACAAGCCGTTGATTCGGTCCACGCATCAAAACGGCTGCTGGACAGCTCCACCTGATTGCCCGTGAAAGTGATCGGAGGTAAGCGGGGCTGCTGGTAATCGAATTGCGTGAACAGCGCACCAGGGTCGCAAAGACAAACTGAGTAGCCGCCTCGTGTCTTCTACTCTCCTGCTCCATGCCCCCGTTAAACCAGTAATCCAACCATTGTCGAGGAGGCAACCCATGGCAGAAACACTGACAGGAAAACGCGTCGCGTTACTCGTGGCCGACGGTTTTGAGCAGGTTGAATTGACCGAACCCAAGCGCGCATTGGAAGAAGCCGGCGCGACTGCCCAGATCGTCTCGCCGGCCGACGGCCGGGTAAAAGGCTGGCAGCACACCGACTGGGGCGACACTTTCGATGTCGACGTGCCGCTGGATTCGGCCAGCGAGTCGGACTTCGACGCCCTGGTGCTGCCCGGCGGGGTAATGAACCCCGATGCCCTACGGCAGAACCAGAAGGCCGTCAGCTTCGTGCGGAGCTTCTTCGATCAGCGCAAGCCGGTGGCCGCGATCTGCCATGGCGGCTGGACGCTGGTCGAGGCCGACGTGCTGCAGGGCCGGCGCGTGACGTCCTACCCCAGCATCCGGACCGACATGAAAAACGCTGGCGCCGTCTGGGTCGACGAGGAAGTGGTGGTCGACAACGGCCTGGTCACCAGCCGCAACCCCAACGACTTGCCGGCATTCAATGCGAAATTGATCGAAGAGGTGGCCGAAGGCCGGCACTGAACGCCTTCCGATCCACGAGCAGGACCCAGTATCAGGCCCGGTAGTTCGCCGGGCTTTCGTGCGTCCGGGCAATCAGTTTTCCTGCACCGAGGCCTCAAGCACCTGCTTGACCGCCCGATAGCTCTGTTCCAATGCCTCGCGATCTTCTTGCTCGGGGACGCTCTGCCACGCCCCCCGCCGGATCATCTCGGCTTGCCGCAACAGCGCTGCCCGGTCGGCCGGTCGATGGGCGAACGTCGTGATTACCGCGAGCGTTTCCATCAGGCGAATGCTCACCGCCACGTTCGATCGCCCGTGTTGCCGGATCTGGTCAAACCCGGCGTCGAGCATGGCCGGGAAACTCGGCGATTGGGCAATCACTCGCAACTGCCCGTCGTCGTCATGGCGATACGGGGACGGCATTTCACGTGTGGCCAGCCGACATAGCGCCGAACTGATGCGATCGACGCAGGCAATGGCGGTGAACGGGTCGTTGATTCCCGGCGACAGGGCCCGAACGGCCATTTCGACTAACTGATAGAAGGCAAACTCGATGTCCTGATTCGGGGTGCGCTGATTGCCCAGGGCAAAGGCCGCGTTGACCTCCTGGGCGAACTCGTCGCCCCGTTGGCCAGCGGGCCAAACCCGAAGCAAGGGTCGGCCGGCGACCATGTAATGGCCGGGATGGCAATCGAGATGAATGACCAGATCCTCGCGCACGGCGAGGGAGATCAGGGCGTTCGCATCGATGAACTGCAGGTAGCCGTCGGCTGAGGCGCAAACCGGCTCGGCCTCGCGCTCGAATCGACGCAAGAAGTCCGCATGGGGAGACGCCGCCAACGCGTCGTTCGCCCCCTGACTGATGTGTTCTGGAAACAGGCGCTCCAGCACATCGACCAGGTCCCGGCCCACCTGCGCGACGACCTGATTCGCCTGGATGGAACGGGCGACGTGATGGATGAAATAGATCAGCACCCCCAAGCTGATCACGGCGAGAATCACCCCGAGGGTGACCGACAGATGCGGTACGAAGGGGTCTGCCTCGCCACGGCGAATGGCAAGCACCACCATCACGCAATAGAGAAACGTGGCCACGAATGTGCCGAGCACGATCTGGGTGATCGTGTCGCGCATGAAATTTTGCAGCAGACGCGGGCCCAGTTGCGACGAGGCCAGGGAAAGGGCCACCAGGGTCATGGAGAACACGACCCCGGCAATCGTGGTCATCGATCCGGCGATAATGCTCAGTACCGCACTGGCGCCTTCCGCCTCCCCGGTGAAAACCCAGACCCAGAACAGCCAGCCCCGGGCCATTGTGAGACGGTCCAACTGAATGGCCGCTGCCGCCAGGACCACGGCCATGAACACCATGACCGCCGGAATGAACCAGAAACTGGTGCGCACGGTCTCCCAGTACTTGAACAACTGCACTTTCACGATGACGGCACCTCAGCCTTTGCCGGTTCATTCTCGGAGCGCCCAGTCAGCAAGCCGGGGCAGTCGGCCGTTCGCTTCAGGCATCCATGGCGCTTGATCGCGCGCCGACAGCCCTGTTATAGCATCTGCTGCGTGACGCGCCGCCATACCCGTCGCAACAGTCCTTGCTAAGGTGTGCCCAGCAACCTTGAGGAGCAACCGCATGACCGACCCCAGCAACGATCCGCGCCGCCGTCATTCCGCCCCCGTGGTCGACGGCATCAACAAATCCGCCAGCCGGGCGATGCTGCGCGCGGTGGGCTTCACCGATGCCGATTTCAAAAAACCACAAATCGGCGTCGCCTCGACCTGGAGCCAGGTCACGCCCTGCAACGCCCACATCGACAAGCTCGCCGACGCGGCCCGCACCGGCGCGGACGCCGCCGGCGGCAAGGGCGTGATCTTCAACACCATCACCATCTCCGACGGCATTGCCAACGGCACCGAGGGCATGAAGTACTCGCTGGTCTCGCGCGAGGTGATCGCCGACTCGATCGAGACGGTCGCCGGCTGCGAAGGATTCGACGGACTGGTGGCGATCGGCGGCTGCGACAAGAACATGCCCGGCTGCCTGATCGGCATGGCGCGCCTCAACCGCCCGTCGGTGTTCGTCTACGGCGGCACCATCCTGCCCGGCAAGTGCCACACCGACATCGTTTCGGTATTCGAGGCCGTCGGCGCCTACACCCAGGGCGAGATCGACCTGCCGCGCCTCGAGGACATCGAGAAGACCGCCATCCCCGGGCCGGGATCGTGCGGCGGCATGTACACCGCCAACACCATGGCCTCGGCGATCGAGGCACTCGGCATGAGCCTGCCGGGCAGTTCGGCGCAGAACGCGGTCTCCGAGGAGAAGCGCGCCGACAGCGAGGCGGCCGGCGCGGCGGTGCTCGATCTGCTGGCGCGTGACATCAAGCCGCGCGACATCATGACCCGAGAAGCCTTCGAGAACGCCATTACGGTGACGATCGCCCTGGGCGGCTCGACCAACGCGGTGCTGCACCTGTTGGCGATGGCCAATGTCGTCGACGTGCCATTGACGCTCGACGACTTTACCGAGATCGGCAAGCGCGTCCCGGTGCTGGCCGATCTGCGCCCTTCCGGGCACTACATGATGAGCGAGCTGGTCGAGATCGGTGGCATCCAACCGCTGATGAAGATGCTGCTCGACGCGGGTCTGCTGCACGGTGACTGCCTGACCGTCACCGGTCGGACGCTCGCGGAAAATCTCGCCGATGTCACGCCCTACCCCGACGACCAGCAGATCATCGCGGCGCTCGAGGCACCGCGTAAGGCCGACAGCCACTTGCGCGTGCTCAAGGGCAATCTTGCCCCCGAGGGCGCGGTGGCCAAGATCACCGGCAAGGAAGGCACGCGCTTTTCCGGCACCGCGCGGGTGTTCGGCTCCGAGGAGGAAGCCCAGGCGCGCATTCTCGATGGCACCGTCGCCGCCGGCGACGTGGTGGTCATCCGCTACGAAGGCCCGCGCGGTGGGCCGGGCATGCGCGAGATGCTCTCGCCCACCTCGGCGATCATGGGCCGCGGACTCGGCAAGGAGGTTGCGCTGATTACCGACGGGCGCTTCTCCGGCGGCAGCCACGGCTTCGTCGTCGGTCACATCACGCCCGAGGCCTTCGACGGCGGGCCGATCGCCCTGGTCGAGGACGGCGACACCATCACCATCGACGCGGTGGCCGACACCATCGAGGTGCACGTCGACAACGATGAACTCGAACGCCGCCGTGCCAACTGGCAACGCCCCGCTCCGCGCTACCCGCGCGGCGTGCTGGCGAAATACGCGAAGACCGTGAGCTCGGCTTCTACCGGCGCGGTCACCGACCTGCCCGATTGAATCGATCAAGGAGATAACGATGAGCCTTACCGTTTACCTGTCAGGGGAAATCCACACCGACTGGCGCGAACAGATCGAGCAAGGCGCACGCGATGCCGGTCTGGATATCACCTTCACCCGCCCGGTCACCGATCACGCTGCCAGCGACACCGCCGGTGACCTGCTCGGCGAGGAAGAGAAACAATTCTGGCGTGACCACAAGTCCGCCAAGGTCAACGCCATCCGCATCAAGACGCTGATCGAGCAGGCCGACGTGGTCGTGGTGCGCTTCGGCGACAAGTACAAGCAATGGAACGCCGCCTTCGACGCCGGCTACACCGCGGCACTGGGCACGCCCTACATCACCCTGCACGACGAGGACATCATCCACCCGCTCAAGGAAGTCGACGCCGCCGCCATGGCCTGGGCGACCACGCCAGAACAGGTCGTCGGCATCCTCGAGCACGTCATGCGCGACTGACACCCCTCACCCCATCCTTCGGACAAAAGAAACCCCGCACAAGGCGGGGCAACAAGGAGTGAGAGAAAAATCACCAAGCGAAAGCGGCCCCGCCCCCCTGAGAAGCGGCGCTACGGCGGATACGACACCGGATGTCTGTCATCCCATAAAACTTCCGACAGACGTCAAGATGGCTCCCGGTTATTCCGCAGATTTAAGACCATTTTTGAGTCACGATTCACAGACCTTTCAAACTCTTTCTTTTTTAGCTTTTCTGCCGTCGAACGCGAAGAAGAGTCAAGAGAGAACTTGACACGGACACGCGTATCACGCTGCTTTTTCGTTTGTCCCATTAGCCTTCTCCCTTAACATGAGCAAACTATGCTCTAGAATCATCCGAACAGCGAAGTGCCGAATTACCCAAGAGTAGATTTCCCCATAAGCCCCCTTTAGGCATTTCGCTTTGTCGCCAGCAATTGTGACCACGTACTCAACCTCACCCGAGGCAGGATGAATTATTGGATAGCACAACTGCGAACCATCATCGCCATCTTGAGTATTCCCCCGCAAAAATCTCCGTTCGCCCTTTGATTTCTTCGCCGCCAACTCCTTCTGGATATCGTCGACAACGACCAAGGATTTCGACTTTATGCTATGAGAAACTGTGCTCGATGGAGCCGATAAAACCCCCGGTGGGGTGCGAGGTGGTTCCGAGGCAGGATCGAACGCATACCACTCGACAGGTTTCTGGTTACTAACCTTGAGCAACCCAACGCGGAAATTAGCGTTTGTATCATCCAAGTATTCAAATACCGAGCGAATCCCCTTAACCAACAACAGTAGTTGCTGACCAGGTTTCGTAATATCCATAAAGACATCACCCCCGCACACGCTCCCCCTCTTGACAGCTTCTTTCGCCGCCCGACTTATTCTCTGGGCTTTATCATCAACCACGTAATCCAGAGACTTAATAACCGCAACCAAATCATTGGCATTCATTTCTTTCTCAGGCCTCGCGCATCTCTCGATGCCGGCATACAAAGCCTTAAGCAGAACGATATATAGATAAGCACCCAAAATTGTTAACAAAGCCGAACCAGAAACGAATTCTGTTGCGCCGGGACCAATCCATGTAGAAAGGTCAGATTGCAACCCCTCTCTCGTCGCGACCCACGTCAGAATCGCGGGAGGCATGAGAAAGACAATCGGGCGCAGCAGGTGCTTAACAAGAAATCCTTGAACAAGGTCCACGATCTTTCTGCAAGAGCGCCTTGCCATACCACCTTGTGAGATTGGATCGTTCATCTAGTTCCTTTAGAGGGACGGCTCTCGAGCACACCCTACCGCTGGCAAAGCATCGAATCTACAATCTGGCCGAGCAACAGGGTGTAAAAATGGCGCCCAAGGCAGGATTTGAACCTGCGACCTACCGCTTAGGAGGCGGTTGCTCTATCCAGCTGAGCTACATGGGCAATCGGAAGGCGGCGAGATGGTAACACGCGCGCCGAACCGCCCTCCAGATGGGCTGGTGTATCACTCGTTCTCCTGGTGCAGTTCCAAGGTCGGGCCTTCGGCGGTCCACTTGATGGTCACCACGATCGGCTGGCAGCAGACGCTGCAGTCTTCGACGAAGGTCTGCTCGCCGGCGCTGGTATCGATCGAGAAGTCGACCGGCTCACCGCAGTAGGGGCAGACGGCACTGGCGTCGATAAGTGGTTCCATGGCGAGCCTCCCGGGAACAAGACAGGGCGATTTCCCTGCCCCAGAAGCGTAGCAGGCGCGCCCGGTATCAACCGGACGCGCCTGCTCGTTTTTCACCTGGCGGCGAGATGCCGCGAAACGGATCAGCCCATCTGGCGGATCAGCTCCTCGCCGAAGGCCTTGCAGCCGACCTGGTTGGGCTTGTCCATCAGGCGGGCGAGATCGCCAGTGACATTGCCGCTGGCGATCGCGCCTTCCATCGCCTTGATGACCGCGTCGGCCGCCTCGGTCCAGCCGAGGTGACGCAGCATCATCTCGGCCGACAGGATGACCGACGACGGGTTCGCCAGATCCTTGCCGGCGATGTCCGGCGCAGTGCCGTGGGTGGCCTCGAACATGGCGACGGTGTCGGAGAGGTTCGCGCCCGGCGCGATGCCGATGCCGCCGACCTGCGCGGCCAGCGCGTCGGAAACGTAGTCACCGTTGAGGTTCAGGGTGGCGACCACGTCGTACTCTTCCGGCACCAGCAGGATCTGCTGCAGGAAGGCATCGGCGATCGAGTCCTTGATGACGATGTCGCGACCGGTATTCGGGTTCTTCAATTTCATCCACGGGCCGCCGTCGAGGGGCTCGGCGCCAAACTCGTCCTTGGCGAGCTCGTAGCCCCAGTTCTTGAAGGCCCCTTCCGTGAATTTCATGATGTTGCCCTTGTGCACCAGGGTGACCGACTCGCGGTCGTTGGCGATCGCGTACTCGATCGCGCGGCGCACCAGGCGCTTGGTGCCGTCCTCGGAGACCGGCTTGATGCCGATGCCCGAACTCTCCGGGAAACGGATGTTCTCGACACCCATCTCGCCCTGCAGGAAGTCGATCACCTTCTTCACTTCCGGGGTACCCGCGGCCCACTCGATGCCGGCGTAGATGTCCTCGGAGTTCTCGCGGAAGATGACCATGTCGGTCTTCTCCGGGTGCTTGACCGGGCTGGGCGTGCCGGTGAAGTAGCGCACGGGGCGCAGGCAGACGTAGAGGTCGAGCTTCTGGCGCAGGGCGACGTTCAGCGAGCGGAAACCGCCGCCGACCGGCGTGGTCAGCGGCCCCTTGATGGAGACGACGTAGTCGCGGATCGCTTCCATGGTCTCGGCGGGCAAGCCGCTGCCGTCAGGGTAGAATTCGGTCGACTTCTCACCGGCGTAGACCTCCATCCAGGCGATCTGGCGCTTGCCGCCGTAGGCCTTCTCGACGGCCGCGTCGATGACCTTTTTCATCACCGGCGTGACATCGATGCCGATGCCGTCACCCTCGATGAACGGGATGATCGGCCGATCCGGCACGGTCAGCGTGCCGTCGGCGGTGACGGTGATCTTGTCGCCTTCGGGAATGGTGATCTTGTCGAAGCCCATGTGTTCTCTCCTGGCTGGATGCGTGTTTGGCAGACGGCCGACCGGCCCCGCTCGAGTTGGTCGGCATTATACCGATTCACGTGATCCCACCGAGGTACGCCGCCAACCCGCTCATCACGCGCCGCGCAGCCCGGGAACTTTTTTTCTTCCCCACCTCTTGAATTCGCCGAGGCCGTTCCTACTATTGGCACTCGAGTCGGGCGAGTGCTAACAACGGCGGATCCGCCGATTTGCCCCGTCCCGACGCGAACAAACACCGACGAAAATCCTTTTTCTATGTCAACGCATGGAGTAACCGCATGAAAATCCGTCCTTTGCACGATCGTGTGCTGGTAAAGCGCGAAGAAGAAGAACGCAAGACCGCCTCTGGCATCGTTCTGCCGGACTCGGCTTCCGAGAAGCCCAACCGTGGCGAAATCATCGCTGCCGGCCCGGGCAAGTCGAATGACAAGGGTGAAGTCCGCGCCATGGGCGTGAAGGTCGGCGACAAGGTCCTGTTCAGCCAGTACGCCGGCGCCAAGGTGAAGGTCGAAGGCGACGAACTGCTGATGATGGGCGAAGACGACATCCTCGCCGTCATCGAAGACTGAATTGCCCGCGGAAAGAGCTAACGCTTTCCCCCGGAATCGAATCAATCAAGGAGCATATTGACTATGTCTGCCAAAGAAATCCGCTTTTCTACCAGCGCCCGCGACCGCATGCTGCGTGGCGTCAACCTGCTGGCCGACGCGGTCAAGGTCACCCTGGGCCCGAAGGGTCGTAACGTCGTTATCGAGAAGAGCTTCGGCGCCCCGGCCGTGACCAAGGACGGCGTTTCCGTCGCCCGCGAGATCGAGCTGGAAGACAAGTTCGAGAACATGGGCGCGCAGATGGTCAAGGAAGTCTCTTCCCAGACCGCCGACGTCGCCGGTGACGGCACCACCACCGCGACCGTGCTCGCCGCCGCCATCGTGCGTGAAGGCGTCAAGGCCGTGGCTGCCGGCATGAACCCGATGGACCTCAAGCGCGGCATCGACAAGGCCGTTGAGGCCTCCGTTGCCGAGCTGCGCAACCTGTCCAAGCCCTGCACCGACAACAAGGCGATCGCCCAGGTTGCCACCATCTCCGCGAACTCCGACAAGAACGTCGGCGAGATCATCGCGGAAGCCATGGACCGTGTCGGCAAGGACGGCGTCATCACCGTCGAGGAAGGCTCGGGCTTCGAGAACGAGCTGGAAGTGGTCGAAGGCATGCAGTTCGACCGCGGCTACCTCTCGCCCTACTTCGTCAACAACCAGAAGCAGATGAACGTCGAGCTCGAGGATCCGGTCATCCTGATGCACGACAAGAAGATCTCGAACATCCGAGAGCTCCTGCCGGCACTGGAAAGCGCATCCCAAGCCAACAAGCCGCTGCTGATCGTCGCCGAAGACATCGAAGGCGAGGCACTGGCCACGCTGGTCATCAACTCGATGCGCGGCATCGTGAAAGTCGCTGCCGTCAAGGCACCCGGCTTCGGCGACCGTCGCAAGGCCATGCTGCAGGATCTGGCCATCGTCACCGGCGGCCAGGTGATCTCCGATGAAGTGGGTCTGACCCTCGAGAAGGCCACCATGGAAGACATGGGCTCGGCCAAGCGCGTGGTGATCACCAAAGAGAACACCACGATCATCAACGGCGCTGGCTCCAAGGACGACATCGACACCCGTGTCGAGCAGATCCGTACCCAGATCGAGAACACTTCCTCCGAGTACGACAAGGAGAAGCTCCAGGAGCGGATCGCCAAACTGGCCGGCGGCGTTGCCGTGATCAAGGTCGGTGCCGCGACTGAAGTCGAGATGAAGGAGAAGAAGGACCGCGTCGACGACGCACTGCACGCGACCCGTGCCGCGGTCGAAGAAGGCATCGTCCCGGGCGGTGGTGTTGCACTGATCCGCGCGCTGGGCAGCCTCGGCGAGCTCAAGGGCGACAATGTCGACCAGCAGACCGGTATCTCCATCGCCCTGCGCGCCATGGAAGACCCGCTGCGCTTCATCGTGGCCAACTCCGGTGGCGAGCCGTCGGTCGTGGTCCAGGCCGTCCGTGAAGGCAAGGGCAACTACGGCTACAACGCCTCCAACGGCGAGTACGGCGACATGGTCGAGATGGGCATCCTCGACCCGACCAAGGTCACCCGTACCGCGCTGCAGAACGCCGCCTCGGTTGCCGGCCTGATGATCACCACCGAGTGCATGATCGCCGAGATCCCGAGCAAGGACGGCGGCGGTGCCCCGCCGGCCGACATGGGCGGCATGGGCGGCATGCCCGGCATGATGTAAGAACGGACGATCCGGTCGCAAAGGCCGGACACCGCTTCGACGAAACCCCGCTTCGGCGGGGTTTTTTGTGCCCGCGCCACCGACACGGCACGAAAGAGCCCGCCGGGTCGCCAGGACCACGGCGGGCTTGATGGGTCGCAGCGGCGAGCTTACTCGCCCATGCCGCCGCCCATTTCGTCATCCATCTCGCCATCCTTGTCCATGCCGTCCTGGTCCATGCTGCCGTGGCCCATCTCGTCCTTTTCCATCTCGTCCTTTTCCATCGCGTCCTTTTCCATCGCGTCCTGGCCCATTTCGTCGCCGGACATCTCGCCGCCGCCCATCTGGTCCTGGCCCATGGCCTCATTTTCGCCGTCCTCGTGAGACATGGCCAGGGTGGCGTAAACATCCTGCTGCATGGGCTCGGCCGCAATGGCGGCGGTGCCCATGGTCATCAGGCCGGCACAGATCATCGATACCGTCATCGTCTTCATGGGAATACCCTCTTGTCGTCGTGCTAATGGTGCATGGCGGCAGTGCCATGCCTCAGCGCAGCCGAGCCCAATGCTCAGCTGCCGCCGAACCAGTTGTACCCACGGTCTTCCCAGTAGCCGCCGGGGTACGTGTTGGTGACGAACAGCGCCTCGACGTGCTTGGGATTCTTGTAGCCAAGCTTAGTCGGCATGCGCAGCTTCAGCGGAAAACCGTAGCGGGCGGGCAAGACCTGCCCGTCGAATGTCAGTGTCAGCAGCGTCTGCGGGTGCAGCGCGGTCGGCATGTCGATGCTGGTGTAGTAGCCATCGGCACAGCGAAAGCCGACGTATTGGGCCTCCAGATCGGCACCAATGCGCTCCAGAAAGTCCGAGAAGCGCACCCCGCCCCACTTGCCGATCGCACTCCAGCCCTCGACGCAGATCAGGCGGGTTACCTGATCCGTTTGCGGCAGGGTGCGCAGTTCGGCGAGTGACCATGGGCGCTGGTCGGCGACCCGGCCACCGACCTGCAGGCGAAAACGCTCGCCGTCGACCTGCGGCACCTTGTCCAGAGAATAGTAGGCGTTGAACGGGAATGGCCGGGTAATCATCGACTCGGGGTACGTCGGCGCCAGCTGCTCGGGATCGAACAGCCAGGCCTGGACGCGATCGTTGAATCGAGAAACCTGCAGCAACGCCTTCTCGACGATCGGCTCGTCGCTGATCGAACAGCCGCCCAGCAGCGGCAATGCGCCCAGCGCCAGCGAACCACGCAGAAAGCGTCGCCGATCCGGTTGTTCCGGCCCGATGTCCATCTGCCACATTCGCTTGTGTCGATCGTTCATGCCAGCTCCTCGGTCATCGACCACGAATCATGTGCAGCAGCGAACGCGGCACCAGCAGCGCCATCGCCACGTGGATCACCACGAAACCGACTAGCGCGGCCATGGTGAAAAAGTGCACGTAGCGCGCCGTCTCGTACCCGCCCATCAGCTCGCGCAGCAGCGGGAACTGCACCGACTTCCACAGCACCAGACCCGAGAGCACGAGCAGCACCAGGTCGAGGATCACGAACAGGTAGGCGGCCCGCTGCACCGTGTTGTACCGACGCGGATCGGCATGCGAGAGCCGGCCATGAAAAGCGGCCTTCAGATCGGCCGCGAACCCGCGTGGCGAAAGGGGGAAGAAGCGCCGCCCCAGCCGGCCGGTGGCGGTGTTGATGCTCAGGTAGAGCAACCCGTTAACCACCAGCAGCCACATGGCCGCGAAATGCCACAGGATCGCGCCGGCCAGCCAGCCGCCCAAGGTGATCTCGTCGGGAAAGCGAAAATCGAACAGCGGCGAGGCGTTGTAGATCCGCCAGCCGCTCATCACCATCAGCACCACCGCCAGCGCATTGAGCCAGTGGGTCAGCCGCAGCCACAGCGGGTGAACCGGCGGCACATCTCCGGCGGCCTTGTTGGCCATAACGGGTTGTGCGTTCATGGGCGGTCTCCTGAAACGCGCGGTTGTCGAGCCAGCGGCCCGACCGTCGCGACGATGGACGCACCCTTTCATTCGCCGCTGGCCGGCCGTTGGTTACAATCAGGGCTCGATCAATGGCATGGCGCGGCAAAAACCGGGGCGCCTACAATCGCGGATGTAACCAAACCCATGGTGCGAGCGAATGAAGGGGCATGGTGGGGAGAAGATGAGCGAGGAGGAGCTGCGGAGACGGTTGCTGAGTGGGCTGTCCGGGGACAATCGCGCCTATCACGCCTTCCTGCAGGCCACCGGCGACCTGCTGCGGCGCTACTTCCATCGCCGACTGGGCAGCCTGCCCGACGAGGTGGAAGACCTGGTGCAGGATTCGCTGCTGGCAATCCACGACAAGCGCCAGACCTATGACCCGACCCTGCCGGTCACCGCCTGGCTCTACGCGATCGCCCGCTACAAGCTCGCCGACCTGCTGCGACGACGACAACGACGGGAACAGCGGACCGACTCACTGGACAAGGAAACGGCGCTGGAACCGAGCGCCCCCGAACACGACGAGATGGCGGGCCGAGATCTGGACCGGCTGCTCGCCCGATTGCCGGAGCGCCAGCGCATGGCGATCCGGCACATGAAGCTGGAGGGACTGTCGGTCGCCGAGACCGCGCAGCGCACCGGCATGTCCAAATCGGCCGTCAAGGTCGGCGTCCATCGCGGCCTCAAGGCACTGTCCAAACTGATCCAGGGGCAAAACGCATGAAGACAGACGAACTGGTCTCCCTACTCGCCGCCGGCGAGGTGGCCGTGCCCCGACGCACGCTCCCGAGCCGACTGGCACTGGCGACCGCGGCCGGCCTGCTTGCAAGCATCGCCCTGATGCTGGGACTGCTCGGGATCCGATCCGACCTGCCCCAGGCGGCCATGGACCCGATGTTCTGGGTCAAGATCGGCTTTGCCGGCCTGCTGATCGTCGCCGGACTGGTCGCCACCTGGCGACTGGGACGGCCGGGGGTCAAGCTGGGCAGGCTGCCGCCGTCGACCACCGCCATACCCGTGCTGCTGCTATGGCTGCTTGCCCTCGCCTCGCTCACCCAGGCGACGCCGTCACAGCGCGTCAGCCTGCTGCTGGGCGAGACCTGGAGCAGCTGCGCCTTCCTGATCGCCCTGCTGGCCGCCCCGCTGCTGGCAAGCACGCTGTGGGCGATGCGCGGCATGGCGCCGACCCGGCTGCGACTGGCCGGCGCGGCCGCCGGGCTGTTCTCGGGGTCGCTTGCCGCGCTGGTCTACTCGCTGCACTGCCCGGAAATGACCGCCCCGTTCATCGCCCTGTGGTACCTGCTCGGGGTCGCGATCCCGACGACCCTGGGCGCCTGGCTCGGGCCGCGCCTGCTGCACTGGTAACACGGCCAACGGATTCGTCGCCCTGACGAAAAAACCCCGCCGGATGGCGGGGTTTTCGCTATTCGGAATCGCCGACGGGACGGTCAGTGACCCTTGCCCTGCAAGCGGTCCATCACGGCGTAGAGCACACCGGAGACGACGAAGGTCAGGTGGATACCCACCATCCAGGCCATCTCTCGGTCGCTCAGATTCTCGACGTTCATGAAGGACTTGAGCAATTCGATCCCCGAGATGGCGACGATCGAACCAATCACCTTGATCTTGAGGTCGGTGAAGCTGATGTGCCCCATCCACTCGGGCCGGTCACGGTGGGTGTGGAGATCCTCCATCTTCGAGACGAAATTCTCGTAGCCCGAGAAGATGATGATGATCAGCAGGTTCATGATGAGCGCCACGTCCACCAGCGTCAGCACGCCGATAATGATTTCGGACTCGCTCAGGGAAAAGGCGTGACTGAGCAGGTGCCAGAGCTCGGAGCCGAATTTTACCAGCAGGATCAGCATCGCGCCGACCAGCCCCAGGTAAACGGGGGCCAGGATCCAACGGCTGCCGAACAGGAAGTGTTCGAAGTAGTGCTCAGCGTTACTCGAGCGACGCGGGGCGGGGGTGGGTTTTTCCGATTCCACGGCTGGGCCTCGATCAATGGTCAAAAACGATGAAACGCCCCGGAGAGTAAAGTAATCCGGGGCGAAATGGGGCTATCCTACCACCGGCTCAGCCGCGACGGGGCGCGCTCTTGCCGGGGCCGCCATTCCCCGGGGCAAGGTACCCCGGGGCGACGTCCTCGAGGCGGGTGGGCTCACGCGGGCATTCCGGCGAGCAGGTATTGTCCCGCTGCAAGGAATCGAGATTGTCGCGGCTGAAGGGCTTGCCCGGCAACCATTCCATCACCCGCGCCTGGATGCGCGACAGCCACATCGGCAGGCCGACCACCCAGCGTGGATGGCCACTGGTCGACGCGGCGTAGCGCACCAAATCGCCCAGCGAGTAGTCGTGCGGACCGCAGAGGTCATAGCGGGCCCCGTTGGCCTGGGGGTCGTCGAGCGCCTCGACGTATCGACGCACCACGTCGCCGACATAGACGGGCGAGAAGCGTGCGCCCGCGCAGGCCAGCGGGAAGATGCCGGGCATCAGTTTTGCCAGGCTGGCGAAGCGGTTGAGGAAGGAGTCGCCCGGCCCGAAGATCACCGACGGACGGAAGCTGGTCACGGCGATGTCGTGCTTGCGACCGAAGCGATGCACCCAGTTCTCGGCCTTGCCCTTGCTGCGCTGATAGTGACTGACGCCTTCGTCTTCGTCGGCGCCCAGCGCACTCATGTGCAGGTAACGCGGCACGCCCGCATCGGCAGCGGCACGCAGCGCGGCCTTGGTCAGCTTGATGTGTACCCGCTCGAAGCCCTTGCCGTTGTGGCGGCGCTCGTTGAGGATGCCGACCAGGTTGACCAGCAGATCCGCCCCCTCGAGCAGTTCGGCCAGCTCCGGGGAACCACGATGGGTCGCTAGGTCCGACCGGGCCGGGGAGTTCATGTCGACCAGCACCACGCTCGGCCACAGCCCCATGTCCCGGTGACGCGCGGCGTGACGGCTCGGCACCACCACTTCCCAGCCCCGCTGGGAGAGTGCGCGCACCAGGTGCCGGCCCACGAAACCGGTCCCGCCCAAAACCACGGCCCGAGGCAAACCCTCGGGTCTATTGCTACCGCCAACGGCGTGCGATTCGTCCATAACGTCCCTGACAGTACATCTGCCGAAATTGATCGAACCGGTAGAGTACACTCGAGCCCCGAACAGACATAGCAACCCAAGGCCCGGCAAGCACACGGGCTTGCCCGGCAACGCCACGAGATGCCATGACAGCAAGCGACCACGATGCCCACGGAAAGACGCAATCGACCGACACGCTGATCATCGGCGCAGGCGCCAGCGGGCTGGCTGCCGGCTGGGCGCTGGCGCGGGCCGGCCAGCGAGTCACCGTGCTCGAGGCGGGCGACGCGCCTGGCGGCAATATCCAGAGCCGCCGCGACGGGGAATGGCAGGTCGAGATCGGGCCGAACACCCTGATGGTAAAGCCACCGCTTTATCAGCTGCTCAAGGAACTGGAGCTGACCGACGAGGCGATCTTCGCCGGCGAGGCGGGCAAGAAACGCTACATCGCCAAGGGCAAGCAAATGCTCGCCCTGCCGACCCATCCGCTCAATGCCCCATTCAACCCGCTACTCGGGCCGCGCAGCATCGGCCGCATCCTGCGCGAACCCTGGGTGCGTCGCGGCACCGGCGAGGAGACCTTGGCGCAGTTCGTCGAGCGCCGCCTCGGCCGGAACATCCTCGACTACCTGGTCGATCCGTTTGTCTCCGGCGTCTACGCCGGGGACCCGGCCCGGCTGTCCGTCCAGGCCGCCATGCCGAAACTCGCCGCCATGGAACGTGAGCATGGCTCGCTGATCCGCGGTGGGTTCGCCGCCATGAAGCGGGCCAAACAGGAACGCCGCGAGGGCAACGAGCGCATGCCATCCGAATGGCGCGGCAAGCTGATCAGCTTCCCGGGCGGCATTCAGACCCTCACCGACCGGCTCGCCGCGGATATCGCCGCATCGGCCGGCGGCTCGATCGCCTGTGGCCGCCGCGTGGAAGCCATTCAGGCGCAGGATGCCGGCTGGTGCGCGACCGATCAGGACGGCACGACCTGGCAGGCCAAACGACTGGTGCTGGCCACGCCGGCACACGTGAGCGCCGCGCTGCTGCGCCCCCTGGATGCCCTGCTGGCCGAACCGCTCGACGAGATCGTCTACCCGCCGGTTGCCGCCGTCGCCCTGGGCTTTCCGCCGGGTGTGCTGGCCCACCCGCTCGACGGCTTCGGCGTGCTGATTCCACGCCGCGAACGCCGGCGAACACTGGGCGCGCTGTTCTCCTCGACGCTGTTCCCCAACCGCGCACCGCACGGCCACAAGCTGATCAACGCCTTTATCGGCGGGCGCCAGGACCCCGAGGCCTTGGAGATGAGCGATGCCGAGCTGGTCCGCCAGGTCGGCAAGGACCTGGGCGACCTGCTCGGCATCGAGGGTCAGCCGGTCTGGCAACGCGTCAGTCGCTGGCCACGCGCGATCCCGCAATACGAACTGGGCCACCTGGCCCGGATAGAGCGCCTCGATCAGGCGCTTGAGACCCACCCGGGGCTGTCGCTGATCGGCAACTGGCGCGAGGGGATCGCCGTGGGCGACTGCCTCGAGAACGGTCAGGCACTGGCCAAGCGGATTCTCGACGGCGAGAAGTGATCTGCGAAACGCGGCAAGCGGATGCTCGGCTCCGCGCTATCTGCGATCGCGGTCGCGGTCGAGTCGTCGCGGATCCCGCGGCTCGTCCCGCCGAATATCGTCCGGATCGGCGTCGTAGACATTGCCCTCCTCACCGGGACCGAATGGCCCCTGCGGGCCGGCACCGAACCCGCCACGCTCGACCACGACCTGCTGCATCTTCCCGGCCAGCCAGGCACCAAAGGCCAGGCGACGCAAAAACGGCGTGACCAGCACCAGACCCAACAGGTCGGTCAGCGGCCCCGGCAACAGCAACATCAACCCACCAAGAAAATTGGCCGCCACGCCCAGCCCGTCGATCTGCCCCCGACCGGTTGCCGCGACGTCACGCTGGGCGCGCGCCATGGCATTGGGCCCGGCGGTGCGCATCAGCCACGCACCCCAGATACCGGTGGCAACGATCCACAGCAGCGTGACGAGAAACCCCATCGCCGCGCCCATCGCGATCAGGAGCACCAGCTCCACGAGGGGCAGAAAGAGGATGAATCCGGACAGTTTTCGCATGACTTCTCGGGATTAAGATGGATTTGTTTGCCGTCTAACGATTGCAGCGCTAGGCTTCCTGTCGACAGCCGGTTGGGATTTGTGGCCCAGGGGGCGATCGCGGCTCGAGCAACAGCCGCCCAGCGGAACTCGCCGCCCGCCAGTTGGATCAAGGCCGGGCCGGCTGAAACGGGCAAAGACGAACAGCGACTCAACAAGCCGACGCAATCACGATAATGACGATCGAGCAAAGCACAATAGCACTGGTCATCACGACACTGGACGACCCCAGCGTGGCCGACGAGTTCGGGGCGCGCCTCCTGGCCGCCGGGCTGGTGGCCTGCGTGAATATCGTTGGCCCGGTCCGCTCGGCCTACCACTGGCAGGGCGAGCTGTGCCGCGACCAGGAATACCAGCTTCACATGAAGACCAGCCTCGACCGGATCGACGACCTCAAGGACGCGATCGAGCGCTACCACCCCTACGACTGCCCCGAGGTAGTCATCCTGCCGGCCGAAAGCAGCCAGTCTTATTCAGAATGGGTTCATCAATGCGTTCAAACCACTCCCTGACCGCACCCTGGGTGCGACTCGCCGCCTTCCTGCTTGTCACCGTCGCCCTCGCCTGGCAAACGGCGGCGAATGCCCAGCCCGAACTGCTGGGACCGGAAGAGGCCTTCGGTGTCGAGGCCAGCCATGACGACGGCGAGCTGCGACTCGATTTCCGCGTGGTGGAGGGCTACTACCTCTACCAGGACAAACTGAAGATCCGCGGCGGCGACGGCCTCGACCTGGGCGATCCCCAACTGCCCGAGGCGGTGATCGAAGACGATCCGGTCTTTGGCGAGACGGCGGTCTACAAGGAAGACTTCACCGCCCGCGTACCGGTGGACTCCGCCCCCGGCGGCGAGGCGACCGTCACGGTCGAGTACCAGGGCTGCTCTGACATCCATGGGGTGTGCTACCCGCCGGAGACCCACGAACTGCGCGTCGACCTGCCACAGACTGACGCCAGCGCGTCGGCAGATGCCGGGGCCGAGACCCTCGGGGCAAACTCGCGCGATGGCGGTATCAGTCTGGGCGGCTTCGGTGGCAGCAGCAACGAACCGATGGACCCCGAAGAGGCGTTCGTCCCCGAGGTGATCGTCGATGACGGGAGCGTGTTCGTCCGCTTCGACATCACGCCCGAGTATTACCTGTACCGCGGTCGCACCAAGGCAGCCGTCAGTGAAAATGCTGAAATCCGTGCCGCATTCATCGGCGAGGGCGAGCGCAAGGACGACCCGAATTTCGGCACCGTGTGGGTCTTCCACGACCAGCTGGAAACCGAACTGTCGATCGACGCCGATGCCCCCTACAGCCTGGTGATCGGCTACCAGGGTTGCGCGGACATGGGCCTGTGCTATCCGCCGATGGAGAAGGCGTGGCGGATCGATCCGGCCGCCGGCAGCGCCGAGCGCCTCGACGAGGTGCCGGGCGATACCGGTGAACTGACACCGCTGGAAGAGATGGACTCGCTCGGCGATGATCGTAGCCAAGCACCGGCCGGCAACGGCGCGTCGACCGACACCGCCACCGAAGCCGCCACCCCGGCGGGCTCGGAGACCGACATGATCACCCAGCGCCTGATCGATGGCAGCCCCTGGGCGATCATTCTGGGCTTCCTCATCTTTGGCCTGCTGCTGGCGTTCACGCCGTGCGTCTTCCCGATGATCCCGATCCTTTCGGGCATCATCGCCGGCCAGGGCGAGCACATCACCACCCGCAAGGCCTTCGTGCTTTCGCTGGTCTACGTGCTGGCGATGGCCGTCACCTACACGGTGGCCGGCGTGCTGGCCGGCCTGTTCGGCGCCAACCTGCAGGCCGCCTTCCAGAATCCCTGGGTCCTGAGCGTCTTCGCCGCGATCTTCGTCGCGCTGGCCCTGTCGATGTTCGGCTTTTTCGAGCTGCAACTGCCCTCCTCGATCCAGTCGCGCATCATGCGGGCGCAGAACCGCCAACAGGGCGGCACGCTGACCGGGGTGGCCGTGATGGGCTTCCTCTCGGCCCTGATCGTCGGCCCCTGCATGGCCCCGCCACTGGCCGGCGCGCTGATCTACATCGGTCAGACCGGCGATGCCGTGATCGGCGGCCTGGCGCTGTTTGCCCTGTCGATCGGCATGGGCCTGCCACTGATCCTGGTCGGTACGCTCGGCGGGAAGTACATGCCCAAGGCCGGCGGCTGGATGGATGCGGTCAAGGCCGTGTTCGGCGTGGTACTGCTGGGCGTGGCGATCTGGATGCTCGAGCGCTTCCTGCCCCCGGCCGTCACCCAGCTGATGTGGGCCGTGCTGCTGATCGCCTCGGCGGTCTACATGGGCGCGACCGAATCGCTGCGTGAGGCTGCCTCGGGCTGGTTGCGCCTGTGGAAGTCACTCGGGCTGGTACTGCTGCTGTGGGGCGCGCTGATGCTGATCGGCGTCGCCGCCGGGGCCAAGGGCACGCCGTTCACGCCGCTCGCCGGCCTGTCGCTGGGCGGCGGTGGCGGCCAGGTGGCCGAGCTCGAGTTCCGCCAGGTCAATGATGACCAGGAACTCGACCAGGCACTCGAACAGGCCAGGGCCGCCGGCCAGCCGGTGATGCTCGACTTCTACGCCGACTGGTGCATCTCCTGCAAGGAGATGGAACACAACACCTTCAGCGATCCGCGCGTAATCGAGGCGCTGAGCGGTTTTCTGGTGCTGCAGGCCGACGTGACCGCCAACAACGCCGACCACAAGGCATTGCTCAAGCGCTTCGACCTGTACGGCCCGCCGGGGATCGTCTTTTGGGATGCCTCGGGTGAACGGGTGCGGCAGCACTGGGTGGTCGGGTATCAGCCGCCCGATGAGTTCCTCGGCCATGTCACGGCCGTCTCGAACCGCTGATCGCTCGTGAGCCCCGCCGTCGCGGGGCTCTTTGCTATCCGGGGTATAACTTCGTGAAAAATCCGCCATTGGGTGGCGATTGACAAAAAAACGACGCCGAACGCGTGACTTCGGCACCTCCAACCGGCACAATGCGGGAAATCACTGACACGGCGGGAACACGGACATTCCGCCCGTCGACGAGAGCGAGTCTCCATGAAACGGATCCTGGTACTCAACGGCCCCAACCTCAACCGGCTTGGCACGCGGGAGCCCGAGCGCTACGGGCGATTGACGCTGGCCGATATCGGCAGCCGTCTCGACCAGGCCGCCCAGAGGCTTGACGAGGGGCGAGGCGCTGCGCTGGAACACTTCCAGAGCAACCACGAGGGCGAGGCCATCGACCGGCTGCACCGTGCGGCCGATGAGGGCATCGACGGGGTGCTGATCAACCCCGGCGCCTGGACCCACACCAGCGTCGCCCTGCGGGACGCCCTGCTCGCCATCGACCGACCGTTCATCGAGATCCACCTCTCCAACATTCACGCCCGCGAGTCCTTCCGGCAGCACTCCTATTTCTCGGACGTCGCCGTCGGCAGCATCGTCGGGCTGGGGGCGCTGGGCTACGAACTGGCCCTGACCGCCCTGATCGCTCACCTGGACAGTCCGTCCGCCTGATTCGAACGCATAACGAAAGAGACCCCCGTCATGGATATCCGCAAGGTCAAGAAACTGATCGAACTGCTCGAGGAATCGGGCGTCGCCGAAATCGAAATCAAGGAGGGCGAGGAGTCGGTACGCATCTCGCGCCAATCTCCCCAACAACCGCAGATGATGCACGCCGCCGCGCCTGCGCACGCCCCGCACCCGGCCGCCCCGGCTCCGTCAGGCGAACCGGCGCCCAGCCAAGCGCCGGAGGCAAGCGGCAAGACCATCAATTCGCCGATGGTGGGCACCTTCTATCGCGCGTCCTCTCCCGATTCGAGCGCCTTCGTCGAGGTGGGCACCACCGTGAACAAGGGCGACACCATCTGCATCATCGAGGCGATGAAGATGTTCAACCAGATCGAGGCCGAGGTCGATGGCACGATCAAGGAAATCCTGGTGGAAAATGGCCAGCCGGTGGAATACGACCAGCCGCTGTTCGTGATCGAGTAAGGCACCGCCTGACCGACGCACATCCAGCCGCTTTCGCCTTCCCAGGAGTTTCCCCAAGATGCTGAACAAGGTCCTGATCGCCAACCGCGGCGAGATCGCGCTGCGCATTCTGCGCGCCTGTCGCGAGCTCGACATCGGTACGGTAGCCGTCCATTCCACGGCCGACCGTGATCTCAAGCACGTCCGCCTGGCCGATGAATCGGTCTGCATCGGCGGCCCCCGGTCCAACGAGTCCTACCTGAACGTGCCGGCACTGATCGCCGCCGCCGAGCTGACCGACTCATCGGCCATCCATCCCGGCTACGGCTTTCTCTCCGAGAACGCCGACTTTGCCGAGCGGGTCGAGGAGTCCGGCTTTATCTTCATCGGCCCGACCGCCGAATCCATCCGCATGATGGGTGACAAGGTCACCGCCAAGGAAACCATGCGCGCCGCCGGGGTGCCCTGCGTCCCCGGCTCGGAAGGCGCCCTGACCGACGACCCGGAGGAGAATCATCGACTGGGCCGCGAGGTCGGCTACCCGGTGATCATCAAGGCGGCCGGCGGCGGGGGCGGTCGCGGCATGCGCGTCGTGCATACCGAGGCGCACCTGCACCACGCCATCGAGATGACCAAGAGCGAAGCGGGCGCGGCCTTCGGCAACCCCGAGGTCTACATGGAGAAGTTCCTCGAGCATCCCCGCCACATCGAGGTGCAGATCCTCTCCGACGGCCAGGGCAACGCCATCCACCTGGGCGAGCGCGACTGCTCGATGCAGCGCCGCCACCAGAAGGTGATCGAGGAGGCCCCGGCGCCTGGCATTACCGCCGAGCAACGCGCCGAGATCGGCGCGGTCTGTGTCGCGGCCTGCAAGCGCATGAACTACCGCGGCGCGGGCACCTTCGAGTTCCTCTACGAGAACGGCGAGTTCTACTTCATCGAGATGAACACCCGCCTCCAGGTCGAACACCCGGTGACCGAGATGATCACCGGCATCGATCTGGTCAAGGAGCAACTGGCAATCGCCGCGGGCTTGCCACTGCAACTGACCCAGGATCAGGTGGAATTCCGCGGGCACGCGGTCGAGTGCCGCATCAATGCCGAGGATCCGGCCACCTTCGCACCCAGCCCCGGCAAGATCACCAACCTGCATTTCCCGGGCGGTCTGGGCGTGCGGGTCGACTCGCACATCTACAACGGCTACTCGGTGCCGCCGTTCTACGACTCGATGATCGGCAAGCTGATCACCCATGCCGGTGATCGCGAGGCCGCCATCCGTCGCATGCACGGGGCGCTCGAGGAAATGCTGATCGACGGCATCAAGACCAACATCCCGCTGCACCGCGAGCTGATGTTGGACGCGAACTTCATCGCCGGTGGCATGGACATCCACTTCCTGCACAAGCGCCTCGGGATTTCCTAAAGGGCATCTCGAAAAAACGTCGTGAGTCGCCCGAGTGCAAGGAACCGCACAGCGAGCGACGAGACATATCAAGCAGATAGGTGAGGAGTGAGCGAGCACGTGACGCAGCAATCGGGTGACGCAACAGTTTTTTCGAGGTGTCCCTGATGGCCGACGAGTGGCAGCACCTCTGGCTGGAGGTACCTCGCGACGACGTCGAGGCGGTCGAGGACGCCCTGCTGGCCGCCGGCGCGTTGTCGGTGACCCTGGAGGAGCTCGGTGACGAGCCGGTGCTCGAACCGCAGCCGGGCGAATCGCCGCTTTGGGCCGAGACCCGGGTGGTGGGGCTGTTCACGGGGGATGTCTCGCCCTCAATGATCGTCGGCACCCTGTACGGGCTGCTCCGCCCGGCCCTGCTCGATCGATTGGGTCACTCGATTTTCGACGAAGAAGACTGGGTGCGTCGGACCCAGGCAGACTTCGCCGCCATGCCGATCGGTGAGCGGCTGGTGATCGAGCCGGCCTGGGAGGAAAGCGCGGCACCGGCCGGCCGCCTGCCCATCCGGCTCGACCCAGGTCTGGCCTTCGGCACGGGCAAGCACGAGACCACGCGTCTATGTCTGGAGTGGCTGGAATCGCAGGAGATCACCGGGCAACACTGGCTGGATGCCGGCTGTGGTTCGGGGATTCTTGCCATCGCCGCGCTGCGCCTGGGCGCGGCCCAGGTCGACGGTACCGACATCGACCCGCAGGCACTGACCGCGAGCCGCGGTAACGCCGAGCTCAATGACCTCGACCCGTCACGACTCTCGTTGTACCTGGCCGAGGAGTATCCCGCCGACCGGCAGGTCGACGGGCTGCTGGCAAACATCCTCGCCCCCACCCTGATCGAACTCGCCCCGATGCTGAGTCGACACCTCAAGCCAGGCGCTCGCTTTGCCCTCTCCGGTATCCTCGTGCATCAAGCCGATGCGGTGGCCGCCGCCTGGACGGCCGCCGGCAACCAGGTCACCACCTTTCGTGAACTGGGTGACTGGGCACTGGTGGCGGGTCACCGGCCAATCTGAGTCGGGAACTACCGTCCCGGTGGTTCGTGATCCGTCCCGCTCTCGGTTCCAACATCTTCCTGGTCATGTCGCGCGGCCAGATCGCGTTCCAACAAGGCCTCAATGCGGTCGACCCGACGCAGGATCTGCATGTCGATCCGCTCCTCGTCCTCGCTGCTCGCCTCCATTCTCAAGCCGACCAGAAAGGCGGCCGTGGAGGCGCTGATCAGGGCCAGCCAGACGACGGCAATCCCGACGAATACGAACCCCATCGTGCGACCGGCATCGGTCTGCGGCACCAGATCCCCGTAGCCGACCGTCGACAACGTGACCAGTGCCCACCACGCCCCGTCACTGAAATCGTCGAAGGTCTGGGGGTCCAGTACCGGCATGAGTGACCCCGCCAGCACCAGCAGGAATGCCGTCATCAATCCGATGGCGAAGAACACGTGTCGTCCCAGCTCGCGAAAATAGCGACGGCCGAGACGAAGCGCCGTGATCAAGACCAGCAAGACACGCAGCAAGCGCAGACCCAGCAGGAACGCCACGGTCTCGATCAGGATCAACGGCACACCAATGGCCACCACGGCTACCAGCAACCAGTTGCTCTTGAGATAGAAGACCTTGTCCTTGACCAGGGAAAGCAGAATCAACTGCTCGACCAGGAAAAACCCCCAGATGAGCTGGTCGACCCAGAACCCCTGTCCCACCCCGACCTCACCGGTGTGTTCGAGATACCACTGCACCGGGATCCACAGGGAAATCAGCAACAGGGGCAGCTCGAGACGAACGGCCCATCGCCGGGCCATGGGATTTTCGTGATCGGACACACCAGCGATGCCAAGCAGCCGAGTAAACCGCACGCCCCAGCTGATCAGCAGCCTCGCCGTGTGCTTCTCGGGCGACTCGAAGAACGGTCTATCCGCCAAGGCGCTGACCTCCCGCCATCCGTGTCATCCAGCGGCGCAACGGCGGCACGCCGGCCACCAGCTGGGTCGCGGCCGTGCGCGCGACGACCGTCAGCGGGTCGCGGCGGCGATAGCCCCAGTCAAAACCATCCATCAGCGACTGGACCAGCTGGTTGTCCGCGCGCCGACGTCGCTCGTAGGCTCGCGCCAGTCGCGTGTCCCCCATGCCTCGATCGCCCAGGGAGGCGACGACCGCCGCCAACGCCTCGACGTCGGCAAAGCCGAGATTCGCCCCCTGCCCCGCCAGCGGATGAATGGCGTGCGCCGCATCACCGACCAGCAGCACCCGATCGGCCCAGTAGCGGTGGGCGTGCAGGCGGCGGATCGGAAACCATGCCTGGCCCGCCACCCGCGTGATCTCGCCAAGCTCCTCGGGAAACGCGGCCATCGCCGCCTCGCCCAATGCCTCGGGCGAGAGCGCGTGCCGGGCACGCACTCGCTCGGGGGCGTCGTACCAGACCAGCGAGCCGCGATTGCCCGCCAACGGCAGGAAGGCCTGCGGACCGGCCGGGGTGAATCGCTGCCAGGTGATGTCTTGCTGTGGGTAGGCCGTCTCGACCGAGAGGATCTGCGCGGCCACCGAATAGTCCCGACTGCTCGCGCCGATGCCCGACGTCTCGCGCACCCAGGAGCGTTGCCCGTCGGCCCCGATCACCAGCTCGGCGCGCAGTTCCCGCCCGTCCGCCAGGCTCAGGGACACGTCACGATCATGCACGTCGAGCCGCTGGGGCTCGCTGCCGGTCAGGCATTCGACGTTGTCGAACTCGCGCAATCGCGACCACAGCGCCAGCTGCACGCGGCGGTTCTCGACGATGTAGCCAAGGTAAGGCCGGCCCACCTCCGCGGCGTCAAAGGTCAGGTCACCCGGGCCGGCGGCATCGAAGACGCGCATGCGTCGATAGAGCGCGGCACGCTCGGCGCGAATGGTTGGCCAGGCGCCCAGCCCATCCAGCAGCGCGATGCTCGCCGGGGCCAGCGCCGAGACCCGCAGGTCGAAGGGATCGTCTCCGCCAAGCGGCGCCGGCGGTTCGCGCTCGATCAGCGCGACCTCAAGGTCCTGCTGCGCCAGTGCCAGCGCCGCGGCGGCGCCGACCATGCCGCCACCGACGACGATCACGTCCACCTGCCGCACGCCTGCCATCAGGCGATACCCCGCGTGGCACGCACCAGGCGATTCTTGAATGGCAACAGGCCGTCGAATACGGACAGTGCCGCGCCGCGCAGGTGCCCCAATCCCGGCAGATCCAGCGAGAAACCGCGCACCAGGCTGTCGGTCAATCCGATGGTGCGCCGGTAATCGGCCTGGCGCAGCGAACGGTAGCGCGCCAGTCGAGCCGGATCACCGGGATCGACGGCGCCTCCCCGGTCCGCCCGCAGCACCCGGGCAAGATCGCGGATATCACGCAGGCAGAGATTGAAACCCTGACCGGCGACCGGATGCATGGCATGAGCGGCATTGCCCAGCACCACCAGTCGATCGGCGACCGGCTCATTCGCGGTCACCAGGCTAAGCGGATACTGGCCGCGCGGTGTGAGCGCCGAAAAGCCACCCAGACGGTGGCCGAAGGTCTCGTCCACCGCCCGGGCGAAGGCCTCGTCATCCAGCGCAGCCAGTCGCTCGGCCTCGGCGTGGCGTGCCACCCAGACCAGCGATACCCGCCCCTCGGCGGCCGGCAGCACCGCCAGCGGGCCACCGGTAGTGAAACACTCGAACGCCACCCCGCCGTGCGGGCGTGCCGGCAAGGCCGTGGTCACCGTGGCGACCTGACCATATTCGTGGCGGCTGATGCCCATTTCGGCCCGCTCGCGAACCGCGGAATCCGCGCCGTCCGCCGCCACCACCAGCCGCGCACGGCGCGTCACGACACGCCCGTCATCATCGCGGAGCACGACGGTCGCCCCGTCGGCATCGCTGTCATGGCGCTCATAGCGTGAAGGGCGGTGGTAACGGATCGGTTCCCCCCGCGTCGGCGGCTCGGCGAGCAGGGCTTCCAGGCGCTCTCCCAGTGCGCGGTTGGGCATGACGTACCCCAACGCCTCGACCCCGGCCGACCGGGCGGTAATACGGCTCAGGCCAAAATGCCCGCGATCGAAGACCCGCACCTCGCGGATCCGCTCAACGGCTGCGGCCAGCGGCGCATCGATCAAGCCGAGCGTGTCGAGATACTGCCAGCCGGCATCGGCCACCGCCGTCAGGCGACGGTCGAAACTGGCCGATTCCACCGGACGACGCGGCTCGATCACCTCGACCGACCAGCCATCGACGGCCAGGGCACGCGCCAGCACGCCGCCCACCATCCCGCCCCCGACGATCATCACGTCGGTGTCGAATGCCTCGTCGTGCAGGGGCGCATTGCGTGTCATGGTCCGGTTCACTCCAGGGCGTATTCCAGGATCTATTCGAGCGGCTGGCTGACCGGATCGCGCCGCCCGGCGAACAGCGCCTCGATTTCGTCGATCTGCTTGGGAACGCCACGGGTCAGCACATCGTGCCCATCCTCGGTGACCAGCACGTCATCCTCGATGCGAATGCCGATGCCGCGGTATTCCTCGGGCGCGTCCGACTGGGGATCGATGTAGAGGCCCGGCTCGACGGTCATCACCATGCCCGGCTCGAGCTCGCGCCAGTCGCCATCGATACGATAGCCGCCGACGTCATGGACGTCCGAGCCCAGCCAGTGGCCGGTGCGATGCATGAAGTAGGCGCGATAACGTCCGGCCTCGATCGCCTCGTCGACCGGCCCCTCGATCAGCCCCAGCTCGATCAGCCCTTCCGTGATCACGCGCACGGCCGTCTGATGCGGGGCATCGAAGGACACGCCGGGGGCGATCGCCTCGATCGCGGCCAGTTGCGCGTCGAGCACCAGCTGATAGAGCGCGCGTTGAGGCTTGCTGAACGTGCCACTGACCGGCCAGGTGCGGGTGATGTCGCCGGCGTAGTAGTCGACCTCCGCGCCGGCGTCGATCAGCACCAGGTCGCCGTCCTTGAGCTCGGCGACGTTGGCCCGATAGTGCAGCACGCAGGCATTGGCCCCGCCGGCGACGATCGGGGCGAACGACGGCTCGCCGTGCGCGCTGGCAAAGACCTTCTGCAGGATCGCGGCGATCTCGAACTCGAACAGACCGGCGTGCACGCCGCGCGCGGCAGCCAGGTGCGCCTCGACGGATACCGCCGCGGCACGACGCAGCCGATCGATCTCCTGCGCCGACTTGATCAGGCGCTGCTCGTGGATCGGGCCGGCGACGTCCTTGATCGTTTCCGGCGGCTGGACGCCCGCTCGGGCACCACGGCGCAGTTCGTCGAACCAGCCCAGGGCGTTCACCACCCAGTCGTGCTGGTCGAACGGCAGATAGAACTTGTTGTAGCCCTTGAGCAGTTCGGGCAGCCGCTCGTCGATCTCGTCGATAGCGAAGGCCTGATCAATCCCCAGCGCGGCCGGGGCTCGCTCCGTGCCCAGTTGCGGACCTTCCCAGCGCTCGCGTTCCGGATCGCGCGGGTGGACGAAGGCGATCACCTCACCCTCGGGGCGCTTGGGACAGATCAGCAACAGGGCGTCGGGTTCGGCCAGGCCGGTGAGGTAGTAGAAGTCGCTCGACTGGCGGAAGGGCCAGGGGTTGTCGTGGTTGCGCTGCTGTTCCACGGCCGCCGGCACGATGGCGGCACTGCGCTTGCCGATGGCCTTGATCAGGCGCTTGCGGCGGCGCTGGTATTCACGGCGCTCGGTCGGGGAAGGGCCGATCAATTGCATCTGGTCGCTCGTGGTTTGGGGGTCGGTTGTGGGGTCGGGGCTACTGCAGGCGCTGCGAGCCGGCCGTCTCGGGGATCGGCGGGTGCAATTGCAGGTACATCACCAGCAGCGCGGAGCTGAGATACTCCTCGATCTGGTGGATATCGAAGGCATCGTCCTCGGTCTTGACCGACTCGGGGTCAAGCTGGGCGATATCGCCAAGATCGTCGAACACCTCGCGGGCATCATCCCCGAGCGCTCGTCGGGCGGGGCCATTCTCGATCGCGTAGCCATAGAGCACGCCCTGGGCGAAATCGATCAGTCCTTCCACCTGGGTCTTGAGGCTCGTCTCCTCGTCAGGCAGCACCAGGTCGAGGCCGAGATTGTCGGCCGTGGTGACCTGCTCGACCAGGCGCTGGTAGAGCTCTGAAAGTGCGGCTGGTGCCGCCTGCGGCGGCTGGTCTTCCTCGACCAGTTCTGCCAGCCAGCGCGACTCTTCGGCCGGACCCCCACCAATCCACATGCCGATCAGCACCCCGTGCGCCTCGGCAGGATTGGCCAGAGCACCAATGGAATCGAGAGCCTGCTGAAATCGTTGATATTCGGTCATTGCCCGTCTCGTTGCGTGTTCGCCCGTTCTTGCAGCCTGTCGTCGTTGCAAGGACCTCGGCCTCGCGGATGGCCACATTGTCACCGCTATGCTGGTCAAATGATAGACTGCCGCCGGAGATCCGGGCGCTCATGCGCCTGTCTTTGGGCCTGCGGCCCACCCGTCATCCCGCCCGGCATCCCAATGGATGCGATGGGGCGATTCACGCGGAGATTCGAGAACCATGGCCGAAGGGCTTGCCGACAAGATCGAACGACTGCTCGCCGCGGCGGAGCGGGCCCATGCCGAGCGCAGCGAAATGCGCGTGCAGGCGGCGTCCCTGGCCGAGGAAAACCGGGAACTGCGCCGACTGATCGAGCACAGCCACGATCGGATTGAGGAACTGGCAGGCCAGTTGCGACGTCTTGAAGACCAGGCCGCCGAGACCCAACGCGAGGATTGACCCATGAGCCAGCCGAATCACCCCGTCACCGTCCGGGTGATGGAAAAGGACTACCGAATCGTCTGCCCGCCCGACGAGCAGGGCATGCTGTTGCGAACGGCCGAGTACCTCAACGACGAGATGGCCACGATTCGCAAGACCAGCAAGGTGCTAAGCACAGAGCGGATCGCCGTACTCGCCGCGCTGAACATCACCCGCCAGCTGCTCGAGGGGCGTGCGCTCGAGTTGCCGGAAGATCTCGACAACGGCGAGTTGGCCACCCGGATCGATCGCCTGCTCGAGGCCATGGAGCACGACCCAGCCTGACGTTAGGGCAGCAATCGACCGGGTCGACATCCCCGTCACCATGTCACCGGTGAATTATTCCCTTGAAAGCCGAGGCCACCGGCCCTAGCATGAAGACAGTCTTCTGGGACGTTCGCCAGGTTGCGCTCTATCCCTTGAGCCTTAATTTGCGACACAGGGGGCGACAAGCGGTTCTGTGCGCATGTCCGCTTTGGCGGAAAGCCTGATGAGCCGGGCGTTGTCCCCGACTTGAACCCTATCGGTTCAAGGTCGTAGCGCCGCCAGCGGCGCCCTGGAAGACACCTCACCCCAGAAGGTCTGCACGAATGCGACACCGCCGCGCGTGCAGGCCTTCTTCTTTGATCGAATCGTAACGATGCTCGATAAAGCCGCCCTGAGAAAAGCCCTGCGCGCACGCCGAAAGGCGCTGGGCGGCTTTGATCGACTTCAGGCCATCCGCCGACTCGAGGCCCACCTCGAACGTCTGACGCGCGGGCTTTCCCTCCAAGCGGTAGCCGCCTACTGCGCCTTCGACGGCGAGCCCGAGCTCGACGGCTGGCTCAAGCGCCACCGCGGCCAGGTCTGGCTGCCGCGCGTGCTGCCCGACCGCCGACTGGCCTTCCATCATGCCGATCCACTCACGGCCTGTTCGCACCGACGCATGCCGGGACGGCGCACCAACCAGTTCGGCATCATCGAGTCCGATGATCCTCGCCGCCGCGGCATCAACAGCCTCGACGCCCTGCTGATCCCGCTGGTGGGCTTCGATGCGCGCGGCAACCGCCTCGGCATGGGCGCCGGTTTCTACGACCGGGCACTGACCCAACGCCGCGGGCGTCGGCCACTGGCGGTCGGCGTGGCCTTCGGCTGCCAAGAGGTCGAGGCACTGCCGGTCGATCCCTGGGACCAGCCGCTAGACTACATCGTGACCGACACCGGGGTGATCGACGCCCGCGTTTCGGCGGGACGCGCTGAGTCGTCCTGATCCCCCGAATAAAAGCTGCACAGGAGACACTCATGGCCTATTGGCTGATGAAATCCGAGCCCGACGCCTTCTCAATCGACGATCTCAAGCGCGTCGGCACCGAACCCTGGGACGGCATCCGCAATTACCAGGTGCGCAACATGATCCGCGACCAGATGCAGCCGGGCGATCGCGCGTTCTTCTACCACTCGAACACCAAGGTACCGGGCATCGTCGGCATCATGGAGATCATCAGCCAGGCCCGCCCGGATCACACCGCCTTCGATCCCGACGAGAAGTACTACGACCCCAAGTCCGACCCGGACAAGCCGCGCTGGCTGCTGGTCGACGTCAAGTACGTCCGCCACACCAAGCGCGTGATCCCACTGACCGAACTCAAGGCCGACCCGGTACTCGAGGACATGCCGCTGGTGCGCCGTGGCAACCGATTGTCGATCATGCCGGTGACCGAGCAGCAATGGGATCACATCCTCTCGCTGGAGGATCAGGGCTGATCTCGCCTGCCCTCAGCAAAGAGAAAAACCGCGCCGAGGCGCGGTTTTCTTTTGGCATTCGACGTCTCGGGCCTTAGGCCTTATGCGAGGAACAGTGGATAGACGGGGTTGTCACTCTCGGGCCAGTAGGGATAGCGCAGCTGCTCGAGGTAGGTGGTCAACTCGGAGACCTCGGCTTCGGGCACCTGGATGCCCACCAGCACCCGGCCATAGTCGGCGCCGTGGTTGCGGTAATGGAACAGGCTGATGTTCCAACGCGCGCCGAGGTGGGAGAGGAATTTCAACAAGGCGCCGGGACGCTCGGGAAACTCGAAACGGAACAGCCGCTCGTCACGGATGTCGCCAGCATGCCCGCCGACCATGTGCCGCCCGTGGAGCTTGGCCATCTCGTTGTCGGTCAAATCGATCGCGGGAAGCTCGGCGGACTTGAGCTGTTCGAACACCCGCTGCCGGTCGGCCTGCTCGGCGAGCTTGATGCCGACGAAGATATGCGCCCGTTCGGCATCGGCGTAGCGGTAGTTGAACTCGGTGATTTGACGCCGGCCCAGCAGTTCGCAGAAGGCGAGGAAGGCCCCCGGGCGCTCCGGGATGGTCACCGCGAACAGGGCCTCGCGGTGCTCGCCGATCTCGGCGCGCTCGGCCACGAAACGCAGCCGGTCGAAGTTCATGTTGGCCCCGGAGGCGATCGCCACCAGCGTCTCGCCGGAGAGATTGCGTTCGCGGGCATAGCGCTTGAGTCCCGCGGTGGCCAGCGCGCCGGCCGCCTCGTTGATGCTGCGGGTGTCGTCGAAGATGTCCTTGATCGCCGCGGCCATCTCATCGGTATCGACGGTGATCACCTCGTCGACCGCTTCGCGGGCGACTTCGAAGGGATATTTGCCGATCTGGCGCACGGCAACCCCATCCGCGAACAGGCCCACCTGATCAAGAATGACGCGCTCGTCCGCCGCCATTGCCGCGGCCAGGCAGGCGGCATCCGTCGGTTCGACCCCGATCACGCGGATCTCCGGGCGCAGGGCCTTCACATAGGCGGCCACCCCGGCGATCAGACCACCGCCCCCGACCGGCACGAAAATCGCGTGGATGGGATCGGGATGATGACGCAGGATCTCGGCCCCCACGGTGCCCTGGCCGGCGATGATGTCCGGGTCGTCATAGGGCGGGATGTAGGTCAGCCCCTCGGATTCGATCAGCGTCCTGGCGTGTGCATAGGCATCGTCGAAGGCATCGCCGACCAGCACCGCCTCGGCCCCACGCCGACGCACGGCGTCGACCTTGATTGCCGGGGTGGTCTCGGGCATCACGATCACCGCGCGCAGACCGAGCGTCTGGGCGGCCAACGCCACGCCCTGGGCATGATTGCCCGCCGAAGCGGCGATCACGCCGCCGCCGATTCGGTCTTCGCGCCAGAGCTTGTGGATCTTGTGATAGGCACCACGGAGCTTGAAGGAGAACACCGGCTGCATGTCCTCGCGCTTGAGGAGCACGCGGTTGCCGATACGTTCGGAAAGCTGGATGGCCGGCTCGAGCGGCGACTCGATGGCCACGTCGTAGACCCGGGCCTTGAGGATCGCCTCGAGATAGTCGCGCAACAGGGGCGTCAAGTCCGTACCTCGTGTTAATTGATTGGGCGCCGCTATTCGGCGGGCATTGCCCGCCAAACGGTGCTAGTGATATAGGATAGGAGGTTATCAGAAACCCCGACAACCCTCGGACCCCACGGCATCAAGCCGCTCTGGTGGGTCCCGATCCCGACTAGAGTGAGACTGCAATGAGCAACACCGAACAAGGCAAGAAACTCGCCGCCGCCGCGGCCATCGAATACGTCCCGGCCGGCAGCGTCGTTGGCGTGGGCACCGGCTCGACGGTCAACTACTTCATCGATGAGCTGGCCAAGATCAAGAATCGCATCGAAGGCGCGGTCTCGAGCTCCGAGGCCAGCACGCAGCGCCTCAAGGACCACGGCATCGAGGTGTTCGATCTCAACAGCGTCAACGACGTGCCCGTCTACATCGACGGCGCCGACGAGTCCAACGAGAACCTGCAGCTGATCAAGGGCGGCGGTGGCGCACTGACCCGCGAGAAGATCATCGCGCAGCTGGCGAAGAAGTTCGTCTGCATCGCCGACGAGACCAAGCTGGTGGACGTGCTGGGCGACTTCCCGCTGCCGGTCGAAGTGATCCCGATGGCGCGCAGCATGATCGCCCGGGAACTGGTCAAGCGCGGCGGCCAGCCGGTCTACCGCGACGGCTTTGTGACCGACAACGGCAACCAGATCCTCGATGTACACAATCTCCGCATCATGGAGCCGGCCAAGCTCGAAGCGGAACTCAACAACCTGCCCGGCGTCGTAACCGTCGGCATTTTCGCCCTGCGTCCGGCCGACGTACTGATCCTCGGCACGGCGGACGGGGACATTCGCAAGATCCACGGGTAACTGTTCCTGATGCACACACGCAATCTCCTGACCCGCACCGGCCATGTGCTTTCGGCCGCGCTGCTGACCCTCGCCATCGTCGCCCCGGCCCAGGCCGCGGACAAGGACATCTTCGGCTACGTCGAGGACATCAAGGTGATGGAACTCGGCTGGGTGATGGAGGCCAAGCTGGACACCGGCGCGACCACCTCCTCGATCGACGCCCGAGCGGTTGAACCCTTCGAGAGGGACGACGAGGAATGGGTCCGCTTCAAGGTGGTCGACCGCGACACCGGTACCGAGAAATGGCTCGAGCGACCGGTCGAGCGCAAGGTAAAGATCAAGCGCCACGAAGGAAAGCCGGATACCCGCTACGTGGTGGACCTGACCTTCTGCGTCGACAAGATGGAAATCGAGGAAGAAGTCACTCTCAACAACCGCGACGGCTTCAGCTACCCGGTGCTGGTCGGGCGCAATCACATGGCCGGCCGGATCATCGTCGACCCGGCCGAACGGTTCACCGACGACCCGGACTGCAAGTAACTCGCAACCTCTCGGCCGGCGGCATGCCGGCCGTTTCATTCCGGTTGGCTGACCTTCCCCCCAGCCGCCGCTGCCCATCGGAGTCCAGCCCACCATCATGAGACGCATCCACCTGCTGTTCGTCGTGCTGTTACTGACCCTGGTGGGCCTGTCGGTGGCGTATTACAAGTACAGCGCCCTGGGCTTTCCGCTGACACCGGACCGAGAGACGGAAACCTGGACGGTCGAGGCGCAGATCGCGGTAAACCCCGGCACGGCCCCGGCCTCGGTCCGGTTCGCCCTGCCCAGCAACCCGCCGCACTACACCCTCCTGGATGAAGGTTTTGTCTCGCGTGGCTGGGGCCTGACCACCCAGTCGAGCGACCGGCAACGCGAGGCGGTCTGGACCAAGCGGAACCCCGAAGGCAACCAGACCCTGTACTACCAGGCGACCGTCTACCGCGACCAGGAGGAGATCGAAGCCTCGCCCTACCCCGGTCCGGCGGCGCCGCCGGAACTCGAGGAGCCGCTCAAGTCGGCCGCCGAATCGTTCGTCGAGGAAATCCGCGCCGGATCGGCGGACATCCAGACCTTCGCGACCCTGCTGGTCAAGGAGGTCAATGCCAGCCGTCCGGACGAGAATATCGCCGCGTTCCTCAAGCCGGATGCCACCGAGACCGAACGCACCCGCTTGGCAATCAGTTTGCTCGCGATCGCCCGCATCCCGGCGCGCATGTCCCATGGCGTCATGCTGACCGACGAGGGACGCAACCTCGGGCCAACCACCTGGCTCGAGGTCCACAACTCGAGGCGCTGGGTCCCCATCGATCCGCGATCGGGCGCAGTGGGCTATCCACGCCAGTTCCTGGTGTGGTGGCATGGGGACCAGCCGGCGCTGGCCACCTCGGGGCTGCAGGACGTGGAGCTGACATTCGCAACCACGCGCAACCTCCGCGACGCCGTCGAGACGGCCCAACTGCAATCGTCGATCGCCGAATCACGGCTGATGGACTTCTCCCTGCTCGACCTGCCGATCGATGCCCAGAACACCTACCGCGTACTCTTGCTGGTGCCGCTGGGCGCGCTGATCATCGTGTTGTTGCGCAACCTGATCGGCATTCGCACCTTCGGCACGTTCATGCCCGTACTGATCGCGCTGTCGTTCCGCGAAACACAATTAGTCGGTGGCGTGGTGCTATTCACCCTGATCGTCGCGCTTGGTTTGGCGATCCGCTTCTACCTCGAACGCCTCAAGCTACTTCTGGTACCGCGACTGGCTGCGGTGGTGATCGTCGTGATCCTGTTGATGGTGCTGATCAGCATCGTCTCGCACCGCCTCGGCCTGGATATCGGCCTGTCGGTCGGGCTGTTCCCGATGGTGATCCTGGCGATGACCATCGAGCGCGTGTCGATCGTCTGGGAGGAGCACGGCCCTGGCGACGCCATGGCGCAGGCGGCCGGGTCACTGGTGGTAGCGGCACTGGCCTACCTTGTGATGGTCAATACCTACGTGACCCACATTTTCTTTGTCTTCCCGGAACTGCTGCTGGTGGTGCTGGCGTTCACGCTCCTGGTGGGTCGCTATACCGGTTACCGGCTCACGGAGCTGTTCCGTTTCCGCGCCTTCAAGACGCTGGCACAGGCCCATCGCCCCGATCCACCCACGAACGATCGCTCCGGGGACAATCGCTGATGGCCATCAACTGGCCGATTTCGCCCCGCCGGCTCAAAGAGTTGGGGGTGCTGGGCATGAACCAGCGCAACGGCGAATTCATCGCCGAGATGAACGCGCGGCGCTATTACCCGCTGGTCGACGACAAGCTCCTGACCAAGGAGCTGGCCGAGGAGGCCGGGCTCCATGTACCGAAGCTTTACGGGGTGATCAGCACGACCCACGAAATCAGGCAATTGGCCAAACTGGTGGGCATACACGAGGATTTCGTGATTAAACCAGCCAACGGGGCTGGGGGCGACGGCATCCTTGTGATCGACGGCAAGCAGTCGCACGAACCGCTGATCTACCGGAAGAGCTCAGGGATGGCCATCGGGATGGATGCGATGGCTCTGCACATCTCCAACATTTTGGCCGGTGCCTACAGTCTGGGCGGGCGCCCCGATGTCGCGATGATCGAATATCGGGTCAAGTTTTCGCCCCTATTCGAGAAGATCAGCTTTCAGGGGGTTCCGGATATCCGAACCATCGTCTACCGGGGCTATCCGGTCATGGCGATGGTCCGGTTGCCAACCACTCAGTCAGATGGTAAGGCGAACCTCCACCAGGGAGCCATCGGCGCGGGTGTCGACATGGCCGGCGGTCAGACACTCGACGGGGTTGCCCACAATCGACACGTCACCCACCACCCGGACACGCGCGAACCCATCAGCGGGGTGGACATTCCCGGCTGGCAATCGCTACTGGAAATGGCGGCCAAATGCAGCGACATGACCGGGCTGGGCTACCTCGGTGTGGACGTGGTGCTCGACCGGGATCTCGGCCCCTTGATCCTTGAGCTCAATGCCCGCCCGGGGCTCTCCATCCAGGTTGCAAACGGTGAGGGTTTGCGTCACCGTATCGACCGAACCGACCGGCATGTCGATCATCTTCTGCGCGACGAAACGCCAGCCGAACGCGCCGCGTGGTCGCGCGAGCATCTCGCCCCAATGAACCTGTGATGCAGACCTCAATGGCACCCAACACACCCCTGTTGTACGCCGTGATCGGCAACCCAATCGAGCACTCGCGCTCGCCCCTGATTCACCGCGCCTTCGCCCGGCAATTGGGCATCGACCTGAGCTACGAAAAGATCTGGGCACCGATCGACGGCTTCGAGGAAACGGTCACCGCCTTCATCAAGCGCGGCGGTCGCGGCATGAATGTCACCGTGCCGTTCAAGCTGCAGGCCTTCGATCTTGCCGGACGTCACAGCGATCGCGCCCAGCGTGCGCTGGCCGCCAACACCCTGGTGTTCCCGGCGAATCCTGCCGAGCCGATCTATGCCGACAATACCGACGGGGTCGGCTTGGTAAACGACCTGGCCTTCCATGGCGTCAACATCTCCGGCGGTCGAGTGCTGATCTTGGGTGCCGGTGGCGCGACGCGTGGCGTGCTCGCCCCCTTGCTGCAGGAGGCCCCGCGGGAGCTGGTGATCGCCAACCGCAATCCCAAGCGAGCCTACGGGCTGGTGGAGGAATTCAGCGATGCCGCCGGCGACTGTCTGCTCTCCGGTTGTCCGCTGGCAGAAATCGAGGAAAGCCGCTTCGACCTGATCATCAACGCCACGCCGGCGAGCCTGAGCGCCCAGCTGCCGCCCCTGCCCGATGCACTGATCGGCTCGGGCACCGCCGCCTACGACATGGCCTACGGGGCCGGACCGACCGTTTTCATGGAATGGGCCGAGGAGCGAGGTGCACGGGCGCTGGATGGCCTCGGCATGCTCGTCGAGCAAGCGGCCGAGAGCTTCGGCCTCTGGCACGATCAGCGCCCGGATACCGCACCGGTGCGTGATGAGCTACGCAAGGAAATCCGTGAAGCTGCCGCCGAGCGCGACGGCGAGGACTGATCGGCATTCGACCGCAACGATAAAGGCCCGCCAGTTTGGCGGGCCTTTTGCATTTCTGACATTAGCTGGCGACTCGGGCAGGGAGCCCCAATCAGGGCGAGAAGCGCCTGTCTTCCTCGGGACGGTTGACCCGCATCAACAGGCGTGCCTCGCTTTCTGACAGACCGAAGTCCTCGATCAGTTCATCGACACTCACCCGCCCCTGCGAGGCCAACCGCAAGGCGTGCCCGAAGCCGGGCTCGTCGTCGTCCGAGGCAACCGCGTCGATCCGGGCGTTGAGCTGGGTGATGCGCTCGCCCAGCGTCTCGACACGCTCATCGATCTGATCGATGTGACGCCCGAAACCGGCCAACGCCGATTCGAGACCACGGTGCTCGCGCTCGAGACGCTCCATCTGGGTCTGAAACCACCGTTCGCGCGTGAGTTGGGCACGCTTGAGCCCACGATGCAGGGCCAACGTGACCAGCAGCACGACCAGCCCGAGGATCAACGCGGCCGCAGCAAGCCAGAGAGGCGGGACGATCATGTCGCAGCGATGTCGGAGAGGCTCTTCATGTCGACAAGGATAATCAATTTTTCATCCTGCGGCACGATGCCGAGAATGTGCCGGGCACGGTCGTCGGCAACGGCCATCATGGCCTGATCGACCACCGTCTGCGGCAGGGCGATCACCTCGGCCACGCTATCGACCACCAGACCGACGATCTCGCCCGAAGACACCTCGATGACCATGATGCGGCTGTTCTCGTCCCAGGCCTTTTCCTCGAGACCAAAGAAGATGCGCGCGTCGACCACGGTGACCACGTTGCCGCGCAAATTGATAATGCCGATAATCGCATCCGGCGCCCCCGGGATCGGCGTGATCTCGGCATCCCGCAGAACCTCTTGAACGTCAAGCACGTTCAGGGCATAGGTTTCGTCGTCGACCGTGAAGTTGACCCAGCGCGACAGCGGGCCCTGGTCCTGCGCCTCGAACTCCTCGTCGTACTCTTCCGGATTCCGGGTCTTTTCCATCAATTGATTCGTCATCTGTTCACCTCTGGGATCACCTACCGGGACGCCTTCAAGGCCGCCCGCAGCCCGGCCACATCGAGTACTGCCACGCCCGCCGCCGAGGCCGTGCCTGCAAGCCACGGACGACGGGTGGACCGCTGCGCCTCACTGCGCCACTCCACGGACTCATCATTCAATTCGGGCGGTTGATCGACACGCTCACCAACCACACCCCACAAGCCGCCCTTGCCCAGCAGGAGCACTTCGGTCTCGGCATCGGCACGCCGCCGCAGGCCCGTGAGCGCGGCCAACGACAGGATCAGTCGGGGACGACCTTCCACGGACAGGGAACCGGCCACCTGTGGCGGCGCACCCGGCACCGGGTCGAGGGTCGGGTGACGGTGTCGCGAGGCGACGGCCTCAATGGGAATCGCCATCGTCATCCCGCCGATACGCATCCAGCCCCAGGAGGCATCTTCCCCTACCGGATTCGAGATCATGGCCTCGACTTCCGAGGAGTCTGACGCGGGCGACGGCTCGACCGGGATTAACGTTTCGGGCGCAGCGATCCCCGTCGCCCCGGAAGCGATCTCGGGTGCCGCCGGCTCCAAAACGTCCGCTTCGTCTGCCACGTGATCCATCTCCCCGGACTCGGTCGACGAGATCGAAGGCTCGGCGTCGGCAGCGCCAGGGGCTGCAACGGTCGCGGCCGACTCTGATGGAACATCGTCACCTATCGCCGCCGAGCTTTCATCGGCCGGCGGCTCGCTGGCAGCTGGCGACTCCGGCACATTGATCACCTTGAGACCGGGGGACTTGCGCGGCGCGCTGCTTTCCGCCGCGTCATCGGCGTCGGGGTCACGCAGCAGACCATCAAGATAGGCCGTGATTGCAGCGTCCTGGTCGACGATCGCTCGCCGGCTGTCAGTCTGTTTTTCGGCGGCCATCAGCGGGACTCCTGCAGACGGGCACCGCTGGCACCCAGTTCGGCAGCCGGAGCCATCGCCTGACCACCGACATGGGCTTCCAGCCAGTGAAGAAACTGTCGATACGCCTCGCTCCCGCGGGCGTCGGGGTGAATCATCGGCAAGGGCTTGCCCTGACGACTAGCCTCGCGGAACTGGGTGTCGACCGGGATAACGTCGGTCCAGACATCGTCGTGGTAACGATCATGCAGAAGGCGCAGCGTGTCGTGCGAGGCACGCGTACGGCGGTCGAACATGGTCGGCAGGATCACGTATTCCAGCCGGTCACGCCGCGAACGCTGCACCATCGCCAGGGTACGCAACATTCGTTCGAGCCCCTTGAGGGCCAGAAACTCGGTCTGTACCGGCACGATCAGGAATTCCGCCAGCGCCAGGGCGTTGACCATGGTCACACCCAGGATCGGCGGGCAGTCGATCAGGACGTAGTCGTAATCGTCACGGATCCGGTCGATCGAGCGCTTGAGCACGAGTCCCATGCCGTCACGCATGCCCAGCTGTCGATCCAGGGTTGCCAGGGCCGTCGAGGCGGGCATCAGGCTGATGCCGTCGAACGCCGTGGGATGCACCACGCGCGCCGGATCGAGCCGCTGGCCTTCGGCGGCCGACTTGAACAGTGAGTAGACGCTCGCCCCCGGTGCCTCAGGCTCCATGCCGAAGTAGACCGTCATCGAGCCGTGCGGGTCGAGATCGACCAGCAACACCCGCTTGCCCTCGCGGGCCAAGTGGCCGGCCAGGCTCACGCTGGTGGTGGTCTTGCCCACCCCGCCCTTCTGATTGGCAACTGCCCAGATTTTCATCGCAACGCCCCTCCGATGGCCGTGCCGATCTGCCCCAACGGCAGGATCGATTCGGCCAGGTTTGCCTTGGCCACGGCCGCCGGCATCCCGTAGATGACACTGGTGGCCTGATCCTGTGCCCAGACATGACCGCGCGCCGCGGTGATCTGACGGGCCCCTTCGGCGCCGTCGTCTCCCATACCGGTCAACACGACCGCCAGCAAATCGTCACCGGCAACACGGGCGGCCGAGGAGAACGCGAGGCTCACGCTCGGTCGATAATGTTCATCGGCTACCGGATCACGCAGATTGAGCTTGTAGGCACCAGGCCGACCCGCCAGTTCACCGTGCCTGCCCCCCGGGATGACGTAGGCCGTGCCCGGGCGCAGCATCTCGCCGTCGGATGCCTCGACCACGCGAATCGGCATAGAGTCGTTCAGCCGCTGGGCGAACGGCCCAGTGAAGGCGCCGGGCATGTGCTGGGCAATCACGATCGGTACGGAGAAGTCTGTCGGCAGCTTGCCGAGTACCGCCGGCACCGCCGCCGGCCCACCGGTCGAGGCACCGATCACCACCAGGCCCTGGCGACTGAGAAACCCGCTCGGCGTACCCCGGCCGCCGCGGTGGCGCACATCGGCAGCAGCCGGAGACGCTTCCTGGCGCATGCCGCCGGGAGAGGATGCCGACTCCCGCTGCGAGCGCAGGGCCAGCATCCGCACCCGTGAACACAGACGCCGCCCGGAGCGGGCCAGCGTGTCCTCTGGGTCGTCGCCGTTTTTGGGGAAGAAGTCGACCGCGCCGGCATCGATCGCATCGAGCGTGGCCTCGGCACCGGCCTTGGTCAGTGCCGAAAGCATCAGGATCGGGGTCGGGCAACGTTCGGCAATTTGCCGCACCGCCGAGATGCCATCCATGATCGGCATCTCGACGTCCATGGTGATGATGTCAGGTTTGAGTTCGCAGGCCTTGAGTACGGCCTGGCGCCCGTTGGATGCCTCTCCCACGACCTCGAGCCGCGGGTCGCTGGAGAAGACCTCCCGCAAGGCGCGGCGGAAGAACAGCGAGTCGTCGACGATCAGAAGGCGTATCGGCATCGGTCAGGCCACCGAGCGCAGGCGTTGGCGACTGCGTCCCGTGTTCCGGCGCACCATGCCTGGCAGGTCAAGGATCAGGGCGATGTGCCCATCGCCAGTGATGGTCGCACCGGCAAACCCATCGACCACGCGCAGGAGCTCGCCCAGCGGCTTGATTACGACTTCTTCCTGACCGATAACCGAATCGACCACCAGGGCCATCAGTTGCGCGCCGTGCTGGACCATGACCACCTGGTCGGTCTCGCAGCGCGTGCCGGGTTTCTCGCCACGCAGGGCCAGCCAATCGGTCATGCGGAACAGCGGCACCGCCCGGTCGCGAACGGTAATGGTCGACTGGCCGTCGACGACGTTCACTTCCTTGTCGGCCATCTCGAAGATCTCGTTGACCACCGACAGCGGGATGGCGTACTTGCGCCCGGAGACGATCACCATCAGCGTCGGCAGGATGGCCAACGTCAGCGGCACCTTGATGTTGATCTGCGTGCCCTCGTTCTGCGCCGAGTCGATGCTGATAGTGCCCGAGAGCTTGGTAATCGCGGTCTTGACCACGTCCATGCCCACCCCGCGGCCGGAGATATCCGAGATCTGTTCCTTGGTGGAAAACCCCGGATGCAGGATCAACTCGAAGCATTCCTGGTCGGTGAGGCGTTCGGCGGTGTCGGCATCGATGATTCCTTTTTCGACACCCTTGCGACGCAGCACTTCGGCATCCATCCCCGCGCCGTCGTCCTGAATGGACAGACGAATGTGATCACCTTCCTGCGCCGCGGAGAGCAACACGGTCCCGGCTCGATCCTTGCCGTTCGCCTCGCGAACGTCCGGCATCTCGATACCGTGGTCGACGGCATTGCGCACCAGGTGAATCAGTGGATCGGCCAACGCTTCGACTAGATTCTTGTCGAGATCGGTGTCCTCACCCTCGAGCTCGAGGTTGACCTCTTTACCCAGGGTGCGCGCCGTATCCCGCACCACCCGCGGGAAGCGACCGAAGACCTTCTTTACCGGCTGCATACGGGTTTTCATCACCGCCCCTTGCAGATCGGAGGTCACCATGTCGAGCGTGGCGATTACGGAGGAAATCTCCTCATTCTCGAAGGTCGTCTTGAGCGTGTTCATGCGATTGCGCACCAAGACCAGCTCACCGACCAGGTTCATGATGCTGTCGAGTCGTTCGGTATCCACACGCACGGTGGTTTCCACCGGCGCCTTATGTGCTTCTGCTGCCTTGGGGTTGCCTTGGGAGTTCCCTTCCTGGGTCTTGTTGACGTCGGCCTTGGCCGGTGCGGCGGGCTTAGTGGCCGACTGGAGCGGCTGCTCCGGCTTGGATTCGGAAGCGGCGATCTCTTCCGGCTTTTCTTCCATTTCAGGCGCGGCCACTGTCGGCCCCTTGCCCTTGCCGTAAAGCTCGTCGAGCACCGCCTCGAACTCCTCGTCAGTGATTTCCTCGGAATCCGCAGCACCAGCCGCCTTCTCGGCCGCAGCTGAATTCGCTTCTGCCGCCGGGACTTGGAACTTGCCCTTGCCGTGCAGATCGTCGAGCAGGCTCTCGAACTCATCGTCACTGATCAGGTCATCCCCCGCGCCATTACTGTCCGCCGACGCGTCGGTTTCGGCCGCGTCGAGGTCGGCCAACATGCGGTCAAAGGCATCGTCCTCATCGGCCATTGCCGGTGGCTCGTCGGCCGGGGCGTCATCACTCGGGGCCGGTTGGGCTGGTGTGGTGCCCGTCGGTGCCGCTACGTCTTGATGCCCCAGCGCTTCGATTTCCTTGAGAAACGCCTTCGAGACGTCCTCTGGATACTGGCCGCCGCGTAGGGAGTCGAACATGCGATTGAGCAGGTCGATTACTTGCAGCATCACGTCCATGATTCGGCTGTTCATGGTAATTTCGTGGTTGCGCAGCAGGTTGAAGATGTCCTCGGCACGGTGACAGACTTCCACTAGCGGATGGACCTCGAGGAAGCCGGCCCCACCCTTGATGGTGTGGAAGGCGCGGAACACCGAATTGAGCCGGTCCGCGTCATCGGGTGACTGCTCCAGCTCGATCAATTGCTGATCCAGCCCGTTGAGCAGTTCGCCGGCCTCAATCAGGAAATCCTGCAACAGCTCGTTATCGGCTTCGAATGCCATGCTTGCCTCTCATTCGCTCTGTGACGCCCCAGCGGGGAGTGCCTCGTTCCTGCCCGGCCACCTGGGCGGGGCATTTCTCTCGACCGACCGAGTCAGAAACCCAGGCTGGCGAGTAGATCGTCGACGTCGTCCTGATTCTTGACCACGTTGTCGCCGGCGCTTGGCAACTGCGGCCCGACGCCATCCTCGGCACGCTCGGCCGGGACGGATTTTCGGTCCTCTCCCTTGGCACTGCGAACCGGGGCGGTGATCTGCAAGAGCCCGACCAGCTTTTCCTCGAGCTGTTCGAGCAAGTCGATCACCCGCATCAGGAGCTGACCGGACAGGTCCTGGAATTCCTGGGCCATCATGATCTCGGTGAGCTGACCCTTGATTCGCTCGCCGCAGGTCGTGGCCGAGTCCAGGTAGCGGGTCATCGATTCAACCACCCCCCCCAGACGGGCATTATCGGCCTCGCTGGCGGCGACTTTAGCCAGCTCCCCCTTGAGCCGCTGCGAGCGATCGACGATCTGCTCGGCCGTGGGCGTGGCCTCTTCGGTGATCGTCAAGGTGCGGGTCGCGGCCTGCTCGGTCAGGGCGATCACGTAACGCAGGCGGTCCCGCGCGTCCGGCATCTCGTCCTCGGCCAGCGCGCCGAGACGTTCGTCCTCGGCAAAGCTCTTGAGGGTGTCGTGGACCTCGCGCGTCATCCGACCGACCTCGTCGAAGATGTTGCCCGAGTAGGCTGCGGTGAGCTCGCCAATCAGCTGGGCTTCGCTTGACGAATCCTCGTTCTCGATCGCCTCGGCCAGCGCGCGGGCGTCGGCCAGTCGCTTCTCACGACCGACCACCGGCTGGAAATCTTGCTCTTGTGCTTGAGTCATTCCGCGCCCCTACGATTCGACGCGTTCGAAGATCTTGTCGATCTTTGCTTTGAGCGTGGCCCCATTGAACGGCTTGACGATGTAGCCGTTCACGCCCTCCTGGGCGGCGAGCACGATCTGCTCCCGCTTGGCCTCGGCGGTCACCATGAGCACCGGCAGACTGGCGAGGTCCGGGTCGGCACGCACCGCCCGCAACAGGTCGATGCCGGTCATCCCCGGCATGTTCCAGTCGGTGACGAGGAAATCGAAATTGCCCTGCTTGAGCAGTGGCAATGCCGTCTGGCCATCATCGGCCTCCTCGAGATTCGTGAAGCCAAGCTCCTTGAGGAGGTTCTTGATGATCCGACGCATCGTGGAGAAATCGTCCACCACGAGGATCTTCATGTTTCGGTCCATTTTCGCCCCTGGGATCGTGTGTCAGTACCAGGCAGATTGCCTTGTTCGAACGTGGGTATGAGGTTCTATCGGCGCCGACCGGAAAAGATTGAGCCCTTTCCGCACCCGGCATCCTATTTCCAGGCGTTCATGGCGGTCTTGAGCCGCATGATCGCCTTGTTGTGAATCTGGCAGACGCGCGACTCACTGACGCCGAGCACGGCGCCGATCTCTTTCTGGTTGAGTTCCTCGACATAGTACAGGGACATCACCAGTCTTTCCCGCTCCGGCAGCTCGTCGATGCAACCCGCCAGGTCGCGCTGAAAATGCCCCTCGGCCAGTGCCTCGTCGGGTTGCTGGCTGTTGGGATCGGCGATGTCGAAGGTCTCGTTTTCCCCCTCGCCACCGTGATCCAGCGAGCCCACGTGCACCGAGGAGGAATCGCTGATGGCGGCGTGATACTCGTCGAGGGTGATGCCCATGCGTTCGCAGACCTCGGCATCTCGCGCCTCGCGGCCGGTGTCGGACTCGATGGCGGCAACCGTCTGCGCGATTTCCCGCTGGCGACGGTAGACCGACCGCGGCGCCCAGTCGTTGCGGCGCACCTCGTCGAGCATCGCGCCACGAATGCGCAAGCCCGCATAGGTCTCGAACGAGGCGCCCTTGTCGCCATCGAACAGCCGGGCGGCATCGAGCAGCCCGACCATGCCGGCCTGGATCAGATCCTCGGCCTGGACGTGGGAGGGCAGACGCCCGAGCAGGTGAAAGGCCACCCGCTTGACCAGATCGGCGTGCTTGGCCACCAGGGCTTCGGTCGACCCGGCCTGAACGTTCTGATACATGGCGCGTGCATTCATAACAGGTTCTCGGGGTCCAACTCGGCGTTGCTCACCAGTCGCTCGACGAAAAACTGCAACTGCCCCTGCGGTCCGCGCGGCACCGGCCACTGATTGACCTTGTCCGCCATCGCCGTGAACGCCCGGGTCGACTTGGCGCCTCCATAGAGCTGCACCACGGTCTTCTGACGCTGCACGGCCCGACGCAGGTAATCGTCGAACGGCACCGACCCCATGTGGGTGAGCGTCACGTCGAGAAAGCGCTTGGCCGCCACCGAGAGCTTCTCGAACAGGCGCCGGCCTTCGGCCGCGTCGCGCACCATGTTCGCCACCACGTGGAAACGGGTGACGTCGTGTTCGCGCGAGAGCACCTTGATGACTGCGTAGGCATCGGTGATCGAGGCTGGCTCGTCGCAGACCACCACCACAACCTCGTTGGCCGCCTCGGCAAAGCGCACCACCGAGTCGGCGATGCCCGCGGCCGAGTCGACCACCAGGGTGTCGACCGGCCAGCGCATGCCGGAAAACGCGGAGATCAGGCCGGCATTCTCGGCGGCCGTCAGACCGGCCATGCTGGCGACCCCGCTGGCCGCCGGCAAGATGCCGATGCCCTCGGGGCCTTCGAGCATGATTTCGTCGAGAGTCGCCTTGCCGGCGAGCACATGGGACAAATTGCCCCGCGACTGTAGACCAAGCAGGACATCGACGTTGCCGAGTCCCAGGTCGGCATCCATCAGCACCACCCGCTCGCCGCCGCGCGCAAGGGCCACGGATAGGTTGACCGACACGTTGGTCTTGCCCACGCCCCCCTTGCCGCTGGTCACGGCAATCACCCGCACCGGGCGATTGGCATTGGCGTGGCGCGCCCCGTCGGCCTGGTCGTGGCCGCTAATGGTGGGGTGGGTTGTCATCCGGCTTGATTGAGCATCCACAGCGGATCATCCCGGTCGGTGTGTTCGAGTTGTGACTGGCCCATTTCCAGGGCCTGCTTGATCAGGTCGGCCGCCTTCGGGAACCAGAGGTCCTCCGGGACGCGCTGTCCAACGCCCGCGCAAACCAGCGGCAGGCGACGCGGCTCGCCATCGACACCGGCCAGCGGTCGCACCAGCGCGGCGAGGCCGCCGCCGAGCAGAACGGTTTCATCGAGTTTGGTCAGCACGGTGCCGTGCAACGGCAGGCCGGCGAAGCGTTTCTTGACGTCCTCGAGCGCCGGGTACTGGGCGTTGGCCGACAATACCAGCAGCAGCTTGACCGCCTCGCCGGCCCCCATCAGGGCCTCGAGCTTCTGCATCATGCGAAAGTCGCGCTGCGACATCCCGGAGGTGTCGATCAGTACCAGATGCCGGTCGGACACGGCCTCGAGCAATTGCGCCAGGTGCGTTTCGTCACGGGCGATGTGCAGCGGCACATTAAGGATACGCGCGTAGTTGCGCAACTGCTCCTGGGCACCGATGCGAAAGCGGTCGGTGCTGATCAGCGCCACCGAGTCTCGACCACGGTGCAACACCGCGCGGGCGGCCAGCTTGGCAAGCGTGGTGGTCTTGCCCACGCCGGTTGGGCCGACGAAGGCGTAAGTACCACCAGCCTCGACCGGATCCTCGGCACGATGCTCGAGCTGCTCGCCCAGCATCTTGAGTGCCTCGACGAAGGCGCGGTCAGGCTTAGCCTGGGCCGCGGCACGACCAAGATCTCGCGCCAGCCCCGTCGGCAGCCCGATGTCCTGCAGTCGCTGGACGGTCGAGACCTCGGCGGGGTGCGCCTGGCTGAAGCGGTGCCATTCCATGACCGACAGCTGCCGTTCGAACAGGTCACGCAACTGCGCCACTTCTTCGGTCAGCGTCGAGAGCTGGCCCTCCGCCGCACCCTGATCCTCGACCAGCCAATCCCAGTGCGACGGGGTTCGGTTGGTCGAGCGGGCGACCGGCTCATCGACAACCTCTGTCGCAGCGGGCTCGGCAGACGGACTGGCGTGCTGCTCGCTCCAGGCGGCCAGCGCCTCGGAGAACGCGGCGCGGTCGTCTTCAGTCTCACCCGGGGACGAGGCAGCATTGCCGGCGCCGGCCGACGCGGTCGAACCAGCCGATTCCGCTCGCCGGCTACGCTCGGCAAGCATCTCGGCGGTGGTCTTGGGCGCGGTATCGCCGGCCTCGTCCCGCTCGGACTCGGCCGCAGTCGGCTGCGCCGGACGCGGCGCTTGTTCCGGCGCGGCGCGCTCGGCCTTGACCGCTGGCCGCTCCGAGGCCCCGGCAATCCGGCTGGCCGACTGCTGGGCGGCTGCCAGCTGGATCGCCTTCTCGTCGAAGTCCATTGCGGCAATCACCTCCACCCCGCCGGAAACCGGCTTGTTGGAGAGGATGACCGCCTCGTCACCGAACACGCGCCGCACCTGGCGCATGGCCTCGCGCATGTCACTGGCGATGATTCGCTTGATTTTCATGTGTCCACCAGACCCTTAGCGGTTGGGTTGTGCGGTCGAGTCGTCAACCATCGTTCTGGTTGCCGACACTCGCCACCACGCGTATTTCCTTGTTGTCCGGTATCTCGTGATAGCTCAGCACGCTGAGCGTCGGGATCGAGTGCCGGACCATGCGCGAGAGCCAGCTGCGAATCTGAGGAGCCACCAGGAGAATGGCCGGTTTGCCGCTCTGCTCCTGACGCTCGGCCGCGTCCTTGAGCGACTTGTGCAGTCGCTCGGCCAGGCCGGGTTCGATTCCGGGTGCCTGATTCCCGCGCTGGGTACTGTTAAGCAAGAGCTGTTCCAACTGTGGATCCAATGTGATGACGGGCACGGTCGGCGCCAAGCCATTGATGTGTTGGACGATCATCCGACCCAGTGCCATGCGCACGCTCTCCGTCAATTCCCCGACGTCCTGGGTACGCTGCCCCTGGATCGTCAAGGTTTCGGCAATCGTGCGGATATCGCGGATCGGAATCCGCTCGGACAGCAGTTGCCCGAGCACCTCGACGATGGTCGTCATCGGCAGGGTCTTGGGCACCAGATCCTCAACCAGCTTGGGCGAGTTCTGCTTCAGCGTGTCGAGCAATTGCTGCGCCTGCTCGTAGCCGAACAGGTCGGCGGCGTTGTCGCCGAGGATCTGCGACAGGTGGGTGGCGACCACCGTGGCCGGATCGACCACGGTGTAGCCCAAGGCCTGGGCCTCTTCCTTCTGACCACGGTCGATCCAGTAGGCCTTCAGGCCGAAGGCCGGGTCGGTGGTCTGGATGCCCTTGATGTCGCCGGAGACCTGGCCCGGATTGATCGCCATGTCGCGGTCGGGGAAGATCTCGGCGGTACCGATCGGTACGCCGTTGAGGCTGATGCGATATTCGTTGGGCTTGAGGTCGAGATTGTCGCGGATATGGACCGTGGAGATCAGGAAACCCAGGTCCTGCGACAGCTTCTTGCGCACGCCCTTGATGCGCGGCATCAGCTGGCCGCCCTGGTTACGGTCGACCAACGGGATCAGCCCGTAGCCCACCTCCAGACCGATCAGGTCGACCGGCGGAACATCGTCCCAGGTCAATTCCTTGACCTCGGGCTTGGACTCCGCCGGGGCGGCCTCGGCCGCTGCCTTCTCGGCCGCCTCGGTCGCGTGGCGACGCGAAACCAGCCAGGCACCGCCACCGGCAACCGCGGCGAGGAAAAGGAAGGCGACGTTGGGCATCCCCGGCACCAGGCCGAGGCCCGCCATCAGGCCGGCGGCCACACCGAGGACCCGCGGGTCGGAGAACATCTGCCTCTGGACCTGCTTGCCCATGTCCTCCTTCGAGGCGGTGACCCGCGTGACGATGATGGCCGTCGCGGTCGAGATCAGCAGCGAGGGGATGGTGGCGACCAGGCCGTCACCGATGGCCAGCAGGACATAGGTCTCGGCGGCGTTGCCGAACGGCATGCCGTGCTGCGCGACACCGATCAGCAACCCGCCGATCACGTTGATGAACACGATCAGGATGCCGGCGATGGCATCGCCGCGCACGAACTTCGAGGCACCGTCCATCGAGCCGTAGAAATCGGCCTCGGCGGCGATTTCCTCGCGCCGATCTCGGGCCTGCTCCTGGTTGAGGATGCCCGCGTTGAGGTCGGCGTCGATCGCCATCTGCTTGCCGGGCAGCGAGTCGAGCGTAAAGCGCGCGGACACCTCGGAGACCCGCCCGGCGCCTTTCGTGATCACCACGAAGTTGATCACCATCAGGATGATGAACACCACCAGACCGACGGCGTAGTTGCCGCCGATGACGAAGTTGCCGAAGGCCTCGATCACGCTGCCGGCCGCCCCCGGCCCCTCGTGACCGTTGAGCAGCACCACGCGGGTGGAGGCGACATTGAGCGCCAGGCGCAACAGGGTCGCGATCAGGATGACGGTCGGGAAAATCGCGAAATCCAGCGGCTTGCCCACGTAGAGCACCACCATCAGGATGATCAGCGACAGGGTGATGTTGAAGGTGAACAGGGCATCCAGACCCAGCGGCGGCAACGGCACGATCACCATCGCCAGCAGCATGATGATCATGACCGGCGGCCCGATCCCCTGCCCGCGATACTGACGCAGGGTGTTGCCCAGGCGGGCGAAGCTAAAGTTGTTCGGGCTGGGTTTCATCTGGACGCGTTCTTCTTGGCTGCGGTTGCGTTGGGATTCATCGATCGAGCGGATCGTCAGTCGGTTGCCGGTACGTCGAAGTCGTCAGGCACCTCGGGATCCGGGCGCCCCGGCGTCTGCCCCGCGCCGCGAGCGGCCTCTTTGAGCTGGTAGACGTAGGCCAGCACCTGGGCCACCGCGGTATAGAGCGCGGCGGGAATCACCTCGTCGATCTCGACATGCGTATACAAGGCCCGTGCCAATGGCGGGGCCTCGAAGATCTCGACCCCGTGGGATGCGGCAATCTTGCGCAGGTTGAGCGCCATCTCGTCGACCCCCTTGGCCACCACGATCGGCGCGCCCACGCCCTCGGCGTCGTACTTGAGCGCGACCGCATAGTGGGTCGGGTTGGTGACCACCACGTCGGCCTCGGGCACCGCCTCCATCATCCGGCGCTGCGACATCTGCATCTGGGTCTGGCGAATGCGCTGCTTGATCTCGGGACGGCCCTCGGTGTCCTTGTGCTCGTCCCTGACCTCCTGAAAGGTCATGCGCTGTTGCTTGTTGTGTTGCCAGATCTGGAACGGCACATCGACAAGTGCCACCAACAGCAGCCCGAACGAGACGGCGAGAAAGCCCCAGCCGATCAGCCAGCCGGCGTGGCTCAACGCGGCATCGAACGGCTGCAGGCCGAGGCTCATGAATTGCGCGTCGAAGGCGAAGAACACCGCCACGGCGATGGCGGAAATCAAGACGAACTTGGCGAAGGTCTTGCCCAGTTCCATCAGCGCCTTGACGCCGAAGATCCGCTTGAGCCCCGCGATGGGATCCATCTTGGACAGCTTCGGCGCCATCGCCTGGGTGGAGAAATTCCAGCCCCCCACGGCAATCGAGGCGACCACGGCCAGCACGACCGTGGCGAAGAAGATCGGCACGAAGGCAAGAAAGCCGTTGGCAAACGCGTTTGCCAGCCGCGAGAACATCGCCGCCTGATCGAAGACATCGGCGCGCGAAATGATGAACGAGTCACGCACGACCTCGGCCAGCCCCAGCATCATCTGGCCACCGAACACCAGGAATACCGCGGCGGACCCGACGGTCAGCAGGAAGGAGTTGAGTTCCCGCGACCGGGCGACCTGCCCCTTCTCACGGGCGTCCCGCAGGCGTTTCTCGCTGGGTTCTTCGGTCTTTTCCTGGCCGTTCTCGTTCTCCGCCACCAACTCACCTCAGGATTTCCGTGATCAGCACGAACGACTGATGCACGAACTGTTCCACGTTCGGGAACCAGAGGGGGGCGGCAAGGAACAGGAGGAAAAAGCCGATCATCAGGGTGGCCGGGAAACCCACCGAGAAGATGTTCATCTGCGGCGCGGCTCGGGTGATCACGCCCATGGCGAGGTTGACCATCAACAGCGTGGTCACCACCGGCAAGGCGACCAGCACGGCGTTGACATACATCTGCTGGCCGAACCAGGCGATGGCGCGAAAGTCCTCGGCCGTCAGACCGACGGGCGAGACCGGCAGGATGGTGAACGAGTCCGCCAGCATCTTGACGATCATCGCCGGCACGTTGAGCGCCACCATCAGCAGGGTGACCACGATGGTCAGAAACTGCGAGATCAACGGCACGCTCACGCCGTTCTGCGGATCGACCGTCTGGGCGAAACCCAGACCCATGCTCATGGCGATCGATTCGCCGGCCACCACGAAGGCCGAGATCACCAAGTTAAGGATGAAGCCCATCGCCACGCCGATCAGCACCTGCTGGACGATCATGGTGAACCCCGCGATCGAGAGCGGATCGACCGGCGGGATCTCGGGCACCATCGGCGTGATCACCAAGGTCACCGCCAGCGCGATCAACAGTCGGATACGCATCGGCAAGGACTGCGAGCCGAAGATTGGCGCGACCATGAGCATTGCCCCGACCCGCACCAGCACCCACAGATAGGTGGCGGTCCAGCCGAGAATCTGCTCGATCGCCAGCTCCAAACCGCGTGCCTCAGGCGATCAGCGAGGGGATGTTGTGAAACAGCCGCTCGGTGAAATCGACGATCACCTGCAACATCCACGGTGCGGCCAGAAGGATAGCGACCACCACCGCGATCATCTTCGGGATGAAGCTCAAAGTCATCTCGTTGATCTGGGTCGCCGCCTGGAACATGCCGATCAACAGACCGACTGCGAGGGCGGTGAGCAGGATAGGCATGGCCAGGTAGAGGATGACCATCAGGGCCTGGCGGGTGAGATCGATAACGGTATCGGGACTCATAGGCACCTCGAAAAATCGTCGTGAGCCGCCCGAGTGCAAGGAGCCGCTGGCATACGCCTGCTTCGCATCCAGCGAGCGACGAGACATATCAGTTGGATAGGCAGACATAGGCCATCCATGGCCTGTGCTCTTCGAGCACACGTCGTGCGCCTCGATTCGCTCCCGGCGACTCGACAGGAGCGAGCGACGGAATGGCCGGGATGCCATTCGGGACGCAAGCCTCGCTTGCGCCCGCGAGGGACATGGATGTCCCGAGTCCGCACGTGACGCAGCCATCGGGTGGCGCAACAGGTTTTTCGAGGTGCCTGCATGGTCAGCCTCCCATGTAGAAGCTTGACGCGAGCGTGCCCATCAACAGGGCCCAGCCGTCAACCAGCACGAACAGCATGATCTTGAAAGGCAGCGAGACGATCATCGGCGAGAGCATCATCATGCCCATCGACATCAGCACCGAGGCGACCACCAGATCGATGATCAGGAACGGGATGAAGATCAGGAAGCCGATCTGGAAGGCGGTCTTGAGTTCGGAGGTGACGAAGGCGGCCATCAGCACCGTCAGGGGCACGTCGTCGGGCGTCTCGAAGTCCGGGTAGTCACCGATCTCCTGGTAGAGCGCGATATCGGTCTCGCGGGTCTGGTTGAGCATGAAGGTGCGCAACGGCTGCGCGGCGCGGTCGATCGCCTCCATCGCGCCGATCTCCTCGGCCATGTAGGGGCCGACGCCCTCGTCGTAGGCGGTCTGAAACACCGGCGCCATGATGAACAGCGTCAGGAAGAGCGCCAGACCGAGCAGGATCTGGTTGGAGGGCGTCTGGACGGTACCCAGTGCCTGGCGCAACAGCGCCAGCACGATGATAATCCGCGTGAATGAGGTCATCATCAGCAACAGTGACGGCAGCAGGGTGAGCACCGTCATCAGGGCGAGGATCTGCAGCGTCAGGCTGTACTGCGTGCCGCCGTCCTCACTTTCGGTCAAGGTCACCGCCGGCAGACCCGGCTCGGCGAACACGGGGGCACTCGCGCCGAACAGGCCGAAGGCCAGCATCAGGAGGGGAAGCCCGCCTAGCAGTCTAGCCATCGTTCGAGCTCCCCTTGCCCCTCTGGCCGCGCTTGCCGAAGCGGGCGGCCAGCTGTTCCTGGAAGGCCTCGCCGAAGCTCGGGTTCTGGCCGTCACGCCGACGGGGCTCGAGTGGTGGATCGACCCAGCCCAGCGACTCGATCGCGCCCTGGCTCACACCGACCAGCATCTGCCGATCGCCCACCGCCACCAGCAGGATGCGCTCGCGCGGGCCGATCGACATCTGGGTGAGCACGTGCATGGGGTAGTTTCCCGCCCGGCCATCCAGCCGGCCGACCCGCTTGACCACCCACACCAGCGCAAACATCAGCACCAGCACCAGGATCAGACTGATGACCAGCTTGAGCAGGTAGCTCGGCGCCAACGGATCAATGGCCTCGGCCGCCCGGAGCGGGCCGGCCATGACCAACAGCATCAGGGAAAGGAGTAAGCGCATCATCAACGCAGCTTGCGCAGACGTTCGGCCGGACTGATCACGTCGGTCAGGCGAATACCGAACTTCTCGTTGATCACCACCACCTCGCCACGCGCAATCAGCGTGCCGTTGACCAGCACGTCCAGCGGCTCGCCAGCCAGCCGGTCGAGCTCGACGATCGAGCCCTGGTTCAACTGGAGCAGGTTGCGGATGTTGATCGCGGTCCGGCCGATTTCCATGGAGATATTGACCGGCACGTCCATGATGACGTCGAAGTTCAACGGGTTCTCGTCATCGTCGGCATGACCACCCTCGCTGAACTGCTCCATGTCGACCGCCTCGGCCTGGTTATCAGCGCCCTGATCGTCCTCCGTGTCGCCCTGTTCGGCCATGGCCGCCGCCCAATCGTCATCGGGGGACTTATTGGATTCTTCAGCCATCGTCTTTATCTCCTTTTTGGTTCACCCCGGGAATCTGCGCCCGCAGGATCTCGTTGGGATGCGCGGCCCGCTCGAGCCGCTCGGGAACCGGCTCCTCGACGCGGATCGCCTTGTTGCCTTTGAAAACCCCCATCCTGCCGCGGTAAAGCGGCAAGCCGTCGGAAGCGAGCGTGGAATACTCCGGCATCTCAAAGGGAATGACCTGGCCGACTTCCATGTTGGCGACATCCTTGAGCGACATGCGCACATCGGCCAGATGCGCGGTCATCTCGACCTCGGCAAAACCCAGCTCGCGCTTGAGCGCCTTGGTCCAGCGTTCGTCGACTTCCAGCCGGTCACCCTGCATGCCGCCGTCGAGCAGATCGCGGATCGGCTCGATCATCGAGTAGGGCACCACGAAGTCGAACTTGCCCGAGCCGCCCTCGACCTCAAGGCGGAAGCTCGACACCACCACCACCTCGGTCGCCGAGACGATGTTCGCCAGCTGCGGATTCATCTCGTGGCTGACGGTCTCGAACAGGATCGGATAGATACCCGCCCAGGCGTTCTGCATTTCCTCGGTTGCCTGCTCGAGCACCCGCTTGATGACCCGCAGCTCGGTGGGCGTGAAGTCCCGCCCCTCGATCTTGGCGTGCATGCCAAAACCGCCGAAGAAATTGTCGACCAGCGAAAAGACCAGCCGCGACTCCATCATGAACATCCCCAACCCCTTGAGCGGACGCACGTGCATCAGCGTCATCGAGGTGGGGACGAACAGGGTGTGGATGTACTCCGAGAACTTGCTCATCTCCACGCCCTCGATCGAGATCTCCACCGAACGGCGCAACATGGAGACCAGCCGGATGCGCAGGCTGCGCGCGAAACGCTCGTTGAGCATCTCCAGGGTCGGCAGCCGGCCTCGGACGATGCGCTCCTGGGTGGTGAGGTCGTACGACTTGGCCTGAGTGGGATCACCGACCCCCTGCTCGGTCTCGACGTCGCCCTCGTCGACGCCGTTCAACAGCGCGTCGATCTCGTCCTGGGAGAGGATATCGGCTTCAGACATAAGCGCCTCGCGCCTGTTGGCCCTGTGTCTCCGACCCCGGGGTGATCACCCGGCGCATCACTGCATCAGGAGCTTGGTGAAATAGACGTTCTCGATCGGTTGCTCGAGATCGCTGGCATCTTCGAAGATCCGGTTGATCTCGTCGGTCAACGTCTCCTGCAGCGCCTCCTTGCCCGCACGGGTACGCAGTTCGGCCGAGTCGACGTCACTTAGCACGAGCATCACGTCATTGACGACCCGCGAGCGCTGCGTCTTGATCAGCTCCTCGACCTTCGGATCGCGGGTAACCAGGTCGAGCTGCACCTGCAGCACATTGGCGTCATTGGGCTTGCTCAGGTTGACCGTGATCGGATCGCCCAGCGGAACCGTGATCGGCGGGCCCTTGGGCTCCTCGACTTCCTCGCTCTGCTCGGTCGTTTCGTCCCCCTCGCCGGCCGGCTTGTCGTCGCCGCCAGTGAGCAACAGGGTCGTCACCACCGCTCCGATCGCCAGGATCACGACGATCAACACCGCCAACAAGATCACAACCAGCTTGTTGCCGCCCTTCTTTTTTTCCGGGGCTTCCTCGTCGCCTTCGGCCATTACCCATACCTCGTTAATTTTCCGGAGTGTGCCCTTTGCTGGGCCCCGTCTTGCGTAAACGTCCGCGATTCTCACGTGTTTGGCGGTGTTTTGCCACTCCCCCGACCGAACTTGGCGGATGCCAGGCGCGTCTGCTTAGGCCAGGCGATCCAAAGGACGGCTCGCCCCGGTCGACTCGGCATTGCCGTACAACGCCTGGTCGGTGCGGCGGAACCAGTCATCCGCGTCTTCCCCCTTTTGGAACTGGGCCATCCCGATGCGGGCCTTGAGCGGCACCCATTCACCGCCGGGTTCCCGCAGCGGATGATCACGGAACCAGTCGAGCAAGCGCGTACCCAGACGCTGCGCCCCCCGATTCGGGGTTTCAGGCAGGATCACCATAAATTCGTCCCCGCCGAGGCGATAGGCGCTATCGGTCTCGCGCAGGCAGCGATCGAGTCCCTCGGCCACGCGGGCCAGCGCCCGGTCGCCCACGTCATGGCCGTAGGTATCGTTGATCGCCTTGAAGCGCGTCATGTCCAGGATCAAGAGACTTGCCTGGCCGCCATATCGCGCCACTCGGGCATGAACCGCCTTGAGTTCCAGGTCGAAGGCACGCCGGTTCTTGAGCCCGGTCAGCGCGTCGTGTTCGGCGGCGATCAGGGCGTGCTCGAGCATGCGCAGATTACGCAACGGGTAGGCGACCACGGTCAGCATCTCGCGCAGCTGCGCCAACTCCTCCTCTCCAACCGGCCGGCGGCTGTGCAGCCGCAGCCGACCGAAGGGACGATCATCGAGCGTCAAGGCAACCGGGATGGTGTGCTCGGACGGCTCGCAGACTGAGCCACAATAACGCTCGTCATCCACCTGCCAGGAAATTGACGTCACCGACAGCAGCGCCTCGACATGCGTGCGGATCGTGTCGAGCGCCGCGGCGACGTTCACGCACCGCAACAACGACCCAAGCAGCGCCTGCCCTCGTTCGCTGGGAGCCTCGACAGTCGACAGGCGCACGAACGGCGTTCGCTGAGAGACGGCGCCGGCAAGAGCGGACGGCGGCTGGCCGCAAAGTGTTTCATCGCTGGTGAGGTAATAGGCCATGCGGTTAAACCCCTGTGTATGGACCTCAATATGGGCCATCGGTTTGGACCGTCGCGGCGGCTCGCCGCGTCGATGCTCACGGGGTTATGCAGCATGTGTGCCAATCATGGTTCCTCGCCTCGGCCAAACCCACCGGATGCCCGGCACGTGGCGCTCAGGATTCCTTGCGCCGCGCCAGCACCTCGGCGTAGACCGCGTTCCGAGCCAGCGAGGTCGTCCGTGAAACCACCCGGGCGATGGTCTTGGGTGCGACACCTTCCTCGATCAGCGCCGAGATCAGCGCCTCTGCCTCGGCCGACGACGGATCCGCCTGCTTGGCTGCCGGGGCCACCAGGAACACGAATTCGCCCCGTGCCGGGATCTCGCCGCTGGCCAGCCGATCGGTGAGTTCGTCGAGCGAACCATGGGCAAATTGTTCGAAGCGCTTGGTTACCTCGCGGGCCAGCACGGCCGGCCGCGCCCCACCCAAGTGCTCGGCGGCTGCGGCCACGCTCTTGATGATCCGGTGGGGCGCCTCGTAGAACACCAAGGTCGCCTCGATATCGGCAAGCCAATCGAGGCGATCTCGCCGCGCCTTGCCCTGGGCCGGCAAAAAGCCCTCGAACCAGAATGGACGGGCCGGCAGGCCGGCGGCCGACAGGGCCGCGATCACCGCCGACGCCCCGGGTACCGGCACCACCGGCACCCCCGCATCGACCAGCACACGAACCAGCACCTCGCCGGGGTCGCTGATCGCCGGCGTGCCCGCATCACTGATCAGGGCCGCGGATTGGCCCTCCCCCAGCCGTCGACTGATGGCCTCGCTCGCGCCACGCTCGTTGTGTTCGTGTAGCGCAACTAGCTCCTTGCGCACCCCGAGGTGGTCGAGCAACACCCGCGCATGCCGTGTGTCCTCGCAGGCAATGAAATCCACTCCCTTGAGAACCGACACGGCCCGCTCGCTGATATCGGCGAGATTGCCAATCGGCGTGGCGACCACGTAGAGATGACCGGGCTCGACCCAACGACTGCCCGTTTCGGCCACTGGCCGCGACCCCGCATTCGAACTGGACATTTGGTTATACTCACTCACGAATTTTCGTTTTCCCCGACCCGGCTCGAACGAACCACCGCCCCGGTGGTCCACCTCGACCGGAAGTCAGAATCGAACTCCCCGGATTTCATCCGGGTCACGTTACCGGAGACGGACCCCATGCCGACACGCCCAAGCCCGCTCGCACACCCCGCCACGCGGCTGGCCCTGTTGGCCATCCTGCTGACCCTGGGGATGACCTTGGGCGGCTGCGCCCAGATGGCCCCCTCGCCGCAGGACGACCAGCGTCAGGCCGCGCAGGCAGAGATCGACCAGGCCATCAGCGCCCAGGACCCCGCGGCACTCGCCCGGGCACGGATGGCGCTGTCGCAGACCCTCTCCGGGGCCGCCCGCGCCGAGCAGCAACTCAACGCGCTGGAAACGGCGATCGACGCCCACCAACTGGAACTGGCCCGCGAACTCTATCAGCAGGCCGACACCCAGGCTCGCTGGGATGCCATCAATTCACGCCGGGCGGCCATTGCGCGCGGACTGGGCGAATGGAGTGCCGGCGATCCCGAGCAGGCCCGGCGCACCATTCACCGCATTCCGCTGCCACTGGATTCGGACAGTGAACGACGCCGACTGATCCTGCTAGGCGCACTCGAGGCGGAGCTCGGCAACCCGCTGACCGCCGCCCGCTACTACGACGCGGTTGACGACCGGCTCGACGAAAAAGCACGTGAAACGAACCACGCCCGTATCTGGAACCTGCTGACCGAGGTACCAGCCGACCAACTGCAGCGCGAGGCCGAAGGCACCGGCAGTCGCCAGTTTGCCGGCTGGCTGGAACTGGCATTGACCTACCGCCAGCAACCCGGACAGATCGATAGCTGGATTGCCAGCCACCGGGAGCACCCGGCCATCGAGAGCGGCCTGGTGGAAATGCTGGGTGCCACCGAGCCCTTGGTTCAACTGACGGCGCCGGCCAAGACGGGCCCGGTCGCGGTCCTTCTGCCGGAGGGCGACCGCTATGCGGGCATCACCCGCGAGATCCGTGCCGGCATCGACTACGCCCGCGAGAACGGCGCACTCGGAGGCCGGGACGTGCTCTTCTTTGACTCGGGCAGCGACCGAATCGGCGCCAAGGTCGCAATCGAACAGGCTCAGCGGGCCGGGGTCGCCGTGATCATCGGCCCGCTCCTCAAGGAACAACTGGGCGCCCTGGCTGGACTTCCGCCCGGTGGCCCGCTGGCGATCGCCCTCAATTCGCCACCGGCCGGCGAATCCCTGCCCCGCGGCGTGATCAGCTTCTCCTTGTCGCCGGAACTGGATGCCGCCGCCGTCGCTCGGCGCATGTGGACCGACGGCCACCGGCGCGCGGCCATCTTCTCGGCCGGCCATCACTTGGGCGAGCGCACCCGCGAGGCATTCGCCAATGAGTTCCAGCTACTCGGCGGCGAAGTGGTCGATCGCGCCCGCTTCGCCTCCGGCCAGACGGATTTCTCCAGCGAACTGCGCAGCCTGCTGCGAGTCCGCACGAAATCCAATGACGGGCCGTTTCAACCCATCATCCGCGACGACCTCGACGCCATCTTCCTCGCCGCCAGTGGCGACGAACTGGCCCTGGTGGTACCCCAACTCGACTATTTCGGTGCCGACGACCTGCCGCGCTACGGCCTGGGCCTGGCCTACAACGGCAACCCGGATCGGCGTGGCGATGCCGACAAGAACGGCGTGATCATCCCGATCGCCCCGCTGTTGCTCGCCGGCACGGCCGGTCCCGAGAATCCATTGCGCATCATCTACGAACGCGCTCAACTGGCCGGCCCACTGCCCCGCCTGTTCGCCTTCGGTGCGGATGCGGCGGCCCTGGCCGGACGAATGGAGATGCTATTGCAGGGCGGGACGCTCGACGGGCTGACCGGCGAGCTGTCGGTCACGCCCACCGGATTGGTCGAGCGCCAGCCGCGTTGGGGCCAATTCCGCCAAGGGCTGATTCAGCCCGTCGACCCGACACAAAGTCCGACCCTACCCGGTTCGCTTACCAGCCCGACGCGGCTGCCGGGGACCACGCCGCCAGTCGGTCAGAATGCCGACGGCTACGACCAACCAGCGTCGACGTCCTGACCCCTGATGAAAGGCCGCGGCATGGATGCCCTGCGACGATGGTGGCGCAACGGCGATAATCTCGAGGCGCGACGACGCGATGACAAGGCCGACGGCCAGCCCCACCGGCAACGGCTCGGACAGCAGGCCGAGACCTTGGCCCTGCGTCACCTCGAGCGGGCCGGTCTCAAACGTTTGCGTCGCAACGCGCGTGCCGGGCGAGGCGAAATCGATCTGATCCTGCGCGATGGCGACACCCTGGTCTTCGTCGAGGTCCGCGCTCGCGAAGACGGGGCGCTGGTATCCGCCGCCGAAAGCCTCTCGGCACGCAAGTGCGCCAAGGTGCGCGAGACGGCGGAACGCCTGATCGCCAGTCAACCGGCGTGGCAGGGGCTCTACTGTCGCTTCGACGTGGTGGCAGTCACGGCGCGAGGCGCACACAATCACATCGACTGGCTGCCCGATGCCTTCTAGGCAAGCTCTGCACCGTCTTTCTCCTACACAATGCAATGAATCATTCAGCTACTACTCCACGGACTCGACGCCCATGAGCGACATCCTCGACGGCCTGAAACGACGCATCGACAATGATCTGGCCGAGATCGGCCAGCTACTGGAGGCCGGGGCACCCCAGACGCTGGAATCTGCCGGCGTCATTCTGACCGCGGTGCTCAATGGCCAGCGTGTCTTCGCTTGTGGCTCGCGCGAACGTAACGACATGGCGCACTATTTCGCCCGCCTGATGACCGGGCAACTGGAGCACCCGCGACCGGGCCTGCCCGTGCTGGCACTGTCCGAATACCCGGGTGGCAAGGAGCCGTTCGCCCGCTCCATCCGCGCACTCGGAGCCCAGAACGACGTCCTGTTCGCGATCAGCTGCAACGCGGTCGACGGCATCCTGCCGGCCCTGAGGGCGGCCCACGAGCGCGACATGCAAGTGGTACTGCTCTCGGCCGGCTCCGAGGAGGTGATCGCCCCCCACCTGCATAGTCAGGATCGGCTGATCTGCATCCCCACGGAGCGCCCGGGCATTGCCTACGAGACACAGATCAAGTGCATCCACGCGTTGGTCGACCTGGTCGACCGCCAGCTACTCGGCCTGACCGACTGATCCCCATGAGCGGACTCGAAATCTTTCTCGACCAGCTCACCGCCGCCCTGCCCGGCGACCGCATCCTCTCGGATGCCGGCTCGACCTGGGCCTACGGCATGGACAACAGCCGCGTGCACCATGCCCCGGCGGTCGTGGTCTTTCCCGAGACCCACGACGAGGTGGCCGAGGTGATGCGTTTGGCCTATGCCCATCGCATACCGGTGACCACGCGCGGACGCGGCACGGGCACCGCCGGCGGCTCGGTACCCGTCCTCGGGGGCGTGGTCCTGGTTACCGACCGCATGACCCGGGTGCTGGACTTTCGCCCCGAGGATCGACTGATCGTGGTCCAGACGGGGCTGATCAATGCCGAACTGCAACGCATCGTCGGCGAGAAGGGCTTTTTCTGGCCCCCCGACCCCACCAGCAACGCCCTGTGCACCATCGGCGGCAACCTCGGTTGCAATGCCGCCGGCCCGCACGCGGTCAAGTACGGCACCACCCGCGAGAATGTGCTCGGCCTGCGGGCGGTCGACGGTCGGGGGCGAACCATCAAGGCCGGCTCGCAGACCACCAAGGGGGTAGTCGGGCATGACCTGACCCGCCTGCTGATCGGTTGCGAGGGCACACTGGGCGTGATCACCGAGGCGACACTCAAGCTCACGCCGCTGCCGGAAACCCGACGCCTGCTGCGCGCCTTCTACCCGGACATGCATGCCGCCTCGGCGGCGGTCTCCCGCGTGATGGCCCAGCCGGCCACCCCGGCGGCGATCGAGTTTATCGACGGCAATGCCCTCGACCTGCTGCGGAAGAACTCGGCGGTCGAGATCCCGGCGACCGCCGGGGCCATGCTGATGATCGAGGTCGACGGCGACCAGAGCGGTATCGACGCGACGGTCGAGCGGGTGGTTGCGGCGGCAAGCGCGGCCGATGCCGATATCGCCGTCGCGCAAACGGCCGAGGAACAGGCGCGCCTGTGGGCCGCCCGCAAGGCGCTCTCGCCTACCCTACGACAGGTTGCGCCGAAGAAGATCAACGAGGACGTGGTCGTGCCGGTCTCACGCATTCCGCGACTGATCGAGACCCTGGATGACATCGCCACCCGGCACGCCATCACCATTGTCAGTTTCGGCCACGCCGGCAACGGCAACATCCACGTCAACCTGCTGGTCGACCCGGACGACCCGACGCAGATGGCCGGTGCCGAGCAGGCCCTGGACGAGGTATTCGACGCGGTCCTGTGCCTGGACGGCACGCTCTCGGGCGAGCACGGCATCGGCCTGGTCAAGCGCGAGTTCGTCGCCCGCGAGATCCCACCGGATTCGCTCGACCTGATGCGCGGCATCAAGGCCGTCTTCGACCCGGCGGGCATTCTCAATCCGCACAAGAAACTGCCCGACCGACCCGACGAGGATTTGCCACACTGACTCTGTGGCAGACTGTGTCGTCGATCGACACGAACCCGCCCTGCGGCCCCCGATTCCAGGAGGAGCGTCCCCCGTGGACCACAGCGTGACCTTTCTCGCCATCGCGACCATCGCCGGCTTTGTCCTTGCCACCGTTTTCCTGCTGGTGGACCAGTGGCCACGGCTTGAGCGGGTATCCTTCCGCCTGCCCGGACTGCTGCTCGCCGTGGCGGCCCTGATCGGTCAAGGCGCCCTGCTCTATCAATTGGGGTTCCAGTCGGAACCGGCCGCACTCAACCTGAGCGTGCTCAACTCGCTGGCCGCGGTGTTCGGCCTGGCCAGCGCGATCACGGTGATCAGCGCCTTCCGCGAACGGCTCGATGGGATCGCGGTGGTGCTGCTGCCGGTCACGGCCCTGACCGTCTTTCTCACCGTGTTCGTGCCGGAATCGAACGTGCCCATCCGCACCGGCGAGTTCGCCCTGGATGCCCACATCCTGATCTCGCTGTCGGCCTACGCCCTGCTGACCCTCGCTGCCCTGCAGGGCGTGATGCTGCTGATCCAGCACCAGGCCCTGCATGGCCACAACCCGGCCGGCTGGGTCCGGCGACTGCCGCCGATGGAGTCGGTCGAGCAGTTGATGTTCCGCTTCATCGTGATCGGCTTTCTGCTGCTCACCATGGCGTTGATCACCGGTTTTCTGTTCCTGGAGAACATCCTTGCCCAGCACCTGGTGCACAAGACCGTGCTCTCGGTGATCGCCTGGGTGGTCTTCGCCGTGCTGCTGGCCGGGCGACACATCGCCGGCTGGCGCGGTCGTACCGCGGTACAATGGACCCTGGCGGGTTTCATCCTGATGGGCCTGGCCTATTTCGGCACCAAGATCGTGCTCGAGTGGATCCTCAACCTCCAGTGAGCCGATCAGTGACTCGATCACCCGCTCGAAACGAGCCATCGCCGCGCGATTAGGCGGGCCTCGGATCGAACGCCCTTACGCTTGATGCCCCACCTTGTCGAGCCGGCTCGAAATGCCGGGGGCGTCGACGTACACTTCCCGCTGGTTCAATCACAAGCGTCACCTCTCTTGAACGAAATACCCTTAGGTTATCTGTTCGCGGCCCTCGCCGTGCTCATCGTCCTGTCCGCATTCTTCTCCAGCTCGGAGACCGCCCTGATGGCGCTCAACCGCTACCGGTTGCGCCACCTGGCCAAGCAGGGCCACCGGGGTGCACTACGGGCATCAAAGCTGCTCGAGCAACCCGACCGGCTGATCGGCCTGATCCTGCTGGGGAACAACTTCGTCAACATCCTGGCCTCGTCCATCGCCACGGTGATCGGCCTGCGGTTGTTCGGTGATTCCGGGATCGCCATTGCCACCGGGGCGATGACCTTCCTCTTGCTGATCTTCGGCGAGGTCGCACCCAAGACCGCCGCTGCGGTCTTTCCGGAGCGATTCGCCTTCCCAGCCTCGTTCGTCTACACGTTCCTGATCCGCCCGCTGCGGCCGGTGATCTGGCTGATCAACTGGATGGCCAACAGCCTGCTGTCGATCTTCGGCCTGCACCCGAGCGGCGCCGGATCAAACGCCCTGACACGCGCCGAGCTGCACACGATCGTGCGCGAATCCGGGCAGCGCCTGCCGGATTTGGACCAGACCATGCTGCTCTCGGTCCTCGAACTCGGCCAGGCCAGTGTCGAGGACATCATGATCCCGCGCGCCGAGATCGTCGGCATCGACATCACCCAGGACTGGGATCACATCCTCGACCAGTTGATTCACGCGCAGTACTCGCGCCTGCCCGTGTTCGAGGGGTCGGTCGAACACACCATCGGCATCATCAACGTCCGTCGGCTGATCGGCCCGCTGATCGATCAGAGCCTGACGCTCTCGCGTCTCAAGCGCCGGCTGGCCGAACCCTACTATGTCCCCGAGGGCACGCCACTAACGACCCAGCTCCTGAACTTCCAGCGTCAGGAGCGTCGCTCGGCGCTGGTGGTCGACGAGTACGGCGACATCCAAGGCCTGGTCACGCTCGAGGACATCCTCGAAGAGATCGTGGGCGAGTTCACCACCTCGCCCGACTCGGATCACGAAGGGATCACCCTGCAGGACGATGGCCGCTATATCGTGCGCGGCAACCTGCCGATCCGCGAGATCAACCGCGAGCTCGAGGTCGATCTGCCTACCGACGAGGCCAGCACGCTCAACGGCCTGGTGATCGAGCAGCTCGAATCCCTGCCGACCGTGGGTGCCGCCGTCGAGTTACCCGACGCCCATATCGAGGTACGCACGGTCAGAAAGCGCGCGGTCGATACCGCCCTGATCACCACCTTCAAACGCGACGACAGCGGGATCTAAGACCCCATGGCGAAGAAGAGCCAGACCGCCTTCGTCTGCCGCGAGTGTGGCGCCGACCACCCCAAGTGGGCCGGTCGCTGCACCGATTGCGGCGCGTGGAACAGCCTCGCCGAAATGCGCCTGCCGGGCGGCAAGTCGCCCACACGCGAGGTGGCCGGCTACGCCGGCGAGGCCGCGCGCATCACTGCCATCGGTGATGTCGAGGTCTCCGAGACCCCGCGCGAGTCCAGCGGCCTGGGCGAGCTCGACCGGGTTCTGGGTGGCGGATTGGTCCCCGGCTCGGTGGTGCTGCTCGGTGGCGATCCGGGCATCGGCAAGTCCACCCTGCTCCTGCAGACGGTCCTGGGCCTGCAGGATCGCATCGAGTGCCTGTACGTCACCGGCGAGGAATCCCTGCAGCAGGTCGCCCTGCGCGCTCGCCGGCTGGGCACGGATCTCGCCGGGCGCGCTGGCGAACTAACCCTGTTGAGCGAGACCCGCATCGAGTCGATCCTCGCGGCCTGCTCGAAATCGCTGCCCGGGCTAATGGTGGTCGACTCCATCCAGACGCTCTACACCGAGGAGCTCTCCGCCGCCCCGGGCTCGGTCTCGCAACTGCGCGAGGCCACCGCCCAGCTGGTGCGCTTCGCCAAGCGACATGACGTGATCGTGCTGATCGTGGGCCACGTCACCAAGGAAGGGGCGCTCGCCGGCCCCCGCGTGCTCGAGCACATGGTCGACACGGTGCTCTACTTCGAGGGCGATCCGGGCGCGCGCTTTCGCGTCATCCGCGCGGTCAAGAACCGCTTCGGCGCGGCCAACGAGGTGGGCGTGTTCGGCATGACCGACCATGGCCTCAAACCGGTCTCGAACCCGTCGGCGATCTTCCTGTCCCGCCACGAGAAGCCCGTGCCGGGGAGCGTGGTGATGGTCACTCGCGAAGGCACCCGCCCGATGCTGGTCGAGGTCCAGGCGCTAGTGGCCGATCATCCCGGCGGCGGCTCGCGCCGGCTTACCGTCGGTCTCGACCAGAACCGGTTGGCGATGCTGCTCGCCGTACTGCATCGCCACGGCCAGGTCGCGCTGTTTGACCAGGACGTGTTTCTCAACGTGGTCGGTGGCGTGCGCGTCAACGAGACCGCCGCCGATCTGGCCAGCCTGATCGCGATGTTGTCGAGCTTTCGCGACCGCCCGCTGCCGCAGGGGCTGGTGATCTTCGGCGAGGTCGGGCTGGCCGGTGAGATCCGCCCGGTCCCGGGCGGCCCGGAGCGACTGACCGAGGCGGCCAAGCACGGCTTTACCCGCGCGATCGTGCCGCGCGGCAACAAGCCGTCCAAACCAATCGACGGCCTGGAAGTCATCGCCGTGGCGCATCTCGACCAGGCCATCGAGGCGGTCGACACCTTCTGAATCCTTGCCTCATCTGAGCGGCGGCTTTAGTTACTTCCCCTCACTCCCGCAGGGACACGCTCGATTCGTGCAGAGGTTCCCTAGGACGATATAATCGAGGCCAGCTATCCGAGAGGCTTCCCATGGATTCTTCCCCCGCATCCAAGACCATCCGTTCGCAAACCGTCGAGAACGGCGATCCGTCGGCGATCACGCGCTACGAGCAGGCCCTGACCGAGCTTGAGCAGATCGTGGCTCGCCTGGAGACCGGCGAGCAGAACCTCGAGCAGTCGCTCAAGGACTACGAACGCGGCGTCGAACTCGAACGCCAGTGCCAGCGGGCCCTCGACGAGGCCGAGCGGCGGGTGGCGGCGATCAACGACCCGGAAGCGGATGAGCCCGGACGCGACGAGCGCTCGTCCTGACGCCCGTGACCCACGCCCCGCACAGCAGCACCCTGGCCGCCCCGGATGGTTTCGACACCTGGCTGACCGCCTTTCGCGACCAGGTGGAGGTGCGCCTGACATCCGCGCTTGACCGCCAACTCGCCGACACCCCGCCTCGACTGGCCAGCGCCCTGCGGCACGCCAGCCTCGACGGCGGCAAGCGCTTTCGCCCGGCCCTGGTCTTTCTCGGCAGCCTGATTGGCCGCCCGTGGCCCGAGACGGACGAGGCGCGATTCGACGGCCTGTGGCCGGCCGCCATCGCCGTCGAACTCGTGCATGTCTACTCGCTGGTCCACGATGACCTGCCGAGCATGGATGACGACGACCTGCGCCGCGGGCGCCCCACCCTGCACCGCGCCTTCGACGAGGCCACCGCGATCCTCGCCGGGGACGCCCTGCAGAGCCTGGCCTTCACGACACTGGCCGAGGCGCAAGCCGACCCCGCGACCCGACTCGACTGGACCCGCCGCCTCGCCGCGGCGATCGGCCCGGCGGGCATGGTCGGCGGCCAGGCGATCGACCTGGACCTTGCCGGGCAGGCGGGTGACGACGATGCCCCGGATCTGGCCCAACTGGCCGACCTGCACGATCGCAAGACCGGCGCACTGATCCGCGCCTCGCTGGGTTTGGGCGCCCGCTGGGCGGGCCTGCCGGAACGCCAACTCCGGCTGGTCGACGACTTCGGGCGCCTGCTGGGCCTGGCCTTCCAGATCCAGGACGACATCCTCGATGTCACCGGGTCGGCCGAGGACCTTGGCAAGACCCCGGGCAAGGATGCCGCGGCGGACAAATGTTCCTACGTCACCGTCGCGGGACTCGACGGCGCACGTCGCGAGCTCGACGACACCGTGCGCCACGCCCACGCCGTGCTGTGGGAACTGGCCACCCTCGGATCCGACGGCCAGGCGTTGAGCGCCTGCCTCGATTTCGTCACCCGGCGGCGCTACTGATGCCGCTCTCCCCCCGCCAGACACACCTGCTCGACCTGATCGAACGGCCAGCCGACCTTCGGGCGCTCTCCCGCGGCTCGCTCGCCGCGCTCGCCGAGGAGATGCGCCATGCGCTGCTCGAGCAGGTCGAGGCGACCGGTGGGCACCTGGCCGCCAACCTCGGTGTGGTCGAACTCACGCTGGCCCTCCACCGGGTCTTCGACACACCCTACGACCGACTGGTCTGGGATGTCGGCCACCAGACCTACCTGCACAAGATGCTCACCGGTCGCCGCGCCTGGATGAGCCAATTGCGCCAGCACGGCGGCCCTGCCGGCTTCACCCGGCGGGCGGAAAGCGAATACGACCCCTTTGGGGCGGGCCATTCCAGCACCTCGATCAGCGCGGCGCTCGGCATGGCGCTGGCCGCCGAACGCAAGGGCGAGGACCGCCAGGCTGTCGCGATCATCGGCGATGGCGCCATGACGGCCGGGCAGGCCTTCGAGGCGCTCAATCACGCCGGCGACCGGCAGGCCAATCTGCTGGTCATCCTCAACGACAACGAGATGAGCATCTCGGCGAATGTCGGCGCGCTGAACCAGCACCTGACCCGGCTGCGCAGCAATCCGGTCATCGAGCGATTCCGCCATTCCGGCGAGGAGATGCTCGCCCAGGCCGGGCCACTGGGCGAATTGCTCGGCTCGACTCGCGCCGGGCTGCGTGACGGGATGCGCCACCTGCTGGGCACCTCGAGCCTGTTCGAGGAACTGGGCTTTCGTTATTTCGGCCCAATCGACGGTCACGATCTCGACACCCTGCTCGACACCCTCACCAATCTGCGCGAACAGCGCGGGCCGCGCCTGCTGCACGTGGTCACGCAAAAGGGTCGCGGCCTGGCGCCCGCCGAGCGCGACCCGGTCGGTTTTCACGGCGTGGGACGCAATGGCGTGAGCCGGGCGATGTCACCCTCGACCGACAAGGCAAAAAAGCCGGTCGCCCCGCCAACCTGGACCGAGGTCGCCGCCACCCGGCTGGAGCACCACGCCGAAAACGACGAGCGCGTAGTCGCGATCACCCCCGCCATGATCGAGGGCTCCGGTCTCAAGGGGTTTGCCGCCCGCTTCCCGGAACGCCTGTACGACGTCGGCATCGCCGAACAACACGCCGTCACGCTGGCCGGCGGGCTGGCCACCGAGGGCTTGCGCCCGGTGGTCGCCATCTACTCGACCTTCCTGCAACGCGCCTGGGACCAGGTGATCCACGATATCGCCCTGCAGGACCTGCCCGTCACCTTCCTGGTCGATCGCGCCGGCCTGGTGGGACCGGACGGCCCCACCCACGCGGGCAGCTTCGATCTGTCCCTGGGGATGAGCGTGCCGAATCTTGCCGTCGCCGTCCCGGCCCATGCGCGCGATCTGGCTGCGGCCATCGACTGGGCCTTGGCGCACGATGGTCCTTGCCTGGTTCGCTACCCGCGGGATCAGTGCCCGGATGACCTTGGCGGCCAGCCATTGGGCGAAGCCGCCACGACGCCGCACCTCTTGCATCGCGGCACAGCGGACGCGCCTCGGCGGGTGTTGTTGATCGGCATCGGCGCGATGGTCGAACGATTGGTCCCGATCAGCGAGACGCTGGATGCCACGCTGGTCAACCTGCGCTGGGCTCGCCCGCTGGCGACCGAACGCCTTGCCGCGCTGGCCGCGGAGCATGACGCCGTAGTCACTGTCGAGGAAGGCAGCCGCATCGGTGGGGTGGGCAGCGAGTTGCTGCTGGCGCTGGCCGAGCACGGCGTGGATCGCCCCGGTCTGCGTTTGGGGCTAGAAGACCGTTTCATCGAACATGGCACCCGCGATGAGTGTCTCGCCGACACCGGGCTTGATTCTCGTTCGATCGCCACTAATATCGCCGCATTTCTGGACAAGGTGAGCGCCACATGAGCAACCCGTCTTCCCTGCCGTCAGGGGGCAGTTACACCCTGACCACCGAGGTGGAATTCGCCGCGGCCCACCGGTTGCACGGCTATGACGGCAACTGCTCCCAGCTGCACGGTCACAACTGGCGGGTGGTGATCGAGGTCACCGGTCAGCGGCTCGACCGCGTCGGCATGGTGGTGGATTTCAAGGCCATCCGGACTCGCGCACGCGAGATCGCCAAGGAGCTCGATCACGCCTACCTCAACGAGGTGCCGCCCTTCGACACGGTCAATCCCACCGCCGAACATCTGGCCGCCTATTTCCACCAGGCCCTGGCCACGACCTTCGACACCGACACTTACGGGGTCTCGGCCGTCACGGTCTGGGAAAACGCGCGCTCGGCGGTCACCTTCCGTCCCTGAGCCGCCCCGGCGAAGCGCGCAACGGCGTGCTAGAGTCAGGCCCCGAAACGGCACCGCCCACCCACTCACACAGCGTTTGAACTGCCCATGAACAGCCACGACATGCCCGATGTCCAGTCCAGCCACGATGCACGCGATATCGCGATCGACCAGGTGGGCATCAAGGCGATTCGTCATCCCATGACGTTCCTCGACCACGGACAGGAACACGCGACCGTCGCCGAGTGCCAGCTGACCGTCGGGCTGCCGGCCGACAAGAAGGGCACCCACATGTCGCGCTTCGTGGCGCTGCTCAACGAGGGGCCGCTGCGGCTCTCCGTGGACAACCTGGCCGAATGGACCGAGGCGATGATCGATCGACTGGAGGCACTCTCCGGCGAGGCGCACTTCTCGTTCCCGTACTTCATCGCCAAGGATGCCCCCGTCAGTGGCCAGGGCGCGATGATGGACTACGACGTCACCCTGATCGGGCGCGTCGAGCACGGCCGGGCACACATCGGCCTGAAGCTCGTGATCCCCGTTACCAGCCTGTGCCCCTGCTCGAAGGAGATCTCGGCCTACGGCGCGCACAACCAGCGCTCTCACATCACGGTCGAGACGGAAATCAGCGATCCGGCGCTCTCGTTGCGCGATCTCATCACCGCGGTCGAGGCCGAGGGCTCCTGCCCCTTGTGGGGGCTGCTCAAGCGTCCGGACGAGAAGTACATCACCGAGTACGCCTTCGACAATCCGAAGTTCGTCGAGGACATGGTGCGCGACGTCGCCAACGCCGTGGAAGGCTATCCGGGTCTCAACGGATTTTCGATCAGCGTCGAGAACTTCGAGTCGATCCACAATCACTCGGCCTGGGCCGTGATCCATCGACCCGGACGATGACCCGGGTGATGAGCCGTCGGCAATAGGCGCTGACTCGAGGGTTGTTCCCTTAAACCAGCAAACCGTCTCCGCAAATCAAAAAGCCCCGTCTCATCGAGACGGGGCTTTTTTCACGGTAAGTCGCGGTCAGACCTCGGCGGGGCCGCCGGAATTACTCGAGTTCCGCGTTGATCTTGGAGAGAATCACGGCCCGATCCTGAGGCAGGGTGCCGCCGGCGATATTGATCCGTTCGATGCGCACGTCGGTACCGCCGTCACGCCGCGGCTCGACCTTGAGGGTCAGGTGCAGGGTCATGTCGGCGTCCTTGTCGATGGTCACGCCGCGCATCACGATGCCCTCGTAGAGGCCCTGCGGGTAGCTGTGCTTGACCTCGATCTCGCCCTCGTCCTGATCGCGCGAGACCGGGTCGAAACCGAGGCGATCCAGCGCCAGGCCAACGCGGTTCCAGGCACGCGGGAAGGATTGGCTGACCTCGATGTAGCGATCCTCGGGCTCGTCGCCGGTGATCACCTTGGAGCGGGCAGAGAACGTCTGTCCGACCAGGGCACGGGATTCCTCGGCATCGTTGCCGGAGAGATACGCCGCCAGGCGCGACATGGTCTCGGCGGTCATGGCCGAGGAATCGACCGGGTTGCTGTACTCAAAGGTGGTGCTTTCGTCACCCGGCACCAGCGGCTCGTCGCCGGTCAGCTCGCGTTTCTGCCCGGTGACGAACACCAGGGTCTCGTTCTCGCCCTCGCCCCGCTCGATGCGCAGGCGCACCTTCTCGATGGAGTCCGGCTTGAACAGCGTGTCCCGGGCGATCTTGAGGAAGCTCATGATGTTGAAACCGCCCCCATCGTTGTTGGCCACGCCGGTCCAGTCCGTCTCGATCAGGCCGACGCCCGGCTCCAGCCGACGGATGGAATAGCCCTCGTCGCGCAGAAAGCCCTGCAACTTCGGCCAGACGGAGTCGGGATTGGTCCCCACGACCAGGTAGCGGCTGCCCGGCTCGCCGGCCACCCGGATGTCGGTGCCCGTGGCCAGCACGCCACCGTCCTGGTTGCGCGACATCTGCTCGGCCCGCGCCGAGGCGATCTCCGGCAGGGCGACCGAACCGCCGGCGGCCGGGGCGGAAAACGCCGGCGGCACTGCCAGTTGCGCGGCGCGGTCGGCCTCGCGGTCATCGTCGCCGCCGATGAACGGAATGCTGGAGCAACCGCTGATCAGGCTCGTGGCCGCTAGTGCGGCAAAGGTCAACATCCGGGAGGGGGTGGGGTATCGCATGCCTGTTCGGTTCCAGTGTCTTGTTTGAGTGTCGGGTGTTTTCAGAGTGAGAGCGATTCGGGTGAATCGGACACGAGGCAGCCGGCCTCGTTGAGCGCCTGCTCAAGCCCCGCATGGCAGTAGCCATCCAGCGGCGTCAGTGGCAAACGCAATGTCGGTCCGATCAGGCCCATGCGGTGCAAGGCCCATTTGACCGGAATCGGATTGGTCTGACAAAAGAGTTCGCGATGCAGTGGTGCCAGACGGGTGTCGAGCGATTCGGTCGCCTCGTCGTCACCGGCGAGCGCCGCCTCGGCCATTTGCGCCATCAACGTCGGCGCGACGTTGGCAGTCACCGAGATGCTGCCTTGGCCACCCGCGAGCATACAGGCCGCCCCCAGATTGTCCTCGCCACTGTAGACGGCGAAGTCGGCCGGCCGGCGCTGGATAATGTCTCGCATGCGCTCGATCGAGCCGGTGGCCTCCTTGATGCCGACGATGTTCCGGTGCTCGGCCAGCGACAAGGTCGTGTCCGGTGCCATGTCCACCGCCGTCCGGCCGGGAACGTTGTAGAGAATCATCGGCAGGTCGACCACATCGGCGATCGCCCGGAAGTGCTGCTTGAGGCCTTCCTGGGTGGGCTTGTTGTAGTACGGGGTGACGGAGAGATGCGCATCCGCACCCGCGGATCGAGCCCCCCTAGCCAGGGCGAGCGCCTCGCGGGTGGAGTTCGCGCCGGTACCGGCAATCACCCGGATGCGGCCGGCGGCCAGATCCACGACGGCCCTGATCACGGCGATATGCTCTTCGTAGTCGAGGGTCGCTGACTCGCCCGTGGTGCCGACCGCAACGATCGCGTGCGTGCCGGCGGCGATGTGCCACTCGATCAGGCGTTTGAGACCGACATAATCCACTGCGCCGTCTTCATGCAATGGGGTGACCAGGGCCACCATGCTGCCGGTAATCGTATTCGCCGCCATGTCGCCTCGCGTGTTTGTGTCGCCTACGGATCGGTAGATCGCGGCTGTCGCGCCCGTTGACAACCATGCGGGAGGTCTTCGAATGGGCGGAGCCAAACTCGCATAGTACCGGCAGTTATCCGCCAGTGACAAGCCGTAGCCATCGCGGCTCAACACCCCGTCGTCACAGCCCGCACGGGTCTTTGGACGGCTGCTATATTGATCTCAGGAGCCAACCGCCGGATACCCGCTTTCATCACATCGTCACAGCCGAGGAGTTCCATCGAACCCAATGAGTACCCAGAGCCGCGCCACGCCCTCCCCCGAACCCCATCAGGGCCAACCAGCACCGGACTTCACCGGCCAGACCACCGACGGCGAAACGCTGGGGTTAGCGGACTTCCGTGGCACCCAGCTGGTCCTCTACTTCTACCCGCGTGACAACACCCCCGGCTGCACCACCGAGGCACGCGATTTCCAGGCGGCCCTGCCCGCCTTCACGGCTGCTGGCGCCCGGGTCGTGGGCGTGTCGAACGATGATGCGACCAGCCATCGCAAGTTCTGCGACAAGCAGGGCATCGACTTTCCATTGATCGCCGACACGAACCGCTCGGTCAGCCAGGCCTTCAACGTCCTGCGCATGAAGAACATGTTCGGCAAACGCTTCGAAGGCATCGAGCGCAGCACCTTTCTCATCGACGCCGACGGCGTGATCCAGCAGGCCTGGCGCAAGGTCAAGGTACCGGGTCACGTCGAGGCGGTACTCGAGGCGGTCAAGGCCCTTTAAGAAGGCCGACAGCCCGCCTTTAACCACCAGCAGGGAGCAAGACCCACGCGATGATCAACACCACCCGCAAGCACCGCTGCCTGTTCATCCTCGACACCAACGTGCTGATGCACGACCCCACCGCCCTCTACCGCTTCATGGAACACGACATCTACTTGCCGATGATCGTGCTCGAGGAACTCGACGCCGGCAAGAAGGGCCAGTCCGAGACGGCGCGCAACGTCCGACAGGTCAGTCGGTTCCTCGACGACATGTTGACCGACGTGGACATCGCCACGATCAACCAGGGCCTGTCGATCCATACCGTCTTGCACGGCCAGTCGGAAAGCAGCGTGACGCCGACCGGACGGCTTTTCCTGCAAACGCGCGAGGAGAGCAACGAACTGCCGATCAGCCTGCCGGGCAGCCGCGCGGACAACCAGATCCTCGGCATCACCCTGGCCTTGCAGGAGCGAATCACCGACCGCGAGGTGATCCTGGTCTCCAAGGACATCAACCTCCGGATCAAGGCGACCGCGGTCGGGCTGAAGGCCGAGGACTACCATAACGACCAGGTCCTCGATGACGTCTCGCTGCTGCACACCGGCCACCAGATACTTGGCCCGGACTTCTGGGAGGCGCACGGCGAGGCGCTCGAATCCTGGCAGGACGAAGGCCGCGTGTTCTATCGCGTCCACGGGGCCGACACCGCAGAGTGGTATCCGAACCTCTACCTGCGACTCGAGGCCCCGGCGCCCTTTACCGCCGTGGTGCGCCAGGTCGAGCCCGACGGCACCGCCGTGCTCGAGAGCGTCACCAATTACCAGCAGGAGCGACACTCGGTCTGGGGGATCACCGCCCGCAACCCGGAACAGAGCTTTGCCCTCAACGCCCTGATGGACCCCGAGGTGGATTTCGTCAGCCTGCTCGGCCAGGCCGGCACCGGCAAGACCCTGCTGACGCTGGCCGCCGCGCTGACCCAGGTCCTGGAACAGAAGCTATACACCGAGATCGTCATGACCCGCGTGACCATCCCGGTCGGTGAGGACATCGGTTTTCTGCCCGGCACCGAGGAAGAGAAGATGACGCCGTGGATGGGTGCGTTGATGGACAACCTCGAGGTACTCGCCAAGACCGATGGCGGAAGCGGAGGCTCATGGGAACGCGCAGCGACCAACGACCTGCTCCAGTCGCGCATCAAGATCCGTTCGCTCAACTTCATGCGCGGCCGGACTTTCCAGAACAAGCTCGTCATCATCGACGAGGCACAGAACCTAACGGCCAAGCAGATGCGCACCCTGATCACCCGTGCCGGGCCGGGCACCAAGATGGTCTGCCTGGGCAACATCGCCCAGATCGACACCCCCTATCTCACCGAGACCAGTTCGGGGCTGACCTTCGTGGTCGACCGCTTCCGCGGCTGGCCCCACGGGGCGCATGTGACGCTCACTCGCGGCGAACGCTCACGCTTGGCCGAATTTGCCGCCGAGGTACTCTGAAGGTCCGAAAGAAACGACCCCAAATCGGCCGACACGGACCTCTCGCCCGCGTTGTTACGGGCGATTTCCGTATCATCAAACCGCGACATGACAGGGCTGGATAGCCAAATTAAGCCCCTTTATCAGGAGTAAATTAATCAAGTTTGTAAGCATGTACTAATGCGCAGATAATCAGGGTTGTCGAGGCCACCTGGCTTCAAGACGAAAAATTACACAGGGAGAGTCACCCATGCGCAATTTCCTCAAGGTATCGATCCTCGGTACCGTCATCATGACACTGTCCGGCTGCGGCTTCATGTCCGTCAAGGACGACCTCGATCCGCAGGCGATGGACGTCTACAGCGAGATGTACGACAAGTTCGTCGAAAGCGGCGGCGATCTGGGCGCGGCCACGGTCTGGCATATGGAAGTCGCCGAAGGCCTGACGCCGGAGGACATCAAGATGAGCATCGAATCCGCGGCCGTCGGCTCAGGCCTGGCGAACGTGGGCGAAATGCCCCTGTCCAAGCAGCTCGAGCTCGAGACCGGCGAAGAGCAGAAGTACATGAACATCTATCAGTACTGCAGCCCGCAGATCGCCCGCAAGGCCGTCGACTTCAGCCCGTACTTCTCGGCCTACCTGCCCTGCCGCATCTCCGTGGTCGAGGACGACGAGGGTCGCTACCACCTCTACAGCCTGAACATGGACATGTTCGTTCACGGCGGCAAGGAAATGCCGGAAGAGTTCAAGCAAGACGCCATGCACGTCCGTGACACGATCATGAAGATGATGAAAGCAGGTGCCAGCGGCGGCTTCTAAGCCCCGTTCATCCGATCGCCCCTCGGGGCGGTTCATCCAGCCCGGCCGGGTCCGCCCGCGCCGGGTTTTTTGCGTGCGCGCCAACTTCAGGTAAGACCACACCGTTGACGATGACCGTCCTCTTTGTCTCGACAACGCCGGACTGAATGCAACCGGACGAGAACCCACCACGAGCACGCTCGCCCCCACCCATCCATGCTCCAGCTCTGGTTGCTCGGGGTTCACACAATAAAAAACGCCCGGAGGCGGTGGCATCCGGGCGTTTTCACGATTAAGTTGACTCGAACGGATTTAGCCTAATCAGGCCTCTTCGCCGTTGGCCGTGTGCTGGATCACCTCCAGGTCATGCATCGGCGTGCTGTCACGGCAGTAATGACGCGAAAACTCCAGCAACTGCTCCATCGCCGGCAGGCGGAACTTGTGGCGCTGGCGCACGAAGGAGAAGTCGCGATACAGCCGCGGCTTGAGGGGCACGGCCGTCAGCAGGCCAAGCTTAAGCTCCTTGCTGATGCCCGCCGATGACATGATCGACAGCCCCATGCCAGCCTCGACGGCCCCCTTGATCGCCTCGGGGCTGCCCAGTTCCATGCAAACGTCCCAACCTTCGGCCAATCCCTGCTCGTTCATGTAGGAGAGGATCACCTCGCGGGTGCCCGAGCCTTCCTCACGGCAGATAAAGGGGTACTTCGCCAGCTTCTGCACCGGCACGCCCTCCTCGCCGTAACTGGCAAGCTCGTGCTCCGGCGGCATGATCACCACCAGCTCGTCACGGCGGCAGGTCTCGACCAGCAGGTTCTTGTTGGTGACGCTGCCCTCGACCAAGGCCAGGTCGACCACGTTGTGCTCGACCATCGAGACCACGGCTTCGGTGTTCCCCACCTTCAGGCGCACGGACAGATCGGGATGCTCCTGGCGGAAATTACCCAACAGGGCGGGCAGCATGTTCTCAGCCACCGTCATGCTCGCACCGATATTGAGCGCCCCGCCGATCTCGCCGGTCATCTCCTTGACCCGTCGGTCCATCTCGTCATAGAGCTCGAATATCCGTTCGGAAATCTCGTAAACCGTGTGCCCGACGTCGGTGAGCGTCACGCGGTTGTGCGTTCGATCGAACAGGCGGGTATCGAAATGCTCTTCGAGCTGCCGAACCTGGAACGTCACCGCCGGCTGCGTCATGTGCAGCGCCTCGGCTGCCTTGGTAAAGCTCAGCAGGCGGGCAACGGTATTGAAAACCTTGAGGCGACGGTCGGCCATTGGTTCAGTCTCTGTTCCGGTGAGCGATAAAGGTGCGCGATAAACTGGGCAGAGAGTGTATCAAGCCACCTTGTGCTTTGCGACCAACGCCCAGTCGCAACGAGCACGGCACGAACGGCTCGTCGAGGGCTTTTCAGGGCCGATCAGGCGGTTTATGCTCAAGCAGGCAATGCTTCTGGTTCGATCAGGGGCTGACTCGTCACTGGATCGTCCATCACTTCGGGACCCGACATCATGCAAGGAATCGCAGCACATCCCCGTTCCCCGGCCCGCTACGGCACAGGGACCGGTCGTGTCATCATCACGTCGGCAACAGCTCTGGCCGTTGCCTTCATGCTGGCCCTGACGGCGAGCCCCACCCAGGCAGCCACGGTCTACAAGTCGGTCGACGAGCGCGGCAATGTGCAGTTCTCGCAGACCCCACCCAAGGACCGGCCCTCGGAGGTCCTCGAGGCCGGCGGCGCGGACCCCGCCCCCAGCACGTCGACGGTTGCATCCGAGAACAAGGAGACACCAGCGGCGTACGATGATCGCGCCAGCGACCCCGCTACCGAGGTCAAGGTGGTCGATCGGGAAAAGGCGCGGGAGACATGCCGTCAAGCGCGGGAGCAGCACGAAGCGGTGGCCAACAGCGGCAACCAGCTGATGCTCCAGGACGAAGACGGCAAGTATCAGCCGATGAGTGAGGCCCAGCGCACCGAGCGACTCGAGCGACTCGATGCCATCATCGAAGAGGCCTGCAGCGCCGCCGAGGAATAACCCCTCCCGTTCGTTGCAGACAACGGCCGCCGCGAGCGGCCGTTGTCGTTTCCAGATCCTTTCCGCTCGATTCTCTCGACGCCCCGGCGCCCCGCTCGGTACAATCCCGGCCTGCCACGAGCCGGCAATACGACACACCGGCCTCCCCGATTTCCAACACGAACGAGACCCTCATGCGCGCCAGCCACTTCGCCATCAACACCATGAAGGAAACCCCGGCCGAAGCGGAGATCGTCAGCCACCAGCTGATGCTGCGCGCCGGGATGCTCAAGAAGCTGGCCTCGGGGCTCTACACCTGGTCGCCGCTGGGCCTGAAGGTCCTGCGTCGCGTCGAGACGATCGTGCGCGAAGAGATGGATGCCGCCGGGGCGCTGGAGCTTCTGATGCCGGCGGTGCAACCCGCCGAGCTGTGGGAAGAATCGGGTCGTTGGCAGCAGTACGGCCCCGAGCTGCTGCGCCTGACCGACCGGCACGGGCGTGATTTCTGCTTCGGGCCCACCCATGAGGAAGTGATCACCGACTACGCCCGCCGCGAGCTCAAGAGCTACCGCCAGCTGCCGGTCAACTTCTACCAGATCCAGACGAAATTCCGCGACGAGATCCGCCCGCGCTTCGGTGTCATGCGTGCCCGCGAGTTCATCATGAAGGATGCCTACTCCTTCCACGCCAATGCCGAATCGCTGGAGCAGACCTACCAGCTGATGTACGCCGCCTACAGCCGCATCCTCGATCGGCTGGGACTGGCCTGGCGCGCGGTGGTCGCCGACACCGGCTCGATCGGCGGCAACGCCTCGCACGAATTCCACGTGCTGGCCGACTCCGGCGAGGATGCGATCGCCTACGCCGTCGATGGCGACTACGCCGCGAACGTCGAGATGGCCCCGACCTTCCCGACCAAGCAGCCCCGTCAGGAGCCGACCGAGACCATGGCCGAGGTGGCCACGCCGGGCGCACGGACCATCGACGAGGTAGCCAGCGCACTCAAGCTACCGGCCTCGCGCACGGTCAAGACCCTGCTGGTCACCGGCACCGAGTCACCGGCCGTCGCGCTGGTCCTGCGCGGCGACCACTCCCTCAACGACATCAAGGCGACCAAGCACCCGGCCATTGCCGAGCCGCTGACCTTCGTCGACGAGGCCGAGGCACCGAAACTGACCGGCGCCGCGGTGGGTTCGATTGGCCCAGTCGGCCTCGACATCCCGGTGATAGCCGACCACGCGGCGACTGCCCTGGCCGATTTCGCCTGCGGGGCAAACAAGAACGGCTATCACCTCACCGGCGTGAACTGGGCGCGCGACCTGCCCGAGCCGGAAACCGCCGACCTGCGCGACGCGGTTGCCGGCGACCCGGCCCCGGACGACCAGGGCAAACTCGACATCTGCCGCGGCATCGAGGTGGGCCACGTCTTCCAGCTGGGCGACAAGTACAGCCGGGCGATGAACTGCGAGGTGCTCGCCGAGGACGGCAAGCCGATCACCCCGCTGATGGGCTGCTACGGCATCGGCGTCTCGCGCATCGTTGCCGCCGCGATCGAGCAGAACTTCGACGAGCGCGGCATCCGCTGGCCCCAGCCCATCGCGCCGTTCACGGTCGTCATCGTGCCAATCGGCGCGAACAAGGATGCCAGCGTGATGGAGCGTGCCGAGTCCATCTACGCGGATCTGCGCGCACGCGGCATCGAGACCATCCTCGACGACCGCGGCATGCGTCCGGGCGCGGCCTTCGCCGATTGGGAACTGATCGGCATCCCGTTGCGCGTAGTGGTCAGCCCGCGCGGCCTGGCCGCCGGTCAGCTCGAGGTGCGCCGTCGCGATGCCGAGGCCAACGAGGATATCGCCGCCGACGGCCTGTTCGACTGGCTGGATGCACAACTGGCCTGAGTGACCAACGCCGGCTTAAAACAAAACGGGGCGGGATGATTCATCCCGCCCCGTTTCCTTAATTATCCAACCAGCATTCGGATTCAGTCGTCGGGCAACTCCAGCGAGACCGACTGACCGGCCCGCCAGCCGTCCCCCCGTTCCACACGCACCGCCAACTCGTACTGTACCGGCCCCTCGCCATCGCTACGCACGCGAATGGCATCGACCGTTCCGGTCCGCCGTTCACCGCCCCGGGCAACCGTGATCTCATCACCCAGCGCCAGCGAACCCAGCTCATCGGCGCTAACCCGCGCCGTGGCCAACAACTGGTCCGCCCGCGCAATCTCGATCAGGGTCGGCGGCGTCAATTGCGGCGAGACCACCTCGCCCACCGCGGCATCCACCGACAGGATCTGCGCGTCGAACGGCGCCTCCAGCCGGGCCTGGTCACGCTCCCATGCCCGGAGCGCGGCCTGTGCGCGCACCCGGTCGCGCTCGCCCTCGGCCTGCTCGCGGGCAATCACCGCCAGGGCGCGCTCGGAATCCGAGCCGACCGTCCGGTCATAGAGCGCCTGGACCCGTTCGGCGTCCAGTGCCGCCTCGTCGGCGGCCAGGCTCAACCCCTCGATCTGCGCGGCGACCATGCGGTGGCGCTGATCGAACGGCGTGGCATCCAGCGCCAGCAGCAGCGCGCCTGCCTCGACCCGTTCGCCGGCCCGCACCGGCACCGATTCCACCACCCCGGCAACCGGTGTCGACAGCGCCACCCGGTCAGCGAAATTCAGCTGCCCCTCGACCTCGGCGGCCCAGACGGGCCCCGCAAGGCCGGCGGCCAACAACGCCACCGGCACGGTGAGACGACGCATCCAGCCCGACTCGATCTGTTTCATGAGGTTTCCTCCGTGATGGTTTCGCCGCCGTTCTCGTCGAGCTCCCTCCCCGCCTGCCCCATCAGCACCGCTGCCAGCGGCTGATCGGTCAGCAGGGCCAGCTCGGCCCAGCGCATGGCCAGGGCGTAAGTGGTCTGCATGCGCTCGAGTTTTGCCATCGACATCTCCGCCATGGCATCGCCCAGGTCGGCCGCCTTTTCCATCTGGTAAAGCGTCTGGTTGCGCATGAAGTTGAGCTCGGCGTAATTATCCAGCGCATCGATGCGCTGCTGCCCGATCGACTGGTTCACCCGGATCATCTCCACCAGTTCGGTGGCGTAGCGGCGGATATCGGCCTCGCGCTCAGCCATGCGGGCGACCACGTCCATGCGCTCGGCCTGTGCCGCGGCGATCTCGGCGTTGCGCGCGCCACCCCGGAACAGTGGGAACTCCAGGTAGACGCCGGCACGGAACGGGTCGCGGGTGGCCCCTTCGCGGGTGTAGTAATCGGCGTTGATCTCGCCGTGGACGCTGGGCAGGTTGCCCGAACGCGCCGCGGCCAGGTCGGACTTGCTGCCGTCGTGCAGGTGGCGCAGGGCGTTGAGGGCGAGATCCTCGTCAATTGCCGTCTCGATCAGGTCACCCACCGCCGGCACCTCTCGTTCGAACAGTGGATCCAGGTCGGGGGCCTCGAGCTCGCGCGGCAACTGTCCGGGACGGCCAGCGATCTCGGCCAGGTGGCGGCGGGTCAGGCGTCGATCGGCATCCGCCCGGGCACGCTGCAGCATCACCGCCTGATAATCGCGCTCGAACACCGCGATGTCGTAGTCGGAGGTCTGACCCAGCTCGCGCCGGTCGCGGGCGCGGTCGTAGCGAATGAACAAGATCGCCATGCGCTCGTTGAGTGCCTGGTAGCGCTGATCGGCGAGCAGGACATCGAAATAGGCCCGCAGCAGTGCCAGCCGCTGGCGTTTCTGCTCATCCATCAGGGACAGCCGTGCGCCGACCAGGCGGGACTCGGCGGCGTCTTCGCGGTCCTGCTGCCGGCCGAAGTCGAACAGCTTCTGCCGCAGGGACAGCCCCGCCCGGTGATCATCGTGCTGATCGTTCTCGACCGCGAGAGCGCCCGGTTCGATATAGCGCAGTCGTCCATCGACCGTCACCTGCGGTCGATTGGACGAGCGGATCATCTGCTGTTCGGCGCGCCGACGTTCGTAACGTGCCCGGGCGCCAACCACGCCGTACTGGTTGTCCAGCGGCAGGGCCAGCATCTGCTCGAACGTGAAGGAGTCCGGCAACGGCTCGGGACTGACCAGCCCCTGCTCGTCAACAGGCGGCGGTGGCGGCACGGTATCCGCCGCTATCGCCCCTGAGAGCGCCGAACCGACGAGCAAGCACGCGACCACCGATGCCACGGCGATCGGCCGTGATCGGTCGCCTGGCCGACCAGCCGGCCGATTCGTGCCGAAAAGTTGCCGATTACTCATGCTCGATGCCTCCCTGCCAGATCGTCACACCGCCCCAGGCGGCCGCAACGATCACTGCTGCTTCTTGTACTTGAAGAAGTTCATGCCCGGCTCCTTGTAGGCACCGGAGGCGAAGAACGCCATCAATTGCCGGAATTCCTCGGGCGACTGTGTTGGGCCGGTGTAGCGCAGCGCCGGCTCGCCCTCGGTGTCGAAGAAGATCATCACCGGCGTAGCGCGAACGCGGTACTTCTTGAAGGCAAAATCCTTCTCCTTGAGCTGCTCGCCGTCAGGCGCGGTGATCATCACGTCACCCTCGATGTCGATGCTGACTGTGACGAAGTGCTCCTTGATGTACGCCTGCACCTCGGGGTCGGTGAACACCTGGGTCTTCATCCGATGACAGAACGGACACTCGTCCATTTCGAAGAACGCAAACACCCCGGCCTTGCCCTCATCACGGGCGGCCTCGACATCCGCCTGCAGGTCCTTGAACGGGTCGTCCCAGAAGCCCTCGAGTTCCTGTGCGTAACTGGCCGGGGAGAGCACCAATCCCAGGGCGAGCACCAGCGCTGCCCCCAAAGCGAAAATTGGGGTAATCATCGGGGCAGTCCCCCGGGTTGCCATCGTCCGCATTTGCATTACATGACTCGAATTCATTGCCGCGCCCTCTCCGTGTTACCAAGTCTAGGGCCCACATGCACCCAGACAGATAGTCGGCTATCAGTCTAGTCGATCCGACCGCATTTCAATATGCCCGCGTGGGCTGCCGGTTACCTATCAAACGATTGGGCAGACGCTCATGCGGCCGGGACGACCTTGGGGGCATCCGACAAGCCGCTGCCGCCCCCTCCTGACCGAGGTTATTGCTAAACTGCCGAAGCGACAACGACTGACGTCTCGGCCCGACCACCCCTTTGGAAACCGCGTGGATATCCTGATTCTCTACTACAGCCGCACCGGCAATACCGAATCGCTAGCTCGCCAGGCCGCGCGGGGCGTGGAACAGGTCGAGGGCGCCGAGGCCCGCCTGCGGCGCATCCCCTGCCCCGACGGACACCAACCGACCGACGGCGACCCCGAGGTGAGCATCGAAGACCTGCACGAATGCCGCGGGCTGCTCCTGGGCAGCCCGACCTACTTCGGCGGCATGGCCTCGGCGGTCAAGCGTTTCCTCGAGGACACCAGCGGGCTTTGGTTCCGTGGCGAGCTGGCCGGTCGACCGGCCGGCGTGTTCACCTCAACCGGCTCGATGCACGGCGGCCAGGAAACCACGCTGCTGTCGATGATCGTGCCGCTGATCCATCACGGCATGCTGATCACCGGCATCCCCTACCAGCAACCGGAATTGGCGCACACCCAGACCGGCGGCACCCCTTACGGCGCGAGCCACACGGCCAACGGCCACCCCCGGCTCAGCCGCGATGAGCGCGAACTCACTCGGGCGCTAGGGGTCCGTGTCGCCACGATCGCCCGGCAACTGACCTGATGTTTGCCGGTCACACCAGCGAAGGTTTGCCGATCTGGCCACTGCGCCTGATGCTACTCGGGCTGGTCGGCGTGGTCGCGGGATATGTCGGTCTGTGGTTCGCCGGTCGCGCCGAGATCCGACCGCAGGGCCTGACCACGGTCCTGATGCTGCTGCCGGCGATCGTCGTGTTGCCCGGCCTGTGGCGCGGGCATTACAAGACCATGATCTGGGCGGCGCTGGTCGCCCTGTTCTACCTTCTGATCTCGGCCACCGATGCCTGGGCAGTTGCCACCGATCGCGGCTGGCACCTGTGGGTCGCCGTCGCCTCGACGCTGGCCTTCCTGGCCGCCTGGTGGCACAGCATCAAGCGCCGGCGGCACCTGAAGGCCCGAAGCACCTCGGCCGGCAATGGTACGGCCCGTAACGGCCACCCCGAACAAGAAAACAGCAAACCAGAGGACTAACGATGATCGACAAGTGTCTGTTTCCCGCCGCCGGGTACGGCACCCGGTTCCTCCCGGCCACCAAGGTCATGCCCAAGGAGATGCTGCCGATTCTCGATCGCCCGCTGATCCAGTACGGCGTCGAGGAGGCCTTTGAGGCCGGCATGACCCAGATGGCCATGGTGACCGGGCGCGGCAAGCGGGCGCTGGAGGATCACTTCGACGTCAACTACGAGCTCGAGCACCAAATCCGCGGCACCAAGAAGGAATCGCTGCTCGCCTCGATCGATCGACTGATCGACAACTGCACGTTCTCCTACACCCGCCAACTGGAAATGCTCGGCCTGGGGCACGCGATCCTGACTGGCGAGCGCCTGATCGGTCACGAACCGTTCGGCGTGGTGCTGGCCGACGACCTGTGTGTCGGCTCGCCGGTCGGCATCATGGCGCAGATGGCCACCATCTACGAGCGGCACCAGTGCTCGGTGATCGCCGTCGAGGAGGTCCCCGAACACGACATCCACAAGTACGGCATCATCGGCGGCACGCCCATCGATGACGACGTCATGCGGGTCACGGACATGGTGGAAAAGCCCAGCGCCGAAGACGCACCGGGCAATCTCGCCATCATCGGTCGCTACATCCTGACCCCGGACATCTTCGACATCCTGCGGGACACTCCCCCGGGCACCGGCGGCGAGATACAGATCACCGACGCCTTGCGCGAGCAGGCCGAACAAGGCAAGGTAATCGCGTACCGGTTCAAGGGACGGCGTTTCGACTGCGGCAGCCCGTCGGGCTTCGTCGCCGCCACTAACCACTTTTATCACCTGAGCACGCGCTAGGGTCCTTACCCGCGCGTCCGGGGAACCTCTCGTCCATCCTGACGTCGCAGTAGGAATCGGGAGCACCCCGACATTCACAGCCGTCCACGCGAGGCAAATCAATGCAAGTTCAAAACGACCACGTCGTTTCCATCGACTACACCCTGAAGAATGATGCCGGAGAAGTCATGGACAGCTCCGAGCAGACCGGCCCGATGGCCTACCTGCACGGCCACCAGAACATCATCCCGGGCCTGGAAAAGGCGCTGGACGACAAGGCGGTCGGTGACACCCTCTCCGTCTCGATCGAGCCGGCCGATGCCTATGGCGAGCGCAACGAGGAAATGATCCAGACCGTGCCGCGCTCCATGTTCCAGGGCGTCGACGAGATCGAGCCGGGCATGCGCTTTCAGGCACAGACCGAAGGCGGCGTCACCGTGGTGACCATCAAGGACGTCAACGGTGACGAGATCACCCTCGACGGCAACCACGAACTCGCCGGCGAGACCCTGCACTTCGACGTCGAGATCAAGGACGTGCGCCCGGCCTCCGAAGAGGAGATCGAGCACGGTCACGTCCACGGTCCGGACGGTCACGAGCACTGATCGACCGCCGATCGGCGCGAGCGGGGTGTCCCGCCCGGCCATTAAAAAGGCAGCGTATCTCACGCTGCCTTTTTTGTTTGCCCCAGTTTATTTGCCCCGGTTTGCTTCCCGGCATCGTTCCCGGGAAAACACCGCCGCAATCAGCCGACGACCTCGTCGGCGTCGGGCTGGGCGTCCTCGGCCGGGAAGATCGACACATAGGCGGCATAGAGCGCCGCCCACGCCCAGGGCACCAGCAGGATCGCGCTCAACCCGGCCGTCAGCGGAATGGTCAGGAACAACCCCAGCCAGATCAGGCCAAAAATCAACATCGGCAACCAGTTGATCCAGACGGCGCGAAAGCTGGTCACCAGTGCCGCGGTCAGACTCGCCTGGGCGAGCACCACCCGCGGAATGGCGAACAGCATGGCCGAGAGATAGAGCACGTAGATCACGATCACCGCCAGCCAGATGCCCATGGCCGACCCGGAGGTCAGAATGGGCAGCAATTGCTCCAAGCGCTCGCTGTCGCTGGTCTCGGGGGCGTTGAGGGCCGCCATGCCGCCCTCCGGCATCGCCGCGGTAAGAAAGGCCGCCAGCAGGAGCAGGATGGCGAGGTTCACCAGGATGGTCACGCCCCCCAGCCCCAGCAAGGGACGCCATGGTGCTTGCCCGGAGAACTGCGAGAACAGCAGATCAAAACCGATCGGCTGCTCGCGGGCCAGTGGCTCCTGCTCGGCCCGTTCAAGGATCTCGGCAAGACGGGCAAAGATCAAGATCACACCACCCCCGAGGATGGGGGCGATCAGGTAGCCCGCCCCCATGCCGATCAACGGCACGAAACTGGTAAGGAACACCAACAGGTACATCAGCAGCACGCTGCCGATCACGAGACCCGGGCGGGTCTTCAAAAGCTGCCAGCCACCCGCAATCCAGCGGGCACCGGAACTGGCCGGTCGTTTACGCATTGAGTAGACTCTCGTTCGTTTTGATACATGATCCATGCCCCCGTTCCGGGAACGGGCCCAATGGTAACCAAAGTGGAACCCCGCATGCTGCAAGCGATTCTTTTCGACGTCGACGGCACCTTGGCCGACACCGAACGCGACGGTCACCGCGTCGCCTTCAACCTCGCCTTCCGCGAGGCCGGGCTGGACTGGCACTGGGACATCCCCACCTACGGCGAGCTGCTGTCCGTCACCGGCGGCAAGGAGCGCATCCGGCACTTCATCGACACCCATGCCCCCACGCTGCCAGCCGTTGATGACCTCGCCGGCTGGATCGCCGGGCTGCATAAGGCCAAGACGGCGCATTATCTCGAGCTCTTGCAGCGTGGCGAGATCCCGCTGCGCCCCGGGGTAAAGCGACTGATCGACGAGGCCCGCGATGCCGGCATGCGCCTGGCCATCACCACGACCACCACGCCGGAAAACGTGACCGGCCTGTTGCGCGCCACGCTGGGCGATGACAGCCCTGACTGGTTCGAGGTGATCGCCGCCGGCGACATCGTCCCAAAGAAAAAGCCCGCGCCAGACATCTACACCTGGACGCTCGATAAGATGGACCTGGCCCCCAGTGAAACCATTGCCCTCGAGGACTCGGCGAACGGGGTGCGCTCGGCCTGCGCCGCCGCCATCCCGGTACTGGTCACCATCAACGACTATACCGCCGGGGACGATTTCGACGGGGCGATTGCCGTGCTCTCGCAGCTGGGCGAGCCGGGCGCACCCGCCGAGACGCTTGCCGGGCCCGCCCCCGATAACGGCGTGGTCGATCTACATTATCTGGCCGGACTGTTGGACAGCTAGACGCCGCATTCGATACCGCCCTGACGACATCAACTCGTCATGGTCGAATGGTCGAATTCACCCGTCAGGGCAAAATGAAATCGCCTAGACTCATCCACACGCCCCACACCGCAAGTGAAATCACTCATGAGTGCATCGTCCCCTAACCTACCGGATCCGTTCGACTACCAGGCCTTTATCGACGGCTTCGAGGAAGTTACCTACTGGCACTTTGACTGGTACTCACGAATCATGGCGGTGCTGTTGTATGGCACGCCGCGGCCGGCGCTGAGCGAGCATGAATGCCGTTTCGGCCGCTTTCTGGAAAGCCACGGCGCCCCGCCGGGACGTCAGGGCGAATTCAACAAGGTCCACCAACTGCACGTGCAGATGCACAAGTCCGCCGACACGCTGCTCACCAGCGCCGAAGGTGGCCAACAGGCCGAGCGGGAATCCTTTGACGAGTTCGTTGAACTGCAGAGCCTGTTCCTGGCCACCTGCTTCAACCTGATGCGCGATGCCTACACCGACAGCTGCGAACTGGCGCAACGCCTAGGCACGACGCCGACCACCTGAACCCCTGCCAGAACGGGGCTAGAGCCAGAGCTCGAGCGACGCGTAGTTGATCAAGGTGCGCAGGATGTCGCTGCGCGTCACCACGCCGACGACCCGGGGCGGGTCCTCGGCCTGGTCGACGATCGGCATGCCACGAATGTCCTGCTCGAGTAGCACCCGGGCCAGTTCGCGGACGTTGGTCTGGGGACCGGCCGTCAGCACCTCGAAGCGGGCGATCGCCCCCACCGGCATCTTGGCCAGGTCCGAGTAGCGAATCCGTTGGCGCGTGATATCGCCCCGGGTGATGACCGCCTCAATGCGGCCGTCCTCCCCCAGAACCGGCAACAGGCCAATGCGCCGCTCTGCCATCAGGTCACGCGCCCGGCCCACGGTGTCATTGATGCGGATGGTGAGTACCGGCCGCGACATGATTTGCTCGGCCACCGACACCGGCGTCGGCTCCCGATTGACCTGCCCGGCGGCCTCTCGATAGGCACGCAGCGAATCATCCCGGGGGGCGCGAGCATCACGATCCAGCGCGAACGGCGTACCGGCCTGGTCCTCGCGGACCGCCGGCGGCGGCTCGACCATCATCGGCGGGCGCAGCAGACCGGGTGACGTCGCCTCGTCGATCGTCACCCCGTCGCTGACCCCGCGACCAAAGACCGTAAAGCTCATGCTCGATTCCTCGTGTTCCCTCTAGCGTTATCGGCCTACCGTCCGCTCACTTGAGCGCAAGTATCTGAATTACCGCTGCTTGGTGGCTGTCAGGGAAGCGGTGAATCAATTACCAACGCCGTTGGCCACCGCGCGCTCGCGCTCCTCGAGCCAGCGCCGATACGGACCCAGCAACGCCCGTTGCTCGGGCGACCAGTGATCGTCGTCGGCCAGACGTTCGACCTCTGCGAACAGCGAGGGAAAGTCGCGCGCTGCCCCGACATCCGCCCCTTCGGACTGCCCGGCACGCTGCCCGGGCCGCAATTGATCGGCCAGACGGGTCCGCCATCGTTCCCCGGAGGCCGCATCCAGTGCCTCGGGCAAATTGCGGGCGACAAAGCCCTCCACCAGGTCCGGCAGGCGCGGATCCTCGAACGACCAGGCAAGCAGGTCCCGTGCATGGCTGATCGCGTCCTGCCGCGACCGCAGGCTCCGCGCGCGCCCCCACCAGTCCTCGAGATGGCGCCGGTCGGCATTGGGCACGAAGCCCGCGTAGAGCGCTTGCTCGGCCGGCCGGGGCGGGAAATCGCCCTCGGTCTGCGCCAACGCCCCGATCAGGCGTTCGCGCAAGGCATCGAAGTGACGTCGGAACGACTCGGCATGCTCGTCGATCCGCGCGCGATCGATGACCATGCGCTGGGCCACCCCGTCTCGCTCAAGCGTCTCGGCGGGCAGGACGACCGGCACCCGGTTGAGGTGAATCGACTTGATCGGCAGGCGCAGGTCGTCCCAGTCACGTTCGGCATCGATCGGCGGGTTCTTCAGGAAGCGACGCTCGGCCCACTGCTCGGCATCCAGATCCAGCCAGGGCAATGGGTCGAAGCGCAGGTCCCAACATTCGCGCCGATTGCGATTGGCGTCGACCTGACCGAAGGAGGAGAACATCGATGCCGAGGCCACCCGCGCCGGCAGCCGTGGCGAGACGTGCAGGAACGCGGCGTGATCGGGCTGGTCGACCACCCGAGCAACCTCGCGCTTGTCCCTGGCCGCGAGCAGACGCTCCCAGAGCGCCGGGTCGGACTTGCGCAGGGCGCACGCCAAATCGATGGTGGCCTCGACATCACTGAGCGCGTCGTGCGCGTTCTCGTGCGTCAGCCCGTTGGCTGCCGACAGTTCGGTCAACCGCAAGGTCGGCCGACCGTCACTACCGACCGGCCAATTGAGTGCATCGGGTGCCAGCAGCCGGTAGGCGCGCGCGGCGTCCAGCACGTCGAAACGGCTGTTGCCGTCGGCCCATTCGTGACGATAGGGGTCGAGCAGGTTGCGCCAGAACAGAAACCGCAACATCGGGGCATCGAAGCGCAGGTTGTTGAACCCCACCACGCAGGTGTTCGGTTGGCTCACCAGTCGGTGAATGCGATTGGCCAGGTTCGCCTCGCTGTCGGCCCCGGCCAGCACTGGGTCATCGGGCAGCAGGCCGGTGGTCATTACCGCCGCCGGGTGCGCCAGGCAATCCTCGGGGGGACGCGCGTACCAGACCACCGGCTCGCCGATCGGCTCGAGCGCCATGTCGGTACGGATGGCCGCGAACTGCAGCGGGCGGTCGAAGACCGGCTCGGCACCGGTGGTCTCCAGGTCGAAAAACAGGAAGCTCGGTGGCGTGGTGGCAACAGACAAGGGCCCGACTCCATGGCATCAGTGAATAAGTGAATCAGTCCGAATGATTCCGCGTCATTCCCGGTCATCGCCGGGCGTGACCACCGACAGCAACTCGCCCAAGCGACGCGGCTCGCCGGTCAATCGCCAGCGGTAGGTCACCATGCCCGCCAGCACCGCCTGGGCATAGGCGCGCGTCTCGTCGAACAGGATCGTGTCGACCCAGACATCACCGGGCAACGGCACCTCGGGCAGCCATCCCTGGATGCGCCCCGGACCGGCATTGTAGGCCGCGGTGGCCAGCGGGTACTGGCCGTCGAATCGTTCGGCCATGTGCCCGATGTAGGCGGTGCCCAGCGCGACATTGGTGCCAGGGTCTGCCAGCTGCCTAGGCGACACTCCCAGTGCGGCCTGTCGATTGATCCAGCGCGCGGTCGCCGGCATCAACTGCATCAGGCCCTGCGCGCCGGCACCGGAACCGATGTCGCGCATGAACAGGCTTTCGCGGCGCATGATCGAGTAGATCCATTCGGCCGGCACGCCTTGTCGTTCGGCCTGAGCCTCCACGAGTGCCCGGTGCGGCAGGGCAAAGCGGGTGGCGTACCACGCCGGATCGTGCAGCTTGTCCATGCGCGCGATCACCACCGAGGCCCGGTCGGGCCAGTCGGCCTGGTCGGCGAGATAGGCAAGTGCCGGCAGGACATCGTCGTCCAACCCGTCGATCTCGTGATTGAACAGGCGACGGGCGTCCTCGGGGCGATCGAGCCGATGCAGGGCAAAGGCGAGCGACAGCCAGGGGTTGTTGGCCAACGTCGCCACGGCCTCGTCCGATGGCGTCGGCGGCTCGCCTTGATCCGCGGGCAGGGGATAGGCAATACCGAGCCGGTCCGCGGCCAGAAAGCCGTGATAATCGGGTGTCGTGGCCAGCTCGCGCCAGACCGTACGCGCGGCGGTCGACTGCCCCAGATGATCGTCGGCGACGGCCCGCCAGTAGCGCCATTCGCGCCGCTCGGTCAATTCGTCGGGCATGGCATCGATCGACGTCTTGACGCGTGACCAGTCCAGGTGCCGCAAGGCCGAACGCACGGTCCAGGTCCAGACCTCCTCGTCTCGGGCGGCCAGCGGCACCTCCGTCAGCCATTTGTGCCCCTGAGGCTGGTAGAGATAGGCGGCCTTGAGCGCGGCAAGCCGGGACACGCTGCCAGCCTGCTCGGCATCGATCAGCTCCTGGGATGCGGCACGCGCCACCCACTCACGGGCACGCGCCGGTTCGCGCTTGGCCAGCCAGAGCAATCCCTGGGTGATCTCCTCGGCATCCCCCTCGGCCTCGATCAGGGCCGGGACGGCCGCGGCCGGTCGATCACGCAAGGACTGCCAACGGTCCCGGTAGGCGGCCAGCCCGGTCGGTCCCTGGCGAACGAGATAACGCGCCAGCCCATCCTGGCTCGCTTCAACGGCGGCGCGCACGCGCGCCCGATAGGCCGACTCGTCGAGATACCCATTGGCATCGAGCCAGTCGAAGGCCGGGTCACAGGCCTCCGGCTGGCTGCGACCGCGCTCCCACACCGCCAACGCGGCGTCGCTCTGCTCCTCGCTCAAGGTGCCATCAAGCACCAGCTCGGCCTGCCAATAGGCACATTGGCGTCGGACCCCCGGGTTGATTTCGGGGGCACGGTCGAAGACCAGCCGGTACTCGCCCCACGCCTCGGTATCGGCCAGGTGATCCAGGTATCGCCGCTTGAGTCGTGGCATCAACGGGATATCGGGGTGCTCTCGCAACCGGGCAGCCACGGCTGACGGCGCCTCGCCGACCCGGTCTAGCAACCACTGCACTTCCAGGTAGGGTATTACCTGTTTGCCGTGCCGGGTGCCTTCAAAGCGCGCCAGCGCCCTGTCCAGGCCGTAGCGATCACCACGCTCGATCGCCTCGAGGGCCATCTCCAGTTCGTCGTCCAACGCGACGCCCATGGTGCCTTTTGGCTCGTTGGCGGCGCTCAGCGCCGGAGCAAGCGGCAGCACGAGCGCCAACAAAAGAGCTGGCACCTTCGTGGGGCCACGGACGAAAACACGAGCAGGAGCGGGAACACGGAATCGGAACATATCGATACTCTACGACATCGGGGGCGGCGGACGGACCACCGGGCATTCGAGGAGAACACGGCCCGGCTCAAAACATATCAGGATCGCGTGGCTCCCATAGGATGCGCCAATTGCGCTTGAGTTCGCCGCCACCCGTCATTACATCGAAACGCAGCACGCAACGCAGGCACCCACATGACCCCCAGGACCACGACCTATCATGGCCGCTTCGCTCCGACGCCCTCCGGGCCGCTGCACGCCGGCTCGCTGGTCGCGGCGCTGGGGAGCTTTCTGGATGCCCGAGCCCACGACGGGCGCTGGTCGCTGCGCATCGACGACACCGACCAGGCACGCAGCCGTCGTGACGCGATCGAGACGATCCTCGATCAATTGCAGGCCCACGGGCTGACCTTCGATGGCGAGGTGGTCTTTCAGAGCGAGCGTGTCGCGCGCTACGAAACCGCCCTGGCGCGACTGGAATCCGCCGGACGGCTCTATCGCTGCAACTGCACACGGGCCCGGCTGCGCGACTGGGCGGAACAGCACGGGCAGACCATCGGGGCGAACGGTCCGATCTATCCCGGCTTTTGCCGCGAACAGCCTGCCGCGGCCCACGAGCGTCACGCGTGGCGATTCCGAGTGGGCGCTCACCGGCGCACGGTGGCCGACCGACGCCTGGGCAAACTGGACCAGCGCCTGGCCACCGAGGTGGGCGACCCGGTCCTGCGGCGGGCCGACGGGCCGATTGCCTATCATCTGGCCAACGTGGTCGATGACGACGAGATGGGCATCACGCAGGTCGTGCGCGGCGAAGACCTGGCCGATCTCACGCCGCTGCATGTGGAACTCGCCGATACGCTGGGTCTGCACGTGCCGGGCTACCTGCACCTGCCGCTGGTCAATGGCCCCGACGGGCGCAAGCTGAGCAAGACCAACCACGCCACCCCGCTGGACAACCAGCGGGTCATGGAGAACCTGTGGGACGCGGCAAACGTGCTCGGGCTGGACACCACGGTGAGCGACCGGGAGACGGTGGCCGGGTTGCTGGAACGCTGGACCACCGAATGGTCCGAGCGCTACCCAATGGAGTGAACAAGGCGCTCTCTTACCGGGCCACGCGATGCGCGCACGGGACGGACCGCTCGGGCCGCTATTGAAGCCCCATGCCTTCGAATATCTTGCTTGCTCCCCCCTCGAGGAACCAGTACTGCGGAACACCCTGCTCCTCGAGGTAGTACTGCAACCAGCGCACCTGCTTGCCGGTGGCATCGACGAAGAACATCTGCCGTTTTTCGGTCATCGCCGCCTGCACCAGCCCGTCGAGGTCCTGGTTGTCGTTGGTCAGGGGGACGTGACGGTCCCGCATCTGGAACAACGATACCCCCCGGCGCTGATCCTTGCTGCGGATATCGACGATCACCGGGTCGGCGCTCGACTGGATGCGCGCATAGAAGGCATCCTCATCTAGGACACGGCCCTTGAAGGCCTCGTCGGCGATTAGCCGGTCGGCGCTTTGCAGCGGCTCGCCGAGCAGGACCGTGTGCTGGGGTTGGGCCTGGGCCCAGGCAAACACGCCGGCGTCATAGACACGCGCATCCGCGATCCCGGCCTCCTTGGCCTTGAGCGCGGCCTTGTAGGAAACCGCGCAGGTCACGCCATTGCAGTAGAACACCAAAGGCTGGCCCGATTCCTCGGCCAGGGTCCGTACGGATTCATCAAAATCACGCGAGGCAAGCGGGATCGAAACGGCATCCCGGATATGCAGGGTTTCATACTCGTAGGACGAGCGCGCGTCCACCACGGTCATGGCATCAAGCGAGGCCGCCAGTTCTTCGGTTTCCACCGGCGCCACCCCCACCGAGGCGTACTTGTCACGCAGCGGGAAATCTTCCGCGACGACCGGCCCAGCAAGCAGCATCACCACGCCGAATACCAGGGCGCCCGGTAGCCGCCCAAACAATCCCAATCGCCCAACGATTCCGTTCGAACTCCCTGCAATCGGCATGCGCATCCCTCCTCATGTGACAAACCGAATGCAGGCAACATACGCCCTTGCGCTCGATCGACGCAATACAGACGTGGTGCCTGCCGTGACGGCCGACTTGCCCGCCGCGCGCCGGGCTGATTAAATCCGGACTCGTGTCGCGGCCGTCGACCGCTTGTCCGACCGACTGCCTCCATCCCTCGATTCTTCTGGAATACCTATGCAGCGCTTCGTTTCTGCCCCTCGATCCTTAGCCCTGGGCGCGGCCCTGCTGGCCGCCATGTTGGCCGGCTGCCAACCCACTCCGCCCGAGCATCCGTTCCTGCCATGGGACGTCGAGCTCAATGACCGCGGACAGGTATCGGTGTTCGGGGTAACGCTGGGGGAGTCGACCTTGCTCGATTTCAAGCGGCGCTATGACCAGAAGGCCGATCTAGCGATATTCGCCCAACCCGGCGAGCCGCTGTCGATGGAGGCGTTCTTCGGGCGCATGAACGTCGGCCCGCTGACCGCCAAGGTGATCCTGGTGGCCGAGGTTGATCCGGCAACACTGGAGCGCTGGGCGGGAGACTCGCGCATCGCCGACCCGACCCCGAGCGGGGCACGCAAGTTGTCCATGTCGGAGGAGGCCTTGGTCGAAGCACAGGACAAACCGATCCGCTCGATCAGCTACGCGCCCACTGCAGACTACGAGGAAGAACTGATCACCCGTCGCTTCGGCGAGCCGACGGACAAGCGGCCGATCCCCCGCGGCGAACGCGACGGCGACGAGCCGCCGGCAATGCTGTGGCTCTACCCGGAGAAGGGGCTGGCTATCACCGTCGAGCCCGACGGCGACGAATTGTTCCAGTACATCAACCCGGAACACTTCGACCAGCTGGTCGACCACACGCTCGGCGGCAATCCCGACGGGGACCCGCAAGAGCACTGATCCGCCACGGATCCGTGGACGCCAGACGAGTCCGCAAGCCAGGAGGTTCGCGACTTACTCCGTGCGGTAGTCGCCGTGCTCGCGGGTGGCCAGGAAACGCACCTCGGGCCAACGCTCCTGGGTCATCTGCAGGTTGACCCGGGTGGGCGCGATGTAGACCAGCTCGCCGGCATGGTCGATGGCCAGGTTCGCCTGATTCTTGTTCTTGAACTCCTCGAAGCGCTTGGGATCGTCGCATTCCACCCAGCGGGCGGTATTCACGTTGACCGCCTCGAAGCGGCAGTCGACGTTGTACTCGTCCTTCAGGCGCTGGGCCACCACGTCGAACTGCAGCACGCCCACGGCACCCAGGATCAGGTCATTGTTGGTCAGCGGCCGGTAGAGCTGGGTCGCCCCTTCCTCACACAACTGCGACAGCCCCTTGAGCAATTGCTTGGACTTGAGCGGGTCCTTGAGCTGCGCACGCCGGAACAGTTCCGGGGCGAAGTTCGGAATGCCGGTGAAGGCCAGCTTCTCGCCTTCGGTGAAGGTGTCACCAATGCGGACCGTGCCGTGGTTGTGGATGCCGATGATGTCGCCCGCCTGGGCCGTCTCCAGTCGCACGCGGTCGGAGGACATGAAGGTCAGGGCGTCGGGGATCTTCACGTCGCGCCCCAGGCGCACGTGGTGGGACTTCATGCCGCGACGGAATTCGCCGGAACAGATACGCAGGAAGGCGATCCGGTCGCGGTGCTGCGGGTCCATGTTTGCCTGGATCTTGAAGACGAATCCGGTGAACTTTTTCTCCGAGGGCTCGACCGTGCGGCCGGTTGCCTCGCGCGGTTGCGGTGACGGGGCGTACTCGACGAAGTCGTCGAGCAAGGATTGCACACCGAAGTTGTTCATCGCCGAGCCGAAGTACACCGGCGTCTGCTCGCCCTTGAGGTAGGCGTCGAGATCGAACTCGTCGGCCGCACCTTCCACCAGTTCCATCTCCTCGCGCAACTCGTCGGCCTGGGTGCCGAGACGCTCGTCGAGCAGAGGGTTGTCGAGCCCCTTGATCGCCTCGACGGCCTGATCGCGGGTGCCATCGGCCGAGCCGAAGAGATAGGTGGTGTTCTGGGCGATGTGATAAATGCCGCGGAAACGCTTGCCGCTGCCGATCGGCCAGGTCACCGGCGCACAACGGATGTTGAGCACGGTCTCGACCTCGTCGAGCAGCTCGAGCGGGTCACGGCCCTCGCGGTCGAGCTTGTTGACGAAGGTCATGATCGGTGTGGTACGCAGTCGACAGACCTCCATCAGCTTGATGGTCCGCGCCTCGACGCCCTTGGCGGCATCGATGACCATCAGTGCCGAATCCACCGCGGTGAGTACGCGGTAGGTGTCTTCGGAGAAGTCTTCGTGGCCGGGGGTATCCAGCAGGTTGATGATGCGTTCACGGTAAGGGAACTGCATCACCGACGAGGTCACGGAAATGCCCCGCTCCTTCTCCATCGCCATCCAGTCGGAGGTGGCATGCCGACCCGACTTGCGCCCCTTGACCGTGCCGGCGAGCTGGATGGCACCGCCGAACAGCAGCAGCTTTTCGGTCATGGTGGTCTTGCCCGCGTCGGGGTGCGAGATGATCGCGAAGGTCCGGCGGCTGGAGTAATCGTTTTCGGGGGTAGTGCTCATGGACTCTCGGGTCTGCAATGACAGGGCCCGTCATCACGACGAACCGATGAAACAATGATTTGGGAACTCACAGGAGGCGGCGCATCACGCGCGCATCCTCCCGCCCACCGGGGGCCGGATAATACGCCTTTCGGTGGCCGATATCCGTAAAGCCCGCCGACTCGTAGAGGGCAATGGCGGCGGTGTTGCCGGCGCGGACCTCGAGGATCAGGCAGCTGGCCTCGCCGGCGTCCGCCGACTCGAGCAACCGCTCGAGGAGGAATCGTCCCACCCCGCGCCGCTGGAGGGCCGGATCGACGCACAGGTTGAGCAGGTGCCACTCATCAAGCACGGTCATCACCACCGAGTAGCCGATCAACTGCCCGCGCGAAAAGGCCCCGTCGAGCCGATAGCCTGCCCGCAGGCAATCCTCGAAGATCGCCTCACTCCAGGGGTAGGGATGGGCCGCCTCCTCGATCGCGACGATCTCCGGCAGGTCTTCGCCAGCCAGCGCGGCCCAGTCCCACGCCGGCATGACGTCGGACTCGGCCCTCACCCGCGCACCCGCCGGCCACGGGCTACCAGGGCCCGCCACAGCCGACGCTTGGCAGCCCCATCACCGGCCAGAGCCGCCAGCTCCCAGGTTTCCCCTCTCACGGTCACGATGTCGCCGCCCTCAGCCGTTTCGCAGGCCAGACCGCCGACCTGGGCAATCGCCTCGGCCAGTGGACGATGGGGGGAGTCGACCGCCAGACACAACCGGTCCGGCAGCACCTCGTCGGCCGGATCGCCCGGCGCCTGAGCCGGGGTCAGGGCCGCCTCGCCAACGGGCTCTTCCCGATGTGGCCCGTCATCCATCCCGTCAGGCACCGGGGTCGGGACATCGACCGAGGTTTCCACCGGGGCTTCAGCCGAGTCCGGCTGCGGCTCGTCCCGCGCCTCGACGGTCGCATCGCTGATCGGCTCATCGTCATCGACGGGCGATTGCAAACGGGCCGGGCGCACGCGCCCACTGGGGCGAAAACTCTCGATACCGAGCCACCCCAGGGCGGCCTCCCGATCAACCCGCAAGGCCATGCTCAGACCGGCCTCCGCGTCACACGTCACCCATCTGCGGGTGGGCGCGCTTCGGGGGATGCTCGAGGCGCTCGATGGCATTGAGGTAGGCCTTCGCCGAGGCGATCACGATATCCGTGTCTGCGCCCTGCCCGGTGACGATGCGCCCGGCACGCTCGAGGCGCACGTTCACTTCGCCCTGGGCGTCGGTGCCACTGGTGATGTTGTTTACCGAGTAGAGCTGCAGGTTGGCGCCCGAGGCGACGATCTTCTCGATCGCTGCCAGCGCAGCGTCGACCGGGCCGGCCCCGGTGGCCGTCGCGGTCATTTCCTCGCCGTGGATCGAGGCGGTAATGGTCGCCTCCGGCGTCTCGCCGGTTTCCGAGCAGACGTGAAGCGCGACCAGGCGGAAGGCCTCTTCCTGCTCGTCATAGACCTCCGAGACCAACGCCTGGATGTCCTCGTCGAAGATCTCGCGTTTCTTGTCGGCCAATTCCTTGAAGCGGCGGAAGGCATCGTTGAGCGCCTCCTCGCTTTCGAGCTCGACGCCCAGATCCTTCAGGCGGCTCTTGAAGGCATTGCGCCCGGAAAGCTTGCCCAGCGACAACCGGTTGGTGGACCAGCCAACGTCCTCGGCCCGCATGATCTCGTAGGTCTCGCGGTGCTTGAGCACGCCGTCCTGGTGGATGCCGGACTCGTGGGCGAAGGCGTTGGCGCCGACGATCGCCTTGTTCGGCTGCACCGGGTAGCCGGTAATCGTGGAGACCAGCTTGGAGGTCGGCACGATCTGGGTGGCGTCGATGCGGGTCGACACGCCGTAGATGTCCGGCCGAGTGCGGGTGGCCATCACCACCTCCTCGAGCGCGGCGTTACCGGCCCGCTCGCCGAGACCGTTGATGGTGCACTCGACCTGCCGGAACCCCGAGCGTACCGCGGCCAGCGAGTTAGCCACGGCCAGACCGAGGTCGTTGTGGCAGTGCGTCGACCAGACCACCTTCTCCGAGCCGTTGACCCGCTCGATCAGGATCGCCATCTGCTCGGCCCACTGGTCCGGCGTGGCGTACCCGACCGTGTCCGGCACGTTGAGCGTGGTCGCGCCGGCCTCGATCGCCGCCTCGAATACCCGCACCAGGAAATCCATCTCCGAGCGCACCGCGTCCTCGGCCGAGAACTCGACGTCATCGGTGTACTCGCGCGCGATCTTGATCGCCTTTACCGCATGGCCGACCACCTCGTCCGGCGTCATGCGGAGCTTTTTCTCCATGTGGATCGGGCTGGTGGCGATAAACGTGTGAATACGCCGCCGCGGTGCCGGGGAGACCGCTTCGCCGGCGCGACGTACGTCCTTCTCGCCGGCGCGTGCCAGCGAGCAGATTGTCGAGTGCTCGACGTGTTCGGCGATGGTGCGGATGGCGTTGAAATCGCCCTCGCTCGCCGCGGCAAAGCCGGCCTCGATCACGTCCACGCCCAGCCGCTCGAGCTGACGGGCGATACGCAGCTTCTCGTCACGCGTCATGGACGCGCCCGGGCTCTGCTCGCCGTCGCGAAGCGTGGTGTCGAAGATGATCAAGGAGTCACTGCTGCTCATGGCAAAAACCTCAGGTGTCGCCGCCGGGTTCCCCCGTCGGACGTTCTTTATCTAGTCGGTGGTCGCGTGGGTCGCCTCGCCAGGCATCGTGTCAATCGCCCCAGCGGGGCAGTCGCAGCAGCAGCGACGGGCAGACGACGCGCAGCCCCACCACCGGAACGGTGGTCGGGAGGGGATAACGGGCTGTGCGAAAACGACTGCTCATCTTGCCAAGTTAACGACCGAGGCGCTCCGATTCAAGACATCGAGCGTTTCAGGCGCCGGCGCAATCCGCGCGAGAGCGTCCACAACGGGGCCGAAAGCGCATAGGCACTAGCGATCACCCAGAGCGTCAGCGCGAAATCCCTCAAGAGCAGCACGAACACGATGATCGCGATCGGCAGGCTGAGAAAGGACAGCCGCAGGCGCGGCGAGAGCCGTTTGCCGCTGAAGTACGGAAAGCTCGAGACCATCAACAACCCGGTGGTGATGGTGATCACCCAGACCCAGCCTTGCTGTGCCTGAAACGGGATGTCATGCGCCTCGAAAAACCACACCATGCTCATCAGGACCGCCGCGGCCGCAGGCGAAGCCAGCCCCACGAAGTAGCCCTTGTCGACCGTTTCCACCTGCACGTTGAAACGCGCCAGACGAATCGCCGCCGCCGCGGCGAAGACGAACGCGCCGAGCATGCCCCAGCGATCGCCCATGCCCTGCAGACTCCAGAGGTAGACGATCAGTGCCGGGGCAATGCCGAAGGAGACCACATCGGAGAGCGAGTCGTACTGGATACCGAACTCAGACTCCGTGCCGGTCATTCGCGCGACACGCCCGTCCAGGCCATCCAGCAACATGGCGACGAAAACGGCGATGGCCGCCGAGACGAAGTTGTCCTGAACGGCCATTACAATCGCGAAAAAACCGGCGAACAAGGCGCCGGTCGTGAACAGGTTGGGCAGAAGGTAGATCGCCTTGCGCCGCCGATGGGCCGCCTGCGCCTCTTGCGCCTGCTCGTCGGTATGCGTTTCGTGATCCATGTTCTGCCCCTCCCGGGATTGTCTCGCGCGATCGCCCCGCAATCAGTTACGGGACTTGTCGACGATCTTGTTGGCGCTGATCCACGGCATCATGCCACGCAGGCGCTCACCGACCTGCTCGATCGGGTGCTCGGCGTCCTGACGACGACGTGCCGTCATTGAAGGGTAGTTCAGTGCCCCCTCGTTGATAAAGCGCTTGGCGTATTCGCCGTTCTGGATATTGGCCAGCGCCTCGCGCATCGCCTGGCGGGACTCGTCGTTGATCACCTTCGGGCCGGTGACGTACTCGCCGTACTCGGCGTTATTGGAGATCGAGTAGTTCATGTTGGCGATGCCGCCTTCGTACATGAGGTCGACGATCAGCTTGAGTTCGTGCAGGCACTCGAAATAGGCCATCTCGGCCGGGTAGCCCGCCTCGGTCAGGGTCTCGAAGCCGGCGCGGACCAGCTCGACGGTACCGCCGCAGAGGACGGCCTGCTCACCGAACAGATCGGTCTCGGTCTCGTCCTTGAAGGTGGTCTCGATGATGCCGGTACGACCGCCGCCGACGCCGGAGGCGTAGGACAGCGCGATGTCCTTGGCCTTGCCGGAGGCATTCTGGTGGATCGCGATCAGGTCCGGGATGCCGCCGCCGCGGGCGAACTCGGAACGTACGGTATGACCCGGGGCCTTCGGCGCGATCATGATCACGTCGAGGTCCTTGCGGGGGGTGACCTGGTTGTACAGGACGGAGAAACCGTGGGCGAAGGCCAACGTCGCGCCTTCACGCAGGTTCGGCTCGACCTGGTTGGCGTAAATCTCGGCGTGGTTCTCGTCCGGCGCCAGCATCATGACCACATCGGCCCAGGCAGAAGCCTCCTCGATGGTCTTGACCGTCAGGCCTTCGCCCTCGGCCTTCTTCTGCGAGCCGGAGCCGGCACGCAGGCCGATCACCACCTCGACACCGGATTCCTTGAGGTTGAGCGCGTGGGCGTGGCCCTGCGAGCCGTAACCGATGATGGCGACCTTCTTGCCCTGGATCAGGGAGATGTCGCAATCCTTGTCGTAATAAACCTGCATGAGATGTGTCTCCAGTCGAGTGGTATTGGAATAAGGAAAAAGAAATCGGCGAGGCTCAGACCTCGGGAACCAGCATGCCGCGCGGCCCGCGCGCGATGCCCAGCGCGCCCGAACGCACGATCTCGACCACCGGGGTCGAGCCGAGCGCGTCGATGAAGGCATCGAGCTTGCTGCCCGGGCCGACCAGCTGGACGGTGTAGCTGGACTCGGTCACGTCGATGATCTGGCCGCGGAAGATGTCGGCCAGGCGATAGACCTCCTCGCGCACGCCATCGAAGGCCTGCAGCTTGACCAGCATCAGCTCTCGCTCGATATGCGCGGTGTCGGCCATGTCCTGGACCTTGACCACGTCGATCAGCTTGTTGAGCTGCTTGACGATCTGTTCGATCACCTGCTCGTCACCGCTGGTGACCAGCGTCAGGCGCGACAGGGACTCGTCGTGGGTCGGCGCCACGCACAGTGATTCGATGTTGTAGCCACGTGCCGAGAACAGACCGGCCACCCGCGAGAGCGCGCCGGCCTCGTTTTCCATCAGGATCGAGATGATGTGTCGCATGTCAGGCCGCCCTCACAGCAGGATCATTTCGTTGAGGCCCGCGCCAGCGGGAACCATCGGGTAGACGTTCTCTTCCGGATCGGTCTGGAAGTCCATGAAGACCAGGCGGTCCTTCATGGCGAACGCCTCCCGGAGCGCGCCCTCGACGTCGGATGGTTTCTCGATGCGCATGCCGACGTGTCCGTAGGACTCGGCCAGCTTGACGAAATCCGGCAGGGATTCCATGTAGCTCATCGCGTAGCGACCGGAATAGAAGAACTCCTGCCATTGACGGACCATGCCGAGGTAGCCGTTGTTGAGGCTGACGATCTTGATCGGCAGCTGGTACTGCAGCGCCGTGGACAGCTCCTGGCTGCACATCTGAATGCTGCCCTCGCCGGTCACGCAGGCCACCTCCTCGTCGGGAAACGCCCACTTGGCGCCCAGCGCGGCCGGCAGGCCGAAGCCCATCGTGCCCAGACCGCCGGAGTTGATCCAGCGGTGCGGCTTGTTGAAGCCGTAGTACTGCGCCGCCCACATCTGGTGCTGACCGACATCGGAGGTGACAAAGGCATCACCGCCGGTGACCTCCCAGAGCTTCTGCACCACGTACTGCGGCTTGATGATCTCGTCGGACCACTTGTATTCGAGGCACTTCATGCCGCGCCACTGCTCGATCTGGTCCCACCAAGACTCGAGCTCCTTGGTCTTCTTCGCGCCGCCGGCCTGGTTAACCAACTCGATCATCTCGGTGAGCACCGACTTGACCGCGCCAACGATCGGCACGTCGACGATCACGTTCTTCGAGATCGAGGACGGGTCGATGTCGACGTGCACGATCTTGGCGTACGGGCAGAACTTGGACAGATCCCCCGTGACGCGGTCATCGAAACGCGCGCCGATAGCGATCAGGACATCGCAATGATGCATGCCCATGTTGGCCTCGTAGGTGCCGTGCATGCCGAGCATGCCCAGATGCTGCTTGTCATTCGCCGGGTAGGCGCCCAGGCCCATGAGGGTCTGCGTGATCGGGTAACCGAGCTTGCGCGTGAAATGGGTCAGCTCGTCGGCCGCACGACCGAGGATGACGCCGCCGCCGGTGTAGATCATCGGGCGCTCGGCGTTGACGATCAGGTCGACCGCCTTGCGGATCTGCCCGGAGTGCCCCTTCTCGGTCGGCTGGTAGGAACGCATCGCGACCTTTTCCGGGTACTCGAACGGCACCTTGACCTTCGGGTCGGTGACATCCTTGGGGATGTCGACCACAACCGGGCCCGGGCGACCGGTGGTCGCCACGTAGAAGGCCTTCTTGATGGTCTCGGCCATGTCACGCACGTCCTTGACCATGAAGTTGTGCTTCACGCAGGGGCGCGTGATGCCGACGTTGTCGACTTCCTGGAAGGCGTCGTTGCCAATCAGCGCGCTATGCACCTGGCCGGTGAAGACCACCAGCGGGATCGAATCCATGTGCGCGGTGGCAATGCCGGTCACGGCGTTGGTCGCCCCCGGGCCGGAAGTAACCAGCACCACGCCCGGCTTGCCGGTGGCACGGGCATAGCCGTCGGCCATGTGGACCGCGCCCTGTTCGTGGCGCACGAGCACGTGCTGGACGTCTTCCTGCTGAAACAGGGCATCGTAGATGTGAAGGACTGCCCCACCGGGGTAGCCGAAGACCGTATCGACCCCTTCCGCCTTGAGGCACTCGACCAGGATTTGACCGCCGGATAATTCCACGAGAGTACTCACCTCGAAACTTGCGCGTTTCACTGAATAAATGACTTGACGATCGACTCGACGGTGGGCGAACCACCGGAGCGAGCGTCCGATTTCGGGGTAACCGTCCCCGCATCCGGGGTACGCCCCGGATGGTCATCCACTTCTCATTGAGTTTGCTCGAAAGCAAAGAGTGCAACGCGATCAACGCAGCCCATGACGACGGCAGCCCGCCCGGGCGGCGAGATCATCGCCGGCCGAGCAGGCTGCCATCAACCGCGGATGCGCCCGTTGGGGCCCGGCGGTCTCAATCGTAGACCTGCCAATATAACGTGTTATTGGACAGATTTCACCACTTTGGGCGCAACACAGGCGCCCACGGCGAGCGGCATCAGCCGATCACCAACCAAGTTCAGAAGGTGCCGAAGCCGCCACCCGAACTCCGCTCTTCCTGCTCGATCTCGCCGTCGACCACCTCAAGCATCAGCTGGTTGACGGCATCGGGTGCCTTGCGCAGCTTAAAGAACGAGGCATCACCACCCATCATGGGTAGATCAGGGAAGAACAACGCCATGCGAAAGCGCAGACTGAGCGTTTCCGCCTCGGTGCCATCGAGCAGCACCGGGTACGGCAGGAACGCATAGCCACGAGGCGCGTCATGATCGACTGCTTGCACCAGCGCTGCCCCGTTCGCGTTCGGATCGTCGGTGTGCATGCCCACACCGTAGACCACCTGGTCGCGTCCCGGAATGCGCACACGGTAGACCAGCTCGGTGCCTCGCTCGCCGTTGTCGGCACGACTGGCGATCTGTCGGTCGGCGGCATTGAAGGAGTCGAACCCGCCGAGATCGATCGAGTCTTCGAAGGTCTCAAGACCAAACGCGTACTGATAGGTGCGCAGGTTGGCGGTGGAAATGGGCTCGGCGCCGAAATAGCCAATGGCACCGAGTGCCTTCGCCATCGCCTGAAATACGGGCTCATTGTCCGACTCCAAACGGTAGCCATGCGCGAGGTACTGCGGATGCTGGTAGGAGACGCGCGTGCCGTTCTCGGTTTGCTCGAGCGCCACGCTCAGGACCGCGCCGTATCCACCTCGCGGGCTGCGCGCCGCCGTGTCGAGCAAGGCGTCGTTGGTCACCACCAGGACATGCACGCCGTCGGTAGGCGCGTAGTCCCCGACCAATTCGAAGCCCTCGGCGGTCAACTTCTCGCGCGCCGCTTCGGCAGAGGCCTCCACATCCCCCGGCAACGCGTTGCCTTCGATAAACGGTTGAAATTCGGCCCGGGCCAGTCCGGAAAACAGCAGGCCAAACATGAAGATACCTGCCATAAGCAGGCGAATCGGGTGGGCATTCCCCATGGCTCATCACTCCCTTGTGTCAAATTCGTTCTGTCGTTGTTGTTGTCATTGACGGCTCTGACAATACGCCAGAACCCCCGCGAACGCCTACCCCGACCGGCATCATGGCCAAAGGCTCCGGCACCCGCTCACAACACAACGACACAATCCCCATCCCTGGGGTCATCGAAACCCGCCGAACCATTCCGACAAAACTACTCGCCGCGAATCAGCTCGACCCGCAACTCGTCTCCCTGCCATTCGAGCCGCGCCAGCTCGTGGCCGGCGCGCTCGCAGTAGGCACGGAAATCACTTTCCGCTCCGCGGTCCGTGGCCAACACCACGATCCGCTGCCCGGTCGCCGCCGTCGCCAGCGCCTTGCGCGCCTTGAGCAACGGCATGGGACAGGACAGCCCCCGGGCATCCACCTCGATCGGCGCCTCTTCAGTCATTGACACTCCCTCCGGCAGCAACGATAAAACGAGCCCGGGCAACTTGTGCGCCCGGGCAGTCAACAGACTTACTTCTCCGGCGCCACCAACGGGAGGCCCGAGCCCGCCCAGTACATCACCCCACCTTCAAGGTTGAAGAGTCGGTCGATACCCTGGCCCGCCAGGAATTGGCAGGCCTGCGCCGAGCGGGCACCACTATGGCAATAGATGACCACATCATGATCACCCCGGAAACGATCGACATTCATCGGCACCAGGTGTAGCGGCACCAGGGCGGCCCCCTCGATCACGCCGCGATCCGTCTCGGCCGGGCCACGCACGTCGAACAGGGCGACCTCGTCAAGCCGCGCGTTCAACTCATCGGCACTGATGCTTTCGTAGGCTGCCATAATCTCTCCAAAGCGGTTCACGTAGGACTGCGCGGCAGTTTAGCGGCCAGTGTCACACCGCGTCCATCAAGAACCCTTCGACCCCTTGGGAGCCCCAATCGGGGCAAGCCTGCCGAGAACGTCTCGGGGGCATGGCCGTTCACCAACGGGGCACTGCCATGAAATGGCACAGTTACAGACAGGGCACCAACACCGCGTGGACTGCGCCACATGCACCACGTCCGCCGAAGATTCTTCATCACACCCGGAAACCCGGACCAGAGCATACGGTCCAAGCGCAGGCGACAAACATGAGCCACGGGAAGCAATACACAAACCCCATGACACGACACCTGTTCACCCTACTGCTGACTGCCTTGCTGCTCACCAGCCTGTCCGGTCGCGCCGACGCGCAGCTACCGGAACTGGGCAACCCGGTCGACACCGTGCTCTCGCCCGCAGAAGAACGCCAGATTGGCGCGGAGGTCTTCGCGCAGCTGCGCGCGCGCGGCGGCGTGATCGAGGACCCCCTGCTCGATTCCTACCTTAATGACCTGGGCATTCGCCTGATGTCATCGGCCTCCGGCACACGCTTCGCGCCGCAGTTGATCATCGTCGACAACCCGATGATCAACGCGTTCACCGTACCGGGGGGATACATCGCTATCTTCTCGGGCTTAATGCTGGCCACGGAGAACGAAAGCGAACTGGCCGGCGTGGTCGCCCATGAAATCGCCCACGCCACCCAGCGCCACATCGCACAAATGGTCGCCGCACAGACCGGCAACAGCATGACCGCCGTCGCCGGCTTCATCGCCGGCATCCTGCTGGGCGCCATCGACCCACAACTCGGCGCCGCGGTTGCGACAGCCGGCATCGCCGGGGCGGCACAGAATGCGATCAACTACACACGCATGCACGAGCGCGAAGCCGATCGCATTGCCATCGACACCCTGCGCCAAGCCGATATCGATCCGCGCGGCATGGCCAGCTTCTTCGAGACGCTACAAAGACGGGCCGGTGCCGCCCCCGGGCGACAGTTCGAGTTCCTGCGCACCCACCCGATGAACAGCGCGCGCATCAGCGCGATCCGTGACCGGCTTGCCGGACTGAACCATGACCGCTTCGGCGCCACCGACAGCGAATCGTTCCGACTTGCCCGCGCGCGGCTAGCGGCACTCAGTGGCCGTAGCAGGCTTTCCCTGGGCGAGCCTGACGAGACGTATCGCCAGGCCATTGCCGCCCAGCGCCAGGGCAAACACGACCTGGCCGTCGAGAAGTTGCGCCCGCTCTACCGTGAAAACCCGGGCAACCGCTGGTATGCCCTGCCACTGGCACGAGCACTGAACGACAGCGGGCAAATGCAAGAGGCAGATCACGTCCTCGCGGATTTGATCTCGCTTTACCCCGACGACAGCACCCTGCTCCGCGTCGAGGTCGACTGGATGCTCGATCGCGGCGATACCAAAACCGCCTACCAGACCGCACGCCAAGCCATCGAATCACGTCCCAAGGATCCCGAGGTGGCACTGACGCTCTCCCGTGCGGCCAGCGCCGCGGCTCGCCCGCTGGAACACCACGAACAACTCGGCCGTTATTTCCTGCTCAAGGACAACCTGGTGGCCGCTCACCAGGAACTGGAAACCGCCTACACCTACACCGCCGACAATCCACGTGCCCAAGCACGCATCGAGTCGACCCTGCAGGAAATCGAGCGACGCGCCGGCCAGTCCGACGAATGAACCTGCGGTTTTTGCAGGCAAATCGGTGAGTCGGGCCTGCCAGCATGGGCCGGGCAGCGCACATAGTGAATCCAAACCCTCCCCGACGCACCAACTCGGCAAAAGCCGCGGTGATGTGATACTAATGAATGCGCAAACCGCCTCATGGCGGGGGTGGCGAGACGATGGAATTTCAACAAATGCTAATAATCAATCCATCATGTCGCCATAAATTATTTTTTATTGTCTCGAGTGTTCAGGCCACTAAAGTGGTACACGTCGATTCGATGAATGAGACAACTCACCAAGGAATCTCGGCGCTGATACAGCGACCGCAGAGGAGGATAACAATGAAGAAGTTCACATCCGCGATCACCACGGCAGGCGCCGCCGCACTGCTAGCGGCCGGCTTGAGTTTCTCCGGTGCCACCATGGCGGACGACGCCGGCATGTCCGAGTCCGCCAAAAAGGGTAAGGAAATCGCCTTCGGCCGTGGCGCGGGCAACTGCCTGGCGTGCCACCAGATGAAGGGCGGCAACCTGGCCGGCAACATCGGCCCGGCCCTGATTGCCATGCAGGCCCGCTATCCGGAGCGTGAGGATCTTGTAGCGGTTCTCCAGGACCCGCGCGACAAGTTCGGCGACCAGACCATCATGCCGCCGTTCGGGGCCAACAAGATCCTGAGTGATGAGGAAATCAGCCACATCGTTGATTACCTCTACACCCTGTAAATACAGGTCTCAGGAATCATAAAAGCAAGACCCGAATCACGAGGAGATATCCATAATGAAACGCCTTTTTTCTAGCATGATCGCCGCCAGCGTTCTGGCTACCGGCGGTGCGATGGCCGAGCCGGCCAACCCGTCCGATCCGTCCGAGTTCCGTGAACTGATGGTGGAGTTCTACCAGGAGCGTTACCCGGACATCCCGTTCGAGGAGTACAACAACGGCGTCTACGCCATTGATGAAGATGCCCGCTCGCAGTGGGAAGGCATGATGATTTTCCCGGAAACCGACCAATATATCGCGGCCGGTGAAGAGCTCTGGAACGAATACCGCCTGCCGAACGGCAAGCCGCTGTCCTCCTGCCTGGGCGAGGCCAAGGGCCTGCGCGCCAAGTACCCCTACTTCAACGAGGAAGACGGTGAGGTGCACAGCCTGGGTCTGGACATCATCAACTGCCAGAAGAACGCTGGCGAAGATGCCGAGAAGGTCTGGGATCCGAAGAACAACTACAAGAAGTTGGCCAACGTGCTTGCCTATCTCGCCAGTGAGTCGCGCGGCATGACCAACAACGTCCAGATCAACAGCGAAGGCGCCAAGGATGCCTACAACCGCGGCAAGGAAGCGTGGTTCCGTCGCACCGGTCAATTGGACAACTCCTGTGCCGACTGTCACCAGTACCACGGCGGCAAGTACGTCCGCGCCGAACACCTGCACATGAATCTGGGTAACACCACCCACTTCCCGATCTTCCGCTACAGCAAGGGCAAGATGTACACCATGCACAAGCGGATCTACGGCTGCGTCCGTGACACCGGCACGGTACCGTTCGCGCAGTACTCCCCGTACTACCGCGATCTCGAGTTCTTCATGTCCTACAACGACAACGAACTGGAACTCAACGGTCCGGGCATCCGCAAGTAATCTTCCGGGATTATCGCGAACCGAAAAAGCAGGCTTCGGCCTGCTTTTTTTGTGCCCGGCGAAATCGATCTCGAGAACCCGGATTGGCCGACAAGGGCCGTCAAGCCGACGTTCTCATGGTCCGGCATAAGTATTTTTTCTATCGCCGGGCAGGCCAGTATGGTTAAATGGCCCGGTTCAGTTTCCTGGCACTGCCCCAAAGTGCCCACCAGGCTTGGGCCGGGTCAGGGAACCGCTAAAGATCCCAAGGATCCCGCCCCCTGCGACATGCCGGGCCGGGAGCTGACCCAAACTGAAAACGTAAAGGGGAGTTTTCAATGAGTCTTTCTCGTCGCGAATTTCTGCAGATGCTCGCCGTGGCCTCGGCCGCGGGCATCAACCTCGAAACCGCTCAGGCCGGCACCGGCACCCAGCGCGTAGCGAGCTCCGTCAAGGCGAACAACGCCTCGAGCAACATGTACGAAGTGCCGCGCTTCGGCAACGTGTCGATCCTGCACATGACCGACATGCACGCCCAGCTCAAGCCGGTCTATTTCCGTGAGCCCAACATCAACCTCGGCGTCGGGTCGATGAAAGGCAACCCGCCGCATCTGGTAGGCGAGCATTTCCTTGAGTACTTCGGCCTCGAACCGAACACCCCGGCCGCCCATGCCTTTACCTGCCTCGACTTCGCCGAAGCGGCCAAGAAGTACGGCAAGGTCGGTGGCTTTGCGCACCTGCTCACCCTAATCAAGCACATGCGCGAGCAGCGTCCGGGCGCCTTCCTGCTGGACGGCGGTGACAACTGGCAGGGCAACGCGCTGGCCCTGTGGACCGATGCCCAGAGTCAGATCGACGCCATGAAGATCGCCAAGCCGGACTTCTTCACCTCGCACTGGGAAGCGACCTACACCAAGGATCGCATGATGGAGGGCATCGCTGACCTCGAGTCCGCCACCGACATGGCCTTCGTCGCGCAGAACATCCTCGACTCCGACTTCTACGAGCGCGTGTTCAAGCCGTACGTGATCCGCGAACAGAACGGCGTCAAGGTGGCGGTTATCGGTCAGGCCTTCCCGTATACCCCGATCGCCAACCCGAGCTGGATGACCGAAGGCTGGACGTTCGGCATCCGTGACGACAAGATGCAGGAAGCCGTCGACGCCGCCCGCGCCGAAGGCGCCGAAGTGGTCGTGGTCCTGTCGCACAACGGCATGGACGTGGACCTCAAGATGGCCAGCCGTGTCACCGGCATCGACGCGATCATGGGTGGTCACACCCACGATGCCGTTCCGACGCCGACCATCGTCAAGAACCGCGGTGGCCAGACCATCGTCTCCAACGCCGGCTCCAATGCCAAGTACCTGGGTGTGCTGGATCTCGATGTCCGCAACGGCAAGGTCCAGGACTACAAGTACCACCTGCTGCCGGTCTTCTCCGACTTCATCGAGCCGGACAAGGAGATGCAGGAGTACATCGACAAACTGTACAGCCAGGAAATCACTTTCCAGGGCAAGACCTTCAACGCCGGCGAGCGCACCAGCGACGTCCTGGCGACCAACGATGCCCTGCTCTACCGCCGCGGCAACTTCACCGGCACCTGGGACCAGCTGATCTGCGACGCGCTGATCGACGTCAACGACGCGCAAATCTCGTTCTCGCCGGGCGTTCGCTGGGGCACCTCGCTGATCCCGGGCGAGCCGATCACCTACGACGACCTGATGACCGAGGTGGGCCTGACCTACCCGAACGTCACGGTCAACGAGTTCACCGGCGAGCAGATCAAGAGCATCCTCGAGGACGTCTGCGACAACATCTTCAACACCGACCCCTACTACCAGCAGGGTGGCGACATGGTCCGCGTCGGCGGTCTGAAGTATGCCTGCGCGCCGACCGCCGAGAAGGGCAAGCGCATCCTCGACATGGAACTGGGTGGCGAGCCGATCGACCCGAAGAAGACCTACAAGGTCGCGGGCTGGGCATCGGTTGCCGAGCCGGGCAATATCCCGGGTGACACCGGCGAGATGATCTGGGACCAGGTCGAAACTTGGTTGCGTGACCAGAAGCACATCAAGCCGTTCGAGCTCAACGAGCCGGTCCTCAAGGGTGTAGAAGGCAACCCGGGCATCACCGACAAGTGCTGATGCCAGCATCCCCCTCGAGGGGTGCCCGAAACACGAAGGCCCCGCCAATTGGCGGGGCCTTTTTCGTGGCGATGCGTTTTCCCTATCCCGCTTTAGCAGCCCGTTGGCACAGTCGGCCGAAAGCAGGCCCCGGCGCAATCCTTCTCCAGCCCCCCCAGCGGGCACACCCGTCCGCTCATCGCCAGGTAGACACCGGGACAGGGACGCGCCTGAGCGAAGCCCAATGCCAATCCCAAATTCAACGCCGGCTCGACCGGATCGATCGCGTAGGGACGCATGGCCCCCGTCAACACCACGCAACGCTCGGGAAACGCCCGGGAGAGCACCTCGCCCGTCCGCGCCATAGTGTCGGTGCCATGCACCACCACGATCGGGGCACCTGGTCGCCGTCGCGCCGCGTCGGACAACGAGGCGACGATGGCATCACGGTCGATATCCTTCATGTCCAGGCTGTCCTTGCACACGGGCTCAAGCCAATCGATATCCAGGTTCATCTCGGCCGATCGCAGTATTTCCCGCGCGGCCCGCGCGCCCGGCTCGACGACCAGGGTGCCGTCGGTCGGCCGATAGCGCTTGTTGAACGTCCCACCGGTATCCACCAGGATGATCGACAACGAGCCGTCCCGGCGCTCCTGAGCAATTCCCGCGCGTGTTTCCATGCCCTTCTCCCTGCCTCGTTTTGTCTGGCCGGATGCGTTTGCCGGCCAAGTGAAGTAAAATGGCCGATTGATTCTAAAGGAAGCGTCGAGCGTCCCGGCATTCCCCGCCCCGGAGTGGCCACCACGGTGACTCATCCGGGTGGGTGCCGACCGAGCCAGAGCTTACCGCGATGGCCGCCAATGGGCCGCGAAGCCACCCGGCCGCTGGACGCCTTCGACACGCCCCATCCACATTCGGTGCAGGCCGAGCAAGCCACGACTTCATGGACAACCAGCCGAAACGCTACATCGTCGAGTCAGTGACCAAGGCCGGCGCCCGATTCCGCCCGAGTGACTGGATCGATCGCATCTCGAGCTGGGATGCGACGTTTGCCCAGCACCGTCTGGTCTACTCGCAACGGCTGCACCCGGTGATGCTCAACGGGCAGAAGGTGTTGGCCATCGAGCCGTGCCTCAAGACGGCCAACCGCCAGATGTTCGACTCGGTGATGCAGTTCATCGAGCGCAACAACCTCAAGGTGCACGTCCAGTATCCGGACGGCCATCTCGAGGAATACACCGGCGATAACGCCCCCACGTCACCGGATGCCACCCCCTCATGACGCAAAACCCGCCGCGCATCGGCTTTGTCAGCCTCGGCTGTCCCAAGGCGCTGGTCGACTCTGAACGCATCCTCACCCAGCTGCGCGCGGAGGGCTACGCTCTGTCCGACAGCTACGAGGGCGCCGAGTTGGTGATCATCAACACCTGCGGGTTCATCGACTCGGCGGTGCAGGAATCGCTCGACACCATCGGCGAGGCCCTGGACGAGAACGGCCGCGTGATCGTCACCGGTTGCCTCGGTGGCCGTGACGAGGGCGAACTGGTGCGCCAGACGCACCCCAACGTGCTCGCCGTGACCGGCCCGCAGGCCTACCAGGAAGTGATGGAGGCGGTGCATCAGCACCTGCCGCCGCGCTTCGACCCCTTTGTCGACGTGATGCCCGAACCGGGCAGCCAGGCGAAGGACAAGACCCGGGACTCGGCCGCCCATGGGCAGGTGGATACCGACACCCTGTCACTGGAAGACGCCGTCGGCGTCAAGCTCACCCCGCGCCATTACGCCTATCTCAAGATTTCCGAAGGCTGCAACCATCGTTGCAGCTTCTGCATCATCCCCAGCTTGCGGGGCGATCTGGTCAGCCGACCGATCGGCGAGGTGATGACCGAGGCGGAGAACCTGGTCAACGCCGGCGTGCGCGAGCTGCTGGTCGTCTCCCAGGACACCAGCGCCTATGGGCTAGACACCCGCTACCGGCTCGACTTCTGGGGCGGCAAGCCGCTCAAGACCCGCTTCCGTGAGCTGGCGGCGGCGCTGGGCTCGCTGGATGCGTGGATTCGGCTGCACTACGTCTACCCCTACCCCCACGTCGATGATGCCGTCGAGCTGATGGCCGAGGGGCTGATCCTTCCGTATCTGGATATCCCCTTCCAGCACGCCAGCCACCGCATCCTCAAGCTGATGAAGCGTCCGGCTTCCAGCGAGAACGTCCTCAAGCGGATCGCCAAGTGGCGGGAGATCTGCCCGGAAATCACCATCCGTTCGACCTTCATCGTCGGTTTTCCCGGCGAAACCGAAGCGGAATTCGAGGAGCTACTGGATTTCCTCGACGAGGCCCAGCTCGACCGGGTGGGCGCCTTCGCCTACTCGCCCGTCGATGGCGCGACTGCGAACGACCTGCCCGACCCGGTGCCAGAGGACGTCAAGCAGGAACGCCTGGCGCGCTTCATGGAAAAGCAGGCAGCCATCAGCGCGGCCAAGCTGGCCAAGAAGGTAGGACAACGTATGCCGGTGCTGGTGGATGCCGTGGACGACTCCGGCGCGGTGGCGCGCAGCATGGCCGACGCCCCGGAAATCGATGGCGTGGTCTACCTGCCGGAGATCACCGATGTCGCACCCGGCGATTTCCTCGAGGTGGAGATCATCGAGGCGGACGAGCACGACCTGTGGGGCGTGCCCGTCCCCTGATGACCTCGGCCGAGGCACCGCCACGAGCCATTCGTTCGTTCCATCGCGATGCCGAGGGCCACTGGTTCGCACGGCTGGAATGCGGCCATCATCAGCACACCCGCCACGATCCGCCCTGGATCAACCGCCCCTGGGTGGAACAGAGCCTGGGGCGCATCGCCATGTTGGGCACCATGCTGACCTGCCGCAAGTGCGCCGACGGCGCCGAGCCTGACTCGATACCCTACCCGGCAACCCCGTAGGGAAGTCAATGAGTCCTGGAGGGAAACCGACCATGAGTGAAGAACGTCACTTCAAGCCGCTGAATATCGCCGTCCTGACCGTCTCCGACAGCCGCAGCCTGGCCGAGGATCGCTCCGGCGATCTGCTGGTCGAGCGGCTCGAAGGCGTCGGTCACCGGCTTTATGAGCGCCAGTTGCGCCCCGACGATATCTACCAGATCCGCGCGGCGGTCTCGCAGTGGATCGCCGCCCCCGAGTGCGACGTGGTCATCACCACCGGGGGCACTGGTCTGACGGGCCGGGACGGCACCCCGGAGGCCCTTTCGGTACTGTTCGACAAGACCATCGACGGATTCGGCGAGATGTTCCGGGCCCTGTCGTTCCAGACCATCGGCAGCTCGACCCTGCAGTCGCGGGCAACCGCCGGGGTAGCCAATCGCACCTACTTGTTCGTCCTGCCCGGCTCGACCGGCGCCTGCAAGGATGCCTGGGACAACCTGATCGAGAGCCAACTCGACTACCGCAAGCGCCCCTGCAACCTGGTCGAGCTGATGCCGCGGCTCACCGAGCGATAAGTTCAGCCAGCGACCGCGCCGATCCCCCACAGGCTCAGCCAGACGGCCACCAGGGCATAAACGCCCGCCAGCAGGTCGTCGAGCATGATCCCCAGCCCGCCGTGCACGCGCCGATCCAGCCAGCCGATCGGCCACGGCTTGATCACGTCGAACACGCGGAACCAGAGAAAGATCAGGGCCACCTGCCACCAGGTTTCCGGCAAGGACACGAACACCAGCAACACCCCGACGATCTCGTCAAAGACGATGCCGCCGTGGTCGTGCACGCCCAGGCGCCGGCTGGCCTCGCCGCAGAGGTAGACCCCGAGGACGGACAGCACCAAGGTGACGGCAAGCAGCAGGCTGATCACCGCCACATCGCCCCAAGGAGCGGCCAGCATCATCAGCAGCCAGCCCAGCAGCAGGCCGGGCAAGGTGCCCACGGTGCCGGGCGCACGTGGCGAAAGCCCCGTACCACCACCGAAGGCGAGCCACATCACCGGGCTGCGCCCGAGCTCGGCCAACCGTATCCGTCGCGAGGTTTTGGCGCCGGTCATGCGCCCTCCTCCGCGAAATGGTCGTAGCCGCGCTGTCCCGGCAAGGACCGACCGGCCCGCTCCCGAATCTCGCCCACCGGCCCGACATTATCCAACCGACCGATCACCGTCAGCCCCCAAGCCGGGTCAAGTGGCAACTCGGGTGGTAGGGCGAGCAGCAGCTCGTAGTCATCGCCCCCACCCAGCATCCGGTCGATAGCCGCGGGCTGGGCATCGAGCCAGCGCCTTGCCGCCAATGAGAGGGGAATGGCATCGAGATCGATTTCGGCCGAAAGCCCGCTGGCGCTGAGCATGTGACCGAGATCCTGTAGCAGGCCGTCGGAGACATCCAGGCCCGCGGTGGCCACTCCACATAGGGCCTGGCCCACGGATAACCGGGGTTCCGGGCGGTCAAGACGATCAAGGAGATAGTCACGATCCGAGCGGGAGAGATCGGGCAGCGCGTGTTCGGTTCCAAGAGCCAGCATCAGGCCCAGTGCCGCATCGCCGATCGTGCCGGTCACGGCCAGCCGGTCACCGGGACGGGCCCCACTCCGCCGGATCGCCTTGCCGGCAGGCACCGAGCCGAACACCGTGATCGAGAGGGTCAGTTGGGGGGCGCGGACGGTGTCTCCACCGACCAAATCACAACCCCAGCGATCCGCTGCCGCCCGCAGGCCGCTCGAAAACCGCTGAAGCCAGGATTCGTTTGTTTCGGGCAAGCCCAATGACAGGGTGAAGCCCAGCGGGGCGGCACCCATCGCGGCCAGATCGGAGAGATTCACCGCCAGGGCCTTGTGGGCAATGGCATCGGGGGCGGTCGATTCAGGGAAATGACGACCGGCGATCAACATGTCGGTGGCGATCACCACATGCTGCCCCGGCGGCGGGGCCAGGATCGCGGCATCGTCGCCACCGGCGAGCGCGACCTCGGGATTCGCCGGGGCCCAATCGAAATACCGATGGATCAGGTCGAATTCCTGCATGTCGACCAGTGTCCTCCCGGGCAACCCGGCGGGGCCGGAGACCCTCAGTCCCGGCGACGGGGTTCGGTGGGGCGGGTGTGATCGGCCAGCCGGTCGAGCACGCCATTGACATAGCGATGCCCGTCCGTCGCGCCAAAGCGCTTGGCAAGCTCGACTGCCTCGTTGATCACGATCGCGCGCGGGGTCTCGAGCATGTGCGTCAGCTCGAAGGCACCCAGGCGCAGGATCGCGTGCTCGATCGGATCGAGCTCATGAACCGGTCGATCCAGGTGGGGCTCGATGGCCGCATCGAGTTCGGCGGCATGCTGCTCGACACCACGCAGGATGCGACGAAACAGGTCGAGGTCGATACGCAGCATGAAGGAATCCTCCATGAACTGCGCCTCGAGCTGGTCGACCGCAAGCGGGTTCAACAACTGCTGGTAGAGCCCCTGCACGGCCCGTTCACGCGCCCAGCGCCGTTGTTTACGCGCCGGCGAGGACTTGCCGCCACGGCCCGGGAGACTTTCCTCGGTACCGCGCGGGCCCTCTGGGAGCTCGCCACCGGTAGGCTCATCTTGGGGAAACTGCTTGATCATGGGCGCTTAGGCAATCTGGTCGATCTGATCGAGAAGGTTGACCATCTCGATGGCGGTGGCAGCGGCTTCCGCGCCCTTGTTGCCGGCCTTGCTGCCGGCGCGCTCCATTGCCTGATCGACCGTGTCGGTCGTCAGCACGCCGAAAATCACCGGCATGTCGAAGTCGGTCGCCACGCTGGCGATGCCCTTGGCCGCTTCGCCCGCGACGTAGTCGAAATGCGGGGTCGCACCACGGATGACCGCACCGAGACAGATGATTGCATCGAATTTCTCGCTTGCCGCGACACGCTGGGCGACTAGCGGCAGCTCGAAGGAACCCGGTGCCATCACCACCGTGATCTGGGCCGGGTCGATGCCGTGCCGACGCAGGGTGTCGATCGCGCCATCGCGCAGCCGGTCAACCACCTGTGCATTCCAGCGCGTCGCCACGATGGCGTAACGTCCCGCGCGGGCCGTCAGCCCGCCTTCGATCACCTGAACTTCATTCATGCCTGTCTGTCCCGTGAGCGGCGGTTATTCCGCCTCGTCGTGAATGTAGTCAACCACTTCCAGACCGAAGCCGGCCAGGGCATGGAAGCGTTTGGGCGCGCTCATCACGCGCATCTGGCGGACACCGAGATCCTTAAGGATCTGGGCACCCACGCCGTAGTTTCGCAGCTCTTCGACCTCACCCCCGGCCGGCGGCGCCGAGGGATGCTCCCAGCCTTGCAGCTGGCGCAGCATCTCGTCCTCGTTGGGCGTCGAGCGCAGCACCACGGCCACGCCCGTTTCCATGTCACCCAGCCGAGCCAGCACGTCGGAGAACGGCCAGCCGCAATCGCGATCCTGCGGTTCGAACAGGTCGCAGACCGCGTGATGCACGTGCACCCGCACTGGCGTGGGCGTCTCGGCATCCGGTGTGCCGCGCACCGCGGCGAACTGCAACTGCCCGCTGGTGAAATCCTTGTAGGCGTGCAAGGTGAACCGGCCGTGACGCGTGTCGATCTCGGTGGCGAACTGGTGCTCGACCGAGCGCTCGTGGCGCATGCGGTAGCGGATCAGGTCCTCGATCGAGCCGATCTTGATGCCGTGCTCGGCCGCGAAGCGCTCCAGGTCCGGGCGGCGCGCCATTGAGCCGTCCTCGTTGAGGATCTCGACGATCACGGCCGCCGGCTCGCGCGCCTCGGCCAGTCGCGCCAAGTCCACGCCCGCCTCGGTGTGCCCGGCCCGTGCCAGCACGCCGCCGGGACGCGCCATCAGCGGGAAGACGTGCCCCGGCTGGACCAAATCCAAGGGCTTCGCCTCCGGGGCCACCGCCGTGCGAATGGTGGTGGCGCGATCGGCGGCCGAGATGCCGGTGGTCACGCCGCGCGCGGCCTCGATCGAAACGGTGAACGCCGTCTGAAAGGCCTCACGGGTGCGGCTGACCATCAGCGGCAGTTCCAACTGCTCGCAACGCGGCTGCGACAGCGTCAGACAGATCAACCCGCGGCCGTAGCGCGCCATGAAGTTGATGTCTTCGGGGCGCACCTGCTCCGCGAGCATGACCAGATCGCCCTCGTTCTCGCGATCCTCGTCATCGACAATGATGACCATGCGCCCGGCGCGCAGGTCGTCGAGGATCTCGTCAATGGAACTAAAGCTCATAGGGTCTCTCAACGCCGTCGAAGGCAATCGGTAATTGTATCATCGCGGGCGCGACTGTAGACCATCTGGCCACCAAGCCGCTCCGGTCGACTCAGCTCAGCCCCTGATAGGGGCTCTGCCCACCGGAACCGCCGGCGCCCTCGCCGGCCTGCAGCAGTCGCTCGAGGTAACGGGCCATCAAATCCACCTCCAGATTGACCTGCTGCCCGGGCCGGTACTCACCCATGATGGTCACGTCCAGCGTGTGCGGGATGATGGTCAGGCGACAGCGCACCCCGCTGACCTCGTTGACCGTCAGGCTCACCCCGTCGATGGCGACCGAGCCCTTCTTGGCGACGTAACGCGCCAGCTCCGGCGGCACGCGCAACCAGAACTCGGTGGCCCGCGCCTCGCTGCGCCGAGCATCAATGATCGCCAGCCCGTCGACGTGACCACTGACCAGGTGCCCGCCCAGCCGGGTGGCCAGGGTGAGCGCCGGCTCGAGATTGACGCGAGAACCGGCCGCCAGTTGCCCGACGGTGGTCAGACGCAGGGTCTCTGCCGAACAGTCGACCGAAAAGCAGTCGCCCTCAAGATCGGTGACCGTCAGGCAGACACCATTGACGGCGATACTGTCGCCAATAGCGGTGTTCGCCAGGTCGAGCCCCGGTGCCTCGATGGTCAGGCGCGCGTCGCCGCCCGTGGGGGTCTGCGCGACCAGGGTGCCGACGGTCTGGATGATGCCGGTGAACATGAGTTTCTCCGCAGGTAATGGTCGGTCGCGAACGTCAGCGGACCGGCCGCAGGGTCAGGCGCAGGTCGTCGGCCAGGCGCGTCTCGTCGACCAGTGTCCAGCGCATCGCGTCGGCCAACGCGCCCGGCTCGGGCAGCGCCAGCGCCGGGCGGGCGTGGTGCCCCAGCAGCACCGGCGCCTGGTAGACGACCAGCTCGTCGCACAGTCCGGCGGCGACGAACGCCCCGGCCAGCTTGGCGCCCGCCTCGACCAATACCTCGTTGATTTCCCGCCGCGCCAGGTCGGCCAGGATGAATTCCAGATCGAGGCCCAACCGCGGCGCGGCCGGAGCCTCGCTCAGGGTCGCCGCACGCTTGACCAGGGCGTCGTGGTGCACGCCATCGTCTACATCACGCGTGTATATCCACACCGGCCCCGCTGAATCGAAGATCGCGGCAAAGGGCGGTAGTCGCAGGCCAGAGTCGAGCACCACGCGTACCGGCTGACGCACCTCGCCCTCGATACCCAGCTCTTCGGCCGATAGGCGCACGTTCAGGCGCGCACTATCGGTCAGCACGGTGTCGATGCCGCTCAGCACTGCGCACTGGCGCGCGCGCAGGCACTGCACATCGCGCCGTGCCGACTCGCCGGTGATCCACTGGCTTTCGCCACTGGCCAGCGCACTGCGTCCGTCGAGCGACTGGGCCACCTTGACCGTCACCCAGGGCCGCCCGCGCTCCATGCGCGAGACGAATCCCGGGTTGAGCGCCCGGGCCGCCGCCGGGGCGATCGCCTCGACCACCTCGACCCCCGCCTCGCGCAGAATGGCGTGTCCACGACCGGCCACCTGCGGATTGGGATCGTTCATGGCGGTCACCACACGGGCCACGCCGGCCTCGACCAGCTGCGGCGCACAGGCCGGCGTCCGGCCGACATGACTGCAGGGCTCGAGCGTGACGTAGGCCGTCGCGCCACGAGCCCGATCACCGGCCTGCCGCAGGGCATGCACCTCGGCGTGCGGCCCGCCGGCGCGGGCGTGGAAGCCCTCGCCGACGATCGCCCCATCGCGGACCAGCACGCAGCCGACGCGCGGATTGGGCGAGGTGGTGGTCAGGCCACGCTCGGCCAGCGCCAGCGCGTGGTTCATCCACTGCCGATCCTCGTGGGACGCGCGCGGATCGGGGGCTTTAGTTGGCATCGCCGATCAGGGGCAATTGGTGATCCGGGTCGCTGATGACGTCATTGGCGAGCGACTCAATCGCGTCACGGAAGGCCTCGACACTGTCGAAGCTCAGGTACACCGAGGCAAAGCGGATGTAGGCAACATGGTCGAGACGGCGCAGTTGCGCCATGACCATGTCGCCAATCTCCCGGGCGGCGATTTCACGTTCGCCGCGACTACGCAGTTGGCGCTCGATCTGCTCGATCGCCTCCTCGATCCGACGGGTCGGCACGGGCCGTTTTTCCAGCGCGCGCATCATGCCGTCGCGCAGCTTGCGATCATCGAAATTCTGCCGTGCACCGTTGGACTTCACCACCCGCGGCATCTGCCGATCGGCCCGCTCGTAGGTGGTGAAGCGCTGCCCGCAGGCGGCGCATTCGCGCCGACGGCGAATGCCCTCGCCCGCGTCGATCGCTCGGGAGTCGATCACGCGGGTGTCGTCGTTGCCACAGATCGCGCAGCGCATATCGTGCCCCGACCCGGCCCGATCAGGCCCGGTTGGCCTCGTAGACCGGCAAGCGGCGGCACAGGGTGGTGACCTTCTCGCGCACCGACTCGATCACCGACTCGTTCTCGATGTCGTCGATGACATCGCACATCCAGCCGGCCAGATCGCGACTCTCCTCCGTACCAAAACCACGGGTGGTGATCGCCGCGGTACCTACCCGGATGCCCGAGGTGACGAACGGCGACTGCGGGTCGTTGGGCACGGCGTTCTTGTTGACCGTGATGTGGGCACGACCCAGCGCCTCGTCGACCGCCTTGCCGGTCAGGCCGCGGTTGACGAAGCTGACCAGGAACAGGTGGTTGTCGGTGCCGCCCGAGACCACATCGATGCCGCGGTCGACGAAGACCTTGGCCATGGTCCGCGCGTTGTCGATCACCTGCTGCTGGTAAGCCTTGAAGTCCGGCTCCAGGGCCTCCTTGAAGGCGACGGCCTTGGCGGCGATCGCGTGCATCATCGGGCCGCCCTGCGTGCCCGGGAAGATGCGCGACTGGAATTTCTTCTCGAGATCCGGGTCGGCCTTCGCCACGATAATGCCGCCGCGCGGGCCACGCAGGGTCTTGTGGGTGGTCGAGGTCACCACGTGGGCGTGCGGCACCGGGTTCGGGTAGAGGCCGGCGGCCACCAGGCCGGAGACGTGGGCCATGTCGACCATCAGGTAGGCGCCCACCGAATCGGCAATCTCGCGGAAGCGCGCCCAGTCCATCACGCGCGAGTAAGCGGAGAAGCCGGCGATGATCATTTTCGGCTTATGCTCTTTGGCCAAGCGCTCGACCTCGTCGTAATCGACGTAGCCCTCGGCGTCGATACCGTACTGCACCGCGTGGTAGATCCGCCCCGAGAAGTTGGGCTTGGCGCCGTGGGTGAGGTGACCGCCGGCGTCGAGGCTCATGCCGAGTACCGTGTCACCCGGCTCGACCAGCGCCTGGAACACCGCCGCGTTGGCCTGTGAGCCCGAGTGTGGCTGGACGTTGGCGTAGTCGGCGCCGAAGAGCTGCTTGGCCCGGTCGATGGCCAGCTGCTCGGCGATGTCGACGTACTCGCAGCCACCGTAATAGCGCTTGCCCGGGTAGCCTTCGGCGTACTTGTTGGTCAGCACGGAGCCCTGGGCCTCCATGACGCGCGGGCTGGCGTAGTTCTCCGAGGCGATCAGCTCGACGTGATCTTCCTGGCGGCGCTCCTCGGCGTTGATCGCATCGGCAAGTTCCGGGTCGTAGCCCGCGATGGTCATGGACTTGGCAAACATGAGTCGGCTCCTGACAAAGGTGAAAGCAAATTCGGGGCAACCTCGATCCGACGAGGCCGCGAAACACGAGCGGCCGCCCCCGGAGCGATCACGGGGAGCTTCCCCGGAGAGCTTTTTGGGACGACCGAACAATGCGGCAAATTCTAGCATGTTGGGACCGGCCGCCTGCCCGGCGCCGGGGAGCGGTATGCAACAACGGCATGAATCCGCGTCATGACCACCCTCTGCTGATAGAGGATCGACAAAACCGCGCCGGCTCGCGACAATGGAGCCATCTACTTTTACTTTCCCGCAAACGGCATGGGAGCACTGACGCGATGATGACCGACAACGACCGCGACGCCCTGGTCGACTTTCTCGCCCGCCACGTCGACACGCAGATTCTGACCCACGCCGAGGTCAGCGCGTTTCTCGACTTCTGTGATTTCGAGATCATCGAGCGCGGCCGGATCATCGCCGACATCGGGGAAGTGGGCGAGTCCATCTACTTCCTGCTCGACGGCACGGCCGAACTGATCGTCGGCCCGACCACCAACGAGACGCCGGTCGGCCAGATCCACGCCGGCGAGATGCTCGGCGAGATGAGTTTCTTCGATCGCCAGCCGCGCAACGTCCGCATGCGGGCCCGCTCCTCGGTGAGACTGCTCCGCCTGCCGCGGGAGAAATACAATCGCCTGCGCCTCGAGCACCCGGTCTTCACCGTGCTACTACTCGAGTACGCGATCGTCAGTCTCGATCACCTCTATCGGCGCACCAGCACCGACGTCGCCCAGCTTAACCAGTACATCCACAGCATGAGCGGTTAAGACACCGCCCACTCAAGCGACCAGTTGCAACCCTATCCGCGGCGCAGGCGCAGGGCGTTGCCGATCACGGCAATCGAACTGACCGACATGCCGATTGCCGCGAGCCAGGGCTGAACGAAGCCCAGCGCGGCGATCGGAATCGCAATCGCGTTGTACCAGACCGACCAGGTCAAGTTCTGGTGGATCACGCCCATGGTCCGCCGGGCATAGCCCACCGCAAAGGCCGTTTCGGCCACCCGGTCATTGAGCAACACCATGTCCGCGCTGTGCTTGGCGACCGCGGTCCCGCCCCCCATCGCCATGGAAACATCCGCGCAGGCGAGCACCGGGGCGTCGTTGACCCCGTCGCCAACCATCAGCACCCGCCCGCCATCGGCCTGCAGCGCGGCGACGCGCTCCATCTTGTCTTCCGGAAGCAACCCTCCCTCGGCATGATCCACGCCCAGGTGCTTGCCGATCATGGTCGCCCGGTCCGGGTGATCACCGGAAAGCAGCCAGACCGACACCCCCTGTTGCTTTAGGCGTTCGACCACCTCGTGGGCGTCGTCGCGCAACTGGTCGGTCAGCACCGCGCGGGCTATCACCTCGGAGCCGCGCGCCACCCAGACCACCAGTTCGTCGACGGCAGCGTGTGCCTCGGGCAGGGTCACCGCCAAATCCTCCATCAGGCGGATATTACCGACGGCAAAGCGCTCACCATCGATCCAGCCGGTCACGCCGCGGCCGCTGGCACTCTCCATCTGCGTGACCGCGTGTGCCTTTTCGGCCGTGTGCTCATTGCCCCAGGTAGACAACGCCCGCCCAACCGGGTGATCCGCATACTGCTCGAGGGCCGCGACGATACCCGCCAGGCGCCCGGACTCGACATCGGCCAATGATTCCACGTCGCGCACCGTCAGCTCACCGGTGGTCAGCGTGCCGGTCTTGTCGAACACCACGTGGGTCACCCGCGCCAATCCTTCCAGTGCCCGGCCGCGGGTGACCAGTAGCCCCGAACGGGTGAGCCGCCCCACCGCCACGGCGATCGCCGCTGGCGTGGCCAGTGACAGCGAGCACGGACAGGTGATGGCCAGGATCGCCACGGCAATCCAGAACGCGCGAGACGGATCGATCACCAGCCAGGCCGCCGTAACCAGCGCGGTGGTGACAAGCAGCGCGATGACGAACTTGCGTGCAAAGCGGTCGGCCGTCTCGGCAATCCGTGGCTTCTGTGACTGCGCCCGGTCGATCAGGCGGACGATCGACGAGACCATGGTGTCCTGACCGACCTTGTCCACCTCGACCACCAGCGGGCTTTCGGTATTGACGGTACCGGCGGAGACGTAGTCCCCGGCACGCTTGAACTCCGGCAGGCTCTCGCCGGTGAGCATCGAGGCGTTGATGCCACTCTCGCCTTCGATCACCACCCCGTCGGCCGGCACCGGTCCGCCGGGACGAACCAGGATGCGGTCACCGGGGACCAGGTCGAAGGCCGGGATCACCGCCACCGAGCCGTCGGCCTCGAATCGGTTGGCGACCTGCGGCACCAGCTTGTTCAACGACTCGGCCAGCTCGCCGGCCTTGTGGCGCGCCCCCTGCTCCAGGAACCGGCCGGCCAACAAAAGGAAGATGAACATGGTGACCGAGTCGAAATAGACCTCGCCGCTGTGGGTCAGCACCGCGTACACGCTGCCGGAATACGCCAGCAGGATGCTGATCGACACGGGCAGGTCCATGCTCACGCGTCGCTGCTTCAGATCTCGCCAGGCGGGCCGGAAGAAGGCCTGGCCCGAATAGAGCACGATCGGCGTCGAGAGCACCAGGCTGACCCACCAGAAGAAGTAACGCAGGTCATCGGACAGATCGAGGAAGTCGCCGAAGTACAGCGACAGCGAGATCATCATTACCTGCAGGTAGACCAGCCCGGCGACCGCCAGGCGACGCATCATGTCGTGGCGTTCACGCCGATAAACGCGGTCCTGGCGATCGGGATCGTAGGGATAGGCGCGATAGCCGATGGCAGCGATCGCCCGCAGGATCTCGGAGAGCTGTACCTGGGTGTTGTCCCAGATCACCTGGGCGCGGTGCGTGGTGAAGTTCACCGAGAAGGATTCCACCCCGGGCAACTGGCGCACGTGGCGCTCGGAAAGCCAGATACAGGCGGCGCAGACGATGCCCTCGAGGATCAGTGAGGCCTCGCGCCGGTCACCCTCGCGGTTGGCGACGAATGATTTCTGCATCTCGGGGCGATCGTAGATCGACAACTCCTCGAGCACGCGTTCGAGATCATCGTCCGGGCGCGGCGAGGCCTCGGTGCGGTGGCGGTAATACTCTTCCATGTCCGCCTCGACGATCGCCTGGGCGACCGCCTGGCAACCGGGGCAGCACATGTCACGCGGCTCGCCGAGCACGCGGGTGCGGTAGTCCGCCCCGGTGGGCACGGGCAGACCACAATGAAAGCACGCGGCCGCGCTCTCGGGCGGGGCGGACCCTGGGCGAGGCTCGTTCAACGGATCGACCGACATCGCACGAACAGGCTTCTCACGCGCCCACCGATGATCACCGGGCCGCGACGTCGGTCATGCCACGCAGTTGGTGGGTTTCGCCATCACGGCGGACATCGACGATCACTTCCCATCGTCCGGGGCGCGACGGCGTCACATCGGCCTGGTAGACACCGGGATCGATCTCCTCGAGGCGCCGCGAGAAATCGAGGCTTTGGCTTGAAAAGCGGAGGAACTGGGCTGTCACTTCGGCACCCTCGACCGGGTTGCCCTGGCCATCGCGCACCTGGATCCGGAACGGAGTCGATTGGCCAACGCCCGGTTCACCTATCCAACCCCGTCGAACTTGCCAGCCGCGTTCGGACTGCTCCTCACGCGCCGCATCGTAGGCCTCGAACGCGCGCACCTTTTCCTGGTAATCGTGAGCAACCGTACCGGGGAAATAGGAGGTGGCCACCGGGCCGCCCTGCGGCTCGGGGAGGATCTGGCGCGCCACGTTCTCGCTCAGTCCGGTGGTCGAGATGGTCAGGAAAATCGAATCGAGCAGGATGATCACCGCGAAGAAGGCAATGATCGTCGCCGGCCCCGCGTGGAACGCCATCTTGTGTGAGTCGGCGTGCTTCGGCGGCGAGATCAGCCCGAGGATGAACGCGGTCATCACCAGGATCGCCACCACCATCGCCACGACATCCAGCCCCGGCCAGTTGATGATGGCGTAAGGGGCATAGGCAGCCAGCGCCAGCACGCCCAGGATGAAGGCGATCTGACGCCCCGCCGTGGGAAAGCGCCAGCGCAGCAGGAAAAACAGGATCGGGATGATGGTCATGCCGAGCCCGGCAGGCAGCAATACAGCCATGGTCAGGAATCCAGTTGGGTGTTGGCCCCACCCGCCGTCCGGGGCGACGAGGCCAAAGGGCGGTGACAATCAGCGGTAAACGAAGCTGGCATCGTGCTCCAGCGGCTCGATGCGTCCGTTCTGTTCGGTCAGGATGAATTGTATCTCACGACGGCCCACTTGGGCGTCTCGCGAGGCGCGAACATGCACCAGGTACTGCCGTGACTCGTCGGCAGGCACTTCCAGCGAACCGAACCCGCCGACCACGCTCACGCGCGCCTCGGGCAGGCCGTCCACGGCCAACTTGAAGCCAAGCGGCTCCTGCAGCTTGTTGTTGATCTTGACGTTGTAATTGTTCTGGATGTCCCCGCTGGCGAGCACCGTGAACAGCGGTTGACGCACCTGCTGAACGCTCACGTCGGCCGGTGCCCGAGCGAAGATGCCATAGAGCAACAGGAAGGTGGCCGCCAACGTGGCGATGCCGTAACCGATGGTACGGAACTTGAGCAGATTGGGCTTCTCGCCAGTCTCCAGTTCCTGCTCCGAGACATAGCGGATCAAGCCGGTAGGCCAGCCACGCTTGGTCATGATCTGGTCACAGGCATCAATGCAGAGCCCGCAGGAAATGCACTCGAGCTGCAGCCCGTCGCGAATGTCGATCCCCGTGGGACAAACCTGCACGCACAACTTGCAGTCGATGCAATCACCGACGCCTTGGGCATGTCGCTCCTCGAGCGTCATCAAACCTTGCTTGAGCGGACGACGGCCGGCCTCGCCCTCGCCCCGAGCTTCATCATACGACACCAGCAGGGTTTCCTTGTCGAACATCACGCTCTGAAAGCGCGCGTACGGACACATGTAGATGCAAACCTGCTCGCGGGCGAAACCGGCGGCAATCAGGGTGGTAGCGGTGAGAATCCCGGTCGTTATGTAGGCCGCGCTCGCCGCATCCAGCGTAAAGAAATTGACGAACAGTTGCGGGGCGTCGGCCCAGTAGGAGGTAAAGGTAAAGCCGGTCCAGAACGCGATCAGCGTCCAGATCACGACAGTCAACCCTTTCTTGGCGATCTTTTCGCCGTTCCAGGACTGCTTCTCCAGGCGCATGCGTTTGTTACGGTCACCCTGCACCAACGCCTCGACCTTCATGAAGACGTCGGTCCACAGGGTCTGGAAACAGAAATAGCCACAGAACGCCCGACCGACCAGGCCGGTCACGAAGAACAGCAACCAGGCCGCCAGGATCAAGAAACCCGCCAGCAGAAACATGTCCTGCGGGTGAATGACCAGGTCGAACAGGTAGTAACGACGCGAAGGAATGTCGAACATCACCGCCTGATCCGGGCCCACGCCCCGCTCCCAGCGCACCCACGGCAACAGGAAGAACACCCCGTAGGCCACCAGCAACACGATATCCTTGAACCGGCGGAACCGGCCGTGAATCGCCTTGGGGTGGACCGGCTCGCGGGCCTGATACATGGTGTCAGCCGGGTAGCTCGGATCGTCGTGCTGAGCCATCTGTCGGTCTCCGAATGGATGCGCGGGGGAATATCTTATCCCCCATAGGGTTTTTCTCTAAACCCAAGATAAACACCCGGGCATCGGGCCCGGTCGACGGGCAGGCGACACTGCGCCGGAAAGGTCCTGCTCGCATCACCAGGCTTCGCCCCCACGACTGGGGCCTTGGCGACCGGCGGGCGATTGGCTGATCGAGTAGACCTTCTCCAGGGCCGGCAACGGACTCCACATGGCCGCCAGCCGACGCAGGCACACTCGCCCTCGCCCGCCGCTCACCGCCTTCCCAATAAAAAAACACCGGCCATGAGGCCGGTGTTCTCGATGCAATGGCAGGCCTCAGTCGCGATCAGCGATCAGTTGCCGCCCATCTGCCGGACGTAGATGGCAAGCATGCGTGCCTGGGTCTCGCTCAGACGATCACCGAAGGCCGGCATCTGGCGCTGGATGCCGTTGTTGACCACGTGCTTGATCTGGTCAAGCTTGCAGGCGGTGTCGTCGCCACAACCCGGCACGTCCGCAACGCCCCAGATGGCGTCGGCCAGGTTCGGTGCGCCCATGGCCTCGTTGCCCTTGCCTTCGGCGCCGTGACAGCCGGCACAGCTGGCGAACGCCTGCTTACCGCGGCTGGCCGCCTCGCCACTGATCTCGGCTTGGCCGGACAGGCTCAACACGTACTTGGCCAGATCGTCGATCTGGTCGTCGGCGACGTTCTGAGCCGGCATCATGCCCTGGATGCCATGGCTGATCTTGTTGACGATGGTCTCGTAGGAGTTCCCGTACAACCAAGCGTTGTCGGCCAGGTTCGGGTACTGGCCAATCTTGCCTTGACCGCCGCTGCCGTGACAGGCGGCACAGAAGTCACCAAAGGTGTAGTTACCCATCGACATGGCGAACTGCAAGGTATCCGGATCCTGCTCGATTTCCTCGAAGCTCATGTCCTTGACCTTGCCGACCCACTCTTCCTGGGCGAGGGCCGACGGGCTGGACTGCATGTCACGGGTGAACAGGGCACGCGTATTCCACGCCTCGCTCACGGTCACCTCTTCACCTTGCTCGTTTTCCACGGTGTACTCGACCGTGTTGATGCCCTTGGTGTAGCTGTCGCCGTACGGCCACGCCGGGTAGAGGATCCAGTAAACCACCGCGAAGACGATGGTCATGTAAAACGCCCATAGCCACCAGCGAGGCAGGGGGTTGTTGTACTCGCGCAGATCGCCGTCCCAGACGTGCCCGGTGGTCTCGACCTGCCCCTTTTTATTTTCCGGTTGACTCATCGTTATTCACCTGTTGTTTCTTTTGATGCGTGGGGTCGAGCTCGTCGTCGTCTAGGAACGGGATATCCTTGTACGACTCCAGCCGCTGCTTCCGCTTCTTGCCGGAATAGACGTACACGACAATGCCGACGAAAGTCACGAAGAACAGGACAAGCGCCAGTGGCTTGGTGTTCTCCATGTCCCCCAACCATTCATATATCTCGCCTATCAAGAGATCACCTCGACCGTGACGGTTTCATGTATCAGCGGAACTGGTTGAAGTGGCCGTCTTCGTACTTGGAGAAGTCGACCATCGTACCCAGCATCTGCAGGTAGGCCACGAGGGCATCCATTTCGGTGATCTGGTCGGGCTTGCCGTCCCAGTCCTCGGCGGCCGCCTGGGCTTCCAGCGACTGCTTGGCGTTGGAAACGTGCAGCTCGTCGGCCACCGCCTTGCCGAACTTCTCGACATTGGCGTCGTACTCCTCCTGACTCTGAGAGTACGGGACACCGGTGCGCTTGAGGGCGACCATCCGGTCCTCGATCTGACTGTAGTCGAGCTTGGTGTCGAGCAGCCACGAATAGCTCGGCATAATGGACTCCGGCACCAGCGATTGGGGGTCGGCCAAGTGCTGGGTCTGCCACTCGTTGGAGTACTTGCCGCCGACGCGCGCCAGGTCCGGACCGGTACGCTTGGAACCCCACTGGAACGGATGATCGTACTGCGACTCGGCCGCCAGGGAGTAATGGCCATAGCGCAGCATTTCGTCACGGAACGGACGGATCATCTGCGAGTGGCAGGCGTAGCAACCCTCACTGACGTAGATGTCCCGGCCCCGTAGCTCCAACGGGGTGTAGGGGCGCACGCCGCCCACATCCTCGACCGTGTCCTTGATGTGGAACAGCGGGACGATCTCGACCAGCCCCCCGATGCTGATGACCGCCAGGGTAAGGACGATCAGCAGGCCGGAGTTGATTTCAATGCTTTCGTGTTTCATTCACCTAACCTCAATCCTTTAACGTGCTGCGGCAGCAACGGCGGCGCGACTCTCGGTGGATGCCGGCTGGCGGGCACCCGAGATCGTCTTGTACATGTTGTACGACATCACCAGCATGCCTGAGAGGAAGAAGGCACCGCCGATGGCGCGCACGATGTACGGAATATGCATGAACGACACGGTCTCGATGAAGGTATAGGCGAGGTTGCCGTACTCGTCGAAGGCACGCAGCATCAGACCTTGACCGATGCCGGCGACCCACAGAGCGACGATGTAGAGCACCACACCGATAGTGGCCAGCCAGAAGTGGACGAACACCAGCTTGGTCGAGTACAGCGTGGTACCCCAGAGCCGCGGCATCATGTGATAGAAGGATCCGATGGTGATCATAGCCACCCAACCCAGTGCACCGGAGTGCACGTGGCCTACGGTCCAGTCAGTGTAATGCGACAGGGCGTTGACCGACTTGAGCGACAGCATCGGCCCCTCGAAGGTCGACATACCGTAGAAGGCCAGCGCGGTGATCAGGAAAAGGATGATCGGGTCGGTCCGCAGCTTTTCCCAGGCACCCGAGAGGGTCATGATGCCGTTGATCATACCGCCCCAGGATGGCAGCAGCAGGAGGATGGAGAAGGTAGCAGCCAGGGTGGAGACCCAGTCCGGCAGCGCGGTCCAGTGAAGATGGTGAGCACCAACCCACATGTACAAGAACGACAGCGCCCAGAAGTGGACGATCGACAAGCGGTAGGAGTAGATCGGACGACCCGCCTGCTTGGGCACGAAGTAATACATCATGCCGAGGAAGGAGACGGTCAGAAAGAATCCGACTGCGTTGTGACCGTACCACCACTGGGTCATGGCGTCCTGCACACCGGAGAACAGCGAGTAGGATTCGAGGCTGTTCCAGGCGACCGGCACCGCAAGGTTGTTGAAAATGTGCAGCAGGGCGACGGCCAGGATGTAGCCCATGAAGAACCAGTTGGCCACATAGATGTGCGGCTGGCTGCGCTTGACCAGAGTCATCGCGTAGATGGCGAAGTAGGCCACCCAGACGACCGTGATCAACAGGTCGATCGGCCAGATGAACTCGGCGTACTCACGGCCCTGCGTGTAGCCGGCCATGTAGAACAGGACCCCGGAGAGGATGGCGAGCTGCCAGCCCCAGAAGGTGAGCTCCGGCAAGAGCTTGCCACCCCAGAGGCGCGCCTGACAGGTGCGCTGCACGATGTAGTAGGACGTTGCGAACAGCGCGCTACCACCGAAACCGAAAATCACCAGCGTCGTATGCACGGGGCGCAGACGACCGAAGGTGATCTCGGCGATATTGAAGTTCAAAAACGGCCATGCCAGCTCACTGGCAATGTAGACACCGGCAAGCATCCCCAGCAAGGCCCAAATCATGGCCATGATGGCGAATTTCTTGACGATGCCGTAATTGTACTGCTCGGTTGCTACCGGCACTGCATTGGTGGACATCGTGACCCCTCCAGACTTTTAGGTTCATCCCGGCCGCGTCGGCCAGACCCTTTTTCTCGGTCGGCAATCATAATCGAATCCCCTGCCGACAAAAACCTATGAATTTACTAATTTACTCGACCGAAACCCACCCGCAAGACGCGCTTTCAAGCAGTTAGCGGCCATTTCAGCCACGCATAAGCAAACCTGATTGCTTGACGCGCAAGTTTTATCTGTTGCAGGAGCGCCACACGACCGCATAACGGGCTCAGCCGGCGGCCACGATGCCGTGCGCCCGATCAGCCACCGGAGAGACCCCGGTACCCCACGCCAGGCCGTAGACGATCTCGTAACTCAAAGGAATGCGGCCATCGACCGCCTGAGCCGCCAGCGCCTCCCGGAACCGCCGCCAAGCCCTGGGGCCAGTCAGCCCCGTGGCACGTCCGGCCTGAGCATTGGCGACACCCACGCCCCGCAGATCGGCCAGGAGGGCATCAACCGTGGGGTAGGTAACGGTTATCGTCTCGCGATCCATCACCGGGTCGGCCAGCATGGCCGAGACCAGCGCATCGCCCAGATCATGCATGTCGAGAAACTGGTGCACATGGGGCGTCGAATCCACTTCCCCCCAGGCACACCGGATCTCCTGGAGGCTATCCGGCCCCAGCGTCGTGAAGGCGAACGGCGCACCCGAAGCACTCACCCGGGCGACCTCGCCGAACAGGGCCGCAGGCCGATCACTCCATTGCACGGCAAAATTGGAGACCACTGCATCCATGCTGCCGCCGGCAAACGGCAGGGCATGCATGTCGGCGGCGACCGCCGCCCGATGCGGTGACCACCAGCGCCGGCGAGGCAGGCGCCGCAGCATCTTCTCCGCGAGATCAAGTCCGACCACATCCGCATTCGGGTAGCGCTCACGCATGGCGCGCACCATCTGTCCCGTCCCCGCCCCCAGGTCGAGCACTCGGCGCGGATCGAGCTTCAACCAGTCGAAACGCTCATCGAGCCGTCGACCGATCTCATGCTGAACGGCCGCATGTCGATCATAGTCGGTCGCCGCACGGTTGAACCGGTCACGGACACGGCGCAGGTCAAAGGAAGGCAAGGCAGACATGCTAGAGACAGGAACTCGCGGTTGATTTGTGGAAGGGGCACAGCTTAAGGAACAAGGTGCCGCGTCGAGCGAGCCGCTCAGTCAGCCGAACGGGCATCGGTGAGCGGGTGGATTAGTGACTGCGCCAAGGAAACCGGATGCTTGAGCCACGCGGCGTGTCCACCCTGCTCGAATCGATGCACCCGCACATGAGCCGGCAAATCGAGATGCTGGGGCCAGTCGACGGGGACCAGCGGGTCGCCGGGGGCCAACCAGATGTCGACGGGCAAATCGATCGCGACCAGTTGGTCCCGCAAATCCAGTCGGCCCAGCCAGTCGAGACCGTCGGTGGCGGCCAGCCGTACGCTGGAGGCAGGCTCGCTCGGGAGATCAAAACGACGCCGAAAGGCGGCGGCCGCCGAAAGGGGTTGCCGCGCCGCCGCTCGCCTCAAGGCCAGCCAATCGCCGCGGCTCACCCCGGGCCACCCATCCGCCGCGAGAAAACGAGGCGTGGCCTGAATCAGCACCAGCCGCGCGGGCCGGATGCGACCCCGCCGCTCGGCCTCGAGCAGCAACGAGCCCCCCAGCGACCACCCCACCCAGACCGCCGGGGCTGAAAGCGATCGCGCCGATTCCTGTCGCTCCGGTTCCCGCCGCTCTGGCCCGAGCCAGTCTGTCGAGAAGGTGAACCAATCAAAGGCCTCCACCTCGTCAGCCACCAGATGGCACAACAACGGGTCGAATACCGTCGCCGGGAAGGACCAGCCGCCCACCACCCCGACCGAAGCCACTTTGACAGAAGGGGCGCTGGCCATCAGGCACCGCACCCTGCCATGAGAACGGCACGCTCAACCATCCGCCTAATCGCCTTGGTTTGCGAGCACGCCGGCAGACGATGATAATGACGATCCCATTCAAACCCCGGATTCAGCAATTGACTGCCCTCGACTGGCCCCTTCTGCTCATCATCGCCGTCGCCGCCTACCTGGTTGGCTCGTTGTCCACCGGGGTGATCACGGCGCGCCTGCTGGGATTACCGGACCCGCGCTCGGCCGGCTCGGGCAATCCCGGCGCGACCAACGTCCTGCGCCTGGGCGGCAAGAAGGCGGCCATTGTCACGTTAGTCGGCGATCTCCTCAAGGGCTTGATCCCGGTAATTGTCGCCGGAATGGCCGTCGATGGCGCCTCGCGAGAAGCGGCGATGGGCACGGCCGGCCTGTTTGCCTTTCTCGGACACCTGTTCCCCGTGTTCTTCGGCTTCAAGGGCGGCAAGGGCGTGGCGACCGCCGCAGGCGCGATCCTAGCCATGGCGCCGCTGATCGGGTTGGTCGCTATCGTCGGCTGGCTGAGTACGGCCTGGGCAACCCGTTATTCCTCATTGTCCGCGCTGTTTGCCGCGGTGGTGGCAGCCACCCTGGCTACCTTTATCGCGCCGCCGTTCATCGCCCTGGCGATCTCGCTGATGTCGTTGCTGCTCATCCTGCGCCACCACGGCAACATCCGCCGGCTGGTGCGCGGCGAGGAACCGCGCATCGGCGAGAAATCCGAGCCTTCTATCAAGGAGTGACGGCCACCGTCGATCCGAGCGCCCCCGGCAGTTCGAGCTCGGCCAGCGGCCAGCGGGCCCGCACGCGAAACCCCGGCTGGGCGTCGCGCTCGCCGGCAGCGAGGCGACGGTATCCCGCCAAGGCGATCATGGCGGCGTTGTCGGTGCATAGCTCGATCTCGGGGAAATACACCGCCCCACCCCGCTCGGCCATCATCTCGCCCAGTCGCTGCCGCAGGGGACGGTTGGCCGCCACCCCACCGGCGACCACCAAGCGATCCAGCCCGGTTTGATCCAGTGCCCGCGTGAGCTTGATCACGAGGGTATCGATCACCGTCCGCTCGAACGAAGCCGCCACGTCCTCGTGGGCGTGACCGGCGGTAATCGCGTTCGCCACCGCCGTTTTCAGCCCGCTGAAGCTCAAGTCCAGGCCGGGGCGATTGATCATCGGCCGGGTGAAGGGAAGCGCCTTCGGGTCGCCCTGCTCGGCCAGTCGCGACAGGGCGGCGCCACCGGGGTAGCCCAACCCCATCAGCTTGGCCGACTTGTCGAACGCCTCGCCGATGGCATCGTCGATGCTCTCGCCCAGGAGCCGGTAGTCACCTACCTCGCGCACCTCGATCAACTGACTGTGCCCACCGGACACCAGCAGCGCCAGAAACGGGAATGCCGGCGGATCATCACCCAACAGTGGCGCCAGGATATGCCCCTCCAAGTGATTGACGCCCAGCGCCGGCAGCCCGCGACTCGCGGCGATGCCCTTGGCGAACGCCGCCCCCGTCATCAACGCCCCGGCCAGCCCCGGACCGGCGGTGTAGGCAACCGCGTCAATGTCGTCGTAACCCAGAGCCGCATCCGCGAGCGTCGCGCGGGCCAGGCTGGGCAACCGGCGCATGTGGTCACGGGCGGCGAGCTCCGGCACCACTCCGCCGTACTCGGCATGCACATCGGTCTGGGAATGGACACGGTGGGCCAGCAACTCACCGCGGCGACCATCAAACAAGGCCACGGCGGTCTCGTCACAGGAACTCTCGATTGCCAATACGCGCACGCGCGAAACTCCTCACTGCATTTTGGTATTACCGAGGGCATGGCCTGCGCCGGCATTTGCCTCTTGCACACCTCGGGCAACGCTTTATACTACAACACCTTTTATTTTGGACCGCGTGGGTCCGAAGCCAAACATTTTAGTTTCAATTCAACGAGGTGGAACGCATTCATGCCTTCTGTACGTGTTCGGGAAAATGAGCCTTTCGAGGTAGCAGTTCGTCGTTTCAAGCGCTCTTGCGAGAAAGCCGGCATCATCAGCGAGATGCGCGAGCGCGAGTACTACGAAAAGCCGACGGCCGCCCGCAAGCGCAAGGCCGCCGCTGCCGTGAAGCGCAACCAGAAGCGCCTCTCGAAGGAACAATCGCGTCGCGTTCGCCTGTACTGATCGAGCTTGTGACGGCGATTACCGCATGAGCACGATCAAGGCACGCCTGACGGCCGACATGAAGTCGGCCATGAAGAGCCGCGAGAAGTCGCGTCTGACCACGATCCGCATGCTGATCGCCGCGATCAAGCAGCGGGAGATCGATGAGCGCCGGGAGGTCTCGGAAGACGAGGCCATGGCAATCCTGACCAAGCAGGCCAAGCAACGCCGCGAGTCGATCGCCCAGTACGAGTCCGCCGGCCGCGACGACCTGAAAAGCGTCGAGGAAGCCGAACTCGCGATCATCGAAACCTACCTACCTCAGCCGCTGTCCCCCGAGGAAATCGAGGCCGCGGTGGCCGAGATCATCGCCGCCGAGCAGGCCACCGACATGAGCCAGATGGGGGCCGTGATGAAAACGGCCCGCGAACGCCTGGCTGGACGTGCCGACATGGCCGCCGTCAGCCAGGCCGTTCGCTCCCGCCTCTCGGCCTGAGCCACGGGGATCGCCCCGGGCCGCGGTCCGCACCGCCGGACCTCCACCCCGGGCACCGCGTTGATCCGAACCATCAATTCGAGAAACGAGCCATGGGCGAGACTTTCCAGTTCCTGAACGTGCCGCGACGCGACCCGGAGACCACTCCTGCCGAGGAACGCGTCCAGGATTTCAACGAAATCTACGGGCAATTCACCCCGGATCACGCGGCCGAACAGTCCGATCGCTGCTTGGAGTGCGGTAATCCGTACTGCGAATGGAAGTGCCCGGTCCACAACTACATCCCCAACTGGCTCAAGCTGATCGCCGAAGGCAACCTGCTCGAGGCCGCGGAGATGGCGCACAAGACCAACTCCCTGCCGGAAGTCTGCGGCCGCGTCTGCCCGCAGGACCGCCTCTGCGAAGGCGCCTGCACCCTGAATGATGGCTTTGGCGCGGTCACCATTGGTTCGGTCGAGAAGTACATCACCGACGAGGCGTTCAAGCTGGGCTGGCGTCCAGACATGTCCGACGTGGTGCCCACCGACAAGCGCGTTGCCGTGATCGGCGCCGGGCCGGCCGGCCTGGGTTGTGCGGACATCCTGGCGCGTCACGGCGTGAAGGCCGTGGTGTTCGACCGCCACCCGCAGATCGGTGGACTGATCACCTTCGGCATCCCGTCGTTCAAGCTCGAGAAGCACGTGATGGAAACCCGTCGCGAGATCTTCGAGGGGATGGGCATCGAATTTCGCCTCAACACCGAGGTCGGCAAGGACATCTCCATCGATGACCTCCTCGGCGAGTTCGACGCGGTATTCATGGGCATGGGCGCCTATAACGCCATGCAGGGTGGCTTCCCGGGCGAGGACCTCGAGGGCGTGCACGCCTCGCTGCCCTTCCTGATCGGCAACACGAATCACCTGCTCGAATTTGGCGGCGACTACCCCTACATCAGCGTCAAGGACAAGCGCGTGGTCGTCCTCGGCGGCGGTGACACGGCGATGGACTGCACCCGCACTTCCCTGCGCCAGGGTGCAGCCAAGGTCACCACCGTCTATCGACGTGACGAGGACAACATGCCGGGCTCGCGCCGCGAGGTGAAGAACGCCCGCGAGGAAGGGGCTCACTTCAGCTTCAACCTGCAGCCGGTCGAGGTGCTCGGCGAAGGCGGACACGTCACCGGCGTGAAATTCGTCGAGACGCGCCTGGGCGAGCCGGACGAGCGCGGTCGCCGCCGGCCGGTGGCGATCGAGGGGTCCGAACAGGTGATCGAGGCCGATGCCGTACTGATTGCCTTCGGCTTCCGCCCCTCGCCGGCCGATTGGTTCGAACCGCAGAAGATCGAGCTCGATGCCAGCGGTCGCGTGGTCGTGCACCAGCAACAAGGCGGTCCCGCGTTCCAGACCAGCAATCCCAAGATCTTCGCCGGCGGCGACATGGTGCGTGGCGCGGATCTCGTCGTCACGGCCGTCTTTGAGGGACGCAACGCGGCCTTCGGCATTCTCGACTACCTGGACGTATAAGCTTCATGACCGCTCCGCTGCAGAACGACCGCCTGTTACGTGCGCTGGCCCGCCAGCCCGTCGATCGCACCCCGATCTGGATCATGCGTCAGGCGGGCCGCTACCTGCCGGAATACCGCGCCACACGTCAGCGCGCCGGGAGTTTCATGGACCTGTGCCGCTCGGCGGATCTGGCCTGCGAGGTCACCCTCCAGCCGCTCGAACGCTACGACCTCGACGCGGCGATCCTGTTCTCCGACATCCTGACCATCCCCGATGCCATGGGGCTGGGACTCAAGTTCGTGGCGGGCGAAGGCCCGGTGTTCGAGCGTCCGGTGCGCTCGGCCGCCGACATCGCCCGCCTGCCGAAGCCCGACATGGGCTCGGACCTCGGTTACGTGATGAACGCCGTGTCGACCATCCGCAAGGCCCTGGACGGGCGCGTGCCGTTGATCGGATTTACCGGCAGCCCGTGGACGCTGGCGACCTACATGGTCGAGGGCGGCGGCACCAAGGACTTCGCCAAGGTCAAGGGGCTGGTGTACAGCGATCCCAAGGCGGCACACGATCTGCTCGGCCGGCTCGCGGACGCCGTGACCGAGTATCTCAACGCCCAGATCGAAGCCGGCGCCCAGTCACTGATGGTGTTCGACACCTGGGGTGGCGTACTCGCCCCGCATGACTACCGCGACTTCTCGCTGCAGTACATGCAGCGCATCGTGGACGGCCTGCACCGCGAGCGTCCGGACGGCAGCTACGTCCCGGTCACGCTGTTCACCAAGGGCGGCGGCCAATGGGCCTCCCTGATGGCGGATACGGGTGCCGACGGCATCGGGCTGGACTGGACCGTGAACCTCGACACCATCCGCGAGCGAGTCGGTGATCGCGTCGCCCTGCAGGGCAACCTCGATCCGAGCGTACTCTACGCGCCCGACGAGGTGATCGAACGCGAGGTCGCCCGCATCCTCGAAGAATTCGGCCCCAATCCCGGACACGTCTTCAACCTCGGCCACGGCATCCACCAACACGTCAACCCGGACAAGGTCAAGGTGCTCGTCGACGCGGTGCATCGTTTGAGCGCACGCGACTGACCAAAGACGCCGCTCCTGATTGATCCACCAAAAATGCCCCCGACATCGGGGGCATTTTTGTTGAGCGCCGACGGGATCGCCAGGAGCGTTACGCCGCCGCGCAATCAGATCCGCACCAGGCGATCAGCCAAACCTTTCAGGGCGCGTCCACCGCCCCTTCCTGCATGAGCGCTTCGAGTTGCCGGCGGGAGCCACGACGCAACTTAGCTCCGCCAGGCACGACCGGCGTCTCGCGCAGCCGCTCCTCGGGAAAGACCTCCAACACGATATGGTCGTCGCCGGCACCGAAGGTGAATACCGACACCCGTTCCTGTCGCCCGTCACGATATTGATAGCTGGTCTCGGACTCCTCGAAGGGGATGTCGTGACCAAGCAAACACTCGATGACGCGCTCGGGGGTTGGGGCGAACAGCTGCAGCACGATCGACGAATACTCATCGGCCGTTCCAGTGAGCACGTCGCCCACCAACCGCGGCCGGAACTCGGCGAAGAAGCCCATCGCCTCGAGCGCAGCCCGCCGGAGAGTCGCCAGCTGCTCTCGCTGTTCGGGGCGAAAGGTCGCCAGATACTGACTCAGTTCCAGTTCGAGGCGCTCCAGGTCTGCGGCGCGAAAGCGAGGATCAAGGGTCTCGCCCAGCTCATCCGCAGCGGCGCGCAATGAATCGCGGCGGGGTTGGCCCGGGGCCTCGGCCGCGTGACGCGCCGCTCGACGCAACAATTCCAGTGAAGCCGGCCCCATCTCGCACTTCTCCTTATTCGCATGAACGGCGATCGAAACCACCGTCGCCTCAACGGTCAGAACAGGTTGTCGATTACCTCGCGCGACGTGCCTGACGCGGCCGCCGCATCCTCTTTGGGAAGGCTGGCCTGCGGGTTGGTCGAATCGAAATACTCGCGAATTGCCCCCGGGTGCCCCTCCGGCACGCGTTTGCCGGTATCCCGGTCGATCCACGCGGTAACGATCCCTTCCGGCGGCTCCTCGGCCTCCCCGGGCGGTGGCAGCATGTCACGCATGAAGTCGATCCACATCGGCAGCGCCGCCTTGCCACCCGTCTCGCGCCTCCCAAGTTCGCTGTTGTCGGCAAACCCGACCCAGGCAACGGCCACCCAACCGGGCCCGAAGCCGCTGAACCAGGCGTCGCGCTGGTCATTGGTCGTGCCGGTCTTCCCGCCGATATCCTCCCGTTCCAACGCCCTCCAAGCGCGCACCCCGGTACCCTCACGTACTACGCCCCGCAGCCCCGAACGCATCAGGAAGGCGTTCTGTGCCGAAATAACCCGCGGGGCGAGGCTCGGATCGGCCGTATCGACCGGACAGTTGTCGCAGAGGCTGACCGCCGGGTGCGAATCGATCACGCCATCGTCCGGGTTATCCACCTCGGTGACTAGGAAAGGCGCGACACGATAACCCCCATTGGCAAACACGGCGAAGCCGGCGACCTGGTCCAGCGGGGTCAAGGTGTAGCTGCCCAACGCCATCGACAGGGTTGGCTCCCACTCCTCCACCGGCAAGCCAAAGCGCCCCGCATACTCCAGGACCACCGGGGTGCCAACGGCTTGCGCCAGCCGGATGGAAACCAGGTTCACCGAATGCGTCAGGGCGTCACGCATACGGCGCATGCCACCGAAACTGCGACCGTAATTGCTTGGGCGCCAATCGATACCCTGTCGAACGCCATCCTCCACCACAACCGGCGAGTCGTTGATCATGCTCGCCCAGGTAAATCCCTGATCGAGGGCCGCGGAGTAAAGGTAAGGCTTGAACCCGGAGCCCGGCTGTCGTTCGGCCCGGGTGACGTTGTTGAATTTACTGCCCTGGAAGAAGTCGAAGCCGCCGACCATGGCCCGAATCGCCCCACTCGACGGATCGAGTGCGACAAAAGCCCCGGTCACCTCCGGGATCTGTGCCAGCCGATAAGCCATGCCCTCGCCGGACTCGACCGGCTCGACCCGAATCAGATCGCCTCGGTCCAACACCTCGTCGACCGCCTTGGGCTTCGGCCCGCAGCGATCGATGTCTTGGTATTCGCAGGCCCAGCGCATCGCGTCGAGGTGGAGTACCACCTCGCCCGCGTCTCGCGCCAGTACACGCGCCTCGGCCGCATCGACCTCCAACACCACACCCGGCAACAACCCGCCAACCCGGCCGGTCTCCGCCAGCTGCTTTTCCAACGCCTCGCGATCCTCGAGCCATTCACTCCAATCAGCCTCCGGACCACGGTAACCATGGCGCTGGTCGTAGTCGATCAATGCCCGTCGCAAAGAGCGCGTCGCGGACCGCTGCGCCTCGGGATCGATGCTGGTGTGCACCGCCAGTCCCATTTCGTACGCTTCCTGGCCATATTTCTCGACCAAGTCGCTACGCGCCATTTCCGCAGCGTAGGGCGCGGGGGTCTTCACATCGGCCGACGTGTAAAGGCGCCCCGGCAGGGGTTCATCGATCGAGCGATCGAACGTCGCCTGGTCGATCAGACCCAGCTTGAGCATGCGTCCCAGCACGTAGGCGCGCCGCGCCAAGGCACGTTCGGGATCGCTGACGGGGTTAGTGGTCGAAGGGGCCTTCGGCAGGGCAGCCAGCATCGCCGCCTCCGCAACCGTCAGCTCCGGCAGGTCCTTGTCGAAGTAGACCTGAGCCGCCGCCTTGACCCCATAGGCCCGGTGGCCCATGAATATCTTGTTGAGATACAGCGCGAGGATATCTTCCTTGCTGAAGGCCCGTTCGATCTTCACCGCCAGCAAGATCTCGTAAAGCTTGCGGGTGTAGGTCTTCTCCCGCCCGAGATAGAAGTTGCGCGCCACCTGCATCGTGATGGTCGAGCCGCCCTGCGACTTCTCGCCGGTGCGCACTAGTTCGACGGCCGCACGCGCCAGCCCCAGAAAATCCACCCCGATGTGCTCGAAAAAGCGGTCATCCTCGGCAGCAACGAACGCATCCACGACGACCGGCGGCAGCTGATCGTAGGAAACGGGGAACCGACGTTGGTTGCCAAACTCCGCGATCAGCCCGCCCTCGCGGTCGTGGATCCGCATCGGCATCTGGTACCGCACCTCGCCCAATTCGTCGACACTGGGTAGCTGGGTGTTGTAAACATGATACAGGACACCGATGCCGGCAAGGGCAAAAATCAGCCCCAAACCAACCAGATAGAAAACAATCTTGATAAGCTTCATTCGAATAGAGAGAAAAAGGCCCAGTGACCTGTTGTTGCGAGCACGCATCAGCGCCGTTGTCGACAAGCGCGACGGTTATGCCATAGGATGCATCTCTGGGAGACAAGGTGCGTGTGTGCGAAACCTTAACGCACGCTCAAAAGGAAGGGAATGACCGTGCCACTATTCAGCGCTAAACCCGCTCGCCTCGGGGTCGACATCAGTTCGACCGCCGTCAAGCTAATCCAACTGGAAAAAAGCCGCGGTGGTTATCGCACCACGGCATTCGCCATCGAACCGCTGCCGCAGGGGGCCGTCCAGGGCAAATCGATCACCGACACGGAAGCCGTTGCGGACGCGCTGACGCGGGCCGTTCGGCGCGTCCGACTCAAAGGTCGGCACCTGTCCATGGCGGTGCCAACCTCCTCGGCCGTGAGCCGGGTGTTGCATATCGACAACCCGGGTGACGAGTTTGAGCTCGAGGAGCAGGTACGGCTGGAAGCCGACCAGTACATCCCCTTTCCGATCGACGAGGTCAACTTCGACTTCGAACCGGTCCAGACCGACATCCTCGGCAAGCAGAAGAAGCGTCGCACCGGCGAGTCGGAGGGCGTCGACGTCCTGATGGCCGCCACTCGCACCGACAACGTCGATAGTCGGGTGGCGGTAGCCGAGGCGGCTGGCATGACGGTGGACGTGGTCGATATCGAATCGTTTGCCCTGCAAAACGCGTTTACCGAGATACTTGCTCCGACACTCGCCCCCGAAGAACGTTCCCAGCCGGTGGCGGTTTTCGATCTCGGCGACACCACCACGACATTGAGCATCTTCGTCGGCGACGACATCGTCTATACGCGCGAGCACGAAGGCGGTGGCCAGCAGCTCACCAGCGAGATCGCCGCCCAGTACGGCTTGACGCTGGAAGAGGCCGAAGAGCGAAAGCGTGACGACAGCCTGCCCGAGGACTACCCCCGCAAGGTGCTGCAGCCCTACCTCGATTCGCTCGCCATGAACATCGAGCGATTCATCCAATATTACTACTCCGAATCCAGCGGCAGCACCGTCAACCTGATACTTCTCGGGGGCGGCGCGGCCAATACCGCCGGCGCCGTCGAGCGCATCAACAACGAGACCGGGGTACCGACCCGGCTGGCGAATCCGTTCGCCGCACTCGCCAAAGGACCTGGCGTGTCCGCCGAGCAAATGGCTCGGCACGGCACCGCAATGCTGATTGCCTGCGGGCTTGCGTTAAGGAGCTTCGACTGATGAGACGGATCAACCTTCTCCCCTGGCGCGAGGAACGGCGCCAGAAGCGGCAACGCGACTTTGTCGTCCACCTCGTGCTGGCCGCCCTGATCGCCGTTGGCGTCGCCTTTGGCATTCACAGCTACATGCAGTCGCAGATCGAGAACCAGCAGGCCCGCAACGCCTACCTCGAGGACGTGATCAAGAAGCTCGACCGCCAGATCCAGACGATCAACGAGCTCAAGCAGCGCAAGGCCGAATTGACCGCCCGCATGCAGGTCATCGAGAAGCTCCAGTCCAGCCGGCCGACGATCGTCCACCTGGTGGAAAACTTCATCACTACCCTGCCGGATGGCGTCCAGCTGACCGACGTGACGGTAACCAACGACGAAAAGATCAGCATCCAGGGCAAGGCCGACGCCCAGGCACGGGTCGCCGCCTATCTACGCCGGTTGAACAGTGCCGACTACATCGGCAGCGCCAGCCTGGTCGGCTCGGGCATCCTTGCCGAGAGCTCGGATCAGACGGCCAACGCCGGCCAGTACGTGTTCTCGATCGAAGCGAAGATCACGCCGCCCAAGGAAGACGACGCGGACCAGGAGAACTGAGCCATGGATCTCAACGAACTGAGAAATCTCGATTTTCAGACCATCGGTCTGACCTCGCTCGGCACCCGACTGGTTATCTTCGCCTTCGTGTTCGTGCTGATCGTTGGCGGGGTGGTGTATTTCGACACCCTGCCGCAGAAGGAACTGCTCGAGCGCGAACAGCGTGAAGAACAATCGCTGCTGCAGACCGTCGACCAGAAGCAGCGCCTGGCGGCCAACCTGGAAGCCTACCAGGCCCAGATCAAGGAAATGGAGACCCGTTTTGGCGAGCTGCTGCGCCAGCTGCCGAACAAGCGCGAGGCGGAGAACCTGATCGACAATGTCGCCCAAACCTCGCTTTCCAACGGGCTGAAGAACGAGCAGATCCGGCCTGGCAGCGAGGTCAAGCATGACTTCTATGCCGAAATGACCTATCACCTGTCGCTGCGCGGCACCTACCGCGAACTGACGCAGTTCATCAGCGACACGGCCAACCTGCCTCGGATCGTCACCCTACACAACCCGGCGATCAAGCCGCGTGACGCCAGCACCGTTGACGATGCGGACAACTCGCGCGAACTGACGATGGGCATCCAGGCGAAGACCTACCGGTATCTCGAAAGTGGCGAGCAAGGAGGCGGTCAATGAACACGGATCACAAGCGAACCGGCCTGACCCGACTGGGATTGATCGGCTCGGGGCTCGTTCTGATCGGCGCCGTCAGCGGATGTGCCCAGGACATGACCGATCTCAAACAGAAAGTCGCCGAGCTGGAGGCCCGCCCGGGTGGCAAGATCGAGCCGATCCCGGAGATGAAACCCCTGCCGAAATACGCCTACAGCGTGCCGGAAGAGGCCCGGACGCCATTCATGCCGCCCAAGGAAGACGACGTGGACGACTCGGATGGCCTCAAGCCGGACATCGACCGTCCCAAGGAACCGCTGGAACAGTTCCCGCTGGATGCGCTTGCCATGCGCGGCATCATCAATCGTCAGGGCAACACCTACGCCCTGATCCGTGACGGCAACGGTGTCATCCACGAGGTGATGCTGGGCGACCACATGGGTCGCAACTACGGCGAAGTGATGGAGATCGGTGAGACCAGCGTCACGCTGGAGGAAGTCGTGCCCGATGGACAGGGTGGCTGGAAAAAACAGACAACGGTCGTCAAGTCTCAGAGCGGCCGGAGCTAAATGATGGGAAGCAGCGATATGGATAACCTCAAGAAACCTTCACGCCTGAGCACCGGACTGCGTCGAGGGCTTGGCCTCCCAGCCATCACCATGGCCGCCGCCTTGGCTCCGTGCCTGGCACTGGCCGGTGATCTCAACGAGATCACCTACGACCGCACCAGCGACGGCACGGTACAAGTGCACTTCAACCTCTCCGAGCCGTTGGCCGGCGAGCCGGGCAGCTTCAAGATCGACAACCCGGCCCGGGTGGCGATCGACTTACCCGACGTGGACAACGAAACCGGCTCTCGCCAGACCTCGATCGGCTTGGGGGCGGTCAATTCGGTCATGCTGGCCGAGGCGAACGGCAAGACCCGAGCGGTATTCAACCTCGATCAGTCAGTGCCCTATTCGATCAATCAAGCCGGCAACCGCCTGACCGTCTCCTTTGATCGGGTAGAACAGGCCACGACGACGGCAAGCGGCATGGCCGTGACCGATCGCGGCAGCTCCGAGGCCACGGCCATGGATGCCGGCCAGCCGATCGACTTCCGTCGTGCCTCGAGCGGCGCTGGCCGGCTGCTGCTTGATGTCGGCAGTACCGAGGCGCCGATGGATATTCGCCGTCAAGGTAGCCAGATCGTCGTGCACCTCCCCGGCACCCGTCTCGTGGAAGGCGGCTACAACGTCAACGACTTCGCCACACCGGTCGAACGCGTCGACGTCCGCCGCGAAGGCAACGGCAGCCGAGTCACACTCCGGACCAAGGATGCCGGCGAGCATCTCGCCTACCAGACCGGCAACCGCCTGGTCATCGAGGTGCAGCCAATCCCCGAGGAAGAGCAACGGACCGCGCTTGGCAAGAAGGAGTACACCGGCGAACGCCTGACACTGAAGTTCCAGGACATTCAGGTCCGCCCGCTGCTGCAACTGATCGCCGACTTCACCGGCAACAACATCGTGATCAGCGACAGCGTGCAGGGTTCGATCAGCCTACGGCTCGAGAACGTCCCTTGGGACCAGGCCCTCGACCTGATCATGACCACCAAGGGTCTGTCCTCGCGCAAGAACGGCAACGTCATCTATGTCGCGCCCACCGAGGAGATCGCTGCCCGCGACAAGGCCGAACTGGCCGCCCGCGAACAGGCCCAGCAACTGGCGCCGTTGATCACCGACATCGTGCAGGTCAACTACGCCAAGGCCGGCGACATCGCGGCCCTCGTGCGGCAGAGTTCGGGCCTCGGCGAGGGTGAAAGCGATAAGAAGAGTGACGGCAACTTCCTCAGCCGCCGCGGCTCGATCACGGTGGACGCTAGAACCAACACCCTGATCGTGACCGACACCACCGCGGCGCTCGATCGTGTACGTGGACTGATCGACCAGATCGACAAGCCGGTCAAGCAGGTCCTGATCGAGACCCGCATCGTAATTGCCACGGACAACTTCTCGCGGGAGTTGGGCGTACGTTGGGGCGTGAATGCCGGCTTCAACCGCGCCGGCAGCACCGTGGGCCTTGGGTCGCAGACACCAACTATTTCCAACTCGGCCAACCTCCCCACAGATGGCACCGGTCAAACGATTTCGAACGCCGGCAACTTCGGGAGTAACCCGGGCTCGTGGATGGTCAACACGCCGATCGCGAGCGACCCGACCGGCTCGCTGGGCCTAGCCATCCTCGGCTCGAACGTGCTCTTGAACCTCGAGCTCCAGGCCATGCAGAGCGAGGGAACCGGCAAGATCGTCTCCAACCCGAAGGTGATCACCACCAACGGTCACAAGGCAGTTATCTCGCAAGGCATGGAAATCCCGTACCAGTCGCAGACGGCCTCCGGCGGCGGCGCCATCTCGAACATCCAGTTCAAGGAGGCCCTGCTCAAGACCGAGGTCACCCCGCAGATCACGCCCAATGACATGGTGATCATGGACATCCTGGTACAGAAGGACGAGCCGGACTACACGCGCGCGATCAACGGCGAGCCGCCGATCAATACCCGCGAGGTGCAGACCAAGGTCCAGGTCAAGAACGGCCAGACCGTGGTGCTCGGCGGCATCTACGAGTTCGAGAACACCACCCAGCTGGAGAAGGTACCCTTCTTCGGTGACCTGCCGGGTATCGGCAACCTGTTCAAGAACCGCATCACCGACGATTCCCGCTTCGAGCTGCTGATCTTCGTCACGCCGAAGATCATCGACCGCGACAACCTGGCGAACCACAACCGCGGCGAGCTGATCAACAACTGATCAAGACACTCAGTGGAAAACCAACCCCGCTTCGGCGGGGTTTTTCGTGTCCCCTGTCGGTATAATCGGATCACATGCGCAATATCATCCTGATCGGCCCGATGGGGGCCGGAAAGACCACCGTCGGCCGGATCCTCGCCAACCGCCTCGGCTGGCAGTTTCACGACTCCGACCGCGAAATCGAGAAGCGCACCGGCGCGAGCATCCCCCTGATTTTCGATATCGAAGGCGAGGCAGGGTTCCGTGAGCGGGAGCACGACATGCTCGCCGACCTGACTGCAGGCAAGGACATGGTGGTCGCCACTGGTGGCGGGGCGGTACTGCGCGCGGACAACCGGGAACTGCTGCGGCAAAACGGCCTGGTGGTTTATCTGTTCACTTCGGTGGAACGCCAGTTCGAACGAACCCAGCACGACACCCAACGACCGCTGCTGCAAAACAGCGACCGGCGGGCGACGCTGCAGCGACTGATGGACGAACGCGATCCACTCTATCGGGAAACGGCCCACGTAATGCTGGAAACCGGCGGCCAGACCCCGCGGGCGATGGCCGATCGCATCCTCGCTGCCTGCCGGCAGAGCGGGCTTGAGGCCGACGACAAGCCGACCGGTTGATGTAGACTTAGCAAGGGAAACTCTGCACGATTCGATAGCGTCTCTGCGGGACCGCCAAGGGCCCAGATGCAAGGCGCAGTCCGCCGTGAAGGGCCGTCGCCCTTCACAAGGGCTGTAACGCCGCAGATGGGTCCTTGGCGGCCCGCCCGGATGGGGCTCGCGGGTTTGCCCGCACTCGGCGTTGCCGTCTCTCGACGGGCAACAAGCCCGCCTTCGGGCCGGCGCCTTGATTGCGAACGAACCCGCAAGCCAGAGATGCCATCGAATCGTGCAGAGTTTCCCAAGGCGGCCCACGGGGCCGTCGATTTCTGACGAACCGCAGCCGACAGGGCACCGATCATGCACGATCCAGCCGCTCCCATCTCGCAGCCCACCACCGTCAACGTGGACCTGGGCGAGCGCAGCTACCCCATCTTCATCGGCGCCGGGCTGATCGACGGCGAGCAGATCGCCCGGTTCGTGCCCTCCTCGCGGGCCGTGATCGTCAGCAACACCACCGTCGCGCCGCTGTATGCCGAGCGACTGACGCAGGCGCTGGAGGCGGCCGACAAGCGCGTCGACCTGATCGCCCTGCCCGACGGCGAGCAATACAAGACCCTCGAGACACTCGAGCGCATCTACGACTTCCTGATGGAAAAGCAGGTGGATCGCAAGACCACCCTGATTGCCCTGGGCGGCGGCGTGATCGGCGACATCACCGGCTTTGCCGCGGCGAGTTTTCAGCGCGGCGTGCCCTTTATCCAGGTGCCCACCACCCTGCTCGCCCAGGTCGACAGCTCGGTGGGCGGCAAGACCGGCGTCAACCACCCGCGCGGCAAGAACATGATTGGCGCCTTCTATCAACCGCGCTGCGTATTGGCCGATACCGGCAGCCTCGACACGCTCCCGGATCGCGAGCTCTCGGCCGGGCTGGCCGAGGTGATCAAGTACGGGCTGCTCTGGGACGAGGATTTCCTCGACTGGATCGAGACCAATATCGATGCGCTGCGCCAGCGTGACAAGGGCGCACTGACCGAGGCGATCCGCCAATCCTGCCTGATCAAGGCCGAGATCGTCCGCCAGGACGAGCGCGAAGGCGGCATTCGCGCCCTGCTCAACCTGGGCCACACCTTCGGTCACGCCATCGAGGCGGGCATGGGGTACGGGCGCTGGTTGCACGGCGAGGCAGTCGGCGCGGGCATGTGCATGGCGGCCGACTTGTCCCATCGCCTCGGCCTGATCGACACGCCCACGGTCCAACGCATCGAAACCTTGATCGAATCGGCCGGTCTACCCACCCGGGCCCCGGCCGATCTCTCCACCGACCGCCTGCGCGAATTGATGGACAGCGACAAGAAGGTCGAGGAGGGTCGCCTGCGACTCGTCCTGCTGGGACGACTCGGCCAGGCACGCCTGGTGGACCGGGTGGCGGACGACGCCATTCGCGCCACCATCGAGGCCACGCGGGCCGCCGACTGAACGTTCATACAACTACCGACTCAAGCAACGAAGGATGCTGCCATGACCGAAGCGACGGAACACGCCCTGGAACAGGCCGAACGAATCGTCCAGTACGCCAAGTATTCCGACCGGTTCATGGTCGTCGAGGGAGACTCGGCCGCCGAGCGTCGCGCCTTCGTCAAGCTCATCGGCCAAAAATTGCCCCGCCAGGTCCGCCCGGTCGTGCTGCGTGCCGACACTGGCAACGGCTCGGCCGCCCTGATCGACCAGTTGAGCACCGTCCTGCAACTGTCTGCCGGCATCGAGACCATCGACCAGCTGATCAGCGCCGCCACCGCTACGCTTGAGGGACAGGAGCGGCTCCTGATCGTGGTGGAGAACGCCGACCAATGGCTGGCATCCAGCGCCGCCGATGCCCTGTTTGACCTGATCACCCAGTCGCACGAGCTTGCACGCGAACGCATCCTGTTCCTCCTGGTCGGCGCTGCCGGCCTCTGTGAACAGGCGGAAACGGCCCAACCGCTGGCCGGCCTGGTCGCCGACCTGCATTGCGCCCAGTTGCTCGGCAGCACGCAAGCGGCCGCTGCAGCACCGGCGGCCGCCGCGGGCACCCCGGATAACGCCGCCGCGGCCGCCACGACAACGGCCTCAGCCCCGCCGGCAGACAGCCAGCCTTCCCGGCCGGCGCCGGCAAGTCGCCCGCCCTGGGCCAGCCCGACCCTGCTGATCGCCGCGGGCATCAGCGTCGCCGTCGTCGCCATTGGCGTGTTCGCCCTGCTCGGCCGCTCGGACGACCCCACACCCTCGGACACCGAAAGCGCGATCACCGTAAACGAGTCGAACGAGCAATCCGGCGCATCAACCGCGGCCGACGCGGAGAGCACCGGGCAACAACCAGCGAGCGAGGAAGCCGGCCGCGAGACATCGAGCACCGCCACTGCCTCGACCGATGAGACCACCGACGGCGAGAATCAGACTGAGGCCGCCGCGCCGGTCGACCATGGCCTGCCGCCATACGTTCCGTTCCCGGACGAAAGCCTGAAGGAGCGCAACGCGTCAGTCCCTGCCGAGGACGTCTCGGCCGACAGCGATGCCGCTGAGTCAACCGACGGCCGCGAGACGTCCAACGCCGACGTCGTGGAACAAGACGATGAGGCCGCGGCGGCTCCCGTCACGGCAGACGCCCGTGGCACCGCCGCATCCACGCCAACAGCGGACGTCGATAACGCCTGGTTCCGCGATCAGCCACGCGCCCGGGCCGCCATTCAGTTGGCCGCCTTCGGCAATCTCGACGGCGCCGAGGGGATGATCGAGCGTTTCGCGACCGACGAGCAGCCGCGTGATCAGTGGCGCATCTACACCCAGTCGATCAACGGCAAGGTCCTCTACACAGTGACTTTCGGTGATTTCGCTTCGGCCGAACGAGCCGAGCACGCCATCGCCTCGCTGCCGACCGCGTTGCGCGATCTCAAGCCCTATCCACGCTCGGTGGGTGCGATCCAGGACCGGCTCGTCGACGCCGCGGATTAAGGGCATCGCGGCATTGCCTCGAGGCGGGCCGCGGGGCAATCCGCAGCCCCACCCACCCCCCGGCCCGTCACCCGCCGACTCCACGGCGGAGACGCGCCGATATATCGATTTGCCTGATTCCCCCCGGGCCGGTAAAATTCCGGCCCATTTTGCCCAAATCCCCCGGATACGGGCGCACATCGAACCACGGTCGGCACCTGGGCTGTAGGGGCGCTGTCAAAGCGCACCGACGAGACGGCCGGGCCGCCAAAGCCGAGGGCGGGATGAGCGTCGCTCGCCCGGCAAGCCGGAAGAATCCAAGAGGTTGCGCAACTCATGAGCCAAGCCCCCACCCAAGGTCTGTACCACCCGAGTTTCGAGAAAGAGAACTGCGGCTTCGGCCTGATCGCCCACATGGACGACCAGGCCAGCCACGGCCTGGTATCGACCGCGATCGGTGCGCTGGCTCGCATGACCCACCGCGGCGGCATTTCCGCCGACGGCAAATCGGGCGATGGCTGCGGCCTGTTGCTGAAAAAGCCCGACGGCTTCTTCCGTCAGGCGGCAAGCGCTCAGGGCATCGACCTACCCGAGATCTACGCCGTGGGCGTGGTGTTCTTCTCCCGCGATGAGACCAAGCGCGAGCGGGCCCGCGAGGCCCTGATTGGCGCGATCGCCGAGCAGGGATTGAACCTTGCCGGCTGGCGCACCGTGCCGACCGACCCGTCGGTCCTCGGCGAAATGTCGGCCGAGAAGCGCCCGGAGATCGAACACCTGTTCATCACGCCGGCCGAGGGCATGGACGAGCGACAGTTCAACGCCGCCCTGTTTGTCGCCCGCCGTGATGCCGAGAACCTGATCCACGACGATCCGGACTTCTACATCCCCTCGCTGGCCAGCCAGGTCATCTCCTACAAGGGCCTGCTGATGCCCGAGGACCTGCCGCGCTTCTACAAGGACCTCAACGATCCGGCGCTCGAGTCCTCGCAGGCGGTCTTCCACCAGCGCTTCTCGACCAACACCTTCCCCGAGTGGAAGCTTGCCCAGCCGTTCCGCTACCTCGCCCACAACGGTGAGATCAACACCATCCGCGGCAACCGCAACTGGGCCTTGGCACGCGCGGCCAAGTTTTCCTCGCCGCTAATCCCGGACATGAACCGCATCCAGCCGCTGGTCAACACCACCGGCTCGGATTCCTCGTCCATGGACAACATGCTCGAGGTGCTGATCACCGGCGGGCTGGACATGTTCCACGCCATGCGTCTGATCGTGCCGCCGGCCTGGCAGAACATCGAGCACATGGACGCCGATCTGCGCGCCTTCTACGAGTTCAACTCCTTGCACATGGAGCCGTGGGACGGCCCGGCCGGCATCGTCATGACCGACGGGCGCTTCGTCGCCTGCGCCATGGACCGCAACGGCCTGCGCCCGGCCCGCTGGGTGATCACCAAGGATCGCCACATCACGCTCGCCTCCGAAATCGGCGTCTGGGACTACGCACCCGAAGACGTGGTGCAGAAGGGCCGCGTGCGCCCGGGCCAGATGGTGGCGGTCGACACCGCCGAGGGCAAGCTGCTGCTGCCGCCGGACATCGACGGCCAGCTCAAGACCCGCAAGCCGTACCGCCAGTGGCTGCGTGAACAGTCTGTTCGTCTGAAGAACTCGGTCACCGACGAGGAAGTGCTGTCCCGCGAGCCGATGGACCCCGACACGGTGCGGACCTACGAGAAGGCCTTCCTGCTCTCCTACGAGGAGCGCGACGAGATTATCCGCGTACTGGCCGAGAACGGCCAGGAAGCGATCGGCTCGATGGGCGACGACACGCCGATGGCCGTGCTCTCGCAGACCCAGCGCTCGCTGTTCGACTACTTCCGCCAGCAGTTCGCCCAGGTGACCAACCCGCCGATCGACCCGCTGCGCGAGGCGGTGGTGATGTCGCTCGAGACCCTGATCGGCCGCGAGCGGAACGTCTTCGAGGAAACCCCGGAGCACGCCCATCGCGTGCAACTGGAAAGCCCGATCCTGACACCGGCGCGCTTCGAGGCCCTGACCAAGCTCGCGGACAAGGAATTCTCCTCGCAGCGCATCGAGCTCAACTACGAGCCGAGCGAGGGCCTGGAGGCGGCCGTCCGTCGCATCACCGACGAGGCCGTTGCCGCCATCCAGGGCGAGCACACCGTACTGGTCCTCTCCGACCGGAACATCGCGGCCGACCGCCTGCCGGTCCACGCCCTGCTGGCCACCGGCGCGGTGCACCACCGCCTGATCCGCGAGGGCCTGCGCACCGACGCGAACATCGTCGTCGAGACTGCCACCGCCCGTGATTCGCACCACAGCGCGGTATTGATCGGCTACGGCGCGACCGCGGTATTCCCGTATCTCGCCTTCGAGTCGATCAACGACATGCGTCGTCGCAACCAGATCGACGTCAAGCAGGCCGACAAGCTGGCCGGCAACTACGTCAAGGGTATCAACAAGGGCCTGAAGAAGATCCTGTCGAAGATGGGCATCTCCTCGGTCGCGAGCTACCGCGGCGCCCAGTTGTTCGAGATTATCGGCCTGGCCGACGAGGTCGTCGATCTCTGCTTCAAGGACACCACCAGCCGCGTGGCCGGTGCGAGCTTCGTCGATCTGGAGGCCGACCAGAAGATCCTGATCAAGGAAGCCTTCACCAAGCGCAAGCTGCCGCGCCAGGGTGGCCTCTTGAAGTACATCGACGGCGGCGAGTACCACGCCTACAACCCGGACGTGGTCCAGACGCTGCAAAAGGCGGTCAAGGAAGACGACTACACGGCCTGGGAGGAATACGCCGCCCACGTCAACGAGCGCCCGGTGGCCGCCTTCCGCGACATGTTCCACCTCAAGGAGAATGTCTCGCCGATCCCGCTGGACGAGGTCGAGCCGATCGAATCGATCGTCTCGCGCTTCGACTCGGCCGGCATGAGCCTCGGCGCGCTCTCCCCCGAGGCGCACGAAACCATCGCCGAGGCGATGAACCGCCTGGGCGCCCGTTCGAACTCCGGTGAGGGAGGCGAGGACCCGGCGCGCTACAACACACCGAAGATGAGCAAGATCAAGCAGATCGCCTCCGGTCGATTCGGTGTCACGCCGCACTACCTGGTCAACGCCGAGGTGCTGCAGATCAAGATCGCTCAGGGCGCGAAGCCGGGTGAAGGCGGCCAGCTGCCGGGCCACAAGGTCGACGAGTACATCGGCAAGCTGCGCTATGCCCGTCCGGGCGTGGCACTGATCTCGCCGCCGCCGCACCACGACATCTACTCGATCGAGGATCTGGCGCAGCTGATCTTCGATCTCAAGCAGACCAACCCCCAGGCCCTGGTCTCGGTCAAGCTGGTCTCCGAGCCGGGCGTGGGCACCGTTGCCGCGGGCGTGGCCAAGGCCTACGCGGACCTGATCACCATCTCCGGCTACGACGGCGGCACCGGCGCGAGCCCGCTGACCTCGGTCAAGTACGCCGGCAGCCCGTGGGAACTGGGCCTGACCGAGGCGCACCAGACCCTGCGCGCCAACGACCTGCGCGACAAGGTCCGCCTGCAGACCGACGGTGGGCTGAAGACCGGCCTGGACGTGGTCAAGGCGGCCATCCTGGGCGCCGAGAGCTTCGGCTTCGGCACCGGCCCGATGATCGCCATCGGCTGCAAGTTCCTGCGCATTTGTCACCTGAACAACTGCGCCACCGGCGTGGCCACGCAGAACAAGGTGCTGCGCCTGGAACACTTCAAGGGCGAGGTCGACAAGCTGGTCAACTACTTCCGCTTCATCGCCGAAGAGGCCCGCCACCTGATGGCAAGCGTGGGCGTGCGCTCGATCGAGGAGCTGATCGGGCGGACCGACCTGTTCGAACTGCGCGCGCCGGCCACCGACAAGCAGCGCCACCTGGACCTCTCCAAGATCCTCTCGGATGCCGGCATGGTCTCGGATGCGCCCAACTGCTGCGTCGCGCCGCACAACGATCCGCATGACAAGGGTCTCCTGGCCGAGAAGATCGTCAAGGACGTCATGCCCGCGATCGAGGGCATGACCGGCGGCGAGTACAGCTACCCGATCCGCAACACCGATCGCTCGATCGCCGCGCGGGTCTCGGGCGAGATCGCCCGCCGTCACGGCAACCAGGGCATGGCCGACCACCCGATCAAGCTGCGGTTCACCGGCATCGCCGGGCAGAGCTTCGGCGTGTTCAATGCCGGCGGCCTGCATCTCGAGCTCGAGGGCGATGCCAACGACTACGTCGGCAAGGGCATGGCCGGCGGCGAGATCGTCATCTACCCGCCCAAGGGCAGTACCTTTGCCACCTCGGAAACCCCGATCATCGGCAACACCTGCCTGTACGGGGCCACCAACGGCAAGCTGTTCGCGGCCGGTCAGGCCGGTGAGCGCTTTGCGGTGCGCAACTCGGGGGCCCAGGCGGTGATCGAGGGCTGTGGCGACCACGGCTGCGAGTACATGACCGGCGGCGTGGTGACCATCCTCGGCTCGACCGGCATCAACTTCGGCGCGGGCATGACCGGCGGCTTCGCCTACGTGCTCGACGAGGCCAAGGATTTCGTCGATCGCTACAACCACGAGCTGGTCGACATCCACCGCCTGCAGGCCGCCGAACTCGAGCCGCATCGCCAGCACCTGCGTTCGATCATCGAGGAGCATGCCCGCCGCACCGGCAGCGCCCGAGCGAAGGAGATCCTGGCGGACTTCGACGCCTACCTGCAGCGCTTCTGGCTGGTCAAGCCCAAGGCGATGGAGATCGGTGACCTGCTCGACCTGCTCAACAAGGCCGCGTAAACCGATGCGCGGGCCCGCTACGGCTCGAGGCATCGTCAATCCGGGACCGACCACCCTCCCCGGGGTGGTCGGTCCTGTTATTTGCGACGATCGAGAATCGCCATGAGTCGCATCCCGGAAGCCTTCGTCGAGGAAGTCGTCTCGCGGTCGGATATCGTCGAGGTGATCGGCGCGCGCGTGCCGCTGAAGAAGAAGGGCAAGGAATTCGCGGCCTGCTGCCCGTTCCACCAGGAGAAGACGCCCTCGTTTTACGTCACCCCGGACAAGCAGTTCTACCACTGCTTCGGCTGCGGGGCGCACGGCAACGTGGTGGGCTTTTTGATGGAATTCGACCATCTCGACTTCCCCACCGCCATCGAGCACCTGGCCGGCCGGCTGGGCCTCGAGATCCCGCGCGAGCAGGGCGACCAGGAGAAGCTCGACCGGATCGGCCGGCTGCGTCAGATCACGGCGATGGCCAGCGACTGGTTTCGCGGCAACCTCAAGCAGTCGAGCGAGGCGATCGACTTTCTCAAGCAACGCGGGCTGACCGGCGAGACGGCCGCCCGCTTCGCGCTGGGCTTCGCCCCGCCCGGCAACCACCTCGAATCGGCACTGGGCGGCCGGGCACGCCCGGAGGAACTGGTGGCCACGGGGCTGCTAATCCAGCGGGACAACGGTGACCGCTACGACCGATTCCGTGATCGGGTGATCTTCCCGATTCGTGACCCGCGCGGGCACGTGATCGGCTTCGGCGGCCGGGTGATCGGGGCGGGCGAGCCCAAGTACCTCAACTCGCCGGAAACCGAGCTGTTCCACAAGGGCTTCGGTGTCTACGGGCTGTACGAATCACGCCAGGTCGACCAGCGCCCCGACCAGCTGATCGTGGTCGAGGGCTACATGGACGTGATCCTGCTGGCGCAAAACGGCATCCCTCACGCGGTCGCCACGCTGGGCACGGCCACGACCGCCGAGCAACTCGATCTGCTCTATCGGCAGACCGAGCGGATCGTGTTCTGCTTCGATGGCGATGCCGCCGGCCGCCGCGCGGCGGTCAAGGCGCTCTCGGTCGCCCTGCCCCTGATGCAGGACGGCCGCGATCTGCGGTTTGCCTTCCTGCCGGAGGGAGAAGACCCGGACAGCTTCGTGCGCGCCCAGGGCCAGTCGGGCTTCAATCGCTTCATCGAACAGGAGGCGATGGGCTTCGACCGCTTTTTGACCCTGCATCTCGACGAGGCCACCCCCGGCGACGATACCGCCGCGCGGGCGCGCAAGAACAAGCAGGCCCACCAGCTGATCGAACGCATGCCGCAGGGCAGCCTCAAGCGGTTGACCGCGCGACAGGTCGATCGCCACCACGGGCTGTTCGGCCGGCCGTTCCGGGAGGAAAACAGGGCAACGGGGCCCACCGCCGCCAAACGTCCACCACCGGCGCGTTCGGAGGAGCACGCCATTCTGCGGTTGGCGCTGACCCACCCTCGGCTGACCGACCGCCTGCGCCCCGCGGAAGCTTGGTATGAGGGCAAACCGCCGGCCGTGATCCAGCGCCTGCTCGACGACGGCCTGACCGCGGAGGATCGCCAGATCGCCGAGGCGCAGAATTTGGTGGGTATTGAAAACGCCGAAATCGCCGCCAACATGTTGGGTGACATCCTGGAGAAGCGACGTCAACGCGAGGGACTCGCGGAGAAGAAGCGCCAGCAACGAGCCAACCTGGCCGGTGGCCGGCCGTCGCGCGACTGACCGCAACATGGACGAAACGCCCCCGGGGCGGTATAATTTCGTGTTCCCCATCGGGAACGCCCGATTCGTCAGCCCGTCCAATCGACCGGCTCTTCGGGCCACCCCGCGCGAGGCCCAAACGTCTCCTCGCGCCGCAACAATCCACTGACACGGCCCGCTCGACACCCGGGCGCGCCGCGCTCGGCGCCTGCACTCCCGCGGCGCGACTTTCAGACGTTTTCACCGAATTGCCGGAGCAGGTTCCACGCCGATGCAGCAAGACCAACAAACCAGCATCAAGCAGTTGATCGCCCTGGGCAACGAGCAGGGTTACCTGACGTACGCCGAGATCAATGACCATCTGCCCGAGTCGCTGGTCGATGCCGAACAGATCGAAGTGATCATCGGCATGATCCAGGACATGGGTATTCAGGTGTCCGAAGCGCCGCCGGACAAGGACGATCTGGGCCTGTCGGACGAGCAGCGCGTCTCCAACGACGACGAGGCGACCGAAGAGGCCGTCGCCGTCCTCGCCTCGCAGGTGGACGCCGAGTTCGGCCGCACCACCGACCCGGTGCGCATGTACATGCGCGAGATGGGCACGGTCGACCTGCTCAACCGTGAAGGCGAGATCGAGATCGCCAAGCGCATCGAGGAAGGCCTGCGCGAGGTCACCATCGCCATGGCCGCCTTCCCGCGGACGCTGGACACCCTGCTCGCCCAGTACGCCCGCGTCGAGGCCGAGGAGATCAAGCTCGCCGACGTGGTGGTGGGCTTCCACGTGCTCACCGACGAAATCCCGACACCCGGCGGCAACAAGAACGACGACTCGGACGACGACGAAGAGGAAAAGGACACCGGCATCGACGTCGAGGCGGTGCGGACGGTGATCATGGACCTCAAGGACCTGCACGAGCAGCGCCATGCGGTCGTCACCAAGAGCCGCAAGGCCAAGACCGATGCGGCCAAGATCAAGGCACTGACCGACCAGATCGCCGATCAGCTGATCACCCTGAAGCTCAACCCGAACTTCAACGAGAAGCTGGTCAAGCAGGTGCGCGACGCCATCGCCCGCGTCCGTCTGCTGGAAAAGCAGATCATGCAGCAGGCGGTCGAGAAGGGTGGCATCAAGCGCGAGACCTTCATCCACGCCTTCCGCGGTCACGAGACCAGCAACGATTGGATCGTCGAGGTCACCAAGGGCAAGCCGACGGCCAAGTTCGCCGCGGTCCAGCCGGAGATCGAGCGTCTGACCAAGCGCCTGACCACCGTCGAGCGCGACAGTCAGCTCCCCGTCAGCGGCATCCGTGAGGTCAACCGCCAGGTGACCCTCGGCGAGGCCAAGGCCCGCCGGGCGAAGAAGGAAATGATCGAGGCCAACCTGCGCCTGGTCATCTCGATCGCCAAGAAATACACCAACCGCGGCCTGCAGTTCCTCGACCTGATCCAGGAAGGCAACATCGGCCTGATGAAGGCGGTCGACAAGTTCGAATACCGCCGCGGCTACAAGTTCTCGACCTACGCCACCTGGTGGATCCGCCAGGCGATCACCCGCTCGATCGCCGACCAGGCACGCACCATCCGTATCCCGGTGCACATGATCGAGACGATCAACAAGCTCAACCGCATCTCCCGACAGATGCTCCAGGAGATGGGCCGCGAGGCGACCCCGGAAGAGCTGGCCGAGCGGATGGACCTACCCGAGGACAAGGTCCGTCGCGTGATGAAGATCTCCAAGGAGCCGATCTCCATGGAGACGCCCATCGGCGAGGACGACGATTCCAGCCTGGGCGACTTCATCGAGGACCAGGGCGCGGTTTCGCCGCTGGACTCGGCGACCAACGCCTCGCTTTCCGAGATCGTGCGCGAGATCCTCTCGACGCTGACCCCGCGCGAGGCCAAGGTCCTGATGATGCGCTTCGGCATCGGCATGAACACCGACCACACCCTCGAGGAAGTCGGCAAGCAGTTCGACGTCACCCGCGAGCGCATCCGTCAGATCGAGGCCAAGGCCCTGCGCAAGCTGCGCCACCCGTCCCGTTCGGAAAAGCTGCGCAGCTTCATCGACGCGAAATTGGAATAATCCCCTTCCAGGCCGGCCTCACCGCCGGCCTTCGTGGTTTGCACCACGGCCGCAAGGGCCCATAGCTCAGTTGGTTAGAGCAGGCGACTCATAATCGCTTGGTCACAGGTTCGAGTCCTGTTGGGCCCACCATTCAACACATGCACGTTGGCTGCCCCCGTTTCCAGGAGCACGCCCCGACAGCGCTTTCCAATCCCAACTCGAAGCATTCAAAGGCCGCCCGGCATGCCCGGCGCGGCCTTTTTGCTTTGCAACGCGCATCCAGCAAATCCACCCGTCCGATATTCCGACAACCGTCGGCGATTTTCGCGGTGTGAAACGGTATCAACATGAGTGCCGCTTCATGCGTCACCCGACACATTATTAGCCATCAAACCTAGTTGATCCCCGATAGGCATTTCTTTATCGCGGGGCTTTGATGTGAGGTCTACACTGCGGCTGTCACTTCGAGGAAGCTCGCGGCCGGCCAAGGGCCCCCTCGACATGACCACGACAAGAAAAAACAACAAGAACCACCTGACACAAGGAGACTGAGCCAAATGCTTATCGCAAGCCTGATCATCGTGGTGATCGCGCTGGTATTCGCTACCGCGAAACTGCGCATGCACCCCTTCCTGGCCCTGTTGCTGGCCGCCTTCGCCATGGCCCTTGCCGGTGGTATCGCGCCGAAGGAAGCCATTAGCATCATCAACAACGGCTTTGGCGGCACGCTGGGTTACATCGGCATCGTCATCGCCCTGGGCACGATCATCGGCGTGATCCTGGAGCGCACCGGGGCCGCCATCGTAATGGCCGAGGCGATCATTCGCCTGCTGTCCGATCGCTTCCCCAACTTCACCGTCTCGCTGATCGGCTACATCGTGTCGATCCCGGTGTTCTGCGACTCGGGTTACGTGATCCTGAACTCGCTCAAGAACGCCATGGCGAAGAAGACCGGCATCTCGGTGGTCGCCATGAGCGTCGCACTGGCCACCGGCCTGTTCGCCACCCATAACTTCGTGCCGCCGACCCCGGGGCCGATCGCCGCGGCCGCCAACCTCGGCATTGCCGATTCGCTGGGCCTGGTGATCCTGGTCGGCCTGTTCGTCGCCGCGGTCACCGCGATCGTCGGCGCGCTGTGGGCCAGTCGCTTCTCCGACCCGGCCAATGAAGCCGAGATGCTCGAGCCCGACCCGATCAGTGAAGCGGTCGGCGAGGAGATCAAGGAGCCGGAACCGGACACAACGCATCGTCCGTCAACACTGGCCTCGTTCATGCCGATCATCGCCCCGATCGCGCTGATCTGCCTGGGCTCAATCGCGAGCCTCGCCACGCGTGACGCCGAGCCGGGCCTGATCGCCGACACCTTCATCTTCCTCGGCCTGCCGGTCGTGGCACTGGCCATCGGCCTGCTATTCGCCCTGGGCCTGATCAAGGGCGGCGAGAAGAAGGACCGCGTCCACCAGATGACCGTCGACGGCATCCTGCTGGCCGCACCGATCATCTTGATCACCGGCGCCGGCGGCGCCTTCGGCAACGTGCTGCGCTCCACCCCGCTGGGCGACCAGCTCGGTGCAATGCTGACCGGCCTGGGCCTGGGGCTGTTCGTGCCGTTCATCATTGCCGCGGCGCTCAAATCCGCGCAGGGCTCGTCGACCGTGGCACTGATTACCGCCTCGAGCCTGGTCGCACCGCTGCTACCAGACCTGGGGCTCGATTCGGAGATGGGCACCGTGCTGGCCGTGATGGCCGTGGGCGCCGGGGCGATGACCGTCTCGCACGCGAACGACAGCTTCTTCTGGGTGGTCTCGCAGTTCAGCCGGATGAAGGTCTCCACCGCCTACAAGACCTTCACCACGGCCACCCTGCTGCAAGGCATTAGCGCCATGATCACGATCTACCTGCTGGGGCTGATCCTTGTCTGATGACCTGCACGTTGTCCTCTGCCCGGACAGCTTCAAGGGCAGCCTGGAAGCCGACGCCGTGGCCGCCGCCATGGCGCGCGGTGTTCATGCGGCCCGCCCGACGGCGCAGATCCGCGCCCTGCCCATGGCCGATGGCGGCGAGGGCACCGCGGACCTGGTTGCGCACACGCTGGGCTGGGAATGGCATCTCTCCGACGTGCATGGGCCGACCGGCACGCACCTGACTGCCGGCTGGGGGTTCGACCCCGCCAACCGTCGGGCCGTGATCGACGTGGCCTCGGCCTGCGGGCTCGACCTGGTGCCGACGGACCGCCGCGACCCGTGGCGGCTCGAGACCCGGGGCGTGGGTGAACTGATGCGCTCGGCGATGGATGCCGGCGCCAATCACCTGCTCATCGGTCTGGGCGGCAGCGGCACGGTCGACGGTGGCGCGGGCATGCTCGCCGCGCTGGGCGTGCGGTTCCTGGATGCCGATGGGCAGGCGCTGGACGCCCATCCGTCGTCACTGCGCAGCCTGGCACGTGTCGATTTCTCCGCGCTGGATGCGCGCCTGGCGGACGTCGAGATCACCGTGCTCAACGATGTCGACAACCCGCTGACCGGCCCGCACGGGGCGAGCCCGGTATTCGGCCCACAGAAGGGGCTGGCCGAGTCGGACATCGAGGCCATGGACCGGCACCTCGCGTGCCTGGCCGAGCGGATCGAGGCGGCCGGCCACCTGCAACGTCCGGCAGACACCCCGGGCGCCGGGGCCGCCGGCGGGCTCGGCTTTGCGCTGGACTGTGTGCTGGGCGGCACCGCCCGGATGGGCGCGGCCTACATCGCCGAGCTGATCGGTCTGGACGCGGCCATCAGCGAGTCCAATCTGGTCATCACCGGCGAGGGACAGATCGATGGCCAGACCTCGCGCGGCAAGGTGGTCGCCGAGGTCGTGAACCGGGCCGGACGACTGCACGTGCCCGTGATGGCGATCGCCGGCAGCATCGCCTGCAGCGAGGCGGAACTGACGGCCTTCGGCCTGGCCGATGCCCGGGCGTTGTGCGACGGCTCGATCACACTCGAGCAGGCGATGGCCGAACCGGCGCGCTGGATCATCACCCGCACGCAGACCCTGATGCAGGACTACCTCGCGCGGACCGGGTGAGTGGCGTAACCGCTGACCAAGAGGACACCCTGGACGACAAATCCCCCGGCAAGCCCGGGGGATTTTTTTATCGATCGATCAAGGTGGGGAGCGGTCCGCGCTAATCATCGAACCCGGCCAGCGTGAGCTTGCCGATCACATGACCACCCTCCAGCGCCCGGTGCGCGGCACGCAGGTTGTCGACGTTGATCGGACCCAACACCTCGTGCCGCGTGGTCCGGAGACGCCCGTCCTCGAGCATGCCGGCGACCGTGTCGAGGATCTCGCCCTGCCGGCCCTTGTCCGGGGTGTCGAACCGCGGCCGGGTGAACATGTATTCCCAGAAAAAACCCACGCTCTTGTCGCGCAGCTCCTGGAACGGCAACGGCGTCTTGTTGCCGACGATGCTGGCCAACCGCCCCTGCGGGGCCACCAGATGCGCCATCGCCGGGTAATGTCGATCGAGATCATTGAAGCAGGCAATGGCCGGGATCGAATCGAGGTCGCGTGCGGCCAGTTGCGCCGGCAGATCGCCGAAATGGTCGACCACCTCGTCGGCGCCGAGGTCCAGGCACCATTGCCGTGATTCGGGCCGCGAGGCGGTGGCGATCACCTTGAGCCCGGCCGCGCGGGCCAGCTGGATCGCCATCGAGCCGACGCCGCCGGCGCCGTTGATCAGCAGCACCGGGGTGCCGGCATCCGTACCGTCGGGCGACAGCCCCAGGCGGTCGAACAGCGTCTCCCAGGCGGTCAACGCCGTCAGCGGCAGGGCCGCGGCATCGGCGGGATCGATGCCGCGCGGCGCATGGCCCACGATCGCCTCGTCCACCAGCTGGAATTCGGCATTGCTGCCCGGCCGGCCGATATCGCCGGCGTAGAACACCCTGTCGCCGGGGCGAAAGCGCGTGACGGCCGAGCCCACGGCATCGACCACCCCGAAGGCATCGAAACCCAGCACCCGGGGCGCGGGATCGGCCCGGTTGTCGGGATGATCGGCGTCGGGATGGCGCGGTGCGCGCACCTTGGTGTCCACCGGGTTGACCGAGACGGCCTCGACCGCCACCCGCAGGTCCGTCGGGCTCGGCTCGGGCAGCGGCAGCTCGTATTCCTCGAACGCCTGCGGGTGGTCGATGGGCAGGTGACGTGCGAATCCGATGGCTTTCATGACAATCCCCCTCTCCTGTTGATCACTGTGCGACTCGCGGCATCTCGAACACCGCCACCGGTGCGGCGATCTCGACGATGCGCCAGCCGCAGGCCGCCGCCAGCCACTCGAAGGTCCGGGCGCGAAAGAAGATCACGTGGGTGGGATCGCGCCAGTAGTGCCAGTCCGCAAACGCCGCAGCCTCCGGGGCGAACCCGGTCTGGATCACCAGCCGGCCACCCGGGCGCAGCAGTCGCCCCATCTGTTGAAAGGCCGGCCGAGGCCGATGCAGGTGCTCGACCGTTTCGGTGCAACTGACCACGTCGTAAGCCGAGTCGCGCAATACTGTCTCGTCCGGGGCGAACAGCGGATCGTAGCCCAGCATCGACGCCCCCGCTTGCCGTCCCACGGCGACAAGCGCCGAGTCCGGCCCGCAGCCGAAATCCAGCCCGGTCACACCCGGGCCGAGCACGGGTTTCAATCGATCGATCGCCGGCGCCAGGAAACGCCGGTAGTTCGGGTCATCGGCCCGATTGTCATGCAATCGGTAGTGCGCCCGTTCGATCTGGCAATCGGGCCAGGACGCTGGATCACGCACGACCAGGGAGCAGGTGGGACATTCCAGAAAGGCCAGTGGCCGCTGCGCCGTCTTCCTGCCCGTTGCCACGGTCACGAAAGGCGATAACGCGCCCCCACAGAGCGGGCAGACCTCGGGCATGTCAGGCGACGAACGTCGTGCTCAACAGGTACGTGGTGTATGCAACGAAGGCCACCAGCAGCACCGCACCTTCGATCCGATTGATCCGTCCCGGGCCGCGAAAACCGTAGGCGAACACGAACAGGGCCAGGGTGAGCACGCCCATCACCAGCATGTCACGCGTGAAGACCTCGGGCTCGGCGACCATCGGGTGGATCACGCCGGCCAGGCCGACCACGCCCAGGGTATTGAACAGGTTCGACCCGATGATGTTGCCCAGCGCCATATCGTGTTCGTTCTTGCGAATCGCGGCAATCGATGAGGCCAATTCGGGCAATGACGTGCCGATGGCCACCACCGTCAGACCGATGACGAGATCCGACACGCCGAAGAACTGCGCGATATCCACCGCGCCCCACACCAGCAGACGCGAACTGGCCACCAGCAACAACAGGCCGATCGCCACCCAGACCAGGGCCTTCTTCAGCGGCATGGGGTGCGCAATCAGCTCCTGCTCGACCTCGCCACCCAGCGCATCGACCTGTCCGCGGCGCCCCTGGTAGATGTTCCAGGCCAACAGCCCCACCAGCAGCACCAGCAGGACGATGCCCTCGATGCGGGTCACCGCGCCGTCGTAGACCTGCAAGGCGGCCACGGCCGTGACCGCCAGCAGGATGGGCATCTCGCGACGAATCACCTGCGAGTGGACCGCGATCGGTGCGATCACCGCCGTCAGGCCGAGGATCAGCGCGATATTGGCGATGTTCGAGCCATAGGCGTTCCCCAACGCAATCCCGGGACTGCCATCCAGTGACGCCATCACCGACACCACCAGCTCCGGCGCCGAGGTGCCGAACCCCATGATCACCATGCCGATCAGCAGGGGCGACATGCCCAGATGCTTGGCGGTGGCCGCCGCCCCGTCCACAAACCGATCGGCACTCCAGACCAGCAGCACCAGACCCGCCAGCACCGCCAACACAGGCATCAACATCTCAGATTCCTCGCTCGGGACTCGTCAACCGAGTCCATCAATGGTCATTTCGGCCGCCACTTTACTGCAGAACCGCCCCCTTCTTCAGCAGTACCCCACGGCCCCCTCCGCCGCAGCGATCCGCCCGGCGATATTCCGAGTCGGCAAGCCGCGGATCGTGACGGTCGGGGTGCCGTTCGACGTCTGATCGAACGGCACGACCAGCGTCCCGTCCCCGGCGCAGAAACAAAGCAAAACCCCGACAGGGAAACCCTTGCCGGGGTTTTGATTGGTTCAGGCATTCGCCTACCGCAGGTACCCGCTTCCCACCGCCTCCCTGCCAGGCCGGCTGGCTGGGCGGCGCGCATCTTTCGCGGGCCGAGCCGCGACATGGGCCGCAGGGAAAGGGGCTTGCCCCCTTCGCCCCGTTCACTCATCGAGGATGCGAAGTGGCAGGGGATCGCTGATATCCAGGTGCACATCACGTTGTGGGAAGGCAATCACGATACCGTCTTCGGCAAACAGCTCATCGATACGGAATCGGATGGTCGATTGGAGTCGACGAAGGTCCGTCGCGACCTGAACACGTGTCCAGAAAAACACGGTGAACACCAGGCTGTTGTCGCCGAAATCTTCGAACAGCACCTCGGGATTCGCCAGGCTATCGTCAATGGCCCTCTGCTCCATCGCGGCCTGCAACATCAGCTGCTCCACCCGGCGGGTGGGTGAGCCGTATGCCACGCCCACCGTTACCCCACCGCGCACCTCGTTGGACACCAGTGTCCAGTTGGTGACGCGTTGCTCGAGAAAGTAACTGTTCGGCACCAACACATGCACACCATCGAAACGCCGGATGCGCACGCAGCGATTGCCGATATCCTCGACGCGCCCCCTGTCGGTCTCCAGTTCAACGACATCGCCAATCCTGATGGGGTGTTCGACAAGCAAAATGATGCCCGAGATCAGGTTGTTGAGCAGGTTCTGGGCACCAAAACCCACGCCGATGGCCAGCGCGCCGCCCAGGATGGCAAACACGGTAATCGGAATGCCGGCGATCGGGAGGGCCATGAGGACGATGGTCAGATAGCCCACGTAGGCGACCATCTTGCGGATCACGTGCGCCCGCTGGGCGGATACGCGCGAATCCTTGTCGATGCGACGCGATAGCGTGCCCCCCACGTAACGCACCAGCAAAAAGCCCAGGACAATGACCAGAAGCGCTATCACCAACTGACTCAAGTGGATGGTCGTTTCGCCTGCCTGGTACAGAGGGGCCTGCCAGATAGACAACACCCCTTCTCCGAAACCTTCCTGCATGATTCGCTCCCCATAAATCAGCGCGCAAATCAGCGCGGCTTACGCGACCCGTGGTGCTCATCCCATGTGGGTCCATCTATCCCAATCCACACGAGGATCTTCAAGCTTACACCGCCCGACATACCGCCCTGAGATCCACTGCGGGTCGCAAAGCGATAGAAAAGGCGGGCCTCCTTTTAAAGGTCAGGCGGAAAAACGCCCCGACAGTTTCTGCGGCGCGACAGACGCCAGACCAAAAACCCCCGGCAAGGGCGACCTTGCCGGGGGCATCGCACGTCGACGTGAAAAGCCATCATGGAAGACCGTCGGCTGCCACCGCCGAGGCCACTTGCTCGGCGCGCTGCTGTAACTCGCCGACGTTTTCCAATCCGTCGATAAACCGCTTCGGGATTCCGCTGAGACCCACCTGTGCCCCCGTAAGCGCACCGGTCAGCATCGCCCGGGCCATGTTCTGGCCACCGCCATTGACCGCGTGCAATACCGCCGCCTCGAAATCGTCGGCAAATCTTGCCGAGAGGTAGTAAGCCGCCGGAAGCTGGTGATAAATGGCGCAGGGCATGCCGTACACCAGGGAGACTTTCCAGGGCGGCTCGATTCGCACCCCGGGATCGGCAGCCGCTGCTGCTATGCAGGAAGGTGTCAGCAGGGCATCGGGCGAGGCAAAACGACCTGCCCGGGGCGGGTCCGGCTGCCCCGGCTGGGGCGGCTGAAGATCATCACTGGTGACCGCATGAAACGGCAACTCACCGCCTTTCACCAGGGCCATCAGCTTGTCGGAGATTTCCGTATCCAGACGTTGCCCCTGAACCAGCAGGCCCAGCAGCGCACCGTACGCCACGGTCATGGAGACCACTGTTTCGTCCACCTGGGTCAGGACGGTGTTGTCGGCAATGGCTGCCGCCAGTGTTTTGGGTTCGAATGCATAGCGCACGGCAATGGCAAGCGTGCGTTCAATGGCTTCGGTGGTGTCGGCGTGACCACCGACTTCGCCCCAGGGCAAGCCGTGCTCGACACGTTTTCGCCAGGCATCGCGGATGGATTGGCTGGTGTAACCGCCGGGACCAGAGGCCGGGGTGCCATCGAGCATTGGGAAGAGGTCCTCATCCAGCCGCCGACAGAAATCATCTTCGTCGTAACCGTTCGACTCGACCAGTGAACGCAGCATCAAGTCGAGGACGATCCCCGCCTGGGAGAGCTGGCCTGCCTTGAGGCCCTCGTGGTATCGACCGGGCTTGGGGTCGATGTAATCGTCGATCCAGTCGCCGTAGTCCCGACGCAACTCGTCGAGGTTGTAGTACCAGTGCGGGCCCAGCCCCAGGGCATCGCCGATGAAGGCCCCCATGATCGCGCCGGCGGCCCGGTTCTGGATATCGTCGCGATTGGTCATGGGGCCTCCGACGGTGATTCGGTAAAAACGTCTCCGGCCATCGCTTACAAGCGTAGTCGCCAACCGGGAGGACATCCATCAGCCGATAGGGAGGGCATACCGGGGGAGAGTCGTTTCGCACGCCGGTTGCGCGGAGTGGGTATGAGCTACCGCCGTGCCCGGCGCGCGAGGGACTTTTCTAAACGCGCCAACGGCGCGTGCCTAGCCATAAGCGGCTTAAAGCAAATTATTCATGGCACCGAGTTATCAGGCTCGACTGCCCCCTTCGCCCTTGCCGAGCGGCCGGGGTGCCGCAGGGTCGGGGCGGCATGGACGCCGACCCGAGGTTCGCCGCGACAGGACGTCGCGTCGAACCGACCCGTCTGCGGCACCCCGGACGGGAGGGAAGCCCGTAGGGCCAAGGCGAGGGGTGCCCTTCTCTTTGGGCACTTTCTCTTGGGCAAGCAAGAGAAAGTGCCTCGCGCGCCTACCAATGCGGCTTGGTAATCAGCACATGCGCTGAAAGCGTGCGAAATCATAGAAGCGTCTTAAAGGCTAGAAGCGTCTTAAAGACTTCTGACCCCTTTTCACACTGGATCAGAGCCTAAAGACGCCTCATATCAATCACTTAGTTAGGTCCGACCGGGCATGGAAAGCTGTCCAACTAAGGACACTTATTCTCTCAATATCGAGTGGTTAAACTACTCCAAACCCGTTGGGGACACCTTCCAGCAGAAAATCGTTATGACTTTTTCGGAATCAAGCGTATGTCAGCAATAGACGATCAGTAACAACATCACTCTCAAGTGATTTTCCGTTCATCTGGAATCTTTTCAGCATCGAGCGGCCCACATGGATATCGATTTCAGTCTCAAAAAGGCCGTCCGGGATTTGGACATCACATACTCGATTCCCAGATTTTTTTGTCCCATCGATGCTAAGCATGACATGCACCCCGCGATCCTTGCACTCTGCGATTGCAGCCATCAAATCAGACACCAAAAAGTCCTGAGCGCCATAGAGAATCGCCTGACTGTCTACATAAGGGGGGTCACAATAGATTACGTCTCCAGGCTTTGCTGCTGCCATCATTTCCCGAAAATCGGCTTGCACAAATTGACACCCCTGCAATCGATCACTCCATTCCAGAGTTCGCTTTGCGAAGGTTTCAACGCGAAGAGGTTTATGCACGCCGCACGGAGTTGACATATAGCCATCAGATTTGCGAAATCTAATTACACCACCATAACAAGACCGACAGAGGAACAGAAAATCCGGACCATTTGGTTTGTTATTGAAACGGGCTTTAATTTGCTCATATTGAGCCTTATGGTCCTCGCTCGAATAATACTGTTCATATCTTTCGGCGTACCAATTAATTACTTTCTGAGGATTATTTTGAACGGCCTCCCATATTTCTATCAGCGGGCCGTAAGCATCAGAACCAACCCCCTCTTTGGGGCTAACGGTTCCGAGTATAGCTGCGCCTCCCAGGAAAACCTCGTGAAACGTCCCGAAATTCTTAGGAAGGTATGAGCAGATTTGCTCAGCCATCTTATACTTGTTCCCGATCCATTTGAGCAAGGACCCGCTTGGACGCCGATAACCTAAGCCTGGCCCCCCGAAAAGATCCGTGTCGAGGATCGTTGAGTTTTGTGCATTCATGAGCTCATTATATCCTAAAACGGGATATCCCGCAAGGGGATTTAGAATCACCAGATGGACCGATCACCGCGCTCACGACATCGTACTGCATTACAAGCTCTGTTGCGGGATATTCGCCAAGAAAAGTCCCTTCGACAAATCGATTTAGCGGATGCACTTGGCGCGCCGCAGTCTTTTGTTAGCAAATACGAGTCGGGAGAACGCCGGCTTGACCTAGTCGAACTACAGCAGGTCGCGGCGGCGTTAGGCATCCCACTACAAGAACTTATACGGCGCTATCTCGATGCAACCAATTAACCGTTTCAAAAGGAAACCCAAAAAGTTTTGGGCAGATGTTCGCACGATAAGTCAAGCTGTTGGCTATACGGAACGTGGAAAAATTGGGAAAGGAAAGATAAAAGTTCCAACAATTTCCGAGATAGAGTCGGCTTACGAAAAGCTAGGTTTAGGGACCAGCCACCTGTGTGTCGATCATAAACTGACCGCTCTTGGGGTTGAGCTTCTTGCATATTTTGAAGCTCGTTCAGAGTTACTGCACGATTACGCTGAACCCAATTTGATGGACGCAACCCCGCTTTATGATAAAAAAACTGGCAAGCGGCTAAATGCGGAATGCGAAAACACCACCAGAGCAAGGCGAGAATTCGAACGGCTAAGAAACAAGCTAGATACGAAGTGTCCGATTCCAGAAAATAAACAAAAAGGCGATAAAAAAGCTCCAGCATATTTTACCGGCATGATAAACATGCTAATCGAAAACGCCTCTAATGGAGCTTCGTGTAATTACAATCCTCTCGAACTCACCACAGTTACCAAGGACAGAGCGCCTCTTAGGACCCTGGCGCGCAGGGTGGATGGCGCTTTTCCAAGTGTCGTCAACCCGATCGCGATTTGGGAAATAAAAGAATATTACTACACCACAACTTTTGGGAGCCGTGTTGCCGACGGTGTTTATGAGACACTTCTTGACGGCATGGAGCTTGAAGAATTGCATGAACATGAACAAAGGAAGGTTTTGCACTATTTATTCGTGGATTCTCACTTCACGTGGTGGGTATGCGGAAAGGGGTATCTTTGCCGGATTGTTGACATGCTCCATATGGGTTACGTAGACGAGGTGCTTTTCGGTCGCGAGATTTTTGACCGACTTCCTGTCCTCGCCTCAGAGTGGGCAAAAATAGCTAAAGAAACTTAAGGCTGTTCACACCTAGCGATTCAGGAACGCGGTGGTTTAAAGAAACCCGCAGAGGAGGGGCTTCTTCTGTATCGACCATGCCCTTTGAGACGAATAATCTAGCTACTCTGGGGCGTTTGATCGCCCCGTTGATCCGATAAATGGGCAACCATAACCTATGCGGTTCCCTCCTTATCCGTGTGACAGGCGGGATTCAGTCATCGATCCCGGGTGGCGTCACCCAAATTGTCTCGGGGCAAGGTTATCGCAGACTGTAGATCGATGTGACCCGCGTCGGGGGCACCAAGAGAAACGCCCCGACAGGATCTGCCGGGGCGCTTGCCGAATAGTGCTGCGACCTCAAGGGCCGCTCATTGACCTACTGACGAACACCCTCCACCGACAACGTCACCTCGGCGGTAGTCGCCGCCGGGCCCAGGTCGTAGTCGATACCGAAGTCCTTGAGCGTCAGCGTGGTGGTGCCGTGAAAACCGGCGCGGTAGCCGCCCCAGGGGTCTTCGCCCTCGCCGATCTTCTCGGCCTCGATCTCGATCTCCTTGGTCACGCCGCGCAGGGTCAGATCGCCGGTGATGACGAAGCCGTCGTCGGTCGACTCGATGCCGGTGCTCTTGAAGCTGGCTTCGGGGTACTCGTTCACATCGAAGAAATCATCACTGCGCAGGTGCTTGTCGCGCTCGGCGTGGTTCGAATCGAGGCTGGCCATGTCGATGGTCACGTCGACGCTGGCATCCTCGATCTGGCCGTCCTCGTACTCGAAGCTGCCCTCGAAGTCGTTGAAGCGGCCGTACAGCCAGGAAAAGCCGAGGTGGTTGATACGCCACTCGATAAAGGCGTGCTGCCCCTCGGTGTCGATGACGTACTCGGCCGCCTGGGCGGTGACGGGAAGCGCCGAGATGGGCGCGGCGATGGCGCCGGCCAGCAGGGCGGCGGAAAGGCGTCGGGTCAGCATGGGTCGTCTCCTTCTATCTAGTAGGTCAGTTGGTTTCAGCGCCGGGACGCGGCGGGCCGGAGCATCCGGCGCAGGGTGTCGTCCCGGTCGAACAGGTGGTGTTTGAAGGCCGCCAGCGCGTGCAGCGCGGCCAGGCCGATCACGGTCCAGGCCAGCCAGCGGTGCACGTCCCCGGCGATGTCCTCCTGTTCGGGCAGGTCACTGATGGTGGCGGGCACCGAGAACAGGCCGAACACGTCGATCGCGCTGCCGTCGGCCGTGGAAATCAGGTAACCGGCGGTCATCAGGGCGAACAGCAACACGTAAAACGCCCCGTGCACCACGCTCGCGGCCCGTCGCTCCCACGGCTTGCCGAGCGGACGGGGCGAGGAATTGAACAATCGCCAGAGCAAACGGACGGTCAGCACCAGGAACAGCAGCACGCCGGTCGCCTTGTGGATGGCCGGCGCCTGGCGATACCAGGGGTCGTAATAGGTCAGCTCCACCATCCACCAGCCCAGCGCGAATAGGCCGATCACGGCAACGGCCACCAGCCAGTGAAAGCCGATGGCCAGCCAGCCATACCCCGATCGCGTATTGCGCCACTGCATCGATGCCCTCCCCTGTCACGTCACCGGCCATCTCGCGGCGGCCCTCGATTCCAGAAAGAGCATGGCCGTTGCGCGGGTGTTTTTAAATCACTAATCTCGAAAAACACTGTTGCTGAAAAGAGAACGATATGGACCGGTTTGCCGCCATGGCGAATTTCATCTGCATCGCCGATGCCGGCACGATCAGCGCGGCGGCCGATCGACTGGGCATCGCAAAGTCCGCGGTCAGTCGGCGCCTGCGGGAGCTGGAGAATCATCTCGGGGTGGAACTGGTGCATCGCACCACCCGGCACCTGGCACTGACCCCGTCGGGCGAGGACTTCTACCACCGCGCCACCCGCCTGCTCGCCGATCTCGATCAGGCCGAGGAGGCGGTTACCCGCGAACACGGCGAGCTCTCCGGCGTGCTGCGCATCGCCGCGCCGCTCTCGTTCGGGCTGATGCACCTGCAGCCGGCGATTACCGCGTTCATGAACGCCCACCCGGGGGTGAACTTCGACCTCAACCTGGATGACGACGAGGTCGACCTGGTCGCCGACGGGTACGACCTCGGGATCCGACTGGCGAGCCTGCCGGACTCCACCCTGATGGCGCGCCGGCTCGCGCCGATCCGCAATCTCGCCGTCGCCAGCCCGGACTACCTCGCTCGGTTCGGCACGCCGCACCACCCCGCGGATCTCGCCGATCACGACTGCCTGATCTACAGCAACGTCCCGGAAACGCGCGTCTGGGGCTACACCGACAGCCAGGGGCGCTGGCAGCCGGTGCATGGTCGGCGGCGGCTGCGGGTGAACAACGGCGATTTCCTGCGCGAGGCGGCGATACGTGGCGCGGGCATCGTGATCGAACCCACCTTCCTGCTGCACCGGGCGGTCGCCGAGGGCCGGCTGGTGCCCATCCTCACCGACGTGCCCTGGCCGGAGATCGGCGCCTACGCGGTCTATCCGCAGACCCGTCACCTGTCCGCGCGGGTACGGGCCTTCATCGACTTTCTCGCCCAGCGTTTTGCCGGTGAACCCTACTGGGATCACCACCTGCCGATCGCGGGCAAGGGGCCGGCCGCACCCTGATCCCATCGGCGGCAAGCCGCCCATGCCGGGCGATGCCCGCCGAGGCGGGCCGCGCCTGGCGTGCCGAAACCCGAGGGGGAAACTCAGATACCAATCGAAGTTGGACTAGGAATGATTCGCATTTGACAGTCCAAATAAGCTTGGCTATCGTGGCCTCGCTTTCGATCGAAAAATCAGCCAAACCGCCTTTCATACAAGACCAAGAGGTCTCGATCATGTCCCGATTTTTCCCGCTGGCCGCCCTGGCCCTCGCCACTGCCGGCCTGGGCCTTGCCGGCTGCAGTGACAACGCCGAGCAGAACGGCGACACCACCGCCGACCAGGGCGCGACCACCCTGAACGTCTATTCCGCCCGCAAGGAAGACCTGATCGCCCCGTTGCTGGATCGCTTCACCGACGAGACCGGCATCGAGGTCAAGCTGCTGACGGCCGACGCCGGCGCCCTGCTCTCCCGCCTGGAGAATGAAGGCCGCAACACCCCGGCCGATCTGTTGATCACCGTCGATGCCGGCAACCTGCAACGTGCCAAGGAAGCCGGCGTGTTCCAGGCGATCGACTCGGCGACGCTGAACGATCGCATCCCGGCCAACCTGCGTGACGTCGACAACCAGTGGTTCGGCCTCTCCCAGCGCGCCCGGGTGATCTTCGCCCACAAGGAACGCGTCGAAGAAGGCGCCATCACGAGCTACGCCGACCTGGCCGACCCGAAGTTCAAGGGCCGCATCTGCATCCGCTCGTCGAACAACGTCTACAACCAGTCGCTGGTCGCCTCGATGATCGCCGAGCACGGCGAAGCGTGGACCGAGGAATGGGCCAAGGGCCTGGTCGCCAACATGGCGCGCAAGCCCCAGGGTGGCGATCGTGACCAGATCCGCGCCGTGGCCGCCGGCGAGTGCGACATCGCCGTGGCGAATACCTATTACTATGGCGCCATGCAGAATGGCAGCGACACCGACCGCGAAGCCGCCGACGCCGTGCGGCTGGTCTGGCCGAACCAGGACGGACGCGGCGCACACGTCAACGTCTCCGGGGCCGGCATGGTCGCCGCCAGCGACAAGGCGCAAGCGGTCACACAACTGCTCGAGTTTATGACCACCGAGGAATCCCAGGAGTGGTACGCGCAGGTGAACAACGAGTTCCCGGTACGCCCCGGCGTGCCGGCGGCCGACACGCTGGCCCAGTGGGGCGAGTTCAAGGCCGACGATCTCAATCTGTCGAGACTGGGTGAACTCAACCCGGCCGCCGTGAAGCTCATGGACCGGGCCGGATGGCAGTAAGCCAGGACGCACAGCCCCACGTCCTGATCGACAAGCCGGCCGTCCCGACAGGGGCGGGCGGCTTGTCTGCGTGGAAGGGGGCCATGATTCTGATCACCGCGCTGCTGGCCGTGCCGCTCGCGGTGATCGTTGCATCCGTGTTCTGGCCGGACAAGGCGACCTGGTCGCACCTGGCCGACACGGTGCTTGCCGACTACGTCATCAATTCCGCCCTGCTGGCGATTGGTGTCGGGTTCGGCACCTTCATCCTTGGCACCGGCACGGCCTGGCTGTTGTCGGTGTGCGAATTCCCCGGCCGGCGCATCTTCGAGTGGGCACTGCTGCTGCCACTGGCGATGCCGGCCTACATCATTGCCTACACCTACACCGGCCTGCTGGACGTGGCCGGGCCGGTGCAGTCGGGCCTGCGCGCGCTGACCGGCTGGTCGGTGGGCGACTACCCGTTCCCGGAAATCCGCTCGCTGGGCGGCGCCATCGTGATGCTCACGCTGGTGCTCTACCCCTATGTCTACATGCTCACCCGGGCGGCCTTCCTCGAGCAGTCGTCCAGCGCGCTGAACGTCGCCCGCTCGCTGGGACTGGGGCCCTGGCAGATGTTCCGGCGGGTCGCCCTGCCGCTGGCGCGCCCGTCAATCGTCGCCGGCCTGTCGCTGGCGATCATGGAGACGCTGGCCGACTACGGCACGGTGCAGTACTTCGGCATTCCGACGCTGACCACCGGCATCTTCCGCACCTGGTTCGGCCTCAATGACACCATCGCCGCCGCGCAGCTCTCGGCCTTGCTGCTGACGTTCATCTTCACGGTGATCATCATCGAGCGACTGTCCCGGCGACAGGCCCGCTACCACCATCACGGCAACTGGCAGGCCCGGCCGTCGTTCAAGCTGCGCCGCGGACCGGCCATTCTCGCGTTCATCGCCTGCGCCCTGCCGCTGGCGCTGGGCTTTCTGGTGCCCTCGGCCCAGTTGCTGGCCTGGAGCCTGGAAGTGGCCCCCACCCGGGATCTGGCCGAGTTCGCGGTGCTGGTGTCCCGCTCGGTGGGGCTGGCCGGGTTGACCGCGATCCTGGCGCTGCTGCTGGCACTGTTCCTCGCCTACGGCCACCGGCTGATGCCCGGGCGACTGACCTTCAGCATCAACCGCATCGCCGGCATGGGCTATGCCCTGCCCGGCACGGTGATCGCCGTGGGCGTGATCATCCCGTTCGCCGCCTTCGACAACACCCTGGATGCCTGGATGCGCGAGCAGTACGGCGTCTCCACCGGCCTGCTGCTCTCGGGCACGGTCGCCGCGCTGGTATTCGCCTACCTGGTGCGCTTTCTCGCGGTGAGCCTCAACACGGTGGAAGCGGGCCTGGGACGCATCCGACCGAGCATGGATGACGCCGCCCGCTCGATGGGCGCGAACGCCGGGCGCACGCTCTGGCGGGTGCATATCCCGCTGATTCGTGGCAGTCTTCTCACCGCCGCGTTACTGGTGTTCGTCGACGTGCTCAAGGAGCTGCCGGCGACACTGGTCCTGCGACCATTCGACTTCAACACGCTGGCGGTCAGGGCATTCGAACTGGCCTCCGACGAGCGACTGCGCGACGCCGCGCTGCCGGCCCTGGCCATCGTGGCCGCCGGCCTGATCCCGGTGATCCTGGTCAGTCGCTCGATCACCCGTGCGAGAGGACATGAAGGCAGCATCTCCAGCCGTGACCCGATCGATGAATAAGCCGGCGGCTTCCCGTGGAGCTCACTCATGAGTGAACGGCTTAGCCTGGTGGACCTGACCGTCCGCTTCGGTCGCACCACGGCCGTCGAGGGCGTCAACCTCAAGCTGCCGACCGGCGTGATCGGCTGCCTGCTGGGCCCGTCCGGTTGCGGCAAGACCTCGATCCTGCGCACGGTGGCCGGCTTCGAGTCACCCAGCGCCGGTGTGGTCCGACTTCACGGCGACACGGTGGCCGGCGCCGGCTGGGGCCACCCGCCCGAGCAGCGCCGGGTGGGCATGATCTTCCAGGACCTGGCCCTGTTCCCACACCTGACCGTGGCCGACAACATCGGCTTCGGCCTGCCGAAGAAACCCGCCGACAAGCGCCAGAAACGCATCGACGAACTGCTCGATCTCGTCGGCCTGCCGGGGATGGGCAAGCGCTACCCGCACCACATGTCCGGCGGGCAACAACAGCGCGTGGCGATCGCGCGGGCCCTGGCCCCCAAGCCGGAAATCCTGCTGCTCGACGAGCCGTTCTCCAGCCTGGATGTGGAGCTGCGCGAGACCCTGCCGCGCGAACTGCGCGACATCCTGCGCGAGGCCGAGACCACCGCCCTGCTGGTCACCCACGACCAGACGGAGGCCTTCGCCATGGCGGACATCGTCGGCGTCATGCAGGCCGGGCGCCTGCACCAGTGGGACACGGCCTACAACCTCTATCACCGGCCCGAGACGCCGTTTGTCGCCGATTTCATCGGCCAGGGCACGCGCATCGCCGGCACCATGGTCGGACCGGGACGCGTACGCACGGAGCTGGGCCTGCTCGAGGGCCAGGTCTCGCACGAGTACCCGCCGGGCACCGAGGTCGACGTGCTGGTCCGCCCCGACGACGTGATCATCGATGCCGACGGCATGGGGGTGGCGGAGATCGAGGAACGGGTCTTTCGCGGCGCGAACTTCCTCTACACCCTCGCCCTGCCCGGTGGCACGCGCCTGCTGAGCCTGGCGCCCAGCCACGACCACTACGCGCCGGGCGTGCGCGTCAACCTGCGCCCGGCGTTCACCCACCTGGTGCTGTTTCCGCGCGGAGGCGCCTCCCGCCATGCCGATTCGGATGAGGACTAAGGTCGGCCCAGCACTACTGGCCGGCCTGATCTGGCTTGCCGGCCTCTGGGCCGCTCCCGGGCTCGCAGAAACGCCGTTGTTCGACGCCCACCTGCACTACAACGCCGAACAGCGGGCCGCCATCGACCCCCAGACCATCCTCGAGACGCTCGAGCACAACGGCATCGAACACGCCGTGGTCACCAGCCGCCCGCCGGAGAACGCCCGCCTGCTTGCCGAACTGGCCCCCGATCGCATCGTGCCGTTCCTGGGCGTCTATCGCGCCAAGGCCGACAAGGAAAACTGGATGCACCGCGCAGATCTCCCGGCGCGGGTGGAAACCTGGCTGGACCACGGCGACTACCGCGGCCTCGGCGAGCTGCACATCTTCGGACGTGACCGCGACAGCCCGACCCTCAAGCGACTGGTGGAAATCGCCGCCGAGCGCGAGCTGGTGCTGATGATCCACGGCGATCTGGCCATCATCGACCGCGTGTTCGAGATCTCCCCGCAGGTCGACGTGCTCTGGGCGCACCTGGGCGACCAGCCCGACCCGACCATCCTGCGAGCCGCCCTGGCCCGCCATCCCGAGCACCTGTTCATCGACACCTCGGTGCGCGACGAGCGCTTCCTGGATAACGACGGTCAGCTGTTGGCCGAGTGGCGAGCCCTGTTCGTCGATCACCCCAACCGGTTTGTCGTCGGGGTGGACACCTACAGCCTCGCGCGCTGGCAACGCTTCGATGAGGCCGCCGACACCATCCGCCAATGGCTGGACCAGTTGCCCGACTCGGTCGCCCGGCGACTGGCCCGAGAGAACGCCCGCGAACTGCTGCTCGACCCGTTGCTGTTGGGCAATCCGGAGCCCTAGAACCAGGCGAGCCGGGGCACTTTCACCCACTGGACTTAGCCACCGGGTTAGCCCATTCTTGAGTGCGAACATCGGGCGGCACGAAATGCACCGCCGGGCTGATTCAACCGACCACCACCGCGAACCACGGCAGGAACCCGCCGGACGACATGACGTCGCGAGACCACCAACCCGATCCCGCCCGACGACGCCGTTCGCTCTCGCCCCTGGTGCTGGCGATTTCCTACGTCGTCTACGCCGGCCTGTGGATCCTGGTCTCCGACTGGTTGCTGGGCCTGTTCATTCCGCCCGAGCAACTTGCTCGGGCGGGATTGCTCAAGGGCCTGGCCTTTGTCGCCGTCACCGGGGTGATCCTCTACCTGTTGCTGCGCTGGCCACAGTCAGACCGCGGTGCGCCAGTCATACCCGACACCGCCGACCAGGCACCGCGGCGCTGGCGTAGCGGCCCGATCACCGTCTTCGTGGCCAACCTGCTCGTCGTCGCGATCGTGACGGCCGGCACCTTCCTCTACCGCGCACCGCTGGCGATCGAGTCGGCCCAGTCGCGGCTGGCCGCTATTGCCGCCCTGCGCGCGGATTTCATCGATGCCTGGCTCGAGGAACGCGCCAGTGATGCGCTGGTTCTGCAATCATCGGTGACATTGCAAGAGGCCATCCGCCTGTTGGCCGAGTCACCGACCGATGGCCCCGAAACCGAGGTAGCCCGCCAACAGATCATCGGCTACTTCGAGGCCCTGCGCGCCGCCTACGATTACGAGGCGGCCGCCCTGCTCGATGCGAGCGGCACCCACCCGCTGATCAACCGCGGCATGACTCGCTGGCCGGATGACCTGGTGCAGGCCGTCAATCGCGCAAACCACGGCCGGATCGTCGAACTCTCACCGAATCTGCATACCGACCGATATGCCCATATCGACTGGCTGGTGCCGATCGGCGATAACGAGCCGATCGCGCATGTGTTGCTGCGCGCCGATGTGCCAGCCATTCCCCACGGGATGGCAAGTGACGGCACGGCTACCCACATGGCACGCGCCCAGGACGAGACCGTGCTGCTACTCGACGATACCGCGCGGCAATCCGCTGACGATCCCTGGCCCAGCCTGTCTTGGGAACAGAGTGGCTTGGGGCCGGGAGATTTCACCGCTGATGCTGCACCCCACGCCATCGACGGCAGCAATCTTGACGGGGAACCCGTGGTCGGTGCGGTTCACCCGATCCAGGGACGAGAATGGGCGGTGGTCGCCACCCAGCCCCGTGCAAGCGTCCTGCAACCGCTCCACCAGACGCTGTGGCTCCTCGCCGTGGTCGCCTTCTTCCTGCTCGCGATCATGGCCGTGATCCTCACCCTGCTGTGGCGCCGCACCCGCAAGGGCGATGTCCTGCGCTGGACGCCGCGCACCGCCGAGCAGGACCGACTACTGCGGGTGTTCTACGACATGCCGTTCTTCGGCATGGCGATCAGCTCACCAGCCAACCGGCGCGTTACCGATGCCAATCCGCGGCTGGCCGAGATGCTGGGGCGCCCGGGCGAGTCGCTGGTCGGCAGAAGCTGGGACGAGTTGCTGGGCGATGCCCTGCACGGTGACGAGGCCCGCGCCGTGCAGGACCTCATCGAGGGCCGGGCCGATCACTGTGCCCAGGAGTTCAGCCTCAAGCGCCCGGACGGCACGACCGCCCACCTTCGTTTCGACACCCGCCTGACCCGCTCGGAAGACGGCAAGGCAGAGCGCCTGGTCTCGATTGCCGAAGACGTCACCCGCGAGCGCGAGGCCTTCCACGCGCTCGAACACCAGAAAGATCTCTACGACCTGCTCTCGCAGACCAACCAGGCGATTACCCGCTGTCGTACGGCCGACGACCTGTTCGAAACGGCCTGCCGCGTGGCCGTCGAGCATGGTCACCTCGCCTTTGCCTGGATCGGGCTGATTGACCCGGCAACCGGGTCGGTCGAGCCGGTGTCGCAATTCGGCGACCAGACCGGCTACATCGACAATCTCGAGGTCAGCATTAACCCGCACGAGCCGGCCGGCCAGGGGCCGGTGGGACGGGCGATCCGCTCTGACAAACTGGTCGTGATGAATCACTTCCAGACCACCTTGTCGAGCGGGATCTGGCACGAGCAGGCCGTAGAGGCCGGCGTCGATGCCGTGGTGGCGTTCCCGATCCATCGGGGCGGCAAGATTATTGGCGCGATGGCCCTGTATGCCGAGGTCAGCAACTTCTTCGACGAGGCCATCTGCAACACGGTGGGGGAACTGGCCACCGACATCTCCTTCGCGCTGGACTACTTCGACCGCCTCGAGGACCTCGAGCGCGCCCGCGAGGCCGTCCAGGCCAGCCCGGCCGTGCTGTTCCGCTGGCTGCCGGAGGACGGCTGGCCGACGGCATTCGTCTCGAGCAACATCGATCGCTGGGGCTATTCGGCCGAGGAATGGCAACGCGAGCGCCTGACGTATGCCGACATCATCCACCCCGACGACCAGGCCATGGTGGCGGAGGGCTTTGCCGAGCAGGTCGCCAGCGGCGAGACGCAGTACCACCAGGAATACCGCCTGCGCATGGCCGACGGCGAGTATCGCTGGGTCGAGGAGGTCACCCTGGTTCGACGCGACCCGCAGGGCGAGCCGCTGTGGTTCGACGGCGTGGTCACCGACATCCACGACCGCCACGAGATCGAGCAGCACGAGCACCTGATGGCCAAGGTGATCGAGAACACCCGCGAAGGGGTGGTGATCACCGACCGCAACCAGGTCATCCTGGAGGTCAACCCCGCCTTTACCGACCTGACGGGCTACAGCGCCGATGAAGTGATCGGCAAGACGCCCGACCTGCTCGCCTCGGGCCAGCACGACCGCGCCTTCTACGACCGCATGTGGCAAGCGTTGAAGCGCGACGGCCATTGGCAGGGCGAGGTCTGGAACCGGCGGCGCAATGGCGAGATCTTCCCGGAAATCCTCAGCATCAGCACGGTCACCGACCGCGAGGGCAACATCACCCACTACGTCGGGTTGTTCCTCGACATCAGCCGGCAGAAGGAAAACGAGTCCAAGCTCGACTTCCTCGCCCATCACGACCCGCTCACCGGGCTGCCCAACCGGCTGTTGATGATGGCGCGCCTCGAACAACTGATCGACGTGGCGCGGCGTGAAGACGGCTCGGTCGCGGTGCTGATGATCGATCTCGATCGCTTCAAGGACGTCAACGATTCCCTCGGCCATGCCGTCGGCGATCAGTTGCTGGTCAAGGTCAGCGAGCGCCTGCGTGAGCGCTTCGGCCAGGCCGACACCATCGCCCGGCTGGGTGGTGATGAATTCGCCATGGCGCTGACCGGCATCGACAACCCCGCCGACGTGGGCGAACTGGTAGACGAGGTCATCAACGCGCTGGGCGAACCCTGGGAACTGGCCAAGGGCCAGCAAGTGCGCGTACTGGCCTCCGTGGGCATCTCGCTTTACCCCGGCAATGCCGCCTCACCGCTGGGATTGATTCAGCAGGCCGACACGGCCCTCTACCGGGCCAAGGACGAAGGCCGCGGCACCTTCCGCTTTTTCTCCGACGAGATGACCAATGCGGCCCGTGATCGTGTCGCGCTCGAATTGCAGCTGCGCCAGGCGATCGACAACGACGAGCTGCGCCTGGCGTTCCAGCCACAGACCCGCATCGACGACAATGGCCTGCACGGGGCCGAGGTGCTGGTGCGCTGGCAGCACCCCATCGACGGGTTGATCCCGCCGGATCGCTTCATTCCGGTGGCCGAGACCACCGGCCTGATCTGGCCGCTGGGCGAATGGGTGCTGCGGGAGGCATGCCGACAGGGCAAGACCTGGCTGGATGCCGGACATGACTTCGGCCGACTGGCGGTCAACCTCTCACCGCATCAGCTGCGCCACGGCGAGGTCGACCGACTGGTCAGACGGGTGCTCGACGAGACCGGTTTCCCGGCCGACCGGCTGGAGCTGGAGCTGACCGAAAGCGCGATCGTGCGCCGCGAGTCCGAGGCCCGCGCCCTGCTTGATCGCCTGCGGGCGATGGGCGTGCACGTCGCGCTGGACGACTTCGGTACCGGCTATTCCTCGCTGGGCCAGCTGCGCGAGTTCGCTATCGACGTGCTCAAGATCGACAAGCGCTTCATCGACCTGATCGAGGAGCCCAGCGATCGCGGACAGATCGCGCGGGTGATCATCGACCTGGGCCACACGCTCGGGCTCCAGGTGCTCGCCGAGGGCGTCGAGCGTGACAGCCAGCTCGCGTTCCTGCGCCAGTACCACTGCGACATCTACCAGGGCTTCCTGGCAAGCCAGCCACTGCCGCCGGAGGCATTCGCCGAGCGCTACCTCGACCACGGCTAGGCTCGCGACCCCGCCATCCCAGACAAGGACGTACAAAGCCCCCTCATGCAACGCAACAAGCTGCTCTTCGCCACTGCCCTGACCATTCTGCTGACACTGGGATTTGTCGCCACTAGCGTGATCGGCTACTTCGTTGCCGAGGACTCGCTGGAGAAGCAGATTGCGGAGGAAACCCTGCCGCTGACCAGCGACAACATCTTCTCCGAGATAGAGCGGGACCTGTTGCGCTCGATCCTCATTTCCTCCCTGATGGCGCACGACACCTTCGTGCGTGACTGGCTAGTTGAAGGGGAAGAGGATCAGGAAGCGATCCTCCGCTATCTCGCGGAGATCCAGCAGAAATACGACACCACCACCGCCTTTTTCGTCAGTGAGGCCAGTCGACGCTACTACCACCCCGACGGGGTTCTAAAGACCGTGTCGCGGGCGAACCCCGCCGATGCCTGGTACTTCCGGGTCCGGCAGATGAACGAGCCGTTCGAGATCAACATCGATCACGACACCGCCGAACCCACCCGGCTGTCGATCTTCGTCAACTACCGGGTACAAGACGAGGCGGGCGACTACATTGGCGTCACCGGCATCGGGCTGGCCGTTGAAACCGTGGCCGGGTTGATCGAAAGCTACCAACGCCGCTACGGCCGCTCGATCTACTTCATGAATCGCGAGGGCGAGATCACCCTGCGCGGTTCGGGTTACGACGGCCCGAAAAGCATCCAGGCCCAGCCGGGACTGGCCCGTCACGCCACCCGCATCCTCACCAGTCCCAGCACCGAATTCGCTTACGAGCGCCCCGGAGACGGCACGATCTACGTCAACACCCGACTGATCCCCGAACTCGACTGGTTTCTGGTGGTGGAGCAACGCGAAGCGACCGCCAATGCCCGATTGCTCAACACCCTGATCGTCAACATCCTGCTGGCGTTGGGCGTCACTGCCCTGGTGCTGCTGACCGGCGGCTGGACCCTGCGCAACTATCAGCGACGACTGGAAACCATGGCCACCACCGACCGTCTTACCGGGGCGGGCAATCGCGAGGCCCTCGAGGTGCTGTTCGAACAAGCGCAACGGCTTGGCCGCCGCCATGATCAACCGGTCTCGATCATCAACCTGGACATCGACCACTTCAAGGGCATCAACGACCGCCACGGCCACCAGGCGGGTGACCGGGTTCTGCGAGAACTGGTCAACACCGTGTCCTCGCAGATCCGGGAGGTCGACACGCTCTGCCGCTGGGGCGGCGACGAGTTCCTGATATTGCTGCAGGACACGGATGCCGACGATGCCCGTCTTACCGCCGAACGCATCCGCGAGGCGGTTGCCCGGCGCAATCGCCTGCCCGAGAGCGAGGAGGCGTTGACCGTCAGCCAGGGCGTGGCGCAGTGCCGTGCGGGTGAGTCCCTCGACAGCCTGATCAATCGCGCCGACCAGGCGCTCTACCAGGCCAAGCGCAATGGCCGCAATCGGGTCGCCATCGCGGAGTCGACCTCCCCTTAGCGGCCCACTCGGCCAGGCGGCTCGATTACCGGGCGGGTTTCTGCCGGTACATGTCGGCATCGGCCGAGCGCAGCAGCGCCTCTGCCGCGCGGCCGTCCTCGGGACAGCAGGCCATCCCGATCGAGACGCTGACCCGGGCCTCGCCCGCGTCCAACGCGTAAGTCTGCCCGATCTCCTCGTGCAGCTTGTCGACCACCACGCGCGCCTCGGGGCGACTGGCGTGACTGATCATCACCACGAATTCGTCACCGGACAGGCGGGCCACGCTGTCGGCACCCCGCATCTGCTGCCCCAGGCGCTCGGCCACCTGCTGCAGGAGTTGATCCCCGGCGGCGTGACCGAGGGAGTCGTTGACCGCCTTGAAGCCGTTGAGATCGAGATACAGCAGGCAAAACCCGATCCCGCCGTAACGGTGAAACTCGCTGGACGCCAGTGCCAGTCGGTCGAGAAACAACCGCCGGTTGGGCAGCCGGGTCAGGGCATCGTGGGTGGCCGCCCACTCGAGCGCATTCTCCGCCTGCTTGCGCGGCGTGATGTCGATGATCAAGATCAGCACGCTGCTCTTCGTCAGTGGCGAGCAGCGACCCTCGTAGTAATGGCGCAAACCGTCGAAATCGAGGTGATACTGATAGGTCTGCACCTTGCCACTCGACAGGGTGCGGTCGATCACCGACCGGGTCAGCTCGGCCAGCTCCGGTGGCAACACGTCGGCCACCGTCTGACCCAGAAACGCCTCCGGCTTCGCCAGCAAGGGAATGCCCTCACCCGGCTCGAAATCGAGGATGCGACCCTCGGCATCCATGGTGAACAGCAGATCGGGCATGGCCTCGATGATTGCGGCATTGCGCCGGTGGCTTTCTGCCAGGCGGCGCTCGCTGTCCGCCACTTGCTCCAGCGCCGAGGCACGCCGCGCGAACAGCCAACCGACCAGCAACAGCAGCAATCCGGACACCACCGCCCAGATCAACAGGCGCCAGAGGTGATCATGGGCGTTGGCGGCCAGTCGGGCCTCCAGTGCCGTGAGATCTTCGGCGGCCACCACATTCAGCGGCCAGCCCTCTGGCTGGGCGAGCGCGTACTGGTAGTCATGGCCGCCCGCTCGACCGAGAAAATGCCCGGCTTGTTGTGGCGAGGTATCGCCGGCTTGAAGCCAGTCGGCCAGCGCCTCGGACGGCGGGCCATGCGTGGCCAGATTGAGCAGCAGGTGGCCCTGCCGGTGGGCGACCAGCGAGACGAGCCGCTCGCTGGCCGTCACCCGATCGATCAGCGCCGCCAGGGTGGCGAGATCGACATAGGCCACCAGCACGCCGCGAAACGCCCCTGCCTCGTCACGGAGCGCGCGACTCATGGCCATCAAGCGAGCATCGCCTACGGTAATCGGCTGGGAAAGGAACACCGTGTCGTCCACTTGCCGCCGCGGCGCTTGGACATGGGAACGGAAAAAGGGCTCCCGGGCCGGGGCGATGGACAAATCATCCACACGGCGGCGCGTGGCCAGCGGCTCACCCATCTCGTCCACCCACCACAGGTCACGCACCAGGGCGTTGGCATCGAGGGATGACTCCATCGTTCGGGCCTGCTGCGAGGCAGGCTCGTCCAGCCGCTGGACGAGGCGTTCGCCAATCACCCGCAGATCACGATCGATGGCATCGAGCTCGCTGTCGATCAGGGTCGACTGCATCAGCGCCATCAGCCGGGTGCGCTGCTCGACCTGCTCGTTGGCGTGGCGTTCGTAACGCTCGATCGCCTGCAGGCTCGACCAGGTCAAGACCGAGAGGATCAGCACCCAGATGGCCAGTAGCAGCAACCCGATCCGTTGGGCAGGCCTGATGGCTTGACGCGATGGCTCGTCCGTCGCCGCGGGCACGCCGGCATCACCGGCATCACCGGCATCACCGGCAGGTTGCGACGATGCGCTCATCCGTCGGATTCCAGCAGCCGCACCCGCGCCGCCCCACCCGGGCGTTCGATTACGAATTCCACCTCGCAATACTCGGATTCGTCATTCATCGGGGTGGGGTCGTTGGTGCAGGCACAGCCGGCGACCACGCTGGCAAAGAACAGACCCGCGCGTATTCGCACCTGGTTGGAATCGATCTCGCTGCCGATCACCATCGCCGATAGGGCGTCACCCTTGGCGACGTTGCCGTGGGCCATGCCCTGTTGCAACGGCAGATCATCTGGAGACAGGGTCGCGACCTCGGCCTTGAAGGTCGCCTCCAGCTCGCCCGGATTGCCCGGCGCGGCGCGGGCGGTTTGCGGTAGGTACAACATCGGCAACTCCTCGACCCGGGGGACATCCAGGTCAGGTGGACTGTAACCCATGGCACAGAACGCATGAAACCGCCCGACGTGCCATTGAATCATGTCGAAACGGCTGATCGATCGTTCGTGAGCTAGCCTTTTGCATCCGATGGATCACGGCGGCTAGCCCAACCATTCCTGAACGAAAGCTAAACCGTTCCCGCCATCGGCCGATAAGCCGACGCACCCCCTCACCCGTCTCGCGGCCGGCTTGCCACGCAAGCCGGCCCGAACCTGGAGATCTTCGATGCAAAACCTGCCCATCGGCACCCGACTTGGCCTTGGCTTTGGCGCACTCACCCTGCTGATCGTGCTGATCGCCGGCTCGGTCTGGATGCAGTACGGCGAGGTGCGGGAAGCACAGGTAATAAACAAGCACTCTTACACCGTGCTGTAAGAGCTGGAAAGCCAGGTACTGGCGTTGGTCAACATCGAAACCGGACAGCGCGGCTACCTGGTCACCGGGGAAGAAAGCTATCTCGGGCCCTACCACGACGGCAAGGAGGCCTTCCTGCGACGCAATGACCGCCTCGAGGAGATGACCGCCGACAACCCGCAACAGCAGGAACGGCTGGTGGAACTGGAAAACACCTACCACCACTGGATGGACCATTACATGCAGCCGGCCATCGACCTGCGCCGTGAGGCAGGCAATCTCTCAGCCGACGTGCGCCAGCAGGTCCAGGCATTGTTGACGAGCGCCAAGGTCGATATGGATGCGATGCGCGAGATCGACCACGCCATGATCGAGGAAGAGCGCGCCCTGCTTGAAGAACGGCAGACGAGGCTGGAGGTTGTCCACTCACGCATGAAGGGTCTCCTGCTCTTCGGCAGCCTAATCGCCATCGTGATCGCCATCCTCGCCGGCCTGTTCATCACGCGCTCGGTCGTTCGGCCCATCGACGAGGCCGTCGAGATCGCCGACCGGATCGCCGCGGGTGATCTGACCGTCACGCCCCACTCGGATGCCAAGGACGAGACCGGTCAGCTGATCCGCCGCCTGGGCGCTACCGTCACACGATTGCGCGAGATGATGGGCGACATCTCCAACAGCTCATCGCAGCTGGCCGCGGCGACCGAAGAGATGTCGGCCGTCTCCGAACAGACCAAGGGCGGGGCGGAAAAGCAGCGCGACGAGACCTCGCAGGTCGCCACCGCCATCACCCAGATGAGCAGCGCGGTCGAGGAAATCGCCCGGAACATGCAAAGCGTCAACGACTCGGCCACCGAGACCGACGATCGGGCACGGGCCGGCATGGAGGCGATGGACGACAACATGCGTGCCATGCAGTCGCTCTCCGACGACATGCAGCGCGCCGGCGACGTCATCCGCGACGTCAACAAGCACAGCGACTCGATCGGGTCGGTGCTCGACGTGATCGGCGGGATAGCCGATCAAACCAACCTGCTCGCGCTGAACGCCGCGATCGAGGCCGCACGGGCCGGCGAGCAGGGCCGCGGGTTCGCCGTGGTCGCCGAGGAAGTGCGTAGCCTGGCCAACCGCACCCAGGATTCGATCGGCGAGATCGAGAAGATGATCGACAAGCTCCAGACCGGCGTACGCGAGGCGGTGGGCGTGATGGATCGCAGCAGCGAGAGCGCCCGCGACACGCTCGATCGCACCGGCCACACCCAGGGCCTGCTCGACGAGATCGCCCAGTCGGTGCGTCAGATCACCGACCTGTCCACCCAGGTGGCCAGCGCGGTCGAGGAACAGACCGCCGTGACCGAGGAGATCAACCGCAACGCGGTGAACATCGACCAGGTCTCCAACGAGTCGCTGGATGCCATCGGGCAGATCAACACGGCGAGTGCCGATCTTGCGCGGTTGGCTTCGTCACTCTCGAATATGGTGGGGCAGTTCCGGCTCGAACGTGGCTGAACACGCCCCGCGAGAACGACAAGGCCCCGCCTCTTGTGAAGCGGGGCCTTGTCGTATGGGCACGCAATTGACTCAGAACATCGTGACGGGGTGATACCCCTGGGCCTGCCAACCGATCATCGCCACGAAGCCATCACCAGTCAGGTCCAGACCGTCAAATAATGTGTCGTTGTCGACCCCGAAGACCTCAGTGGCCACCGCGCAGACCTCCAGGCGCACACCGAGCTCCGCCAAGCGCGCGACCTCGGACTCGATCCGCATCAACGTCGCCGGGTCGGCGACATCGTCACCCGCCTCGGTGGTCAGGAACTGGACCGTCGGTCCGATGAACACGATCACCAGGTCCGGTTCCAGGCCCTGGCGGACGAAATTGGCGTGCGTGCCGCGGATGATTTCCAGGTAGAAGGCGGTCTTCTCGGCCTCGGTGAAGTCGATCTGGAAGACACCCTTGGCCTCCTCCACCCCGGCCAGGGCCGCCGTGTCGTCGACGGGCTCGGCGGCCTGCGCCGACAGGGGCATCGCGACGGCCAGCACCATGGCGGCCATGAGAGATTGGATCGTACGCTTGATCATGGGGCCACTCCGTTTCGCCTGAATGGGAACGCCGGCTAGCCTGCGACGCGCCAACGGGCGGTTCGTTACCCAACTATCGGAGTGTAATCCGGCCGTACCGATCTTGCTCGAGTCGCCTCAGAGAAAGCCCGCGATCAGCGCCAGCATGACGATCGCACCGAAGACGTTGTTGCGTCGGAAGGCCAACACGCAGTCATCCAGCTGTCGCGACCGGGCGGTGCGCAGGATCCAGACGGCCGACACCGCGGCGATGGCGAGTCCCACGAAGTAGCCGACGGCCAGGTCGACCATCCAGCCAACACCTGCCAGCCAGGCCAGCGTCCACAGGTAGGACAGGGCCACGGCCGCGAGATCGAATCGACCGAACAGGATCGCCGAGGACTTGACCCCGATCTTGAGGTCGTCCGGCCGATCGGCCATGGCATACAGGGTGTCGTAGGCGAGCGTCCAGCCGATATTGGCCAGCAGGAGCAGCCAGGCGACCGGTGCGACCTCGCCGTGATGGGCGGCAAAGGCCATCGGGATGGCCCAGCCGAAGGCCAGTCCCAGATGCACCTGCGGCAGATGGTGAAAGCGCTTGCCGAAGGGATAGGTCGCCGCGAGGATCACCGCTACCACCGACAGGGCGATGGTGGTGGCGTTGAGCTGCAGGACCAGTAGGAAGGAGATGCCCACCAGGACGGCGAACACGCCCAGTGCCTCGCGCGCGGTGATGCGCCCGGTTGCCAGCGGGCGGCCCTTAGTACGGGTCACGTGGCCGTCGACGTGCCGGTCGGCGAAGTCGTTGATCGCGCAGCCAGCCGAGCGCATGGCAATCACGCCCAGGGTAAAGATCAGGAAGATGAACAGGTCCGGGCGGCCCTGACCAGCGACCCAAAGGGCCCAGTAGGTGGGCCAGAGCAGCAGAAAGATACCCACCGGTCGATCCAGCCGGGTCAGGGCGAGATAGGCGCGGGTTTTCTCGGCGATCACGGACACGGTATTACCTGTGGCGGCAGTGGATGTTCATCGGATGTCATCAGTCGTCGGCAGAAACGATATCAGACCCGGCCGATGGCCTCTTCGGGTTTCCCGCTCTCCCTGCGCTAGAATGCGCGCGATTACACCTTCGCCCGACCGAACCCGAGGTTTCTGCATGATCCGCAATTTCCAGTCAAAGCTTCCGACCGTGGCCGAAGACTGCTGGGTCGATCCGACCGCGGTGGTAATCGGTGACGTCGTGCTGGAAGAAGGCGTTTCCGTCTGGCCGAACACCGTGCTCCGCGGCGACGTCCAGCAGATCCGTGCCGGCCGGCTGACCAATCTGCAGGACGGCGTCATCGTGCACGTCAACCAGCCGTCGACCGCCCATCCGCAGGGCATGCCCTGTCGCATCGGCGAGGAAGTCACCGTCGGCCACCGCGCCATCCTGCATGCCTGCACCATCGGCAACCGGGTGCTGGTCGGCATGGGCGCGATCGTGATGGACGACGTGGTGGTCGAGGACGAGGTGATCATTGCCGCCGGCAGCGTGGTCTCGCCCGGCAAGGTGCTGGAAACCGGCCACCTTTACGTCGGCGCCCCGGCGCGCAAGGTCCGGCCGTTGACCGACGACGAACGCGCACACCTCGCCGAGTCGGCCCGCTTCTACCGGGAATTGGCGCAGGATCACCGCACCAGCGGCTGATCCGCCTGACGGCCTCTCGGTACCGACCGGTTGACCGCCGGCCGGACCCGACCTACTCGGTCGGCGCCCCGCCTCCCGCTGCCGGCAGTGGATTGAGACCCAGGATAATCTCGCTGACGTTCTCGCGGAACAGGCCGATATAGGTCCCGGTGGGCAGGTTGCTCTCGGCCAGCCACAGGCCGGTCAGCGGCGACGCCAGGCTGACGGACTCGGGAATCGCCGAACCCCGGTTGGCCTCGAGCCATTCCTCGAGCGCACCACCGCCGGTGCCGGCCACCGGGAAGACGTGCGGCGTCTGGTTGCGCGCGATCAACTCGATCGCCTTCTTGCTCTGTTTCTCGTCGGTGACGTCCAGCAACTCGAAGTGGTAGGCCTCGGCGAAGTAGGCGAACACGTCGTTGTCGGTAACCAATACCCGCTCGGTGCGCGAAAGGTCTTCCAGCAACCCCTCGGTCTCGCGGTTCAGGGACTGCAGTTCGATGTTTACCCGCAGGCGGTTGCCCTCGATCTCGCCGGCCACCGCCTCAAGACGCTCCTTGAGCTGGACCGTCAGGTGATCCACCGAGTACTGCAGCAGCGACGGGTCATGATAGGTGTGCGGGTTGACGCCATCCTCGGTCTTGAGCAGGCGGAACTCGGGAATGCGATCGGTCAGCACCACCCGATCGGCCTTATCGCGAGCCTCGGCCGCCTGGATGAATTCCGGCATCAGGCCCAGCCCCTGGTAGACGACCAGATCCGCCGATGCGATCCGCTCCCGGTCGTCCTCGTCGAGCGAGTAACCCAGCGGCGACTCTTCGCCGTCGACCACGGCCTCGACCTCGACGAACGACCCGGCGAGATTGTCGACCAGCCCGGCGGTGAACGAGGTATCGGTCACCACGCGGAGGGTTTCGATTTCCCGATCACCGCCGGCGTATTGCAGCACCTCGTCCTGCGCCTGCACGCCGGGAATCAGGAAAACGACGGCGAACGACAGCGTCGCAGCGCGGGAAAACCATTGGAAAAATTTCTGCACAAGGGGCCTCGCGTGAGTGAAGCGTGTGTCGTTATGGGTCATGTGTGGGGATGGCGGATGGTCGAAAGCCGGGCCAGTCTCCGCAAGGACGGCTCGATACGAGCATGCTAACGTAAGGCCTCGGGAAGGTCTGCACGAATCCGATATCGCTCTGCGCGCCTTGAGCCGGGCATCGGATCCGCGCAGACCTTCCTTAACAAACGAGGCCCCACCATGGCGAGCACCGCGTACGAGGACTACCTGAAAGCGATCTTCAAGCTGGCCGAGCAGTCGCCGGAGCCGGCGGTATCCACCTCGGCGATTGCCGACCGGCTGGGCATTGCACGGGCCTCGGTCACGGCCATGCTCAAGCGTCTGCACGCCGACGGGCTGATCCACTACGCCCGCTACCAGGGCGCGGCGTTGACCGACGCCGGCTGGACGATCGCCGTCGACATGATCCGTCGTCACCGGGTGATCGAGACCTTTCTCGCCCAGGACCTGAAGCTGCCACTGGCCGAGGTCGATGCCGAGGCGGAAATCCTCGAACACGCCTTTTCCAGCCGCCTGATCGACCGGTTGTGGGACCACCTCGGTCAACCGGAGTTCGACCCGCACGGCGCGCCGATCCCGCGACCGGACGAGGCGCCCGTCGAACGCCGCCACATGGTGGCCCTGGGCGATCTGGCCATCGACGAGGGGGCGACCGTGGTTCGACTGGCCGCCGAAAACGCCGCCGACCTGCGCCGACTGACCCAGCTGGGCATCCTGCCCGGCCAGTTCGTCTGCCGCCGCGCCAGCCAGCCGGGTTCGGCCGACGTGGTCGTGACCATCGGTCGCCACGAGCGCCCGCTGGCCGCCACACTGGCCGAACGGGTCTGGACCATCCGCTCGGCCAGCGACTGACTCAGTCGAGGAAGCGCTGGCGCGAGGTGAGGAAGGCGTACTCCGAGCCCTCGGTCCACTCCGCCACGTCACGGCGATAGTCGGTGAGCGACTCGAACACGCGCTTGGCAAAGGCGTCCTCCTCGGTAATCTCCGCGAGCACCTCGTTGGACTTCTCGAACAACGCCGCCATGATCTCGTCACTGAAGTAGCGCAGCTCGACGCCGTGCTCCTCGGTGAGCGTCTTGAGCGCCCGGTTGTTGCGCGCGGTGAACTCGGAAAGCATATCGAGCGCCGCCATCTTGATCGCCCCGTCGACGATCGCCTGCAGGTCGTCCGGCAATGCCTCGAAGGCCTCCTGGTTGATCAGGGCCTCCATGGTCGCCGACGGCTCCTGCCAGCCCGGGGCGTAGTAGTACTTGGCCGCGCGGTGGAAACCAAAGGCGAGATCGTTGAACGGGCCGACCCACTCGGCCGCATCGATGGTGCCGTCGTTCAACGCCTGGAACAGCTCGCCACCCGGTGTATTCACTACCGAGACGTCCAGCCGTCGCAGCACCTCGCCGCCGATACCCGGCAAGCGCATCTTCAGCCCCTTGAAGTCGTCGAGCGTGTCGATCGGCTTGCGGAACCAGCCGCCCATCTGCGGGCCGGTGTTGCCACCCGGACGCGGGATGATGCCGTGCGGGGCGTAGAGTTCTTCCCACAGCTCGATACCCTCGCCGTGGTAGAGCCAGCCGTTCATCTCGTCGGCGGTCAGACCGAACGGAAACGCGGCGAAGAAGGCCGCCGCCGGCATCTTGCCCTGCCAGTAGTAGGCCGCGCCGTGGCCCATCTCGGCGGTGCCTGCCTTGACCGCATCGAACACCTCCAGTGCCGGGACGATCTCGCCGGCGCCATAGACGTCGACCACCAGCCGACCACCCGACATCTCAGCGATGTACTTGGCGATGTTGTTCGCGCCGGTGCCCAGCCCCGGGAAGTTCTTCGGCCAGGTGGTGACCATCTTCCAACGGATCGGGTCGGCCGCGGTCGGGCCGTTCGCCGCCGTGGCCGCCGGCTGATCGCCGGTCTCGCTGTTGCAGCCCGACAGGGCGGTGGCCGCAATGCCGGCAGCGCCGGCCCAGGTGAGAAACTCGCGCCGTTTCATGGCAGGACTCCTTGAAGGTTTCGGGTTATTCAGTATGTGCGGAAAACGGGGGCATGGGCCAGAAGCTCGATGCTGGAAGCTGGAAGCTGGAAGAATAGATGCTTCGAGCGTCTGGCTTCCAGCTTCAAGCTCCCTTAGGCGGGTTGCAGATTCGCATACGACAGGATCAGCCATTTCGCGCCATGCTGGCCGAAGTTGACCTGTACCCGCGCCGAGGCACCGGTGCCCTCGCAGTCGAGGATGGTGCCCTCGCCGAACTTGGCATGGCGCACGTTCTGGCCGACCTCGAAGCCGGTCTCGTTCTGCTTGTGCGTGCGCGGGCCTGGCTCGCCCTCAGGCCGTCGGGCACCAAAGGCCTGCGCCGCGCGGGTCGCCCGCGGCCGGACCTCCTCGACCAGGTCCGGCGGCAGCTCGCCGAGAAAGCGCGACGGCATGGGGAAGATCTGCTTGCCGTGCAGGCGACGCGCCTCGGCACAGGTGATGGTCAGCTGCTGCTCGGCGCGGGTGATACCGACGTAGCAGAGCCGACGCTCCTCCTCGAGGCGCCCCGGCTCGTCGATCGACATCTGGTGCGGGAACAACCCTTCCTCGACCCCGACCATAAACACCTGCGGGAACTCGAGGCCCTTGGCCGAGTGCAGCGTCATCATCTGCACGCAGTCCTCCCAGGCCGCGCCCTGCGCCTCGCCGGCCTCGAGGCTGGCGTGGGCGAGGAAGGCCTCGAGCTCGCCCATCTCCTCGGCCGTATCGCGGTCCATGACAAAGCCACGCCCGGCGTTGACCAGCTCGTCGAGGTTCTCGATCTTCGCCTCGCCGCGCTCGCGGTCACGGTCCTTCTCGAACAGCGCGCGCAGACCACTCTGGTCGATGGTCTTCTCGATCCGCTCGCCCAGCTCGTCGTTGAGGGTCTGCTGGTCGATCGCCTCGATCAGGGTCATGAACTGGCGCAGGGCGCCGGCCGCGCGAGGAGAAAGCTGGTTCTCCGCCAGCAGGATCAGCGCGGCATCCCAAAGCGAGGCGCCCTGGTCACGGGCCGCCTGGCGGATTTCGTTCAACGTCTTGTCGCCGATGCCGCGCGTCGGGCGATTGACGATCCGGTCGAAGGAGGTGTCGTCGTGGCGGTTGGCCACCAGTTTCAGGTAGGCGAGCGCGTCACGGATCTCGGCGCGTTCGAAAAAGCGCAGGCCGCCATAGATGCGATAGGGCATGCCCTCGCGGATCAGCGCCTCCTCGAGCAGGCGCGACTGGGCGTTGGAGCGATAGAGCACCGCACAGTCGGCGCGGTTGCGGCCCTCGCGCACGGCCATGGCGATCTGCTCGACGACGAAGTTGGCCTCGTCCTGGTCGTTGAAGGCGCGGTAGAACCGGATCGGCGCGCCGTGATCGCCCTCGGTCCAGAGGTTCTTGCCCAGCCGGCCCTGGTTTCTCGCGATGACGCTGTTGGCCGCCTCGAGAATGGTGCGCGTCGAGCGGTAGTTCTGCTCCAGGCGAATCAGGTGGGTGTTGGGGAAGTCGCGCGAGAAGTGCTGGATGTGCTCGACCTTCGCGCCGCGCCAGCCGTAGATCGACTGGTCGTCGTCGCCGACGGCGAAGATGCCGTTGTCCTCGCCCACCAAGAGCCGCGCCCAGGCGTACTGCAGGGCGTTGGTGTCCTGGAACTCGTCGATCAAGACCTGACGGAAACGGCGCTGGTAGTGCGCGCGCAGCGCATCGTTGCCGCGCAGCAACTCGGTGGCGCGCAGCAGCAGTTCGGTGAAGTCGACCAGGCCGCTGCGCTCGCAGACGCGCTCGTAGGCCTTGTAGATCACGATCACCTGGTCGCGGATCGGGTCGTCGCCCGGCGCGACGTGGCGGGAACGCAGGCCATCTTCCTTGAAGCCGTTGATCATCGAGGCGACCAGTCGCGGCGGGAAGCGGTTCTCGTCCAGTTCCGCCTCGCGGATCAGGCGCTTGACCAGCCGCAGCTGGTCGTCCGAGTCGATGATCTGGAATCCCTCGGGCAGACCCGCCTCGCGGGCGTGCTGGCGCAGCAGGCGGTGCGACAGGCCGTGGAAGGTGCCGACCCACATGCCGTCGACGCCGCGCGGGCCGAGCTCCTGGCCGTCGAGCAGCGAGCCCAGCCGGCCGCGCATCTCGCCGGCGGCCTTGTTGGTGAAGGTCACGGCCAGGAGCGAATAGGGCGAGATGCCCTGCTCGGCCACCAGCCAAGCCATGCGGTGGGTAAGCACACGGGTCTTGCCCGAGCCGGCCCCGGCGAGCACCAGGGTGGCCAGCGAGGGGCTGGTGACCGCCTCGCGCTGGGCGGCATTGAGCGGGTCGAGAATCGGATCATTGGACATGGGCGCATTGTACCGGAACCGGTCGCCGAGTCGCGGCGAACCGCCCGCGTTCCAACCCATTCTCCGGCCACCCCGCCCCCAGTCGGGGCCGCGTGATTCAGGGCCCGGTATCGCCGCAGAAATACCGCTCGGTGCCCAGCCCGTCCATGGCGATGGCGATGCGCTCGATGCCCTGGCGATAGGCGGCCGAGCGCAAGGACTCGTCTTCGGTGACCGACCGCTCGAAGACCAGATGCGCCTGGTCGCCGAGACGCTCGGAAAGCCGTCGTTCGATCTCGTCCTCGGCCCAGTAATCGCCCATGCGGTTCTGCACCCACTCGAGGTGACTGACGATCACCCCGCCGCTGTTGGCGAGCACGTCCGGGATGACGGTTACCCCCCGCTCGGCCAACTGCTGGTCGGCGGCGTTGTTGATCGGGCCGTTGGCAATTTCCAGGATCGTCGGCGCGCGAATCGAATCGACGTTCTTCTCGGTGATGGCGTTCTCCAGGGCGGCGAGCACGAGCACGTCGACGTCGAGTGCCAGCAGCTCCTCATTGGTGAGCTTCTCCACCTCGACCTCCGCGCAGACGGATGCCTCGCAGTAGACCTGTCCCGAGAGCTCGGAAGACTCGTGCTTGCGCTCCCAGATCGGCAACGGGTCGAGCCCTTCCTCGCGATAGATCGCCCCACGCGAATCGCCGATGGCGACCACCCGGTAACCGGCGTCGTGCGCCAGACGGGCAAAGTGAAAGCCGGCGTTGCCGAAGCCCTGCACCGCAACCCGCGGGCGCTGGTCGGCCCGCCCCCGCCGGCGCTCCCAGATATTGAGCACCTGCAGCGCGCCGCGACCGGTTGCCGCCGTGCGCCCCAGCGAGCCACCGTGGCCGGGCGGCTTGCCGGTGATCACGCCGCGGCGATGCTGGCCGGCGGCCTGACGGTACTCGTCGGCCATCCAGCCCATGATGGTCTCGTTGGTGTTCACATCCGGGGCGGGGATATCCCGATCGGGGCCGATCACATCCAGCAGGGCACGAATGTACCCACGCGACAGGCGCTCGAGCTCCAGGCGCGAGAGCTGTTTGGGATCGACGCAGATGCCCCCCTTGGCCCCACCGAACGGCAGATCAACCACCGCGCATTTGACCGCCATCCAGAAGCTCAGCGCGGCGACCTCGTCGCCGGTGACGCTGGGGTGGAAGCGGATACCGCCCTTGCCCGGCCCGCGGGTGTTGTCGTAGAGCGATCGCCAGCCGGTGAAGACCTTGAGCGAACCGTCATCCATGCGCAACGGGATCTCCACCTCGACCACCCGGTTGGGTTGCGACAGCCGTCGCCGGGCGTCTTCCGAGATGCGTTCGTCGTCCATCAACGGCTTGAGGTGCACCAGCGCATCGGCCAGCAGTCCACCGGTCTTGGTCATGATCGTTCCTCCATCGTCACGCGCCTGTTCCCGCTGGTCGTCACCGGGGGCCATTGCTTCGAGCGTAGCAGCGTTGCTCGGCCAACAGGCGGGCGAAGGCGGCCGGCGGCAGCGGCGGGCTAAAGAGGTAACCCTGGTAGCTGTCGCAACCATTGGCCCGCAGGAAGGCCAGCTGCGCCTCGGTTTCGACGCCCTCGGCGATCACCGACAGCCGCAGGGCATGGCCCATGGCGAGGATCGCCCCGGCAATCTCGCGGTCATCGTTGTTGTCGGCGAGATCATCGACGAAACGCTTGTCGATCTTGAGCACGTCGATGGGAAACTGGCGCAGGTAGGCCAACGAGGAATAGCCGGTACCGAAATCGTCGATGGCCAGGTGCAGCCCCAACCGACGCAGGGCACGCAGCAACCGCACCGAACGCTCCTGCTGGTGCATCAGGGCGCTTTCGGTCAGTTCGAGCTCAAGCTGATCGGGCGGGTAGCCGGTCTCGTCGAGCACCGCCCGGACCCGGTCGACCAGCGACTCGTCGTGCAGCTGCCGCGCCGAGAGGTTTACCGCCAATCTGGGGACCGGCAGGCCGGCATCGCGCCATTCGCGCCCCTGGCGACAGGCCTCGCGCAGGACCCATTCACCCAAGGTCGCGATCATCCCGGTCTGCTCGGCCACCGGGATGAAGGCATCCGGCGGCACCAGCCCCCGATCGCCATCACGCCAGCGCACCAGCGCCTCGGCGCCGATGATTCGGCCGCTGGCGATATCGATCTGGGGCTGGTAGTGCAACTCGAGACCACCTGCCTCGACCGCCCGGCGCAGCCGCGTCTCCATTTCGATTCGCTGGCGGGCACTGGCCGTCAGGCTGTCGTCGAAGAAGCGGAAACCACCGCGCCCCTCGGCCTTGGCGCGATAGACGGCGGCATCGCCCTGTTGCAGCAGTGCCTCGGGGCTACTGCCGAAATCCGGGTAGCTGGTGATGCCAATGCTCGCGCCAAGTCGCACCTCGGCGCCGTTGTCCAGCCGCCACGGACGACTGAGCTCCGCGATGATCGTCTCGGCCAGGCCCGCGAGATCGTTCCGGCCGGCGTTTTCCGCCAGGACCGCAAACTCGTCACCGCCCAGGCGGGCCAGGAAACGCCCCTCAAGCAGCGACTCGAGGCGTTGGGCCGCCTGGCGCAGCAGGACATCGCCGACGTGGTGGCCATAACTGTCGTTGACGTCACGGAAGCGATCGAGATCGATCAGCAGCAAGCCCAGCGCCGCCACCTCGACCGAGGCCACGCGGTCGCGCAGGTGCGATAGCAGCAAGGCCCGGTTGGGCAGGTCGGTAAGCGCATCATGACGGGCGAGAAAATCCAGCCGTGCCTCGGTGGCACGCAGTCGCGACATGTCCGTGAACAGGTGCACCACGTGATCGTCCTCGCCCGCCGGCCCGACCACCCGGCTGATGGCGCGCAGCTCGGGGAAGACCTCACCGTTCTTGCGCCGACTGCTCAGTTCGCCCTGCCAATGTCCGCTCGCCGCCAGCTCCGCGCGGATCGCCGGCCAGGGGCTGGTTGCGGGATCGGCATCTAGCAGGGTGACCGGTCGACCAAGCACCTCGTCCACGGTGTAGCCGGTCAATGACTGGAACGCGCGGTTGACCATCACGATGCACTCGTCGGCATCGGTGATGATCACGCCCTCGAGCGTGTTTTCCAGGACAGCGGCCGCCTCACGCTGGCGGCGCTCGCCCTCGCGCTGCTCCGTGATGTCGGTGACCACGCCCTCGATGCGATCCACGTCACCGTTGTCATCGCGGAACACATGCGTGAGATCGGCCACCCAGCGCGGGCTCCCGTCGGCGTGCAGAATGCGGTATTCCTGTCGGTAGGCGGTCGCCCCGGCGCCCAATCGCTCCTCGACCTCGGCGTTCACTCGATCGAGATCCTGCGGGTGGACGATGTCGGCGAAATGACGCGCCCCGCGGAGGAATTCATCGGGCGTGTAGCCCCAGCGGGCGACATTGCCGGAGACAAACTCCACCGGCCAACCGGGGGCCAATCGCCAGCGGAACAACACCACCGGACTGGCCTCGATCACCTCGTAGGCCGTCTCCAGCGCGCGACGGGTCTCGGCGAGTCGCCGACCACGGATCACCGAGATTCGACGCAGGCGCAACGCCACCACCAGGGCCACCAGCAACAACCACCCACCGATCGCGACCAGCCAGCCGACCCAACCAGGGACGAGCACCCGCGGACGTTCACCCAGCCATTGCTCGAGGATATCGAAGTAGACCGAGCCGCCATCGCCCTGCCAGTGCGCGAGGTGGCGATCGATCGCCACCAGCAGTTCGGCATTGCGCCCGGCGCCCGTCGCGAAGAACAGTCGGGCCGGCTCCATCACCACCGGCGTGCGCTTGAGGCCGTAGTCGGCGTGATAGCGACTGCCAAACAGGTGATTGACCAGGGCCACATCGGCCTCTCCGGCGGACACGGCCTCGAAGGCGGCGTGAAAGTCCTCGGCCAGAAACGGCTCGTAGGCAATACCGAACTCATCGAGCAAGGCTGCGATCCGCGTCTGCTGGATCGATCCTTCCAGCAGGGCAATGCGCGTGCCAGCCAAATCGAAGATCGACTCCACTTCCAGGCTCGGGCGACGGTAGACCTGCGACCAGCTGTGCAGGGCTGGCAGGGTATGGAAATCGAGTCGAGCCTCGCGCCGATCGCTTATCGCCACGTCGGGCATCAGGTCGATCTCTCCCCGCGCGGTCTGTTCCAGGCAGTCGGCCCAGGCGCACTCTCGGAACGACAGGTGCCAGTCCTCCTCCGCCGCGATTCGCTCGATCAACGCGACGAAGATGCCCGACGGATGGCCCTCGGCATCGCGGAAGATCTTGGGATCATTCTCGTACAGCCCGACCGTCACCTCGCGGGCCTGCCCCGCGGCCGTGAACAGCATCAGCACCGACAATAGCGCCAGCCTCAGCATGTCGCCCCCGAAGCCACGGCAAAATAGTCGGTTGAATCCATGCCCAAAGGATGGCACGTCCGAGCCGTCACGGAAACGATGTATCCGCGAACGCAGGCCGGGGCAGAGAAAGGCAGGCAAGGAAAAGGGCCAACCATTGCTGGTTGGCCCTTTCGGCAGGTTTGGTGGAGGTGGCGGGAGTCGAACCCGCGTCCGCAAGCCCTACGCTCTCGGTCCTACATGCTTGTCCTGTCTATTGCTTTAACCGAGTACTACCCGACAGGCAGGGAAGATACTCGGCGAGTCCGGCTAGAGTTTTAGTGGATCCACGCCGGACGCGCTTCACCACGAGCTTGTGAGAGTCGACGCCTGGTTTCCGGACGCACAAGCACGGCTCCGGCCAGACGGCACCCTACAGGGTTTTAAGCTGCGAGTGCGTAGTTGTCGTCGTTGGCAACTATAATTTTGCAGTTGTTTTACGAGGAGACTACACCTCGGCATGCACCTTGAGTTTCGCGACCCACGTCGAAGCCGTGTCACCCCCTGGTTGATTAACAGTGTTGGGACTGTCGGCCCGCATTTCAAGACACTCGAAAGGAATTTTCACTTGCCCCGATCTACTGACTGTTCAGACAGTCATCGCGTGGCAAAGGTTCCGTGACGGTGAGAGAAAAAGTGGTGCGGGAGATAGGTTCCTAGCGATACGGCTCAATCCGCACCACGTCAACATCCATGACGAAAATTGACGAGAATGCCCCTACTTTTGTCCCCACCGTGGCCGGCGCTACCCGATAACCGTCGGCAAGATTCGACGCGATGTTGAACAGTCATTGCTCCCAATCAACTTTGAATCGGCCGCATCATCTCACCAGCCGGGTCACACGACAAGTTCGTGGGGCAGAACCCGGGGTAGACCCCCCGACACCGGATGCGACACACGATCCGGTACCGGGAGCGACATAGGTCGCGACACAAAGCCCAACACCGATGTCGACACAGACTCCTGCACGGATACTGTATCGTCCCCGCGTTCCGATTCATGCGTCATGAAGACTGCCTGATCCCGCCAAAAATGTGCCGGGAAAAGCCCTCCCCGATGCACGAATCCTGCGCCGAGAATCGGCCATTTCCGAGGCGATTGACGCCTCTCCAGTGGCTGACGAAACCCGCCATGGACGTGCCTGACGAAGCCCTCCTGGGAGGCCTTCCCACGACCGATTCCGCACCCTCCGACAGCCCGAAACGCGGACATCCCCGAGGCAGGTATGCCCCGCCGTGTCCGCTGCCATCAGCCCGTGATCCGGGTCGCCCTTCCGCCCCTGGGGCACCACTGTCCAGAGCGACTGTGGGCTGCTGCCCGGACTCCGCTCGATGGACACGATTGGATAGCTCAATTCTCCCGCGACAAAACTCGCACGGCCGAGCTACCCATGAGTCATCGCTTGCCGGTGACTGGGCAGGCCGTCACTTCATCAATCCGACTTCAACCACCCGCTTCTCGCCGGATCGCCACACCGACACGGCCACACGGTCGCCTGCTCGATACTCCTCGAGCCGGCCTAGCAGATCCTCGAACGTCGCTACCGGTTCGCCATCCAGCCCCGTGATGACATCACCGGGAATCAGGTTGCCTCGTCTGTCCATCCGCGCGGTCTCGAAACCAGCCTGTGCGGCTGGCGAGCCGGGCTGGATATCCAGGATGGCCACGCCATGAACACCCAACTGCTGGGCGATGAGTCGGTTGACGGCCGGATCCGTCCGGATGCCCAGTCGTGGCGGCTCGTATCGGCCCTTGGCGATCAGTTGGGGGACGACTCGATTGACGGTATCCACGGGGACGGCGAAGCCCACACCCGCCGAGGCGCCCGACGGGCTGTAGATCGCCGTGTTGACGCCAATCAGACGTCCGGCACTGTCCAAAAGTGGTCCGCCCGAGTTGCCGGGGTTAATGGCGGCGTCCGTCTGGATGAGTTGGTCAATCACCGAGTCGGGGCCAGTGCGCAGCCGTCGGTCGAGAGCCGAGACCAAGCCGCTGGTCAGCGTCTGGTCCAAGCCGAAGGGGTTGCCGATGGCAAAGACCTTCTGGCCAACCTTGAGGTTACCGCTTCGACCAACGGGCAATGGCGGTGGCGCGTCGCCGCCCACGTCGATTCGCAACACCGCAAGATCGTGTCGAGGAGACACGCCCACCAACGTAGCGGGAAACGTTCGCCCATCGGCCAGCCGCACCGTGGCCTCCGATGCTCCGTCGATCACATGCCGGTTCGTGACGACATGGCCGAACTCGTCCCAGATGAACCCGGACCCCGTTCCCTTGGGCACCTCCTGGACTTCGTGGGTCCACATGTTACGAACCCGTTCGCGGGTATTGATGAACACGACCGACTGGCTAGCCTGCTCGAACAGTTGGATCGTGCTCTGTTCGCCCGCGGCCAGCTCACCCCGGGCGACCACAGGGCGGGGGTCGGCACTCAGCGCCATCAATTGTTGTTCGACCCATGGCCAGACCAGCCAAATCAGCACACCGGCCAGAATCCCGATAACCAACGCGGCCGGATGCAGACCGCCATGTCGAGGTTGCTTCATGTCTCTCGGTCTTCGAGTGGTTTTTCGAAAGGCGCGAGTCTAGGAGAAACGCAGGCGGCAATGCCAACCGGCGAAGAACGTCATGTCTCCTGGCGCCCCGCGTCCAATCGACTGACCAGCGCCGCACGGCAGGGGCACTGTGCCGATCAGGAAGCCATGAAGTGGCGGACAAGGTTCGTTCCCGCCACCACCAGGACGACTATCCAGAGGAGGATGGCGATCCAGGCGGCGGCCGCGGCCACGTCCTTAATATGCCGGACTCGCCGGTCGTAGCGCGACTCCACCAGGTCACATAGCGCTTCGATGGCCGTATTGAGCAGCTCGGCGATCAACATTACCCCGGTCACCAGAACCACGAACAACGAATCCAACCAAGCGTGATACACCAGGCTCAGCACGACGATAGGCAAGGAGATCAGCAACTTGTACAGGACACTGAAGTCCGAAACCGCCGCCCCCAGCAATCCCCGCATCGCCACTCGAAACTTTGCCACCGGTCGCCAACCTGGCTCGCCACTACCCAAAAAGCGTTTTCGCATGATTCGAACCGAACAAATCAGAGGAAGAACTCAGCCGAAGCCAAGGTGGCTCGGCACACCACGATCAGAGAAACCACCCGACCGCCCGCTACGCGAAAGACCATCCATCACCCGGCATGTCAACCCGAACCGCGATCCCCAAACCAATCCACATGTGGCCGAAGCATTCCAAGAGACCATGACGATCAGGCGCTACGGAAAACGAAGGAACCAAAAAAATCCCCCTGTTTGGGAGGGGGACTAGAAGCGAGGGATCGGGCGTCTCGGTCAGTAGCCTTGGGAGTAGGTGACCACGGACTCGGCCATCAATTCCATGCTCTCCAGAAGGTCGTCGTCCATCGTACCGTCGACGGCGACCAGGTCACCTTTCTCGACTTGCTGGAAGCCCTTGTCGTCCAGCACGTCGTACGTCATCGACGAGGTATCGACGGTCACCTGCCGGGCGCCGGAGTCGATGGTGAACTCCTCCTCCATCGGCGAGACCGAGGTGACCCTCCCGGTGACGTCGGTGTTACCGTCCACATCGAGCACCAGACTACGCGCCAGCGGGTACTCCTCCTCGTCGGACGGGCTGGCCTCGAAGTAGGTCCCGAGCGACTCGATGTACAGGCTGCTGGCCTCGATGGTACGCGCCTCGGCGAATCCATCGTCGATGCGACCGTACACGGTGACCTTGTCGCCCTCGATCAGTCCACGGGCCTCTTCGTCGACCCAGTTCCAGTCGTCCATCTCGACGGTGAGCGTGCCCTTGCCGTAATCGAGCAGGAACGTGCTGGGCGTGGTTTCCACGGCAGTGCCGGAAAGCACCACGGAGGCCTGGTCGGGCAAGCTGGACGGATCACCGGCGGCCATCGCAGTTCCGGCAAAACTCGTCAGCAATGCGGCTGTGATCAGATTGCGTTTCATCGGTTGCCTCCTCCCCTTGCGGGTTTCGGCGGATGAATGGTGAAGCGAAATCGTCTGATTCCACTCGATGCCGGCCGTGCCGGCAGGTACTCGGGAATGTAGTTACCGTCTCCGGGCATTGTCAAACAGTCGCCGCATCAGAAAAGGATCCGTCTGCCCGAGATCACTCCCCAGCGAGCTTCGGCCTCGTGCAGTTCGAACCGCACGTCCCGACCGTCCGCCGCCAATTGCTCGACGCGAATGGGCCAGCCTGACTCGTCGAGGTCGACAAGCCCGATTCCGGAGGCGTTCACCAACCGCTCCCCTGCCGAGGCCGGCGTCGGCTTGCGCGGAATCACCCGCATCCCGCGCCGCTTAGTGAACCAGTTCAACGGCGACCAGGGGGCATACAGCCAACGGTTGAGGCGATCGAGGGCCTCCAACAGTCCTTGCGGAAACTCGTTGCGAAAGCCGCTGCTGGATCGCCTCAATCAGCTTGACGCCAAACATCGGTGCCGGCGAGACGAGGATCACCGCGTCCCGGTCGAGGATCTCGCTTTGCAGATCCGTGAGCGCCTCCCAGTCCATCAAGCCAGAGGGGCGATCGACACCTCGCTCGGAGCGCCAGCGGTGAGTGCGGGTGTCGATCACCAGCAGTGGCGGATTAGTCGGCCATTGGTAGTGCCTGTGTTCGAAGTCCAGGGTGATCCGGTGGTTGTGGGCATTGTCGGCGGTGAAAATGGGCTTGCGTGCGCCGCCGAAGAAGATCTCGCGCAGGCGGCGGTTGACCCGCGAGGTCGGCAACAGGCGCTCCCGGCGATAGTACGCGGCGTGATCGCGGCACAACACCTCGCTGTCCGGCACCGTCGCCCCCTCGAGCAGCTCGTTCGGCAGACCCAGCCGCGCGACCAGTTGGTGAACCGCCCCAAGCATCGGTCCGGCGATATCGTCGGCGTAGACCTGATCGCCGCTCATGACCAGGGCGGCGGGCTACGCCTCCGGCGAGTCGAGACGTTCGCCAAGCCAGCTCGCCGCCCGGGCCAGACCCATCGCCGGAATCATGGTGCGGCTTGCGACACGACCCGTGCAGGATGCACCCCGCCCGCTTCCGGATCACGAAGCTCGGCCTTGCACGCCCGGGAAAAGCGAGGTCGGGCGCCCATTCCTGCCACGATCGAGGCTCCCCAGACTCCGGCGCTACCCACAGGTCGTGGTCCACCGGCAACGGTTCGCTCAGCTCGAATCTCACTAGGTGGAGAAAGCGATGACTTCCCAATCGCATGACACGGCTTCTCTCGCCGGGGTCGGCATGGATCGTTGCCCCGCCGCCGGGGACGAGCTGTCAACGAATGGCGGCGGGAACGGATGTCACCTGCGTCAACTGTCGTTGGCCAAGCCGGCGCAGCAACGGCCCGGCGATCATCAGGGGAAGATCAAAATCACTCATGCCTGAAAGATCATGCCGGTTGGGCGTTCTATGACCGACGCAAACCGGCTGATTTGCGGCAACTCGTCCAGAAAGGGCTGCATCCGAGGTGATTCCACCTCTACCCCAACCCGGTGCACCACAGAGGCCGGTTCTGCATGCCGCCGAACGTGGAGCACGGAGACACCTAGCCGGTCGGTGACCGCCTCGTCGCGTGGATAGATGGTCGTCACAAAAGGATCTCCTTTCAGTGACCGCGACACATGCAAGAGCACGAGGAATTTGAGGAGAATGGCGCGAAAGAAAAGACCCCGCCGGGGTCGAGCCAGCGGCATCGTCGAGGACGCTCTGGTCGACCGCCTAGCGGGGTCCTTTCCGGCCCCAGTGAGGCCTGCACGCGTGTGCATTCTGTGTGCAATACGTGTGCAAATCGGTTGATTTCGAGGGATATCTGGTGATAGCGTCAGCTATCGGAAACGCCCGAAATCAAGGACTTGTGGTGCCGGAGATAGGAGTCGAACCTACGACCTTGGCATTACGAATGCCCTGCTCTACCAACTGAGCTACTCCGGCACGGGACCGGGCATTCTTGTCGTTTTCCCACGGCTTGTCAATTCGGCGCCGGAGCGGCCTTTTCCAGGTCGCTGATCAGGCGATTGCGGGCGATATACAGCCGTTTCTCGAGCGCCGGGCGGCGTGTTTCCCAATCGCGCCACATCGCCTCGAACTGGGCGTTCTGCCAAGCAGATAGCCGGATGGTGTCATCGCGCACGCCAGCGAAGGCCTGGCTCAAGGGTCTCGCCTGCTTGCCCGGGCGGGCCAGAGGCGCGGGCAGCGCGTCGGTTAGCAGCCAGCCGGCGTAATCGGCCAGGTGGGCACGGAAGACCATCAGGTCGTGCAGGTCGCCCAGCCAGTCCTGGATGGTCTTGAGGTCGGCGAGCATGGACTCGACCACAGCAAAGGGTTCGTGCATGGGTTCGATCAGGTAGCGCAAGTGCTTGACCTGGATGCGGGCCGCGTGGAATCCCGCGCGACCGGCCGACAAGTCGCGCTCGATTTGTTCGGTCATCGTGGAAACCTGGCTCGCGAACCAGCGGTCGAATGGAATCGTGTCCTTGCGTGCTCGGGCCTTGAGGCCCGGCTTGACGTCGAACACCAGGTCGCCGCCCACCGGCTGGCGCTCATCGGCAAGACGGCATATGCGCGCCGCGACATCGGCACACTCGGCATCCCGAGCCACCCGGTCGAGCAATTCGAGCATCACCTCGTGATCGCGCCTAGGACTGCTCGCCCGGGCCAGCGCCTTGAGTCGCCGCCGCGTCGCCTTGCGCGTGCGCACGACATCACGCGACAACCGCAGCCAGACGCGCAGGCGCCGCAACTCGACCCGCAGGTCATGCAGGGCCTCGGGGTCATCGTCGGCCGCCTCGATGTAATGGGCCCAGGCACGACGGAAGACGGCCTGCTGGGCGCGAATGAGTACGGCCGCGATCTCGCCGGCCGGCTGGGTGAGGAAATCGGCGTCCAGTTGCCGAGCGTGCTTCTTGGCCTGACCCATACCCTGTCCTCCAGGATCGACGACGGAACTCAGATGCCCCAACTCATGTCTTCCCGAGGCGGTTTCACTCCGCAAACTCGGCGCTCCTTCCGTTTGGGAAGGTGTACACGAATCCGATGCCACGCCGGCCTTGGGAGTCATTGTGGTCAGTGCGCGTCGTCGCCCTCGCGGGGCACGCCTTGAGCCGGGCATCTACTGCGTTGCCGTCCTTGGTAAATAGAGAATCACTCGTCGGTGGCGGACGATCACTAGCGTTTATCCGGCTTGTCACACGCAGAGCAATGCCAGATTAGTGCAGACCTTTCCTACCGTTTATCATGGCCTACAGGCCGCCCTTCATCAAAGACTTACCGCCATGTCACGTTTCTTATTTCATCCCAATCACATCCACCTGTCCGCCGCGCTGTCTGGACTGGTCCTGCTCGGCATTCTGAGTCCGGCCATCGCCCAAAACGACACGCCGGACTGGACGGCATGCGCCAAGATCGATGCCGATGTGGAGCGGCTGGCCTGCTTTGATCGATTGGCCTCGGTCGGCCCCAAAGCCATCGAAGACGACGCCGCAACGGAGGAGGAGTGGAGGCAGCCAACCGGCGATGAGCCCACACCCGACCCATTCGCTGAAGCGCAAGCGGAACAAGACTCGATCACCCCGCAAACGGAGAAGTCTGAGCCGGTGGCACTGAAGCGTCGACTCGAGTCGGAACAATCGGGCGAGCGCAATCCCTTCGTGATGCGCGGCTACAAGCCCAACTACATCATGCCGGCGACCTATACGCCTACCGACCTGTCGCGCGACGTCTACGACTTCGATCCTCAGCACGCCGAGACCAAGTTCCAGCTCTCCTTCCAGTTCGACTGGTTCGAGGACCCGTTCGGCCCCAACACGGCGCTGTATTTCGCCTACAGCCAGCTCTCGCTCTGGCAGACCTACAACACCGAGTTTCTCGGCGCCGAAGGAGACGCCTCCTCCCCCTTCCGCGAGACCAACTACGAACCGGAGGCCGGCCTGACGCTGGACACGGATTACTCGCTGGCCGGCCTGACCTTCAAGCGCGCCCGCTTCTCTCTGATCCACACCTCCAACGGCCAGGGCGGTGAGCGTTCGCGCAGCTGGAACCGCCTCGTCGCGAGCACCGCCTTCGGCCGCGGCAATTTCGCCGGTCGCCTCCGCGGCTGGTATCGCCTGCCCGAGGCCAACGAGGACGAGAATCCGGACATCACCGATTACATGGGTTACGGCGATCTGATGCTGGCCTACAAGTGGAATGAGCAGACCATCGCCGCCACGCTGCGCAACAACCTCGATTTCGACAACAACAAGGGCGCGATCCAGGTGGACTACACCTTTCCGCTGTCGAAACGCGTCAAGGGCTACGTGCAGTACTTCAATGGCTACGGGGAAAGCCTGATCGACTACAATCGCTCGATCAGCCGTATCGGCATGGGCATCGCCCTGACCGACTGGCTCTGATCCACCCCTCACTGCCCTCGTCCCCATGATCTCCACCGCCCTGCGTTTCAGCGCCGAAACCGTCATCAATCGATTGATTCAGCGCGACCCGGTCGCGCGCGCCCGCCTGGCCGACCTGGCGGGTGTGGTGATCATGTTCGTCATCGAGCACCCGCACCTGACGCTGACCGTTACGCCCACCACCAACGGGCTGATGTGGCGAGCCGCCGACGACCTGCCGCCCGATGCCCACATTCATACCAGCGGCCCGGCGTTGCTGGCCGCTCTGCAACACGAGCACGCCTCGGACTCGCTGTTCACCGGCGATCTCGCCATCGAGGGCGACGAGCAGGCAGCCACCCGCTTTTTGCGCGCCCTGGGCGAACTCGACATCGATTGGGCCGAATGGCTGGCCGAGAAAGTGGGTGTCTCGGCCGCCGGGGTGGTCGAACAGGCGGCGCAGCAGGCGCAACGAACCGCGGCCGAATGGCGCGACAGTCGCCGCATCGAGCAGCATGACTATCTGGTCCACGAGGCCCGCATCATCGCCGATGATTTCGACCTGCCGGATTTTCTGAACCTCGTGGACGAGACGCGCTCGGCCGTCGAACGGCTCGAGCGACGCATCGAGCGCCTCGACGCAACCGCCCCCGATACCGCGCCCCCGACCGCCCCCAAGGAGGCTTGATGCGACCAAGACTGCTCTGGCGACTGGTGGTCATCCAGTTCGTGCTGCTGCGCCACGGCCTCGACGAGATTGTGCTGGCGCTCAAGATCTTCCGCCCGATCCGCTTTCTCAAGTTCGCCTCGCCCTGGTACTGGTTCTCGAACAACCGCCATCGCACGCGCGGCGAACGGCTGGTGGCGGCGCTCGAGGATCTCGGGCCGATCTTCGTCAAGTTCGGCCAGATGCTCTCCACCCGGCGCGACCTGCTGCCCCCCGACTTGGCCGAGGCATTGTCCGCGCTGCAGGATCGGGTGCGTCCGTTCCCGGCCGAGCTCGCCCGCCAACGCATCGAGGCGTCACTCGGCGCCTCGGTCACCGAACACTTCGCCCGGTTCGAGGCCGAGCCGCTGGCCTCCGCCTCGATCGCCCAGGTGCATGGCGCCACGCTCGACGACGGCCAGGAAGTGATCGTCAAGATCACCCGACCGGGTATCCATCGTCGTATCCGCAGCGACCTCGAGATCCTCTACACCGTGGCGCGACTGGCCGAGCGCTACTGGTCGGAAGGCCCGCGACTGCACCCGGTGGAAGTGGTAACCGAGTTCGACAAGACATTGATGAACGAGCTCGACCTGCAGCGCGAGGCGGCCAACGCCGCCGAACTCAAGCGCCAGTTCGAGGGATCAAAGATGCTCTACGTCCCCGAGGTCTACTGGGACTGGTGTCGCACCGACGTGCTGGTTCAGGAACGCATCCACGGCATCCCGATCGCGCGCATGGATCTGCTGCGCGCGGCGAACGTCAACATGAAGCGACTGGCCGAGCGCGGCGTGGAGGTGTTCTTCACCCAGGTGTTCAAGCACAACTTCTTCCACGCCGACATGCATCCGGGCAACATCTTCGTCGACGCGACCGACCCCGAACAACCGCGCTACATGGCGGTGGATTTCGGCATCGTCGGCTCGCTGATGCCCGAGGATCAGCGCTATCTCGCCGAGAACTTCCACGCGTTTTTCAACCGCGACTACCGCCGCGTGGCCGAGTTGCACGTCGAGTCCGGCTGGGTGCCGAACACGACGCGGGTGGAGGAATTCGAGGCGGCCATCCGCACCGTCTGCGAGCCGATCTTCCAGAAGCCGCTGCGCGAGATCTCCTTCGGCCACTTCCTGCTGCGACTGTTCCAGGTCGCGCGTCAGTTCGACATGGAAGTCCAGCCGCAACTGGTGCTCCTGCAGAAGACCCTGTTGGCCATCGAGGGGCTGGGCCGCGAGCTCTATCCCGACCTCGACCTCTGGCAGACCGCCAAGCCGTTCATCGAACGCTGGATGCGCGAGCGCATCGGGCCGAAGGCCTTCCTCGATCGCATCAAGGACGAACTGCCGTATCTGAACCAGCACCTGTCCGAGCTGCCCCGCCTGTCCATCCAGGCGATGCAGCAGGTCCATCGCCAGTCGGATCTCCTGGACGGGCAACGGCGGGAACTGGCGTCACTGCGGGACGACGCCCGGCGTGACCGCGCCCGCAATCGCCTGACACTGATCGGCGCCCTGTTGCTGGTCGTGTTCCTCGCCACCCAGGGCCGCGGCCTCGAACAGGACGGACTCGCGGGCCTGTCATGGCTTGGCTGGACCGAGCTGGTTGCTGCCGCCGGCCTGCTGTACGCCGGCCTGCGGCGCTGAACGGATCGGCCGTTCGAGCACGCTATAGCGTGCTGACCATCGAGGCCACCCACCAGGCCACGCCGGCGGCAATGCCTGCCGCCAACAGGAAGGCGAGTGGCCCGGCGAACCGCAGTTTTTCGTTGAGCACGCGGACCGCCGCCGGCAAGCGCATCCAGCCGCTGATCATGGCCCGCAGCAGATCCTGACGCTTAATCACGACGTGAACGAGCATGGCGGCCACGTGCAGGGCAATGAAGCCCAGCAGGACGTAGAAGCTCTGTTTGCGCACCGCCGTCAGCCAGTCGGCCGTGTCCGAGCCCACCCAGTCATGGAATGGCCCCTCGTTGAAGGCATCGTCATGGGCGAAGCCCCCCCCCCCAGCGCCAACACCCCCCAGCAGGGCGATCACCGAAAGCGCACCCAGTGGGTTGCAATCCACCGCGATCGCCGTGTCGCAGGTAATGCCAAGGCCTTCGCTCCGGGCACGAACTGCGTGAAACGTGCCGTCTCGCTCCCCCAGATGCCCCATAGCAGCCGGAAGACCACCAGCCCGCCTACCGTCACGCCGAGGTACATGTGCCAACCGAGATAGCGGTCGAAGACTGCGCCGGTCAGGTACAGGGCGATGATCAACGCCACCAGCGCCCAGTGGAATATCCGAATCGGCAGATCCCAGACACGTACGCGGCGGACCGCCTGCTCCTCGTTTCCCGTCATTTGGTTCTGGCCCTCCATGGGGGCATTAGGCGGACAGCTTGAAGCGGAAGGCCATCCCGTGCTCAAGCCTCAAGGGAATGTTAGCCACCTATCCAAATAATCGCGTCCCGCCTTCCGATTTCTCGTCTCTTTCTTCTTCACGCTCCCCCCGACCCAGAAACAAGAAACCCCGCAGCCAGCGGCCACGGGGTTGTTCGGTTCCTCGTTGGTGGGACGGGTCAGTCTTTGCCCATCAACTGATCGAGGATCGCCGGGTTCTCCAGGGTGGAGGTGTCGCCTTCCGGCAACTCGTCCTTGGCGATGCCGCGCAGCAGGCGGCGCATGATCTTGCCCGAACGCGTCTTGGGCAAGTTGTCGCCAAAGCGGATCTCTTCCGGCTTGGCGATCGGTCCGATTTGCTCGGTTACCCAGTCGCGCAGGGTCTTGACCATCGCCTCGGCGGCTTCGCCCTTCGGCCGGTCACCCTTGACCACGACGAAGGCGACGATGGTCTCGCCCTTCACATCGTGCGGACGCCCAACCACGGCGGCCTCGGCGACCTCCGGGTGCGCAACCAGCGCGGACTCCACTTCCATGGTGCCCAGACGGTGGCCAGAGACGTTGATGACGTCGTCGATGCGACCCATGATCCAGATGTAGCCATCCTGATCACGACGCGCGGAGTCACCCGCCAGGTAGTAGCCCGGCAGGTTGTCCGGGAAGTAGGTGCGCTGGAAACGCTCGTCGTCGCCCCAGATGGTGCGCAGCATCGACGGCCAGGGCTTCTTGATCACGAGGTTGCCACCGCTCTCTGTCGGCACCGAATGGCCGTGGTCGTCGACCACGTCGGCCATGATGCCCGGCAGCGGCAGGGTGCAGGAACCCGGCACCAGGTCGATCGCACCCGGAACCGGTGCGATCAGGTGGGCGCCGGTCTCGGTCTGCCACCAGGTGTCGGTGATCGGGCAACGGCCGCCGCCGATGACCTGGTAATACCAGACCCAGGCCTCGGGGTTGATCGGCTCGCCCACCGTGCCCAGCAGGCGCAGGCTGGACAGGTCGTACTGGTTCGGCACCTCGTCGCCCAGCTTCATCAGGGCACGGATGGCGGTCGGGGCGGTGTAGAACACGCTGACCTTGTGCCGCTCGACCATGTCCCAGAAACGGCCGGCGTCCGGGTAGGTGGGCACGCCTTCGAAGATCACCTGGGTCACACCCAGGGCCAGCGGGCCGTAGGTGACGTAGGTATGGCCGGTGATCCAGCCGACGTCCGCCGTGCACCAGTAGACGTCGTCGTCGTTGAGATCGAACACCCAAGAGCAGGTCATCGCCGCGTTGACGAGATAGCCGCCCGAGGAGTGGACGATGCCCTTGGGCTTGCCGGTCGACCCGGAGGTGTAGAGGATGAACAGCGGGTGCTCGGCCTCGACCATGACCGGCTCGCACTCGGCCGGCTGACCCTCGACGGCCTCGGCCCAGGTCAACTCCTTCGCGCTGGAGGCACCCGTGTCCACGCCACCGATGTGCTCGAGCATGATGACCGTATCGACCGACGGACAGCCATGCTCAAGGGCCTTGTCGACCTGCCCCTTGAGGGTGACCTTCTTGCCGCCGCGCATGTTGCCGTCGGCGGTGATCACCATCTTGGCCTCGGTGTCATTGATCCGATCGCGCAGCGCCTCGGCGGAGAAACCACCGAACACCACCGAATGGATCGCGCCGATGCGCGCGCAGGCGAGCATGGCCACGGTGGCCTCGGGGATCATCGGCAGGTAGATGACGACACGATCGCCCTTCTCGATGCCCTGCGCCTTGAGCGCGTTGGCAAATTTCGCCACGCGGTCGTGCAACTCCTGGTAGGAGATATGCGTGACGCTGCCGTCGTCCGACTCGCCGATGATGGCGGTCTTCTCGGCCTTGGCCGGCAGGTGACGATCGATGCAGTTGACCGACACGTTCAGCCGCCCGTCGGCGAACCACTTGAAGAACGGCGCGTTCGAATCGTCCAGGACCTCGGAAAACGGGGTATCCCAGGTGACGAATTCGCGCGCGAGCCGCGCCCAGAAGCCTTCGAAGTCGCGTTCGGCCTCGGCGACCAACGCATCGAAGGCCGCCCGCGACCCGATTCTCGCCCGTTCGGAAAATTCCGTCGACGGCGAGAAGATGCGTTTCTCGCTCAGCATGGACTCGAGGTTATCCATAAAGTCTCCATCGGTAATCGTGTATCGGTTTGGTCGCACCTGTTTGAACAGGCGCCACCCCGGCTAAACGCCGGGCAATCGCACGGCGCAAGATTAGCAAAATTCCCCGCGTGGCTGGGAAACACCTTCCGAACCATCGACCGACTTAGCAACAACATCCCGAACAAAACCATAGAAACAGTGGCTAAGCGGTTGGTGGAAAAGGGATTGCCGCAAGCCGGTTTCACTTATGCACAGAACCTGTGGATAAACTAGTGGAAAACGCGCCGACAACTACGCCGGACAAAGCCCGATCAGGCAGTTGCACTGATTGCGCATTTTTTGGCCAACGGGACCCCCACACCCGACCTCCACGCCTATGTTGATGTTTTTATGGGTTTATTGATTTTACGCCCCCGCTGCCCGACTATCGACACCGTAGGGCTTGGCACCCTTGCGCCGACTGTGGTAGATCGGCATAAAAGACGACCGGATTGTGGATAAAAACGTGGACAACCGGTCTGAAAAGTGGGGAATCCTCGCCGATCCGTTGGCAGATCAAGCGTTTCGCTGCCACGGTTCCGATTCCACAGCGTCATACTATTTGCCGACTTAGGGAACTTTGCACAAATCCGACAACACTCTGCGCGGTCTTGAACCGGGAATCTGCGGCGTCGCGTGACCCGTCCATGGACCTCGTTCTTCGGGCCGGTGGCTACCCGGCATGCCGATTCGGTTTCATCCTTGGAAAGCGAACGAGTCTTCCGCGGCGGACGAGCCCCTGGCACCGGCCCGGCTCAAGACCGCGCAGAGTGTTGTCGGATTCGTGCAGCATTTTCCCTAGACGTCCACCACAAATGCACCGAGGGCAAGCCCGATGCGGGACGACGAATTGATCACAGCCTTCATCGAGGCCCTGTGGCTGGAGGAGAACCTGGCCGAGAACAGTCGGGCGGCCTATCGACGCGACCTGGAACAGACCGCGCGCCGACTCTCTGGGGCCGCCGCACTGGACGAAACCCGAGCCCTGCCCGATGCCGATGGCAACGCCCTCAACCGCCTTCTCGGCGAGCGCCTGGCCGAGGGCGCCGCGCCGCGTTCCGTGGGCCGCATGCGTTCCGCCCTGCGCCGCTTCTACGCCTGGGCCAATCGCGAGGGCCTGATCCAGCCCAACCCGGCCACGGATCTGCCGGCACCACGCCGGCCGCGCGCCCTGCCGACCGACCTTAGCGAGGCGGACGTCGAGGCCCTGCTGAATGCGCCCGACACCGGCTCCCCGCTGGGTCTGCGCGACCGGGCCATGCTCGAAACCCTCTACGCCACCGGCCTGCGGGTCTCCGAACTGGTCAACCTGACCCTCAACGAGATCCACCTCGCTCACGGCCTGGCTCGCATCACGGGCAAGGGCGGACGCGAGCGCCTGGTGCCGATCGGCGACGAGGCGATCGACTGGCTACGCCGCTACCTCGATGAGGCCCGACCGGCCATGCTGGGCGAGCGGCAGACCGCCGCGGTATTCGTCACCAATCGGGCCGCGCCCCTGACCCGCCAGGCCTTCTGGTACCGGCTCAAGCACCATGCCCGCCACGCGGGGCTGGCGCGCCTACCCTCACCCCACACCCTGCGGCACGCCTTTGCCACGCACCTGCTCAATCACGGGGCGGATCTGCGCGCCCTACAGATGCTGCTCGGCCACGCCGACCTGTCGACCACCCAGATTTACACCCACGTCGCCACCGCCCGCCTGCAGGCCCTGCACGCCGAGCACCACCCGCGCGGCTGAGCTGAGGCCAGCCGACGACCTGAGCCCAATGAGACTCTCCATGGGAATTGCCTCGCCGAATCAGCGACCGCGGAATAGGCCTAGCCACCCTCGAATTCGCTGCACGACCCACTAATGACACAATGGAACCCCGACCGTGCTTGGCACTCCAATCGAGCCGCCGGCCAACTATCCGGACATGACCATACAAACCCAGGTTGATCACACGATGCGAAACACCCGTTTTCCGCTTGCCACCCGTCGCGGCCTGACCGCGCTGCCGCTCGCCTTTGTCCTGAGCTTTTCGGTGACCCCGGCGCTGGCCGATGACTTCGCCGATAAGAAGGAAGCGATTACCGCCAGCATTCAGCAACACATGCCGGGCGTCCCCGTCGACTCGATCAAGAAGACCCCGGCAGAAGGTATCTACGAGCTCACCTCCAACGGTCAGATCGCCTACGTCACCGCCGACGGCAAGTACCTGATCGCCGGCGACCTGATCGACGTGGAAAACCGGCAGAACCTAACCCAGGCCCAGCAGGATGCCCAACGCCTGACATCCCTCGAGGGCATCCCGGCGGAGCGCAAGCTTGTCTATCCCGCCGACGGCGACACCAAGCACGCAATCACCATCCTGACCGACCCGACCTGCCCGTTCTGCGACAAGCTCCACAAGGAACTACCGAAACTGCGTGAGGCCGGCGTCGAGGTGACCTACATCCTCACGCCGCGGCAGGGACCGGGCTCGAAAGGCTTCGAACTCTCGTCGAAGGTCGCGTGCGCGGATGACCCGAAGGAAGCGCTCGAACGCGCCATGAACGGCGACTCGGTCGATGCCGAGGCCTGCCACGACGACATGATCAAAGAGAACATGGCGCTCTCCAGTCGGCTCGGCATGAGCGGCACCCCGTACACCATCCTGCCCAACGGGGCGGCCATGCCTGGCTATCGCCCGGCAAACGTCATGCTGCAAGCAATCGAACAAAGCGGCGGCTAACCCGTCGCGCCGTTTGATGACCGCAAGCCCCCGCGTCGGCCCCCGGCGCGGGGGCTTTTCGTTTCAGACATCAGCGAATCCGCCAGCGGACGTCAAACCATTGACCCTCACCCTGTGCCGGTGGCCTCGTTTTTCGATAAACGGCGTCCTGACGGCACTCAAATCGTCGGCATGATTCTGGCTAGAACTGCAGTCACGCCCGTCGCGGTGGACGAAAAGTTGCACGCTTCGCTAAAGTCGGGCGCCGGTCGACCGATAGAACCAACAATGACGAGCGAGAGCTCCTCGCCGGCGCGTGACTCATTGATCCGCGCTGGTGTTTTGCCGGAGTGACGGCAGGACGACTCGAGCCACCACAGGAGCATTGCCACCACCATGACGATAAAGGCCAAACTCATCCTTCTCGTGGTCCTCGCCGGCGCGGCCACCGTCGGCACCAGCATTTTCGGCATCTACGCGGAACTCAAGGGGCATGAACTCGCCAAGAAGAACCACGAGTTGCGCATCATGCCGATCAACCACGTCGGTACGTCGGTGCAATTGCTCAACCAGATGACCACCCAGTCACTGCTGGCGTTGCAACACGACCCGCAAGGCAGCACCGCCGCGATGCATGCCCACGGCATCGATCAGCACATGGACATCATCCGTGACAACCTTGCGGCACTGAAGAAAGTCAACGCCAAGATCGCCGCCATCGAGCATCGCCAGACCGAATCCAACCAGGCCCAGCAGGCACTGTTCGCCACGCAGGAGGAACTGGTCAATGTCGCCTTCCTGCCGCTGATCGAAAAACTCGAGGAAGGCAACTACGTGGGCGCTCAGGCCCTGCTGATCCTCACCCTGACCGAGGTGCTGCCCCACTTCGAGCAGGCCGCGAGCAAGTACGAAGGCATCCTGCGCGGCAACATGGAGGAAGAGCTCGAACGCACCAGCGAGCGGGTCGAACAGGACGTGCTGATCTCGATCGGCATCACGCTGCTCAACGTGCTGATCATCATCGTCATCGCCTCCTGGATCATCCATGGCGTCACCCGTGGCCTGAAGGCAGCCGATCGCTTTGCCACCAATTTCGCCGAGGGCAACCTCAACGAGCCGGTGCAGCTCGACAGCCGTGACGAGATCGCCGAGATCATCACGCACATGAACACCGCACGCGAGTCGCTGCGCGACACGCTCAAGCGCATCGGCGAGGCCTCCGAGCAGCTCGCCTCGGCCGCCGAAGAGACCTCGGCCGTCTCCGAGCAGACCGATCGCGGCGTGGCGAGACAGATGCAGGAGATCGAGCAAGTCGCCGCGGCCATGAACGAGATGACCGCGACGGTCGAGGACGTGGCCCGCAATGCCTCGGATGCCTCCAGAAGCGCTCAGACCGCCAACGATTCGGCCAAGCACGGCCAGACGATCCTCGGCAATGCCGTCAACGCGGTGGGCATCCTCTCCGACGAGATTCGCCAGTCCTCGGACACCATCGATTCGCTCAAGGCCGAGTCCGAGGAAATCGGCAAGGTCCTGGACGTGATCGGCGCGATTGCCGACCAGACCAACCTGCTGGCCCTGAACGCCGCCATCGAGGCAGCCCGCGCTGGCGAACATGGCCGCGGCTTCGCCGTGGTCGCCGAGGAAGTCCGTGCGCTGGCCTCGCGCACCCAGGGTTCCACCGAGGAGATCCACGGCATGATCGGGCGGCTGCAATCACGCTCCAACGCCGCCGTAGCCGCCATGCAGCGCGCCCACAACCAGGTGGATCACAGCACCCAGGCCATGTCGGACACCGAGGCGGCCCTGGGCGAGATTGCCCAGGGGGTCAACGGCATCAACGATCTGAACTTCCAGATCGCCAGCGCCGCCGAACAGCAGAGTGCCGTGGCCGAGGAGGTCAATCGCAACGTGCAGACGATCTCGCAGATCAGCGAGGAATCGGCGCAGGGCGCTACCCAGACCAAGACGGCCTCGGCCGAACTTGCCCGCTTGGCCGAGGAACTGCAGGCCCGACTGGCGCGCTTCAAGCTGTAAACACAGCCCCGCCAGGGCCGAACCGTTAAGACCCGCCTCACGGCGGGTCTTTTGATGCAGCTTGCGAATCACCACCGGGCATCGCACACATGTCCGCGCGTGCAGGCACCTGCTTCAACGGCTAGGCTTGACGCCCTTTCTGCAATCTCGACGACGATCCATCGCATGCAATCCGACCTTCAGCCCCATCGCACACCCATTGTCCTCATCGGCTACGGCGATATCGCGCAACGGCTTGCCAATCGACTGGCGGACAACGATCTCGTCGCCATTGCTCGACATCCGATAGCGCGTCCCGAGGGGCACCACGGCCAATGGCAGGCATTCACGACTGACCTGGACGACGACTCCGCCGTCATCCCGCCCGAAGCGACGCCGGAAAACGCGATCTGGATCTACCTCGCCCCGCCACCCCGCGAGGGACAGAGCGACCCGCGCCTCGCGCGCTGGTTGGCCGGGGCAACGCGCCCGCCCGCGGGCTTGGTCTATATCAGCACGACCGGTGTCTACGGCGACCATGGCGGCAATTGGGTGGATGAGGCGACACCACAGGCCCCCGCGCATGACCGGGGTCGGCGTCGACTGGACGCAGAGGCTCAGTGTCAACGGTACGCGCGGGCTCACCAGCTCCCCGCCTGCACGCTGCGGGTGACCGGCATCTACGCCTGTGACCGCCTGCCCGTGGAGAAGGTCCGCCAGGGCACGCCCGTGCCCGCTGGTCGAGAGGCACCGTGGTCCAACCGCATCCACGCCGACGACCTGGCCGATATCCTCCGTTTGCTGATCGACCGGATGGAGACGGGTCACCCCGTGACCGGCACCTTCAATGTCTCCGACAACGACCCCACCCCGGTGAACGTCACCTACCGCCAGATCGCCGCGCACTTCGACCTGCCACACCCCCCGGAGGCCCCGCTGGCGACCATCCTCGAGCAGGCCAGCCCCATGGCCCGCGAATTCCTGAGCGAATCCCGGCGTGTCGATGCCAGTGCCATCCAGCACGTCCTGGGATGGCAGCCCCACTATCCCACGCTGGCCGCGGCACTGGCGGATTGCCCACGCGACCTTTCCTAAAGGGGTCAGAACTGAATGGCGCTAAGTTAAGCGGGTTTTGCACGATATTTATTGCGGTGCCGCGTGTCCGTCATTTCGTGCCTGGGTCGGGTAAGCAAGGCGAAAGGCTTCGGCCTTCGTTTGACGCATCGGGGTTCTCGTCGGTCGGGTCTATGAGAGTTGATACACGTCGCGATGGCATATCGTAAAAGCTTTGCCGATGTCGCCGATCCTGCGAGGCTTTGAGGGATCAGGGGAAAGCTGGGTTGCCCAGTTGCGAAGCGCTTGAAGACACGCCTTGAAGCTCACCCGCTCGGTTCCCTGAGTCGGGCGGCTGCCCAGCATCAGCCACCGCAACGAGTTGTACACGATCAGGTGCATCTGGATCTCTTTTCGCACCATGGTCGGCGTTCGGCAACGCAAGATGTCCATTCCGAGCGTCGTCTTGATGTCGCGGAAGAAGAGCTCGACATTCCAGCGACGAAGGTAGAGCTCGGCTAGGTCGTTGGCACTGTAGGCCACCGGATCAAGCAACGTGGTCACCAGGTAAAAGGATTTGGTCCGGTATCCCGGGTTGTCGACCGTGACCTTGATCTGGCGCAACGTCAGGTGATCCGGAAGGGCCTCCCATTCCTCACGACTGTAGCTCAGCGCCGGTTGCCAAGACGGTTTGGGCCACTGAATGAGCAGATCATCCGGCCCCAGGATTCGCTTGGCCTCTGAGGCTTTAACCGGCTTGCGCCGAGCTAGGGTCACGACCGAATCAACACCACGACGTTGAAACTGGTCGATGTCGTAGTAGCTGCAGAAGCCCTTGTCCCCGAGGAATACATCGCCGGCTTCGAAGCTGCCCCACTGTTTGCGTAGCAAGGGCAGCTCGTGGTTCCGGTGGTGACCAACGCGGTAACTGAGAAGGCCGCCGGTTTGCAGGCTGAAGCAGGCGCATACTCGTGCCTGGGGGAAGCCACAGCCCGCTTTCTGGCTTCTCGGCTGCGGCCAGCATTCCTGGTTCGCTGACGTGTCTGGCATGCTGACCCCCGTGCCGTCGACCACGACAACTCGGCGACCGTGCCAACGTTCGCTTAGGCCTGCTGCTTCGAGTCGCTCGCCCGTCTGGCAGAGCATCTGCCCCAAGGCACTTTCGTTGCCTGGCAATAGGCGGATGTTGACGAGGAGGGCATGACCAAGGATCGCGACGTGGCAAAGGCTTGGACTTTGCGCACCACTTCCCGGCAACCGCCGTCGGCATCGAGTACCTGAGAAAAGAACGCCCAGAACGTGTTCGCCCGACTGAACACGCGCCTACGACTGAAGCGACCGTTTGCGCCCTGATCCAGATCGCGGGCGGGGATGAGCGGGGCGAGATGTTCGCCCAGTTCACTGATCGAATGACGGCGTATACGGGCGTGTTCGTCAGCCATCCGTTGGCTGGCAGAGCGAGGCTTGCGACGGAGCGTGGCGAGGTGGAAACCGGGCAAGTAAAGGTTGGTGCTGGTCATTGACCGATTGTGCCACCGGCCGGCCCCGAAACGGTATCACAGCAGCCGATGAGCGTGCTTAACTTAGCGCCATTCGGTTCTGACCTCTTTCCCGGCGACAGCAACGAAAAAAGGCGCCCGAAGGCGCCTTTATGGTCCAAATCGATTCTAGGATCGATTAGAACTTGTGAACAACACCTACGGAGAAGGCATTGGTGTCTTCGCCGTCAGCGGTCATGCCTGCGTTCTCACCGTGGCCGGTGCCAGCAGCGAGGAGGTAGTCACCACCAGCGGCTTCGTTGCTCATGGTGCCATAAGCAGCGTAGACGTTGGTCTGCTTGCTCAGCTTGTAGTCGTAACCGACAGCCCACAGGTCGGCGCCAGTATCAGTGGTGCCGTCAACCTCGCCAGCCTGGTAGTACTGGCCCTTGATGGCGCTCTTGCCGAAGCTGTAGGCCGCACCAGCGCCCCACATATCGACGTCGGCGCCGTCAACGAAGCCCAGGTCGCTAATGGACTGGTACAGACCGACGAGCTTGAAGCCGCCAAACTTGTAGCCAGCACCAACGCGGTACGCAGACTCTTCGTCGGTCATGCCGGCTACACCAGTGTCAGCCGCATTGTGGACTTCGTAGGCCGCGTCGATCATGAAGCCGCCGATCTCGTAACCAGCACGGGCGCTGTACGCGTCGTACTCGTTATTGATGCGGTTAGTGCCAGTAGCGTCGTCACCGCTCCAGTTGGAGATGTAAGCGAGGGTGGCGTCGAAGCCGCCCATGTTCGGAGTCATGTAAGCCACGACGTTGTTGATCCGCTCGTCGAAACCAGCGGTATCGCCACCGATCGCTGCGTTAGCGCCACGGCCACGCAGGATGGCGCGGGAATCGCCAACGGTGTCACCGAACAGGTCGTACTTACGGCTGACCTTCTTCATCGGGGTGTCGTGACGACCGGCGATCGCAGTACCCCAGCCGCCGGTGAAGCCGACGAAGGTGTTACGAACCTTGCTGCCGATGCCATCACCGTTGCCACCAAAGTCGACACCGGTTTCCCACTGGTAGATCAGGGACAGGTTGTCGGAAATCGCTTCCTTGCCCTTGATGCCGATGCGGGAGGAGTTGGAAGCCAGGCTGTAATCCTGATTATTCAGAGTGTCGCCACCCCAAAAGTCGTAAGACGCGTGGATCTTGCCGTACAGGGTGGTGTCGGCGATAGCGGCTGCCGGAGCGGCAACAGCGGCAGCAACTGCCAATGCAATGATGTTCTTTTTCATCGGTTCCATCTCCAATGTGGTTGTGAGAGTCCAAATTTCCCCGGCGTGGTGCGGTGCGTTTGGCCAGGTACGGAGCCAATACTAGTCAGATGGGATGCAGTGACAACCTTTGAGGGGCCGGTTTGCAACAAAGTGGCAGGTGTCTGTTGCATGGGTGCAACAAGGCGCCTTGCGGCGCGAGAGAGGAAGGGGTCAGTTATCAGAGGTCAGAAGGTTAGCTTGAAGCTGATAGCTTGGAATCCAAGCAGCCCGTGCCCCTCTGATTCCTGACTTCTGATCTCCGCCCTCTTGCTGGGGCATCGCGGCTAAAGCCGCTCCTACGCCTTCTTTCAGCTTCGAGCTGTCAGCCGCCGGCTTTCTTCAATACATCGAACCCGCCCTGGTCGGCGTGGTATGAGGAGCGCACCATCGGACCGGCGGCGACGTGGGTGAAGCCCAGTGCCTCGGCCTGGCGGCCGAGGTCGGCGAAGTGCTCGGGGGAGACGAAACGCTTGACCGGCAGATGATGGACGGATGGCTGCAGGTACTGGCCGAGGGTGAGCATGTCGACGCCGTGGTCGCGCATGTCCTGCAATTCGCTCAGCAATTGCTCGTCGGTCTCGCCCAGGCCGAGCATCAGGCCGGACTTGGTGGGTACGTCGGGGCAGCGGCGCTTCATCTCGGCCAGCAGGTCGAGCGAGCCCTGGTAGCTCGCGCCCGGTCGGGCGGCGCGGTAGAGCTCGGGCACGGTCTCGAGGTTGTGGTTGAACACGTCCGGCGGCTCGGCACTGAGGATGTCGATGGCCTTTTCCACCCGGCCGCGGAAATCGGGGGTCAGGATCTCGACGATCAGGTCGGGGTTGGCCTCGCGCAGCGCACGGATCACATCACTGAAGTGTTGCGCGCCGCCATCACGCAGGTCGTCGCGGTCGACCGAGGTGATCACCACGTACTTCAGACCCATGGCCCGGACGGTCTCGGCCAGGCGGGCGGGCTCCTCGGGGTCGACCGCGCGCGGCTTGCCGTGGGCCACGTCGCAGAACGGGCAGCGCCGGGTGCAGATGTCGCCGAGGATCATGAAGGTGGCGGTGCCGTTGTCGAAGCACTCGCCCAGGTTGGGGCAGTTGGCCTCTTCGCAGACGGTATGGAGCCCCTGCTCGCGCACGACGCGTTTGAGGCGCTGGACCTCCGCGCCGCCCTGTGGCCGGGCGCGAATCCAGCTGGGTTTGCGCATCGGGGCCGACGGTTCGATCTTGACCGGGATGCGCGAGACCTTCTCGGAGGAGCGCATCGCGCGCGTCGGGCCGTCAGCCTTGGCGGCATTGTACGTGGCGTCGGTCATGGTTCGGTCTCCGGGGGTGCGCGGGGCGCAGCGGATGTCGTGTTCTGGGTAGCGCGCCTGATGGCGCATCTATGGGCATCATGGATCGCGGAGTTGCACTCCGCGTCGGCGAGTGCAACTGGCCACTCCAAAAGGAGCCGTCGTGTTTCCTCGGCGATTTTTGGGTTGGACTTCAGTCCAACGTCGGCCAACGGCCGACTGCCTCACCCGGGCCCCTTCTACGGGGTGAGCTTCGCGGCGAGCGCGCGGGCGATGACCGGCAAGGCCTCCGTATCGCCACGGACTCGCTTCACGTCGGTGACGGCGAGGCCCTGGTAACCGCAGGGGTTGATCCGGGCAAACGGCGTCAGGTCCATGTCGATGTTGAACGACAGGCCATGATAACAGCGCCCTTGACGGATTTTCAGGCCCAGTGCGGCGATCTTGGCGCCATCGACATAGACACCGGGGGCATCCGTACGGCGATCCGCTGCGACACCCCGCTCGCCCAGCCAGTCGATCACCGCCTGTTCGAGACGATCCACCCAATCGCGAGGGCCCAGGCCCGCGCGCTTTAAGTCGACCAGGGTGTAGAGCATCAACTGACCGGGGCCGTGGTAGGTCACCTGTCCGCCGCGATCGGTCGGGACCACGGGGATGTGTCCTGGATTAATCAGGTGCTCGGGCCGACCGGCGAGCCCCTGGGTAAACACGGGCGGATGCGTCAACGCCCAGTAGGCATCGGGGGTCTCGCCGGTGCGACCCGCCGTGTAGCGCCGCATGGCCGCCCAGGTCGCGCGGTAGTCGCGGCGTTCACCGAGCCAGTGAAAGTTATCGTGTTGCGGCATGGCCTTTTTGGGGGTGGCGGCTTATCGAGCGGATGCGCAGGATTCCCGCTTCCGCGGGGATGACGAGTCGACTGGTCGGGGCGACGACATTCTTTGATGGTTGGACTCACACCCAATCCATCACAACGGGGGGCATGGAGCGGTCAGTGGAAGACGGCGGAATCGGGGGCTCAGGAGTCTGCGGGAGCGGGCCCTGCCCGCGAAAGACGCCGTGGCGGCTGTCCGGACGGCTGCGTGGCAAATAGCCAGGCGCAGGCTCGCACCGGGTGGCACGATTCGCGGGCGAGGCCCACTCCCATGGAACCGTAATTCTTTCCCTTATCCTCTAACCTCTTCGTCCATCCTTCTTGATTCGCGGCTAAAGCCGCTCCTACGCCGTCTTCAAGCGTCCAGCCGTCCGCTTCAAGCTTGAATCAAAGGCACATCTTCACGTCGGGATGTGTGGTGATCGCGCGGTAGACGTCATCAATCTGCTGCCTGGAGGTGGCGGTAAAGGTGACGGTCAGGCCGACGAAGTTGCCCTTGCCGCTGGCCCGCTCTTTCCACGCCGATTCCGGCAGGCCCGGGACGACACCGTCGACGGCCTGCTTGATGTCGTTGATGAAGGCGTCGGTGGCCGGGCCCATGATCTTGATCGGAAACTCGCTGGGGAAGTCGATCAGGGTCTCGCGCTCCAGCGCCGCCTCGTCCTCGGCCAAGGTGGGCTTGGCGTTGGGGTCGCAGGAGGTCAACTGCCCTTCAATTGGCCCGTTGCCCTTGCCGTTCGGGGTAGCGTCGTCGGTCATCGGGGGCTCCGTTGCGGATGTTTGAGTGCCTGAAAACGGTGATCGAGCTGCCGGGTGATCGGACCCGCCCGGCCGGCGTTCGCGCCCGACCCGACCGGCCGGCCGTCGATCTCGACCACCGGCCAGATATCCTTGGTCGAGCTGGTGAGAAAGACCTCGTCGGCCTCGCGCAGGGCACTGATGGTGACAAAGGATTCCTCGGCCTCGAGCAGCTTTTCGCGGCGCACCAGGTCCAGCAACAGCCCGCGGGTGATGCCGGCGAGGATGCGCGGCCCGGTCGGCGCAGTCACCAGCCGACCACCGATCACGGCGAACAGGTTGGTCGCCGCGCCTTCCATGACCAGCCCGTCGCGCACCAGCAACGCCTCGTCGCAGCCCTTCTCGAGGGCCTGCTGACGGGCCATGGTGTTGGGCAGGAGGTTGATGCTCTTGATGTCACAACGGGCCCAGCGGGCATCGGGCAGCGTTATCACACGTGCGCCACCGGCAATCGAACCGATGGGCGAGACGGTCGCCATCACGCCCGCGGTCACGTCGTCCCCCGGCCAGGCGTGGTCGCGCTTTGACGGCGCGCCACGGGTAACCTGAAGGTAGATGGCCGCGTCGGGGGCATTGATGCCGACCAGCAAGCGGTCGAAGATCGCCTGCCATTCATCTCGTCCCAGTGGGTCGGTGATGCCGATCGCCTCGAGGCTGCGCGACAGACGGGCCATGTGTTCATCCAGCCCGAACAGCCGGCCGGCAAAGGCGGGGATCACCTCGTAGACGCCATCACCGAACAGGTAACCGCGATCAAGCACCGACACGCGGGCCGTCTCGGTATCGCACCACTCGCCGTTGAGGTAAACCGGCCGTGGCTGTTGCGACATCAATCGTCCCACCAAAGCCAGAAGCTGTCGGTGGCACGCTTGACGATGCCGCCCTCGGGATTGTCCGTCAGCGCCACCACCGGTCGCTCGACGATGGACTGCTCGCCGAGGCGCACCACCAGTGAGCCGACGGCATCGCCCTTGTTCAGCGGGGCGATCAGCTCACCATCGAGCTTGAGGCTAACGGCCAACTCGTCGCGCTGGTTTTTCGGCACCAGCACGGACAGATCCTGGCGGAGCCCCACCGGGGTCTCGTCCGTCTCGCCCTTGTAGACACGCGGGCTGGCCAGCGTCTCGCCACCCGAGCGCACGTCGACGGTCTCGAAGTGCCTAAAGCCGTAGTTGAGCAGCGCCTCGGCCTGGTTGTTGCGCGCCTGGTCACTGTCGGTGCCCAGCACCACCGCGATCAGGCGCATGCCCTCGCGCGCACCGGATGTGGCCAGGCAATACCCCGCCGCCTCGGTGTGACCGGTCTTGCCACCGTCGACCCATTCGTTGCGGAACAACAGCTTCTCGCGGTTGTACTGCTTGATGCCGTTGTAGGTGTAGGACTTCTGGCGGAAGTATTTATAGAGGTCCGGGTATTCGTGAATCAGCCGCGAGAGCAGCGTCGCGATGTCGCGCGCGGACATGACGTGACCCTCGGCGGGCCAGCCGGTGGGGTTCTCGAAGTGTGTCTCGTCCATGCCGAGGCGCTCGGCGGTGGCATTCATCTGCGCGACGAACGATGCCTCGTTGCCGCCGATGTACTCGGCCAGCGCCGTGGCGGCATCGTTGCCCGACTGCACGATCATGCCCTGCAGCAGTTCCTCGACCGACACCTGCTTGCCCACCTCGATGAACATCCGTGAGCCGCCCATCCGCCAAGCCTTTTCGCTGACGGTGACCTGGTCGTCCATCGCGATATTGCCGCTCGTGAGCGCCCCGAAGGCGAGATAGGCGGTCATCAGCTTGGTGATGCTCGCCGGCGGCACCGGCCGGTCGGCGTCACGCTCGACGATCACCTGCTCGGTTCCATAGTCGAGCAAGACGTAGGAACGCGCCGACAGGTCGGGCGCACCCGGCGTGGGCAGGGCGGCGTGAGACGCCGTCGCCATGAGGGAAAGCAGGGTCGTCGTCAGCAGGCCGGCAAGCCAGCCACGTCGCCATGTCGCGGACAAGGCATTGATCATTTTTTAACCACCATCGTTGTTTCTTGAAAGCCGAGGTCGCGCAGACGCTCGCGCACCGAATCGAACTCGTCGGCCGAAGCCAGCGGCCCGACCCGCACCCGGGTCCAGCCACCGTTCGACTGACTGACTGCCGAGAGGCCGGCGCGTCGCAAACGCGCACCGATCGCCTCGGCATTGTCCGCGTCGCGGAAGGCGCCAATCTGGACGAAGACGTTCTCGCCCCAGCGGGCATTGGGCATCGAGCGGCGCCCGAGGTTCCGTGATCTCCCCGGGTTCCGTGCCGACGAGGGTTTTCGGGCGGCGGTTCGAGTTTCGTCCGACCCGACCACCTCAATCTCGACCGGCACGGTGCCCTTGCCGGTCATCTCGATCTTGTGCGCCGCGGCATACGACAAGTCGATGATCCGGCCATCGACGAACGGACCGCGATCATTGACCCGCACCACCACGCTCTTGCCGTTGTCGAGATTGGTCACCCGGACGTAGGTCGGGAGGCGCAGCGACTTGTGTGCCGCGGTCATCTTGTACATGTCGTAGGGCTCGCCCGATGAGGTCGGTCGCCCGTGGAACTTGGTGCCGTACCAGGAGGCCATCCCGCGCTGACGAAACCCGGAGTTGCTGGCCAACACCGTGTAGCGCTTGCCCAGCACATCGTAGCTGTCGGGATTGCCGCGGGTCGAATAGGGCTCGTCGCGAGGGACGGCATCGCGGGTCGCGACGCGGTCCGGCGACGGGCCGCTGGCGCAGCCGGCCAGCAGCAGGGCGAGTAGCGACACGGCGATCGCCGCCCACGAAAACCCCGTCATGGAGAACCGCTGTCCCGTCATGCCGGTTACCTCACTCTTGGCGATGGTCGACCGCCTCTTCGATCGCCTGGGCAAGCTGCCAGACGGCCGTGGCGTAGAGCACACTGTGATTGTACCGGGTGATGACATAGAAATTATTCAGCCCCACCTGATAGGCCACCTCGTCACCATCGGTGAGGGTAAACAGCATCACTTCGAAGTCGTCGGGCACCGGCGCGTCATCCGGCACGGACACGCCCCGCTTGCGCAGTTCGGCCAGGGTGGTCTTCGGCGCGAGATCCCGCGCCCGGTTGAGCAGGTCGTCGACGTCGGCATCGTTGATGTCCACCTCGAACATCACGGGTTCGCCCTGCCCCCAACCATGCTCGACGAAGTAGTTGGCCACGCTGGCGAAGACATCGTGGTGGCTGTCCCACAGGTCGCGGCTGCCATCACCATCGCCGTCGACCGCGTAATGACGGTAACTCGATGGGATGAACTGGGGCAGCCCCATTGCCCCGGCGTAACTGCCCTCGGCCTTGTCCATGGAGATGCCTTCCTCGCCGGCCAAGCGAATGAAGTCGACCAGCTGGCCGCGGAAAAATTCCCCGCGTCGCGGATAATCAAAGCTCAGCGTCGCCAGTGCGTCGATCACGCGGTACCCACCGGTGATGCGCCCGTAGTAGGTTTCCACGCCGATGATCGCGGTGATCACGTAGGGCGAGACGCCATAGGTCGAGGCGACCTCGTCGAGCAGCTCACGATGTTCCTGCATGAAATCGGCGCCGCGCTCGATGCGCTTGTCGGTGAGGAAGATGGGGCGGTATTCGCCCCAGGTCTTCGATTCAGCCGGGCGGGTGATCGCATCGATGATCGTCTGTTGGTACTCGGCGGAGCCCAGCCAGGCCTCGACCTGCGCACGCGACACCCCCGTCTCGCCGACCGCCTGATCGACAAAGGCCTGCACATCCTCGCGTTCGAGGTAATCACCGGCCTGTGCGCCCCCGACCACCAGGGAACCGGCGACAAAGGAAGCGCCGAGAAGCGCTCCGTGAAAAGACCGTGCCCAAGCGTGTGTCATCAGCGATCGTGTCCCAGGAAACTGCGTTGTGTGCGGATGCTCATCAGCATACCCAAACCCACCATGATGGTCACCAGCGCGGTGCCTCCATAGCTCATCAACGGCAACGGCGCACCGACCACCGGCAGGAGTCCCAGCACCATGCCGGCATTGACCAGCACGTAGACCATGAAGGTCATCGAGATCGAGGCCGCCAGCAGGCGCCCTTCGACCGACTCGGCGTGCTCGGCGATCCACAGCCCGCGCCAGATGACCGCGAGATACAGCAGGAATAACACCAGCAGCCCCATCAGGCCGAATTCTTCGGCGTAGACCGCCAGGATGAAGTCGGTGGTGCCCTCGGGCAGGAAATCGAGATGCGACTGGGTCCCCTGCAGCCAGCCCTTGCCCCAGACGCCGCCCGAGCCAATCGCGATCATCGACTGGATGGTGTGATAGCCGGCACCCAGCGGGTCGCTGGCCGGGTCGAGCAAGGTCAGCACGCGCTCCTTTTGATAGGCATGCATGACGAAGAACCACATCACCGGCATGGCGGCGACCGCGAGCGCCACGAAGCCGCCGATGTACCACCAGGACAGCCCGGCAAAGAAGAGTACGAACAGGCCCGAGGCCATGATCAGCAAGGACGACCCCAGATCCGGCTGGCCGGCGATCAGAACAGTAGGGATGCCCACCGCCAGCATCGCCACCAGCACATCCAGCGGCCGCGGCGGCACCCGGCGCCGGGCGAGAAACCAGGCGATCATCATCGGCATGGCCACCTTCATCAGCTCGGCGGGCTGAAAGCGGACTACGCCGAGATCGAGCCAGCGCCGCGCCCCGCCGCCCATGTCACCCACCAGCCAGACGGCCACCAGCATCAGCACCACGACGGCAAACAACCAGGGCGCGACGGCGAAGAACCAGCGCTGCGGTATCTGGGCAATGAGCAGCATCAGGCCGAAACCCAGCCCGAGGCGCACGATGCTGCGCTCGACCCAGGCCGCGCTCTGCTCGGCGGCCGAATAACCCGCCACCACGCCGATCATGGCGATCAGGGCGACGAAGAACAGCAGGATCGGGTCGAGCGTGAATACCGAGCGCAGCGTGGCGCCGAGTCGGTCGCCCAGGCGCATCGGTTGCAGACGATCACTGACCATGGATCAATCCCCGTGCTCGGTGAATTCGGGTTGGACGTCGGCGTCCGGCTCGACACCGAACCAGAAGTCCATTACCTGTCGGGCGATCGGCGCGGCAGTCCCCGACCCGCTGCCCCCATGTTCAGCGATCACAGCCACCGAAAGCTTGGGGTCATCGTAGGGCGCAAAGCCGATGAACAGCGCGTGATCGTGCAGGCGGCGCTCGAGTTCCTCGGCATCGTATTCCTCGTCCTGGGCGACCGAAAACACCTGGGCCGTGCCCGTCTTGCCCGCGATCGGATAAGGGGCCTCGATCTTGCGCGCGGTGCCGCGTTCGTGACCGACCACCGAGCGCATCGCTTGTCGCGCCCGCTGCCAGTAATCGTCGCTCGAGAGTTTCAGGCGCGGTTGTGGCTCACGATCGTCGGCGACCAGCCAGGGGACGTGACGCACGCCGGACGTCGCGAGGGTGGAGGTCATGTCGGCCAATTGCAGCATCGTCGAGAGCATGTAGCCCTGCCCGATCCCCGCGATCACGGTCTCGCCGGGGAACCACACCTGCTGCTTGACCCGCTGCTTCCAGTCCCGTGAGGGCACCAGGCCCGCCGATTCGCCCGGCAGGTCGATGCCGGTCTTTTGCCCGAGGCCGAACTCGGTCAGGAACGCGTGCATGCGATCGATGCCCATTCGAAACGCCAGGTCGTAGTAGTAGACATCCACCGAGCGAAATATGGACTCCTCGAAATCCACCCAGCCATGGCCCCACTTGCGCCAGTCGCGGTAGCGATGATCGTTGCCCGGAATCTGGTAATACGGCCCGGCGAAGAAGCGTTCATCCGGATCGATCAACCCGTACTCCATGCCGGCCAGCCCCATCACCGGCTTGATGGTCGAACCCGGCGGGTAGGTGGCCCGGGTCGCGCGGTTGTAGAGCGGCCGGTCGGGGTCTTCGAGCAACTCGCGATAGGCCTTGTGGCTGATGCCATCGACAAAGAGGTTGGGATCGAACGACGGCCGGGAAACCAACGCGCGGATCGCCCCATCGCGCGGGTCCTGGGCGACCACCGCTCCGGTGTACTCACCCAGGGCGGCCGCCGCAACGCCCTGCAGGCCGACATCGATGGTCAGGGCGATGTCCTTGCCGGGTACCGGGCGCTGCGTATCGAGCACCTTGACCTCGCGCCCAAGCGCGTCGACCTCCACCATCCGGTAGCCCGGCTCGCCATGCAGGCGATCCTCGTATTGACGCTCGATGCCGGTCTTGCCGATGTATTGCGTGCCCTGGTAGGCATCCGGATCGAGACGCTTGACGTCCTCGGCGTTGATCCGCCCGACGTAACCGACCACATGCGCCAGCAGTGCACGATACGGATAGACTCGCTTGAGGCTGGAGACGATCTCGGTCCCCGACAGCCAGGGCTTGAGGCGCGCGATCCGGGCCCGCTCGACCTCGTCGAGGTCGGCCTTGACCAGCACCGGGTCGAAGCGGCGGCTCACCCGGATGCGCTCCTCCAGCGCCTCAACGGCATGCGCGTCCAATCCCAGCACGTTCGCCAACATCGCGAGCTCGGCAACCACATCCTGGCTTTGCTCGGGAGTGATCTGCGCCTGGAAGGTGGCGACGTTGTCCGCCACCACCTCGCCGCGGGCATCGAAGATACGCCCACGCTCGGGCGGCACAACCACCAGGCGGGTACGGTTCTGCTCCGCCTTGGCCAGGTAGTGCTCGTGCTGGGCGATCTGCAGCCAGGCAGCCCGTCCCAGCAAGGTAAGGACGACGACGAGCGAAATCAGCGCCGCGAACAGGATCCGCAGGCGGAATACCCGCCGGGCCCGGCCATGATCATGGAGACGATCTAGCATCGATTCGCTCGGGGCTCGCCGTTAAACAGAAAATCAGCGCGGCCGACGGGAAACACTCCGCCGGCCGCGTCAATCAGTCACGTCGGACGCAAACCATGGTCCAACTCCACCGGATTACTGCTGCTCGTGGCGGGCGATCGAGTCCTCGATCTCCTTGCAGGCCGCGGCCTTGTCCGCGAACCCCTTGCACTCGACCCACTTGCCCGGCTCGAGCGCCTTGTACTGCTCGAAGAAGTGCTGGATCTGCTCGAGCAGGAAGCCCGGCAGGTCCTCGACCTTCTTGACGTCGTGGTAGTGCGGGGTGAGCTTGTCGTGCGGCACGGCGATGATTTTGGCATCGATGCCCGACTCGTCGGTCATCTCCAGCATACCCACCGGACGCGCGCGGATCACCGAACCCGGCTGCAGCGGCAAGGGGGCCACCAGCATCACGTCGACCGGATCGCCATCGTCGGAGAGCGTCTGCGGGATGAAACCGTAGTTGGTCGGGTAGTACATCGAGGTCGCCATGAAGCGATCGACCAGCAGTGCGCCGGAATCCTTGTCCAGCTCGTATTTGACCGGAACGCCCTGCACCGGGATTTCGATAACGACATTGATGTCTTCCGGCGGATTCTCGCCAGCGGAGATCTTCGACAGGTCCATAAGGATCAGCCTCGATTGTGAAGGGAAAAAAAGCCATCTCGCCGCAAGCCGCGGCGTTTTGGTTATGATACCGTTTTTCGCCGGTCGACCGGAGCCCCGGTCTCAAATTCGGTCGGCAAAATCCACGGCTATCAAGATCTGGAAAACCATGCGAATCGTACTTTTGGGCGCCCCGGGGTCGGGCAAGGGCACACAGGCAGCACGCCTGGTGGAACACTACAAGGTCCCACAGATCTCAACCGGTGACCTGCTGCGCGCCGCCGTGGCGGAGGGCACCGAGCTCGGCCTCAAGGCCAAGGCCGCGATGGACGAGGGCCAGCTGGTCAGCGATGACATCGTGCTCGGCATGATCCGCGAGCGCCTGGCCCAGCCGGATACCGCACGCGGCTTCATCCTCGACGGCTTCCCGCGCAACATCGCCCAGGCCGAGGCACTCGACGAGATGCTCGAAGGCCTCGAGCGCCCACTGGAGCTCGGCATCCTCATCGACGTGCCGCTCGACAAGCTGATGAAGCGCCTAACCGGCCGGATAACCTGCAAGGAATGTGGCGCGGTGTTCAATCGCTTCACCAACCCGCCGGATTCCGACCACCAGTGCGACCACTGCGAGCACGAGCTGGTTCAGCGCAACGACGACAACGAAGACACCGTGCGTCGTCGCCTGGAGGTCTTCCAGGAGCAGACCGCACCGCTGGTCGAATACTACGAGCGCGACGGGCGCCTGGCGCGGGTCGACGGCCAACGGGAAATCGATCAGATCGCGACGGACTTCCGCGAGATCCTCGATCCGATCGCCCCGTCGTCCGAGAGCTGAGCCTCATCCATGGAGTCAGGGAAGACACGCAAGCCACTGGCGATTGCCATTGCCGCGGCCCTCGGGCTTGGCGGATTGGCCGTCAGTCATCCGCTGCAAACAGTCCAGGCGGCCACTAGCGGCGAGTTTGGTCTGTGCCCGGCCTTTGGCCCGGAGCGCCCCGCCTACCAGCCATTGGCCGAGGGCGAGCCGGGCAAGGCCTCGGCCGATCAGGCGGAGTACGGCACCGACGGCGTCGTCACCCTGACCGGTGACGCCATCGTCGATGAGCCGGGACGGCGCGTGCGCGGCGAACGTCTGATCTATCAGCAGGGCCCCGAGGCCCGCGTATCCGCTCAAGGCAATTTCTGGATTCAGACTGGCGACATGACCGTGCAAGCCGCACGCGGCGAGCTCAACCTCGACACGGACGCCGGGCGCCTCGAGCGCGCCCATTACTGGCTGGAGAGCCAGCACCTGTCCGGTGTGGCCGAGACCATCGTCCAACAGGATCGACAGCACTACCGTCTCGGCCAGGCCACGTTCTCGACCTGCCCTGCCGAAAAGCGCGACTGGGAATTCCAGGCCCGCGAGATCGAACTCAACCGAGAGACGGGCCGCGGCACCGCCTGGCACACCACCCTGCGTGCCGGCGGCGTGCCGGTGTTCTATGCGCCGTATCTGAACTTCCCGATCGACGACCGGCGCCAGTCGGGCTTTCTCTACCCGACCTTCGGCAACAGCACCGAGGGCGGGTTCGAATATGCCCAGCCCTACTACTGGAATATCGCCCCCAATCTCGATGCGACCGTCACCCCGACCCTGCTGACCAAGCGGGGCCTGGGTCTCGGTGGGCAGGTGCGCTGGCTGCACCAGTTCGGCAGCCAGGATCTGGGTCGCGATCAGCTCGACTTCTTCTACCTGCCGGACGATCGCGTCGACGGCGGCTCGCGCTGGTCGCTGGGACTGGACAGCAACGGGCGGATCAACCCGGACCTCGACTACCGCGTCGACATCAACCGCGTTTCGGACGAGCGATTCTTCCAGGACTTCTCCACCAACCTGGAACAGTCGACCACCAGCCATCTCCGCAGCGACGTGCAACTCAACGCTCGTCCGGGTGGGGGCTGGAACCTCGGCCTGCAGGCCCAGCGCTACCAGACCATCAATCCTGAAATTGATGAGCGGTACCACCCTTACCGGATCATGCCGCGTCTTACCGCCAGCAACAGTTTCGGTCTGGGGCAATGGGGCGAGCAAGTCGCGCCCCGCCTGAGCGTACGCGCCGACGTCACCCGCTTTGCCCACCCGTCGAGCGAGCGCATCGCCGGCGACCGGGCACACGCGGCCATCGGCATCGGCCAGACCTTCGATGACACGTGGTACCGACTGCGCCCCGAGGTGATGCTCGACACCACCAGCTATCACCTCGATGACGCGGATCCAAATAGTCGCGATGCCCAACAAAACTACGACACCAGCGCCACGCGCACCGTGCCGATCTCGAGCCTCGACGGCAGCCTGTTCTTCGAGCGTGCCTACGGCGAGACCGGTCGTTACCGCGCCCTGCTCGAACCAAGGCTCTACTACCTGTACGTGCCCTATCGCGACCAGAGCGACATCCCGCTGTTCGACACCGGGCCGACGACACTCAGCTACAGCGAACTGTTCCGCGCCAACCGCTATTCCGGCGGCGACCGGGTGGCCGACGAGAACGCCCTGACCTACGGCCTGTCCTGGTCGCTGATCGACACGCAACAGGGCACCGTGCCGCTGTCGCTCCGGGTTGCCCAGCGTTATCGCTTCGAGGATTCCGAAACCGCGCTACCGAACCGACCGGACACCCACAAGGAAGCCGGCGGGTCGACCGTGCTCGCCGAGGTCTACAGCGACGTCACCCAGAACTGGAACGGCTCGTTCACCGCCGAGTACGACACCGACCGGGAACTGATCGCCCGTTCGCAGACCCGCCTGGGCTACCGCGGCGAGGACAACCGCATCCTGAACGTTTCCTGGTTCACCCGCGAGGGCATCACACAGGACGACAGCGACTACCGTCAGGGCGACGTGTCGTTTGCGTGGCCGCTCTCGCAGCGCTGGTCGATGCTCGGTCGCGTCGGCTACGACTTCGAATCCGAACAGGTGGTCCAGTCCCTGCTCGGCGTGGGCTACGAGTCCTGCTGCTGGTCGGCACGACTGGCCTTCAAGCGCTATATCGTCCGTCCGGACATCGCCGATCCAACGGGAGACAACGCCGAGTACTCCAACGCCGTGGTCTTCCAGATCGAACTCAAGGGGCTTGGGGGCATCGGCGGCAACCAGTTCCGCGATGACATCCTGGGCTTTGCCCCCTAGCGAATCGACGCACCGGAGCGTGGGGCATCCCGTTGACCCATCGGCCCCACCCGACCGAATGCGTTATGATCGCCCGAGTCCGGATGCCGCCGCCGCGGCATCATCACAGATTTTCAACGCCGCAACCGCGAGTAGATCCATGCCTGTTTCGCACGCCCCGACACCCCGCCATGTGCGTCGACCGCTGGCCGTGCTGGCCACCCTGCTGCTGATCACTATGCCTTTCAGTCAGGGCGCTGCCCAGGCGACCGGCCAGGAGAACCCCGGCATGAGCGGCTTCCAGCCCTTGGATCGCATCGTGGCGGTGGTCGACGACCGCGTCATCACCCACCAGCAACTGCAGGCCGAGGTCGCCCAGTTGGGCGGCCAGGTCGACCTCGCCAACATGAGCCCGGCCGACCAGCAACGACTCGGCGAACGCGTGCTCGACCGCATGATCACCGAGGCGACCATGCTCGAGCGGGCCGACAAGATCGGCATCCAGATCGATGACACCCGCCTCAACCAGGCGCTCAACGGCATCGCCCAGCGCAACGGCATGAACCTCTCCCAGCTGCGCGACGCCGTCATCAGCCAGGGTCAGAACTGGGCCGACTTCCGGGACGGCATCCGTGAGCAGATGCTCCTCGAGGAACTGCAGAAACGGGAGGTCTACAGCCAGATCAACGTCTCGGATCGCGACATCGACGCCTACATCGAACAGCGCACCGGCAGTTCGGCCGAGCAGACCGAATACCGGCTGGCCCAGATCCTGGTCTCCGTGCCGGAAAACGCCTCGCCCGAGGCCATCGAGCAGGCCGAGGCGCGCGCTCGCGACATTCACGACGAGCTGGTCGACGGTGCGGATTTCGCCCGCGTATCCGCCGAACGCTCGGATGCCCTCAATGCCGACGAGGGCGGCAGTCTGGGCTGGCGCGACCCGGCACGGATCCCGTCGTTGTTCCTGCCCGTGGTCCAGGGCATGGAGGCCGGCGAGATCAGCGACATCATCCGCAGCCCGAACGGCTTTCACATCGTCAAGGTGAGCGACACCCGCACCACCACGGGCACCGCGGCCGTGACGCAGTACCGGGCCGAGCACGTGCTGCTGCGTCCCCGCGAGGATCGCGACCCGGCCGCGACCCGCGAGCTGGCCCAACAACTGCGCGAGCAGGTGGCCAGCGGCGATGCCACGCTCGCCTCGATCGCGCGCGAGTTCTCCGACGATCCGGGCTCGGCCCAACGCGGCGGGGATCTGGGCTGGGTGAATCCCGAGGACATGGTGCCGGCCTTTGCCGACGCGCTGGAATCGGTCCAGGTCGGGGAATTGAGCCCAGTGTTCGAAAGCCAGTTCGGTTTTCACTTCCTGCGGGTCAACGACGAGCGCCGCCAAGAAGTCTCCGGCGAGGATCTGCGCGAACAGGCACGCAACGCCATCGGCGAGCGTCGTGCCGACGAGGAGCTGACCAAGTACATCCGCCGCCTGCGCTCCGAGGCCTATATCGAGAACCGCCTGACCGACACCGTCAACGACGCCAGTGGCCAGCGTGCGCTTGGTCGTCAGTAGCGGCGAACCGGCCGGCATCGGCCCGGACCTGCTGCTCGCACTCGCCGCCGATCCGGCCTTCACGCCACCCGGCGAACTGGTCGTCCTCGGCGACCGGGACGTGTTCGCGGCCCGCGCCGATGCCCTGGGCCTGCCCTTCGACTGGCCACAAGCCGACCCATCGGTCCCGGCCGTAGCCGGCTTTCGCTTCCACCACCTGGCCGCGCCGAATCCGGTCACGCCCGGCCGGCTCGATGCGGGCAATGCCCGCCACGTTCTGGACATGCTCAATCATGCCGCCGACGGATGCCGTGAGGGCCGCTACACCGCCATGGTCACCGCCCCCCTGCACAAGGGCGTGATCAATGACGCCGGCATCCCCTTCACCGGGCATACCGAATATCTCGCCGAACGGGTCGGCGGCACCCCGGTGATGATGCTGGTGGCCGACACCCTGCGCGTGGCGTTGGCCACTACCCACCTGCCGCTGGCCAAGGTGCCGGACGCGATCACCGGCGAGGGCCTGACCACGGTGCTCGAGACGCTGCATGGCGCCATGGTCGACTGGCTGGGCAAGCCGCAACCGCGCATCCTGGTCGCGGGCTTAAACCCGCATGCCGGCGAATCGGGACATCTTGGCGACGAGGAGATCCGCGTGATCGGCCCGACCCTGGAGGCCATGCGCGAGCGTGGCATCCAGGCGATCGGTCCGCTGCCGGCCGACACCCTGTTCACGCCCCACCACCTCGACGGTGCCGATGCCGTACTGGCGATGTACCACGACCAGGGCCTGCCGGTGCTCAAGTACGCCGGCTTCGGCCGGGCGGTGAACGTCACCCTCGGCCTGCCGATCGTTCGCACCTCGGTCGACCATGGCACGGCCCTGGATCTGGTCGGCACCGGGCGCGCCGAGCACGGCTCGCTGGCCGCGGCGATCGCGCTGGCCGCCGAGATCACCCAACGGGCAGCGGCCTGATCATGGCGTCATCAAGCAACCCGGCCAAGGGCATCCAGGACGGCCATCGAGCACGCAAGCGCTTCGGCCAGAACTTCCTGGTCGATTACGGCGTGATCGACCGCATCCTGCGAGCCACTCCGGATAACGGCCCGGTTATCGAGATCGGGCCGGGGCTGGGGGCGCTCACCGTCCCGCTGGCCCAGCGCGGCAATCGCGTGATCGCGATCGAGCTCGACCGCGACGTCATCCGACACCTGCGCGTCAAGCTCGACGCCGAGGGTGTCGGCCGACAGGTCGAACTGGTGCCCCAGGACGCTCTGCGACTGGACCTGGCCGCACTGGCCGAGGGCTACGGACTGACCCCGCCGCTACGGCTCGTCGGCAACCTGCCCTACAACATCGCCACCGCCCTGATCACTCGGCTGCTGGCCCAACGCGAACAGATCGGCGAGATGGTGTTCATGGTGCAACGCGAGGTCGGCAACCGACTGGCCGCCTCGGCCGGCGACTCGGCCTACGGCCGATTGAGCGTGCTGACGGCCATGCACGCCGAGGTCGAGCATCTGTTCGATGTCCCGCCCGAGGCCTTCAACCCGCCACCGAAGGTCGACTCGAGCGTGATCCGCATCACACCCCGGTCCGAGCCGTTGGTCCCGCCCGCCGAACAACCGCGCTTCGAACGGCTGGTCACCGCCGCCTTCGCCCAGCGCCGCAAGACCCTGCGCAATAACTTGAAACCCTTGATGCCAGCGTCAACAATTGAAGCGTCGGGTATTGACCCGTCGCTACGCGCTCAGGCACTGGATATCCCCGCGTTCCTGGCGCTCGCCCGGCAGCTCGACCCGGACTAACCGACCGGCAGCCGAAAGGGGTCCGGTCGATTTGTGGTCAGGTTGGTGCCCACCAGCACCACGATCTTCATCCACTTACCGCAGGAATATCACGGTCATGTCCGCCACCGCCGACATACACGCCTATCCCCAGGCTGAAGAGGTCTTTGCCGCCTGCGCCGAGTTCCTGGTCGAGCGGCTGACCACGGCGGTGCGGGCACGGGGTGTCGCCCGGATCGCGCTCGCCGGCGGGGGCACGCCGCGGCGGCTCTACCAGCTACTCGCCAGCCGCTACCGGGACGCGCTCGACTGGCAGGCGGTGGAGTTCTATTTTGGTGACGAGCGCAACGTGCCATTGGACCACCCCGACAGCAATTTCCGCATGGCGCGGCTGTCGCTGTTCGGACCGCTGGGCATCCAGCCGCACCGCACCTTCCCGATGATCTCGGATCAGCAACGCGATCCCGAGCGAGACGCCGATCTCTACGAGACAGCCCTGCGACGCTGGACCGCGGGCAAGGTGCCCCGCTTCGACGTCACGCTGCTGGGGCTGGGGAGCGACGGTCATTTCGCCTCGCTGTTCCCGGACACACCGGCACTGGCCGAACGCAAGCGCCTGGTGGTGGTCAACCCGGTGGCCAAGCTCCACGGCCATCGCCTGACGCTGACCTTCCCGGTATTCGAAGCGGCCCGCGACGTGGTCTTCCTGGTGCTGGGTGCGGACAAGCGCCCGTCGCTCGCTCGCATCCGCGAGGGGCTTGCCGAGCTGCCGGCCGAGCGACTGGCCGCCAAACGCCCTACCCACTGGTTCGTCGATCGCGCCGCAGCAGGTGCCCCATGATGCTGACCACCTCCCCCCTTGCCGAATCGATCCACATCCGGCCGCGCGCCGTATTCGTGCCCGAGCACAGTGAGACCAACGCGCATCGATTCGCCTTCGGCTACGAGATCGTGATCGAGAACGGCAGTGACCAGCCGATCACCCTGACCGACCGCCACTGGGTGATCGATCATGGCAACGGCTGTCTCAAGGAGGTCCGCGGCGAGGGCGTGGTCGGCAAACAGCCACACATCCTGCCCGGCGAGCGCTTCTCCTATCGCTCGGGGGCGATAATCGAGTCAGCCGCGGGCCGGATGTGGGGCGATTACGGCTTTGTCAGCGACCAGGGCGACGTGCTTCGGGTGACCATCCCGACCTTCGACCTGGTGGCCCCGGCGGCCTTCCGCAGCATCCAGTAGCGTCTACTCACGCCCGCGGCATGGCCGATCGGTTCGGCGAACGCCCCGGGGGGCAGCTCGGGTGCTAGCATCCCCCCTTTTCCACTGCACGCGACGGAACCTGCCCGCTTCATGGCCACCTACGCAATCGGCGACCTTCAGGGCTGCCTCGACCCGCTCGAGGCACTACTCGAACAGATCCGCTTCGATCCGGCAGCCGACCAGCTCTGGTTCGTCGGTGATCTGGTCAACCGGGGCCCGCAGTCGCTCGAGGCGCTGCGGTTCGTGCGCAAGCTGGGCGATCGCGCGATCACCGTGCTGGGCAACCACGACATCCACCTGCTGGGCTGCCATTTCGGCACCCGAGTAGCCCGCGGCCGCGATACGCTCGAACCGATCCTGACCGCCGAGGATGGCGACGAGCTGATCGACTGGCTGCGCCGCCGCCCCTTGCTGCACCACGACCCGAGCCTCGACTGGACCCTGGTACACGCCGGCATCCACCCCGCCTGGGACTTGGAAGCGGCACAAGCGGCCGCCCGGGAAACCGAGACGGCCATGCAAACCCACGATCCGCTGGCCTTCTTCGGCGATGTCTTCGGCAACCAGAGCGACCACCCGGACGGCAACACCACCGCGGCCGACCGGCAACGCTTCGCGATCAACGTGTTCACCCGCATGCGCTACTGCCACACCGACGGTCGGCTCGATTTTGCCGAGAAGCGCCCGCCGCCCGATGCCGACCCGACACTGACCCCCTGGTTCGCCATGCCCAACCGGGCCATGGCCGAGCAACGGATCGTCTTCGGCCATTGGTCGACCCTGGGACCGGCACGAGAACGCCACAAGGCATGGGGCATCGACCAGGGCTGCCTGTGGGGTCACGAGTTGACCGCGCTACGCCTGGAAGACGAGGCGCTGTTCGCCATTGACTGCCCGGGCGCGCAGAAACCCAAGGGCGGCAAATGAACACCCGTCTCGACGAACACACCACGGAGCCAACCGGTGCTTAGCACGGTGTTTTCGGTGCAGTCGCTGCTCGCGGGTATGGGCGTGCTGCTCGCGGGCTCCGGCCTGCTTGCCACCCTGCTTGGCCTGCGCGCCGCCGAGGAGGGCTTCTCCGATGGCACCATCGGCCTGGTCATGTCGGCCTTCTACGTCGGCTACGTGCTGGGCACGCTCACCATCCCGGCGATCATTCGCCGGGTCGGGCACATCCGCACCTTCGCCGCCCTGGCCGCGATTTCCTCGGCGGCCGCCATCCTGCACGGCCTGTGGGTCGAACCCTGGTTCTGGATCGTCCTGCGACTGATCAACGGCGTGACGCTGCTGGGTCTCTACATGGTGATCGAGAGTTGGATCAACGAGAAGGTCACCACCCACCGCGGCCAGGTGTTCGGCATCTACATGATGGTCAGCCTGTTCGCCTACGGGGCCGGCCAATTCCTGATCGGGATCTACGGCCCTCTGGACGTGTCGACCTTCGCCATCGTCGGCCTGCTGTTCTCGCTGGGGCTCGTGCCAATCGCCCTGACCCGGGTGAGCCAGCCGCCGCCGATGGAGACCACCCGCCTGCCGCTCAGCGAGCTCTTTCGTCTGGCGCCCACCGGCGTGATCGGCGCCGCCATGTCCGGGGTGATCACGGGCACCATCTACGGCATGGCCGCGGTTTACGCCAACCGGGTGGGGCTGCCCGACACCCAGGTGGCCACCTTCGTCGCCGCGATCATCGTCGGCGGCGGTCTGCTGCAATGGCCGATCGGGCGACTCTCCGACGGCCGTGACCGCCGTTACGTGCTGATCGTGGTTTCGGCCATCGGCGGGGCCTTCTCGGCACTGCTCGCGTTGCAGGACTGGTTCCCGGGCTGGAGCCTGTTCGCCCTGGCGTTGGTGTTCGGCGGGTTTTCCTTCTCGCTCTACGCGATCAGTGTCGCGCAGACCAACGACCGCCTGTCGAGCGACCAGGTGCTGGAAGGCACGCGCGGCTTGTTGATGGTCAACGGCGCCGGCTCGGCGGTGGGGCCGATAGTCAGCGGTCTGGCCATGGGCTGGTTCGGCGCGGCCGGTTTCCCGCTGTTCGTGCTGGCCGCACTCGCCACCATGATCCTGCTGATCTTCTGGCGCATCCTGATCGATGAACCGGTCCCGGACGACGAACGTGGCGACTACGTGTTCACCCACCGCACCTCAGCGGCGGGCCTGGAGCTCGATCCGCGCGCGAGCGAGGACGAGGCCGAATCCCAGGCGACGGGCGAACACGTCAATGACGCGACCCCACCCATTTACGAGACCGACCCGGCCTGGGAAGACTACGAAGGGCCGCCCGGGGCGATCGACGACCTAGGTCGACTCAGCGACCGGCGTTCGCCGGGACGGCAAGGCGACCCCTGATGCGTCGCATCAACCAGCCGAGCACGGGCACGCGTTCATAGAGCTGGGCGGCCGGGTCCCAATAGTCGACGTGCTCGACTACCCGGCCGTCCGCCCCGAGGACCAACTCCGACATGCCCTCGATCGACAAGCCGCCCGGGGAGGCATCGCAAAGCATCCGCCACCGCAGCAGCGCGCGATCGCCATCCACTGCCCGGCTCTGCACGACAAACCGCATCCCGGGACACTGGGAAAAACCGTGGGCGAACACCGCCCGAACCGCTTCGATCCCCTGCACGTCGTTGAACGGATCGACGAACCGCACCGCTCGGGCATAGACCGTATCCAGTGTTTCGAGATGGTCCGCCCGCAGACCCTCCATCACGCCGACATAACGCTCGAGGGCCGCTGCCTGATTCAGGCCGCACCCAGGCACGCTCATTGCTCGGGCTCCTTGAGCATCCGGCGGGTCAGCCGGAAATACAGCGCGTAGGGCAACAGGCGCAACCCCTTCATCACCCAGCCGAAACCGCGCGGCGCGAGGATCTCGAAGCCACGCCCCTCCAGGCCACGGGCGATCAAGTCGGCGGCATCGTCGGGCTCGATGCGACCGGGCATGGCAAAGTCGTTCTTGTCAGTCAAACGCGTGCGCACGAAGCCGGGGTTGATCACGCGAATCGCGACCCCCGCGCGCTCGAACTCGGGGCGAAGCGACTCGGCGAGATTGATCATCGCCGCCTTGCTCGCGCCGTAGGGGGCGGCATAGGGCAGCCCACGATAACCGGCGACGCTCGCCGTAAGCACGATCTCGCCCGCTCCCCTCGCGACGAAATCCTCGCGCACGGTCTCGATGCCGTTGACCGCTCCGAGGAAGTTGACCCGCATCAGGCGTTCGAACAACGCCGGATCGAAATCCGCCAGCCGCATCGGCTCGTAATCGCCGGCATTGAGGATCACCGAGTCCGGCACCCCCCACCGCTCGACCAGTTCGCGGTAGGCGGTCGCCATCGACTGTGGATCCGTCACGTCGGCGGCCAGCGGCAGGACTCGATCGGGGTCGCGCTCGGCACGCTCATCCAGGCGCTCCTGGTGACGTGCCGAGATGGCGACCCGATGCCCCCGTGCCACCAGCCGATCGGTCAGCGCGGCACCGATGCCGCTGCTTGCACCCACCAACCAGTAGATTCGTGTTGAATGGGCGGCTGAATTCGCTTTTGAGTCGGTCATGCACTTGGGCCTCGATTGTCCCGAGTGGGAGCCGGAAACCGCCCGGCACCCACTCGAAAATCTTGTGGGAAATCACGACACCAGCCTAGTCGAGGGCTGCTACAATATCGATGCAGAAGTTATACATCACTCGATACGTCGCAGGTGGCGCCTTGTCCACAACCGAATCCAGCCCAGCCGAATCCGAAAGCCAGGCCTTGCTGCCCATCCGATCGGTATCGCAGATCACCGGGGTCAACCCGATCACCCTGCGCGCCTGGGAGCGTCGCTACGACCTGATCCGGCCGACGCGCACCCCGGCTGGGCACCGGCTCTACAGCCAGGCGGACATCCGCACCATCCAGCGCATCCAGGCGTTAGCCGAGAGCGGCATGGGTTTCGCGCAGATCGCCTCGCTGCTCGAGCAAAAAGGGGCCGACACCGGGGGGACGTCGAGCGATCCTGCGCCGCAGATGGCGCGGCAAGCCCCCGTCTCGCCACCCCGCTCGCTCCTCGACCGGGTGATGCGTGCGGCGATCGATCTCGATCCATCGGAATTGCGCACGGCCGAAGCCACCGCCCTGATGTGGCTCACGCCCGAGGACTACCTGCGCGAGGTGCTGATCGAGGCACTCGCTCAACTCGAAGCGCGCACCGCCTGGCCGGATCGTGATCTGGGACTGGTGTGGCTGGCCGAATACATCAAGGGACGCGCCGAATGGCTGGCCGATGCCCCAGGCCGGGCCGCCACCCCGGTCGTGGTGATCGACAACGTCACCCCCGGTCGGCCGTTCTCCGCCGGCGGCCTGCGATTGTTCACCGCCCTGCATGACGACCAATTCCATGTCCGGCTGCTGCCGACCGGACTCAACGAAACCCAACGCACGCAAATGGCGCGCCGCTGGGGGGCACTCGCCTGGATTCGCCTCGACACGTCACGCCCCGAGAACCCGGTCGGCAGTGCCGCCGGGGCGCGGGTCTTCTGGTGCGATCTGCCCCTGCTCGAGCCCGAGAACGGCGACCAGGCAGTCGATTTCATGCAGCGCTGGCGCCAACTGGTGGAAAAGGACATCCAGCATTGTCGCGAACAGGTCGCCGAGGCTCTCGGGCGCCCCGAACCCGCCCCGGCTCGCCTGACCCGGCACTGACCCTCCCTGTGGACATCGTTTCGTCTGTGTCACAATGCGTTGCCCCAACGCGTCACAGGAGATCCAGACCTTGATGCTGGATGCGAATCTACTGAAGAAGGCGGTCAACGCCTCCACGGATGGGATCGTGATTGCCGAGCAGGAAGGCTCGGACAACATCCTGATCTATGCGAACCAGGCCTTCGAGGAACTGACCGGCTACCCCGAGGCAGAGATCCTCTACCAGGACTGTCGGTTCCTGCAGGCCACTGATCGTGACCAGACCCCGCTGGCAGAAATCCGCGAGGCCATTCGCCGTGGAGAGGCAACCCGCGCGGTGCTGCGCAATTACCGCAAGGATGGCAGCCTGTTCTGGAACGAACTGTCGATCACCCCGGTATTCAACGACGACGATCACCTGACCTACTTCATCGGCATCCAGCGCGACGTGACCGAGCTGGTCCACATGCGCGAGGAAAACGAGCGCCTGCGCGCCCGGATCGCCGAACTTGAATCCCGCCAGGAGTCGAGCGCAGCCGACTGAGCCGAACAAGGCGACGGCCGGGGAACCTTGTCAGGAACCGGTCAAGCGGGCATGCTTTGCCGATGACGCCCCGTCCCCGGGGCACAGAGAACACGGACGCGACAACGCACAGGCGGATCGATGAGCGCACCCCTCGTCAATGGACTGCTCAGCGCCCTGGTCAAGGCAGACGAACTCCCTGCCGATCGGGCCAAGGCCATTCAGGAACAAGCCGAGAACGGACAGCAAACCGTTCTCGACATTCTTCAACAGGAAGGAATCTCCGCGCACACCGTTGCGGAGGTGGCTTCGAAACGATTCGGCCTACCGCTGGTGGATCTCGACGCCGTCGACACCAGCGATCTGCCGCTGAAACTTGTCCCCGAGAAGGTTCTGCAAGCCAACATGGCGCTGCCGCTGTTCAAGCGCGGCCGGCGCCTGATGATTGCGGTGGCTGACCCGTCCGATACCGGCGCGATCGATGGCTTTCGCTTCTCGACCAACATGGCGATCGAGGCGGTGGTCGCGGAGGCGCCCAAGATCGCCCGCCTGCTCGAGGAAGCCTTAAGCAACAGCATGGACGCGCTGGGCGAGGAACTCGACGACGACCTGTCGAACGTCGAGTTCGAGCGCGAGGACGATGAGGCCCACGACGTCGAGGATGCCTCGATCCAGGACGACGTGGTGGTCAAGTTCGTCACCAAGCTCCTGACCGACGCCATCCGCAAGGGTGCCTCCGACATCCACATCGAGCCCTACGAGAAGCAGTTCCGCGTGCGCTTCCGCGTCGATGGCATGCTCACCGAGAGTGCCAAGCCGCCGGCCAACCTCGCCGATCGCATCATCGCGCGGGTCAAGGTCATGAGCCGGATGGACATCTCCGAGCGGCGCATCCCGCAGGACGGGCGCATCAAGCTCAAGCTTTCCAAGAGCCGCTCGATCGACTTCCGGGTCAACACCTGCCCCACCCTGTTCGGCGAAAAGGTGGTGCTGCGTATCCTCGACCCGACCAGCGCCCAGCTGGGCATCGATCAGCTCGGCTACGAGCCCGAGCAGAAGGCGCTCTACATGGATGCGCTCGCCAAGCCCTACGGCATGATCCTGGTCACCGGCCCCACCGGCTCGGGCAAGACGGTCTCGCTGTATACCGGCCTGAACATCCTCAACACCGGCGATCGCAATATCTCGACCGCCGAGGACCCGGCGGAAATCGTGGTGCCGGGCATCAACCAGGTCAACGTCAATCCCAAGGTGGGCCTGACCTTCGCCAACGCCCTGCGCGCCTTCCTGCGCCAGGACCCGGACGTGATCATGGTGGGCGAGATCCGTGACCTGGAAACGGCCGAGATCGCGATCAAGGCCGCCCAGACCGGTCACCTGGTGCTCTCGACGCTGCATACCAACGATGCACCGCAGACGCTCACGCGGATGGTCAACATGGGCGTGCCGGCCTACAACATCGCCTCCTCGGTGAGCCTGATCATTGCCCAGCGACTGGCGCGGCGCCTATGCAATAATTGCCGCACCAAGGAGAGCATCCCCGACGAGGAACTCCGCCGCGAGGGGTTCACCGCCGACGACCTCGCGAGTTCACCGAAGATATTCAAGGCCGTCGGCTGCGATCAGTGCACCAACGGCTACAAGGGCCGGGTCGGCATCTACCAGGTCATGCCGGTCTCCGAGGCGATGGGCCGGATCATCATGGAAGGCGGCAACGCCATCGACATCGCCGACCAGGCGCGCAAGGAGGGCATCCCCGACCTGCGGCGCTCCGGCCTGGAAAAGGTGCTTTCCGGCATGACCAGCCTCGAGGAAATCAACCGCGTCACCAAGGACTGAAGGCGGCCGGGATCAAGGGAGAGAGAAGATGGCCATTGCGGCACGCAAGAACAAAACCACCGAGAAGCCCGTCTTCAGCTACGAGGCGCGCACCAAGGAAGGCCGGGTGATCAAGGGCGAGATGGCGGCGTTCAACGACACCGCCGTGCGAGCCGAGATCCGTCGTCTGGGCATGACCCTGATCCGGGTCAAGCGCAAGAGCAAGCCGTTGTTCTCCAACTCCAAGCCGGTCCAGCCGCGCGACATCGCCACCTTCGCCCGGCAACTGGCGACCATGATGACCGCCGGCCTGCCGATCGTGCAGGCCCTGGACATCATCGCCCAGAGCGCCGAAAAGAAGACGATGAAGGACCTGATCAACGACGTGAAGAACGACGTCGAGAGTGGTACCAACTTGGCCGATGCCCTCGACCGGCACCGCAAGTACTTCGACGAGCTGTTCGTCAACCTGGTCCGCGCCGGCGAACAATCCGGTGCGCTGGAAGTGGTGCTCGACCGCATCGCGACCTACAAGGAAAAGACCGAGAGCCTCAAGGGCAAGATCAAGAAGGCGCTGTTCTATCCGACGGCAGTGCTGGTGGTCGCCTTCATCGTCACCGCGATCCTGCTGATCTTCGTCATCCCGCAGTTCGAATCGCTGTTCCAGGGCTTCGGTGCCGACCTGCCCGCCTTCACCCAATTCGTCGTCGGACTGTCCGACATGTTCCGGTCATACTGGCACTGGATCTTCGGCAGCATCGCCGCGGTGATCTTCCTGTTCGTGTTCGTCAAGCGTCGCTCGGATCGGTTCAACCACTTCCTCGACCGGATGGTCCTCAAGCTGCCGATCTTCGGCCCCTTGATGGAGAAGTCCGCAATTGCGAGATTTTCCCGCACGCTGGCCACCATGTTCTCCGCCGGTGTGCCGCTGGTCGAGGCCTTGCCGCCGACGGCAGGGGCGACCGGCAATGCCGTGTTCCGCGACGCGGTCATGAGCATGCGCGACCTGGTCTCCGCCGGTTCGCCGCTGCGCATCGGCATGCAGCAATCCAACCTGTTCCCGGTGATGGTCATCCAGATGGTCGCCATCGGCGAGGAAACCGGCGCGCTGGACAGCATGCTCGCCAAGGTGGCCGACATGTACGAGGAAGAGGTCGACAACATGGTCGATGCCATGTCGAGCCTGCTCGAGCCGATGATCATGGCCTTCCTCGGCATCGTGGTCGGCGGCCTGGTCATCGCCATGTATCTGCCGATCTTCAAGCTGGGCGCCGTGGTCTGACCACGCACCACCGGCTCGCCCCACCCACGGCCCGTGTCCTTCACCGGGCCGTTTCCATGTCAGCCCCCGACCCAGGTCCGAACAACCCATGTCCGAAATCCAAGCGATCTTCCAGCAACATCCGGCCATCTGGATCATGGTGGCCAGCCTGTTCGGCCTGCTGGTGGGCAGCTTTCTCAATGTCGTCATCAACCGGCTGCCGGTGATGATGGAACGCGAGTGGAAGCGCGAATGCCGAGCCCTGCTGGCCGGCGAGGACGCTCCCCCCACGGCCGATGACGAGCCCTTCAACCTGGTCCGCCCACGCTCGGCCTGCCCCCGGTGCGGCGCCTCCATTCGTGCCTGGCAGAACATCCCGGTGCTCAGCTGGCTGATGCTGCGCGGCCGCTGCGCCAACTGCGGCACCGCAATCTCCTGGCAGTACCCGCTGGTGGAGCTGGCAAGCGCCGCGCTCATCGGTGTAGCCGCCTGGCAATTCGGCCCGACTGCGCTCGCCCTGGCCGTGTTCCTGCTCACCTGGGCGCTGCTGGCCGCATCCGTCATCGATCTCAAGACCCAGCTGCTGCCTGACGTGTTCACCCTGCCGCTGCTGTGGCTGGGCCTGCTCCTGCCGATCCTGCTGCCGGACTACCATCTCACGCTCGACGAGGCGGTGCTGGGCGCCGTGTTCGGCTATCTCGCCCTGTGGTCGGTGTACTGGCTGTTCCGGCTACTCACCGGCAAGGAAGGCATGGGCTTCGGCGACTTCAAGCTGCTCGCCGCGCTGGGCGCCTGGCTGGGCTGGCAGATGCTGCCGTTGGTGATCCTGTTCTCGGCCCTGGCCGGCAGCGTAATCGGCATCGCCATGATCCTGGCCCTGCGTCACGATCGGCGCATCCCGATCCCCTTCGGCCCCTATCTGGCGATCGCCGGGCTGGTCGCCCTGTATCTGGGCGAGCCGATCATGACGGCCTATCTGGGCAGCCCGCTCTGATCGCGGCATGACGACCCAGGCCTTGGAGACCACTGGCCGCATTATCGGCCTGACCGGCGGCATCGCCAGCGGCAAGAGCTTGGCGACAGCGATCTTTGCCGAGTTGGGCATCCCGATCATCGACACCGATGCGATCAGCCGCGAGCTGGTCGAGCCGGGCAGCCCCTGCCTCGATGCAATCCGGGCTCGATTCGGTGACGAGATCCTGCTCGAGGATGGCCGGCTGGACCGACACAGGTTGCGCCAGCGCATCCTCGACCAGCCGACGGAGCGCACCGCGCTGGAGGCGATCCTGCACCCGGCCATCCGGGCAAGGGCCCGCGAACGCGCGACGGCAGCGGCTCGTCATGCGCCCTACGTCCTGGTGGTGGTCCCGCTGCTCGCCGAGGCCTCGGTTTGGCCGGCCTACCGCGACTGGCTCGACGCCGTGATCACCCTGACGGCCCCGCCGGTACTGCGTCGAGAGCGGCTGGTCACCCGCCCGGGCATCGATGCCAGCCAGGCCGAACAACTGATCGCCGCCCAGGTCGATGACCGCGCCCGCCGGGCAATCGCCGACTTTGAGCTGGTCAACGACCGCTCGCCCGAGGCCCTGCGCGAGCAAATCACCGAGCTGGACGGACGCCTTCGGCAATCCCACTCCGCCGATTGATCATGGAGATCCCAGCGTCAAGAAGCGCTGCAGTCGCCACCAACCGCGCCGACCCAACCGCCACGGCGTGAGCCAAAGGGTGAACTGCCCGGCACCGGCGTCATCAAGCGTCACCCCGACCAACAATGGGCCTTGCCACAGCACGCGCGTCTCTCCGCGGATTGACTCACCACTCGGTAGCAACACCTCGGCGCGTCCGGCCGACCAGGCCAGCCGACCCTCAAGGGCAAAACCCGCTGGACGATGACGAAGGCAACGCCAGAGCCAGCCGGAAAGCACCAGCCAGGCCGCCGAACGCCACAACCATTCCGGTAGCGACGTGTCGGCTCCAACCGGCCGGGGCGCCTGCCAGACGACCAGGCTCATCGCCAGCCACACGGCCAACACCAACCCACTCCAGGCCGCCAGCAGCCAGCGGTCGCCGACGAGCCGTTCACTGAATCCTTCCGATACCCGTTCCATGGGCACACCTCCGTCAACACGTCCATCGAAGCGAACCCGCCAGGGGTAATGCTATCCTTGCCCACCAACCTTGCCGACCTTGAAAGCACAAATGTCCGACGCAACCGACACAACCTGGCACGACCTGATGCAACCGAGGGACACCCCGGCCGCCGGTGCAATCCTGCTGACCGACCTGCCCGACCGTCGAGTCATCGAGGTCACCGGCTCGGAGGCACGCGCGTTTCTGCACGCGATCCTCACGCAGGACATCAATGCCCTGACCGACGAGGCCGCCTCCTTCTCCGCGCTGTGCAGCGCGAAGGGCCGAGCCCTGGGACTGCTGCGCATTGCCGCGCACGAGGACGGCTTCCGTCTGGTCACGCGCGCCGAACTCGCCCCCAGCCTGCTCAAGCGCATGCAGATGTACGTCCTGCGACGCGACGTGCAGTTGTCGCTGGCCGAGGACCAGGCCGCACTCGGGGTTATCTGGCCGGGCGACAACGAGTCGATCGACTGCCCGTTCGATGACGTCGCTGCCTGCAAGGCGATCGAGCGCCTGCGCGAGGCCAAGCCGGCGCCCGGCCGTTGGCCCGCCGTGGTCGATGCACAGGGCCGACTGTTCCTGCGCGAAGAGCAGAACGCGCGCAGCGGCATGCGCATCGCCATCCATGGCCCGAGCGACAACCTGCAAACCATGGTCCACTCTGCTGCCAACGGCACGGCGATCGTCTCGACCGCTCAGTGGGAGCGCGCCGAAATCGAGGACCGTCTCCCCGAGGTCACCAGCGAGACGGCCGAGCACTTCGTACCGCAGTGGATCAACCTTGACGAACTCGAGGCCTTCAGCCTGAAGAAGGGCTGTTATCCGGGTCAGGAAGTCATTGCCCGGATGCATTACCTGGGCAAGCCCAATCGGCGCCTGTTTGCCGGCCACGTGCTCGGGCTCGCCCCACCGGCACCCGGCACCCCGGTCCACAACGACAAGGACGAGACCGCCGGTGAAGTGGTGCGCAGCGCCCCGCTGCCGGACGACTCGGGCAGCCTGGTGCTCACCGTGATCAAGCTCAAGCACCTGCACGATCCGCTGACGATCGACGGTCTGGCCCTGAGCCTCGACCCGCACGACACCATCGAGGGCGGCAGCCAACGGGCCGGCGCCCGGCATTGACCGCCCCCTACATCACACGCAACGAATCCACGCCCATGACTGACAACCGTTCCGAATCCAGCCTGACGGCCGACCAGCCGCTGATCGTCGGCAGCCGCCGCTTCTCCTCGCGCCTGCTGACCGGCACCGGCAAGTACAAGGACATGACCGAGACCCGCGAGGCCACCGAGGCCGCCGGGGCCGAGGTCGTCACCGTGGCGATCCGTCGCAGCAACATCGGCCAGAACCCGGACGAGCCCAACCTGCTCGACGTGCTGCCGCCGGAGCGCTTCACCATCCTGCCCAACACCGCCGGCTGCTATACCGCCACCGAGGCGGTGCGCACCTGCCGGCTCGCCCGCGAACTGCTCGACGGTCACAACCTGGTCAAGCTCGAGGTGCTCGGCGACGAGAAGACGCTCTACCCGGACATCACCAACACCCTGCTTGCCGCCGAGACCCTGGTCGAGGATGGCTTCGAGGTGATGGTCTACACCTCCGACGACCCGATCGTCGCCAAGCGGCTCGAGGAGATCGGCTGCGTGGCGGTCATGCCGCTGGCCGCCCCGATCGGCTCAGGGCTCGGCATCCAGAACAAGTACAACCTGATGACCATCATCGAGAACGCCGAGGTGCCGATCATCGTCGATGCCGGCGTCGGTACCGCCTCGGATGCGGCCGTGGCAATGGAGCTTGGCTGCGACGGCGTGCTGATGAACAGCGCCATTGCCCACGCCAAGAACCCGGTACTGATGGCCTCGGCGATGAAGAAGGCGATCGAGGCCGGACGCGAGGCATTCCTCGCCGGGCGCATGCCCAGAAAGCGCTTTGCCAGCGCCTCCTCGCCCGTCGACGGCCTGTTCTTCTGATCCCATGAATGAAGCGACCGAAAAGAGTGACGGCATCCGGCGGCGCATCCGCTCGTTCATCCGCCGCGAGGGCCGACTCACGCCGGGCCAGGAGCGGGCACTCAACGAGCTGGGACCGAAATACCTGATCGAGCCGGAAGGCCCGCCGATCGACCCGGCCGAACTGTTCGGCCGGCGGGCGCCCCTGACGCTGGAGATCGGTTTCGGCAACGGCGACAGCCTGGTCGAAATGGCCGCCAAGGACCCCGACCAAGACTTCATCGGCATCGAGGTCCACCGCCCGGGCGTGGGTCACCTGCTCAACGGCATCGAGCACTTCGGCCTGACCAACCTCAAGGCCGTCTGCGGCGATGCCGTGCCGTTCGTCGAGCAGCGCGTGCCCGAGCAAAGCCTCGACCGGCTGCTGCTGTACTTCCCGGACCCCTGGCACAAGAAGCGCCACCACAAGCGTCGCATCGTGCAGACGCCGTTCGCCAACCTGGTCGCCAGCCGTCTCAAGCCCGGCGGGCTGTGGCACCTGGCGACCGACTGGGCCGAGTACGCCGAGCACATGCGCGAGGTGCTCGATGCCCACCCAGCGTTCGTGGCCGGGCACAAGGGCAGCGGCGAGAACGCCCGGCCCGCCTGGCGTCCACGCACCAAGTTCGAGCGACGCGGCGAGGAGCGCGGCCACCAGGTCTTCGACCTGCTCTACCGGCGCCGCTGACGATGACGGATCGCGATCCCGCGCTCACCCTGCCGCTCGGCCCGGACGCCTTGGTCATTCGGCGTCGCTACGAGACGGCGGTGCTGGCCAACGACTTCCTGATCGGCCTCTGGTTCACCTTGGGAAGCCTGGCCTTCCTGAGCCCAACCTACGAGTCGGCCGGGGCCTGGATCTTCGTCATGGCCTCGGTCCAGTATCTTGTGCGCCCCAGCATCCGGCTGGCCAGCAACATTCATCTGCAACGGCTGCGCCGGCGCCAAGACCCATCGGCCGAAAGGAGCTGAGCTGCCTCCCGGTGGGCCGGCGGGCCGCCCAGCCGGGGCCCTATTCGATAGTCAGCAACTTGTTCCCGATAGCGTAAACCCCTATTATCGTGGGGTTTCGTTTTGCCGGGTGAGTCGAGCCATGCCGCGTTCGCCGCGCTCCTCTCCGGCCAACCGACCGAATTCCACCGCTTTCCACGTCTCGTTTTTATTGCTTTCCAACAGGAGGGACCATGTCCAAGAAGCATCCCGTTGTCGCGGTTACCGGCTCGTCCGGCGCCGGCACGTCCACCGTCAAGAGTGCCTTCAACCACATCTTCCGCCGCGAGAACATCTCGCCGGTCGTGATCGAGGGCGACAGCTTCCACGCGCTCAACCGCAAGGACATGCGCGAGCGCATGGCCGCCGAGGCCGAGAAGGGCAACAACTTCTTCTCCCACTTCGGCCCGAACGCCAACCACTTCGACAAGCTGGGCGAGCTGTTCAAGAGCTACGGCGAGTCTGGCTCCGGCAAGAAGCGCTACTACCTGCACAGCGACGAGGAAGCCGCGGAGCACAACGCGCGCCTGAACACCAACCTGGGTCCGGGCGAGTTCACCCCCTGGGAAGACATCCCGGCCGGTTCCGACCTGCTGTTCTACGAAGGCCTGCACGGTCTGGTGAAGACCGATGATGTCGATGTCGCCCAGCACGTCGATCTCGGCGTCGGCGTCGTGCCGATCGTCAACCTGGAGTGGATCCAGAAGATCTTCCGCGACAACGCCGAGCGCGGTTACTCCGCCGAGAAGATCGTCGACACCATCCTGCGCCGCATGCCGGACTACGTGAACTACATCACTCCGCAGTTCTCGCAGACCGACGTCAACTTCCAGCGCGTACCGACCGTCGATACCTCCAACCCGTTCATCGCCCGCGACATCCCGACGCCGGACGAGAGCGTGGTCGTCATTCGCTTCCGTGATCCGGACGAGTTCGGCGTCGACTTCCCGTACCTGCTGCAGATGATCCCGCATTCGTTCATGTCCCGCTACAACACCATCGTGGTGCCGGGCGGCAAGATGAGCTACGCGATGGACCTGATCCTGACCCCGCGCATCCATCGCCTGATCCAGGAACGCAACGCGTAAGCGCTCCCGGAGACGCCGAACGATAAAAGCCCCCGCCGGCACGCTGCCGCGGGGGCTTTTTCTTGGCAGGAGGGCTCGGCCGAATCGGGGGCACACCGGGCCGGGGCGAGTCGGTCAGGACGGACGACGGTCTCCCTCCCGCGGCACCACCTCGCCCTTCTCCCCGTCAAAGTAGCGGAACGTGTCCCGCCCGGCGGCCTTGGCATCGTACATGGCCGCATCGGCGTGGTTGACCAACGCCTCGGCGTCGCCACCCTGTTCGGGGAAGACCGCGATACCGATCGACACGCCGATCGAGACCTGCTCGCCATCGAGGACGAACGGCTGGGTGAGCACCTCGATCACCTTGGCCGCCACCTGGCCGGCAAACCGGGGCGCGGGCAGCCCCTCGAGCAGGATCAGGAACTCGTCCCCGCCCAGGCGCCCGACGATGTCCTCGTGTCGTAGCAGCCGCTGCAGCCGTTCGGCCACCTCGCGCAACAATCGATCACCCACCGCGTGACCCAGGCGGTCGTTGACCTCCTTGAAATAGTCCAGATCGAGGAACAGCACCGCCAGGCGCGTGTCGTCATGCCGCGCCCGGGCCACCGCCTCGCCGATCCGGTACTTGAGCGAGGCGCGATTGGGCAGGTCGGTCAGCGAGTCGTGATGGGCCTGGTGGCGAATCTGCTGCTCGGCCGCCTTGGTCTCGGTGATGTCGTTGAAGATATGGATAAAGTGGCTGACGCGGTCCTGCTCATCGGTGACCTTGCTGATCGTCTGCAACGCCGTCAGACGCTCGCCACGCCTATTGCGGTAATCGAGCTCGCCTTGCCAGCTGTGTTCGCGGGCCAGGCGTTGGCAGATGCGCTCGATTTGCTTGTTCTCGCGGTCATCCAGCTGGAACAGGTCCGACATCGGCCGCCCCATCACGTCGTCGGCGGTAAAACCGGTAATGCGGGTGAAGGCCGGATTGACCCGCAGGATGCGGTGATTGGGCGACGTGATCATGATCGCCTCGCCGGTGCCCTCGAACACGCTGGCCGCCAGCCGCAATTCCCCGGCCGAGCGCTCCAATTCCTCGGCCTGCCTCGACAGGCGCCGCAGCACGGGACGCAATGCCAGCGCCGCCAGCAGGGCGACGATCGGCAATAGCAGGAAAACCAGGCCCAGCGGCCAGAGCAAACGCGCGACCACCGGCTGGTAGAAGCTCCAGAAGCCCGCTTCGATCAGCAGCAGGCAGCGCCCGCCGCCAACCGGCGTGTAGAACAGCACCCGGGTCTGGCCGTCGAGTTTGGGCCAGACCACCCCGGGACCGGTCGGATCGATGCGCGCCAGATCCCCGGCGATCGTGTCGCGCGCCCGGTCCATTTCCAGACCGGAGGCATCCGCGTTGACGCCCACCAGGCGACTTTCGCGGTAATCGAGCAGGAAACTGCGTGCCGAGGGCTCCAGCGTACGTGCCCGCTCGAGCAGCTTCACCAAGTTGTCCACCTCGAAGAACAGCACATCGGTGCCCAGCCGCTGGCCGGCATCATTCTGGATTGGGGCGACGGTCCGCCAGATGATGCGATCCTCGAACGTCACCAGGCGACTCTGCACGTCGGCCAGATCATCAAGGATCGAGTGCTCCGGCGCCTCGGCGGTCAGTCCCTCGTCGATGATCACCTCGCCGAACGGTCCCAGGCGCTTGATGCCGACAAGTGCCGGCGAGGTGCCCAATGCATCGGTCAGCCGGGGCGCGGTGTACGCCGCCAGGGCCTCGATGGACATCTCGCCCTGAACATAGGTCTCGAGCCGACGACGGATCTCGGTGCGACTGGTGATCTGGCGGGCAACGCCCTCGTAGCGCTGCACCAGGTTGTCGAGTGCCGCACCCTGAGCCTGGATGCCCATCAGCGTGCTGCGCTCGAGCCCCTCACGCGCGGCCTGGTAGATGGGCACGGCGGTGACCACGGCGACCAGAGTGCCGCTGACGAGAATGCCCAGCACGGCAAGCAGCATCGCCTTGCGGCGAATCAGTCGAATGGCATCGAGCTCGGGCATGGGCCGGGGGAACTCCGGTCGAGATCGACCCGCCCCGCAGTGGGCGAATCGGCTGGGAGGCAGCAGGAAAAGCGCAAGCAGTCCCTCGCGCCTTCTAACCCTCTAATCATCCCAGAAAACCGCCCCTGAGGCCACCGGAATCGGGCAACAGGACGCTGACAAGACCATGAAAAGAAGAGGGGAAGTATTCAACTCTACCGCCCCTCTCGTCGACAGCGGACCCGCACGTTTTCCGCCCCCCCCCCCTCGACCCGCTCAGGCATAACCGCAGTCCGCTGGGTATCGATACGCGCAACGGGTCTGGACGATAGGCGGGCCGAGGGCGGCTGGCGAACCGATCCCGTTGGCGCAGGAGGGAAGCCCGGTACAGGACGGCACACAGACAGCCCGTCTCGCCGGTTGCCTCCCCCTGGGTCAAGAGAGGGACTGCGCGCCGCACCTTGCTGGCCAGCGCGACGGGATGGATGCAATCCAACCTGAACGTCTGGCTGAACGTCTGGCCCTCCGCCGGGTCGAAACCGGCCCCCGAGCGTGTAGTAAGGCCCGGCAACGCCGCCTGCGCACCCAGTGCATCGCCCTAGATAGCCCGTGACAACCCGCCGCGCATCGATCGACGCGCACACGCGTGCGTCAGTCAGTCAGTCAGCGTAGGACGATCGATACACACAGGCCCCGCGGGCACAGGGTGACGAGCCGAGAAATGGCCGGGGAATTTTCTGTGCAAACCCTGTACAGAGGTTATACACTCATGCCGTAATCTACCCAGCCCCGGAGCTTCGAGTGACCCAGACCCTGCCGTTTACTCCGCCAACCGACCGAGCGCTCGACATTGCCGTAATCGGCTCGGGCATCGCCGGGCTGGGTACCGCCTGGCTGCTGGGCCAGCGGCATCGCGTCACGCTGTTCGAGAAGAACGACTACTTCGGAGGGCACACCCACACCCATTTGGTCGAGGATGGACGGGGCGGGGGCCTTGCGGTCGACAGCGGGTTTATCGTCTGCAACCGACCCAACTACCCGCACCTGTTCGGCCTGTTCGAGTCGCTCGACATCGAGACCCAACCCACCGACATGTCGTTCGGCATCAGCATGGACGGCGGGCGGCTCGAATACAGTGGCGACAACCTCAATACCCTGTTCGCCCAACGTCGC
>JADQCE010000006.1 GCA_016278265.1 Halothiobacillus sp. | reverse complement strand
ATCTTACGCCCTTCGTGTCGCCTGTCAACCCCTCTAAGAGGTCTTTTTGGCGACCTTCCGGCGGGCATCTGATCAGCCCCTCGTGCCGGAAAGGAGCGCGAATCTTACAGGAAGTATCCGCGCTTTCAACCCCTCTCGGGGAGAAATTTGGTGGGTCGTGTAGGATTCGAACCTACGACCAATTGGTTAAAAGCCAACTGCTCTACCAACTGAGCTAACGACCCCCTGTTGAGGACTGCGCATTATACGCAGGTGGCCGGGGCTGACAACCCCTTTTTTTGCACTTTTCGTCGACCGAGAACCGGAAGACCGATCACGCGCCGACAACCGATTGATTTGCCGACGGTAGCCCTACTCTCAAGCCCCGTGGACGTAATCGGTCGGGTCGGGGACGCCCGCCTCCTCGAACCCCTGGCGGCGATAATGACATGAGTCACAAGTCCCGCAGGCGCGACCGCGTGCGTCCGCGCGATAGCAGGAGACCGTCAGGCCGTAGTCCACGCCCAGCGCGCTGCCATGGGCGATGATCTGCGCCTTGGTCATATAGAGGAGCGGCGCGTGGATCTCGAATGGGTGATCCGCGGCGGTGGCCACGTTGGCCAGTTGCTGGAAGGCCTGGATGAACTCGGGCCGGCAATCCGGGTAACCGGAGTAATCCACCGCATTCACGCCGATATAGATGCGCTCGGCGCCCAGCATTTCGGCCCAGCCCAACGCAAACGACAGGAAGGTCAGGTTCCTGGCCGGCACGTAGGTGCTGGGGATCGCCGTGTTGTCGGAGGTGTAATCGGGGACCGACTGGTCCTGGTCGGTGAGCGACGAGCCGCTGATCCCGCCCATGTCGATACGGATGGTGCGATGCGCGGCCGCGGCCACCGCGCTGGCGACCCGGTCGGCGGCCTCGAGTTCGACCCGGTGGCGCTGACCGTAGTCGAAGCTCAGGGCATGCACGGCATAGCCATCGGCGCGCGCCTGCCAGGCAAGCGTGGCCGAATCCAGGCCGCCGGAAAGCAGCACGACTGCCGGCTTGTCGGACGACTCCGCCACCCTAGCGACCCGGTTCGTCACCCCAGATCAGCTTGTGCAGCTGCATCTGAAAGCGAATCTCAAGCCCGGTTTCCAGAACCCAGTCCGCCAGCTCGGTAGGCGTGACCCCGCCGAAGACCGGCGAGAACAGCACGGCGAATCGCCCGGCCAGGTCATGCTCCCGCACCCGGGCCACGGCCCAGTCGAAGTCCGCGCGTGAGCCGATGACTACCTTGACCTCGTCACTGGGCTTGAGCACATCGAGGTTTGCCCAACGGTTGCGCTCGACTTCGCCGGAGCTGGGCGTCTTGAGGTCCATGACGATGTGCACTTGCGGATCGACCTTGGCGATATCGAGCGCCCCGCTGGTCTCCAGACTGACCACGTGCCCCGCATCGACCAGTTGCCGCAAGAGCTCGACGCAACCCGGCTGGGCCAGCGGCTCGCCACCGGTGACGCAGACATGCCGGGTGTTGAGTTCGGCGACCCGCGAGAGGATCGACTCCTGCTCCATGCGCTCACCGCCGGTGAAGGCGTAAGCGGTATCGCAGTAGACGCAACGCAGCGGGCACCCCGTCAGGCGGACGAACACCGTCGGCCAGCCGATGTGATCCGACTCGCCCTGCAGGGAACGGAATATCTCGGTAATGCGCAGGCTGCGCGCCGCCGCGGGCGCAATCGACTCGAGCGCCTCAGGCCGGTTGGCGGATTCGACCGTCATCAGTTGCCCATGCGCGACAGGCGTTGCTTGGCCAGCCCGGCGGCCTGCGAATCGGGGTAATCGGTCACCAGTTCGTTGAACACGCGACGGGCCGCCTCCTTGTCACCACGCTCCTGGGCGACGTAGCCCAGCTTGAGCTTGGCATCCGGAATGCGATTGCTGTCGGGGAATCGCTCGATGACCTCGCCGTAGGCCTTGCCAGCGGCGGCGTAGTCCTGCTGGACATAGTAGGTCTCGCCCTGCCAGAACAGCGCACTCGCCGCCCAGCTGCCTTTCGGGTTGGCGTCGATCACCTGCTGGAACGCTTCGACGGCCTGTTCGTATTTGCCGCTCTTGAGAACCTCGAAGGCCTCATTGTAGAGGGCCTGCTGCTCGTCCTCGCTGGCCATCCCGCCGCCTTGATCAGCGGCATTCGAATCCGCCCGTTCAGAGTCGGCCTGATCGGCGGGGGCGCTCTGGTCACCTTGAGCATTGTCACGGGTCTCACCGCTCACCGCGGCGATCGCCTCGTCGGGTACGTCCTGGGCGACCGAGTCCTCGGCACCCACACCCGCTGCCGCGCTCGTCGAATCGGAGGCGCGTTGCGGCGGGCGAGCCTCGGCCGCCTCGTCGAGGCGTCGTTGTTGGCGCTCCAGCGTGCGTTGCTGCTCGGAGAGCTGGCCGCGCATGTCTCGCACTTGCCGCTCGAGGTCATTGACCTGTTGCATCAGGCGCTGGAGCAGGATCGCCTGCCCCGACGGGTTGCCCGTATCGGCAACGGTGACACCGCTCGCCGGCATCGGCGTGCTTTGAGCGCTCGGCACGCTGGGCGCGGAGTCATTCTCGGTCTCGCCGGACGACTGCTCGTTCGAACCGCCGCCCCAGTTGAGCCAACCGGGAGCCTGTTGTGCGGCCACCGGCAGGGAGGTGCCGCCCAGTAGCAGGGCGGCGGCGAGAGAACCCGCCAACCTTGAGCGGCGCTTCGTTGAAATCTCGTGCATGGTATTCGGCAATTTCCTAGTCATTGAAGGGCCCCCAGACCGGATCGCGCACCTTGCCCCGATCGTAACTCAGGGTCTGCGGCTCGCCACCGATGGCCGGTGAAATCTTGAGTACCGAACCACTCCCCGATTGCGCGGCGTACACCACCATGGCGCCATTGGGCGCGTAGCTGGGGCGCTCCTCGCCACCCTCGCGGCTGAGCAGCTGGCGCCTACCATCGTCGAGCGATTGTTCGGCGACGAAGAAGCCGCGGTCGTCGCGCACCACCAGCGCCAGGCGCTCACCGTCGGGCGAGATGCGTGGACCGGCGGCATAAGAGGTATCGAAGGTCAGGCGACGGGCCCGGTCGTCGGGCCCCGCCTTGCGGAACACTTGCGGCTGACCGAAACGGTCCGAGGTGAACGCCAGGCTGCGGTTATCCGGGAACCAGGTCGGCTCGGTCTCGATCGACCCGGAACGGGTCCACTGGACCGTCCGACGGGTATCGAGATCGATGACATAGATGTCCGGGTTGCCACCCTTGGACAAGGTCACGGCGATCTTGTCACCGCGCGGCGACCAGGCCGGCGCGCCGTTGATGCCGGGGTAATCGGTGAGCTGATACCGATCACCGCTGGACAGATCCTGCACCCAGATGGCCGATCGGTTGCCCTCGAAGGATACGTAGGCCAGCTTGCCACCGTCCGGGGACCAGCTCGGCGACATGAGCGGATACGGTGACTCGAGCACGGTGCGCGGGTTCGCGCCATCCGAATCGGCGATCTGCAGGGTATAGGTGCGATTGTCGACCGAACCACGCTCGGTGACGTAGGCAATGCGGGTCGAAAATGCGCCACGCTCGCCGGTCAACTCCTTGTAGATGATGTCGCTGATGCGATGCGCCACCGACCGATCCGCCGAGGCAACCGCCGTGATCTGGCTGCCGGCCAGCCGCTCACCGGAGCTGACATCAATCAGGTAGAAGCGGGCGCGCAGTTGGTCACCATCGGGCTCGACCTGCCCCATGACGAGGTAGCGCGCCTTGCCGGCACGCCAGTCACCGAGGCGCAACTGCTCCGGCGAGGCCGGACGACCGGGCATGGCATCCCGCGCGACGGGCGAAAACAGGCCGGAGCGGGCGAGGTCGTCACCGATGATCCGAGCGAGATCATCCACGCCGCTCGGCTGGTCGAACGGCACCACGGCGATTGGCACGCCACTCTCGGTGCCACCGCTGATATCGATTTCCAGCGCGGCCTGCGCCGGCATGACGAACGCGAGCATTCCCGCCAAGGCCGTGGACGCGAGCCAACGATGCGAACGGTGCAAAAGGGCCAGTACTGTCATGTGGGTCACCCCGGGTTGGCCGGTCATTCCGGCTTGAAGTTGAAACGGAGCTCTTCCTGGAAGATCGAGTCGATTTCCGGCTTGGGCAAGGGCGAGGCGGCCTCGATGGCCTGCACCACGGAGCGTTCGAACAGGCGGTCGCCATCGCAACGCTCGACGCTCACATTGCGCACCCGTCCATCGGCATCCTGTCGGACGGTCACCGTGCAGGTCCACCCGACCTGCGCACCGGGCGGGCGTTGCCAATTGCCCCTCACCTTGGACTGGATGGCGGCGGCCCACTTGTTCAAGGCATCGCTCTCGGCGCGCGCCTGCTGTTCCGCGGCCATTTGATCGCGCAAGGCCTGTTCACGCGCCTCACGTTCGGCCTGCTCGCGGGCGGCCTTTGCCTCGGCCTCCTGGCGAGCCTTTTCTTCGGCCTCGCGGCGCGCTTTCTCTTCGGCTTCCTTGCGGGCCTGCTCCTCGGCCTCTTGACGGGCCTTTTCTTTAGCCTCCTGACGTGCCTTTTCCTCGGCTTCGCGTCGGGCTTTCTCCTCGGCTTGCTTTCGGGCTTTTTCTTCGGCCTCGCGACGAGCCTTTTCTTCGGCTTCCTTGCGCGCCTGTTCTTCGGCCGCCTGGCGAGCGGCTTCCTCGGCCTCCTTGCGGGCGGCTTCGGCCTCGGCGCGCGCACGTTCTGCCGCCTCGCGGCGTTCGGCCGCCTCTTCGGCGGCTTGGCGCGCCGCTTGGGCTTGCTTGCGAGCCGCTTCGCGCTCGGCTTGCGCTTCCTCGCGCGCCTTGGCGAGCTCTTCCAGTCGCTGCTGCTCTTTTGCGGCCTCGCGCTCACGCTGCTCGCGCAACTCCTGCATCTGCTCGGCGCGAGCTTCCTCGGCGCGCCGGGCGGCCGCCGCTTGGGCAAGCGCCTTCTCGGCCTCAGTTCGTTCGCGCTCGCGCGCTTCGCGCTGCTCGCGCAGGCGATCGGCCTGGCGCTCGATCGCCGCGGAGGAGACCGATTCCGCCTCGATATTAGGTGTCGGCAGTTGCGCCGCCTCGCCACTGGGCTTGACCGACTCCGGCTGCCACAACTCGGAGAACACGATCGCAAGCACCAGCACCACGTGCAGCAACACGGCCAGCATCACCGCACCAGGCATGCGCGTTAGCATCCGCCACATCGCTTACTGTTCCCCCTCGTTATCACCCGCCGGATCGGAACTGGTCACCAGCCCCACTTTGGGTGCGCCGCCTTGCTGCGCGGCCACCATGGCGCGCATGACGTTCTCGTAGTTCGAGGCACGATCGCCCTTCACCAGGATGGGGGTTTCGGGATCCACCTGACGCGCGGCCGCCACCAGCTCGGTGATCGTCACCAAGCTGACCGGGGCCTCGGGGTTATCGGCCTTGTTGACGAAATACTCGCCGTCACGATTGACGCTGATCAGCAGCGGCGGCTCGTCGGTGTCTTCCAGCGGACTGGCCGAGGCCTGTGGCGGCTCGACCTCGACCCCCTGCTGCAGCATCGGCGCGGTGACCATGAAGATCACCAGCAGCACCAGCATCACGTCGATGTAGGGAACGACGTTGATCTCGGCAACCATCCGCCGTGCCCGTCGGGTGCGACGTGCCATGGCTTACTTGCCCCCCAGTTGCCGCTGCAGCAGCCCCAGGAATTCGTCGACGAAATTCTCGTAACGTCCGGCGAGCCAGTCGACCCGCTGCGTGTAGCGGTTGTAGGCGATGACCGCCGGGATGGCCGCGAACAGACCCATCGCCGTGGCGATCAGCGCCTCGGCGATGGGCGGGGCCACGGCCGCCAACGTGGCGCTCTGCATGGCGCCGAGGTTCATGAAGGCACTCATGATGCCCCAGACGGTGCCGAACAGGCCAACGTACGGACTGACCGACCCGACCGTGGCGAGAAACGGCACGCCCTCCTCGAGCTGATCGAGCTGGCGATGTTCGGCGACTCGCATGGCGCGCTCGACGCCATCGATGATCTGCGTGTGCCCTCGATCCTCGGCCTGTCGCAGGCGCTGGAATTCACGAAAACCGGCCTCGAAGACGGCCTCGTGGCCCTCGCGCGGACGGGCTTCGCGGGAGATGCGGTCGTAGAACTCGTTGAGACTGCCGCCGGCCCAGAAGCTGCTTTCGAACGACCGCACGCCGCTGACGGCGCGCTTGTAGACCCGGGCCTTATGAAAGATCAACGCCCAGGAGCCAACCGAAGCCAGCGCCAGGATGATCAGGACCAGTTGCACGGGCAGGCTAGCCCCGGTAATCAGCTCGACGATGGACGGATCGGCATTCACGCGAAAGACTCCAGGATCGACTCGGGTATGGGTTTGGGACGAAAGGTCTGCGCATCCACGCAGACCACGCGGACGGACACCCCACACAGGACCGTGGAATCGGCGGAATGTTCCACGCGCTGGGTGAAGTCAATAGCCGCCGCGCGCAGGCGCGCCACCTCGCAGGTGACGTTCAGCGAGTCATTAAATCGTGCTGGTCGGCGATATTCAAGTGAGGCCCGGGCCACCACGAACACGACCTGGTGCTGATCGCGCAGCACGTCCTGCTCCCAGCCGCGCGAGCGCAGCCACTCGGTGCGGGCCCGCTCGCAGAAGTTGAGATAGCGGGCGTGATAGACCACCCCGCCGGCGTCGGTGTCTTCGTAGTAGACGCGCACCGGCCAACGAAAAATATCGCGGCTCGACAAACCTGCTGCGCCACCCGATTGCGGCGTCGCGTACTCGTTCGCTCCTCGCCTATCGGTGTGATATGTCTCGTCACTCACTGCGCGGCTCCTTGCACTCGGGCGGCTCGTGACGGTTTGTCGAGCCGCTCAAACGTCATCGGAAGAGGCCCCCGCCAGCGGATCGGTCGATTCGTCTTGCCAGCGCTCGGGTGGCCGGTAGCCGAAGTGCGCCCAGGTCTGCCGGGTAGCCATGCGCCCGCGCGGGGTGCGGATCAGAAAGCCCTGCTGGATCAAATACGGCTCGAGCACGTCCTCGATGGTATCGCGCGATTCGCCGATCGCCGCGGCGAGGTTGTCCAGTCCGACCGGTCCGCCGTCGAACTTGTCGAGCAACGTCTCGAGCAGGCGGCGGTCCTGGTGGTCGAAACCACGCTGATCGACCTTGAGCATGTCGAGGGCAGCGTTGGCGATCACCCGGTCCACCTGGCCGCTACCCTTCACGTCGGCGTAGTCGCGCACCCGCCGTAGCAGCCGGTTGGCGATCCGCGGCGTGCCGCGCGAGCGGGCGGCAATCTCCTGGGCGCCTTCGGCGTCCATCTCCAGGTTGGTCAGGCGCGCCGAGCGGGTGACGATGTGCACGAGGTGCTCGACCTCGTAGAACTCCAGGCGCTGGGTGATGCCGAAGCGGTCACGCAGCGGGTTGGTCAGCATGCCGGCCCTGGTGGTCGCGCCCACCAGGGTGAACGGCGGCAGGTCGAGCTTGATCGAGCGGGCCGCCGGCCCCTCGCCGATCATGATGTCGATCTGGTAGTCCTCCATCGCCGGGTAGAGGATCTCCTCGACCACCGACGACAGGCGATGTATCTCGTCGATGAACAACACGTCGCCGGGCTCGAGGTTGGTCAGCAGCGCGGCGAGATCGCCCGGACGCTCGAGCACCGGGCCGGAGGTCTGCTTGAGGCTCACGCCCATCTCGTTGGCGATGATGTGCGCCAGCGTGGTCTTGCCCAGCCCCGGCGGGCCGAAGATCAGGACGTGGTCGAGCGGCTCGCCGCGATTGCGCGCGGCGGGCACGAAGATCTCCATCTGCTCGACCACTGCCGGCTGGCCGATGTAGTCGGCGAGCCGACGCGGGCGTAGCGCCCGCTCGAGGGCCTCCTCGTCGGGGCGGTGTTCGGAGCTGACGAAGCGGGCGTCTTCCATGGGGGCACTCATGAGGCGGGCTTGACCGTCTGCCGCAGCGCCAGTCGGATCAGGGCTTCGGCGTTATCGGCGCCTTCCTTCTCGGCCCGGGCGATCATGCGGCCGGCCTCGGCCGGCTTGTAGCCGAGCGCCTCGAGTGCGCTCAAGGCCTCGTCGCGCGGGGTCGCGACTGCCGGCTCGCCGCCGGCAACCGCCGGCACCCCGCCACCCGGTTGCTTGTCGAGGCGGTCGCGCATCTCGATGATCAGCCGCTCGGCGGTCTTCTTGCCGATCCCCGGCACCTTGGTCAGCGCGGTGACGTCGTCGTTGAGCACGCAGTCGCGGAACTGCGCCTCGGACATGCCCGAGAGCACCGCGACGGCCATGCGCGGACCGATGCCCGAGACCTTGATCAGGGCGCGAAAGAGGTCGCGCTCACGAATGGTGGCAAAGCCGTACAGCAATTGCGCGTCCTCGCGCACCACCAGGTGGGTGTGCAGGATGACGTCGTCCTGACCCTGCGTGGCGAAGAAGGTCGACATGGGCGCCTCGACCTCGTAGCCGATCCCCTGCACGTCCACCAGCAGAAACGGGGGTTTGCGTATCAACACGCGTCCGGCGAGTCGTCCGATCATGGGCACCTCATTTCTTGGTTCCGGCCTTGCCGGTCGAGCGGGCCATCAGGGTGGCGGCATCCATGTCGCGCCAGCCGCGCGAATCGCTGCGGCGGCGATAGCGTCGTTGGGATGCCTCGCGCAGGATCTCGCGCGCCTCGCCGTTCGGTCCGCTGCTACCGACGGCACCGAAGGCATTGCTGCGATAACAGTGGCACAACGCCACCGCCGCGGCGTCCGCCCCGTCGGTCGACGGCAGTTCGCTCAGCCCGACCAGTCGCTGGACCATGTGGGCCACCTGCGCCTTGTCGGCCTTGCCGCTGCCGACCACCGCCTGCTTGACGGTCGCCGGCATGTATTCCTCGACTGGCAGGCCATGACGCACCACGGCGGCCAGGGCCGCGCCGCGCGCCTGGGCGAGCTTGAGCGAGGAGGATTCGCTGCGATACATGAAGATCTGCTCGATGGCGCATTCGCTCGGCTGGTGGGTCTCGATCCATTCGGAGACCACATCGAAAACGCCGCCCATGCGGGCGGCAAAGTCACCGTGGGACTGCAGGGAATGGCTCGCAAGCGCCAGGCAACGGCCCTGGCCGCCGGCGAACTCGATCACCGCCAACCCGAGCACGCGCGAGCCGGGGTCGATGCCGAGCACCCGTCGTATGGGGCGACTCCCTGCCGGCGACTCAGGCATAGGCCGCTTCCGGGATCTCGCCGTTGTGATAGACCTCCTGCACGTCGTCGAGGTCCTCGAGCATGTCGATCAACTTGATCACCTTCTCCGCGTTTTCGCCGTCGACCGGCGCACTGGTCGAGGCCCGCATGGTCACCTCGCTCTCCTCCGGCGGCAGGCCCGCATCGATCATGGCCTGCTTGACGTCGCTGTAGGTCTCCGGCGTGGTGGTCACCTCGATCGAGTTGTCGTCGAACACCTCGATGTCCTCGGCACCGGCCTCCATCGCGGCCTCCATGATCGGGTCCTCGTCGCTGCCCGGCGGGTAGTAGAGCACGCCGAGGCGGGAGAACAGGAACGCCACCGAGCCGTCGGTGCCGAGGTTGCCGCCGTTCTTGGAGAAGGCATGGCGCACGTCGGCCACCGTGCGGGTGTTGTTGTCGGTCATCCCGGTGACGTAGACCGCCACGCCGCCTGGCCCGTAGCCCTCGAAGGTGACCTCGACGAAATCCTGCCCTTCCAGGTCACCGGCGCCGCGCTTGGCGGCACGCTCGATGGTGTCCTTGGGCATGTTCGCCCCCAGCGCCTTGTCCCAGGCCAGGCGCAGACGCGGGTTGGCCGCCGGGTCGGCATTGCCGCCGGCGCGCGCGGCCACCGTGATCTCACGAATGATCTTGGTCCAGAGCTTGCCGCGCTTCTTGTCCTGCGCGGCCTTGCGATGCTTGATGTTCGCCCACTTGCTGTGACCGGCCATTGCTCACCTTCTTGTTGCTGGCGCGACTCGGCGTTCCACCGAAATATCCCACCCGTTGAATAACGTGTTGGCGGCGATTCTACCATCGCCGACAGTGATCCCGTGCCCACGCCCCTCCTCGCAAGCACGGAAGGGGAGCGAGAAAAACGACTTGGCAGGAACTCTCGACACGCCCGGTGACCAAACCTTGAGCGGACGACGCTTTCGCCCGTTGCTCGGCAACACGTCGACCATTCCATCTCTAGAAAGGGAAGGTGTCTTATGAAATTCAAAACAAAAACCATTGCGACGCTTCTTAGCAGCACGGCACTGGCAACGATGATCGGCATGGGCTCGGCCTACGCCGAAGACAAAGACGAAGACCCGGGGACCGGTGCCCCGCAGGAAGAACAGCCGCAAGGTGATGGCGTTGCGCCATCCACCGGGATGGGCGGCGCTCTTCAGGAAGAAAAGCCGCGAACTGACGACATGGCGCCACCCGCCGGGCAAGGTGAGCAAGCTCCGCAACGCGGCAAGGACACCTTGCCCGAGAAGCATTTGGAAAACATGGGCGACGGAAACATGGGCCATGACAACGCCGGCAAAGAGTACAAGGATAAAGAGCAGGAGCAGGAGCAGGAGCAGGAACAGGAGCGCGAGCAGGAGAAGTACAAGGACAATGGGGAGATGTAACCCCGTCTAGTTTGGGCCGATCTCACCGGCCTGACGTCTGTTCAAGAACGCCCGGCCATTTTTGCCGGGCGTTCTTTTGTGTCAGGCGGGCACCTTCGCCTTCGCTGAACGATACCAAACCAACCACAGCCCCAGTGCAGCGAGGTATAGGCACGCCATCCCCACCGCCAAGGCAAACAGGGAATCCGCCAGCCACGCGACCATCAACCCGGATACCAGCCCGGCGAACACCATCTGGGTTGCCCCTTGCAGCGCCGAGGCGAGCCCTCGCTGCGCCGGCCAGTAGTCGAGCGCCGTGATATTGAGCGCCGGCATGGTGGTCGCCATGCCCATGACGTAGAGCGTGATCGGCGTGACGGTCAGCCACAGCCCATGCGTGACGTCCGGCGGCTGCACCCAGGCCTGGATCAGGTTGTAGATCACCGCCATGCCGGTAATTGCCAGGCCGATCGCCATCGCAGCGGTCATGCTCAATCGCCCGGCGAGCCAGTTGGTCAGGCGGCTGCCGAGAATCAGCCCGGCCACCAACGGCACGAAGAACTTCCAGAAATCGGTCTCGTCCTGGCCAAGATGGTCGATGAGAATGGCCGGCGCGGCCGCGACGTACAGGAACATGCCCCCGAACAACAGCGCGAACACCACGACCAGCTGCATGTAGCGCGGATGCGATAGCGCCCGCGCATAGCTCTTGAGCACGAATCGCAGGGCGAATGATTGACGATCGCGCTGTGCCACGGTCTCCGGCAACAACCGCCAGATCGCGATCACGAGCAGCAGGGAGAAACCCAGCAGGAACCAGAACACCGAGCGCCAGCCGAACCATTCGTGCAGCCAACCACCGATGATCGGGGCTGCCGCCGGTGCCGAGGCAAATATCAGCATCACGTTCGCCATCACCCGCTGGGCATCGGCGCCGGCAAACAGGTCGCGCACCAGCGCCCGACCGATCACCACACCCGCACCGGCGGCTAGTCCCTGCCCCACCCGCGCGGCAATCAGCTGGCCGATACCCTGCGAGAGCGCGGCAAAGACGGTCATCAGGGCATAGGCCAGCAGGGCGAGCAGGATCACGCGCTTGCGACCGAAGCTGTCGGAGGCCGGTCCGTAGAACAGCATCATCGAGCCGAAGGCGAGCAGGTACAGGGAAAGGGTCTGCTGGATCGCCGCCTGACCTACGCCGAACTCGTCGGCCATGGCGTGAAACGACGGCAGGTAGGCATCGACGGTGAACGGCGCGAGCATCAGCAGCCCGGCGATCACCAGCACCAGTACGGCGGCGCGACGCCCCCGCGGGGTGTCATCCGCCCGGGCCGAGGTCTCGTCGGCCGGCGCGTTCACGCCGGTACGGGTTCGCGCACGCCGGAACGGTAGCGCAGGAAGCTCTTGAGTTGCTGGTGGCCGTGCTGGGTGAGGATCGACTCGGGGTGGAACTGAACGCCCTCGATGGCGTACTCGCGATGGCGAAAGCCCATCACCTCGTCGACCGAACCATCTTCGTTCTGTGTCCAGGCGGTCACCTCGAGCACCTCGGGAATGCTCTCGCGGGCGACGACCAGCGAGTGGTAGCGCGTCGCCTCGAAGGGATTGGGCAACCCCTCGAACACCCCCTCGCTCGTGTGGTAGACCGGCGAGACCTTGCCGTGCATCACCTCACGGGCACGCACCACCTTGCCGCCGAAGACCTGACCGATCGCCTGGTGACCCAGACAGACGCCCAGCACGGGCAGCTTGCCTGCAAAATGCCGGATCACCTCCAGCGAGATGCCCGCCTGGTCCGGATCGCAGGGCCCCGGGGAGACGACGATATGACTCGGCGCACGGGCCTCGATCTCCTCGATGGTGACCTGGTCATTGCGCGCCACCCAGACCTCTTCACCCAGCTCGCCCAGGTACTGGACCAGGTTGTAGGTAAACGAGTCGTAGTTGTCGAGCATCAGCACCATTGCGGTTGCCACTCCATGAATCCAAGAGGTCTGGCCACCCGAAACTCGGGCAGCACGATTACTGTCGGAGGGCCAGTATAGCCGACGCGAGGCGGGCATCGACCGGGCGACGTCCCCGCGGCCCGGGCCATCCAAACAGGGCCCTCGAGTCAGTGATACTTCTCGACGGTGATGTGCCCCGGTTCCCGGCGGCGGTGACGACGCAGGCCGCGCGATTCGAGCACCTGCTGGACCTCCTCGATCATCCCTGAGTTCCCGCACAGCATGACGTGGGCGTCCCCCGGGCAGAGCGACAGCCCGACAAGCCGCTCGATCTCGCCGGAGGTCAGCAAGGCGGGGATCCGCTCGCGCAAGGCACCCGGATGCGCCTCCCGGGTGACCACCGGCACGAAGTCGAATCGATCGCCGTGACGCGCCTGCAATCGACGAATCGTCTCGCCGTAGGCCATATCCGTCGCGCGACGCACCGAATGGCACAGCACCACCCGTTCGGCGCGCTCCCAGGGGGCATCAGTCTTGAGAATCGACAGGAACGGCCCCAGCGCGGTGCCGGTGGCGAACAGCCATAGGTGGCGATGCTCGGGCGTGCGCTCCATGGTCATCGTGCCGGTGACCGAGGAATGCACGAACAGGGGGTCGCCGGGCTCCAACCGGGCCAGGCGCGGGGAAAGCGGCCCCTCGGGCACGACATTGAAATAGATCTCGTGCGGTGTCTCGTCCGGCGCGTTGACCAACGAGTAGGGGCGCGCGATGCGCTCGCCGTCAACATCGAGCCCGACCCGGACAAATTGCCCCGCCTTGAATGCCGGTAGCGGTGCCTGGAAACGCAGGGAGTACAGCCCGTCGTTCCAGCGGACCTTTTCCGCCACCGTCACCTCGATCCACTCACCCATCGATTACCTCATCTCGGTTGGTGCAGCGCTTTCATGCAACGGCGCCGCTCTTTTCCTCAGCATCGCACAGCTGGCAAGCGCGCACCGGGTCGAAGGATCAACCCACCGATCGCCGGCGGGCATTGCGCCGCTGACGGCGCTGGTAGAGCGTGATGATCAACAGGGCCGACAGGATCAGGCCAATGCCGAGCTGCTTGATCGGCCCCGGTGTCTCACCCAGCACCAGCCACGCGCTCAACACGCCGATGCCGGGCACCAGCAGTGCGCCGAAGCCGGCGATCCAGGTCGGCAAATGATGTAGGGAATAGACCCACAGCAACCAGCCCAGGGCCCCCGCCAGCACCACGTTGTAGAACAGGGACCAGAAGAAGTGGGGCGTCGGTTCGACGGCAAACGGCTCGACCCAGAGCGCGATCGCCATCAGCAACAGACCACCATAAAGCATCTGCCAGGCCGTCAGGCTCAACAGATCCGGCTGGTAGCGATGGTAGTAGCGCTTCTGCCAGATCGCGCCCAACGCCCAACCGAAGCCCGAAGCAAAGGCCAGCAACACCGCCCCCAACGCCAGGGATTTCTCCCATGGGGAAATCAGCAGCACCAGTCCGGGCACGGCAAGGCCGATCGCCAGCAATTGAATGCGCGTGACACGCTCCTTCAACGCAAAGTGCGCCATCAAGGTCAGCCACAGCGGCATCATAAAGACGATCACGGCCGTCTCGCCGGCCGCGCCGGTCTCCAGCGCCCACATCATGAAACCGACGAAGCCGGCGGTCTGGAACAGGCCGATCGGTAACACGTAAAACAGGGGCGGCGGACGCAACCGCTTGCCGGCGAGCGGCAAGATCGCGATGAGCAGCAGCGCGGGCAGGACGGTACGCAAAGCCGCAAACCACGCCGACGACACATCCACCAGCACGGCCTTCATCACCACCCAGTTGTAGCCCCACAGCAGGCCAAGCAACAGCAGCGCGAGCAGTGGCAGCAACGCGATCGGCGCGTACTCGGGAATCTCACGGTCCTCGACGGGACCGGGGGTCGGCTGGGTCATGCACTCACCGGCGATGATTACTGGGGCCGGCGATCTTAGCAGCCCAGCCTGTTTCCAGATGATCCGAGAGCGCGCAAACCCGCCCCGGGAACCTAACCTGAGGCCGCCGATCTAAATGAGTGCGTGACAAGCCGTGTCCGCATCACGGCAAAAACCACTTTCCGCCGGCATCACGCCGGTATTCGCCCCACATTGCCTGCCGACAGGTCTTGCGGGGTCTTGCAACCAAGGAGGTCGCATCATGTTGTCCTGGGCACTCATTTTCCTCGTCGTCGGCATCATCGCTGGCGTACTCGGCCTGAGCGGCATCGCCGGCGCTGCCACTCAAATCGCCTGGATTCTGTTCGTGGTTGGCCTGATTCTGGCCATCGTCTTCTTCGTGATGGGCCGCCGTCCATCGGTCTGACGCCACGACGGACGCACCATGGAAAAACCCCGGCCAGGCCGGGGTTTTGTTTATCCAGGTGCGAAACAAACGGCGTCAGATGCGACCGTAGACCTCGCCGCCCTTCTGGACGAACTCGATCGACTTCTCCTTCATGCCCTGCTTGAGGGCCTCTTGTTCGTCGACCCCCATTTCATCCGCGTATTCACGCACCTCCTGGGTGATCTTCATCGAGCAGAAGTGCGGACCGCACATCGAGCAGAAGTGCGCCACCTGGTGGGCATCCGAGGGCAGGGTCGCGTCGTGGAATTCCCGCGCCCGCTCCGGGTCGAGCGACAGGTGGTACTGGTCGACCCAGCGGAACTCGAAGCGCGCCTTGGACAGGGCGTTGTCGCGCAGCTGGGTGCCCGGGAAGCCCTTGGCAAGATCCGAGGCGTGGGCAGCGATCTTGTAGGTGATCACCCCTTCGCGCACGTCGTCCTTGTCCGGCAGGCCCAGGTGCTCTTTCGGCGTGACGTAGCAGAGCATGGCGGTGCCGTACCAGCCGATAGTGGCCGCGCCGATGCCACTGGTGATGTGGTCGTAGGCCGGCGCGATGTCGGTGACCAGCGGCCCGAGGGTGTAGAACGGCGCCTCGAAGCAGTCCTCGAGTTCCTTGTCCATGTTCTCCTTGACCATGTGCAGCGGCACGTGGCCCGGGCCCTCGATCATCACCTGCACGTCGTGCTTCCAGGCGATCTGGGTCAGCTCGCCCAGCGTCTTCAATTCGGCGAACTGCGCCTCGTCGTTGGCATCCGCGAGACACCCCGGACGCAGGCCGTCGCCCAGCGAGAAGGAGATGTCGTAGGCCTTCATGATCTCGCAGATCTCGTTGAAGCGCGTATAGAGGAAGGACTCCTCGTGGTGGGCGAGACACCACTTGGCCATGATCGAGCCACCCCGCGAGACGATGCCGGTAAGCCGGTCGGCGGTCATCGGCACGTAAGCCAGGCGCACGCCGGCGTGGATGGTGAAGTAGTCCACGCCCTGCTCGGCCTGCTCGATCAGGGTGTCGCGATAGATCTCCCAGCTCAGGTCTTCGGCCTTGCCGTTGACCTTTTCCAGCGCCTGGTAGAGCGGCACCGTGCCGATCGGCACCGGCGAGTTGCGCAGGATCCACTCGCGGGTCTCGTGGATGTGCTTGCCGGTGGAGAGGTCCATGATGGTGTCGCCACCCCAGCGGATGCCCCAGACCATCTTCTCGACTTCCTCGGCGATGCCGGAGGTGACCGCGGAGTTGCCCAGGTTGCCGTTGATCTTGGTGCGGAAGTTCCGACCGATGATCATCGGCTCGATTTCCGGGTGGTTGATGTTCGCCGGGATGATGGCGCGGCCGCGGGCGATCTCGTCACGGACGAACTCGGGCGTGATCTCGTCGGGGATCGACGCGCCGAAGGATTCGCCCGGGTGCTGGCGCAAGAGCTTCGTGTAGCGCGGATCGGCGCGCATTTCCTGCAGGCGGTTGTTCTCCCGGATGGCGACGTACTCCATCTCGGGAGTAATAATGCCCTGACGGGCGTAGTGCATCTGGGTGACGTTGGCACCCGCCTTGGCGCGACGCGGCGGGCGGATGTGCGAGAAGCGCAGGTTGGCGGTCTTCTCGTCTTCCAGACGATCCTGGCCGAACTCGGAGCTCGGGCCATCGAGCTGTTCCGTGTCGCCACGCTCGTCGATCCAGTCGGCTCGCAGCGGGGACAGCCCCTTGAGGAGATCGATCTCCACCTCCGGGTCGGTGTACGGCCCCGAGGTGTCGTAGACCGGGATCGGCGGGTTGGAGACGATGCCGGAATCGTTCTGGGTGGCCGTCTGGCTCACCTCTCGGTAGGGCACGCGAATATCGGGGCGCGAACCCTGGGTGTAACGCTTGTGACTGGCCGGGAACGGGGCGATGACCGTCTCGGAGAGTTTCGCGGTCTTCTGCAGGAAATCGCTGGGGATTGCGCTCATGGATATGCCACCTGTGCATCAATTGGGGCATGCACGACGAGCGCCGACTGGACACGAGGAGGGGATCTCGGTTGTGCCAGACAGACTTCCCTACGCCGATGCAAGCCGGATCAGGTTCCAAGGGTGTTTCTCAGCCGCCTGACCGACCATTCACGGCCGGGGCGGCACCCCTAGTCTGCGGATGGGCGGCCGCCGGATATCGCCCGGCAACCACCGCTATTGGTCGAGACGCTACCCCAGCGGCAAGCAAATAACAAGTTCCCGCACGGCTTTCAGTGACTTAGCACGACGCAACGACACCCCCGTCAAAGGCCGGAAGTTGCCGGGGCAGTGGAAAACCCGTAAATTACCGCGCACTCAATTTCCAGAAACCAGAGCCGAATTCATGCCCACCGACATCGAACTGGCCCGCTTCAATATGGTCGAGCAACAGATCCGCCCCTGGGACGTGCTCGACAAGCGCGTTCTGGAGGTGTTCTTCAACGTCCCGCGCGAGCGTTTCGTCCCGGATGCCGAGCGGGTGCATGCCTTTGCCGACGTGGCCGTGCCGATCGGCCACGGGCAGACCATGCTGGCACCGGTCGTCGAAGGTCGCATCCTGCAGTACCTGCAGGTCCAGCCCGGCGAACGCGTGCTCGAGATCGGCACCGGCACCGGCTTCTTCACCGCGTGCCTGGCCTCGCTGGGCAACAGCGTGCGCTCGGTGGACATCTTCCCGGACTTTACCGAGCGCGCTGGCGGCCTGCTCGCGGAGCTGGGTTTCGAGCGCGTCGTGCTCGAAACCGGCGATGGCCACGACGGTTGGGCCAACGACGAACGGTTCGACGTGATCGTGTTCACCGGCGCCCGCACCGAGATGCCGGAGGCGAGCCTGCGCCAACTCAATATCGGCGGACGCCTGCTGGCGATTACCGGCACCGGACCGATCCAGACCGTCTCGATGGTCACCCGCGAATCCGAGACCCACTTCCGCACCGATTCGCTGTTCGAGACCCGCACGGGCTACCTGATCGGCGCCGAACCGAAACCGTCATTCTCGCTTTAATTGCCGACCAAAAGAGGCCAACGCGGCCTCTTTTGCAGCACTTGATGCCCTCGACACGATTGGTGGCGGGCCCTGTGCTCACCCACCACGGCCCCGCCAGACTCTGTGCCCGCCAGGGGCTCCAACACGGCCCTTTCTGCGCTAAGCTCTTCCCCTTGAACACGCACCCGCTCAAACTAGGCGGGCGGCGCGGCTACCGCTTGCCGGTGACGCAACGGCTGGGGTATCGTGCGATTCCATTAGAGAGCTAATCAATTCCCGACCAACCTTTCCGAGGTGTCCCGACCATGCCTGTCAGTCGCAACGCATCCACTCGCGGCGGGCACATCGCCCCGAACCGGCCGCTGCGCCGCGCCGCCCTGTCGGTCGCCATCGGCATCGGTCTGGCAGTCGGCGGCACACCGGCCTGGTCGGCCGACCTGCTCGATATCTATGCGTTGGCCGAGCAGAATGACCCGCAACTGCGCTCGGCGGAACAGCAGCGGCTCTCGGTCGAACAGAACATCCCCATCCAGCGCGCCGACCTCCTGCCGCAGGTGGGCGGAAATGCCGGCGTCAACTACACCCACACTCGGGTGCTCGCCGGCGGCTTTCCCGGCTCCTCGGACGTCACCAAGGGCAGTGGGCGCAACCTTGGCCTGAGCCTGTCACAGACGATCTACAACCGCAGCGAGAACCTGCAGCTCGACATCGCCCAGCTGCAGGTGCGCCAGGCCGCCATCGACTACGAGCAGGCCCGCCAGGACCTGATCCTGCGCACCGGCCAGGCCTACTTCCAAGTACTGAACGCCGACGCGCAGCTGCAGCTGGCCAAGGCCAACCGCACCGCGCTCACGCGCCAGCTCGAACGCGCCCAGCGCCAGTACGAGGTGGGGCTGGTGGCGGTGACCGATGTGGCCGACGCCCAATCGGAATACGACCAGGCCAACGCCCAGATCATCCAGGCACGCAGCGCACTGAACAACGCCGAGGCCGCGCTGCAAACCATCGTCGGCAAGCCCCTGACCGACCTGGACAACATCCGCACCAACCTCGATGTCGCCAAGCCGGAGCCGGCTGATCCGCAGGATTGGATCGACCTGGCCGTTGAGCAGAACCTCGGCCTGCAGAGCGCGGTGGTCGGCACGCGGATCGCCCAACAAAACGTGGACGTGGCCCGCTCGCAGCGCGCGCCGACCGTGAGTCTCGAGGGAAGCTACGGCTACGACAGCAGCCCCAGCCAGTTCGGCGATCGCAGCGAGACGCTCAACGGCCAGGTCGGCGTGCAGCTCAACCTGCCGATCTACACCGGCGGGCGCATCAATGCCCAATCGCGCCAGGCGGCATTCGACTACCAGCGCAGCCAGTACGATCTCGAGGCGCAGCGTCGCCAGGTCCGCCAGCAAACCTCGGATAGCTACCGCGGCGTGCAGACCTCGATCAGCCAGATCACGGCCTACCGCCAGGCGGTCGAATCCGCGCGCACCAGCCTGGTGGCCACCGAGGCCGGCTACGGCGTCGGCACGCGCACCATCGTTGACGTACTCAACGCCGAGCTGCGCGTATTCAGCGCCATGGCCGACTACCTCGACGCCCGCTACGGCTACATCACCAATCTGCTGCAGCTGAAGGCCGACACCGGTCAACTGACCGTCACCGATCTGGCGGCCATCAATCGTCAGCTGACGGATCAGGAAACCAACGCCCTGATCGCGCCCCTGATGGGCCGGAGCGATGAAGACGGCGCAAGCACGGCCGACACCGAAATGATGCAACGTGTGCTCGAGCGCGCCCGCCAGACGGTCAACGACCAAGACTGATTCCGTCTCGCCTGGAGTCAGGCGATCGACGTCCGTTCAGACCGCTCAATCCAGCCACGAAGCGAGCCGCTCGACCAGCCGGTCGGCCGCCCCGCGGTGCTCGGCGATCACGCTGCGCGCCCGTGCCCCGGTCGCCGCCCAGCGCTCGGGTTGATCGAAGCACTCGATCACGGTCGCCGCCAGCGCCTCGCTGTCGGTCACCTCACGACAGGCATCTCGCTCGCCGAGCACCGCAAAGACCTGGCGAAAATTCTGCACCGCCGGCCCATGCAACACCGCCCGCCCCACGGCGGCCGGTTCGATCGGATTGTGCCCACCGACGGATACCAGCGATCCGCCCATGAAGACGACCGGCACCTCGGGGAACAGCCCCGCGAGCAGCCCCGCCCGGTCGACCACCTCCACCGCCGGCCGATAATCCGGCTGCCGATCAGGTGCCCACACCTCCACCGACAAGCCGGAACGCTCGACCAGCCGCTGCACCTCGCCCGCCCGCTCGGGATGGCGTGGCACCAGGATCAAGCGGGCCTCCGGGTAACGCGCCCGCACCGCCTGGTGAGCGGCAAGCACCTGAGCCTCTTCGCCCGGGTGGGTGCTCGCCGCCAGCCAGGTCAGGCGGCGTTCGGCCGAAACAGGCACGGCCTCACCGCTCACCGGCAGATCGAATTTGAGATTCCCGCAGTCCTCGGCATGCGCCGCCCCCAGGGCAAGGAAACGGTCCCGGTCGGCGGCGGACTGGGCGCAGATCAGATCGACCCCGTTCAGCACCTCCCGGAGCAAACCACCGCCCCAGCGGACGTATCGTCGATACGATCGGTCGGACAGGCGGGCGTTGGCGATGACCAGCGGAACTCGGGCACGTCCCGCCTCACGCACCAGATTGGGCCACAGCTCCGTTTCCATCACGACCATCAGCCGCGGGCGCAAGCGCGCCAACACGCGACGCTGCGCGAAGGCCAGATCGAAGGGGGCATAGAAATGCGGCAGGTCGAGTGCGCGTGCCGCCTCGGCGCCGGTCTCGGTGGTGGTGCTGATCACGATGGGAAGATTCGGCCAGCGCGCCTGCAGCGCGCTGACCAGCATGGCCGCGGCCCGCACCTCGCCCAGGGAAACGGCATGCAACCACACGCCGCCCCGGGGCAACCCGTCCCGCAGACGCCCGAACTGTTCCAGCAGGCGACGATGCCCAGGGCGAGCATGGCGATAACGTCGCCACGCGTCCCACAGGAGCCACGGGGCAATCAGCCCCAATGCGACCTGGTATTGCCAGCGCCTCACGCCACACTCCCCTGCCCACGGCGGCGATCGTGAAAGGGGCCGCACACCGGCGAGACGAACGGGCAGACAAGTCGCTTCAAGTGCATGAGGCCCATTATCGCTTAGAATGCCGCCCAATGAGTGCCCCTCTCCCATCTCGCATTCGCGCGACGCGCTTGCTGCTGTCGCTGATTCCGCGGCTGATCGCCGCCTTGCCGCAGCGTGCCCGACTTGCCTTCGGTCGCGGGCTTGGCTGGTTGATGGCGCGTGTGCTCAAGAAACGACGCCGCGTCATGCGGGCGAACCTGGCCGTGGCCTTCCCCGCATGGACCGCTGCGGCGCGGGAGGAGACCATCGACGAGCACTTCGCCCGACTGGGGGCGGGCATCTGCGAGGGGTTCTGGGGCTGGTTCGGCGCTCTCGACAAGGTGCCCGAATACCGCATTATCGGCCTGGAACACCTCGAGGCCGCCCGGGCCGCCGGGCAGGGCGTGATCCTTAACGCCGCGCATGTCACCGACATGGAACTGGGCGTGTACTTCGTCTCCCGCCATGCGCCGGTGCATGCCGTCTATCGTCCCAACAACAACCCGGCAATCGACGCGCTGATCGACCAGGGACGCGAGAAGCACCTCGCCGGACTGATCCACCGCGAGGACACTCGCGCCATGGTTCGCGCCCTGCGGGCCGGTGACGCGCTTTGGACGGCTCCGGACCAGAACTACCACGGCAAGACCAGCGCCTTCATCCCCTTCTTCGGGCTACCGGCGGCCACCAACACCGCCATGCCAATACTGGCGCGCATGGGCCGGGCCGCAATCCTGCCCTACCACGTCCGCCGCTTTGGCAACCGCTACGAACTCGAGATCGAGCCGCCGATCGCGGGCATCCCCAGCGGCGAAGAGGTAGCCGACACCCAGCTTCTGGTCGAACGACTGGAAGGGGAAATCCGCCGCCATCCGGCGATGTATCTGTGGGGGCATCGGCGGTTCAAAACGCTGCCAGCAGGCATTTCCTCGCCCTACCGCCAGCGAACCGCACGCTAGTCGCGTCGATCGCGTAATGACGCGATCCGGCGGTGCAGGGCGCCGGCTTCGAATACGGTTTCGGCCCGACGACGCGCCGCGTTGCCGAACGCCTCACAGCGTGCGGAGGATGCCAACAGGCTACCGAGTGATTCAGCCAGTGTCGCCGGGTCCGGTTCGACCACTTGGCCGGCATCACCCACCACCTCGGGCAGGCCGCCACGATTGGCCGCCACCACGGCGCAGCCGGCTGCCATGGCCTCCAAGGCCGTACGACCGAATGGCTCATCCCACAACGACGGCACGACTGCGATCTCCGCCCGGGCGAAGGCCGCAGCGACCTCGTCGTAGGGACGGTAGCCCTCAAGGCGAATCTGCCCACCGCTGCGCGCGACCAGTGCCTCGAGATCCCGTTCGTAAGGAAAGCGTACGTCCGACTGGCCGAAATGCCAGGCACCGATGAAACGCGCAGTCACCTCGGGATGGCGCGGCAAGAGCTCCAGCAGGGCCTCGGCCAGCTCGACCGCACCCTTCTCGGGGATCAGTCGGCCGACAAACAGGATCTCGCGTCGCTTCGGTCCGGGACGGAATCTGTCGAGATCCACGCTATTGGCGACCACCTGTACTCGCGCCGCGCAATCCGCCCCCAGCCCCTCGCAGAAACGGCGGCGAAGGAAATCGCTGACGCAGACAATATAGTCGGCCCGCCTAAGCACCGCCTGACGTTGCTCAGCGAGTTCGAGCCCCCGAATGCCCTGCGGGTCATTGTGCAGATACAGCGCCAGCCGGCTCGAACCCGTTGCCAGCCGCTGGAACAGCTCGGCACGGTTGTGGATCTCCAGGCGCCAAGGGCGACGCCGGGCAGCCTGAAGGCGGGCCGCCCAAGCATGGCGGGAGCGGCGCCGTGCCGGAATCCAGGCGAGGTCCGATAACGACACGTACGGCGTCCCATCGGGTAACGCCAGCAACGTCCCGTTCGGTGCACGTCCCCAGATCTCGAGCGGCTCGCGACTGGCTCCGGTCCGGAGCTGCTCTGCAACGGTCAGCGCGATCGCTCCAGCCCCCTCATGGGTAAACTGCTCCCGCGGAGGCAACAGGATGGCGGTGGGCTGCGAGGTCGAGCTCACGGCCCGGCCGTCGCGCTCGCGTACGCCAGCCGGCTACGTGCCAACCCCCAGCCGACCCCCATCCAGACCACGGCCGCCGTCCAGCCGTTGAAGTATTCCATGCTCGGCTGTACCGGCCAGAACGTCACCAGGAGCAAAGAGCTGGCAAAGAAGGCGCGCAACTCCTGGGGCTCGCCCGAGGCACGCTCTTGCTGGAAGAAGGCGCGGAACAGGAGCCCAAGCATCAGCACGAACAGCACAAAGCCGATCACCCCACCCTCGGCCAGCATCCCCATGTAGAGGTTGTGTGGATGGATGACGCACTCGGGCACGCCCAGCTCACGGTAAGCCGCCAGTGCCTCGGGCATCTGCGCCTGACAGTACGCCTGAAACTGGCGGGCTCCGACCCCGGTCAGGGGATTCTCGCGGAACTGCTCCCAACCGGTGATCAAATTCAGGCCGTAAACGTTCTTATCAAGATGGACGATGGCGTCCACGGTCGAATGCACAGTGCGATCCACCATCTTCGGCTGCGTCGCGGCCAGTGCCGTGACCATAATCGTCATGGCCAGCGCGGCCCCCACGAGTGGCCAACGCCAGCGCGGCAGACGGAGGAACACGCCGAGGACGACCACCGCGGTTCCAAGCACGAAGACTAGGAAGGCCGCGCGCTCGCCCGTGAGGAAGATGAACAGCGCCCCAAGCGATGAAACACCCAGCAGACCGAGCACGGCCAGTGCCGCGTGACGCCGCAGCATCACGAACCAGAGCAGTGCGAGCGCGATGAACCACAGCCGATCGGTAAACGTACCGATCAGCGGATCGTTAAACGGCCCGGTCAGTCGGTTTGCGGAATGGCGAGGGATGCCGAAGACATCCGTGCCCGTGAGGTATTGCCAGAAACCGTCGAGTACGACGAACGCCAGCACGACCATGACCCCCATCTCGAATATCCGCAGCCGTTGCGGGCGGGCAAGGAAAAACCAGGCAAGCAGAGCGGCGAAGACGGGCCAGCGCCACGAGATCAACGCCGCCTGCGCCGACTCGCCCGGGTCGATCGAGAATGGTGCGAGTAGCAGGAGCACGCCGGAGAGCGCTAAAGCCGCGTAGAGCCATGGCTGGCGAAGCCAGGCCGCCTCGCGCCATCGCCAAGCAAAAGCGAGACCGGCCAGGACGAACAGCCCCAAGGTGGTCTCTGCCAGCCCTCGCTTGAACAGCAGCAATGCCGGCAACACGCCAGCCAGCAGCAAGGCCCAGGCCTCGAGGGCCCGAGCCCCCCGGATCAGTCGCCGCGGGGCGGCCATCAACGACGTCCTATTCATTGTTCTCCCTTGTTGGCGTCGTGGCGCCTCTGGTCGTCGGCGCCTTCAGCGCGCATCTTACCCTCGCCCACGTTCTGGCGGTGTATCTCGCGGCTCTCGAATTTCTTCGCCTCGATCAAAAAGGCGTAGTAGGCGTTCGCAACCGACTGGATCAGCCCGCGACGTCCGGAGAGGCAAGCGCGGCGCAACAGGTAGCTCTTGAGAAAACGCAGCGGGAAGACGGTGAAAAGCTTGAGCGCCGACGGGCCCTTGCCTCGGGCGAGATCCTGCTCGGCACGGTAACTGGAATATCGATTGATCTTCTCGACGCGCAGCGCCACCGACTCGACCCCGAAGTGCTCGATCCAGCCGGGCAGGTCGACCACGCGCCCCTCACCGGTGTCGAGCTGCACCGACTCGTGCACCGTCTCGCGGGCGAGAAATCGACCGCGGTCGCGGCGAAACAGCCGCACCCGCCGGATCGGTCGCGCCGCCTTCGAGGCCGGCACACCGATGAACCAGTCGCGGATGCGCACCCGAGCACCGACCACGGTGGGATCGTCCTCCCGCACCAGTCGGACGATGGCATCGCGCAGCGTCTCGTCGATGATCTCGTCGCCGTCGAGGTTGAGCGCCCAAGGCTGCGAGCAGAACTCGAGCGCCGCCTGCTTCTGTGCGCCGAAGCCGAGGAAGTCCTGATGGTGGATGATCGCGCCATGCCGCTGAGCGATCGCCAGGGTGTCGTCGCGGGACCCCGAGTCGAGCACCACGATCTCGGCGAAGTCGGCCAGCGGCTCGAGCACCTGCTCGAGCCAGCGACCGCAGTTCTTGGTGATCAGGAACACACTGACCGGCAGCTTGCCGTTGGCATCAGACACGATATCGCCCTCGCGAGTAGGTAAGCCAGAACTCGAAGCGGTTCATTTGCCCGACCATCGACAGGCGCGGCAGCTCGTAGGGATCGGCATGCTCGCGCGGTGTGATCGCCTTGCGCGTGGTCACCGCCGACTCGAAGCCTGCCTCCCGCACCATCGTGACGTGCTCGGGGCGGTACTTGCCGAACGGATAGGCAAAGCTCCGGCAGGGTCGGCCGGTGAGCGCCTCGACCGCCCGACGGGACTCGACGATTTCGCGCCGGGCGATATCCGCCAGGGTCGACGGCAGGTGACAATGATGGACCGTGTGCGCCCCGAACTCCCAGCCGTCGGCCTGCAGCTCGGCGATCATCGCCGGGGTCAGTCGCTCGATCTCGTCGATTTCCGTGGCGAGATAGACCGTTGCCGGTGCCCCGTGGCGCTGCAACACCGGCCAGGCATGTCGGTAGTTGTCGGCGTAGCCATCGTCGAAGGTGATCGCCACCATGCCGCTTGGGTCGGGCGCAGCGAGAAGTTCGGACACGGTGACGAATCGCGCGCCATGATGCGCCATCCAGTCGACCTGCCAGGCAAAACGCCGCACATCCATGACGATGCCGGCCGACGTCTCGGTCGGCCGGATACTGTGATACATCAGTAGGCGTGGCCATGCCTTCGGCCGGGGCAGGCGCCACAAATTATAGCGAGCCAGCAGAGCGAGCGCTCCCAGCACGGCAATCAGCAAGGCCAGCCAGTACAGCGGTTCGGGCACGACGACTCCAGGGGATCGATTGAGGGTCGGTTTCGGACAGCCCAACGGGCCGGACGCTGTGCGATGATACCCAACCCGGCTCGCCGCGCGAGAATCGGCCCGCTGAGCGGACCGCGGTGACCGACTTATTCAGACAGAAATCAGCACGCCATGCGCATCGTTCAAGTCATGTTCAGCAAGGGGTTCGGCGGCGCCGAACGCTATTTCGTCGACCTGTGCCTGTCACTGGCCGAGCGCGGCCACGAGGTGCTGGCGATCACCCACCCGGAATCGGCCAGCCGCCGTCATCTGGAGGGCAAGGCGCGCATCCGCGTGGTACCGCTGCGGGTGCGCGGCAACCACGACTGGCTCAAGCTCTGGCCGCTGGCGCGCGCCATCCGCGCATTCCAGCCCGACATCGTCGAGGCCCAGCTCAGCCGGGCCGGGCTCTACCTGGGGCGGATCAAGCGCTGGCTGCCGGCACCGCTGGTCACCCACGTGCACAACTACCTCGATCTCAAGTACTTCCGCCAGGTCGACTTCTTCACCGCCGCGACCGACGACCAGGCGCGCCATCTGCGCGAACTGGGCGTGGCCGACGCACGGGTCACGGTGGTGCCGAACTTCTCGATGTTCCCGCCGCGCCAGCGCCCGACCAGCGAGGCGACCACGGCGGTGCAACTGCTGGCCTTCGGCCGCTTCGTGCACAAGAAGGGGTTCGATGTCCTGCTCCGCGCGGTCGCCCGCCTGCCCGAATCGAACGCCTGGCGGCTGGTGCTGGCCGGCGACGGCCCCGACCGCGACACGCTGACCGCGCTGACCGACGAGCTCGGCATCAGCGACCGGGTCGACTTCCCCGGCTGGATGGAGGACGTCACGCCGCTGCTGGACCAGGCGGACCTGTTCGTACTGCCGTCGCGCCACGAGCCCTTCGGCATCGTGGTGCTCGAGGCGATGGCCCGCGGCACCGCGATCGTCAGCACGCGCACCGAAGGGCCGGTGACCATCCTCGACGAGACCACCGGGTGGCTTTGTGCGATCGATGATGCCGAGGATCTCTCCCAGAAACTGGCCGAGGCGATCGGCAACGAGGCCGCCCGGGCCGACCGCGCGGCAAAGGCGCTGGCGCGCTATCGCGAGCGCTACTACGTCGATGCCGTGCTGCCGCAGATGGAGGCGGGCTATCGCCAGGCCCTCGCCCTGGCCGGTGGTCAGGAACGCTCGACGGCCAGCGACTGATACAGGGCGAGCGTCTCGTCCTGCATGCGCGCCAGCGTGAACGGCACGGCCTCGGTCACCGACGGGGCGCCCTCTCGCCACCACTGTGCGAGGCGCTCGACCGCCTCGTGAACGTCACCCGGCGGCACCCGCCCCTCGGGGTAGACCTGCCCCAATTGCTCCCCCACCCCGCCGTGGTCGTAGCCGAGCACCGGCCGCCCCAGGGCCAACGCCTCGGTGACGGTACGACCAAAGGACTCAGGCTTTTGCGTCAGCGACAGGACGACATCGCTGATCGCCATGATCTCGCGCAGGTCACGGCGCGGACCAAGCCAGGTGATGTCGTCCTCAAGCCCGAGCTCGGTGACACGCGCCTGAATGTCCTGCCAGTAGGCTTGCCGCCGCGGGTGCACCCCGCCGGCCAACAACGCGTGCACCGGGACGCCCCGCGCCTTTAAGCCCGCGACGATCTCGATGAGATCCCGGTGCCCCTTCAACTGGGTGATCCGCCCGGGCAGGGTCAGCACCCAGCGATCCGCGAGCTTGGGGTGCTCGGCGAAGAAGCGCTCGCGCCAGGCTGCGTCCGGCCGGAAGGCCGGGTGATAGTCGGCCGGATCGACACCCCGGTAGATGCGCACGATGCGCTCGGGGTCGACCTTCGGGTAGTTGCTGCGGATGTACTCGACGATGCTGTCGGACACGGCGATCACGCGCTCGCCCTTGGTCATCACGGCGCTGTACCAGCCCGGCGAATAGGCACCGTGGACGGTGGTGACCAAATGCGGGCGGGATACGTTCGGCAGCCCCTTCCAGGCGAGGTAACCGATCCACGCGGGCAGGCGCGAGCGCAGGTGCAGGATGTCGACACCCTCGTCGCGCAGCAGGCGACGCACGATCGGGATATAACGCAGCGTGGTCAGCGCCTTGCGTCCGACGGGCAGGGTGATGTGGTCGGCACCCAGCGCCTCGAGTTCCTCGACCAGCCGACCGCCCTCGGAGATCACGATGGCGCGATGGCCGGCGGCCACCAGCGCCTCGGCGATCTCGAGCGTGCCGCGCTCGACACCACCACCGTCGAGGGCGGGCAGCATCTGCACCACGGTCAAGCGACGTGCCACCCGCTCGGCTCCCTGCTCGTCTTCTCTCACCCTGTCCTCCCAATGCTCCCCGACGGTCTGCCGGAGACGCTATCATGCCCGCATGCCGACGCATCCCGACATCGTCAACGAAATCTGGGCCGTCACCACCGGCGAGGCGGGCATGGCCAACCAGGCCCGCGGGCTGGCCGAGGCCGTCGCCGAGTCCACCGGCTGGCCGGTGGTACAGAAAACCATCGGCATACCCCGCCCGTGGCGCTGGCTGCCGATGCACTGGATGCCCCGGCCGCTGGACCGGCTCAGCCCCGACTCGGACCCTCTCGTCCCGCCCTGGCCTCGCGTACTGATCACCTGCGGACGCCGCAGCGCGGCGGCCTCGATCGCCATCCGCAAGGCCAGTGCCGGGCGCTGCTTCACGGTGCATGTCCAGGATCCGCTGATCCCGCCGCGATACTTCGACCTGGTGGTGCCGCCGCGCCACGACGGGCTGAGAGGGCCAAACGTCCTGCCGACGCGCGGGGCGATCCATCACGTCACCCAGGCAAAGCTTGATCAGGCCGCCGGCCAATTCCGCAACCAATTCGAGGCACTGCCGCGCCCCTGGATCGGGGTGTTGCTCGGTGGCTCGAACCGCACCATGACGCTCACGCCGGAGAAGACGCGGCAGATCGGCGAACAGCTTGCTATTGCGGCGCACAACAGCGGCGGCTCGCTCCTAATCACCCCGTCACGGCGTACCGGCGAGGCCAATACCCGCGTTCTGGCCGAGGCCATCCGTCACGTGCCGCACCAACTCTGGCAAGGCGAGGGGCCGAATCCCTACTTCGGCATCCTCGCCCTGGCCGACTACCTCGTCGTAAGCGGCGATTCGGCCTCGATGGTCTCCGAGGCCGCCTCGACCGGTCGGCCGCTGTACGTGATCGATTTCGGCCGCTACTCGAAACGATTGGCGCGATTCCATCGCGAACTGCGCGAGGAAGGCGTGACACGCGCCTTCGACGGATCGCTCGAACACTGGGAATACGAACCGGTGGACGACACCCGAGAGGTGGCGGCGGTCATCTGCGAAAGGGTCACCGACGAGCGATAACGCCCGCCGCGACGAGCCCCTGTCAGTCGACCAGCCGGTTCAGTCGATCAGCTTGTAGACCGCACTGCAGTAGATGCAGCGGGCCTCGTCGCCCTTGTGCTCGAGATGGATGTAGACCCGCGGGTGCGAGTTCCACAAGGCATCCTCCTCGGGCGGGCAGTAAATCGGCAGGTCCGCCTGGGTCACCTCGACGAGGCAATCGGCATTGGGGGTATCGAAATCTTCGGGGTGCGACGCGGTATCCGGGTTCATGCTTTCGCCTCCACGTAGTCCAGCCAGTTGTCGCCCAGCGGCGGGTAGCGTCCCTCGACCAGGTCGAAGTAGGTGCTCTGCAGCCGCTCGGTGATCGGGCCGCGCTCGCCGCTGCCGATCGGCCGATCGTCGACCTCGCGGATCGGCGTGACCTCGGCGGCGGTGCCGGTGAAGAAGGCCTCGTCGGCGATGTAGACCTCGTCACGGGTGATGCGCTTTTCCACCACCGGAATGCCGAACTGGTTCGCCAGGGCAATGATCGTCCGGCGGGTGATGCCGTCGAGCGCGGCGGTCAGGTCCGGCGTGAAAAGCATGCCATCGCGCACGATGAAGATGTTCTCGCCCGAGCCCTCGGCGACAAAACCTTGCGTGTCGAGCAGCATCGCCTCGTCGTAACCGGCGGCGGTGGCCTCGCGCAGTGCCAGCATGGAGTTCATGTAGGCCCCGTTGGCCTTGGCCTTGCACATGGTGACGTTGACGTGGTGGCGCGAGTAGCTCGAGGTGCGGATGCGAATGCCCTTCTCGATGTTCTCCGCGCCCAGGTAGGCACCCCAGTGCCAGGCCGCGACCATGACGTGCACCTTGAGATTGTCGGCACGCAGGCCCATGCCCTCGGAACCGTAGAAGGCCATCGGCCGGATATAGGCGCTCTCGAGATGGTTCTCGCGCACGACCTGACGCTGCACCTCGTTGAGATGGCTTTCGGTGTAGGGCAGCTTCATGCCGAGGATCTTGGCCGAGTTGTGCAGCCGGCGGGTATGGTCCTCGAGGCGAAAGACCGCCGTCCCCTGATCCGTCTTGTAGGCGCGCACGCCCTCGAACACCCCCATGCCGTAATGCAGGGTGTGGGTAAGTACGTGGACCTTGGCATCACGCCATTCGACCATCTCGCCATCCAGCCAGATCAGGCCATCGCGATCTTCCATCGACATTGCTTTGTGCCTCGCAGAGCAGTGAACCGGTGCCGCGCAGCGTGCGTTGAGCGATCAACGACACACCAGCGCGCAAACCCGCGAGTTTATCACCCCCGGCGGGATTCCGGCAGGGACGTCAGTGCGCCAACTCGACCCGATCGCGGCCGCGCTCCTTGGCGTGATAGAGGGCGGCATCGCCACGTGCAAGCAGGGTGTTGGCGCTATCGCCCTCGCGAAATTGCGCCAGCCCGAGACTCACGGTGCCACCAGGGCCGAGCTCGGAGGCGGAATTGCCGCGATAAGCCTCGCGTATCCGTTCGGCGACCACCGTCGCCTGGGCCAGCCCCTGCCCCGGCAGGAGGATGACGAACTCCTCGCCACCATAGCGGAAGCACCCGTCACCATCGCGCACGTTGGCCCTCATCACGCGCGCCAGGCAGCGCAGCGCATCGTCACCGGCCAGATGCCCGTAGCGGTCGTTGTAATCCTTGAACCAGTCGGCATCAAGGACGATAAGACTCAATGGGTCGCCCGTGCGCAAACTGGTCGCGATGGCATGATCCAGACGCCGATCCAGCGCGCGGCGGTTGTAGAGACCCGTCAGGCCATCCTGCTCGCTGAGGAACCGGTATCGATCCCGCTCCTGCGCCAGCACGGCTTCCTCTCGCTGCTTGTGCCGGATGCGATTGCCCAGGGCAAACGCCAGCAACAGGGCCTCGGCCAACGAGCCAACCGGTAGGGAGATCATCAGCCAGGTGGCATACGGCAGCCAGCCCAGCAGCATGGCCAGATACAGCAACACGGCCAGGGCGAATACCGACCAGCCGAGCAACAGGTAGCCGGCTGGGTCGAAACCACGGCGCATGGCCCGCACGGCAGCCCAGACAATCGCCGCCACCGCGGCGACTGCATAGACCGCCATGATGGCGAACGACACAACTCCCGCCAGCCAGATCGAGGCGGGCATGGACAGCAGCGCCGCCACCATGACGCCAACCAGCGACCGATCGGCAAGTCGATCATCACGCTGGGTGCGCAAGAATCGCCGCACGAACCAGATCCCCGACAACGCCACCAGCGCGACGGCCAGCTGCGCCCGTGCCGCGGGCGGCACCGATTGGACGACATCGGGGAACAGCGGGGTGAGGATGTTGTAGCGCAGACCGACATAGAGCACGGTCGCCGCCAGGAAGGCGGCATAGCCGAGATAGGTGCGCTCGCGCACCGCCAGCATCAGGAACAGGCTGTAGGCCGCCATGCCGAGCATCGCGCCCAGATAGACGCCGAACAGGGTGTAGCGCTCCAGGGTGCGAACCCGCTCCTCGTCCAGCGTGCCGAGCGTCAGGCGCAGCGCCGTCGGGCCATCGGCCCGCAGCTGGATCATCACCTCGCGCTCACCCGAAAACCGCGGCAATAACCGCCCCGGGTGCCCAGGCATGTCCAACAACCCCGCCACCTCGGTAGTCTCGCGCACTTCCAGCCAATCGCCCCCTGGGGCGCTGGAGTCGCGCAGGAACACTCGCAGCTCCCGGAAATACGGCCAGCGAATCGACAGCCAGCGCGATTCGGCGTTTGCCTCGCCATCGAGCGTCACACGTAGCCAGATCCGACCCTGATACGGCCCGAGGTTCAGGGTCGCCGCCTCGGCGGCACGGAAATCGAGGGCCATCGCCTCGCTCGGCGAGAGGCGCTCCTGGGTGGTGGCCCATTGGGCCTGGGAAAGGAGGTCGCGTTCGGCCTGCGCGGCCGGGGCAAACAACAGGAAGGTGATCAGCAGCCACCAGATCACCACCGGGGGGAACACGCGGTCAACCCACCTGGCGCAAACGCCCGCCTCCATCCGCCCCGCGGCATTGCCAGCCATCATGCGCCATCCCCGGAATTGGACGAGCCGTTGCTGCCGACACGATCCTGTGTCTTGGCAGCCCCCTTATATGGCTCACTGTATTCCGAGTATGGCGCCCGGGCAATATCCGACCGACAACGGTCAGCCGTCGCTACGACGAGGCTCGGTCGTCTGGATGCCGGCTTGATCGAGCTGCCGGCGCAGTGCCGCGATTCCCTTGCCGGGCAGGGGGCCGAGAATCACGCGGTGGTAGCGTCGCCCGCTCACGTCGACTGCATTGATGTGACTTTCGACCCCGAGCAGGGCCAGCTCGGCCTTGCGCGCCTCGGCATCGCGTGCCTTGCTGAACGAGCCGGCCTGGAGCACGTAACGCACATCCGATTTGACGTCAGACCGCTCGGCAGACGGCTCGTCCGCGACCCCCTCCTCTTGCATGGCGGGGCGAGGCGGCTGATTCCCCTGCTTGGGCAACAGGGTGTAGAACTGGAATTCGGGCGAAACCGGTTGCTTCTCCGGTGGCTTCTCCACGCTGCGGGTATCGGTCTGGGCGGTCGGCGCCTCGGTCGGCCGGCTGTTGTTCTCCGCCGTCAGCCGCGCGAGCAGCACCACCATCCCGACCAGCAGGACCAATGCGATCAGCAATGCCCATTTGGCGCCGCGATTGCCTGCCGAAGCTCGAGGTCGATTCACCTTTTTGTTCCCCTTGCTGGCCATCGTGACGGTTACATCTCGTCCGGGGCATTGACGCCGAGCAGCGCCAGACCGTTGGCCAGCACCTGCCGGGTCGCCAGCACCAGGTTGAGCCGGGCGTTACGCAACGGCGCGTCCTCTCCCAGCAGGAAGGCGTGCGCGTTGTAGTAGCTGTGGAAGTCCTGGGCCAGATCACGCAGGTAGTGAACCACCTGGTGCGGCTCGTGCGCCAGGGCGGCCCGCTCGATCAGCGCTGGGTACTGCGACAGGCGCTTGAACAGGGCCTGCTCGTGCGGCTCGGTCAGTCGCGCGTAGGCCTCGCGACCAACTTGCGGCTCATGGGAAAGGCCGCGCAACGGCAACTGGCGCAACACCGAGGCCACTCGGGCGTGGGCGTACTGGATGTAGTAGAGCGGGTTTTCGTTGCTCTGACTCTTGGCCAGATCGAGATCGAAATCGAGATGTTGATTGGCCGCCCGCATCACGTAGAAGAAACGCGCGGCATCGTCGCCCACTTCCTGGCGCAGTTCGCGCAGGGTGACGAAGCTGCCCGAACGGGTCGACATCGGCACCCGCTCGCCACCCCGGTAGAGGATCGCGAACTGCACCAGCGAGACGGTCAACTGGTCGGCGGGCTTGCCCAGCGCGGTCAGCGCGGCGCGCACGCGGGGCACGTAACCGTGGTGATCGGCGCCCCAGATGTCGACCACCTGGTCGAAGCCGCGGTCGAACTTGTCGAGGTGATAGGCGATATCGGAGGCAAAGTAGGTGGTCTGGCCGTTGTCGCGCCGCACCACGCGATCCTTGTCGTCGCCGAAGTCGGTGGAGCGAAACCACAGCGCGCCGTCGCGCTCGTAGAGATGACCCTGTGCCTTTAGCCGCTCGATGGCGCGCTCGACCAGGCCGCGATCGGCCAGGCTCTGTTCGGAGTACCAGTTGTCGTAGGTGACACCGAATTCCGCCAGGTCGGCGCGGATATCCGACAGGATCGAATCGAGCGCGGCGCGGAACACCAGCTGGTAGTCGGTCTCGCCGAGCAGCTCGCGCATGCGCCGGACCAGCGCATCGATGTGACGCTCCTTGTCGCCGTCCGGCGCGTCCTCCGGCAGGTCGGCGAACACCTTGTCCGAGCCCACCACCAGTCGACGACCGTGCTCGTCCGCCAGCGCCGCCGCGATGTCGAGGATATAGCCCTCCGAGCGGTAACCGTTGGAGGGAAACACGATGCTCTCGCCCTGCCCCTCGAGGTAACGCAGCCAGACACTGATCGCGAGGATGTGCATCTGGCGGCCGGCATCGTTGACGTAGTACTCGCGCTGGACGTCGGCACCGACCGCCTCGAGCAGGCTCGCCACGACCGAGCCGTAGGCCGCGCCACGGCCGTGACCGACGTGCAGCGGGCCAGTGGGGTTGGCCGAGACGAACTCCACCTGCACGCGCTGACCACCGGCGGCATTCGAGCAACCGAAGCGCTCACGCTCATCCAGGATGCGGTCGATCAGGGCGAAGGCGGCGCCCGCCTCGACAAAGAAGTTCATGAAACCCGGACCGGCGATCTCGACACGCTCGACCCCCTTCTCGTCGGCGAAGGCCTCGACGATGCGCTCGGCGATCGTCCGCGGCGGGCATTTCATCGGCTTGGCCAGTTGCATCGCCAGGTTGCTGGCGAAATCCCCGTGGGCCGGGTCTTTCGGCACCGTCAGCACCGGTTTGACCGACACATCGGCGGGCAGGTCGCCCTCGGCGACCAATTGCTGGCAGATGGCCTGGAGACGTTGTTCGATTACGGCCTTCACGGACGGGATAACCCCTTGCGCTGGAAACATGACATGGGCGCCGGCATCGGCGCCGGGAAAGAACGCGACAGTTTAGCGGCAAGCGCTGGCCCAACCAACCGCCAGGGGAACCCTGCCCGATTCGATGACGTCTCTGCGGGACCTCCAAGGGCCCAGGTGCAAGGCCCAGTCCGCCATGAAGGGCCGTCGCCCTTTACAAGGACTGCAACGCAGCAGATGGGCCCTTGGAGGCCCGCCCACACGGGGCTCGCGGGTTTGCCCGCACTCGGCGTTGCCGTCCCTTGACGGGCAATGAGCCCGCCTTCGGTCCGGCGCCTTGGTTGCGGACAAACCCGCGAGCCAGAGATGCCATCGAATCGGGCAGGGTTTCCCTGGGCAACCAACCGCGGCACTCGGACATGCCGGCGGGCACCTGCTAAAGTTCCTGCCGACGTTTTGAGCCTTTACTGAGAGAAACCACCGACATGGCAGCCTTGCACGAGGACGACTTTCCCGAACCGGTCGGCGCCGACGAACAGCGCATCGAGACCATCGCCGGTGCGGTCAAGACCATCCTGGCCGAACTGGGCGAGGACCCCGCCCGCGAGGGGCTGATCGACACGCCCAGGCGCGTCGCCAAGGCCCTGCTCTATCTCAACCAAGGACTGAATCAGCGCCTGGGATCGGCCATCGGCAACGCCCTGTTCGAGTCGGACAACGACGAGATGGTGGTGGTGCGCAACATCGAGTTCTACAGCCTCTGCGAACATCACATGCTGCCGATCATCGGTCATGTTGATATCGGCTACATCCCGCAGGGCAAGGTGCTGGGTCTGTCCAAGCTCGCCCGCATCGTGGATCTTTACGCACGGCGCCTGCAGATCCAGGAGAACATGACCCAGCAGATCGCCGAGGCAGTGGAGACCGCGACCGGGGCCGTCGGCGTCGCCGTCCAGGTGCGGGCCGCGCACATGTGCATGGCGATGCGCGGCGTCCAGAAGGTCGAATCCGAGACCATCACCTCGCGGATGACCGGGCAGTTCCGGGACAGCGCGGCCACCCGTAACGAGTTTCTCCAGCTGGTGGCACGGTGACGTCATGACATCACGCGCCCAGACCGTCCTGATCACCGGGGTGACGCGCCGCGTCGGCGCCCATCTCGCGGAACACCTGCTGGCCGCGGGCCACCGAGTCATCGGCACCTATCGCCACGAGACCGACGCCCTGCACGCGCTCATCGACCAGGGCGTGATCGCCCTGCCACTGGACCTGCTCGAGCGGGAACGGCTCGCGGCGTTCGCCCAGCAGGTCGCCGACCACACGGACCGCCTGGATCTGATCGTGCATAACGCCTCGATCTGGCACCGCGACGAGGACGTCGCCGCGAATCCCGAACTGGCCACGGCGATGTATACCGTGCACGTGACCAGCCCGATCGAGCTAACCGAGCACCTGCAACGCGCCCTGCCCGCCCGCGAGCGGGATGACGGCCACGCCGACCGGCAGGCGGTATTCATCACCGACGCCCACATCGACGAGGGCGAAGCCGACCACATCCACTACATCGCCTCCAAGGCGGCGATCGAGAACTCGATCCGGTCGCTGGCCCTGCGCTACGCCCCGCACACGCGGGTGAACGCCATCGCCCCCGGCCTGCTGATGTTCCACCCGGAGGACGACGCCGAGTACCGTCGCCACCGGCTCAAGCGACGCCTGCTGCCGTTCGAGCCTGGCCCGGGCGTGGTCAGCCAGACGATCGACTACCTGATGGCTTGTCCGTTGATCAATCAGGCCGTGATCCGGCTCGACACCGGGCGACGCTGGGAGAGCTGAGCTGTCAGCGCGAGATGCTGGATTCATCGCCTTCAGCATCAAGCCACCCTCTGACTCCTGATTTCTTTTCCCGACCTCTTTGCCATCCCGGCACGCTCGCGGCTAAAGCCGCTCCTACGCCGCTTCAACATGCTTCGCTTTCGGCCTTCTTCAATTCCATAACCGCCGCCGCACCAGGGCCACGGCGAGGTAGTAGGCGACCACGGCGAAGCCGACCAGCACGCCCAGGTGGGCGAGCAGGTGCTCGACCGGCTCGCCGACGATCAGGGGCCGGATGACCTCGATGGCATGTGTCAGCGGCAGGACCAGCACGGCGGTCTGCATCCAGTCGGGCAGGGTCTCGATGGGGAAGAACACCCCCGAGAGCATGAACATCGGGGTGACCACCAGCACGAAGTAGTAGTTGAAGAAATCGTAGTTGTCGGCGATCGCCGTCATCACGATGGCCGGCCCGGCAAAGGCCAGCCCCAGCAGGAACACCACCGGCAGCGCCCACAGCGCCATCCAGCCGCCGGGCACCGCGTCCAGCAGGGCGGCAACGATCAGGATTGCCACGGCGCTCAACAGCCCCTTGAAGGCCGCCCAGATGGTTTCGCCGAGGATGATGTCGTCGATATCCAGCGGCGTAGCCATGATGGCGTCGAAGGTCTTCTGCGGCACCATCCGCGTGTAGACCGAGTACATGCCCTCGAAGCTGACCGAGATCATCGCCGAGGACGCCACGATCCCCGAGGCGAGGAAGACGAGATAGGGCAGGCCGCCGATGTCCCCCACCAGCGCCCCCAGACCGATGCCCAGACCCAGCAGATAGATGACCGGCTCACCGAAGTTGAGCACGATCGCCGGTCCGATCAGCTTTCGCCAGACGAGAAAATTGCGGGCGAACACGGAAAACGCCGCCATCCTGGCCCGCGGCAACTGCCAGATGGAACGCTTCATGGGCACCTCATTCGCGCAACTCCCGGCCGGTCAGGTGCAAGAACACGTCCTCGAGCCCGGCGCGACGATGGATCACCGTCAGGCCATCAGGCTGCCCCAGGAAATCGAGTATCGGACCCGGCGCCCGGGTATAGACGTAGACCGCGGTGCCGTGGCGCTCGACTCGCAGGGCCATCGAGGTCAACGTGGCGAACACGCCATCACTGACCGTGCCACGCAGCTCGATCACGTCCGGCTCGACATGGCGCTGTATCAGCTGGCCGGGGCTCCCCTGGTCGAGAATGCGACCGTGATCCATCACGACCAGTTCATCGCAAAGGCGCTCGGCCTCTTCCATGTAATGGGTCGTCAGCACCAGCGTCACGCCGCGGGCGCGCAATTCGGCCAGCCGGCCCCAGATGACGTGGCGCACCTGCGGATCGAGTCCCGAGGTAGGCTCATCCAGGATGACGACCTCCGGGTCATTGACCAGGGCGCGGGCGATGGTCAGGCGGCGCTGCATGCCGCCGCTCAACTGATCGACCCGGGCCTCGGCCTTGTGCGTCAGGTTGGCGAAGTCGAGCAAGGCGTCGACCCGCTCGGCCACCTGCGCGCGGGACAGGCCGAAAAAGCGGGCGTACATGAACAGGTTCTCCCGGACGGTGAAGTCCGGGTCGAGGTTGTCGCCCTGCGGAACCAACCCGACGCGGGCACGAATGGCGCGCGCCTCGGCCGGCAACTCGTGCCCGAGCACCGAGAGCTCGCCGGCATCGAAGTCCGCCAGCCCCATCAGCATCTTGAGGGTGGTGGTCTTGCCGGCGCCATTGGGCCCCAGAAAACCGAAACAATGGCCGGCCGGGATGTCGAAATCGACCGCGTCGACCGCGCGCAACGCACCGAAGCACTTGACCAGGCCACGTGCGCGAACGACGGGCGGTATCGCCGAATGATGGTGAGCAGCAGGTGGATCAGGCAAGGTCACACGCAGATCCTCAGATCGAGCAGGGCCCGGATGATGGTCGACGGCGCCAGGGTTTGCAAGGGAGCCCAGGGAAGGCCCGATTGGACGAGCGGACCGCCTTTGTGGCGGCCGCCTCCCCCTTATCACCGACCGGACGGTGGTCGCAGCAACAGACCGTCACCCCGGAAAAATGCCGAACGGCCCGGCTCAGGTCACGTCGTTGCGCCCCTCCTCGAGCCGCATGGCCACCCCGGCGATCAGGGCAAACGCATCACTTTCGTCCCGGATCGGGGTGAGCGTGGTGTGCCAATGCCCTCGACCAGCGGGCAAATCGAGCGTCTCGTGATAACGAATCGCCCGCCCCGTCTGGAGACAGGCACGGTACTGACGCTTCACGTGGGCGGCGACATCGGGCGGCAGGATCTCATCGGGCGTGGCACCGGCCAGTTGCTCACGCGACAGACCCGTGGCTTGTTCGTGGGCCGGGTTGCTGGTGATGAAGCGAAACACGCCACCGGACTCGACACCCACCACGAAGATCGCCTCCTCGACACCCTCGACCACCGAACGATACAACCGCTCGCTTTCGGCCAGCCTCGCCTCGAGCGCCACCGTCTCGCGAGAGTCAATCAGTGCCCCCACGATCCGCTCAGGACGGCCATCGACATCGCGGAGCAGGCGAGCGTGGTCCGTCACCCACAGGGGTGAGCCATCCGGTCGCAACAGTCGGTAGCGACTGCGCTTGCGGTCGTCTGGCCACCGGGTGAAATCGCCTTCCTTCAGGGCGCGTTCGCGATCGTCGGGGTGCAGGGTCTGCTCCCACCAGTCCGGTCCATCGATCAAGGCATCCGGGGTATAGCCGAGAATCTCGCGGATATTGGCGCTGACGTAATCCAGACGGCCGGGGCGATCGGCACGGAAGGTGTAAATGACCGCCGGGCTCGCCGCGAGGAAGGCATCGAGACGATCCCGCTCTGCCTGTGCGATGGCCGCGGCCCGGCGTTCACGATCAACATCGTGGAAGAACCACCACAGTCGGGCCGGACGACCGGACTCGTCCGCAATCGGCACCACCTGCACCCGGAACCAGCCCGATCTGCCCTGCAATGCCGGCAGTCGCAGCGCTCCGTTCCAGCGCTCCCCACGGGCGATGGCCCGCTCGAACGCCTCGAGCTGCAACCCCTCGAGACCTCGCGCGAGCCAACCGCTCCCATCGACGGACTCGACGACCCCGAAGGTGCGACGAAAGGCATCATTCACCAGCAACGAGCGCCCCTGCATGTCGGTCAGCTCCAGCGGCTGGGGGCTCAGCTCGAACAGCGCGTCACGCTCAGCCTCGGCACGATCGATGACCACCATCCAGCGGGTTCGCTGCCACCGAGACAGCAGCCACAGGCCCAGCGACGTCAGCAGGAAGGCGGCCACCACGGCGGCCAGCAGGGAGACCAGCCGCCGTTGCATCGCCGCATAGAGATCCGCGATCGATTCGACCGCCACGAGTTGGGCGGGTTTATCACTCTCCTGGGTGAGAATCGGCACGGGGCGTGACACGGCCAGCCACTTACGCCCGTCGGCTGAAAACCGCCACCGTGCCGGTGGTTCGCCCTTGAGGCGGCTAAGGGCGGCCGCCAGCCCAAGATGATCCACCTTGGGCCCGTCCAGGTAGTAATCGCCATCCCCCACCGGGGCGATATGCCGCCGTTCGCGCATCTCCGCCCAGATGTTTTCCTCGGCGATCGCGGCGGGCAGCAGCAGGGTCGCGCGTGCCCCCAGGCTCTCCTCGAGGTAGCTGTCGACCGGCGTGACGCCCGTGCCCACCTCGACGGTCCCGATCACCCGGTCCGACCCACCGGACGCCCCGCCGGGATTCGGGGCCCAAACGGGTTCGACCGCGCGAAAGCCGGAAAACACGCGCCCCACCTCGAAACCCATTGCGCCTCGCCCGTTGCGATACACCTCGGCCAGCAACGGCCGCAGGGACGCCAACTCGTCACCGAAACGCTCTGGGGCATGCACCCGCAGGAAACTGACCGCCTCCGGCCCCAGGTGAAACTGCATCACGCGATCCTGGCCGTGGATCAGCTCCGAGGCGATCGGGGTGACCGCCCGGGCGAGCTCACGGCGGAGCGTTGCGGCCCCCTCAGCGCCGCCACCGCCACCTTCCAGCTCGACCATCGCCCGGGCCTGGGACAGGATTTCGCGCACCCGCTCGTCCAGTGCCAGTATCCGGGCGATCCTCGCCAGTTCGGCCTGGCGACTCGATAGGGCGTAGTCGGCGGTGTCCAACAGTCGATCGGCGCGGGCGTCGACCTCGGAATCGAACTCTCGTTGCACCACCAGCGTGCCGAGCACCCCCAGCAACAGCCACCCCATCAGCACCAGCAGCCAGACGGCACGCAGCCCCGGTCGCCGGTTATTCGCCGGCAGCCGGGGTACAGGGTCATCCTTGTACGCAGTCCCTCGCATGCGCTCAATTATCACGCATTTACCGGCTCACGCCTACGGCCGTTGGCAAACCGCAGGCACAAAAAACCCCGCCGATCAGCGGGGTTGTCGTTTCGAGCAGCACCGGGCAGTCGCCCGATCAAGCGAAGATCAGCGGATCTTCTGCTTGAGGCTGCCGGACTCGTAACGCTTGTACATTTCTTCCAGGGAAATCGGACGGATCTTGGAAGCCATGCCGGCCGAACCGAAGGCCTCGAAGCGCGCCTTGCAGATGGCCTGCATGCCGGCGGTCGCTTCCTTGAGGAATTTACGCGGATCGAAGTTGGACTTGTTCTCGGCCAGGTGCTTACGAACGGCACCGGTAGACGCCATGCGCAGGTCGGTGTCGATGTTGACCTTGCGAACACCGTACTTGATGCCCTCGACGATCTCTTCAACCGGCACGCCATAGGTCTGACCCATGTCGCCGCCGTAGTTGTTGATGATCTCGAGCCACTCTTCCGGTACGGAGGAGGAGCCGTGCATGACCAGGTGGGTGTCCGGGATCCGCTCGTGGATCTCCTTAACGCGGTCGATGCGCAGGATCTGGCCGGTCGGCTTCTGCGTGAACTTGTAGGCGCCGTGGCTGGTGCCGATGGCGATCGCCAGGGCGTCACAGTCGGTCCGCTTGACGAAGTCGGCGGCTTCTTCCGGGTCGGTAAGCAGCATGTCCATGTCCAGCTTGCCTTCCGCGCCGTGACCGTCTTCCTCGCCCATCTCGCCGGTTTCCAGCGAGCCGAGGCAGCCCAGCTCACCTTCGACGGAGACACCGCCGGCGTGCGCCATCTCGGTCACCTTGGCGGTAACGTCGACGTTGTACTCATAGTCGGACGGGGTCTTCATGTCGGGCATCAGGGAGCCGTCCATCATGACCGAGGAGAAGCCCGACTGGATCGCACGCAGGCAGACGCCCGGATCGGAACCGTGGTCCTGATGCATGACGATCGGAATGTGCGGGTAGGCCTCGGTGGCCGCCTCGACGAGGTGACGCAGGAACGGCTCGCCCGCGTACTTGCGAGCACCGGCAGAGCCCTGCAGGATCACGGGGCTGTCGACTTCGTCGGCGGCCTGCATGATCGCGTGGATCTGCTCCATGTTGTTGACGTTAAACGCCGGCATGCCGTAGCTGTGTTCAGCGGCATGATCCAGCAGCTGGCGAAGCGAAATGAGCGCCATGTTGCCTCTCCTCAAGTTGAAACGTAGTTAAGAAACCGTGGTGGCATCCCGGCCGCACCGGCCCGGACGCCGAAAATTCGATAAGCGCGACAGCATACCCAGCGCGCCGGGATATGCAAAATCGCGCCAAGAAATGACCTCCGCGCGTCAGTCGACGGAGATCACGTCCCCGACCCGAACGATCTTCATGGCGTTCGTACCGCCCATCTGACCCATCAGGTCGCCCTTGGTGATAATCACCAGATCGCCCTCGTCGAGCTTTTCCATCTGCTGAAGGCTCTCGATCACCATCCGGTTGACCTCGGCATGATCGGTCGAGGGCACGGGGAAATGCACCGCCTGCACGCCACGGTAGAGACCCACGCGACGCGCGGTCTCCTCCGATCGGGTAAAGGTGTAGATCGGGATGTCGGTATCGACCCGTGACATCCACAGCGGCGTCGCCCCTGACTCGGACAGCGCGACGATGGCCGCGACCGAGAGGTGGTTGGCCGTATAGATCGCCGAGTAGGCGATTGCCTGGTCGATCCGCTCGAAGGGCACGTCCAGCGGCGGCGCGCTCTTCTTGGCCTCGATCTGGTACTCGGCGCGATGGCAGACCCGAGCCATGGTCTCGACCACGCGTATCGGGTACTTGCCGGCGGCCGTCTCGGCCGAGAGCATCACCGCATCCGTACCGTCGAGCACCGCGTTGGCCACATCGAACACCTCGGCTCGCGTCGGGATCGGGTTGTCGATCATGGTCTCCATCATCTGGGTGGCGGTGATGACGGGACGGTTGAGCTCCTTGGCCATCTTGATGAAGGCCTTCTGCACCGCGGGCAGCTCGGCATCGCCGATTTCCACGCCCAGGTCACCGCGGGCGATCATGATGGCATCGGAGGCCTGGATGATCTCGCGGATGCAGTCGACCGCCTCGGCGCGCTCGATCTTAGAAACGATATGCGCGCGACAACCGGCCTCTTGCAGCAGGCGACGGGCCTCGTGGATGTCCTCGCCCGAACGCGGGAAGGAAACCGCGATGTAGTCGACACCGATCTGGGACGCCGTCACGATGTCGGCGCGATCCTTGTCGGTGATCGCCGGCGCGGACAGGCCACCGCCCTGACGGTTGATGCCCTTGTTGTTGGAGAGCATGCCGCCGATGGCCACCGTCGTGCGCACCTGGTTGCCCTGGACCTCATCGACCCTGAGGACGATGCGGCCATCGTCGAGCAGCAGGATGTCACCCGGACGCGAGTCGGAAACCAGCGCCTTGTAGGTAATCCCGACCTGGGTCTCGTCGCCGCCATCCGGGTCGAGGTCGGCGTCGAGGGTGAACGGCTTGCCCTCTTCGAGCTCCACCTTGCCGTCCTTGAACCGGTCGATGCGGATCTTCGGCCCCTGCAGGTCGCCGAGGATGGCGACGTAACGCCCCTCGGCGGCCGCGGCCTCGCGCACCAAGTCGGCACGACGCTGGTGGTCGGCCGCCTTGCCGTGCGAGAAGTTCATGCGCACGACATCGATGCCCGCGCGCACCAAGGCGGTGATGGTCGCCAGGTCGTCGCTGGCCGGGCCGAGTGTCGCGACGATCTTGGTGCGTCGCTGCGCCGGGAGATGATCAGTAGAACCGTGCATGTTTGTCATTAACCTTTCGCCCGCTCTTCAAGCATGGCGACCGCCGGCAGGGTCTTGCCTTCCAGGAACTCGAGGAACGCGCCGCCTGCGGTCGAGATGTAGCTGACCTTGTCGTAGATGTCGTACTTCTGGATCGCCGCGATGGTGTCACCGCCACCGGCCAGGGTGAAGGCCTTTGTGTCGGCAATCGCCTGGGCGATGCGCTTGGTGCCGTCACCGAACTGATCGAACTCGAACACGCCGACCGGGCCGTTCCAGACGACGGTGCCGGCGTTCTCGATGATCTTCGCCAGGGCCTCGGCGCTCTCCGGGCCGATGTCAAAGATCATCTCGTCATCCGCCACGTCCTCGACGCGCTTGAGGACAGCCGGCTCGTTCTCGTCGAACTGCTTGCCGACCACCACGTCGGTGGGCATCGGGATGTTCGCGCCGTTGCTCTTGAGCTTGTCCATCAGGGCCTTGGCGGTCGGGACGAGATCGTCTTCGCAGAGCGACTTGCCCACGCCGTGACCCGCGGCCTTGACGAAGGTGTTGGCGATGCCGCCACCGACAACCAGCTGATCGACCTTGGCAGCGAGCGCCTCGAGCACGGTCAGCTTGGTGGAGACCTTGGAGCCGCCGACGATCGCAACCATCGGACGTGCCGGGTTGGCCAGCGCCTTGTTCAGGGCCTCGAGCTCCTGGGTGAGCAGCGTGCCGGCGCAGGCGACCGGTGCGAACTGGGCCACACCGTGAGTGGAGGCCTGGGCGCGGTGGGCGGTGCCGAAGGCATCCATCACGAACACGTCGCACAGGGAGGCGTATTGCTTCGAGAGCGCCTCGTCGTTCTTCTTCTCGCCCTTGTTGAAGCGCACGTTCTCCAGCATGACCACCTCGCCGGCACCCACCTCGACGTTCGCACCCAGATAGTCACGTACCAGCCGGACCTCGCGACCAAGCTTGTCGCCCAGGTCCTTGGCGACCGGCGCGAGGGAATCTTCCTCGGAGAATTCTCCCTCGGTCGGACGACCCAGGTGCGAGGTGACCATCACGTGGGCGCCCTGATCGAGCGCGGCCTTGATGGTCCCGAGCGACGCGCTGATGCGCGCATCGGAGGTGACCTTGCCGTCCTTGACCGGCACGTTCAGGTCGGCGCGGATCAGCACGCGCTTGCCGGCAAGATCGAGATCAGTCATGCGGATGACATTCGCCATGGAAAACTCCTCAATGAGACAGATAAAAAGCGGTAAGGAATGGGAGGCGACTCGATGACGCCCAGTCCTTACGGCTCTCGCGTGGCGCGAAAGACAGCTGGAAAAACGGGTGGGAAAACCCACCCGTTCGGGCCGTTCGGTTTACTTGCCGACGTGCTGCACGACGCGCAGCATGTTGCAGGTGTAACCGAACTCGTTGTCGTACCAGGCGACAACCTTGACGAAGGTGTCGTCCAGGGCAATGCCGGCCTTGGCATCGAACACGGACGGCTCCGGGTGACCGCGGAAGTCGGTGGAAACGACCGCTTCCTCGGTGTAACCCAGCACGCCCTTGAGCTCGCCCTCGGAGGCTTCCTTCATGGCCGCCTTGATTTCGTCCATGGAAGCACCCTTCTCCAGCTCGGCGGTCAGGTCGACCACGGAGACGTCGGAGGTCGGCACACGGAACGCCATGCCGGTCAGCTTGCCGTTGAGTGCCGGCAGGACCTTGCCCACGGCCTTGGCTGCACCGGTGGAGGACGGGATGATGTTCTCCAGGATGCCGCGGCCGCCGCGCCAGTCTTTCTGGGACGGGCCGTCAACGGTCTTCTGAGTAGCAGTGGCGGCGTGAACGGTGCTCATCAGGCCGCGCTTGATGCCGAACTTGTCGTTCAGAACCTTGGCCACCGGCGCCAGGCAGTTGGTAGTGCATGAGGCGGCAGAAACGATCTGCTGGCCGGCGTAGTCGTTGTGGTTGACGCCGTAGACGAACATCGGGGTGGCGTCCTTGGACGGGGCCGACTGGACGACCTTCTTGGCGCCCGCCTCGATGTGCTTCTGGCAGGTCTCCTCGGTGAGGAACAGACCGGTGGACTCGACCACGACGTCGACGTCCAGGTCGCCCCACTTGAGCTGGGACGGATCCTTTTCGGCGGTCAGACGGATCTTCTTGCCGTTGACGACCAGGTTGTTGCCTTCGACCGACACGTCACCATCAAAACGGCCGTGCACGGAGTCGTACTTGAGCATGTACGCGAGGTACTCCGGCTCAAGCAGGTCGTTGATGCCGACGATTTCCAGCTCCGGAAACTCCTGGGCGGCGGCACGGAAAACCATGCGACCAATGCGGCCGAAGCCGTTGATACCGACACGAATTGCCATGGGTATTCTCCTAATCGATACGTGGATACAAAATCAGTCAGGGCGCATGCCGCGCCGGCATGCGCCCAATTGCTTCAATCGGCGGGGGCTCAGCCCAGCTTGCGGGCCTCTTCGACCACGCGCTCGACGGTAAAGCCGAAGTACTTGAACAGGTCACCGGCCGGGGCGGATTCACCGAAGGTGTCCTGACCGATCACCTTGCCGTGGGTACCCACGTGCTTGTACCAGCAGGAAGTCACGCCAGCCTCGATGGCCATGCGCGCGGTGACGTCGCTCGGCAGGACCGATTCGCGATAGGCCGCGTCCTGGGCATCGAAGGCCTCGACGCAGGGCATGGAAACGACGCGAACCTTCTTGTCGGAAAGCTCTTTCGCCGCGTCCATCGCCAGACCAACTTCCGAGCCGGTGGCGATCAGGATCAGGTCCGGCGTGCCGTCGCAGTCCTTGAGCACGTAACCGCCCTTCTCGATGCTGGCGATCTGCTCGCCCGAGCGGTTCTGGTGCGGCAGGCCCTGGCGCGAGAAGACCAGGGAGGTCGGTGCGTCACGACGGACAACCGCCTGCTTCCAGGCGACCGCGGTCTCGACCGCGTCACAGGGACGCCAGGTCTGCATGCCCGGGATCAGGCGCATGGTGGCAATCTGCTCGACCGGCTGGTGGGTCGGTCCGTCTTCGCCCAGACCGATGGAGTCGTGGGTGTAGACGAAGATCGAGCCGATCTTCATCAGGCTAGCCATGCGCAGCGCGTTGCGGGCGTACTCGGAGAACATCAGGAAGGTGCCGGCGTACGGCAGCAGGCCGCCGTGCAGCACCATGCCGTTCATGATGGCGCTCATGCCGAATTCGCGCACGCCGTAGTGGATGTAGTTGGCATCCGACTCGGTCGCGGTCAGCGCGGTGCAGCCCTTCCAGGTAGTCAGGTTGGACGGCGCCAGATCGGCCGAGCCGCCGACCAGTTCCGGCAGCATCTCGGCCAGGCCGGTGATCACGGCCTGGGAGGCCTTGCGCGAGGCGACGCTCTCGCCCTTGGCGTCGATCTCCTTGATCAGCGCGTCCATCTTCTGGTTGAAGTCGGCCGGCAGATCGCCGTTCAGGCGACGCTTGAGCTCAGCGGCTTCGGCGGGATAAGCCTTCTCGTAGGCAGCAAAGGTCTCATTCCATTCGGCCTCGGCCTTCGCGCCTTTTTCGGTAGCGTCCCAGCCGCCGTAAACCTCGTCGGGGATAACGAACGGCTCGTGGTTCCAGCCGATGTTCTCGCGGGTGGCCTTGACCTCGGCATCGCCCAGGGCGGCGCCGTGGCAGTCGTGAGTGCCACAGAGGTTCGGGGCACCAAAGCCGATCACGGTTTTGGTGCAGATCATGGTCGGCTTGTCATTGACCGAACGCGCCTCGCGGATGGCCGCATCGATGGCGTCGGCATCGTGACCGTCGACGTCACGGACGACGTGCCAGCCGTAGGCCTCAAAACGCTTGGGCGTGTCATCGGTGAACCAGCCCTCGACGTGACCGTCGATGGAGATACCGTTGTCGTCGTAGAAGGCGATCAGCTTGCCCACGCCCAACGTGCCCGCCAGCGAGCAGGCCTCGTGGGAGATGCCTTCCATCAGGCAACCGTCACCCAAAAAGCAGTAGGTGTAGTGGTCGACGACCTTGTGGCCCGGCTTGTTGAACTGGCCGGCGAGCATCTTCTCGGCGATCGCCATGCCGACGGCATTAGTAAGGCCCTGGCCGAGCGGACCGGTGGTGGTCTCGACGCCCGGGGTATAACCGTATTCCGGGTGGCCCGGGGTCTTGGAGTGCAGCTGACGGAAATTCTTCAGCTCTTCCATCGGCAGTTCGTAGCCGGTCAGGTGGAGCAGAGAGTAGATCAGCATCGAGCCGTGGCCGTTGGAGAGCACGAAACGGTCGCGGTTCGGCCATTCCGGGTTCTTCGGGTTGTGGTGCATGTAGTCGTTCCACAGCACCTCGGCGATGTCCGCCATGCCCATGGGGGCACCCGGGTGACCCGAATTCGCCTTCTGAACGGCGTCCATGCTCAACGCGCGAATCGCGTTGGCAAGCTCTCTACGTGTCGACATATAACACTCCAAAGGGTTGAAAAAAGAAGCGGTTCTTTGCGCCGTGTGCATTGCGCACGCAGACGACGGCGCCTGGCCTTGAGGCAGGCGTGGAAGTTGCGCGACATTGTCCCCAAAACCCTCACACAAGGCAACCACCCTGTTTTTCAATTACTTAGGAACGACAGACATCGCCTGCTCGGTGAACCAAAAAGGCCGGCGAGGCGGCCAACCTCGTCAGGACTCGCGCCACTTGATCGAACAGCCGATGGAGGGCACCTGCTCCTCGGGGCCGTGACCGGTCTCGGCCACCTGCTTCATCGCCTCGAACAGCTCGCGCGGCGCGTCCGGCTCGGCCTCCTTGCGCGAGGCATCCAGACGACCGCGGTACTGCAGCTCGAGATCCGCGTTGTAGCCGAAGAAGTCTGGCGTGCAGACCGCGCCATAGGCCTTGGCGACTGCCTGGGACTCGTCGATCAGGTAGGGAAAGGAAAACTTGTGCGCCTCGGCGACCCGCTTCATGTTCTCCGGCGAGTCCTCCGGATAATCGCTGGGATCGTTGGACATGATTGCCACCGTGTTGACCCCCAACCCCTTGAGCTCGCGTGCATCGCAGACGATGCGATCGAGCACCGCCTTGACGTAGGGGCAGTGGTTGCAGATGAACATCACCAGCGTGCCTTTCCCACCCTGCACGTCGCTCAGGCGCCAGATGCGCCCCTCGACGTCCGGCAGGGCAAAATCCACAGCGGGACGACCAAAATCGCAGACCGGGGTTTCAGTGCGAGCCATGAGCGAACCTCCTTACAGCTTGTCTCGAGTCAAAGGTTTCGTAACCGATCAAGTGTCGCACGACACGCCTGCCGGCAGGCAAGCCGCCCAGCGGCGCACCGCCGGAACGGCACCGCTCGCCGCCCGGACGACAACTGTGATATTTTCCCTGCCAATCAACCGCCGGCCGCCATGCCGCGATTGGCGGCGCAGCGAACCGTCTCGCCGGACAGGGCCACGACAGCTCACGGCAATACGCAAAACCGGCAGCAGACCGGTCGCGAACGCAAACCGATCGCCAAGGACCAGGAGAAACCCACCCATGAACGCGTCGACGCGCCCCGCCTTCGCCCCTCGCCCGTCCAACCGCCGACACGGCCGCCCGAGTCGACTACTCCCCCTGCTGGCTGGCGCCGCGGCGCTACTAATCGCAGCGCTCCCCGCCAAGGCGGAAGAGACCCTGAAAATGGCCATCGCGCCGTTCCTGCCGGAAGCGGAGCTCAACGAAGCCTACTCCCCGGTGGCCGAATACCTGAGCCGGCGTCTGGGCGAGACCGTGGAACTCGAGCTGTTCCCCAATTACCTGTCCTTCTGGGAAGCCACGCGCGGCGGCTCGGACTTCGACATTGCCCTGGACGCCGCCCCCGTGACCGACTTCCGCGTCCAGCGCCAGAACTGGCAAGTGATCGCCCGCTTTGACGGGGAGGTCACCCAATCCCTGGTTACCCGCGATGATGACCTGATCCTGTCGCCGAGGGAGCTGGTCAACCAGCGCGTGGCGGTCCAGCCGTCGCCGTCGGTCGGCGCTCTGGTGCTGTACCAACTGTTCCCCAACCCCGTGCAACAGCCGACCCTCGTCTTCGAACGTACCAACCGCGATGTCGCCACCGCGGTGCTCGAGGGCAAGGCGCGGGCAGGTGTCATTCCCACCCCGCTGGTCGGCGGCTATCCGGGGCTGTACCCGGTGATCACCACCGAGCCTTTGCCCTTCCTGGGCTTCTCGGTCTCCCCGGAGCTCAACGAGCGCGCGCGCAAGGCGCTGCAGCAGGCACTGCTGTCGTTCGCCGAAACCGAGGAAGGCCGACGCATCCTCGACGAACAGCAACTGACCGACATCGTGCCGGCAAACAACCGCTACTACTCCGGCAACGCCGAGCTGCTGATCGGCACCTACGGCTACTGAACGCCGGGCCACCGAACCCGGGCTACTGAACCTCGGGGCAAGCTGTGCCATGATTGCGCCCGCCGGGCGGTATGAGCACGCCCGGCGACACGATTCGACCGCCCCACCTGCACGCAAGAGAGGCCTGCACGACATGAGCGCAAATGCCGCCAAGCGCCACCTGTTCACCTCGGAGTCCGTCTCCAAGGGCCACCCGGACAAGATCGCCGACCAGATCAGCGATGCGATCCTCGACGCAATCCTGGTGCAGGATCCGTCGGCCCGGGTCGCCTGCGAGGCGCTGGTGAAGACCGGGTTTGTCGTGCTCGCCGGCGAGGTAACCACTTCGGCCTGGGTCGATGTCGACGAGCTGGTGCGCGAGGTGATCGTGGACATCGGCTACACCAGCTCGGAGCTCGGCTTCGACGGTCACACCTGCGGCGTACTCAATGCCATCGGCAAGCAGTCTTCCGATATCGCCCAGGGCGTCGACCGCGAGGACGCCGCCAACCAGGGTGCCGGCGACCAGGGCCTGATGTTCGGTTACGCCACCAACGAAACCGACGTGCTCATGCCCGCGCCGATCACCTACGCCCATCGCCTGGTGCAACAACAAGCGACGGTGCGCGAAGCCGGCACCCTCCCGTGGCTGCGGCCAGACGCAAAATCCCAGGTCACCTTCCGCTACGAGGACGGGGTCCCGGTGGGCATCGACGCCGTGGTGCTCTCCACCCAGCACAACCCCGATATCTCCCAGTCCGACCTCCACGAGGCGGTCATGGAGGAGATCATCAAGCCAGTACTGCCGGCCGAGTGGCTCGACCAACACACCAAGTACCACATCAACCCCACCGGCCAGTTCATCATCGGCGGCCCGGTGGGCGACTGCGGCCTGACCGGGCGCAAGATCATCGTCGACACCTACGGCGGCATGGCCCGCCACGGCGGCGGTGCCTTCTCCGGCAAGGACCCCTCCAAGGTCGATCGCTCGGCCGCCTACGCCGGGCGCTACGTGGCCAAGAACATTGTTGCCGCCGGCCTGGCCGATCGTTGCGAGATCCAGATTTCCTACGCCATCGGCGTGGCCGAACCGACCTCGATCTCGGTGGACACCTTCGGCACCGGCCGCATTGCCGACGAGCGCATCACCGACCTGGTTCGCCAGCACTTCGACCTGCGCCCCTACGGCATCCTGCAAATGCTGGATCTGATCCGGCCGATCTACCGCAAGACCGCCGTCGGCGGCCATTTCGGTCGCGAGGAGCCGGAATTCAGCTGGGAGCGCACCGATCGGGCCGAGGCGCTGCGCAGCGATGCCGGCCTGTAAGCACGGCATCCCCTCCGTGCAGACCGCCCTGGAGGCGGTTATAATCCCCGACTGATTTTCCCCGCCCCGACCGAGGAGCGCTGCAATCCGCTGAATAGCGGGTCAGGCTCGGCCGGGGCGCGGCGGCGAACCGGCCGAGCCGGTCCGTCACCTGATCAACGGCGCTCTTGAGAACCCGCCCCATTAGAACCGGGTTCGCTTTCAAGCCTCGACTTGAACAAGAGCCGCACGACCTGCCTCTCGTTCAAGTCGATCCACTGAAAAGAATCGACGAGGACGCTGACCGTGAACGCCGTCACCAAACCGCAAGCCTTCAACGACTACAAGGTCGCCGACATCAATCTCGCCGACTGGGGTCGCCGCGAGATCCGCATCGCCGAGCGCGAAATGCCGGCCCTGATCAAGATCCGCGAGAAGTACCGCGCCGAGCAGCCGCTGGCCGGGGCACGCATCGCCGGCTGCATCCACATGACCATCCAGACCGCGGTGCTGATCGAGACGCTCACCGCGCTGGGCGCCGACGTGCGCTGGTCGTCGTGCAACATCTTCTCCACGCAGGATCACGCCGCGGCCGCCATCGCCGCCGCCGGCGTTCCCGTGTTCGCCTGGAAGGGCGAGACCGAGGAGGAGTACTGGTGGTGCGTCGAACAGACCATCCAGGGCCCCGGTGACGATCAGCAGGCATGGACCCCGAACCTGTTACTCGACGACGGCGGCGATTTGACCGGCCTGATGCACGAAAAGTATCCCAATCTCATCGCGGGTATCCACGGTGTCTCCGAAGAGACCACCACCGGCGTGCACCGCCTACTGGAAATGCTCGAGGAAGGCTCGCTCAAGATCCCGGCGGTCAACGTCAACGACGCGGTCACCAAGTCGAAGAACGACAACAAGTACGGTTGCCGCCACTCGCTCTCGGATGCGATCAAGCGCGCCACCGATCACCTCCTGTCGGGCAAGCAGGCACTGGTGATCGGCTACGGCGACGTAGGCAAGGGCTCGGCCGCCTCACTGCGCCAGGAAGGCATGATCGTCAAGGTCACCGAGATCGATCCGATCTGCGCCATGCAGGCCGCGATGGACGGCTTCGAGGTCGTCTCGCCATACATCGATGGCATCAATACCGGCAACGACGACGGCGTCGACCAGCGCCTGCTGGGCAAGATCGATCTGCTCGTCACCACCACCGGCAACGTCAACGTCTGTGACGCACCGATGCTGCGGGCGCTCAAGAACGCGGCGGTGGTCTGCAACATCGGTCATTTCGACAATGAAATCGACACGGTCTACATGCGCGAAAACTGGGCCTGGGAAGAGATCAAGCCGCAGGTGCACAAGGTCTACCGCGAAGCGACCGCCGGCGGCGCATTCGATCCGGACAGCGAGAACTATCTGATCCTGCTCTCCGAAGGCCGCCTGGTGAACCTGGGCAACGCTACCGGCCACCCGAGCCGCATCATGGACGGCTCGTTCGCCAACCAGGTGCTGGCCCAGATCCATCTGTTCCGGGATCGCTTCGCCGACCTGCCGGCCGAGAAGAAGGCCGAGGCGCTGCGCGTCGAGGTCCTGCCCAAGCAGCTCGACGAGGAAGTCGCCCGCTACATGGTCGAAGGTTTCGGCGGCGTGCTTACCCGCATGACCGACGCGCAGGCCAAGTACCTCGGCGTGCCCGCCGAAGGCCCGTTCAAGCCGGACGCGTACCGCTACTGATCTGGCGCTACTGATTCGGCGTTACCGACATGCTCCCCGGGCGGCACGACATCCCGTGTCGCCCGCCCCTACATTTCCCGGAGGAATCATGCCGATCCCGGTTTCCTGCGAATTCTTTCCGCCCAAGTCCGACGACGGCCAGGCGAAGCTGCGCGAGGTCTATCAGGAACTCGCCCGCGCAATCGACCCCGAGTACTTCTCGGTCACCTTCGGCGCCGGTGGCTCGACCCAGACCCGCACCTTCGAGACGGTCCGCGAGATCCAGCGCGACTCGGGCGTGCCGGCCGCGCCGCACCTGTCCTGCATCGGCTCCTCGCGCGAGGGCATCGGGCAGATCCTCGATGACTACCGCGAGCAGGGTATCCGGCGGATCGTCGCCCTGCGCGGCGACCTGCCCAGTGGCATGCAGGACCCGGGCGATTTCCGCTATGCCAACGAGCTGGTCGCCTTCATCCGCGAGCACAGCGGCGACTGGTTCCATGTCGAGGTGGCGGCCTACCCGGAAATCCATCCGCAGGCCCCCAACGCCGAGGCGGACCTGGCCAACTTCAAGCGCAAGGTCGAGGCAGGCGCAGATGCGGCGATCACGCAGTATTTCTACTCGATCGAGGCCTACCGGCGCTTTCTCGACGACTGCGAACGCCTGAACATCGACGTGCCGATCGTCCCCGGCGTGATGCCGATCACCAACTACCAGCAACTCGCGCGTTTCTCCGACATGTGCGGCGCGGACATCCCGCGCTGGCTGCGCAAACGGCTGGAGGGGTTCGGTGATGACCTGGAGGGACTGCGCGCGTTCGGCCATGACGTGGTCACCGAGCTCTGTCGGCAACTGGTCGACGCCGGCGCCCCCGGCATCCACTTCTATGCCATGAACCGCTCGCAACCGGTCATCCGGCTCTGTCGCGACGCCGGGCTGGTCGGGGCCTGAGGCCCTAAGCCAGCCCGTGACGTCGAGCCGGGCGGACAACCGGCGCCACTATCGCGAGCAAGAGTCAAACGGGCGCGGCGACCCACCGGATCCAGTGATCGATCGCGTAGCAATGCCCAGACCCCACAGCCGCCGACGGACGATATACTCCCGCGCATGACCATCAAGCTGTCCGACAAGCACATCTGGATCGAACCGACCGACGCCGACCTCGCCGGGGCGGCGGCCGATGCCGGTGCCACCGCGCTGGTCTTGCCCGCGGGTCAGGACACCGCCGGCCTGCCTCGCGTCGGAGCCGGCGGCGATTTCGAGGATGGTCGTGACTTCGAGCGCTACCGCATCGAGTGCGAGGCCGACGAGGCGGCCGTTCGCCGTGATCGGCTCGCGGTGGTCGAGCCGGCCGAGTGGACCATCATCCCGGCGGAGAACCTGATCGCGCGTGGCGCGCAAGTGATCCAGGTGGTCGATGACGCCGAGCAGGCCAGGCTGGCGCTGACCATCATGGAGCAGGGAGTGGCGGGTATCTGGCTGCGGCACGCCGATGCCGAGACCATCGGGGCCCTGGGCCGCATGCTCGCCGAACTCGCCCCTTCACCGGTCGAGCTGACGGACGCACGGATCACCCGCATCAGCCCGGTGGGCATGGGCGATCGCAGCTGCCTCGACCTGATCGGCGAACTCGCCCCGGGGGAAGGGCTGCTGGTGGGCAGCTTCAACCATGCCCGCTTTCTGATCCATAGCGAGAACGTCGACAACCCGCACTGTGCCGCGCGCCCCTTCCGGGTGAATGCCGGCGCGATCCACGGCTACCTGGTCACCCCCGGTGACCGGGTCCGGTATCTGGCCGAGATGGCCAGTGGCGACCCAGCCCTGGTGGTGGCCGCCGATGGCCGAACGCGCACGTTGGCCCTCGGTCGCAACAAGATCGAACGCCGCCCGATGGTGCAGATCGAGGCGGTCGACGAGGACGGCAACCGCTTCTCCGCCATCCTGCAGCACGCCGAGACCATCCGCCTGGTGAGCCCCGAGGGCCGGGCGGTAAGCGTGCTCGATCTCAACCTCGGCGACCGGGTGCGCGTCTCGCTGGCCGAGCACGGCGGACGACACTTCGGTCGTCGCGTCGACGAAACCATCAACGAACGCTGAATCGACCACTGGCACAGACCTTCCCCAACTTCCGGAGCACGGCATGACCCGCAATCAGGATTGGCAACGCCGCGACCTCAACGTCCTCTGGCACCCCTGCACCCAGATGAAGGACCACGAGTCCATCCCGCTGGTGCCCGTCGAGCGGGGCGAGGGGCCGTGGCTGTATGACTTCGATGGCCGACGCTACCTGGATATCATCAGCTCCTGGTGGGTCAACATCTTCGGTCACGCCAATCCCTACATCAACGACCGGATCAAGGCCCAGCTCGACAAGCTCGAACACGTCATCCTGGCCGGCTTCTCCCATGCCCCGGTAGTCGAGCTGTCCGAGCGACTGGTGGAGATCACACCTTCCGGGCTCGACCGGGTCTTCTACGCGGACAACGGCTCCTCCGGCGTCGAGGTGGCGCTGAAGATGAGCTACCACTACTGGCGCAACTGCGGCCGCGAGGAGAAAAGCGAGTTCGTCACGGTGGCCAACAGCTACCACGGCGAGACCCTCGGCACACTCTCGGTCGGCGACGTGGGCCTGTACAAGGACACCTACGGCCCGCTACTGCGCACCACGGCCACCGCGCCCTCGCCGGCCTGCCGGCAGGATCGCGGCGATTGCCGCGAGCGGGCCGCCGAGGCACTCGACGGCATGCGACGGATCCTCGAGGAACAGGCCGAGCGCACCGCCGCCGTGATCGTCGAGCCGCTGGTCCAGTGCGCGGCGGGCATGCTAATGCATCACCCGGACTACATCCGCGGGCTGCGCATGCTCTGCGACGAGTTCGACGTGCACCTGATCTGTGATGAGATCGCGGTGGGCTTCGGCCGCACCGGCACCTTGTTCGCCAGCGAGCAGGCCGACATCACGCCGGACTTCATGTGCCTGTCGAAAGGGCTGACCGCCGGCTACCTGCCGCTGGCCGCCGTGCTCACCAGCGACACGGTCTATCAGGCGTTCTATGACGACTACGCCAGCATGCGTGCCTTTCTGCACAGCCACAGCTTCACCGGCAACCCGCTGGCCTGCGCGGCGGCACTTGCCACCCTCGATCTGTTCGAGCGCGATGACGTCCTCAACGCCAATCAACAATCGCAGGCGATCATGGATCGCCACCTCGCCGAGCTGGCGCAGGAGCCCCACATCACCAACGTGCGTCGCACCGGCATGATCGCCGCCATGGACCTGGTCGACCCGGCGACGGGCGAGCCGTTCCCGTCTGGGGATCGCCGTGGCGTGAGCGCGTACCAGTACGCGCTCGAGCACGAGCTGCTGCTGCGCCCCCTCGGCAACACGCTCTACTGGATGCCGCCCTACGTCCTCGACGAGGACGACTATCGACACGTATTCGAAGTCACGCGCGACGCCGCGCGTGCGGCGCTGCGCTAGCCCCATGCGCACCCGCCGCGTCTTCGTCGACCACGAGCTGGAAGCCGGGAGTGAAATCGACCTGCCGGCCGACACCGTCAACTACCTGAGAAACGTCCTGCGCCTGAAGGACGGCCAACCGTTGGAGCTGTTCAACGGCCGTGGCCGTCGCGCCCACGGCCAGATGACACTGGCCCGGCGCGAGGCCCGTGTGCGGGTCGAATCCAGCGAAGCGAGCCCCGAGGACTCGGTGATCCCGATCACCCTGATGGCCGCACTGGCCAAGGGCGAGAAGATGGAGCTGGTGATCCAGAAGGCGGTCGAGCTGGGCGTGACCACCATCGCGCCGGTGCAAACCGAGCGCAGCGTGCTGGAACTCAAGGGCGACCGCGCCGAAAAGCGACTGACCCGTTGGCGCCAGATCATGATCAACGCCTGCGAACAGTGCGGGCGCGACACCTTGCCCGACATCGAGCCGATTCGATCACTGGGTCAGGCACTAATGGCGACCGAGGCGCCGGTACGACTGGTGCTCGATCCACGCGCCCAACAGCCGTTGACGGCCCTGCGCGACCAGCCGCGTCCAACCGGAGTGGCGCTGCTCGTCGGCCCGGAAGGCGGGCTGACCGAGGACGAGGTGGCTCAAGCCGAGGAGCACGGTTTCCGGGCACTGACCATCGGACCGCGCATCCTGCGCGCCGAGACGGCCGCGATCACCGGGGTGGCGGTGCTGCAGTACCAGTGGGGCGATCTGGGCTAGAGCCGCCAACGAGCCCAGCACTGAATCTCACGCCTTGGCCCTCCCGAGGGCCTCAGTCGTCGACCTTGTCGGGGCGAAAGCCGGAGCTGATCGGGTAGCGGCGGTCACGACCGAAAGCGCGGCGGCTGATGCGCACGCCCGGCGGCGCCTGGCGACGCTTGTATTCGTTGACCAGGATCATGCCAACCACCCGGCGAACCACGGCCTCGTCCAGCCCCAAGGCAACGATATCCTCGATACTGCTGTCGTGTTCGACGAAGGCCTCGATGATGCGGTCGAGATCCTCGTAGGCCGGTAGCGAATCCGAGTCACGCTGGTCGGCACGCAGCTCCGCCGAGGGCTCGCGCGTGATGACACGCTCCGGCACGGCGGCGAGTTCGGGACGCACGGTCCCACCCAGCGCGTTGCGGTAGCGGGCGAGCTGATAGACCACCGTCTTGGGGACGTCCTTAATCGGGGCAAACCCACCGGCCATGTCGCCGTAAAGGGTCGCGTAGCCGACGGCCAGTTCGGACTTGTTGCCGGTCGTCAGCAACAACCGGCCGAACTTGTTCGACAACGCCATCAAGATCACGCCGCGGGCACGGGCCTGCAGGTTCTCCTCGGTGACGTCTTCGGCCAGGCCGGCGAACAGCGGCGAGAGCGTTTCCTGGAACGAGCCGAAGACCGGCTCGATCGACAACGTCTCGCAACGCACGCCCAGCGCGTCGCACTGGAGCTGGGCATCCTCGAGACTCATGGGCGAGGTGTACTGTGACGGCATGCGCACGGCCAGCACGTTGTCCGCCCCGAGCGCATCCACGGCGAGCGCGAGCACCAGGGACGAGTCGATACCCCCCGATAAGCCCAGCACCACGCCGGAAAATCCGTTCTTGCGCACATAATCGGCAATACCGGTCGTCAGGGCGCGATAGATCTCCGCCTCACCTTGCTGCCAGTCATGGCTGGGACCATGGGCCAGGACTTCGCCCGTCGGCGAGATCTCCGTCCAGCCGATGCTCTCGGCAAAACCGGGCAGGTGCATGTGGTTGCCGGAGGCCGAGGAAACGAACGAACGACCGTCGAACACCAGCTCATCCTGACCACCGACCAGATTGACGTAGATGATCGCGCAGCCGCTGGAATTGACGCGCTCGGCGATCTGGGCCTCGCGCTCACGGGTCTTCTGGCGATGAAACGGCGAGGCATTGAGCACGCAAATCACGGCGGCGCCCGCTCGAGCGGTCTCTTCGATCGGCCCCTCGCGCCACGCGTCCTCGCAGATCACCACTCCCACCGAAACCCCGTCGATCTCGGCCACCAGCGGAGATACCCCCTTGCGGAAGTATCGCTTTTCGTCGAACACACCGTAGTTGGGCAGGGCTCGCTTGGCGTAGCGGGCCACAATTTCCCCACCGTCGATCAACACCGCCTGATTCTGCAGATAGCCCTCGGCGTCACGACCCGGGGTGCCGATCAGCACGGCGGTATCGCCCACTTCGCCGGCGATCCGCACCAGTTGCGCCTCGCAAGATTCGACGAAATCCTCGCGCAGCAACAGGTCTTCGGGCGGGTAGCCGGAAATCGTCAACTCGGGGAAGACGACGAGCCGCGCATCGACCTCCTTGCGGGCGCGCGCCACCAGTTCGATCACGCGCGAGGCGTTGGCGCGACAGTCTCCAACCCGGGTGTTGATCTGGGCCAGTGCGATCCGCAGGCCGCCGATCTCACGCTCTTCGATTCGGTTCAGATTGTCAGTCACGATGTGCTCATGCCCTCGGACCGATTCTCGAGCACGCGGGCCGCCGTCACACCCAGCTCGGCCGGGCTGTCCACTACATGCACGCCTGCTGCGCGCAAGGCCGCGCATTTCGCGGCGGCGGTGCCCTGCCCCCCCGCGATTACCGCCCCGGCATGCCCCATGCGCTTGCCGGCCGGCGCCGTGGCCCCGGCAATGTAGGCCACCACGGGCTTGGGATAGCCTTGACGAATGAACTCGGCGGCGGCCTCCTCGGCGCCCCCGCCGATTTCACCCACCATCAGCACCAGCTCGGTCTGCGGGTCGTCGGCAAAGCGCGACAGGCAGTCGATGAAATCCAACCCACCGATGGGGTCGCCACCAATGCCGACGCAGGTGCTCTGGCCGAGTCCCGTGGCGGTGGTCTGTGCGACTGCTTCGTAGGTCAGCGTACCGGAACGCGAAACAATGCCGACTCGTCCCTTGCTGTGGATCGAGCCCGGCATGATGCCGATCTTGCAGCTATCCGGCGTAATCAGTCCCGGGCAGTTTGGTCCGATCAGGCAGGCATCCGGGTAATCCTGGGCGAGCACCGCCTTGACCTTGAGCATGTCGATCACCGGGATGCCCTCGGTAATGCAGGCGATCACCTCGATACCGGCGGCAGCGGCCTCGAGGATCGAATCCGCGGCGAACGGTGCCGGCACATAGATCATGCTCGCGGTCGCGCCCGTCTCGCGCACGGCATCGGCAACCGTATCGAATACCGGCAGGCCCAGATGTGTCTGCCCGCCCTTGCCGGGCGTCACCCCGCCGACCAAACGGGTGCCATAGGCGATCGCCTGTTCGGAGTGAAAGGTGCCCTGCTTGCCGGTAAACCCCTGGCAGATCACCCGGGTGGATTCGTCGACCAGAATGCTCATCGGCCAGCCTCCCGCTTGGTGTTGGCAAGTGCTACCGCCCGGTTGGCGGCAGCCGCGAGCTCGTCTTCGGCCGTCAAGGCCAGCCCGGATTCGGCCAGCATGCGGCGGCCCTGTTCGGCGTTGGTGCCGGCCAGGCGTACGACGGTCGGCACCTCGAGCGCCACCTCTCGGGCCGCCTCGATGATGCCCTCGGCGATCAGGTCACACCGCACGATCCCCCCGAAGATATTGACCAAGATCGCCTCGACTCGCGGGTTCTCGAGAATCAGCTTGAACGCCTCGGTCACCTTGGCTGCCGAGGTGCCGCCGCCGACATCGAGGAAATTGGCCGGCTTGCCGCCGGCATGCTGGATCAGATCCATGGTCGCCATCGCCAAGCCGGCGCCATTGACCATGCAGGCAATGTTGCCGTCCAGGGAGACGTAGTTGAGTCCATGATCGATCGCCTTGCGCTCGGCCGGGTCCTCCTGGGCGATGTCTCGGCGTTTCCACCATTCGGCTTGCCGATATTCTGCGTTGTCGTCCAGGGCCACCTTGGCATCCACGATCGCCAACTCGCCATCGGTCAAGGCTGCCAACGGGTTGATCTCGATCAGGGCCGCGTCGCGTTCGATGAATGCGCGGTATAGCTTCAATGCCAGCGACACGAAGCCCTTCATTTGGTCGACAGGTAACCCGAGCGCGAAGGCAAGCTCGCGGGCTTGGTACGCGCCAAGCCCCACGGTGGGGTTGACCACCGCCCGGTGGATTGACTCCGGGTGCTGTTCGGCCACCGCCTCGATGTCCATGCCACCTTGCGACGAGGCGACCATCACGACCCGCTGCAATGCCCGATCGACCGTAACCGCGAGATAATATTCATGCCGAATATCGGCCGCCGGCTCAACGAGCAAAGAATCCACCGGCAACCCGGCGGGTCCGGATTGCAACGTCACCAGCCGAGTACCTAGCAGATCAGTCGCAGCCTGGGTCACCCCGGCGACCTCGTCGACCAACCGAACGCCGCCGGCCTTTCCGCGCGCACCGCTATGCACCTGCGCCTTGACGACCCAGCGGCCGGACTCGCTAGCGGGCAGATGAGCACCGTCTCCCACTTCGTCGGCCGATTGGATCAGGGCGCCGGATGGCATGGGAATGCCGAATTCTGACAGCAATGATTTGGCCTGATATTCGTGCAGGTTCATGGTGACCCGTTCCAGAAATCGTCAATGAAAAGGGGGCATTGTCGCGCACCGAAGCCCCATTGTCATGCCCGCAGACGCTATCCGTGGGCCGGAACAATAGCCAAGAAAAAGCCCCGGCAAGGCCGGGGCAACGAGTCACTCAGGGGAGAAATCAAAACCCACGCGTCAATCAGGGTGAACGGCAACGTAGGGGCGGAGGCGGGGGATGACCTGGGGGTCCAAACCCCAGACCAATTCCAACTCATCGAACGATCCGAATGCCCCCTCGGTCAGGCGGTGGAGCACGATCCGTTCGGCTTGAACCGGGCCGACCCCACTCACCCCGGCAAGCTCGTCTGCGGACGCCCGATTGAGATCCAAACCATTTCCCTGAACCGGGAAGGAGATCAGGAACAGCAGACCGAGACCCACCCACGAAAAACCCGCGTTGTTCACCACACACTCCACTCTTCATCTGTCATCCAGACACAGAGCTTAAGGCGAATCGTTGGCCGAGAATATCGGGATAACCCTCAATTGTCGTAGGAATCTACCTTTCTTCCTGTACGCCAATTCCTACAAAGCAGAAACCCCCGCAGCCTTAACGGCATACGGGGGTTTCGAATGGGGAGCCTGGCGTTGACCTACTTTCACATGGGGAGACCCCACACTATCATC
>JADQCE010000007.1 GCA_016278265.1 Halothiobacillus sp. | reverse complement strand
GTAGGGCGAACCACCCGTCACTCGAGCGTCCCAAAAGGACATACGGTCTTACGACGCGTTCACTGACGTGCCCGGCTTCGCGGCGGTCATCGACAACACCGCCATCATCAAGAACGAAGCCGGCAACCTTAACATCCGGCGCTATGCTGACAGCAGCCCGCCGCCCGAGCCCCACGACGTGCGCGCCCACCTCCATGGCGGCGTGCCGAAGCGGGAAATCGAGAGCATCCGCCCGCATGCGCAGGCACAAGGCTTCGACGTCGACACGCCGTTCGTCGACCGCGATGCGGACTACGCCGAGTTCGCGGACACCGTCGAGAAGCGCGCCGATATCAGGGCCCTGGTCGAGTCGGACGCCGGCGTTGCGACCCGGCAGCGAGAGATGATCGCAGCGTTTGATGCCTGGTGGTCCACCGGGCGGACGGGGTTGGCCGAGCTTCCCGAAAGCAAGCGCCTCATGCCGCTGCGCCGCGAGATGCTCGACAGCTTTGAGCCCGCCATGCTGCCGGTCGAATGTCTCGACCGCTATGCGTTGATGGGCTCCATCGCAGGCTGGTGGGACGAAATCCGCTACGAGCTGCGCGTAATCGTCGAGAACGGGTTCGCCGAACTGGTCGACGGCTGGGTCGAGACATTGCGTTCGGCGCTCGAGGATGAAGACGCGGACGACGACGAGGATAGCGACGCCAAGAAGACCGTGAAGGTCACGCTGGAGGAGCTGCTCGCCCATCCCTTCGTGCGCCATCGCATGGCGGACTACGTCACCGAGCTGTCCGCCGCGCAGGCCGAGGTGGAGCGTATCAAGGCCGAGAAGGAAGCCTGGGAGACCGGCGACGGGGTCGAGGGCGCCGAGGACTGGCTGGACGGGGCCGAGGAAGGCAGCAACCTCGCCAAGGAACTGGAAAAGCGGCGCAAGGAACTGCGGGCCGAAATGAAGGACGACGACAAGCGCTGGAAGGAGCTGGTGAAAACCACGGGCACCGGCAAACCCTCTAAGGGCTCCATCGACTGGATGCGCGCGCAGGGCACGGATGTGCGGGAGTTCGAGGCCGAACTGGCGGCCATCGAACGCCGCCTCGCGCCGCTGGTCGAGGAAGCCGAGACCATCGACGCCATGCTCGCCCCCTATGAGGCGATCAAGGAGGAGCTGAAGGAGGCGCGCGCCACCCTGCGGCGGCTCAAAGCGGCGTTCGTCGAGCGGCTGACGGCCGCACGGGCCGAACTGGACGACGATGATTGCCGCGAACTGGTGCTCGACATCGACCGCGAGCGGCTACTCGACCGGCTCGAGCGCGCCCGCATCCGCCGTGTTGGCGCGCTCGTGGCCGACTTGGAGCGGCTCTGGGACAAGTATCGGGTCAGCCTCAAAAGGATCGAGAGCCGGAGGTCGGACGCGACGACGAGGCTCGACGGCTACCTGCTGGAGCTTGGGTATGCCTGACACAGCCAAGCTCTCCGACTTCGCATTCATCAATCCGGCGACTGACACCAACGGAACGGCCGCCGAGGCTCCGGTTGCCTTCATCCCCATGGCCGCTGTTTCCGAAGGTGGAGGGTGGCGCTCGACCGAGAACCGCCCGCTTTCTGATGGTCGCAGGGGCTACACGCTGTTCCAGCGCGGCGACGTGATCGTCGCAAAGATCACGCCCTGCTTCGAGAACGGAAAGGTCGCGCTGCTCTCGGACCTTGAAACCGATTACGGCCTCGGCAGCACCGAATTCCATGTTCTGCGGGCGAAGCCCGGTCACGATCCGCGGTTCATCTATCACTGGACACGGCATCCAGCGTTCTTGCGCGCAGGCGAAGCCTCAATGACTGGTTCAGCTGGTCAGCGTCGCGTGCCTACCGGCTTCTTCGAGCGGTTCGGGATCGTGAAGATCGAAGGCGCTCCCCAAGGCCTGATTGCGGACATCCTCGATGCGATTGACGACGCAATCATCGCGGCAGACGCAGTGGTCGAGAAACTTAATCTCGTCCGCGAGGGCCTTGTCCAAGACCTCCTGACCTTCGGCATCCGAGAGGACGGCAGCAGTCGAAACCGAGAAGCACTAGGTGCAACTCGGTTGGGGCTTCGTCCCAAAGACTGGGCGATCTGCCAAATTGGAGAGATTGCAGTTCATGTGGGAAGTGGAGCGACCCCTCGGGGTGGGAAGGATGTCTATGTAGATGACGGGGCGCTCTTCGTCCGCAGCCAGAACGTCCATTTCGATGGCCTGCGCCTCGATGACCGGACTTTCATCACTCTTGATACACATAGAGCAATGTCTGGCAGCGAGATCTTCGAGAATGACGTCCTGCTGAACATTACCGGTGCTTCTATCGGCAGATGTTGTGCGTTTCTTGGCTACAATGGCCCTGCAAACGTTAATCAGCATGTCTGTGCCATTCGCGTGCCGAAAGCCACGCGAGCTGATGCGCTCTACCTGTCAGCTTGCTTGTCGGCCGATATTGGCCAGCGTCAGATCAGAACCTTGCTGGCAGGTGGATCGCGCGAAGGACTGAATTTTGGACATGTCAGATCGATGGTGGTGCCCTGGCCTGACGCAGAAGAACGGGCACGCATCGCAAGAGCCCTCGAGGCTATTGATAGGCGGATCACAGAAGAAAAAACTACTGGAGCTAAACTTGAGGTCCTTCAGCTCGGACTGCAGGACGATCTCCTGAATGGTCGCATCGAGGTCGTTACCGTTCGTGAGGCCGCCGAATGAGCCAGCAGGACCGTTTGGACGAACTGAATGTCGTCGAACGCCCTCTGCTACGCCAGCTGGGCGTCATGGGCTGGTCCCATGTTGAGGGCGCCGATGAGGACCCGAGCACCGGCCGCAAAGACTATCACTTGCTCGGCCGCGACACCTTCCAGAAAACGCTGCTGCGCGACCGGCTCGAGGCCGCGCTGCGCCGGCTGAATCGAAACGACGACGGGTCCAAATGGCTGGACGAGCGCCGCATCAGCCAGGCGATCTCGCAGCTCGAGCGGCCGACCTCGCGGGACTTCATCGCGATCAACGAGGAACTGCACGACAAGATCGTGCGCGGCGTCAACGTCTCGGGCCCCGACGGCGAGCACGAACGCCGCGTGCGCTTCATCGGCTTCGAGCCGGGCGACGAGAACGAGTTCGTCGCGGTCAACCAGTTCCGCGTGGACCCGCCCGGCGCCGTTGGCGACCGCGGGTTCATCTTGCCGGACATCGTGCTGTTCGTGAACGGGCTGCCGCTGGTGGTGATCGAGGCCAAGAGCCCCGCTGTCACCGACCCCATCGCGACCGCCATCGACCAGATGCGCCGCTACGCCAACCGCCGGGTTCCCGAAAAGAACGAGGGCGCGGAGCGGCTGTTCTGGACAAACCACCTGCTCATCGCCACCGACTACTACGACGCCCGCGTCGGCTCGGTCACCGCACGGCCGGACGACTTCCTCCCTTGGCGCTCGGTCAAGCCGGTCGGCATCGAGCAGACGCGCGCCGCCATGGACGAGGTGTGCGGCGAGCTTGGCAAGGCGCCGGGTACGGAACTGGTGCAGCAGGAGGTTATGGCGGCGGGCCTGCTGCGGCCGCAGTACCTGCTCGACGCGCTGCGCTCGTTCACGGTCTACATGACGACCGACGACGGCGTGCGCATCAAGGTGGTGCCGCGCTATCAACAGTTCCGTTCGGTGCACATCGCGCTGCAGCGCTTGCAGGAGGGCAAGACCCGCCGTCAGGACGGCATGAGCGACCGCCGGGGCGGCATTATCTGGCACACCCAGGGCTCGGGAAAGAGCCTGACGATGGTGTTCCTGGTCCGGAAGCTTCGGACGATCGCGGCGCTCCGCCGGTTCAAGGTGGTCGTGGTCACCGATCGGACCGACCTTGAGGATCAGCTATCCAAGACGGCGAAGCTGGCCGGCCAGGTCATGCGGGTCGCGCGGAATGCCGATGGCGCGAAGACGCATCTGGGCCGGCAGGAACCGGACCTCGTGTTCGTGATGATCCAGAAGCTGCAGGAGCGGAACGGCGAAGGCGATGAACAGGAGATCGTGTTCGCAGCCGAGAACGACGAGCAACCCGACGGCAAGGCCGAGAACCTCCTGCCAGCCAAGACCGACGAGCTGCGCTCCGGCAAACTGGTCGCGAAGATCGGCGAGCGAAAGGCGTTCCCCGTCTTGAACGAGAGCGAGGACGTCCTCGTCCTCATCGACGAGGCGCACCGCTCGCACACCAGCGGGCTCCACCAGAACCTGCTCGACGCTCTGCCCAACGCCGCGCGCATCGGGTTCACCGGGACGCCGATCGAAGAGAAGAACAAGAAGAAGACTCGGGAGATCTTTGGCACCTACATCGACCGCTATCTCCTCCGGGACGCAGAGGCCGACGGCGCCATCGTGAAAATCCTCTACGAGGGGCGGGAGCTGAAGGCCGACGTCACGGACAAGGGCACGCTGGACGGCTTGTTCGACGCCACCTTTGCCGGAAAGTCGGCCGACGAGCGCGAGGCGATCAAGGACCGCTATGCAACGCGTGCGCGTGTCCTCAACGCGGCTGACCCGCTGAAGGCCAAAGCGATCGATGTGCTCCGGCACTACATAGTCAACATTCTCCCCAACGACCTGAAAGCGCAGCTCGTCGCAGCGAGCAGGGAGTTGGCAGTCCAGTACGTCGATGCCTTGAATGACGCCCGCGACGAGATCGTTGCCGCCATCGAGGGCGCTGCGGTCATCCTGAAGGATATCGCTCCGGAAGATGCGCAGGAGGCTGGCGGCGACGTGGCGTTCCTCTCCACGGCGCTGCCCTATCTGGACGCGATCAAGGCGCTCGAGTTCGCGGCGGTCATATCCGTGGACCACAACGACCTGCCACATCTGAAGGCCTGGGGCGGTGTTTCGGAGACGAAGCAGCGCATCGAACGCTTCAAGAAGCCGCTGTCCCAGGATGCGCTCGCGATCCTGGTGGTGAAAAGCAAGCTGCTCACCGGCTTTGACGCCAAGGTCGAACAGGCGATGTATCTCGACCGGGCCATATCGGGCGCCGAGTTGCTGCAGGCCATCGCTCGCACCAACCGGACGGCTGGGGAGGCCAAGCGCTTCGGTATCGTCGTCGACTACTACGGTGTCGGAAAGAACCTCGCGGACGCTTTGGCGATCTACGACGCGGAAGACCAAAGCGATCTGACCGGCGGCATCGGAAAGCCTGAAGACCTCTTGCCGGAGCTGCGGCAAGCGCGTGACGCAGTGGTCAAACATTTCTCCGATGTCGGGATAACCCTCGGGTCCGACCTGCAAGCCTACGTCGACGCATGCGTGGCCAAGCTGAAGGACCAGAAGTTCCGCGCTCAGTTCCTCGTTCTCGTCAAGAAACTCGTCGGCTTGTTCGATGCCCTCATGCCGCGCCCCGAGGCACGACAATTCACGCGTGACGTGAAGATTTTTGCGTTTATCGCCAAGGCTGCGGCCAACCTTTACCGAGATCGTTCGCTCGACGTCCGGGGGGTCGCCCACAAGGTTCAAGCCATGCTCGATGCCTTCATCGAGGCGCACGGCATCGATCCGAAAGTACCTCCAATCGAGATCCTGGACCCGAACTTTGCCGCCGAGGTGGCGCGGAAACCGGGCGGTAGGGCGAAGGCAGCGGAAATGGAAAACGCCCTTCGCCACCACATTTCTATTTCCTTCGAGAAGGACCCTGCGAAGTACAAGACACTCAGCGATCGCCTTGCGGGCATCCTCTCGAGCCACCACGAGGACTGGGATGAGATTGCCCGGCAACTTCAGGCGCTGATCGACGAAGCTACCGCTCGCTCTGGTGGCGGCTTCTCGGTCCACGGTCTTGAACCTCACACGGAAGCTCCGATCTTCGGCATCCTCCGCCTGCGCTATGGCAATGATGATCGAGATGCGGACTTGGCAGAGCTTTCCGCCAGGATCGTTCAGCACTTGCGAGAGGAAAGCGCTGTCTCAGGGTTCTGGGACAATCCGGTAAGCCAAGAGGAGGCCAGGCGCTGGATTTTCCAGCATCTCGACAACTGCAGTATCTTCGATTTCGGTGACTTGGACGCGATTTCTTCCGACTGCATGGGGGTAGCGAGGGCAAACCGAGCGGCATTCACCTCATGAGCGAAACGATCGAGATTGACGAGCTCGTCTTCTCAGTGAAGCGAAGCACAAGGCGGAGAACGGTCGGCGTTACGGTTGAACGAGACAAATCTCTCGTTGCTCATCTCCCGCAGGAAGTAGCGCTAGATGAGGCGACAAAGCTTATAGCCTCAAAGCTATTATGGGTTCACCAAAAGCTCGCTGAGCAGGGCGAAAGTGCGCGCGAGGATGTTTTTCGGATCGCAGAGTTTGTGGATGGCGAAGGCTTCCATCTGCTTGGGAAGCACTATCGCCTCAAACTCGTCGATGTTCCTAAAAATGTGACCGGTGTGCCGAGCGTCAGGTTCGAGGGCGATCGGCTTCTGTTGCGGCGAGAGCAAGCTGCCTCGGGGGGCAAGCGGATTGAAGAATACTATACTAGGGCGGCACATCCCTACCTGAATGAGACTGTTCAGAGGTGGAAGAGAATCGTTGGCGCTGAGCCCGGGCGCTTCGTCCAGGTAATGGATCTTGGATACAGGTGGGGCTCATGCAGCGCAGATGGGACATTGAACTTCCACTGGCGGACAATGCAGCTGCCACCCAGAATCATCGAATATATTGTCGTGCACGAGCTGGTGCACATCAAGGTTCCAAACCATTCAGAAAAATTCTGGAAAATGCTCGGTTCTGTCATGCCAGACTATGAAAGTCGTAAAGCTTGGCTGAAGCAAAAAGGTGGCGAGCTTTGAAGGCATTGGCAAAAAATCGCGTGTTCTTTGACGCCCCTTCTAAATGGGCGGCATAATTCAATCATTGGTCACCTTCATGAAGCCCCGCTCGATCAACATTTTCCTTCTCGACGGTGATCCGAACGGCATTCGGGTGGCACAGATCTCGATGTCAACTATCCAAGCCATTGCCTTTCGACGAAATCAGCTACGTCGGGTTCGGGAAGCATTTCCCGAGATCGAACGGCCCGGCGTCTACATCCTCATCGGAGCCGACGAAGACGCGCAGGACAGGCAGCTTGCGTATATCGGCGAGTCCGAAGGCGTCGGTGCACGACTATCGTATCACAATTCGAATGAGGCCGGTCGCGATGCCAAAGGATTCTGGACCGACACGGTCGTGCTAATCAGCAAGGACGAGAACCTGACCAAGAGCCACGCGCGTTATGTCGAAGCCTGCCTGATCCGGGGCGTCGTTAGCAATCCCCGCTGGACCCTGCCCAACACGCGCACGCCGTCTGACGACGCGGGCAAGCTACCACTCCCCGACCGCGCAGCCATGGACGAGTTCGTGGATCAGACAAAAACGCTGGTTGGAGCGCTGGGCTGGGATCTCTTTCGAGAAGTCCGCGGTCGAGCGCCGGAGCAGAATACAGGAAGAGAACTGCCAAAGGCGGAACTCCTTGAAAGTCCTCGGTTTTTCTTCCGAGGCGACGGCTTCGCCGCAGAGATGGAAATTGGGACATCCGGGGATTTCGTGGTCACTGCAGGATCGAAGGCAAGGGTCCGGACGACGCGAACGATTCCGAGAGGCACGATCACTCTCAGGAACACCCTCGGCGAGAAGGGCGTTCTCCGAGAGGAAGGGGAATTCCTCGTTTTCACAAGTGCTTACAGTTTCACGTCTGCCTCGGCCGCTGCTGCGGCCGTCATCGGTGCGAGCGCCAATGGCCGGATCCTCTGGAAGCTCCCGGACGGACGCAATTACGCGGACTGGGAGGCCTCTCAGGGCATGTCAGAAGGCGTCTCTACGTGAGACGGCGCGAACGCGTTAGCGAGGTTCGATTTCAGGCCCGTCTGGCGAACGCTCCTGAAATCGAAGTGTTCAGCTTGGCATATGGAAAATCGGCACAATTTCAGCTACTTCCACAAAATTCACCAAATCTGCGCAGTCATGAGGTCCGGAGAATATCGCCCCGGAGAGACCGCTTCCGGCCCTCCCGGCAGTAGGGGCGGTGCTCAGCCCCTCCCGCATAACCCTCGAAAACACGGATGAGATTGAACACCCCC
>JADQCE010000012.1 GCA_016278265.1 Halothiobacillus sp. | reverse complement strand
TGTAGGGCGAACCACCCGTCACTCGAGCGTCCCAAAAGGACATACGGTCTTACAGGCCACCCTTGCGTTTTATGTGCATTCCGCATTAGAGGGATGTCGCGAGGAGAGGTGGCCGAGTGGTCGAAGGCGCACGCCTGGAAAGCGTGTAGGCGGGAAACCGTCTCCAGGGTTCGAATCCCTGTCTCTCCGCCACCATCACCCTTTCGAACCCGTTCAGGCCGCCTGCCAGTGGTGGAATTTCTTCTGTTTTCAAAGGGGTTTGCCGGATGGATGCGAACCGCTGAGACGCGGGGGTACGGCGATTTCCGTCTCTGAATGGCCTTTGGTCTCTGGTCGGGCGAACCGCGCCGATTTCGGTTCGGTCGAAAATTTCCTCGGCTTTCCAATGACCTGACGCGCGACACCGCCAAAACTGCGCACCCTGTTTCCATCGCTATCGAACGAAACAGAGACCGAACATGCAGGAGGCGCAGGCTGGCGGGCCGGAACAGGCCAGCGCGTAGCGGTGGCGGCGATTTGCCGGGGCCAGGCGCGCAAAGCACTGATGACAGTGGGATTCTTGGCGAGTAGCGTAAGAAAGAACCGAAAAGCGAACTGATGCTGCAGAACGGACGGAGCGCCATGAAGGATAAGGAAACCGAAACGATCGCACCTCTTTTCCCGCGGATGAATGAGCCAAAAGACAACAGTGGCTTCACCACGAAATATGGGCAGCGAGGCGTGACGGTGGTGCAGGAACCGTACGCCGAGGGCTTCCTCGAAAGACTCAATCTAGCCAAATTGGCACGGATCAAGGACGAGCATGTACCGTACACTTGGAAGGACAACGGGCGAGTAGCTGTTGACGAGAACGGCGACCTTCTAGTGGGGCTGACTGTGAAGAACGGTTCGGGGCGTAGCCAGGTTATGGTGAGGATCGAAAGCGAGGAGGTATTTGCGCACTTGGCTGAAATGCGAGCCAAGGCATCCAAATCTGATGGTTAAACGCTTTATTTATATGCCGCTTCGAGATGATGTGCGCAATGGTGGAGTACCCGTGCGTTTCGAGTGCCCGACGCGGGCGTCAGCCGAACACCCGCGCTGGCTGCTCCTCCCAAGGCAAGGACGCCACGAAGCACAGGTCGTAGAGGCTGATCGCGCAGGGCTCGCGGCGCACGACCAGCCGCTCGAGGACGTCCGGTGCCAGCCATGCGAGGCGCAGCAGGCGGCTGACGTAGCGGTCGGAGAGGCCCTCCTCGGCGGCGAGATCGGCGATGGTGGTGACCTCGCCGCGCTCCATACGCTTCCGCCACGCCCATGCCCGGCCGATGGCGCGCAGCACGCGCGGATCCTGTCCCGGCGGCGGGTCCGACGTCTCGATGTCCCGTGGCGGCAGGATGCGCGGCCGCCCGCCGCGCTTGCGGACCGTGAGCGGGATATGGACGCGGATCGTCTCGTTCCCGGGCATCAGGCGGCGTCCTCCCGCGCGGGCGTCATCAGGCTCGCCAGCGCGCCGAGCCCGTCATGGCGCAGATCGATGTCGAGCCCGTCCTCGCCCACCGTCACGCGCGCCACGAGAAGCTGGACGACGCGGGCCTGCTCGGCGGGGATGAGTGCCTTCCAGAGATCGTCGAACTGCGTGAGCGCCGCGGTCACGGTGTCCTCGTCGAGATCGGGCCGCTCTTTCTTCAGCGTGCGGGCGGTGCGCGCGATGATCTCCGGCGTGCGGAGCAGCCGCCGGATCTCGCTGATGACCGCTTCTTCCACCATGGCCGCGGGCAGCCGCTGCGGCCCGCGCAGCTCGGCCGTCGGCCGCTTCTGGATCACGTCCATCGAGACGTAGTAGCAGTACCGCCTGTTCCCCTTCTTCGTGTGGTGCGGCGTCATCGCGGCACCGGTCTCGGTGAAGATCAATCCGCGCAGCAGCGCCGGCTCGGTGCTCCGGGTGCGCCCGGCGCGCTGGTTCCGGTTGCCGGCCAGCACGGCATGGACGGCGTCCCACAAATCCGCATCAACGATGGGCTCGTGCATGCCGGGATAGATCTCGTCCTTGTGGGTGATCTCGCCGCGGTAGATGCGGTTGTGCAGCAGCTTGTAGAGCGCCCCGCGGTCGATGGGCCGGCTCCGCTTGGAGCGGATTCCGCGGGCGTTCAGCTCCCGGATCACCGCAGCTGTGGAATCCGACCGCGCGAAGAGCTCGAACATGGTGCGGACCTGCGCGGCCTCGGCCTCGTTCACGATCAGCTTGCGGTCGACCACGTCGTAGCCGAGCGGCACGTAGCCGCCCATCCACATGCCCTTCTTCTTGGAGGCGGCGACCTTGTCGCGGATGCGCTCGCCGATGACCTCGCGCTCGAATTGGGCGAAGCTGAGAAGGATGTTCAGCGTCAGCCGCCCCATCGATGTGGTCGTGTTGAAGGACTGAGTGACGGACACGAAGGTCACGCCATGGCGGTCGAAGATCTCGACCAGCTTGGAGAAATCCATCAGCGCCCGGCTGAGGCGGTCGATCTTGTAGACCACGACCACGTCGATCAGCCCGTCCTCGACATCGGCGATCAGCTGCTTGAGCGCGGGGCGGTCCAGCGTGCCGCCGGAGACGCCGCCGTCGTCGTAGCGCTCGCGTAGGCTGGCCCAGCCCTCGGCGCGCTGGCTGGCGATATAGGCCTCGCAGGCCTCGCGCTGCGCGTCGAGGCTGTTGAACTCCATGTCGAGCCCCTCCTCGCTCGACTTGCGGGTGTAGATGGCGCAGCGCAGGCGGCGCGCCGGTTCGGTCTGGGTCTTTCTGGTCATCGCGCGCCTCCGGTCTGGTCGAGCCCGAAGAACCGCCAGCCGTTCCAGTGCGCGCCCGTGATCGCGCGCACGGCGGCTGAGAGCGACTTGAAGCGCCGGCCCTGCCATTCGAAGCCGTCCGCCAGAACGGTGACCATGTGCTCGTCGCCGCCCCACTCTCGGACCAGCTTCGTGCCGGGTGCTGGCTTGCGCGGGTCCGCCACCATGCCGCCCAGCTTGCCGCTCATGACCTCGTCGGCCAACGCATCGAGCGTTCGGCGCGTCTCGCGGCACAGACCGCCATGGGCCAATTCCTGGATCCGGTAGCCGAGCCGAAGCTCGAGATTGCCGCGGCTGGCGTTCGGCGCGCGCTCCCCGAAGATGGCCTGCCACTTCTCCTGAAGTTCAGGCACCGTCATCGACTTCAGCGCGGTCAGCTCGGCCAGGACGTCGATCCTCTCCGCTTGGCCTGCGGGCGCGGCCTTCGCGCTTGATTTTCTTGTGTTTTTCCTCATGCGTCATCTCCAACTCGGTTGCGAACCTGTCTCCGACGACGGCGTCTGAGGGCGAGAATGTCCAGCGAACTATCTCCATCGAGCGGAGAATTCGCGTTTGTTTCTGGTGGGTTGGTACGCGCGATGGCGCCGGCGAGGATAGCGGCCAATTCCGTCAGCCGTTCATCGGTGGTGAGCGTGTCGGCGGGCGGCGCGAAGGCGATATCGTCTGGCATGGGGAGCGAACCTCCTGAGGCGGTTTGCTCCGTGGTGGCCGCGCGCAACGATAGATATCAAGCCAAAACACGGGGTTGTCGTAGGAGCGCGAAACGACAGGAATCAAATCGGACGCGGCATGGGTTGGACGACATTGAGCAGCAGCTGCCTATGCGCAACTTCCGACGTGGACGAGCAATTTGTGAGGGAGCCGAATGCTCCCGTGTACACAATCAAGATCAGCATTTTCCGGACGCAGACGTTTAAGCGGAAGAATCGGGAGACAGGCAGCCAAGGAGCTCTCGAGATGTAACTGTCACCCAGCTGCCTTACATCAGATCCACCGGCAGAAACGTCGGCAGGTAGCGGTAGAGGTCGATGTAGTGGCGCGCGTCGCTGGGTGGCATCGGCCCGAAATCGACTTCTTCCCCTTCGGCAAGCGGCAACTGCCGTTCGAGATGCGCGATCTCACGCAAAGTCAGCTTTGGAGCACGGATGCGGAACGCGTCAGAACCGTGACGAATGAACATCAGCCGATCAAATGCGCAGGCCTCTAGTTCTGCTCGCTTCTCGCGTTCGAAGAAGACTCCGCCGAACGTTGCCATCTTGGCCCCATCGTCGTACTGAAAATTGAAAAGTTGCTCGTAGTCCAGCCGCTCTTCCGGTACCCGGACGCCGTTGGCCGTAGACAATGCGTTGCGGATCTCGCTGTCGCCTACGTTTCTGTAGAAGTTGGCCAAGCCCCAGCCGCGAAGAGAGGCTAGATCGGTCTTCGCCGGAATTCTCTCGTTCCCGAGTTCTGCGCGGACCTGATCTAACATGTCGGCTCCATCTTCGTTGGTCTGACGAGGATGTGCGTTGACGGTGACGACAAGAACCGAGCCGTGCGAGGCGGCGTGCGCAACATTGCGGATGTCACTGATGACCGATTTCAGCAATGGGCCATCGTAGTCGAGCCAAGTAATTGTCGGCTCCGAGAAATCGACGTCCGAAAGCTTCTGCTCGGTTTCGCCGAACAGCATGGTAATGCCAGAGTAGGGCTTGTTCCATTCGAACCGATCACCGTGGCTGGCCTGCCTCTCGATGCTAAACATTCGAGAGATGCCCAAGCTGCGATGGACCATCCGGAAATCAGCGAAGAAGACGGAACCGAGTCCAACATACTGGTAATCTTCGGGAACGTGAAATCTCAAGCGACGGAACGCTTCGCAGAGCATCACCCGCTCAACATGCTTCGAGGGGCGGAGGCGATAGTCTATCAGACGATAACTCGGTGCCATGTTCCCGTCGCTACTCGTCGTCCACATACCGTTGGTAGGCTTCTTCGAAGGCGGCGTCCCCCGTATCCCGGGCCGAACTTGTCCCCATCGCCTCTTGTAGTGCGTCTACGCGCCCCTTCTCTTTTCGATATTGGATACTGACGGTTTTGGGACGCGCCGGGCGCGGGCTTTCAGGATAGCGGAACTTCTGCTCACTCTTTACTTCCGCAATTGTCTTGGACTGGGCGGTCGCAAGGGCGGCAGTCAGTGGCCGTTCAGACTCCGGCAAATCGCTCTCACTGTCGACCAGGTTCAGGAAGTTGATAACGGGTCGCATGACACCTGCCATCGTTTCGCGCGCGTCGAGCCAGATCGCATCGTCGGGATCAATATCTGTCTTCGTCGTGTTCCACGGCAGTCGACCAGCGTCGTCGCTGTCGAATAGGACATACCCACGGAAGCGAGCGAATTGGTTGTGATAGCGCGGAGTGCCGCTGGCAGCGTCCATCTCCGCCGACTCCCAACCCCAGCCGGTCTTCTCAGACTTGTCGGCGCCTAGAACAAGACGGCCATTGCAGATCACATACCAGCCGGCGTCGCTGGGATTGGATTTTCCAACGCCCGCATAGATGCGCGCCTTCACCGGAGCCTCCGCACCGTTATATACCTTCTCCAGATATTCTGGCGCGAATTGATCGTCAGCGATCAACTGCCATTGGTGACTGGGTATCGTAGATCCGCAGACCCTTACTCCGAGTCCACGCGCAATAAAAAAGCCGTGCTTCTGCCGAATCTCGTTCTCTACTCTGGTGCGGAAATAGTCTTGCCCGAACTGGTTGGCGGCATCCTCTACAAGGTCTGTTACTTCGATCCGCGTGCCAATCTCTTTCCCACCGTCATTCTCGCCGTACTCAGATAGCTCAAAGTCCCAACTGTCCTTTTCTCCGATCCACTTTCCAAGGTCGACCTCTAGCCTGAACCAGTCCTTTTCTGTGGCAGACTCGACAACATACTTCCGGCCAAAGCTGAAAAGGGCGCGCTTCATGCCAACACCGAACTGACCAATCGATCCTGGGATACGCTCCATTCCTTCAGCGCGACCGAAACGGAAAGCGTAGTCGCGGGCGACCTCGAGCGGAATACCGCCACAGTTGTCGCGAATCGCGAATTTGTCACCATCGAACTCGATCTGGACCCAGAATTTCGATAGATCTGATGCGTCGGTGGCCACTCGTTTTGCGCCATCGACCGAATTGTCCAATAATTCGATAATTGCCGCCTGGTGAGCGATGTCTCTCGTAAGAATGTATACGAAGAGCTCTTTGGTTGGCTCAACTCTAACCTTCATGGGCTCTTGCTCGGCCATGCTGCTCCTCACTTCTCAGTCTTAGCCTTGCATGCCGACGAGCAATTTCGCAAGAGTGTCAAGGGTGCGGCCGGCGATCGACGGAGTGAGATCGGTGTGGTAGGGTCGTTCTACGGAAGGGTGATGGCGAAGAATAACAAAATAATAGACTTGTTCTCGGGCTGCGGGGGGTTCTCGCTTGGGGCGCATCAGGCGGGGTTTGATGTCTCGCTGGCGATCGATGTGGACCCGATTCTCTCGTCCTCCTTCCCCCTGAACTTCCCAGGCGTTCCCCTACGCAACTGGAACCTCGTCGACGCCGAGCCTTCCGATCTTGAGCGTGCGGCCGGTGGCAGGCCCGCCGGGATCATTGGTGGCCCACCATGCCAGGCATTCAGCGAGATTGGACGCCGAAACCGAGCCGACGAACGCCGGGACCTGATCGGCCACTTCTTCCGCCTCGTGAAGGCATTGCAGCCCAGTTTTTTCGTTATGGAGAACGTGCGTGGGCTGGGCTTCCCCGGAAACCGAGAAGTGCTGGATGACGCCATTGATCTCGTGGCGGACCGCTACGTTGTCCTGGGCCCCGTGATGATCGACGCCGCCGAGTTCGGCGCACCGACCAGGCGCAAACGGTTGTTCGTCGTTGGCATAGATCCCTCTGAACGCGACGTTCCTCATCTGACAGACCTCGAGGCCGCAAAGACATCGCCGCTGACGGTTGGCGACGCGATCCACGACATTGTGACGGCGAAATCTGTAGGCTCCGACCCCGAAGGATGGGACTGGTGGCAGTACGACGGCCGCCGGCGGCTATCGGCCTATGCTGAAGTCGCGCGCGCGGCGCCTCCCGCCGGCCTCGGAGCTGGTGCTGTCGAGGGGCGCTTTTCGGGGCACACGAAGACCCGCCACACTGAAGCAGTGACCCGCCGCTTCAGTAGTGTGCAGATGGGCGAGCAGGATCGTGTAGGTAAGCACCACCGGCTTCACTGGAATTCTCAGGCTCCGACTTTGCGAGCAGGTACCGGCAGCGACCGAGGCTCATATCAGTCGGTCAGGCCGATCCACCCGACCGAGGATCGCGTTATCACCCCACGTGAGGCCGCCCGGCTGCAGGGCTTTCCGGATTGGTTCACCTTTCACCCGACCGTCTGGCACAGCTTTCGCATGATCGGAAACAGCGTCTCGCCCTTCGTTTCCCGCGCAGTCCTTTCATGGATTGCCGGAATGCAGATCGAAGCCGATTGGGTTTGCGAAGCGGCCGAGTAGGCTCATCGGATGGTGGACCGATTAACCCCAGAGCGTCGCTCTTATTTGATGTCTCGCGTGCGCGGGAAGGACACTAAGCCTGAGATGCGCGTGCGGCGTCTGGCCCATGCCCTCGGTTTTCGTTTCAGACTGCACCGTCGTGATCTTCCTGGGAAGCCAGATCTCGTATTTCCCCGATACGGCAAGATCGTCTTCGTCCACGGATGCTTCTGGCATCGTCACGAGGGCTGCCGGCTAGCCACGCAATCAAAAAGCCGCACGGAATTTTGGGAAGCAAAGTTCCAAAGGAATGTGGAGCGCGACCGTCGCGTTCAGGCTGAACTCCGGGCGCTTGGCTGGGAAGTCCTCATCGTCTGGGAATGCGAAACTAGGCAGCCGGAGAGGCTGGAGAACATCCTTGTCGGCTTTCTGAAGGCCGAACGCCCGCAGACAGCGGCGAACAACGGCTGACGGTTCTAACCCCTTCCGCCGAGTGCACCGCACGCGCCCTCGTCTTTGCCGAATCCGGGTCGCTGATCAGTTGGACAAGGTGTCACGGTGTTCACGTGATCTAATCAGCTGCAAAATACCGCGCTAATCAGCGCGTATGCCGGTATCCCGTGGGCGTCGTCGATCTCCCTGAACGCGATCACCTCAGATCTCCCGCGCGAACCAGCGGATGCGACCGACGATGTGGATCTCGTCGGCCGTACGCTCGTAGGGGCTGTAGAAGCCGTTGTCCGAGATGACGCGCACGGCGGGCGGGTCGCTGTTCGGGATGTGCTCGAGCCGCTTGG
>JADQCE010000002.1 GCA_016278265.1 Halothiobacillus sp. | reverse complement strand
GTCCTCTCCTGGGCACCAAATTGCAAGTCCGATACGAAGGCCGGTGGCTCCATGAGTCGTCGGCCTTTTCCGTTTCGCATCGCCTACTCTGGGTAGATCAAGATCTCTTGTGGCCGAGCGCCACGGACCCGGGAACCTTTTCCGGGCCACGTTCTGAATAGACAATAACAAAAAAGGCCCACCAACCTCGGGTGGGCCTTTCGTTGGTGGACCACGCGAGTGCCGCGGGTATTCAGCCCACGTGGCGGTTCCTCAACTCGTCGAGTCGCTCCAGCGCCGCCGTAGCGCCCTCTTCCTGCAGCTCGGCTTGGATCATGTCGAAGCTTTCCCGGTCACCCACATCGAGGAAGGCTTCCGCCAATCCCACCCGGGTGTCGATGTCGGATTCATCGCCCACGGGCGACGATGAGACCTCATCGTCGGTACCCGAGGCTGCAGAGTCGGCCTCGGCCGGCTCCTCGAGCGTCGGGGCCTCACCCAGATCCAAGTCCATGCCCTCGTCCTGGTCACTCGAGGCCACTGGCTCCTCGCGTTCGCCCGCGGGTTGGTAGCCCGAGAGATCCAGGTCGAGCGGCTCGGGTTCACCCGTGTCGCTATCCCTTTCTGGCGTCTCGACGCTGGCCGGTGGCGTTTCGTTTTCCGGCAACTCGAGCTCGCCTGCCTCTTGCTCTAAGGCCGAATCGTCTTCCTGCTCCGTCGTCGATTCAGCGGTCGGCGTTTCGAGCGCGAAGGAGTCGTCGAAATCCATCGACTGCTCGTCTTCGACCGGTCGGGTGTCAGGCTCGGGCGTGGCCAGCATGTCGTCGAGGTCATCGTCCCAGTCGGCCTCGGTCGGTGCCTGCTGCTGGCTGGCCTCCCAGTCGACGGTCGACTCGGTAGCGTTTTTATCCGACGCAGTGACGTCAGTAGCAACTGTCGCATCGTCGGTGTGGTCGCCAGACATCTCCCCGGACTCATCGCCCTCGTTCGTCCACATGAAATCGTCGTCTTGCGCTTGGGATTCAATCCCGCTTTCGCCGGTATCGATGCCCTTGAGACGATTCAGCGCCGACTGGAGGCCAGTGTGCCCCGGGTGCTCTGCCAGGCTGTCCTGCAACAATTCCACCGCCTGGTGGGTGAGATTAAACGATTCGAGCACCCGTGCCTCTTCCAGCGCCATCTCGGGATTCATCGGGTCGTCCATGCCGCTGACCGGTGCCGGCGTGGGCTCCTCCTTAAAGCTATCCGGCCCTGCATACGCCGCAGCGGATGCCGCCCCAACGGCCGCGACCGGCCCAGCCATGGCTGATCTCGTGGTGGTTGACGGTGCCGGCTCAACGGCAGGTTCGTGGTCAACCGCACGCTTGTTCAAGGTGTCAGCAGTGACCGGCATCGGCACGCCGGGCTCCTCGTCCCGACGAGAGCGCCGCAGCGCGAGGGCGATCAGCAACGCGATGATCACCAGTCCCAATGCGCCGGTCAGGTACTTGCCCCACTGGATCCAGAAATTGCCGGATGCACGATCGGCGGTCTCCTCCAGTTCAGCACGGGATTGCTCGATGGCTTGCTGCAAGTCGGCGATCTGGGCATCACGTTCGTCTACGGCGATCTTGACCGTATCGATCTGATCCCTGAGGGCAATGAGCTGGTCGGTCAGAGCCTCGTTCTCTGCCCGAACGGACTCGACCTCTTCGCGGTCCAACGCGGTCTCTCGATCGTCCTGAACGCTAGCCGATGGCTGAGTGCTGTCGGCGATCGCCGCGAGCGGTTGTTCGCGAGTCAGATCGCCAAAGTCGCCCAGGTTCGCAGGAGCGGCAGCGCTTTGTTCAGCAGCCTCTTCTTCCGGCCCAAGGAGTTCCAATGCCGGCAATCGCTCTGTCACCATTGCCGTGTCTGACGTGGCACTATCGGTCTCGGCTTGATCGGTGCTTGCGACTGACGCGCCGGTGTCCGGCACTCGCAGGCGTGCCCCGGCCATCAGGGCGTTGCCGTTGCCGTTGGCGAATGCCTGCGGGTTGGCGTCAATGATCGCCTGCATCATGGGGCGAACATCGGTGCCGTCGGCAACGTACTCTCGAGCGATGTCGTAGAGCGTATCGCCGGTTTGGACTTCACGAGTCCCGTCCAGGGAAACGTCCTGAGCCGGTGCCACGCGTTGCCAACCGGAGATAGCAGGCGACGAGCGCGAGGGTGCTCGTGTACGCGAATCGGTGGCAGCCGCCTCGTTGGCGACCGTTGCTGCACCGGAACGGGCTGCCTGGGCGGAAGCCATCGATGGCGGATCGAGTAGCAGGTTGTACTCGCGAATCATCCGCCCCTGCGGGGAATCCACCTCGAGCAAGATGCTCAGGATGGGGTCACGAATCGGACGCTTGGAACCGATTCGGACATACTCCTGGCCACCATCCGACTCGATGCGGAAAGTAAGATTGCCCGTGATGTTTTCCACCGAAACACCCGCCTCTCGATAGAACGAGGGCGGGGCCAACTTCACGGTGATCTCATCGAGTGGCTCGCCGCTGGAGCGCGCCAGCGGCACTCGCACATCGAGGGGTTGACTCAAGTACGACTGCACCCGGGCCTCGCCCAAGGTGGCGGCCTGGCTGATCAACGGGGTCCCGGCACCCAGAATCCCCGCAATCACCAAACTCAACTTCCGCATGTCACTGACTCCTTGCTCGTGCCGGTGGGCCGAGCCTCATTGCCCGGCTGACGTTCCGGCGCCTTCCTTTAGCCCCATTTCGAGCCCGATTGTGCCACAGATCAAAGGTAGTCGCGCACCAGGCACTCGGCGATCTGAACGCTGTTCAGTGCCGCGCCCTTGCGGACGTTGTCGGCAACCACCCACAGGTTGAGGCCGCGCTCGTGCGAGATGTCTTCGCGGATGCGTCCCACGTAGACCGGATCGTGTCCGGCGCCCTCGGTCACGGCCGTCGGATAACCACCGTCACGACGCGTGTCGAGTACTTCGATGCCCTCGGCGTTCTTGAACAGATCCCACGCCTGCTGGGCGGTGATCTTGTCGCGGGTCTCAATGTGCACCGCCTCGGAGTGACCGAAGAATACCGGCACACGGACCGCGGTCGGGTTCACCAGGATCGATTTGTCCTCGAAGATTTTCTGGGTTTCCCAGACCATCTTCATCTCTTCCTTGGTGTAGCCGTTGTCCTGGAAGACATCGATCTGAGGCAGGGCGTTGAACGCGATCTGCTTCGGATAGACGACGGCATCGGCCTCTTGGCCATTCAGTTTGCGTGCGCTTTGCGTGGCCAGTTCCTCGATCGCCTCCTTGCCCGAGCCGGAAACGGCCTGGTAGGTGGCGACGTTGATCCGCTCGATGCCTACCGCGTCGTAGATCGGCTTGAGCGCGACCAGCATCTGGATGGTCGAGCAGTTCGGGTTGGCGATGATGTTGCGCTGCGTGTAGCCGGCGATCGCGTGGGCGTTGACCTCCGGGACAATCAGCGGCACGTCGTCGTCATAGCGGAATTCGGAGGTGTTATCGATCACGACACAGCCGGCCGCGGCGGCCTTGGGCGCGTACTCGCGGGAGATCGACCCACCCGGCGAGAACAGCCCGATCTGGACCTTCGAGAAATCGAACGTCGCCAGGTCCTCGACCGTCACGAACGAGTTGCCGAACGGAATCTTCTTGCCGGCGGAACGCTCGGATGCCAGTGCGTACACCTTGCCGACCGGGAAATTGCGCTCGGCCAGGATGGACAGCATGGTCTCGCCAACGGCACCAGTGGCACCGACGACAGCAACGTCGACCGTCTTGCTCATGAAGATTTCTCCTTGCGATTGGAAGTCTGATGGAAACGGTTGCGGGATGGCGGCCTTCGGTCGGCCGCCGCCCCTAAATCTGACACGATCAATCTAGCCTAGCGCATCACGCCGGGCGCACGAAGCGGTGCTTCGGCCACTCAGGCCTTCAGGGCATCGACCACGGCCTGGCCCATCTCGCTGGTGGATACCTGTGTCATGCCCGCCTGCATGATATCCGGGGTGCGCAGGCCCTGATCGAGCACGGCGACGCAGGCATCTTCGATTCGCTCGGCCAGGTCACCTCGACCGAAGGAATAGCGCAGCAGCATGGCCGCCGACAGGATGGTCGCCATCGGGTTGGCAATGCCCTTGCCGGCGATATCCGGCGCGGAGCCGTGGCTGGGCTCGTACAGACCCTGCCCCGTTTCGTTTAGCGAGGCCGACGGCAACATGCCGATCGACCCGGTCAGCATCGAGGCCTGGTCGGAGAGGATGTCGCCAAACAGGTTCTCGGTAACCATTACATCGAACTGCTTCGGTGCGCGCACGAGCTGCATCGCGGCGTTGTCGACGTACATGTGGGACAGCTCGACGTCCGGGTATTCAGAGGACAGGCGGTTCATCACCTCGCGCCAGAGCTCGGAGGTTTCCAGCACGTTGGCCTTGTCGACCGAGCACAGGCGCTTGTCGCGCTTCTGTGCCGCCTCGAAGGCAACGCGGCCGATGCGTTCGATCTCGGCCTCGTTGTAATGCATGGTGTTGAAGCCTTCGCGCTGGCCGTCGACCTCGCGAATGCCGCGCGGCTGGCCGAAGTACACCCCGCCGGTCAGCTCGCGCACGATCAGGATGTCGAGACCCGAGACCACTTCCGGTTTGAGCGAGGAGGCATCCGCCAGGGCGCTGTAAAGCATTGCCGGGCGCAGGTTGGCGAACAGCCCCATCGTCTTGCGGATCGCCAGTAGACCGCGCTCCGGGCGCAACGGGCGATCAAGGTTGTCGTATTGCGGGCTGCCGACCGCGCCGAGCAGTACCGCATCGGCCTCGGCGGCCTGTTGGCGGGTGATCTCGGGAAACGGTTCACCTTCGGCATCATAGGCCGCTCCGCCGATCAGCCCGTCGGTGAACGACAGTTCCAGGTCACTGCCGGCCACGACGGCCTTAAGGACATTGACGGCCTGCTCGGTGATTTCCGGGCCGATACCGTCACCCGGCAGGACGAGAATATTCTTCTGACTCACGGTGTTGGGTTTCCTTTCTTCAGTCTGTTGTTCGCTATTCAGCCGCCGACATTGCTACGCATGTCGTTGAATAACCATGGTGTCTTTGCCATCTGCGCCGTCTCGTAGGCCTTGATCTTGTCGGCGTGCTCCAGGGTCAGCGCGATGTCGTCGAGTCCCTCGATCAAGCAGTGCTTGCGGAAGCTGTCGATCTCGAATTCGTACGTGGACCCATCGGGGGCCTTGACCACCTGATTCGGCAGATCGACCTCGAGCTCCAGACCCGGGGTCGTCTCGACCGCCTTGAAGATCGAGTCGACCTCATCTTCTTTCAGAGCAATGGGAAGCAGCCCGTTCTTGAAGCTGTTGTTGAAGAAGATGTCGGCGAACGATGGGGCGATCACGGCGCGAAAGCCGAAGTCGGTCAGTGCCCAGACGGCGTGTTCCCGCGATGAGCCGCAGCCGAAGTTCTCGCGCGCCAGCAGGATGGTCGCGCGGTCGAACGGTTCGCGGTTTAGTACGAAATCCGGGTTCTTACGCCGCTGGCTGTGATCCATGCCCGGTTCGCCCGGATCGAGGTAACGCCAGTCATCGAACGCCGTCGGTCCGAAACCGGTGCGCTTGACCGACTTGAGGTACTGCTTGGGGATGATCGCGTCGGTGTCGACGTTCGAGCGGTCGAGAGGCGCGACGATTCCCTTATGTGTAGTGAATGCCTGCATGATTCTGTCTCCCTTACGCTTGACGGACGTCGACGAAATGACCTGCGATGGCCGCGGCGGCCGCCATGGCCGGACTGACCAGGTGCGTGCGACCGCCCTGCCCCTGACGGCCTTCAAAATTCCGGTTCGAGGTCGAGGCACAGCGCTCGCCCGGCTCGAGCCGATCGGCGTTCATGGCAAGGCACATGGAGCAACCGGGCTCCCGCCACTCGAAACCGGCCTCCAGGAAGACCTTGTCGAGCCCTTCCTTCTCGGCTTGCTGGCGCACCAGCCCGGAGCCCGGGACCACCATGGCCAGCGTGACGTTCTCGGCGACGTGTCCACCCTTGATGACTGCAGCCGCAGCGCGCAGATCCTCGATGCGGGCATTGGTGCACGAGCCGATGAAGACCTTGTCGATCTGGATGTCCGTCATCGGGGTGTTGGCCTCGAGCCCCATGTACTCAAGTGCCTTGCGCATGCCCTCGGCCTTGACCGGGTCCGTGACGGTAGCCGGGTCGGGGACCCGGCCGTTGACCGGTCCGACCATCTCCGGGGACGTGCCCCAGCTCACCTGCGGTTCGATCTTGCTCCCATCGAGGGTAACCACCTTGTCGAACTGGGCGTCGGGGTCCGACTTGAGCGTGCGCCAGTACGCCGCCGCCCGGTCGAACATCTCGCCGGTGGGCGCGAACGGCTTGTCGCGGAAGTACTCAACCGTCTTTTCGTCGACCGCCACCATGCCGGCGCGCGCCCCCGCCTCGATCGACATGTTGCACACGCTCATCCGACCCTCGATCGAGAGCGATTCGATCGCCGAACCGGCGAACTCGATCGCGTAGCCGGTGCCACCCGCGGTGCCAATCTTGCCGATGATGGCGAGCACGACATCCTTGGCGGTCACGCCCGGGCCAAGCTCGCCATCGACGCGCACCTGCATGGTCTTGGTGCGCTTTTGCAGCAAGGTCTGCGTCGCCATGACGTGCTCGACCTCGGAGGTGCCGATGCCGAAGGCCAACGCGCCGATCGCACCGTGAGTCGAGGTGTGCGAATCGCCGCAGACCACGGTCGAGCCCGGCAGCGTGAAGCCCTCCTCGGGCCCGATGATGTGCACGATCCCCTGACGGAGGTCGGACATCGGGAATTCCTGGACGCCGAATTCCTGGCAGTTGCGGTCGAGCGTGCTGACCTGCTCGCGCGAGACGGGATCGACGATCCCGCCCGCGCGGTTGGTGGTCGGCACGTTGTGATCCGGCACGGCCAGCATCGCGCCGGTACGCCACGGCTTGCGACCGGCCAGGCGCAGCCCTTCGAAGGCCTGCGGGCTGGTCACCTCGTGAACCAGGTGACGATCGATATAAAGCAGCGCCGTGCCGTCTCCCTGGTCATGGACGACGTGCGCGTCGAAAAGCTTTTCGTAGAGTGTCTTTCCAGCCATTGGCGTTTTCCTCCGGAAGGCCCTCGGCGGCGTCAATCGGCGCCTGGGAAATTATCCGTATTCTCAACAAGTTGGGGCGTTATTTTCGTTAAAACTCGTAAAACCCGTCATCCAGTCCCGAGGCCGGCGGGTCGACGGCGTGTTCGATCAGATCGCGCAGCTTGATGACGCGCAGCACCTCGTGATGCGTGGAGGCCAGCACTACCGGCGGCGCCAAACCGGCCTCGAAGGCCTCTCGCCACCGCCAGGCACAGACGCACCAGCGGTCCCCTGCCCTAAGCCCGGGAAAATCGTAGGCCGGAATCGGTCGGCGCAACTCGTTCCCCTGACCGGCTGTGTAGCCGAGAAACGCGTCATCGAGCTCCGTGCACACCCCGTGCACCCCGCCGTCCTCGGTCCCGACAAGGCATCGTCCATCCCGGTAGAAGCCGGTAATCGGATCCACCGAGCATCTCGCGAGTGGCAGACCGAGCACGTTGAGGGCGTCTGTTTTCATGCCGGGATAATAGTGGTGTTGGCTCAATAACTAAAATGGTAATAAAGCATGGAGTCCATTCTAAATGGTTATAATTGGCCCCTGTAAGGTCGAATGTCGGAGATAAACGTTGAATCCCCTTCACCTGGACACCCAGCAGTTGCTGACCTTTCTGGCGGTGGCCGAAACCGGTTCGTTCTCGGCGGCGGCAACCCGGTTGCACATCAGTCAGCCGGCCGTTTCCAAGCGTCTGGCGCAGCTCGAAGACCGGTTGGGATTCCGCCTGTTCGATCGACTTGGCCAGCGGGTCGTCCTGACTTACCGAGGTGAACGGCTGCTTCCCGCCGTGCGCGAGGTACAGACCTGTCTGGACGACATCGTGACGGCAGCCGAGGTCAGTGGCGAGGTGCTCAGCGGCCGGCTGGCCCTGTCCCTGAGTCACTATGCCGGGTTGCATCTCCTACCCGGGGTACTCGAGCGCTTCTCGGAACACTATCCCGAGGTGCTGCTCGATTTGAGTTTTCACGATTCCGAACGGGCGATCGAGCAGGTTGCGATGGGCGAGTCGGCGCTGGCCTATGCCACCCTGCCTCCCCGCCTCGATGATCGGGTACGTACGCGCGTGCTCTGGGAGGAGATCATGCAGCCGGTGGTGGCAAAACGGCATTGTCCGGGAGGCAGGCCAACGGCGCTGGATCGAATCGGCAAGCGACTGCCATTGATCTTGCCCGCGGAAGCCACCAGCACACGCATGGCCATCGACCGTTGGCTCGACGACCGGCGACTGTTGCCGCCGGCGATCATCGAGATCAACCAGTTGGATTCCATCGCGGTACTGGCCGCCACGGGGGTCGGATGGGCCGTGTTGCCTACCACCCTTCAGCGTGAAGGATTGCTGCGGCTCAAGTGTGGAGACGGCGAGCTGCCCACCCGCCGCCTGGGACGGATCGAGGCGGTCGGTCGGGCGCGCAATCCGCTCGCCGACGCCTTCATGGCGATGGTAGAGGGGGCGGGCGAGGACTGAATCGCCCCCCTTCTCACTCGATCTCCAACCAAGACCGCGCCTCGGGTATGAAGTGCACGATGCCTTCGAGGATGCCTGCCGCGTAATTGCCGTTCATCCCATGCCATCCCCCGCGGGCGACGTACAGGCAATTCTCGATACCCCGCTTGGCGGTGGCGTGGAGGGCGGCCTGCTTGACCTCCTCCCTTGCATTGGCCACCACGATCGCCTGAAGGCCACTGGTCAGCGCTGGCAGGTCGTTGCCACTGTCGCCGGCGAAGACCGTCCGGGCTTGCGGCATGTGCAAATGCGCCTGGAGAAACCGGATCGCATGCACCTTGGTAGCGCTGGCCGGAAGCACATCAACCAGTCCGATATCGCGCATCTCGTCGATGCTCCAGATAACGCTGCCGCGCACACCCGCTTGCGCCAGACGCTCGCCAATGCGCCCGGCAAGCGCGTCTCCATCCAGAGCCGCTGGGGCGTAATAGCTGAGCTTGTAGGTGTTCTGTTTTTCCGGTTCCTGGGGTTCGATATCCGGGATGCCCTCGAGCATCCCGGCGAGTGTTTGGCGATCCTTGCCGCCCCAGTCCGCCGCGATCTCGTCCGCCCAGGCTTCCCAGGGGTGCCAGGTGCCCTCGTCGACGCGGTAGATCGTCGTCCCCACGTCGCCGATGGCGAAATCCGGTACCGGCAGCGCGAACTGGTCGATTGCCGATTCGAGCAGGTGCCGGTCACGGCCGCTGACGTAAGCCAGCGTGACCTCGGGGCGTTGGACCAGTCGGCGGAACAGATCCCGTGCGTCCGGTGATTCCGGCTGGTGGCCGTTCGGGATCAGGGTTCGGTCGAGGTCGGTACAGACCAGCAGTTCACTCGTCATCGTCGATCCTGAAAAGAGGTTCTCCCTGCAGGGCGTGATGAGCAGTGACCGCGGCGGCGGCACTCCACCCCTGGCATCGTGTCCCACCCGGCGTGAGCTTCCGCCCGTGCACGAACTCCGGGAATGACCAGGGCTCATCCTCCATCGACAAGGCATTGGCCGCATGGATGGCGTCGAGGTGTAATCGGGCCTTTACCGTGTGTCCGCGGCTGGCCAGGTCGGCGACATAAAAGCCCGTGAGCATCGGCCAGAGCCCTCCGTTGTGGAACTCGTACGGTTTGTTCTTGAAGGTGTACGAGAACATCATCTGCAGGCTTTCCCAGTCCCGGTCCACGGGTTCGATGATGGGGTGAAAGGCCGGCAGGAGTGGCATGGCCTCGGGCGTGATCTTCGCGATATAGGCATCGACCTGATCGCCCTGCCCGTCGGTCGCCACACGGAATAGATTGGCCAAGATATTCGCGAAGGCGTCAAATCGATAACCATAGCCGGTCGGTGAGAAAAACGGCATCCAGTATTGATCGTCGCGGTGCGGCGCGGCCTTGCGCCCTTTTTCGTACAGCACGTCATGGTAGATGTCCGCCGGCGCATTGCCATTGAACCAGAAATTACTGCGAATCAGGTGAAGCAGTCGCGTGGTTCGATCCTGGAGTTGATGGTCGGCCGAACCGTGGACATGGGCGTGGATCCGGCAGAACGAGCGCAAGGCCTGCAAGTAGAGCAGCTGGTCGTACAGGATGTAGCCGGACTGGACATATTCGTCGGCCCAGTCACCGGTCTGCGGGACGTAGATCAGGCCGCGGTCATTGAACTCCCATGCTCCCAGCAGGAAACGCACGCGCTCCAGGGACGGCAGGATTTCCGCCAGAAAGGCGTCATCCTCGGTGGCACGCCAGTACTCGGCGCAACCGATCACGAACCAGAGATCCGCATCCACGCGCCCAGTGGTGCCACCGTAGCTGATGCGTTGCGTGGTGGTATCGACATTGCTGGGGATCTCGCCATGGGGGCCCTGATGACGGGCCAAGGTGCTGAGCGTCTTGCGCATCGTGACTACCAGTGACTCTTCCCCGGTCATCAAGGCGGCCAGCCCGATGATCACCCCGTCACGGGCCCAAACCCGGCGATAGTTGTCCCGCTGGGTGGGCGAGGCAAGGAACCCGTCGTCGGTGGCGCACTGGCGCACCAGTTCCAGCGCATGCTCCAGACCTTCCTTGCGCGTGTCAGATGATTTCGTCATTGCCCCTATCGGTCTCCTTTTCCGCCTTCGTCAGGCTACCGAGTGTAGATAGGTAGAACGCGGAAAGCCGCCCTAAAAGCGGGGCAATGGCTGACGCTACCTGACGGCGCTGTCGCCCTCCCCGCCCAGGCTCGATTCCAGCGCGACGAGTCGCAGACTCAGAAGGCCCGCAATCACCACGAAGGCCAGTGCAAAACCGAGGCTGCCCGCAATGCCCAGCCACTGATAGCTCGCCCCGGAGAGCACCGTGCCCAGCAATCGGCCACCGGCATTGGCGGCGTAATAGAAGCCGACGTTTTGCGATGCCTTTTCATCGGCCGAATAGCGCAATACCAGGTACGAGTGGGTCGCCGAATTGAGCGCGAACACCACGCCGAAGAATGCCAGCCCCAGCGTGATGATCCAGCCGGCCGTCTGCCCAGAGGCAATGGCCAGCAGGAGCGCGCTCAGCGGCAGGACCAGGGCGAAACTCCAGATCACCGCCGTGCGGGCACCCGGACCATCACGTGAGCCATCACCCTGGCCACCGAGGCGTGGTCCGTCCTTCGGTCGGCGCGCACCAAGCAACCAAGGGGCCGCGGACTGGACCACCCCGTAACCGATCACCCACAGCGCGAGATACGCCCCGACCCAGTGGAAATCCCACCCGATCGATACCAGGAATACCGGGAGCGCCACGACGAACCAGACATCGCGCGCGCCGAACAGGAACAGTCGGGCCGCAGCCAGCCAGTTGATCAACGGCTCGCGAGCGAACATCTGGCGAAAGCCGGTCTTGGCCTTGATAGCGCCGAAACCGCCCGGCAGCGTCAGCGTCATCAGGAACCCCATCATCAAAAGTCCGGCAAGCAGCCCCATCGCCCCCTGGAATCCGATGGCCGCCAGCAACACGGCACCGAGGAAGAACCCGGCCCCCTTCAAGGCATTTTTCGAGCCGGTGATCCAAGCGACCCAGCGGAACAACTGCGCGTTCCCCTCGCGCGCGACCAGCTTGACCCCGGCCTTCGCTGACATCTTGTTGAGGTCCTTTGCGATGCCGGAAAGCGCTTGGGCCAGCATGACGTAGGCCACGGTCAGCCAGGCATCCGGAACCGTCAACATCAGCAAGGCGGCGATCTGCAGCCCGGTACCGACCTGCATGGTTCGATTCAGGCCGATGCGCGCGCCCAGCCAGCCACCCACCAGGTTGGTGACGATGCCGAAGAACTCGTAGAAGAGAAACAGCATCGCGATGGCGAACGGCGAGTAGCCGAGCTGGTAGAAGTGCAGCACTACCAGCATGCGGATCGCCCCGTCGGTCAGGGTGAACAGCCAATAGTTGCCGGTGATCGTGAGGTAATGGCGCAATGCCTGGGTCATGGCAAGGGGCATGATGACTCCGGATGCTTTGTATCAGTCCCGACCGATCATCGACACGAGTTCGACCAGCCGTTGGGCATAGCCCCACTCGTTGTCATACCAGGCGAGCACCTTCACCAGGTCCCTGTCTATCACCATCGTCGACGGCGCATCGATGATCGAGGAGCGCGGGTCATTGGTGTAGTCCACCGAGACCAGTGGGCGGGTCTCGAACCCCAGGATGTCCTTCAACTCCCCGTTGGCGGCCTCACGCAAAAGCCCATTTACCTCATCGACCGAGGTGGAACGTCCCGGCGTGAACACGAAATCGGTCAACGAGGCATTGAGCAGCGGCACCCGCACGGCCATTCCGTTCAGCCGCCCGTCGAGTTCCGGAAAGATCGCGCCAATGGCCTTTGCCGACCCCGTCGTGGTGGGGGAAAGTGACATCGATGACGCCCTGGCGCGCCGCCAGTCCTTGTCGCCCTTGTCGACCACCACCTGGGTGTTGGTCAGGTCGTGCATGGTGGTCATCGTGCCGCGCTGGATTCCCAGCCCTTCGTGGAGCACCTTGACCACCGGCGCCAAGCAATTGGTGGTGCAGGAAGCGGCGGTAACGACCTTGTGACGGCTGGGATCGAATAGGTCGTGATTGACCCCCATCACGACGTTCAGCACGTCGTCGTGCTTGACAGGGGCGGCCACCGCGACGCGGGACGCCCCCTGCTTCAGATGCGGACTAATCTCGTCGAACTGCCGCCAGCGACCGGTCGATTCGATCACCACATCGACCGCGGAGCGGGCCCAGCCGATCCCTTCGACCGACTCGCTTTGAGTAAAGCGAATATCCCGCCCGGCCAGTGTCAGGGTGTCGCCCTCCCCCGCGATCGATTGTTGCCAACGACCATGCACAGAGTCGAATTCGGTCAGGTGGGCCATGCAGGCGGCATCGGCCGCCGTTTCGTTGACATGCACCACCTCGAGATCGAGTTCCGGACGTTCGGCCAATGCCCGAAAGGCCAACCGGCCGATACGCCCGAAACCGTTGATGCCTACCCGAATCGCCATGCCTTAACTCTCCCGTTCGTGTCGAAGGACAAAATCTGTGCGGCTGCAGTATATGGATTAAAGGATATATCGCAGCTTACGCCGTGAATGTGACAGTTGCGTGTTGCCTCCCGAATGAACCTCGGTGCCACTGATCAAACAGCTCCCCGGTCCCCAGCGGCGAATCCCCCCTCGACCCACATTTTTGTGTGACACAGACTGGCAAACTTCATCCGGAATCAGACTGGAAACGTGCCTACAAAGTTTTTCACAGAAACTGTGGATAACTATGTGGAAGAAACCCAAGATTGTCGGTCCCACAAGGCAGGAGACGCTATTGGTTAATTTTTAACCAAATTGTCGCTCTTCGAGCAGAGTTTATTAATAACAACGGGTTAGCGTTTGGTGTTGGCTAACTGACTGATTCGTCGTCCACAAAAAAGGCGCAACCCATGTTGCGCCCTGCTTGATGTGGAAAATATCGCCTGTCAAGCCTTGACAGCGGCCTTTTTTCACATCACTTCGCGCCGATCAATTCAATGGCATAACCGTCGGGATCCGCGACGAACGCGATGACGGTAGAGCCTGCATTCATCGGGCCGGGTTCACGCAGGATCTTGCCCCCTTTTTCAGCAATTTTCTCGGCCGCCGCGTAGACATCATCAACCTCGATTGCGATGTGGCCATAACCGTCACCGAGGTCGTATTGGTGATCGCCCCAGTTGTAGGTCAACTCGAGCACCGCCGTTTCGCTCTCCTCGCCATAACCGACGAAGGCCAACGTGAATTCGCCGGCCGGGTAGTCCTGTTGGCGCAGGAGTTTCATGCCGAGCACGTCGGTATAGAAGGCCAATGACTTCTCGAGATCACTGACACGGATCATGGTGTGAAGAATGCGCATGCGTCGTCTCCCAATAGGTTTGAATCGAAGTCGTGTTTGATCTGGAGGGGCGCGACTGTAGACGATTGCGTCAGGCCATGCGAACACGCACAGTGGTTGGCTTAACGCTGGTCCAACGGCGCCGGACGATGTAGCAAGAAGCCTTGGATGTAATCGACACCCATCTCGATCACCCGCCGGTATTGGTCATCGGTTTCCACCCACTCGGCCACGGTCTGCGCGCCCATGACGCGAGACACCTGCACGATGGCGGAGACGATTACCGCGGCCACGGGATCGTGTGACAGGTCTTCGATCAGTCGCCCGTCGATCTTGACGATATCCGGGTTGAGGCGACGCAGGTATTCGAATGAAAGGAAACCGCCGCCGAAGTCATCCAGGGCAAACCGACACCCAATTCGACGCATCGATCCGATCAATCGTTCGGCCTGATCGAGGTTGAGAATCGCCGCGGTTTCGGTGATCTCGAAGACAACACGGGCGGGATCCGCACCCCAGACGCCGAGTTCCTGGCGGATGAAGTCCAGCATCTCCGGGTCCTGCACCGAATGAGCCGACAGGTTGATGCTCAAGGTGCCGCTATCCGGGGACTGGCGAGCGAGCCAGCGGCAGCTCTGGCGTATCACCCAGCGATCAATTTCGCCCATGGCATTATGTTTTTCCGCGATCTCGATGTATTCACTCGGAAATCGCAGGCGCCCATCGCCGCCCGTCACGCGCAGGAGCATTTCGTGGATTATTGGAGTGCCTGCGGCTACCGGGACGATGCGCTGGGCGGCAAGATCAAGCCGGTCCTCGGCAATTGCTGCCTGCAGCGCGTTGTAGCGTTCGATCTGCTGCTCACGCTCCAGCAATTCGGTGTCTTCACCGGAGAACTGCACCACCCGATCGCCGCCCAGTCGTTGGGCGCTCTGGCAGGCACGTTCGGCATCCTCCAGGCGGCGCGAGGCCAGTAGATCGTCGCTGTCGATGCGGGTCACGCCGACACTAGCCTTGAGCCGCAGGTGCTCGTGCTCATCCGGCAGCTGAAAGGAGTGAATGATTTCCAGCACCTCACGGGCGACCAGCGCGCAGGTATCACGACTGGCTAATGGCATCCAGATGGCGAATTCGTCGACCCCCATGCGAGCAAGAACGGCGTCCGACGGTAATTCAAGCGAGAAGTGGCTGGCCAGCGAGGCGAGAATACGGTCGCCCAACTCGCGGCTGCCGATTTCATTGAGCAGTCGGAATTCGTCCAGATCGGTCCAGACCAGACAACTGGCGTGGACTGGCTCGTTGCGCGGGGCCTTGCCGGGCATGGCCTGGGAAAGAAATTCCTCCATGGCCTCCCGATTGAGGACACCGGTCAACCGGTCATGGGTAGCCCGGTAGGTCAGCAGGGCATTGGCCGAGCGCAGATCGGTGACATCCAGCATCGATACGAGCAACTGGGTGCCGCCCTCAGCCTCCAGCCGACTGAGTTTGAGATTGACGTCAAATCGCTGATTGTCGCGTTCGATCATGCCATCGACCGAGTGCGTCTCTTGGGTCTCAATCTGCTCGACCAGATCAGCGAACGCACACTGCGGTGACAGTCCCTCTATCTGGAGGTTGAACACCTCGCAGAAGGACCGTCCGGCCAGCTCGCCGTCGAGATCCGCGCGTGCAAATGTCTCGACCGCTCGATTGGTGAGCAGGATATGTCCCGAGGCGTCGGTGAGTACCGCACCGGTATGCAGGCCGGAGAAAGCGCGTCGAAGACGACGTTTTTCGGCACCGAGTCGCCGCGCGGCGCGGCGCGCCTGCCAGGCAAACAAGGCCAGAACCACCGCCAGAATGAGCACCAGGTACTGCCAGAAATGTCGCAGCAGGGAGGCGGGTGAGATCGGCTCGGGGAGCCACTTGTCGTGCAGCCGGTCGACGATGGAATAGTCCAGTGGCGTACGCCATCCTACGATACGCGCCTGCTCGGCCGCCGGCGTGCCGCCCGGCATCGCGATCAGTTGACGAGCAACACTGGCGACCAGTCCGTCCGGCGCCCGGGCGGTGGCGGCAAACGGCCACTCGGGGACCAACGGGGTATTGCTGGGGTAAGGGAACCCCTCACGTCTCGCCTGCCCCACTGGAACCAATCGGCTATCGGGATAGGCTTCTAGATAGCGCTGGAAGAAGCTCGAACGGACCACCCCCGCATGCGCTCGGCCATCGAGCACCGCATCCACCACCGCTTCCAATGGCAATCCCGTGAAGATCGGCGTGATCTGGTGCTCGACATCCAGACCGGAATCCTCCAGCGCCTGCATCCCGAGCAGCCAGCCGCCCAGCGCATTCGGGCTGGTGCCGGCGATGCGGGCGCCAACCAGGTCATCGAGCTCAACAAAGCCGGTGCCTTGGCGGGTGAAGATCACCGCGCCCAACTGCTCCAGTTGCTGGCCGTTGCCCTTGACCACCAGGGTCGCCAACGGCCATATGGAGTCCAGTCGGGACAGCTCCGCGAATTGCAGCGATTGCGTCAATACGAAATCAAGTCGCCCTTCGACAAACGCATTGCGCAACTCGGAGAGAAAGAGGGGCTTGATGACGAAACGATAGCCCGTGTTGCGTTCGCTCAGGTAGTCGGCAGTCGCCTGCCAGCGGTTGAGTGCCTCATCCTTGCCTGCGTAGGCAAGCACACCGATTTGAATCGGCGTTGCCGCGCTGTCCTTGTCTGCCTGTGCGGATGCTGGACCGACGAGCGCAATCGATGTCAGGGCAAACAATGCAGACGCGATCCATTGGCCGGCGAATACAAACAGTCGACCGGTCTGCACTCCACTCATGCGCAATTTACAACCCGTGCCGAGTCGCGGCATTTAATCGTCATTATCAATGATTCCTTGATGATCAGTCGCTGATACAGGAATGATCGCATCCACGAGGATCAATCCCCGAACCGACCCGGTCGGCGGGGCGTCAAATACCCGCCCTTTGAAAGCTGGGCCGACGAGTTCAGCCAGTCAGTGCCTGTCGCTCCGCGGCGAGTCGCTCGACCAATGGTTCCGGACGATGCAGCAGGTAGCCCTGCACAAAGTCGACCCCAATGCGCTCGAGTTGCGCCAACGTGGTCGGCGTTTCCACCCACTCACCCACCGTACGGGCTCCCATGACTCGCGCCACGTCGTGAATGGACTCGACGATCACGGCCGCGACTCGGTCTTGCTCCAGGTCGCAGACCAGCTTGCCGTCAATCTTGACGATGTCCGGCTTGAGTCGGCGAAGAAACTCGAACGAGATCAAGCCACCACCGAAATCGTCCAGTGCCACCAGGCAACCGAGCTCACGCAGCGAGGCTATCAGCTCGGCCGCTTGATCAAAATTCGCGATGGCCGAGGTCTCGGTGATTTCAAAGCATAACCACGTTGGATCGACCTCATAGCGTCGCAATTCGTCCCGGACAAAGCCGACCAGCTCACCATCCTTCATCGACTGGCCGGAGAGATTGATCGTCAAGCGCGTCGGCGGTGCGGCACCCTCGACCAAATGATCACGCAAGGTCTGGAGTGTCCGGCGGACCACCCACCGGTCGATCTGCGGCATGTAGTTGAATCGCTCGGCCAGCTCGATCAAAGGGGCCGGCGAGCCGATCCGGCCATCTTCTCCGGCCAGTCGCAGCAACACCTCGAGACGCATCCCGTCGGTTCCGGCGGGGCCGATGGCGTGGATTTCCTGCGCATGCAACACGAACCGATCCTGTTCGACGGCATGCTTGAGACGGTTAAGTTCGGCGAAATCGCTTTGGCGCAAGGACCGCTGGTCACCATTTTCTTCGAACACCACCAGCCGGTTACCGCCAAGCTTTTGGGCGGTGACACAGGCCGATTCGGCCTCTTCTAGGACCGTGGCGGCGTTGTAGCCCCCGCCGTCGGCCATCTCGCGTACCCCGATGCTGGCCGACGTGCGCAACGCCTGATCGTCTCCATCGAGACGGAAATCCCGGATCGCCTGAAGTATTCGTTCCGGCCAGCCATTACCGGCCGAGGCGGCCAGGTAGATGCCGAACTCGTCACCACCGAGGCGCCCCACCGGCGTATTGGGCGGCAGCATGACACCGAGGTAGCCCGCCAGACGTCGGAGCAGCTCGTCGCCCATCCGATGCGAGCCTCCTTCGTTTACCAGGCGAAAATGATCCAGATCGATCCAGAGTAGTGTTCCGGCTTCACCATGCTGGTTTGAATCAGTGGGTTGCATCCGCGACTCGATCTGATCAAGGAAATGGCGTCGCGTCAGCAGGCCGGTGAGCTCGTCGTGCGTGGCGCGATAGGCCAACTGACGGCTGGTCTCGTCGAGCTCGGTGATGTCCATCATTGAAACGACCAGCCGCTGAACCTCGCCGTGATCACCAATATCGTCCATCCGTGCGGCCGTCAGGTTGAGCACCCGACGGGGATAGCCATGCGCCAGGATCACCGCGTATTCCACCCAACCGCGGGTCGCAACCTGTTCAATCATGCTGGTCAGGGAAAAGTCATGAGAGTCATGGCGCAACATCAACGCGAACACATCCGTCAGTCGCAGACCCATGGCGTCAACCGGCTGCATTCCCTCGGGAAGCAACCGCTCGGCCGAGGGGTTGAGAAACTGGATGCGTCCCTCTCCATCGAGCGTCACGACACCATCATGCATCGCGGTCAGTGCGGCCCGGTGCTCGCGTTCGCGCCGGGCCAGAAGGCAGCGGGCTCTCCATTGCTGCCAGAGCAAGAGGGACAAAACCGCACTCAAACCGACGGGCACGACCCACCAATGGGCACGCAACCAGTCGACCACGCTTACCGGTGGCGTCAGCCATCGATCGGCCAGCGCCTCGAGGTCACCGTAATCAACCGGTTCGGACCAGCCGGAGATGTTGGCGACACGGATGGGGGCAGAATCGGCCGGCATCGAGAGCAGCGCCGAACGGACTTGTTGGCGCAAGCCCGGCTCCACTCGGGACGTCACGGCCAACGGCCACTGTGGTACCAGCCGAGTCGAGAGGACATGCGGATAACCCGGTTCACTGACGCGGTTGAGCACGTGGAATGTCTCGGGTGAATAATGCCCGGCCTCGATTTCCCGCGTGAGCACGTCGGCCCGCACAATTCCGGCATCCGCCCGGCCGGCTGCCACCGCGCCAAGCACGTTGCTCATGGGTAGGCCGACGAACAGGGGCAGGATGTCGTCATCGATCGAGAGCCCGGCCCGCTCGATCTCCTCGGCACCAAGGATCCACGCCCCAAGGGCATTGGGTGCCACCCCCGCGACGATCGCCCCCTGCAAGTCAGCAAGGTCGTTGATCTCATTGCGATCAGACAGCCTAACGATCACTGAGCCGAAGCGATTACTCGGGCTGCCCGCCCCGTTGACCACGCGGGTGGCCAATGCTTCAAGGCCGTAGTCGGCACGCAACTGGACGAATTGAAGCGGCTGGAGATGCACGAAGTGCAATTCGTTCTGCCGGACGGCACGCGCCACTTCCTGTAGGTACAGCGGCCGGATCTCGAACCGCGCTCCCTCGATGCGGTCACTGAGGTAGTCGGCGGTCGGATTCCAGCGCGCCTGCGCCTCTTCCTTACTGGTGATGGTGAGCACGCCGATACTGATCAGTCGATCTTCACTCGCCCAGGCCTGGGCATGGATCGGGGACTGCCACGCCGCTAACAAGATGGTGCCGAACAACAGGCGTTGCACGGTGTGTTGCATCAAACCGATCCCCGCTCGGCTGGACGAACCGAAGACAATAAAAAGGCGGGCCGTGGCCAACGCCACGACCCGCCCTATCGGCCCAGGCACCATCATGGCGCCCATTCCTCTGCGGTTTGCCACTCGCTTCATGCCAGACATCCCTTGCCTGTGAATCACGCCCTTGCGGGTACGGGGCGGTTCGTCCCTGTCACGAAGGCAGGGCTCCCCGGTGTCCTGCCGGAGCGCCCTTTACCCCCCTTTCAACCGCGACGGCCGGCCTTCGCGCTGATACGCAGGCGTAGGGCGTTGAGCTTGATGAAGCCCTCGGCATCGCGCTGGTCGTAGGCACCGGCGTCGTCCTCGAATGTCGCGATCGCTGGATCGAACAGGCTGTTGTCGGACCGGCGGCCGGCAACGATCACGTTGCCCTTGTACAGGCGCAGGCGGACGTCGCCGTTGACGTTGTCCTGGGTCGCGTCGATGGCCTTTTGCAGCATCTCGCGCTCGGGGGCGAACCAGTAACCGTTGTACACCAACTCCGCGTACTTGGGCATCAATTCATCCTTCATGTGGGCTTCGCCACGATCGAGCGTGAGCGACTCGAGTGCGCGACGCGCCTTCAGGAGGATCGTGCCGCCCGGGGTTTCATAGCAGCCGCGTGACTTCATGCCCACGTAGCGGTTCTCGACCATGTCGAGCCGACCGATCCCGTTGGCGCCGCCCAATTGATTGAGCTTGAGCAGCAGCTCGGCTGGCGAAAGCGTCTCGCCGTTGATCGAGACCGGGTCACCCTTCTCGAAGCCGATGGTGATCTCGGTGGCCTCGTCGGGCGCGCGCTCGGGGCTGACCGACCAACGCCACATCTCCTCTTCCGGCTCCCACCACGGGTCCTCGAGATTCCCGCCCTCGTAGGAGATGTGCAGCAGATTGGCGTCCATGGAGTACGGCGATTTCTTGCCGGCGGCGGCAAAGTCGACCGGGATCTCGCGAGACTCCGCGTAGTTCATCAGCTTCTCGCGGGAGGTGAGGTCCCACTCGCGCCACGGGGCGATCACCTTGATCTCAGGATTAAGTGCGTAGGCGTTGAGCTCAAAGCGCACCTGGTCGTTGCCCTTCCCGGTCGCGCCGTGGGCGACGGCATCGGCACCGGTCTCTCGGGCGATGTCCACCAGGCGCTTGGCGATCAACGGGCGGGCGATGGACGTGCCGAGCAGATATTCGCCTTCGTAGATGGCGTTGGCGCGGAACATCGGGAAGACGTAGTCGCGGACGAAGGTCTCGCGCAGGTCGTCGATGTAGATTTCCTTGACGCCCATCTTCTCGGCCTTCTCACGCGCCGGGTCGAGCTCCTCGCCCTGCCCCAGGTCCGCGGTGAAGGTGACTACCTCGCAGTCGTAGGTCTCTTCCAGCCACTTGAGGATCACCGAGGTGTCCAGGCCGCCGGAGTAGGCCAGTACCACCTTGCCGAGCTTCTTGGGGGCCGCGGGATTACTCATCAGAACTCCTGATTTCGATTTATGTTTGCGATGTGCTTGGCACGAGATCGCGCCATTATATAGACACCGCTGCGCCATGACAGGGCATAGGGGTTTTCAATCCCCCGATTACGCCATGCCAAGCGGCGTCAATACGGCACTTGCCGCGTGACCTCGACCGCCCACAGGCGGCGTGAAACGGCTTCGCCGTGCGCTCGAACATAGGAAAACTCGGCGGAATCACGCATAATGAGCCGCAAATTTTGGTCCGGTGCGACCATCGAAACCCCGCCACGAGGCGCTTTATGGGGATTTCGGACGCGCCCAACGACAGCTTTGAGGAGTGCTTGTGACCGATTACATCGATCAGGATCCGCAGGAAACCCGGGAATGGCTCGACGCACTCGAGGCAGTGGTCAGCTTTGAAGGGACGGAAAAGGCCCGCCATTTGATTGGCAACATGATCGAGCTGGCGCGCCAGCACGGCATCGACACCCCCTACTCCGCGACCACCCCCTACATCAACACCATTCCGCCCGAGAACGAGCCGCAGTATCCTGGCGACCGTCAGATCGAGCAGCGCCTGCGCGCTCTGATCCGCTGGAACGCCATGGCGATCGTGGTGCGGGCCAACAAGGAAAGCTCGGTCGGCGGCCACATCGCCTCCTATCAGTCCAGCGCGACCATGTACGAGGTCGCCCTGAACCACTTCTTCAAGGGTCACGACCATCCGGAAGGCGCCGACATGGTGTTCTTCCAGGGTCACGTCGCGCCGGGGATGTACGCCCGGGCGTACCTCGAGGGACGCATCACCGAAGACCAACTGCTCAACTATCGCCAGGAAGCGCACAAGGATGGGCTGAGCTCCTACCCGCACCCATGGCTGATGCCGGACTTCTGGCAGTTCCCGACCGTCTCCATGGGCCTCGGGCCGCTGATGGCGATCTACCAGGCACGCTTCATGAAATACATGGACGCGCGCGGTTTCGGCAAGATCAACAGCCGCAAGGTCTACGCCTTCCTCGGTGATGGCGAGATGGATGAGCCGGAATCACTCGGCGCCATCGGCCTGGCCGTGCGCGAGAAGCTCGACAATCTGGTCTTCATCGTCAACGCCAACCTGCAGCGCCTCGATGGCCCGGTTCGCGGCAACGGCAAGATCATCCAGGAACTCGAGGGCAGCTTCCGTGGCGCCGGCTGGAACGTGATCAAGGTCATCTGGGGACCGGGCTGGGACGAGCTGCTGGCTCGCGACAAGTCGGGCAAGCTGATGGAACGGATGATGGAGGTTCCCGACGGCGAATATCAGGCCTACAAGGCCAAGGATGGCGCCTTCGTCCGCGAGCACTTCTTCGGCAAGTACCCGGAGACCGCCGAGCTGGTCAAGAACATGACCGACGACGAGATCTTCTCGCTCACCCGTGGTGGCCACAGCCCGCGCAAGATGTACGCGGCCTACAAGGCGGCCAACGACTGCAAGGGCAAGCCGACCGTCATCATCGCCAAGACCATCAAGGGTTACGGCATGGGCCCGTTCGGCGAAGGCGCGATGACAGCCCACCAGCAGAAGAAGTTGGACAACGACGGGCTGAAGTACTTTCGCGACCGTTTCGGCCTGCCGATTTCCGACGAGCAGCTCGAGAAGAACGTGCCGTTCTACAAGCCGGACGACAGCCACGAGCTGATCAAGTACATGAACGAGCGGCGCAAGGAGCTGGGCGGCTACCTGCCCTCCCGCGTCGACCGCGCCGAGTCCATCCCGGCACCGGAGCTCAAGGCCTTCGACATGATCCTCAAGGGCACCGGCGAGCGCGAGATGTCCTCGACCATGCTCTTCGGTCGCATCCTGGCGATGATCCTGCGCGACAAGAAGCTCGGCAAGCGCGTCGTGCCGATCATCCCAGACGAGGCCCGCACCTTCGGTCTCGAGGGGTTGTTCCGCCAGGTGGGTATCTACGACCCCGCCGGTCAGCTCTACGAGCCGGTCGATTCCGACCAGGTGGCCTGGTACAAGCAGGCGGCCAACGGCCAGGTGCTGCAGGAAGGCATCAACGAGGCCGGCTCGATGTCCTCGTGGCTGGCCGCCGCCACCGCCTACGCCAACTACGGCGAGGCGATGGTGCCGTTCTACATCTACTACTCGATGTTCGGCTACCAGCGCGTGGGCGATCTGGCCTGGCTGGCGGGCGACATCCGGGCGCGTGGCTTCCTGATTGGGGCGACCGCCGGCCGGACCACGCTCGAGGGCGAGGGTCTGCAGCACAACGACGGCCACAACATCATGATGTTCTCGGTCGTGCCCAGCTGCCGCGTCTTCGATCCGACCTACGGCTACGAGATGGCGATCATCATCCGTGAAGGCCTGCAGGCGATGGTCGAGGAAAAGCAGGATTGCTACTACTACATCACCGCGATGAACGAGAACTACTCGCACCCGGCGATGCCCGAGGGTATCGAGGAAGGGGTTCTCAAGGGCGCCTACCGCCTGCGCGAGAGCAAGAAAAAGCTCAAGAGCCGTGTCCAGCTGATGGGCTCCGGCAGCATCCTGCGTGAGGCCGAGGCCGCCGCCGTGATGCTCGAGGACGACTGGAAGGTTGCAGCCGATGTCTGGTCGGCCACCAGCTTCACCGAGCTGGCCCGCGAAGGCCAGGCCTGCGAGCGTCACAACCGCCTGCACCCAGAAGCCGCTCCCAAGACGCCGTATATCACCGCCGCCCTCGAGGAACGCAACGCCCCGGTTATCGCGGCGACCGACTACATCCAGGCCTACCCGGATCAGATCCGTCGATTCGTGCCGAATTCGTTCACCATCCTGGGCACCGACGGCTACGGCCGCTCCGATACCCGCGCGGCACTGCGTCGTTTCTTCGAGGTCGACGCGGCCCACATCGTGGTCGCCGCGCTCAAGGCCCTGGCCGACGAAGGCACCATCCCGGCCACCAAGGTCACCGAGGCGATCAAGAAATACGACATCGATCCGGACTGCGGCCCGCCGATCGAGCGCTAAGACCTACCGCCCCTGCCCCGCTCATGCCGGCATGACGCGGGGCACCGGCCCCATTCGATCCGACGCCCGCAAACAGACGCGGACGCGCATGCAACCTTTCATGGAGACAGGCTGATGGCCATCAAGTCGATCACCCTCCCCGATATCGGCAATTACGACAACACCCCGGTTATCGAGGTGCTGATCTCGCCCGGCGACCGGGTGGAAAAGGAAGACTCGCTGATCACGCTGGAGTCCGACAAGGCCACGATGGAGATCCCGTCCCCCTACGCGGGCGAGATCAAGAAGGTGCTGGTCAAGGTGGACGACGCCCTGAAACAGGGAGATCTGATCGCCGAAATCGAGGCCGAGGAAGATTCCGGGGAAGACGCCGCAACGCCGTCAAGTCAGAACGAGTCGGCCAAGGAAGAGCCAGCCGAGGGAACGCCGGACGAGAAACCGGTCGAGACCGAGAAGTCGGCACCGGCTGCCGAGAAGCCCGCTGAGCCCGCACAGACGCCCGCGCCCGTCAATCGCCAGAGCGCCGGTGCTGCCTTCCACGCCAGTCCATCGGTGCGTGTTTTCGCCCGAAAACTGGGCGTGGACCTGGCCAATGTCACTGGCACCGGTCCCAAGGGCCGTATCCGTCAGGAAGACGTCGAAGGCGCGATCAAGACGGTCATGGAAGGCGTGGCCAAGGGCGGCGCTGCTAGCGGGGCGGGCATCCCGCCGCTGCCGGAAATCGACTTCTCCCAATTCGGCGAGATCGAGGAAAAGCCGCTCTCGCGCATCAAGAAGCTTTCCGGCAAGCATCTGTCGACGGCCTGGCTCAATATCCCGCACGTCACACAGTTCGACGAGACCGACATCACCGAACTCGAGGACTTCCGCAAGTCATTGAAACCGCGCGCCGAAAAGGCCGGCATCAAGATGACTCCCCTGGTGTTCGTGCTCAAGGCGCTGGCGCACGTCTTGCGCGAGTTCCCGCACATGAACGCCTCGCTCGCCCCGGACGGCGAGAACCTGATCGTCAAGAAGTACATCAACTTGGGCGTGGCGGTCGATACCCCCAACGGCCTGCTGGTACCGGTCGTGCGCGACGTCGATCAGAAGGGCATCTTCGAACTCTCCGAGGAACTGATGGCCATTTCGGAACGCGCCCGCAACGGCAAGCTGACTGGCGCGGATCTCTCCGGCGGTACGTTCTCGGTCTCCAGCCTCGGAGGCATTGGCGGCACCCAGTTCACGCCGATCGTCAATGGTCCGGAGGTGGGCATCCTGGGCGTTTCCAAGGCGAGCATGCAGCCGGTCTGGAACGGCTCGGAATTCGTGCCGCGCCTGATGCTGCCGCTGGCGCTGTCCTACGATCACCGCGTCATCGATGGCGCCGAGGGTGCGCGGTTCATGACCACGCTCTCGCGCACGCTCACCGATCTTCGCGAACTGATGCTGTAAGGAGCGCCGGATGACCATCGAAACCATCAACCTGCCCGACATCGGCAATGCTGACGAAGTTGAGATCATCGAGGTGCTGGTCGAGGCCGGCGATGCCGTCGAGGCCGAGGACTCGCTGATCACCCTGGAAACCGACAAGGCGACCATGGAGATCCCGGCTCCCGCGGCCGGCAAGATCACCGAAATGCTGGTCGGCGTCGGCGACAAGGTGAGCACCGGCACGCCGATCGCCAAGTACGAGCCCGCCGCTAGCGGGGGTACGGAGGACAAGGACGACAAGGCCGATACCCCGGCCGAGCAATCCCCCGCCCCGGCCAAAGAGGAAAAGGCAGGTGCGCCGGCCGCTGCCAAGGAAACCGATGCCAAGGCGGACGTCGAGTGCGACATTTGCGTGCTCGGTTCCGGCCCGGGCGGCTACACCGCCGCCTTCCGCGCCGCGGATCTGGGCAAGAAGGTCGTGCTGATCGAGCGTTACCCGGTCATCGGCGGCGTGTGCCTGAATGTCGGCTGCATCCCGTCCAAGGCGTTGCTGCACGTCTCCGAGGTCCTCAACGAGACCCGCTCGATGGGCGCGCACGGCGTGACCTTTTCCGAGCCGAAGATCGATCTCGACAAGCTGCGCGGCTTCAAGGACCAGACGATCAAGAAGCTCACCGGCGGTCTCGAGGCCCTGGCCAAGCAACGCAAGGTCCAGATCGTGCGCGGTTACGGCCGCTTCGTCGATCCGCACCACGTGGCGGTCACCGGCGACGATGACAAGGAAACGCTGATCCGGTTCGACAATGCCGTCGTCGCTGCCGGTTCGCAGCCGGTGAAGCTGCCGTTCATTCCGCATGATGACCCGCGCGTGATGGACTCCACCGACGCCCTCGAGCTCGAGGAAGTGCCGGGCAAGATGCTGGTGATCGGCGGTGGCATCATCGGTCTGGAAATGGCGCAGGTCTACGATTCGCTGGGCGCCGACATCTCGATCGTCGAGCTGGCCGACACCATCATCCCGGGAGCCGACAAGGACCTGACCCGTCCGCTGCTCAAGATCCTCAAGAAGCGCTACCAAGACATCTTCCTCGGCTCCAAGGTGACCAATGTCGAGGCCAAGAAAGATGGCCTGCATGTGACCTTCGAGGGCAAGAACACCCCGGAAACCGCTGTTTTTGATCGCATTCTGGTCGCCGTTGGCCGCGCGCCGAACGGCAAGAAGATCGACGCGGACAAGGCAGGCGTATCGGTGGATGAGCGTGGCTTCATTGCCGTCGACGAACGGATGCGGACCAACGTCGAGCATATCCATGCGATCGGTGACGTGGTCGGCCAGCCGATGCTGGCCCACAAGGCGGTACACGAGGGCAAGGTCGCCGCCGAGGTGATCTGCGGCCTGCCGTCCGCCTTCACGCCGATGGGGATTCCCAGCGTGGCCTACACCGATCCGGAGGTCGCCTGGGCCGGCAAGACCGAGGACGAACTCAAGGCCGAGGGTGTCGAGTACGAGAAAGGCGCCTTCCCCTGGGCCGCCTCGGGCCGATCGCTGAGCCTTGGGCGCGACGAGGGCCTTACCAAAGCCCTGTTCTGCAAGAACACCCATCGCCTGCTGGGTGCCGGTATCGTCGGGCCCAACGCGGGTGAGCTGATCGCGGAAGCCATGCTGGCGATCGAGATGGGTGCGGACATGGCCGACATCGGCCTGACGATCCACCCCCACCCCACCCTGTCGGAGACCCTTGGCTTCGCCGCCGAGATGGCCGAAGGCACGATCACGGATCTATTGCCGCCCAAGAAACGCTGATCGGGCGCCGGCAAAGGGAGGACGCGAATGGAATACCTGTTGTTCGCCATCCTCGGCATCGTCGGTGGCGTGGCCGCCGGCCTGCTTGGCATTGGTGGCGGGCTGATCATGGTTCCCGTGTTGCTGATGATCTTTCCGACCATCGGCATCAGCGGCCCCCATCTGGTGCATATCGCGATCGGCACCTCGCTGGCCGCGATCGTGTTTGCCTCGATCACCTCCGTCTACAGCCATCACCGTCACGGGGGCGTGCTCTGGGACGTGTTCGCACGGTTTGCACCGGGGATGGCACTCGGGGCCATTCTTGGCTCGACGGTGGCGCATTACCTGCCCGGCAACGTGCTCAAGATCGTCTTCGGCGTGCTCGAGATCGCGGTGGCGCTGCAGATGGCCTTCGGCAAGACCCCACCGGCCAGTCGGCAGCTGCCCGGCATCGTCCCGCTCACCGGGGTATCGAGTACCTTCGGGGCGATCGCCTCGATCATGGGCATGGGCGGCGGCGCGATGACGACACCGTTCTTCCTTTACTGCAATATCACGGCCCGGAACGCGATTGCGACCAGTGCCTCACTGACCCTGCCCACCGCGTTGTTCGGGGCGGCGGGGTATGTGGTCAGCGGCTGGGCCATCGAGGGGCTGCCCGAGATGACGGCGGGCTATGTCTACCTGCCGGCACTGGCTGGCATCGCGGTGTTCTCGGTGCTTTTCGCCCCCATCGGTGCCAAACTCGCCCAGATACTGCCGGCCCTGGCACTCAAGCGGATCTTCGCCTTTGTGCTGATGGGTCTGGGCGTGCACATGATTCTTTCCTGATATGGGTCCGCTCCGGGCCTGATCCCGATTCGCTTTCGACCTCAGTCCTGCGGGGGCATTGGCATGACACGCAAGAAACGCATCGCGGTCTATCCGGGCACGTTCGATCCGATCACCTACGGTCACGTCGATCTCGCCCAACGGGCAGCCCGCCTGTTCGATGAAGTGATCGTCGCGGTGGCCGGTGATTCGAACAAGCACACCCTCTTCTCCCTGGAAAGGCGTCGGTCTCTGGCCGAAGAGGCAATCGACGATGACACCGGCACCATTCGCGTGGATTCGTTCGATGGCCTGCTGGTGGACTTCGCCGCTGAGGTGGGAGCCACCGCGCTGGTGCGAGGGCTGCGCGCGGTGAGCGATTTCGAGTACGAAATCCAGCTGGCAGCCATCAATCGCCGTCTCAACAGTGAACTCGAGACCGTATTCCTTTCCCCGGCCGAAGATCTCGGATTCATCTCGTCGAGCATCGTGCGCGAGCTGGCACGCCTCGGAGGCGACGTAACCGACTTCGTGCCGCCCGCCGTGGTGCAGGCACTCAAGGAATCGCGGCGCGACTAGCCGCGCAGATGGGCATGACTTGCCGCCATCGGGGTGCCCCGGATAATAACTGACAACCGTACTGTGGAATTGTGTCGCCGAGCGCGCCAAAATCGCCTTTACCTGTTATCCTGTGCGCCAGTTACCGACTAGATATTTGGGGAGGAATCCGCATGTCCCTGCTGATTACCGACGAATGCATCAACTGTGATGTCTGCGAGCCGGAATGCCCGAACGGCGCCATTTCCCAGGGTGATGAGATCTACGAGATCGCGCCCAACCTCTGCACCGAGTGCGTGGGGCATTACGATGAGCCGCAGTGTGTCGAGGTCTGCCCGGTCGACTGCATCATCACCGATCCGGACAACAAAGAAACCGAAGATCAGCTGATGGACAAGTACCATCAATTGACTGGCAACTAAGCTCGTCCGAGCCTCGTGCCAAGCAAAGACCCGCCGATGTTCGGCGGGTCTTTTACGTTTACACATTCGAAACGCGGGAGGCCTTAGGTCCGCACCCGAATGAATTCGGTCACCGTACCGAAGGTCGCGAACCACTCGGCATCGACTTCATCATCGGACAGCTGTATATCGAAGCGATCCTCGAGCGCGGTAAGCAATAGCACCACACCCATGGAGTCGAGCTCCGGTATTTCGCCGAACAAGCCGCTTCCCGGCGTGAAGCGTTGCGCCGGCCCGGGCAAATCCAGCGTATCGATAATCACCTTGCGGACCGTCTGGAAGAGCGGGTCTGGCGCGATCGATACCTCGCTCACACCTGGGCCTCGATCCGTACGATCCCGCCCATGTAGGGGCGCAATACCTCGGGCACGATCACGTCGCCGTTTTCGCACTGGTAGTTCTCGAGCACGGCAACCAGGGTGCGGCCGACCGCCAGACCGGAGCCGTTGAGGGTGTGGACCGGTTCCGGCTTGCCTTCGGCGCTGCGGGTCCGTGCCTGCATCCGGCGGGCCTGGAAATCGCGGGTATTGGAGCAGGACGAGATCTCGCGATAACGCCCCTGCCCCGGCAGCCACACCTCCAGGTCATAGGTCTTGGCCGCGGAGAAGCCCATGTCGCCAGTGCACAACGCCAGCCGGCGGTAAGGCAAGCCCAAGGCGTCGAGCACCGTCTCGGCATGGCCGGTCAGTTCTTCCAGTGCGCGCTCCGACTCGCCGGCCGGAACGATCTGCACCAGCTCGACCTTTTCGAACTGGTGCTGACGGATCAACCCGCGGGTGTCACGGCCCGCCGAACCGGCCTCGGAGCGGAAACAGGGGGTGTGAGCGACCATCTTCAGCGGCAACTCATCGCGCTCGAGGATGCGGTCGCGCACCAGGTTGGTGACCGGCACCTCGGCAGTCGGGATCAGGTACCACGGCGCGTCGCCCTCGAGCTTGAACAAATCCTCGGCGAATTTCGGCAACTGGCCCGTGCCGAACAGCGAATCGGCGTGCACGATGAACGGCACCTGCACCTCGGTGTAACCGTGCTCGCGGGTATGCAGGTCGAGCATGAACTGCGCCAGCGCACGGTGCAGGCGCGCGACCGGCCCGGACATGGTGACAAAACGCGCGCCGGTGAGTTTCGCTGCCGCCTCGAAATCCATGCCCGCGAGGCCGGCGCCCAGATCGACGTGATCCCGTGCCTCGAAGGCAAATGACGGGATGTCGCCAACGGCGTGCATTTCGACGTTGTCATCCTCACTCTCGCCGACCGGTACGTCGTCGTCCGGCAGGTTCGGTATGCCGGCGAGAAAGGCATCCAATTCGTCCGCGATCTCGTTGAGGCGGGCCTTGGCACCGTCGAGACGCTCACCAAGTTCGCCGACGGCGGCGATCAACGGCTGGATGTCCTCGCCGGCCGCCTTGGCCTTGCCGATCTTCTTGGACTCGGTGTTGCGCTCGGCCTGCAGGGTCTCGGTCTGTACCTGCAGCGACTTGCGTTCGGATTCGAGCGCATCGAAGCGTTCGCGATCGAAGGCAAACCCGCGACGGGCCAGCCGTGCGACGACATCATCGGTTTCCTGGCGAAGAACTCGGGCGTCAAGCATGAGGGGTCCATCGGTTGCAAAGGATAGGCCGGCGGGCACACGACGCCACCGGCGAGGCATGTCAGGCGATGTACTCGACCTCGACGATCTCGAATGTGCGGGTCTTGCCACCCGGGGCATTAAAGGTCACCTCGTCACCCACCGATTTGCCGATCAGCGCCCGGGCGATCGGCGAATGGATGGAGACCAGGTCCTTCTTGATGTCGGCCTCATCGTCGCCGACGATCTTGTAGCGGATCTCGGAGTCGGTATCCAGGTCGAGGAGCTCGACCGTGGCACCGAAAATGACCTTGTCACCCGGTGGCATGCGCGTGACATCGATGATCTGCGCATGCGACAGCTTCGCCTCGATCTCCTTGATCCGCCCCTCGACGAAGCCCTGCTCCTCGCGGGCGGCGTGATATTCGGCGTTTTCCTTGAGATCGCCCAGCTCGCGCGCCTCGGCGATCGCCGCGATGATGCGGGGGCGCTCGACACCGCGCAGTCGCTTGAGTTCTTCCTCAAGGGCAGCCGCACCGGCGGCCGTCATCGGGGTCTGATTCATACAACGCACTCCTGATGCAGGTCCTGCAGCCGATTAACCGTGACCGGCTGATGCAGATATTTCAGCGCCAGCGCCATCGCCTCGGCACCGGCCAGGGTGGTGAAGTACGGGATGCGGTAGTGCAGCGCCTCACGCCGGATCTCGTAGGAATCGCTGCGCGATTGCTGACTGTTCGAGGTGGTGTTCACGATCATCGCGATTTCGCGGTTCTTGATCATGTCGACCACGTTCGGCCGTCCTTCCGTCACCTTGTTGACCGTGGTCACCGCCAGACCATTCTCGTCGAGAAAGCGTGCCGTGCCACGCGTGGCGACCAGCGAGAAGCCCCATTCCACCAGCGCCTTGGCGACCGGCAGCATCCCCTTGTAGTCCTGCTTGCGCACGGAAATGAAGGCGGTGCCCGACAACGGCAGGGAATTGCTTGCCCCGGCCTGTGCCTTGGCAAAGGCCTCGCCAAATTCGCGACCGACACCCATTACCTCACCGGTCGATTTCATCTCGGGGCCGAGCAGCGGATCGACGCCGGCGAACTTGATGAACGGGAATACCGCTTCCTTGACCGAGTAAAACGGCGGGATCCGCTCGGCGGTGATGCCCTGGCGCTTGAGGCTCACACCGGCCATCGTGCGCGCCGCCACCTGGGCCAACGGAACACCGACTGCCTTCGAGACGAACGGCACGGTACGTGAGGCGCGCGGATTGACCTCGATGATGAAGATTTCCTCACCCTGGATCGCCACCTGGGTGTTCATCAGGCCAACAACATTCAGCTCGCGCGCCATCGCCTTGATCTGCTCGCGGACCCGGTCCTGAACGGATCGCGGCACCGTGTACGGCGGCAGCGAGCAGGCCGAATCACCCGAGTGGACGCCGGCCATCTCGATGTGCTCCATCAGACCGCCGATCACCACGTCCTCACCGTCACAGACGGCGTCGATGTCCATCTCGGTGGCATCGTCGAGGAACCGGTCGAGCAGCACGGGTGACTCGTTGGACACCTTGACCGCGTCGCGAATGTAGCGCTTGAGGCCGTCCTCGTCGTGGACGATCTCCATGGCACGACCGCCGAGCACGTAGGACGGACGCACCACCAGCGGGTAACCGATCTCGGCGGCCAGATGAATGGCCTGGTCGGCCGACTTCGCGGTGCGGTTGGGCGGTTGCTTGAGATCCAACTTGTGGATCATCTCCTGGAAGCGCTCACGGTCCTCGGCCCGGTCGATGGCATCCGGCGTGGTGCCGATGATCGGTGCTCCGGCCTTCTCTAGGTCACGTGCGAGCTTGAGTGGTGTCTGCCCGCCGAACTGAACAACCACCCCACGGGGCTGCTCGACCTCGATGATCTCGAGCACGTCCTCGAGCGTCAGCGATTCGAAATACAGGCGGTCCGAGATGTCGTAGTCGGTCGACACCGTTTCCGGGTTGCAGTTGACCATGATGGTCTCGTAGCCGTCCTCACGCAGGGCGAGCGCGGCGTGAACGCAGCAATAGTCAAACTCGATGCCTTGGCCGATGCGGTTTGGCCCGCCACCGAGGATCATGATCTTGTCGCGATTCGACGGCTCGGCCTCGCAGAACGGCTCGTAGGTCGAATACATATATGCCGTCGACGTCGGAAACTCCGCCGCGCAGGTATCAACCCGCTTGTAGACCGGACGCACGCCCAATGCGTGGCGGTGCTTGCGCACGGTGCTCTCGGTCTCGTCGAGGAGTTTGGCCAGCCGCGCGTCCGAGAAACCCAGCCGCTTGAGCTGGTACATCTGCCCGGTGCCGATCTCCTTGAGCCGTCCACCACGCAGTGATTCCTCGGTGCGCACCAGGTGTTCGATCTGCCGCAAGAACCACGGGTCGATGAACGAATGACGGTGAACACGCTCGACGTCGAAGCCATGACGGAACGCGTCGGCGACGTACCAGAGCCGATCGGCACCCGGCGAGTGCAACTCGCGCACCAACCGATCTTCGATATCGTCGTCTGACAGGCTCCCTTCAAGCACCTCATCCAGACCATCCCGACCGATTTCCAGGCCGCGCACCCCCTTCTGCAAGGATTCGCTGAAGGTCCGACCGATCGCCATCACCTCACCGACCGATTTCATCTGTGTGGTCAGTCGATCGTTTGCCGCCGGGAACTTCTCGAAGGTGAAACGCGGGATCTTGGTGACGACGTAGTCGATGGTCGGTTCGAACGAAGCCGGAGTCGCGCCATTGGTGATGTCGTTCTTCAGCTCGTCGAGGGTATAGCCAATGGCGAGCTTGGCGGCGACCTTGGCGATCGGGAAACCCGTCGCCTTAGAGGCCAATGCGGACGAGCGCGACACCCGAGGATTCATCTCGATGACGATCATGTCACCATTCTCCGGGTTGACCGCGAACTGGACGTTCGAGCCGCCGGTTTCCACCCCGATCTTGCGCAATACCGCAAGCGAGGCGTTACGCATCACTTGATATTCCTTGTCGGTCAGGGTCTGTGCCGGGGCGACGGTGATCGAGTCGCCGGTGTGCACGCCCATGGGGTCGAGGTTCTCGATCGAGCAGATGATGATGGCGTTGTCGTTCTTGTCACGCACGACCTCCATCTCGTATTCCTTCCAACCGAGCACCGACTGTTCGATCAACAGCTCGTTGGTCGGCGAGAGATCCAGACCACGACGAACCAGCTCCTCGTATTCCTCGCGGTTGTAGGCGATGCCCCCACCGGTTCCACCCATGGTGAACGACGGACGGATAATGGCCGGAAAACCGATCTCGATCTGGGCTGCAAGAGCGGCCTCGAACGTGTGCACCACGGTCGAAAGCGGGGTCGATAGGCCGATCTCGGTCATCGCATCCTTGAAGCGATCCCGATCCTCGGCCATGTCGATCGCATCCTGGCTGGCGCCGATCAGCTCGCAATCGAACCGGTCGAGCACGCCGTGCCGGTAGAGCTCCAGCGCACAGTTGAGCGCCGTCTGGCCGCCCATGGTCGGCAGGACGGCATCCGGACGTTCCTTCTCGATGATCGCACTGACCGCCTCCCAGGTGATTGGCTCGATGTAGGTGGCATCGGCCATCTCCGGGTCGGTCATGATCGTCGCCGGGTTCGAGTTGATCAGGATGACCCGAAGGCCCTCCTCGCGCAGCGCCTTGCAGGCCTGGGCCCCGGAATAGTCGAACTCGCAGGCCTGACCGATCACGATCGGCCCCGCGCCGATGATCAACACACTTTGAATATCGTTTCTCTTTGGCATGCTCGACTCACCTGCCAGCCGCGGCTGGGCAGTTGGTTGTTCTGGAAAGGCGGCTCAGCGACGGGCGTCGATGCTCTCGACGAACTGATCGAACAGCAGGTCGAGGTCATGCGGCCCGGGGCTCGCCTCGGGGTGACCCTGAAAACTGAAGGCCGGACAGTCGGTACGACGGATGCCCTGCAGACTGCTATCGAATAGAGACCGGTGGGTGGCCTCGAGGTGGGCCGGCAGGCTGTCCTCCTCGACCGCGAAGCCATGATTCTGGCTGGAAATAAGCACACGCTTGCTGGCGACATCCTGTACCGGGTGGTTCGCCCCATGGTGGCCGAACTTCATTTTGCTGGTCTTCGCGCCGCTGGCCAGTGCCAACAGCTGGTGGCCCAAGCAGATACCGAACAGCGGTATGCCAGTCTCGAGCGCGCGCTCGATGTCGCTGATCGCCTTGGTGCAGGCAGCCGGGTCGCCCGGGCCATTACCGACCAGGATGCCGTCCGGGTTCGTCGCCAGTAGCTCCTCGACTGGCGCGTCGGCCGGGAACAGCGTGATGCGGCAACCACGATCAACCAGCTTGCGCAGGATGTTGTGCTTGAAGCCGTAGTCGTAGGCGACCACGTGGCGGGTCGCCTCGGGACGATCCGCGTCGTTCACCCACCACGATCCCTCGCGCCATTCGCTCACCTCGCGGATGCCAACCTCGGGGATCAGGTCCATGCCGGCCAGCCCGGAGAAGGCCTGCGCCTTTTCGACGGCGGCAGTGGCGTCAAGGTCGTTTCCGGCAACGATGCAGCCCTTCATGGCCCCCTGATCGCGCAGGCGGCGGGTCAGCTCGCGGGTGTCAATCTCCGAGATCGCGACCACGTCATGCTCGCGACAGTAGGCCTCGAGGGTCTGTTCGCCGCGCCAGGAACTCATCTGGCCGGAATCGCGGACCACCAGTCCGGCAACGTGGACCGAATCCGATTCAGCGTCTTCGGCATTGGTGCCGACATTGCCAATATGCGGGTAGGTGAGGGTCACGATCTGGCGGCGGTAGGACGGGTCGGTGAGAATCTCCTGGTAGCCCGTCATCGCGGTGTTGAACACCACCTCGCCCACCGACTCGCCATCGGCCCCGATGGAGGTACCGTAAAAAACGCTCCCGTCTTCAAGAGCCAGGAGCGCCGTGTTGGCCGGGAGCCCGGTGTTCGCGTCTGAGACCGTGCTATCCAAGAACTTTCCCCCACAGAATTGTCGTGTCGCCCCGCCCAAGTTGGCGCTGGCCGCCGAGGCAGCCGGCGCCCCTCGGTTTCGGGGCGCAATTATGACTGAAACGCCCCTATGCTGTCCACGGCGAGAGGTGCCGAATCAGGGCGCTCACCACCCCAGCCGCACACACCTTGCGGTGGGGTTAGACCGGTTTTAGACCCAGCACGTGGCTCATGTCGTAAAGGCCGGCGGGCTTATCGGCTACCCATTGGGCGGCCCGAACGGCGCCCTTGGCGAAGGTCATGCGGCTCGAGGCCTTGTGGGTTATCTCGACGCGCTCACCGATGCCGGCAAACAGCACCGTGTGATCACCGACCACGTCCCCACCCCGAATGGTCGAGAAACCGATCGTTTCAGCGGACCGCTCACCGGTAATGCCTTCTCGACCGTAGATGGCTACCTGCTGCAGGTCTCGGTCCAGCGAGTCGGCCACCGCCTCACCGAGACGCAAGGCCGTTCCGGATGGCGCATCGACCTTGTGGCGATGATGTGCCTCGATGATTTCGACGTCGTAATCGTCACCCAGCATCGAGGCGACCTGCCCGAGCACCTGAAGCAGCACGTTGATGCCGATGCTCATGTTCGGGGCGAAGACCACCGGGATATCCTTGGCGGCGGCAGCCAACTGGTCCTTCTGCGCGTCGGACAACCCGGTGGTGCCGATGACGATCGCCCGCCCGGCCTCTCGGCAGATCTCGAGATGGCGCATCGTCGCGTCGATCGAGGTGAAATCGATCAGCACGTCGAAATCATCACCGTGGCCGGCCAGGTCGTCGAACACCGGTACGCCGATCTGCCCGATCCCGGCAATCTGTCCTGCATCCTGACCGATCAACGGGCTGCCACTGCGGGCAAAGGCCGCCCCCATTCGGGTCTGACCACCCTGGTGTGCCGCCTCGATCAAGCGACGCCCCATGCGACCGTTCGCGCCAACAATCCCGACTCGTGTACTCATGATGTTCTGCCTGACTCTCTGACTACTGGTTGCGATTAGGGAAACTCTATCAAGGCGAGGCGTTCACTCGCGCTACAACTTGAAAAAGCCGGCCCGGTAATGAGACAGCTCGGCCACCGAGCCACGAATGTCGTCCATCGCCTGGTGATTCGAGTTCTTGCGATAACCGGCCAACACCTCGGGCTGCCAACGACGCGCCAGTTCCTTGATCGTGGAGACATCCAGGTTGCGGTAATGGAAGTAAGCCTCGAGCTCCGGCATCAATCGGGCGAGAAACCGACGGTCCTGGCAGATGCTATTCCCGCACATCGGTGACTTGCCTTTCGGCACGTACTGACGGAGAAAGTCCAGCGTCCGGGTCTCGCCACAGCGCAGATCGCAGTCGCTCTGCCGCACGCGCTCGACCAAGCCACTTTGACCATGCACCCGTGTATTCCACTCGTCCATGCCGGCGAGTTTTGCCTCGGGCTGATGAATGGCCACCGTCGGCCCTTCGGCCAGAACATTCAGGTGCTTGTCGGTAACCAAGGTGGCAATCTCGATAATGGTGTCTCGGACCGGATCCAGTCCGGTCATCTCGAGATCGATCCAGATCAGATTGTCTTCCGGGGCGTGCATGGACTTTCTCCTTTTGATGGCAGCCGTGGCAGGCGAGGCGCCGAGAAGCCTAGCACGTGAAGGGGGCCGCGCAGGCGCACGCTCCCCTAATCCACCCTGCCCGGAGACGCTGCCTGTCGGCTATACTGGCCGCCGGTTCACCCATCCTCGACGCGAGGCCCCGCTTCCGTCCGACCAGCCCGGAATCCGACGTTCATGGCCGAACTCACTGACATTGATCGCCAGGAAGAGCTCGATTCGCTAATCCACGAAATCCGCGACACGCTCTCCCAGGAGGCGAGGACGGGCAGCGATGCAGGGGGCGGGTTTGAGCCACTGTCAGATCTGACCAAACATGATCTGGCGAAACTGGCGCAAAAGATCGAACGTTTGCACGCCGCCGACGTGGCCAAGGTCCTGGAATCCCTGCCACAGGACGAGCGCCTGGTTATCTGGGATTTGGTCCATTCCGATCGCGATGGCGAGGTGTTGCTCGAGGTCTCCGATTCGGTCCGGGACACCCTGATCGAGGTGATGGACCGCGAGGAGATCCTCAACGCCGCGTCCACGCTCGACACCGACGAACTCGCCGACCTGGCCCCCGATCTCCCCGAGGGGATGATGCAGGACGTCTTCACCGCGCTGCCGATCGACGATCGCGAGAAGTTGCGTTTCGTCATGTCCTACGACGAGGACACCATCGGCGCGCTGATGGATTTCGATCTGGTCACGGTCCGTGGCGACGTGACCATCGAGGTGGCGCTGCGCTACCTGCGGCGGATGGACTCATTGCCGGATCACACCGACAAGCTGTTCGTCACGGATCGTGACGGGCTGTTCGAGGGCGTGATCCATCTGAAGACCTTGTTGCTCAACGATCCGGAAACCCTTGTGGCCGACGTGATGGAAGGCGATGCCGTGCGCTTTCATCCCGAGGACAAGGCGCGTGATGGCGCGGATGCCTTCGAGCGCTACGATCTGGTCAGTGCCCCGGTGGTCGATGAGGTCGATCGATTGGTCGGTCGGGTCACCATCGACGCGGTGGTCGACTTCATTCGGGAGTCATCCGACGAGGCGCGGCTCTCCCAGGTCGGTTTGAGCGAGGAAGAGGATATCTTCGCTCCAGTGCGCAAGTCGGTGAAGAACCGCGCCCCTTGGCTGGCCGTGAATCTCGTCACGGCGATCGTCGCCGCGCAGGTCATCGGCCTGTTCGAGGGATCGATCCAGGAATTGGTGGCACTGGCCGTCCTGATGCCAATCGTCGCAGGCATGGGCGGTAACGTCGGCAACCAGACCATCACCATGATCGTGCGGGAACTGGCCTTCCGAAAGCTCGGCGGCGGCGATATCCGACTGCTTTACAGCAAGGAGATCAAGGTGGCCCTGATCAACGGGGTCGTCTGGGGCGGGATCCTCGGCCTGGTCACCTTCCTGATGTATCAGAACGCTGGGGTTTCCGCGGTCATGGTCGCGGCAGTGAGCCTCAACTTTCTCAGCGCGGCCTTCTTCGGCGTGACCATCCCCATCCTGCGCACCCGCATGGGCCGCGATCCGGCGCTCGGCAGCGCGGTCATGATCACGGCGATCACCGACTCGGGCGGCTTCTTCATCTTCCTGGGGCTGGCCACCCTCTTTCTGCTTTGAGTTAGCCCGGATATGTCATGAAATCCACGCGCCCTCACTTGTCTCTTGACCGCCCAAGGAATTTTCCTCAGTCGGCCGTAATCACCGATATGTCATTCCTTCGGAAAAGCCCTTGTGCGACCAATATCCCGCGCGATCATCACGCGAATTCATGAAACATCCGGGCTAGAGACATGACTCGAAAGATCCGTCTTAGCAAGCAGCAACAACGCCATGTCGACCGCCGGCGACGAGTCGACACGGAGTCTGACACCACCCTGTCCCCGGGTGTCGTGGTGACCCATCATGGCCACGACCTGCTGTTCGAGGACAGCGACCACCATCTCCACCGCGGTCGCGCCCGGCGGACGGTGGGTCGCCTGACCACGGGCGATCGCATCCGCTGGCACGACGACGAGCAGGGAAACGTGATGATCGAGCAGCGCGAAGATCGCCGCAACGTGCTGATCCGTCCCGACGCCTACGGCAAGAAGAAGATGATGGCCGCCAATATCGACCAGGTCCTGGTTATCACCTCGGTGCTGCCTTGGATGAACCCGGACGTCGTCGAGCGCACCCTGGTGGCCGTTTTTGCGCTTCCGGCCACGCCGGTGATCGTGCTCAATAAGGCGGATCTGTTGCCCGGCCTGCCATCCGACAAGCGACGGACCATCGAGGAAAATATCGCTCTGTGGGAGTCACTGGGATTCGAGGTCATTCGCACCTCGGTGAAGTCCGGCGAGGGCATCGGGATACTGCGCGCCCGGCTGCACGAACAGATTACCCTCATGGTGGGGCTGTCCGGGGTTGGCAAAACGTCCTTGTCGCGAGAGATCACCCCCAGCGCGGACCAGGCGGCGATTGGCGAAATCTCGACCTTCAACCGGGAAGGCACGCACACCACGCGCGCGAGCACGCTCTACCGATTCCCGGATGGCGAGGGTGGGTTGATCGACGCCCCCGGCGTCCGCGATTTCCCGGTCGACGAGGTGCCATCAGCCGCCCTGGAAGACGGTTTCCCCGAAATCCACGCCGCGTCAGCCTACTGCCGCTTCAACGACTGTCGCCATATCAACGAACCCGGGTGCGCGGTGCGTGCGGCCGTGGCAGACGGCGACATCCTGGAGCGCCGGTTGGCCCAGTATCAGGCCATGCGCGAGGCGAATGGCTGAATCCAGCCCGGATCAGCCTCGGCTCAGCCCGGGGGCCACTGCATCGCGCGCCCGCCTAGCAGGTGCAGGTGCAGGTGGTAGACGTCCTGCCCCCCATCGCGGTTGCAGTTGAATACCGTGCGGTAGCCCGACTCGTCGATCCCTTCCTGTGCGGCCAGTTCCCCGGCGACAACAAACAGCTCCCCCACCAGCGGCGCATCCTCGGGCGCGATGTCGTTGACCGTCGGAATGGGCTTTTTCGGAATGATCAGCAGATGCACCGGCGCCTGCGGATTGATGTCGCGAAACGCCAGTATCCGGTCATTTTCGAAGACGATATCTGCCGGAATCTCGCGATTGATGATCTTGCTGAATATGGTCTCGCTCACGATCGAGCCTCCGTACGTGAATTCCCACTCAGCTTAGCCTAAGTTCAGGGCTCCCCGGCGCGACATCCCCGCACCGCAGGCGTTCCTCAGATTGCTGGCGAACGAATTCATTAGTACACTATCTTTTATCCGCGAATGCTCTTTCGGGTGCCCGCCGGAATGACGTGCTTCTCCCCAAATGGCAGGTAGACCTGCCACCGACACGGTACAACATCCATGTCCTCGATCTGCGCCCTCCCCGCACTCACTACTCGTCGACTAGTTGCGGCATTTGCTCCGGCCGCACTGCTGCTGGCAACCAGCATGCCCGCCTCGGCACAACAGGGCGGTCAGCCACCCCCCAAAGTACCGGTCATCCAGATCGAGCCGAGCAGTGCCGCGGTTTTCAAGGAGTACACCGGTCAAACCGTGGCCAATCGCTATGTCGAGGTACGCGCCCAGGTCGCTGGCATCCTCGAGTCTCGCGATTACGTCGAAGGCGCACGGGTGGAGGCAGGGGATGCCCTGTTCCATATCGACGACCGCCCCTTCCGCGCCGCAGTAAACGAAGCCGAAGCCGACCTCACCTCGGTAAAGGCGACACTGGCCGCTGCGCAGCGCGACTGGCGCCGGATCAATTCGCTGTTCGATCGTGGCGTGGCCAGCGAGAAGCAGCGGGATGACGCGCGTTCGTCGCTCGAAACCGCCCAGGCCGCCGTCCAGGTGGCCGAGGCGCAACTCGAATCCGCACAGATTGACTTGGACTACACGTCGGTATCGGCGCCCATCCCGGGCATCACCAGTCGTCGCGCCGTCGATGCCGGCAACCTGATCAGCGTCGGCGATCGTCTGGTCAGCATCGAGGAGATCGATCCAATCCAGGTGACCCTCTCCTATCCGGTAGACGATGCGTTTGCCGATACGGCCGCCCTCAATCCGACCCCTGAGCGAACCACGCCCGCCGAGATTGTCGGCATTACCGGCCCAGACGGTGAGGTGATCACCGGCAATCTCGACTATCGCTCGGCGAGCATCGAGCGCGGGACCAATTCGATCGAGTTGCGCGGCGTGTTCGATAACCCCGGAGATGTCCTGCGCCCGAACCGCTACGTCCGGGTCCGGCTGAAGGTGGACGAGGTTCAGGACGCGGTGATTATCCCGGAAACCGCCATCGGCACCGGCGCGGAGCCCAACAGCACGGTGGTCTACGTCATCGACGAGGAGAACAAGGCCGCCCAGCGTCGCGTGGAGCTCGGTCCGGTGAGCGACCAGGGACGTATCATTCTGTCGGGCCTCGAGCCGGGCGACCGTTTGGTGATCGACGGACTGCTCAAGGTGCGCCCGGGCGCGCCGGTCGACCCGCAAGACCCGAGTGAGAACAACGGCGACTGATCGTCTCCCGCTCCCCGTCGAAACCTACCCGCCCGTGACGCCCTCCCGACGAGGGCACCGGAGATCACCGATGTTTTCCAAGTTCTTCATTGACCGCCCGATCTTCTCCACCGTGCTGGCGATCGTGATCATGATCGCCGGTGGAGCAGCATTCACCGGGCTGCCTATCGAGCAGTACCCGGAGATCGTGCCACCCGAGGTCGAGGTGAGCGCCACCTACGCCGGGGCCGATGCGGGCACCCTCGCCGAGTCCGTCGCCGCCCCGTTGGAGCAGGCCATCAACGGCGTCGACGACATGCTCTACATGACGTCGGGCAGTTCGGATGCGGGCACCATGAACCTCTCGGTGACCTTCGCCACCGGCACCGACCCCGATCAGGCAACCATCGACGTCAACAACCGCGTCCAGCGCGCCCTGCCGCAGCTGCCGCAGGAAGTGCGTAATCAGGGCGTGGTGGTCAACAAGAAAAGCAGCGCGCTGCTGATGGTGATCACGCTGATCTCCGAGAACGAGCAGTTCGACACCAAGTTCCTCAGCAACTACGGCCTGATCAATATCCTCGACTCGCTCAAGCGGGTGCCCGGCATCGGCGATGCCCGCCTGTTCGGCGCGCAGGACTATTCGATCCGCGTCTGGTTCGACCCGGCGAAACTGGCGCACTTCAATCTCACCCAGGACGACATCGCCGAGGCGATCCGCGAACAGAACGCCCAGTTCGCCGCCGGCAAGTTCAACGATTCACCCAACAAGGAAGGCGAGGCGTTCACCTACACCATTACCTCCCAGGGTCGGTTTTCCGACGTCGAGCAATTCCAGAACATCATCCTCGCCTCGTCCGAGGATGGCGGGACGCTACGCCTGAGCGATGTCGCCGAGGTGGAGCTCGGATCGCAACGTTACGGCTTCAACGCAACCTACAACGGCGCGCCCACCGTCCCGATGGGCATCTATCTCGCGCCCGGCGCGAATGCGCTGGAAACGGTGGCCGAAGTGCGCGAACGGATGGCGGAACTCTCCGAGCGATTCCCGGGCGACATGGACTACAAGATCCCGCTGGATACCACCGACTTCGTGCGCATCTCGATCAAGGAGGTACTCAAGGTATTCGTCGAGGCGCTCATCCTGGTCACGCTGGTGATCTTCATCTTCCTGCAGAAACCACGCGCGACCATCGTGCCGCTGATCGCGATCCCAGTCGCCCTGATCGGCGCCCTGGCGGGGTTGTTCCTGACAGGCATGTCAATCAACCTGCTGACGCTGTTCGGCTTCGTGTTGGCAATCGGCATCGTGGTCGATGACGCGATCATCGTGATCGAGAACGTCGAGCGCCTGATGCGCGAGGAAGGCCTCAAGGCGCGCGAGGCGTCGATCAAGGCCATGGAGCAGGTCACGGGCCCGATCGTCGCCACCACCCTGGTCCTGCTCGCGGTATTCGTGCCGGTGGCCTTCATCCCGGGGCTGGCCGGCGAGATGTATCGCCAGTTTGCCGTGGCCCTGTCGATCTCCGTGGTGCTCTCCGGGGTAGTGGCCCTGACCCTCACCCCGGCGATGACCGCCCTGCTCCTGAAGAACCACCAGGAGAAAGAGCCGGTCCTGCCCTTCCGGATCTTCAACCGTGGCTTCGATGCCTTCCGCAATGGCTACATGAAGCTGGTGCACTTCTTCCTGGTGGCCTGGCCCATAGGCCTGCTAATCTTCGCCGGCGTCGTGATCGCCGCCGTGGTGATGTTCCGCAGCACGCCGACCGGTCTCGTCCCCGAAGAGGATCCGGGCTACTTCATTTCGACCTTGAACCTCGATCCAGCGGCGAGCGTCTCGCGCACGGGTGAAGTGCGGGACGAGTACTCGGCGATGATCCGTGAGAACCCGGACGTGCAGATGCAGGTCGCTTTTGCCGGCTTCGATCTGTTGGCAGGCACCCAGCGCTCCTACAAGGGCGTGGCCTTCACGCGACTCAACGATTGGTCGGAACGCCCCGCGGAGGACCAGAGCGTCCAGGCGACGGTCAAGAAGGCCATGGGGGCGGGAACCCAGATCGAGGAAGGTTTCATCATGGCGTTCACGCCACCGCCCATCCGTGGCATGTCGACCACCGGTGGTTTCGAGGCCTATCTCCAGCAGCGCGGCTCGGCCGACGTCAAGGCACTCGCCGAGGCCGCCAATGCCCTAGTCGCCGCGGCCAACAAGCGACCGGAGTTGGCCGGGGTCCGCACCACCTTCGTCGACAACACGCCGCAATTCCGCATGGACGTAGACCGCGAACAGGCCTATGCGCTGGACGTACCGGTTGCCGCCGTGTTCCGCACCATGCAGGGCACCTTCGGCACCCGCTACATCAACGACTTCACGCTGTTCGGGCGCAATTTCCAGGTCAATATGGCCGCGGACGCGAAGTTCCGCGCCGATCCACAGGACCTGGAGAACGTCTTCGTGCGCAGCGGCGATCAGCAGTTGGTACCGATCAGCTCGGTGGTCACCCTGACCCGAACGACCGGGGCGGACGTGATCGACCGTTTCAATATCTTCCCGGCGGCCAAGATCATGGGTAGCGCGGCCGAGGGATACTCCTCGGGCCAGGCTCTCACCGCCATGCAGGAGGTGATCGACCAAGCGCTCGGCGGGGGCGATTACACGCTGGGCTGGGTCGGCTCGGCCTTCCAGGAACTCTCCAGCGGCTCGGCCGGCGCGATCGCCTTCCTGCTGGGCGTGCTCATGGTTTTCCTGATCCTCGCCGCGCAGTACGAGCGCTGGTCCCTGCCCTTCGCCGTGATCACCGCCGTGCCGTTCGCCGTGCTCGGCGCACTGATCGCGATCTGGATGCGCGATCTGAGCATCGACATCTACTTCCAGGTCGGCATGCTGGTGTTGATCGCGATGTCCGCGAAGAACGCCATCCTGGTGGTCGAGTTCGCCTCCAAGATGCACAGCGAGGATGGCCTGTCGATCAAGGATGCTGCTCTCAAGGCCGCACGCATCCGCTTCCGGCCAGTGATCATGACCTCGATGGCCTTCATCCTGGGCGTGCTGCCGCTGGCGTTGGCAACCGGTGCCGGCGAGGCGGCGCGCAATTCGCTCGGCACGCCGATCGTGGGCGGGATGATCCTGGCGACCTACGTGGCCATCCTGTTCATCCCGATGTTCTTCGAACTGCTGCAGACGAGCAGTGAAAAGCTCTTTCGCCGCAAGAAGGCATCGGTCTGACGGGCCCTGACGCGCGATGAATGCCACCAGCTACGAAACACTGTTTTCCCTCGGTCATCAGGATGAATCGGACAATGGCAACCTTTGGGTTCGGCTCGCCTTCGCTGACGGGGTACTCGCGCTCATCCAGGTGGAAGAAGCCCCGGTCGGCGACCACCCTACTCGTCACGCCCTGCCAAACAGATACGCCGACGTCGAGCAGGCGCTGACCGACTGGCACGGGCGGATCGACAACCGATTCGACTGGACCACCCACGCGGGCTTTCCCAAGGTGGGAACCGCCTTTCAGCGGTCCGTCTGGTCGGCGTTGTGCCGTGTGCCGTGGGGGGAGTCGGTGGGCTATGGCGAGTTGGCCCAACGGGTGGGCCGGCCGGGTGCAGCACGGGCCGTCGGGCAGGCAGTGGGCGCCAATCCCTGGGCGCCACTGATTCCGTGTCACCGGGTGCTCGCGGCAAATCACGGCTTGGGTGGCTACGCGCAAGGCACGCGCATCAAGTCACGACTGCTGGGGATCGAGGGGATTACCTACCGCTGAGGTTGCGGTCCATGGCCATCTACCCGGATGGGGAGTCGGATGACCCCGAAGCCCGCTTCTCGGTGGCCTGATCGTCGAGCTCGTGCCAATATCGCATGCGCTCGGCGATACTGCGTTCCAGGCCGCGTTCCACCGGTGCGTAGAACCGCTCGCCAATCAGGCCATCGGGCAGGTAGCTTTCACGCGCGGCGTAGGCTTCCGGCTCATCGTGGGCATAACGATAACCCTTGCCCCAACCCTCGCGTTCCATGAGGGCCGTTGGTGCATTGCGCAGGTGCATCGGCACGGGGTCGGTGCCACGTTGCTTGACCGTGGCCAGTATCGCCTTGTGCGCGGTGTACACCGCGTTGCTCTTGGGGGCGACGGCCAGATACATCGCCGCCTGGGTCAGCATGAGTTCCCCTTCCGGCACACCGAGACGATCAAAGGCCGTCCAGGCATCCAGCGCCATGGTCAGCGCCCGCGGGTCGGCATTGCCGATGTCCTCGGAGGCAATACGCACCAGTCGACGGGCCAGGTACGACGGGTCGGCCCCGCCATCGAGCATGCGCAACAGCCAGTACGCCCCGGCATCCGGGTTCGAGCCGCGGATCGCCTTGTGCATGGCCGATATCTGGTCGTAGAACTCGTCCCCGCCCTGGTCGAAACGCCGGGGCGACTGGCTCAAGAGCGCCTCGAGCGTCTCCTCGCCGACCTCGCGAGCCGTTCCGTCGGCATTATCACCGGCCAACTGCGCGGCGAGTTCCAGCAGGGTAAGCAGCCGCCGCGCGTCACCGTCGGCGGCGGCCACCAACCGAACGGCGATGGCGTGATCCATCACCAACGGTAGCCCGCCGGTCGTTTCCCGAACGCCCTCAGGGTGCGTCAGCGCTCGGTCGAGCAAGGCATGCATCGCCGCATCGTCCAACGGCTGCAGGCGGTAGACCCGCAGGCGCGAGAGCAAGGCATTGTTCAGCGAGAACGAGGGATTCTCGGTGGTCGCACCGACCAGGACCAGCACACCCCGCTCCACTGACGGAAGCAATTGGTCCTGCTGGGTCTTGTTGAACCGGTGGATTTCGTCGAGAAACAGGACGGTGAGACGGCCGGACGACTGACGGCGTTCGCGGGCCGCCGTTATGACGGCGCGCAGTTCACGCACCCCCGCCTCGACGGCCGACATGTAGACGATTTCCGCCTGCAGGCGCTCGGCGTAAAGGCCAGCCAAGGTGGTCTTGCCTACCCCGGGCGGCCCCCAAAGCAGGCAGGAATGCGCCTGGCGCTTTTCCATGGCCACCCGCAATGGAGCCGATTCACCCACCACGCGCACTTGCCCGGCAAATTCATCGACGTGGCTGGGACGCAGACGGTCGGCCAGCGGCCGATAGACCGAGGTCGGCCCCACTGGAGGCTTCGGCTCATCGATGCCGAACAGGTCATCTTGCGAGATCAACTCGCCCGTCCTTCGAACCTGTGATTGAGAATCAGGTCGACGATCACACCTACCTCACTGGATCGCCGGTGGTTCGCGCGCCTCGACCACGTCGACTCCCTCGGGGGCCTCGAAACGAAAGGTCGATTCTTCCACCGGCTGGTTAAAACGGCGCGATTCGAACAAAACCCGGGTGGTTTGATCGAGCTGATCGATAAAGCGCATCTCACGAATGCCCTTCTGGTCGACGCCCAACAGCACCTCGCGGAAATCGCCCTGCTCGTCGCGGGGACGCAACGCGTACCAGTTCAACCCTCCCTCGCTCTCGAGGTGGCGAACCCGAAACAGCTCGGTTACGGGCCGCTCGCCGGTCAAAATCGCAATGGGTGCGCCATCGGTCGCCGACAAGGGTGAGCGGCTGGCCTGTCGCAGGTCGGGCTCGTAGACCCAAAGCGTGCCTTCGTTGGCAATCAGTTCCTGAACATACGGGGTGTCGTACCGCCAGAAGAACTGGCCCGGGCGTTTGAGTACGAACGTCCCCGACGATTTACGGCGAATCTCGCCCTTGGCGTCACGTCGTTCCTGCACGAAATCTGCTGACAGTGTCTCGATGTCCGCCAATCGTTCGACCAGCGCATCGACATTTTCCGATGGCGCGGCAACCAACGCCGGCGAAAACAGAACAGTGGTCAGAAAGACCAACGAGGCCAAAATGCCACCGAGGTAGAAAGCTTGTTTGTTCATGAATCACCAGATCGTGGGTGGGGCCAGTTCGACGCCCGGCATACAGGCAGGTTCCGCCCCGTAATATGCGAATCAGCTCGAAACCGTTGAGGTCGGGCGCTATTTCGGCGGCGGAGGAGCGATCACTTCACGGCTGCCATTGGACCCCAGCGCACCGACGACACCATCAGCCTCCATCTGCTCGACCAATCGTGCCGAGCGGTTGTAGCCGATCTTGAGGCGACGTTGGACGTAGGAAATCGAGGCCTTGCGGGACTCAGTGACAATGGCCACCGCCTGGTCATACAACTCGTCGATCTCCTCGCCATCGGCCCGCACGGGCTTTTCACCCGGCAAGGTGACGTTGGCAGCGGTGTTCTCGGAGAGCACTTCGTCAACGTACTCCGGCTCGCCAAGGGTCTTGAGCGCCTCGACCACGCGATGCACCTCTTCGTCCCCGACGAAAGCGCCGTGAACCCGCATCGGCATGCCGCTGCCCGGCGGCAGGTAAAGCATGTCACCGTGCCCGAGCAACTGCTCGGCACCCATCTGGTCAAGAATGGTGCGGGAATCCACCTTGGAGGAAACCTGGAAGGCGATGCGGGTGGGGATGTTGGCCTTGATCAGGCCGGTAATCACATCCACCGAGGGCCGCTGCGTGGCCAGGATGAGATGGATGCCAGCAGCACGGGCCTTCTGGGCCAGGCGCGCGATCAATTCTTCCACCTTTTTGCCAACCACCATCATCATGTCGGCAAACTCGTCGACCACGATCACGAGATACGGCATTGGCTCGATCGTAGGTGGCGGCAAGTCGGGATCGAAGGCCTGGGCGTGGTCGTAGAATGGATCCTTGATCGGCTCGCCCCGTGCTATCGCCTCGCGAATCTTGTCATTGGCGCCCGCGATGTTTCGCACGCCCAGCTTGGCCATCAGCCGATAACGGCGCTCCATCTCGCCAACCGCCCAACGCAGGGCATTCGACGCCTCCTTCATGTCGGTGACCACGGGGGCCAGCAGGTGCGGGATGCCCTCGTAGACAGACAATTCCAGCATCTTCGGATCAATCAGGATCAGGCGCACTTCTTCGGCGGTCGCCTTGTAGAGCAGGCTCAGGATCATGGCGTTGACCCCCACCGACTTGCCCGAACCGGTGGTCCCCGCTACCAGCAGGTGCGGCATGCGGCCCAGATCCGCCATGATCGGTTCACCGCCGATGTCCTTGCCCAACGCCACAGTCAAGGGTGAGCGCGCCTCCCGGTAGCGGCGAGACTCGAGCAGCTCCCGCAACGCGATGATCTCACGTGCCGTGTTCGGGATTTCCAGCCCCACCGTCGACTTGCCCGGAATCACCTCGACCACGCGGACCGAAATGATCGACAGGGCTCGAGCCAGATCCTTGGCAAGATTCGAGATCTGGCTGACCTTTACCCCCGGGGCCGGTTGCAGCTCAAACCGGGTAATCACCGGCCCGGGGTGCGCGGCAACCACCTCGACCGAAACGCCAAACTCCGACAGGCGCGCCTCGATGACCTCCGACATGTGCTGCAGGTCGTCCTTGTCAAAGCCGCTGCTCTGCTGGACGGGGCGATCCAGCAGTTCCAGGATGGGCTTGCCATTGGCCGTGCCGAGTTCTGGTTGCGGCGGCGCGCTCGATTTCTTTTTAGTCGTGGTAACGGACGCGGCGGGTGCCGGCTTTGGTGGTGGCACCGCCTTCGCTCTGGGCTTGGGCTTGTTTTCAGCAGGCGGCGTTTTCTTGCGACGCTGCTCGACCTCTTCATAACTCGCCCCGATTTCCGGGATCGGTGCGGGACCGGGCCGACGAGACAGTGGCAGCCGAGCCACAACCCAACCGGCGAAGGCCCGGACGCCATTGATGATGCGCATCAACGTCGCACCGATCAGATCGAACAGCGCGAACCAGGAAAGCCCGGTGGTGGCGGAAACACCCAGCATCATCAGTCCAAGCAGGACCAGCGTACTGCCCAATGCGCCCAGCAATCGGACCATGCCCTCAGCGAGCACCAGGCCCAGCACTCCACCGGCAGAAAGGCCAGTGGGTGCCGACAACGGTTCATGGTTGATTGACGAGAGGACGCTCACGCAGAGCACCAGGAGCAAGACACCGAGCCACTGAATGGCAAACGGCAGGTCCGCCCAGGATTTTCCCTGCCGCGCGCGTCGGAAGGTGCGCCACAACAGTGGCAATAGGGCCGGCACCAACATGTAAGCACCAAAACCCACCAAGTAACGCGCACCGTCTGACACCCAGGCACCCACCAATCCCGCAGCGTTGCGGACTTCACCGGCACCGGTAACGCTGAACGCGGGGTCGTCAGGATGGTAACTGAGCAATGCGAGCAGATAGACGCCCAGCAGTAACGCGACAACCAGTAATGCCAGCTCCAACAGGGCAAGCTGTGGACGAAAGATCGCGGGCTTGGTCATTCCGGGCATTTTTGGCCGCCTATCCTTAATATGCTCAACAGGTTACTCGCGTTTCTTTGAGTGAAGGATCGAGTCGGAATGATACCAAGCCGACAACAGCAGTGCCAACTGCGTCCGTGTTCTGGGATCCCACCGAATCCCGATGGCTAGCGGAATCGGTGGGCTATCATGGTTCGAGTCACGATGAACCAACCCAAGACCGACAAGCAAACGGAACACATCATGAACAACGAACCCGATCTCTGGCGCGAAACGCTTACCGAAGAACAGTACCGTGTTTGCCGCCTTGGCGGCACGGAAGCCCCCTGGTCGGGCGCCCTTAACGACGAAAAGCGCCCGGGGCGCTTCGACTGTGTCTGCTGCGGGCGTCCGCTGTTTGTGAGCGATGCGAAATTCGATTCGGGCTCCGGCTGGCCCAGCTTCTTCCAACCTGCCAGTGCAGAGGCGCTAGTCACCCGAACCGACACCAACCACGGCATGGTCCGCACCGAAGTTCTGTGTGCCGGCTGCAACGCTCATCTCGGCCATGTATTCGAGGACGGCCCGCAGCCAAGCGGCGTGCGTTACTGCATCAACAGCGTCTGCCTGAACTTCGTTCCGACCGAGGAAAACAGCGCTACTTGACGACCCGGAGACTCGGACCGCCCTTGCCGCCACCCGATGGTGGCGACGGTGGCGGGTCGTCGTCCGGACCGTCGGCACCAGGGTCAGCATCGGTTCGATCGTCAGCGCGACGGGGCGATGAGCCTGCAGTATCCTTGTCCGTTGCCCCATCCTCACCACCAGGCACGGCACGCAGTTGGGGGCGGCTCTTACTACTCCCGGACTTTGGCGCCGGCGTTCCCTCACGGTCGTCGTCCGACTGCGGGAAGGTCTCCTCCGGCTCGTCCGGGAAGGTAGCCCCCTGCCCCGAGTCACGATCGACGATCGCACGCACCGCATGCATGGGGACAAAGACTCGCTCAGGCTGGCCACCGAAGCGGGCCTCGAACGAGATGCCTGCGCGATCCATATGGAAATCACGTACCGCCGACGGGCTGATATTCAGCTGGATGTGGCCGTCTTCAACGAATTGGGTCGGCACCATCACCTCCTCGGCGTCGGCATCCACGACCAAGTGAGGCGTATGTCCCTGGTCGAGAATCCAGTCATAGAAGGCGGGAACGAGATAGGGACGCTTCGAGAGCATTAAGAAACCTCTGCACGAATGGATTGGCAATTCGGCCTGGCTTTCGGCGCAGATGCTGGGTACCCCGTTAGGAGAGACCGGAGTCACCGCCAACCCCCGTTTTTTGTGACGCACGTCCGGGTAAGTCAGGGCAGCATTCCGGTCCTAGCGAGGAACGTCACTCAGCCACGCATCTCGCGTTCGACTTCGGTGAGGCTTGCCTGGAACGTGGGTCGGCTGAACACACGGTCCATGTAATCCTGGATGGGCTTGGCGCCCGGCCCAGTCAACTCGATGCCGTATTTAGGCAAGTACCAAAGCAAGGCGGCCAGCGTGACGTCGGCCAGTGAGAACTCTTCGCTCATGAAGAACGGCATCGCCGAGAAGATCGGCGCGGCCGACAGCAGCCCTTCCTTTAGTTGCTTCCGGGCACGAGCGACGGTCTTCTCGCCACGCTCGAATTCCGGCAGCAAGCCGTACCAGTCCTTCTCGATACGATAGAGCGCGGTCCGGACCTTGGCGCGGCTCACCGGATCCACCGGCATCAACGGCGGGTGCGGGAAGCGCTCGTCGAGGTACTCCATGATGACCCGCGCGTTGGTCAACACGAGGTCGCGATCGGCCAACACCGGAACCGTGCCTTCCGGCGACAGGTCGTGGAAGTCTTCCGGCGGCTCCTGTTCCGACAGGTCGATGATCTCGGCGGTCAGTTCCTTCTCCGCGAGAACAATGCGGGTGCGGTGACAGTCCGGCGAGTCCGGGCTGGTGAACAAGGTCATGACCGAACGACGATTGACGGTCGCCATTGGCGCCTCCCGTGGTGCAATGAGTAAAGCGACATCATAACAAAAACCCGGCCTCGGGGCCGGGTTCATCGGTGGTCGAGCGTCTGTTTGGCGACGACTCAGTGTTTGATGTCGCGCCAGTATTCCTTCTTCAGCAAGTACATCACCAGCGTGAAGATCAACAGGAAGGCCAGCACGTACGGCCCGTAATGCGCGCGCAGCAGCGCGGCCGGCTCGGACATGTACACCATGAAGGCGGTCAGATCGCGCATCTTCTGCTCGAACTCTTCCTCCGTGAGCGTACCGGGTCGCTCTGGTGATTCCAGCCCGACCAAGCGACGCTTGGCGTCCTCACCCTCGCCTTCCGTTTCGTAGACCGGCTGTTTTACGCCCTGCTCGGCAGCAAGCACATGCGGCATGCTTACCAGTGGGAACACCGCGTTATTCACGCCCCACAACGTGTCAGGATCCTCGTAGAACGACACTAGATAGGTGTATAGCCAGTCGCCACCATTCACGCGGGCAGTCAGTGTCAGGTCCGGTGGCACGATGCCGAAGACCCTTTCGGCATATTCCGGCGGCATGTTGGTTTCGATGACATCACCCGGCTTGGTCGACTCGTCCGGCATCAGCACGGCCAACTGCTCGTCGGTAAGACCCAGATCATCGCCGATGCGGCCGAACCGCATCATCTTGGCGCCGTGGCAGCTTGCGCAGCTGTCCATGAAGGTCTGTGCACCGCGGTACAGAGAGGCCTTGTCGCCAAGGTCCACCTCGGCATCCTCGAGCGGGTAGTTGCTGCTGGCTGCCTTGGCGTTCGGCGCAGCCAGCAGGCCGACCAGACAGAGAAAAAATGTAATACGGATCATTGCAGACGCTCCGGCACGGGCTGGGTACGTTCACGACGGCTGATAAAGAACACCGCGACGAAGAAGCCGAAATAGACGGCGGACAGCAGCTGGGACGCCAGGGTACCGAGAGCAGTCGGCGCCTGGGTGCCCAGGTAGCCAAGCCCGATGAACGCCGCAGCGAACGCGAACAGGTTCACCTTGAACGCCGTCGAACGATAGCGGATCGATCGTGTGCGGTTGCGGTCGATCCAGGGCAGCACGAACAGGATCAGAATCGCAAGAGTCATTGCCAGCACCCCGAAAAACTTGTCCGGAACGGCGCGCAGAATCGCGTAGTGCGGCGCGAAGTACCAGACGGGGGCAATGTGCTCGGGCGTCTGGAGCGGATTGGCCGGCGTGAAGTTCGGGTGCTCGAGAAACAGACCACCACCATCCGGCCAGTAGAACAGCACGGCGGCGAAGATGAACATGAACACGCCCAGACCAAACAGGTCCTTAACGGTGTAATAGGGGTGAAACGGAATCCCATCAACCGGCTTGCCAGAACTGTCCTTGTGTTCCTTGATCTCCACACCGTCGGGATTGTTCGAACCAACTTCGTGTAGGGCCATGATATGGCCACCAATCAGAAACAGAAGCACCAGCGGCAGCGCGATTACGTGCAAGGCAAAGAAGCGGTTCAGTGTCACATCTGAAATGACGTAATCACCTCGGATCCACAAGGCGAGATCCGGACCGATCACCGGGACCGAGCTGAACAGGGAAATAATGACCTGTGCACCCCAAAAGGACATCTGCCCCCAAGGCAGCAGGTAGCCCATGAAGGCCTCAGCCATCAGCACCAGCAGGATCAGCACACCGAAGATCCAGATCAGCTCGCGCGGTTTCTTGTAACTGCCGTACATCATCCCGCGGAAGATGTGCAGATAGACTGCGATGAAGAAGAACGACGCCCCCGTCGAGTGCATGTAGCGCAGCAGCCACCCCCACTCAACATCCCGCATGATGTATTCCACCGAGGCGAAGGCGTTTTCGGCAGACGGTTTGTAGCTCATCGTCAACCAGATGCCGGTGACGATCTGCAGGACGAACACCACCAGCAGCAACGAGCCGAAGTAGTACCAGAAATTGAAGTTGTGGGGGACGTAATACTTGGCCAGATGCGCATTCCAGAAATGCGACACCGGCAGGCGATCGTCCACCCATTTACCCAAGCCCTTGATCATGCTGCATCCTCCTCAGTGCCGCCGACGCGAATGAGGTCGCCGCTGACATAGACGTACGGCGGCACTTCCAGGTTGGTCGGTGCCGGCACGCCCTTGTAGACCCGCCCGGACATGTCGAACTTCGAGCCGTGGCACGGGCAGAAGAAGCCTCCCAACCAGTCCTCGCCCAGATCCTCCGGCGCGACCTCCGGTCGATAGGTCGGCGCACACCCCAGATGAGTGCAGATACCGACGATGACAAGGAAGCGTTCATGCGTCTGGCGCGCCCGATAGATATTGGTGGCGAACGCCGGCTGCTGGCTGGCCACTGATGAATCGGGGTCACGCAGCCTGTCGTTCATCCGCGGCAGGATCTCAAGCATGCGTTCGGTGCGGTGCACCACATAGACGGGCTTGCCACGCCAGGCCACGGTGGTCATCTGGCCGGGAGAGAGCTTGCCGATATTCACGTCGACCGGCGCGCCGGCGGCCTGGGCCTTGGCGCTGGGCTGGAAGGAACTCAAGAACGGCACGGCGGCAAAGCCGACGCCCACCGCGCCAACCGCCGTCGCCGCGCCGGTCAGAAACCGGCGCCTTGCCGGGTTGGAGGGAGAATCAGCCATTGTTACGTCGTACTCCTGGATGGTTGTCCGTCAATCGATTACGACCGGAAAGCGATTCCGGGTCGCTCGTGTTGTTGGCGAGCCTGTTCGGCCTCCCTGCACCCGGCGAAAAAACACCCGGAAGATTCCGGGTCGCCATGGGCATCACCGATGCAAAGCATCTGCCATTTTTACGGCCGGAGTAGTTTAAGCATCTCGATGCGGCCGTCAAACAAGCGAGGCTAATACCTCGAGATAGACTTTTATTAGCTAGGGAAACCAGTTGCGCCGTTTCAGACCGGGTTAGGGATATCGATGAACTGGTGCTCAATCCCGAATTCCGCGGCGATGCGCTCGCCCAGCAAACGCACACCACCCGTTTCGGTGGCGTGGTGCCCGGCGGCGATATAGGTCACACCGGATTCACGTGCCATGTGGGTGGTGCGTTCGGAGATCTCGCCGGAGATGAAGGCATCCAGCCCGAGATCGATGGCTTCGCCCAGCATGTCCTGCGCCCCGCCGGTGCACAACCCGATCCGGTGCAACGGTCGATCCGTGGGACCGACAATCAGCGGTTCACGGCCCAAGCGATCGACAATGCGGACAGCAAGCTCGGCACCCGTCGCCGGCTGTTCAAGGCGCCCGGCGACTGCGAGCTGCTGATGGCCAAAACGCTCGGTCACATTAAGTCCCAGGCGGCCGGCCAGCCAGGCGTTGTTGCCAATCTCGACATGACCGTCCAGCGGCAGGTGGTAACCGATCAGATTGATGTCGTGGGCCAGCAGGGTCGCGATGCGACGGCGCTTCATCCCCGTAATCACCTCCGGTTCGTTCTTCCAGAAGTAGCCGTGATGAACGAGCACCGCATCCGCCTTGGCGTCGACGGCGGCATCGAGCAGGTCCTGGCAGGCGGTAACCCCGGTGACCAGCCGACGAATCTCGCGCCGTCCCTCGACCTGCAGGCCGTTCGGCGCGTAGTCGCGATAGGTTTCAGGCTCGAGCAAACGCTCGCAATAGGCGATCAACTCGCGGATATCGACCGTCTCGGACATGGGTGCTCCTTCTGTCGTGACCATGGTGCCGGGCGAAACCCTAGCATGTTCGTCCTGCCATATTCGGCGACACCGTGGCTTGGCGCCCCCTGAGCGGCGTGTTCCAATGCTCCAATTACCCGCCAAGGAGCTCTTCGGCCATGCCCAGCCGCCCAACGGCATCCCTGCTATCCCGCCGTTTTTTGCCGTACTTTTTTACCCAGGCACTGGGCGCCTTCAACGACAACGCCTTCCGTTTCTCGGTTATGTTCCTGATCACCTACGAGATCGGCACCGCTCATGACGGCAATATCGACGTGCTGATGAACCTGGCGGCGGGGCTGTTCATCCTGCCGGGGTTGCTGTTCTCGCCGATGGCGGGCGACTGGGCCGATCGTCTCGATCAGGCAAAGTTGGCCCGCGTGCTCAAGTGGACCGAACTGGGGCTGATGATCATCGCCGCACTGGCATTCTGGTGGCAGAGCATCGTCCTGTTGATGGCCCTGGTATTCTTGATGGGTGCGCAATCCGCCTGGTTCGGCCCGCTCAAGTACGCGATCGTGCCTCGCCACCTGCCGGCGGGCATGCTGATGCGCGCCAACGGCTGGGTCACGGCGAGCACCTTCACCGCCATTCTGCTGGGTACGCTGACCGGGGGGCTGCTTGCCGCCACCGGTGAGCGCGCCACCCTGATCGCGAGCCTGCTGGTGATCGCCGTGGCGGTAGCGGGCCTGATTGCCGCACGCTTTATTCCCCCTGCCCCGCCACCGGGACGGCTGCCGGATCATGCCGGACCACTGAAAAGCTGGGCCACGACCTGGCGGCTCCTGCAGACCCAGGCAACCAGCCTGCGCCAGTCGATGTGGCTGATCAGCTGGTTCTGGTTCGTGGGCGCGGGTTATCTCACGCAGTTTCCCCGTTTTGCCGAGGACGTGCTCGGATTGCCGGCCGACGGGGCGACCGGGCTGCTGGCCCTGTTTGCCCTGAGCATCGGTACCGGCGGTCTGCTGGTCGGGTATCTTGGCGGCCGTCGCCCACCGCGGGCGCTGGCGCCCTTCGCCGCGCTGGGCGTCGGCCTAGTCGCGATCGACTGGTATTTCGTCGCCTCGGCGCCCTCTCCGTCGCTATGGCGGGTCGGGGTGGACATCGCGCTGACCGGTGTGTTTGCGGGCATGCTGGTCGTCCCGCTGTACAGCCATTTGCAGCGCGCTTCGCGGCCCTCGCAACGCGCCCGCCTGATTGCGGCACTCAACGTGCAGAACGCGCTGGCGATGGTCGTCAGTAGCCTGCTGGCGATTTTCCTGTTCGCGGCGCTTGGCATCGACCTGCCGACCTTCTTCCTGCTCTTCGGGGGCAGTGGGTTGCTGGTGGCCGCTTTGGTCTGGTGGCGCTGGCAAGGCCTGCTCCCGGATCGACCACGAGGCGATAACCTCGGGCATCGGTAGCTCCTCAATCGTCGAGACCAATCACCTGCCAATCGCCTCCGGCGCATTCCCGGCGCAGGCAGACCGCGCGACCACCAGCCAACTCACCGGCACAGTAGTCGGCCGATTCCTCGGTCGTCGTCCACCAGCCGGTCTCGACGCGCTCGATTTGCCCGAGGTGATGCACGGGCGCGTCAGGGCGCCGTGGTTTCTCGAGCCACCATAACGGCCGAAATGCCCCGGGTAATGCCCCGGGTGATAGCCCGGATAACGGCGATTTCCCCGCCGGCTCGGTCGGCCTACGGCGAGAGGACTTGTCTTGGTGCGGTGGCAAGGGGTAAAGACGGGAGCGCCGCATGGGAATCAGATCGGGCGCATCCTGTACCCGACTGACGGCCTCTCGGCCTAGCCGGGCCTGCAGGCGCTGAAAGAGGGCCTGCTCATCGCGTCCACGCTCGTCGGCATCGGCAAACAGGCTGCCCTGCCCCGGTCGGGGGGCGACAAAGTGCTCGGCTTCCACCCGCAGACGGGTCACCGGCGCCAATCCTCCGGCCGACTCCAGGCGCAGGCGCAATTGCTCCTGCCATAGGGGCGCGTCCCGCCCGGGCTCGGCGGTCGCAACCTCCAACCGCGTCGACGGCCTGTCCTCGTGGGCGAGCCACACCACAAAATCCGCCACCGCGAGCTGCCGACGACGCAGGAAGTCGCTCAGTCCCACCAGCGGGCCACGGGCCAGCAGCAACAGGCGATCGACCTGGCTGGCCGGATCCCACAGGCTTACCTCCCGGGCATAGCGGGCCGGTGGCACCAGGTCGGCCAAGGGCCAGCCCCGTTCGCCGAACAGACGGTCCAGGTCGGCCAGCAGTAATGGATCGGTGCGCATCCCCAGGCCGTCACGCGGCAGGCGACGCACCTCGCCCAGTCGCCTCAGCCCCAGTTCGGCAAAGCGATCGATCCAGGCAGTCGGCCAGTCGACCAGCATCAGGGGCAGCTGGCTGACGGCCGCCAGCTGCTCCCGGGCACGGCAAAGCCACGGGGCCTCGTCATCCACCGCTGCAGCCAGCGCCCAGGCGACGCGCGGATGCGGGGCCCCCGCGACCTGCACCACCAGGTGCCACGATTTCAATGCCTCGAGCAGCCGGGCAACCAATGCCTCGAGCCCACCGAACAGAGCCGCACTTCCACCGATCTCCAGCAGCAACCCCGCACCGGTCTTCCCGCCCGAGTGCACCGGTGGTGGACGACTGACGCGCGAGGTGTACGTCATCGCCCACTCGCCCCATTCGGTCAGCCAGTCCTCCACGCTGCGTTGCTCGACCGTCAGGCATCGCAGCGGGGGCGTATCCATCGAGACATGTGCCCGGTGACGGGAGCGTGCCCCAGCCAGGCTCTGGCCGATCTCGATGCCCAACCCGGCTGCCGCGCGGTTGGTCGCCGCCACCCGGCTGCTGCGCCCATTCCCGTCCAAGAGCACGGCGGGCGGACGGTCATGACGCTCCTCCTCGGGGCAATGACACTCGAACCAGGCCTCTGGAAAGCGCAGTGCCAGCCAGTAGGGCTCGTGCGCTGACGACCGGGATGGCGACTCAATGGACATGACGGACTCCGGGGCATAGATACTGGTATTTTTTACAGTATACTTTCCCATCCGCATCCACCATACCCGTGCTCATGACCGATTCCCCGACCCAACGCCCGCTCACGCCACGCCAGGCCGAGATCCTGGCGTTCATCCGCGACACCATTCACGAAACCGGCATGCCGCCGACCCGGGCGGAGATCAACGCCGCCCTCGGTTTCCGCTCGCCCAATGCCGCGGAAAGCCACCTCAAGGCGCTGGCGAAAAAAGGAGCCATCGAACTGCTGGGGGGGCGCTCAAGGGGCATTCGCCTGCCCGACGACTCCCACCGCGACGAGTTGGCCGTGATCGGCCGGATCGCTGCGGGCAGCCCGATCCTGGCGGCCGAACACGTCGAATCCCAGGTGCCGGTCAACCCGGCCCTGTTTCGCCCTCGTGCCGATTACCTGCTGCGCGTACGCGGCATGAGCATGCGCGATGCGGGGATCATGGATGGCGACCTGCTCGCGGTGCATCGCACCGAGGACGTCAGCAACGGCCAGATCGTGGTGGCCCGCCTGGCCGACGAGGTCACCGTCAAGCGCTATCGACGTCGCGGAGCAAAGGTCTGGTTGATCCCGGAGAACACCGAGATGACGCCGATCGAGGTCGACCTGCGACGCGAGGAGTTGATCGTCGAGGGCCGTGTGGTCGGCGTGTTGCGGACATTCGACTGACGGTCACACGTCATGAGGCAACTCGTACCGGGGGGATTGGCACATCATGGGAGCACACGCGATTGGGGGGAACGACGTCGCCGAGTTGTTGGCCCGTCACGACATCTGGCGTGGCCGGCAGACCCGCCCGCCCGAGTCGAGCGCCGCGCCCTGCCCCAGTGGCTGGTCGGCACTCGATGAATTGCTGGGCGGTGGCTGGCCAAGCGAGGGGTTGGTGGAGCTTTACGCCGGTCAAGCCACCAGCAGGATCTGGCGTCGCCCCTGTGAGCGACTCGACACGACACCACTAAAACCGCATCAGGACTGGTTCCAGTCGTCACTGGGCCATGGCACCACGGCCCTGCTGATGCCCTGGCTGCATCGACAAACCCGGACGGAACGCGTGGCGCTGATCAACCCCCCGGCGCTTCCCTGTGCCGAGCGCTGGCAGCGGGAAGGGGTGCGACTCGACAACCTGCTCGTCATCCAGCCGCACAACCTGCGTGAACTGGGTTGGGCGACCGAGGAAGTTCTCCAGTCCGGTGTCTACCCGCTGGTCGTCGCTTGGCTACCCCCGCTGGGATTCGCCCTGCGCCGACGGCTCAAGCTGGCCGCCGAAACGGGCGGCGGATGCCTGGTCACGCCCTACCCGCTCGGCGCCGAGATGGCAGCAGGAACCCCGACCGCCCCCTCAAGCCCGGCCTGGGTGCAACTGGTCGTGCATCGGCGTGCTCAAGGCTTGAGCGTGCGACGGCTCAAACCGTTTCACCCCCGCGAGGTGCACCTCGAACTGGATGCCGGGGGCGTCGAATCGACACTTCCCGGCACAATAGACGCCACCCCTTGAAACTGGTCGGCTCGCGCTAGCGCCCGGTCGCCCGTCGATACTCGGGCATCACGCGCGGTATGGCACGCTCAAGCGCCTGGATGCGATTGCCGCTGTCCGGGTGGGTGCTCAGCCACTCCGGGCCGCCACCACCGCCGTTTGCCTGCATCTTGCGCCACAGGCTGACGGCCGCGTGCGGGTCGTAACCGGCCCGGGCGGCCAGCAACAACCCGACCTCGTCGGCCTCGAGTTCCATTCGCCGACTAAACGGCAGATCGATGGCCACGGTGGCAACCTGCTGTGCCATCGCTGCCGTCTGACTATCCAATCCACCCAAGGCCGAGGCCACCGACAACCCCATCTGCTGGGTCATCGCCATCGACATCTTCTCGCGCGTGTGGCCCGACAGCGCGTGGGCAATTTCGTGGGCGATTACCTGCGCCAACTCGTCATCGGTGGGCCGCAGCTTGTTGAGCATGCCGGTGTTGACACCGACCTTGCCGCCGGCCATCGCAAAGGCGTTGATGCTGTCATCGCGGAACACGAGACTTTGCCACTGCCACCCCGCCGCCTGCGGGTAGACACGAATCGCCTGCGGAACGATGCGCTGCGTGATGCGTTGCACCCGCTGACTGGCCGGGTCGGACGCCGACAGCGTCGGCTTCTCTCTGGCCATCTGGGAATAGGCCTGGTAGGCCATCTGATTGGCCTGATCCTCGGGCATGATCATCAGCTGGCTGCGTCCCGTGACTGGATGCGTCGCGCAACCGGCAATCACGAGCGTCAGGCCCAGCAAAGAAATGGTAAACGGCAAACGCATCGCAACTACCCTCTGTAAAACCGACCGGAAAAGAAAACCCCGGCCTTCACGAAGACCGGGGTTGGCGGTATCGGTTCCCTTTTACTTGTCATCCACCTAACGCGCGGATGGCCTCGTCAAGCTCGTCATCGATCATGCTGGACTCAAGGTCCACGCCCAGTTTCTCGGCCGCCATGATCGGACGATCGTCCGATGTCCGACTGATGCCGTGTGCCTGGGCAATGGCACAGATCACCACATCACTGTAGTTCGGATCACCGTCGTGTTGATAGCCCAGATCACCACAGTGCTCGATCACCTCGGCGAACATGTCGGGAAAATCCCAAGCCTTGACGATATTGCCACCCAGCCGTGACTGCAGACTCTCGACCAGTTCGTTGAGCACGGCCGGCGCATCCTGCAACTTGGGGATGTCCTCGGCCACCACGATCACCGGGATGCCGCCGACACTATGCAACAAGCCAGCCAGTAGGGCCTGATCGGCGTCGAGCTTCGTGTGCCGCCGGGCAATGTGGTTCGCCAGGGCCGCCACCTGAGTAGAAAATGCCCAGTGATCTCGCATGATGCGCTTGATCATCGGGGTCTTGGCAGTGAACAGCTGCTTGGCCGACAGCGAGACGATCAACTGGCTGACCGTGCGCATCCCCAACCGCGAGACGATCTGGTTGAGGTTGTCGATGTGCTGCGCCCCGCGATACAGCGGGCTGTTTGCCACCTGGATCAGTCGGGCAGCGATCGCCGGGTCCTGCGAGATCACCTCGACCAGGTCACTCGCCGAACTGTTGGGATCATCGATGATCCGCCGGGCCCGCAAGGCCACGTCGGGCAGCACGGGCAAGGAGATCCCCTTGTCGCGGATCTTGTTGATGATCGCCTGTTCAAGTGCCGGATTGGCCACGTTTTCCTCTCCCTGAAAAGCGCCGCACACCCCTCAAGGGCGCCCGGCGATCTCGATCAGTCTGCCAGACGGGTGTGCTTCACACGCTTGGGCTGGTCGGCCGCATCACCGAGGCGCTTGTGCCGATCGGCCTCGTATTCCTGGAAGTTCCCTTCGAAGAACGTCACGGAACCATCGTCCTCGAAGGCGAGGATGTGCGTGGCGATACGGTCGAGGAACCAACGATCGTGCGAGATGACCAGCGCCGAGCCCGGGAAGTCCAGCAGCGCGGTTTCCAACGCACGCAGCGTTTCGATGTCGAGATCGTTGGTCGGCTCGTCGAGCAGCAGCACATTGCCGCCAGCCTTGAGCAACTTGGCCAGATGCACCCGGTTGCGCTCACCGCCCGAGAGATCCTTCATGAACTTCTGCTGGTCCTGACCCTTGAAGTTGAAGCGCCCCAGGTAGGCGCGCGAAGGCATCTCGAACTTGCCCACCGTGATGTGATCGTAGCCATCCGAGATTTCCTCCCAGACGGTCTTGGTGTCCTCCATGTCCTCGCGGGACTGGGAGACATAGGCCAACTCGACGCTCTCGCCGATCTCGATCGTGCCGCCGTCCGGCTTCTCTTCGCCGATCAGCATGCGGAACAGCGTCGACTTGCCCACGCCGTTCGGGCCGATGATGCCGACGATCGCGCCCTTGGGCACGGAGAAGTCCAGCCCCTGGTAAAGCTCGCGGTCGCCGAACGCCTTGGTCAGCCCCTCGACCTCGATCACCTTGTCACCCAGGCGCGGGCCGGGCGGGATATAGATCTCGTTGGTCTCCGAGCGCTTCTGGTACTCCTCGGACTGCAGCTCCTCGAAGCGCTTCATGCGCGCCTTGGATTTCGCCTGGCGCCCCTTCGGGTTCTGACGCACCCACTCGAGCTCCTGTTTCATGGCCTTCTGGTGAGCGGACTCGGTCTTCTCTTCCTGCTCGAGACGCTTTTCCTTGGTCTCCAGCCATTGGGAGTAGTTGCCTTCGAACGGAATGCCTTGGCCTCGATCGAGTTCCAGGATCCAGCCCGCGACATTGTCGAGGAAGTAGCGATCGTGAGTGACCGCGACCACGGTGCCGGAGAATTCCTGCAGGAAGCGCTCCAGCCAGGCGACCGATTCGGCGTCCAGGTGGTTGGTCGGCTCGTCGAGGATCAGCATGTCGGGGCTCGACAGCAGCAGGCGGCACAGTGCCACCCGGCGGCGCTCACCCCCGGACAGCAGGTTCACGTCGGCATCCCAAGGCGGCAGGCGCAGCGCGTCCGCGGCCACCTCGAGTTTGCGGTCGAGATCCCAGCCGCCACCGGCCTCGATCTGGTCCTGCAACTTGCCCTGTTCCTCCATCAACGCCTCGAAATCGGCATCCGGGTCGGCAAATTGCTCGGAAACAGCGTTGAAACGCTCAAGTAATTCGGCCATCTCGCCGACACCATCCATGACGTTGCCGCGCACGTCCTTTTCCCCGTCGAGATCGGGTTCCTGCTTGAGATAGCCGATCTTGGTACCCGGCTGCGGGCGCGCCTCGCCGATGATGTCGGTATCGACACCGGCCATGATGCGCAGCAGGGTCGACTTGCCGGCACCGTTGTAACCGAGCACGCCAATTTTGGCGCCGGGGAAGAAGTTGAGATTGATGTCCTTGAGGATGTGCTTTTTCGGCGGGACGACCTTGCCGACGCCGTTCATGGTAAAGATGTACTGAGCCATAGATTTCGAGACTTTGTGTTGTTGCAAACGAAATGAAGCGGCACTATCCCGCAAGATAGTGACCGCGTTTGATCACAAGGATACCAGCACTGTGCCGCGACTTGATGCCCCCCACCTGACAACTTTTGATACCTGGCCGCACACGTTGGTTTTGATGATGGTTCGGACGTCGCGGCCATCGCGTCGACTTGTCGGGGCTTTCGCGACGCTTTTGCTCGCTGCCACGCTGTTGGCCCACCCGGCTCACGCCGCGTCCGAGCCTGAACTCCACGTGCTGATCGACGTATCCGGCAGCATGAAGAACACCGACCCGGAGAACCTGCGCGAACCGGCCCTGCGTCTGCTCGGGGACTTGGTGCCCGAGGAAAGCCGCGTCCGACTCGACCTGTTCGGCAATCGCATAAGCGAGGTTCTTCCCGCCTCACTCGCCACCCCGGAAACCAAGAGGGCGATGCGCGCCGCGGCTGCACAAATACGATCGGACGAGCCGTTTACCGACATCCCCGCGGCGCTCGAAGCCGCCAACCGTGACTGGTCCGCCGATACCTCGCGCAACATCATCCTGTTGTCCGACGGCAAGGTGGACATCTCGCCTGACGAAGCGGTCAACGAGCGGGCCACAACCCGGCTGCGCGACGTGGTCATCCCAGCACTGATCGAGGCGGAGGTACAGGTGCATACCGTGGCGCTTTCCGAGGCCGCCGACGAGTCGATTCTGACGGAAATCGCCGAGCGTACTGGCGGGCTTGCGCTGAGCGCCCGCAGCAATGAGGACTTGCAGCGCGTGTTCCTCGCGCTGTTCGAGGCGACCGCCCCCCGCACCGGGGTGCCACTGGTGGATAATCGCTTTCGCGTCGATGAAAGCATCAGCGAACTGACACTGGTCGTCTTCCGGGAAACCGACGCCGAGCCCACCCGCATCCAGATCCCGGACGGCGGGGAAATCGACGTGGAGACCGCGAGCGCACTCGCCGACTGGCGCTGGGATGACAGTGCCGGCCGCGATCTGATCACGATCAGCAACCCGCCGTCCGGCAGTTGGCGCATCCTTGCCGCCGAGGACCCCGACAACCGCGCCCTGGTGATCACCGACCTCAAGCTGGCCATGCCCGGACTGCCTAGCCGGGTCTTCCCCGGCGAGGCCATTGAGGGCGGGCTGCTACTGACCAACCGTGGCGAACCGATCGTGGAACGTCGTCTGACCAAGGACCTCGAGGCACACATCGACGTCAACGACCCTCAGGAAACGGTGATCGAGTCGCTTGAGCTCAACGACATCGGGGCCAACCCCGACGTGCTCGGCGGCGACAGCCGGTACGATTTCCAATTGCGGCTCGAAGGCGACTCGGGTATCTACACCCTGGAAGGCCGCGCCAGCGGCCCAACCTTTGAACGGGTGATACGCAGGAAGGTCGCGCTGGCCCGTAACCCACCCTTGGCCGCCCGCGTTGTCCGCCCTCACCTGGCGGCCCGCGGAGACAACCAAGCCAGCGACGCCGGTAATAACGACGGGTCAGCGGGTCCCCCCGCCTACCTGATTATCGAACAAGACGTGGCCCTACTCGATCCTAGCGCTTCGCGACTCGTCGCACAGATCGATTGCCAAACGGGACAGTCAACCGACATCGAGGCCGTACTGTTGGAGGCGACCAACCGCATTGAGCTGCCCCACACCGATAACAGCGACTGCCGGGTTACCGGGACAATCAGCGGTGAGACCGACGACGGGCGCGAGGTGAGCCTGCCACTCGATCAACCCATCCCGGCGCCGGCGCCACCCACCGAGGCGCCGGCCGACGAACCCGCCGACGACGCGCCCAACGAGGTCTCGGACACCGACCGGGAAGGCAACCCGCTCATCGCGGCACTCATCGGCCTCGGTGGGCTGATGCTCCTCGCCCTGCTGGGCTGGATCTGGCGACTGGTTTCCCGCCGCCAACGTCGCCAATTGATTGAGGCCGCGCGGAACTGAACCCGCCGACCATCACGCACAATCGCCACATCACGGAACACGGACACATGCTCGATTACTTCCTGAGTTCAGACTGGGCCATCATCGCCACCGAATTACTGGCGGGATTCATCGTGATCTCACTGCTCCTCGCCATCATGCTCTGGAGGGGACAGCGACGGCATACGGACGCCGCCGAACGCCTGCTGGATGATCGCGATCCAATCATGCGTGCCTCCGAAGAGATGCTCGATCGTCAAGTCCAGCGCGTTTGGCCCGAACTCACGGTCAACGACGAGCAGCGCGAAAGTTATGCCGAACGCAGCCTCGATGCCGTCGAGGCCATGGTCGAACCCTGGCTTGAGCCCAAGCGATACGAACTGGCAGCGGTCGCGAGGCGTTTTCTGCAGGTGCGGCAGGCCGACCTGGACCAACTATTGACCCTCGCCCGCGCCCAGGCGGAACAGAACGTCGGTGATAACTCACGGATCAACGAACTCGAAAACAACGTCAACGAACTGCGCGAACAACGTGACCGGCAGGCCAAACAACTTGCCGAAAGCCTGGAGACCGTGAACGTCATGGTTCGTGAATACGGACGCAAATTCGATTACAACAACGAGCCACATGTGGCCACCGTGCTCAAGGCCATCGTCATGGTCCAGGAGATGGATGCGGGCGCGGATTGTGAAACGGCCAAGAGCCGCGCCGACGAGGTGTTCACGGAGGCCCTGGTCGCATCCACCACCGCGACCGACGCCGAAGACGACTCAACCGGCACGGCCGACGAGGGTCGGGGATCGACTGCCGAAGAGCCCAGCCAGGAAGAGCCCACCCTTTCCGCCGAGGACGAAATGGCCGCCGCCATGGCCGCAGAGGGCGTTTCGAACGAAAAGACCGACGCCATGGAAGCGACATCGAAGGCGCGCGAGGAACAACCATCCGTCGCCTCGCCTTCCGAGGCAGAGACCGCCGGGGTGGACACCGACGCGCCCACCGAGGCCGTTGATCAGCCCACGGAACAGACCACTGCCGAGGCTGTTTCCGAAGCCAAGGAGCAAGCCGTCGAAGCCGCGGGAGAACAGGACGACGTCTCAGCGGATACCGACGATCTTGATCAACTCATCGAGTCGGCCGCCGAGGCCCAACCCAGGAATACCGACACCGAAACCGCCGACGAGGGTTCGAACGACGAAGCCACGCTAGCCGACGAGACGGGTGCGACCGGCGAGGCCGAGGAAGTCGCCCAGCCGTCGAGTGACGTCGAGCTCAATCAGGAAAAGACGCCCCCCTCGTCCGCCGACAGCGAGAACGGGAAGGCCGACAGCAACGAGCCTGTCGAGCCGGCGAGTCCGGACGCAGAGCCGGAATCGTCCGAGTCCACCGAAGCCCAGCAGGATGACAGGCGCGAGGACCGGCAAGATGAGGCTGAGAACGGCGTGATCGACCTCGACGATGTCGAGATCCCCAAGGAAGATGAACAGGACAAGGACGACGGCAAGGACCAGGAATTCGACCTGGACGACATCGACGCCCTCCTCGATGCCGAGATTGCCCGCAAACACGGCAAGGGCAACGGGTAGCCACGAAAACCCCGAAGACCTTCCGGGGTCGTGGTATTCGGAACCTGTCGGCGCCGTCTTACAGCGACTCCGCGCAGACGTGCCCGTCCTGGGACTCGTAGCCTCCGCCCAGGCCCTTTCCCGTCTTCTCGATGGTGGTCGGCGGCGGCACGACCCCCTTGTCACCCGGCTTGCAACCCTCGGGCTCGGCAACACCATGGGGAACGGCTACCGACCGGTGACGCACTCCGGTTCGACCATCAAACGAATACCCGTCTCGTCTTCCACCCGGTCACGCACCGACTCGGAAAAACGGAGAAATGCCGCGCCGCTCGCCCCGCCGTGGTGCTCGAGCACCAGGGCATGCCGTGATGACACGGCGACCGCTCCCTCGCGGCGGCCCTTCAGGCCTGCCGTTTCGATCAGCCAGCCGGCGGGGATCTTCACCCCACCCGGAACATCGAAACGGGGCATGTCCGGCCAGCGTCGCGACAAGCGAGCGGCCGCTTCTGGCGCCACGACCGGATTGTGAAAGAAACTGCCGGCACTACCGGGCCACCCACCGCGCCAGTCGGGCAACTTGGCCAGGCGAACCGTGGTGATCACCTCCGCGTACTCCGCCGGCGACATCGCCGAGCGCGCCCGACCGGTCCGCGCACTCCAGTCGCCCACGGCCTCGTCCAATCCCGGATAGGCCACCGGCGGCCAATTAGCCGGTGGCGTTGCCGACAGGCGCAACCCGACCCTCACGATCAGCCAGCGGCCCGGTTCGCGCTTGAAACGACTGCTGCGATAGGAAAAGTCACAGGCGTCACGAGCAAATCGTTCGATGCGTCGCTCCCGGCGATCCCACACCTCGACCCAACGCGTCCGGTCGGCGATTTCGGTTCCATACGCCCCAACGTTCTGCATCGGGGCCGCACCAACGGTGCCGGGTATTTCGGCAAGCGCCTCCAGTCCGAACCAGCCACGCCCGGCAGTGGCTCGCACCAGCGCATCCAATCCCAACCCCGCCTCCACGGACAACTCGATCGCGCCGGCAGCCGTAGGCTCCGCCGACCACCCGGAAGCGACGATCATCACGGCCTGGGGAATTCGGGGCGTGGCGAAGACAACGTTGGAGCCGCCGGCGGCCACACGGGTATCGGGGTCGGCCAACCAGTCGGCCACCTCGGGCGTAGACAACGTGGCCTCGGAGACGTCATTGAACACGAGCATGCGTTCGGCCTTGGCCGGCAGCCGAAGCGTATTTGGCAACGGGGCGTCATCGACCCATTCAAAGGCCGGGCGTTCGGCGGCACCCGTCACCGCTTCGGTCCCCACGCTGGTCGAATTCATGGGCGTTCGGGTGTGACCTCGACGCCGTCTGGGCTGGACGACGGCTCTTCCGGCAGCTCGATCGGCGCCTTGCCCTGCGTGATCACCTGGATGATCGATTCCACCACGATCTCCGGCTGGTTCATCGGCGGATGATCGACATTGATCAGCTTCTGCCGGGAGCGCCGGGTGGTGATCACGCCGTCGTGCTTGGCCTCGCCATCACGACAGACGCAAACCCCGGGGATGCCGAGCGCGGCCGCGAGCCAGCCGCAGCGGTTGTTGCCGACCAGCACGTAACGGCTCTGTGTCAGCCGGCGCTGCCATTCATCCATGTCGCCGGGGGGATGGGCCGAGACGTCATCCAGGCTCACCCCGGTTTCGGCGAGACGTCGTCGGATCAACTCGATGCCCGTTTGCTCGAATGGCAAACCATCGGTATCCACCAACAGGTCCGTAACCACCGGCTCGGCCTCGATCGACAGCCCGTAATCCGGGTTGAGATCGTGCAGCGAATATTCGAGTACCGCCGCCAATAGTACGCGCACGGCCTGCACGCGGTGCAGATCATCCGGAACCGGGTATTGCGAATCATAGGGTTGCCGTCTCGGCAGCCGACCCTTGGCCGGTCGGGCAATACCCACCGAGGTGGCGGCGACGCGCTTTGCCATCGCCAGGGTCTCCGGGCGACCGAACGGGTCGATCACGTACTCGCACTGCTCCAGTTGCGGGTGCGCGCGCAAGGCCTCTTTCCAGGCACGACCGGCGCGCCAGCCTGCCGGCGTCCAGCGCGATGCAAGCAGCGCCGTGCCGTCGAACACCACGACCTCGTCGACGTCCGGGTGACGGCGAAACCATCCTGCCGCCTCGGGGCCGGTGATCACGCTGAACTTAAGGCCCGGCCGGGCACGCACGGCGTCGGTCAGGGCGGGGAAGGTGGGAATGACCTCGTCCGGGAGGTCGGGGGCGACAATCGCGATACGCATGCAGTCGGGCGTCCTGACGGATTTAAGCGGGTTGGCGGTGGCACGGCACCGGAATCTGGCAACGTCGCTGCATGCTAAACTGCCGCGCCCTGAATAACCAATCGTCACCGATGCCGCCTGTGGGGCGTGCCCTTTCGAGGTTATGCCGCCCGACGGCCCGATCACCTTACTTAATAAAGACAGCGCATACGCATGGACACACAACGCCGGATTCTCGTCACCTCCGCCCTCCCCTACGCCAACGGTCCGTTGCACCTCGGTCATATCATCGAGACCATCCAGACCGACATCTGGGTGCGTGCACAGAAGCTGTTCGGCAACGAGTGCCGCTACGTCTGCGCCGACGACACCCACGGCACGCCGATCATGTTGCGCGCCAAGCAGGAGGGCATGACGCCCGAGGAACTGATCGCCAAGATCCACCAGCTCCACGAGGCGGATTTCCAGGGCTTCGACATCGGTTTCGACAACTTCGGTAGCACGCATACCGACGACAATCGCAAAATGGCCGAGGAGATCTTCGGCAAGCTCGATGCGGCCGGCCTGATCAGTCGCAAGACCATCAAGCAGGCCTTCGACGAGACCGAGCAGATGTTCCTGCCGGACCGGTTCATCAAGGGCACCTGCCCCAAGTGCGGCGCCGACGACCAGCATGGTGACAACTGCGAAGTCTGCGGCGCGACCTATGCGCCCACCGACTTGAAGAATCCGAAGTCCGTGCTTTCCGGCACCACGCCGGTCGAGCGCGACTCGGAACACTATTTCTTCGACCTGCCCAAGATTGGCGAGCGGCTCAAGACCTGGCTCGATCAGGCCGAGGTCCAGCCGTCGATCAAGGCCAAGCTCCAGGAATGGTTCGACTCGGGCCTGCAGTCCTGGGACATCTCCCGCGACGCACCCTACTTCGGCTTCGAGATCCCGGGCGCGCCGGGCAAGTTCTTCTACGTCTGGCTGGACGCGCCGATCGGCTACATCGGTTCGTTCATCGAGCTGGCCCGTCGCGAGGGGCTGTCGTTCGACGAGTTCTGGGGCCCGGATGCCGACACCGAGCTGGTGCACTTCATCGGCAAGGACATCGCCTACTTCCACACGCTGTTCTGGCCGGCCACCCTGATGGGTGCCGGGATGCGCACCCCGGATGCGATCCACGCCCACGGCTTTCTCACCCTGAACGGCGAGAAGATGAGCAAGTCGCGCGGCACCTTCATCAAGGCCAAGACCTACCTCGAGCACCTCGACCCAGAGGCGCTGCGCTACTACTTCGCCGCCAAGCTCGGCTCGGGCATCGACGACATCGATCTCAACCTCGAAGACTTCCGCTACCGCGTCAACGCGGATCTGGTGGGCAAGGTGGTCAATATCGCCAGCCGCTGTGCGGGCTTTATCAAGAAGCACTTCGACGGTCGAGTGGCGGCCGAACTGGAGCGCCCGGAACTGCATCGCGAGATGACGGACGCGGCCGCCGGCATCGCCCAGCGCTACGAGCGCCGCGAATACAGCGCGGCCATGCGCGAAATCATGGCGCTGGCCGACCGGGCCAACCAGTACATCGACGAGCGCAAGCCCTGGGTCTTGGCCAAGGACGAGACCACCCGTGACGAGGTCCAGGCAATCTGCACCGACGGCATCAACGCCTTTGCCGTGCTGATGACCTATCTCTCTCCGGTATTGCCGAAGCTCGCCTCCAAGGCAGCCGAATTCCTCAATATCGAGGCGCTGAGCTGGCAGGGGCTGGACCAGCCGCTGCTCGATCATCCGGTCAACAAGTTCAAGCCGATGATGCAGCGGATCGAGGGGTCGTCGATCGAGGCACTTCTGGCGGCGGCCAAGCAAGATGCCATCGACGAGGCCAACACCAAGGCGGGCGGCGCGACGAGTACGGCAGAGCAAAAGTCGGTCGAGCGTGAGATCGAGCCGATCGCCGAGACCATCGACATCAAGCAGTTCGGTGCCGTCGACCTGCGCATCGCGAAAATCCTCGAGGCCGATCACGTCGAGGGGGCCGACAAGCTGTTGCGCCTGTCGCTCGATATCGGCGAAGACAAGCCACGCCAAGTGTTTGCCGGCATCAAGGCCGCCTACGACCCGGCCACGCTGGTCGGACGTCACACCGTCATGGTCGCCAACCTCGCCCCGCGCAAGATGAAGTTCGGTCTCTCCGAGGGCATGGTGCTGGCGGCGGGCTCCGGTGGTTCGGACCTGCACATCCTCTCGCCGGACGACGGCGCCACGCCGGGCACGCGGGTAAAGTAGTAACGGTTGTGTGACTTCGGCCCGGATCTGTGTATAATTCATCTCGCGGGATGGAGCAGTCCGGTAGCTCGTCGGGCTCATAACCCGAAGGTCGCAGGTTCGAATCCTGCTCCCGCAACCAGATTCAAAAAAGCCCCGAGGCATCGCCTTCGGGGCTTTTTTCATTTTCGAGGGGAATCAGATTCGTGTGGATCTTCCCTTGACAGCGTGGCGGGTCTGCGTACAATGCGCGCCATACCAGACGCGGGATGGAGCAGTCCGGTAGCTCGTCGGGCTCATAACCCGAAGGTCGCAGGTTCGAATCCTGCTCCCGCAACCAGATAAGAAAAGCCCCGAAGGCATTGCCCTCGGGGCTTTTTGTTTGTGCCGGATCAGGCCGCCCGTGCGCGCCGCCGTTGGGCAATCCCGAGGACGGTCGCCGTCAGGGCGGGCAGGAAGGTGAGTGTCACGATGGTTGCGCCCAGCAATCCGAACATCACGATCGCCCCGACCCCGCGATAAAGCTCGGTCCCCTCCCCGGGAATCAATACCAGCGGCGAGAGGCCGCTGATGGTGGTCAGGGTGGTCATCACGATCGGGCGCAGCCGCACCGCGACGGCATCCATCACCGCCCCGACCGCGTCGCGTCCGTCGGCGAAACTCCGCCGGGCCTGTTCGACCAGCAGAATCGGATTGTTGACCACCGTGCCCATCAGGATCAGAAAGCCGAGCATGGTGATCATGTCGAACGGCTGACTGATGGCCTTCAGACCGACTGCCGGCAGCAGACCACCCACCAGGTTCATCAGCGCCAGCCCGGCAATGCCACCGGCGATACCGAGGGGAATCGCGGTCATGATCAGCAACGGGTATCGCCAGTGGGTGAAGATGGCGACCAGAAGCAGATAGATGATCGCCAACGCGATCACGAAATTGCCGGAAAGCGCCTTGCGGGTGGCGTTGAGCTGATCGGACGCCCCGGAGATCGACAGGCTGACACCGGCAGGGATCTCTCCCGCGGCGCGCATCTCGCCGACCAGCTCCTCGCGCACCCGCTCGACCCCGGCCTCTAGGGCCACGGACTCCGGCGGGATGATGTCGAGGGTCACCATCCGTTTGCCATCGACACGACGCACGATGCTGGTGTCCACCCGCGTGTCGATACGCGCTATCGATGACAACGGCAGGCTGGCGCCCTGGGGGCTTTTCAACAGGATCTCGTCGAGTCGCGCTAGACGCGGGTCGCGCCCGCCCGAACCGTAGAGGTAGATGTCGATCTTGTCGTCGTCGAGAAAGAAATCATCCACGTAGGCCCCTTCCGTCAGGGCCGAGACGGAAAAGCCGATCGCCTCCATGCTCAACCCCAGTTTTGCCGTCCGGTCCCAGTCGGGGCGGATCTCGACCAGCGGCTGGGCGAGTTCCAGTGTCGACGGTCGCGTCTGAATGCGGGGGTTGTCGAAGATCAATTCGGCCCGCTCGTAGGCACGATTCGCCACCTCGTAGATATCGGCCAGATCGGACCCGGCGATATCCAGCGAGATGCTGCGGGTACCCCCATCGTTGCTGGAAATGATCGATCCCTTGGCCGCAAAGGCCCGCATCCCCGGGTACTGCTCGTAGAAACGCGTGATTTCGGTCATCAGCGCGTCGATATGATCCGGGTAGATCGTCTCCGAGATCACCCGGATCTGAGTGGGCTGGACCTGCATGACCAAGTTGCGCAGCGGCGGGACGGGGGTTTCGCCTCGCTCGAAGGCGCCAGGGTCTGCATCGACCTCCGGCAAGAGGTGCGCCTCGACCTCCTCGGCGATCCGCGCCATCTCCTCGAGGTTGTAGCCCGGCGGCGCGTTCATCACCGCGAAGGTCTTGGGCTCTTCCCCTTCCGGCAGGTATTCGGCTGGCGGGGTGAGAAACGCGACGATCGACACGCTCACCGCCAGCACCACGGCCATGGTGATCCCGCGTCGCAGCCGCGACCCGATCATGCCGCGCACCCCTGCCTCGATGGCCCTTCCCCATGCCGGGGTCCGCCCCCCTTCGTGGCCTGACCCACCGAAATCCAGGCGCGCACTGAGGGTCGGGATCAGCATCACCGCGACCAGCATCGAGGCCGTGATCGCCGCGGCGATCGCGATGGCCACATCCGAGTACAACTGGCCCGCCTCTCCCCGGATGAAGAGAATCGGCAGAAACACCAAGACAGTGGTTGCCGTCGAGGCCAGCACCGCCGGCCACACCTCGCGTACGCCCTCGACCGCGGATTCCAGCCGGGCCATGCCCCGGCGACGCAATCGCTCGATGTTCTCCAGCACCACGATGCTGTTGTCCACGGTCATGCCAATGGCGAAGGCCACCCCGGCGAGCGAGATCACGTTGATGGTCCGCCCGGTGATCAGCAGCCCGAGAAACGCGGCGATCGCACACAACGGAATGCCGATGACCCCGACCAGGGTGGCGCGGGTCGAGCGAAGAAACAGGAACAGGACCAAGGTCGCGAACGCCGCCCCGAGACCCATATTGACCCAGACGTTCTGGATCGAGGCCTCGACGTAGCGCGCATCATCGGTGTTGAGCTCCAGGATCATCCCGGCCGGCTCGAGCACCTCCTCGTTGATGCGCTCGACCTCGTCGATCATGGCGTACTTGATGTCGATGACATTCGAGCCACTCTCGCGGCGCACCTGCAGACCGATCACCTTCTGGCCGTTGGTGAAGGCGAGCGCCCGCTGGCGCGACCCACCTTGCTCGACCTCCGCCACGTCACCCAGCCGGATGACGGCATCGCCCCGCCGGGTGATCACCAGTTGCTCGAGCTCCTCGGCGCTGGCGAAACGACCCACGGTGCGCAGCAGATACCGTCGTTTGCCCGCATCCACCTCCCCGCCGGAAATGTCCTGGTTGCGCGCGCGAATGGCATCACGCAGATCGAGCAGGGTCAGTCCGCGGCGCGCCAGCTGGCGTTCGTCGACGTGGATCTGCATCTGCCGCTCGGCGCCGCCGCGCATGGTGACCTCCGAGACCCCGGGCACACTCTCCATGCGCGAGCGGACCTCGTCGTAGACGAAGTCGCGCATCAGATCAATGTCCAGACCACGCGGGTTGTCCGGCAGCGTCGCGACCCGGAAGTACATGAAGGCATTGGAGGAAAACGAGGTGGCCGCGATGCGCGGTTCGTCGACGTTGCGCGGGTAATCCGGCACCTGGCTCAGGGCGTTGTTGACCTTGACCAGCGCCTCGGTGATATCAGTGCCGAAGGGAAATTCCAGTTCGATCTCTGCTGCATCGCTCGTGGCGGTGGCGTTGAGTTCGGCCAGACCGGGGATATTGCGCAGGTAGCGCTCCTGCTCGATCAGGATGTCCTTCTCGATGTCCTGGGGCGTGGCACCTGGCCAGCGGGTCTCGACGGTGATGATGCGCACATCGAGATCCGGGATCATCTGCACCGGGATCCGCCAGGCGGCGACCGCCCCGAGAATGGCAATGATCAGGGTGACGACGGTGACCAGCGTGCCGTGACGGACAACCCCGGCGAACATCAGTTGGGCCCCGCCTCGGCATCGTGGTTACCGATGCGCACTGCCATGCCCGCTTCGAGCGCCTCGTTGCCACGCACGATCACCTGGGCACCCGGCTCGAGACCCGCCGTTACCACCACGCGGTCATCGAATCCCTGCGCCAGTTCAACCTGGCGCTCGACCACGGTCTGCCCGGCGCCGTCATCGAGCACCCACACCGTCGTGCGCCCATCCGGATAACGCTGCACGGCATCCCGTGCGACGGTCAGGCCTTCACGCCCCGTCGGCAATCGCAGGCGCCCCTCTACCGCCATCCCGGGCAGCAACGTCGTGTCCTCGGTCGCCTTCCCGCGCAGCAAAAAGGTCCTCGAGGTCGGATCGGTCACCGGCACCACGGTGGCGATCTCGGCAGACTGCCAGCCCGTGGACGCGCCATCGACGCGATAATCGAGTACGGCGTCATCGCCCAACAACGGGTAATAACGCTGGGGGACGGGATAGTCGAGGCGCAGCGCTTCCCGATCGACCAGGCGGACCAATGCCTCTCCCGGGGCGACCCATTCCCCCCGTTCCGCGTGCCGTTCGGTGACCACGCCGTCAAACGGGGCCACCAGGCGGTGGCGATCCAGCCGCGCCCGCCCGCTATCGAGATTGGCGGTGAGCCGCGCCACGCGCGCCTCCGCCTGCCGGACCGTGCTGGCCCGGGCCTGAACCTCGGTTTCCGGGATATTGCGGCCGGCCCCGACCGATCGGGCCACATCGAGACGACGTGCGGCTTCCTGACGAGCCGCGACCGCCTCACGCCATTCGGCCTCGAGGCTGCTCACTGACAACCGCTCGAGTTCATCATCCAGTTCGAACAGTGCCATGCCGGCTGTGACCCGGTCGCCAGTTTCCACCAGCACGGCCTCGACCAAGCCGGCAATTTGCACCGACAACGCGGCCGTGTGCAGGCTGCTCACCGTGCCGTCAAGTGGCACCATCGCGATGATCTCGCTCGGCGTGGCCGTTTCGGTCACCACGCGGGGCCCCTCGGCCGCCCCGGCAGGGACAGACAGGAAAAGGGCCCCCACCATCGCCCAACCAAGGGCGTGATCAACGGCACGGGGCAAACGAGCACAAGGATTCATTTCGCTAGCGGGTCCAATGTGGGAACAGAATTGTCTTGGCCTTCAGTGGAGGCGGCCGGCATGGATTCACGCAAACGCATTTAGCGTAGTCGTATACCCCACCACATGCCACGCAGCGGCCGGTCGAACAGGCAAAAATGCTAATCTGAACGCCAATCGCTCAACCATTCGTCGAGAGTCACGCATGTCCAATCCCTTGCTGGATACCCCGGATCTTCCGGCCTTCGATCGCATCCTGCCGGAGCATGTCGAGCCGGCCATCGACCGCATCCTCAGTGAGAACCGGGCGGCCATTGCCGAGCGCCTGGACCAGGGTGCCCCGTTCACCTGGGAAAATTTCGTCGCCCCGATGGAGGCGCTGGAAGACCGGATCGACCGTGCCTGGTCTCCCGTCAGCCACCTCAATGCGGTGGTCAACACCCCGGAACTGCGCTCCGCCTACGAGGCCTGCCTGCCCAAGCTGTCCGACTACTCGACCGACCTCGGGCAGAACGAGACCCTGTTTGCGGCCTACCGGGAAGTCAGCGAGCGAGCCGATTTCCGGACGCTATCCGTTGCCGAGCGCCGGGTGGTGGAAAACGCGATCCGTGACTTTCGACTCGCCGGGGTCGACCTGCAGCCAGCCGACAAGGAGCGATTCAAGGTGCTCAAGAGCGAGCTGTCCCAACTGAGCACCCGCTTTGCCAACAACCTGCTGGATGCCACGAATGCCTGGTCGCTGGATATCGAGGACGAGGCACGCCTCGCCGGGCTGCCGGAATCGTCTCGTGCCCTGTTCCGCGAGGCGGCCGAACGTGCCGAACGTGCCGGCTGGCGAATCACGCTCGACATGCCCAGCTTCATCGCTGTCATGACCCATGCCGAAGACCGTGGCCTGCGCGAGACACTCTACGAGGCGTTCGTCACGCGCGCCTCCGATGTCGGTCCACATGCCGGACGGTGGGACAACGGCCCGATCATGGATCGCATCCTCGCCATCCGCCACGAACTGGCGCAATTGCTCGGTTTCGACAATTACGCCCAGCGTTCGCTGGAAACCAAAATGGCCAGCAACCCGGCCGAGGTACTCGAATTCCTGCAGGAGTTGGCCCAACAGGCCGTTCCCAAGGCTCGCGAGGAACTGGCCGACCTGCAGGCCTTCGCCCAAGAAATAGGCGGTCCCGCGGAATTGCAGCCCTGGGACCTGGCCTTCTACGGCGAGAAGCTGCGCGAGGCCCGTTTCGCGATTTCCCAGGAGCAATTGAAGCCCTATTTCCCCGCCGATCGGGTCGTCGAGGGACTGTTTACCGTAGTTGGGCGCCTGTTCGGCATCCGGGTGCGCGAGCGCGACGACGTGCCGACCTGGCACCCCGATGTGCGTTTCTTTGAGATCGAGGACCACGAGGGCAACCCGAGGGGCCGCTTCTACCTCGACCTCTACGCCCGGGCCCACAAGCGGGGCGGCGCCTGGATGGCGGGCGCGATACAGAGGCGCCGACTACCTGACGGGAGCATCCAGCAGCCGGCGGCCTTCCTGACCTGCAATTTCACCCCGCCGGTGGGCGATGATCCCGCCCTGCTGACCCACGACGAGGTCACCACACTGTTCCACGAGTTCGGCCATGGCTTGCATCACCTGCTGACCCAGGTGGATGCCGCCGGCGTATCGGGGATCAGCGGGGTCGCCTGGGATGCGGTGGAGCTGCCCAGCCAGTTCCTCGAGAACTGGTGCTGGGAGCGCGAGGCGCTCGACCTGTTCGCCCATCACGTTGACACCGGTGAGCCGCTGCCGGCCGAGTTGTTCGATCGTCTACGTGCCGCGCGCCAGTTCCAGGCCGGCATGCAGATGGCCCGCCAACTGGAGTTCTCGCTGTTCGACCTGCTCCTGCACCAGGATTTCGACCCGGCCACGGGGGCCCGTATCCAGGAAACACTCGATCAGGTACGCCAGTCGGTGGCCGTGATCCAGCCGCCGGCCTATAACCGCTTCCAACACGGATTTGCGCATATCTTTGCCGGTGGCTACGCGGCCGGTTACTACAGCTACAAGTGGGCCGAGGTCCTCTCGGCGGATGCCTGGTCACGCTTCGAGGAAGACGGGGTGTTCAACGAGCGCGCCGGATCGGATTTCCTGGTCCATATCCTCGAACGCGGTGGCAGCGAAGACCCGATGGCCCTGTTCAAGGCCTTCCGCGGGCGCGAACCGAGCATCGAGCCGCTGCTGAAACAACACGGGATCGCCGCCTCCGAGGATGCGACACGATGACGTTCGATCCCACCCACACGTCCAAGCCGAGCGCCCTGACCTGGCTGCTGGGGGCGGCGGCCGTGTTCATCCTGCTGGCCGGGCTGAAGACCGTCAGCCATATCGTGACCCCGTTCCTGCTGGCGGCCTTTCTCGCGATCATCAGCGCCCCGCCGATGGCCTGGATGCAGCGTCGTGGTGTCCCGGGCCTGGTGTCGATCCTGTTCCTGTTCTCGTTGGTAGGCGTGGCCTTCTTCCTGCTCTTCCTGGCCCTGCAGGGGGCGGTAGAGAGCCTCGCGAACCAGGCACCCGCCTATCAGGCCAAGCTTGTCGGCTGGCTCGAACAGATCCGCACGATGCTCGCCGAGCGCGGTGCACCGCCCGAACTGCTCCCGGCCCAGATCCCATTGCCGGCGACCAGCACCATCACGGGCACGGCCACCGGCATCGCCACCGGCCTGGGCCAGTTCACGGCCAGCACCCTGCTCGTGCTGCTGGCCTTCATGTTCCTGCTACTCGAGGAACGCACCCTGGCAGACAAGCTTGCCGCGGCATTCCCGGGCCGCCGCCGGGCGCGCGTGCGTACTCGTCGTTTCCTGCGCTCGGTCTACCGTTACCTGCTAATCAAGACCGGTGCCAGTGTCCTCACGGGGCTGCTGGTGGGGGTCGGCTTGAGTTGGCTGAGTATCGATTTCGCCATTCTCTGGGGCATCGTTGCCGGGCTGCTCAACTTCATTCCCACGATCGGCTCGTTCATTGCCGCCATACCCGCCCTGCTGGTCACGGTCGTCAGTGGTTCGCCGCTGGATCTCCTGCTGGTCGGCACGTTGTACCTGGTGGTCAACATCAGCATCGGCAGCATCCTCGAGCCCCGTCTGCTCGGACGCACCCTGGGGCTTTCCCCGGTCATCGTGCTGATCTCGCTGCTGGTCTGGGGCTGGGTCTTCGGCCCCATCGGGATGTTGCTCGCCGTGCCGCTGACGATGATCGCCAAGCTCGCGCTGGACTCCAGCCCGCAGACACGGTGGGCGGGCATCCTCTTGAGCGACCGCGTTCGACGCCAGCCGATTGCCGCGACCACTCCCGATGACTAAATCGGGTGAATCGACGCCCAGCCGTGCCGGCAGTGCTCCCGCAATGGGCGACAGTCCATCGCGGCAGGTGACATCGACCCAGACGGCGCCGCACGACGATCTGGAACGACAACTGCTCCGTCACGCGCAAACACCGTTTGCCAAGCCGATCGCCGCGTACAACCGCGAGGCCTTCGACGTCGCGGCAGCTCGACTGGAATCAATCGAGCGTCCCCTGATCCTGGATTCGGGCTGCGGCACCGGCGACAGCAGCCGGCTGCTCGCCTACCACTACCCCGATCACTGGGTCGTGGGCATCGACCGATCCGCCGACCGGTTGTCTCGACAACGCGCCGACACGCCAGCTAACTGCCTGCTGATTCGGGCCGATCTGATCGATTTCTGGCGCCTGGCCCATGGGCATGGTTGGAAGCCGATTCAGCACCACCTGCTGTATCCCAACCCGGAACCCAAGCCACGGCATCTCAAGCGGCGGTTTCACGCCCACCCGGTCTTTCCTACCTTCGTCGCCCTCGGCGGGCGGATCGAGTCGCGCAGCAACTGGCGGGTCTACCTCGAGGAGCTGGCGCAGGCACTGGCGTTCCATGGGCGAGCCTCCCGCATCGAGCCCATCCCGGCCGACGAGCCGCCCATGACGCTGTTCGAGCGTAAATACCGGGCCAGTGGCCAACCGCTATGGCGATTGATCAGTGACGCTTTATAAAGGCTTTCATCATCCAGAAAAGCCGCGTGGACCATCCGGATTCTCCACCAAGGCATTGTCATTAGGCTGATCATTTATTCGCCGGGTAGCGTTGTGCAAGCCCCCGGTGGAGTTGACAAGGCCGCTACCCTGTCCACTGGCAGTGACGAAATACCCGAGTCCGCAGAGCCGCTGGCCTGTGCCTATACTCGTGCCTGTCTTGAAGGCGGCCCTGCCAAAAGCAGATCAATTAGAGGCACGGGCCGCCGATAAAACGTCTCGTTCATGAAGCAGGCCACTCAGTCTGCATTCATGGGAATTCCAGGAGGAGCCGATCGCATGTATCAATCGATAATGGTCCCGGTGGATCTCGCGCACCTCGATGCGCTAGAAAAACCGCTGACGGTGGCAGCCGACATGGCGCGCCACTACAACGCTCAGCTCTGCTACGTGGGTGTGACCACCTCTCAACCGAGCTCGGTGGCCAGAACGCCCGAGGAGTACGAGCAGAAACTCAAGGCCTTCGCCCAAGAACATGCCCCGGATAACGGTCAGGCCCCAACCGCTCGTGTCTATAACAGCCACGATCCGGTCACCGACCTGGATGACATCCTGATCAAGGCCATTGTTGACGTCGGCGCCGATCTGGTGGTGATGGGCACGCACCTGCCCCACCACATCGACGCGATCATGCCGGCCAACGGCAGCAAGGTCGCCGCGCACTCGAACGTCTCGGTCTTCCTCGTTCGCCCCTGAACACCGAGCGATCACACGAACGACCTGATCAACCAGAAATCGACGGAGAGACACTCGTGGACAACAAACCCGATAATCCACCGGACACGCAGAGCGAATCGGTCGGCGTCCCGGCACCCGAAGGGGCGGCAAACCTGATCGATACCGATTACAAGATCGGGCAGGACAACTACCAAGCATCGCCGATGGGCGTGAATATCGACATTCACGGCGCGGTATTCGTCTTTTCCTCCCTGATCGTCCTCGCGTTCGTGATCCTGGCCCTGGCCCTACCGGAGCAAGCGACTGACTGGTTCGGCGCCGCAAAGGACTGGATCAACAGCAACATGACCTGGTTCATCCTGCTGTCGGCCAACATCTTCGTGGTGTTGTGCCTGGTCCTTATCGTCACGCCACTGGGCAAGGTGCGCATTGGCGGCGCCAGCGCGACGCCCGACTTCAGCTACCTGGGTTGGTTCTCGATGCTGTTCGCCGCCGGTATGGGCATCGGCCTGATGTTCTACGGCGTGGCCGAACCGCTCACCCACTACGGCACCTCGCTGGGTGGCACGAGCATGGGCGAGAATGGCATGCGGACCGACTGGGCACCGCTGGGTGCCGCGGCCGACAATCCGGCAGCAGCCTACAGCCTCAGCATGGCCGCCACGATCTTCCACTGGGGCCTGCACCCATGGGCGATCTACGCCATTGTTGCGTTGTCGCTGGCGATCTTTTCCTACAACAAGGGTCTGCCGCTGACGGTCCGCTCCATGTTCTATCCGATCCTGGGCGAACGCATCTGGGGCTGGCCGGGCCACGTCATCGATATCCTGGCCGTATTCGCGACCCTGTTCGGCCTCGCGACCTCGCTTGGCATCGGCGCACAGCAGGCCTCGGCGGGCCTGACGCACCTGTTCGGCATCCCCGGAGGGAACACCACCCTGGTGCTGCTGATTGCCGCGATCACGGCGGTGGCAATCGTCTCGATCGTCGCCGGTGTGGACAAGGGCGTTAAGCGACTGTCAGAGGCCAACATGGTGCTGGCGTTCCTGCTGTTGATGTTCGTCATCTTCGTCGGGCCGACGCTGCTGATCGCAACCGGGTTCTTCAAGAACCTCGGCTCCTACTTCACCGAGCTGCCGTTCCTGTCGAACCCGTTCGCCCGCGACGACGCGAACTTCAGTCAGGGTTGGACCACCTTCTACTGGGCGTGGTGGATCAGCTGGTCGCCGTTTGTCGGCATGTTCATCGCACGGATTTCCCGCGGCCGGAGCGTGCGCGAGTTCCTCACGGCCGTACTGCTGGTGCCGTCGACCATTTCCGTTCTCTGGATGACGGCTTTCGGCACGACGGCCATCAACCAGTTGCAAGAAGAAGGCTTTGAAGGAGCGAAAAACGCCGATCTACCGGTTCAGCTGTTCGAGGTGCTGGGCCAGTTGCCGCTCGCCGAGATCACCTCGTTCATCGGCATCGTGCTGGTTATCGTGTTCTTCGTGACCTCCTCGGACTCCGGTTCGCTGGTGATCGACACGATCACCGCTGGCGGCAAGATCGACGCACCCAAGCCGCAGCGTGTGTTCTGGGGCGTGATCGAAGGCGCCATCGCCATCGCCCTGCTCGTTGGTGGCGGTCTCGCCGCGCTGCAATCGGCAGCGGTGGCAGCCGGCCTGCCGTTCACTCTCGTGCTCCTGGTGGGCTGTTACGCCATCGTCAAGGGGCTGATGAGCGAGCCCCGCGGCAAATGACGGGCTGAAGTAGGCTCGGTGTGACGGTGAGTTCCCGCTCATCGTCATGCCCTCAGCCCTCACAGGAAAGGCGGCCAATCGGCCGCCTTTTTTTGTGGTCAGGTACCCATCGTTTCCGCCCGACGCGACGTCACTCCCAAAGCTCACCCACGGGGGTATCCGGGGAGTAGTGCCGGGCGATCTGCGCCTGCAGCAGTTCGGCGGTCGCCAACGCGTCGAGCTTGGCGTGGTGTGCCGAATAGGCCGGTAAGCCGTAGCGAGCCCGGGTATCCGACAGGCGTATCGATGTCGGCGCCCCGCGCAACATCCCCTTGAGGCGATTCCACCCGCCCTGGCGCACCTCGCGCGCCTCGATGCTCATGGTGTCGATCAGCGGAAACAGGCAACGTTCACCGCGGCGGTCCTGCACGGCGGCATCCAGGAAAGGCCGTTCGATTCCGCGGTAGTGGACCACCACGAGACGCCCCGAAAGCTCGGCCAGCAGCTCGTCGAGCACCGCGTCGATATCCGGCGCGTGGGCGACTTCGGCATGCGTGATCCGATGGAACCGGATAGAGGCCTCATCCAACGGCCGCTGCGGACGAACGACCCAGTAGCGGCCGGCCGACGGACGGATCCGCCTCAGGTCGAATGGCACCAGGCCGATCGACACGATGGCATGGCGATGAACGTCCAGTCCTGTGGTCTCTAAATCCAGCGCCACCAGCGGCACGTCGCACAGCGGGGTCTGCGGCCCCGGCACCCCGGCCGCGTAGAACGCCCGCAGCGCGGGATCCTGGCAACGTCTGGCCTTGTCGGCAAAGAAGGCGGCCCAGGTTGATTCTTCCGGTTGCGGGTTCGACATGACGGTGATCAGCGATTGGGCATCGGGTAACGAAACCGCAGGAATTTCTGGGCGTTGCTCAGCACCTGGAAGGCATCCTTGAGGTTGTGGCGTTCGCCATCCGACACGTTTTCCGGTTCGATGTTGTTGTCGGGCGCATGATGATGCTTGAGATCATGCGCTTGGTGCCGGATGCGGACCATCGAGATGAACTCCAGCGCATAACGCAGCTTGTCCGCCTGACCCGCCGGCAACGAGTTGGCCTTGACGATATCGTCGAGGCGGTCGAATGATGTCTGCGAGCGCGAACCGATTGCCAGGGCATGCACACGGATGACGTCCACAAGCGGCGCGGTGCCACGCCGTTTGAGATTGATGGAGTTGTTGTGCTGCCCGTCCTTTTCCATCACGAAGGTCCGGAAAAAGCCAAGCGGCGGCGTGCGATTGAGCGCATTGCGCGCCAGGGCGGCGAGGAACAAGGGGCTCTGACTGGCACGTTGGGCGATCAGGTCCTGTAGCTGCTCGACGAAGCGCTCTTCTCCGTGCACGGCCTCCAGGTCGAAGAAGATCGAACTGTGCAGCAGTTTCTCCGGGTCGGGCTTGTCGATCCACTCCTCGAAATAGCGCCGCCACACTGACAGCGGTTGGCGCCATTTCGGGTTGGTGCCCATGATCCCGCCGTTGCAATAGGGATAACCGCAGGCATGAAGGCCGTCGCTCACGCGTTCGGCCAGGGCCGCGAACCAGGCATCGTGCTGTTCCGGGTCGAAGGAGTCGTCCAGGATCAACGCGTTGTCCTGGTCCGTGGCGATGGTCTGATCGTTTCGCGCCATCGAGCCATTGACCATAAAGCAATAAGGCACCGGTGGCGGGCCCAACTCCGCCTCGGCCAGTTCGATCAACCGTCTGATCAGGCTTCGGCCGATACTGGACATCGCCTGACCGATCATCTGCGAGGTCGCCCCGTCGTCCACCAGCCGGACGAAGGCGGCCCGCACGTCCGGCATCAACCGAGCGAGGCCCTTGACCGATCCCTGGTTGAATATATTGCTGACCAGGTACAGGCTGCTGTGCGTTTCGTAACGCACGATATCGGAGAGATGCACCACGCCCACAGGTCGACGGCGATGCAGCACCGGCAGGTGGTGGACGTTGTTGCGCAGCATCGCGAGCATCGCCTCGTAGACCGACTCGTCCGACTGGATGGTGATCAGCCGGTCGTGCTTGATCTCGGCGAGCGGCGTCTCACCGGACAGTCCGGCGGCCAGCACCCGCGCACGCAGGTCCTGATCCGTCAGGATGCCGCTCAGGCGCCAATGCCCGTCCTCCTCACCGGCAAAGGCACGCTCGTCACCCCCCTCGGCCCGCGACAGCAACAGGATTGACGAGACGTGATGGTCGGTCATCGAACGAGCCGCCTCGTGCACCGTGGCGTTTTCCTCGATGCTCACCGGACTGCGGGTCAGCAAGCGGCGAACGCGGCTGACCATCAGGTCGTTTTCGCGCTCGTTCTGTTCCACCGTGGCCTGCAGGCGTGGACCGGACAGTTCGACGAAATCGGCAAACTGGTCGTCTTCCTCGCAGAGACGGTCGAAGATGTCCGCCGGGATCAGGTAGATCAACGTGTCCTCGATGGCGCGCACCGGGAACCGCACCCGGCGATTGTGCAGCAGGCCGGTGTGCCCAAAGATGTCGCCTTCCCCGATCCGGTTGTAGAGCTCGCCGTTGTGGCGATAGATCTCGACCGCCCCGCTACGGATGTAACGCAGCGTGTCGATCGGCTCGCCGTACTCCTGGATCATGGAGCCTTCCCGGTAATAGGCCACGTCCGTGCGGGCGGCAATCTGGTCCAGCCATTTCCGGTCAAGCCGGTCGAACGGCGGGTACTGACGCAAGTGTTCGCTGATTTCCTGGACTTCCGCTTCCATGACTCACTCGCTCGCAAGGTAGGGCTATCGGACGATACGTTCTGCCCACAGTGTGGCAGTTGCGCCTCGTTTTTCGACAATTTACGGACATAAAAAAAGCGGGCCGCGGCCCGCTTTGAACGCTCTTCATTTTACGGTCATTTAGAAGTAGTAACCGACGTTGATATTGAAGATCGTGTTTTGACCGCCGTCGCTGGTCATGCCGTTAGCAACAAACGGCTGATTCTTCCCATTGATGATGTCGAAGTACGTGTACAGCCCACCTGCAGCGACGGCCATGCCGGTGACGTTCATGTAGGTGTCCTCGAAATCTGCGTTCTTATCGTAGATCAAGCTGTAATCATTGTAGAACGTCAGCGAGGATACCGGACCCCATTCAACCGGGAGCGTGTAGGCCAGGTTGGCCGTAATCGCCTTCGCCGAGAGCGGCCCGGTGAAAAGACCCGCGTAATAGCCGTAATTGATGAACTGGGCGGCCGGATCATCCAGATCGTATTCCCAGTCGGTGTACTGCAGTTGCAGGTTCCACCGATCGTAGTCGGCAACCAGATGTGCGGCGGCGGCATAGTAGTCACCGTCGCCGCCCGCCCCGGCACCATCAAGCTGACCATACTTGAAGGACGCGCCCGGTTTCAGCGTGAGCTTGTCGTTCACCTCGTAGGTGTGCTCCGCGCGGCCAACCACGGTGTTAACCGTCTGGGTATCAGTAGCGTTATCGAGATCACCACGGGAGGGAGCGCCATCAGCTGTGCTGTAGTTATAGCCAACGACATTGGCATCATAGGATTCGAGGCTGTTTCCACCCCGCTCGTCGTTCTTCATGAGCGCGAGATCGAAACGCCAGTCGCCCGGGGTGTAGGTCGTCCCGATGCCAAAGTCGTAGTTGTCCTCAAGACCCACGTAGTAGAGGGACGAGAAGTAGAAGTTGTGTGAGTTGTACGGCAGGACACCGAACGGGGTACGGAAGACACCCGCCTTCGCCATCAGATCATCGGTGAACTCGTAACCAACCCAGGCGTGGTGAATGACTGACATGTACTCGTACCAGCGCCACTCGGCGGAGAGGATCACGTCGTTGATCTCGCCATCGAAGTTCAGGCGGAAGGTATCAAACGCCAGGTCGCCACCACGGTCCTTGCCGGCACTGTCGTCGTCAGCCACGGTGTAGTTGAATCGCACCGCGCCGCCAACATTGATATCCGGCTTAGCGGCTTCCGCCTTTTCTTCAGCCTGGGCGACCTTCTCGGCCTGCTCCGACTGTGTCTGTTCAATCTGATCGTTGCGCGCGCGCTCTTTCTCCAACTCGCCCTGCAGGTTCTCGACGCGCTGCTTGAGTGCCTCGAGCTCCTGCATAATGCGTTCGGCGCTGGCGTCACCGGTGGCGGCCATACCGGAGAGCGGCGAGGTTCCAAGCGCCACGCCGATGGAGATTGCCAACAACTGCTTCTTCATCTTCGATCCCTCATTTTTTCGTTGTTTATCAACGGCTCTGATCGTTTTTCGTGGCCGAGGCCACGTTAACACGGGGTGCAAGCCCTGAATCGGTCTCTCCCGGTCTCTCCCACATCACTCCCCTTTCCGTGATTCGCGCGCCTGCGCGCAAGGATCCGGCCGATCCACTGCCGGCATGACCACTCGCAGGTCGAAGGCGTCGTCTAGCCCCGCGGCGTCGCTCAGTTGGTTTATCGGCACCATGCCTATCGACATGACGTCCGGACGTGCCTCCTCGGCCAACTGTGCCAACCAATACCCAACCCCTCGGTCCAGCCGTGCGTGTTCGTTGCCCATCACGGCAACGATCTGATGGTCGGGGTAGGCTTTCCGCGCGCCCATAATCGCCTTGGCCATCAACACGTCGCGCGCCACCTGCGCGCGAACCATGCGGCTGGACATGGCCGACGGTATCTCCTGGCAATGCGATTGCTCGAGAACCTCGACCAGGCCGCGCTGCTGCTCAGTCGGCAGGGACAGCCCCGGGGCAATTTCATCGACCCACGCCCGCGCGTTGGCATCCAGCTCGTCACGCCAGCCGGTACCGTCTGCCATGGCCACCGCCATGGCCTTCTCGCGCGACAGGTTCAGTGGCCAAAGCGGCGCCCCGTGCACCGTTGCCCAATCGAACAACGGGCCGTAGTGATCCCATCCCCACCCATCATGGTCGAACCCGACCGCTTGGGCTCGCGCACGACCGTTTTGAAAGCTCTCGTCATTGAGACGCTCGATCCTGCCGTCACCGCCCAAATCAAGCTGCTCGAGCGCCAGCAACACCGGACCGTTGAACGCATCGAGCAGCTCGAGTTGCCGCCGATGGATGGGCTGGGAATCATGCACTTCGCCCAGGAGAATCACGGGCGCATCACGCAAGCGATCTAGCGCCTGCTTCTCCGTGACACTCTGACCCTGGGCATCCCACCAGCTACCAACAAGCGTCGAGGGCTCAGCTCGGGTGCAGGAGAAGGCCAGCAAAACCGCCAGTCCTCCCAGCAAGGTCGCGATTCGGGGAATCGTCCGACGGTGCCGAACCATCAATGGAGTCAAATTGTCCGGGGATGCCATCGGTTCCATACGTGACAGGTCGACTCCTTTAAGATCCGGGATACAGGGCGCGGTCAAAACTAATTGAATGGAAGCTTAGTAAATCGAGGGCGATTTACCTTACGTGCGACGTTTTCGGCATGGTCGAGAGTGGGAAGTGAGACTCCCAGATAAACAAGGGCTCCGACAAAAGAGAATGATTGCCGTTACCTATGTGCTCATCGACAACCGACCGGCGGCGGACCTGATGCGCCGCTGCCTATTTGAAACGGGGCCCCGAACGCGACAGATGCTGGAAAACCACAGACCGTCAGATCGACGGAAAACACCGCTTGCGTTCACGCCCGAATGGTTTACTGTCAAACGGATGAAGGCTCCGATCGTTGCCCGGCACAAAGCCGTTGCGGCGAGCTCGCTACCTTCATTCGACCGGGGTGGATGCGTGCTGAACACCCCGGCCGGTCGCCAGATCAGCACGGTTTTGAGAGTTTGTTTTCGAGATGATCAATATTTACGTGGGCAATCTGCCCTACTCCCAGGATGACCAAGGCCTCCAGGCCGCCTTCGAAGCCTTCGGCGAAGTCAAATCCGCCAAGGTGATCAAGGACATGGCCACCGGTCGTTCCAAGGGCTTCGGCTTTGTCGAGATGACCGACAAGGACGCCGGCATGCAGGCCATCGAAGCGCTCAACGATACCGATATGGATGGCCGCACCGTCCGTGTCAACGAAGCGCGTCCGCGCGAGCGCACCAACGACGGCGGCGGTTTCGGTTCGCGTTACTGAGACTCTCCCGGGAGATGACGAAAAGCCGGCCATTGGCCGGCTTTTTTGTTTTTGGATGATCGGGTGGCCGGCAATCGCCGGTTGCCGTTCAGTCGGGATCGGAAACCGCCGATTGCCGCGGCAGTCGGGGATAACGGTAGAGGTCGAATCGCCCCGCACCGATCAACGACTCGGCCTGGACCCCCGGCACCTCGAAGGCCAGCGAGTACAAGGCACCCCCTTCGGGCAACTCGCGCTGGCACTTGCGCCAGATGCGCAACATCGGCTCGGGTGAAAGGAAGGTGAACACTGCATCCTGATCGCGCCAGGACGCCCGCCAGAAATCACGGAATATCACCCGGCAATTCGATAGCCGACGACAGCGCCACCAGGCCACCAGATAGAGCAACGGTGCGGTCTCAAAGCCGGTGAATTGCGTCTCGGGGAAACGCCTCGCCAAGGCCGTGATCACGTGGCCGTCTCCACAGCCCACATCGGCGAGTTGGCGAATACCGCGTTCCCGGATTTCCACGTCCAATGCGTCCATGACGGCCGTGCCCGAGCGATAAAGCGGCACCCGGTGGCGAATGGCATTGAACTGAACCAGCAGCAAGACCACGGCTGCGGCAAGGAACCAGCCCGGGTGGATCTGTAGCCCACCCCACATGACCAGCGGGGCTACCAGCAACACACCACGCCACCAGGGCTCCAACAGGCGCCACCCCATCAGCATAGCCAGCACGCCGGCTGCCACGGCGATCAGCCACGCGTCCGGCATATCACCCTGCCACTGCATCCAGGCCCGCGAAATCAAGAGACTCGCCAATATCGCGAGTGCCAGAACGACGAACCCGATCAGCAGGGCTAGGTGGCGACGCATCGTGAGGTTATGGGCTGGTTTCGGTGTCGGTCGGCGTGCCGGTCTCGGGGTTGTCAGTCACCCCGGCTCCCTGATCCGTCACGCCCGTCGGGCCCTCGAGAAGATCCTCGACATTCATTCCGCCCCCACGAGAGGGTTCGAGGATGCGTCGGGTCGCGGATTCCTTCATCACCGTCATCGATATGCGCCGATTCTGCGGATCGAGCGGGTCCTCCGCGACGAACGGCAAGGCGTCCGCCATCCCGATGACCTGCAGGAACTTGTCCTGCTGGTACCCATAATCCGCCAGGGTGCGACGGGCCGAATTGGCGCGCTCGGCGGACAACTCCCAGTTACTCCGCCCTTCCCGACCGAAGGGACGAGCGTCAGTGTGCCCCTCGATCGAAAGGCGGTTGGGCATGTCGTTCAGGACCGGGGCGAGCGAATGCAGAATCTCGACGGCATACCCCTGCAGGTCATCGGAGCCTAGTTCGAACATCGGCCGGTTTTCCTTGTCGATGATCTGGATGCGCAATCCATCGCGGGTAATGTCGAGCTTGATCTGATCCTTGTAGGCCTTCAGGGCCGGATCGACCTCGATCAAGGACTCCAGGCGCTCCTTGAGTTCCTCGATCTGCTCACGCTCGAGCGCCTCGATCTGCTCCTGGATCTGTTCCTGGGTCATTTCGGACGGATCAGCCGTCTTGTCCTCGGATCGGGTATCCCGCTTTTCGGGCGTGGGCTTGTCGCCGGCCTGTACCTGCCCTTCCTGGCGGGTGAGGTCGTCCCCGCCGCCGTCGATCAGGCTTTCGCTCATGCCGGCATTGCTGCCACCTTCCAGGGTGACCTTGGTCGGGTTGGCGAAGTATTCCGAGATACCCTTGAGATCTTCCTCGCCCATCGAGCCCAGCAGCCACATCAGCAGGAAGAAGGCCATCATCGCGGTCACGAAGTCGGCGTAGGCAATTTTCCATGCCCCACCGTGATGACCACCATGGCCCTTCTTGACCTTCTTGATGACGATCTGCTGGTTTTGATCCGGTTGTTCGGCCACCGTATTTCTACCCCGTATTCAACCGGTTCACTTGTTTTCTTTGAGGAATGTCTCGAGCTCCGTGAAGCTCGGCCGATCCGAGGAATACAACACTTTGCGGCCGAACTCGACGGCCACCTGCGGCGGGTAGCCGTTCATGAACGCAATCAGTGCGGCCTTGATGCTTTGCTGATATTTGGTGCCGTCATTGATCTTGTGCTCGAGATTGTTGGCCACCGGATTGATGAACGCGTAAGCCGCGAGGATACCGAGAAAGGTCCCCACCAGGGCTGCGGCGATCAGTTTGCCAAGTTCCGACGGCGGCAGGTGGACCGACTCCAGGGTGTGCACCACCCCGAGGACCGCTGCAACGATACCGAACGCCGGCAGGGCCTCGCCCAACTTGGCAATCGCTGATCGGGGCAGATCGGCCTCTTCGTGGTGGGTGTCGATGTCCAGGTCCATCAGGTTGTCGATCTGGTGCACATCCAGCGTGCTGGAGACCATCAGCCGCAGATAGTCGGTGATGAATTCGACGGTGTGATGATCCTTCATCACGGTCGGAAAACCGTTGAACAACTCACTGTTTTCCGGATCGTCGATGTCTTCCTCGATCGCCATCAACCCTTCCTTGCGCGCCCGCGTGAACACCGCATAAAGGAGTGCAAGGGTCTCCATATTGAGCTTCTTGCCATGACGAGACCCCTTGAAGGCGGTGCCGAAGCCACCGAGCGTTGCCTTCAGGGTCTTGGGCGAGTTGCCTGCCACCATCGCCGCTGCGGCAGCCCCGAAAATAATCAGGTACTCGATCGGCTGGAACAGAATGATCAGGTGCCCACCGGCGAGCATGAACCCGCCGATCACACTTGCCAGCACCACGAGCCAGCCAATTGCAACCATCATGGTCTAATCGTCTCCAATTCACGGATCATTATTATTTTATTTCAGCGCCTTACCAACAATTTCCGCGAGATCCGGCGAACAATCGGCGCGATCCAGCATGCGCTCGATCTCCCCCCGCATCCGATCGGCGCGGCCGCCATCATACCGGCGCCAGCGACTGAACACCGTCGCCATCCGGGCGGCGATCTGCGGGTTGAAACCGTCGATCTCAATGATCTTGTCGGCAACCCAGCGATATCCTGAACCCGTCGCGGCATGAAACGCGACCGGATTGCCGCGCGAGAACGTGCCCACCAGGGAACGTACCCGGTTCGGGTTACGGATCGAAAACGCCGGATGCGCCTCAAGCGCCGCCAACGTGTCCATGTCATCCGGCTCGACGAGCCGCGCCCGCAAGGCAAGCCACTTGTCCATGACCAACGGGTCGTCCTTCCATTCGGCGGCAAAGGCCTCGAGCGCGTCGTCCCGCTCACTGGTCGCCCGCAGCGACAACGCCGTCAAGGCGTTGAAGCGCTCAGTCATGTTGTCGGCTTCGCGGAATTGCTCGGCCGCAAGGCGCCGCCACGCCGGATGATCCAGCGCATTCAGATACGACAATGCCTGCGCGCGCAAGGAGCGGCGCCCCACATCCACGCCATCGAAGCGGTAACTGCCCTCGACGGCGAGCTTCTCGAATACCAGGACCAGGGTCTGGGACCATTCGTTGGCCAGTTGCTCCCGCAATTCGACACGCGCCCGGTGGATGGCATCTACCGGCACGTCCTGCGTGAACTGTTCGGCGATGTAATTTTCGCTCGGCAACGTCAGGCACTCGGCGACGAAGCGCGGATCGGCTCCTCCCTGCGTGCCTGCCGCCGAGTGCAGCAACCGCCCGAAGGCCTCGCTCAGGCCCTCGGGCAACCGGGTTTCCGGCCACTCGCCGCATTCCTCTGCGTCATTCACGCGTTCGACGAGTGTCTTTAGCACCAGGCGCTGGTAGGCATCCCAGCGATTGAATTCGTCGGTATCCGCACCGGCCAGCAGCGCCAGATCCACGGCGTTGTAATCGTGCTCGATCTTGACCGGCGCGGTGAAACCGCGATTGAGCGAGAGCACCGGCAGATCGGACCCGGCCGGCAGGGAGTAACGTCGGGTTTCCTGCTTCTTCGCGAGCACCAGGGTCACTGCCTGCTCCCCATTGCCGTCCGGTCCGCCGAGCACAACGGGCTGACCGTCCCGATCGAAGGCTGCCAGGCCCAGCGGAATCAGGAACGGCTCGTCGTCGTCCTGCCCGGCGACAGCGGGCACCTCCTGACGGAGGTCGACCACCAGCTCGTCGCCTTCCAGGCGTTTGCTCACGTGCACGATCGGCGTGCCTGCCCGGTCGTACCAGCGGCGGAACTGGGCGGTGTCGAAATCCGCCTGCTCAGCCATGCTGTCGATGAAGTCCTCGATGGTGACCGCCTGGCCGTCGAAACGCTCGAAGTATCGGTCGGTGCCACGACGGAATTTCTCCCAGCCGAGCAGGTTGTGCCACATCCGCACCACCTCGGCACCCTTGGTGTACACGGTCGCGGTGTAGAAGTTGTTGATCTGCTCGTATTCCTTGGGCTGCACCGGGTGGGCCTGCGGGCCGGCATCCTCGGGGAACTGCACCTGGCGAAGCAGATTGACCTCCTCGATGCGCTTGACCGCGCGGGAGCCCATCTCCGCCGAGAACTCCTGGTCCCGGAACACGGTGAAACCTTCCTTCAGCGACAGCTGGAACCAGTCGCGGCAGGTCACCCGGTTGCCGGACCAGTTGTGGAAGTATTCGTGGGCGACCACCGATTCGATGCCCTCGTAGTCATGGTCGGTGGCCGTTTCCGATCGCGCGAGAATGAACTTGGAGTTGAAGACATTCAGCCCCTTGTTCTCCATCGCGCCCATGTTGAAGTCGTCGACCGCGACGATGTTGAACACGTCAAGGTCGTACTCGCGCCCGTAGGTCTCCTCGTCCCAGGCCATCGACTTGATTAGCGAGCGCATCGCGTGGTCGCAACGATCGATGTTGTGGGGCTCCACGTAGATACCCAGATCGATCGTCCGGCCCGAACAGGTGGTGAACTGATCGTGGATCGATTTCAAGTCGCCCGCGACCAGGGCAAACAGGTAGGAGGGCTTGGGGTGCGGGTCTTCCCAGACGGCCAGGTGGCGGCCGTCGTCGAGATCACGGGACTCGACCGGGTTGCCGTTGCTGAGCAGCACCGGACAACTCGACTTGTCGGCAATCAGCGTCACCCGGTAACGGCTGAGCACGTCGGGCCGGTCGGGGAAGAACGTGATCCGACGAAAGCCTTCGGCCTCGCACTGGGTGCAGAAAGTCCCGGATGACTGGTAGAGGCCGTCGAGCGTGGTGTTGTCGATCGGATCGACGCGGCAGACCACGGTCAAGCGGCACTGATCCGGCACACCCGTGATCGACAGGCCTTGCTCGCGCACATCGACTTGGCCCTGGGCCAGCGGCTCGCCGTCCAACGCAATCGACTCGAGCGTCAGATGGTCGCCGTCCAGCCACAACGGCTCGTTGTGGGTGCCGTTGCGCCGCACGGCGAGTGTCGACTCCACCCGGGTCCCGCGAGCAGCGAGCTCGAAGGTCAGGTCGACGTGATCAATCAGGTAGTTCGGCGGGCGGTAGTCGGCGAGGCGGACGATATGCGCTTGGCGTTCGGTCATGGTGGCCTTGTAGATAACAGCGAAAATTTGGGTTTCAAGTCTCGTGAGCATATCAGGAACCGAATCAATTCCGTGCCCGCGGCCAGCGAGCAATGCCCCAATCCATCAGGCATAATGCGCCCCGACCTGACCCCGGATGGACCTGCCGCGGGTTTTCATTTGCCAACCGCTTATCGGAGTCGCCGACGCCATGCTCTTTTCCCAGATTGCCGCCTTCGACCTGGCCGACTGGCCCGAACCGTCGCTGGATACGCTATCCGAACAGCTGGCCGAGAAGCGCTTTGCCCCGACCCTGTCGCAACAGGTCGAGTCCATGGGCTGGGCCCCGGTGATCGCCGAGGCGCTGGCCATCGAGACCGATGGGGCCTTCGGCCTGTTGTTCCGCCGCGAGGAACGGGCCGTGCCGCCGCGGGTGATTCAGGATCACGCGGCCAAGAAACTGGCTGCGGAGGCTGGCGAGCGCGAACCTTCCCGCGATGAATTGCGCCAGGCCCGCGAGAATGCCCTGTTGGAGCTGTTGCCGCAGGCCTTCCCGCGGCAAGCCGAAACCCGGGTGATCATCGACGCGCGCAACAAGCAGGCGTGGCTGGCCAACGCCGGCGAAAAGCGCAACAGCCAGATCAACTCCCTGCTGCGCGAGACGCTCGGTCAGTGGCGCGTCACCCCGGCCTTCGGCTCCGAAGAGCACGGCAGCCGGTTATCGCGCTGGTTGCTGGAAGGCCCGCCGGCCGGATTCGAATTGGGGGATTCGGCCAAGCTGCTCGAGCCGCGCGACGGCGGCAGCATCACGGTCACCCGCCTGGGATTGCCTGACGAGAACGTGCTGGCGCACCTACGCGACGGCATGACGGTCGAACAACTCGAGCTCGTCTGGCGCGATCGGCTGCGCTTTACCATGCGGGCCGACGGCGCCCTGACCAAGGTCAAGGCGCTCGATACCCTGGATGACGAGTTTGACGACGATGGCCTGGACGATCCCGCCACCCGCCTTGAAGCCGAGCAACGCCTGACGCTCGACGTGCTGCGCGAACTGACCCGGGTGCTGCACGAGGCCCTGGCTCGGCCCGACACCAGCAACTGACCGACACGAAATTAATCCGGGCGCCTCGTCGGGAAGGGCCCGGAGCTGGCCGGGGCCTCCCAAGCCACATTTGGCTCACCCGGCTGCCGATCGCATAATCACGAACCAACCCGTTGATTTCGAGCCCCCTGCCCGGCTCGACCAACCGATTTTTACAGGAACGCGCATGACTGACTCCGCCCAAGCCGCCTTCGCCCTGACCGCCGTCTCGCCGCTCGACGGCCGCTATGCCCGCCATACCCGCCCGCTGACCGAATGTTTCAGCGAGTACGCGCTGATCAAGTATCGCGTGCTGGTGGAGGTCGAGTGGTTCAAGGCACTGGCCGACGAGCCGAAGATCGCCGAAGTGCCGGCGTTGAACGACGAGGACCGTGCCTCGCTGGATGCCATCGTCTCGGAGTTCCGGGTCGAATCGGCCATGCGCGTCAAGGAATTCGAGGCGACCACCAACCACGACGTCAAGGCGGTCGAGTACTTCCTCAAGGAGCAGGTCGCCGATCATCCGCGTCTGGCTTCGATCAGCGAATTCTTCCACTTCGCCTGCACCTCCGAGGACATCAACAACCTCGCCTACGGCCTGATGCTCGCCAAGGCACGCGAGGACGTCGTCCTGCCGGAGATCGACGGGCTGATCGACACCCTGCGCAAAATGGCCCACGAATGGGCGGCCGTATCCTTGCTCTCGCGTACCCACGGCCAGCCGGCCTCGCCGTCGACCATCGGCAAGGAGATCGCCAACGTGGTCGCGCGCCTCGAGCGCCAGCGCGCCCAGATCGCCGACGTCAGGCTGATGGGCAAGATCAACGGGGCGGTGGGCAACTTCAACGCCCACCTGGCCGCCTACCCCGAAATCGACTGGCCGGGCTTCTCCAAACGCTTTGTCGAAGGCCTGGGCCTGACCCACAACGCCTACACCATCCAGATCGAGCCGCACGATTACATCGCCGAGCTGTTCGACGCGATCGAGCGGGCCAACACCATCCTGATTGATTTCTCCCGCGACATCTGGGGTCAGATCGCGCTGGGGCACTTCAAGCAACGCCTGGTCGAAGGCGAGGTCGGATCATCGACCATGCCGCACAAGGTTAACCCGATCGACTTCGAGAACGCCGAGGGCAACCTGGGCGTGGGCAACGCGGTGATGGGACATCTCGCCCGCAAGCTGCCGATCAGCCGCTGGCAGCGCGACCTCACCGACTCCACCGTCCTGCGCACCCTGGGCGTGGGCATCGGCCACTCGCTGATCGCCTACCGCTCGATGGCCAAGGGGCTGTCCAAGCTCGAGATTAATGCCGACCAGCTGGCCGCCGAACTCGACGGCAACTGGGAAGTGCTGGGTGAGGCTATCCAGACGGTCATGCGGCGCTACGGCGTGGAAAAACCCTACGAGAAGCTCAAGGCGCTCACCCGCGGCCAACGGGTCGACGGCCCGGCCATGCGTGCATTCATCGAGGGCATCCACGAGCTGCCGCCCGAGGCACGTGAACGGCTTGCTGCGATGGCGCCGGGCGACTATGTCGGCAACGCCAAGGCAATGGCCGAGCGCATCTGAACCAGGCGGACCGGAGTTGCAAGTGGGCGGACGCCTGCCTCGGCAAGATACCGACTCTCGATGGGGTCAAAGCCTGAGCAAGGCACCGCGGTATTGCACACGGCACAAAAAGCCCGCAATGTGGCGCTGATGGCCATGGGGCGCTGATGGCAAGGGAATGACGTCCAGCGACTGGGTTGAGGGACTACGTGGGGGAAGCCGGCATGATGCTGCCCGATAACTGGAGCGAGTACCTGCTCGATCACCCGTTGCCTGTCCGGCGGGCGATCCATCAGGGCATGTGCCGGGAACTGCTGAGCGAGTCACCCGATTTCCCGCGGCTGGTTGGCTGGCTACGGCGTGACCCGGCGGCTGCCAGCTTCGTCCTCGGCGCGGCGGCCAGTGGTCAGCGCAAGCGCGAACGTAGCGCACCACACAACCTCGAGCACGCCCTGTCGCTTCTGGGCAGCAACTGGGCACGAAACCAGTTGCCGCAACTCCCGATCCTCGAGAACACGCTGACCGACGAGGCGCAGCGGGCCGGCTATCTCGCCGCCTCCTCTCGAGCCATGCGTGCCGCCCGCCTGACCGAAACCTGGCTGATCGAGCGCCGCGAAACCGGCTTTGAAATGGTCTCGGTCGCCGCCCTGCTCCACAACCTGGTCGAACTTGCCCTCTGGCGGGATGCCCCGGAACTGGCCAGGCAGGCGCTGGCGATCGCGCGAAAAAGCTTGATCGATTTCACGCGGGAACACGCGGAAAACGGCAGTCTCGATAGCTGTTTCTCGGTCGGCCGCGCCTTCGACATGGTCCTGGGGGAGGCTGGCATCGACCTCCACGAACTGGAGACGACCTTGACCGAGCGGTACTACCTGCCGGTCATGCTCCTGGCCGAGGAGGCCAGCATTCCCACCCTCGGGGCACACCACGAAACCATTCTCGTGCTTGCCCGCCGCCTCGCCTTCGCCAGCGAGTTCGGCTGGTATCACCCCGTGATCCGGCGGCTGACGATCAGCATCGCCGAACAGCTCCACCTGTCACCGCAGGCCGCCTGGCGCGTGACGGTGAAAAAGACCCTTGCCGATGCCCGTGAATTCGCCGAGGTTCCGCTCTACCACCCCGGCCACCTGCTCGTTCAGCAGGATGACGGACGCGACCTGCTCTGGCCATTGACAGCCGACTACGGGCTCGACGATAGCGACAACGGCAGCCACGCAAGCGGCACCGTCACTCAAACCGCGTCCTCGGTCTCGCCGGGACGTCAATTGGGCGACACCATCCGGCAACTGAGCCGGCTCGACGGCGTCGAGGAGATCGCACTCTACGAGAACGCCGCGGACGGCCTGTCCAAACGTCGTTTTCACTGGAGTCGCTCCGGGGAGGTTGCTCTTCCAGAACGACTGGCGCTAGGTCAGTCTCCGCTACTGTCGCGCCTGCAGTCGCGCCTGGAGACGCTGGGGATCGACGAGCAGAACCGTGAGCGCCTGGCCCCTCACCTAGACCCGAACCTGGATCAGGCCGCGCGATCCGGGCTCGTTATCGCCCCGCTGGCCGTCGACGGCGCCTTGATCTCTACCCTGTTGGTCCGCGGCCCTCGGGGCGAGCAACAACTGGAGATCATGGCGGCACTCGACCAAAGCTGACGGCACTACCCGCACGCCTCACCGACGCCTTCTACCCCACCAGTCGCGCCATCGCCCAATGGATGTGTCGATCGACCTGATCGCCCGCCTCACCCAATCCGTCACGCAATGCCGCCATCGCGGCCGGAATCCGAGGGTGCCCCGCCGGCAGGTTACCCAGGGCGACGGCCAAGTTGCGTCGCCACCGACGCCAGCCGATTCGCCGAATGGCCGACCCTTCCGTCCGTGCCAGAAACGTTGGTTCGTCCCAACCGAACAACTCGACCAGGTCCGGCGCATCCAATCCCTGCCTAGCATGAAAGTCCGCGTCATTGGTCGTCCGGGCGAATCGATTCCACGGACAGACCAACTGGCAATCGTCACAGCCGTAGATCCGATTGCCCATTAATGGGCGCAGCGATTCGGGTATGTCGTCGTGCGACTCGATGGTGAGATAGGAAATGCAACGACGCGCATCAACCACGCCGTCGGCGACGATCGCCCCGGTCGGGCAAACGTCCAGGCAGGCCGTGCAACTGCCGCAATGTGGCTGGACGGGTTCGTCGACCGGTAGGTCCATGTCGAGAAAGAGCGCGCCGAGGAAGAACCACGATCCGCCGGATCGATTGAGCACCAGCGAGTGCTTGCCTTTCCATCCCACCCCGGCCCGTTCGGCAAGACCGGTCTCGTAGACCGGCGCGGAGTCACAGAACGCCCGGTAGGTGAACGGCCCGACTGCCTCACTGATCCGCTGGGCCAGTTGCGCCAGGCGTTTGCGCACCAGCTTGTGGTAATCCCGCCCCAGCGCGTATCGGCTCACGTAGCCCAGGGCTGGCTCACCCAGGACTTTCGACGGGCCGAGGGATTCCGGCGGCAGATAGTCACGTGTCACCATCAGCACCCGCCGGGTCCCGGGTACCAATTCCTCCGGATGAAAACGCATCAGACCGTGGCGTTGGAAAAACCCCATCGTGCCGGCGTGTCCGTCCGCCAGCCAACGTTCAAAGCCCGCCTCGTAGGCCGACAGGTCGGTATCGGTGACCCGCGCCTCGGTGAATCCCAGTTCGGCTGCCCAGTCCTGGATCGACTCCTTGAGTCGCTGCGGCGAGATATGAGTCGTCATGTCGTCGCGAGATTCGGTCATCCGGCGAGGCGCTCGCCAAGCAACATTCCACCGCGTGCCGCCAGCAGACAGAGGATCACGGTCCCCACCACGTACAGGCCCACCGAGAGCCACGCCTGTCGTTGCATCAGGGCCAACGTGTCGATGGAGAACGCGGACATGGTGGTGAACGCCCCGAGAAAGCCGGTCAGGATCGCGAGCCGGTACTCGATCGGCAACTGCCAGCGAGTCAGCAGCCACACGCCGAGAAAGCCCATCAGCCCCGAGCCGATCACGTTGACGCTCAGCGTGCCCCAGGGGAAGGCACGCCCGCCAAACTGCGTGATCGCGGCGGTCAGGCCGTAGCGCGCCATGGCGCCCAGTCCTCCGGCCAATCCAATCAACAGATACAGTTTCATTCCGACCAGCATTCTCTAGAGCGAGCGGTCAAAGCAACGAGCGGCGACCAACCGCAAGCGGGAAGCTCTGCAGTTCATCACGGCGCCATGGCGTGAGTCCGACGTGAGGTTATCACGCTCAATCGACCCACCACACAGGTCGACCCCGCCCGGGCTTGAACCCCAGGCAAGGAGTCGCGACGGCCTTCCTTGCAACCTCGGGCAAGTGTCCTATGCTCCATTGCAGACCGGTAGGGCAGGCACGGGGCACTGTTTTCGCCCCCCGAGCTGCTTGGCCGTCCAACGTTTCCAACCAAAACGCAGTCAAGGAGAACGCATGAAGAAATTGCTACTCGCCAGTGCGATCGCTGGGCTCTCCGTGGGTCTGACCACGCCGACCATGGCGGCAGAAGACAGCTACGAGCAGTACCAGGCCTCCATCGCTCAGCGCGCTGACTCAGGCGTCTCCGGTACGGCCATCTTCATCCCCCAGAACGGGGAGATGACGGTCAGGCTGAACGTGGAGAACGCCGACGGTATGTCCGCAGGCCTGCACACGGGCATCTGTCGCTACGTCGAGGGCAACGACGGGGCACCGGACTTGCTGGCCTTCGACGACGACCCGTTGTTCGATCTGAGTGCCGTTGACGGCAACGAATCCGTCACCACGATCGATCTGTCCACGGAAGACCTGATGGGTGATCCTCACTCCGTGGCCATCCATGACGGTGATTCCATCGTGGCCTGCGGCAACATCCAGTAAACCGCATCTACCGGTCGGCCAACCGACCGAAAACGAGAACGCCCCGAAATCGATTCGGGGCGTTTTTTGTTAAGTCATCCCTGGGGCTGACCCGGTCTCAACCTCCGGCGACCTTGTCACGCAGATAGCGTGGCACGGCCGCATCGGCCGAGATGTGCTCGCATTCCGGCAGCCGGCGAATCAGTGCCAGTGCATCATGGGCGTGCGGCAAGGCCTCCGGCTCGACGCGTATCACCTCCGGACCCTCGCCGAGTGCCGAATACCGCCCGAAGCCGGTACCGCAGGCGACCACTCGGGTGCCTTGCGTCACCGGAAATGTCGGTTCGGTCACCGCCTCGTCCACGACCGTGATCAAGCGATCTGAGTCGTCCAGCCGATAGGCCGCCCGGTAAATCTCGCCCATGCGGGCGTCGATCGCGACCCGGACCTCGACATCCCGGGTGTTCTCCCCCGATTCGTCCAGCCGCCGGAAGGCGCCGGCTGCCAAGCAGGCGAGCGATGAGATCCCCACCATCGGCAGGTCCCGCGCGATGGCAATACCCTGCGCCATTGCCGTGGCAATACGCACGCCAGTGAACGATCCCGGCCCGCGCCCGAAACCGATCAGGTCCAGGTCCTCAAAATCGATCCGGGCCTGCTCCAAGAGCGCTTCAGCCATTGGCAGCAACTTTTCTGCGTGCCCTCGGGGGGCGATCTCGAAATCGGTGACCAGGCGGTCGCCGACGAGGACACCGGCGGTACAGGCCTCCGTCGACGAATCAAGATAGAGAATGTTCACACTCACCCCTGGGTCATAAAAGCGATCAGCCGACGGCCGGCCTGACGGCGCGAACGCTTGTCGACTGTTTTCGTTGCGGGGATTCTATCGGAAAGGGAAGCGAAACCGTGAGCCGACAACCGCCGGACCGCAGGAAGGGATTCAATCTCCGCCGTCACCGTTTTGATCGTCGGTCCAGTGTTGGCGAATCTCGTCGAGCAGCCAGCGGGTGGACCCGTCGAAGCCATCGTCCGCCAAATCGCTGCCCACGAACGGCTCGAGCTCGTTGGCCATCTGCTTGCCCAACTCGACCCCCCATTGGTCGAAGGAGTCGATCTGCCACACCGCCCCGGCCACGAACACCCGATGCTCGTAGAGGGCGAGCAGTGCGCCAACCGCCTCCGGTGTCATCTGCGGGAACAGGATGGTATTCGACGGCTGCCCACCCGGACAGACCCGGTGCGGGGCGATCCGCTCGATGGTTGCCTCATCGGCGCCTTCTGCTCGCATCTGCGCCTCGATGTCCTCGAGGCTGCGCCCCAGCATCAATGCCCGGCTCTGGGCGACCAGGTTGGCCAGCAGTTGCTGCTGCTGGGTACCAATCGGGGAATGGGTTCGGATCGCGCTGATGAAATCAGAAGGTATCAACCGGGTGCCCTGGTGCAGCAATTGATAGAACGCATGTTGCCCGTTGGTCCCCAGTCCACCCCACAGCACCGCGCTGGTATGCGAATCGACCGGCTGGCCGTCGATCCGGACGCGCTTGCCATTGGATTCCATCATCACCTGCTGGAGGTGGGCGGGCAGGAAGCCGAGACGGGTCCCGTAGGGGAATATGGCCAGCGAGTCCGAGCCGAGGAAATCGGCGTTCCAGACGTCTATCAGACCAAGAATCAGCGGCAGGTTGTCTCGCCCCGTGTTCAGCCGGAAGTGTTCGTCGAGGGCATGTGCCCCGTCGAGCAATTGCTTGAAACGATCCATGCCCAGATACAGGGCGATCGGCAACCCGATGGCCGACCACAGCGAATACCGTCCACCAACCCAGTCCCAGATGGGGAACATGTTGTCCGGGTCGATACCGAAGTCGCGCACGCGCTCGGTGTTGGTGGAAACTGCGACAAAATGCTTTTTGATCGCCTCCTCGTCGGGCGCGCTCTCCAGGAACCACCGCCGGGCCGAGCGCGCATTGGCCAGCGTTTCCTGCGTGCCGAAGCTCTTGGAGGAGACCACGAACAACGTGGTCTTTGGGTCGAGCACGGCAAGCTTCGAGGCCAGATCACTCGGGGCGATATTGGAGACGAAATGCACGCCGATGCCGCGATCGGCGTAGGAACCCAGTGCCCGGCACACCATGCGCGTCCCGAGATCCGAGCCACCCACGCCGATATTCACCACGTCGGTGATCGGATCACCCGCGTACCCCCGCCATTCGCCTGACTGAACCGAATCCACGAAGGTTTCCATGTGATCGAGGACGGCGTTGACCTCCGGCATCACATCCTTGCCATCGAAGCAGATCGGCCGGTTCGACCGGTTGCGCAGCGCCACGTGCAGCACCGCCCGGTCCTCGCTGCCGTTGATGTGCACGCCATTGAACATGTCGTCACGCAGCTCCAGCACGCCACGTTCCTCGGCCAGCGCGAGCAGGCCATCGATCACGTCATCGGTGAGGCGTTGCTTGGAATAGTCGATCGACAAGCCGGCCGCGTGCCCCGACAGGCAGGCCGCCCTGTTGGCATCGGTCTGGAACCAATCGTTCGGGTGGCGGCGCATGTGCTCCGTCGCCTTTACCTCGAGCAACTGCCAGATGGGACTCATCCGGCCGACATACCGTTCCTGTCGCATCAATCCTCTCCGGGAATCTTTAGATTGTTTCGCCAGCGGTGGGAATCGGCATCAAACAGCCGGTCGGCTTCCGGTGGCCCCCAACTACCTGCCGAGTACGTCGGTATGTAGTCACGCTCAACCGCCCAGTTGCGCAAGATTGGATCAACCACCCGCCAGGCCCAAGACACCTCATCATACCGAAGGAACAGCGTCTGATCGCCGTTCATCACGTCGAGTAGCAAGGTGGCGTAGGCATCCAGGTTGGTCGGCTCCTCCCCGGTGTAGGTGGCATCCATCTGGACCGTACGGGTGCGCATTTCCAGTCCCTCGGTCTTGATCTGCATCTCGAACCGAAAGTTTTCCTCCGGCTGAATGCCGATCAGCAGCCAGTTGGGCGCCGTGTTGGCAACCTGGGTTTCTCGGAACAGCTGCTGCGGCGGCTCACGAAAGCGAATCGAGATCTGGGAGTGACTCTTCTTCATGCGCTTGCCGGTACGCAGGTAGAACGGCACGTCGCGCCAGCGCCAGTTGTCGATATAGAGCTTAATTGCGGCGAATGTCTCGGTGACCGAGTCATCCGGTACGCCCGGCTCATCCAGATAGCCGGGCACATTGACCCCATCAGCCGTTCCACGCGCGTATTGGGCACGGAATGCCTGGGCGTGGACACCCCGGTGGGAAATGGGCCGGATGCAGCGCAGCACCTTGACCTTCTCGTCACGGACCGCCTCGGCATCCATCGAGGCCGGCGGTTCCATCGCGGTGAGCGCCAGCATCTGCATCAAGTGGCTCTGCACCATGTCGCGCAGCGCACCGGCCGAATCGTAGTATTGCCCGCGACCCTCGATGCCCTGCTCCTCGGCGTGAGAAATCTGCACGTGGTCGATGTAGTTTCGGTTCCACAGCGGCTCGAGCAGGAGGTTGGCGAACCGCATCACCATGATGTTCTGCACCGTGCCCTTGCCCAGGTAATGATCGATACGGAAGATCTGGTGCTCATCGAAGTACTGGTGCAGCAGACCGTCGAGGGCGTGGGCGCTGTCGATGTCGTGGCCGAAGGGTTTCTCGATCACGACGTGTCGGCAACCGAGCGTCTCGTCGGTCAATCCGCAGGCGCCGAGGTTGCGGCAAATGGCGCCGAAGGCCGTCGGCGCAACGGCGAAATAGAACACCACGCAGTCCGGGTATTCCGCGTGCATCAGCCGGTCGGCCAGGTTCTCGAAGCAACTGGTGTCGTTGAGATCGCCGTTATGAAAATGCAACTTGGCGAGCAACCGCTCGATCGCGTCGTCCGTTGAACAGGCCTCGTCCGATCTCCCTGCCAGACACAGTTGACGCACCTCCTCGCGCCAGGTCGCGTCATCCCAGTCCCGACGACCGAAGCCGATAATGCGACTGCCCTCGGCAAGGCGCCCAGCCACTTCCAACTGGTAGAGGGCGGGGAGCAACTTTTCACGCGACAAGTTGCCCGTGGCGCCGAAGATGACAAACGTGACCGCCCGCGGTGGTTCGCTGCGAATCGGCTTACGCATGGTGGCGGCTCCTGCCCTGTCGTGTCCCTACGTCGTGGCTCATGATTCGTCTCGACGCTGGACCACGTGCCCACCGAAGGCATTGCGCATCATGGCCAGCACGCGGTTGCCATACCCTTCATCATCCTGACTGGCAAAGCGCATCTGCAGGGCCAGCGTCATGACCGGCGCGGCCACACCCAGATCGATCGCCTCGATCGCGGTCCAGCGACCCTCGCCGGAATCGGCGACGCGGGGCTGGATGGCCTCCAGGCCCTGCCCTTCCTGTTTCAATGCGTCGGCCGTCAGGTCGAGCAACCAGCTTTGCACCACCGATCCCTCGCGCCACAACTCCGTCACCTGAGCTAGGTCGAGGTCGAATTCGGACTTCTTGCGCAGCACAGCCAGGCCCTCTGCCATCGCCTGCATCATCCCGTACTCGATCCCGTTGTGGATCATCTTGGTGAAGTGGCCCGAACCGGCTGGACCGACATGTCCCCAGCCCGAGTCCGGGGTGGGGGCCAGCACCCGAATCGCCGGCTCGATATGTGCAAAGCCGGCTTTGGTACCACCCACCATCAGGCTGTAGCCGTTCTTCAAGCCCCAGACACCGCCGGAGGTGCCGCAATCCAGGAAATGCACCCCGGCCGCCTCGACTCGCTCGGCATGCGCCATGGTCTCGGAATACCGGGAGTTGCCCCCGTCGACCAAGACGTCGCCCGGACTCATTTGCGGCAACAGGCGCTTAATCGCCTGGCTGGTGATCTCACCGGCCGGCAACATCAGCCAGATCACGCGCGGACCTTCCAGCTCACGGAACACATCGGCCTCATCGTAGGCCGGCACGATGTGCTCTTCGTCACGCAGCAACTCGTCGATGGGTTCTCGACTGCGGTTGTGCGCCACGACGGTAATGCCCCCACGCGAGAGGCGTCGCGCCATGTTTGCGCCCATGCGCCCCAGACCGAAAATCGCGAGTTTCATCAGCTCACACTCCTGTAAACGTGCAACGGTTAACCGTCCAACGGTTGAAAAATGGCGGATTACTAAAAACTTCAACGCCCGGGGCGACCGACCAATCACGCGCCCTGGCGGGCTTTGCCAGCCTTAAACCTTGCGCCTGGATCGACCAACCGTCAAAGATTGACCGGCCGAGAACACATGCGCCTGGCAGCCAGACCGCTTCGTTCGTTGCGACACCATCTTCTGGACGAGGCAGCAAACTTCGCGCCAGGTCGGATCAGGCTCACGGCGCGATCCACGGCTTCAAGCGTAGCCAACGCGGATTCGATTTCCATGACGCGCACGGCGGAAAACAGGCCACCTTGGTCCTGCACTACAACACATGGGCCCCGCCATGGCGGGGCTTGAGGTGCAAACCGGCAAGAGAGGCCAGAAATCGCTATAATGCCCGCGATTTTGCCCGACGATCCCGACCCCCTTCCCACGGGCCAACCCCAGGGTCCCCGCGGTCGGGCGGGCCACTCCGGGCCGGGGCAACCCCCGGCCCGGGGCCGCAACCATCAATCCGCGAGAACTCATACGCGATGACGACAAGCAAAGACAAGGATAAGGCCCTGCGCGCCCGAGTGCGCCTTTTTGGCAACCTGCTCGGTGAAGTGCTCCGCGAACAAGCCGGCGAAGCGGTCTTCGACACCGTCGAGAGCCTGCGCCGTGGCTTCATCCGCCTGCGCAAAAGCTACGACCCCGAGCTTTACCGCGAGCTGATGGACGAGATCGAAGCGCTCGACGCCGACAGCCTCAACCTGGTCGTGCGTGCCTATGGCCTGTATTTCAACCTCGTCAACATCGCCGAGGAAGACTATTCCCATCAGCATCGCCGCCGCCAGATCCGTCGCGGCCTGCGACTGTGGCGGGGCTCGTTCTACGACACCATCCGTGGCTTCCAGCGCGAGGGCATGACCGCAGAACAGCTCCAGGGGCTGCTCGACCAATTGGTTTACATGCCGGTATTCACCGCCCACCCGACCGAGGCCAAGCGGCGCACGGTCATGGACCTGCAGCGACGCATCTTCCTGTTGTGCGGCGAACTCGACCGCCCCGAGTCCACCGGTGTCGAGCGCGAGCGCCTGCTGGATGAAGTCAAATCGGTCATCCTCGCCCTGCTTCGCACCAACGAGGTGCGCACGACGCGTCCCGAGGTATCCGACGAAATCCGTCTGGGCATGTACTACTTCCGCACCTCGATCTTCGCGGCCGTGCCCAAGGCGTACCGCTACCTCGAGCGGGCCGTCAATCTCAATTACAACACCAACAACCCCGACACGCCGGTTACGGTGCCCAGCCTGTTCAAGTTCGGCTCCTGGATTGGCGGTGACCGCGACGGCAACCCCTTCGTGACTCACGACGTCACCATCCAGGCCGTTTGTCTGGCATCCGAGACCATCCTCAAGGAATACCTGGATCGGCTCGAGACACTCAAGCGCATCCTGACCCACTCCCTGCAACTGGTGCCGGAAATCGACTGCCAGCAACTGCAATTGAAGGACGATGCCGAGGCGCTCGGCATGTTGGAGGCCAACCAGCAAAACGGCGAGTTCTTCCCCGAGGAGCCCTATCGTCTGAAGCTGCGCGCCATCCGCCAACGACTGCGCTACAACCTTGCCTACATCCACAGCGAACTCGATGGCAAACCAACCGCCCTCGACCCGCGCGCTTATCAGAGCAAGGATGCCTTCCTCGACGACCTGTACCGCCTGCGCGACTCGCTGATCGGTATTGGTGATCGCCTGCTGGCCGAGAGCGATCTGAAGGATCTCACCCGCCTGGCCGAGACCTTCGGCTGGCATCTCGTACGTCTCGATATCCGCCAGGAATCCACCGAGCACACAGAGACCGTCACCGAGGTCCTCAAGCAACTCGCCCCGGACATCGATTACGCCAACCTCGCCGAAGACGATCGCACCCGTGTGCTCGGCGAACTGATCGAAGCCGGTAAGCACCGTGCCGAGGCCTTGGGGGGCGGGCTGAGCGAGAAGTCACGCGAGGTGCTCAAGGTCCTCGAGGTCAAGCGCCAGCTGATCGATCACATCAGTCGCGAGTGCTTCGGTACCTACGTCATCTCCATGACCCATTCGGCCAGCCACGTCATGGAAGTGATGTATCTCGCCTCATTGACCGGCCTGGTCGGCAAGAATGCCGCCGGTGACTGGTTCAGCGACATCCAGGTCTCACCGCTGTTCGAGACCATCGAGGACCTCAAGCACATCGAGCACGTGCTGGGCACGCTGTTCGACAACCCGACCTACCGTGGTCTGGTGCGCGCCTCCGGCGAACTCCAGGAAGTCATGCTCGGCTACTCGGACTCCTGCAAGGACGGTGGTTCACTGGCCTCGGTCTGGAGTCTGTACAACGCGCAAAAGCGCGTCATCCGCCTGACGCGCAGCCACGGCATCGAGTGCCGCCTGTTCCATGGCCGAGGTGGCACGGTGGCACGCGGCGGCGGCCCGACCCACGAGTCGATCCTATCGCTGCCGCAGGGCACCGTCGAAGGTCAGATCAAGTTCACCGAACAAGGTGAGGTGCTGTCCTCGAAGTACAGCAACAACGAGACCGCCATCTACGAACTGACCATGGGCGCAACCGGCCTGATGAAGGCCTCGCAGCACCAGGTCGTAGACGAGCACCCGGTGCCGGAGGAATACGAGCACGTAGTGGGCGACCTGGCGCGCTTCGGCGAAGAGGCCTACCGCGACCTCACCGACCACACGCCGTTCTTCTTTCACTACTTTCACGAGGCAACCCCCGTACGCGAACTCGGTCTACTCAACATCGGTTCGCGTCCGGCCTCGCGCAAGAAGGGCGATCTCTCCAAGGCCTCGGTACGCGCAATCCCGTGGGTATTCGGCTGGTCGCAGTCGCGGCACACCCTGCCGGCCTGGTACGGGATGGGGTCGGCACTCAAGCGCTGGCGGGAGGAAAACCCGGGTCGCGAAGAATTGCTGCACGACCTGTTCGCCCAATGGCCATTCTTCCACAGCATGTTGCGCAACACGCAGCTGTCGCTGACCAAGGGCGAGATGAACATCGCGCGGGAATACGCCGGTCTGGTATCCGACCAGGAGCAGGCCCAGGCGGTCTACGAGAAGATCCGGGCGGAGTACGATTGCGCCGTCGAGCAACTTCTCGAAGTCGCCCACGCCGACTCCCTGGTGGATATCGATGAATACATCGGCACGTCGATGATGCGCCGCAACCCCTATCTGGACGTGCTAAACCACATCCAGATCACGCTACTGTCACGCCATCGTGACGAAAGCGTGCCGGAGGGCGAGCGCGAGCAATGGCTGCCGCCGCTACTGCGGAGCATCAACGCCATTGCCGCGGGGATGCGCAACACGGGCTGATCGGTCCGTCTTCACGGTCAATCCAGGCCACCACCCGAAACCACGGGCGGTGGCCTTTTCTTTGTCGGGCCCATCGATGATGGTGTCGGTCAGGCGAGGCGATCGTACTGGGCGAGTCGGTCGCACATCTTTTGGGCAAGGTTCTTATCCAGTGCGCCGGCGGGCAACCGCCAACACCAGTTGCCCTCACGTGTGCCGGGGACATTGATGCGCGCCTCGGAGCCCAGACCCAGCAAATCGCCGACCGGCAGGATCGCCAGGTTGGCTTTAGAGGCAAATGCCGAGTCGATTATCGCCTCCGGCATCGGGGTGGCCGGGTCGATGCCTTGCATGGCCTCAAGCCATCGCCGCACGCGCGCCCTCCCTGCCTCGTCCAGGGAACGCCACCAACCCAGGGTGGTGTCGTTGTCATGCGTCCCGGTGTAGACGACGCTGTCGGGACGATGCTGTCTGGGCAGGTGGGGATTGTCCTCATCGCCGTCAAAGGCAAAATGCAGCACCACCATGCCGGGCAAACCGAAACGATCACGCAGCTCGGTCACATCGGGCGTGATTACGCCCAGATCCTCCGCCACCAGGGGCAAGTCGTCGCCGCCGACGGTCTCGAGCGCCTCGAGTAGCGCCGCGCCGGGCCCCGGCACCCACTGCCCGCCGGTGGCATCGGGGTCGTCAACGGGGATCGCCCAGTAGGCGGCAAGCCCGCGGAAGTGGTCGATCCGGACCCAGTCGTACAAGGCCAGGTGGCGGGCCAGCCGCCGTTTCCACCAGGTGAACCCGTCCTCGGCCATCTGCTGGAAATCGAACAGGGGATTGCCCCAGCGCTGGCCGGTGGCGGAAAAGTAGTCCGGTGGCACGCCGGCAACCACGCTCGGACGACCGCAGGCTTCTAGCTGAAACAGTGACCGGTGCGCCCAGACATCGGCCGAGTCGCCGGCCACAAAGATCGGCAGATCACCGAACAGGAAAATCGACCGCTCGCGCGCCTCGTCGCGCACCGCCTGCCATTGCCGTTCCAGCAGAAACTGCTCGAAGGCGATCGCCTCGATACGTGCCGCGTGGTCTTGTTCGAATGCCAGCATGGCCTGGCGCTCACGATCACGAAGCCCCGCCGGCCAGTCCAACCAGCAACGCCCGCCCTGCGCTTCGCGAATGGCCATGAACCGCGCGTAGTCATCGATCCAGTGCGACTCGCGATCTTTAAATCCGGCAAACGCCAAGCGCAAGTCATCACTGGCACCTTTCCCCTGTCGGCGGGCACTCACCGGAATCGAGTGATCGAAAGCCGGGTCGGCGGCCAGGTCCCGTTCATCGAGGTAAGCCGGCTCCAGGGCAAACGACGACAGGCACTGGTAGGGACTCTTGTCGGGGTGCGTGGGGCCCAGGGGCAACACCTGCCAGACGGACAGCCCCGACTTTTGCAGGAAAGCCAGTACCTCACGGACATCCTTGCCGAAGCCGGGTGAGGGCAGGCTGCCGATGGGCAGCAGCAGGCCCGCCCGCCGCCGCGTCGCTGGGGGCTCGGTGTGGGGCTCGATGCTCACGCCTGTCCTCGACGCATCGTGCCACCGCCGGTGAGCCGGCCGGACGTTTCGGTCGGCACGCTGATGGGCTCGTCCAATATCGCCGGCACCGGCACGTCGATCAGTTCATACAGGCGTGCCAGTTGCAGGCGAAACAGTCGATCGAAATCACGGGTCGCCTCGGCGGGATTGTCATCACCGAACCACCAAAACCAGTCAGATCCCTCGCAGACAGCCAGTTGCTGAGCGTTGCGCGCCCGAACGGCATCATCCCATTCACCATGCGATTCGGCATCGAGATACGCCTGACGGGCCTCGACCAAACGATCCCAGGCCCGGTTCTTGGCCGTCTCGCCCACCCAGGTCGCGAGATTGCCGTAAACCCAGCTACCGGCGACTAGGGCCTTGAGCTCCACGGCTGGCGGCTGCTCGTCCAGAAAGCTGGAGAAGGTGGTCATCTCGATGCGCGGGTGGTCGGATAGTCGCTTGTAAAGACCATCAAGCAGCCAGAAGCCGTTGTCCGGGTAATGCTCCCAGGCGTTCTCGCCATCGAGGATGATTGGTACCAGCGGTGCCTCCACCCCGAGGTGCTCGCAGGTATCGGCAATCGACACCAGGTGATGCACCAGGTCCTCGACTGCATCGTCGGCGTGCCAGTTCTGGTAATCGAAGCCGATGCGATCGGAGAGCCCATCGTCGCGGAAGAACAACCGCAACCCCTGGCCAGGTCGCGAGAACACCTGGTGGTCGCAGTGCAGTGTCTGGTGGGCGCGATTCAGACTGTTGCGCAGCACCTGCTGACCGCTGGCCGCCCACGCAAAGCCTGCCTGATCGAGCAGGCGGCAGGTGGCATCCGATATGGCCCCCTCGGCGGGCCAACAACCGGCGGGATCACGCCCCAGCAGCCGCCGGAAGACGGTACGCCCCTGTTCGATGTGCCAGCGCGAACGCTGCTCGCCATCCGGATAGTCCTCGGCGTTCGGCTGCGGGGCCGCCGGTTCGGCTTCCTGCCCGGCACGCATGTCCTGCAACAGCGGCATGATCGGATGGGCGTAGGGCGTCATGGAGAGTTCGATCTGGCCGCGCTCGGCCAGGGCCTGGAAGCGTTCGAACAACCCGCCGATCGTCTCCCCGATCACCCCGAGCAACGACCGCCGCGATTGGGCATCGAACTCGCCATCGCGTTCGAGCAACTCGCCGGCCAGCGGATTCGATTGACGCAGGGTCTCGCCCAACCACGCCAGGTGATACCAGGTCGAGAGGTCACCGATGAACGCATCCGTGGCGTAACCGCCCGGATCGCGGGTTTCCAACAGCCTCTCGGCGGCATCGACCAGCCGGGCAAGCGGCTCGAACCGATCGATCATCCGCTCGCGATTGGCCCGCAACAACGCCTCGATCACCGCGCGGCGCTGATCCCCGAGCAGTTCGCTTGGCTCGGCGAGACTGACCAGCAGGGGATCCCGCAGGTCGGTGACCTTGCCGCCACGCCGAAACGAATCGATCTGGGCCGCGTAATCCTCGAGTTGCTCGAGAAGTATCGGCACGAAATTGACCACCACCCGAGCATTGGGCCAGCGCTCCAGGTGCGCTGCCATGTCGGCGTAGTCCTTGATCGCATGCAGGTAGGTCCAGGGTTGCTGGTATACCCCGTCACGCGGGTCGCGGTACTCGGGCTGATGCATGTGCCAGAGGAACACGACCTGCAGTGGTCTTGAGGGGAGCGTGGTTGGCATGCCAATTTATCCAGCTGGGCGCAAAAGAGGCCCGATTTGTCGCGAAAGACGCTGTCCCGAATTCGTCCAGGGAATCCAGCCCGGGTCGACCACGGTCTGTATCAGCGCACCATGTGTAGTTTCTGCCCCAGCATCTGTGGCGTGACCAGTACCACGCCCTTGGGGCTGACCTCGAATCGCTCCCGATCCGCGTCCAGGTCGACACCAATCTGCATGCCCGGCGGGATCAGACAGCCCTTGTCGATCACCGCCCGGCGCACCTCGGCGCCCTCGCCCACCTGCACATTGGGCAGGATAACGGCATCCTCGACGTAGGCCTGATCGCGCACCATCACGTTGGAGAATAGCAGCGAGTGGCGCACCACCGCCCCGGAGATGATGCAGCCGCCGCTGACCATCGAATCGATGGCCATGCCCCGGCGGCCATCCTCGTCGAAGACGAACTTCGCCGGCGGCAACTGCTCCTGGTAGGTCCATATGGGCCAATCGGTATCGTAGAGATTGAGATCCGGCTGGACCCCGATCAGCTCGAGGTTGGCCGACCAGTAAGCATCGATGGTGCCCACGTCGCGCCAGTAGGGTTGATCGGTCAGGCCCGGTTCGCGGAACGGGTAGGCGTAGACCTGGTTCTCCTCGATCAAGCGCGGGATGACGTTCTTGCCAAAATCGTGTTCGGAGTCGGGATCGTCGGCATCAAGGATCAATTGCTCGAAGAGAAAATCGGTGCGAAAGACGTAGATACCCATGGAGGCGAGTGACGAATCGGGTGAACTCGGCATGCGCGGCGGGTCGTCGGGCTTCTCGACAAATCTCTCGATACGACCTTCGCGATCGATGCCCATCACGCCAAAGGCGCGGGCCTCGTCGATCGGCACCTCGATACAGCCGATGGTCAGGTCCGCTCCCTTCTCCACGTGGTAGGCGATCATGGGACCGTAGTCCATCTTGTAGACGTGATCGCCGGCCAGAATCAGGGTGTATTCGGACTCATGAGCACGCAGGATGTCGATGTTCTGATAGACGGCGTCCGCCGTACCGCTGTACCAGGATTGATCGTTCATGCGCTGCTGGGCAGGAAGCAGCTCGACGAACTCGCCGCGAGCGACGTGATTGCCACCCCAGCCGAGTTGGACATGCTTGATCAGCGAATGGGCCTTGTACTGCGTCAACACCCCCATGCGCCGGATGCCGGAATTGACGCAGTTGGACAGCGGGAAGTCGATGATGCGGAACTTGCCCCCGAACGGCACGGCCGGCTTGGCACGCCAGTCGGTCAACTGACGCAGACGCGAGCCACGTCCACCGGCAAGGACCAGGGCCAATGTATCCCTGGTGATTCGACTGACCAGTCGCTTGGGGCTGTCGACAATCATCCCGAGTTTCCTCTCGCGTTCCTTGTGTTCGAAACAGCGGCTAACCGCCAGTCGAAAGCCTAGCGCATCCGTGTTTACGGGGTATAACAATTTCGAGTCACGGCAAACCATCGCAGAAAACGCCGGGACTTGCGAAGCTGTCCTGCCCCTACCGGGATCCCCACATGGAGCCCGGGCAACGAGGCCACGGCTCGCGTCATACTGGAACCGGAGACCCGATCCGGGCTCGCTGAGACCCCGCGCCTATGCCATAGTCAGGGCAGTGAATCCGCTTGGCATTGCCGACAGCACGCACCAGCGTCAACTAACGGAATCGAAACCGCATGGAAAACGACCTGCAAGCCATTGTCGATGTGCGCCATCATGACCCTCACCGGGTACTGGGCGTGCATGCCGTCGATAGCGACAACCTCCGGCTGCGCACCTACCAGCCGCAGGCCGCCGCGGTCGAGACCGTCGACCAGGACGGCGAACCCATGGCATTGACCGCCCACCCGGATTGCCCCGGCCTGTTCGAAACCACCCTGCCGCGAGCGTGGGTGCCCAAACACCCGACCTACACCGTCGTGATGCCGGACGAACACCGCTACGACATCGTCGACCCCTACAGCTTTCTGCCCACTGTGGGCGAGCTCGACCTGCACCTGTTCGCCGAGGGCCGCCATCTGCAGCTGTGGCAGATGCTCGGCGCCCAGGTACTGTCGGTCGACGAGGTAGTCGGCACCCGCTTTGCCGTCTGGGCCCCCAACGCCGAGCGCATTAGTCTGGTCGGCAGCTTCAACGACTGGGACGGCCGTCGTCATCCCATGCGCGTGCTCGGTGACAGCGGCGTCTGGGAACTGTTCGTCCCGGGCATTACGGTCGGCGATCTCTACAAGTTCGAGATCACCAGCCATCTCACCGGCGAAACACAACTGCGCACCGACCCGGTCGGCCGTGCCTTCGAGATGCGCCCCGACACGGCCGCCATCGTGCCGGCATTCCAGCCGTATGAATGGCACGACGACGACTGGATGGCTCGTCGCGAGCAGTGGCAATGGGACAAGGCGCCGATGACCACCTACGAAGTGCATTTGGGCTCCTGGCGATTACCCGACGGGCACTTTCCCAGTTACGACCAACTGGCCGACCAGTTGATTCCCTACGTTCAGGAGCGCGGCTTTACCCACATCGAATTGCTGCCGGTCACGGAGCACCCCTTCGATGCCTCCTGGGGCTACCAGACCACCGGCTACTTCGCCCCCACCAGTCGCTTCGGCAGCCCGGCCGCCTTCTGCCGTTTCGTTGACCGGGCCCATGCCGCGGGCATCGGGGTGATCCTCGACTGGGTGCCCGCACATTTCCCGCGTGACGAGTTCGCCCTGGCGCGATTCGACGGCAGTGCGCTCTACGAGCACGACGACCCGCGCCGCGGCGAGCACCGGGACTGGGGCACCTTGATCTTCAACTATGGCCGGCGCGAGGTGCAGAACTTCCTGATCGCCTCGGCTCAGTACTGGATCGAGCAGTTGCACCTCGATGGCCTGCGTGTCGACGCCGTGGCCTCGATGCTCTACCTCGATTACTCCCGCCAGGCCGATGACTGGCTACCCAACCGTCACGGCGGCCGAGAGAACCTCGAGGCGATCGATTTCCTGCAACGGCTCAACCACACGATCCTCTCGCGCAACCCGGGCACGCTGATGATGGCCGAGGAATCCACCGCCTGGCCGATGGTCTCCCGGCCACCAGAGCACGGCGGTCTGGGCTTTTCCATGAAGTGGAACATGGGCTGGATGAACGACTCGCTCGCCTACTTTGCCGAAGATCCGCTGCACCGCCCCTATCACCACAACCTGCTGACCTTCGGGCTGCTGTACGCCTTTTCGGAAAACTTCGTCCTGCCGCTCTCCCACGACGAAGTCGTGCACGGCAAGCGCTCCCTGCCCGGCAAGATGCCGGGTGACGAATGGCAACGTTTCGCCAATCTGCGTCTGCTGCTCGCCTGGCAGTACACCTTCCCCGGCAAGAAGCTGTTGTTCATGGGCACCGAGTTCGGCCAGGGCAACGAGTGGTCGCATGCGCGAGAACTCGACTGGTGGATGCTCGACTACCCGTTGCACCAGGGCATCCAGGCCCTAGTCGATCAACTCAATTTCCGCTATCGCCACGAAGCCGCGTTGCACGAGCGCGATTTCGATGCCGGCGGCTTTGCCTGGATCGACTGCAACGATCGCAACCAGTCGGTGATCAGCTTCTGTCGTCACGGCCATTTCGAGACCGTGGTCGTGGTCTTCAACTTCACCCCGGTCGACCGCCCCGGCTACCGTATCGGTGTACCCGAAGCCGGGCGGTATCAGGTGCTCTTGAACACCGACAGCGAAGGTTTCGGCGGCGCGGGCAACAACCCGTCGCCCGGCACGGCCGAGGCCACCCCGTGGCACGATCAGCCGGCGAACCTTACGCTCGACCTGCCCGGTCTGTCGGCGGTCGTGCTCAAGCACGGCGGCGACCGATGACTCCCACTGTGCCGAACCCCCACGGTCCGATAACATGCGATACTTGGCGGTTTGGGAAACGCGTCCAACGTGACCCCGAGGCGTGACGCCCTTTCGGCGTGGCCCCACCCGGCCGCCCTAACCGATACAAGGAGATACCGACGTGTCGCTGTCTGTGTTGTTTGCGACGAGTGAAGCCTATCCCCTGATCAAGACCGGGGGACTCGCCGATGTCTCCGGCGCGTTGCCCGCGGCCCTGACCGAGTTGGGTGTCGACGTACGCTTGGTCCTGCCCCGCTACGGCGATCTCGCCCTGCGCGAGGACCAGACCACCGAACACCTCGCGCGTCTCGACGTCCTCGGCCAGCCGGTCGACATCCTGCACACCGTCATGCCCGACAGCGGCGTGCGCGTCTACCTGGTGGATCACCCGACGTTCTCCGCCCGCCAGGGCAATCCCTACATGGGGCCGGACGGCAACTCCTGGCACGACAACCCCGACCGGTTCGCCCTGTTCGCGCGCGCCGCGGTCGCCGTCGCCACCGGTGAGGTCGACCCCGACTGGCACCCGGACGTGGTCCATGCCAACGACTGGCAGACCGGCCTGATCCCAGCCCTGCTCCACGAGGCCGAAAAACCGCAGACCGTCTTTACCCTGCACAACCTCGCCTACCAAGGCGTGTTCGACCGCTCGACCTTCGAACGCCTGGGATTGCCCTGGAGCCTGTGGCGCCCCGACGGGGTGGAATTCTGGGGCAACATGTCGTTTATCAAGGGCGGCATCGTGTTCGCCGACCGCATCACCACGGTGAGTCCCAACTACGCACGGGAAATCCAGACCGCCGAGTTCGGCTACGGCCTCGATGGATTGCTGCGCCATCGCAGTGATGCGCTGGTCGGCATCCTCAACGGCATCGGTTCTGACTGGGATCCCGAGACCGACCCCGCCCTGGTCGCTCCCTATTCGCGCGACAAGCTCGCCGGCAAGGCGGCCAACAAGGCGGCCCTTCAGAAAGAACTCGGCCTGCCGATACGGGATGACGTGCCCCTGATCGTGCACGTCGGTCGACTGGTGGAGCAGAAGGGGATCGACCTGGTCATCCAGGCCCTTTCCATGCTCGGCCAGCGCGACGTGCAGTTCGCCTGCCTGGGCAGTGGCGAGCGACGCTTCGAGCAGGCTTTGCGGGCACGCGCCGAGGCCGATCCCGAGCGCATCGCCGTGCGCATCGGTTACGACGAGGGACTGGCCCATCGACTGGAGGGAGGTGGCGATGCGTTCATCATGCCGAGTCGTTTCGAGCCCTGCGGACTCAACCAGCTCTACAGCCTCAAGTACGGCACGGTGCCCATCGTCCACAGCGTGGGCGGCCTGGCCGACACGGTCACACCAGCCACGCCGGCCACGCTGCGCGACGGCAGCGCCACGGGCATCGTGATGAGCCAGGTCGACGTCACCTCGATCCTCTGGTCGATCGACGAGTTCACGGCATTGTTCAATCGCCCAGACGACCTGAAACAGGTACGCCAGCGGGCGATGGCCCAGCAATACGACTGGGGCGCCAGTGCGCGCTCGTATCTCGATCTCTATCAAGCGATATCGAACGCTGAAACGAAATGATGAATCGATTCCAGACCAGCCCCGCCCAGGTCCGCGACGAATTGGCCCGATTGATGGGGGCCGCGTTGCACGAGGGCGTCAAGCGGCTGTTCGCCCAGGTCGAGCGACAACTTTTCGACCAGGCCTCGTCCGCAACCGACAACGATCGGCGGGCCGAGGCGTTTGAAGCCATCGCCCATTGTCGAAGCGAACAGGAAGACTTCTATCGCTCCTTTGCCCAGGCCCTGCTGGAGTCGGTGCCCGGCATGCCGCAAACCGACTGGCATCAACTGATCGGCGACCGCAGCCGCGCACTGAAATTTGAAGATAATCTTGCCGAAGCCGGCCAACGTTGCGGCATCGAACACACCCAGTTCGAAGCGCGTGTCGGCCAGCTGCACAGCGATGACCCCGAAAATGTCCCCGTTGATCTATTCACGCTTGAGTCGATCAGCCGCGCCTTTCTTGCCCAGACACGCGAGCTGCCCGACAGCATTCGGTATCGGTTGATCGCCCACTGGCCCGAGCAGGTGCTTTTCCGGCTCACGCCAATTTACTCGGTACTCAATGACTACCTGATTCAGGTGGGCATATTGCCCGGCGTCAGGCGACTGCGCGACCCGCTGGCCGATACCGGCTCTCTCGCGGTGCAGCCAGCCGCCCAGCCGACCGTTCCCGATGTACCGCAACACGCCGGCCCCTCACCCGAGGCGCTCGCGGAACGATTGGTACCGTTGGTTCACGCCAGCATGGCCGGAGACGACCAGTACCTGTTCCGCTTCGAGCGCGATCAGGACTGGCACGCCGATGATTTCGCCGGTTTCATCCGGGACCGCCTCGAACCCACGCTTCCCGTGGCCAATTGGCCCAGCCGCACGCAAAAAGTTATTCGGCTGGTCGGCATGACCTTGAGCGACGTGCTCAATGATGGACTGATCGATCCCCGTCACCGTCGGCAGATCGCGACACTGCAACTTGCGGTGTTGCTGCTCGCATCGAGAGATCGCCATTTTCTTTCCGATGCCGATCACCCGATGCGCCGCATCCTCAACCTGCTCGCCCTGATCGGTTCTGACCCGGATCTCAAGCCGGACATCGAGTCGACCGCGACCATCCTCGGCCCCATCCAGGCAGCCGTGCTGGACAACCCCGCCGAGCTTGACGCACTCGCCGAGCGCCTGCGCGACCTCTCGCGGGGTAAGCCGATCGAATCGTCCGAACCGGCGGTCACCCCTGCACACGAGCGCCTAGCCCAGATCGAGGAACGCTGCCGGATCCGGGTTGGAAAGATCCTCGCCGGTCATACCAACGACATGCCCATGCGTGTGCCCACGCGCACCCTGCTCGACGAGGTGTTCCAGCCCTTCATGGTCCGCACCATGATCAATCAGGGCAGACAAAGCGCGCCTTGGGCCGGGATCATCGGTCTGCTTCAAGATGCGTTGACGCTGCAAGTCGATCCCACACTGGCCGCGGATGACGTCAAGGCATTCAGCCGCGAGGCCTCGCGGGTATTCAACGACACGACCAGCGACGGCCTGCTCGGTGATGAACAGCACGCCCTGGATAGCTTTATCGAATACCTTGACGTCCAGAGCCGCGAGAGCCTGGACCTGCCCGAGGCACCTGAGTCGACGCCAGGGGTTGCCGAACAAACGCCGGCACATTCCCTAGTCGACGAACCGGCAATCGAGTCATCCTCGGTCCAATCAGCGACGATTCCCTCGCCGGTGGTCGAGTCGGATTCGCCGATGGAAACGTCGGCCACACCAAGCGCCGATAGCGTCCCGGATTTCAACCTGGGTAGCGCGGGCGACTCGCAAAGCGACACGGCCAACACCGAATCGGAAGCCACCTCAGGCGAGATCCCCACCGACGGGTTGCTGCTCGCCTCGCTCGACGTCGTCGTGGCGTTTTTCGAGCAACAGAGCATGAGCGAGGAATGGTTCGAGGTATACACCGGGCCGGGGCGCGCCCTGCGTCGCCTCAAGATCCGGGATCTCGATCCCGACAACGGCGTGGTCAACTTCGCCAACCGTACCGGACAGGCCAAGTTGAATCTCCCCGTGGGCCAGGTGCTCGACGACCTGTTCGCCGATCGGACCCGGCTCGTGTTCGGCAACCCGCGGTTCGCCCGCGCACTTGCTGAACTGCGGGGTCAACTGAAGGAGCATCGCGATGAACACTGAACACGCGACCCGCCCCGGCGATGACGAGCGCCACAGCGATCGCCGCGATTTCATGCGACTCGACAAGACCGGCACTGGCTTGCTGCGCGTGTCCGGGGAGTCTCACCCGGTCGGCAGTGGACGAATCATCGACATCAGTGCCAACGGCCTGAACCTTTGCTGCGATGCCGACTGGGCCGACCGGATCCGCCCCGGCGCCGCCGTCGAGGTGGTTGCCCGACTCGAAGAGAACGGCGAGCCATTCTATCTCCTTGGCGAGGTCATCTGGTATCGACGCGTGGAGGATGGTGACTGCCAGATCGGGATCGAACTACCGCTTCCCGGCGCGAAGCCTGATCTGCCACGCAACGACAATCGCGACTGGCGAGCCCTCTTCCTGGCCTGACCGAACGTAATCCAGCCGAGCGCCCCCGACCCGACGGCGGTTCGGATCCCGTCGTGGTTCGCTGCATGTGCCAAGCGGGCACACGGCCTCTCGACAGGCCATCTTCCCTCAGACCCTGCCGAGGTTGGCGCCTGGCTGTTGTACAATTCTCGCCCTCAGCACGCGCCGCCCCGACCGCTTACCACGTCCTCTATGCGCGGCTCGTGCTTGCCACCCGAAACACACCGACCCAGGCGACGCGCCCGACCGACCTATGCGAATTATTACCGGCAATGCCGCTCGATCCCCGTTCCGACTCGCCAAGCTCCAGCAGCGACTGGCGGCCATCCATCCCGGGATCGAGGCCGTGCACGCCCGGTTCGTTCACCTGGTCGACAGCAATGACGGCCGGCAGATCGACGAGTCCCGCCTGGAGGAACTCCTCGACTACGGCGAGCCGGTGGAAGACTGGTCGGACGTCTGGCCGCGCATCGTCGTCGCCCCGCGGGCCGGCACCATATCGCCGTGGTCGACCAAGGCCACGGACATTGCGCGCATCTGTGGCCTGGACGGCATCGGGCGTATCGAGCGGGGCATCGAGTTCGCGGTTTCCGGTCACTCGATCAACGCCGATGACTTCGACTGGCGCCCGGCCCTGCTCGAGGTGCTGCACGACCGCATGACCGAATCGGTCTACGACGACGAGCCGTCACTCGAGACCCTGTTCACCCACGCGCAACCTGCCCCGCTCTCCCGCGTCACGCTCGGTGACGATGCCCAGGGCGCGATTGCGGCGGCCAATCAGCGCATGGGCCTGGCCCTCAGTGACGACGAGGTCGATTACCTCGCCGACTCCTACCGTCAACTCGAGCGCGATCCCACCGACGTCGAGCTGATGATGTTCGCGCAGGCCAACTCCGAGCACTGCCGCCACAAGATATTCAATGCCGACTGGACCATCGACGGCGAGGAGCGCGAGCTGTCGCTGTTCGCGATGATCCGCAATACCCACAAGCGCCACCCAGAGGGCACGCTGTCGGCCTACAAGGACAACGCCGCGGTCCTCCAGGGCCAAGATGGCACCCGCTTTGCCGTCAATCCCGTCACCGGCAACTACGAGACGGTCGACGAGCGGATCGACTTTCTCGCCAAGGTCGAGACACACAATCATCCCACCGCCATCTCGCCCGACCCGGGCGCCGCGACCGGCGCCGGCGGCGAGATCCGCGACGAGGGTGCGACCGGCCGAGGCGGCAAGCCCAAGGCCGGCCTGACTGGCTTTTCGGTGTCCAACCTGCGCATCCCGGAACTGCCGCAACCCTGGGAGGCGGCCACTGCGGACATCGGCCGACCGGACCGCATCGTCAGCCCGCTGGAGATCATGCTCGACGGCCCGATCGGTGCCGCCGCGTTCAACAACGAATTCGGTCGCCCGGCACTCGGCGGCTATTTCCGCACGCTGGAGATGAACACCGGCGAGGACGAAGGGGCGCACCAGCGTCACGCCTGGGGTTACCACAAGCCGATCATGATCGCCGGCGGCGTCGGCGTGATCCGCCCCAACCTGATCGAGAAGGAGCCGATCGCGCCCGGCCACCTGCTGATCGTGCTGGGTGGCCCGGCCATGCAGATCGGGCTGGGCGGCGGTGCCGCCTCCTCGCAGGATTCCGGTGCCGGCCACGCCGAGCTCGATTTCGCCTCGGTCCAGCGCGCCAACCCGGAGATGGAGCGGCGCGTCCAGGAAGTGATCGACCGCTGCATATCGCTCGGTGATACCAATCCGATCGTATCGATCCACGACGTCGGTGCGGGCGGCCTGTCCAATGCGCTGCCCGAGCTGATCAACGATGCCGGCATGGGCGGCAGCTTCGACCTGCGCAAGATCCCGAACGACGAGCCGGGCATGACGCCGCTGGCCATCTGGTGCAACGAATCCCAGGAACGCTACGTGCTGGCGATCGAGCCCGGTGACCTCGAGCGCTTTGCCGCCCTGTGCGACCGCGAGCGTGCGCCGTTCGCGGTGGTCGGCACGGCCACCGCCGAGCAGCACCTGCAGGTCGCCGACCCGCACTTCGGTGACAACCCGGTCGATCTGCCGATGCAGACGCTCTTCGGCCACCCGCCGAAGATGCACCGTGACGTCAAGCACCAGCCGCACGCCGCCATCGAGCTCGATCTCGACGGCGTGGAGATCAACGCCGCGCTGGATCGCGTGCTCGCCCTGCCGGGCGTCGGTGACAAGAGCTTTTTGATCACCATCGGGGATCGCTCGGTCGGCGGTCTGGTCGCCCGCGATCAGATGGTCGGGCCGGCCCAGGTGCCGGTGGCCGACAGCGCGGTCACCTCGACCGATTTCTACCATCATCACGGCGAGGCGATGGCCATGGGCGAGCGGGCCCCGGTCGCCCTGCTCGATGCCCCGGCCTCCGCACGGCTGGCGCTGGCCGAGGTGGTCACGAATCTCGCCGGCACCGCCATCGACGGCACCGATCGCATCAAGCTCTCGGCCAACTGGATGGCCGCCTGCGGCCATGACGGCGAGGACGCGCGCCTGTTCGACACCGTGCGCACCGTCGGCATGGAGTTCTGCCCGGCACTCGGGATCAGCATCCCGGTGGGCAAGGACTCGCTGTCGATGAAGACCCGCTGGCAGGACGGCAAGTCCGAGAAGACGATCACCTCGCCGGTTTCGCTGGTGGTAACCGGCTTCGCCCCGGTCAGTGACGTGCGCCGCACCCTGACGCCGGAACTGGTCTCGGATACCGACAACCGACTGTTCCTGGTTGATCTGGGCCTCGGTCAGAACCGGCTGGGTGGCTCGGCCCTTGCCCAGGTCTTTAATGCGACCGGTTCGACCACGCCGGACATCGCGCCGGCGCCGCTCAAGGCGTTCTTCGACCTGACCCAGGAGCTCAACCGCCTGGGCTATCTGACCGCCTATCACGACCGCAGTGACGGCGGGGCGATTACCACCCTGCTGGAAATGGCCTTCGCCGGCCGCTGTGGGCTGGACCTCTCGATCGAGGGACTCGGCGGGGACCCGATGGCCGGACTGTTCGCCGAGGAAGTCGGTGCCGTCTTCCAGGTCAAGGCCGGCGATGCCGACTTTATCCGCGAACAATTCGAGGCCGCCGGGCTGGGCGAGGCCCTGATCGAGCTGGGCCAAGCGGTTGCCACGCCGCAGGTCCACATCGCCTGGCGGGGCAAGACCGTAATCGACCGTTCACTCACCGAACTGAAAGCCATCTGGTCGGCGACCTCGTTCCACATGTGCGCCCTGCGCGACAACCCGGAAGCCGCCGAGCAGGCCTATGCCGCGGCAACCGATCTCGGCGACCCGCAACTCGCCGGCGCCGAGGCAAGCTTCGATGTCAGCGAATCCGTCGCCGCACCGATGATCGCCACGGGCACACGCCCACGGATCGCCATCCTGCGCGAACAGGGCGTCAACGGCGAGGTCGAGATGGCCGCGGCCTTCACCGCCGCCGGTTTCGAGGCCGTCGACGTGCACATGGCCGACCTGATCGCGGGCCACCACGATCTGGCCGACATGAAGGGGCTGGTCGCCTGCGGTGGCTTCTCCTTCGGTGACGTGCTCGGCGCCGGTTCGGGCTGGGCGCACGCGATCCGCTACAACGATCGTGCCCGTGATGCCATGCAGGCGTTCTTCGAACGCGACGACACCTTCGGTCTGGGTGTGTGTAACGGCTGCCAGATGTTCTCGCAGCTCGCCGACCTGATCCCGGGCGCCGGCCACTGGCCCCGTTTCCTGCGCAACCGCTCCGAGCAGTTCGAGGCGCGCCTGTCTCTGGTGGAAATCCCGCAGTCGCCGTCCGTCCTGCTCGCCGGCATGGCCGGCAGTCGCCTGCCGATCACCGTCGCCCACGGTGAGGGCCGGGTGGCCTACCGCCGTCCCGAGGATGCCGAGCAGGCCTTCACCGCCCTGCGCTACGTCAACGGCCACGGCATTGCCACGGAAGCGTATCCGGCCAACCCCAATGGCTCGGCCGCCGGCGAGACCGGCTTTACCACCGAGGATGGCCGCTTCACCATCATGATGCCGCACCCCGAACGCGTCTGGCGGGCCAGCCAGCTCTCCTGGCGTCCGGATCGCTGGTCGACCGATCAGCGCGACCCGGACACCGATCGCGGCCCGTGGCTGCGCCTGTTCGAGAACGCGCGGTCCTGGGTCGACGGCTCGTGACGGCCGGCATGAATCGCCAACGTCTCCGGCGCAACTGACGTGTCGCCCGCGATGACAGCGGGCGAGCGCGTCCCGCCCACGCTCATCCTGATGTCGGGCTCCACCCTGTGGGGCCTGACCTGGATCTGGCTCAAATACGCCCACTCGCTGGGTATCGGCCCGATCCTGCTCACCGTCATCGCGTACGCCGCGCAGTGGCTGATCGTCCTGCCGTTTGCCTGGCGCGCCTGGCACGACCCGACGCGACCGCCGATCACCCGGCTGAACTGGGAATGGCTGGCCCTGCTGGCCTTCGCCGCCGGCGTCTCGGGCGTGGGCTTCACCATGGCGATGGTCTACGGCGACGTCGTCCGCTCGATGATGCTGTTCTTTCTGATCCCCGCCTGGGGCGTGCTCTTCGGCCGTTTTTTCCTCAAGGAAGCACTGACACCCGCCCGCGTGCTGGCGGTGATCAGCGCCTTGGCCGGGGCATTCCTGATCCTCGGCCCGGATTTTGGTGACGGCCTGCGTGCCGCGGACCTGTTCGCGCTGGTCGCCGGCTTTACCCTGGCCGCGGCCAACACGCTGTTCCGGTTTCTCCACGAGCAGCCCATCCCGATCAAGCTCACCCTGATGCAGGGCTCGACCGTGGTGCTCGGCCTGATCGCCTGGGCCGCCTCCAGCGAGTTCGGCGTGACCCCGACACTCTCGGCGGTCGGTAGCAGCGCGCTCTACGGGGCGACCATGCTGCTGGCCGCCGTGCTGGCCACGCAGTACGCCGTCGAGCGCCTGCCCGCCTCGCGCACGGCTATCCTGATGACCTTGGAGTTGCTGGTGGCCGTCGCCTCGGCGACCTGGCTGGGTGATCGCATCCACGGTGCCCACGTCTGGATCGGCGGCGCGCTGATCCTCACCGCCGCCCTGCTCGAGGCGGCCACCGCCCGTCCCCACCGTCCACCGGTCGCACCATGCAAGGGCTGAACCCGGAACAACAGGCCGCCGTGCGGCACATCGACTCGCCGCTGCTGGTACTGGCCGGCGCCGGGTCGGGCAAGACGCGCGTGATCGTGGAGAAGATCGTCCATCTGATCGAGTCCAAGGGCACGCCCGCCCGCGGCATCTGGGCGGTGACCTTCACCAACAAGGCCGCGCGCGAGATGGGCGAGCGGATCGGCAACCGCCTGCCGGCCGAACGCCGCCGCGGGCTCAATATCTCGACCTTCCACACGCTCGGGCTGAACCTGATCCGCCGCGAGATCCGCACGCTTGGCCTGCGCCCGGGTTTCACCGTCCTCGATGCCGAGGACAGCCTCAACCTGATCAAGTCGCTGCTGCAGCAGAACGACGCGGCCGCGGGCATGATCGAGCCCAAGGAGGCGCAGTGGCAGATCTCGCAGTGGAAGAACGACCTGCTCACCCCAAACCAGGCCGCGGAGATCAGTGCCGACGAGGTCCAGGCCGCCTGCGCCTCACTGTACAACGACTACGCCCGCCAACTGACCGCCTGCAACGCGCTCGATTTCGACGACCTGATCAAGCGCCCGGTCGAGTTGCTGCGCGACGATCCCGAAGCCCGCGAGCGCTGGCAGCACCGGGTGCGTTACCTGCTGGTCGACGAATACCAGGACACCAACGCCAGCCAGTACGAACTGGTCCGCCTGCTGGTGGGCAAGCTCGGCCGCCTGACGGCCGTGGGCGACGACCACCAGTCAATCTATGCCTGGCGCGGGGCGCGGCCGGAAAATCTCGTCCATCTAGCACGCGATTTCCCAGGGCTGACCACCGTCAAGCTCGAGCAGAACTATCGCTCGGTGAATACCGTATTGACGGCGGCCAACCAGCTGATCGCCAACGACCCGACCACCCAGCCCAAGACCCTCTGGAGCGCGGTGGGTCCCGGCGAAGCCCATCGGGTGCTGGTCTGCGATACCGCCGAGGACGAGGCCGAGCGCATCGCCACCGACATCCTGCACCGGCACTTCAAGGACGACTCGCCCTACCGCAACTTCGCCATCCTGTTCCGGGGCAACCACCAGGCGCGACTGATCGAGCAGCAGCTGCGCAAGCTCTCGATCCCCTACATCCTCACCGGTGGGCAGTCGTTCTTCGAGCGCGCCGAGGTCAAGGACGCCATGGCCTATCTGCGCCTGATGGCCAATCCGTCCGACGATGCCGCGTTGCTGCGCATCATCAACACCCCGCGGCGCGGCATCGGCCCGACCACCCTCGAACGCCTGGGGCAGATCGCCCGCGAACGCCACGTCCATCTCGCGGCCGCCGCCCGGTCGGTGACCGCCGCACAACGACTCGACACCCGTGTGCATCACCAGCTGAGCCAGTTCCTCGACTGGCTGGATGCCACCCGGGAGCGCATGGACCAACAGCCCGCCGCCGAGGCGATGCGCCGAATGCTCGAGGAAATCGACTACTTCGGCTATCTGCGTGAACAGGAAAGCAGCGCCAAGGCCGCCGAACGTCGCTGGACCACCCTGCAGGATTGGCTTGAGTGGACCGAGCGGATCGCCGTGGACAACGACAGCGGTGAGTCGCTTTCGCTATCCGAGCTGGTGCAGAAGATGAGCCTGCTGGGCATCCTCGAGCAAAAGACCCGCGACCAGGACGACAACGCCGTGCGCCTGCTTACCCTGCACGCCGCCAAGGGCCTGGAGTTCCCGCATGTCTATCTCACGGGCATGGAGGAAGACCTTCTGCCCCACCACGACTGCCAGGAAGAGGAGCGCCTCGCCGAAGAGCGCCGCCTGTGCTTCGTCGGCATTACCCGCGCCCAGCGCAGCCTGACCTTCACGCTGACGCGACGGCGGCGACGTTACGGGCAATGGCGCGACGTGCGGCCCAGCCGCTTTCTCGAGGAGGTCGAAGCCGACCTGCTCCGCTGGGAAGGCATTGGCGTTCAGAAAAGCGACGAGGAAAACCGGGCGACCGCCGCCGAGGCGATGACGGCGATCCGTGCCATGCTGGGCAAGTCGTAAGGACACTGCATGACGGATTAGTTTTACTGATCCGTCATTAGCCGATCGGCGCAAACCCCGAGGCAATTTGCTATGCTTCGGGCGCTCGATTCAGTGATTGCCACCCGATCACCCCGTCCAGTTGCCGGCGCGAAGGACCAGCGGAACACCATGCAGCCATCCGATACCCCGACACGCTCCCCCCGACAGCGGCACTGGCTGTTTCGTTTCCTGCTTCCCCTGCTGATCCTCGCCATCGCCATCGCGGCCTTTCTCGCCCTCAAGGCCAGTCGCCCCGACGCGCCCCAGCCCACGCCAGAGGAGCGCGCGTGGCTGGTCGAGACCATGCAGGTCGAGCCGGCCACACGACACCCCGTGCTGACCCTATACGGCGAGGTCGCCAACCCCGATCGCTTATCGATCAATGCCCCCCTATCCGCGCGCGTCGCCGCCGTACCGGTCGAGGATGGCCAGTCGGTCACCGAAGGCACCCGTTTGGTCGAACTCGATCGCCGGGATTTCGAGCCGGCCCTGTCACGCGCCAAGGCCAATCTCGCCGATCTTGAGGCGCAGATCCGCGAGGTGCGCGCGCAACACGAATCCGATCGACAGGCGCTGGCCCTCGAACAGCAAATCGTCGAGAACGCCGAGACCGCCCTGTCGCGGACTCGCAACCTCCAGGGTCGCAACCTTACCTCGCAAGCCGACGTCGACACCGCCCGAGACACCCTCAGCCAGGCCCGACTGGCACTAAATACCCGGCGCGAGCGCTTGTCGACATTCGATGCCCGTATCGCCGGGCTCGAGGCCCGACGTGACGCCGCCGAGGCGGACGTGTTGGCGGCCGAACGAGACCTGGAGCGCGCCCGCGTCGAGGCCCCCGCCGACGGCCTGGTCGGCAACGTCGAGGTCACGCCGGGGGCCCAGGTCGGCGCCAATGCCACCTTGTTGAGCTTCTACCCGTGGAGCGGCTTCGAGTTGCGCGCCCTGATTCCCTCCACGCGGGTCGCGGCCATGCTCGAGGCCCTGCGCGCCGGCAATCCGCCCCAGGCCCGGACAGTCGACACCGACGCAGCACTTGAACTCGAACGCATCGCCGCCGAGGCGAGCGGTCAGGGGGCCACCGGGCTGTTCCGCTTCGTCGACCCCAACGATTCACTGCGCACCGGCCAGGTGCACACCATCGAACTCGAGATGCCCGCCATCGATGAGGCCGTCGCGATCCCCCACAGCGCGCTCTACGGCAACGATCACGTCTACCGCATTCACGAGGAGCGACTGCAACGCGTGCAGGTCGAGCGGCTGGGCGAATACCGCGGCGATGACACCACCGGCGACCACGGCACCCTGCTCGTGCGCGCCCCGTCGCTGTCGCTGGGCGACCGCCTGGCCACCACGCAGCTGCCCAACGCCGTCGACGGCCTGAAGGTGCGCTGGGAGGCCGATGAATCCGAATCGAATGACACCGGCAGCACCGAGGCCACGGAATGACCGACGGGCAACCGCAGGGCATCCTGGAGCGCTTTGCCCGTCACCGGGTGGCCGCGCACCTGGTGATGCTGCTGATGATCCTCGGCGGGCTGTTCGCCATCTCGCGGATGAACATCCAGTTCTTCCCCAACTTCGCGGTCGACATCGTGAACGTTTCGGTGGTCTGGACCGGTGCCTCGGCCGAGGACGTCGAGCGCGGCATCACCAACCCGCTCGAGGAGCGCCTGCGCGCCGTGCCGGACGTGGACACCATGACCTCCACCTCGGCGCAGGGCATCTCCACCATCACGCTGGAATTCCTGCAGGGGACCGACCCGGTACTCGCGCTCAACGATGTGCGCGAGCAGGTCGACACCTTCCGCAACTTCCCGGCCGACGCGGAGAATCCGCAGATCAGCCGGGCACCCAAATTCGATCCGGTCGCGCGCCTGCTGGTCTACGGCGACGTCGACCCTAGTGCGCTGCGCCAGTGGGTCGATCGCTTCGAACGCGAGCTGATCGACCGGGGCATCGACCGCGTCACCGTCAACGGCATCCCCGAACAACAGATTGCCATCGAGGTGCCCTCGGCCTCGCTGGTGGCGTTGGGGCAATCGCTGCCGCAACTGTCCGAAACCATCAATGCCCTGTCGCGCGACGTGCCGGCGGGCGAGTTCGGCAGCGCCGATGGCGGTCGTGAACTGCGCGCCGTCGAGCAACGCCGCCGCCCACTGGAATTCGGCAACCTGTCGGTGATCAGCAGTCCGCAGGCCCGGCTCGACCTCGACCAGATCGCCCACATCCTGCAGGAGCCGCGCCGGGATTCACTGCTGATGCGCTTTGATGGCATGTCGGCGGCCGAACTGGTGCTGCAGCGCGCCGAACACGGTGACAGCCTCGAGTCGGCGCGCGCCCTGCAGCAATGGGTCGACGAGACCCGCCCGACCCTGCCGCCCGGCTTGCACCTCAAGGCCTATGACCAGTCCTGGCAGCTGATCCGCGACCGGATCAACCTGCTGGTCACCAACGGGGCGGGTGGCCTGATCCTGGTCTTGGTGCTCTTGTACCTGTTCCTGCCCGGGCGGGTGGCCTTCTGGGTGGCGGCCGGCATCCCGGCGGCATTTCTTGCCGCGCTGGCGATCCTGTGGCTGATCGGCGGGTCGATCAACATGATCTCGCTGTTCGCCCTGATCATGGCCCTGGGCGTCATCGTCGACGATGCCATCGTGGTCGGCGAAGACGCCGATGCGCACTTCCGCCACGGCGAGGCGCCCCTGCTCGCCTCGCAGGGGGCCGCCCGGCGGATGTTCTGGCCGGTCATGGCCTCATCGCTGACCACCATCGCCGCGTTCATGCCGTTGCTGGTGGTCGGCGGCACCATCGGCCAGATCCTGCGCGACATCCCGGTGGTGATGATCTGCGTGATCGGCGCCTCGCTGGTGGAGGCCTTCCTGGTGTTGCCCGGCCACCTGCGCGGCGCGTTCAGCGGTCGACACCGCGACGACCAGCTCGCCCAACGCCAACCCGGCCGCATGGCTCGTTTCCGCGCCGGGTTCGATCGCCGGTTCGACCACTTCCGTCAGCGCCACTTCCGACCCGCCGTGCGCTTCGCGATCGGCAACCGCGGCGTGACGTTGGCGACCGCCGTGGCCACCGTGATCCTGGCCGTCGGCCTGCTCGCCGGCGGCCGGCTGGGCTTTACCTTCTTCCCGACCCCCGAGTCACAGATCGTCTACGCCAACGCCACCTTCGTCGCCGGCACCGACCGCGAGCGCATGGCCGGGTTCATGGCCGAGCTGGAACGCAGCCTCAACGAGACCGAAGAGGAACTGGGCGAGACGCTGGTCCAGGCCGCGATCACCCGCCTGGGCGGCACCATCGGGGCCGAAAGCGGCGCCCAGGGCGACCAGCTCGGCTCGATGCTGATCGAACTGGTCGAGCCGGACGCCCGCAGCACCCGCAACGCCGAGTTCATTCGCACCTGGCGGGAGAACACCCGCGTGCCGCCGGGCATGGAGAATTTCTCGATCAGCTCACGCCAGGGCGGACCACCCGGTGCCGACCTGACCGTACGCCTCAAGGGCGGGACTACCGACGATCTCAAGGCCGCGGCCGTCTCGCTGGCCGAGACCCTCAAGGGGGTCCCGGGCGTGGTCGACGTCAGCGACGACCTGCCCTATGGCCGCCAACAGATCACCTTTTCGGTCAATGCCCAGGGCCGGGCACTGGGCCTGACCACCAGCGATGTCGGCAACCAGCTGCGCGCGGCCTACAACGGCGCGCTCAGCCAGATCTTCCAGTCCGGCCCGGACGAGGTGGAGGTGCGCGTGTTGTTGCCACGCGCCGAACGCCGCCGGATCGGATCGCTCAACGACCTGAGCATCCGCACCGACGACGGCAACTTCGTGCCGGTTCGGCAGGTGGTCGATCTCGGCTCACAGCGCGGCTTCGAGGCCATCCGCCATGCCGAAGGGGTGCGCGCCGTGGAGGTCTCCGCCGAGATCAACCGCGAATTGACCAATGCCGAGAACCTGCGCGCCTCACTCGAGCGCGGGACCCTGCCGGAACTGGCCAGCCGCCATGGCATCGGGTACAGCTTCGAGGGACGCCAGGCCGACCAGCGCGAGACCATGGCGGACATGACGTTCGGTCTCTACCTGGGCCTGGCGTTGATGTACGTCGTGCTGGTGTGGGTGTTCTCCGCCTGGACGATGCCGCTGATCGTGCTCACGGTGATCCCGCTCGGGCTGGTCGGGGCGATCTTTGGCCACTGGGCGATGGGCATCGAGCTGACCATCCTGTCGCTGTTCGGCCTGTTCGGCCTGTCGGGGATCGTGGTCAACAACGCCATCATCCTGGTCGCCTTCTACCGCGACCAGCTCGCCGCCGGGCTGTCGGTGGACGAAGCGCTGGAACAGGCGGCCGTGCAGCGTCTGCGCGCGGTGATGCTGACCTCGCTCACCACCATCGGCGGGCTCACCCCGCTGCTGTTCGAGACCTCCCTGCAGGCCCAATTCCTGATCCCGATGGCCACCTCGATCGCCTTCGGCCTGGGCTACTCCACCCTGCTGGTGCTGTTCGTCATCCCCGCCCTGCTCTCCCTGCGCGAGAGCATCAACCAGCGGGTGATGCCGGCCCAGTCGGCCGCCTGAGCCCCGTGAGCGATTGCGCGATTTTCCCGGCGCGCGGGCTGTCGGGCTGAAGCCCGACCTACCGGGGCAGGGGCGGTCTACCGAAACCGTAGGTCGGGCTTCAGCCCGACACCCTCAAAGCCAGACAGCATCCCAGTGAGGGTAATCACCGATTCTGTCTACCAAGCCCGCGCGTACGGGGTTAACAACAATGTAGCGCGCCACCTCGCGTCGCTCTTGATCCGCACGCAAGGCATGATCGTGGTAGTTCGGTTGCCAAAGCCGGCCGTGTCTCACCATCTGCCTGTTGATCCGTCGGGCACTGGCGCCGCGCACCCGTTGCATGACCTCCGCAAGACCCGATTGCCGCAGTCTGAGCAGAGCATGAAAGTGATCGGGCATGATTACCCAGGTAAGCCAGTCGGCACATTGAGCCGCGTCGCATTCACGGAAGGTGGTGGTCAGCAAACGGGCCAACTGCCAGTCATGGAAGATTGGTCGCCGCCCATGGGTGACGGCCGTTACCAGATATTCTCGCCCGGGCTCCGACCATCGGCCGCGACGCAAGTCGCTGTAACTCATGAACCTACCCTCCTTGGTTGATGCAGACGCCCTCTAACAGGTCACCGTGGTTCTACGCACACCGCTTTGGCCCGACTGCCGGCCAAGGGGTCACAGCACCGACAACAACCGCCGCACCGGCAATCGCCCCTTGGGCGAGACCCGGTCCTGGCACAGCGCCGAGTGCAGCTCGGCGGTCGCCAACGCGTCGATCAGGGCGTGGTGGGCGTGGTAGCGCGGCAGGTGGTAGCGGCCACGCAGGGCGTCCAGGCGCAGTTCGCCCGGGCCGTGATGCAGGTGGCGGCGTTCGAAGCCCTGTCGGGCAAGCTGCAGGGTGTCGATCACCGGAATGGCCAATCCCGCCCCGAAATGTCGCCGACAGGCGGCATTGAGAAACGCGATCTCGAAACGGGCGTTATGCGCCACCAGGACACGCCCGGTCAGTGCCTTGAGTACCAGACCCAGCGCCTCGCGCTCCGGCAAGCCTTCGGCGGCGGCATCGTCGGTAATGCAATGGATCACCGCGCTCTGCTCGGGGATACCGATCATCGGGTTGATCAGCTCGTGCTCGGCCGTGGCCAGATCGATGGTCGGGCCGTGCATCACCACCCATCCCACGCTCAGCAGGCGATCCTGCCCCGGATCGAGCCCGGTGGTCTCGAAGTCGAGCACCAGGAACTGGCCTTCACGCCAGTCGGCATCCAGGTCCGCCACGGGGCTGTCGAGAAAGTCCGCCAAGGGCGATCCGTCGGCCACGCGCCGACGGTGATAGCGCCGGCGCATCGCGAGCCAGGTGCCGTGCGGAAACCAGGACAGCCGGAGCCGCGCCATCTCAGCGGGTGCCGCTGACGTCGAAGTGGGCGCGCACCCAGCGCTGGTGATCGTCGACCACCCGGAAGGCGTCGCGCAGGTGATCGCGCTCCAGCCCGGAGAGCTGTTCCGGGTCGAGCCGGTTGTCGAGTGGCTCACCCCGGCGCACCTGACGCGCCTGGTGGCGGGCACGCAGCACGTAGAACAGCCGCCAGGCATCCGCCAGCCCGGCCGCGGCCTGACTCGATAGCCCACCGGCACGCGCCGCCGCCTCTAGGCGACGGACGGTATGCAGTTCCGGTAACCCCAGGCTGACCGCGTGCAGGCGGGCGAGATCGGCGATCGGCATCAAGCCATAGCGCTTGAGGTCGAGCCGATCGTCGTGTTGCTCGTCGTTCACCACCACCAACCGGCGGAAAAAGCCCAGCGGCATGCGGATGGCCAGCGCGTTGTTGGCCAGGCACCGCTGGAAGATGGTGTTCTCGCGCGCCGCCGGACGCACCTTGTCCCAAAGCGCGTCGAGCAGCGACTCGCGGCCGGCGACCACCCGCATGTCGAAGAAATTGGTCGCCAGCATCACCGAGTGCGGCTCGGGCTGCTCGATCCAGTCGCGAAACTGCGCCTGCCAACCGCCCAGGGGCTGGCGCCAGTCGGGCGTGGTCGCCATGGTGCCGCCCGGACAGGGCTCCAGCCCGGCCGCGGCCAGAGCATCAGTGACAAAACGGGCAAAGCGCTCGAACCACTCGCCGTGCTGCTCCGGCTCGAAGGCATCATCAAGGATCAGGGCGTTGTCCTGGTCGGTGAATGCCGTCTGCTCCCGCCGACCCTGGCTGCCCAGCGCCGCCCAGGCCCAGGCAATCGGCGCCGGCCCCAACGCCTGCTCGGCCAGCTCGGTGAGCCGACGCGTCATGGCATCGGTGACCGTGACCATCGCCTCGCCCAGCGGCTCGGCCTCCGCACCGATGGCGACCAGCTGCGCCTCCAGATCCGGCAGGCGCGACCCCACCCGCGCGATCGCCTCGACGTCCGGGGCCGCCATCGCGTCACGCACTAAGTGGATCGAGTGCGTGCCCTGGTGACGCAACAGGTCGGAGGTCGACAGGATGCCCACCAACGCGCCGTCTTCGGCGACGACCGGCAGGTGATGGATATTGTGCCGCGAGAACAGCAGCGAGGCCTCGAAGGCCGAGCCCGTCGGCGCGACCGTGATCAGGGTGTCGGTCATGATCTCGCGCAGTGGCGCCTCGACCGAGACGCCCGCGGCAAGGCAGCGCCGACGCAGGTCGCGGTCGGTGACCAGCCCCACCAGTTGCCCGCCCTCGAGCAACAACAGTGCCGAGACCTGTGCCTCGGTCATGATCGCAGCGCCGCGGCGAATGGCGGTGTCCGGCGTGGCGGTGATCGGTTCACGTCGCAGCAGCGATTGCACCGACGCGGCCATCAGCGCTTCCGGACGACCACCTTGGCCCAGCTCGCTCAGGGCGCGTTCGAGGCGCTGGCGACGCGTGCGCTCGAAGCGCCACGCGAATGCCGGGTGGGCCTCGACCAGTGCCTCGAACGCCGGCAACGGCAACTGGTAAAGCAGGCTGTCCTCGATTACGGCCACGGCAGCGGTGCCGACATCGTCGTCCGCGCGGGTATCGGGTTCGGCCGCATCAGGGGCATGAAGATACAGGTCGGTCTCGCCGAGTTTCTCACGCAGCCGGCCATCGGGCTCACGTACGGCCAGTGCGCCACTGCGCACGATCCACAGACCGGGCTCGGCATCGGGGGGCGGGAAGGGACGACCGCGGCGCAGGTAGCGCACCGTCAGCCGACGCGGCAAGGCATCGAGCACCGCCGCGGGCAGCTCGGCGAAGGCCGGCACCTCGGCAATGAAATCGCGTATTTCCCAGAGTTCCGCGGCCATCTCGCCTCCTTGCCGGCAGGGCCCGCCTTTCAGCCGGCCCCGGGTTGAGCACGCCCCCGGATCGGGGCGTCAGTGTGTCCGATCAGCAGGCTCCATCAAACGCCATAATAGCCGCGATACCACTCGACGAATCGGGCCACGCCCTCCTCGACCGGCGTACTCGGCGCGTAGCCGACATCGGCCTTCAGATCGTCGACATCCGCGTAGGTATCCGGCACGTCGCCCGGCTGCATCGGCAGCAGGTTGAGCTCGGCCTTCTTGCCGGTGGCCTCTTCGATCAGCTCGATGTAGCGCAGCAGTTCGACCGGGCGGTGGCTGCCGATGTTATAGACCCGCCAGGGGGCGAACGAGGTGCCGGAATCGGGGTTCGCGGCGCTCCAGTCGGGGTTGGACGTGGCCACATGGTCGAGCGTGCGGATCACGCCCTCGACGATGTCGTCGACGTAGGTGAAGTCGCGCCGATGGTGGCCGTGGTTGTACACGTCGATCGGCTTGCCCTCGAGGATGTTCTTGGTGAACTTGAACAGCGCCATGTCCGGCCGGCCCCACGGCCCGTAGACGGTGAAGAACCGCAGACCGGTGGTCGGCAGGTCATAGAGCGAGGCGTAGGTGTGTGCCATCAGCTCATTGGCCTTCTTGGTCGCGGCATACAGCGACAGCGGGTGATCGACGTTGTGATGCACCGAGAACGGCATCTCGCTGTTCGCACCGTAGACCGAACTCGACGAGGCGTAGACCAAGTGCTTGACGTTGTTGTGGCGGCAGCCCTCGAGGATGTTGGTAAAGCCCACCAGGTTGGAATCGATGTAGGCATGCGGATTCTCGATCGAGTAGCGCACCCCGGCCTGGGCGGCGAGATGCACCACGCGCTCGGGCTGGATGCGCTCGAACAGCGCGGCCATGCCGGCCCGGTCGGCCACGTCCAGCTTCTCGAAGGAAAACCCCGGCTGTTCGGTCAGCCGGGCCAGGCGCGCCTCCTTGAGGCTCACGTCGTAATAGTCGTTGAGGTTGTCAAGACCGACGACCTCGTCGCCACGTTCGAGCAACCGTGCCGACAGCGTCGAGCCGATGAAACCGGCCGCACCGGTGACAAGAATCCGCATGCCTTCTCCCTTGAACTGATGGAGCGGCCCGCGCCGGGCGCGAGCTCGCTTGTCGCAGTGATTATGCCTGCGGCGGTCACCCCCTCCAACCGGGGCCAGGGGGTGGGCCTGCGTCGATCGGTCGGCTGACGCGAAATACCTCCGGTATGCCCCCGGTTTGGGACCACCCCCAAGGCTGGAAGACAAAAAAATTTTTCGGACCCGACGGTTTCATTGATGACGCGGTAAGCCACTCAATAAACAGCCGTGCGGGAACGCGGGCTTACCGGTTTTTCCACCGGGTTTATCCACAGGCTATACACGGCTTGCCCAGAACCTTCCCCCAGACTGCCCACCAACTAATACACAGCATATAGTGGTGTTGACTCCATCAGAGCACAGTATTTGCGATTTTCCCAGTTGACTTTGCTCGACCAGAGACCACAATCAAGGCCTTCGAGGGGGCATCGACCAACCCGGTCGCCACCCCCGGATGCGCACCGGCAACGGCCTATCGGTCAGCCGGTCGACCAGACAAGGGCCGGGCATAGCAGCACGGCCCGCCGCGTTCGGGTTTTCCGGGGCGCGGGAAGGACCACCATCGACACAAGGAATCGGCGCCCCGCCCACAGCGGGCCTTCGAACCAGAACACAGAGGACGGATCAGCGGCATGAGCACCAGTCAGACAACAGAAACCCCGACCCAGGCCTACCACGAGAACACCGGCAGTGGGGCCAGCGGCATCGAGAGTGCCGCGGCCGCCCCGGGCCAAGTACGCGTCATCCGCCGTAACGGCAAGCTGACCGCCTACGACCCGTCCAAGATCAAGGTCGCCATGACCAAGGCCTTCCTGGCCGTCGAGGGTGGTGGCGCCGCGGCCTCCGCGCGTGTCCACGAGACGGTCGAGACGCTGGTCGCGCTGATCGACCAGGCCCTGCAGCGTCGCCTGCCGGGCGGCGGCACGGTCCACATCGAGGACATCCAGGACCAGGTCGAGCTGGCGCTGATGCGCGAGGGCCACCACAAGGTCGCCCGTTCTTACGTCCTCTACCGTGACCAGCAGGCGCAGAAACGCGCCGCCGAAATCGCGGAAGAGCAGGAAGAGGCACCGCAGACCGCGACGATCCACGTCACCCATTTCGACGGCACGCGCGCCCCGCTGGACACCATCCGCCTCAAGCGGCTGGTCGACGAGGCCTGCAGCGAGCTCAAGGGCGTCGACAACCAGCGCGTCTACGACGAGACCGTCCGCAACCTCTACGACGGCGTGGCCGACCACGAGGTGGGCACCGCGCTGGTGATGAGCGCACGCACCCTGATCGAGATCGATCCGGCCTACTCCCAGGTGGCCGCCCGCCTGCTGCTCGACTCCATGCGCACCGAGGCGCTGCGTTTCGTGCACAACCCGGTGACCGCCTGCACCCAGGCGGAGATGGCCAACATCTACCCGGACTACTTCAAGGAATACATCAAGGCGGGCATCGAGCACGAGCTGCTCGACCCGACCCTGCAGCAGTACGACCTCGACCGCCTGGGCCAGGCCATCGACCACGAGCGTGACCTGCAGTTCACCTATCTCGGCCTGCAGACCCTCTACGACCGCTACTTCCTGCACCAGGACGACGTGCGCTTCGAGCTGCCGCAGGTCTTCTTCATGCGCGTGGCCATGGGCCTGGCGATCAACGAGATCGACCGCGAAGAGCGTGCGATCGAGTTCTACCGCCTGCTGTCGTCCTTCGACTTCATGAGCAGCACCCCGACGCTGTTCAACTCCGGCACCCTGCGCCCGCAGCTGTCGAGCTGCTATCTCACCACCGTGCCGGACCACCTCGACGGCATCTACGGCTCGATCCGCGACAACGCGCTGCTGTCCAAGTTCGCCGGCGGGCTGGGCAACGACTGGACCCGCGTTCGCGCGCTGGGCAGCCACATCAAGGGCACCAACGGCAAGTCGCAGGGCGTCGTGCCGTTCCTCAAGGTGGCCAACGACACCGCCGTGGCGGTCAACCAGGGCGGCAAGCGCAAGGGTGCGGTCTGTGCGTACCTCGAGACCTGGCACATGGACATCGAGGAATTCCTCGATCTGCGCAAGAACACCGGTGACGATCGCCGCCGCACCCACGACATGAACACCGCCAACTGGGTGCCGGACCTGTTCATGAAGCGCGTCGCCCAGGAAGCCGAGTGGACGCTGTTCTCCCCGGCGGAGACCCCGGACCTGCACGACCTGTCCGGCACCGCCTTCGAGAAGGCCTACGAGGCCTACGAGGCCAAGGCAGAACGCGGTGAAATCAAGAACTTCCGAAAGATTCCTGCGGTGAACCTGTGGCGCCGGATGCTCTCGATGCTGTTCGAGACCGGCCACCCGTGGATAACCTTCAAGGACCCGTGCAACCTGCGTTACACCAACCAGCACGCCGGCGTGGTGCACAGCTCGAATCTCTGCACCGAGATCACCCTGCACACCAACGATTCCGAGATCGCCGTGTGCAACCTCGGCTCGGTCAACCTCGCGCAGCACACCACCGAGGAAGGCATCGACGAGGAAAAGCTGGCCCAGACCGTCAAGACGGCCATGCGCATGCTCGACAACGTGATCGAGTACAACTACTACTCGGTGCCCCAGGCGCGTAATTCCAACCTGCGCCACCGCCCGGTGGGCCTGGGGATCATGGGTTTCCAGGATGCGCTCTACAAGCAGAAGCTCGCCTACGGCTCGGATGCGGCGATCGAGTTCGCCGACCGCTCCATGGAGACGGTCAGCTACCACACGATCTCCGCCTCCAGCGATCTCGCCGCCGAGCGCGGCCGCTATGCGAGCTACGAGGGCTCGCTGTGGAGCCGCGGCATCCTGCCGATCGACTCGATCGAGCTGCTGGCCGAATCGCGCGGTGAGTACCTGGAGATGAACCGCGACCAGACCCTGGACTGGAACGCCCTGCGCAAGAAGATCAAGAAGCAAGGCATGCGCAACTCCAACACCATGGCAATCGCACCGACGGCGACCATCTCGAACATCTGCGGCGTATCGCAGTCGATCGAGCCGACCTTCGAGAACCTGTTCGTCAAGTCGAACCTCTCGGGCGAGTTCACCGTGGTCAACCCCTACCTGGTCCGCGATCTCAAGGACCTGGGCCTGTGGGACGAGGTCATGGTCAACGACCTCAAGTACTTCGACGGCTCCGTGCAGGCGATCGACCGCGTGCCGGCCGAACTCAAGGCGCTGTACGCCACTGCCTTCGAGATCGACCCGCGCTGGCTGATCGAGGCCGGTTCACGTCGCCAGAAGTGGATCGACCAGGCCCAGTCGCTCAACCTGTACATGGCCGAGCCCTCCGGCCCGAAGATCGACAACATGTACAAGCTCGCGTGGGTGCGTGGCCTCAAGACCACCTACTACCTGCGCGCCGCCTCCAAGACGCGGATCGAGAAGACCACGATGAACAAGCTCGACGGCAAGCTCCGCGGCGTGTCCGCCGAGCCAGCCGGCCCGCAGGCCTGCGCCATCGACGATCCCGAGTGCGAGGCCTGCCAGTAAGGCTTCCGCCGATTTATTGGAATACCGCCGGGCAGTCGCCCTGCCCGGCCCGGTGCAACCACCGGAAAAAGAGAAGGAGAGACACATGCTCGATTGGAATGACCCGCTGAAGAAAGGCAACGACGAATCGGCCCCCGACACCAACGTAATGCCGGCCGCCTACGATGACGGCCAGGAGCACCACTTCGACCCGTCGGCCGCCGAGGGCGCCGACCAGACCGGTCTGGGTGGCATCGAGGCCAACGCCGGGCGCGTCGACGTCTCGGAAAAGCGCATCATCAACGCCACCGCCGACGTCAACCAGCTGCTGCCGCTGAAATACCAGTGGGCCTGGGAGAAGTACCTCGCCGGTTGCAACAACCACTGGATGCCCACCGAGGTCTCCATGCAGGCCGATCTGGCCCTGTGGAAGTCCAAGGACGGCCTGACCCAGGACGAGCGCAACATGGTGATGCGCAACCTGGGCTTCTTCGCCACCGCGGAGAGCCTGGTCGCCAACAACATCGTGCTGGCCGTCTACGAGCAGGTCACCAACCCCGAGTGCCGCCAGTACCTGCTGCGCCAGGCCTTCGAGGAAGCGGTCCACACCCACACCTTCCAGTACATCGTCGACAGCCTCGGTCTCGCCGAAGGCGAGCTGTTCAACATGTACCGCGAAGTGCCGTCGATCACCGCCAAGGACTCGTGGGCCTTGAAGTACACCCAGGACCTCTCCGAAGGCACCTTCAACACCTCCACACAGGAAGGCGCCCAGAACTTCCTGCGTGACCTGGTCGCCTTCTACGTGGTCTTCGAGGGCATGTGGTTCTACACCGGGTTTGCACAGATCCTGAGCTTGGGCCGTCGCAACAAGATGACCGGCATCGCCGAGCAGTACCAGTACATCATGCGCGACGAGTCCATCCACCTGAACTTCGGCATCGACCTGATCAACCAGATCAAGATCGAAAACCCGGAACTGTGGGGTGAGGCCTTCCAGCACGAAGTGCATGAGATGCTGCGCGAGGCCTGCGAACTCGAAATCGACTACGCCCGCGACACCATCCCCAACGGCCTGCTGGGCCTGAACGCGGAGATGTGCGAGGAGTACATGCACTTCATCACCAACCGCCGCTGCAGCCAGATTGGTCTCGCCGAGCTGTACCCGGGCGCGACCAACCCGTTCCCGTGGATGAGTGAGGTGGTCGACCTGAAGAAGGAGAAGAACTTCTTCGAGACTCGGGTGACCGATTATCAGACGGGCGGCGCTCTCACCTGGTAAACCCCAAAACGACTGTGAAGTGACGAATAAGGTGAAAACTGAGACACATAAAGTGAAATAAAGTGACGAATAACTTGAAAACGGAAAGAGCTTGACCTAAAGGGGTGTCCGTAGGGCGCCCTTTTTTTATGAGGTTTTCAGTGGCAAAGCATGGAGCACGCAAGATCACGAACCGAGGCCGACGCGATCGCGTCATTGGCCAGTTCATGAGCGTAAAGATGAAGAAAGCAGTCTGGTGGGAATCCCAACTGGAAAGGGACTACTGTTACATTTTGGAGCATGACCAGGATGTCATCGCCTACCGATCCCAGCCAATCACGATTTCATACAGCTTCGAGGACAAGATCCTCAAACATACCCCGGACTTCGAGATCATACGCCGAGGATTGGACCTTCCGCAGTACGTCGAGATCAAGCCGGACGAGAAGGCTATGAAGGACGAGTTCATTCGCCTGCATCAGGCTCGCAGCGCCTTCTTCCACGCGCGGGGGTGCGAATACCTCCTCCGCACCGGTAGCCAGATTCGGGAAGGACACCGACTCAACAACATCAAGCTGCTCTACCGTTATGCACAAACACCACTCGACCCTTTGGTGGTGGCTGGACTGCACCACAACGTGCCCACACATTCCGAGCTTTCCATGGAAGAGTTGATTGCCCAGTGTGCCGACTATGGTGCCGACCGGTCGGTCTGCTACGCCCTGATGTACCAAGGTCAAATAGTGTTTGACCTGGACAAGCCGATTCGGCCTGACATGTCGGTCAAAGCGGCCTGGTCTGCTCAGGAGGAATCATCATGAGCCGTTACCAGTTTACTCCTGGCCACCACATCGCCTACCGCGGCGGCATCTGGCACATCGACAGCTCAGACCCTAATACTCAAGTATTGAGGCTTCGCAGGCTAAGTGATGGCCAAGTCATCTCTATGCCCATGAAGGAAGCTGTTGAACTGTTGGTTCGAGAGGCAATCGAATTTGTCAGCTACGAAGAGGCAACGACAACCACTCCGAATGTGAGCCATTGGGTCTTGGCAGACTTTGCCTCCAAACCTGCAGAGCAAAAGAAAAAAGGATTGCGACGCCTTAAATACGTTCAAGCGGTCAATGAACTTAATTTGGAATCCTTCACGGAAAAAACCTTGACGCCCGTCATTGCCAATGTGGCTAAAGAGATTGGCGATCCCAAACCGCCCTCTTGGATTTCATTGTATCGATGGATCCGTGCCCACAAGCAGGCTGGATCAGATATCCGAGCCCTCTTGGACGACAATGCGAGCAAAGGCAATCGTCGCAACCGTCTTAGTCAAGGAGTGACGTCAATCATTAAGCAGTCGATTGACTCGGTTTTCTTCCGTCTGAGCGCTCCGAGTGTTGCGTCGGTCTACGAGGACATTCTGTTGCGTATTCACAAAGAGAATCGGATGCGCAACCCAGATGATGCCTTGGTAGCTCCTTCCTATCGAACAGTGCTCAGACAGGTGCGCAAGCTTGACCCTATGCTGATCACGGAAAAGCGTAGGGGCAAGCGTGCGGCCGAACGCGAGTTTCGTGCCTATGGCCAAGGCGTGGTCACAACGCGCCCCTTGGAGCGTGTGGAGATAGACCACACCCAACTAGACATGTTCGTAATTGATGATGAGAGCCACCTGCCCCTAGGGCGGCCTTATCTGACCGTTGCCTTGGATCACTTCACGCGATCGGTCGTAGGCTTTTACATCAGCTTCACGCCGCCCAGTGCGATTAGCGTCATGGAATGCTTGAAACATGCCATTTTGCCGAAGGTGGCGCTACACGCGAGTTACCCCAAGATAAGGAATACTTGGGATGTTTACGGCGTATTCGAGACACTTGTAGTCGACAATGGCAAGGAATTTTACAGCACAGCATTTGAGGAGGCTTGCCTTCAACTAGGTATAAACATCCAGTATTCACCGCCCCGGCAACCTTGGTACAAATCATCGATCGAACGCTACTTCGGTACCGTAAACAGGAAGTTGATCGACAGCAATCCCGGCAAAAGCATGAAGGAGCTGGTTCAGTTGGCTGAGTACAATCCAGCCAAGGACGCGGTCATCATGTTCTCGTCTTTGGTGGAGATCATGCATATGTGGGTTGTCGATATTTATCAGCAGACGTTCAATGAACGCATCGAAGACACCCCGTCTGCCAAATGGCGCAAGGCGGTTGAAAAATTCCCCCCGATCCTCCCCAGAAGCAAGAGCGAACTTGAAGTAGTGCTCGGCTTGCAAGAGACGCGAAAGATTCAACCCACTGGCGTCCAGTTCGAAGGACTGCGCTATAACTCACCCAGCCTCGCTCACCTACGTCGCCGCTTGGTGGACAAACCTGTGGTCGACATCAAAATCGATCCCTCGGATATCTCGCATATCTATGTTCTGGACCCGATCAAACAGGAATACATCCGGATTCCGGCCGTGAATCAGGAGTACACCGCAGGCAAGACGCTGTTCCAACACCAAGTCATTAAAAACAACGCACGCGAACACGCCCAGTCCACCGTCAATATGGCGGCCTTATTCGAAGCCCAAGAGCGAATCCAGAAGGTCATCGAAAACGACCGCGGCCTAATTAAAAAACGCAAGGGAACCCAGAAGCTGGCACGATTCAACAATGTTTCCCAGAAGACCAAAGATTCGCGCACGGGACCGATTTCAGAGGAAAGCATCTCAAGAGATGACCTCATTCAAGAGAATGAAACTAATCAGGAAGAAACTGTTGCTGATGCGACACCACAAAGCGCCAAGCCCAGCGAGGATGAACTCCTTGCGTCGTTGTACGAAGACACCGATGGCTGGGAGGCAGGATATACGCTGAAACGCAAAGGAGAGGAGGAGAGGGGTGAGTAAATTTGGAGAGCTTGCGAACGATGAGCTCGATCGCATTCGCTGGATCGAACAGATTTATGTCATGTACCCGCGCATCAGGGAACTGGTAGAACTCATTGGGGAGTGCCACGAGGCCTCGAAAATCACGGCAGAACCCCAATGTATGTTCCTAACCGGTAGTTCTGGTGTCGGAAAGACCAGTTTGATACAGCAATACCTGGAACAGTACCCGCCCATCGATGAGACGGATCGAACCCATGTACCTGTATTTCACGCAGAGATCCCTGCCAAAGCAACTATCAAGGGTGTCGCCACGGCCCTACTGGACTCTCTTGGTGACCCAGCTCCTGATCGCGGAACCACTGTCACCCAAGGTCAGCGCCTAGCCCATCTGATCGAACATTGCGGCGTTGAACTCATTCTGCTGGACGAGTTCCAGCACTTGATCGACAACAAGACCCAACGTGTTGTTCAGGACGTTTCTGACTGGATTAAGTCATTGATCAATAGCACGAAGGTGCCGATGATATTGATCGGGATGCCAGAGTCAGAGGCTATCCTTGAAACGAGTCCTCAACTTAAACGCCGTTTCATGGTGCGAAGACGCCTCGCCCCGTTTTCATGGAAAACAGATCAGGGACAGGTTGAATTCCGAAAATTCCTAGCCGAGGTCGAAAAGAAGCTTCCTTTGCAAGCTGCATCTCACTTGGCTGAAATAGATCTCGCGTTTCCTCTCTACATCGCCAGTCATGGCACAGCGGCCAATGTCATGACCTTGATCAAGCAGGCGGCCCGATTCGCCATTCAGGATGGTGATCACAAATGGGATGCTGGTCATTTTGCCCGGGCGTACGAGCGGAGAAGCATCCAAGGCGACGAGTTCCCTCAGAACCCGTTTCAAGTGGACCTGGAAGCCATCAAAACGTGGCCGATGGTACAGAAAGAGTTCGAAAATCCGCTTGGTACCAGCAACAGGATTCGCCCCAAACAGAAAAAACTGACTGCCTCCGAGGTGCTAAATCGCAGTTGATTGCCATGGGGTATACACAATGACGCAGACGGCCAGACGAAAACTGCTAATCCGACCAGCCCCGATGTCGGACGAAAGTCTGCCGGGTTACCTAGTACGCCTAACTGAAGCCAATGCGTATGACTCGCCCAGTGTGATCCTTGGGCTGACCGGTTTGGCTAATAGCAATAGCTGGCTTTCACGCATCCCACCCATCGCCAAAGGCCAGGCTAACCTCAAACCCTTGGCCGCGATCGTCGACAAGACGAGTGAAAGCCTTGAGGGACTGAGCTATCAACCAGTTTCAACAGACTCCGAACTTCGGCTGAGAGTCGGCCTAGCCCAGGTCCCAAGCAACCTGCTCTCATTCCGAAAACCCGCTGTTTGCGTTAAGTGCCTTACAGAGAGTGAATATCACCGGCAACTATGGGACCTCGCACCCTATACCGCCTGTCACGCGCATGGGATTGAGCTGACCAGTTTATGCACGGCATGCGGAGAGTATATCAACTGGGCGAGACCAAGTGTGTCCAAGTGCCGGTGCAACGCGGATCTCACGGCTGTCAAGCCCGTCAGTGCAGATGAGGAGAAGCTCCTCGTATCGCGCATGGTGGCCGAGTGCATTGAAACGGGGACGATAACTGATCACCCCCTTGTCAGAGACATGGCCTCACTTGGAGCGCTACTCCATATAGGTTACATGCTCACCAAGAAACGGCCTTGGTCAGGCGCCACGCTTGGCATTAGGGACTGTCCGGTCGAGGAGCGCCGTAACGATGTGGCTACAGCCTTCGCGCCCTTCTCTCAATGGCCTCTAAGCTTCGAAATATTCTTGAGAGACGTCATTAAAGTTGAGCGCGCCAAATTCCCTTTTTTTAGCACTTCTGCACTCATGCACCGTGTGAGCATGACCCTAGACCGCTTCCCCTATAAAGATGAGCAACCGGCGGTCTATAACACAATAATGGACAAGTTCCACGATTTTATTGCCTCGGATGAGGCCCGAGCAATCTCCCCCCTCGACCCACCTAGAAAACCTGAAACTCTCGGTCTGATAGGGTCGAAATCAACAATCGGGCTACTCGATGTAACAGCTCCGAGTTTTGCATCACTTGCTAAGCACCATTTGCCAGACCCCCAAGAGGATGGTTGTTACTTTTTCAAAGACGTCATAGGTTTAAAGAACACTTTAGATCAACTCGTTACCCTAAAGGAAGCCGCGCACATCCTTGGCATTTCGCCTCATAATGCCAAACTCCTGCTTAGTGCCGAAGTCATCAAAGCTTTTCGCGGACCTCAGATCGACGGCTACCGAGACATTCTAATCGATGCTATGACCCTCAACCAGATGTTGGCCAAGATTGACGAACGAAACGTCCTATTAAGCAACGAGGATCGTCGAGGCAGTGTAGCAGTTTCTGAGTACCTTAAAACGCACAAGAACTCGTCCACCAAGAAATTTTCACAAATAATTCAAGCAACATTAGACGGAATTATAAATGTTGTCGGATTCGACAAGGAGCTAGGTCTCTTAGGGATATATCTCGACAAGGCCTCCCTACTACGTTTTATCGGGATAAATGATCCTGATCGGGATAATTTGCTCACGGTGGATGACTTAACCAGAAAACTCAACCTCTACAAGAGTGCTGTTTACCAACTCATGGCGAACGGATTGATCCAATTCCAGAGGCGTAAGATCAATCATCGAACCCCCCAGCGCTACATCACAAAATTGGAATTAATTCACTTCCGAAAGCAGTATGTTTTGGCCCGGGAGATTGCCACAAAACATGGCTTTAATGTCACAAACTTAGCTGAACGCCTCATGAATGCGGGTGCGACGCCAGTATCTGGCCCTGGAATAGACAGTGGCCTAATCTATGTATTCCCCCGGCGCCAGGTTGACCAACTAGACATGTCCGAAATCAAGCGCAATACGATATATAGAACTCGCGCAGGCCGGCCAAAAAAAGGTGAGCGAAGTCTTCGTGCTGAAGCTGAGACCCGTTATATGGATTCCGAAGATGTGGCTAAGTTGTTGGGCAATATAAGCGTCCAGAAAGTCGCCCGCCTTGTGAAGGGCGGATTCCTAAAACCGTTGGAGCATGGCGGCGCGCTCGGCAATAAGCGTTTCTTCTCTCGAGAAACAGTAACAGCCTATCTAGAAGCGTACCAGGATAACAAAGAACTCGTCGGACTAGAGCATGTGACGAAGTGGCTAGGGATTGCCAAGCGTCGCCTTGAAATCGACTGGCTCAAGCCCAAACGCCTTGTACTTGTTGACGATGGTCTCGGTGGTCGCTATGCCAAGCGAGGAGATCTGGAACGCATCAAAGCGTTACGGGGTTTTGCAGTCAGCACACAGGAATTAGCAAACCTGACTGGGAAGACGCGGCAAGATATCGGCAACGCCATACGTCTTGGCAAGCTTTCTCCAATTTCCGGCCCGGGGGTGGATGAATTCAGCAATTACATGTTCGACCACGAGATTGGAGTTCAGGCGATCCTTCCACAAAATGACTAGGCTACTCGTTATTTCCAAAATCTGTGGAATTAAGGATCCAGACGCCAACTCCCAAACTTGCCATACTCACTCAACCTGTCAGTGCAAAACAGGCCGCCCACGCCTGTCTGAATGAGTCGACAGGTAGGCATTACCAATACCTCCGCACGAGCGACCGTACCAACAGACTGGCACTCGCAGGAAGCATCAGCCGAACTACTGGGACAATCAGCCAGGAGCATCGCTCTGGACAGAACACCGCATCCCCGGAAGTTTGCAAGGACGGAGATCACCAGTGTCAGGATCAACTGTCGCCGGCCAAGCCGGCGCAGCATTGGGCCGGCAATCACCAGGGGAAGATCGGCATCACTCATGCCCGGAGGATATTACGGTTTGCCGTGGCCGACACCACCCGAACGACGGGTAACCGGCGCCCCATACGAAAACACCGGCCTCGATGTCTTTCACAGGGATATCATGCCGCTATTTGGACGATCGATTGCAATGCGCGACTGGATGGAACGCCACCAGGTATGGGTCTACCTCATCGCCATCTCGGCGGGCCTGGGGCTGGGCCTTGGCCAACCCGAGACCGCCGCCCGGCTCGACCCGCTGCTCTGGCCGCTACTCGGCGCCCTCTTGTATGCCACGTTCACGCAAGTGCCTCTGGTTCACGTCGGTCAGGGGCTGGCCGACTTGCGCTTTCTGGGAGCCCTGCTGGTCGGCAATTTCGTGGTAATCCCGTTGCTGGTCGGCGGATTGGTGTCTACCTTGCCGCTGTCGCCGGCCGTCCAGCTCGGCGTGATGCTGGTACTCCTCGTTCCCTGCACCGACTGGTTCATCAGCTTCACCCACCTCGGTCGGGGTGACACCGCCCGGGCGATCGCCTCCACGCCGGTCTTGCTGCTGATGCAGTTGCTGGCGCTTCCGATCTACCTGTGGCTGTTTCTCGGCAGCGACCTGGTCGAGGCGGCACTCAGCACCCACCTGCTGACCGCGTTCGCCGGGTTGATACTTACCCCCCTGGTTCTCGCCTGGATCACCGAGCAATTGGCCGAGCGTCGCCCCAGGGCCAAGACGTTGGTCGATGGGCTGGGCCTGCTGCCCGTGCCGCTGCTGGCAATGGTCGTCTTCGTCATTGCCGCCTCACAGGTCGCGACGGTCTCTGATCTCACCGGGGTGCTTTTCCAGGTGGCCCTCATTTTCATCGTCTACCTGGTCGCCGCCGCCTTTCTGGGCAAAGGCCTCGGCCGGCTCTTCGGTCTTCGCGACCGGTCCACCCGGACGTTGGCCTTCAGCTTCGGCACACGAAACTCGTTCGTCATGCTGCCGATCGCCCTGGCCTTGCCCGAGGCCTGGCAAGCAGCGATCGTGGTGATCGTTTTCCAGTCGCTTATCGAGCTGTTCGGCATGGCCGCCTACCTGCACTGGATTCCCAACCGCCTGATCCCCGACGCAACCGATTAATAGAAAGCAAGACGGCTCACCACCGAACCTTGCCCGGCCGCCCGGTCGACCGTTTCGAACACGATTTCCTGCGGAATTCGGGGTAACGACAGCGCATTACCCCGGGCCCATCCGCCCCCGGAATGGATGAGCCCCCGGGACGATTCCGGCGACTCGAGCGCTCATGGGCCGGTCACTCATGCCCATAAAGGTTGGCACCCTGGTGGGCGTGATCGATGTGCTCGAATTCCAGGCTGGAATGGCCGATGTCGAAGCGTGTCTTCAACCGATCCTTGATATCCGCCTTGATTGCCTCGAGTCGCGACCAATCGGCTTCCTTGACAACCACATGGCAGTCGAGCGCGGCGGCGTTTTCCTGCATCTGCCACAAGTGAACGTGGTGGACATCATGGACACCGTCGACGCCACGCAGGGTTTCAATGACTGACTGACCGTCGATATCGGGCGGCGAACCCAGCATCAGCGTCCGGATCGGTCCCCCGATCTCGCTGAAGGCGAGATAAAGAATATAGAGCGCGATACCGATCGTGATCGCGGGGTCTACCCAGCGCATGTCGTACAGCAGGATCAGTGCCCCGCCGACGATCACGGCAATGGATGCAAGCGCATCGGAGAGGTTATGCAGGAAAAGCGCGCGAATGTTGACGCTATGTTTCTGCATCGACCAGGTGAGCAAGGCCGTTAGCGCATCGACGAGAAGAGCGACCATGCCGATGATCACGATGATCCAGCCCTGAATCTCGGGCGGGTCGATCAGACGCATCGTGCCTTCGTAAATCAGATAGGCGCCAACCAGAATCAGGGTGGTGTAGTTGATCAGGGCGGCGACGATCTCGATTCGGGCGTAGCCAAACGTCATCGTCGCGTCTGGCGGGCGTCGCGCGATCTTGCGGGCAGCGTAGGCAATGACAAGCGCTGCCATGTCGGAGAAATTATGCAGAGCATCCGCGATCAGCGCGAGGCTCCCCGCGAGAATGCCCCCGACTATCTGGGCAACGGTGAGTATGCCGTTGGCCCAGATGGCGATGCTCACTCGACGATCGCCAGAACTGGGGTCAAGGTGGGGATGATCGTGATGATGTCCCATGTGTCCTCCTTTTGCTCTCATCTAATGACCCAACACTATTGACCCCGTTGAATCAGAAAACCCGGTCTGTCGGCGCATGCGCCCCCTTGCACTCACCTCGCCGCCATTGTGGATGGCCGCCATCTTTGAATCGCACCCCAATGACTGGAGGGCATTGAAGACTCGTTGAACGTGGGGAGGTTGAGGAACGAGAAAGTCCCCGCCAAACGCAATAGATGCAAAGCACCGTAGTCAAGCCTTGAGCGCCAGAATACGTCTTGCACCGTTAAGCACAACTATCCCCGCAATGGTGCCGATAATCAGGTCCGGATAATTCGACCCAGTCCAAGCGACCAGGGCTCCGGCGGTAATGACGCCCACGTTGATCACTACGTCATTCGCCGAAAATATCCAGCTCGCCTTCATATGAGCCCCGCCATTTCGGTGTTTCGATATCAGTAACAGAGCCGTTGTGTTGGCAATCAATGCGACGAACGCAATAACAATCATCACCAGTGATTCAGGTTCACTGCCGAACACAAAGCGCCTAAACACCTCCGCGAGTACGCCAATAGCCAGAATAAATTGCAAGATGCCGGCGAGGTGGGCGGCACGCACCTGCATTTTTACGCTATGTCCAACCGCATAAAGAGCAAGCCCATAGACCGCCGCATCAGCAAAATTGTCGAGTGATTCGCCAATCAGGCCAGTGGACTGAGCGATCAGGCCGGCTGTCAGCTCCACCACAAACAAAACCGCGTTGATCCCGAGCAACCAACGCAAAGTGCCGGATTCTTGTGTTGCAGACGGCGCAGAGGACTCCACGGCCTTGATTGTCGCTGTGTCGGCAACAGTGGTACCTTGAAGCGAAGCGCCCAGCCCCAAGGTCACCAGCTTTGACGTGATCGGGGCAGGCTCGCCATCGTGAACGACCTCCAACCGGCGGTTCGACAAATCGAACGACAATGTTCGAATCTCGTTAAAACCGCTCAAGGCCAAGCGAATCATTCGCTCTTCTGATGGACAATCCATCTTCGGCACGTCATACCTGCTGATCCACGCCCCTGAAGCTTTGGAGGCGGCCTGCGCACTCGTATCCTCCGAAACCTCTGCATCGCTGCCACAAGCGCTGTCACAAGATTTGTTCATTCAAAGTACCCCACGTAAGGACGATGGCCCACCTTTCAGGGCCCCTAGATGTGTAAAGCCATCAGGTTGTTCACTGATTACACCCAGCCGACTGATGGGCGGCCGGTAATCCGCTGTCATGCCGGCTCGCCCCCCGCGAACGAGAGATCAGTAACCAGTTACCACGTCTGGGAATCTATTCCTTAGAACGCCGCCTCTCCTTCGGCGCCGTCCGCGATGCGAACGGCGTGCGCGAGCTCGGTGACGTAAATCCGGCCATCACCGACGTGCCCCGCCCCGGTGCGGGCGTGTTCGCGCACGCAATCCACCACCGAGTCGGCGATCGCATCGGGCACCTCGATCTCCAGTCTTGTCATCTCCACGCGTGCCGTCTGACCATCATCGACGACGTGGCCAAATCCGTAGGTGGGCGTGACAGCCACGCCGGGAATCCCCGGCATGGCCTCCAAGGCATCCACGACCGCATCGGTCATGGGTTGGCGAATGTACGCCTTGATTTCCTTCATGGTGGGTCTCCTATGGTTAGACGTCGACGTCACGCCGCGGCACGGCGAACCAGCGATACACGCTTGGCAGGACAAGCAACGTCAGCAGTGTCGAGGTCACCAGGCCGCCAATCACCACCGCGGCAAGCGGGCGCTGGACGTTCGAGCCGATGCCATTGGCCAGAAGCAATGGAATCAGACCCAGAATGGCCACCGAGGCGGTCATCAGGACCGGACGCAGCCTGTGCTCGGCCCCAGTGCGCACCGCGTCGGCAATCTCCATGCCCCGTTCACGCAGTTGGTTGATGTAGGACACCATCACTACGCCGTTGAGCACCGCCACGCCGAACACGGCGATAAAGCCCACGGCACCGGGCACCGACAGGTACAACCCGGAAATCCACAGGGCGAATATCCCGCCAGTGACGGCAAACGGCACGTTGAGGAAGATCAACGTGGCGTAACGCAAGCTACCGAACGCCGAGAACAGCATCAGGAAGATCAGCGCCAGGGTGATCGGCACCACCACGTAAAGCGTCTTCATCGCTCGCTGCTGGTTCTCGAACTGGCCGCCGTACTCGACGTAGTAGCCGGCCGGCAAGTCCACCTCGTCGGCGACGCGCTGCTGGATGTCCTGAACCACACCGCCCATATCACGGCCGCGCACGTTGAGCTGCACGTAGACACGACGACTGGCATTCGAGCGTGACACTTTCTTCGGCCCGACGATGGTTTCGACATCCGCCACCCGCGAGAGCGGGATCAGCGCGCCGTCGTCGGTGCGCAACTGCATATTGGCAATTTGATCCACCTGGTCACGACTCTGCTCCTTCAAGCGCATGAAGATGTCGAAACGGCGGACGCCTTCGAACACCTGCCCGGCGGTGGCACCGCCCACGCCGGTTTCCAGCGTCTTTAGCACGGTGTCCAGCGGGATGCCGTAGCGGGCCAGTTGCTCACGGTCCGGCCGGACCACGACCTGCGGCTTGCCGCCCTGCTGCTGCATGCGGACGTCAACCGCCCCGTCGACATTCTTGGCGATCGCCTCGATCTCCTTGCCGTAACGGGCGAGCTGGTCGAGATCCTCGCCGTACAGGCTGATCACGACTTCGGCCAACACGCCGGACAGCAGCTCGTCGGTACGCAACTGCAAGGGCTGCGAGAAGTTGTTCGCCAGGCCCGGCAACATCTCGTCGACCCGCTCTGACATGGCGGCCTGCAGCCCCTCGTAGTCACGCCCGCTGCTCCATTCATCCAGTGGCTTGAGGTTGATGATCGTGGCCACCACGTTGACCGGCTCAGGGTCCCCGCCGACCTCGGCTCGCCCGACGCGGGCGTAACTGCCGGTCACCTCCGGGAACTCGGAAAACACCTTTCCGATCCGCTCGGCGTAATCGATCGACGTCGGGAGATTCGCCCCCGGCGGCAGGGTCGAGCGGACCATGAGCGTGCCTTCACGCAGCGTCGGCGAGAACTCCGTGCCGAGTTTCGGAAACAGCGCCAGGCTCGAACCGAACAGGGCCACCGCGATCAGGAAGACGATCTTGGGTTTCCCAATGGCACGCTTGAGCAGCGGCACGTACCCGGCCCGCAGCCAACGGACCAGCCGCGGCTCCGCGGGTGCCGAGTCACTCGAGAACACCAGTGTGGAAAGCACGGGCACCAGGGTCAGCGCCATGACCAGCGCGCCGACCAGGGCAAACGAGATCGTGTAGGCCATTGGCGCGAACATTTTGCCCTCGACCCCCTGCAACGTGAACAGCGGCAGGAAGACGATGATGATGATGCTGATGGCGAACACGATCGGGCGGGCCACCTCGCGGGCGGCCTCGCCGACCAGCCTCGTCAGTGGCACGCGCTCTTCGCGCCTCTCCTCCATGTGGCGAAAGATGTTCTCCATCATCACCACGGCGCCGTCGACCATCATGCCGATGCCGATGGCAAGGCCACCCAGACTCATCAAGTTGGCCGACATGCCGGTCACCTTCATGGCGATGAAGGCAACCAGCACGGCCAGCGGCAGGGTCGCGATCACGATGAGCGTCGAACGCAAGTTGCCGAGGAAGAAGTACAACAGCACCAACACGAGAACCATGCCCTCGAGCAGTGCCTTCTCCACCGTCCCGACGGCCTTTTCGATCAGTTGCCCCTGTGAATAAAAGGGTTCCAGGGTCATGCCGTCGGGCAAGGCGGTCTGGATGGACTTGACCCGTTCCTCGATCGCCGCGAGCACCTCCTGGGTGTTGCTGCCGATCAGCTTGAGCACATACCCGCCGACGCTCTCTTCGCCGTTGGCCACCAGCGTGCCGCGGCGAATCGATGGACCATATCCGACCTCGGCGATGTCATCGAGGTAGACCGGCTCACCGTTGGCGCCACGCTTGACCTGGATCCGGCGGATGTCCTGCAGGCCCTGCTTGCCCGGATCGATCCAACCGTAACCGCGGACCACGTACTCCTCGCCGCCGCGATTGATGAACGACGCGCCGACGTTGCGGTTGTTGGCCACAATGGCGCTACGGACGTCCGCAACGGTGATGTCGCGCGCGACCATCGCATTCTGGTCCAGCCGCACCTGGTACTGCTTCTGCTGCCCACCGATCGACAGCACGCCGGTCACGCCGGGCACCGTGCGCAACATCGGCTTGGCGATCCAGTCCTGCGCGGTCCGCCGCTCCATCAAGGAATGGTCAGCCCCCTCCTTGTTGCGGATTTCGTACAGGAAAACCTGGCCAAGCCCCGACGTGATAGGACCGAGCTGCGGATCGCCCAGCCCATCGGGAATCTCTTCGCGAGCCGCCGCGAGACGTTCCATCACCAAGCGACGAGCGAAGTAGATGTCGGTACCGTCCTCGAAGTACACGCTCACCCGGGACAATCCGAAGATCGAGGTGCTCTGCACCCGATCCAGTCCGGGCAGCCCGTACATCGATATCTCGATCGGGTAACTGACCTGGGTTTCCACGTCCACCGGCGACAGGCCGGGGCTGCTGGTATATATCTGCACCATCGAGGGCGTGACATCCGGGAAGGAATCGATCGGCACCTTCAGGACGGAATAGACGCCACCGCCCGCCAAGGCGAGCACCAGCACCAGTGTCAGCAGCCGGTTGGCGAGCGCCATTGAAATCAGTCGATTGATCATGCCGCCTCCCTTAGTGGCTGTGGGCAGCGCTGCGGCCACCGGCTGTGAGAATGGACATCAGGTCGAACGCGCCTTCGACCACCACCGGCTGTCCCGCCTCGATACCGGAGCTCACCTCGACCATGCCGTTCGATTCATGCCCGACGTTGACCGGCTTGGCGCGGAACGCCCCCGGCTCGTCGCCCAGAACAAAGACGTGCGGCTTGTCCTCGAGTCGCTGTACCGCGCCAACGGGGACCAGAAGGGCGCCGGCGTGGCCGTCAGTCTGGACCGTGGCCGTGCCGAACATGCCCGCCCGAAGAAGGTCGTCCGGGTTGTCGATCACGGCGCGGACGGTCAACGTTCGGGATCCGGCGGCCAGTTCGCGGGAGATCCAGTCGACCCGACCCTGAAACCCTTGCTCCGGGAGCGCCGGCAGGCTCAGTCGTACGGTCTGACCAACGGCCAGGTCCGCAATCTGCTTCTCGAAGGCATCCATCTCGAGCCAGACGGTGTCGGTATCGACCACATGGATCGGCGTGCTTTCGGGGCCGACCGTCTGCCCGGGGCTGACGTCGCGACGCTGGAGTACGCCGTCGATCGGGCTGGTCAGCGAATAGCGGGACAGAGGCTGTTCGCTGTTGGCATCGATTGCCTTGATCGCCTCGCGCGACAGGCCGTAGAGACGCAGCGTCTCGACCGCGGCGTCCCGGTCGGCCCGGGCCTCGCGGTAGCGCCCGCGCGCCTCGACCAGCGTGGCATCGCTTGCGATCTGCTCGGCGTTAAGTGCCTTCTGCCGCTCGAAATGCGAGAGCGCGGTCTCGAAGCGGGCCCGGGCCTTGAGGTAGGCCGCCTTGGCTTGCCCGAGGGCGACACTGTCCATCTCTGCAATCACCTCGCCGGCGCTGACCGAATCGCCCAGCCCCTTGCTCATCCGAACCAGCTTGGCTCGCACTCGGGGGCCGATCATCGCGACCCGGTCGGCGTTGAAGGTCACGGTAGCCGGCAGGCTGAGCAGGGATTCGGCGCTGCCCGGTTCGGCAGGCGCGGTACGGATCGTCAGCGGCGCAAGTTGCTCGTCAGTGAGATGGACGGCATCGGCCCCCACCTCTTCGTGGCCTTGATGACTGTCTTTTTTGCCTTGGCCCTCATGGTCTTCGTGGCCAGTCTCCTCCTCTTCATGGCCCTGATGGTCTTCATGGCCGGCCTCCTTCTCTTCGTGACCGGCCTTGGGCTCCTCGTGGTCGGCATGCTTCCCGCCGGTCTCGGCTGCCGCGGGACCGGCGAGGCCGACCATCAGCGCGAGGGCAATCGAATAGGACAAGCGACGGTAGGTGTGATTTGTTCGGTTCATGACGTGGTCTCTCAGGATTCGGTGGAGGAAGTCGGCGCGAGGCGGAGCAGTCCGCCGGTGCTGCGTTCCAGTGCGGCGCCGGCCGCGATCAAGTCATCGAGCGCGGCGAGATACTGGCCGCGCACTTCCATCAGGTTGTTCTGCGCGGTGGTAATGGCCGGCGCACCCAGTTGACCGGCCTTGACCGCGCGACGGGTCAACGCGAGGTTCTCTTCCGCGTTCGCGAGCATCTGGCTGCCGAACACGTCCACCCGCTCGCGGGCCGAGCGGTAATCGGCCACCGCCATGAGCACCTCGCGGCGGACCTGCTGGCGCAGGGCATCCTCTTCGATCTGCGCCCGGTCAAGCCGCGCCTGAGCCGAGCGCTGCTCGCCCTCGAACTGGTGGAACACCGGGATTGGAGCGGAGAGGGAAACGCCGGCGACATCGTTGGACTCCTCCTTGTCGTAGAAGGCGCCAACGGTCAGGTTCGGCATCAACTGGCGTTTCGACAGGCGCAGCTCGTCGCGAGCCGCGGCAACCGAGCGGGCTGCCGCTACGAGGTCAGACCGCCGTTGCATCGCCTGGCGCAACAAGGCGTCCGTGTCGTCGATCTCCAGAGGCGCCGGTTCAAGCTGGCCACGGATTTCCACGGACGCCGCCGGGTCCAGCGCCAATTGCTCGGTGAGGGCAAGTCGAGCCGCGCTCAACTTCTGACGAGCCTTGGCCAGTTCGGCTTCGGCTCGGCCCACACCGATGGCGGCGGCGTTGACCTCAAGCCGCGTCCCCTCGCCGGCCTGCAGGCGCCGCTGAGCAAAATCACGGACCTCACGGTTGAGCGTGATCAGGCGCTGTGCGGTGTCGAGGCGCTCCTGGGCGCTCAACACCTGGAGGAAGGCGGATCGCGTTTGGGCCGCAACGGTCGTTCGCAGGTAATCCAGCCGCTGCTCGGCCTCGCCCTGGCGGTTGCGGGCGGCCTGTTCCGCCAGCTCACCCTTTCCCGCGGTGAACAGCGACTGGGTGATGGCGATACCGAAGTCGGTGGACTGGCCATCCGGGCCATCCCGACGGGCGGTACGCGCCGAGAGCACCGGGTTCGATGGGACGAGTCGACCGGCGTGGACGGCCTCGCCCTCACGCATGCGGACCGCCGAGGCGGCCTGCTGCACGGCAAAATTGTTGGACAGAGCCGCCTCGACCGCCCCCTGAAGGGTCAGCGGGGCATCGGGGGACTCGCTCAACGCCGGGGGCGCAATCAGGGCGCTGGCGATCAACAGGCAACCGCCGGCGATCGGCGTGGAAAAAATCCGCGATGCCAGCGCGGTGCCATACGGGGCACGCGCGGCAGCCATCCGCCGGCGGCGGACGGGAATCGTCGTGGAGGACATGAGCAACCTCGGATCGGGAGATAAGACACAGAAATCCCACTCGACCGCAGGATCGGCGGCCGATGGGGTGCTTCGATCAGAAGATGCTCAGACCCTGGGAGGGCGCAGGCGCGGCTCGACGTCTCGGGACTGCCAGTCCGTCAGCTCAGCCAGGGGGGCGGCGGACGACGAACCATGCGGGATCGACACCGACGTGTCGGGAAGCCCGGTGAAGTGGACACTGGCGTGAGAGCAATGGTGGGAGGTCGTACCGGGAGCATGCTGGTCGCTCTCGCCATCGCTGCCGGCCGCGGAGACCACATCGACCGACGCGCAGGCACCGAATACCTCGACGCCCTGCTCCGCGGCCCAGGTGAGGTTCGCTGAGAAGACCAGCAGTACCAGCGATTTGACGATGAATTCGCGCACGGCCAAACACTAATCGTTCTAGAAGGTTGACGTCAACCGCTGAGGAATAGCCTCAGCCATCCAACTTCAATCATGAACTCGAGCCGATCGTAGATCACACAAGACGGGGGGCAATGTTTCTGCTCTGCGTTTGATCATGATCATGATTACCTCCAGGCTAGTCACTTTTTTCATCTTATAGGTTCTGCAGATGCCATTTTTTCACTTTATCCGACCGCCGAAAACTGTCACTGAGGCAACACAACAGCACAAACCGTTGATCTTGCGGCTCCCATGCTTTCACTTTATGTGTCAATTCACAACCAAACCCGCCAAACGGCGGGTTTTTTGTTATAACAAAAAAAAATTACACCATGGCAACAGACCTGCAGTATCTACTTGATTTCTTACCAAGCATAAAGTCGAGCCTAACCTTATTCGCAGTCCTAATTGTGTTCTACATTGTAAGGCATGACCCGTTCAAACACATACTCCACCTAGTCGAACGAAGAGACAATGCACTTTCGCAGGCGCATAAAGAGTTCGATTCAGAACACTTAAGCCAAACTCATCGAGCGACACAACAGGAGTACATTGAAAGCGAGACGTTCAAAAGGAACTATGGAATAGAAGCCTCCCCAAAATTTCGATCCGCAATATTTGATTTCTACATAAAAAATCAAACCGACATCACGTGGAAGCAGATTCGAAGTGCAAAGAGCCACCTCCGAACCCGAGACAAGTCAATCCATGTCTATATAACCACCAGAGACATAATCAACAGGTGGTACATTTCAATCACCGCTTCACTTATGCTTGCATATTCTTTGCTCATCCTTGGTAGCGTGATAACACAACCAGAGCAATACGAAGCGAAGCAAGCCACCATACTAGCTGCTCTATCTATAGCTATACTCTCGATGTCAATCGTTTTCTTCAGACAAAATAATTCTTACCATAATGCAAAATATTTAAAAAAACTCACCCATAAACACACAACAAAGGATGACCAGAACAGCCATGAAAGAATTGCTTGACGCAATCGGCGCCCGGGTAAAAAGCCCCGTCCTCGGGTACTATTCAGCCGCTTTTATAATATTCAACTGGAAACCACTGCTTTACCTATTCATGCAAACTGGCTCTGTCACCGGCCGATTTACTTACTTTGATACCCACACTGACATCTTCAGTACATTACTATGGCCAGCTGCATTAGCAGCCGCGATTGCGGCCACATATCCATGGATAAACTATGGTTTCTTAAAACTAACGTCTGCTCCCACAAGACTAAAAAACACCCTACAAGCGCGATCAGAGCACCACTACCTCATCCAAAAGCAGGAGTTAGAAAAAGCCCGATCGGAACTAATGAAGGTTGCGGAAAATGAACTTATAGAACAAGCAAAGCGAGATGAAGAAATCGAAAAAATCGAAAATGATGAGACGAGGATAAAGCTACAGGAAGAAATTGACAAGCTCAGAAAAGAAACCGAAGAACGCCTTAACTACCAGCCCAAGACGGACAGCAAAAACAAATATAGGGAATTAATGGAAGTTGCTGCCGAATTTAGGAACAGGGCTGATCACGCATCAGACGTAAAAGACCGAGCCGAGTTGAAACAAAAAGCCGGCGAGCTGGAAGACAAGGCTCATAATATGGTTTTAAAAGATGTTGGGAATGGCGGGTTCGGTTTGGTACCGCCACCGAAATACATACAAAAACAGTAGAATCGGCAAAAAAATGACAAGACATTTGTCTTAACAGTAAGAAACGCGAACTTAAACCTCCTTGCGAATCGCGCGAGCACCGAAGGCACTCATTCCAGTTGGAGTCCCAGCACATCAGTATCTTGCCTAGGGGCGTCATTCAGCTGAAACGCTGACACCAGAATCCCTTAACGAAGAAAGACGGTAGATCGCCGCCTAGATTTCAGTAAGCTACTAAAGCAATCACGTGCTTATCGAGCCTCGGATGGCAATCCCCGGGGCCCCTGCGCCTTGCCTCGTCGCCGCTGGGTTGCAGGGTCTGGGCAGCATGGACGCCGCCCAGAGGTTCTGCGCGACACGGAAAAAGGGGTCAGGAGCATTTAAGATGCTTCTGTGATTTCGCACACCTTCAAACGCAAGTACTGAATACCAAACCGCATTGCCAGGCGCGCGAGGCACTTTCTCTTGCTTGCCCAAGAGAAAGTCCCCAAAGAGAACGGCACCCCTCGCCTTGGCCCTGCGGGCTTCCCTCCCGTCCGGGATGCCGCGGACGGGTCGGTTCGACGCGACGTCCTGTCGCGGCGAACCTCGGGGCGGCGTCCATGCCGCCCCGACCCTGCGGCACCCCGGCCGCTCGGCAAGGGCGAAGGGGAGATCCCAGCCTGAGGAATCGCTTCCCATCCGTTGTGGGTTGGGCTTTAGCCCAACAATCCGTAAGGATGAACAGTCGCCCTATCGGGCGACGTTGGACTGAAGTCCAACCTACATGGGGCTCTGTGGGAGCGGCCCTTGGCCGCGAAAGCCGTTGTGCGGCTGTCCTGCGTTCAAGCCGGAAAAACGGTTAATGCACACCATAGGGATGCGCGGCTGACACTCCCAGGGGCCCCTGCGCCTTGCCTCGTCGCCGCTGGGTTGCAGGGTCTGGGCGGCATGGACGCCGCCCAGAGGTTCTGCGCGACACGATGTCGCGTCGAGCCGACCCGTCCGCAACCCGGCGGTGACGAGGGAAGCCCGAAGGGCCAAGGCGCCGGGGTGTCCTTGTCTTTGGGTACTTTCTATTGGACAAGCAATAGAAAGTACCTCGGGCGTTGGCAACGTGATTGAAGCGGAGTCGCCAAACTTCGAAAACGCCCGAAACCGATACCACCTCCACGAAAAGCGCCTTGCTCCGCTTCTTCGCCAAGCCGGGATCAGAAAGCACGGGCCAGCTTGTTATCCATGAGCTGCTAACTTTTGGGCCCCGCCCATCAAGACCCGTTCCTTTACCACGCGCAAACCGGGGCTGAGTAGACGAGACTCAACACAGCACCTTTGCGGCACCGGCGTTGGCTAAGACACTCGCTACCAGTCTCTTCGGGTGCCCGGAAAAGGCCTCGGCGCTGCCGATGTCGGGATAACCAGAGGGCCGTGCAGAAACGGGGCGATGCCCCCGCCCGACACGAAGACGAATGACGGAAGAATGAGAGAAGGAAAGGAATAGTAATGACGGATGTCTGGCTGCCACTTCTTGGAGGCCTCGTACTCCTCATCGCAGGCGGCGAGCTGCTGGTGCGGGGCGCGGTAAACGTAGCGAGCCGGCTCGGGGTCTCGCCGCTCGTAATCGGGCTCACCCTCGTGGGCTTCGGCACCTCGACGCCGGAACTCGTCACGTCGGTACAGGCCGCCCTCGCGGGGGCGCCGGGGATCGCTTACGGCAACATCGTGGGCTCCAACATCGCCAACATCCTGTTGATTGTCGGGATTGCTGCCATGCTCGCCCCCATGGCCGTCGCGTCTAAAGCGCTCAGGCGAGACGGCGTGGTCATGCTTTCGGTCGCCGTGGTGTTTGCGGCAATCGCCACCGTCATGCCGCTCGGCCGTATTGTGGGCACGATCTTCATTGCCGCGCTTGGCCTCTACGTCTGGCTTGCCTTCCGCCAAGAACGCGTGGCCACGGGCGTCGAGCACGGCGCCGTCTACGACAAGAGCCTCGCGCTCCAGGAGGCGGATCCGGACCTAGCGCCCACCAAGAAAGTGGGTCCACCGCTCCTCGCCTCGCTCTTGATCGCGGTAGCCGGGCTCATCCTCGTCGTCCTTGGCGGACGATTCCTCGTCGAGGGCGCGGTGTCCCTCGCACGCGGCTTCAACATCTCAGAGACCGTGATCGGACTGACAATTGTCGCCATTGGCACCTCCATGCCTGAGCTCGTGACTTCGATCGTCGCGGCGCTCAAGCGTCAAGGTGACCTCGCCTTCGGCAACATCATCGGCTCCAATATCTACAACATCCTCGGGATCGGGGGCTTTACGGCACTTGCTGCGCCCGGTGCGGTACCGGCCGAGATCGTCTCATTCGATAATCTCGTCATGGTTGGCGTCTCGGCGGCTCTACTTCTCATGGCCTGGACCGGGTTGCGGATTGCGCGGTGGGAAGGCTTTGCCCTCCTTGTGGGTTACGCGGCCTACGTTATCCTGATCTGGCCCTGACACACCACGAGAACACCCACGACGATGACCTTTGATCCAAGCACCTGGGCCCTACCGGCCGCACTCGGTGCCGTATCGCCCAATCTCGGCGCCTCCGCCTTTCTCCTCTTTATCCTTTGGGTCACTCGGACGATCACGGTGAAGCTCATCCGGGCTCGGAGCAATCTGCCGGCGCACGTCCATCGCCGATGGATCTCCACCAGCCGGAATGTCTTTCTGTTCCTAATGCTTCTCGGGCTCGTTTTTATCTGGGCGCCGCAGCTTCGGACCTTTGCTCTGTCACTCACCGCCGTCGCCATTGCCATCGTGGTGGCGACGAAAGAGATGATCCTTTGTGTCTCGGGTTCGCTCATGCGGGCCTCAACCCGAGCCTTCGCGGTAGGCGACTGGATCGAGGTCTCGGGGGTGCGGGGGGAGGTCCTGGACCATACCTTGCTGGCCACTACGCTCCAGGAGTTCCAACCGAATTCATTCCAGTACACCGGCAACACGGCTCTCCTGCCGAACAGCGTCTTCTTCACCTCGCCCATCCGCAACCTGACGGTGGTTCGGAACTACACCTTTCACAGCTTCGCGATCACGACGGAGCCCAACATCAACCTGCCGAGCCTGGAAGGCGAGATCATCGCCATCATCCAACGCCACTACGGCCCGCACAGGGAAGAGGCCGCCCGTGCCAACGCCCAGATCGTACGGCGTAGCGGTGTGGACATCCCCAACTCCGAAATCGGCATACGCTTCTCCACGACCGACATCGGCAAGGCACGCGTCACCATCACTCTCTTCTGCCCCACCCATCTCGCCGAAGCGCTCGAGTACGCAATAACTCGGGAGGTCATCTCGCAGATCCACGCTGCGACACCGCTCGATCCGGGCGTCAGCATCCCGTCTTAGACAAGGTCGCCAAACCTAACAAACGCCCCCTCTACCACCACGACAAGGCAAGGCACCTCAAACCGGCCAACGGGGTCGGCGGCATTCCGCACCGTTCGAATCTGGCACACCCGGGGGCCCCTGCGCCTTGCCTCGTCGCCGCTGGGTTGCAGGGTCTGGGCGGCATGGACGCCGCCCAGAGGTTCTGCGCGACACGATGTCGCGTCGAGCCGACCCGTCCGCAACCCGGCGGTGACGAGGGAAGCCCGAAGGGCCAAGGCGCCGGGGTGTCCTTGTCTTTGGGTACTTTCTATTGGACAAGCAATAGAAAGTACCTCGGGCGTTGGCAACGCGGTCCGGCCAGATCCGCCAAACCCAACAAACGCCCGAAACCGTTCCACCTCAACTCCAAGATTCCCCGCCCCACCCCATCACCACGGAACAACCAGCACACGCGCCTCTGGAGCGATTCGCTTGCACGGCAAGCTCCCACGGTGATCGCCAGCGCACAGCTAGGTAACGACGACGCGGGCAACCCGAACCGGTTACCCAAGCAAAAAAAACGGGCCTTATCGGCCCGTTTTCATCACTCATTGGCGGGTAACACCCGCTCTGAGCTTGCCTCTAGACGTAGAAGTCCAGGTCTTCCTGGGCCTTCAGCAGATCCCGCATCACGATGGGATCGTCACCGAAGAAGAAGACCAGGCCCCAGTGCGTGCCAAAGGCCGACCGGTCCGGGACCGTCTCTTCTGCTGGCGCGACCAGTTCGTGCGACACGAAATACGGGTGCTCGACGCATTCCTTGGGCATTTCCAGCTTGCTGACCACCCGGCGACGCGGATAGACACCGAAACAACCCGCGTAACCTTTCGCATCCTCCACTTCGCGGGGGAAGAAAGCTTCCACTTCCTCTTTGGTGCTCTTGGGATCAAACACCAGCATGGATGCCTGGTAGGCGTTGAACCCGTAGGCCATCTCGATCAACTCGAACGCCTTGAAACCGGGTGGGCGATAAGCGACCTCGCCGAAGTACATTTCACCGTCCGCCGTGACGAAGTACTCGGGATGAATCAAGCCAAACTGGATATCGAAGGTCTTGATCAGCTTCTCGATCTGTTTGGTGATCGCGGCGCGCCAGCTCTCGAGTTCCTTGGTAGCCGGCACGAATACCGAGTAACCCAACGTCACGTACTCGGAGATGTTGAGAAACTGAATCTTGCCATCGTGGATCCAGGCCTCGACCGCAAACTCCCAGCCGTCCAGGTGGCTCTCCATCAGCAGGGGATATTCTTCGGCCGGGATATTGTCAATTTCGTCCAGCGAACGGATCATCCGATGGCCCAGGCAACCGGCCTTGTCGAATGCCTTGACGTGAATCGGGTCGTCCGGGTCACCATCAAGCTTGAGCAGCGTCTGGTTAACGCGCTTCATGAAGCGCACGACATCCTCTTTCTCGTGCGCTTCCTCGAAGATACCGACACGGATACCGCCCAGCTGGGCACGGCGCTTCATCAGCGCCTTGTCGCGGAACAGGATCGACTGCCCGAACATGCGAGGGTTGTTGAGCAGAACCGAGTTAATGGCACCGGACCACTCGACGGTTTCCTCGAATAGAGGAATGGCGACATCGACGCCTTCCGCTTTCAGCTTTTCGGCAATTTCCATCGAGCGGTCATTTAACCGAATAAAATCCCACGGGATATAGGGGATATTGTTTGCGGTACAGAAATCCTCGGCCCATTCCGGGGCAACAACGACATAACGGCGATCGAACTTTTGCGCCGCCTTGATCGCGTTGACACTCCATCCCAACAAGGCGATGTAACCCTTGTTCGGATCCTTGGGGGTTTCGGTCCCCTTGACCGAGTCCATTTCCGGATCGCGCCAAGCCAATACTTCTTGAGACATTTTGGATTTTTGAGTAACTGACATTAAGTACTCTCCTTTAGTATTCGTGCAGAAAAACCCTCACGGGGTTTGGTAAAAACATTCAAATCAAAGCCCTTGGGCCCCTCGGCGCAACCACCCGTGTACGAAGACAAGCTTGCGACGGGTCGCCTCCGAAAGGACGAAGGGATAGAGGTCCGGCAGTCCCATCGAGCGGTTCACGTGGTTGATGCGCGTTGCGAGTGTGGCAGCGACATGAAGCAGCGCATGGGTATCTGGCTCCGAGTAGGGGTCCCAGTTGTACCTAGGCATTTCCGGCGAGGTCATGCCCGCTGCCACGAAGCTATCGGTGATATCCACCAAGTGCAGTAGATGGGCCGCTGTTTCGGCCCAGTCTTCGTGGGGGTGCGACGAGGCGTATGACGTCAGGTGAAACAGCTCCCAGTCCTGGGAGGGACCCTGCTCGTAATGCTGCCTGAGAGCCGCCGTGTAGTCGGCTCGCTCATCTCCGAACATTTCACGAAAGGCAAGCAAAAAATCCTCACGCAAGCTGAGCCGCCACCAGAGCATATGCGCAATCTCATGGCGCATGTGCCCGATCATGGTGCGGTAAGGTTCGCTCAGGGCCTCTCTACGGGTTTCCCGCACCACGGGGTCGGCCTCGGAGACGCTGATCGTGACAATGCCACCGCCATGCCCCATGGCAGCCAACTGATGGCCGTCCGCGAGCATGTGGAACGTGGGCCTTGTGCCGGGATCTTCCGGTCTGAACCAGTGCCAACGGCCCAGATTATCAAGCACCCAACGTTTGGCGGCCTCCGTTTCTGCCCAGTTGGGGATCGCGTTGGGAAGTTCTGGATCCGGAGCCAGCGCAGTCATCGCACAGGACCGGCAGAAGGCTCCCTGCTCGGGCGCAATCCAGTTGCAACCAATAATGTCGCGATTTGCACAGAATGGAGGCATCGGTAAAAAGGCCCGTGCCTGGGGGTCGTAGGCCACGGGCGTGCCGTCTGCAGTCGTCAGATTGTGAAACCACAAGGTGCCGGGACCAACCGGATTGGTAAAGGCCTTCATGCGTAGTACTAGCTCCTGACTCGATATTGGATGCAATTAATGACTGCAATACCAATTAAATAGCAATTTCTGTTCAAGTATAGCATATAATATATTTTCTGCTTGACCGCCGCGCAATTGTAAACCCATATTCTCAACCCCTACCGTTACGTAACAAGCAATCCCGATCGCCGCTTTTTGAAAAACCAGATTGGTTTTCAACCTTGGATCCACTTGGGATAATTACTTAATTGGTCGATGGCGTCCGAGGCATTTATTCCGTCGGCCAACTCGCACTCAAGCCCTGGATATAGGGAAAACAGATAAAACCGTTAGTGGCGTTTGAAAATACTTAACTTTTGTTACTTAGCGGTCACCGCGTCACCCCCTTGCGATCAGAAACGGGGGAAGATTCATTTAAGACGCATTTGTGTTTTTGCACACACCCAAGGCGAGTGGTCACCAACCTCCCCAGCGAGCCAGGCGCAGGGTGCTTTCTCTTGCTTGCCCAATGGAAAGCACCCAAAGAGAGCGGCTCCCTCGCCTTGGCACCGCCGGATTCCCTCCCGGCCGGGGTACCGTGGGCCGATCGGCTCGATGTCCTTGTTCGGCACCCCGCCGCTCGGCGAGGGCTAAGGGGACCCTAGTGACTGATGACGCGTTGTTACATCGCTGTACGTTGGGCTTTACCCCAACCAGCCCGCGCCGATACGCGGGTGTCTACCAGTCGCCCTACCGGGCGATGTTGGACTGAAGTCCAACCTAGGAGGATCTGGTGGGTGTGAGGGCATGGGCGGCATGGACGCCGCCCAGAGGTTCGCGGGACACGACCCGACCCCTCCGCCACCCAGCGATGATGAGGGAAGCCCCAAAGCGCCACGGCGCCGGGGTGTCCTGATCTTCCGGTACTTTCTATTGGACAAGCAATAGAACGCACCTCGGGTGTTGGCAACGCGGTTCGGTCAAAAGCGCAAACCGAAACAAGCGCCCGAAACCGACCCACCTCCGCCACAACATTTCCCGCCCCCATCACCACGTAACAACCAGAACAGGCGCCAGTCGCGCGTTTCGCTTGCAAGAAAGGCTTCCACCGGAGCGCTGGGCGCAAATCGGTTCGGCGCGCCTCAGGAAAGCGCCCAGCCCATACCGCCTCGAGCCAACCATCAGATAACCGAGAAAATTTCGACAAGCGGCCTACACTTTTGATGGCGGCAGGTCGCTGATCTGCTTTTTTGCAAGGTTTCAATTAAAGGAGAAGCACCATGCTTGAAACCATTGCCATCATTCTGGTTGTCCTCTGGCTGCTGGGGTTTTTAACCTCCTACACCATGGGCGGGTTCATCCACATCCTGTTGGTCATCGCGGTCATCGTGATCATCATCCGTCTCATTCAAGGCCGACGATTATGACGATGCCGATGTAGTTCGATTCAGGGGCAACCGGACAGAAGCGATCTGCCGGAGCCCCCTCGCATTCGTTCGTCCGCTCCTGCGCGGCCCAAGGCCCGCGGGCTTAAGTTGGTTTGTGGCGGTTCCAGCCAGCCGACGAGCCATCTCACCACCACACCATCCGAATTTGGGCACGCCAAGGTGCCCTGCCCGCGGGCTATCAACCTGCCAAAGTCCGGTACTCGCGCCGAGGGCGTGATTCGCTTGCAGCGGCAGCCCCCCACGATGGCGCCGGGTGGGCGTGTAGAACGGCCTGCGTTTCTCGGCCTGAAGACGCCCCTGCGCTTGGTTTTCAACGGCTGCGACCATCGGACTTCACCGCGGCGTTTCGGTGTGTCGATTGGCGAAGCCGCTCTTCCCAACCGCCCCAATCCGCTAAGGTGACGGGCAGTTTCGAAGAAACCATCAGCCGTCACGGACAGACTCCATGAACAAATTCCAGCTCCTCTACGGTCGCTTGCTCGGCGACGTCGGCACGGTCTTCTATCTCTCGGTGATGATCATCGCCGCATTCGTGACCGTCGCCGCGCTCTTCCCGGACGACGTCGAGCGGGTCGCGAACCAGGTGCTGGATTACACCGCCAACCGAATGGGCTGGATGTACCTGCTGGCGACCAGCGGCTTCGTGGTCTTCATCCTGTTCCTGGGGTTCTCTAAGTTCGGCAATATCCGGCTGGGACCGGACGATGAGCCACCGGAGTTCAGCTACAAGAGCTGGCTTGCCATGATCTTCTCCGGCGGCATGGGCGTGGGCCTGGTCTTCTGGGGCGTGGCCGAGCCGATGATGCACTTCAACGAGCCGCCGCTGGGGATCGCCGAGCCGCGCTCGGTGGAGGCCGCACAGACGGGGATGCGCTACGCCTTTTTCCACTGGGGCTTGCACCAGTGGGCGAACTTCGCGCTGGTGGGGCTGGCGATTGCCTACATCCGCTTTCGCCACAACGCGCGCGGCCTGATCAGCGAGACCTTCCGTCCCATCCTGGGCAGGCGGGTCGACAGCGGCTGGGGCGTGGCCATCGACACGCTCGCGGTGGTCTCGACCATCTTCGGGGTCGCCACCACGCTGGGCCTGGGTGCCCTGCAGATCAACAGCGGTATCGCGCGCTTCGAGGGCGTGGAATACGGCACCTCGACGCAGATGATGATCATCGCCGGGCTAGGCGTGCTGTTCACGCTCTCGGCGATGACGCCGCTCAAGTACGGCATCCGCTATCTATCGAATCTCAACATGCTCCTGGCGGTCGGCCTGTTCGCCTACGTGATCCTGTTCGGGCCGACGGCGTTCATCTTCCAGGAGTTCACCCAGACGATGGGCGAGTACCTGGGCAATATCGTGCAGATGAGCCTGGTGACCACGCCCTACTCCAGCGAGCACTGGGTCGAGCAGTGGACGATGTTCTACTGGGCCTGGGGGCTGTCGTGGGCGCCGTTCGTCGGCTCGTTCATTGCGCGGATCTCGCGCGGGCGGACCATCCGCGAGTTCGTGCTGGGCGTGATGGTCGTGCCGGTGGGGCTGAGCATGCTGTGGTTCGCCGCCTTCGGTGGCAGCGCGATCTACATGGAGCTCTACGAGGCCGCCGGCATCGCCGATGCCGTGGCCCGCGAGGTTCCCGCCGGGCTCTACACCACGCTCGAACAACTGCCCTGGGGCACCTACGCGGGGCTGCTGGCCATCACCCTGGTGAGCGTGTTCGTGATCACCTCGGCGGATTCGGCCACCTTCGTGTTGGGCATGTTCACCTCCAAGGGTGTGCTCAACCCGACGCGCTTTGTGCGCGTGCTCTGGGGCATGCTGCAGCTGTCGATGGCGGTGGTCCTGCTGCTCTCCGGCGGGCTCGAGGGCCTGCGCACGGTCTCGATCGTCGCCGCCTTCCCCTTCATGCTGCTGATGGTACTGATGGCCTTCGCCCTGCACCGCGACCTGACCCAGGAATTCTGGCAACGCGAGGAGAAGGAGCGTCTGATTCGCCAGCGGGTCGAGAACCTGCTGCTGCGCGAATCCGAACGCGAGGCCGAGCGCGCTGCCGCCGAGGAGGTCCACCCCTCCGCGCCGGACACGGTGCTCGGCCCCGAGGAACCACCTCGTACCGGGCTTGGCGAGCATACCGAGGCACCCGATTCGCAAACGCCACCGACGCAGAAAGCCGACGGATAACGCAGCGATTTACCGACCGGGCAGGACACCAGCGGTCGATGGGCCGCTTTCTCATTCCAAGGCGTCTGGAACACCCCGCCCCAACGGGCCGCTTCTGCAGCCGTTCACTGGGCCGAATCGTCGGACAGCCAACTCTCGCGCCCCAGGCTGTTCAGCATGTCGCTTGCCGACATGGGGCGGGCCAGTAGGAACCCCTGGCCGAACTCACAACCCTCCCGGGTAAGAAAGGCCAGTTGTTCGCGCGTCTCGATGCCCTCGGCGATCACCGCGAGCTCCATCGAGTGGGCCAGGGAGAGGATGGTTCTCACGACACTGGCGGCCGTCTTGTCACGCCCCAGGTCATTGACGAACGACTGGTCGATCTTGAGCACGTCCACGGGCAGCCGGGCGAGTTGCGCCATGGAGGAATAGCCGGTACCGAAGTCGTCGATCGCCACGCTCACGCCCATGTCACGCAGCGCGGCGAGATTGCTCTGCTCGACCTCGGAGCCCTGCATCGCCGCCGTCTCCGTCACCTCGATCTCCAGGTCGTCCGGGGCGCTCCCGGCCCGTTCCAGCACCGTGGCGACCTTCCTCGGCAGATCCGGATCGGCGATGCGCGCGCCGGAAAGATTCAGCGCCAGTCGCCAGGCGAACCGATGCGTGCGGCGCCATTCGGCCTGGGTGGTCACGGCGTGTTCGAGTACCCAGTCGTCAATCGCGCCAATGAGGCCGGCCCGTTCGGCCACGGGAATGAATTCCTCCGGCGATATCGACCCGAGTTCCGGGTCGTTCCAGCGCAGCAGGGTTTCCATGCTCCGCAGACGCCCGGTAGCCAGATCGATCTGTGGCTGGAAATACAGCTCGAGGCCATCCTGGGCCAACGCCTTGCGCAGGGCCCCTTCAAGCGAGATCTGCCGCATGGCCCGGTGGCCGTAGTCCGGGGCGTAGTAACGCAGGTTGCTCAACGGGTCGCCCTTGGCGGCATCCAGCGCCGCATGGGCACAGGTCAGGAGTTGATCGGCGTCGTGCGCATCCATCGGGGCCCGGGCGACACCGATGTAACTGGGCACGACCACCGAGGCGCCCTCTCCCGGGGAGTACGCGGGCTCCAGGGCCCGTTCCAGTTTTTCGATCACCCAGGGCAGGTCTTCTTCCCGGCCCAGGTCCGCAAACAGGATGGCGAAGGTATCGGCCCCCAGGCGCGCGATCAGGTCGCCTTCGCGCCCGACGCGGCGAAGACGTTCCGCCTGTTCCTTGAGGATGGCGTCCCCCAGCTTCCAGCCCAGGGCCCGATTGAGATGGGAGAATCCCCGCAGATCCACCAGGGCAAGCGCCATGCTTCGCCCGCCTCGGTCGATCCGCTTGAGGCGATCGGCCAGCGCCTCACGGAAGGCGAGGTCATTAGCGATCCCCGTCAGCAGATCCTCCCGCGTGGCCCGGTAGAGTGCCGCTTCGGCATCGTGCTTCTCGGTGATGTCGCGCGCGGTGACCACCACGTTGAACAGCTCGCCGAAGCCGTCCATCAGGGGACTCAGCGTCATGTCCCAATGGAACAGCTCGCCGTCACGCCGACGATTGACGACGACGCTGCGGACCTTCTCGCCCCGGCGCAACCTTGCCCAGAGATCGCGGTAAAAGGTTTCCGGCTGCCGACCGGCATCGAGCAGGCTTTCGATGGTTTCCCCGCGTGCCTCTTCCACGGCGTAGCCGGTGATATCGACGAAGGCGGGGTTGGCGTACTCGATCCGTTCGGCCACATCCAGCACCAGCACCACCTCCCCTGCCGCCTCGACGGCCTGGGAGAGGCGATGCATGCTTTTCTGCATGGTCCGCTCGGCCGTGATGTCCTGGCTCAGCTCCACTGCCCCCCAGCATTCGCCGGCATTGATGATCGGAGCCGCGGAGATCTTGAGGGTGTGCGCCTTGCCCTGGGCATCCTCGATCTCGAAGACCTGATCGATGGCGGTCTCGTAGGGGGGCGTCAGGGCACGATTCATCGGCCATTCCCCCGCCTCGACCACCGGCTTGCCCGAATCGGTCCAGCGCGCCCAGCGACGGTAGTCGCGGGCCTTCTCGCCCAGCCGCGAGATGCCCCAGATACCGGCATCCGCCGGGTTGCCAAGGATGATCTGGCCGTGTTCATCGGCCACGGCCACGCCGGCCGGCAGGTTCTCGAGCACCAGCGACAACAGCGCCTCGTTGCGTTCCAGCAGGCGTTGCATCGACTCCCGCTGGGTGATGTCCTGGTCGACCACGAGTATGTCGGCGGTCTCGTCACTCTCCCAGGACAACGGGATCAGCGATTCGAGCAGTGCCCGTTTGTCGCCCGTTGATCCCACGATGTCGAGCCGCCGTTCCAGCAGGGGCTCGTTGCGATCGAGGACCTGGTCGACCAGCGACTCGGCAGGGGCCTCGTCCTCTCCCGAGTCCAGCTGACGCATCCCCCCGCGCGGAGCCGGAAACTCTCTCTTGTCCAGCTCCCAGATACGCTCGAGCTCCGGGTTGGTCCGCTTCCAACGTCCCTCGCCGTCCATCACCCCCACGCCGACGGGCAGATGTTCGAGGATACTGGCGAGCAACCGCCTTTCACGCTCATGCGCCTGGCGCTCCCGGTACTCCGGGGTGATGTCGGCCGCCACGGCCATCCGGCCCTCGTATTCGCCCCGTGGGCCGATCAACGGTGAGGCGGAGATTCGCAGCCGCAAGTCCTCGTCGTCCCGGTGCAGGGTGTACTCGTATCGCTCGGCCTGCCCCGACTCCCGGGCCCCCTTGGCCAGCTCGATGCGCCGATCCAAATCCGCGGGAATGAAATCATGGACGCTCCGACCGATCGCCGCCTGCGGGGAGACACCGAAGATTTCGGCCGCCCTGGTGTTGACGATCACGACACGATCGTCGGCGTCGAGCACCACCACCCCCTCGGCCGCCTGTTCGAGCAGCTGGGCATATCGAGCCTCGCTGCGGCGCAGCCGGTTGATCAGGGGGTCGGTCGCCCGTCGAAACAGCAACCCGCCAACCAGGACCATCACCCCGCCGATCAGCGCGGCGATCGTGGCACTGCGAATGAACGGGGCACGAATCTCGGCGAGGTCCTTCTTGGCCACCAATCCCCAGCCGAGACTCTCCAGCGGCTGGTAGGCAGCCAGCACGGTCTTGTGGAGATAATCTTCGCCGATCACCGTGCCGGACTGCCCGGCGAGTGCCCGGCGCATGGGTTCAGCGGCGGTGGTGCTTTCGTTGATGTCGTGAGCGTGTTCCCGTCGCTCGAACTCGTCCGGCAAGGCACCGACCTCGGGGGCACCCCTTTCGGTGCGCGGGTGGACGTGCGTCGCGGCGCGCTGGTGGAGAAAGATGACGATCGCGCCGTCCTCCTCCCGGCCCACGACCAATTCGCCGGTTTCGCCCAGTCCGGGCGAGGCAGCGAAGGCCGACTCGATCTGGCTCAGGGTGGCCGCATCGGCCCCGTGGACGAAGGTTCCCGGGGCGTCGCCATCCCAGTCCGGGTTGGTCACCCGGTCGAAGGCTGCGACCGCCTCGATCAGCGCCGCCTGGGTGGCAAGGGTGTCCTTGAGGGCTTGGCGCTCGGCCTGGAAGGCCTCCTGGTAGAGCAGGAAAGCGCCGATCACGATCGCGACCAGCGTCAGAATCGTCAGGACCATCCCCCATCGAATCAGGCGTCTGATCTCCGACATGCCTAGCCTCCTAGCAAGCGGCGGGAGCCAAGATGCCCCGCGCGGCTTGGCTGATGGCCCGACCAATCTCTGGCCCCGTGGGGTCGGGCCGGATGGTCGACGGCAACACGTTCCGGCTGAACGATGCCCTCGGCGGCACCCAACCCCTGCCGGCGAGGTCCTGCCTCGTCGAGTGCCTGCCGGAATGGGGCAATTGTCTTGGACACGCGTGCCGCGTGCCCGGCGGTGAAGATGCTGATGAGATAGCGATCCTTGCTACTGATTCCGAGACCCTTTCCTGAGCCGAGCCAACGTCTTGTTGGCGTGCGCTTGCTCGTGAATGGTCTTTGTTACGGCCAACCCTCCGAGCGGAAGGTTCCTAGAGTATAGCCTCCTGAACCGACGCGCGAAGACGCCACCCCGGCTCGGCTCGGCTCGCCGCAGCGGTGGGCCGACAGTTGGCCTACTGGTAACGGCAGGCTCGGTTGCGCCCGTTTTCCTTCGCCCAGTACATGGCGGTATCGGCCTGCTTGAGCAGCACCTCGTCGTCGATTTCCCGATCTTGCGGATAGAAGGTGTAGCCGATGCTCGCGGTGACCTGCAAAGTGACACCGTCGATATGGCGCTCGCGAGCCGCTGCCTGAACAAGTCGATTGATGATTGCTTCGGCGTCGGGTTCCTGATCCAGCCCCCCCAGGATGATCACGAATTCGTCCCCACTGATCCGGGCGAGGGTGTCGGTCTCGCGCAGCTGGGCACCGAGATCTTGCGCCACGTCGACCAGGAGCCTGTCGCCCATGTCGTGGCCATGCTCGTCGTTGACCGCCTTGAAGCCGTCGAGATCGAGGAAGGCCAGCGCCAGTTTGCCGTGCTTGCGGCGAGCGGCGGCCATCGCCTGGCGCAGCCGGTCGGCCATCAGTACGCGGTTGGGCAGACCGGTCAGGGCATCGTGGTTGGCGCGATGCTCAAGCTCGCGCTGGTAGTTCTTGATGTCGGTAATGTCCGAGGCCAACGCGATGTAGTTGGCGGGGTGCCCGTCGGCATCATGGACCAGGCTGATGGTGAGCCGTTCGGCGAACAGCTCACCGTTCTTGTGCCGGTTCCAGAGCTCGCCGTTCCAGTAGCCGGCCGAGCGCAGGCGCTCCCGCATGTCACGATACAACTGGCGATCATGAAACCCCGACTGCAGGAATTTCGGCGTGTGACCGACCACCTCATCTCGCCGCCAGCCGGTCATCTCGGTGAAGGCGGCATTGACGTCGATGATGCGCGCGTCGAGATCGGTGATCAGGATGGCTTCGCGGGCATGGACGAACACCGAGGCAGCCAGCTGGAGGTCCTGTTCCATCTGCTTGCGGGCCGTGATGTCCTGGTGCGTGCCCCACATGCGCAACGGTTTCCCGTCGGCGGTCCACTCGAGGATACGGCCGCGGTCGAGCACCCATATCCAGTGGCCGTCGCGGTGCTGCATGCGCACCTCGACCTCGTAATAATCCCTTTCCCGATTGAAGCATGCCTCCAGCGAACGCTCTGAATGCGGCAGGTCATCGGGGTGGACAAAGCGCTTCCAGGTATCGATGGTGGTCGGTTCGAGTTCATGCAACTCGTATCCGACCATGTCCGCCCATCGGGAGTTGAAGACGGTCTCGCCGGTCTGGATGTTCCATTCCCAGGTGCCGGCATTGGTCCCCTCGATCACGTTGCGTAACCGCTCACGTTCCCGATTGAGGGCCCGCTCGGCCCGTTCGCGCTCGGTGATGTCGTGGACGATCACGAACATGCGCCCGCCCTGCGGATGATCGTTCATGGGCGTGACGTGCACCTCGACTCGACGCTCCTCACCGGAACGCAGGCGATGGGTGTGCAGGTGACATTGGCCGCCGGCCACGCCGCCGTTACTGAACTCGTCGAACTGCTGACAACGATGCGCCCAGAGCCGATCGACCGGCTGACCGATCAACTCCTCGCGTGACCAGCCATAAAATGCCGCCGCGGCGGCATTGGCGTCCAGAATCTCGCCCTTCTCGAAGTCGAGCAACAGGAGTACCGACGCATTGTCTTCAAAGAAACGCCGAAACCGCTCCTCGCTTCGCCGCACGGCCAAGTGGCGCAGCAGCAGCGCAAGCGACAACCCGGCGATCAGGAGGACCGACACGCCCAGCACCATGATGAGCACGCGGTGCTGCATCCAGATGTCGGCCAGCGTGATCTTCGGCGGGGTGTCGAAGGGCGGCAGGCCAAGGCGGCGGCTAAGTTCCTCGACCGGTGCGTAGTCGCCCGGTGGGACAAAACCGGCGATCCCCGCCAGCATCGAGGCCGGATCACTGGTATCGAGCGAGAACAGCGCCGCCCCGATCCGGCGTTCGAGGTCGGCGCCCATGTGCTGCATGGTCACCATCGGCCACTCGGGGTACAGGCGGGTGGAGACCACGAACGGATAGCTGCCCACCGACTGCGGGTTGACCACCCGCAGTTCGTCGATATGCGTCGCCCCCAGGCTGCGCAGGTTCTCGAGCACGCCAGTCCGGATAAAGCCGACGTCGACCTTGCCGGTCAACACCGCCTCGATGACCGCGTCGTGGGTGCCGACGAAGCGAAAGCTTGACGTCTCGCGCAGGTCCACGCCGGCATCGAATACCTCATACAGGGGGGCACGGTATCCCCCCAGGAATTCGGTGCCGGGGGCGGCGATCGTCTTTCCCGCAAGGTCCTTGAGTTCCAAGACCCTTTTCTGGCCCTTGCGCGTGATGATCACCCCCCCGAGGCTGCGGGTGGTCTCGCCCTGGTACCGTGCGACCAGGGTGGCAAGCACACCGGAGAGCGTGTTCTCCGACCGAACCATCACGTAATGGGTCGGGTTGGTCAGCAGCAGGTCGACCTGATTGCGCCGGATGGCGTGGTCGAGCTGATCGGGCGGCAGCACCTTGAGGCGGAAGGTCACGCCCGTGATGTTGTCGTTGAGGTAGTCGACCAGGGGCTGGAAACGCTGCTCCATGATGGGTGCCGGACGCATGCCGAACACGCCCACCAGCACCTCGTCCTCGGACATCAGCGCCTGTGCCCCACCGGTCCAGAGGAGCAGGGCAAGCAGCGTCGAGGCAATTGGCATGCGCCGGATCACGGACTCTCCTCACGCGGCAGGTAATCGGCCGTCACCCAATGATCGATGGCCGCCATTGAAGGCGGTGGCTCGCCGTTGGAGAAGCGCGAATAAAGGAAGCGGATGGCATCGAACAGCCGCGAGTTTCGCGACAGATAACTGCGATTGGCCTCGAGGTCCGGCAGAAGCACGCCGGCGATCGACCAGGTCACGGTTCGCTCGTCGATTTGCTGGGCGTCCGCAATGCGGTAGACGGCATCCTGACGATTCGTGCGCAGGTGATGCAGCCCGCGGAAATGCGCACGAATCAGCTCGCTCAGCACCTGGTCCACCTGGCCAATCCGGTCGCGACGGACGGCGAGCACGTCGAAGATCAGGTCGGGAAAATCACGGCTGTCGATCAACCGTTTGGCGCCCGCGGTCTGCAACTGCGAGGCGGTCGGCTCGTAGGTCACCACCGCCTCCACTTCGCCACCCCGCCAGGCGTTCAGGTGCTGGGTCGCGGGGCGATCGACAATGGTGACGTCACCCCAGTCGAGTCCGGCCCGGGCGAGCACGCGGTCCAGTAACGTCTCGCCGACCCCATCAAGCTCGACCCCGATGCGCTTGCCGGCCAGGTCGGCGAGCGCATCAATGCCCTCGCCCACCAGCAAAACATCGCCCCCCGAGGACACGTCGAATACCAGCACCACGACAAGATCCAGTCCCTCTCGTCGGGCGCGGATCACCTCGTCCAGAGTCAGCGTGGCGGCGTCCACCTCGGCCCGCCGCAGGGCCTCGAGCGACAGGCTCGCCGACCCCAGCCGGGTCAGCGAGGCCGTTGGCGGCAGCCAGTCGAACTGCGAGGCGAGCATCAGCGTCTCGTAGCCAATCCAGGGATGGTAGGCAACGCGGAGGGACTGGTGAGAGGCGAAGCACCCACCCGCGAGCGCGGCGCCGGCCAGCGGGGCGAACATCAGAAAGCGGCGTCGTTGCATGGGCTGCGTCGTGTGCTGGTCATTCCGTTGTGGCGACTCGATCCCGCCTTTCCCACCGTCAAGCACGCCGCATTTTCTCGGCGGCGTCGCTTGTCATGGCCGTTGAGGACAAGCTATCCAAAATCGAGGCAAAAGGCCACCTCAGCGCCGGTTTTTTATCTTCCTACCCGTATGTTTTTCATCGTTGGCTATCAACCGACCATACAAGACGAAAAACGACCGGCACTTGGCCGGTCGTCACATGGTGGAAGAGGATGGAGACAACGGGTCAGGAAGGATCCACCGTCGTCAGGCCCAAGGTGTGCCACAACTGCATGCCACCCCGGTACCAGTAGATCTTGTCGGCCGGGTAGCCCAGCGCTACCAGCGCCTTGATATTGGTGGGCGACTGACCGCACCAGGGGCCATTGCAGAACAGCACCAGCTTCTTCGCCTGGCGGAAATCAAACAGCCCATCCTCCTTCTTCACGTTGAACCGATCGAGCAACAGCGTCTCGGCGACGAACGGGTCATAGGAGGATGAACCCGGGTAGAGCTTGGTCCAGGGGATATTGACCGCGCTAGGGATGGTGCCCTTGTCGAACCAGTCCGGGGTGCGTGAATCGATCAGCAGGAACTCGTCTTTCTCCATGGCCCGATCGGCGAGCATGTTGAGCAGCTCGATCTCGCCAATCGTGTGCACCCCCGGGAGCAGCTGGATTGGCTGCACGCAGAACGGGGGACATTCCCGACTGGTCTGTTGGTAGTCCTCGGCGATGCGGTTGTCGGGATCCTGGTTCCGCTTGATCTCGACCTTTTCGCCTTCGTGCATCACGGTGACGGATCCGAGGTCCGGCGTGACCTTGACCTTCATTTCCTCGGCGCCCACCACGCCCGAGGCAGCGAGCAAGGTCGCCCCGATCATCCAGGCTGAGTGTTTCATGACACGCCTCCCTTGGTTCTTGTTTGAATCCAACGGGAGTCTAGGCCGCGTTCGTCATCCCTGCAGGCGGGTTCATGCCGATTGCGGATTGCAGCGCACCGTCTCGCCGCGACCGATGCCGTAGTAATGCCAACCGGCTGCCTTGAGCCGTTCGGGGTCGTAGAGATTACGCCCATCGATGATCAGCGGTTCGGCCAGCGATTCGCGCATCAGATCGAAATCCGGCGCGCGGAAGGCCTTCCACTCGGTGCAGATCACCAGGGCGTCCGCGCCCTTGAGCGCGGCATCGCGCGTGCCCACCAGGGCGAGGTCGTCCCGGTGGCCGTAGATGCGCTGGGTTTCCTCCATGGCCTCGGGGTCGAAGGCCTGGACCTTCGCCCCGGCCGCCCACAACGATTCCATCAGGGTGCGCGACGGCGCCTCGCGCATGTCGTCGGTGTTGGGCTTGAAGGCCAGCCCCCACAGGGCGAAGGTCTTGCCGGCCAGCGCCTCGACGCTGCCGTAGTGCGAGACCAGCATCTCGAACGGTCGCTGCTTCTGGCGCCGATTGACCGCCTCGACGGCATCCAGCAGCAGCGGCTCGTGGTCGACCGAATGGGCGATCCGCGAGAGTGCCTGGACGTCCTTGGGAAAGCACGAGCCGCCGTAGCCGCAGCCCGGGTAGATGAAGTGATAACCGATGCGCGGGTCCGATCCGATGCCCAAACGCACGTTCTCGATGTCGGCCCCGAGCCGTTCGGCGAGGTTGGCCAGCTCGTTCATGAAGCTGATCTTGGTCGCCAGCATGGCATTGGCCGCGTACTTGGTCAGCTCGGCCGAGCGCAGGTCCATCACGATCACGCGGTCGTGGTTGCGGTTGAACGGCGCGTAGAGCTCGCGCATCACCGCCTCGCTGTGCGGATCCGAGGTGCCGACGATGATGCGATCGGGCTTCATGAAGTCGTTGACCGCCGCGCCTTCCTTGAGGAATTCCGGGTTGGAGACCACGTCGAAGGCCAGGTCGAGACCGCGCCGGGCGAGCGTCTCGGTGACCACCTCGCGCACCTGGTCGCCGGTACCCACCGGCACGGTCGACTTGTCGATGATGATCTTGGGCGCGTCCATGTGCTCGGCGATGGTCGCCGCCACGGCGCGCACGTACTGCAGGTCGGCCGACCCGTCCTCGTCCGGCGGCGTACCGACGGCAATGAACTGCAACTCGCCGAAGGCCACGCCCCGGGCGGCGTCGGTGGTGAAGTGCAGCCGGCCCTGTTCGTGGTTCTCGCGGACGATCGGCTCGAGGCCCGGCTCGTAGATCGGGATGACACCGTCGTTCAGGCGCGCGATCTTGTCGGGGTCGACGTCCACGCAGGTGACCTCGTGGCCCACCTCGGCAAGGCAGGCGCCCGTGACCAGGCCGACGTAGCCGGTACCGAAAATCGTGACCTTCATTCGTCGTTCGTTCCTTCTTCGTTCATTTCGCCGGCGGCCTCGATCACGGCACGCACCTCGAGGAACAGCGCCCGGCTGGCCTTGCCGTATTCCTCGCGGGCGGATTCCGCCCGGGCGCCGCGTTGCAATTGGCGCAGGTGTTGTACGTCCACGGCCGGATAGCTATCCACGAAGCGCGTGATCGCCTCGAGATCCTCGATCAGCGCGTCCCGCCAGGCCTCGGCCTGCATCTGGCGACGCTGGTTTTCCGGCGAGTGGGGATCGAGCCGGTTGAGCGCCGCCTCGATGGCCTCGACGTCCTCTTCGCGCATCAGGCGACCGATGTACTGGCGCTGGCGCTTGGCGGCCCCGCGCGAACGGGTCGCCTTGAGCTTCTCGATGCCATCGCGCAGCCGGTCGGTGATCGGCAAGCGGTCCAGGGCGTCGGTATCCAGTTCAGCCAGGCTGACGCCCAGGTTCTGGGCGGCATGCGCCTCGCGCTTGACCTGGGACTTGCTCGGGCCGAAGTCTTCCTCGTCGTGCGCCTCCGACGAATCGGGCGGCAGGTTGTGCTCGGACATGGTCGCTCCCGGCTGTGGCCGATGGGTGCCACTGTGGACGTCAAAGCCGGGATTCTACCCAATTCTGCCTGTCGGGCGTCGCGAGACGACCAATCACGACCAATCACGACCAATCACGACCAACGCACAGGCTGACGGTCAGCCGTTACGCGGTGATGACTCGAACGGATTGAGCTTCCATATCCGCGCATTGAGCATGGCGGCGAAGGCCACCCAGAACCAGTAGGGGATCAGGAGTGCGGCGGCAAGGCTGCTGACCTGGGCGAACAGCACGACGGTGAGACTGAGCACCATCCATAACAGCAGGATGTCCACCAACCCGGCCACGATGCGCCGGCGACCGAAGAACAACCACGACCAGGCGGCATTGAACACGAGTTGCAGCCCATAGAGGATCAGGCCGGCGCTGCGGGCGGTCGATTCGTCGGCCATGAACACGCGCCAGGCGGCGATGGCCATCAGCAGATAGAGGATCGCCCAGGCGATGGGAAAGACCTTGTCCGGCGGGGTCCAGGCGGGCTTGGCCAGGGCTCGATACCAGCCATCGGGACGAAAGATGCCGCCGGTCAGGGCCGTCAGCGCCACCAGCACGATTGATCCCATCAGGACCGCAATCGATTCAACCATCGGAAACTCTCCTCACGTGTCGGGCTGGAGAGAGCCTAGTCGGGCGGGCAGCGAGCTGCTGCCGGCAGCGCCACGCCGCCCCGTTAACTGATCACCTTGGCGGCAAACAGTTCGGCCACCAGCTCGGTGGCGTAGCTGCCGGGCGGCAGGGAAAAGGCCAGGTCGACCTGATCGCCCTCGACCCGATAGTCGAGATCGGGCACCCGAACCACCAGGGGGCGGCGGTCGGCGGCGACCCGCCAGTCGGCGAGCCAGCGTCGCCAGGTCTCCTCACCGAAGCGCGCCAGCATCTCGTCGGCCAGGGCCGTCTCTCGCTCGGCGACCATCCCGTCCGCCTGGGACGGCTCCTCGCCCCACAGCGGGCCGGTGGGGGTGACGTCACCTTGTTCGAGGCGTGCCTGCAGGGTATCAAGCTCGTCTTGCTCCGCCACAAACCGACTGCGCGATCCGGCCAGTTGCAACAAATCACCGGGCTCGACGCGACCGACCGTGCCGGCCGCGAGGCGCTCGGCGAGCACGTGATCGAAGATCGACGAGCGCAGGGTGGAAAGCAGCCAGTTGCGGGCCTGGCGCTTGGGACGCCCGGTCCGGATGCCCTGCCCCCACTCGACCAACCCGCGCAGGTTGCCGAACTGGCGGCCGTAACGCTGTTCGCCAAAGTAGTTGGCCATGCCATGCGAGGCCAGTCCCGGGGCGCGTCGCGCGAGATAGGCCGACAGATCGCCGTCCGTCTCCGCGTCGAGGCGCTCGACTTGGTCGAGCTGCAATCGAAAGCGGTTGCCACGATGGGTGCCGCGACGCAGCTTGCGGTCGTGACGATCGATCTCGAGCAGGCCGACACCCGCACCCTGGCAGGCGCGCTCGAATGCCTCGGGGTCGAAGGACTCGTGCGGAATGCTCAGCCACTGGGTGGTGATCGCCTGACGGTCCTTGAGGCCGGAAAAGCCTATGTCGCGGGCCCGTGTGCCCGTCACCTTAGCCATCCAGTCGACCAGCGCGCCGGTGGTCATCTCGCGCTTTTCCAGTCGCAATAGCCAGTGATTGCCGGCACCGCTGGGCGCAAACCCCAGGTCCTCGTCGACCCGGAACGATTCGGGCGTCTGTTTGATCGCCGCCTGCCACAACGGCGGCCCCGACAAACGTGGGCGTGCCGAGCCCGGCGCGCCCGACCAGTCGAGGGGTGGCTGACAAGTCATCGCAGGGCGTTCGTCGGCATCACTCATCGAGCAAGGAGGCCGTCCACTCGATCGTCTCGCCACTCAAGAACGGCACCACCACGTCACCGCCGCAGTCGAACGGCGCCGGCACGACCTGGGCCTTTCGCTCCAGTCGCAGGCGCCGCTCGTTGGCCGGCAATCCGTAGAAGCGCGGGCCGTTGAGGCTGGTGAACGCCTCGAGGCGATCGAGCACGCCCAGCTGGTCGAACACCTGGGCGTAGAGCTCGGTGGCCACCGGCGCGGTGAACGCCCCGGCGCAACCGCAGGCGGATTCCTTGGCGCCTTTGGGGTGCGGGGCGCTGTCGGTGCCCATGAAGAACTTGCCCGACGGGTCCACCGCCGCTTCCAGCAGTGCCTCGCGGTGCTTCTCGCGCTTGAGGATCGGCAGGCAGTAGTAGTGCGGGCGAATCCCGCCGGCCAGCATGGCGTTGCGGTTGAACATCAGATGATGCGCCGTGATGGTCGCGCCGAGGCGTTCGCCCTGGGAGCGCACGAAGGCGACCGCCTGGGCGGTGGTGATGTGCTCCATCACCACCCGCAGGTTCGGGTAGCGCTCGAGCATCGGCGCGAGCACCCGCTCGATGAATACCGCCTCGCGATCGAAGATGTCCACCGCCGGGTCGACCACCTCGCCGTGGACGCACAGCGGCAAACCGGTGCGCTCCAGGGCGGCAAGCACCGACTCGATTGCCAGCGGATCGGTGACCCCGTTCTCGGAATTGGTGGTCGCCCCGGCCGGATAGAGCTTGACCGCGTGGATATGCGGCTCGGCCGCCGCCTGCTCGATCTCGCTGGCCGTAGTGCGGTCGGTGAGGTAGAGCGTCATCAGCGGCTCGAAATCGGAATCCGGCCCCACGGCGGCGAGGATGCGGTCCCGGTAGGCCCGGGCCTCGGCCACGCTGGTCACCGGCGGCACCAGGTTAGGCATGATGATCGCCCGAGCGCACTGTCGGGCCGACAAGCTGGCTACCGCCTCAAGCATCGCACCGTCGCGCAGGTGCAGGTGCCAGTCGTCCGGCTGGCGAATAATCAGTTCATCCACAGACAATCCTTAATGGGATCAATAGGTTTAAATAGGTTGTTCAAGTGTCGCATGAGATTGTCACCAGGAGATGTAGGCGTAACCGTCTTCCTGGTATTCCATCAGGGCCGCGGCACCGACCTGCTCGATGCGGGCGAAATCCCGGATGTCATCCGCGCTGTAGCCGACGGTATCCATGGTGTTGCCACAGGCGATCCACTCAACGTCATAGTTCGTGGCGAACCCCTCGACGCGGGCGTAGATCTCCTCGTCGACCTCGCGCATGGGCTCCTTGGCGAGAATGTGAATGCCCTTGGCGAAGCAGGCCACGGCGATCTTCACGTTGCCGCCGTACTTGCCGATCATGGCGGTCAACGAGTTGAGCACGTGGGTCTGGTACTCCACGTCGCCGTGATTGAGCTGGTAGATGACCTTGTGCGCGGGCTCGTCACCGGGGAAGAACAATTCCTGCTCCCCGCCGCCATCCTGGGCGTGAGCCCGGCCCAGGCCGAATGCGGCCCCGGCACCGGCCATGGCGGTCATGAAACGGCGGCGATTCTTGAGAAAATCCTGCATACCTCTACCTCTCTAACCAACAGGCCGCGTCGAGTGCCGCCAAGCCTGTCATCGTGGGTCTGAACGATCCGTCAATTGCGCTTCCATGGCCTTCACCTTACGTCATGGTAGCGCATTAACGATTGGCCGTCGGGCGCCGCGCATGGGCGCGGACGCACGGCGTCAGTCGCTGGCTCCGACCCGCATCAGGACGTAGCCGCCTTTCGCGTACAGCACCTCCCCCGGCGTGCGCTCGGCGCGCTCGGCACGGGTCAATAACAGATCTCCTTCGCGCACCTCGCGCCGTTCGACCACCTGCTGGGCGTAGACACCGAAGCTCGGCACGTTGATGTCCCGCATGACCAGCGGCCCCGGCAGGTCACGCGCCATCACCCCCGCCTCGCGTACCGGCCCCTGCTGCATCTGGCCGACGGCGTTGAGTACCAGCGCATTGACGACCAGTGAACAGGACAGGGCCACCGGGATCATCACCTTGGGCAGCGACCATGAACGCACGACACCGGCGGCCATCACCAGCAGCAACGCGCCGCCGACGATCAGGTACCACGACATCCCGAAGAACCGATCACGCTCGGCCAGCATGTCCTGCGCGTAGGACGGCTTGATCTGGTCGAAATTGATCTCGACCAGCCAGGGCAACAGCAGCACGAACAGCAGGAACAGCGCCGGTGGCACCAGATGCAGCCAGCGATTACGGATGTGCGGCAGGTGGGATGCCATCACCAGCATCAACCCCACCAGACCGTAGTTGAGATAATGCGGCAGCTTGGTGCCGGAAAACGAGAACAGCAAAAGCGTCAGGCCAAACCAGATCCAGCCAAACCGCCGCAACGCCAGCGGCAACGAGGCCGGCCTGCCGTAGGCCCCCTGCCAGTCGCTGGGCAGGTAGCGCAACGCGGTGAGTACCGCGCCGGTGAACGGCAGCAAGGCGATCAGGGTGACCAGCGGGTAGTACCACAACCCACCGGAATGCCCCTCCATCGGCTCGTCGAAACGGCTGACATTGTTCTTGAGGAAGAACTCGTCGATGAAATGCTGGCCGTGTTCGATCCAGACGGCCACGTACCAGGGCAGCGCCACGGCCAGGAAGATGACGATCCCCCTCCAGTCGAGCACCGCGCGCCACCAGTCTCGCCCGCGCGCCGTGACCAGGTAGAACGCGAAGCTGGCCGCCGCCGGGATCACCACCGCCACCGGCCCCTTGGTGAGAAAGCCCAGTGCCATCGCGAGATAGGCCCAGCGCACCCAGCGCCGCTCCCCGCTCGCCCAGTGATTGAAGGTGGCAAATACAGCGCCGGTCAGAAAGAGCAGCAGGACGGCATCGGAAATCGCCGCCTTGCCGACCACGGTGGTCATCAGCGAGGTGGCCGCGATCAACCCGGCAAAGAAGGCCGGCCGCGCGCCGAGATAACGATCGGCAAAGACGTAGATCAACCCGACCCACGCCGCCGAGGCGAGGACCGATGGCAGGCGGAAGGCCCACTCGGTAAACCCGAACAGCCCCACGGAGGCGGCCTGCAACCAGTAGATCAGTATCGGCTTGGCGAAGCGCGGCTCCTCGTTGAGATAGGGGGTGAGGAAGTCGCCGCGCTCGAACATCGCCCAGGTCGCGCCGGTAAACGCGCCTTCATCGAGATCGAACAGCGGCAGGCTGGCAATACCCCAGACGTAGCCGATCGCCACGGCCAGAGCGAGGACGATCAGGTGAAAACGGCGGGAGTCGAGCATGGGCAACTATCTCGTGACAGGCGATTTGCCCCGGCAAGGCCGGGGAGCGCGGGGGCGGAGTATATCAACCGCGGCCAAGGCTCGGGCCACCCCCCGGCCCAGGCTCCCGCCCAGGCGCCGGCGTCGCCCATGGCATGAATGCCGTTACAATGGCGTTTTCCATCCGATTGCCATCAAATTGCGTGTGCCATGGACCTCTATCCCCTGCTTCGACCGCTGCTATTCCGACTCGACCCGGAGACCGCTCATCGAGCCACTCTCGGTCTGCTCGACCTGGCCGCCCGCACGCCGTGGTGCGGGATGCAACGCCGCGGTGTGCCGGACGATCCGACCACCGTCATGGGACTGGAGTTTCCCAACCGCGTCGGCCTGGCGGCCGGCCTGGACAAGAACGCCGCGCACGTCGCCGGGCTCTCCTGCCTGGGCTTCGGCTTTCTCGAGGTGGGCACGCTTACCCCGCGCGCCCAGCCGGGCAATCCCGCGCCGCGGCTGTTCCGGTTGGCCGATGCCGAGGCCCTGATCAACCGCATGGGCTTCAACAACGACGGCATCGAGTCCGCCCTGGCGAACATCGCGGACGCGCCGCGCACCGTGCCGCTCGGAATCAACCTGGGCAAGAACTTCGATACGCCGATCGAGAGCGCGCTGGACGATTATCGCGCCGGCCTCGCCGCCGTCTACCACACGGCCGACTACGTCACGATCAACATCTCCTCGCCAAACACCGCCAACCTGCGCAACCTGCAGGGGGGTGAGGCCTTCACCGCCCTGCTCGCCGGCCTGGCCGAGGAGCGCGAGCGACTGCGTCAAGACAGTGGTCGGCACGTGCCGCTGGCGATCAAGATCGCCCCGGACCTTGAAGACGAGGAAGTCCCAGCGCTGGTAGACGCCCTGGTCGCCCATGGGATCGACGCGGTGATCGCGACCAACACCACCATCGGTCGCCCGCTGGTCTCGGGCCTGCCGAACGCGGACGAAGCCGGTGGGTTGAGTGGCCGTCCCGTGCGCGAGCGTTCGACCGAGGTAATCGCCGCCCTGCGCGAGCACCTGCCCGAGGACTTCCCCATCATCGGTGTCGGGGGTATCGACTCGGGTGAAACGGCACTGGAAAAGATTCGCGCCGGGGCCGACCTGGTTCAGGTCTACACCGGCCTGATTTACCGCGGCCCCGCCCTGGTGGGTGAAATAGCCCAGGCCCTCGTGAATCAGGCCCTCGCAACATCTGAGCAAGCGGCGGGTTAAGCCTCGTCGCGGGCCAATCCGGCCTTTCTTCCTGCATTTTCCGGAATACTTTTCTCTCCTGACTATACTCAGCTGAAGGCGCCGGCTTCCGGCCGCCTTCAGCTGAGTTCTCGGCACGGCCAAGACGGCCAAAATAGCCGGGAATTCGGTTCGACGAGACGGAGATTTGCCACCGTCTGCCACCGGAAGGCCTGTCGAGATACGGTCGATGGTGGAGGTGGTGTCGTGAGAATCGCCCAGGTTGCCCCGTTGCATGAAAGCGTTCCGTTCCGCCCCGGACCTATGGGGGAACCGAGCGTATCGTGCACTACCTCACCGAAGCGCTGGTCCGAGAAGGCCACGAGGTGACCCTCTACGCCAGTGGCGATTCACGGACCAGCGCGCGATTGCGCCCCGGAGTGGCCGAAGCCCTAAGGTTCTCGACGACACGGCGTGACCCCCTGGCGTGGCACGTCCTGCAACTCGCCAGGGTGGCCCGGGAAGCGGCGGATTACGATCTGGTCCATTTCCATACCGACTTCCTGCACTACCCGCTCTGGCGCCGGATGTCGGTCCCCCAACTGACCACGCTCCATGGGCGCCTCAACCTGCCGGATCTCTGCCCCCTCTACGAGGAATTCAGCGACATTCACGTGGCCTCCATCTCCGACAGCCAACGCGGCCCGCTACGGGATGTGGCCCGATGGGCGGGAACCGTCTACAACGGCATCCCGGCCGATTCCTACACGTTCCGTGGCGAGCGCGGAAGCTACTTGGCGTTTCTCGGACGGATGTCGCCGGAGAAGGGCCCTGAGGCGGCCATCGACATCGCGATTCGTGCGGGTATCCCACTGAAGATGGCCGCCAAAGTCGACCCGTTCGACCGGGACTATTTCGATACCCGCATCCAGCACCGCCTGGAGCATCCCCTGATCGAATACGTGGGCGAGGTCGACGAGCACGGCAAGAACGAATTCTTGGGCGGGGCGCTGGCCCTGCTGTTCCCGATCGACTGGCCGGAGCCATTCGGCCTGGCGATGATCGAGGCCATGGCCTGCGGCACCCCGGTGATCGCCTACAGCCAAGGCGCCGTACCCGAGGTCATGAGCGAAGGCGTAAGCGGCTACGTGGTCGCGTCGGTCGACGAGGCGGTGGACGCCCTCGATCGGATCGAGCGGATCGATCGCGCCGGCTGTCGTGCCTATTTCGAGCAGCGCTTCACGGCAGAACATATGCTTCATGGGTACCTAGACCTTTACCGGCAACTTGCCGCCCCCACGTGAGCGCAATGTTTCTTTCGGACCGACTGAGCGAGGGGTGACCGATGGACGACGCGATTCAGATCGACAACCGCTGGTATATCCCGGCCATGTCGGCCCGAGCCGACGACCGCAACCGCGTGCTCAAATCGGGGGACGGTTTCGTGGTGTTCAGCCGTCACGGCGAGATGGGGCGGGCCGGTTTCGGTGATCAGGGGTTCTATTACCTGGGCACACGCCATCTGTCCTACTGGCATCTACTGCTCGCCGGCCGCGAACCGGTACTGCTCAATTCCATGGTCCATCTGGACAACAGCCGCTTGGTGATCGACCAGACCACGCCCGACCTGTTTTCCGACGACACGCTCTGGCTGCCCAAGGGAAACCTGCACATGCGTCGCGAGATCGGAGTCGCCAATTGCGTCCTGACCGAGCAGCTGACGGTCACGAACTACCACCAGCAGCGGCGGGCCTTCAACCTGACCTACCAGATCGGCGCGGACTTCCGCGATATCTTCGAGGTACGGGGCAACACCCGGGCTCGTCGAGGCGATGAGCTAAAGCCGGAGGTGCAGGAAAGCGCCGTGATCCTCGGATACGAGGGCCTGGATGGACTCGCCCGACACACGCGGGTGGGTTTCACCCCGAAGCCGGCGAGGATCGAGTCCGACACGGTTAGTTACGACATTGAGCTCGAGCCCGGCGAGACATTTCGTATCGAGACCACGATATCCAGCACGAAGGGCGAGACCGCCTTCCACCTGCCCAGCCACGATCAGAGCATGAAGGCGATCGAGGACGACGTGGTGTTGGATCGCGATTCCCGTATCGAGGTGACCACCGACAACGAGCAATTCAATGACTGGATCAACCGATCCGTGGCCGATCTGCACATGCTGACCACCCGAACAGCGCTCGGCCTCTACCCCTATGCCGGCGTGCCGTGGTTCTCGACCCCCTTCGGCCGCGACGGCATCATTACCGCCCTGCAGACGCTCTGGACCCAACCGGAGATCGGACGCGGCGTGCTGGCCTTCCTGGCCGAGACCCAGGCCGACAGCGAGGATCCGGCCAACGAGGCCGAACCGGGCAAGATCATTCACGAAATGCGCGATGGCGAGATGGCGGCACTCGGTGAAGTCCCCTTCCAGCGCTACTACGGCTCGGTGGACGCCACGCCCCTGTTCGTGATGTTGGCGTATCGCTACTACCGTCGCACCGGCGATCGCGAATTCATCACGCAGATCTGGCCCAACATCACGCGAGCCCTGGCATGGGTCACGGGACAGTTGGCACAACACGGCTTTCTCGTCTACGCGCGTCATGAAGGTCAGGGCCTGGTCCAGCAGGGCTGGAAGGATTCGGACGACGCCGTCTTTCACGCCGACGGACAACCACCCCGTCCACCGGTCGCCGTGTGCGAGGTACAGGGGTATGCCTTCGATGCCCTGCGCCGGGGCGCCGAACTGGCCGAAGTCCTCAGCCACGATTCCCAGGCGAGCGACTGGCGCCGAAAGGCTGATGATCTGCAGGCGCATTTCGAGCAGCGCTTCTGGCTTGAGGAGATCGACACCTACGCCCTGGCGATCGACGGTGACGACCGACCCTGCACGGTGCGCAGCTCCAACCCCGGGCATCTCCTCTATTCCGGCATCGTCTCTCGCGACCGGGCGGCCCGGGTAAGTGCCGGGCTGATTTCACCGGCCGCGTTCAACGGCTGGGGCGTGCGCACCATCTTCGAAAAGGAGTGCCGCTACAACCCGATGTCCTATCACAACGGTTCGGTCTGGCCGCACGACACGGCCCTGGCGGCAGCGGGCATGGCCTCCTACGGTCACAAGGACGAGGCCCTCGTACTGCTCGAGGGGCTCTTCAACGCCGCCATTCACTTCGACCTACATCGCCTGCCGGAGCTGTTCTGCGGATTCGGGCGGATAACGGGGCAGGCACCGACGCATTACCCGGTGGCCTGCTCACCGCAGGCCTGGGCGGCTGGCTCCGTGTTCATGCTCCTGGAAGCGATACTCGGTTTGCGCTTTGATCCGGACGCGGCCCGCGTTTCACTGGATCACCCGCGTTTACCCGATTACATCAACTGGCTGCGCATAAGGCGTATTCGGCACCGGGGGGGAGAACTCGATTTGATCATTCGTCGGCATGGCAACGACATCGCGGTCAATATCGAGCGGCGAAAAGGCCCGATCGAACTGAACGTGACGGTGTGAGGGCGCCCGCGGCTCGAGGGGGGAACACACCGCCAAGGCGGGATTCACTCGTCATTGACGTTGCCTGCCGCACGGCGGGAGGCGCAGACGGGGCAGTCGGGGTCTTGGCGATATTTCACGGTGCGCCACTCGGCATCCCGCAAATCGAACAATGCCAGCCGCCCGATCAGCGGGCGTCCAGATCCGGCGAGCACCTTGATCGCCTCGGCGGCCTGCAGGCTGCCGATCATGCCCACCAGTGGCGAGAGCACGCCGGTCTCCGCGCAGCGCAATTCGTCCTGGCCTTCCTCGCGGTACAGGCAGCGGTAACAGGGCGTTTCCACCTCGCGATGGTCGAACACCGTCACCTGCCCCGCCCACTGGATCGCCGCACCGGATACCAGCGGCACGCGGCGCTCGGCACAGGCGGCATTCAGGGCAAAGCGCAAGTCGAAGTTGTCCGAGCAGTCGACCACCAGGTCGACCTTCGCTACCGCCTCCTGCAGCTGCTGGCCCTCCAGCCGGGCCTCGATCGGGAGCAACCGGACGTCGGGATTGATCTCGCCAAGGCGTGCGCTGGCCGAGGCCACCTTGCTCTGCCCCACCCGCGCCTGGTCATGGATGATCTGGCGTTGGAGATTGGACAGATCGACGTGATCGAAGTCGGCGAGATGCAGCTCGCCCACCCCGCTTGCGGCAAGGTACAACGCGACCGGGGAGCCGAGGCCACCCAGCCCGACGATCAGCACCCGGGCATCCAGCAGGCGCTGCTGACCGTCGTAATCCAGTCCGTCAAGCATGATGTGGCGCCCGTAGCGCAGCAGTTGTTCGTCTTTCATGGTGCCCTAGTCTTCGGAAAATGCCGGTAACGCAAATGCCCGGCCTGTGGCCGGGCATTGGTGCCGAGGGGTGACGCCCGCCTTCGGCTCAATCGCTAACAAACTGCTTAGAGGTAGTGTCGCCAAGGATCATCGGATCGGTCGCCTTGATCCTCTGCGGGGCGATCACGCACGAGGCTCGCCTCGCCGGTGGGCCGATATTTTTGCGGTGGCAGGTTGCAGCCGTCCAGTCCCAGGGCCTCGCGCTGATTCTGCTCGGTGTAGTCGACCAGCGCGCACTTGAGCTTTTCCAGCAAGGCGGCGTCCAAGTGAAAACCAGCTGCCTGCAGCGCCTGCCGAATCACCTTCAGGCAAATGACGGAGAGCTCGTACTCAACCTCCAGACACAGCGGCCCCCGGCGCTTGGCGGCAATCACCCCCGGCAACCACCGCGCGAACGATTCCGCGGCTCGGGCCGGCTCACCTTCCTGGTGCGGGCCACGAAACCAGATTTCGTGCATCTTGATCAGTTGCTTGTCTTCCATGCCGGCGCCTTGCCTTCCGCCCTGTACGCTTCAAGACTAGCGCAGTTGGCAGGGCGAACCAAGAACCACGTTCCGCCCGACGACGGGCATCAGTCCGGGCGCCGCCCAGCGGTCACGCGGGCGTGTCCCGCGACGTCCCGACGCGAGTCGATCGCCTCGAACCCAGCCTGTTCGAGCAGCCCGCTGACCGCCCGGGCCTGCTCGAATCCATGCTCGAGCAACAACCATCCCCCCGGACGCAGCACCGGACGGGCCTGGGTGATGATCCGCCGGTAGTCGGCCAGCCCCGCCTCGTCGGCCACCAAGGCTTCGACCGGTTCGTGGCGCAGGTCGCCTTCGGCGAGATGCGGATCGTCGGCGGCAATGTACGGCGGGTTGCTGACGATCAGGTCGACCGTGGCGGGGGCGACCGCCTCGAGCCAGTCGCCCTGCCACAAGCCCACTGTCACGGAGGCGCCCTGCTCGGCCAGGAACTCGCGATTGCGGGCCGTCAGTTGGATCGCCACCTCGCTGCGATCGACGGCATGCACCTCGGCGTCGGTCCGCTCGGCGGCGATCGACAGCGCGATCGCCCCGCTGCCCGTGCCCAGATCCAGCACCCGAACGGGCGCCGTCCGGGGCAGCATTTCGAGGGCCCATTCGACCAAGACCTCGGTATCCGGTCGCGGTATCAGCACGCCCGGCGCGGCCCGAAAGCGGTATCGCCAAAATCCCCGCTCACCGATGAGGTAGGCAACCGGCTCACCCGCCGCGCGCCGCTCACAGAGTGACTCAAGCCGGTCTTGCTCGCTGGGTGTGGGGGGGCGATCGCCCCGCAGCATCAGCGCGGTGGTATCCAGGCCGGTAACGAAACCGGCCAGCAGACGGGCCTCGAACAGCGCCTCCGCCCGGTCACAGCCCCGCCCCGCCATGATCCGTTCACCGCAGCGTCGCAGCACGGCATCGAGGCACTCGTCGGGGGATGCCGGGTTTTCTGCTGGTGTCACGCGCCTTCCTGAGCCAGCGCTTCGAGCTGTGCCGCCTGGTCGGCCTGGCGCAACGGCACCACTACCTGGGCGAGATCCCCGGCGAGGATCTTGTCGAGCTGATGGACCGTGAGGTTGATGCGGTGGTCGGTCACGCGCCCCTGCGGGAAGTTGTAGGTACGGATACGATCAGAGCGATCGCCACTGCCGACCAGCGCCTTGCGGTTGGCCGCCGTCGCCTCGGCCTGCTCGCGACGGGCCTCGTCGGCGAGTTTCGCGGCCAGCAGGTCCATGGCCCGGGCGCGGTTCTTATGCTGGGAGCGTTCTTCCTGACATTCGACCACCGTGCCGCTGGGCAGGTGGGTGATGCGGATCGCGGAATCCGTCTTGTTGACGTGCTGGCCGCCGGCCCCGGAGGCACGGAAGGTATCGACCCGCAGGTCGTTGGCGTTGATCTCCGGTGCGTCGGCCGCGGGGATGACCGGCATCACGGCCACCGTCGCCGCCGAGGTGTGGATGCGCCCCTGGGTCTCGGTGACCGGCACACGTTGGACGCGGTGGGCGCCGGACTCGAACTTGAGCCAGGCGTATACGCCATCGCCGCTAACCCGGGAAATCAGTTCACGGTAGCCGCCGTGCTCGCCTTCGGAGGCCGACAGCACCTCGACCTTCCAACCGCGCGTCTCGGCAAACCGGCCGTACATGCGAAACAGGTCGCCGGCGAATATCGCCGCCTCGTCGCCCCCCGCGCCGGCCCGGATCTCGAGAAACACGTCGCCCTCGTCGTTCGGATCTTCGGGCAGCAACTGGCGCTCGATCTCGGCGTCCAGATCGGCGTGCCGGGCCTCCAGCTCGGCCAATTCCTCGCGGGCCATCTCGGCCATGTCGGAGTCATCGCCTTCGACCAGGGTGCGCGCCTCCTCGAGCTCACGCTCGGTGCGGCGAAAGGTCTCAACGTTCTTCACCAGCGCCTCAAGACGGGCGTATTCGCGCGAGAGGCGCTGAAAGCGCGCCTGGTCGGCGATCACGTCGGGGTCGGCGAGCAGTGCGGTGATTTCCTCGAAACGTTCGACCAGGCTGTCGAGCCGGGAGACCAGGGCGTTATGCATAAAAGGCTTCGGTACGAAAAGTGAGGGGAACGATCAGGGGATGGAGCGCGGCCCGGCCGGATAGCGGGCGACGGGAATCAGCTAGCGCTCGCGGTCGTCGTTCGGGTTGCGGTTGCCCCACTGGCCGACCGGCAGGGCACGCTGGGCGAGCATTTCGGCGTCCTCGTCGAGACCCACCACGTGGGAGACGCTCTGTACCGTGGCGAGATCGCCACTGACGCAGGCCTGGCGCAGCACCACGGTCGGCTGGTGGATCAAGCGATTGGTCAGCGTGCGCGCGAGGTAATCGAGCGCCTCTTGCGGATCGCGGCCGGATTCGATCATCGAGCGCGCGCGGACGAGCGTCTCATCACGCATGTCCTCGGCGCGCCGTCGGTAATTGCGGATCAGCTCCGCGCCGGTCTGCAACTGCACCCACTGCAGGAAATGCTCGACCTGGACGTCGATGATCTCCTCGGCCTGCTCGGCCGCCTCGCGACGGCTGCGCTGGCCTTCATCGATGACTGTCTTGAGGTCGTCGACCGTGTAGAGATACACATCCTGCATTTGCCCGACCTGCGGCTCGATATCGCGCGGCACGGCGATGTCGACCATGAAGATCGGGCGGCGCTTGCGCTCGCGAATCGCCTGCTCGACCGCGCCCTTGCCGAGCACCGGCAGGGAACTGGCGGTCGAGGAGATGACGATGTCGGCACGATGCAGGTGCGCGGGGATGTCGCCCAGCCCGATCGCGCTGCCATCGTACTGTTCGGCCAGCATGTGAGCCCGCTCAATCGAACGATTGGCGACAATCACCCGGGTTAACCCGGCCGACTGCAGATGGCGTGCGCACAACTCGATGGTTTCCCCGGCCCCGATCAACAGTGCCGTCTTTTCCTCGAGCGAGCCGAAGATTTGCCGGGCCAAGCTGACCGCGGCAAACGCCACAGAAACTGGCGAGGCGCCGATCTGCGTGTCGGTGCGCACCTGCTTGGCCACCGCGAAGGTGTTCTGGAACAGGCGGCCAAGAATCGGGCCCAACGCGTTGGCGTCCTGCGCCAGCGTGAAGGCGTCCTTGATCTGGCCGAGTATCTGCGGCTCGCCCAGCACCATCGAGTCGAGCCCGCAAGCCACCCGCATCAGGTGACGGATCGCCGACTCGTCGGTGTGCGCGTAGATGTAGGGTTTTAGTGCCTCCGGCGACATCTGATGAAACGTCGCCAGCCACTCGACCAGCTCGTCGGTGACGCATTCGGCGTGGGTGTAGATCTCGGTGCGGTTGCAGGTCGAGACGATCGCCGCCTCCCGCGCCCCGCCATCACCGAGCAGTTCCTTGAGGGCGTTGTGCACGCGATCGGGGCCGAACGCGATGCGCTCGCGCACATCTACCGGTGCGGTCTTGTGGTTAACCCCGAAGGCGATCAGTGACATGGTGGAATTATAGCCTCGCACACCCCGTTTTGACGATCCTCGCGACGTTCATCAACGCCACCGTGACCCTAGACGACCCAATCGACGATCCAGTGACCGGCTCATCCGCCCCGGCCAGTACCGCAGCGTGCCAACAAACAGGGCGACAACGCCGATAAACGCGACCATCCAGTTGGCCCAGACACCCTGCGGATAACCGACATCGACCCAGGGTGCCCCCAGGGCGCATACCGCGCAGACGAACACCGCTACCGGCACCGGCCAGCGGGCATGGCGGGCCGCCGGCCAGCGACCGACCAGCCAGACGGCCACCACTACCGACAGCAATCCGACGATCGCCCCGGCCAGCACGTCGGTCGGCCAGTGGACACCGGCCACCATCCGCGAGATACCCATTACCGAGGCAACCGCGAGCAACAGCGCGACCCACGGCCAGCGTGGACGCAAGCCCAGGATCAACAAGCCGGCGAAGGTAAACGCGGTCACGGTATGCCCGGAGGGAAAGGCCTCGGAGCGGATCGAGTGACCGATCAGGTTGAATGCATCGGCGTCGAGCACGCCCGGGGGACGGAGCACGTCGAGTAACGGCTTGAGACTGTGCGTGATCGCGGTAGCGACGATCGCGGCGAACAGCAGCAGGATCGCCAACCGGGGCCGCCAGAGCACGAACGGCAACAACAACCCCAGCGTCAGCCAGGAGTCGGCCAGGGCGTTCACCCCGGCCCAGAACGGCTGGGTCGACTCGATGCCCCCCAGTGCGTTGAAGACATGAAACAGGGACTCACGGGCGCCCGGCCAGGCGAACACGCCCACCAGCAGCACGGCCGCGGTCAGCACGTAGGCCAATACCAACTGGCTGGCGGGGGCCGGATCACGACGAAATGCGGTCTGGGTGGTCATGCCTGATCCCCCTCGGCCGGAACATCGCCGTCGGCTCCTCTATGACGCCCGGTCGACGGCATGCGGAACGCGTCGTTCTCACCAGCCAGGTCAAAACGTGCCGGTAGATGGTAGGTGCGCACGTCGCGAGATTCGTAGTAGGTCCGGGAAAGCATCTCGGAGAGCACGCCGGTGGTCAGCATCTGTACGCCGATGAGGATGAACAGGATCGAGACCAGCAGCAGTGGCCGGTCACCGATGTCGTGTCCCAGTATCTTCTCGACCAGCAGGTAGAACATCCCCAGCCCACCCAGCAGACCAAAGCCCGTGCCCAGCAGCCCGAAGAAGTGCGCCGGCCGCGCCGAGAAGCGCATGAAGAAGTAGACGCTGATCAAGTCGATGATCACGCGGAAGGTGCGCGACAACCCGTACTTGGAGGTGCCCGCGGTACGCGGATGATGCGTGACCACTTCCTCGGCGATCTGGCTGGGGGCCGTCTGCGTAGCGAGCCAGGCCGGGATGAACCGGTGCATCTCGCCGTAAAGACGCACACCCTTGATCACGTCGGCACGGAAGACCTTCAGGCTGCAGCCGTAATCGTGCAGATTCACCCCAGTCAGGCGGCGGATCAGCCGGTTGGCCAGCCAAGAGGGCACCTTGCGCACCCAGTTGTCCTTGCGATCCCGCCGCCAACCGGCAACCAGGTCGAGATCCTCGCGCAACAATCGGTCGACCATGCGCGGAATGTCAATCGGGTCGTTCTGCAGATCACCGTCCATGGTGACGATCACCTCGCCACGGGCCAGATCAATGCCGGCCTGCATGGCGGCGGTCTGGCCGAAGTTGCGCGTGAGCGGCACCGGCCGGACGTGCGAACCGAAGGCCTCGCGCGCCTCGCGGATCCGGGCGACCGTGGCGTCCGACGACCCGTCGTCGACCAGCAACAGCTCCCAGGCCCCGGTGTAATCGGCCAACGCCTCGTGGACCCGCTCAACCAACGGCGAGACGTTCTCCTGTTCATTGAACATCGGCACGACGATGGAAAGTGGCGCGGCGAGATGGGTTGTCATGGCGTGGGGCACCCCGTGGTAGCGCGTGACGGTTTGAAACGCGCGGAATGTTGAGCGCGTCATGGACCCGGATACGCGATCGACCCGAAATCCGGCAAGGACGGCAGCCGGCGGTCATCGGATCAACAATGAGAATCCGGTATGGACAAAACGCGGGCAGTGTACGGCAGGAACGCCAGCGACCGCCACCACGTAGCGAAGCCTTTCCCGGCCACATCTGTTGCCAGTCTGACCAACAAAGGGTGCTGCCAAACGTCGATGCGCAGCAACCACCGACTTGACCCCAACCCCCGACGGCTTGATCCTCTATCCGACATGAGCCACCACCAACCCAGCCCTCCAACGGCACCTCCCCGCCTGCCGGTCTTGCCGTCGACATGGCAATCCCACCGGCACTCAAGCTGCCTACAAGCCGCGACCAATCGCCACCGGCAGACTCTCCGATGACACCCGAGCGACTCGAGGCAATCGCCCGTTTGCTGGGCAATCGACTGCCTCGTGACGAGGCGATCGCGACCCTGCTCGATACGATTGCCGTCTGTTATCCCGCCCTATCGCGCAGTGCGGTATTCCTGAGCGAGGAAGGCCGCCTGCTGGCGGCGAGCAACGACTTCGACCGAGCCCTACTGCCGCACCCGGATGCGGCATCAGAGCCGGCCACCGCAATGGAGGACATCGAGGAACGTCTTCTGTTGCAGGCACTTGGTCCCACAGACGGTACGCCCGGCTACTGGGCCATCGAGATCGTTGAAACCCTCCCCGACGAGTCGACGCTCGCCCGTCTGCGCACGAGCATTGACCACGTATTTGCCAGCACGCAGCCGGATGCCGCCCTACTCAATGACCGCCAGTGCCAGCGGATCGAACGGCTGGAACGCGACCAGGCGTTGATGCAGTCGCTGCTCGCGCAGATCGACACCCTGATCCTCGCCGAGGACGAGCAACGCATGCTGGAGGTGGTCTGTACACAACTCGTGGAGACCGGTTTGTTCCTGGGGGCCTGGGTCGCACCGGCCGACCACGGCATCACCCCGATTGCCACCGGGGGTGACAGCGAGATCATCGACCAGCCCAGTGCGGAGGTGCAACGCACGCTCGAAGACGGGATTCGACGCGCCCATGCGCTGGTCGATGCCGGCCGACGCCTGGTGATCGACGAGCGTATTGCCGAGCCCTTCGCGCAGCTGAACTGGTTCGACACCCCGCCGCGTGCGGCCCTCGTTCCGCTTTCGCGGGGCGGTCGGCTCTGGGCGTTCCTGGTGGTAATCGCCGCGGCCGAGTCCGATCTCGACCAGCAGGTGACCGAGGTACTGTTGCACCTTGGCGAACTGGTCAATCGCAGCCTCGAACAGCTCGACCTGCGCGATCGGCTCGACGAGGAACAGCGGCGCAACACCTATCTTGCCTATCACGACCCATTGACCAACCTGGCCAATCGCCGCGCCGTCGACGCCGAACTGCCCAAGGCACTGGCGCGGGCAGACCGGCACCATCAGATGCTCGCGGTCGCGCTACTCGATCTGGACGATTTCAAACCGATCAACGACCGCTTCGGTCATGCCGCCGGCGACGAGATGCTGATGACGCTCGCCGCGCGCCTGAAAAACGCGATCCGGGATACCGACACCGCCGCCCGGCTTGGCGGGGACGAGTTCCTGCTGATCCTGGAAGACATCGAGGGTGACGAGGGACTGGCGCGGGTACTCGATCGCGTGGCCACCACCATCCGTCGACCGATTTCCCTGGAAGACGGTGTCGAGGTCCACGCCAACGGCTCGATCGGGGTCACGCGCTATCCACTCGACGACAGCGCACCGCAACAGCTGATCCGCAATGCGGACGCCGCGCTGTACGCCGCCAAGAACAACAAATCGGCCCGCCGACAGGACTGGGTGATCTGGGAGCGGGAGACCACACAACGAGGCCTGGATCTTCCCGAGGTGGCCGATGCTGTTCCGGCATATGGCCCTGCCGCGAAGATGCTTCTCGAGCGAATTCAGCCGGAGGTGGATCGTCTCAGCGACGATTTCATCGACCGGTTCTACGCCGAGCTGTCCAAGCAGGAATCGATCCGTACCGTACTCGGCCACCTGTCGACCGCGGAATACGCAACGCTGCAGACCCAGCAGGCAGAGCATCTGGCCTTCCTGCTCGACCCCAATCTGAGCGAAGAGGCGCACATCAATCGCGCCCGTCAGATCGGCCACGTGCATGCCCTGGCGGGTGTCTCGCCCAGCGACCTGGTCCGTGCGATCACGGTCTACATGCACGAGTTCAACGACACCTTCAATCGCGCCCACCTCAACCAGCGTCACCAGAACCGGCTCGAGCGAGTCTTCACCGAACGACTCAGCATGGAACTCTCCCACCAGCTCACCGCCGGCCAGGCGGTGGACGACGAGTTCCATGCCGGCCTGGTCGAGATCGACCAGCGTCGCCGCGACGAGCGCAACTGGCCGGACTTCAACGAGCACCTGCTCGACACCCTGTCCGGTCTGCCCGGCATCGATGGCGTAGCGATCCTCTCACCCAACGCGGACGGCCGCTTCGTTGCCAACTATGCCGAAGGCGTCGACCTCTTCAGCTGCCCGGACGAGCGAAGCGACCGGTATCCCACGCTGGATCTCAAGCGCCCGGAGTCGGATCATCCGGTTTCGGTCGCCTATCGACAGGCTCGCGTGGTGAGGATGGACAACACCCTCGACGATCCCGCGGGCGTCCCCTGGGCCAAGCCGGCCGGGGTACTGGGGGTGCGCAGCTCGGTGGCAATCCCGATCCTCGACAACCGCGACCAGCCGATCGCGGTCATTTGCCTGCACGGTCGCATCCCCGGCATGTTCGCGAATGCGAGGCTGCAGGGCTTTGCCGGCCAGTTGATGGCGCTGGTCAGCCAGGCCTGGCGACAGATCCGCAGTCCGGCGGCCCTACTCTACGCCAAGGGCGATTATGACCGCTGGCGACAGGCCTTCTATGACGGCGGACTGGAGATGATCTTCCAGCCGGTCATCGACGTGCAGACGGGCCGCCTGACCACGCTGGAGGCCTTGGCCCGCCTGTATCTGCCGGATGGCGAGGTGATCCTGCCGAACATGTTCATCCCGTGGCTCAATGACGGCCAGGTCATGCGCCTGTTCGAACTGGGCCTGGATCAGGCGCTGATCTGCCTGCGCGACATCGAGGCACGCCACGGCCCGTCACTGTCGGTCGCCATCAACCTGCCGGTGAGCGTGCTGATGGACCCGGCCACACCAGGACACGTGCGTGCCGCGCTCGACCGCCACGCGGTGAGTCCACACCGGATCACGCTCGAGCTGCTCGAACAGGGTGACACCGGCTTCGAACCGGGCGATCTGGCCGGCCCCATGCAGCGCATCGGCGAGCTGGGGGTCAGTCTCGCCATGGACGACCTCGGTTCGGGCTACAACAACCTGTTGCGGCTGCGCAGCCTGCCGTTTAACACGGTCAAGATCGACCAGGGCATGGTGCGCGCGGCCCAGCACGAACCCGGTCGGGTTCTGACCTTCATCGCCTCGATGATCCAGATGGCCCAGGCCCTGGAGTTGCGCACCGTGGTCGAAGGCCTGGAAACGCCCGACCTGATCGAGGCCACCGCCCTGCTCGGCGGCCAGCTCGGCCAGGGCTACGCGATCGCCCAACCGATGCGCCGCAACGCCCTCGCTGGCTGGATGACACGGTTCGATTTCGCGACCAACCCCGCCCGGCCGCGCACGGCACTTGGCGCCATGGCCGCCCTCTGGGGGTTGCGTTCACTGGGTCGGGCCCACCTGGAGCAATCCGAGCGCCACCACCAACTGCGTGCCGCGGCGTCCTGGTGGGCGACCGAAAACCTTGACCGCCATCGCCATCTGGCCACTGGCATCCTGTCGCTGCTGCAGGAATTTCACGACGGGGCCGTGCCGGGCGTGGCCTTCGAGGCACGGCTTCAGGGTTACATGGCCTCGCTCGATCAGTTGATTCGCCACGCGGCGGCCGATGAGCTCAACGCGAAGACGGACGACGAATAAACAGCGCCAGCGCCGCGGCCAGCAGCGCGGTGCCCAGCACGAACAGGTGAAGGTTGACCGCCGCCGCCAACACGGTGCGTGGCTCGTCGACCAGGGGCGCTAGCAACAGCGCCACGCCGGCCTCGTAGGTGCCAAACCCGCCCGGCGCATGCACGGGCAACACCGTGGTCAGATCCCCGCCGATCGCCCCGAGCACCCCGGCGACGAAACCGACCGGGGCCAGGGCGGCCAAGACCCAGCCCAGCGCGGCCAACTTGACCAACCAGTTCGCCCAGGTCCAGAACAGCGTGCCGAGCAATCGTGTCGGCCGATCGGGCAGGCTCGCAAGCATCGTCACGCCCTTTTGCGCAAGCCGGCCATCCCGCCGGGCGAGCACCCCGTGCAACCAGTGGCGCAGACCGTAGGCAACCACCGGGGCCAACAGCAGCAAGACGAACAACAGGCCCAAAAGCCCGGCGGAAAGACCGAGCAGATGCCCGCCGGCAGCCAGGCCGATCAGCAACACCACCTGCAGGTCGAGCAGACGGAACCAGAACAGCACCGGCATGCTCTCCAGCGGAGCCAGTCGATAGTAGCGCTGCATCAACACCGGAAACGCCAGCTCACCGGAACGCATCGGCAGCAGATTATTCATCAGGTTGTGCCAGCTCGACAGACGAAACGCCGACCAGAAATGCCCGGCCAGACGGTCCGGGAAATAGCGGGTGATGCGCAGGGTGCGGATGAGGTAACTGGCCATCATCAGCGCAAGCGCCACCAGAAGAGCCAATGGGTCGATCGAAAGCCAGGGCGCGATCAGACGCTCGGGTCCCACCCAGACAACCGCCACCCCCAGCACCAGCAGCACGGCCATCCAACTAAAAATGGCCAACAGACCTGGCTTAAGCGATCTCACGATTCCCTCGCGAAGCCATTGAAATATTGGGACGCGATAACGCTCGGGCAGACCATCACCGGGCCGATTTCTGGACCGGTCGCCTTGGGCGACATGGGGTAATTGGGCATAATGCTCGTTTGCTCCGTGGCGTGGGCGTTGGCGGCCCCGGTTTCCAGTATCCGACGGGCAGCATACCGACTGAGCGCCAGCGTCGCAGCACACCCCAACCCGGACATCGACCACGCCCGAAGGCCCAGATGAGCGAGATTGTATTCCACCTGATCGACGACCCGGCCGAGGATGCCTTCTGGTACTTCGCCGCCGAACTCTGCGCCGGACAGGCCGAGGCACAGCGCCCCACCTACGTGGTCTGCGCCAGTCTCGCCCACGTGGAAGGCTTTGACGACTACCTCTGGTCATACCGTGACGACCGCTTCGTGCCTCACACCGCCGACCCGGAAGACGCCGACCACGCCCCGATCTTCATCGGTTGCGACCCGGAGGCCGGCGGCTTTGCCCGCGTGATCAATCTCACCGGTGCGACGATCCCGCGACCGACCGAGCGCGAGCATATCGACGAGGTCATTCCCGCCGGCGAGCAACCTCGCGCGGACGCCCGTGCTCGTTGGCGGCAATACAAAAGTGCCGGTGCGACCATCGACCACCATCGCGTTGAATCGGTCCGACCCCGCGACGAGTAGACCCGAAATCATCCCCGGCGGCCCCGCCCCGGCCTCCCGACCCGACGACAAGCGAACCTGAATAACGGCATGGACAAGACTTACGACCCCCGACAGATCGAGCAGGACTGCTACCAGCGCTGGATGGAAGGCGACCAGTTCAAGCCGGACATGCAGGCCGAGGGTGCCTACTGCATCATGCTGCCGCCGCCAAACGTCACCGGCCGGCTGCACATGGGTCATGCCTTTCAGGACACCCTGATGGACACGCTGACCCGCTGGCACCGGATGCGCGGTGAGGCCACGCTGTGGCAACCGGGCACCGACCATGCCGGCATCGCCACGCAGATGGTGGTCGAGCGCCGGCTGGAATCCGAAGGGGTCTCACGTCACGACATTGGCCGCGAGCAATTCCTGGACAAGGTCTGGGAATGGAAGGAGCAATCCGGCGGCTTCATCACCGAGCAGATGAAGCGCCTCGGTGCCTCCTGCGACTGGTCACGCGAGCGATTCACCATGGACGACGGACTGTCCGAGGCGGTCCGCGAGGTCTTCGTTCGCCTGTACGAGGACGGCCTGATCTACCGCGGCAAGCGCCTGGTCAATTGGGATCCGGTACTGCGCACCGCCGTCTCCGACCTCGAAGTGGTCAGCGAGGAGGAAAAGGGGCACCTGTGGCACATGCGCTACCCGCTGACCAATGGTGAGGGTCACCTGGTGGTCGCGACCACCCGTCCCGAGACCATGCTCGGCGATACCGCGGTGGCCGTTCACCCCGAAGACGAGCGCTACAAGCACCTGATCGGCGAAACCATCACCCTGCCCCTGGTCGGCCGGTGCATTCCGATCATCAGTGACGACTACGTCGACCCCGAGTTCGGTTCGGGTTGCGTCAAGATCACCCCGGCGCACGACTTCAATGACTACGCCATCGGCCAGCGCCATGACCTGCCGATGCTCAACGTGCTCACCGAGACCGCCACCATCCGCGAGGCGGCCGAATGCGTCGGCGAGGCGGCGCGTGACACCGACCCGCACCTGCCGGAGCGCTACCGCGGGCTGGATCGTTTCGAGGCCCGCCGCCAGATCATCGGCGATCTTGAGGCCGAGGGGCTGCTGGTCCAGATCGACGACCACAAGCTGATGGTCCCGCGCGGCGACCGCAGCGGCACGGTAATCGAGCCGCTGCTGACGGACCAGTGGTTCGTCGATCTCACCCGCGACGAGACGGTCACCGGCAAGCCCGGCGGCAAAAAGGCGATCACCGAACCGGCGATTGATGCCGTGCGCTCTGGCGACATCCGCTTCGTGCCCGGCAACTGGGAGAACACCTATTTCCAGTGGCTGGAGAACATCCAGGACTGGTGCATCAGTCGGCAACTGTGGTGGGGCCACCGCATTCCGGCGTGGTTCGACTCGGACGGCAATATCTTCGTCGGTCGCGACGAGGCGGAGGTGCGCGCCAAGTACGAGATCGGCGCGGACGAGGAACTGACCCAGGACGAGGACGTGCTCGACACCTGGTTCTCCTCCGCGTTGTGGCCGTTCTCCACGCTGGGCTGGCCCGAGCACACCGCGGAGCTCGAACGCTTCTACCCCACCAGCGTGCTGGTCACCGGTTTTGACATCATCTTCTTCTGGGTCGCCCGGATGGTGATGATGGGCAAGTACTTCGGCAAGGACGTCCCTTTCCGCGAGGTGTATGTCCACGGTCTGGTGCGCGATGCCCACGGCCAGAAGATGTCCAAATCCAAGGGCAACGTGCTCGACCCGATCGACATCATCGACGGCATCGACCTGGAAGCGCTGGTGGAAAAGCGCACCACCGGCCTGATGCAGCCGAAGAAGGCACGGCTGATCGAGAAACAGACCCGCGAGGAGTTCCCCGACGGTATCGAGGAGCACGGCACCGACGCCCTGCGTTTCACCTTCGCCGCCCAGGCGACTACCGGGCGCGACATCAGCTTCGACCTTGAGCGCGTAAAGGGCTACCGCAACTTCTGCAACAAGCTCTGGAACGCCAGTCGCTTCGTGCTGATGCAGTGCGAGGGCGAGGACACGGGACTCGGCGATGAACCGGTCACGCTGGGCACCGCCGACCGCTGGATCATCGGCGAATTGCAGGCCTGCGAGGCCACGGTCACCAAGCACCTGGAGACGTACCGCTTCGATCTCGCCGCCCAGGCGCTTTACGACTTCACCTGGAGTACCTACTGCGACTGGTACCTCGAGCTTTCCAAGCCGGCGATCAAGCACGGCGACGAGGCAGCGAAGCGCGGCACCCGCCGCACGCTGGTGCGGGTACTCGAGACCCTGCTGCGCCTGCTGCACCCGTTCATCCCGTTCATCACCGAGACCATCTGGCAGCGGGTCGCGCCGCTGGCCGGCACCAAGCGCGCGGATGACGACACCATCATGACCACGGCCTTCCCGGTCGCCGACGAGTCGCAGCGCGACCCCGAGGCGCGCGAGGCGATCGAGTGGCTGCAGGGCTTCATCCTCGGCGTGCGCCGCATCCGCGCCGAGATGGACATCCCACCGGGCAAGCCGCTGCCGGTCCTGGTCAGCGAGGCCAGTGACCTCGACCGGGCGCGCATCACGGAACTCGAACCGCTGCTGACCACCGTTGCTCGAATCGAGTCGATCGAGGAACTCGATGGCGAATTGCCGGAATCGGCGATGGCGCTGGTCGGCAAGATGCAGGTGCACATCCCGCTGGCCGGCCTGATCGACGTCACCGCGGAACTCGAGCGCCTGAACAAGGCGGTCGAGGGCATCGAGAAGCAGATCGAGAAGGCACGCGGCAAGTTGTCGAATGCCAACTTCGTCGAGCGTGCACCGGAGGCCGTGGTCAACCAGGAACGCGAGCGACTGGCAGGCTTCGAGGCCGAGTTCGAGGAACTGGCCGCTCAGCGCGAACGCATTCGCCGCCTAGCCGACTGATCGGGCCGACTCCCCCCATCGCTCGGTTTTAGCCGGACCGTCCGCCGCGGCGTGCCTGCTTGCGAGCGGCACGTTCGTCGAAGCGTTGCGGGCGCAGCCCGTCGGCGAGGTCCCGTGGCAACGGCGACGGGGTTTGCTCGATTTGCGCGGCGAGGTACTCGGCAAGCCACGCCGACCAGGTGAGGCCGCGGGCGCCATGCCCGGTCGATACCCACAGCCCGTCGGCTATCCGCCCCACGATCGGCAGGCGGTCCGGCGTGGTGGCACGCAAGGAGGCGCGCCCCTGCAATCCAACGGCAGACAACTCCGCGTCGAGTGAGGGCGCGATGGCGGCGAGCCGTTGCCGGTTTTCCTCGTGCTCGCCGTCCCGGACCACAAGCTCGGTATCGCCGGGCAGGAAGCTCGCCCCAAACAGGCGCTCGCCACTTGGCAGGTCGAGCGCATAGCCCTCGCGCACCAGGGGGCGACCACTCACCGGGGCATGGTCGGATCTGTCACTCCCGTGCGTCCCCCAGCTGACCTGCCCCCGACACGGCTCGATCCACGGTCCCAGTGTCTCGATCAGGGCCCCGCTTGACGGGCCGGCCGCCACGATCACCTCGGCAAACGGCCCGTGCGTCAGTCCGTCGGCTGTCTGGACTCGCCAGGCGCCCGCCTCACCAAGCAGTTGCTGCACCGGCCGATCCAGTCGCGTTTCGATACCGGGCGCGGCCAGCCAGTGGGCAATGACCATGCGCGGGCGCAGCCAGCCGGCCGTCGGAAAGTACCAGCCCGGGGAATCGATATCGGCCACCCCCGTCAGTGCACGCAACGAGGCAGCCTCGCACCACTGGGCGAAGGTCGGGGCGGGCTGCAGTGCCTCGAAAATCCCGACCTGCTTCGCCACGTGTCGCTCGCTACGCGCGAGCTTGATCACGCCGTCAAACGCGGCCGTCTCCCCATCGACCAGTTCACCCAGTTCGGCGCGCATGAAGCCCATGCCGGTCGCGGTCAGTTGCGACAGGCGGTTCCAGTCACGACTGATCACCGGCGCCACCAAGCCGGCCGGGTTGCCCGACCCCCCACCGGCGGGTGCCGCCCCTGCCTCGAACACCACGACCTCGCGCCCCCGTCGGGTGAGCGCTCGGGCCGCCGTGGTGCCCGCCATCCCGGCGCCCAGAACGGCGATGGGGCCCTCGACCCGACTCGGAGCGGGCACGTCATTGCCCTGCCCGTCATCGCGGCGGGCGACGAGCATGTCGTCCTTGTGAGCGAAGCCCGGGCGATGCCGAACAACGAAGCCTGCCGCGGCCAGCGCCTCACGCATCCATGGAGCCTCAGCTACCGTGGCGGCCGTCGCCCCCGTTGCGGATCGCTGGCCCAGTTGCGCGACCAGTGGTTCCCGCCACGACTCGGGATGGCGGCCGGGGGCAGCCCCATCGAGATAGAAGGCATCGAATCGGCCCTCAAGGCGCGGGAACTGGATACTGGGGTCGCCCCAGATCATCGTCAGGCGAATACGCCCACCCGCGAGCAGACGCCGATGAAATCCGGGCACGGGGTCGGGCCACTGCGCGTGGAGGGCAGATTGCAGGGCAACGAACCGTTCAACGGCCCCTGCCGAGCACCGCGGCTGCCCGGCAAGCCACTGCTGCGCCGCGCGTTGCTGAACAACGGCCAGGCGCGGCAAATCGACGGCCGCGACCGGGTGGGGTTCCAGGCTGACGAATTCGAGGGTGGCCTCCGGCGGCGCCAGTTCCAGGAACCGCAACGCGGTGACGAGGAAATTGCCCCCCGTGCCGAAACCCGTCTCGAGGATGCGGTTGCCCCGGCCGAGGGCGAAGCGGGCGTGCAGCTCGTTGCCGGCGAGAAAGACATGGTGGCTCTCGGCGAAACCATCCCGGCGGCAAAAATCGAGATCACCGACCGCCTCGCCGTGCGGGGTGCCGTCGCCACGCCAGGACAACTCGGCCGGCACCAGCGGCCAGCCACCGGCGAGCGGGGTCATTGCCGCTCGGGCAGTTGGGTGATCACGATGCGCCGCCGGTGCGGGTGGGCCCGGTGCTCCCAAAGAAAGACGCCCTGCCAGGTTCCCAGCATCAGACGGCCATCGCTCATGGGCAACGAGAGTTCGTGACCCGCCAACAGCGTACGAAAGTGGGCGGCCATGTCGTCCGGCCCCTCGTCGTCGTGGAGATAGGCGGGGTCGCCATCCGGGGCCGCGCGGCCGATCAGTGTCTCAAGGTCCGTGCGCACCTCCGGTGAGGCATTTTCCGTCAGGATCAGCGAGGCACTGGTGTGCTGCAGGAACAGATGACACAGGCCACTGCCGGACAACTCGGCCTGCACCTGGCTGGTGATGTTGGTAAAGCCCCGTCCGGGGGTGCGGATCTCGATCACTTTTGGCATGGTGACCATTCTATCAGCCCGGCAAACACCAAGCGGGCTTCCGCTCGAGCCCCGCCAGTGGCGCTTGGCGCCGGAAGAAAGTATGCTTTGGTGCACTTGCGGCTCAGTGCACCACAGTCGTCCAGGAGCAATACAACGGAATGATCACGCAACGCCGCTTCGCCCGTGTCGAGATACGACTCCCGGTGCGTATTCGCTGCCCGAAAGAAACGCTGCGGGGCACCATTCTCGACGTCTCTCTCAAGGGCATCCTCATCGAGCTCGAAACCGCCGGCAGCCTCGGCGACGACTGTGTCGCCGAATCGCTCAACATCGAGATCCTCTCCGATCCGGACCAGACCGTGCTCGTCGAGCTCACCGCCCGCATCGTCCGCGAGTCGAACCGGACCCTCGCCTTGGCATGGTCGAGCATCGAACTCGATGCCCTGACACATCTGCGCGAACTGTTGCAGGCCAATGGCGTGGAAGAGCACCAGCTCTCACGCGAGTTGTCGGAACTTCTCTACGACTAACAAATATCATCGCGTCGACGTACTGCGGTGGGCCCGACGCGATACACCAACTCACGTCGCCGGATGCGACGTAAAGAACTGGAACGCCACATGTTCGATTACACCCACGACCGCAGCCAAGCCAGTGAGATCATGCGGATGGTGCTCTCGCAGCTCGCCGAGCTGGGGCTGCCGCCGACCCCCGTCTACATTACCCTGTTCTACGAGCGCGCCCTCAAGCGCGACGCCAGTCTCACCAAGGACATGGACGACGCGATCAACAGCAGCAAGGGCCTGACCCAGGACGTCGCCCAGGACCTGTTCGACACGCACGTGCTGAACGGTGCGCTCAAGCAGATGGGTCGCGCCCAGGACGTCATGCTGCGAGTGATGCGCAACATGATGCTGCAGATGCTGAACACCGGGAACGAATTCTCGAACTTCGCCTCGACCCTGGGCGACTTCGTGCGCCAGATCGATCGCAGCGAATCGGTTGAAGCCCTACGGACGTTGACCGAGGAGGTGATGGAAGATACCCGCCACGTAGAGAAGAGCGCGCTGGAATCCTCCGACCAGATGAATAGCGCCGGTGACCAGATTGCCAAGCTGCGCAAGGAGCTCGAGAGCGCCCGCCGCGATGCCCGCACCGATCCGCTCACCGGGCTACCTAACCGACGCGGCCTTAATGACATGCTGCAAAAGCAGATCACGGCCGCCCTCTCGGCTAGCGAGCCGGGCGCGTTCCTGCTGGCGGACATCGATCACTTCAAGCAGATCAACGACAACTACGGACATCTGGTCGGCGACAAGATTCTGCGCTTTATCGCCCGAACCCTCCGCGAGCACGTCAAGGGCCAGGACCAGGTGCTGCGCTACGGGGGTGAGGAATTCGCGATAGTGCTACCGGAAACCCCGACCGAGGGCGCGCTGGCCGTCGCCAACAAGCTGCGCAACATCATCTCGCAGTCCAAGCTGCGACTGGCGGAAAGCGGCCGTGAGCTGGGCGAGTTGACCATATCGATCGGCCTGACCAACGTAATCGATCACGACATCCCCGATGGCGTCATTCAGCGCGCCGACGACGCCTTGCTGGCGGCCAAACGCAAGGGGCGGAACCGGGTAATCCACTATCCCGCCGACCGCAATGCCACCGGCCCGGATACGGTGATCGACGAGCAGAACAGCACCAGCATATAAGCCTCTGCCAAGGCTGTGGAGCCGCGCCCTTCAAAAGACGCCTTCCACGTCCGCCAAAATACAGGGATCCTCGCTCCGGTGCCCTGCTCAAGACGGCACAGCGCCAGGCAATCGGTCTGGGTGACCTGCGGCGTGGAAACACCTCTTGCTGAATCTGCACCGCGGGGTAATCCCGCTCCCGGTCGCGCAGCGATGGCAAGGCAAGCAGTAGACCGATCAGACCGGGTCTCCGATGTTATCGGAGCCTCGCCATTGAGCCGCCGTTTCTCCTGCCACCGACTCCAGCACGGGCGGGCGACAACGACTCGGCCGCCTGCCTGGAACGCGAGAACACGACAACAGCGGTCGAGCGACCCCGCACGCAGTTCATGCGCCTGATCGAACTTGATCCGTCAGTTCCCATCCCGCAGGTGCAGAGCGGAGCCCAAGGGGCTCCAGCGTGATCACGCTTCAAGCCAGCCCCCGCGTGGCAAAGAGGAAACGGTGGCAATAGGCATGGTGAGGGCGTGCAACCCGAAAGGCAGACCTGGCGATTTCTGCCCTTTGGGCAAGAGCATCCGACACGACGAGACTGATAGTAGTTGCCGTTAACCGCTCTATGATTCGGCTTCCCGACGGCCCTTGAGCGCCAGACTCAAGGTGCTGGCATCGATGTACTCGAGTTCGCCGCCCATCGGCACACCCTGCGCCAGACGCGTGACACGCAGGCCCCGTGAACGGGCCAATTCGGTGACGTAGCCGGCGGTCGCCTCACCCTCGATGGTCGCACTGGTGGCAAGGATCACCTCCTCGATCCCCGCCTGGTCGAGGCGTGCGGCCAACTGGTCGAGTTTCAGCTCGTCCGGACCAATACCGTCCAGCGGCGACAGGCGACCCAGCAACAGGAAATAACGCCCCTGATAGGCGCCGGAGGATTCGATGGCGATCCAGTCGGCCGGCGATTCAACCACGCACAACAGACGATCATCACGCTGACCGTCGGCGCAGATCGGACAAATATCGCCCTCGGTGAACACCCGACAAAAGCGGCAATGCCCGAGTTTTTCCAGTGCCTCGCCGATCGCCTCGGCCAGGTGCCCTGCCCCGGCACGATCCCGTTCGAGCAGGTGCAGCGCCATCCGCTGGGCCGTCTTCTGTCCGACGGTCGGCAGGCAACGTAGGGCATCGATCAATTGCTGGAAACTGGGCGAGAATTGCACGATTCACGTCTCCCAAACGAGAAACGCCCGACCCAAAACGGATCGGGCGATGAAATCAGGCAAAGCCGGTTTAGAACGGCATCTTGAAGCCCGGCGGCAGGTTCATGCCGGAGGTCATGCCCGACATTCTTTCCTGTTGTTCCTGCTCGATGCGCCGCGAGGCGTCGTTGATTGCCGCGGCGATCAGATCCTCGAGCATGTCCTTGTCGTCTTCCAGCAGGCTCGGGTCGATCGAGACACGCCGTGCCTCGTGCTTGCCGGTCATGGTGACCTTGACCAGGCCGCCACCGGACTGGCCTTCGACTTCCATCTTGGCGACTTCTTCCTGCATGCGCTGCATGTTTTCCTGCATCGCCTGCGCCTGCTTCATCAGGTTGCCCATTCCACCTTTCATTTGCCGATGTCTCCTGCTGGCTAACGTTCGTTGACTGCACCGTGTTCGTCCAGGGGACGCACGGATTCTCGAATCAGTTCGGCCCCGGCGCGTTCAGCGATGACGCGAGCGGCCGGATGGTCGCGCAACGATTGCTCACGCGCCTCGGCGTCCGCTTGCTCGTTGCGCTCCCGGATTTGTGCCGGGGTTTCCACCGCCCCGACCGGTGGCGATAACGACTCGCGAGGTGCCCCGGCTGGCCCGGCTGGCCCGGTTGGCCCAACCTTTTCGGCCGGCTTGGCGCGCACCGGCGTTGCGGCGGCCGACGTGTCACCCACTTCGAATCGTACCGGCTGCTGCACACCCAGTCGTTTAAGTTGTGCGACCAGACGTTCCTGCGTGGCCTTCGAGGCCATGGAGAGGAATCCCGGGTCAATCACCAGCACGACCGCGTCGTCGTCGTTGATCGCGTGACAGCGCTCGGCGAGGTTACGAGCCGGCATGGAAAGCTCTGCGACGATGTCGCACCAGTTTTCCGGCGTGATCATCCGACCGCCACTCGACGAACTCGCCTCCGCATCGGGTACCGCGAGATCACCGGCATTGGCGACGGCACTCACCCCCTCCTCAGCCGCGGCGATCGACGATTGCGCCCTGCCTGGAACGCCCCCCTCGGGACGATAACCGACTGGCTCCCGGTCGGCGACACCGACCGGCGCCTTGGATGCTCGCTGAGCGACTGCTGGGGACGCCCCCTGGCTCGACGGGACTTGCCCAGAAACCGCGGAACCGACCTGACTCGCCGGAGACGCCCCGACTCCTCCGCCCGTGCCCGGCTCGAAGGCCAGCATGCGCAGCAGGGTCATCTCCAGGCCCACGCGTGGCGAAGGCGCCCAACCGAGGTCACGGCGACCGGACAAGGCAATCTGATACCAGAGCTGCAGGGTGGCGGCATCCGCGTTGAGCGCCGGTGCATCGGTCGGCAGCCATTGTGCCAGTGACGCCTGGTGGACGGTTTCGGCCAGTTCCGCCAACAGACGCGCCGGATCCGCCGATCGCTCCAACGCCTGATCCACCAGTCCGAACAGCCCATCGGCATCACCGGCCGCTAGCCGATCAAGCAACCCATGCAAGAGACGCCGATCGGTCACGCCGAGCATGTCGGCAATCGCATCGGTCTCAAGCCGGCCATCACAGAACCCGATCGCCTGATCGACGAGGCTCAGCGCATCGCGCATCGAACCGGCGGCGGCGTCTGCGACCAATCGCAGGGCTTCCGAGTCCGCCTCGATGCCCTCACGGCCAAGGATGTCGGCGAGATAGGTTTGGATATGCGCCTGGGGCAGCGCGCGCAGGTTGAACTGCAGACAGCGGGACAGCACCGTTACCGGCAATTTGTGCGGATCGGTGGTCGCCAGCAAGAACTTTACGTGCTCAGGCGGCTCTTCGAGCGTCTTCAACAGGGCGTTGAAGCTCGCCTGGGAAAACATGTGCACTTCGTCGATCAGGTAGATCTTGAAGCGGCCCTTGACCGGCAGGTAGACAACGTTTTCCAGGAGGTCGCGAGTGTCGTCGACTTTGGTGCGCGAGGCGGCGTCGACCTCGATCAGGTCGACGAATCGCCCCGAGTCGATCTCAAGGCAGGCAGCGCACTCGCCGCAGGGCTGGCTGGACACGCCCTGCTCACAGTTGAGCGCCTTGGCAAAGATCCGAGCAACCGTCGTCTTGCCCACCCCGCGGGTGCCGGTGAACAGGTAGGCATGATGAAGACGGTCCCGATCCAGCGCGTTGGTGAGTGCCTGGAGCACGTGACTCTGACCGACCATGTCGTCGAAACGCCGGGGTCGCCACTTACGTGCCAGTACCAGATAACTCATAGCGCGGGATCCAATTGGGTGGCACCCTGCATCCGCCGATCTCCGGCGCCCGGATCGACCGCTACCGTTGCTCCCTTCCGGGCCTGGCGGAATTCACGGAGATCCGTCGCGAAGGGACGAACACAGGGCACCATTGGGTGGCGTAGTGGCCGGCCTGTTGCTGGCCAGAACGCGAGCGAAGAATAACACGCAGGCCGGGCTGAAAACAGGCCGCGAGGGAAGATCTACACGAATACCCCAAGGCAGATCACCCCTCGACGAGGATCTCGTCGAGGGCGGCGAGAAGGGCCGCGTTTTGCCCTTCGTTGCCGATGGTGATCCGCAGGTGATCCCCGATCCGCGCGCGATCGAAGTGGCGCACGATCACTCGTCGTTCCCGCAACCCTGCAGCAAGCGTCGCCCCGGCACGGGTCGCGTGGCGCACAAGCACGAAATTGGCCGCCGACGGCAACACGTCGAAGCCGCGCGCCGCCAGATCCGAACCAAGTTGCTCGCGCATGGCGATGATCGCGCGACGTGTCTGTTCGAAGTAGGCTTCGTCCTCGTAGGCGGCTATGGCGCCGGCGCTGGCCAGGCGGTCGACGGGGTAGGAGTTGAAGCTGTCCTTAACCCGTGCAAGCCCCTCGACCAACCCGGCATCCCCAATAGCAAAACCCAGGCGCAACCCGGCAAGGGAACGCGATTTCGACAGCGTTTGCGTCACCAGCAGGTTCGGGTAGCTGTCGATCAGCCCGATCGCCGACTCGCCGCCGAAGTCCACATAGGCCTCGTCGATCACGACCGCGCAGTCGCTGAAGTGTGCTGCCAGTCGTTCGACCTGATCGATCGCCAGTAGCCGGCCGGTGGGCGCGTTCGGGTTGGGCAGGATCACCCCGCCCACGCTCGACGGATCTATCGCGCACAGCGCCTCGACGTCCACGGCCAGTTCCTCGTCCAGGGCGACGGTGCGCGGCTCGATGCCGAACAACCGGCAGTAGACCGGGTAGAACGAGTAGGTGATGTCTGGGAATACCACCGGCCGGCCCCGCTGGAACAACGCCCGGAACAGGAAACCCAACACCTCGTCCGAGCCATTGCCGACGAAAACCTGTTCGGCCGTGACGCCGTGGTAATCGGCGAGACACTCGCGCAACGCCAGGCTGGTGGGATCCGGGTAAAGTCGCAGGCCATCATCGACCGCGGCACGAATCGCCTCGATCACCCGCGGCGATGGACCGAAGGGGTTTTCGTTGGTGTTGAGCTTGACCAGGTCGTCGATCTTCGGCTGCTCACCCGGCACATAGGGCGACAGATTGCCCAGATCGTTCGACCAGAAACGGTTTGGCGAGTCGGCGGCCATCGCTCAGCCCTCGGCCTCGACCCGATAGCGAGCCGACTGGGCGTGCGCCTCGAGCCCCTCGGCACGGGCCAGCCGGTCGGCAACGCGACCCAGTTCCGCGGCACCGGCCGGGGAACAGTGGATGATGCTCGAGCGCTTCTGGAAGTCGTAGACCCCCAGCGGCGAAGAAAAGCGCGCCGTGCCCGAGGTAGGCAGGACGTGGTTGGGGCCGGCGCAGTAATCGCCCAAGGCCTCGGCGGTGTAGCGACCGACGAAAATGGCCCCGGCGTTGCGGATATCACCCAGACGCTTCTCGGCGCCCTCGAACGAGAGTTCCAGGTGCTCGGGGGCGATGCGGTTGACCAGTTCGATCGCGTGATCGATGTCGGCAACCTCGATCAGTGCGCCACGGGTCTCCAGTGCCTTGGCGATGATTTCGGCACGCGGCTGGTCGGGCAGCAGCCGTTCGATCGAGGCGGCGACCGTGTCAAGGAAATCGGGATCGTGGGCCAACAGGATGGATTGCGCCTGCTCGTCGTGCTCGGCCTGGGAAAACAGGTCCATCGCGATCCAGTCGGGGTCGGTGTGACCGTCACAGACAATCAGGATCTCGGACGGGCCGGCGATCATGTCGATGCCCACCTGGCCGAAGACCTCACGTTTCGCGGCGGCGACGAAGATATTCCCCGGGCCGACGATCTTGTCCACCGCCGGAATCGTCTCGGTGCCATAAGCCAATGCGCCGACGGCCTGGGCGCCGCCGACGGTGAACACGCGATCCACGCCGGCGATACGCGCCGCGGCGAGCACGGTGTCGTTCTGCACCCCATCGGGGGTGGGCACGACCATGATCACCTGTTCGACCCCGGCGACCTTGGCCGGTATCGCGTTCATCAGTACCGACGACGGATAGGCCGCCTTGCCGCCGGGCACGTAGAGCCCCACCCGGTCGAGCGGCGTGACCTGCTGGCCCAGGACGTTGCCGTTGGCCTCCGTGTAGGTCCAGCTCTCGCCTTTCTGTCGCTCGGCGTAGGCCCGCAAGCGCTCGGCGGCCAGCTCAAGGGCCTCGCGCACATCGTCCGGGATGGCCTCGAGGGCGGCATCCAGTCGCTCGGCAGACAATTCCAGTTCGGCCGCGGAGTTGACCTCGAGCCGATCAAGCCGTCGGGTGTGCTCGACCACGGCGGCATCACCGCGCTTGCGCACGTCGGCCAGGATCTCGCGAACGATGCCCTCTACCCGATCATCGGCCATACCCGACCAATCGAGGAGTTCGTTCAATTGGCTTTCAAAGCCCGCGGCGCGGGCATTCATGCGACGGATCATCACTTGCCCTCCAGGTACTGCTCCACCCGATCAACGAAGTCACTCACCCGCGCGTGCTTGAGCTTCTGTGCCGCGCGATTGACGATCAGGCGCGAGGAGATCTCGGCAATGTGCTCGAGCGGTTCCAGGCCGTTGGCGCGGAGCGTGTTGCCGGTATCGACCACGTCGACAATGCAATCGCCAAGGTCGACCAGTGGCGCCAGCTCCATCGAACCGTACAGCTTGATCAACTCAATTTGCCGGCCGCGGTCGGCAAAGTAGGATTCGGCGGCACGGGTGTACTTGGTCGCCACGCGGATGCGCCCGGCACGCTCGAGCGCCCCCGGCTTGCCCGCCACCATCAGCTTGCACTGGGCGATCTTGAGATCGACCAGTTCGAACAGGCCGTCCCCGCCGTGTTCGAACAGCACGTCCTTGCCCGCGACACCAATGTCTGCGGCTCCGTGCTGCACGTAGGTCGGCACGTCCGAGGCACGCAGGATCAGCAGACGCACGCTCGGATCGCTGGTCTCGAGAATCAGCTTGCGGCTCTTGTCCGGGTCCTCGAGGGGTTCGATACCCACGGAGGCCAGCAGTGGCAGGGTTTCCTTGAAGATGCGCCCCTTGGAGAGCGCGACGACGATCTGGTCGGATTGGGACATGGCGATCAGCTCGTGATCCGTTGGATGTTGGCGCCGAGGCGGGAGAGCTTCTCTTCGATGGACTCGTAGCCTCGGTCGATGTGATAGATGCGATTGACGACGGTTTCGCCGCTCGCGACCAGCCCCGCCAGCACCAGGCTGGCCGAGGCACGCAGGTCGGTCGCCATGATCGGTGCGCCCGAAAGGAATTCCACCCCGCGGATTATCGCGGTGTTTCCCTCGATGTGGATATCGGCGCCCATACGCTGGATTTCCTGAACGTGCATGAAGCGGTTCTCGAAAATGGTCTCGACCACCGTGGACGTGCCCTCGGCCACCGCATTCATGGCAACGAACTGGGCCTGCATGTCGGTGGGGAAGCCCGGGTGCGGTGCGGTACGGATATCGACCGCCTTGGGTCGACGCCCATGCATGTCGAGGCGAATCCAGTCCTCGCCCAGCTCGATCTCCGCGCCCGCCTGCTCCAGCTTGGCCAGCACGGCATCGAGGAGCTCGGGACGGGTGTCGCGCACCAGGATGCGACCGCGGGTCATGGCCGCGGCGACCAAATACGTGCCGGTCTCGATCCGATCCGGCAACACCCGATAGCGCACGCCCTGCAGGCGCTCGACGCCGTGAATGCGGATCACGTCGCTGCCGGCGCCGCGCACGTCCGCGCCCATGGCGTTGAGGAAGTTGGCCAAGTCGACCACCTCGGGCTCGCGCGCGGCATTCTCGAGCACGGTCTCACCCTTGGCGAAGACCGCCGCCATCATCAGGTTCTCGGTGCCGGTGACCGTGACCTGGTCAAGCACGATGCGCGCCCCGACAAGCTGCTCGGCGGACGTCTCGATGTAGCCACCTTCAACGCGCACGTCGGCGCCCAGGGCCTCGAGCCCCTTGAGGTGGATATCCACCGGACGGGTGCCGATCGCGCAGCCACCCGGCAGGGAGACACGCGCCTTCTTGAATCGCGCGAGCATCGGGCCGAGCGTGAGGATGGAGGCGCGCATGGTGCGGACCAGGTCATAGGGCGCCTCGAGGGTGTCGACCGTGGTGGTGTCGACCTCGACACTCATCTGGTCGCCCACCGTCAGCGTCGCGCCCATGCGGCCCAACAGCTCCATGGTCGTGGTGACGTCCTGCAGATGCGGGACGTTTTCGATGGTCACCGGCGAGTCGGCCAGAAGCGAGGCGGCCATCATCGGCAACACCGCGTTCTTGGCGCCGGAGATGCGAATCTCGCCGTCGAGCGGCGTGCCGCCGCGGATCAGGAGCTTATTCATGAAATTGGATCGAGTCTCGGACCGTGGGCTAATCCAGGCCGACCTCGACGGGCATCAGCCCCTCGAGGCCGTAGACCGCCAGCATCTGGCGCATGGCCTGGGGCGCGTGAGTGTATCGCAGACGGATGCCTTTTGCCTCGGCGTGCGCCTGAACGGCGGCCAGCCAGGCCAGACCGGCGGTATCGATGCGTTCGACCTGGCCCAAGTGGACATCGACCTGTGGGCCGACCAGGTTTTCCGGGAGATCGGCCGGTTGGCGATCGAGACCCGCACGCAACAGAGATCCACTCAGCCGAATGACTCCCGGTTCGACCCGAAGGCTCCAGCCGCGCTCAGCCCCGGCCGTCTTCATTCTGCTCCCGCAGGGTTCGGATCAGCCCGTCGATGCCATCACGCTGAATTTTCTGCGCGAAGCTGCCGCGGTAATTGTTGACCAGGCTGATGCCGTCGACCACGACATCGTAGGATTTCCATTCCCCGTCGACCGGGGCCATGCGGTAGGCCACCGGCACGGTGCCCAAGTCGCCACCAGAGACTTCGGACTCGACCACCAGTTCATCGTCCGCCCCACCCGGCTTGGTATCAACGATTTCGATTTCCTGGTTCCCCAACTCGGAGAGCGGTCCAGCGTAGGTGCGCACCAGCAGTCGCTGGAATTCCTGTTTGAACTCCGCGCGCTGGGCGGCAGTGGCCTGCCGGTAATAACGGCCCAACACCAGACGGGTCATGCGCTCGGAATCCACGTGCGGCAGCAGCAGCCGATCCACGATTTCTAGCAGCGCCTGCGGATCGGCTTCCACGGCGGCCTGGTTGTCGCGAATCTCGGCGATCACGGCCTCGGCGGTCGACTCCACCAGCTGCCGGGCCTCCGCTTCGGTCGGCTCGGCGGCGCGCACGGTCACGGACAGGAGACCGGCCAGCAACAGGCCGACCAGCCCCATGACAGGGCGGTAGGTGCGAGGAGCGCGGGGAAACAGGGACGATGCAAAACTCATAGGGGTCTCACTGGTTATACGGCATAGGCGATGGCGCAGTTTAACGGGTCAGACTCGCTGGCCCGGCTTTACCGGCCCAGCCTTACTTGGGGGTAGTCACCGGTGGCAATCGCCAGTTTGGCCACACTCATGTTGTAGTCGTTGACGGTGCGAAAATACTCGGCCTGCGCCTCGGTGTTGGCCTTGACTGCCTCGACCAATTCCTCGCCGCCCAATAGACCGGCCTGGTAATCCATGAAGGTCGACACCATCCACTTGCGTGTATTGTCCTTGGCCGAAGCCAGCGCCTGAATCTGTTGATTCAGGCCGTGCGACCGGTGGTAGGCCTCCGCAACCTGGAACGGAATGCCCTGACGGGCAAATTTGGCCTTGGCCACAACGCCCTGAAGCTGGGCCTCGGCATCACTGACGTTCGCTCGCAATACCCCGGGATTGAAGTCCCACTGCAAGCCGATCACCGGCGCGGCATACGCTTGATTGAGCGGCTGATTGATATACGGATTGTTCAGTCGATCACGACCTGGCGTGTAAGTCGCCCCGGCAACCACACCGGCGTAGAGGTTCGGATAACGCTCGCTCTTACGCGCCGCGACGTAGTTGCGCATGGCCGCTTGGCCGTTTTCGGCCATCGCCATTTCCGGGCGTTGTGCCAGCGCATGTTCGGCGAGTTCCGCGAGTTCACCGTCAGGCAGTGTCACCGGCTGGATACGGGAGTCGGCCACCTCGATACTCGCATCGATCGGCACACCGATAACGGTCTTGAGCCCGTCGATCGCGATGGCCTCAACGCTGTTGGCCTCAGCGAGGTAGCGTTCCAGCTGCGCCACCCCGCTTTCAAGCGCATACAGCTGGCTCATTGATATCTCGCCGGCGTCGGCCTCCTCACGCATGTCGTCACGGGCGCGATTCACCTGACGCTGGACCCCTTCGAGCATCCGCCGCGTATCGCGCGCGGCCAGGTAGCCCCAGTAGGCGCGGCGCACGGTGAGCCACGTCTCGCCCCGCGCCAAGGCGACCTCGGAGGCCTTCACGTCACGGTTCAGGCGAGCCGCATCACCATAGTTTTCCAACTTACCAAAGGTGTAAAGCGGCTGGATGATCGAGGCGGTCAGGCCGGTGGTAACGGTCAAACCCTCGTCGAGCGAGTTGCCATCGTCGCGCAGGGTGCACCCCGAATCCGGGCAGGTGTTGGTCCCGTTGGTGAAGATGCCGTCCTCGGCCTTCGGCGCCAGCCCCATGAACAGGTTGGCGGAAACGCGTGGCCCGCCCTCGCCTTTCACCCGCTCGATCAGCGCCTGGGCCCGCGCGACATTGGCGCGCTGCTCCTCGATACGCGGATCGGCGTGCAAGGCCATCTCGGTGGCCTGCTCCAGGGTGATCGGTTCGTTTGGGGCGACCTCGGCCCGGACCGGGCTGGTCAGAACCACGAGGACCGCCATTGCAACCAGCGCCCCACCGCGCTCAATGATTCCGTCTCGCTTCTTCATTCTTTTGCCTTGTCGAACAGGAATTTGGAAACCACGCTTTCGAGGATGATCGCCGATTGGGTCATCGTGATCCGGTCACCGTCCTCAAGCGACTCCAGTGCCCCACCGGGCGAAATCTCGACGTATTGTGCCCCGAGCAGCCCGGCAGTGTAGATGTTGGCGAAGGAGTCGGTCGGCAGGTTGTCGTACTTGTCGTCGATCACCATGCGCACCTCCGCCTGGAACGTCTCCGGATGAATCTCGATCGAATCCACTCGGCCGATGGTCAGGCCGGCCAGCTTGACCGGCGATTGCACCGACAGCCCGCCGACGTTGTCGAAACGAGCCGTGATCTCGTAGCCCGCCACGCGACTGGGGCCGAAGTTGCTCCACTGCAGCGCCATCACCATCAGGGCGGCGATCCCGGCGAGCACGAACAGCCCCACCACCAGCTCGACTCCGCGTTGCACATTCATTCCATCACGCCCCAAACATGAAAGCCGTCATTACAAAATCCAGTCCCAGCACGGCAAGCGAGCTTAGGACCACGGTCTGCGTCGTCGCGCGGGCCATGCCACTGGCGGTCGGTTCGGCCCGGTAACCCTCGTAGACCGAGATCAGGGCAATCACCGCACCGAAGGCCACCGACTTGATGGCGCCCCCGCCGACATCGTCCCAGGCCTCCATCTGCTCTCGGATCTGGCCCCAGTATGAGGCCTGGTCGACCCCCAGCACCACGACCCCGATCAGGTAGCCGCCGATGATACCGACCAGCGAAAACATCGCTGCCAGCAGGGGCACCGCGATCATCGCCCCCCAAAAACGCGGGCCAATCACCCGCCGCATCGGGTCGACGGCCATCATCTCAAGCGCGGCAAGCTGCTCAGTGGTCTTCATCAGGGCGATCTCGGCGGTAATCGCCGAGCCGGCCCGACCGGCGAACAGCAGCGCGGCCACCACCGGCCCCAGTTCTCGCACCAGAGAGAGGGCCACCATCACACCGAGCGACTCGCTGGCATTGAAGTTCGACAGGATGTTATAGCCCTGCAGCCCCAACACCAGCCCGACAAACCCACCGGCAACCAGAATGATCACCAGCGAGAGCACGCCGGCGGCGTAGACCTGTTGGAGGATATCCCGCGGGCGCGACCAGGTCGGGATCAACACCCAGGCCAGCTCGATCGCAAACAGGGCCATGGAGCCGGCGTGCTGCGCCCCGTCGAGGACCATCCGACCAAGCCGGGCGATGGAATTCAGGGCCGCATTCATTGCCGGTCTCCCAGACCGAGGTCGGCAGACAGCGGGGCCTCGTCTTCAGCCGCGTTGAGCGGACCGTCGGCCGCCCCGTCGAGAAACTGCGCCAGGGCCGGTTCCTGCGCGCGTTGAGCGCGCACCGCCTCGGGTGTGCCCTGACCGATGACCCGGCCGCCGGCAATGACGATCACCTGATCGGCGATGCTCATCGCTTCTTTGACATCGTGGGTCACGACGATGCTCGTCAGGCCCAGGGCGTCGTTGAGCCGCCGGATCAACCGCAGCAGCACGCCCATGCTAACCGGGTCCTGACCCGCAAAGGGCTCGTCATAGAGCATGATTTCGGGGTCGAGGGCCATCGCGCGCGCCAACGCGGCACGGCGGGCCATCCCGCCAGAAAGCTCGGCGGGGTACTTGTCCCGGGCCGAGCGCAGGCCGACCGCCTCGAGCTTGAACAGGACGATGCGGCGAACCAGCGCCTCGTCCAGCCGGGAATGGGCACGCAAAGGGAAGGCCACGTTCTCACCCACCGTCAGGTCGGTGAACAGCGCGCCGTTCTGAAACAGCACACCCATACGACGGCGCAGCGCGTACAGCGCCTTGCGCCGGGCACGCGACACCTCGATGCCGTCGACGAGCACCTGGCCACTCGCCGGACGCACCTGCCCACCAATCAGCCGCAACAACGTCGTCTTGCCGGTGCCCGAAGGACCGAGCACTGCGGTGACCTCGCCGCGGCCGAAGCACATGTCGACACCATCAAAGATCACCTGCTCACCACGGGCGAAATGCACCGCGTCAAGCTCGATCATGCTAGTGGTGCGCGCATCACTCACCGTCCCATCAACTCCGTCAGGGTACGCAACCGATCGACAGTGGCGACCGAAGGCGGCTCACCGTCGACAAACAAGGCGGCCTCCGCGGGCGCTTGATCCAAGAAGGCCGACAACCATTGATGTAAATCGGCCGGTTGGTCACTGGCCGGCACCAACCCCACCACCGCCCCCTCGCTGGTGGTGCCTGGGAGCCAAACCGGGGTGTCAGCCGTCATGCGGACCACGGCATGATGACCGGCATCGGCCAGCGCTTGCCATGCCGGCGACCAGACCGGCTCTTCGACCACCACGAATACCTCGCCAGGGGAATCCTTCAACTCGGCGAGCACGGTCTCGACGTCCGGGTCATCAGCAGCCACCCACAAGGCATCCTGCTCGTTGAGCAGGAAGGCCACGCGCCAGTCGGCAGGCATCTCGGAATCGAAAAAGCTCGATTCGAGCGCCGGCGAACGCCGGTAGCGCAAACCAAGATGTATCGCCTTCATGGCTCGTGGCTACCTCGGAAAAACAATCGGCCGAGCATGATACACGTCGTTCAGGCCTCGATCTCGCGCACCAAGCGAAAACCGAGATTCAGGTCGAATTCGTCCTGATGGCGGCGCGCCCGCGATCCGCTACGGCATGCCCCCGGTGGATCAAACCACGACCCGCCGCGCACCGCGCGCTGGTAACGGTATTTCCGATCGATGCTTTGATACGGGCGATCCCCGGGGCGCGGCCCGCCGGCATAGGCATCGCGCCAGTGATCTTGGGTGAATTCCTGCAGGTTTCCATGCACCTCGAACAACCCCCAGGCATTTGGCGGCAGGGTCCCCACGGGCACCGGCTTGCCCACGCCACAGAAAAACAGGCCCCGTGTACAGTGCAGGCCACCGGCGCAATTAACTTCCTGGCGGCGGATCCGATCACCGAAACAGAACATCGTGTCGGTGCCCGCTCGAGCCGCGTATTCCCACTCGGCTTCCGTGGGCAGACGATAGGTGTACCCAGTGACCTCACTTAGCCAATCCGCGTATGCCTCGGCATCTCGGGCCGAGACGTTGTACATGGGAAATTCCGGATCATTCCAGTTGTAAGGACGCGGCCGGCGATGCCCGCTCGCCTCGAGGAAAGCGAAATACTCGCGGCGGCGTACCGCTCCACGGGTGATGGCGAAGACGCGCTCGAAGAGCACCTCGTGACGTGGCTGTTCGACGGCACGCGCACCGTGCTCGTTCGCCCGGCTGCCCATCCAGCACCCGCCGGGGGGGATCACCGCCACCTCGGGGGCCGGTTCCCCCCCGGCATGACCATCCCGGAAGAACACCTCCAAACCACGATGGCGAGCCGTCTCGCGTTGTCGCTCGATCACCGCTTCGACAGGATCGGCCTGAATGACCGTGGCAGCCGGCTGCATTCGCTTACCTCCAGGATAGAAACGGCCCGACGCCAGAACTGATCAGATCGCCACCTTGTCTTTACCGCCACCCGTTCTAAAGGTGCGACAGGCCACGGGCGGTCCGCTCGCGTCGGGCTGATATACTCCGAAACCCGAAAATCTTAGCATGCCAACCGGACACCCCATGGAGCTAAACGCCCTGCATCCCGACAACCTGCTGCGCATGGCCCGCGAGGTAATCGACATCGAGCGGGAGGCCATCGACGCACTGCCTGCAAGACTCGACCAGGCCTTCGTCGATGCCTGCCGTCTCATGCTTGATTGCGAAGCCCGCGTGATCGTCACCGGCATGGGCAAGTCGGGCCATATCGGCGGCAAGATCGCGGCCACGCTGGCGAGCACCGGCACGCCGGCCTTCTTCGTCCACCCGGGCGAGGCGAGTCACGGCGATCTGGGCATGATTACCGAGCGCGACGTGGTCATCGCCCTGTCGAACTCCGGTGAAACCGGCGAGATGCTGGCCATCCTGCCGGTCATCAAACGTCTCGGCGTGGGCCTCATCGCCATGACCGGTCGGCCGCAGTCGACGCTCGCCCAGGCGGCCGACGTCCACCTGAACGTCGGCGTCGATCGCGAGGCCTGCCCACTCAACCTCGCTCCGACCGCAAGCACCACCGCCACGCTCGTCATGGGCGATGCCCTCGCCGTCGCCCTGCTCGACGCCCGCGGCTTTCAGCCCGAGGACTTCGCCCTTTCCCACCCGGGTGGCTCGCTGGGCCGACGCTTGCTGCTGCACGTCCGTGATGTCATGCACACCGGCGAGCAGCTGCCGCGCGTGGGGCCACGACACAGCGTCAAGCAGGCGCTGCTCGTGATGTCCTCGGGCGGGCTCGGCATGGCGGCCATCGTCGACGAAGACGATCGCTTGCTGGGACTGTTCACCGACGGTGATCTGCGTCGCCTGCTCGATCGCAGCGATTTCGACCTCGACTGCCCGATCGAACGGGTCATGACCCCCGACCCGCGCACCTGCCCGGCCAACGTACTCGCCGCCGAAGCGATGGCGATGATGGAGCGCGACAAGATTAACGGGCTGCTGGTCGTCGACGAGGAAAAACACCTGGTCGGCGCCCTGAACATGCACGACCTGCTGCGGGCGGGGGTAGCGTGATGACCGGCCGTGACACGACATGGATCGAACGGGCGCGCCAGGTCCGACTGCTGGTGCTCGACGTCGACGGCGTGATGACCGACGGCCGCCTCCACCTGACCGAGGATGGCGAGGAACACAAGATCTTCCACAGCCGTGACGGCCACGGCATCAAGCTGATCCAGGAGTTGGGCGTCGATGTCGCGATCATCACCGGGCGTTCGTCGCCCGCGGTCAGCCGACGGGCCGAGTCCCTGGGCATCCAGCACGTGGTGCTCGGCGCCACCGACAAGGGCCAGGCGATCGAGGAGCTGGCGCAGCTGCTCAAGATCGGCCTCGATGAGATCGCGGCGATGGGTGACGACGTACTCGACCTGCCGATGCTCAATCGCGCCGGGCTGTCGGCAACGGTCAGCGACGCCCCCATGGTGATCCGCAGCCGAGTCGACTGGATCAGCCCGGTCCCCGGTGGCTGCGGAGCGGTACGGGCATTGATCGACACGCTGATCGACGCGCGCGACCAGTGGGCCGATGTGCTGGCACGGTATCGCTGAGCATGCGCTGGCCACTCTCCTCTCGGGTCAATCGCGGTCTGCTCGCTATTGCAGGCCTGGGATTGGTCAGCTGGCTGGCGTGGCATAACCTGGCCGACGAGCTGGCCCCGCAAACGGATTCGGCTGGTGGCTATGCCCAGCGCTTGGACAATGCCACCAGCTGGCAATACGACGACGCGGGCCAACTTGCCTACCGGCTGGAGAGCACGCAGGCGATTCAGCTCGACCAGTCGCCGACGGGAGACCGCTACGAACTCGACTCGCCGCGAGCCACCCTGCTGGATGCCGATCCGACCGTGCCGCCTTGGACACTTCGTGCCGAACGCGGCACGGTGACCGACCGAGGCGAGACGGTTGAACTGGCGGGCGCGGTTCACGCCCAACGCGAGCCGCACCAGGAGCGCGGGCTACTGGAACTGACCACCGAACAACTCTGGCTTTACCCGGCACAGCGCCAGGCGCGCACCGACGTCCCGGGGCGTTTCAGCGAGACCGCGCCGGACGGCACGCCCCGTTGGCACAGTAACGCCAAGCAACTCGTCCTCGACTGGGGCGACAAGATCCTGACCCAGACCGGGCAGGTCCGCGACGAAATCCAACCCGGCACGACCGGTAAAACCGACTAACCCACCCGACTCGGCAAGGCAGACACGCCTACCCGACGCCGGCGAGAAGGCAGGAACACACACCATGCAGACTCCGACGCATTTCATCCGCTCAAGCCGCTCCTACGCAACCGGGCTCGCAACACTCGGCCTGTCACTGATGATCGGCCTCGGTGCCCAGCCCGCCCTCGCCGCGCAGGCCGACCGGACGCAGCCGGTCAAGGTCCAGGCGGACAAGAAGGTGACTCGTTACCAGGAAGGCACCAGTGTCTACACCGGCAGCGTGGTGATCGACCAGGGCAGCCTGCATGCCACCGGCGACCGGGCGACGCTTTATCTCGAGGAGGGCGAGCTGGTGAGGGCCGTGCTTGAGGGCCATCCCGCCACCTTCCGCGAGCGTGATGACGAAGGCAACTGGATCGAGGGCGAGGCGCGCGAGGCGGACTACCGCACGGCCGAAGGCGTGGTCGTCCTTACGGGCGAGGCGTGGCTCAAACGCACGGGGGACGAGATCCGCTCAGAGATCATCACCTACGATCTCGGCACCGAGGTGATCGAAGCTGGCGAGGAAGGCGGCAAGGCGCGCGTCGAGATGACCTTGCAGCCACGCAACAAGAAAGACGATAACGGTGGGGACTGACGCAACCATGACCGAGGCGACAACCCAAACGCACACTGCCTCCACTCAAGAGCGGCACCCCGCCTTACTTGAGGTGCGCAGCCTGTCGAAGAGTTATGGGGCTCGCCCGGTCGTACGCGATGTGTCGTTGAGCGTCGAGGCCGGCGAGATCGTCGGCCTGCTCGGCCCCAACGGAGCCGGCAAGACGACCAGCTTCTACATGATCGTCGGTCTGGTCGGCGTCGACCAGGGCGGGGTCTATCTCGATGGCCGCGACATCACGCACACGCCGATCGACCGGCGCGCGCACCTTGGCCTGGGTTACCTGCCGCAGGAACCCTCGGTGTTTCGCAAGCTGACCGTGCGCGAAAACATCCTCGCCATCCTCGAACTGCGCCGCGATCTCGACCGCGCCACTCGCCGACAGGCGCTCGACGACTTGCTCGAGGAACTCAACATCACCCACATCGCCGACTCCAAGGGCCAATCCCTGTCCGGTGGTGAGCGACGTCGAGTGGAGATTGCCCGGGCGCTGGCGGCAAACCCCCGCGCCATGTTGCTTGACGAGCCGTTCGCGGGCATTGATCCGATCTCCGTGATCGACATCCAGCGCATCATCGAGCACCTGCGTGATCGCGGTATCGGCGTGCTGATCACCGACCACAACGTGCGCGAAACCCTCGGCGTGTGCAAACGCGCCTACATCGTCTCGGACGGCACGATACTCGCCCACGGCACCGCCGAGGAGTTGCTGGCAAACCAGTCGGTGCGGGACGTCTACCTCGGCCACGATTTCACCCTGTAATCCGCCCTACCGAACATGCGACCGAGGCGAAACCGTTGGCACAGTGCGCCCCCGATCGGCTAAACTCAATCTCATGCAAATTGCGTGCGCAACCCCACTTCATTGCCTGATCCCGGGCATGACAACACCCTTGTCATTCAAACACCTGACTCGTAGCCAACCCGGCGTTAATTCCACCTCGGGAGGCCTGACATGGCAGGCATGAAGGCAGGACTCGAGCTTCGCCTAGGCCAGTCACTGGCCATGACGCCACAGCTGCAGCAGTCGATTCGGCTGCTGCAGCTATCCACCCTGGAACTGAGCCTGGAGATCCAGCAGGCGCTCGACAGCAACCCGTTGCTCGAAGTCACCGAAGACGAGCACCCCGAGGAAGAAACCACCGAGAAAGACGCCAACGAGGAGCAGGACCCCGGCGTCCAAGCGGGCGAGGAACTGCTTGAGGACCGCAAAGACAAGTCGGCTGACGATGACCTGGTGGTGGACTCGTCTTGGGACGACTATTACGAATCGGACGGCAGCACCTCCCTGAGCGCCAATGCCCCCGGCGACGACTACGACCCCTTCGCGACGCAATCGACCGGGGAAGACAATCTTCGCGATCACCTGTTGAGCCAGATCCATCTCGCCACGCTGTCGGAAACCGACCGCCGGATCGCCACGGCCCTGATCGAGTCGATCGAACCGTCCGGCTATCTCGACGAATCCCTCGATGAACTCGTCACCCTGCTGAAAGACGAGCTACCGGGGGTCGATACCGAAGAAGTCGAAGCCACGCTTCACTACATTCAGCGACTCGATCCGGTGGGTGTCGGCGCCCGCTCGCTGGCCGAATGCCTGATCATCCAGATTGACCAACGCCATGGCGACGATCCGGCTGGCGCGGATGCCCGCGCCGTGCTCGAGGGTGACTGGCTCGAGGCCATCGCCCGGCGTGAGCTGCCGCAGGTCACCAAGGGACTGGGCATCAGTCGCGAACGCCTCGAGGCGGCGCTGAGATTGATCCAGATGCTCGATCCCCGCCCGGGGCTTGCCATCGGGGACACAACGGCCGACTACATCAAGCCGGACGTGATCGTCACCCATCGCCAGGACGGCTGGCATGTCGACCTCAACCCGGAAATCGCACCGCGACTGCGAGTGAACCAAACCTATGCCGGCCTGATCGATCGATCCAGCCGCGGCAAGGATGCCACCTACATCCGCAACCACCTCCAGGAAGCCCGCTGGTTCATCAAGAGCCTGCGCAGTCGGAATGAATCCCTGCTGAACGTGGCACGCGAAATCGTGCGCCGGCAGATCGAGTTCTTCGAGCAAGGCGAGATCGCGATGAAGCCCCTGGTGCTACGCGAGATAGCCGAAACGCTCGAACTGCACGAATCGACAGTCAGCCGCGTGACCACCAACAAGTACATGCTCACCCCAAGGGGCGTATTCGAGTTCAAGTACTTCTTCTCCAGCCACGTCGGCACCAGCGACGGCGGCGAATGCTCGGCTACCGCCATTCGGGCACGCATCAAGAAGCTGGTCGAGGAAGAAAATCCCAAGAAGCCCTTGAGCGATGCCAAGATTGCAACCATGCTCGTAGACGAGGGGATCGACGTTGCGAGACGGACGATCGCCAAGTACCGCGAGGCGATGGGAATCGCCTCATCAACCGACCGCAAACGATTGATATAAATACCTTATAAGGAGCGGCTCATGCAGATAGACATCACCGGTCATCACGTCGACGTTACCGAGGCCCTCAAGGCCCACGTCCACGAGAAGTTCACTCGCCTCGAACGTCACTTCGACAAGCTGGTGGATATCCACGTCATCCTGACCGTGGAGCGGAAGGAGGCGCAGAAGGCCGAGGCGAACCTACACGTCAGTGGTCAAGACATGCACGCCGACGCGACCACCGATGACATGTACGCCTCCATCGATGCCATGATCAACAAACTCGACCGGCAGATCGTCAAGCACAAGGAAAAGCTGACCAGTCACCGCTGAGGCTCACCGCCGGCCCACTCGTCGGCGGATGACGGAAGGGAAGCGATCGACCGCCTCCCTCCATGACGTCGGAATCGGTGTTGCACAGCCGGCGCAACACGCTATGATGCGCGCCGATTCAACCATTCCCGCCCCGACCCGTGAGTGATCCTCGCGGCCAGTCGACCGACAGGGTGCTTAATGAATACTGCTGAGCTGTTTCCGATCCATCACATCCGGATCGACGAGCTGTACCAGAGCCGCAAGCGGGTCCTGGAAGTTCTCTCCGGCCTGCTCGCCGACGATGAACTCGGCGGCGAGCAGGCCACCCGCATTTTCGAGGCCCTAGTCGCCCGTGAACGACTGGGTTGCACGGCGATCGGCCATGGGATCGCCGTACCCCATGGCCGGGTCGACGACATCCTCACCCCGCGAGGGGCGCTGGTCCGGCTGCGCGACGGTGTCGATTTCGGCGCCCCCGACGGCGCGCCGGTCACGCTGGTAATCGGCCTGGTCATCCCCGAGGATTGCCCGGAGCAACACCTGGAAATCCTCGGCCGACTGGCTCGTCACCTCAACGACCCCGATGAGCGGGAAACCATCATGGAGGCACAGAGCGCCGAACGCGTTCAGGCCCTGGTGGTAGAGTGGCTCAAGGACAGCGCGGAAGCGACTGCCAGCTAGGAAGGTTTACACGAATTGATAGCTTCCCTGCCTCTGCCGACCGCTAAGGCCAGATGCAAGGCGCGATCCGCCGTAAATGCCCCCGTGGCCCTTTACAATGGGCGCAACGCCGCAGGTGGGTCCTTAGCGGCCCGCCCAGATGGGGCTCGCGGGTTCATCCGCAGTCGGCGTCGCCGGCCCTCGACGGCCCCAGAGCCGTCGCTGGTCCGGCGCCATGCATTGAACGAAGCCGCGAGCGGAGAGGCCATCGATCCGTGCAGACCTTCCCTAATCCGGGCTTACGCCCGACCATCGAGCCTTGATCGGCAAACGGGCAAGCCATGATCCCGAGCTTCACCTACCGACACCTCCCCCCCAATGCCGGCGACAGCGACTGGCACCAGGCTCTTCCCGATAGCTGGGATGCGCCGGTCGCCAACGACCAACGCCTGGTCGGACCGGCAAATCCTTGGATTCCCACGCGCATCGCGTTGATCTCTCCCGCACTGCGTCACTATCTGCAGTGCGGCGAAGAGTGTCTGGAGCGAGCGAACGGACCGGTGGCGACCATCAATCCTCCCAGGGTGATCATCCTCAGCCAGGCTCATGCCGACGTGCTCACCGACTGGCTCGATCAGCACGCCACCGCCCCGAGGACGGCCGCTGACATCCATATCCTGAGCACCAGTGAGGACGATGAGACCGTCGCGCGGCGGTTGCGGCGGCTATGTGGCAGCACAAACGAGGACTGGCGCCATGGTGTGTTCATGGAGGTCAGCGGGTTAGGCGTGCTGATCCGCGGCTCGGCGGGCATCGGCAAGAGCGAAGTGGCACTCGAGCTCCTCAGCCGCGGGCATCGACTCATCGCCGACGACGCGCCGTGCTTCACCGCGCACGGTGAGGAAGTCACGGGGTCCTGCCCCGATCGCCTGTTCGGCCTGCTCGAAGTCCGAGGCATCGGAATCGTCGACATTCGCGAACTCTTTGGCAGCAACGCGATCAAGGCGCGTAAATACCTTCGCCTGATCGTCGATCTCTACCCCGCCGATGCGGGCCGTCCTATTGGTGCCGAAGAACGCCTGTTTGGCGACCGCGGCAACGAGCCGGTCGCCGGACAAAAGATTCCCGTCTGGCGCCTGCCGGTAGCACCGGGGCGCAACCTCGCCGTCCTGCTGGAAACGATCGTGCGCCAGCGCAACCTCGAGCGCCAACGCGGTGGCCAGCCGGCCAGCCCGCAAATCGCGCGGCTGTTCGCCGACGGCGAGATCCCCCCGCGCCCCGACGAGAAGCCGGAACCCTGGTCATGACCGGCCCGTTACCACGCTTGATACTTGTCACGGGGCAATCCGGCTCCGGGAAGTCCGTGGCCCTAGCGGCCCTGGAGGACAGCGGGTTCTACTGCATCGACAACCTGCCGCCGGACCTGCTAGACCATCTCGCCGAAAGCTACTTGGAAGGCGGCATCGTCGCGCGCGGGATTGCAATCAGCATCGATGCGCGTGCGCCCGAGCTATCGTTGGCGAACCTTCCCGACCGAATCGACCGACTCAAGGAGCGCCTGCCACAACTGCAGATCAGCAGCCTGTTTCTCGAGGCCGATCGTCAACGCCTGATCACCCGCTTTTCCGAGACCCGGCGGCGTCACCCGCTTTCCTACCAGATCGAGAACCTGGTCGAGGCGATCGCTCGCGAGGGCCAGCTTCTGATGCCGATCCGCGCCTACGCGGATCTCGTCATCGACACCAGCCTGACCACCGTCCACCAGCTGCGCGAGGACGTGCGTTCGCGTCTGATCGGTGAAAAAGAAGCCGGGCCACGCATCCTGATTCAGTCGTTCGGCTTCAAGTTCGGCATTCCACTCGACTCGGATTTTCTCTTTGACGTGCGCTTCTTGCCCAATCCGCACTGGTCGGCAGCACTACGTTCGCACAGCGGACTCGACCAACCGGTGGTCGAGTATCTCGAACAGCACCCGGTCACACACGAAACCCGCACGCGCATCGCCGAATTTCTCGCTCACATGCTCACCGAAGCGAGCCACAGTGATCGCAGTTACCTGACCTGTTCAATCGGCTGCACGGGTGGCAAGCACCGCTCGGTCTACATTGTCGAGCAACTCGCCCGCGACCTGCGACCGACCTTCGGCAACCTAGTGGTCCGACATCGTGATCTCGGCAACCACTGAACCGTGGCGACGTCCCCTGTCTCGAGCCGGTTTTTCGGTATGATGATTCTTTTGCCGACCGCGATCGAGGAAGCATTCCCGCAATGACCGTCGGAATACTGCTGATCTGTCACAACGACATCGGGGGCCAGTTGATCGAGACGGCCACCGACATGCTCGAACGGCTCCCCACCCGTCTCGACCACCTCGACGTGCGCCAGGACGACGATCCGATCGATCTGCTCAGCGCCGCCCGGCGGCGGGTCGCGGACCTCGACAGTGGCGAAGGGGTGCTGGTGATGACCGACATGTACGGTTCGACCCCGTCGAATATCGCCCATCGCTTGCGCGATCAGCACGACGTGCAGGTACTGTCCGGCGTGAATCTCCCTATGCTGGTCCGCGCCCTGAACTATCCGCGCCTGCCGCTTGACGAGATGACGGCTAAGGCCCGAAGCGGGGGACGCGACGGCATCGTCCAGGAAGGAGCGAGCGATCGGTCATGAGCGAGAACTCCCCGTCCGTCGTCAAGCGGGAATTGACACTGCGCAATCGTCGCGGTCTGCATGCCCGCGCGGCCGCGCGTTTTGCCGCAACGGCCGAACAATTCGAAAGCGAGATCGAAGTCGAATTCAATGAGCGCCAAGTCAACGGCAAGTCGATCATGGGCCTGATGATGCTGGCCGCCGCCTGTGGCAAGACGATCGCCGTCACCGCCACCGGCGACGACGCCGCCCGGGCCATCGAGGGGATCGCCGATTTGGTCGATGCCCGTTTTCACGAATCCGAATAAGAGATACGGAGTACAACATGCAGCGTAGAGGCAACTCAGCGAAAGACGGTTACGTCGGGATCGACAATGACGGTGATGGAGGGATGACCTTCCACGGCCGCCTGATCCTTGATGCCCGTGTCTTCGGCCTGATTCCGGAAGACGAGACCTGTGAGGGATGGGAACTTGGGCGTCTGCAGAGCCTGGCCGACCGGGTCAATGCCGAATGGGACAAGCATGGTGGTGGCATCCCGAGCCTGCTGCCCGAAGACCTGCGCCGTCGCCATGCCGAAGCCTACGAGAAGCAGACGAGGAAGGCCCGTGAGGCCGGATGGGATCCGGACGCGAATCTCGAAGACGAGCAGTAAGGCAAACCGCTTCGCCGACCGGGCACGAAGTCCACTTCGGCCCCACAGACGTTAAAAGGTCGCCGGAACCTCGTTCCGGCGACCTTTTTTACTGCATGGCCCCGCAAAGCGGGCGCAGGGTATTCAACCCGCCATGCGGGCGAGCACACGCTCGGCAGCGGCGATCGTCTCGTCGATCTCCGCCTCGCCATGCGCCATCGAGACAAACCCTGCCTCAAAAGACGACGGCGCGAAGTACACACCCTCGTAGAGCATGCCGTGAAAGAAGGCCTTGAAGGCCTCCTTGTCGCAGGCGGTCGCGTCATTAAAGTTGGCAACCCGGTCCTTGTCGGTGAAGAACAGCCCGAACATGCCGCCCACGTTCTGGGTGATCATCGAGATACCATGCGCCTTCGCGGCGGCCGACAAGCCATCACAGAGTGCTTGGGTGCGTCGGGTCAGCACGTCGAAGAAACCGGGCACACTGATCAATTCGAGCGTCTTGACGCCGGCCGCCATGGCCATCGGGTTACCGGACAACGTGCCCGCGTGATAAACCGGACCCATCGGTGAGATCATTTCCATGATCTCGCGTCGACCACCGAAGGCACCCACCGGCATGCCGCCGCCGATTACCTTGCCCATGGTGGTGAGATCCGGCTTGATGCCGTAGTGCGCTTGCGCCCCGCCCAGAGCGACGCGGAACCCGGTCATCACTTCGTCGAAGATCAGCACCGCGCCGTACTCGTCGCAGACGTGGCGCAGGCCCTCGAGGAAACCCGGCTCCGGCGGGATGCAGTTCATGTTGCCGACCACCGGCTCGACAATGATTGCGGCGACCTCGTCACCGACCTCGGCGAACACCTCGCGCACCTGCTCGAGATTGTTGTACTCGACCGTGGTGGTCAGGTCGGCAAACGCCTTGGGCACACCCGGCGAACTCGGCACGCCATGGGTCAGTGCCCCCGAGCCGGCCTCGACCAACAGCGAATCGGAATGGCCGTGGTAGTTACCCTGGAACTTGACGATCCGGTCGCGCTGGGTAAACCCGCGGGCCAGCCGGATCGCGCTCATGGTCGCCTCGGTGCCCGAGGAGGTCAGGCGTACCATGTCCATCGACGGCACCAACTCACAAAGCAGATCGGCCATGCGGGTTTCACTGACCGTAGGCGCGCCAAAGGACAGACCACTCTTTGCCGCCTCACGGACCGCCTCGATCACGTCGGGGTGCGCGTGCCCCAGGATCATCGGCCCCCAGGAGCCGACGTAATCGATGTAGGCATTGTCGTTCTCGTCGAAAAAGCGCGCGCCCTCGGCCCGCTTGACGAAGACGGGATCGCCGCCGACCGAGCCAAAGGCACGCACCGGCGAATTCACCCCGCCGGGGATGTGGGCCTGGGCACGTTCGAACAGCTCGTGGTTAGATGCGGTCATCTAGGGATTCTCCGGATCGTGGTTGGTTCTTGAATTGGGTTGAGCCAGGGATTGGGCAAGGGATTGAGCCCGGCCGGCCGCCATGGCCCACGTCAGAGACTCGGCGGCGGCCCGGATGTCGGGGGCGGCGAACACCTCGCTGATCACCGCGATCATGTCGGGCCGATGCGGCATCAGATCGCCCACGTTCGCCGCCGTGATACCACCGATGCCGCAGACGGGGCGGCCGAGCCGCTCCCGGGCCCAGCCGAGTACGTCCGCGGGGGCGCCGGGGGCATGCGGCTTGGTGGGCGACGGAAACATCGCCCCGAAGGCCAGGTAATCGGCACCTTCGGCCGCGGCGCGTTCGGCCCGAAGCCGGTCAGCATAGCAAGACACACCAATGATCGCATCGAGCCCGGCGGCCTCGAAACGGGCCCGCGTATCGGTCAACGGGGCATCCTCGCGACCGAGATGCACGCCGTCGGCACCGACCTCGGTGGCCAACGCCACGTCGTCGTTGACGATAAAGACACGATCGTGATGCCGGCAAAGCTCGGCGAGCGCTGCCGCCTCGTCACGTCGCCGCGCGGCATCCGTGCTCTTGTCCCGATACTGGATGATCCTTGCCCCGCCCTGAATGGCCTCGCTCACCGCCTCGACCAACGCCTCACGCTGAAACCGGGTGGTGTCGGTGATCACGTACAGTCCGTTCAGCTCACCCCGGCTCATCGTTCTCCCCTGCTTGAAGCCATCTCCTGCTCGGCGAGTTGTCGGGCGCCGGCCAGACCGAGTCCGCCGTCGGCAACCACCCACAAAGGCATACGGCCGAGCATGGTCGCAAACCTTCCCTTGTCCAGAAAGCCCTCCAGCGTCTGGTCGCGCAGGAACGGCAAGATATGTCCGACGATGGCACCGGCGAGGAAGACCCCACCGGTCGGCAGCGACTTGAGCGCCAGGTTGCCGGCCTCCGCGCCAAGAATCCGGGCGAACAGTCGACAGGCGATCACCGCGCATTCGTCCTCGCCGCGATTCGCCCACTGCGTGATCAGGGCGTTGGGGTCCGATGCCGCCGACAGTTGTCCATCGGCACCCGGGGCCGGCCGCCCAAGCTCCGCGTGGCGCGCAAAGGCGTAGAGCGAGGAAAAGCCGTCGCCACTGAGAATGCGCTCGTAACTGACGTGACCACCGAACCGCCCACGCAGGTAACTCAGCAACGCCGCCTCGCGTTCGTCGTTGGGTCCGAAATCGCAATGCCCGCCTTCGCTCGGCATGGGGTGGTGGCATTGCCCGTCATGGAAGAACAGGGCTTCGCCCAGCCCGGTGCCCGGCGCGATCACGGCGGCGTGCCCTGCGGCCGGCGTGGCCTCGGGATTGAGATTGACCCGTCGGTCGAGCGGGCTTGCCAGCGCGCCCAGACCAACGGCGATCAGGTCATTGGCCAGCCGCACCCGCGCGCCGCCGAGGGCTTGGCCAATCGCCGCCCCCGACAAGGTCCAGGGCAGGTTGGTGGCCTGCACCCGAGCATCGGCGCCCTCGCCCTGCACCGGGCCCGCGATGCCGAACGCCGCCGCCTCGATTTTCCCGTGGTCGTGCCGACCGGCTAGGTCGAGGAAGGCCGACAGCAACGCGGAAAAATCCGCGTAATCCCGACTGGGCAGGGTCTGCTTGAATCGAGCCGCTGGCTCACCGGCGGCAAACAGTGCCAGGCGCGAACTTGTCCCGCCGATGTCACCCGCAAGAATCATCGCCGGCATCCTCTGTCACACTCGCCGATTCGACGTCGGCCATGAGCAAGTAATCCAGGGCCGCGCCCACCCAGTGGGCCACGGCCTGAGGCGACCGATGGTAGAAGGCTTGCCAGGCATCTGCCCGTGACTCGTCGTAGCGCCCCTCGTCATCAGGGTGCTCATGGAGCCAGGCCAGACGCACGGCGTGACCGATCACCACGTCGAGCACCAGCGGTTCCTCGATCGACAGCTCCGGAGCTTGCGCCACGACCTCGGTCAGCGCCGCGATCGCCTCGACGTTCAATTCACGGTATTCGGGTGCCTCGATTCGATTGAGCCGATGCTCGACGGCCAGGGCGAAGTTGCGCTCACGGGCGGTCGATTGGCCGCGATAAAGCGCGCTGTCGAGCACATTGCGCGGATCGAAGCGGTTGCCGATCACCAACGCCGGAACGTGACCGAGCAAGCCCCAGACCCCTTCGTAAAAGCGTTCCGGCAACCGACTCATCGCCCCGCCGATCTCACGACGGTGGTACCAGTCCACCGAGCGTGCCGCATCATGCTCAGCCCCGCCGTCTCCCGACCCATGTCGATCCAGAACCGAAGCGACCGGCGAGGTGGCCACCTCGCCCCCGATCGGCTCGTTCGACAGGCGGGCGGTATCTCGTCGATGCAACGCCTCGAGCCGTTCGGGTTGATCGCGCCAGTCGATCGCCTCGCGCAGCCGGTCGCGCAAGGCGTGCGGCGCCATGCCGACAAGGTCATCCAGCGCCTGCGATGGCGGGATCGCCGCCTCACGGGCCCGCAGGGCCACCAGGATCTGCAGCAGCGGTCCGGTGCGCAGAGTGATCACGTTGCAGAACAGGTCCGGCTCGGCACGCAACCAGGCACCAAGGTGAATCACGAGCTCCTGGGTCAGGGACCGTTCCCGTGCATCGTCATCGCAATAGGCGTGTATCCGTCGCAGGATCTCGCGGTTCGAGATCGGCGCGTCGATGACGGCCGAGCGGCTGTAGGAACGACCCACGGCGAGCCGTTTCTGCCGTACGACCAGATCCATCAAGGCGACCTCGAGGAACCCGTCGACCACGCCGGCGAGATCGGCCGCCAGGCGCATTACCCGCCAAGCACCCACCCTCTGTGCGAGCCGTAACAAGGCGACGCAATGACCTTTCCAGTCGCGCAACTCGCCGTCGACATCGGCAAACGTCTGCTCGGGAGACAACGCCCCCTGCCCCAGCCATTCGAGCAACGCCAGCCGTTCATCCAGCGCGGTGATACGCCCGAATGCCCCGATCAGCTCGTCGAGAGAATGAGTCTCGCCCAGCTCGGCGGCAATGGCATCGACATCACCCCCCCAATCCCATTGACCGTCAGGGACGGGTTGCTCGGTGGGCGCGTCAATGAGCTCGCCGGGTAATTGCCACCTCGCCGCGCCCTCAACCAACGCGTCCAGGCGCTCGACACGAACCCCGTCAACCCGGCCGCTCGAAAGCTGGTCGAAAAATGCCAACACCGTCGCGCCCCCCGGCCCGTCGAGCATCCAGTCAAAGACCGGAATCGCCCATAGCGGGCGACCCGGACCGCGGGCATACCGGGCCAGGTAGGAAAGGCTGGTACGAATCTCGTGGACCAGTAATTCGGTATCACGTCCAAGGAGGAAGGTATTCGTGTCGAACAGGGCCGGGATCACCGCGACATCGCCCTCGTCGGAGGCGATCACCCGGCCTGCCGACAGGCCCAGCAGGCGACGCCTGGGACGCCCCGTCAGCGCAAGGCGCGCATTCGCACCCACCGAGGCCAGTCGCTCGACCAGGACGTCGGCCGGAATCGTGCCCGTCCGGGTCCGGTCCGGCCACGAGATCGGCGCAATGCCGGCCGCCTCGAGCCGCTCGGCCACTGACGGCGTCTGGGCCAGCAGCGCCACGTTGATCTCGGGACTGGGGGTTTCCCCCCGAGGCCGATGACGACCGATGGGATCCATGTCGCGCGGTTGAATACGTCCCGCCAGTAACAACCGACCGACCACCCACAGGCTCTGGGCCCAGACCAGCGGTCGGTTTTCATTCGCGAGGCGATCGGCAGAGCCGGGGGCGTCACGCTCGGTCTCGATCGACTCGGCCGGCACGTAATAGAGCTCGGGCAACACCGGTGCGCCGCATTCGCAGACCGCCACCTGCTGGATCTGCCGATGAATAGACATGGCCGCCGCGCGATCCCCGCGAAAACAGGCATTGATCAGCCGATAGGTGAAAAACAACGGCCACTCGCACTCGATGCGGGCAAAGGCCTCAAGTTCCTCCGGCTCGTAGTGAAGCTTGGTTTCATCCTCGATCGCGGTCTGGTGTCCGTCGCGCAGAAAGCGCTTGTATCCGTAGCGCCCGGCCAGCCGTGTCTCGATGCGCTCACCCACCTCCTCGGCCTTGTCACCGGCGGCGAAGGCCGGAAATCCGATCACGGCGAGCAGTGCTGAATCGATTTCCTTTGAGGCCGATTCCCGGGGGAGGATGGAATCCAGACACTGCTGCACCCGGGCGATATCATCGGGCACCACCTGCAATCGACTGGCGTCATCACCCTGTTCGCCGAACAGATCGAAGCCGTCGGCCGCCTCCAGCGCAGCCAGCACCAGGCCGAGTGAACTGGCATTGAGTTCACGCACACCGTGGTTGATCTTGTTGCCACGCTCCCAGATCCCGTAGTCGGGGATCACGTACGCCCGAGACAGGTACCAGATGAGGTTCTGGATGAAATCCACCTCGTCACGACCCTGCACGATCGTCAGGCCGCCCGCGGTCATCTGCACCAGCATCAGCACAAACAGCGAAGTGGCGTCCAGTTGCAGGTGTCCCCACTCCTCGTCACCTACCACGGCCTCGCCGGTCGCGGTGTCGTACTTGGCATGCAGCGCATCGATCGGGTTGAGGCTGTGCTTGAACCGCTCGACCCGATCGGCCTGACGCATCATGGCCAGCAGCAACCCGCGCATGTTGCGGACCACCGCCTGTTCGAGCTCGAAGGCCTGGGCCGATTGCCCGCCGCGACGGCAAGCGATGCCAAGCGCCCAGGGGCCCAGGATGCTGTAGACGTTATCGCGCACCCAGGCGTCGGTGTAGTCGCCATGGGCGGTCACCGCGGTGCTGGCCGGCAGTAGCCCCGAAATCGGGTGTTGGCGGTCGAGGATATGGCGACGAACTTCGCCAAAGAGGGTATCGAGCGACACCTCGTCGATCACCGGATCGACGGGGGCATCAAGATGGGGGGAGGTGTCGGAGGCGAGACCGGACGTCATGCGATACACCGGGTGATCTTCAGGGACAGGCCGGGAATAACATCCAGTATGGCCGCGTTCACGACTGCCGGCCAGACGGCAGCATGACCGGATTCAGTGACGGGTGGACTCGGGCGGCTCGACGCTATCACTGGAGAGCAATTGCTCGACGTCGACCCGGTCGAAGCGATACAGGCTGCCGCAGAAATCGCAACGAATCTCGACCATCCCCGGTGTCTCGTCACTGTCGAGGGTCGCTTCCAGTTCTTCGCGACCCAGGCCGGTGAGCATCTGACCGACACCCTCTCGGGTGCAACTGCAATTGAACGTCACGCCGGCGACGTCGTGAATGCGCAGCGCCTCCTGGTGAAACAGCCGGTGCAGCAGTTCCGGCGCCGAGACCTGCCTCATCTCGCGACGTCCCTGCTCACCGACCAAGGTATCCACGAGCTTACCCACGTGTTCGAATTCGACGGCTGCCGACCCGGTCGTGGGCACGATCCCACCGGTCTCGGGCATCTGCTGGATCAGCATGCCCGCGGTCACCTCGCCGTCTGCCGCCAGGACCAGCCGCGTAGGCAATTGCTCGGACTGTTGGAAATACCCCTCGATGGCATTTTCCAGGCCGGCACCGGCGATCGGCACCAGCGACTGGTAGCGCGCACCGTCCTTGGGCTCGATCGTCAGCACAAGTTGACCACGCCCAAGCTGATCCTCGAGATGCTCGCCCGTGCCGGCAAGACGGTCATCGTCCCACTTGGCCATGCAGCGAAAGCGTCGGTCGGAGGTGACCTGCACCACCAGCAGGCTAATCGGGCCGTGTCCGGCGAACTGCATCACGAGGCGCCCCTCGAACTTGAGGCTTGCGACCATCAGCACGGCCCCGGCGACGGCCTGCCCCAGCAGGCTCGCCACCGCCGGCGGGTAGTCGTGGTTCTCGATCGCCGCCTGCCAGGTGGACTCCAAGCGTAGGGAGACCCCGCGCACCCGCCCATCCTCGAAGGAAAAGCGGAACAGCTCGTCGCCCTGCGGCAGGCTGTGCCAGTCGATGGATTCGGACTTGCCGGTCATCTCGCTCATGGGGTTCCCCCGGGTTGCTGCACGATGGCTCAATCCCCGGCCAGGCGGCGCTTGAGCACGTCGTTGACCGCCTGCGGATTGGCCTTGCCCTTGGCCGCCTTCATCACCTGGCCGACGAAAAAGCCGAACAGCTTGTCCTTGCCGCCCCGATAGGCCTCGACCTGGCCGGGGTTGGCGGCGATCACCTCGTCGACCATCGCCTCGATCGCACCGGTGTCCGAGATCTGCTTGAGGCCGCGTGCCTCGATGATCTCATCGACCGAGCCACCCTGCTCGGCCAGCGCCTCGAAGACCTCGCGGCCAAGCTTGTTCGACAGCGTGCCATCGGCAATCCGTTCGAGCAGGTCGGCCAGTTTGTCGGCCGGGACCGGGCACGCGCCGATCTCGCACTCGAGACGATTGAGCAGTGCGGCGACCTCGCCCATCACCCAGTTCGCCGCCAGCTTGGCATCCGCACCCTCACGGGCGACGACCGCCTCGAAGTACTCCGCGGTGGCGCGGCTCGAGGTGAGCACGCCGGCGTCATACGCGCTCAGCCCGTACTCGGACTGGTAGCGCTCGGCCTTGGCATCCGGCAACTCGGGCAATTCGGCACGCCAGGACTCGATGGTCTCGTCATCGACGACCACCGGCAGCAGGTCCGGGCAGGGGAAGTAGCGGTAGTCGTCCGCCTCTTCCTTGGTACGCATCAGGCGGGTCTCGTCGCGATCCGGGTCGTACAGGCGCGTGGCCTGGACCACCTCGCCGCCGGTCTCGAGCAGGTCGATCTGGCGTTCGATCTCGAACTCGATCGCCCGCTGCAAAAAGCGGAAGGAGTTGACGTTCTTGACCTCGGTGCGGGTACCCAACTTCTCGTCGCCTTCGGGGCGCACGGAGACGTTGGCGTCAACCCGGAACGAACCCTCCTGCATGTTGCCGTCGCAGATGCCCAGATACTGAACGATCGCGTGGACCTTGCGGGCATAGGCGACCGCCTGCTCGGGGTTGCGCATGTCCGGCTCGGAAACGATCTCGATCAGGGGCGTGCCGGCTCGGTTTAGATCGATGCCGGTCATGCCGTGAAAATCCTCGTGGAGCGACTTGCCGGCATCCTCCTCGAGATGGGCGCGGGTCACGCGGATGGTGTGTTCACCCGCTTTCTTGCCCTCGCCGGTGGTTACCGTCACCGAGCCGCCCACCACGATCGGTCGGGCCAACTGCGTGGTCTGGTAACCCTTGGGAAGATCGGGGTAGAAGTAATTCTTGCGGTCGAAACTCGAGACCCGCGAAATCTCCGCGTCGATGGCGAGCCCGAACAACGAGGCCATGCGTACCGCGCCCTCGTTGAGCACGGGCAGCACGCCCGGCAAGCCGAGGTCCACGGCGCAGGCCTGCGCATTCGGCTCGGCACCGAAGGCAGTGGATGCCCCGGAGAAAATCTTGGAACGGGTCGCCAGCTGGGCGTGGATCTCCAGGCCGATGACCACTTCCCAGCCCGAAGGGATTGCGAATTGACTCATTGGTGCTGTCCTTACCCTTCGCGGTTGTCGTTGGCGGAGTCGGCAGCGAGCGACGGCATGCGCTCGTGCCAGTCCACGCGCTGCTGATACTGATGCGCGACGTTAACCAGGCGCGCCTCGTCGAAATGCCGGCCGATCAGCTGCAGGCCGACCGGACGTCCCTCGACGAAACCGGCCGGCACCGACATGCCGGGCAGGCCGGCGAGGTTCACCGGGATGGTGAAGATGTCCTCGAGGTACATCTTGGCCGGATCGGCGCTGTGTGCGCCGCGGTCGAAGGCCGGGGTGGGCGTCACCGGACCGGCGATCACATCGCACTGTTCGAAGGCGCGCTGGAAGTGGTCGGTCACGAGACGACGGGCCTTCTGCGCGCGACGGTAGAACGCGTCGTAGTAGCCAGCCGAGAGTGCATAGGTGCCCACCAGGATGCGGCGCTTGACCTCCGAACCGAAGCCCTCCGAGCGGGTCCGCTCGTAGAGATCCTGCAGGTCCTTGGGGTCCTCGCAGCGGTAGCCGAAGCGCACGCCGTCGAAACGGGACAGGTTCGAGGAGGCCTCGGCCGGCGCGAGCAGGTAGTAGGCCGCCAGCGCGATGTCGGCGTCCGGCAGGTCGACCTCGACGGTTTCGGCACCGGCGGCGCGCAACTCGTCGATCGCCGCCGAGACGGCATCACCCACGGCCGGGTCCAGCGCATCCGAGAACCACTGTTTCGGAATACCGACCCGCAGGCCACGGATCGACTCGTCCAGCCCGGCGACGTAATCCGGCACGGGGCGGTCGGCCGAGGTGGAATCACGTTCATCGAAGCCGGCCATCTCACCGAGCACCAGTGCGCAATCCTCGGCCGATTTCGCAATCACGCCACCCTGATCGAAGCTCGAGGCATAGGCGATCATGCCGTAACGCGACACCCGCCCGTAAGTCGGCTTGATGCCGGTCACGCCGCAGAAGGCCGCCGGCTGGCGAATCGAACCGCCCGTGTCGGTACCAGTGGCAAACGGCACGAGTCGCGCACCGACCGCCGCGGCCGAACCGCCAGACGACCCACCCGGCACGGCGCTCACATCCCAGGGATTGGCTACCGCGCCGAAGTAGCTGTTCTCGTTGGACGAGCCCATGGCGAACTCATCCATGTTGGACTTGCCCAGCAGCACCGCCCCGCTCCGACTCAGGCGCTCGTGCACGGTCGAGTCGTAAGGCGCGACCCAATCGGCGAGCATCCGCGAACCGCAAGTGGTGCGCGTGCCCTTGGCACAGAAGATGTCCTTGTGGACATAGGGAATGCCGACAAGCCGTCCGGTGGACGATGCCGGCTCGACCGGCTCGACGCGACTAACCAAGCTGTTGAGCGACGGATCGATCGTCTCGATGCGCTGGGCAAACGCGGCCGCCAGGTCGGCGGAGGTGTACTCGCCGGCTACCAGTCCGTCGCGCAGCCGGGCAATCGAGGCGTTGATCAGGGCGGCATCCCCGCCGCGGTGCTGTGTATCACTCGTGGACACGAAAGGTGTTCCCCTTGCAGGCAATGTGGGCGTCGATCAGGGCATCGCCGGGCGGTGGCCGGCGGGATACGACTTATTCGATGACTTTCGGCACCAGGAAAAGGCCCTGTTCGTGGGCCGGCGCGCCGTCCATCAGGGTCTCGCGCTGGTCGGTCTCGGTAACCGAGTCCGGGCGCAGCCTCTGGACCTGGTCGAGCGGATGGGCCATCGGCTCAAGGTCGTTGAGCCTTGGGTCGTCCAGGCGACGGGCCTGATCGAGAATCCCGTTGATATCCGAGCGTAGCGCCTCGGTCCATTCTGGCTCAACGGCAATACGGGCGAGGTGGGCCACGGTTTGCAACTGGTCATTGGTCAACGACATCGTCGTCACCCCTCAAGGAACGTGGTTGGCGTATCTGGTGTTGTTCTGCGGGTCTCGCCCGCACGCCGACATCCGGCGGGAACCCAACGACGAAACACCTGTCGAAGGGCGCGCCCCGGTGGGCGGAAATTCGGCGGAAAGCCTATCACAGCCACGCCTACCTGCCGAGTCCGGCACTTGCCTGAACGCGCGCATATTGCTACCTTAGCCGCTTATTTTTACGCGGCGCGACGGCAGCGGTTACGAATTCGCTTGCCACGGGGGATACCCCCTGCCAAGACAGGCCAAACGGGCCGCGCGAACGGGAATGGACTCAGGCGCTGTCGCCCCGCCGCGGCAACGCTACACCGGACCGCCCACCGGTCCGACCACATACAGCAGACATCACTCGGTTATACACTCCATGTTCAAAGGCTTCCGCGGCATCTTCTCCACCGATCTTTCCATCGATCTGGGTACGGCCAACACGCTGATCTACGTTTCGGGACGCGGCATCGTGCTCGACGAACCCTCGGTGGTCGCCCTGCGGAACGACGGCGGCCAAACCGTCATTCAGGCCTACGGCAACGAGGCCAAGCAGATGGTCGGCCGCACGCCGAAGTCGATTCACGCTGTGCGTCCGCTGCGCGACGGCGTGATCGCCGATTTCCACGTCACCGAGAAGATGCTGCAGCACTTCATCAAGAAGGTGCACTCCTCGCACTGGTTCCGTCCCAGCCCGCGCGTGCTGGTCTGCGTTCCGGTGGGCGCTACCCAGGTCGAGCGCCGCGCGATTCGTGAATCGGTGCTCTCTGCCGGCGCCCGCCGCGCATTCATCATCGAAGAGCCGATGGCCGCGGCGATCGGTGCCGGTGTGGACGTCGACGAGCCGCGTGGCTCGATGGTGGTCGACATCGGTGGCGGCACCTCCGAGGTGGGCGTCATCTCGCTCGACGGCATCGTCTACTCCTCATCGGTACGGATCGGCGGCGACAAGTTCGACGAGGCGATCATTGCCTTCGTCCGTCGCCACTACGGCATCCTGATCGGTGAGGCCACTGCTGAACGGATCAAGAAGGAAATCGGCTCGGCCTACCCGGGCAAGGAACTGCGCGAGATCGACGTCAAGGGGCGCAATCTCGCCGAAGGCGTGCCGCGTAGCTTCACCCTCAACTCCAACGAAATCCTCGAGGCGCTGCAGGAGCCGCTGTTCGGTATCGTGCAGGCCGTACGCGCCGCCCTCGAGCAGACGCCGCCGGAACTCGGTGCCGACATCGCCGATCGCGGCATCGTCCTTACCGGCGGCGGTGCGTTGCTTCGGGATCTGGACAAGCTGGTCATGGAAGAGACCGGCTTGCCCGTCGTGATCGCCGAAAACCCGCTCACCTGTGTTGCTCGCGGTGGCGGCAAGGTCCTTGAGCTGATCGACCAGCGCAACAACACCCTCTTCGCTGACGAGTAACGGCGCCGGTCATGGCGCTTTTCGATTCGCACCGCCCCGGATTCAACCTACTCCTTGTCCTGGTGGTGATCTCGATCGCCCTGATGAGCCTCGACCGGATCGGTACCCGCTGGGTCAGTCAACTCGACCAGGGACTGGGCGGCGCGACCGACGGCATCGTCAAGGCCATTCACCAACCAGTGGTGATGGCGCGAAGTGTCGGCCAATGGTTTGTCGAGCGCCGCGTACTTCAAGCGGACGTCGAGCGCCTGCGTGAGGAAAACATCCTTCTTCGAGGCCAGATGCAGCAGTTCGTCGCCTTGCAACGCGAGGTTGACGAGTTGCGCGCCATGCTTGACGGCAAGGCCAGCGCCATCCCAAGCGTGCTGCTTGCCCGGCGTGTCGGTCACCCACCCAGCCTGCAAGGCAATCTCTTCACCATCGACCGAGGCCACGGCGATGACGTGCGTCCCGGCGATCCGGTGATCGATGCGCACGGGGTGGTCGGTCAGATTCTGCGCAGCACGCGCAGCGGCGCGACCGTCATTCAACTGACCTCACGCGACCACATTCTCTCGATCGTTCTCGGCGATACCGGCCGCACTGCCCTGCTCCGCGGCACCGGCAACCGACAGTTGATTGCCGAACGGGTGCCCGAGCGCACCGCCATCAAGCCCGGCGATCTGCTGACCACCTCCGGTATCGACACCGCCTTTCCTCGCGGCTACCCGGTCGCACGGGTCATCGCCATCGAGATGGACGAGGCACAGGGCTTTATCCGGCTGATCGCCGAACCGGTCGCCGATCTCGAGCGTCTCGACCACGTTCTCGTGATCACCGAGGCTCCAGACGCGCCGGCAGCCGACACCGACGCGGCATCCGATGAGACCCTCGAGCGCCCGATCATCACGCCACCCACCGATGGCAATACGGTCGACGAGTCCGCGGTCCCCGATGCCACGGGAGCGACAGATGACGACTAGTTGGTTCGCCATCATTCTGACGAGCATCGCGGCCCTGGCACTGACCCTGCTGCCCTTGCCCACGACGATGCAGGTGCACAACCCGCAATGGCTGCTCCTCACGATGATCTTCTGGTCGCTCTACCGCCCCGCACAGGCGGGATTGATCTATGCCTGGATCGCCGGGCTCATGCTCGATGTGGCGACCAATGGGCTGCTGGGTCTCAACGCCCTGCTGTTCACGATGACAGCCTTCCTCGTCCTGTCGTTGCGACAGCGACTTGGGGTGGCGCCCCTGCTATCCCAGGCCTTGCTGATCGCCGGCTTTACCTTGGTCTACCTGATGGTGGGCCTGTGGGTGGAAGGCGTGGCCACCGACCTGGTGTCCATGGCCACCTACCTGTCGCGCGCGCTCAGCAACCTGGCGGCTTGGCCGGTGGTGTTCTTCCTGCTCAGCCGGCTGGCACGCATCTCGGAGCGCTGACGCGTCAGTCGAACAGCAGCAATCCCCAGACCACCGCGGCGATCACGATTGCCATCAGGACCGCCGCCGATCCAACATCCTTGGCGCGCCCCGAGAGCTTGTGTGGATCGTGGCCAATGCGATCGACCACCGCCTCGATCCCGGTGTTGATCAATTCCACCATCAGTACCTGAAGCACCACTGCAATCAGCACGGCTCGCTCCAGGGCACTCTCGCCGACGAACCACGCCACCGGCACGGCCACCATGGCGACCACGACCTCCTGCCGGAATGCCTCTTCCTTTCGCCAGGCCGCGCGCATCCCCTGCAGGGAATAACGCAGCGCGTACCCGACGCGCCTCAGACCATAGTTGTGTTCGGACGCCATGGGTTGGTCTCCCGGTTCAGGGGCGAGCAAACCGTTGAAGACGGTTCGCGGGGCCAGCGGCAACGGCGGTCAGTCGGTCGACTCGAGCATCCGGCCATACTCGTCCGGACCCATCCATTCAGCCGGCTCGCCCTCCATGCGGATCTTCAGGATCCAGCCCTCGTCGAGCGGATCGTCGTTGATCAGTTCCGGGCTGTCCTCGAGCGCCTCGTTGATCTCGAGCACTTCGCCATCCACCGGACAGAGCACGTCGGATGCTGCCTTGACCGACTCGAGCGTGGCACATGGCGCGCCCTCGGAGACCGCCTGCCCCACGTCCGGCAGATCGGCGAACACCACGTCGCCCAGCATTTCCTGCCCCTGCTCGGTCACCCCCACCGTGATCACATCGTCTTCGACCGTGTACCACTCGTGGGTTTCGCCGTAGCGCCGATCCTGCAGAATTTCCATGGGCGACTCCTTCGTCAGGTAAAGCGGGTAAACAGGCCCGCGATTTTGGCACAAACCGCCAACCTTCTCGATTGTCCGTTGGGGGTTCGACTGCGGCAGATGCCCCAGTGCCTGCGGCATCTGCCCCATTCCCCGGCGCCTCGGCGTCGTTGAATCAACGACTTGCCGATGGCCCGTTTCCTGCTGTGTAGGGCGTCAACACGCCACACTCAACCGACCACACAGTGAGGAACGATTCCCGCATGACTGCCGCTCGCCCACACCGCCGCCCCACCCGTCTGCACACCGCCATGCTCGCCAGCCTTGCAAACGTGGCCACCATGACAGCCGGCGCCCAACCCGTCGTCGCTCAGGGCCTGGATACCATCCTGATTACCGCCCCGGAACCGGTATCGATCGACCAACCGATCACCTTGACGGCCGAGGACACGGCGCCCCGTGCGGACCTGGCCGAGGTGCTTCGCGAGATCAGCGGCGTCAACGCCGGACGCATGTCCGGGCATGGCCTCGATCCGATTATCCGCGGGCAACGTGAACACCAGCTCAACGTGCTGCTCGATGGGGCGGGCATCGCCAACGCCTGCCCGAACCGCATGGACCCACCCACCAGCTTCGGCAATCTGGCCGGCTACGACGAGGTCGAGGTGCGCAAGGGCGTGACCACCCTGACCCGCGGACCGGGCGGCAGCGGCGGCAGCATCGAGCTCACGCGCAACACCTTCGAGCGCGCCGCCGAGTCCGGCATCCAGTCTCGCTTCGGCTTCGCCACCAGCAGCAACGGCCTGACCGATCAGAGCAGCGCCGACGTGCTGATGAGCAACGGTGATGCCTATGGCCGCGTGATCGGCCAGATCGCCAACGGCGAGAACTACGAGGACGGTGATGGCGACGAGGTGCCCTCGTCGTTCAAACAGCGCAGCGGCACCATTATTGGCGGCTACCGCGTCAGTGACGAGACCGGGATCGAGGTCTCCATCGATCGCAACCGCATGCTCGACACCCGCTACGCGGGCACCGGCATGGATTCAATATTCGACAACGCCACCATCTACCGCCTCGACGGTCGACTGGGTGATCTCGAAGGACCGCTCGATGCCGTGCGACTCGAGCTCTCGCGCGCCAATGTCGATCACCTAATGGATAACTTCAGCCTGCGCGAGCTGACCGCCCCCATGCCGATGGAGGCACCCGCGCAGTCACACACCACCACGGCCCGCCTGACCGCGTCATCACACATTAACGGGGTCGAGGTGGACTACGGCCTCGACTTCCAGCGCGTGGAGCAAAATGCCGAGGCGGTCAACGCGATGACCGACATGCTTGCATTCCGCCAGTGGCCGGATGGCCAGACCGACCAGTTCGGCGCGTTCGTCGAAGGTGACTGGGACCTGGGTGACAACGACTCGCTGCGTGCCGGGCTACGCGTCGATCGCTTCGAGAGCGAGATCGACACCAGTCTCGACAAGAGCATTGCCACGCACATGAAGGTACCAGCCGACATCCGCGCCGCGGCGGCCGAGGCCAGGAGCGACACCGAGATTAGCGGCCTGCTTCGCTACAACCATGCATTCAACGCCAACCTCTCGGGTCACGTTGGGCTCAGCCGAACGGCGGTCGCGCCCAATCTGACCCAGAAGTACATCACCTTGTTGATGAACGGCATGCTGGCGAAGGTGGGCAACCCGGATCTGGAGCCGGAAATCCACCACCAGATCGAGGCCGGCTTGGCGTGGCAGAACGAGCGGCTCATGACGAGCGCCAACGTGTATATCGACCAGGTCGATGGCTACATCCTGCAGGACCGCCAAATCGCGGGCCTGATGCCGATGACCACCAGCTACCGCAATGTCGATGCCCGCCTCCATGGTGGCGAGCTCGACCTGCGCTATGCCCTGACCGATTGGCTGACGACTGAAGCCCAGTTCAGTTACGTCCGCGGGCGCAACACCAGCGACTCGCGCGACCTGCCGCAGATCCCGCCGCTGTCGGGCAATCTTGGGGTACGTGCCGAGCGAGGGGCGGTGGATGGTGCCGTGGTCCTGCGCTGGGCGGCTCGCGCAGAAGCCATCGACGAACAGAGCGGACTGGACACCACCGAGACGGCCGGATATGCCGTGCTCGACCTCAATGCCGGCTACGAGATCACCCGTAACTGGCGACTGGAAGCCGGTGTCGACAACGTCTTCGACCGGACTTATGCCCAGCACGTCAATCGCGCCTACAGCAGCGTGTTCGGTGACGCGACCGCGCGAATCAACGAGCCGGGACGCACCGTTTGGGCACGCCTCACCGCTACGTTCTGACCCTGTTCTTCTCTCCAGACTGCCACGCCTCGGCGTGGCCTTGCGGCAGCTTCGGGCTGCCGTTTTTTTGTGCCACCAGACGGGCACAAGCCCCCCACTACGCTCCCCAACCACACGCCCAACGCAAAGGCCCCGTATCGGAAGGTACCGATACGGGGCCTAAACCATTCGGGACAAGGCGCGTTGGTCGGTCGCTATTCGATGGCGAACTTCTTCAGACGATAGAGAAACGTGTCACGCGAGAGGTGCAGCAGGCGAGCGGCGTGAGATTTGTTGCCGCCGGTATGGGCCAGGGCCTGGCGCAGGAGATCGCTCTCGACGGCCTCGAGATCGACGCCCCCTTCCGGCAACACGAAACCCGGCGCGATCGGACCACCGCATTCGCTCTGCGCCGCCGAACGCATCGCCGGCGGCAATGCCTCGACGTCGACGACGCCACCCGCGTGGAAGATCACCAGCCGCTCGGCCAGCTGCTTGAGCTCGCGAACATTGCCCGGCCAGCGGTAACGGCGCAGCACACCGGCCGCCCGCGCCGTCAGACGCGGCAGTGCCACGCCATTCCGGGCGGCGTCATCGGCCAGGAAACGGGCGAACAACCAGTCGACGTCACCCTGACGATCGCGCAACGGCAACAGCTCGACCGGCACCCCGGCCAGCCGGAAATAGAGGTCGGCTCGGAATTCGCCGGCCTCGACCATGGCGGCAAGATCTCGATGGGTCGCCGCCACCACGCGTAGGTCAACGCGTCGCGTCCCCGTCTCCCCCACGGCACGGGTCTCGCCATTCTCCAACAAGCGCAGCAATTTCGCCTGCAGGGCAAGCGGCAGCTCGCCGAGCTCGTCGAGAAACAGCGTGCCGCCATCGGCCTGATCGACCAGCCCCGGCTGGTCGGCGAGCGCGCCGGTGAACGCCCCACGCCGATGGCCGAACAACGTCGATTCGGCCAGCTCGTCCGGGATGGTCGCGCAATTGACCGTCACCAGTGGGCCGCTGGCACGCGGCGAGCCGGCATGGATCGCACGGGCGGCCAGTTCCTTGCCGGTGCCGGTCTCGCCCATGATGAGTACCGTTGCCTCGGTGGCCGCCACCAGCCCGATGCTGCGCAGCGTGGACTCGAAACGTGGCGACTGGCTCTGCAATGCCTCAAGATAGGGATTCGCGTTCATGGCGATGTGTCCATAACGTGACGGGATGGCGGCCAGTCTACCGCTGCCACGCGTCATGATAAAGCACGCTTTTGCCACCCAAACCCGACTCAATCACCCGGAGATACGATGCCCGACATGGTCACCGAAAACCTCGAGTGCTACATCGTTGGCGGCGCCGTACGTGACCAGTTGCTCGGCCGCAAGGTGGTCGACCACGACTGGGTAGTCGTCGGCGCCACGCCCGAGGAGATGCTCGCGCGCGGCTTTCGACAGGTGGGCGCGGACTTTCCCGTGTTTCTCCACCCGGAGACCGGCGAGGAATACGCGCTGGCCCGCACCGAACGCAAGCAGGGACGCGGCTACCACGGTTTTGCGGTGCATGCCGACCCGGCGGTCACCCTCGAAGACGATCTGGCTCGGCGTGACCTGACGATCAACGCGATGGCCATGCGGGAGAACGGCGAGCTGGTCGATCCGTTTGGCGGTCGCGACGACCTCGAGGCCCGCCGACTGCGCCATGTGGGCCCCGCCTTCGTCGAAGACCCGTTACGGGTGTTGCGCGTGGCACGTTTTGCCGCCCAGCTGGGCGCCCATGGATTCGAGGTCGCCGACGCCACTGCCTCGCTGATGCGTCAGATGAGCGCCAGCGGGGAGCTTGCCGACCTGGTCCCCGAACGCGTGTGGGCAGAGACGGTCAAGGCGCTGGGCACCGAACGCCCCTCGCGCTATTTCGCGGTACTCCACGACGTCGATGCCCTGGCCGAGACCTTCCCCGAGATCGAGGCGCTGTTCGGCGTACCTCAGCCGAAGGAATACCACCCCGAGGTAGACACGGGCATCCACACCCTGCTGGTGCTTGATGCCGCCGCCGGCCTGAGCGATTCGGTTGGCGTGCGCTTTGCCGCGGTCTGCCACGACCTGGGCAAGGCACTCACGCCGCCCGAGGACTGGCCTCAACACATCGGCCACGAACATCGCGGGGTCAAGCCCACGCGGGCACTTTGCGAGCGCCTGCGCACCTCCAAGGCGATCCGGGAACTAGCCCTGACCGTCACCGCCCAACACGGCCGGATTCACCGGGCACTGGAAATGCGCGACTCCACGTTGGTCGACCTGATCGATGAACTCGATGCCTTGCGCCGCCCGGAGCGCTTCGAGGAGATCCTGATCGTCTGTCATGCTGACTCGCGCGGCAAGCCCGGCAAAGAATCGGTCGAGTATCCGGAGGGGGATTGGTTACGCCAGGTTCGTGAGACGGTGGCCGCCATCTCGCCACAGCCCCTGCTTGAACAGGGGATTCGGGGCAAGGCGCTGGGTGAAGCCCTCCGGCGCGAACGCATCCGAGCGGTCGCCGAACTGCCACGCCCACAGTAAGCACGTCGTGGACGCTGGGCCCTACTCGGTCCTTGCCTGCGACGCCCCGGTCGGCGGCACCCGACCGAGAAATCGGGATACCGTCGATAGAACCTGATCGTCGAATGGGAATACGTTCGACAGGCTGACCACCACGCCGGCATGACGCAGATTGTCCACCCGTAACAGCTCGACGGGCACGCCGACCCGTTCCAGGCGCTCGGCCATCCGCTTGGTATTCCGTGGGTCGACCACCGGGTCATCGTCGCTGACCACCAGCAACGTCGGCGGCACCTCGCCGTCGACCCAGTTGATCGGCTGGCTCGACTCGAGCGGGTCGGCAGGCTCGAAGATGCGTTCGAGCGTGGGGTCATTCAGCGGCAGGAAATCATACGGCCCGGCAAGGCCCGCCCAGGACGTAACCCAGCCACGGTCGCCGCCGACCGCTTTAAGGTAGCGATCGTCGGTCACCAACATAGCCACGTTGTAGGCCCCAGCCGAGTGTCCCATCAGTGACAGGCGCGTCGGATTGGCGCCGTAATCGGTGGCGTGCGCCCGTGCCCAGGCCACCGCACGGGCAGAGTCATACAGGAAATCCGGGTAGCGCACCTCGGGATAGACGCGATAGTCCGGAATCATCACCACGAATCCCCGACTGGCCAGCGTCCGACCGAGGAAGGCATAAGTGGAACGGTCCCCCGTCTGCCAACTCCCGCCCCAGAAGAACACCACCAGCGGTGCCCCCTCGGCATCGATGGGGCGATAGACATCCAGCGCAAGATCGCGCTCGGCATCGAACATCACGTCCTTGGTCACCGTGACCGAATCGCTAGGCGCAAGCGATTCGAGCACCTTCGCCCCGGAACAGGCCGTCAGGTTCATCAGGGTGACCGTCGCGGCGGTAAATATCGTCAGAAATCGCTTCACGAGGTGGCTCCGGGGTGATGGCGCACTGTCTTCAAGGTGCGCCGAGTGTAGCCCCCCACGCCCGTGTGAACCGCTTTATTCGCGGCGATACTCGTGGCGCAGATCGCGCGCTGCATCGATCAGGTTTTGCAGCCCGGCCCTGACCTCCTCCCAGCCGCGCGTCTTGAGACCGCAGTCGGGGTTCACCCACAGCCGACCCACTGGCACCTTGTCCAGTGCCAGCCGCAGCCGGTCGCCAATCTCCGCCACGCTCGGCACCAAGGGAGAGTGGATGTCCCAGACTCCCGGGCCGATCTCGTTGGGGTACTCGAACTCGGCAAAGGCGTCCAACAGCTTCATGTTCGAGCGAGTCGTCTCGATGGTGATCACGTCCGCGTCCAACGCGGCGATTGCAGCGATGATGTCGTTGAACTCGCTGTAGCACATGTGGGTGTGGATCTGGACGTCATCCGGTGCTACCGCGGTGGCGTAACGGAAGGCACGTACCGCCCAGTCAAGGTAGCCATCCCAACCGGCACGCCGTAGCGGCAGCCCCTCGCGAAACGCCGGCTCGTCGACCTGGATCGCGGCGATGCCCGCGGCGCACAGGTCGGCGACCTCTTCGCGCAGCACCGCGGCGAGCTGATACGCGACCTCTTCACGGGACAGGTCATCGCGCACGAACGACCAAGAGAGCATCGTGACCGGGCCGGTGAGCATCCCCTTGACCGGTCGATCGGTGAGCGACTGCGCATACCGACTCCAGTCCACGGTCAGGTGGCGGGGACGAGCCACGTCGCCCCAGATAATCGGCGGCTTGACGCAGCGCGAGCCGTACGACTGCACCCAGCCGGCGCGTGTGAACGCAAAGCCCTCGAGCTGCTGGCCGAAGTACTCGACCATGTCGTTACGCTCGGGCTCGCCATGCACCAGCAGGTCCAGCCCCAAGGTCTCCTGCTCACGAATCGTGTCGGCGATCGCCACGCGCATCGCCTGCTCGTAGGCAGAGGTACCGATTTCCCCGCGACGATACGCACGGCGTGTTGCCCGGATCTCGTCGGTCTGCGGGAACGAGCCGATAGTGGTGGTGGGCAGGATCGGCAGGTTCAATCGCGCCCGTTGCGCCGTCACGCGATCGGCATACGGTCGAGCCCGGGCCGGCTCTTCGGCGAGCGATCGGCCCAATTGATCACGCCGCTCCGCATCCTGGCGGCCATCCAATGCCTCCAGCTGTTGGCGGGCCGTAATACTCGCCTCGAGTGCGTCGGCGATTGCCTCGCGGCCTTCGGCCAATCCACGCGCCAGCAATGACAGCTCGCCAAGCTTCTGTCGGGCAAAGCTCAGGTTGGCCGCCAACGCGGCCGGCAAATCGGTTTCCTCGTCGGCATCCAGCGGCAGGTGCAATAGTGAGCAGCTAGGGGCCAACCACAGGCGCCCGCCCAGTCTCTCGTAGAGTGGCTCGAGTCGATCGAGCAGTGCCGACAGATCCGCCCGCCAGATCGAGCGCCCGTCCAGCACACCCGCGGAGAGCACCTTGAACGCCGGCAGTCGGTCCGCCAGGGCCTCGAGATCATCACCGGCGGTGACGTCGACGTGCACCCCATCCACCGGCAGGTTGGCCAGCAGGGACAGACGCCCGTTCGCCGGCGAGAAATAGCTGGCCAACAGCAGACGGAGTCCCGGCGTTTTCAGGCGGTGATAGATCGGCTCGAATGCCGCCTGCCAGTCCGTCGGCAGGTCCAGGCCCAGGATCGGCTCGTCGAGCTGGACCCACTCGGCCCCGAGGGCGGCGATCTCACTCAAGAGCGTGCCGTAGGCATCGGCCAGCTCCGGGGCACGCCGCAGACGGGCGTCGCGACCCACGCCGGCGCTTAGCCAAAGGAAGGTCAGTGGGCCGATCAGCACCGGTTTGCTGGCCGGATTATCGGCGAGCGATTCGCGAATCTGGGTCAGCAGCCGATCGGCATCGAGTCGGAACGGGCGCTGCGCATCCAGCTCGGGCACCAGGTAATGGTAGTTCGTATCAAACCACTTGGTCATAGCCAGGGGCGCGAGACTGCCCTGCTGAGACGGTTTGCCGCGAGCCAGGGCAAACAGCGCGTCGAGATCGTTGGGCAGATCGCCGAAGCGCCTGGGCGCTTGCCCGAACAGCAGGCAGAGATCCGCCATGCCGTCGTAGAAGGTGAAATCACCGCAAGCCGGTCGCCCGAGGCCAGCCTCGCGGTACCACTGGTGCGCGTCGGCCCGGACCTGACGGGCGGTTTGCTGCAGCGCGTCGGTGTCCGTTTCGCCGCGCCAATGGTGTTCCAGGGCCCATTTCAGGGCGCGGTCCCGCCCGATGCGGGGGAAACCCAGGGTGTGCGTGACGGGGTAAGTGTTCGCAGTCGGCATGTCGATTCCTCTGTATTTCGGGTGATGGATTCACCCTATCGGAATACAACATGCATTTCGTGTCGCCTTACTCCTTAACTGTATTACTTATATTCATCATAAGACGACCCGGTCGAGTCGGCGAGGTCATGATTGAAGACGACGGTGTCATCCTTGGTTTCCTTGGCGCGGTACATGGCGGCATCCGCCCGTCGCGTCAGGCCATCGAGGGTGTCGGCATCGTAAGGGAAGCGGGCAAAGCCGATGGAGGCATGGACGTAAACCAGCTGGCTGGTCCCATCGAGCATCATGGGCTCCCGCAGGGACTCGAGTAGTGAATCGCCCAAACCAACCACGTCCTCGTCGTTGCGCACACCGTAGAAGGCGATCACGAACTCGTCGCCGCCCAATCTCGCGACGATGTCCTCACGACGACCCACGCCGGACAGACGCCGGGCGACCTCGCGTAACACCTCGTCACCGACGTGGTGTCCAAGGGTGTCGTTAATGGGCTTGAAACCGTTTAGATCGACAAAGGCCAGGGCGATGCCCGTGCCCTCGCGAATTGCGTGCTGACGCGCCTGCTCGAACCGCTCCTCGAGACCGGAGCGGTTGAGGGTGTCGGTCAACGGATCATGCAGCGCACGATGATGCATGGCCTGCATGTGGCGATGCCGGGTGGTGACATCGCTGAGCACAGCGACGTAGCGAGTGACACGCTGGCGAGCATCACGGATCACGTCCACCGACCAACCCAGAACGCGTTCTCGACCATCCGGCAGCCGACAAGCCAGCTCCTCGCTCCAGCGGCCCCGCTGATGAAGCGCCCGCATGCACGCCTCAAGCCGCCGCCGACTTTTATCCAGCACCTCGGGGATCGTCAGCCGCTCGCCGACCAGCTCCTTGGACGGAGAGCCCACCAGGCGCTCGAAGGCCGGATTGACGGCCAGTACGCGGCGATAACGGTCAAGTATGACGATCGAATCCCCTGCGCCCTCAAACACCGCCGTCGCCAGCCCCTCCAGCTGCTCGAAGGCCTGTCGGTCGGACAGGTCGGTGAGGGTGCCGACCAGCCCCGCTTGCCCGTATGATGCCGCCGTCACGGGCTCGACCCGCACCTGCGCCGGGACTTCCGCCCCATCGCTGCGCATCAGTCGTGTGGTCAACACCACCCGATCTCGGCGCGAGGGACCGAATGGGACGTGCTCGGATTGACGCATCCGCTCGGTGGCCTCGCGGATCGGACGCCGCTCTTCCTCGAGAAACAGGTTCAGCCACGGCGCACCGATGACTCCTTGGGCGGGACGGCCGACCATGCGCTCGTAGGCCGGGCTGACATAGATCAAATGCCCTGCCCCATCCGTGCGGAACACAGCGTCACTGACGTTCGAGGTGACATCGCGCAGCAGGCGCTCGGAGTCGACCAAGAGTCGCTGTTGCGCCTGCCAGCGCACGGCGAACCACGTCACCAGCAACCCGACCATCAAGGCCACCAGTTCGGCGAATCGAGTCAGCCAGGTGACCATCTGGCTCGGTTTGCTGGGCTGCATGGCGAGTTGCCATTGCCCGTCCAGGGCAATCACCGGCGTTTTCAGGGTGTTTTCCTGGCGGAAAAGTTCGGGGTGACCGAGAAAAACCGCCCCCTCGGCCCCGAGGCCATCGCCCCCCCGCACGGCCAGCGTGCCTTGAGTCAGCTGCTCGGACACCTCCGCCGCCTCGAACAAGCGCATCACGTCGATCGGGGTGGAAACAACCCCCCAATACTCGTCCGCCCCGTCCCCATCGCGATCAAAATACACCGGCACCCGGTGGATAACCGCGTAGCCACCCTGGACCAGTTCGTAGGGGCCGCCGAGTACGGGCTCACCAGTTTGCATGGCCCGGCGCAACGACGCCCCCTGCACCGGATGGGCGGCGAGGTTCACGCCAACGGCGGCCTCGTTGCCTTCCTGCGGAATGTTGACCCGGATCACATTGTCAGGCGCGATGGCGATCGACCGGATAACTGGCGTGCGCTCGAGCATTCGCTCGGCCACGGGCCGCAAACTGGATACATCGAGCTTACGGTTGACCTCGATCAGCGCCCCGACCCCATGGGAGACGTTGGAGGCCTGGTTGAGCTGGGACTCGATGCGGGTGCGGATCTGGGCCAGGTTGTCGAGATCGGCCTGCAAGACGGCAGTCGTGAGCTGGCGCTCGACCACCCAGGTAGTCGAGAGCAACACGCCACTGACAACCAGCCCCGCCGCCAGTGGGGGAAGTGCGCGATTCAGGCGGGCAAAAAAAGGCCAAGGGCCGGCTCTGGTTGGCGGCACCTTGCGCTCATTTTCGGCCGACTGGCCAACATGCAGGCTACCCACCACAGACCTCCCTTTTTGATACGAATCATCCGATGAAAATAGTCTAGATTAGAGTCCAAACACTGATGTTCGACTAACCGCCTGACCAATCGTTCCGGATTGATTACCATCCCCAGATACAACAAAACCGGCGCCTAACGGCGCCGGTTTTGTTGTATCGCGGCCTCAAAACGGCCTAGGGATGCGTTCGCAAAGACCTTAAGCGATCAAGCTTCCATGATGAGATTCAGCTGTGCTGATGCCGCCGTTGCTGTTCTTCCTCAGCATGCTTGGCTTCGCCTGACTTCTTCCACAACATCCAGAATGCATACAGCGGCATGCCAACGATGCCGATCATGGCGATGATGCTGATAAGTACGATTTGCAACTCGATGTCCATGAGATTCCACCTCCGCTGGTTTGTCTCGCATGACCGCGACGGATAGGGACGGGTCACCAAGTCGACTCTAGACCTTTCTTATATCCCTATCAAGCCAAAAAATACGCATAAGTATTTTCTTTTTTTCTTATGTAGTTAGCGCAGGTGCCGACCGAGCGAATCGGGCAGGAAGGCGGCCCCCCTTACCCCGCTTGAGTCGCCGAATCGCGGAGCAACCAGTCGCGTCGTGATCGGATCGGAAAACACGTACTCGTCCCAGATTGCAGGCACCCGATCGTAGAGCACCGTCACGTTGGACATGCCGCCGCCAAGCACGATCACGTCTGGATCAAACAGGTTGATCACGTGCGCCAGTGCCCGGGCCAGTCGATGCGAATAACGCTCCAGGGCCTGCCGTGCGGGCTCGTGTCCCTCTTCGGCCCGCGCGACGATCAGCGCGCCGTCGAGCGACTCGCCGGCATGCTCGGCATAATCGCGCTCAAAGGACGGCCCCGACAGCCATTGCTCGATGCAGCCCTGCAGGCCGCACCAGCAGGAGGGCCCCGGCGTTTCTTCCGGCACCGGCCACGGCAGGGGATTGTGGCCCCACTCGCCGGCAATCGCGTTGCGCCCGACCAGCACGCGGCCATCGACGACCAGACCGCCACCGACACCGGTACCCAGGATCACGCCGAAGACCGAGTCGCCCTCGGCCGCCGCGCCGTCGTCCGCCGATTCGGACAATGCCAGGCAGTTGGCGTCGTTGGCCATGATGACCTCGCGGCCCAGACGCGATTCCAGGTCGCGCTTGAGCGGCCGATCGTTCAGCACCACCGAGTTGGCATTCTTGATCAGGCCGGTGCGCGGCGAAATCGTGCCGGGGGTGCCCACCCCGATCCCGTCGGCCCGCCCACACTCGCGCTCTGCGCGCTCGATCAAGGCGGCCATGGTCTCGACCGTGCCGGCGTAGTCACCCTTTGGCGTGGGCTCACGTTCCCGCCAGCGGATGTGGTTGTCGGGGCCAAGCACCGCGACCTCGATCTTGGTACCGCCCAGATCGACACCCAGTCGGTTGCTCATCGGCTCGTTCCTATCGTTCGAAAACAAGTCGGCCCGGTCGCGACCCGGAATGTCATCCGTTCACGTACCGGGCCAATTCTAGCTAGGCGTCCGGTTGCTGCCGGACGCGGTCTGACTCGGATCAGAGCGCGCCAAGGGCGGCATCGTAATCCGGCTGGTCGGCAATCTCGCCCACCTGCTCGACGTGACGCACCGTGTTGTCCGCGTCCAGCACCACCACGGTACGGGCCGCCAGGCCGGCCAGCGGTCCGTCGGCGATGCGCACCCCGTAATCGTCGAGGAATTCCGGGTGACGGAAGGCCGAGAACATCGCGATGTTATCCAGCCCCTCTGCCTCGGCGAAACGGCCCTGGGCAAACGGCAGGTCCATGGAGATGCCGAGCACGACCGTATCGTCTAGCTCGCCGGCACGACGATCGAACTCGCGCACCGATTTGGCGCAGGTGCCGGTATCCAGGCTCGGGAAGATGTTCAGCACCTTCTTCTTGCCGGCAAAGGCGTCCAGCCCCTTGTCGGAGAGATCGCTCGCGGTCAGCGAGAAGGCCGGCGCCTTCTCACCCACGGACGGCAGCGTGCCGGCAACGTTGACGGGCGTGCCCTTGAATGTGACCTGGGACATGGATTGCCTCCTTTCTCTTGAGCCAGTTGAACTGGCTGAAATGACTGTCGAAATTGTTCGAAACGGCGGCAGCCTCGGACGGCGCCGCCAACGGGAATCAGTTGCGCAGCGTCGCGATCAACCGCTTGGGTTTCAAGAGTAGATCAAGGGCGCTGTTGATGTCCGGGCAGATCACGTCGCAGGCATCCAGCGCATGCCGGGAGAGTCCCTCGGGCTGCATCACACCGAGCCCCAGCACCGCTTCGGCCAGCATCAGGGCATCGTTGCGACCATTGCCGATGGTGACGCACTCGCGCGCCGAGAGCGTACGCACGTAACGCTGCTTCGCCTCGTCCTGCAGATGATCGGACAAGGTCGAGAGCGTCACCGGCAGATCCACCAGTCGCCCCTCAACGTCACCGTAGGTGTCGGCGGTGATCACGTGGACATCGACGTGCTTGGCCAGTTCGCGCAGGCGCTCGCCCACGCCTTCGACTAGAGCACCGTCGAGCGCCAGCGTGCCGTTGTAGTCGAGCACCAGGTGCGACAAATGCAAGACGCCCCGACTGGGGATGGTGATTTCCAGCATGGTTTACTCCTCGATGACGATTTCCGGTCCGGTCTGATCCTGCGCACGCACCGTCCGCCCGAGGCCGGCGGCCAACCGCCGCGCGGCCTGCCGGTAGGTCCCGGCCAAGGCGCCGGTGGGGTCCTTGGCAACCGTCGGGGTGCCGGCATCCAGATCCTCGCGGATCCGCAGGTCCAGCGGCAGACGACCCAGCAACTCGGTGTCGTACTGGCGGGCAATCGATTCGCCACCACCCTCGCCGAAGATCGCCTCGACATGACCGCAGTTCGAGCAGACGTGTGTCGCCATGTTCTCGATCACGCCGAGGATCGGCACGTTGACCTTGTTGAACATGTTGATCGCCTTGCGCGCATCCAGCGTGGCGATCTCCTGGGGCGTGGTCACGATGACGCTGCCAGCCACCGGTACCTTTTGCGCAAGTGTCAGTTGCACGTCACCGGTGCCCGGCGGCATGTCGACAACCAGATAATCGAGACCGTCCCAGCGGGTGTCGTTGAGCAGTTGCATCAGGGCCGAGGTGACCATCGGGCCGCGCCAGACCATGGCCGATTCCTCGTCGACCAGGTAGCCGATCGACATGGTCTGCAGGCCATGGGCCTCCACGGGGGCCATCGACTTGTCGTCGACCTGGCGCGGTTTCTCGTTGCTACCCAGCATGCGCGGCTGGCTCGGGCCGTAGATGTCGGCATCCAGCAGCCCCACCTTCGCGCCATCGGCCGCCAGGGCCAGGGCCAGATTGATGCTGGTGCTGGACTTGCCCACCCCGCCCTTGCCCGAGGCCACTGCGATGATGTTCTTCACACCGGGCAGGGGCTTGCCATGCATGGCCGAGCCTTCGGGGGCGACGAAGGCCACCGTGACGGCGGGTTCGAGCGAGGCATCGACGCTGACGACTGCCTCGCGAATCCGGCTGGTCAGCTCGGCCTCCCAGTCGCCCGGCGGATAGTCGAGCACGATATCGATCTGGCACGACTTGTCACCGCATTCGACGCGTTCGACCGCCCCCGACTCGGCCAGCGTCTGGTCGTTATTGGGATCGTGAATCGCTTCCACCGCACGCTGGATCTCGGCGTTTCGTTCGTTGTTCGCGTTGCGCTTCTTGCCGAACAGGCCCATCTATCTCGTCACTCCGCTATTGGCTTCGCCCCTTAGGGTAGCAAAATCGGACCAATCTGGTCTGGTTATGCCAGGCGTTTTTCTGCCTCGAGCACCGTCTGCTGCATGGGCAGAAGACTGTCGGGGTTGAGCGACAGGCTCGTGATGCCCTGCTCGACCAGCCACTCGCTGATTTCCGGAAAATCCGAGGGAGCCTGGCCGCAGATCCCGATGTACTTGCCCTGCTCGCGGCAGGCGGCAATCGCCATGGCCATCAGCTTGAGCACTGCCGGATTGCGTTCGTCGAGTCCCTCGATCAGGGAGGAGTCGCGATCGACCCCCAGGGTCAGCTGCGTGAGATCGTTCGAGCCGATGGAAAAGCCGTCGACGTGTTCGAGAAATTCCTCGGCAAGCAGCGCATTGGCCGGGATTTCGCACATGAGATACACCTTGAGGTCGTGCCGTCCCCGCTCGAGACCGGCCTTGGTCATCAGGGCGAGCACCCGGTCGACCTCCTCGACGCTGCGCACGAACGGCAGCATCACCTGGGCATTGGTCAGGCCCATCCCCTCGCGCACCCGTCGCAGTGCCTCGCACTCGAGCGCGAAGGCCTCGGCGAACGACTCGGCGTAGTACCGCGAGGCGCCGCGAAACCCGAGCATGGGGTTTTCCTCGTGGGGCTCGAAACCCGCCCCGCCGACCATCGCGGCGTACTCGTTGGATTTGAAGTCCGACAGGCGCACGATGACGGGGCGCGGATGGAAGGCCGCCGCGATCGTGCCCACGCCCTCGGCGAGCTTGCGGATATAGAACTCGCGGCGATCATCGAACCCCGCGGTATGCCGATCGATCTCGGCCTGCGTCTCAGCGTCGAGCTGGTCGTATTCCAGCAACGCCCGGGGATGAATCCCGATGCGGTTGTTGATGATGAATTCCAGTCGCGCCAGACCCACGCCCGCCGCCGGCAAGGAGGACAGGCGAAACGCCTGCTCGGGATCGCCAAGATTGATCATCAGGTCGGTGCGTGTGGTTTCCGTCACCGAGTGGTCGATCCGCTCGACCGTGAACGGCAACACGCCGCGATAGACGTGTCCGGTGCTGCCCTCGGCGCAGGAGACGGTCACCTCCTCGCCATCGGGCACGCGCTCGGTGGCATCGCCGCAACCGACGATGGCCGGGATGCCCAGTTCGCGGGCAATGATCGCCGCGTGACAGGTCCGTCCACCCCGATTGGTCACGATCGCGCCCGCTCGTTTCATGATCGGCTCCCAGTCGGGATCGGTCATGTCGGTAATCAGGATCTCACCATCGTCGAGCTTCGCCATTTCGGCCGAAGACTCGATCGTGCGGGCCCGGCCGGCGGCAATGCGCTCGCCGACGCTCTTGCCCTCCACCAGCACCTCGCCCCGCTCTTCCAGCCGGTAGGTGGCGTGGGTGGCCGCCTCGCGTTGCGAGTGGACCGTCTCGGGGCGCGCCTGGAGGATGAACAGCTCACCGCTGTCCCCGTCCTTGGCCCACTCGATGTCCATCGGGCGGAATTCGCCGGCCTGCTCGCTGTAGTGGCGCTCGATCTCCACGGCAAATCGTGCCAGCGTCAGCACCTCCTCGTCGCTGATCGCGAACCGTTGACGCTGCTCGACCGGCACGTCAACGTTGCGGGTCGAGGCGCCGTGGCGGGCATCCTCGGTGTAAATCATGCGGATCGCCTTCTCGCCCAGCTGACGCGAGACGATCGGGCACAACCCCTCCTTGAGCATCGGCTTGAAGACGTAAAACTCGTCGGGGTTGACTGCTCCCTGCACCACGTTCTCGCCCAAGCCGTAGGCGGCGGTAATGAATACCGCTTCCCGGAACCCCGACTCGGTATCGATGCTGAACATCACCCCCGAGGCGGCCTTGTCCGAGCGCACCATCTTCTGCACCCCAGCCGACAGGGCCACGGCCATGTGGTCGAAGCCCTGGTGCACCCGATAGGAGATCGCCCGATCGGTGAACAGGGAAGCGAACACGTGCCGGATGCTGTCGATTAGGGCGTCTTCGCCGGCAATGTTGAGATAGCTTTCCTGTTGGCCGGCGAAGGATGCGGTGGGCAGATCCTCGGCGGTGGCCGAGCTGCGCACGGCGACGTCGGTGTTCCCGCCGTATTCCCGGCCCAGTTCCCGGTAGGCGGCAACGATCTCCTCGGCGAGGTCCGCCGGCATGTCGCCCTCGGCAATCCAACTGCGGATCTGCCGACCCGCCTTCTCCAGCGCGGTGACGTCGTTGGTGTCGAGCGGGCCGAGCACGTCGCTGATCCGATCAACCAAGTCGTTGTGCCGCAGGTAATGTCGATAAGCCTCGGCGGTGGTGGCAAAACCGTCGGGCACCCGCACACCACGCTCGCCCAGCTGGGCCACCATCTCGCCCAGTGAGGCGTTCTTGCCACCCACCGTGGCCACATCGTTCATACCCAGTTCGGAAAATCGACGCACAAAGCGCATCACTGCCTCTCCCTTGCTCAGTTGCGGTTGCCATCTCCGGGATGCCACCTTGGTTCGAGCTTAGCACCGGCCGAGAATCCGGTGGCGGAACCTTTCCGTAAATATTCGGTCCATCGCATGTATACTTGGCCGCAGCCCTCACAGGAGACCCCCCATGCAACGACTCACTGCCCTGCTCGCCGGCACCCTTGCCCTGCTGACCACGGCCCTCGGTCATGCCGATGCCGAGACCATCTACCAGCCAACCGCCGAGCCGGTCACCCATTCGGTGTACGCCATCATCGGGCCGACCGATGCGCGCACCTACGAGAACCACGGCATGAATGCCAACTACGGGGTGATCGTGACCGATGAGGGTGTCATCCTGATCGATTCCGGCCCAGGTGCCTTCAGCGGCCCGTATATCGAGCGTGCCGTCGCCGAGGTCAGTGACCAGCCGATACGCTGGGTGGTCAATATCGGCGTACAGGACCATCGCTGGCTGGGAAACGACTATTTCAAGAAACAGGGGGCGGAGGTGATCGCCTTCGAGAAGACGGTTGAGTCGCAGAAGGCATTCGCCGACCGGCACATGGATGGCCGCCTGCCCGAGGCGCTGGGCGAGCGCTTCGAGGGCACCAAGCCGGCCTACGCCGACCGCGTGCTCGAAGGCGACACCGCCAGCATTACCCTGGGCGGCACCGAGCTCGAACTCTCGCTGACCAACGCCCACTTTCCGGGGGACGCGATGGCCTATCTGCCGGCCGCCGATGTGATGTTCACCGGTGACCTCGTCTACGTCGACCGGTTGCTGGGCATCCATCCGTGGTCGAACCCGAAAAATGGACTGGAGGCCTTCGCCCGACTCGAGGCAATCGATCCGGAACACGTTGTCCCCGGCCACGGCCGCGTCAGTGGCATGGAGCGCGCACGACGCGACTCCGGCGACTACTACGACTTCCTGGTCAACACGATCGGCGAGGCGGCTCGCAACTTCGAGGCCATGAGCGACGTGATGAGCGCCCACGACGACATGGAGCAATTCAAGCACCTCGAACACTATGACAGCTGGCACGGCACCAACATGAACCGCACCTTCATCCTGTTCGAAGGCATGTAACGCCCATTCGCCGAAAAACGACCAACGAAAAACGGGGCAACAGCCCCGTTTTTTTGTGCCTTAACTTCCGCTCGACTTCAGCCCGGGACAGGACGGGCCATGTCGATCCGGCCCACCGCCAGCCGTTCCTCCCCGTCAAAGATCACCCAGTCCTCGCCGTGATCGGTAGCCACGTCGATCACCCGGATACGCCGCCAACGGCCATCCACATGAACCTCAGCGTGGCGCTGGTGCAGCGCGGCGGCCTCGAGCACATCGAGGATGCCGCACCGAAAATCGATCCCAGAGGACCCGGGGCCAGACTCGTCAACCTTGGGGGCGTCAGCCATGGGAGGCGGTAGCGCCCGAGCGACGATCAATCACGTACAGCCCCAGGGCCACCAGGAACAGTACCGCCAAGGCCGATTCCATGCCCTCCTCCAAGGCGAGCATCACCATGTCGATATTCTCCGGCAGGGTGATATCGAACTGCACCCGCAGGATCGAGGGGCCGCGATCGACCGCCTTGAGGAGCGGCGAGATCGCCACCGCAAACAGCGCCAGCCATCCCCAAGGACGACGCCAGCCACCGCGAGCGAACACCTCGCGCCCACCCAGTACCAGCAGCCAAATCAGGGTAATCGTCAATCCCACCGCGACGGCACCCGCAATCAGCTTTTCGACCATGGGCACGTTGGCCATCTGGTAATAGTCCGACTTGAACAGGCTGTCGGTGGTGAACTTCTTGTGCCAGCCCTCTTCCCGGGCCGCCAGCGCGGCGGCGACCACGGCCATGCCCAAGCGAGGCGACAGTCCGATCGGCTTGGCGATCAGCAGCACCGCCGCCAATACCAGCCAAAGCACCGCGCTGAGATCCTCGAACCAGCCCGTTTCGCTAAACAAGACATCGGCGCGCTCGGCAGGCAAGACGAGACCCAAGTAGACCAGCCATGCCATGTAGGCCAACAGCACGAGGCCTAACAGGAACACGAGGGAGCGTTGGTTCATGGAATGACCGTCCAAAAAATCGCCATGCTACCCAGCCGCGCGCGGAGCGGCAATGCGACGATCAATCCACATAGGGACCGCGTTGGCGGATCGGCTCGCCGTGCGGGTGGCCGGCGGCCACCATCAACTCGCTGCCCTCGCTCGCCTCGAGCTCGATGCACACCTCGCCGTCCAGAAAGGCGGCCTGCGCCGCGGCAAGTGTCTGGCCATTAACCCGCGCCGCGCCGTCCTTGAGATACACGATCGCCCGCCAGCCCGCCGGCAGCTCGATGGCATGTCGACCGCCGGCATCCAGCATCACGTGGCGGTACAGGGCGTCGGTCTTCAAGGAGACTCGACCGCCCTGGCCGGCAATGCGCCGCTCGCGTCCGCCGTCGAATGCCACCTCGGGCACGGTCTCGGCAGGGGCCTCCTCGTAGGCGGGTTCGCTGGCCTTCAGTCGGCGGGGCAGGTTCACCCACAGCTGGATACCGCTGGTGGTCTCGTCGACCGAGGGCATTTCCGAGTGGACGATGCCGGAGCCGGCCGTGAAACGCTGCGCCCCGCCCGGCCCCACGGTCGAGACATTGCCCAGGTTGTCGCGGTGCTCGATCTCGCCACTGAACAGGTAGGTAATCGCCTCGAAGCCGCGATGGGGGTGCTCGGGAAAGCCCGTGCCCGCGCCAAGCTCGAAGTGATCGAACATCACGAACGGATCGAAGTTCATGAACACCGGCAACGGCAAGTGCCGCTTGACCCGCGCCCCGGCGCCCTCGGCCATCACGGTGGCATCCCGGATCTCGATACTCACAGCAGCACCTCCCGCTCATCGCGATGAACACCCCGATGGTGGGGTTGGTCGAATGCGATCTTCGGTCCACGCGGCACGATCCCGGTCGGGTTTATCCAATCGTGGCTGACGTAATAATGGTGCTTGATGTGGTCGAGCCGCACCGTCTCGGCCACGCCGGGCCATTGGTACAACTCGCGGGTAAAGGCCCATAAGTTGGGGAAATCCGTCAGCCGGTGGCGGTTGCACTTGAAGTGGCCGTAGTAGACCGCATCGAACCGCACCAGGGTGGTGAACAGTCGCCAGTCCGCCTCCGTGATCCGCGATCCCGTCAGGAAGCGTTGCCGGGACAGACGTTTTTCCAGATCGTCGAGTGTCTCGAACAAACGGTCGAACGCCGCCTCGTAGGCATCCTGCGTCGTCGCGAACCCTGCACGGTACACCCCGTTGTTGACCTGCTCGTACACGGTGGCGTTGATCGCATCGATCGCCTCGTGCAATTCCGTCGGGTAGTAATCGTCGCGATTGCCGGTCAGGTCATCGAACGCCGAATTGAACATGCGGATGATCTCGGACGACTCGTTGTTGACGATCGTCTGGCGCTGCTTGTCCCAGAGCACTGGTACGGTGACGATGCCGCTGACCTTGGGGTCCGCGCGGGTGTAGAGCTGATGGAGGTGATGCGCACCCGTCTGGCTGTCCGGAGTGGCGCCGGGGAACTCGCCGAAGTGCCAGCCCTCAGCGCGCATGTGCGGATGGACCACGTCCACACTGATCAACTCCTCGAGCCCCTTGATGGCACGAAAGATCAGGGTGCGATGCGCCCAGGGACAGGCGTAGGAGACGTACAAGTGGTACCGCCCGGCCTCGGCGGGAAAGCCGCCCTCGCCACTCGGCCCCGGCGAACCGTCGGGCGTGATCCAGTGACGGAACATCGAGTCCTTGCGGACGAACTCGCCGCCCTCGGACTCGGATTCAAACCAGTCGGTGTGCAACTTCCCCTCGACGAGCAGACTCACGTTATTCCTCCTTCCACTGTAAGCGGCGGAGTATGGACCAGATTTTCGGTGACGTTGTCGAACTATTCGAAACCTTTGCTTCGACATCCTAATATCTAAGCGGGTATCCCCGGCCGGCGACCTTATGCCCCGATCACGAGATTCTGTGGCAAAAACAACGTCCTGACGGGCATTTGGCCCTACCATGAGGGCTCATCCGCTTTCCACGACTCGACGACCGCCTCATGCCCCTGCTGTTCGACAATCCCTGGCTCACCCTGCTGGCCGGCGCCGCACTCGTCGGACTGGCCTTCGGCGCCATCGCCGCGGCCACCCGCTACTGCAACATGGGGGCGGTCTCCGACTGGGTTCTGACCGGTGATCCGGGGCGGATGCGCGCCTGGCTGCTGTCGATCGCGGTAGCCGTCGCGGGCGTCGCCCTGCTCGAGGCCGGCGGGGTGTTCGATCTGGACCAGACCCGGGTCAACTATCGTGCCGCCGAGTTCCCATGGCTGCGCTACCTGCTCGGGGGACTGCTGTTCGGCGTGGGCATGGTGCTGGCCGGCGGCTGCACTACCAAGACACTGGTCAACATCGGCCACGGTGACATGAAGTCGCTGTGGGCCTATGTCGTGGTGGGCATCACGGCCGCCGTGCTGCTTTATTGGTCCGAGGCGCGCTGGTTCATCGATCAGACACTGGCCTGGCCGCAACTGAGCTTCGAGACCGTGGGCATAGCCCATCAGGACCTCGGCGCCCTGCTTGCGGGTGTCGTCCCAGGCGGCACACTGGAATACTGGCGCCTGGCCACGGCCCTGGCGGTGACCGCCGGGCTGATCGCCTGGCTGTGGCGGATGGACCACGGGCAGCGCATGCGGCGTGCCGACGTGATCGGCGGGCTGGGCATCGGCCTGGTGATCACGGCCGGCTGGCTGTGGACCGGCTCACCCACGGGGCAGGCCCTGATGAGCGAGGCGGCACTGGCCTTCGAGCCACCCAAGGGCACCGGCACCCAGTCGCTGAGCTTTGTCGCCCCCGCCGCCGAAGTGCTGCGATTGGCCGAGTCACCGGCGCTGGGCCTGGTCACCTTCGGCCTCGTCGCGATGCTCGGGGTCATCGTCGGCGCCGGCATCTGGGCCGTGTTGCGCGGCCATTTCCGTCTCCAGGGCTTTGGCGCCTGGTCTCAGTTCGCCTCCTACTCGGCCGGCGGCTTGCTGATGGGCGCGGGCGGGATCATCGCCATGGGCTGCTCGGTCGGCCAGGGGCTTTCGGGCACATCGACACTCGCCACGGGCAGCCTGATCGCGGTGGGCGGCATCGTGCTGGGCGCATTCGTGACGCTCAAGATCATGCTCTACCGCGCCCTCTATCCCGAAAGCCGCCGGCGCTCGCTGGCCTGCGCCCTGATGGCCGACCTGCGCCTGATCCCACGCCGCTGTCACCCCTTCCGCGACGAGGCTCCCACCGGCGAACGTCCCGCCGGCTGCTCACGTTAGGGAAGGTCGCGGCACCTCATTGCCGACTTAGTCGGCCGTGGATTCGATCCGTAGCAGTGGCGCGCGACCATCGGCAAACACCCGCTCGGCCAGTGCCGACGGATAGTCCAGGGAAACACGAGCGTTCGTCTCGAGTACTCGCGGCTCACCCCACTCGATATCGTCTTCGTTAGGGGCGCCTTGGCCGTCGTAACGGGCCAACCGGTAACCGAATGGTTCGTCCTCGTTGTTGACCAAGGTCAAGCGCGTGATGATCTCCGGTTGATCCTCTAGCCCGGCCTGTTCGCGCACCCGCTCGATGTTGTCCTGCACGTAAGGCGGCAAGCCGACGGACAAGAGCCGGTCATGAAGCTTGATATTGACGTGCGAGAGGCCACTGAATGCCGCATCCGGCATGGCGTCGAACACGATCATGTTGCGGAACGTCGTCACCGCGCCCGCGTCGGTCTGGCGACAGGAACGATAGCGCGTGTCCGGGAACACCCCGGAGAGCACCCAGGTCGTCCAGCCCGCGCTACCCTCGCGTTCCATGCTGCGGGTGCCGCGGTCGCAATCCTCGCTGCTCACCTGGCTGGTAGCGAACAGCCCTTGGGTCTCGCGCTCGCGGATGTCGCCGATCTCGAGCTCGGCCTCGACCTCGGCCTGGCAGCCGGTCAGCAGAGTGGTCAGGCCCATGCCGGCGAGTAGCAGGGGCATCAGGACAATACGACGTCGCATGGTTCAGTCTCTCGGGGGTTGCTCCACCCACACGGACTCACGGGGGGTGTGAGAGCGTTGAGCAGGGGGATCGAATCAGGGGACCGAAGTCTAGCACTCGGTCGGAAAGGCATTGATGCCTGCAAACGCCACGGGGTGGCCGACACACTCGGCGCAAGGTGGCTATCATGAACGGCATGAACCTCCATCTGGCACTCACCTTCCTGGGCGGCGTTGGCCTGTTCCTGCTGGGCATGCGCTTGATGACCGATGGCCTCAAGGTCGCCGCCGGCGACGCGTTGCGCGAGATCCTTGCCCGCGGCACGGCGACGACGCCACGCGGCATCATCTCCGGCATCGGCATCACGGCGGTGGTGCAATCGTCCTCCGCGGTGATATTCGCAACGGTCGGCTTCGTCAACGCGGGGCTGCTGACGCTGTTCCAGGCCGTGGGCGTGATCATCGGCAGCAACATCGGCACCACGGCCACCTCCTGGCTGGTCGCGATGGTCGGCTTCAAGGTCGATCTGCAGGCTCTCGCGCTGCCCGCCGTTGCCATCGGCATGCTGCTGCGCGTGACCGGTCAGGGCAAGCGGCGCGCCTACCTGGGGGATGCGCTCACCGGGTTTGGCATCTTCTTTCTCGGCCTCGACGTCCTGAAAGCGAGTTTCGGTGACTTCGGTGAGGGCTTCGATCTGGCCGCACACACCGGCAGCGGCATCGGCAGCCTGTTGATGTTTGTCGCCATTGGCATCGTCATGACCGCGGTGATGAACTCGTCGAGCGCGTCGCTGGCCATCACCCTCACGGCCGCCGGTACCGGGCTGATCCCACTGACGGCAGCCGCCGCCATGGTGATCGGCGCAAACGTCGGCACCACGTCCACCGCCCTGTTCGCGGCCATCGGTGCCACGTCCTCGGCCAAGCGGGCCGCCATGGCCCACGTCCTGTTCAATATCGTGGTTGGCATCGTCGCGTTCATCGGCCTGCCCGCCCTGCTTTGGATGGTGGCGCACGCCGCCCAACTGATGCGCCTGGAGCCGGGGCCGGCCACTTCGCTCGCCATCTTCCACACCACCACCAAGCTTCTGGGCATGGCGATCTTCTGGCCGTTGACACCCCGGCTGGTCAACTTCCTGGAAGGTCGATTCCGCACCGCCGAGGAGGACGAAGGCCAACCGCGCCACCTCGACCGCAACATCGCCAGCACCCCGGATCTGGCGCTCAACGCATTGAACATGGAACTGAAACGCATCGGCGAGATTGCCCGTCGCGGTGCCCGGGATGTGGTCAGCATGGAAGGATCGGCGGCAATCGATCGCCTGCGACGCGACCGCGCGATCGTGGATCGACTGATCCTCGCCACTGCCGAATTCAGCAATCGCGCCCAGTACGGCGAGATCCCGGAGTCGATTGCCGAGGGCTTTCCTCTGGCCATGCGCATAAGCCGCTACTACGGCGATATCGTCGAACATGTCGAGGAAATCGCGAAGATCGAGGCCACGCTGACGACCCCGACCGATCCGGCTCTCACTGAGGCTCTCACGGAATTCCGGCGCGAAACCGCGCATTTCCTCGCCCTGGCCGACCCGGACGCCGAGGGCTTCGAGATGAAGCCGATCAAGCGGGCAATCAAGGATTTCGCCGACGACTACCAATCACTCAAGGCGCTGTTGTTGCGCGCCGGTGCCGATGGCCGGCTGCCCGTGCGTCAAATGGTGGCCCGGCTGGACGAACTGAGCCATGTGCGGCGCCTTGTCGACCAGGCCTACAAGGCGGCCAAGTATACCCGCCGGCTCCGCAAGCAACTTTACCGGAACCAGGGCGAAGCCGGTGGCGTCGAGGACACCGACACCTACCGTGACGAGGCCGTCATGGAGATGACCGGCGCCGCCACCCCGGCGGCCGCCGAAGGCCAGGACGTATCGACCGAGCCGGCGTACCCGACGGGCTCCTCGGAGACAGACGAGACCCAACCGAGAGCGCCTGGCTGATCACCGGCGGCTCGGCCCGACCTTTTCTCGACAACGATAAAAAGGCCACCGATCCCAGGATCGGTGGCCTTGGCTTGTCAGGCGGGGACCGACGGGGATTCCTGCCGATCCCGCCGCAGGTCTCAGTCAGTCCAGATCGCAACGTCCGGCGTTCATCACCTTGTTCCACGCGGCCACAAAGTCCTTGACGAACTTGTGTTCGGCGTCGTCCTGGGCGTAGGCCTCGGTGATCGCCCGCAACTGCGAGTTCGACCCGAACACCAGGTCGACCCGCGTGCCGGTCCACTTGAGCTCACCTGTCTGACGGTCCCGCCCTTCGTAGATGTCTTCGTCGGCAGCGGTCGGCTGCCAGACGATGTCCATATCAACCAGGTTGACGAAGAAATCGCTGGTCAAGGTGCCGGGCTCGTCGTTGAATACGCCGTGCTTGCTGTCACCGAAGTTGGCACCAAGCACGCGCATGCCGCCGACCAGTACGGTCATCTCCGGCGCGGAGAGTCCGAGCAGTTGGGCGCGATCGACCAACATCTCCTCGTCGGAGACGGTGAACTTCGCGCGACGATAGTTACGGAACCCGTCGGCCTCCGGCACGAGCGGATCGAAGGAGTCCGCATCGGTCTGCTCGTCGGTGGCATCCGTCCGGCCCGGGGCGAACGGCACCTCGACCGGGTAGCCCGCATCCCAGGCCGCCAGTTCGACGGCCGCGCAACCACCCAGCACGATCAGGTCGGCCAGCGATACGCGCTTGCCGCCGTACTGGGCCGCGTTGAATTCCTGCTGGACGCCTTCCAGGGCCTTGAGGACCCGGGACAGCTGTTCCGGCTCGTTGACCACCCAGTTCTTTTGCGGGGCCAGCCGGATGCGCGCGCCGTTGGCACCACCGCGCTTGTCGGAGCCGCGGAAGGTGCAGGCCGAGGACCAGGCGGTGTAGGCCAGCTCACGCACGGTCAACCCCTTGTCCAGAATGGCCGCCTTGAGCTCCTCGGCATCCTGCTCGTCGATCAACACGTGATCGACCGGCGGCACCGGGTCCTGCCAGATCAGATCCTCGTCCGGCACGTCCGGGCCGAGATAGCAGTCCTTCGGCCCCATGTCGCGGTGGGTGAGCTTGAACCAGGCCCGGGCGAAGGCGTCGGCGAACTCGTCCGGGTTGCTGTGGAAGTGCTCGGCGATCTTGCGGTACTCGGGGTCCTCGCGCATCGCCATGTCGGCGGTGCTCATCATGATGCCGACCCGCTTGTTCGGGTCCTCGGCATCCGGGGCATGGTCCTTCTCGGCCAGGTTCTTCGGCGTCCACTGCCAGGCGCCGGCCGGGCTCTTGGTCCGTTCCCAGTCGTACCCGAAGAGTACGTCGAGATAGGTCATGTCCCACTTGGTCGGGGTCGGGGTCCAGGAACCCTCCAGGCCGCTGGTAATGGTGTCGCGACCCTTGCCGCTGCCATAGCTGCTCTTCCATCCGAACCCCATCTCCTCGACCGGCGCGGCCTCCGGCTCTGGGCCAACGTGCGCGGCATCACCCGCGCCGTGCACCTTGCCGAAGGTGTGGCCACCGGCGGTCAGGGCGACGGTCTCGTAGTCGTTCATCGCCATGCGCTCGAACGTCTCGCGGATGTCCTTGGCCGAGGCGAGTGGATCGGGTTCACCGTCCGGACCTTCGGGGTTGACGTAAATCAGGCCCATCTGAACGGCAGCGAGCGGGTTTTCGAGTTCACGATCGCCGGAGTAACGGCTGTGCGGCTTGTCACTGGTGGCCAGCCACTCCTCCTCGGCACCCCAGTAAATGTCCTCTTCCGGCGCCCAGATATCCTTGCGACCACCGCCGAAGCCGAAGGTCTTGAGCCCCATGGACTCGAGTGCCATGTTGCCGGCAAGGATGTAGAGATCGGCCCAGGAAAGCTTGTTGCCGTACTTCTGCTTGATCGGCCACAACAGGCGGCGAGCCTTGTCGAGGTTGGCGTTGTCCGGCCAGCTGTTGATCGGCGCGAAGCGCTGGTTGCCGGTCGATGCCCCGCCCCGGCCGTCGGCGGTCCGGTAGGTGCCCGCCGAGTGCCACGCCATACGGATCAGGAACGGGCCGTAGTGGCCGTAATCGGCCGGCCACCATTCCTTCGAGTCGGTCATCAGGTCGACCAGGTCCTTCTTCACCGCCTCGAGATCGAGTTTCTTGAACGCCTCGGCGTAATCGAAATCCTCGCCCAGCGGGTTCGACACGGCGGTGTGCTGGTGCAGGATGCCGAGGTTGAGCTGATTCGGCCACCAGTCCTTGGCGCCACCGCCGCCACCGCCCATCTTGGTGCGGCTGCCGTGCATGACCGGACACTTGCCTGCGTTCGCGTTCTCGCCCATTTCCTTTTCCTCGTGGTCTTGGCGGAGCCCACCGGTCGTTGACCGATTCTCCTGTTTCGCTCGTGCGAAAAGCCCCGGCGGGGAAGCCCCCGTCCGGGAAGATCGTGGTGACCACGCACACCCATCCGGATTGACGGGACGGAATGCCTTTATCACCGACTCAGGTCTCAAAGTAGGCCGCCCACTCACGGGCTGCAAATTGATTTTTCACCGCACTTTAATAGCGAGTGACTATCACCTCACCCTGCCGCAGGGCCGTCGTTTCAATGGATGCGTCGTCGCGATACCGGGGTTGGATTCAGCTGCACCGCGCCACGCGTTGCGTGTAGGATTCCAGGCAGCGACCGGCCAACCCGACGGCCACGCATCAAACCCGCCCCATCCCGAAGCACACCCCCATGCGCCATAACCGCTACCGCCCCGGCAAACGCACGTTGATGGTCCTGCTGTCGATCGGTCTGCTCGCCTGGCTGATCGTCGGCACCTGGCACGTCTACAAACCGATGCCGGGCGGGCTGGACGTGGCGACCCCGTGGGTACCGGCCGAGGATGTGACCTTCCTTGCCGACGCCACCTATACCGCCCCCGACGGCAAACGCATCAGCGACCAGCAAATATTCGATGCAATTTCGGACATGGTGGCGGGGGCTAGGGAACTGCTCGTACTCGACATGTTCCTGTTCAATGATTTCGCCGGCGAGGCCAGCGACGGTCATCGCCCGCTTTCGGCCGAACTGACCACGGCACTGATCGAGCAGCAGCGCCGCCAAACGGATCTGAATGCGGTGCTGATTACCGACCCGGTCAACACCGTCTACGGCAGCATCGAGTCCGATCACCTCGAACGACTGCGCTCCGCCGGCGTGCGGGTCATCACCACCGACCTGGACCGGCTGCGTGATCCCAATGCCCTGTGGTCCGGGTTGTGGCGACTGTGCTGCCGCTGGCTGGAGAGCGAACCCGGCTCGGGCTGGTTGCCCAACCCCCTGGCCGAGGACCACGCCTCGACCCTCGACGCGTGGATGCGGCTGCTCAATTTCAAGGCCAACCACCGCAAGACCGTGATCGCCGATAGGGGAGAGGGCTGGATCGGGCTGGTCACCTCGGCCAATCCGCACGATGCCAGCAGCCGTCACGGCAACGTGGCGCTGCGGTTTGCCGGCCCCGCGGCCCTGGACCTGTTGTCAACGGAGAAGGCTGCAGCGAGCCTGTCCGGAGCCGAGCGGGCCTTCACCCTGCCCTCGCCGCCCCGCGGAGACTATTTCGATGTGAACGAAGGGCGCTTGCGTGTGCTCACCGAAGCCCGCATCCGTGAGGCCGCCGTGGCGATCATCGAGGCGGCCGAGGACGGCGAGCGGCTGGATCTGGCGATGTTCTACCTCGCGCACCGTGAGATCATCGAGGCGCTCAAGCGCGCCGCGGCGCGCGGCGTGAACCTGCGGGTCCTGCTCGACCCGAACCACGACGCCTTCGGCCGACAGAAAAGCGGCATCCCCAACCGCCCTGTCGGCATGGAGCTGCATCGCACGGGCATCAAGGTGCGATGGTGCAATACCGGCGGCGAGCAGTGCCACAGCAAGCTGCTGCTCCATCACGCGGCCGACGGCTCGGCCCGCCTGCTCCTCGGCTCGGCGAATTTCACCCGGCGCAATCTCGACAACTTCAACATGGAAACCAACGTCGAGTGGCAGGCGCCCGCCGGCCACCCCGCGCTGCAGGCCGCGACCCGCTTTTTCGATACCCGCTGGACTAACGAGAATGGCGAACGCCACAGCCTGCCCTTCGCCGAGTACGCCGATGACTCGCCGTGGCGCTATTGGCGCTACCGGCTGATGGAAGCCACGGGCCTGTCGACGTTCTGAGGATCACCGGGTCAGACGCGCCGGTCAGACGGGGGAAAACATCGCCTCGTAGCCGGCCTGGTCGACCTGGGACAGACCCAGGCGTTGGAATTGCTGCCACATGTCCCGCCAGCGCTCGGCGTCCCGCACGACCGGGGCCACCAGGCGGCGGCAGGTATCCCGAACGATCGCATCCATCAGGTCGCTTTGTGCCTCACCGCTGTGGCGGTACCAGAGCTGCATCGCCTCGTCGGGGTCATCGCGGCAGAGCGTCGCCCCTTCCGAGGCGATCCGCGTGACGGCCTCGATCACCTCGGGGTATTCGCGCTGGAAGGCCTCGCCGGTGAACAACTCGAGCGCCGAGAAGTTGGGCAGCCCCACCTCGACGCTGGAGATCAATCGCGCAGCCACGCCCAGCTCGCGGGCCTCGACCCCTTCGAAGTTCGCGAAACACAGCCACGCGCCGTGGAATCCCGCCTGCAGGTTCTTCAGGTGCTCGAAACCGGCTGCCTCGATCTGCAGTTGCGACGACTCGAAGCGGATGCCCTCGCGTTCACACCAGCGCGCGACGATCAAGCGGGCGAGATCATCGGTCACTTCGCCGGCCACGGGCGAGGCCACCCGGATCGCTTCGCCGCGCTTTAGTGCCTGTTCGCCTTCCGGCGTCAGCATCACCCCGCCCTCGGTCTCGAAGAAACACCCCAGCGCCCGCAAGCCCGGGCGCGCCTCGTCGATCATGTGCAGTGGCTCGTTGCAGGCAAACGCCAACTTGCCCTTGGCAACTTCCGCCAGGCCGTCGTAGTGACCCTTGGGTTCAATCAGGGTCAAATCCAGCCCCGCATCCCGAAACCAGCCCTTCTCGATGCCGGCAATGAACGGCAGGTGGTCCGGGTTGAGAAACCATTCCAGCCCCAGTTCGATCGATTTCATGGGCGTCTCCTGGTGGTGTAAAACCCGCCGTGCAGTCTAGATGCCAAACGGATAGGTGTCGGGCGCACCCTCGATTTCCCGGCTATCGAGTGGCGTGACCGCGCGACTGCGATCGATCCAGATGTACTCGTCAAATTGCGCCGGCAGCTTGGCGTGAAAGTAGTGGCTGGCGCGTTCGGTTTCCGGGCGGTAGATCACGCCGACGGCCCGTTCCAGGCGTGGCTCGGCCAACCCTTGGCACACCTGGGAATCGCCATGCCTGCGCAACGGCAACAGGAAGCCGGCCCGGCCGGTCTCGTGGCAAAGACGCTCGTAGCTGTCGGCTAGCGCCGGCCGCAGCGTCTTGATTTCCATCGGCTCGTCCCAGTTGGAGGCCGCCGCCACCGTGCCCGTGTCTGTGCCGAAACCGATCAAATAGGCGGCATCACCGAAATGCGCCCGACACAACTGGCCGATATTTAATTCGCCCCGTCGTGACATGTCGGTAGCCCGCGCATCGCCAACATGCGAGTTGTGCGCCCAGACCACCCCTCGGCTGCCCTTACCGTGATGGGCAAGCAACGCCTCGAGGGTCTCGAACATGTGACCATCACGCAGATTCCAGGCGCTACGCGAGCCGTAGAACATCGAGCGGTAGTACTCCTCGGCATTGGCGACCAGGCGCGCGTTTTGCACCGCGTCGAGAAAGCGATCGCCGTCCTGCTCGGCGTACTGGCGGTGACGTTGCTGCAAGTCACGCAGCATGTCGACCACCGGGATCTCGCAGCCGGCATAACCTGGGCTCAATGACATCCGGGCATAGGCGGCCGGGTCGGGCTCGAACGGCGTCAGGCAGCCGTACCGTTCGCGGGCAACGGCCGCCGCCTCGGGATCAACGTCGTCGAGGTACTCGAGCACCGCCGCAATGGAGCTATAGAGGCTGTAGAGGTCCAGGCCATGAAAGGCAACGCGATCGGCGGGCGCCCGATCGGCATTGTGCTCGCGCAGCCAGTCGACGAACCCGCGCACCTCCTCGTTGCGCCACATCCAGGTGGGAAACCGGGTGAAGGCGGTCCATTCGGACGGCGGATACTCGGCATGTCGCACATAGTGATCGATGCGGGCGGTATCCGGCCAGTCGCCCTCGATGGCGACGAAATCGAAGCCCTTTTCCTCGATCAGCGCCCGGGTTATCCGTTGGCGGGCCCGGTAGAACTCCGAGGTGCCGTGCGAGGCCTCGCCGATCAGGACGAGTTGCGCGTCGCCGATGCGATCCAGCAGGCCGGCGAGCGGCAGGTCGTCGACCGATTCGAACCGCTCGGCCACGTCGGCAATGCGGCGACTCAACGACCGGTCGGGTTCGGAGGTCGTGCGCCGGCCGAACCCCCGCTTCGGGCGGGGGCGAGTCTCGTTCCAGCCGGCCTCCCCCAGCAGCGGGACGAAGCGCACATCGGCCAGGTCCTCGTGGCGATACTCGTCCTCGCCCAGGCGCGTGATCCGCACCAGCTCCTGTGCCTCGTCGTCCTCGCCCACCGGGATCACCAATCGTCCGCCAATCGCCAGTTGACGCTTTAGCCCGTCGGGCACGCTCGGGCTCGCCGCGGCCACCATGATCGCATCGAAGGGCGCGGCCTCGGGCCAGCCCAGCGACCCGTCACCCACACGCACCTCGACATTCGCGAGCCCCTGGTCGAGCAGTGCGCGGCTCGCCTGGTTCGCTAGCTCGCCGATGCGCTCGATGCTGTACACCTCAGCGGCGATCCGCGCGAGTACCGCGGCGGCGTAGCCCGAGCCGGTCCCGACGTCGAGCACCCGCTCGCCGCCCTTCAGGTCGAGCGCCTCGATCATCATCGCGACGATCCAGGGCTGGGTGATGGTCTGCCCGGCAGCGATAGGGAGTGCAGTGTCCTCGTACGCGAACTCGCGCAGATCCATCGGCACGAACGCCTCGCGTGGTACCTGCCGCATCGCCTCGAGCACCCTCGGCGATCGAACACCCCGGGCACGCACCTGATAGTCCACCATCGCCTCGCGGCGGGCCTGCTGGTCTGGATCGGTCATCGCTCACCCCCGGTGGGGACACACGCGTTAAACATGGCTCAACGGAGCATAGCCAATGGGGTCCCTGAAAGCAGACGACCCCTTACCGCCCCCCGGTTGTGCGACCGACAGGTCATGCGCACCACCGTGGTGCACTCACCGCGGGACGACTGCCCGATAATGCGGCATACGGCCATGGAACGATTCCTGCTTATGGTGCAGGCAACAATTCAGACGGGAGACTTCGATGGAAACCTTTCAGGACGGTGCGAACACCTTCTTTCTCTTGGTCGGCGCGGCCATGGTGCTGGCCATGCATGCCGGCTTCGCCTTTCTCGAAGTGGGCACGGTGCGCGAGAAGAACCAGGTCAATGCCCTGGTCAAGATCATCGGCGACTTTGCCGTGGCGACGATCGCCTACTTCTTCATCGGGTACTCGATCGCCTACGGCATGGACTTCTATGCCACGGCGGCCGAATTGAGTGTCGGAAATGGCTACGAGCTGGTGAAGTTCTTCTTCCTGCTGACCTTCGCGGCGGCCATCCCGGCGATCGTCTCCGGCGGCATCGCCGAGCGCGCCAAGTTCTACCCGGTGCTCGCGGCCACCTTCCTGATCGTGGCGTTCATCTACCCGGTCTACGAGGGCATGATCTGGAACGGCCGATTCGGCCTGCAGGGCTGGCTGGAATCGACCTTCGGCGCCGGCTTCCACGACTTCGCGGGCTCGATGGTGGTGCACGGGATGGGCGGCTGGATCGCGCTGGCCGCCGTTCTTTTACTCGGGGCGCGTCGCGGCCGCTACAACAAGAACGGCATGGCGGCCCACCCGCCCTCGAGCATCCCGTTCCTCGCGCTGGGCGCCTGGATCCTCACCGTCGGCTGGTTCGGCTTCAACGTCATGTCGGCCCAGTCGGTCGAGGCCGTTTCCGGCCTGGTGGCGCTCAACTCGCTGATGGCCATGGTCGGCGGCGTGCTTGCCGCGCTGTTCGTCGGACGGAACGACCCGGGCTTCGTCCACAACGGGCCGCTGGCCGGCCTGGTGGCCATCTGCGCCGGCTCGGACATCGTGCACCCGCTCGGTGCGCTCGCGATTGGCGCGATCGCCGGTGCCCTGTTCGTCGCAACCTTCATCGTCACCCAGAACCGCTGGAAGATCGACGACGTGCTGGGCGTCTGGCCCCTGCACGGCATCTGCGGTGCCTGGGGGGCGATCGCCGCGGGCGTCTTCGGTCTCGAGGCGCTGGGCGGCATGGGCGGCGTCAGCCTGCTCTCGCAGCTGGTCGGCACGCTGGTGGGCATCACGATCGCCCTGGCCGGCGGGTTCGTCATCTACTGGGCGCTCAAGCGCAGCGTCGGCATCCGCCTGAGCGAGGAAGAGGAATTCCGGGGCGCCGACCTGTCAATCCACCGCATCACCGCTACGCCGACCACCGGCGACTGATCGGCTCGCCGGTCGACGGCAGACGACGATTGACCAAGCCACCGCCCTGCGGTGGCTTTTTTGGTTGCGCGGCACGGCACGTTCCCCTGCGCCGGCTGCTATGGTCGATACGGTGCCCGCCCCTGCTGGGACGACAAGAGCGAGACTCACCGATGCCCCGACATGACGGCTATCCGGATGACATGAAAGCCACCCATCGACTGCCCATCGAGGCCGTCCTCGCCCAACAGGAGACCTCGCTGGAAAGCGGCCTGTCCAACGCCGAGGTGCACGCCCGCCGTCGCCGGCACGGCCCGAACCGGCTGCCCCGGTCGCGCGGGCCCAGCGTGTGGCGGATCCTGGTCAACCAGGTCGAAAGCCTCGTCGTCATCCTGCTGTTCAGTGCCGCCGTGGCGGCCGCAGCCTTCGGCAGCACCATCGAGGCACTGGCGATCCTCGCCGCCCTGGGGGTCAATACCGTCGTCGGTTTTGCCATGGAATGGCGCGCGGTCCGGGCCATGGAATCGCTCGAGCGCATGGGAACCGCGCAGGTCCACGTCCGGCGCGACGGCAAAACGCACCGGATCGGTGCCGACGAGCTGGTGCCCGGCGACATCGTGCTGCTCGAGGCGGGCGACATGATCATGGCGGACATGCGGCTGGTGGAATCCAACCGGCTGCAATGCGACGAGTCGGCCCTGACCGGGGAATCCGTCGCCGTCGACAAGATCACGGATCCGTTGACCGAGGGCGATCCGTCCCTCGCCGATCGCCGCAACATGGGCTACGCCGGCACGGCGGTCACCCAGGGCACCGGGGCCGGCGTGGTCGTGGCGACCGGGCTGGCGACCGAGCTGGGCGAGATTGCCCGGCTGGTCTCGGAATCGAGCCAATCGATCACGCCCCTGGAGAAGCGGCTCGATCGACTCGGCCAACGCCTGATCTGGCTGACCCTGGTGGTGGCGGTACTGGTCGCCGGTGCCGGCATGCTCGCCGGCACCGATCTGCGCGTGATGGTGGAGACCGCGATCGCCATGGCCATCGCCGCCGTTCCCGAGGGCCTGCCGGTGGTCGCCACCCTGGCCCTCGCTCAGGGGATGCTGCGCATGGCCCGCCGAAATGCCCTGGTCAAGCGCCTGTCGGCCGTCGAGACCCTGGGCTCGGCCAACGTGATCTTCACCGACAAGACCGGCACCCTGACCCGAAACCACATGACGCTCTCGCGGCTGGCGCTCGACCGAGGCATCGTGGCACGGGAAGACGAGACGTTCCGCCTTGACGAGACCGCGCTCGACCCGGCCGACACGCCCGATCTGCTCGCCTTTCTCGAAACCGCCGCACTGTGCAATAACGCCAGCCTCGAAGCGCATGGCGCGGTGGGCGACCCCACGGAGGTCGCGCTACTCGAGGCGTCGGCCCAGGCCGGGATGACACACCGCTCCCTGCTGGACGCCCTACCCGAAACCCGCGAGGTCAGCTTCGATCCGGCCGTGAACATGATGGCCACCTACCACGCCACCGACCAGGGGTTCCGGGTCGCGGTCAAGGGGGCACCGGAGTCGGTCATCGACGCCTGTATCCGGGTCATGACCGCCGACGGCGAACGGGAGCTGGACGACGCGGGACGCCGGGAGTGGATGCAGCGCAGCGAGGAACTGGCGGGTGACGGGCTGCGCACCCTGATGCTGGCGCAGAAGACCGTCGACGACGACACGGGCGACCCCTACGAGGGCCTCACCCTGCTGGGCGTCGCCGGGCTGCATGATCCTCCGCGTCCGGGCATCGGCGAGACCATCTCGGCCTGCCAGGAGGCCGGCATCCGGCTAGTCATGGTGACCGGCGACCACGATGCCACGGCCCGCGCGATCGCCCGCGAGATCGGCCTGGCAGACACCGACGCCCCGGCCACCGACCCCGCCATCCTGGATCGTCTCGACGCCCTGACCCCCGACGAGCGCGAGGCGTTGCTGGCCCAGGGGGTATTCGCCCGCATCTCACCGCGCCAGAAGCTTGAGCTGATCCAGCTCTACCAGGAGGCCGGCTGGATCGTCGGCATGATCGGCGATGGCGTCAACGACGCCCCGGGGCTGACGAAGGCGGACATCGGCATCGCCATGGGCCAGCGCGGCACCGAGGTGGCCCGCGAGGCGGCGGACATGGTGCTCAAGGACGATGCCTTCGCCACCATCGTCGATGCGGTGCGGCACGGACGGACCATCTTCCAGAACATCCGCCGCTTCATCGTCTACCTGCTCTCGGGGAATCTCGGCGAGATACTCGCCATCTCGGCCGCCGCCATGGTGGCCGCGCCCCTGCCGATGCTGCCCCTGCAGATCCTCTACATCAATTTCGTCTCGGACGTGATGCCAGCACTGGCCTTGGGATTGAATCGCAGCGAGACCGGCATCATGGACCGCCCGCCCCGCGACCCGACCGAACCGATCCTGATGCGACGTCACTGGTCAGCCATCGGCGCCTATGCGGTGATCATCGCGGCCACGGCGCTGGCGGCCTTCGCCGTCGCCCTGCTCGTGCTGGAACTGGATACCGCGATGGCGGTGACGATCTCGTTCCTCACCTTCGGCTTTGCCCGGCTCTGGCACGTCTTCAACATGCGGAGCAGTCGCTCGCCGCTGATCGTCAACGAAGTGACGCGCAACGGCTTTATCTGGGCGGCGACCGGCGTCGGTGTGCTCCTGCTGCTCGCGGCCACCTACATCGCCCCGCTCGCGGGCATCCTCGGTGTCACGGCGCCGGGCGGGCGCGAATGGCTGCTCATCCTGGGCTTCTCCCTGCTGCCATTGCTGGTGATCCAGTCGCTCAAGCAGCTCGGGCTTTGGTGGGAACGGCCGCCCCATCCCGACGCCCACGTCCGCTAGGGAGTCAGTTGAAGTCGCGCGGGATCTCGTAGTCCCCGTTCTCGGAGAACACGCGTTGCTCGCCTTCCCCCTCGCCCTCGTAGGCATCCAGCTCGGCATCACGCCGGAGGCACTCCGGCAACACCAGCTCGCTGCCACCCGTGTGGATCGTCACGCGGGCCGGCTGGGGAGCCGGCCAGGCAAGTGGCCAGTAGGAGGTCGAGACCCGCAGGCGGTTGCCGGCGGGAAACACGTGGCCGATATGGTTGAGGGTGCCCTCGACGCGGTAACGCGTGTCCGGTTCGAGCGCCTCGGCTGCTTCCGAGCCGTCGCGCTGGGTGAGGTTGAGCAGGCCATAGGTGACCCAGGTGGCCTTGTCGTCGGGGGCGACGTCCGAAAGCCGGACGGCAACCAAGGCCACCGGATGGTCGGCAGCCCATGGAAGGCATACGCGTGGACGTGCCGGACGGTATTGAGTTGCCTGAGGTGGAAATCGTCCAGCCCAATGACGAACCCGTGCCTCGTCATGACACCTCCTCGAACCGCGAGCCTGCAACCGGATTTACTATCCACTCGGGTCTGTCGGAGGAAGGCAGCAGTCGGGGCACAGCAATGCCGGCAGGTCGGCCGGCAAAGAGGCGTCAGTCGTTCGAGTCGCCCGCTTTGGGCCGGCGGGCCTTTTGTTTGTACATGGCCTCGTCCGCGGCCTGGAGCAGGGCATCCGCGTTCACGCCATCGGCCGGATAGACCGCCGAGCCAATGCTGACCGTGACGCGAAGCGTGCCTGCCGCCACCGAGACGGGCCGCGAGATTTCTCCACGTAGCTTGTCCGCCACCTTCCGCACATCCTCGGCATCGGTCGGCCGCACCAGCAGCACCGCGAACTCATCGCCCCCCAGGCGGGCAACACTGTCCGTCTCGCGGGTCGCCTCCTGCAAACGGCGCACCAGGGTCACGAGCATCTGGTCACCGACGTCATGACCGTAGGTGTCATTGATTGGCTTGAATCCATCCAGGTCGAGATAAAGCACCGCCGCCAGATCGCCATGACGCTCGGCCTCGGCAATCACTCGGTTGAGGCGTTCGTGGAACAGCACTCGGTTGGCCGCACCGGTGAGTGGGTCGTGATGGGCCCGGTGCCACATATGCCGCTCGCGGTCGTGGATGTCGGAGATGTCACTGAACAGCCCCACCATGCGCCGCTCGCCCCAATCGAGCGTCAATGCGGTCAACGACAACAGTACCGGGGTGTCCGCATCCTGCCCATCGACCAACAACAGTTCCCCCTCCCAGTAACCCCGCTCGTTTGCCTCGTGCCAGGCCGCCTCGAAATCGTCGGCATTCTCCCGGCCGGTTGACCGAAAGAGCGTCTGGATCGTCAACGATTCCGCCTCAACCTCGTCGACCTTGGCGAGACGCCGGAAGGACGCGTTGCAACGCTGCAGACGTCCCTCGGTGTCACAGACGAAGATCGCCTCGTGGGCCGATTCGATGATCGCCTCGGCCTCCAGTCGGGTCTCCGCCAGCGCGCGCTGTTCACTGACGTCCTGGACCGTGCCGATCATGCGTCGCCGACCGTCCTCACCGATCTCGACCACGCCACGCTCGAGTACATGGCGCACCTGTCCATCCGGGCACAGGACGCGGTGCTCGATCACATACGGGGCGCCGGTGGCGAACGAACGAGTTGCCGCCTGCTCGACGCGCTCACGGTCGGCCGGATGCACCAGCGCCATGAACGACTCGTGCGTGGGACGGAAGGTGTGCGACGAGACGCCGAAGATGTCGTAAACCTGGTCCGACCATTGGATCTCACCTTCCGGTCCGTCCGATTCCCAGCTGCCCAGCCGGGCGATCCGCTGCGCCTGCTCGAGGCGCTGATGCTCTGCATGCAGATCGGCCAGCAAACGTGCTCGCATCCGGTTGCCGAGGTAATCGCGGCGGTCGAGCACCGCCAACGTACCGAGCACCAGCAGGAGCAGCCCCAGCGCGATCCCTATCTTCAACCACATCCAGCGCCAGGACATCGCCACTTCGGGCGCACGCTGGTAACGCAGGACCCAGGCAGAGGTATCGCCAAGGGTGTTCTCGACCGGCAGAGCCGAGATGACCACCGGGCTCGGGTCCAGGGAAATCAAGGAGAACGGGCGCCCGGCGGCCAATTTCCCGGCAGCCCGTTCGGCAACCGCCGCCTCCAGGGCATCGACCTCGTCCGAGGACCAATTGCCCGCCGGTGGCAGCAACGCCGGATTGCTGAAGGGATCGGCCTCCTGATCACGCAGGTAGTCCGCGTGGAGCGGCGTGGTCTCGTAGTAACGCTCGCGCGCCTCGCCCCAGACCTTCGCATCGACCAGCGAGCGCGGCAGGATCAGCCGATAAAGACTGTCATCGAGATCGACGTGGTGAATCAGGAAGGTGCGAAACGAGAATGAGGCCTCGACCGAGCCGACAAATTCGCCGTCGTGGGTCAGCGGGTAGATATGCCGAAAGCCGTTGTACACCCGCCCTTCCTCGAAGCCGAAGACCGGTCGATGCCTTTCGTTGACCAGCCGCAGGCCGGCCCGCACGTCCCAGAGATCGTCGCCGAAGGATTCCGGCCGGTGAAAACGCAGGAAACTCACCGCGCCGGGCAAGTGAAAATGCAGCTGGCGAAAGCCGTTACCCTTCATCCGCTCGTAAACCGGCAAAAGACGCTTGTGGAGTCGCGCGCGCAGACGAGCACGCTCGCTCTCCTCCGTGGTCATCGCCGCCTGGTGCATCAGTTCGACCACCGCGGGAGCGCGCAGGTGATCGATCACCACCTCCTGGGCCAGGGTGCGCTGGTAACTCTTGAGGAGGTCGTACTCCATGGACAGGTGGCTCAAGGCCTCCTTGCCCAGCGAGCGCTTAAGGTCACGGTACGAATCAACGAACGTCCACACCAGCACCGCAAACCCCACCAGCACGGTCAGGATGACCAGTGCATGGCGGAGGTAGAGGCGTCTTATGGGGGCGTGGTTCTGCGGCATCCGTCGTCCGTCGGTGATCCGTTGCCAGAAGAGAAGATTGGCACCGGATACGAGACGACCCGCCCCGGTGGCTAGCACGGGGCCGAGCTTACAACATGTGGGGCGCCAAGGTCTGAGCAGACCGGCCGCTAGTATGGCAACGCGGACTGACCGGCCGCGGCCCGAACGAATCGCTCGTTACTACCCGCGCGGAATCGAGGACACCGAATCGAGCACGTGCGTGGCGCCTTCGCGGATCTCGTCGACGATCGCCTCGACCGAGCGCACCTGTTCGCGACCGAGTTCGGCGACCCGGCTGGCGTTCTCGATCCGCTGCACGATATCGCTGGTGTAATCAAGGTTGCCACGAATCACCTCGGCAATCTCACCGGTGGCGGCGCTGGTGCGCGCGGCCAGCTGGCGCACCTCGTCGGCCACGACCGCAAAGCCCCGACCCTGCTCGCCGGCACGGGCGGCCTCGATGGCCGCGTTCAGGGCCAGCAGGTTGGTCTGGTCGGCCACGGCACTGATGGTGGCGACGATGGTCTCGATGTTCTTGGATTCGTTGTTGAGATTGCCGATCACGGACTTGGCCTCGGCAATCAGGTCGCGGATCTGCTCCGAGGTCTCGATCGAGGTACGTAGCGAGTCGGCGCCACGGGCGGCAATGTCGGCGGTCTGCTGGGCGGTGGAATAGGCGACCGAAGAGGCATCCCGTGTCTGCTCGGCGGCCAGCACCGACTCGGTAATGTCCGTGGCGAACTTAATCACCTTCTCCACGCGCCCGTGCTCGTCGAAGATCGGGTTGTAGGTCGCCTCCAGCCAGACCTCCTGGCCGTTGGAACGAAACCGCCGGAACTTGCCCGAGCGAAACGCCCCGCCGGCCAGCTCCGACCAGAAATCCGGATGCTCCCGATAGAAGGCATCGTCACAGAACAGGCGATGGTGCTTGCCGCGGACCTGGTCGCGTGAGTAGCCCACCGTGTCGAGGAAATTGCGGTTGGCATCGATGATGGTGCCGTCCGGGGTGAACGAGATCACCGCCATGGATCGATCCAGCGCCTTGAACATCGCTTCGTGTTCACGAAGCTCCTCGGCCCGCTCGGTGACGTCCGAGGCGATCTTGACCACCCGTTCGACCCGGCCATCCGCCGACTTGACCGGGAAGTAGGTCGCTTCCAGCCAGAGGCGGTCACCGCCGGCCGTCACCCGCGGAAACGTCCCGGGGTGCGATTCCCCGCTGCGCAGGATGTCCCAGAAGCGCCGATAGGCAGTCGACTCGGCGTAGTCGTCGTCGCAGAACAGGCGGTGGTGCGCCCCCACCACCTCGCCGCGCGGACGCCCCACCGTCTCGAGGAAGCGATCGTTGACGTCCAACACGTGGCCGTCCGGGCTGAACTCGATGTAGGCGACCGAGCTGCGCACCGCGTCCAACACGGCATCTCTTTGACGCAGCTGGCTTTGGCACTCGGCCAGTTCGTTGTGCAGGCGACGATTGAACATCTTCGATTCCTCCCGGCCGGCTCGCGCCCGACTGACGTGCCGGGTCACCGCTGGTTGCTTTGTATCGGTACTGTACATGTGTTGTACAACTGTCGACCACTTTAGTGCATCACGAGGGGAAATGCGTTGTTCACCGAGCAAAAGTGTGACGGCAAGGATGTTCGCGACATCCCGCAATACCCGGCTGGGCTTGGCAACGCCGCCCCGGCGTTGGATCATGCAGGCACGCAACACACAGTCACCGGCCAGGGAGTTTAAATGTCTTACCTCAAGGATTTTCCGAACAAAGAAGGCTACTTTGGTGAATTTGGGGGCGCTTTCCTGCCACCCGAACTTGAGCCGCATTTCGCCGAGATCGAGCAGGCCTACCTGCGGCTGATGCGTTCGGCGGACTTCCTCAGCGAACTGCGCTACATCCGCAAGCACTACCAGGGCCGCCCCACCCCGGTTTACTACGCCCACAATCTAAGCGCCGATGTCGGCGCCCACATCTATTTCAAGCGCGAAGACCTCAACCACTCCGGCGCCCACAAGCTCAACCACTGCATGGGCGAAGCACTGCTGGCCAAGCACATGGGCAAGAAGAAGCTAATCGCCGAGACTGGCGCCGGTCAGCATGGCGTGGCCCTGGCGACCGCCGCGGCCTACTTCGGCATGGAGTGCGAGATCCACATGGGCGAGATCGACATCGCCAAGGAAGCGCCCAACGTCACGCGCATGAAGCTTCTCGGGGCCAACGTGGTGCCGGTGGGCTTCGGTGGACGCAGCCTCAAGGAAGCGGTGGACTCGGCCTTCCAGAGCTATCTCTCGCAGGCCGACGAGGCGATCTTCGCGATCGGCTCGGTGGTCGGGCCGCACCCCTTCCCCACGATGGTGCGCAACTTCCAGTCGGTGATGGGCATCGAGGCGCGCGAGCAGTATCTGGAGATGACCGGCGAGTTGCCGGACCACGTCGCCGCCTGCGTCGGAGGCGGCTCCAACGCCCTGGGCCTGTTCGCCGGTTTTATCGACGATGACGACGTACAGCTTCACGGCGTCGAGCCGCTGGGCCGCGGCACCGAGCTGGGCCAGCACTCGGCGACCATGACCTACGGCAAGCCGGGCATGATCCACGGCTTCAAGTGCCTTTTGCTAAGCGATGAGGAAGGCAACCCGGCCCCGGTCCACTCGATCGCCTCGGGGCTGGACTATCCCGGGGTGGGTCCGGAGCACTCACATCTCAAGACCACCGGGCGGGTGAGCTACCACGCCATCAATGACGATGAGACCCTGGACGCCTTCTACAAGATCTCGCGCCGCGAGGGCATCATCCCGGCGCTGGAATCGGCCCACGCAATCGCCTGGGCGATGAAGTTCGGCCGGGACCACCCCGGCACGACCATCCTGGTCAACCTTTCCGGACGCGGCGACAAGGACATCGACTACGTCACGGAGAACTTTGGCCATGGCTGATCACGGCAGCATCGACACGCGTGCGGCAAGGATCGGCGCCCCCGGTTCGCCCGAGGCGCTGCGGCTGATGCTCCTGGGCGCCGGCGAGCTGGGCAAGGAGGTTGCCATCGAGGCCCAACGGCTGGGCCTGGAGGTGATCGCGGTCGACCGCTACGCCAACGCCCCCGCCATGCAGGTCGCGCATCGCTCGCACGTGATCGACATGCTCGACGGCGCGGCGCTGAAAAGCGTGATCACCCAGGAGATGCCGGCGCTGATCGTCCCGGAGATCGAGGCGATCGCCACCCAGACCCTGATCGAGCTGGAGGCACAGGGTTTCGTGGTCACGCCGAATGCGCGCGCCGCGCGACTGACCATGGATCGCGAAGGCATCCGTCGGCTGGCCGCCGAGACGCTCTCGCTGCCGACCAGTCGCTTCGCCTTCGCCGAGAGCGAGGCGCAATTTCTGACCGCCATCGACGAGATCGGCGTCCCCTGCGTGGTCAAGCCGGTGATGAGCTCGTCGGGCAAGGGCCAGTCGCTGGTGCGCGAGCCGGCCGCGGCGCTGCGCGCCTGGGAATTCGCCCAGTCCGGCGGTCGGGCGGGCCGTGGCCGCGTTATCGTCGAGTCGTTTATCGACTTCGACTACGAGATCACCCTGCTGACCATCCGTCATCGCGACGGCATCACCCTCTGTCCCCCGATCGGCCACACCCAGGTCGACGGTGACTACCGCGAAAGCTGGCAGCCGCACCCGATGAGCGAGACGGCACTGGCTCGAGCCGGCGAGATCGCACGGGCGATCGTCGAGGAACTGGGCGGTTACGGCATTTTCGGCGTGGAACTGTTCGTCAAAGACGACCAGGTGTGGTTCAGCGAGGTCTCGCCGCGTCCGCACGACACCGGCCTGGTTACCCTGGTTTCCCAAGATCTGTCGGAATTCGCCCTGCACCTGCGGGCGATGCTGGGCCTGCCCGTCCACCCGATCGCCCAACGCGGTCCGTCGGCTTCCTGCGCGATTGTCCGCGAGGATGAAACCAACCACCCGATCCTCACCGGGGTCGCCGCTGCACTGAACGAACCGGGCACCGAGTTGCGCCTGTTTGGCAAGCCCATGGTGTCCGGCAAACGGCGCCTGGGAGTCGCCCTGGCCCGCGGCGAGAACATCGAACAGGCCCGAGAACGTGCCCGTCGGGCAGCCGGCTCGGTGCAGCTCACGTGATCATGGAACACCGTTGGGGAACAAATTTGGAAGAGGAGCGGCAAGCATGAGCACGCGCCAGAGCATTCGACTCGATGGCAGCGGCGGTCGATCGGGTCCTCAACAGCAACCGGCGGGCACCTGGGTCCGCTTCAACTGGGAGGACGCCGAGGATCGGGCCTGGCTTGAGCATGAAGCGGGCGTCGACGAGCTCGTCGTCGACAGCCTGTTGGCCGAGGATACACGCCCCCGGGTGGTCGAGCACGACAACGGCCTGCTCCTGATCTTGCGGGGCGTGAACCTCAACGCCGGCAGCCGCCCCGAGGACATGATCTCGCTGCGACTGTGGTTTGACGGCGAACGACTGATCAGCACCTCGCGTTTCCCGCTGCGTACCGTCGAGGGGATCGTTCAACAATTGGAGCAAGGCACCGGCCCGACCACGCTGGCCGACCTGCTGATGGCATTGATGGAGGGGCTGGCCGAGCGCACCGACGAGCTGATCGAATCGATCGAAGAGGAAATCGACGAGTTGGAGGCGCAGCTGCTCGAAGGGGCCGATCGGGAGCTACGGGGCCGCATTGGCGAAATCCGCCGCACGATCATCGTCATTCGCCGTTATCTTGCCCCGCAACGGGACGCGTTGGCCCGCCTATCATCGATCAACCGCCCCCTGCTCGCCGGCCTGGATGGGCGACGCATCCGCGAACAGGCCGATGCCCTCACCCGCCTGGTCGAAGACCTCGACATGGCCCGCGAACGTGGCGCGATGATCCACGAACAATTGCTCACGCGGCTGTCGGACCAACTCAACGCCCGCATGTATCTGCTCTCGATCGTCGCGGCCATCTTCCTGCCGCTGGGCTTTATCACCGGGTTGTTCGGTATCAACGTCGGCGGCATGCCCTGGGTGGAGACCCCGATGGGGTTCTGGTGGGTAATGCTGGTGATCGTCGGCATCGGTGCCGGTCTGGGCATCTGGCTCAAGCGACGGCGCTGGTTCTAGGTTCCCGGGTTAAGGCTGAATGGTTCAGGCCAGAGCCACGTCCAGCACCATCATCACGATAAAGCCACCGATCACGCCCAGCGTCGCGGCATCGGCGTGACCGCTGCGCTGGGCCTCGGGAATCACCTCCTCGACCACGACGAAGATCATCGCCCCGGCGGCAAAGGCCAGCGCGTAGGGCAGTATGGGCTGCCAGAACAGCACTGCCGCCGCGCCGATCACTCCGGCAATCGGCTCGACCACGCCGGATAGCTGGCCGTACCAGAAGCTCTTGCTACGGCTCATCCCCTCGCGTCGCAACGGCATGGCCACCGCCATGCCCTCGGGGAAATTCTGGATGCCAATCCCGATGGCCAGCGCGACCGCCGCCCCCAGGCTGGCGTTGTCGAAACCATGGGCCAGCGCGCCGAAGGCCACCCCGATCGCCAGCCCCTCGGGAATGTTGTGCAAGGTGATCGCCAAGACCAGCAACGTGGTACGCCGCCAGGTCGTCGGCACCCCCTCGGCTTCGTACATCGGCGCATTGAGGTGCAGATGCGGCAGGATCAGGTCCGCCCCCCGCAGGAACAACGCACCCAAGGCCACCCCCACCGCGGCCGGGAACCAGGCCGGCACCGCCAGATCGCCGGCCATCTCGATCGACGGCGCCAGCAGCGACCAGAAGCTGGCTGCAATCATCACCCCGCCCGTGAACCCGAGCAGCACATCCAGCAGCCGGCGGTTCTCGCGATCGGTGAAGAACACCGGCAATGCCCCGGCAGCGGTCATACCCCAGGTGAACAGCGTCGCGATCAGGGCCTGCACGATCGGAGAGGCGTTGACGAAGGCGTCGATCGGCGTGAGAAACCAGTCAATCATGGCCACTCACCGGGTCTGAACTGGGCAGCATGCATCGCCTTGGGTTGGGTTGGGTTGGGTCAGGTTAAACGTCGAGATCGGGCCACAGAGACTCGACCGCGTCTGACAGGGTACCGATCACCATCTACCCTTGTTAGTGGCGTTATCCATCCACGTACAAGGCAGGAGGGAACCCATGAGCAACGACATGTTAAAAGTCATCGAGGTCCTCGCGGAGTCGGAAAAGTCCTGGGAAGACGCGGCCAATCAGGCCATCGCCAAGGCCAGCCGCAGTGTCCACGGCATCAAATCGATCTACATCAAGGACTTCGAGGCAAAGGTCGAGGACAACCGCATCACCAAGTACCGCATCAACGCCAAGATCACCTTCGAACTCGACTGAGCTAGGCATTGATCGGATCGACACACCGGTCCTCCGCGTAGTGGAGGCCGGTTTTTTCGTTCGACCGGCCCGACGCCAGCCGAATCGCAGCGCCTTCCCGTTCACGCAGCGAGACTAATGCTGGGCAGCAAGCTTGTCGGTGCGCGCGGCCATGATGAAGTCGTTGCGATGCAGACCACGAATCTTGTGGCTCCACCAGGTGACGGTCACCCGACCCCACTCTGTCAGCAACGCGGGGTGATGCCCTTCCGATTCGGCAATCTCGCCCACGGCGTTGGTAAACGCCAGGGCGCTCGCGAAGTCGTCGAAACGGAACACGCGCTCGAGCTGGCGTACCCCGTCGCGGGTAATCACCTGCCAATCATCCTGCAATTCCTTCTGCAGTGCGGTGATCTCGTCGTCGTCCAGCCTCGGCGCGTCGGCCCGGCAGGCCTCGCAGCGATTCGTAGCCAGTTCGCTCATTTCGGTCTGATCTCCTCGATATCAATGCTCAGGGGCCCACGTCGTCCCGGCATGAGACCGGCGTCGGGCAGGTAAAGATCCTCACTGGACTGTAGGCAACGAGCACAAGCACGTCTATCGGTGTCCTTATCCGATCCGGCGTGTTAATTTGCATAGCTATCTAAGCAAACCCTGCGCGATTCGATGGCGCCTCTGGCTCGCGGGTTTGTTCGCAATCAAGGCGCCGGGGCGAAGGCCGGGCCCAGGCCAATATCTCGGGCCTAGCGAGGTGCGGCAACGCCGAGTGCGGGCACCCCCGGCAAGCCCCATCTGGGCGACCCGGAACGGACCACCGAGGCCCCCTTTGCGGCGTCGCGAGCTCCGTCCTTGAACCTCGCCCTCCGGGCCGACTCCGCTTCAGCCACTGACGAATCGTGCGGATACCGAGGTGCACCATGACCGAGAACCAACATAATCACCGTCTGGGCCTGATCCTGATGGCCCTCGCCGTGTTGACCATCCCGATGTCGGACACCATCGCCAAGTGGCTGTCGACCGCGTTGTCGGTGGGCGAGATCGCCTGGCTACGGTTCGTGTTCCAGACCCTGTTCCTGCTGCCCTTCGTCGCCATGTTCTGGCGCGGCGGGCGGCTGCGGACGATTCATCTGGTCCTTGGCACCTTTATCGCCGCCTCCATCCTGTTCCTGTTCTGGGGGCTGGCCCATCTGCCGCTGGCCAACAATATCGCGCTGTTCTTTGTCGAACCGCTGATCCTGGTGATCTTCTCCGCCCTGTTCCTGGGGGAGCGCATCACTGCCAGACGCTGGATTGGCGTCATCGGTGGGCTGCTAGGCGCCGTGGTCATCCTGCGGCCAAACTGGAGTGCCTATGGACTGGCCTCCCTGCTGCCGATCGCGGCGGCCGCCTGCTACGCCGCCTACCTGACTGCAACGCGGGCCTGGGCCAGTGCTCCTCGGCCCCGAGACGCCCTGGTGCTGCAGTTCTGGGTCGGGGCCGCCGCCTCGCTGATCATGCTGGGCTTTATGCTCCTGGGCCAGGGGCTCGGATGGTCTCTCACTCAGTGGGACATGCCGAGCTCGATGGAATGGTTCTGGCTAGCCAGCGCTGGCGTACTTGCCGCGTTTGCTCACGTGTTGATCGCCATGGCATTCGCCCGCAGCGATGCGAGCTTGCTGGCCCCGCTGCAATACCTCGAGATCTTCGGCGCCACCCTGCTTGGCTGGCTGATATTCGCCGAATGGCCGGATGGATTCACCATTCTCGGCGGCCTGATCATCATCGCCGCGGGACTGGTGGTGATCCGCGAGCGGCCAGTCGAAGCCCACCCCTGAACGGAACCGGGCAAGCAGCAACGTGCCTCGCCCTCGGGGTCGTTTTTAATAAGGCACCAAAAAAATCCCGCCGAATCGGCGGGATTGTTGTCTTGTCGACCTTGCTGGCGGCCCGAGTCAGGCGCCTTCCATGTCCTCGCTGTACTTGCCGAGGCTTGCCAGCCCGTTGAACTTCGCCCGCGTGAAGGCACGTTTCTGTGCTTCTTCCTTGTTGGAGGGCTCACCCTTCCAGTAGTTGAGCGCCGGGCCCTGGATGGCGCGGGCATAGGAGAAGGTCAACGGCCACGGCAGGCGGTCGGCATGACGGGTATGCATGGCGTTCAGATGAGCGGAGGATTCCTCGACGCCCTGCCCCCCGGAGAGGAACACCACACCACCGAGCGCCGCCGGGACGGTGCGCCGCAGCGTTTCCACGGTGCGATCGGCCACTTCCTCGACGCCGGCACGATTCGAGGCGCCCTTGCCCGAGATCACCATGCTGGTCTTGAGGATGACGCCCTCGAGCATCACGTTCTGGTGATAGAGCTGACGGAAGACCTCGTTGAGTTCCTCCTCGGTGACCCGCTCGCAGGTGGCGATGTCGTGGTCGCCGTCGATCAGCACCTCGGGCTCGATGATCGGCACCAGGCCCGCTTCCTGGCACAGGGCGGCGTAGCGGGCCAGGGCGTGGGCGTTCGCCTCGATGCAGCCGCGGGTCGGCAGGCCCTTGGCGGTGTCGATCGTGATCACCGCCCGCCACTTGGCAAAGCGCGCGCCCATCTCGTAGTACTCCGCCAGGCGCTCGCGCAGGCCGTCGAGGCCCTCGGTGACCTTTTCATCATCCGAACCGGCCAGCGGCTTGGCGCCGGTGTCGACCTTGATGCCGACCACCTGGCCGCGTTCACGCATCACGTCGATGAACGACTTGCCCTCAGCGGTGGACTGACGGATCGTCTCGTCGTAGAGGATCGCACCGCTGACGTACTCCTCGAGATTCGGCGTGGTCAGCAGCAACTCGCGGTATTCGCGCCGCTTCTCTTCGGTGGCGTCGATCCCGACGGCCTCGAAACGCTTGTTGCAGGTGCCGTTGCTTTCATCGATGGCGAGGATGCCCTTACCGGGCGCGACCATCGCCTTGGCCGTCTGGATCAACTCGTCGGCTTTCTCGGGACGATAGGTAGTCATGCGCGAACTCCTTGATTCCGTATATGAAATCGTGTCATGAAAAGTGACCGCCCTCGACCATAGTCCCTAGGCGGGCGTTTTTTCAAACCAGTCTTCGCTATTACAGGTAGGCGCCGCCCCCACCGATCGCAATGCTCACCAGTCCCAGCCACATGATGATGTGCACCAGACGGCGGATACGGGGAATCATTTCCCCGGCCTGGGGCCAATCCTCTGCCGCGACGGCGATATGCAACTGTCGATACGGCCCGAAGGCGAGCACGACGAACGCGATGATGGTCAACCAGCCGAACAACTGCATTCCGTGCAGGTAGCCCGGCGAGGCAAACCCACCGAACGACGAGAACAGCATCCCGTAGCCACTGATCAACAGGGCGGCAATCAGCACCCACACCCAGCGAAAGAAGCGCGTAAACACCCGATCCCAGAGCGAGACCCGCTCGGGGCCGGCAAGAAACCCCACCGACGGGCGCAGGATCACGTAGGCATAAAAGACACCACCGATCCACAGGACCGCGGACAGCAGGTGGATCACCATGAGCAAACCGGTCATCGCGTCACTCCTTTATTGTAAAAAATGGGTCTTACCCTTGCGCCTGTCGCGACCGACGGACGGTCTCGTAGGCGTTCTGGATTTCCTGGGTGCGCTCCTTGGCTAACTCGACCATCGAATCAGGCAGCCCCTTGGCAATCAGCTTGTCCGGGTGGTGCTCGCTCATCAACTTGCGATAGGCCCGCTTGACCTCGGCATCGGTCGCCGATCGCTCCACTCCCAGGGCCTGATAGGCATTTTCCAGGGCTGCCGCCGTGGTTGGCGCCCCGGGCCCACGCTGGTAGTGCCCCGCCAGCAGCGCCTCCAACCGGTCAAAGTCGGCGTCCGACACGCCCAGGGCGTGAGCGATGCGCAACAACGCTTCACGCTCGGCCGGGGCAATCTGGCCATCGGCGAACGCTGCCTGTATCTGGATTTCGAGAAAGACGCGCAGCAGCGTCGGTTGGCTGCCACAAACGCGCACGAATCGGCGAATGATCTCTTCCGGCTCAAAATCGCTGGCCTTGCCGCGATTGAAGGCCTCGATCGCGCGTCTGCGCCGCACCTTGGTCAGGCGCATCTGCGTCATGATCTGCTCGGCGGCACGAATCTCCGCCTGCGTGACCTGGCCATCGGCTTTACAGACATGCCCCAGCACGGTGAATGTCGTCTCGAAGAAGGTCTGCTGGACCTCCAGCAATCGCCCGCCGACTCGCTTGATTCTCCCGATGAACCGATCGAGAAAGTGCCCGAGCAGCAGCCCGATACCCGCTCCGATCCAGCCGAAGATCCAGAAGCCAAGACCGGCCCCCACCACTTTTCCAATCCAGGACATGCGTGTTCCCATCAATGAACCAAGCGTGCAGTGTGCCAAAAACCACGGGGTGACAGGTGATCAAGTCACCGGCGAGATCGATCGAATCGCATGAAAATCAGCATCGCCAGGACCACCAGAAGCCATGCCCCGTACCAGGGGTTGAGGCCACCCACGATCAGCGCCATGCCAAGCGTGCCGGCTGCCAGGACGTAGTATCCCAACGGGATCAGGGCCTTGCGGATCAGGTCGCCTTCCCGACCCACCAGCCCGACGGTCGCCGAGGCCGCGACGACGTTGTGGACACAAATCATGTTGCCTGCCGCCCCGCCGACCACCTGCAAGGCAACGACCCAGGCAGCGCCCTCCGCCCCCAGGCCGATCGAGTCGGCCGAGGCAAACTGGAACAGCGAGAACATCATGTTGCTGATCGTCGCCGACCCCGCCATGAACGACCCGGTGGCGCCGATCATTGGCGCGAATAGCGGCCAGAACGGTCCAGCCAACCACGAGACGCCCTCCGCCAGCACCAACGGCATGCTGGCATAGGGCGAGGCCTGCCCGGAATGGATGAATACCTGAACCATGGGGACCGCGAACGCCAGTGCCAGGGCCGCGGAGAACAGCACGCGGCCGGATTGGCGCCACGCCCGAGCGTAGGAGCCGGGGCGCTGATGCATCCGGTGAAGGAAAAAGGTCAGCAGGGACACGACCACCAGGATGAAACCGGGCAGATAGAACGGTTGGGCCGACGTACCGACCTCGGTGCCGAAGATACCCGACCATTCCAGCGTCAGGGCCGGTGATTGCAGCCAGTCCCGCAGCGGCGTCACGGCCCGACTCAGCACGAGCAGCGCCACCACGAGGACGTAGGGCAGCCATGACTGCCAGAGAGGCATCCTTGACCCGACCGGCAGTGCCTGCAGCTCGTCCTGCAGGCGGCTGATCCAGTCCGGTTGCCATCGATCCCGCGGCTCGAAGTCGAACACGCGCCGCGGCATCAGAAAACCACGTCGCGCGGCTATCACCACGACCAGCAAGCCGACCATCCCGCCCACCAGCGAGGGGAATTCCGGACCCAGCCATGCCGCGACGGCCAGGTGAGGCAGGGTGAACGCCAGGCCCGCGAACAGCGCGAACGGCCAGGCGGCCAGCCCCTCGCGAAATGAGCGTGATGCACCGAAATAGCGGGTAAGTACCGCCACCATGATCAGCGGCATCAACACCCCCACCGCCGTGTTGATCACGGCGGCGTACAGGGTGATCCGGTCGAGATAATCCGGAGTCAGGGGCACGCCGAGCAACGCCTCCACCGCCGGATGACCCGCCAGCCCCGCGTTCACGCCGACGAGTACCGGCGTGCCCACCGCGCCGAAGGACACGGGGGTCGACTGGACGATCAGCGCCGAGAGCACCGCAGCCATGGCGGGAAACCCGATCGCCACCAGCAAGGGGGCCGCGATGGCCGCCGGGGTGCCGAATCCGGCGGCACCTTCCAGCAACCCGCCAAACAGCCACGCCACGATGATCGCCTGGACCCGACGATCAGGCGAGATACTCACGAATCCCGCCCGAATCGACTCGATCGCGCCGGATTCCCGCAGCGTATAGAGCAAGAGGATGGCGCCGAACACAATGGTGAGGATGTTGAGTGCCGTCACCACACCGTGCATGGTCGCCGCGGCCGCAACGGCCGGCTCGGTTCGCCAGACGAAAAGCGCGAGGACGACCGTCATCAACCAGGCAACCGGCATCGCCCGCCAGGCAGGCCATCGCCGGAGGACCAGCAGCACAAAGACCGTGGCCAGCGGCAACAGGGCCAGTGTGAACAAGGCTCCCAGCGGCATCCCGACGAATCCTCTCCTGGTGATTGCCGCCTTGATGACGACGTTTGGTCTTCTCGACGTCTAGGGTGGGTATAGCAGCCCGGCCGCCTTTTGCGGCGGACGGGGGATTTCACGACGTCTTTTTCGAGGTGGCCATGGTGGCTCAGGAAGATCGAACCCCACAGTACCGCGAGAACAGCCTCAGCCTGGTCGGGGCCATCGCGCTCGGCACCGGGGTCATGATTGGCGCCGGGATATTCGCCCTGACCGGCCAGATGGCCGAGATCGCCGGTCCGCTTTTCCCCCTGGCCTTCATTGCCGCCGCGGTGATCGTCGGGTTCAGCGCCTACAGCTACGTGAAAATGTCGAACGCCTATCCCTCGGCGGGCGGCATTGCCATGTACCTGGAGAAGGCGTACGGCAAGGGTCTCTCGACCGCGTTTCACGCCCTGCTGATGTACTTTTCCATGGTAATCGCGCAGAGCTTTCTTGCCCGGACCTTCGGTTCCTATACGTTGCAGCTGTTCGACGTCGCCAACATCGACATGTTGGTCCCGACACTCGGCGTCGGATTGCTGCTGTTCGCCTTCCTGGTCAATCTATCCGGCAATCGGCTGATCGAGGAATTCGCCTCCTGGCTGGGTCTGATCAAGATCGGCGGCATCGTGCTCTTTGGTGTGGTGGGGATCCTCGCTGCCGACACCCTCGCCGTTCCCGACGGTAGCGGCGGTGGGCCAGAAGCCAGCATCAGCGGCTTTCTAGCCGCCACCGCACTGGGGATTCTCGCCTTCAAGGGCTTTACCACCATCACCAACAGCGGCTCGGAAATCACCGACCCGCACCGCAATGTCGGTCGAGCGATCGTGATCTCGATCCTGCTATGCGTCGGCATCTACGCCCTGGTCGGAACCGCCGTGGCGATCAACCTCTCGCTGCCAGAGATCATCGAGAGCCGTGACTACTCGCTCGCGGCCGCCGCCCAACCGGTCGCTGGCGAATGGGGACTGTGGTTCACGGTCATTCTCGCGATCATCGCCACGGCCGGCGGGATCGTCGCCAGCATCTTCGCCGTCTCGCGCATGCTGGCGATGCTCACCGAAATGAAATTGGTGCCGCACAGCCACTTCGGCATGCCCGGCAGCATCCAGAAGCACACCCTCGTCTACACGGTGGCCCTGGGCCTGATATTGACCGCGTTTTTCGACCTGACGCGGATCGCCTCGCTCGGCATCATCTTCTATCTCGTGATGGACATCGCGATCCACTGGGGCGTGTTCCGGCATCTGTACCAAAAGGTCAAAGCCAACCGGGGCATTCTCGTTACGGCCATCGGCCTCGACCTGCTGGCCCTGGGCGGATTCCTCTGGGTCAAGGTCAATACCGACCCGCTGGTCGTCGGCATTGCCCTGGCGGGCATGCTGGCCATCCTCGGCAGCGAGGCGTTGTTCCTCCGGCGGCGACCGGCGGGCTGAGATTTTCCGTGCCGCAGAGGGAAAATTCCCTGCCACCGACAAGGGGGCAGCATCCGGCAAAAGCCGCTCGAGCCTCCGGTTCGCAACTGACCTAGGCCATTGCCGCCGGTTGCCTCTGTACCTCCGCAAACCGTGACACGCCGACAGCGCATCAGGTAACGGGCAGGTCAGACAAGACGGCCCCCCGCTGCCAGCGAGGTACACTGCCCGGGTCCACCCAATCCTGGTCAAACGGCCCGCGACCATTCGTCGCGCTTAACAAGGAGAAGCCGCTATGGGAACCGAAATCTGGATCGTGATCGCACTGGTCGTGATCGCGGTCATCTACGTCATCTACCTCTACAACAAGCTGACCTCGTACCAGACCCAGTACGAGAACGGTTTTGCGCAGATCGAGACGCAACTCAAGCGCCGCCATGACCTGATCCCCAACCTGGTCAGCACGGCCAAGGGCTATATGGAGCACGAAGCCTCGGTGCTCACGGAGGTCACCGAAGCACGCGCCGCCGCCGAAAAGGCGGTCGATGCCGCGCATGACCGGCCGGGCAACCCGGAAACCATGGACCTGCTCTCGCGCGCCGAATCGGCGCTAACCAGCGGCTTGGGCCGCCTGAACGCGACCTTCGAGGCCTACCCGGACCTCAAGGCCGATGCCAACATGCGCCAGCTCTCCGAGGAACTGGCCACCACCGAAAACCGCGTTGCCTACGCCCGTCAGGCCTACAACGACCTGGTGCAGAAGTACAACGAGTACCGCCGCTCCTTCCCGCCGGTGGTGATCGGCAAGCTCGTCGGCCATGGCGAGGATGCCCAACTGCTGGAATTCGAAGACAGCGAGGCCATCCAGAAGGCCCCCGACGTCAGCTTCTGAGCCAGTTAACCCATGGACTTTCGCGAACAGCAAGATCAGGCGCAACGACAGACCCGAATACTAGTCGGACTGTACGTGCTACTACTTCTCGCCGCCGCCGCGACCGTTGGCGGGCTGATGTGGCTCGGGCTGACCCTCGGTGAACAGGCGCAGGCAGCGCAGGGAAGTGGTCCCTCCACGATGCCGGTGGAGGCGACATGGGAGGCCTTCGCCTGGGGGGCAGGCCTGGCCGGCGGTGGCATTCTCCTGGTCACCCTATTCCGCTGGTTTACCCGATCGGACGGTGCCAAGGTGGCCCAGTCTCTCGGGGGGCGCGAGCTCACCGGCGAAGGCGAAACCAACCTCAGCCCGGCCGAACGCCAGTACCTGAATATCGTCGACGAGATGGCGATCGCCTCCTCCCTGCCCCGGCCGCGGGTATTCGTGCTCGACCAGGAGGCGGGCATCAATGCCTTTGCCGCCGGTACCAAGCCGGAGAACGCTGCGATCGCCGTGACCCAGGGGGCATTAGATAAGTTAAGCCGTGACGAGCTGGCCGGCGTGGTCGCCCACGAGTTCGGCCACATCGCCAACAGCGATATCAAGTTATCCGTGCGTGTCGCAGCAATGGTGTTCGGCTTTACCTTCCTGTTCTTCGTCGCCCGCTGGTGGTTCCACGTCGGTATCGGACCGGGTCGGCGAGACGCCCGCCTGCGCATCGCCATGCTGGCAGGTGCGGCGGCGATCGCGCTGGTAGGGCTGTTGACCGTCTTCTTTGGTCGCATCCTGCAGGCGGCCGTCAGCCGTCAGCGCGAGTTCCTCGCCGATGCCTCCGCCGTGCAGTTCACACGTTACCCCGACGGCCTGAAAAGCGCCTTCGAGAAGCTCAAGGGCGGTGCCTCCTCCCGGGTGGAGTCCGACGCCGCCCCGGAGATGAACCACGCCTTCCTGTTCCGCGCCGGCGGCGCCCGCCTGTTCGACACCCACCCGCCGCTCGAGGAGCGGATTCGCCGACTGGAGGGCCAGCCGGCCCCGTAGGGGCAGCTTCAGGCGCGCAACGCTCTTTTGTGTCAAGCGCCCGAAGCCGCCCCCACGGGATGCGATGGCTTAACGACCGTCACCGTTCTTAGTGAATCGGTTCGTGGGTGAACTCGATCACCGCGCGGGCATCGTCGGCCGCCTGGGCAAAGGCATCGGCACCGCTACCGCTGTAGCCCGAACCGTCGAACACGGCATCCATGATCGATTCGGTCCGCTCCACAAAGACGCCGTCACCGTCCGGGTCGGTCAGGTAGGTCACGCTGCCGCCATGAATCGCGGTTCGGTCGTAGGCGAACCCGGACAGGTCGTAGTAGCCGTCCTCGGGGTTGTTGATACCGAGAATGGTGTTGAGGTAGACCACCGTGTCCGTCGTGATCTCGTTGGTCTTGGACGAGGCACTACCCAGGAATACTGCCGCATCCTGCAGGGTCCAGCTGCCATCGGTCAGGGCCGCCCGATAGAGCGAGAGGTTCGCCAGCGGTGAGTCAATGGTGAACTCGTTGCCGGCGGCATCCACCACCACGAGCCGACCCGCGGCATCGGTGCCCAGTTCGCCATCGGCATCCAGGGCGATCGTGCGCAGTGCCTCCTCGAGCGAGTGATCAAGCACCGTTGGTGGCGCCCGGACCACGTTCAGCCGTTCGAATTCGACTTCCTGCAACGCCGCCTCGTTGACCACCTCGGTAAAGCCTTCCTGATCGGGATCGTCCGAGGCGTACGCGATCACGTTGCCGTCGGCATCGAGAAATTGCACACGGCCGAGGTCGTCGAGCTCAGGGGATCCGTCCGGACTGCGCAGGATCACGTAGAGATCGCCGTACAGCCCACCCTTGCCGGATGCCCCTCGACCCGACGTTCCTGGAAGGGCGTCGAGGCTGTCGCGCCCCTTGCCGCGGAACACGCTGTCGACCAGTTGCTGGCTGCCTGCGCCGGCGTGGCCACCGCCTTTGCCGCCTGCGCCACCCTTGCCACCCGGACCCTTCTTGCCGTGGTCACTGTCGGCGTGATCATCGGTGCCGTCATCGGTGTGCGTCGTACCGGTATCGTGGCCGCCGCCGGACGAACTCCCGCCGCCGGCGTAGCCCCCGGAATGACCACCCTCGGCCGCCTGAATGGTCGAGATGGCGGTAATCGGCATGAGAGGACTTGCGTCGAAGAGCATCGACCCCGAAACGAACCCGGCCACGGCCAGGCCGGCAAGTAACGGTCGATGCGTTTTCTTGAACGAATTATTGATGGTCATGTAGATCTCCCTGGAGATTGCCCGTCTGTACTGATCGGTCGCTTCGCTTGAGAATCGAAGCGAAAAAAAGACCCCCGGAACGGGGGCCTTCAAGATGGCTACCAGCCATTCCACCTCACCAGGCGCGAATCAGTGAATCGGTTCGTGGATGAACTCGATTACCTGCAGGGCGTCGTCCGTCGACAAGGCGTAGCCCGTGGCGCCGTCGCCCGTGGCGGTTTCGCCGTCGAACACCGCGTCCAGCAGCGTCTCGGTGACGGTGATGTAAGTCCCATCACCCTCCGGGTCGGAGAGGTATGTCACCTCGACAGGAGTCCCGTCCGGATTGGTGTAGGAATCGGTACGGTCATAGGTGAAACTTGCCAGGTCCACATAGTCCGTTGTGCCCGCACCGGTCACCGTGTTGAGGCCCAGAATGGTGTTCAGATAGACGACCATGTCGAGGCTCACCGTACCGAACTTGCTCGCTGCTGCGGCCAGCAGAGAGTCCGTCTGGTCCAGGGTGAACGTCTCATTCCCGTCGATGTCATCGTTCAGCCGCACGATGGCGTCCTGGTAGAGCGCCAGGTTTTCCAGCGGCGAATCGATGGTGTAGACGACACCGTCGGCATCCTCGATCACCACGCGTCCGGCGGCATCAAACTCGAGCACACCGTCGGCATCCAGGCCGATGGTCTCGAGTGCCGTATCCAGTGAGTGGCCCAGCACGGCCTGCGGCGAGCGGGAAAGGTTCAGCCGGTCGAACGCGACTTCTTGCAACAGCGTTTCATCGACGACCTCGGTGTATCCCTCGTCCTCCGGATCATCCGAGGCATAGGCGATCACGTTGCCCTCGGTGTCAAGGAACTGCAGGCGACCCTCGTCATCCAGGATCGGCGCGCCGGTCAGGGGGTCTCGCAGCACCACGTAGAGATCGCCGAAGAGGTCACCCTTGGTGGTACCGGCGTTCGGATTGCCGCCACCCATGTCACTGCTTGGCCCATCGCCTTCCGGCGGGCCCTTGTCGGCAGGTCGACCCGTGATGCCGGCATCCCGGCCACCGGCACCCTTGCCGCGCAGAACGTCGTTGACGTCCAGGCTCTGTTGGCCTCCGGAGACGCCACCAGCGCCACCGATGCCACCCTGGCCTTTCATGGCACCACCGGCCCCTTGGCCGCCGTGGCCTTGCTCCGAGGCCGCATGGGCCGACGAGATCAGCATCAAGTTGTGCGTGTAGGTATTGCCTACCAGCATCGGTACGGCAAACACACCGGCAGCCACCAGGCTGACGGTCAAGCGTTTCTGGTTGGTATTAAAAAGCGATTTCATGTTCATAGAGGGAGCCTCCTTTCTCAGCTGTCCCAATACACTTATATGCCCATAAGCTACTTCACACAAGGTAGTGAGCCGATCAAATTTTACGGACCAGGCCAATATGGATTTATCAAACCTACTATCGAATAAAATCACAGCAGATCAATAATTTAATTTACAACGCGACTGGCGCCATTTGCGGGACAAAACAGGCATACCGACCGCCCGCACGACGACCCGAAAACAATGAACCCCGCTCGACGGCGGGGTTCTTTTCGCACGGAGAAATGGAGCGGCCCCACGGCTGGAACCGGCTAGAAGCGGTAGCCCACCCCGAGCCGGAACTGGTCGGTCTCGTTGTCCAGGCTCACCGTGTCGGTGTTGTCATGGGTGGTCGCAAAGCTGATGTCGCCGTAGTCCGTGCGGTTGTAGTCCATTCGCACGAAGGTATTGGGCGTCAACGGCACTTCCGCACCCAGGCCGAAACGGGTCCCGATCTCGCTGACATCGCGGTTGATGTCGTTGTCGGGATTCTCGCCCTTGCGGTAGCGATAGTTGAACTGGCTGCGCGCCTTGCCCAGACGGGCGTAGAGCAGCGTGCCGTTGTCGAGCTGGTAGCCCAGACGTGCCGAGAGCGCCTGTCCACCCTTCTGCTCGGCGGAGAATTGGCGGCCGGTGGGCTCGCGCACGTGCTGCCATTCGGCACCACTGTTCTCGACGTCCAGTTCGAGACCGAGATAGATCCGATCCCACTGCCAGCCGTAACCGGCGAACACGCCGGTGCTGGCGCCGTCATTACCGAAACTGGCCTGCAAACGATACGGCCCCTCGCCCGAGTCGTAATGTTCGGCGTCGAGGTCGCTGGTGAGCAGGGTGTGGCCGACCTGTCCACCGGCGTAGAAGCCGCCGATGTCTCCCTCCGTCGGGTCGACCGGCGCGTAGTCCTGGCCACCGAAGCGCCAGCCCAGACCGATGCGGAATAGCCCTTCACGTGTCTCGAACCGATCCACGCCGTCGGGCGTGGTGTTATAGACCACGTCGTAGCCGTCGTAATCGGTGATGCTGTAGCCCATACGCCAGAACAGATTCTTGCCCGCCGGCACGTCGACACCCACCCCGTAGCGGGTGCCGTTCTGGTCGTCCGAGTCGTCCGCGGCGTTCTGCGGGGCGTCGTTGGCCTGATAGAAGGTATCGAATTCGCTCCGAACCATGCCGAGCTGTCCGTAGAGCAGCGCGCCGTTGGCCAGCACGCGACCGCCGCGGAGGCTCGCGCCCCAGCTGTCGTTCATGTCGAGCGAAAAGGTGCGGCTGGTTGACTTGTTCTTGGAATGATCCCAGTCGGCATCGCTACGCGCGCCTTCGATCTCGAGGCCGCCGTACCAGTTGTTCCGGGTGGTCAGGCCCCAGCCGGCGAACAACCCCGTGTTCCAGCCGCTACCGACCATGGTGGCGGTATCGGTGCCCTGCTCGCCACGCGGCCCGGTGGTATCGGTGGCCAAGCCACTCACCCCGGCTTGCGCGCCGGCGTAGAAGCCACCGCCGAGCCCCGAACCACGCGTGTCGGACAGCCCGGAGAAGGTGCCGGCGACCACCGCCGGCTCACGCACCGGGTACAACAACGCCTTAAGACGCAGGTAGAACTGGTCGCGCTGGTAGTTGCCGTCGAACAGGTCGCCGTTGTAAACGTCCTGATTGGCTTTGTAATTGAACGGGTCGCGGAAATCGGAATCCCGCTGGAAATGGCGATAGTCGAACTGCAGCAACAGGTTGCGCGTCAGCGTGTACTCGATTCCGACCCCGGCACTGATCAGGTCATCGGTACGGTCGACCTCCTGGTAGTCCACCTGGCCGTAGGAGGCCAGGGCCGACAAGGTCGTGCGTGGCGTGAGGCGGTGCTCGGCAGCGACCTCGGCGCGGCTGTACAGGTACCCGGACGAAACCACCGGCACCCCGTCCTCGAATTGCCAGTAGGTCGTTTCCTCGATTGAGCGGTCGATGGAACCGCGCAAGCGGGTGAACGGTGTGACCTGCCAGTTCACTTGAGCCCCGATGTCCGGCGTCGTGATCGAAGAAAAACGCGGGTCGTCGTAATCCTGGTAGAGCAGACCGCCGTACACCTCGCCACTGACCCCCGAACCGGAATCGAAAGTGGCACCCACGGCCAACCGCTGACCATCCGAATCACGCTGGTAACCGAGATCATCCCGGGAATCGCGATACCGTCGGGTCTCCGTCGATCCCTGCACGAACGGCTGGACTCGTGGCGAGCGCAGGTAGGTCAACCGCGCACCGAGGGCATAGATATCCCGATCCCGGTCATCGTGGTTGATCGGCGTGCCAGTGGTATCGATGCCGTTCTCGTAATCCAACTGCTGCGCCGTCCCGCCTAGTCGCAGCACGGTCTGGCCGATACGCCGGGCGTAACCGCCGTGCGCATCCAGGCTGTCGTATTGCACCGGCTCGACCCCAGCCGCCCCTTCCGGCGAGGTGCGATCCTCGTGAGTCCGGGTGTAGCCCAGCCCGCCAAACACGTTGGAGACGGCATTGATGTCGTAGCGGCCGTCGGTATTGAGCCAGAAGTCGTCGTAGTTCTCGTCACTGTTGTCGCGGTATCGCGCAAGGTCCGCACCAGCGTTGAAGTTCAGTTCGTGGCTGTCCCAGTCCGAGCGCACCGCGAGACTCGGCGAGAGAATGCCGACGGTATCGGCGGTTTCGTCCTGAATCGGGCCTCGCGGGTCATCCAGCTTGTCGATCGGCACCGAGCCGTTCACGCCGTAGATATTGGTGTCGTACAACGTGGTGACGGTCACCTGGGGGAAGAAGAGAAAACCGCCCGCAGCCAGCCCGCTGGAGGATGGCTCACTGGATTCGTTTTCCGCCGCCGGCCCATCGGGTTTGGCCGGCAACGGCGCGGTGTCCTGAGCGTGAACGGCCAAGGGGACGACGGATGCGACGCCGAGGGCAATGGCAATCGATCGGGAAAGACGGTTGGACATACGGCAGACCTCCTTCTGCTCAGACGGCCACGAAAGCTGATCCAATCATGGATCGTTCGCCTGTGTACCCACCTAGATACTCCGGATGAGGCTAAAAGTCGATTCGGTTGTTAACCGAGTGTTGCAACAATGCGACAGCGTGGCGGTTCGTCGCCAATGTCCGGCATGCGGCGGCGGGCGAGATCGCCTCCCGCGGCATCCGCTCAGGCCTGCCCGTTGGCTCGGACAGTGCCTTGCACCACGTGTCACTAAGGTTTGGCTCAGCCGCGCACCAACACCGACCCGGCAGGAACCTGGCGCTGAAGATCTCGGCAGTCGCCTGGAGGCGGCTGGTCGGTCGGTTCACGGTCCGGGTGCCAGATACGGCATTCTCCCGATGGCGGGAGGTGGGTAGTCGGCACGATCACCGGCTCGAGCGAGGTGTCCCCGCCCGGGTAGACGATCACGGTGCGCTGGTCGCCGGTCGGCCCATTACCGATCAGCGCACAGCCCCCCAACAGCGCGAGCGTCGCGCCGAGGGCCGCGGCACGCAGTGCCCCACCGGCACGAGTCCCACGTGAATTCATCGCCCATCCTCCTGGTTCTCGGCGCGGGCGAAGTATTCACGCGTAATAGCGAACACGGTGCCCGACAGGGCAATCAGCGCGATCAGGTTGGGAATGGCCATCAGGGCATTGAGGATGTCGGCCACCAACCAGATCAATTCCAGGTTGGCGATCGCGCCTAGGAACAAGGCCCCCACCCAGACGTAGCGGTACGGCTTAATCACCTTGACGCCGAACAGGTACTCGGCGCTGCGCTCGCCGTAGTAGCTCCAGGCCACGATGGTGGTAAAGGCGAACAGCACCAGACCCGCGGTGACCACCCAGTTGCCGCCTCCCAGGTTCGCGGCGAAGGCCGCCGAGGTCAGTGCCGCCCCGCTCTCGCCGGTCTTCCAGACGCCGGAAAGCACGATCACCAGGGCAGTCATGGTGCAGATAACGATGGTGTCGATGAAGGTGCCAAGCATCGCGATGGTGCCCTGGCGAACCGGGTCATTGGTCTGCGCCGCGGCGTGGGCGATCGGCGCGGAGCCCAAACCCGCCTCGTTGGAGAAGATGCCACGCGCGACCCCGAAGCGGATCGCCGCCCAGACGGCGGCCCCGGCGAAACCACCGGTCGCCGCCGTGCCGGTGAAGGCATCACTGACGATCTGCGCGAGGGCGGCGGGCACGTCGGTGATGTTCATCAGGATGATGATCAGCGCGGCGGCGACGTAGAGAATCGCCATCGACGGCACCAGGTACTCGGCCAGGTGCGCGATGCGGCGGATGCCGCCGATGATCACCACGAAAACCAGGGCGGCCAAGACGAGACCGGTGGCCCAGTCGGGAATGGCAAGGTTGGACTCGAGCACGTCGGCCACGGAGTTGGCCTGCACGGTGTTGCCGATACCGAAGGCGGCGATCATGGCGAACAGTGCGAAGGCCGCGCCCAGCCATTTCCACTTCGCGCCCATGCCGTTCTTGATGTAGTACATCGGCCCACCGACGTAGCGACCGCGCTCGTCGACCTCGCGATAGCGCACCGCCAGCACCGCCTCGGAATACTTGGTCGCCATGCCCACCAGCGCGGTCAGCCACATCCAGAAGATCGCACCGGGCCCGCCCAGGGCAATCGCGGTAGCGACGCCGGCGATATTGCCGGTGCCGATGGTCGCCGAGAGCGCCGTGGCCAGCGCCTGGAACGGCGTGATATCACCGCGATCATCCTTGCCGGCGTGTCGACCAAGAAACAGTTGGCGAAACCCGTAGCCGATGCGGCGGATCGGCATGCCGCGCAGGCCGGCGGTGAGATACCCCCCCGTGCCGAGCAACAGGGCCAGCATCACCGGCCCCCAGACGAATCCACTGATGCTGCCAAGAAACTCGGTCACTGCGTCCATCGTGTCTGCTCACTCCCTTTGGTGATTTCGCGTGGGTGGTTCGCGCGCAATAGCTGCAAACCCTAACCGGTTTTCCTGCCGATATGCCAGTGCGATGGGCACCTGACGCCCGTTTGACCGCTACCACGGTGTCAAGCACATGCTAGTCTCGATTGCATCGTCCCCACGGATTCGAGAGGCACTCATGGCCGACGCGCCGACCCGGCTGGAAGCCGATCAACTCTACCGACCCTGCCCGGCGAGCTCGTTGCCGTTCGAGACGACCGCCGAACTCGATCCCCCGGCCGCCCCGCCCGGCCAGGAACGGGCGCTGGAGGCCCTGTCGTTCGGCACCGAGATCGGTGACGGCGGCTTCAACCTCTATGCCCTGGGCGCGACCGGCAGCGGCAAGTACGCGGTGGTGCGCGATTTTCTCGACCGTCGCGCCCGTCGTGACGCCCCGCCGCCTAGCTGGGCCTACGTCTACAATTTCGACGACCCCGACAAGCCCCGCTTGCTGCAATTGCCCGCCCGGGCCGGACGCGACCTTCAGGCGGATCTGGACAACCTGATCGGCGAATTTCGCACCGCGATCCCGGCGGTGTTCGAGAGCGACGAATACCACAATCGCATCCAGGAGCTGCGCGAGACCTACAAACGCCGCCAGCACGAAGCCATTGCCGCCATCAGCAAGGAGGCCGAAAGCCGTCACGTGGCGATGGTGAACACGCCCAACGGTTTCACGCTGGGCCCGTACCGCGACGGCAAGATCCTCGACCCGGAAGCCTTCAGCAAGTTGCCCGAGGAAGAGCAGAAGGCATGGCAGGCAGCCATCGATGAACTCGAGGAAAAGCTCAAGCAAACCCTGCACCAGGTGCCGAAATGGCAGAAGGAGGCGGGCGAGCGGCTGCAGGCGCTCAACGAGGAGATGCTGCGCGTGGCCGTGGGCCAGCAGCTCCAGGCGCTCGAGGAGCGCTGGGCACACCTGCTCGACGTGACCCGGTTTCTCCACGCCATTCGCGATGACATCATCTCGCACGTCAACGATCTGGAGGACGACAGCAGCACCGTCCCCGAGGAGATCCTCAACCAGTACCAGATCAACCTGATCGTCGATAACGCCGAGCTTCATGGCGCGCCGGTGATCTACGAGGACCTGCCCACCCACGCGCGGCTGATCGGGCGCATCGAGCACTACTTCCGGGAAGGCGCCCTGCTGACCGACTTCCGCCTGATTCGCGCCGGCGCCCTCCATCGTGCCAACGGCGGTTACCTGATCCTGCACGCCCGGCAGATACTGATGCAGCCGTTCGCCTGGGAGACCCTCAAGCGGGCGATCTACGGCAAGCAGGTGCGCATCGAATCGCTGGAACAGCTCTACGCCGTGTTCACCACCATCACGCTCGAGCCCGACCCGATCCCGCTGGACGTCAAGGTCGCGCTGATCGGCGACCGCCTGCTCTACTACCTGTTGGCCGAATACGACCCCGACTTTGCGAAGCTGTTCAAGGTGCAGGCCGACTTCGAGGACACGCTGCCTCGGCAGGCGGAAAACGAGCTCGACTATGCGCGCACGCTGGCCGCCATTGCCCGACGTGACGGGCTACGACCTCTCGACCGAGGGGCGGTCGCCCGCAGTATCGAGCACGCCAGCCGCCTGGCCGACGATCGCGAGAAACTCACCGCCGGTACCCGCCCGCTGGCCGATTTGCTCGCCGAGGCGAACTACCTCGCGGCATCGAGCCACGCCGAACACATCGCCGCCCACCACGTTGAGGCGGCCATCCGGCGTCAGGAGCAGCGCGCCGAGCGGCTGCGCGAACGCGCCGTCGAGGCCATCCTGCGCGAGACATTGAACGTGCCGACCCAGGGCGAGCGAATCGGTGCGATCAACGGCCTGGCCGTCAGCGAGCTGGGCGGTTTCCGCTTCGGCCTGCCCACACGCATCACGGCCACTGCCCGCCCTGGCCGCGGCCAGGTGGTCGACATCGAACGCGAGGCCAAGCTCGGCGGGAATATCCACGCCAAGGCGGTGATGATCCTGTCGCGGTATCTCGCCAGCCACTACGCGCCCGAGGGGGAGCTGTCCCTGTCGGCCAGCCTGGCCTTCGAACAGGTGTACGGCTCGATCGATGGTGACTCCGCCTCGGTGGCCGAGGTGGCCGCCCTGGTCTCGGCGATCGCCAAGGCACCCATCCGTCAGTCGCTGGCGGTCACCGGCTCGATCAACCAGCTGGGCGAAGTGCAGGCGATCGGCGGGGTCAACGAAAAGGTCGAGGGCTTTTTCCGCATCTGCCGCGACCGGGGATTGGATGGCTCGCATGGGGTGCTCATACCGGCCAGCAATCTGCCGCACCTGATGCTTGCCCAGGAAGTACGCAGCGCCGTCGCCGCCGGGCGATTCCAGATACACGCCATCAGCCACGTCGAACAGGCACTGGCCCTGCTCACCGGTCTCGAGACGGGCGAGGCCGATGCCCACGGCGAGTTTCCTGCCGATAGCCTCAACCGCCGAGTGGTCGACCGGCTTTCCCGTTTCGCCCTGGCAACCCACCGTGATCGTGACCATGATCGCAAGGGAGTTGAGCGGGATGGGTCCGGCCTGGGATGACCGAGCCGCACGTCCTGCTGCTGATCGATGCCTCGCCGGCCAGCCGGGCGGCGCTGGCCAATGCCGCCCGGCTGGCACGGCATCATCATTGCGAACTGATTGCCCTGTTCGTCGAGGACGAGGATCTGCATGCCTCGGCCGGTCATCCATTCACCCGCGAAGTCAGCGCCCTGTCGGGTGAATCTCGCCCCTTCGACCGCGAGGTTTTGCTTACCCGCCTGACGCAACAGCGCCGCCAGATCGAGATGCTTATGGCATCGCTCGACCGGCAGGATCGGCTGGGGTGGCGATTGGACGTGGTGAGCGGGCCGGTGATCGACACTATCCGGCAGGCTGCGCTCGGCGCCGAGTGGGTCGTGCTGGGCAAAGCCGGGTGGTCGGCGTCACGTGGCGGCCGACTGGGTTCCACCGCGCGGCAAATGGTGGAGACCACCCGTAGTCGACTGTTGCTTTGGCAGGAAGACGCGTGCGCTCCAGAGGCCGCCATCGTTGCGCTGGTTCACAATATGGGGGACTGCGGCCCTGGGATCGAGACCGCTCGCCTGCTTGCGCTCGCCACCGACCGAAACGTCCGGCTGCTTCTTATGCCCGACCTCGAGCCGGCCTCCTTGCCGGCCCTCTTCGCGTCATGGCAGCAACAGGGGGGTCCCCAGGTGACAGTCGAACGGCTTGCGGACCAAGGCATCGAGACCCTGCGCCGCGCACTGCAGGCACAGCCAGCCGCTGCCCTGGTGATAGACGACCGGGGCGCCTTCGCCCTCGGACTGCCGATGGCCGATCTCATCGCCCAGATCGACATACCCGTCATCCGCGTTCCCTCGCCAGCAGAGCCTGCCTGACAGGCAAAAAAAGGCGGCCAACCCCAGAAGGTCAGGCCGCCCGATCACATCCAGCAGGAAAGACCGTTAGTAGCTCAATGTCACGAGGTCGTCACGGGAGAGCAGCGTGAACAGCTTGTCTGGCTTGCCGAGTTCCACCCCGTCGATCAGGTCGTCGGGAGACAGGCCTCCCTGCTTCATGCACATCGGGCAAACCAACACGCGGGCGCCGTTCTCGATTGCCATCAGCAGGGTCTCCTGGGCGGTCCGACCGGTCGCCCCCAGGGTGTCCTGCTTGCGATCCTTGGCGGCGAGATACACGCCGCGCACATTGAGGTACACGATCACCTCATGGCCCCGTTTGGCGGCGTTGTACGCCTGCGCCGCGGCCATGCCTGCCGGCCAGACTTCGTCTGTCGTCAGGTTGTAGAACAATGTGTTGCCTGTGTCGGGAGCGGCAATGGCATTGCCGGATCCGATCAGGGCAAGGCCGAGGAAAAGTGGGGTGAAAAGGCGTTTGAGCATCGACATGAACTGTGTCCTCTTGAGATTGGGTGACCTGAATCGCCAACCCCGAGTCTAGGCAACACACCCGAAGACTTTCAGGTCACCGCCCTCGCTGGTCGCCCGGCAACAACGTGGCGACCCGCCGCTGGTGCCAGACATCGCCGGCATGGACACACCGTCGACCCACTCCCTGTTTGGATCCTGTTGCAGACTGGGGCATCGGCCCTCGTCGTCGCGGACGATGCGGCCGGCATGCTGGGTCTGCTGCTCGCCGAGTCGATCACCTGCATCCATGCCTGGGTGATCCGGATGCCGCGGATCACGCCTTGATCCGTTCAGAACAGGACCGAAACCGCTTCTGTGGCCCGGGTGGCGTGGTAGGATTTCCGGCCGCCGATTCGCCGTGAGAGATGCGCGATTCATCGGAATCATCCCGACCGCAGGAGACCCCATGACGTCCCGCCAACCGCTCGCCCGATCCCTCGTCCTGCTCGCCATCAGCGCGCTGCTGGCCGTAATGCTGAGCACGCCCGCCGAGGCCAAGCGCTTCGGTGGCGGCAAGAGCTTCGGCTTTCTGGGCCAGAAAAGCTCACAGACCACCAGCCAGCGTCAATCCACCACGGATCAGAAGGCCACCCGTAGCCCGGGCGTTGGCCTGGGTGGCATGTTCGCCGGACTGGCCGCCGGCGGCCTGCTGGCGTGGATGTTCATGGGCGGTGCCTTCGAGGGATTTCAGCCGATGGACTTCCTCGTGATCCTGCTGCTGGCCGCCGGGGCGTTTCTCCTGATCCGTCACTTGCGCGGCGGTGCCATGGGGACCCGGCCGGCCTATGCGGGCGCGTCCCGTCCGGAGCCGATGGTCGAGCAACCGACCCATCAGGCCCGGGCGTCGAACGAGACACTCGGCGGCTCGAACAACGGCAAATCGGGCGTACGCCCCGGCTCGCTGATGGACGAGTTCGGCTTTGGCGGCACGTCCGGCTACCAGCCACCGAGCTGGTTTGACGAGACCCGCTTTCTCGGCGCGGCACGTACCCATTTCACCAACCTGCAACTCGCCTGGGACGCTAACCGCATGGACGAGATCCGCGAGTTCGTCACCCCCGAGCTGTTCCGTGAGCTGGTGCGCGAACGCGCCGCCCTGGGCGATGCCGAGAACGTCACCGAGGTACTCGACCTCGAAGTCTCGCTGGAGGAACTGGGCGAGGAAGGCCGGGACCTGATCGCCGCCGTGCGCTTTACCGGTCACGTGCGTGAAGACCGTGCGGCGACGGCCGAGTCACTCGACGAGACCTGGCTGGTCAGCCGCAATCTCGACGACGAGAACGCCAACTGGCTGATCGCCGGGATTCGTCAGAACCGCTGATCGAGACCGGAACCTGCCCACAAAAACGAACCCCGCGCATCGAATCGATTCGCGGGGTTTTTCATTGTCCAGACAGTTGACCTGTGCTGGTCAGGTATAAAACGATTCCTGAGCGAGCGCCTTCATCACCTCGGTCAGATTGGCTTCGGCATTGTCGACCACCGCCACCATGCTCGACATGCCGCATACCGTTCGCTGATCGCCATGCACGATCCAGCCGTTGGCCGGTGTCCAGCCGGGCTGGTTGACGAACAGGGCCAACTGGTCGGCATGACCTTGGGTCATGCGCTTGAAATCCAGCGCCAGACGCGTCAGCCGTCGGGCATCGGTGTCCGACAGCTCACCGTGCACCTGCCACGGCTCACCGGATTCCTCGCGAAAATGCGCGACGGCCTGAACGCCCCTTAGATCGAGAAGTTGCTTGAGCATGACAGCCTCCTCACCCCGCCAGGGCCTTGTAGGCGGCGTCGAAGTCGGCCTGGTCGTTGGACAACACCACGCCCTGCCGGCCGCGCGAAACCGCCGACCAGTCTAGCCCGACGAAGGTGAAGCCTTGTACTGGATAGAAACCCTTGACGTCGCTCATCCCCTCCCAGCCACGGGCCTGCATGGCGCCAATGGCCATGTTTGCCACGCAAAGATGACCGAGCAGATCGAGCGTATCTCGGTCGATCACTACATCGTCAGTGATCACCGCGTCCTCGAGTCGACCTTCCTCATCGAACTGGAACGCCGCCACGGTGCCGGGCATCGAACTGAGTGTCTTGAGATCGGACATGGTCATTCCTCCTGTTTAGGACGGATCGCCCGCGGGCGTCATCAGTTCAGGAAATCGGGTGCGTCGGCTAGACGGTTGCGCATCATGCCGAGCACATTTCCCAAGGATCCCCGTTCGTTGTCGATCACGCAGTAGACGTTGGAGATCACACAGACACTGCGCGACTTGCCATGCATCACCCAGCCCTTGGTGGGCTCGAAGCCGCAACCGCCGGCACCCGGCTGGCACACGCGGGAGAACATCGCCAGCATGTCACCCTCCATCCGTACCGCCGCGGCGTTTGACCGACACAGCGACACCATGAGTCGGGTGTCGGCTGCAGACAAATCGCCCTTGTGGTGATAGGACTGATCTCCCCGGTAGGCGAAGTCGCCCGCCGCCTCGACCCCGGGTTGGTCCATCAGATCGTTTACCAGACTCATGAAGTCGCCCCTCTTCTGAACTCCGTACCACCCTTATAGACCCGTGATAAGGAAAGGGCGCTCTTTTCGCATTCGAACTTTTGATTTCCACGAAGTCTGGCTTATGTGCGCCAGCCAAAAAGGCGTGCCGGTCACGCCCGTTTAGCTGGAAGCCAATAGCGCCTGCAGCCGCGCGGCATCACGTGGTGCCTGCCCCTCGGCATCGTTATCGAAGTAGGCATAGACATGCCGACCGTCGTTCAGCCACTCCTGGAAACGATGAGCCAGCGATCTCAATTGCGCGTCGCTATACCCACCCCGATATGGCCCCGCGGCCCCGTGCCAGCGCAGATAGACGAAATCCGTGGTCTCAAGGAACGGGCTGGTCTGCCCATCGAGATCGAACACGCAAAATGCGGCCCCGTGCGTGGCCAACAAGTCGGTCACCGCCGGATCCCACCAACTGCGATCACGAAACTCGAAGGCATAGCGATGCCCGGTAGGCAACGCGTCGAGAAAGATGGCCAAACGCTCGACATTGACGCGCCAGCGCGGTGGCAACTGAAACAGGATCGGTCCCAATCGGTCGCCGAGCCGATCGATGCGCTCGAAGAATGTGGCAATGCTGGATTGCGGATCCTTGAGCTTTTTCAGGTGGGTAATGTAGCGACTGGCCTTCACCGCGAAGCGAAAATGCGGCGGCACGGCACCCCGCCAGGCATCCAGCGTCTCCGGGCTGGGCAAGCGATAGAAGGTCGCGTTGATCTCGACGCTGGAAAAGTGCCGGGCGTAGAACGCCAACCAGTCGGCAGCAGGCACCCCGGACGGGTAAAACGCCTCCCGCCAATGGGGGTAATTCCAACCGGATGTGCCGATATAGAGCACCACGCCTTCCCCTCGTCGAGTACGTGTCGTTCGAGGGTAGACGAACTTGAATCGCCCGCGGGGAGACCCTACTGATCGCGATCAGAAAGGACCGGATTCATACCGATCGCATCATCGCTTTGCCAGGGGGGAATGACATGGCGCACATTCACCTTCGCCGCACCAGACACACTTCGGACCTGCGCCGCTATTGGAAGGTAATGAGCCTGTCCGAGCGCTTCGAACAGATCATAGCCGCCGTACCCGGCGTGATCGTCGCGGTGGTCATCCTGCTCGCGCTGTGGGAACTGCTGCGACTAGTGATAGACACGCTCGTCCTGCAGCACCAGAACGTGCTCGATCACAGCGTGTTCCAGAAGCTGTTCGGCGCGATCCTGACGTTACTGATCGCGATGGAGTTTCAGCACTCCATCATCAAGGTGATCGAGCGACGCGAGCACATCATCCAGACCAAGATCGTGTTGCTGATTGCCCTGCTCGCCCTGGCCCGCAAGTTCATCATCCTGGATGCGACCAACACCAGCCCGATGATGTTGCTGGCGCTCTCGGTCGGTGTGGTGGCGCTAGGTACTGTGTACTGGCTGATCGAACAACGCGATGCCATCCGCATCGATCAGGAAACCACGCCGACGGTGACCGCATCACCCGAACGGCGCGGCCAAGAAAAAACGCATCACCCCCGAAACGGGGAATGATGCGTTGAACCGACGGCCTAAAGCGGGGCCTAACTGGCGAGCGCCTCGCCGGCCCCCTCGGCGATCACCCGATCGCGGCCGCCCGACTTGGCGGCATACAGGCGCGAGTCGGCCAGCTTCATCAGCGGCTCGGCGCTGGTGACGCGATCGTTGGCGGTGCAAGCAACCCCGAGGCTGGCCGTGACCGACAATGTATGCCCGGCAATCTCCACCTGGCTCTGGGCCAAGGCAAAGCGGATCCGCTCGGCGATTTCCTGGCCGTCCTCGATATCCGAGCCGGGCAGGATGGCGATGAACTCCTCGCCACCGTAGCGCATCACCACGTCGCCCTTGCGCAGCATGTCGCGGATGATTCCCGCCGCGCGCACCAACACCTTATCGCCGGCCAGGTGTCCGTAGGTATCGTTGAGACGCTTGAAATGATCCAGGTCGACGATGATCAACGACATCGGTGTCTGGTTGCGCTGGATGCGCGCCAGTTCCTCGTCGAGCCGCTTCATGCCAAAGCGACGGTTGTAAAGCCCGGTTAAGGGGTCCAGCGCCGCGACCCGTTGCAGGTCGTCATGCAACAGGGCGTTGTTCAGCGCCATGCCCAGTCCCTGGATCATCAGCGGCAACAGGCGCGTGGTGTTATCGCTAAAGGGGGAAGCCGCGGCCAGCACCACCCAGCCCAGTAGCAGGCCATGGTGCTTGATCGGCAACAGCAGCACGTCACTGGGGGTGAAATGCGAGAGCACCGCGTCGACCTTGACCTCGGCGGGCAGGTCGTAGCGTCGCACCACGGCCTGCTCGTGGGCCGCCTGCAAGGCCGGGCTCTTGAGGATCGCCCCGGGCTCGATCAGCCCGGTGGAGGCGGGGACGGTCCATTCGCCCTGCTTTTCCAGGATAATCGCGCCACCATCGGCCGCCGAATGCTCGATCAACAGCGCCAGGGCCTGCTCACTGAGGTCATGCAGGTCGAGTTGGCTGGAGAGGGTGTTGTTGAAATCCTGGATGCGTTCCTCGACGCGATGAGCCGCGTGCAATGCCTGTAGAAGCGCGTTGTAGCTATCGGCCACGTCGCCGAGCTCGTCCTCGGCCTGTTCCTTGAGCTGACAGACCGCCGGATCGCATTCCGACCAGTCCCCGGAATAGGTGGCCTGATCCATCGCCGAGCGCACCTGGCGCATCCGACTGGTCAGTCGACGTAGCCGCGGGCGGACAATGCGACTGGCCAGCGCGAAGTTAAGTCCACCCACGATCAGGCCCGCGGCGAGCGTTGTACCGATGAAGGTCGGTGAGAGCGCCAAATCGGCCGAAATTCCCATCTGCACACCCACCAGCGGGAAGATCGCCCCCATGAGGATGCCCATCGAAATCATGCCCCAGGCCAACGCACGGAAAACGTGCTTGGATCGGTAGAAACTCATCCCTGTTCCCCTTTTTTATTCGATTTGGCGCGAACATTAGCACGTCGTGATGTATTTATTCCCTCGATATTCATGGGGTTATTCGTGCTCGATTTTCTCAATCAGCGTGTCGACCGATTTGTGGCCGCGTGATTCGGGCGGTCAGCGATGATCGGTGGGGGTCCTCGGTTCAACGACGCGCGAATCAGTCGCGAACGGGAAGCATCAGGTCCGCCAGCGGGCGGCGCGGCGTGGCCGGCAACTCCCCGGGCGGATATCCTAGTCGCAACAGGACCTGCGGGTGACCCGGCCGATTAAGTACCGTGTGCAGCTGGTCACGCAACGACGAGACCTGGATCGGCTGATTGAGGTAGGAGGCCTGCATGCCAAGTTGACAGGCCGCCAGCAACACTCTCTCCAGCGCCAGACCCGCCGTCAGCCAGTCACGCCGCCCGTCCCCTTCGGTGCCGAGGGCGACCAGCAACGGCGCATTCTCGGTCAGCTCCCGGTCGTGTTCACCGACGCGCCTGCCCATGTCGAATTTCCGCACCACGGCCCGGACAACTGGCGCGAGCAGGGCGGGAACACTCAGCCCGTCTCTTTGACGCACCGGGCGCATCCAGTCCGCCAGCTCCTCACGCCAACGCGGGTCCCGCCACTGGCTGGCATCACCCTCGGCGACCAGGCGTGCCACCTCCCATCGCGGTTCGCCCGACTCGATGACTTGCAGCCAGGCCCCTTCGCGCTCCGCCATGGCCTCGAGCGCCTCGCTCGCCTCACGCGGCACGGTGGAGGGCGCGAATCGCTTGCGGTAGGTACGACGCCGCGCCAGGGCCGAGCCGAGACTCGCCTCTTCGGCGTCCGCATCGCCCTCCTGCCACGTCACCCGAGCAAGACACGCGGCACCTTCTCCCTCGGGAAAAAGTTCCAATCGATACGCCTGACCCGCCGCAGCCGCCGCGACCCGCAGGTTCATCAGGGCGCAGCCACAGCTGATGGTGAGTTCGCGGTCGGCGGGATCGTTGACGGGCAATCGTCGTTCGGTATCGGCGTGAATGGAAACCCCGTTCGTCTCGATGCGAAAGTGCCATGGTTGCGTGTTGTGGCTGGACGGGGCCGCGGCGGCGTTCTCGATCAGTCCTCGTACGCGGTCATGGTCAAGCACCCCCTTCGCCACGGTTCGCCCCAATTCTTCGCGCATGTCGTCTTCTCCCTGATCGATCCAGCCGATGATGGCCCGACGAGTATGGCCCATGGGTGACAGCCGTAAGCGATCCGGCAATCATGCCCACCTTGTCTACCCTTGTCCTACGTCAATCCCAAAACGCAATCAATCTCGGAGATTCCGCATGAGCAAGGTCCTCGTTCTCTACTATTCCATGTACGGCCACATCGAGACGATGGCGCAGGCGGTAGCCAACGGCGCCGCCGGGGTCGACGGCACCGACGTCACCATCAAGCGCGTGCCGGAACTGATGGACGAGGAGACGGCGAAGAAGGCCGGGGCCAAGCTCAACCAGTTCGCCCCCATTGCCGACCCCAAGGAACTGGGTGACTACGACGCGGTGATCATCGGCACGCCCACACGCTTTGGCAACATGGCCGCGCAGATGCGCAACTTCCTCGACCAGACCGGCAGTCTGTGGGCGGAGGGCAAGCTGATCGGCAAGGTCGGCAGCGTATTTACCTCCACGGGCACCGGCGCGGGCAACGAGACCACCATCACCTCCACCTGGAACACGCTCGCCCACCTGGGCATGGTGATCGTCGGCACGCCCTACGGCATCCCCGAGATGTACGATATTTCCGAACCGCGTGGCGGAGGCCCGTACGGGGCCGGCACCCTGGCGGGCGGCGATGGCAGCCGCCAGCCCAGCGCCATCGAACACACGATTGCCCGCTACCAGGGTCGCCACGTCGCGGAGATTGCCGCCAAGCTCTGCCGCTGAATGCCACGGCTCAGTGAATGAGCATCGCGCCGATCAGGCCGAGAACGAACCCGGCGACCGAGCCCATGGCGGGCAGGGTCTCGCGTGTCATGTGCGCACCCGGCGCGATGTCCTCGAAAATCAGGTAGAGAATGCCGCCGCTGCAAAACAGCATCAGCAGCGCGAGAACCTGGTCTTCCGCGGCGAGCAGGGCGAACCCGAACCATGCCGCAAGCGGGCCGGCCAGCGGCGCGAGCAGGAAGATGGTCCAGAGTCGGCCAAGACGCATGCCGCCCTGGCGCATCTCGTGGAAGGAGGCGAATCCCTCCGGCATGTTCTGCAGGGCGATCAGCAGGGCAAGCAGGTAGGCGACGTTCGACCCGGTCGCCACCGCCGCCCCCAAGGCGATCCCTTCGGGAATGAAGTCGAGCAGCATGCTGAGAAACTGCGCGACGGTCGTGCCTCGGCGCTTGAGCCACAAACTGACCTGCCAGAAAACCAGCCCACCGATCAGAAAGGCCACCGCCGCGCTGGCGACATGCGCGTGTTCCATGCCGAACGGCACCAGGACCAGGGCCACGGCCGCCAAAAGCGCCCCGCCCCCGAAATACGACACGAAGCTGTCGATCTCGTGCTCGAAACAGTACGAGCGCAACCGATGGTGCGCCGCGACCAGCGCCCCGGCGGGAATGGCCAAACCGGCCATCAGGGCCAGACCAAGCGTGGCTTCCAGCGTCATGGGTCTCTCCTATCGGGTCGACCGCGGATCACGCACCGGGCCGGTTCTGCTTTAATCCCAGCATAGGTCAGGCCGGCCGGACCAGCGAAAGAGCACGAAAGCATGCCCAGCCGTCAACGCACGATGATCGACGATTCACTGCCGCTATTGCTGGCCGGGGACGTGATGCTCGGCCGTGGCATCGACCAGATCCTGCCCTCGCCTTCCGACCCCGTGCTCTACGAGGATTACCTCAAGGACGCCCGCGACTACGTCCGGCTGGCCGAACGCGCCAACGGGGCGGTGCCGCGGGCCGCCGGTCCCGACTATGTCTGGGGCGCGGCCCGGGACGCTCTGGCGGATCGCTCCCGTGTGCGCCTTCTCAACCTCGAGACCGCGATCACCACCAGCGACTCGCCGTGGCCGGCCAAGGGCATCCATTACCGCATGCACCCGGCGAATATCGATTGCCTGACGGCCATCGCGCCGGACTGTCTGGTCCTGGCCAACAACCACATACTCGACTGGGGTCGGGCGGGGCTGATCGAAACCTTGCGGACACTCGAGGCCGCGGGCATTCCAGTCGTCGGCGCAGGCCGGGATCGATGCGAGGCCGAGCGCCCCGCCATCCTGCCCACCGCTAACGGCAAGCGATTACTGGTATTCGCCGCCGGTCACGGCGACAGCGGCATCCCGGCCGACTGGGCGGCCGACGAGTCGAGCCCCGGCGTGCACTACCTGTCCGCGCTCGACGAGGCGGCAATCGAGCGGCTCACCGAAACGATCGCCGCCCACCGCCAACCGCGGGACACGGTGGTGTTCTCGATCCACTGGGGCAGCAACTGGGGCTACCAGATCCCGGAGGCGCATCGGCGGTTTGCCCATGCGCTGATCGACGTGGCGAGGGTCGACCTGGTCCACGGCCACTCCTCGCACCACCCGCGCGCGTTCGAAGTCCACCATGATCGCCTGATCCTCTACGGCTGCGGCGATCTGATCAACGACTACGAGGGCATCGGCGAGACCACCCCGTATCGATCCGACCTGACCCTGCTCTATCGGCCGACCCTAAGCCGGGGACACCTGCAGCGCCTCGAACTGGATCCGTTCGCGATCCGCCAGTTGCAGTTGCAGGCCTGTTCACCACCGGAGCGGAACTGGCTGCTGGGCGTGATCGACCGGCAGGCGCAACGCTTTGGTGGCCGGGTCATCGATTCCGGCGCCCACCTGACCTGCCGTTGGGAGGAGTAAGCGCCCGCTCAGTCCGACTCGCGGTCGATCCCACAGCACGGCGTGGCCGTGTCCACGTCTTGCAGGATCGCGCCGGTGATCGGGTTGGGCCGGTAGGTGGTGCAGCCCCTCAGTCCCAGGTCGAAGGCGCGCTGGTAGATGGCCTCGAACTCGGTGAACGGCATCGATTCCGGAACATTGATGGTCTTGGAGATCGCGCTGTCGACATACGGCTGCAACGCGGCCTGCATCGCCAGATGCGCCTCGGGCAGCAGGGCCTCGGCCTCGACGAACGTATCCGGTGCCGGGCCATGCGGATGCCCGGTGCGCCATTGGTGCCAGGCGCGGTCCTCGAGTCGAAACGACTCGCGCGTGCCGTCGCCGGTAAGCACCGAGCGGCACAACTCGCGGCGAAAGATCGGCTCGACACCGGAGGATACGTTTCCCGCCAGCAGGCTAATGGTGCCGGTGGGCGCGATCGCGGTCAGATGGCTGTTGCGGATGCCGTCGCGGGCGATCCCGGCGCGGATGTCGGCCGGCAGCCCGCGGACAGATGGCCGGTCGAGAAAGCGAGCGACCTCGAAGCATGCGAACGGTCGCTTCTCCCGCGCCAGTTCGATCGAAGCGCGATAGGCCGCGTGCGTGATCGACTGCATGATCGCGCCGGCCTGTGCTCGCGCCTCGGGGCTGTCGTAGTGCAGCCCCAGCATGATCAGCGCATCGGCCAATCCGGTGACGCCCAGGCCGATCCGTCGGCTGCCGCGCGCCTGCTCGGCCTGAGCGGGCAACGGGAACGACGAGGCATCGATCACGTTGTCGAGAAAACGCACCGCCAGGCGAGCGGTCGCCTCCAGCCCGTCGTGGTCCAGTGCCGCCCGCGACGTGAACGGATCGCTCACGAAGCGCGTCAGGTTGATCGAGCCGAGATCACAGGCCCCGTAGGGCGGCAGCGGGATCTCGCCACAGGGGTTGGTCGCCGTGATGCGTTCACGATCGCCCAGGTTGTTCCACTGGTTGATCCGGTCGATGAACAGCACGCCGGGCTCGGCGTGATCGTAGGTCGCCCGCATGATGTGCTCCCAGAGCTCGCGGGCGCGCACCCGGCGGATCACCCGGCAGACGACCGGCTCGTCGAACCCGGGCCAATCGCGCCGAACCGTTTCGCCCGTGCCCTCCCCGCTCGAGCCCTCCAGCGCAGCGGCCGGGAAGACCAGCGGCCAGTCGGCATCGGCGTGCACCGCGGCCATGAAGGCATCGGTCACAAGCACCGAGCAGTTGAAATGCGTCAGCTCCCCCGAACGATGCTTGGCATCGACAAACGACTCGATATCCGGGTGATCGACCCGCAGGGTGGCCATCATCGCCCCGCGCCGGGCGCCGGTGGAAAGGATGGTGGCGCACATGCTGTCCCAGATACGCATGAACGAGACCGGTCCCGAGGCGATCGTGCCGGCGTGCCGCGCCGCCGTGCCGGCCGGGCGCAGCGTGGAGAAGTCGTAGCCGACACCCCCGCCCTGCTGCATGGTGATCGCGCCTTCCTTGAGCGCCTCGAAGATCCCGTCCATGGAGTCCTCGATCGGGCCCATGACAAAGCAGTTGAACAGCGTTACATGGCGCTGGGTGCCGGCTCCGGCGAGGATGCGACCTCCGGGCAGGAAGCGAAAGTCAGCCAGCAGATCGGCAAATCGCCGCTCCCAGACCGCGGGCTCGGCTTCGACCGTCGCCAGTGCCCGCGCCACGCGCTGCCATGTGGCCTCGATGCCCGGCTCGTCGGCATACTGGTACCGACTGGCCCAGACCTGTCGGGCGATAGCCGTGTCAAGTGCGTCCCGTGCCATGGCTAAGCCGGAATCAGCCAGCGTGTGAACCAGTCGGCCGCCAACCGCGCTGCCTGAAACAGGGTGCCCGACTCCTCGAACAGGTGCGTGGCCCCCGGCACGATGGCCAGCTCAGTGGTGGCCTGCATGCGCGCGCGGGCCATCTGGTTGAGTTCGATCACCTGGGTATCCGCCCCACCGACAATCAGCAGGGTCGGGGCGACCACCCGAGGCAGCTCCTCGCCCGCCAGGTCTGGTCGACCGCCCCGCGAGACCACCGCCCGAATCGAGTCGGGCAGCTGTGCGGCGGCCTTCAGCGCGGCAGCCGCCCCGGTGCTGGCACCGAAATATCCTTGCGGGAGCTCGGCCAGCTCGGGCTGTTCGGCCACCCACCCGGAGGCCTGAACAAGCCGGTCCGCCAGCCGATCGATGTCGAAGCGATTCTCGTAGACCTCATCCTCCGACTCGCTCAACAGATCGAACAGCAGCGTGGCCAACCCCACCTCGCGGAGCTGGCGGGCGACGAACTGATTGCGCGAGCTGTGTCGGCTGCTGCCACTGCCATGGGCGAACAGCACCAGCCCTCGAGGCCGGGCCGGCAGACCGAGCATGCCTTCGTGAATCGCCCCGCCCAGCCGCATCTCGACGTTCTGTTGCGTATCAGCGTTCATTGCCCACCTCCCGGTCAGTCGCCTGCTGGAGCATGGCGATGACCTCGTGGTCGCTCACCTGTGGGAATCTGTCGTAGTAGGCGCCGACAGCCCCCAGGTACTGGTCGGTAATTTCCAGCGCCACGAGCTCGTCGGCCTCCGTTTCCAGTTGCGCGGCAGTCGATGCCGGCACCACCGGGATGGCGACCACCACCCGGGACGGGCCGCGGGCGGCGGCATCGCGAATGGCCGCTCGCATCGTCAGCCCGGTGGCAATCCCGTCATCCACGATGATGGCGAGCTTTCCGCCCACCGACGGCGCATCCGCCCGCCCGTAGAGTGCCCGACGACGCGAGGCCTCCGCCCGCTCGCGCGATTCGGCGTCCGCGAGCCAGTTCGGGTCGACGGCCGCCTCTTCACGCCGATTGCAGACGCGCTCGCCCTGCTCGGGCACCGCACAGATGGCGTATTCCGGCTGCAACGGGTGACCGATCTTGCGCGGAATCAACACGTCCAGCGGCATATCCAGGTAGCGCGCCACTTCCAGGCCAAGGGACACCCCGCCCCGGGGGAGCGCATAGACCACGCCGGGCTGACCCCGGAAACGTTCCAGGGCCTCGGCCAATTGGCGGCCGGCCTCGCGTCGATCGGCAAATCGCATGACACCCTCCCAAGACATCCTGAGTGGAGGACCCACTCGTCGGGCCTGACATGACTATAGCCATTCAGCAGAGCAACGCTGCCCTCAATCCGGTTTTTTTCACGGCCAAACAGTAGGTTGCGAACGATAACGGGGTGGTTTTCTGTGCTATGTTTCATGGCGGAACGCCGGTTAGTTAGTCGCGCCACATTTATCCCAACGTCGTAAGCCGAAGGCTTATCGATCAGGGGGTACTGTGGCCACCAGCGTTCCGGGACATCCACGTCAGTGGATGATCAGCAATACGGGGAACCGACCGAGCAGGCTGTTCCGAACGTTCGCTCGACGTTCCTCGGTCGGGCCGCCCAAGACATTCGTGGGTCAACCCATCCTGGGTGCCAATGTCGCTCCGAGTGATGGATTGACCCGCGGGTTTACCGCGGTCCGAGGCCTTCAACCCGAATAAGGAGGAGAAGCGCCATGATCAGGAAACGACTGTTACGAGAACTGACCGCCTGCGGACTTGCCGCCACCATGCTGACCGCTGCCCCAGCGGTACTGGCCGATGACGACAAGCAGCGGCGCGGCATGTACGGACCGGGCATGATGGACGGCTCCGGCCCCTACGGACCCGGTTATGGCCAGGGTTATGGCCAGGGATATGGACCCGGTTACGGGATGCAGGGAGGCGCCCCGTGTGCCCCCGGCACCGGCTATGGCCCCGGCATGATGGGCCCGGGTTATGGCGGTGGCTACGGCCCGGGCATGATGCAACCGGGTTACGGCCCCGGCATGATGATGGGTCAGGGCATGATGGGCCCTGGTGGCGGCTACGGCCCGATGATGAACGGTTCTGGCCCGGGCTGGGGTGGCGAGCCACTTTCAGAGAAGCAGCGCGATCAGGTACGCGAGCTTCAGCAGGAACAGCAGAAGGAAAACTGGGAGCGCATGCAGAAAATGCAGGATCGCCAGCGCGAACTCCAGCGCCTGCAGCTCGCCGATGAACCCGACTACGAGGCGATCAAAAAGAAGTCTCGGGAGATCAGCGAGCTCCAGCAGGAAATGGCCGAGGAACGCATCGAGATGCAAAAGCGCATGCACGAGGCCCTGGATCAGGACTGACCGTCGCCCCTGATCCGACACGAAACCAAGAAGGCCGCCCAAAGAAAGAATGGGCGGCCTTCCTTTTTGTCGCTGGCGATTGGCGCGGGATGCCGTGTCATGACCATCAATCGTTCAACCGTCGTCGGCGCTCCTCGAACTCCTCGTGGTCGATCTCGCCGCGCGCGTACCGTTCCTTGAGTATGTCCAGTGCCGTGCGCCGACCGTCACGCGGCTCGGATGGCCGCTGCTGGCCGGAGGAAAGCAGCCACTTGATCAACGCGACGATGCCGATGATCAACAGCACCCAGAAGAGCACCATCAAGACCCAGCCTGCTCCGTACATGCCGCCATGCGGCATCCAGCCATAACCCCAGTCGTACATACCTTGCCTCCGTGGACTTCAGGAACGGTCCCGCCATCTTGGCGATTATCAGAAACCGTAACCCAGCAACCCCAGCACCCCAATAGTGATCAGGTAGATCGCGACGATGTAGTTGAGCAGTTTGGGAACGATCAGGATCGCGATGCCCGCGGCCAGCGAGATCACGGGAACAAATTCGATATGTAAGGTCATGCGTTTCTCCTTGTCTTGTCGTCAGTGTGACAGTCGTATGACCACCCCACCGATCGTGCCGCGCCCGGCGGGCATTGTCCACCGGCACGGCATCACCCCACAAGGCGCCCTCCTCGCGTAGTACCTCGACAAGCCGCTCGGCCATGGCACGATAGCCCGCCGCATTCAGGTGCACGGCATCGGCCTTGTACCCCGGGCGACGCAACAAACCGGCGACCAGGCCATCGACGAGCACCACCCCGTGCTCCTCGGCCAGTGCCTCGTAAAGGGGAGTGGACTGCGAGAACAGGGACTTTTCCGGCACGCCGACGAGCACCACGGCCACGCCCTTGGCCTGAGCCTGGTCGATCATCCGGGCGAGGTTGTGCTTGGCCTCGGTCAGGTTCTGGTTACGCAGCACGTCATTGCCACCCATCAACAGGATCACCAGATCAGGGGCATGGGCCTCGGGTGCCTCGGGCAGGCGCGCCACGCCGTCGGCCGTGGTCTCACCGGCCACACCGGCATTGACCACCGTCCATCCGGTCAGCCGGGCGAGCTACTCAGGATAGGCCGAGCCGTCCGGTGCACCACGCCCTTGGTCGGGCTGTCGCCAAACGCCAGGATGGTGGCATCACGCGGCAGCGGCTCGAGCACCGGCTTGCCACAGCCAACCAGAGCCAGCACGAGACTGGCCAACAGCCAGCGGCTTGATCGCCCAAACCAGGTCATCAATCGCTTGTCGCCTCCTTCCGTGCGGCGCGGCTCTCGTCGAGCATCGCTCGATCCGCCCCCGGCACAGCCCGCTCAGTGCCCGGCGGATCCCGATTCGTGAGTCGCCACATACCAGTAGGCACGATGAGCGGCATGGGATTCATGTCGACCTCGTTTATCGTATGGCAACCATAAGGGATCGCAATTCCTCCCGGTTCCTGCTGATGGTAAACTCGCCGCCATTCGACCTTTCCTGATACTTGAACTGGCCCACGCCAAGGTCCCCGCTCGATGATCGAACTTCGGACGTACGTCTTTATCGACTCGCTCCAGCCCCAGTTGGCTGAGTACTTGGCGACGGCGTCTCAGGGCTTTTTGCCGGTTCCGGGCGATGCCTGCCTGTGGGTGGAAGTCTCGCCGGGCATGGCCGTCCACCGGCTGACCGACATCGCGCTCAAGGCCTCCAGTGTGCGTCTTGCCCAGCAGGTGGTCGAGCGGGCCTTCGGCTCGATGGTCATCCACCACCGCGTGCAGAGCGACGTGGTCCAGGCCGGCAACACGGTACTCGAGTACCTCGGCCGCGAGCAGACCGAGCGCCAGCCCTGCGAGATCGCCTGGCAGGAGATCATTCGCGGCATGACGCCGGACCACACGGTACTGATCAACCGCCAGAACCGCCGCGGCAACATGATCCTGCCCGACCAGAGCATGTTCATCCTCGAGGTTGAGCCGGCCGGTTACGTCGTCTACGCCGCCAACCAGGCGGAGAAGGCGGCCAGCATCTCGCTGATCGACGTCCGCGCGGTGGGCAAGTACGGCCGCCTGACGATTGCCGGCACCGAGGGCAACGTCGACGAAGCCGCTCGCGCGGCCATCGCCGCGGTCAAGAACCCCGCCATGACCTAGGGGCGCCGACTCATGCATCGCTGCGACCTGCTTGACCAACTCGCCCGCTACGACACGCGCTACCTCGACGAGGCCGCCTTCGTCCAGCGCGCGCGGCAGTTCGTTGCCTCGCACCCCGACACCTTCTACCGCGAGCACCTGCCCGCACACGTCTCGGCGTCCACCTGGGTGGTCAACCCCTCGCGTAGCGCGGTGCTCCTGATGCACCACAAGAAGCTCGACTGCTGGTTGCAGCCCGGCGGGCATGCCGACGGCGAAACCGACATGCGCAGCGTGGCCCTGAAGGAATGCATCGAGGAGACGGGCGTCTCACCCGAGCATGTCCGCCTGGTCGGCGACGAGATATTCGACGTCGACATCCACGCCACCCAGGAGCCGCACCCGGACGCCATGCCGCATCACCACATCGATGTGCGCTACCTGGTTGAGATCGACGACAACGTCCCCGCGCCGGGCAACGACGAGTCCTTCGAACTGCGCTGGGTCCCTGTCTCGATGGTCACGCGGCTGAACAACAGCCGCTCGACCCTGCGCATGGTCGACAAGACCCGCAAGATGCGCTGAGCCCCGGTCCGGCTCGGCGGGACACCGCGGCCCACTTTTCAAGCCAACGAAAAAGCCCGAATCCGCCGGATTCGGGCTTCGTCGTTTCTGGGCCGCTCACACGGCCCGGGCCATTCAGTCATATGCCTCGAGGTCAGCTTGCCTTGGCCAGACCGCGAGCGTGGTCGACCGCGTCGTCGAACACCGTGGTCTCGTAGAGGGTTTCCATGTCGCCCGGGACGGTCATGCGACCGTTGGTCGATCCCTTGCGGGGTCGCCGAGCGGGTCGCTGCACGAGGTACATGCCGTCGGTGGCCTGTTCAACCAGGATGTTGCCGTTGCGGTAGAAACCGCGTTCCGCGTCCATCTTCTCTGCCATGAGCATCACACCTTTGTCGTGATCAGGCCGTACCGCGATAAGGCGGCCGGCCGTGGTGAGTGACAGCCCCGGAAGGCTCCGAGGCGCGCACTGATCCACTGTAGGCCACTCGTCACCGCTGTGTCATGGAAAAAAATCGAAGTGAGCGGAGCCCTGATCCCCGCGGCATTCCGTCTCGACGAACCCCGGTCTCAGGCGACGCACGCCCCCCGTTATGATTTCGAAGTTGTCGAACAAGGCATGAAAACCGAACCTCACCATTCAGCTCCGCCGGAAATGACATCGCCGCACGGAATCCCTACAATGGCAGGCTTCCCGAGGGCTTTCCCGCTGAATCCCCTGACAGCATTTCTGGCAGGATTTCCCGGCCCTATCGAATCGTGATGGAGACCGATCAGTGACCAGCAGCAACCGCCCCCGCATCAGTGGCTCCCGCTTTCTCAGTGCCGACGATGCGCCGAACTCGCGCCTGAGCATGGGGTCGTCCCATCGCGACGCGTATCGCTCGGTCACCGGTACCGGCAGCAACTATGGCGCGATCGACGTACCCGCCGACGAGAGCTGCGTGGTCTGCGCCCCGGCCACCCGCCGACTGGCCGAGGAACTGTTCGACCAGTGGAACGACGCCCTGCAGACCGGCGATGCCCGTCGCGTCACCGCCCTGTATGCCGAAGACGCCGTATTGCTGCCCACCGTCTCCAACGTACCGCGCACAAGCCACGCGGAAATCCAGGACTACTTCGAGCATTTCCTGGAGAAAAAGCCGGTCGGCACCATCAACACGCGCAACGTGAAGCTCGGCTGCAACAAGCTGACCGACGCCGGCACCTATACCTTCCGCGTTACCGACGGCGACGAGACCCGCGACGTCCCGGCCCGCTACACCTTCGTCTACGAGAACCGCGACGGCCGCTGGCTGATCGTGCATCACCACTCCTCGATGATGCCGACCGACTGACACCGACCGCGATCACCACGATCGAACGACAACGCCCGCCATCATGGCGGGCGTTTTGCGTCATGTCGCGAGGGCCTTCGGCGGCCCGGGCTGCATCACAGTGCCTAGGGAAGCTCTGCACGGTTCGATGGCATCTCTGGCTCGCGGGTTTGTTCGCAATCGAGGCGCCGGACTAAAGGCGGGCCCATTGTCCGTCGAGGGACGGTAACGACGAGTGCGGGCAAACCCGCAAGCCCCCTCCGGGCGGACACCCCAGGGCCCATCTGCGGCGTTACAGCCCTTGTAAAGGGCCGACGCCCTTCACGGCGGACTGCGCCTTGCATCTGGACCCTTGGAGGCTCCGCAGAGACGTCATCGAACCGTGCAGAGTTTCCCTACCGAACCCGCTGCACGCCGGTCACGCCCGCCAGCACGATCGCGCCGGCGATCAGCCCCACGGCCCCGTTGAACAGCATCGGGATCAGCAACCCGGCCACACCCTCGAAGCCGGGATCGAACCATTCGAGAATGTGGTGCAAAAACGGCAGACCGTGGACCAGTATGCCGCCGCCGACCAGGAACATCGCCACCATGCCGACAACCGACAGCACACGCATGAACTTCGGTGCCGCCACCAGAATGCCGCGCCCGAGTGCCTCCTTGAAGCGGCCCCAGGCATCGGCCCCGGCATCCTTCACCAGCGCCAGCCCCCAGTCATCGAAGCGCACGATCCCGGCGACCAGCCCGTAGACACCCACCGTGGCCACCAACGCTACCAGTGACACCACCATGGTCTGCGTCCAGATGCCTGCCGCGCTCGCCGCGCCCAGTGCGATCACGATGATCTCCGCCGAGAGAATGAAGTCCGTGCGGATCGCGCCGCGGATCTGTTCGCGCTCCGCTTCTCTCGGATCCTTTTGCTCGTCGACGGCCGCCTCGAGTACCTCCTTGCGGTGGGCCTCGTCCTCCTCGGCGCTGTGCAGCCACTTATGGGCGATCTTCTCCGCACCCTCGAAGCACAGGAACAGCCCGCCGATCATCAGCAACGGCGTGATCAGCCATGGCAGGAACGCGCTGATCAGGAGTGCGGCGGGCACGATGATCAGCTTGTTGAGAAACGACCCCTTGGCCACCGCCCAGACCACCGCTAGTTCCCGCTTGGCGCCCGCCCCACTTACCTGCTGGGCATTGAGCGCCAGGTCATCGCCCAGCACGCCGGCGGTATTCTTGGCCGCGACCTTGGAATAGACGCTGACGTCGTCGAGCAGTGTGGCAATGTCGTCGAGCAGGGCGAGCAGACCAGCAGCAGCCATGGGGTGTTTTCCTTGGATTGCGAATGGGTACGGGGTGGATCAACCACGCAGTGTGCCATACAGCTGCCTGCCCGTGTCCGAGACGACATGCGGGCCGGGCCTCGTTCACCCAGTCGCCCGCTCGTGCGAAGATACCCCCAACAAGGAACGGGTCTTTTCGTAAGGGAAAGCGACATGCAGTCATACCGACGCAAGGCAGCCATCCTGATCGCCCTGGTGAGCACGGTACTCGCCATCGTCGCCAGCACCGCCGCGTCATTCGTCGCGCGAGAGAACGCCGAGCACGCCACGGTCCAACTCGCCGTGGAAGAGTCCCGGCGGATGATCGGCCAGCTCGACATCGCCGACCTCAACGGCCCAGATGGCCAGGCCGTTGCTACCCGCGCCGCCCGGGCGCTGGCCGGCGGCCTGTTCGAAGTCGCCGAGATCTACGACCGTGACGGTGCGCTGCTGGCCGAATGGAATACCCGCGAGGGCGAACGGCTTCAGGCCCAGATCGACGAGCACGACGGACTGCAATCCCGCCAGCCCGACTACCAGGGCCAGCACCTCCCCGATGGCCGCTGGGTGCTGCGCGTGTTCGTGCCGTTATACGGCGACCAGCCGGCGGACGCCGCGCCGACCGCGTATTTCGAGGGCGTGCGGGTGGTGCCCGACTGGCAGCGGCAGAACATGCTCGGCGCCACGCTGACCGCCGCGCTGATGGCCGCACTCGCGGCGATCGCCTGCGGACTGGCGATTTACCCGATCGTGGTGCATCTCAATAACGAGAACGACCGCAAGTCGCGTGACCTGCTGAAATCGCACATCGCGCTTCTCGAGGCCATGGGCAAGGCCGTGGCCAAGCGCGACTCCGACACCGGCGATCACAATTACCGCGTCACCAACATCGCCATGGCCATCGGCGAAAAGCTCGGCCTGGCCGACAAGCCCATGCGCGCCCTGCTCTCCGGCGCCCTGCTCCACGACGTCGGCAAGATCGGCGTACCGGATCGGATCCTGCTCAAGCCCGGCCGCCTGGACGACCAGGAAATGGCCCTGATGCGCTCCCATGTGCCGCAAGGCGAGGACATCGTCGCCGGCATCCCCTCGTTAGCCGACGCCCGTGACGTTATCGCCTACCACCACGAAAAGTGGGACGGCACCGGCTACCCGCGCGGGCTGGCCGGCGAGGACATCCCGCTCAGTGCCCGCATCTTCGCCGTTGCCGACGTGTTCGACGCGTTGTGCTCGCCGCGTCCCTACAAGGACGCCATGTCCTTCGATACCGCCTGGGGCATTATCCGCGACGACGCCGGCAGCCACTTCGACCCCAGGGTGGTCGAGGCCTTCCGCCCCCTCGCCCGCAGGCTCCACCGGCAGCACTTCGGCGAAAACGGCGGGCGCTCGCGCGAGATCCTGGAACGCGGCATCGCCAAGTACTTCTTCTGAACGGCGCGCCGACCCTGCCTACTCGGGCATTTCCACCTCGGCGTCCGGCACGACCGGACGACTGCGATAGGGATAGTTCTTCAGCCTTGTGTCGCCGCGCGTGTGCGGCTCGACCAGAGTCTTGTCGGGGTCGATCCAATCCTCCCAGACAAAATCCTCGATCACCTTCGCCTGGTAGCTTGCCGCCAGCGGGTGCTCGAGGATGTCGTTGATGTGCTGCCACTGGTAGTGGCGCATCAGATCGACCTGGTAGGGCGTCGGGTTGCCGCCGGCCTGCTTGACCACCGCCTTGAGCGCATTGACCTTCTCCATCGATACCGTGGGCTCCCAGTCGATCTTGCCCGGCAGCATCACCGGCTCGCCCGGGATGTTGTTGATGCCCTGCTTCCAGGTCGCCAACACGGCCGTGTCCGTGTCCTCGCGGTACAGCAGGATGGCGTGGCTGTAACGCTTGTCCTTGAAGAAACCCAGTGTGCCGTATTGCAGGCGTGCACCGGTCAGGTAGGCCACCGCGTCCGACCAGCACGGCGAGGTGCCGCTGATGCCGCGCAATACGCTGCGATCGATGATCCCGTCCGGAAACAGCGTCTGGAAGGCCACCCAGGCCGCGTTGGCCGCGTGCGTGGTGCCCTCGCAGTCGTGACCATGAAAGCGCACCAGGTCCTTGAGCGTGACCGGGTAGGTGTAAGGGTAGTAGCGCCCCTGCGTGCCGCGGGTGGCCAACATCTCGAACACCGGCGCGTGGGGTTTCGCCACCATCGAGGCGTACCAGGTCGGCTCACGATCCGGCAGCTCCACGCCCGTCTCGATGAACATCGTCCGGCCCTGCTCGAAGGTAGGCTCGGCGGCCAGAACAAATGACGGCATGCCCCATAACCCAACCGCGCCCAATGACGCGACCAGCCCGGCGGCAAATCTTGTCCAACTCGATTTCATGGCACTGACCCTCCACGACTATCCGTTCTATCACCCGGCACCGTGGACAGGTCTCGCGTCTGGTCACCCATATCTCGCGCCCCCTGCCCATCCATGAGCATAGGCCGGGCGGCCCCGGAAACAACAAGATCCGTCGTTTGACGGGTCCATTGGGCAGATCCAGGTTTTGGTCGATCGGCGGTCAGTCGAAATGCACCGCCAGCCAGACCGTGTCCTCGTCCGGCGCGGTCCAGGCAACGCGGTGCCGAGTATGGGCGGGAATGCTGAGATGGTCGCCCGGGCCAAGGGTGACCTCCTCGCCGAGCTCGAATGCCACCACGCCACGCCCCTTGAGCACGACCACCCATTCGTGGCGCGACTGCTCGTACCAGCCAACGGCCGGCGAGCTGTGGCCATGCGAGACGATGCGTTCGACCGTCACGTGCTCGGACTCGACCAGCATGTCGAAGCATTCTTCCGCCAGGCGCGCGGGCAGGTTTTCAAACAGATTGGCGGTCATGGATCACGTCTCTCGTGGGTGGGAACGTGCGACGGCATCCACGTAAGGCGACAACCCCGTAGATGGGTCGTGCAAAGGAACCCCTGTGCCGCTCGGTAGCGCCGTCAGCTTGCGTCTGGCCGTATTTGACAACACCGAGGGCCCTAACTAGCTTCATTAGGTGCCCCAGATCGCGAGTGCGATTACAGGTCTTTTCACATATCACTGGGAGGAATCCTCATGGATTCAGACCGCATCAAAGGCAAATGGAAACAGATTAAGGGCAGCGTGAAGGAGCACTGGGGGAAACTGACCGATGACGACCTCGACCAGGCCGAAGGTCACCGTGACTACCTGATCGGCAAGGTGCAGGAACGGTATGGCATCAGCAAGGATGAGGCGCGTGAACAGGTCGACGACTTCGAACGCAAGCTCTAACTCCTGCCATACGGCGGCTGGCCCTTGAGACCAGTGGCCCCTTACAGCTAGCGTCCCTCGCTCGAGCTGGCAGCCCGTCATCACGAGCAGGGACAATCAGGCAAGACTGCCCCTCACGCCAACTCCCCTACAGCCAGCAAACCTCGGTTTCCTGGCCCCATTACTTGCACACGCTACTAGCCCCGACAAAGCCTATTTCCAGGCGACATACGCTCACTCATCCACCGGGAGCCTACCTCCCAGAATGGCGATACGATGCGAGACAAGCTCGTCCGTCGTCGACCAAAGGCGTTCTGGCTCGTTATTTTGTGTTTCGCAGATAGGCAGTGAAGTCCTCGAAGCTCATGGGCCGGGCGCACAGAAAGCCCTGCACTCGGTCGCAGCCATGCGCTCTGAGCCACTCGAGCTGCACCTCGGTCTCAACCCCTTCCGCCAAGGTGCGAAGGCCGAGCGCCTGCCCCATGACCAGAATGGCCTGGGCAATGCTCTCGTCATTGCGATCGTTGCCGCCCAGGCCATCGACAAAGCTTTTGTCGATCTTGAGTTCCGTCAATGGCAGCCGTTTGAGGTAACTCAACGAAGAGTAGCCGGTGCCAAAATCATCCACGGCGAATGGGATTTTGGCTTCCCGCAGCCGTTCGATATTGCCAATCACCACGCTCGTGCGATCGACAAGTGCCCCCTCGGTAATCTCGATCTGTATCTGATCCGCGGCCACGCCGTGGTAGGCGAGCCGACCGATCAAATAATCGGGCATCCGGGCTTCCTTCAAGCTACGCACGGACAGGTTGATCGACAGCGGAACGCCGGCAAAGCCCTCGCTGGTCCACTGGGCGATTGCACGTATCGACCGCTCGATCACGTAATGATCGATTTCGATGATCATTTCGCTGGATTCGGCGATCAAGATGAACTCGGCCGGCGAGACCACCCCCAGCGTGGGATCGGTCCATCGCAGCAAGACCTCTGCGCTGCAGACAGGCATCCCGTCCACAATCTCGAACTGCGGCTGAAACGCGAGCTTCAGCGCTTCGGTCTGCAAGGCACCGCGCAGCGCCGACTCGACCCGGTAATGCCGGATCAAGCGGGCTTCGAGTTCCTTCTGGAAGACCTCGAAGCCGTTGCGGCCATTGTCCTTGGCCCGGTACATCGCCATGTCGGCCGCCTTGAACAAGGTGGTGATCTCGCGACCGTCGTCAGGGAAAAAGGCGATGCCAATGCTCGCCGTGATAAACAGACGCCGATCGTCGACAACAAATGACTCGCGAAAGGCCTCCAGGATGCGATTAGCCGCATGCTTGGCACCATCCACGCTGGTGTCCGAAAGAATGATCGTGAACTCGTCCCCACCCATGCGCGAGACCGTATCCACTTCGCCCAGAACGCCCGACAATCGTTTGGCCGCCTCGATCAGCAACACATCACCCACGTCATGGCCGAGGGTATCGTTGACGGCCTTGAAATTATCCAGATCAAGGAACATCACCCCCACCACTCCCTCATGCCGCCGGGCCGAGGACATGGCGGAGTCTAGGCGGTCGGAAAACACCGAGCGACTGGGCAAGCCGGTCAACTCATCATGGGTTGCCAGGTATTGGGCGTGCTTTTGCGAGTCCTTGAGCTTCGAGATGTCTGAAAAGACCGCCACGTAGTAAGCGTCGCCTTCTCCCGCGGTCCGGGTAATCGTCAGCCACTCGGGAAAGAGCTCGCCGTTTTTGCGGCGATTGAGGAGTTCACCCCGCCACAGCCCGGTCCGCTGCACGCCGTCCCAGAGCTCCTCGTAAAGCCTGCTGGGGTTTTCATCGGACTGAAGCAGATCAGCCACCCGGCAACCAATGGCCTCCTCGGCCGGATAGCCCGTAATCTCGGTGAAAGCCTGGTTGACGGAGGTGATCACGGTGTTGGCATCCGCCACCATGATCGCCTCACCGGCCTGCTCGAAGACCTGGGCGGAAACCCGCAAATTCTGCTCGATCCGCCTTCTCGTGGTTACGTCATCTGCCTCGATCAGCAATCGTTCCGGCGCGCCGTTTTCATCCAGCAACAACTGATGGGTCGTGCGATAGATCCGACGGTTTTCGCCGGCATCAAACTCGTGTTCGACCACCTTGGCGCTGCCAGTACGCATCACCTCGAGATCGGTGGTCCACATGCTGCCGGCCAGTGGCTGTGAGAACAGTTCGAAATCGGTTCGGCCCAGTGTCTCCTCAAGGCTCAAGTCAAACGCCTTGAGGAAGGCCGGGTTGGCAAACTGGTACCGACCATCCAGGCCCTTGCTGCTGACGAGCACCGTGCTGTTACTCATCAACGCATCCAGGTGGGCCCGCGATGCCGCCAGCTCACTGCGCGTGCGGCGAATCTCGGTAACGTCGACCAGGGTGACGACCAGCAACTCGACCTCGCCCGCCTCGTGGCAGCCCGGAGTCACCATTTGCTGCCACTCCCCCCCTTGAAGCGGCACGACCTTCTTGTCGGATTTGACCTCGACGCGAGCCTGGGCCAGATCCTTCTTCAGACCATCGAGAGCCGCGGGCAGACGCAATCGCTCGACGGGCCGGCCGATGAACGCCGAGCGCAGGTCGAGGATCTCCTTCGCCGCCAGATTGAAGCGTTGCAAATGTTGTTTTGTGTCGAACACGAGCACCGGAAACTCCATCGCGTCGTACAAATGGCGGTATTCGTCCGTCAGTGACTGCAACTGTTCCGTCTTTGTATTCAGCTCGTCGTTGAGCGCACTCAACTCCTCGTTCGACGCCTGCAGTTCCTCGTTGGCAGCGTGCAACTCTTCATTGGTCGCCTGGTATTCCTCGCTGGAGGCCTGCGCCTCCTCACTAAGCGACTGCATCTCCTCGTTGGTCTTGGCCAACTCTCTTATCAACGATTGCACGTCGCCATCCGCGGCGGCGTTCTCATCCGTCTCCGACTCGGCATCCGGTCGATCGGGGCGTTCGGGCGCCTCGCACAACCGTTCGATGCATACCAGGATGCGGTTGGCGTCCTGATCGGGAATCGGCCGCAGCGAAAGCCGCCAGCGCTGGCCACCGTAGTCGCGTTCGCGCCCGAACAAGCGCTGAGGCGATTGCTTCATCCGATGCAGCAAAGAGAACAATTCATTGCGGAACGGTTGGGCGATCACGTCGGTGATCTGGTGAACTGCCTTGCCCCGCGGGAACTGGAAGAACCGCTCCACCTCGCCGGCGGTATGTCGGATATCGCCGTTCGGTTCGCACAACGCCACCGTGGCATCCAGTTGCGATACCACGGCCTCGAGCAGGCTCTCCGTGTCTGCCTCGACGGGAAAATGGCTGGCTCTTGGCAGGGACTTGAACAGGCTCGGAATGAGCCGAGTCGACGTACCGCCTCGCTTTCGGAACAGACGTTCCCGCGCGTCAATCGCCGTAAACAGGGAGTCGGCCGCCCCCGGTGTCTCGGACTGACCGAGGAAGAGAATGCCCCCCGTGGCCAGTGCGAAGTGGAACCGATTGAGGATTCGCGACTGCAACTGGCTATCGAAATAGATCAGGACATTACGACAGGCGATCAGGTCCAGCCGCGGGAAAGGCGGGTCGCTGATGAGGTTGTGCTCGGCATAGACCAGCATGCTGCGCAGGCGTTCGGTCACGCGATAGACATGATCGACCTGCTGAAAATGCCGTCTCAGTTGCGTGTCCGGGAGCATCGCCAAGGCCGCGGCGGGGTAGACACCACGGCGGGCGGTGATCAGGGCATCCGCGTCGATATCGGTGGCAAAGATCTGGATCGCGGGCCGGTGTGCCACGTGATCGAAGGCCTCGTCGAACAGGATGGCAATCGAATAGGCTTCCTCTCCGGTGGCACAGCCGGGCACCCATACGCGAATCTCGCGTTCAGCCTGGCTTGCCTCCTTGGTGATTCGCTCAATCTGTTTTGCCAAGGCCTCGAATGCTTGCGGGTCACGAAAGAACGATGTCACCGAGATCAGTATCTCCTGGGCCAAGGCATCCAGTTCCTCCGGATGATGTTTGACGTGATCGAGGTAGGCCTCGATATCCGCACAACCGGTGGCGAAAAGACGCCGTTGTAAGCGTCGAAACACGGTGCCCTTTTTGTAGCCGGAGAAGTCTGTTCCACGACGCTTCTTGAGCAACACCAGCAGACGGCTGGGCACCTCATGCTCCGGCTCATGTTCCGTCGAGTGGGTTTTTTGATAAAGACCGGCCAGTTCGCCAATCTTGCCCGCCATAGCCACCGGGGTGAGAACGATGTCAGCGACCCCGGAGTCGATGGCCGACTGCGGCATCGATTCGTATTCGGCAGTCGACGGCTCTTGCACCAACGTGATCCCGCCGGCGCTCTGAATCGCGCGCAAGCCCGCCATTCCATCCGAACCGCTGCCCGAAAGCACGACCCCGACCGCATCCTCGCCCAGGTCCGCGGCGAGCGAAACGAAAAAGTCATTGATTGACGGCCGAGGCCCGCCCACCGAAGCCGGGCTATGCACACTGAAACGTCCATCATGAATCGCGGCATCGGCGTTGGGCGGGACCACGTAGACGGTGCCGGCGGCTGGCCGAGCACCATCACGCATGGTCTCGACCGGCAGCCGCCCCTGACCTCCGAGGAGTTCGGTCATCATGCTCACGTGGGTCGGAGCAACGTGCTGCAGCACGACGAAGGCGAAAGGAAGACCCGAGTCCAACTCGTGGAGCAGTTTCTGCAACGCATGCAGGCCGCCGGCCGAGGCCCCTATCCCCACCACGGGCACCAAATCCCTTTCGTCCAATACGGCCCCGCTTTTTGAGGACTCAGGCTTGTCTCTGCTCATCGGCTCCAAGTTACCACACCGTGGTCTGATTCAATGGCCGCCGCCTCGCGGCAGAGACCCGCAGGCCGTCCACGAGGGGCTGGAACGCTACGATTTCAACCGGCCAACCACGGACCGCCGTCAAAGGGGTGGACGAAACACTGAAGCGGAATCGGAGGCAGAGGGTTCCACGCTGGTCGGAAGGACCGGCAATGGATACCCACGCCGTCGTGGAAGTCATCCGGGAAGCATTAATCGTCGAGCGGGGGCGCGGCAGGCAAGGCAAACGCCGGCGTCTCCTGGAATACGCGAGACCCCGGCGTCTTACCGGCCTATTACATGCCTGATTCCTAGCCCGAAAACGGCCGTCTAACAAGAAAACAGCCCGCTACATTGGCAGACCGCCTCGCTGATATCAGCCGGTTACGTAGGCCAACCCCCTCTATCAATCCCTTATGGGCAAGCCATCCTCTTCAAGGCCGATGGCCCATCCACCGCGAGGCGGCCGGCAGCCACTTCGACCCCACAGCTAGATCAAGGCCTTCTGCCCCATCGACCGCCCATTGACGCGCGCAGGCGGCGATCCTGCGGCAACAACAAGGCCCGTCGTTTTGACGTGAGGAGCAGTGATGTCCGTCGAAACCGTGCGTCAGCCTTCCTCGGCATCGGGAGAACGACGCACGGGGCCTTGCGCCGTGAATGCCTCATGGAAGGTGACGGTGCCGCGCGGAATGGGGCCGTCGAACGACAGCACGAAAAAGACTTCGGGCGGGACGCCATCGATGGCGAGATCGGACGGGTTTTCGAAACCAAACTGGCGGTAGTATTCCGGGTGGCCGACGAGGCAACAGCCGCGGGCGTTGAGGTCTTTGAGCCGGGCCAGCCCCGCGCGGATCAGGGCCTTGCCGATGCCCTGGCGCTGGTACTCGGGCAACACCGAAACCGGCCCCAATCCGTACCAGCCGGGCGTGCCGTCGGACATGGCCACCGGCGAGCAGGCGAGGTGACCGACCACCCGGCCATCGCGCTCGGCGACCAGCGACACGCTCAGCGCCCCGGCGGCACGCAGGGCCTCAATGATGTACTGCTCGGTGTGACCGCTGACCTCGAGCGTCGCGAAGGCGGCCTCGGTCACCACGGTAATGGCGTCGACATCCCCGGGGCTTTCGGAACGAATGGTAATGGAGTTATCCATGGTGCTCAGCCAAACATATGGACGAACGCGTGACGTGAGACCGCCGCCGCGACCGCGGAATCAGATGGAAAGTCAAAGGGTTCTGATCCTTTTCCATTAAGGAACCTCTGCCGGGGTTCACTTCTGGGCAACACCCGACGTCTTCGACCAGTCCAGCCGGATGTCCCAGTCATAATGCAGCTCGTCCGGTAACGGAGACTCATCGGCGTCTATTTCCTCGAAGACATTCTCCACCGGCAGCATGGTCGCATCGCGCCCATGGATGTAGCTCTGCTCGTCGACGATCACGCGGTAGGCCTTGTTCAACCTCAGTGCGCGCTCAGGGGATGGCGTTATCAGGGTGTAGACGTCCGCCGCCTGGACCTTGGCACGGTCCACGTCACCCTCCTCCGTGAACCATTTGGCCTGCATCTCGGGATTGTGGCGGAACTCGCTGCCGCCACCCACACGCTCGAAGTAGGTCAGAATCTCACCGTCGATCTCGCCCACGTTGGGGGCGTCGGCCATCCCCTTGAGATCGAGATAGCCCCAGCCTTCGGCGCCGGTGACCTTGCGGGGGAAGGCGAAGGTCTGGTCGATGGTGGCGCCGATCGTGCTATGACAGCCCATGCAGAACAACTGCTCCTCCTTGGTCTGCGGGCGGAGATCCCCCTGCTTGTCCTCGATAAAGCCGAGCACGAGCCAGCCGAAGTTGTTCGTCAGGCCGTGGCCGGTGTCGCTGAACGAATCGAGTCGTTCCTCGTCGGGCTTTTCCTCAGCGGGAGCGTCCTCGACCGCTTCGGCACCTTCCTCGCCGCCGGTCTCTTGCTCGTAGATCTCGCGCAGCTCGTCACGGTCATGGAAGGCAAGCTTCTTCATGTAGCGCAGCTCCTTCATGCGCGGCGTGTGCGTGATCTCCCCGTCCTCGGAAACGCCCACGTAGCGCACCGTGTGCAGGAACTGGGTGCCTTCGGGGTAGATCATCGCCGCCACTGGCACGTCCTTGGCATCACCCACGTAGTGCGTCGGTCGCGAGAGCCGGCTGATCACGGTCCGCTCACCGTCCCCGTCGAGATCCGCGCAGACGGCGTTCTCGTCGACCGGCAGGCTCTCGATCTCGGCGAGATCCTTGATCGCCGCCTCCAGGATGGCCAGGTTGGCGCGGTAGGCATCGACGGAATAGCCGTCCTCGCCCTGGCAACTGGCCCGCCGGAATTTCTCCGGCAACCGCAGCATGACGTCGTCGGTCGAGCCGTTGGTCGGCCAGAAGGTACTCGGCAGCGGCTTGTAGTTGAACGCCACCCACCCGCTGCCGTCCCGCGCAAAACCGTGCTCGTCGAACGCCTCGTCGGCCAGCTGCAAGCCATCCAGATCGGGAATGAAGCCTTCCCAGCCCAGGGACTCCAGCCGCCCGGCCAAGGCGGAGTAGTTGTCCTCCGCGATGTAGGCCGAAATCTCCTCGTCGCTGATCGACTTGGCCTTGTCGGCGCGGTCCCGGAACAGGTTCGTCCAGTGGTTGGTCATGGCGAAATCCGTAAAGTCGTACTCGCCTTGCAGCCGGGCATCCTCCATGAAATTCGGCCGATCCGTGCCCTGATAGCTCTGGTGGCAGGTGTAACAAGGATTGAAGCGGCCCTCGGTGCGCGTGTAGCACTGCGACGGAACCACCGCTTCCTGGTTGTGAACCCCTTCGAGCGATAAGCCCTGCAAGGCCTGACCGGCCTCCTGTGCGACCGCGGCGGGAACCGCGAGAAAGAGAGCGAGCAGCGAGCCGGATACGTTCATCGACGGTTTTCTCCTTAGGCGTGTCTTCTGCCGACGAGGATTCCTCGGAATCAAGCTCCTCGATACCCCAGGACATGACCTCTCACCCAGGGCGCAGCTACTGGATATAGCCAAAGTTAGGCACAAGGGCCACCGCCGTTTGTTTCGGCCGCCGAGGCGCGAAGAAACGGTTCTGACCCCTCAGGGCGCTGTTCTCCCATATCAGCGGCCCGGTTGACTCACCTCCGTGCCTCCGTGCTCACGCAAGCCGCCCTCCGTCACGGGCAGGGGGTTCTCCAGCGCCCGCCGGCCGCCCGCATTGCGCTCCCCCAGGTCGTCCACACGCCAGTGCCCAACACGCCCCCGAACCTGAACCGCCGGCCCATCTCAAGGAGCAAGCGCCAAACAGGCAACTGACGAACCCTTGACTCGCCGGCTGCAATGGCACAGGACGGTCCGCAGCATTCGGAAAACCACCTCGGTCAGCGGGAACATAATCCGTCTCGGATAGTACTCGGCATAATCGACACATCGATTCGCCATGCTAGGCGAAACCAGGTCCACTCTCCCAACGGACAACCGCCACACCCATGCGGGACTCGGGGAAATACCCACAATGACAGCGGGGAAATCTCCAGTAGAAATGACCGCATGAATCATGCGGCTTCTCGGGAAATAACCACATTTAACGCCCGGTCTTTAGTCACACCCCATCACCGCCACGCATTCCAACCGGGAAGAAGCGCATCGGATTCACAACCATTCCCGGCCCGCCGGATGGCGCCAGCATGGTACGGGCCGGCCCGGATCAGGACCGACGCGCCACCCCGGCAGCGCACTCTCACCGGTCTGCCATGACCATCGCCTCACGCCCATTCCGGGCTTGTGAATCACTAAAAACTTTTCGATGATCTTGTGACAGAGGAACGTATGTTGTACTCACGACCAATAACTGTGCTATTGATGTAACCAACGCCTTTCGAGAAAACCATACAGTCAAGTATTTAATGAATTTCTAATTAACCAGCAACGGTTCCCGATTCCGTCCACCCCTATTCCGAGAGCTTTAAAGCCAAGGAGGGCCACAATGATGTGGAAAAGACTGCTAACGGCCTTGTTCACCCTGTCTACAGCGGCCGGGGCCGCTGCGCAGGAGGAATCGAGCGGCTTCAACATGACTCGCGGGGTCACCGAGATCAGCCGCGACGCCTTCGACATGCACATGCTGCTGTTCTGGATCTGCGTGGCGATCGGCGTTGGCGTATTCGGCGTCATGACCTGGTCGCTCATTCGGCACCGCCGGTCTCGTGGCGCGAAGCCGGCCAAGTTCTCGGAGAACACCACCGTCGAGATCATCTGGACCGTCATCCCGGTCCTGATCCTCGTCGGGGTGGCGGTTCCCGCGACGGCAGTCCTCCTCAAGACCAACGCGGAAGCGCCCGATCCGGACGTCGTGGTCGATGTTCATGGCTCCCAGTGGAAATGGGAATACGTCTATCCCGACGAGAAAATTTCCTTCGTCAGCAACCTGGCCTCGGACAGCCGCGACGCGAGCCAGCTGAACGCCAAGGAAAACCCGGCCGACACCCCCAACTACCTGCTGGATGTCGACAATCCCCTCGTCGTGCCGGCAGGCAAGGATGTTCGCCTGCGCATCACCAGTGACGACGTGATCCACGCCTGGTGGGTACCGGAGCTGGGCTTCAAGCGGGACGCGGTTCCCGGGCAGTTCAACAACGCCGACATTCGTATCGACAAACCCGGCACCTACCGAGGCCAGTGCGCCGAGCTCTGCGGTTCGGGGCACGCCTACATGCCTGTCGTCGTGGAGGCGGTCACGCCCGAGGCCTACGACAAGTGGGTGGCCCAGCAGCAACAGGCCGCGGCCAAGGAAGCCGAGCAGGCTTCCGCTCCCTACAACTTCGAGGTGGCCATGAAGCAGGGCAAGAATGTCTACGAATCGGCCTGTGCCTCCTGCCACCAGATAAACGGCAAAGGCATCGAGGGCGCCTTCCCCGCACTGGAAGGCGGCAAGATCACCACCGGCCCGGTGGAAGGCCACCTGAAGATCGTGATTCACGGCAGTGAGAAGAACCCGGTCATGCAGGCCTACGGCGACAAGCTGAGTAATCGGGAGCTCGCGGCCGTGATCACGTATGAACGCAATGCCTGGAGCAATGACACCGGTGACCTGGTCACCCCGCAAGCAGTGGAGGCGGCACGATGAGTCAAACAGCGGATTCTGTAGTCGATCAGATCGAACACGATCACAGCCACCACGGGCCGAGGAAAGGCCCGCTACGCTGGCTGCTGACCGTCAACCACAAGGACGTCGGCACCATGTACATGGTGCTCGCCCTGGTGGCGCTGCTTGTCGGCGGTGTCATGGCGCTGGTCATCCGGGCCGAGCTCTTCCAGCCCGGCCTGCAACTGACACAGCCCCAGTTCTTCAACTCACTGACCACCATGCATGGCCTGACCATGATCTTCCTGGCAATCATGCCGGGGCTGACGGGCCTGGCCAACTGGATGGTGCCGTTGCAGGTCGGCGCGGACGACATGTACTGGCCACGGGTCAACAATTGGGCGTTCTGGATGCTGCCGCCGGCGGCACTCATGCTGTGGGTGGGCTTCTTCATGCCGCAGGGCGCGCCCGGCGGTGGCTGGACCCTGTACGCGCCTCTCTCGTCGACCTACGCCCCGCCATCGATCGACTGGGTGATCATGGCGATCCACATCATGGGCATCTCCTCGATCATGGGTGCACTGAACATCATCCTCACGATCCTGAAGATGCGCACCAAGTCGATGAAGCTCTGGGACATGCCGCTGTTCACCTGGACCTGGCTGATCACCGGCTTTCTTTTGCTGTTGGCCATGCCGGTCCTGGCCATCGCGGTCACCATGCTCCTGACCGATCGGCACCTGGGCACCGCCTTCTTCGATGCCACCGCCGGCGGCGACCCGGTCCTGTTCCAGCACATCTTCTGGTTCTTCGGTCACCCCGAGGTCTACATCATGATCCTGCCTGCCTTCGGCATCGTCTCGGAGATCGTGCCGGCGTTCAGCCGCAAGCCGCTGTTCGGCCGCACGTCGATGATCTGGGCCGTGATCGCGATCACCTTCCTGTCGGCGATCGTCTGGGCGCACCACATGTTCACGGTGGGCCTGCCGGTCGAGGCGCAGGTGCTGTTCATGTACACCACGATGCTGATCGCGATTCCCACGGGGATAAAGATCTTCAACTGGGTCGCCACCATGTGGCGCGGGTCGATGACATTCGAGGCGCCGATGCTGTGGGCGCTCGCCTTCATCTTCCTGTTCACCATCGGCGGCTTTTCCGGGCTCATGCTGGCCGACGTGCCGGCTGACTACCAGTATCACGACACCTACTTCGTGGTGGCGCACCTGCACTACGTCGTAGTGACCGGCTCGCTGTTCGCGATCATCGCCGGCGTCTACTACTGGCTGCCCAAGTGGACGGGTCACATGTACAACGAGACGCTCAGTCAGTGGCACTTCTGGCTGTCGGCGATCTCGGTCAACGTCACCTTCTTCCCGATGCACTTCGCCGGGCTGGCCGGCATGCCACGCCGGATTCCCGACTACCCGCTGCAGTTCATGGACTTCAACATGGTCTCGACCGTGGGGGCGTTCGTCTTCGGCTTCTCCCAACTGCTGTTCATCTGGCTGATCATCCAGACGATCCGTGGCGGCAAGAAGGCGGGCGACCGTCCCTGGGATGGCGCAAAAGGCCTGGAGTGGACCCTGCCTTCCCCGCCGCCGTACCACACCTTCACCGAGCCGCCGTCTGACAAGGCGGTCCATGAGGAAGGTCCGCACGGCTATCACTGACGCGGAGGAGAAACGATTCGGTGGCGGATGCGGTGAACGGAATCACCTCAAAAGCCAGGGACACTCGCGGCAACGTCGCAAGGCAAGAGGCAACCATGGCCATGGTCCAGGACAACCGATCGGCTGACATCCACGGCAGGACTCCGTCGACGACGGGGTTCGGGCCGGGAGGACGCCGATTCCGTCCCGCCCTGGTGCAAACCCTCGCCACGCTAGTCCTGCTGCCGGTCTTCATTGGACTGGGGTCCTGGCAGCTCCAGCGCGCCGCGGAGAAGCAGCAACTGTTCGACGCCGAGTCGGCAGCGGCACAGGCCTCTCCGGTACCGGTCGCATCGCTCGGGCCGACCGATGTGCCCTTGCACGCCCGGGCCAGCGGCCGGTACGGCGAGCACGTGTTCCTGCTGGACAACCGGGTACGGGACCGACGCCCGGGCTACGAGGTGCTGGCCCCGTTGCGCATCGACGAAGACCAGGCCGTGCTGGTCAACCTCGGCTGGGTGGCGCAAGGCGCGAGCCGCGCGCAACTGCCGAACGTCGAGGTGCCAGCGGGCACGGTGCAGGTCATCGGCCTGGCCATGACGCCCGAACCGCCACCGTTCGAACTGTCCGACCGGGAGACCTTCGCCGCCGGCTGGCCCAAGGTGGTCCAGACCGCGGTACCCGGGAGACTCGAAAACGAGTTGGACTACCGCCTGCGGCCGGTCGTGCTCTACCCCGACGGGTCAGAGGTCGCGGCCCACAAGGTCGAGGTCATGCATGAATTCGGCCCGTCGCGACACCACGGCTATGCCGCGCAGTGGTTCGGGTTCGCGCTGATCCTGGTGATTGTTTACCTGTGGCACGGCCTGCATCGTGGCCGTCAAAGGAGAAACGAGGAATGGAAGCAGCAATGACGAGTGGAAATGGTCGGCAGCGACTCATCCTGCTGAGCCTGGCGGCGATCTTCATCCTGCCGCTGGCCGCATCATGGGCCATGTACACCCTTCAGCCATTTGAGAAACAAGGCGGGCTCGAGCACGGGACGTTGCTCACCCCCGCCGAGAAAGTGCCGGTGGCGGGGCTGGAAACACTCGCCGGCGAGCCGGTCGACATCAGCGCCTTCGAAGGCAAATGGACCCTGCTTCACCACGTGCCCGCCGGAGACAATCAGGTTGGTTGCGACGCGGACTGCCGCTCGCTCATGGATACCCTCCGCCGGGTCCGCCTGGCGCAGGACGAGGCGATGCTCGCGGTCCAACGCGTCCTGATCGAGCCGGCGGGCACGGGCCAATCGGCGGATTTCGACAAGGGGCTCCAGGTGCTCGAAAGCGAGCAATGGCCGCTGGCAGAGGGATCCGTCTACATCGTCGATCGCCAGGGTTTCCTGGTGATGCGCTACGACCCGGGCTTCAACCCGCAAGGATTGCTGGACGACCTGGAACGCCTGTTGCGACTGGCCGGAGAGGGTTAACGTGGTGCATCTCAACTCGGCAAAGCAACGTGTAAAAAGCGCGGGTTCCGGCCGCGTCTACCGTCGCCTGATCTACCTGGCCACGGTACTGGCCCTGGTGGTGGTCGTGCTCGGCGCCTACGTGCGCCTGACCGATGCCGGCCTGGGCTGCCCGGACTGGCCGGGCTGCTACGGCCATCTGACGGTCAGCTCGGCCGAAGCCAACGAAAGCCAGATCAACACCCTCTACCCCGACCAGCCATTGGAGGCCGGCAAGGCCCTCAACGAAATGGTGCACCGCTATGCCGCCGGAACCCTCGGCCTGCTGATCGTGATGTTGGTGGCAATCGGCTGGTGGTACAAGCGCCATCGGGCCCTCTTGTCCACCCTCGCCGCGCTGGTCGTGTTCCAGGCCCTGCTGGGCATGTGGACCGTGACCATGCTGCTCAAGCCGCTGGTGGTAACCGCCCACCTGTTGGGCGGCTTGGCCGTGCTGTCCATGCTCTGGTGGATATGGCTCGACAACCGCCACCGATGTCTGCGTGAGGCCGGGGCAACACGGTTGCCATCATCGACGGTAAGCCCCGGCATGCGCTGGTTCGCCGCAATCGGCCTGGTGCTGCTGATCGGCCAGATTTTCCTGGGCGGCTGGACCTCGACCAATTACGCCGGGCTGGCCTGCAGCGGCTTCCCCACCTGCAACGGCCAGTGGTGGCCGGATGCCGATTACGGCTCCGTCTTCGGGCTGCACGAAGTGAACGACCTGCATGGCCCCGGCCTGATCGCTATCCAGTGGCTTCATCGACTGGGGGCGCTGGTCGTGTTCATCGCCCTGCTGGCATTGACGATCAAGGCAAGCCCATTGGCGCCGCGAGTGACCCTGGCCATCGGCATCCTGCTGGGGCTGCAGATATCCCTCGGCGTCGCCAATGTCCTGTTTGGCCTGCCCCTGGCGACGGCCGACGCCCACAACGCGTTGGCAGCATTGCTGCTGCTGTCAATCATCGCGCTCATCCACCACCTAAACAATCCGCTGACCCCCGCGATGGGTCAGGCACCAAAGGGAGTGTGCTCATGAATGTTCGAGCCCAGACGGTTGCTGCCATCGGCGCCTTCCCGTGGCGCAGCTATGTGAAGCTGTGCAAGCCCAAGGTCGTCTCGCTGGTGGTGTTCACGGCGCTGGTTGCCATGCTGCTGGCCGCACCGCCGGGGGATCTGCCCTGGACGCTGCTGGTGGCTGGCACCATCGGCATCACCCTCGCCGGCTTCTCGGCGGCAGCGCTCAACCACGTCGCTGACCGGGAGATCGATGCGGCCATGGGCCGCACCAAGGCCCGGCCACTGCCCACCGGGGATGTCTCGAGAACCGCGGCGACGATCTTCGCCGCCCTGCTGGGCGGGGCGTCACTGGCGCTGCTGTGGTTCGCGGTCAACCCGCTGACCGCGGTGCTGACCCTGTTCACCCTGATCGGCTACGCCGTGATCTACACCCGCTATCTGAAGTGGATCGGGCCGCAGAACATCGTGCTGGGCGGGGCATCGGGCGCGGCGCCGGCGCTGCTGGGCTGGACCGCCGTCACCGGGATGATCGGCTGGGAGGCCATCGCCCTGTTCCTGATCATCTTCGTCTGGACGCCGCCGCACTTCTGGCCGCTGGCCATCGCCCGGCGCGAGGAATACGCCGCCGCCAAGGTGCCGATGATGCCGGTCACCAACGGCGTGGCCTACACCAAGCGCCAAACCCTGTACTACTCCATCGCCCTGCTGCCAGTCAGCCTGCTGCCGGTGGCCGTGGGGATGAGCGGTCCGGTATATCTGGTCGGCGCCACCTTGTTAAGCGGCAGCTTCATCCTGCGCGCCTGGCGGCTGATGCATACCGACAGCGACCAGCAGGCGATGAAGCTGTTCGGCTTCTCGATTACCTACCTGACCGCGCTGTTCGCCCTGATGCTGGCCGACCATTACCTGCCGCTCGGCTCCGTGCCGGCGGTGGTTGGCTAAGCTGACCGGCTAATGGAACGCAGACCATGACGCTGCCCGCCTTGCTCGAGCAGAGCGTCGCCTTCCTGCTGCCGTACGAGTTCTCGCCGACGGTACTGCTGGCCTGCATCGTCGCCGGCCTGCTCTACCAGCGAGGCTGGCGCCGGGCGGGCGGCGGCATCGGCCAGGCGGTGATGTTCTGGATCGGGCTGGTGGGCATGTACGTCATGCTCCAGACCCAGTTCGAGTACTACGCCCAGCACAGCTTCTTCATGCACCGCCTGCAGCACCTGGTGCTGCACCACGTCGCCCCGTTCCTGATCGCCGTCTCGGCACCGTCCGCGATCATCGGCGCCGGGCTGCCAGAGGTCATCCATCGACACGTCGTCACCCCCATGCGGCGCAATCGCGTCCTGCGGTCGCTGTACGCAGCCATCCAGGAGCCGCTGGTGTCGGGCGCCATCTTCGTCGGCCTGATCTATTTCTGGCTGATCCCGTCGATTCACTTCTACGCGATGCTCAACGTGCCGCTCTACAACGCGATGAACTGGGGCATGGCGATCGACGGGCTGTTGTTCTGGTGGATGATCTTCAACCTGCGCGCCCCGGGCGTGAGCGATACCCGCCACTATGGCTACCGCCTGCTGGTGCTGGTCCTGGTGATGTTCCCGCAGATCGCGCTGGGCGCCTACATCGCCCTGAGCAACCACGACCTGTTCGGGATCTACGCCGCCTGCGGTCGCATCCTGCCGATCACCCCGCTGGTGGACCAGTCGATCGGCGGCCTGCTCACCTGGGTGCCTGCGGCGATGATGAGCGTTGTCGGCGGGCTCGTGCTTATCTCCCGCTGGAAACACCAGAGCCAACAGCTCGACACCCCTGTTTCCTCCACCCCCAACCTTGGCTGCGCGAGGTAAAAGCGTGTCGCGACTCAAAACCCTTCTGACCCTTTGCCTGTTCCCCCTGGTGCTGCTCGGCTGCAGCGAGGAGCCCCCGGGTGGCTGGCACGGCCACGACATTACCGGCGTCATGCCGGACCTGGAATTCGAGCTGACCAACCACAACGGCGAGCAGGTCACCGCCGAGGAATACCGCGGCAAGATCACGATGATGTTCTTCGGCTACACCAGCTGCCCGCACGTCTGCCCGGTCGCGCTACGCAAGCTGGCCGCGGCGACCCGGGATCTCGGCGACCAGGCCGACCAGGTCGAGATCCTGTTCGTGGCGGTCGACCCGACGCGCGACAAGAAGGTACTCGACGAGTACGTCGCCGGCTTCAACCCCAGTCTCGTCGGCCTGACCGGCACGCAGGAGCAGCTGAAGGAGGTCGCCAAGCGCTACCGTGTCGCCTTCAGCTATGAAGAGCCGCAGGAGGACGGGTTCTACATCGTCAACCACAGTGGCGCGGTGTTCGTGTTCGGCCCGCAGGGCAAGATCCGTCTGCTGGTCGACGAGGAGACCAAGACCGCCAATATCACCGAGGATCTCCGGCACCTGATCGAGGAATCGAAGAGCTAATCCCGCCTCGGCACGGGCTGGCCGCGACCGTGCGGCGCAACCATCGCCAACCCGTGCCCCGCATCACTCGGCCTCCTGCCTGACTCGACAGGCGGGAAAGCCCGAGCAGCCCCAGAAACGCTTGCCGACATTCGCGCCACGCTTGACCGTCCGCAGGACCATCTCGCTGCCGCATTTCGGACACCGCCTCCCGGCATCGGGATCGGAACGTGACTTCAGCTGCGCCACATGCTGACGATGGGTCGCGCGTGTCGCGACCAATCGCCCGGATTCGATCGCAGCGATCGCCTCCCCTACCTGCGCATCGGTCAGGACGGGCACCTGGAAAGAACGGATATAGCGCACGTACCCGCCACCGTGGGTAACGTTGGCCGGCATGGGCGTCTTGAACGTGCTCTCACCGGTGAACGCCACAATCGAGTGAATGATCTCGGCCGGCGCGTCGAGCATCGCCTCAAGCGCCTTGACGTGCTTGTAGTTCTGCCGGAGCGGGTTCTGAAAGGAGATCGTCTTGCGATAGATCTTCTGGGTCCATTTCGGCTGGTGCTCGCCGCCGAATATCCAGCCCTTCATGTGCTTGGTCTCGACCACGAAGATGCCGAAACGGGAGACGAAGACGTGGTCGATCTGCGTGGTGCCATCCGGCGTCGGCAACGTGACATTGTGAAGCGGGTGGTAGACGTCGGTGGGCAGTCGCCACCATGCCGCGATCCGCACCAGGAACTCGCCGAACACGCCCTTGAACCCGGGCGTCTTGACCAGCGCCATCACCACGGCCAGCGGGACGACCCACCACAGGGTGGCAAACGCGTTCACGATTGCGGGCAGGAATTCCATTTCGATGCTTCTCCGGGAAAATCGAAGCGTATACCAGCTTCGCGCACGGGAGAACGATCCAAACATCCGCCCCACCCCATGCATCGCAAACGCCCCAACGCCCGCCCCGGCGAACACGGCCCATTGCTCAATCGCCCATGAACGGCGTCTATAGTCTGGATATACCGACCCAATCGCCAACAGGGGCCGCGCGCATCGCCGGATGCCGGCTCCCCGAGCCCCTTTGGGGCCGAGATCCCCACCAGCGACCTTGAGGAATGCCGACATGAGCCCTCCGGAATGGACTATCGGTCCGGTCAATCTCGTTGACGCCCTGATTGCCATTGGGGTCGCGGCGGGCATCTTCGCCCTGCTCGTTTTCGCCCAGCGCGTGCTCCTGAATCGCTGGGGCAAGTTCGCCGAAGGCACGGCCAATTCCCTCGACGATGACCTGGTGGCGGTACTGCGGCGCACCCAGTGGTGGTTCCCGCTGGCGGTGGGGCTTTACCTCGGCACGCTCCACCTCGACCTGCCGGCCCAGGGCGACCGGTTCGTCCGGTCGCTGACCGTGCTCGCCATGCTGCTGCAAGCCGGGCTGTGGTCCAGCACCTTTCTCGCCTGCCGACTGGAGCGCTACCAGCAGAAACGACTCGAGACCGACCCGGGCAGCGCCATGACCCTCAGCGCGGCCGGCTTCCTTGGCCGCATCGCGCTGTGGTCGTTCATTCTGCTGCTCGCCCTGGACAACCTCGGCATCAACGTCACCGCCCTGATCGCCGGGCTGGGCGTGGGCGGCATCGCCGTTGCCCTGGCCGTGCAGAACATCCTCGGCGACCTGTTCGCCTCCCTGTCGATCCTGCTGGACAAGCCCTTCGCCGTCGGGGATTTCCTGAACATCGACGACCTGCGCGGCAAGGTGGAGCATGTGGGCCTCAAGACCACCCGCCTACGCAGCCTCTCGGGCGAGCAGCTGGTGTTCTCCAACTCCGACCTGCTGCAGAGCCGCATTCACAACTACGGGCGAATGTATGAACGGCGCGTCGTCTTCGAGATCGGCGTGACCTACCAGACCCCGCGGACCAAGCTGGAAATCATCCCCACCATCATGCGCGAGGCCATCGAGGCCTCGGAGGGGACCCGCTTCGACCGCTCGCACTTCAAGGCCTACGGCAACTTCTCGCTCAACTTCGAGACCGTCTACTTCGTGCTCAGCCCTGACTACAACCACTACATGGACATCCAGCAGGCGGTGAACCTGCGCATCCACCAGCGTTTCGAGGAAGAAGGCATCGAGTTCGCCTACCCCACCCAGACGCTATTCCTCGCCACACCCGACGCGTGAGCCGGACGGGTACGCGCGGGCGATCCTGAAAAGCAGGCGAGTCACCAATACCCTCGCTGGACGGTTCGCACCGCCGGTGCGGCCGCTCGTGTTCGCTATCAGTCGGAGGAAACCGCGATGGACGCAGAGCAGATCAAGGGCAACTGGAACAAGATCAAGGGCAGCGTAAAGAAGCAATGGGGGAACTGACCGACGATGACCTCGCCGAGGCCGAGGGCCACCCTGACTACCTGATCGGCAAGATCCAGGAGCGTTACGGCATTGCCAAGGACGAGGCACGCCGGCAGGTAGACGAATTCGAGAAGAATCTCTGACTCCCCACCCCACCGACCGCTGCCTTCCTACGGCAGCGCTCACCTGGCGGCCTGCTCAGGCCCCGCCATTGACGCACTGCCGCGCCACCCGGCTCGGCACTCACCGTCTTGTGCCAGCATCGGCAACTGGCGTCGGCTGCCACCCCGCCCAGGGACACCCCCGTGCCGACTTACGATGACGGCCCCGCGGGCCCGGTCGCCGCAAATACCTCGTGGAAGGTGACCGTGCCGCTCGGGATGGGGCCATCGAAACGCAGGACGAAGAACGCCTCGAGCGGGACGCCCTCGACGACGGGATCGCTCGGGTGCTCGAAGCCGAAGCGCGGGTAGTAGTCCGGATGGCCGACCAGGCAGCAGCCGGCGGCACCCGGACGCTGTAGCTGCCAGCCCCTCCCGTATCAATCGCGCGCCGATGCCCTGCCGCTGGTGCCCGGGCAGCACGGAGACCGGACCCAGCCCGTACCAGCCGCGCGTCCCGTCGGAGATCGTTACCGGCGAGAAGGCAATGTGACCAACCACACGACCGTCGCGCTCGGCGACCAGCGAGACGGTCAGCGCACCAGCCGCACGCAAGGCCTGGACGATGTACTGCTCGGTATGGTCGCTGATCTCCAGCGCGGCGAACGCGGCCTGCGTGACCTCGGCAATCGCCCGGGTGTCGGCCGGTGTCTCGGGACGGATGATCATTGGGGCATTCATGACGCCTCTCTCGAGCGATTGAAAAACGGCCGGTTCCCGCTCGCGTCCCGCTCAGTCATCCGGCAGGCCTCCACGCCATCAAGCGAATCCCACTATATCGATAGGCCGCCGGCAGAAAGATCGGGGCGGCCCGGTTACGGCGGGCGATCAGGCGGGGGCGATCAACTCGACCGCGGCGAGCCTGGCCAGCAGCGCTCGAACGTCGGCCTCGATGCGCTCGGGCTCGACCTCAGGGAAGTGCTCGACGAGCAGGTCGGTCACCTCCCGGGCCGATAACGCTTCCACCTGCAACAATCGCCAAACCAACTGACCCGTGGCGTTGAGCCGATGGATGGCCCCGCTGTGCGGATCGATCAGGAAGCGATCGTCGCCCAACTCGTACTCGCGGGTCGCCATGACGGCCTGCCAGTGTTCATCGGCGGCCACCGGCGCACGTTCGGTTGAGACCACCGATTCTGTGCTTGGTGCATTGGGGCCGGCATCCACCCCGTCGATCACGCCCGGCATCGCCGCGAGCAAGCAGCGTGTCGCCGACAACGGTTCGGGGTAGCGCAGCAGCCGGCACGGCAGGGACTGCATCAGGGGCATAAAGCGCGCCATCAGCGCCTCGCTGGGCAGATCGTGGGCGAAATGCTGGCGCAGCAGCCGGGTCAGACCCTCGCCCGGGGCCAGCCGCAGGAGCTCCGCCTTGTCCAGGCCCTCGTCACGTTCCAGCAAGACCACCGCACCGAGTGGCAAGGTCTCGCCGTGGTGCGCGAGCTGCCCGGCCGGCAGATCGAGGTAGCGATAGCGATCGTCTTCCGGGCCGGCATGCGTGGTGGTGTATTGGTGCAGCGCCACGTCCAGTGCCGGGGGTAGCGGCAGCGGCAAGCGCAGCCGCGGGGCCACGCCCAACGCCATGCCCTGCCCGGCCTCGCCCAGCGCCAGCACGTCGTCACCGAACACCCGCTGCCCGCCGCCGGCCAGCGCCGCCATCAGGGTGCTCTTGCCCGCCCGGTGGGTTTCCGGAAACAAGACCAGCCGGCCGTTGATCTCAACCGAGGCGCAATGCAGGCCGATCCACTGGGGGTTCAGTTCAAGAAAACGTTCGATCAAGTCGGCGGCCACGGCGCACGCGGCCGAGACCGGTGACCGGTGAGACACACCACCGGGAAAGGCGGGCGACACCTGCCGGCATTCCCCATTCCGGCCCTCCAGCCGGATGGTCGGTGGCGGCCCTTCAGCCGCTACCTCGTTGATCGGCCAACCCGCCAGGGCCGCCTCGAGAACCACCGAGAATGCCGGGCATCCCGAAACCCGCACCGCCGGCCCGATGCCCGGCAGGACGAGGTCCCGCACCTCGGTGCCTATCCCGCCGGCGGTCACCAGCGGCTGGGATGAAGAAGGATGTTCAGTCGCAACTCGGAGTCACGGTGGTGGTGATGCCGCCGATCGTCCCGATAGTACCGGCGCTCGGAGTAAGAGTGATGGTGATGACCGCCACTGGGACGGCTGTAGCTCGGACGGGAATAGCGGCCACGGCTGCCATGCCGATGCGGGCCCGGTTGCGCCCCCGCCACGTTGACCAACGTCGGTGCCACATACGCCCCCGCCAGGCCCGCGCCCAACGTGACAAGCAGGCGACGACGGCGGCGATAGACCTCGTCAGACTGGCGATCACTCATTGACCATCCCTCATTCAGTCGTTGGAATAACCCTCGCGACCGAGACGCATAGCCAAGGTCACGAACTCCCGGTTCTGACAGGGATGCGCGGCAAAAGTGCCGAGTTGGAAGCGATCAAGGAGAGGGTGAAAACAATCGGCGACGAATCAACTGGCTGGCCGATCCGCTTCGCCTTTGGGAGTGGCCGGCGGACACCGGGCCGCACGAGCAGGCAAAGCCGGCAAGCATCTCGGGCCCGTCCCCCGGCAACGTCGGAGGCGCCTCAATCCCCGCCGAGGTCCTTTACGCCTTCAGTCGCCAAAGCCCTTGGCTGCACCTGCCAACTGGCCCAGAGGGCGTTGCCCTCGATGGCGCACCCGAGCTGTCGAAGCCACTCGGCGACCTTGTGATTGGAGTTGTGCCAGAACGCATACGGCTCCGGGTGCTCGACAAAGGCGAGGTCGTAGACGGTGTTGTACTTCACGCTGGCGTAATTTTCCCGATGGAGGGCTTCAAGCGAGGAGCGCAGCGCGTCCACCCGATCCGTCTCGACAGGCACCTCGTGAATCTCCTGGATCCCGACTCGGAGACCGCCTCGCACCCCTTCTCGCGTCGCGGTCCCGGCGGTCAGGCTACGACCCAGCCCCGCGCGGGTCGGCCAGAATGCGGCCCGGATCGCCTCCGTCGGCCCCGTCTCGACCTCGGCATACCAACCCCAGTCACCGTAGGCGTAACGGACAAAGCCCTCGGGGTGCGGAAGCACGATGCTGGAATGTCGTCCGTGGTCCAGAACGAAAACCGATTGCGGCCGATCCACCGACGCAGGGGGGACGATGGTGGTTGTGGTGCACGCACTCAGCAGCAACGCCGCCCCACCCGCGAGGGCAACGGAAGCAAACAACCGAAAAACACGCCGGTGACTTCGCGTCATATCAACCCGGTGACCTTAGGGCACTCGTTAAGTACAGCGGCTGCCGATGAGTGCCGATAGAGCCCAGCGTAGGCCAGAACGACTGACTCGACCTACGAACACGTAGTCGATGGTGGCAATCGCATGGACACGACCCGGGGCGGCGGATTCTGATCCCTTTTTTGACGCGATAAGGGGTTCCGACCCGTTTCCCGGGTGATCACGCCTGTGACAAGTCCGACTATTAGCGCCCTTCCACGAGCGGACAGGAATGATGGGAAATGCCGTTACGGATCGGATGCATCCCGGGAGTCCGGTTCGGGAGCGGGCGGGAGTCGTGCCGAACCGAGGACATGCGGGACGAGTTCCACGATCGAGGACCAGGCTATCCCCAACGCTAGGCCTAAAACGATCCCCGAGGGTGCGGCCCAGCCGGCGACGAGGGTGCTCAACGCCACGGTGAAGAACACGAAGGTAGCGATCCCGGCGTAGACCACCGCGCCCCCCCAATTCGACATTCTGAAAGTGAACGCGGTCGTTTGAATCAACAGCGCTGCTGCAGCCGCGACCGGCACCGAAGGAAACTCCGCGTTGGGGACGACGCCTTCCAGCACGAAGCGGTCGAGAAAATAGGCGCCGACGGCTGCCCCGAGGAAACCGACGCCGATTCGAAGCGCGGCACCCCAGCCTGCACGCCAGAACACAAACGCCATTAACGGCAGAGCCACCGCAAGGATGCCTGGCCAATGAAAAGCCTGGAGACCGCCGCGCGCCACCGCGACCGCCTGGTCCGTTCTCACGTCACCCATCCATTCGAGAACAGGAAAGTCGATCAGCGCCAGGCCGGCTACCGCCCGTGTCTGGCTGAGCACCAGGCCGATAGCTCCCGCTGCACCCAACAGGGCAAGGAAACTAAGCGTCAGGCTCAACCCGTGGGCCAAACTGGGGTTGAGCCGCCGACTCAGCCAGTGAAGACCCGGGCCGAGTGTCCGGGCGACTCCGCTGAAGCCTGTAACCTGCAGGGCAATGAGGAACACCTCTTCCACCCGGCGCCGGTTTGCCGCAATGCGCGCGGCCACCCAACGAATGACCAGGGCCATGATGAACAGGATCAGCAGCAGAAGAGCGGCGGTTCCAGTGACATCCTTCAGGACGTCCCAGGACGCACCGAGCAACACACCGAGCGTGATAAACGTGATTGCCCAAACAACACTTGCCGGCACGTCGAACAGCAGGAACCGACGATAGGGCATCTCCGAGGCACCGGCGAGAAAAGGCACGATGATCCGGGTGGGAGTGGACACCCGCCCCAGGACGATCGCCCACTCCCCCCGGCGCTGCATGAAGCCCTGTACCCGCCGGATCGATGGCCCAAAGAAACGCTGCAGCGGTGACCACTGCAGCATTCGGGTGCCCCATCGACGACCGAGATAGAAGCCCGTGGTGTTCCCCATGACCGTGGCTGACACCACCACGCCCAGCAAGGGCCCCATCTCGATTTGACCACTGGATGCAAGGATGCCGCCGATCACCACGGCCAGTTCACCGGGCGTCACGAAGCCGAGAAAGAACGCGGCCTCGGCCCAGCAAAGCACCCCGAGCACGGCGTAGATCGTGAGGGGCGAGAGCTCCAAAGCCGACTGAAGAAGCTTGTCGATGACTTCACCCGTGTGCGGTTGAGAAGTAGCGGAAAAGTATAGCTAGGGAAACTTTGTACGATTCGTTGGCGTCCCTGCGCCACCCGGCCGCTACGCACGCCACGGATAGGGGCGCACGAGCAGTCCTCGGCGGTCAGTTCGTCGCGGTTGCCCGTTAAAGGGTTGTGACCCTTCTTTCAGACATTAGTTACCAAGAACGGCTGGAGTGAAATCAGAAATATAGTTGGCAGGGAGTCATCGGGCTGAGAAGCCCCCTTGGCCTTGCCGAGCGGCCGGGTGCCACAGGGTCGGGGCACATGGGTGAATCCGGAACGACGTGCCAGTGGCACGTCGCAGCCCGATGAACGCGAAGCGTCAGCGAAGCTGGACCGTGGCGCTGAGCTTCGCCGCGACAGGACGTCGCGCCGAACCGACCCGTCCGCGGCAACCCGGACGGGAGGGAAGCCCGCAGGGCCAAGGCGAGGAGTGCCCTTCTCTTTGGGCACTTTCTCTTGGGCAAGCAAGAGAAACGGGCCTCGCGCGCCGAGCACCGCACGATACAGGAGCTGCATCACGCTAAGGGCGTGCGAAAACCAACCCCAGATCGTTAAAGGGTTCTGACGCCTTTCTCGTCGGATTCGGCACCCAGCCGAACCCGGGGTACAGTCGGTCGTAATGGAAGACCGAATCACACAGAACAAGGAGTGTCCGAGTGAAGCCGTTACCCGATTTCATCAAACAGGGCGAACCCGCCCGCCTGTTTCCCGTACTCGCCGATACCAACCGCGAGCAGCGTATTGCATCGATCCTGCTCGCCGCCCTGCCCCAGATTCCCGCCCTGGCCCATGAACTGCTGCGCACGACGGGCAACCGGGTAGGCAAACGCACGCAGATCGACACGTTTACCGAGATCGTGCTCAAGGAGACCAAACCATCCTCGTGCCGACCGGACGGATTGATTGTCGTGACCACGCCGCGATCCACCTGGACCGCGTTGGTCGAAGCAAAGATCGGCAAGGCGGAAATCTGTTCAGAGCAGATCGAGCGCTACCTGAACCTCGCCAAGGCCAACGGCATCGATGCCGTCATCACCCTTTCAAACCAGTTCGTCGCCCGCGCCGATCACCCCCCGGTGCCGGTTTCCAAGACACTGCTCAGGAAAACCGAGCTATTCCACTGGTCCTGGACCTGGATCGCAACCCAGTGCGAGATCCTCGACTATCAGCAGGCGGTCGACGACGAAGAGCAGTTGTTCCTGCTCGAAGAACTCACCCGATTCCTGAACCACTCCGGCACCGGTGTCGAGCGGTTCACCCAGATGGGCAAGGACTGGAAAGACCTCGTCATGGCGGTGGCCAACCAGGAAAAGCTCAAGAAAACCGGGGAAGACGTCGAGAATGCCGTCGGCTGCTGGTATGCCGAAGAGCGCGACCTGAGCCTGCAACTGTCACGTCATGTCGGCCACCCGGTAAAAGCCAAGATCGAGCGCAAGCTGGTCGATGATCCCAATCAACGACTCAAGCAGGGTATTTCCGAACTGGTCGATACCCACCGGCTGCAATCAAGCTTTCTGGTTCCCGACAGCGCCGCCGACTTGGACGTCTGTGCCGACCTTGCCCGCAAGACAATCACCGTCAGCATGAAGCTCAAGGCCCCGCAGGATCGCAAGTCCACCAAGGCCCGCGTGAACTGGCTCCTGCGCATGTCGAAGAAGGATGATCCCCGGATCTTGATTCGAGCCTACTGGCCGGGACGCGCGCCATTCACCCAGAAGGACATCGCTGCCGTACGGGAAGATCCGAACGTACTGCAAACCGACAACGAGAAATCCACCCCGCATTCCTTCGAGGTGCTGCTCGTCGAGGGCCTGGGCAAGCGTTTCAATGGTCGACGGACGTTCATCGAAGACCTCGAACGCCTCGTTCCCGAGTTCTACGACCTTGTCGGCCAGCACCTGCACGCCTGGCAACCCAAGCCACCCAAGCCGGTCGCTAGAAAGCCGAAAGAACCCATTGAGGCACTGCCCGACGAGTCACCGGACGAGCAGCAAGTACAAAATACCGGCACGTAGCCATCGGGCTGGAAAATCCCCTTCGCGTTGCCGAGCGGCCGGGGTGCCGCAGGGTCAGCGCCACAAGGACGTGGCGCTGAGGTTCGCCGCGACAGGACGTCGCGTCGAACCTCCCCGTCCGCGGCGCCCCGGACGGGAGGGAAGCCCGCAGGGCCAAGGCGAGGGGTGCCCTTCTCTTTGGGTACTTTCTCTTGGGCAAGCAAGAGAAAGTGCCTCGCGCGCTCGGCACCACATACAAAAGTGGCCGCTTACTCTAAAACGCGCGACATAATCAATTTAAACATAGGTCTTAGGGAATCGTTCCCAATCCATAAACGACAACGACTCCGTTTTCATCCAACCTTCATTCTGGCCAGCCTGCAGGCCTAAATCCCGTTTGCATAACAATGTAACTGTGCGCATACCTTTTGTTAATTTCAAAAAATACGTTACCGCCCATTCTACATTCCCAAGAATAATAACCATCCCCCCAGTCTTTTGGCTGACCTAGAGAATCAACGAGGCGCGAAAGGAGAAACTCATTCTTCTGATCCGACCCAAGATCAAAGTGCTCATCAAAGTTCAACGGGAATACGATATGCGTTATCAGGGATTCACCATCTTCCACTTCGAAATAGTACGTTACCCTATCAAATATCTCACTTTGACCGTATAAGGTCTTACGCCCATCTTTCCGATATTTTATCCGATCGCTCGGATAGTACTTCTCCAGCAACGAAATCGGATCTCCTACTTTCACCTTCCCCAAACCTACAGGGTACGGACTTCCCGAGACCAACAGGTTCGAATACTCTGCTTCCGCGAGCCTCCGACGTAAATCGGAATAAGATTCTCGAAGTCGGATTATAGTATTCCTTTGCTCATCAGCCGCAGATTTTAGGCTTTGAACCCTCCTATGCAGCGAATCATTCTCACTAACAACCTCAGAAACTTTGTTCCCAAGAGATGCTGTCTGAGTTGGACAAACAATCTGCGTAACGAAAATAATCCCTAAGGTAACAGTTGCGGTAAAAACTGAACCAGCCACAAAAACTGGGTGCTGAGTCATCCGAGATCGCTCTTGTCCATTTGATTCCACACAATCCTCCTATGATAGCCAACCAGACCAACACCGCTCAACAACATAGAAAATAAAAACCCGCCAAAGGCGGGCTTCATATCTAATCGAGATAAGAAAACAAAAAATCACTCCGGCCGCATATGCGGAAACAGCAGCACATCCCGAATCGACGCCGAATCGGTCAACAACATGATCAACCGATCGATGCCGATCCCCTCCCCCGCCGTCGGCGGCATGCCGTGCTCGAGGGCACGGATGTAGTCGGCGTCGAAGTGCATGGCCTCCTCGTCACCGGCGTCCTTCTCGTTGACCTGCTGGGCGAAACGCTCAGCCTGGTCCTCGGCGTCGTTGAGCTCGGAGAAGCCGTTGGCAATCTCGCGGCCGCCGACGAAGAACTCGAACCGCTCGGTGACGAACGGGTCGTCGTCCTTGCGGCGGGCCAGCGGTGAGACCTCGGCCGGGTACTCGGTGATGAAGGTCGGGTCGTGCAGCTTATGCTCGGCGGTCTTCTCGAAGATCTCGATCTGTACCTTGCCCAGCCCGTAGCTCGCTTTAAGCGGGATGCCCAGTTTTTCGGCCACGGCCTTCGCCCGATCCATATCGTCGATGTCCGCCGCGGTCAGGTCCGGGTTGTGGCGCAGGATCGCCTCGCGGACGGTCAGGCGCTCGAAGGGCTTGCCGAACTCGAAGGTGTCCCCCTGGTACTCGATGGTGGTGCCGCCGTGAACTTCCTCGGTGCACTGGCGCAGCAGGTCCTCGGTGAGGTTCATCAGGTCCTGGTAGTCGGCGTAGGCCTGGTAGAACTCGATCATCGTGAACTCGGGGTTGTGCCGCGTGGACAGCCCCTCGTTACGGAAGTTGCGGTTGATCTCGTAGACCCGCTCGAAGCCGCCAACCACCAGGCGCTTGAGGAACAGCTCCGGCGCGATGCGCAGGTACAGCGGCATGTCGAGCGCGTTGTGGTGGGTCATGAACGGCTTGGCCGCCGCCCCGCCGGGGATGACGTGCATCATCGGCGTCTCGACCTCGAGATAACCGCGCTGGTTGAGGTAGTCGCGGATGAACTGGATCACGCGGCTGCGCACGCGGAAGGTGTTGCGCGCCGACTCGTTCATGACGAGATCGAGGTAGCGCTGGCGATAGCGGGACTCGGTGTCCGACAGGCCGTGGAACTTGTCCGGCAGCGGGCGCAGGCTCTTGGTGAGCATGCGGATGGCATCGACCCGCACGGAGAGCTCGCCCTTGTTGGTCTTGAAGAGCACGCCCTCGCCGCCGACGATGTCGCCGATGTCCCAGGTCTTGAAGTCCTGGTAGACATCCGCGCCGACGTCGTCGCGGGAGACGTAGAACTGAATGCGGCCGGACTGGTCGAGGATGGAGAGGAAGCTCGCCTTGCCCATCACCCGCTTGGCCATGACGCGACCGGCGACCGCGACGCGCACGGTGTTCTCCTCGAACCACGGTTTGTCGTGCTCGCCGTACTCGGCCTGCAGTTCGCCTGCCATGTGCTCGCGGTCGAAGTCGTTGGGGAACGGGTTGCCGGTCTCGCGCAGTTTTTTCAGCTTCTCGCGGCGCTCGGCAATCAGTTGGTTCTCGTCGAGTGCGGGCTTTTGCTCGGCCATGGTTTCGGCTCTTGGTGGTGGGGTTGGGCCGGGCGGTGCCCGACGTAATCGCGTTCGGTTACATCACTGTGGGAGCTTGCCTTGCAAGCGAATCGCGCGGCGCGCGAGTCCCGGTTCGAGGTTGTATCCCACTTTGGCGGGGGCGGCCGCTATGGCGGCCTTCGCGAGCGAGGCTCGCTCCCCACGGTAGGGCTTCGTTTGGCCTTACAGGCCGCTCTTGAGGCTGGCCTCGATGAACGGGTCGAGGTCGCCGTCGAGCACGGCCTGGGTGTTGCCGGTCTCGTGGCCGGTGCGCAAGTCCTTGATGCGGCTCTGGTCGAGCACGTAGGAGCGGATCTGGCTGCCCCAGCCGACGTCGGCCTTGGTGTCCTCGACGGCCTGGGCCTCGGCGCGGCGCTTTTGCATCTCCAGCTCGTAGAGCTTGGCCTTGAGCTGCTTCATCGCCCGCTCGCGGTTCTTGATCTGCGAACGCTCGGACTGACAGGCCACCACGGTGCCGGTCGGGGTGTGCGTAAAGCGCACCGCCGACTCGGTCCGGTTGACGTGCTGACCGCCGGCCCCGGAGGCGCGGTAGACGTCGGTGCGGATGTCGGCCGGGTTGATCTCGATCTCGATTGCATCATCGATCTCGGGGGAAACGAACACCGAGGCGAACGAGGTGTGGCGACGGTTGTCCGAATCGAATGGCGATTTGCGCACCAGGCGGTGCACGCCGGTCTCGGAGCGCAGCCAGCCGAAGGCGAACTCGCCCTCGAAGCGGATGGTGACCGACTTGATGCCGGCGACCTCGCCGTCGGAGATTTCGGTGATCTCGGTGGTAAAGCCGTGCTTTTCCGCCCAGCGCAGATACATGCGCAGCAGGATGGAGGCCCAGTCCTGCGCCTCGGTACCACCCGCGCCGGCCTGGATGTCCATGTAGGCGTTGGACTCGTCCATCTCGCCGGAGAACATGCGGCGGAATTCGAGATCCTCGATCTGCTTCTCGAAGGTCGACACGTCGGACTCGACCGAGGCGATGGTCTCCTCGTCGTCCTCTTCGCCGGCCATCTCGAGGATTTCGCGCGCGTCGGTCAGGCCGTCGCGCATCTCGGAGAGGGTATCGACGATGCGTACCAGCGAGGCGCGCTCCTTGTTGAGCGCCTGGGCGCGATCCGGATCATTCCAGACGTCGGGAACTTCCAGCTCGCGATCGACCTCTTCTAGACGTTCTTTCTTCTGATCGTAGTCAAAGGTACCCCCGGAGCGACTCGGAGCGCTCGATGAGGTTGTCGATTCGGTTCACGATCGGGTTGATTTCGGCCATGGAATGCGGTTTCGCTGGTAGTCGATGAGATTTGAAGCAGGCGTCGTCTGATCAAATCCGAACGAGGCTCGGATTCGACAGGAAGTGCGGTAGTTTACTGAATGCCCACGGTTACCTCAAAGCGCATGGCGACGGGAAAACGAGGGAGCGCCATCGCCATATTCTCCAGCGTTTTCCCTGTGGCATGATGAAGCTCACCCGCGTGAGCCCGTGCGGGCCTTGAACACGTTCCGAGCGATATACCCGGCAGAGATCCCCGATTTCGGCCGGGCCCAAATTCCCGACCCAACGGACGGCCAATACCCCATGGAACCGATGCTACCCAACTACATGCCTACCACTCGTCGTTCCTCGAAGCTCAACGCTCGCTGGCTCCAGGCCCTGGGTCTGGCCTGCCTGCTCGTTGTGCCGTTGGCCACCCCGGCGGCGAACAACGCGCTGCCGGCCAGTGTGAACGCGGCACTCGCGGCACAGAAACTGGATGCCAATCACCTCGGCCTGTGGGTACAGGCGGTCGACAGCGACACGCCAGTGATCAACCACCAGGGGGACCGATTGTTCAATCCCGCCTCGGTGATGAAGCTGGTGACCACGGTCGCCTCGCTGGACGTGCTCGGGCCGACGTTCAAGTGGAAGACCGAGTTCCTGGCCGATTCGTTGCCGGTCAACGGCGTGATCAAGGGCGATCTCTACATCAAGGGCTACGGCGATCCGTGGTTCCGCAGCGAGGACTTGTGGGACGCCGTACGCCGCCTCCACGAGCTGGGGGTGAAGGAGATTCGCGGTGACGTGGTGCTCGACGATTCGTATTTCGCTCCGATCGCCGCCGACCCGGGCGATTTCGACAACCGCCCGGATCGGGTCTACAACGCCCTGCCCAACGCGCTGCTGCTCGACAACCGCGCGGTGCGCATCAGCATCACGCCGCACGGCGATGGCGAATCGGCGGTGACCACCTGGCCACCGAACCCGCGCATGGCGCTGAACAACAGCCTCAACCTGGTCGATCAGCCCTGCCGCAGCAACACCAACCAGCCCGTGATCGACATCCGCAACCCCACCGATCGGGGCGCGGAGATCCAGGTGCGCGGCACCGTCTCGCGCCAGTGCGCGCCGCACCTGTATTACCGCGTCGCCGGCGACCCGCACGATGCCTTCTTCCACGCCTTCAAGGAGCTGTTCGAATCCGCCGGCGGCAAGATCACGGGCCACTGGCGCCAGGGACTGGTGCAGGCCGGCTCGACGCGCCTGATCACCCATGATTCCCGCCCGCTGTCGAACTACCTCTGGCTGATGAACAAGTGGTCGAACAACGTCATGGCGCGCCAGATCATGCTGACCATGGGCGCAGAACTCGAGGGCACGCCGGCCACCGAGCTCAAGGCCGCGCGGGTAATCGAGCGTTGGGCCACCGATCGTGGCCTGAACTGGGAAGGCGCGGTGGTCGAGAACGGCTCGGGGCTGTCGCGCATCGCGCGGCTATCGCCGCGCCAGCTCGGCAATATGCTGCTGTCGGTGTGGAAAAGCCCCTATATGCCGGAGGTGATGGCCACGCTGCCGATTGCCGGCATCGACGGCACCATGCGCAAGCGTCTGACCAGCGGCTCGATCCGCGGCCACGCCCACATCAAGACCGGCACCCTGCGCGACGTCCGGGCCGGCGCGGGCTACCTGCTCGCCAAATCGGGGCAACGCTACGTGGTGGTCATGCTGCACAACGAACAGGGCGTGCAATACGGCGGCGGCACCCGCGTGCAGGACGCGTTGCTGACGTGGTTGTACGAGAACGGTTGAGCGCCGGCACGGGGCGCTGACTCGCTATCCGGCGGCAACTCGTCACAGAACGGCCGCCGATGCGGCCTTCGCGGGCGGGGCCCGCTCCCACGGGATGGCACCCGGCGGAACCAACCCAAGATTATGGATCAATAGTCTTCTGCAACACATTGATTCGATGTCAATCTAAGCCACCCTTTTGCCCGAACCTCGCGCCAGGCTTGGCTTAGCCGGTTCTCGACTCCCGCACTTCGGTCAAAACCCAGGCAGGCTCGTCGGGGTTGGGCCGGAACGCCATATCCACCAGCCAGTGCTCGCCGGCCAGCACGGCGGCCAGTTGCCTCCCGATCTCCACCCCGGTGGCCGCGGGCCGCTCCCACGGTGGAATGCCCTGGTCCTGGAACCATTGCTTGATCGGCAGGCTCGGACGCCCCTCGGCCGGGCGCAGGCGCTCGCTGCCGCCCACCGGACGCAAGTGCCACTCGTCCTTGGGTTGACGCAGGAGGGCCCCGCCATCGGCACCGGCGCACGTGGGACGGCGGCAAATTTCACGCCCACCCTCGAGAACCACGCAATGCTGGTCGGCCGGCCAATCGACCGGTCGCGTGGGTTCGGGCAAGACCTGCAGCCAGTGGATCTGATCGCGGTAGCGTCGCAGTTGGCCGCCCGGCCATTCGAGCAATGGTTGGCGGTCGGCCGCGGCGGTGCGTAACTGGGCGAGCCATTCGCCCAGCCGCTCGGGTGGCGGAGGCAGGCAACCCAGGCGGGCGAGCCACTGGCGCAACAGGTTGCATTGACGATGCGGCGGCAGTGCGGCGGCCTTGCCCCAGTCGAGCGTCGGGCCGTCGAGCGACTGGTCGGCGTCGATCTCGGCCAGTTCGCCGAGCAGGCCTTGTTCCATCGACAGTCGCTGGGCACTGGTGCGCATCCGGCCGACGGCATCGGGCCAGAATGCCCGCAGTTCGGGCAGGACATGGTGGCGCAGGTGATTGCGGGCGAATCCGGGGTCGTCGTTGGCTGGGTCATCGACCCAACCCAACCCGCTGGCGCGGGCCGCTGCCTCGAGTTCGTCGCGGGGCGTTTCCAGAAAGGGGCGCCAGTGGGCGAACGCCCCGCGCGAGCGCCAGGCCGACATGCCCGACAGACCCTGCCCACCCGAACCGCGCATCAGGGCCAGCAGGATGGTCTCGGCCTGGTCGTCGGCATGGTGGGCGGTGACGAGCACGGGCGGATGGTCGGGATCGTCCGAGGCGGCCTCGATCAGCGCGGCATCGAGCGCGCGGTAACGCGCGTCACGGGCGGCCGCCTCGGTCGAGCCACGCCCCGCTCCCACCGACGCACGCTTGACCGCCACCCGGTGCACCTCGAACGGGCAGCCATGGGTCTGTGCCTGCCGACGGGCGATCTCGGCCCAGTCCGGGGCATCCGGGTGCAGGCCATGATCGACGTGAATCACCGAGAGGCGCGCGAAACATCCCTCGTCACGCCATTGCGCCAACCGGACGAGTGCACCGAGGGAGTCTCGTCCGCCGGAGCTGGCGAGCAGGACGTGGGAGGCCGGCGACGGGCCGTCCGGACGGCGCATCCCGTCCGGACCGGACACCTCACCCGGCATTGCAGGACTAGCGTTCGGTGTACTCACCGTAGCTCATCAGTCGCTTGTAGCGACGCTCGAGCAGCGCCTCGGTGGGCCGATCGATCTGGGCGAGCACCGCCTTTTTCAGGCTCGCCTTGAGCGAAGATGCCATGGCGGACACGTCGCGGTGGGCGCCGCCACAGGGTTCGGGGATGACCTCGTCGACCAAGCCCAGCTCCTTGAGACGCTCGGCAGTGATGCCGAGCGCCTCGGCCGCCTCGGGTGCCTTCGCCGCGCTCTTGTAAAGGATCGAGGCGCAACCCTCCGGAGAGATCACCGAGTAGGTGCTGTACTGGAGCATCATCACGTGGTCACCCACGCCGATGGCAAGCGCGCCACCCGAGCCGCCCTCGCCGATGACGGTAACGATGATCGGTGTTTCCAGATCGGCCATCACGTAGAGATTGCGGGCGATGGCCTCGCTCTGACCACGCGCCTCGGCATCGATGCCCGGATAGGCGCCGGGCGTGTCGATGAAGGTGAGCACCGGCAGGCCGAACTTCTCCGCCAGCTCCATCAGGCGCTTGGCCTTGCGGTAGCCCTCGGGGCGCGGCATACCGAAGTTGCGGCGGATCTTTTCCTTGGTGTCCCGGCCCTTCTGCTGGCCGATGACCATCACCGGCAAGCCGTCGAGCCTTGCCATGCCACCGATGATCGCCGGGTCGTCACCAAAGGCGCGGTCGCCGTGCAGCTCGCGGAAATCGGTGAACACCCGCTCGAGGTAGTCGGCGAGATACGGACGCTGCGGATGACGGGCCAGCTGGTTGACCTGCCAGGCGCCGAGGTTGGTGAAGATCGAACGCGTCAGATCCGTCGACTTGGTGCGCAGCCGTTCGATCTCCTCGTCGATGTCCAGACCCTGATCGTCGTCCATGAGCTGGAGTTCGCGGATCTTGGCCTCGAGTTCGGCGATCGGCTGTTCAAAGTCGAGATAGTTCGGATTCATAGACGGCTGCGCTGTGTGGGCGGGTAGTAGGTATGCCGCCTCGCTGTTGGCATCGGGACCGAAAGGGTCGCCCATGGCGGCGAGACAGACGCGTATTGTGCCGAAATTGCCGCCCCGGCGTAAATCGGAACCACTGACGACGAGTTGGAGAATCGCCTAGCGATCGCTCCCGACGCTTGCCGGATGCGGGCTGTGCACGGGCAGATTGTCGATCAGCCGGACGCGACCGAGCCGCGCGGCGACCAGCAACCGTCCGTGCGTAACCAGCCGGGTCTGCTCCTCGAACCGCTCATCGTCACAGTAGACCAGATAGTCGACCGCGAATCCCTGCTGGGTCAGCCAGTGACGGGCCCCGGCGAGGGTCGCAGCAACGCTGTGGCCGCCGGCCAGCGACTCGGCGGCGCGCTTGAGGGCGCGATGCACCGCCGGGGCCTGGCGGCGCTGTTCGGCATCCAGAAAGCGGTTGCGCGAGCTGATCGCCAGGCCATCGGGCTCCCGATGGGTCGGCTCGATTGCCAGCTCCACGGTCATGTCGAGATCGGCCACCAGTCGACGGATCACGGCCACCTGCTGGGCGTCCTTCTCACCGAAAACGGCCACGTCCGGCCGCACCAGGTTGAACAGCTTGGTGACCACGGTCGCCACGCCGGTGAAGTGCCCCGGACGGGCGGCACCCTCGAGGCGATCGCCCAGCGGGCCGGCATCGACGCGCACGATGTCGTCCTGGCCGTGGGGATAGAGCTCGGGCTCGGTCGGCAGGAAGACCGCGGCCACCCCGGCGCGCTCGAGCAACTCGAGGTCGCGTTCCTCGGTGCGCGGATAGCGCGCCAGGTCGTCCGGGTCCTCGAACTGCAGTGGATTGACGAAAATACTCACGATCACGGTGTCCGCGCGACGCTTGGCGTGGTCGATCAGCGCCAGGTGCCCGGCGTGCAGGTTGCCCATCGTCGGCACGAAACCCACGCGACGGGCATCGAACGCCACCGACTCGCGCCAGTCACGCAGCTCGGGGAGGTCGCGAATCACCTGCATCAGAAACTTTCCTCGGCGGTGGGGAAACGCCGCTCGCGCACCGCCTCCACGTAGGCGGCGAATGCCCCGTGGATCGAGCCGCCCGTGGCGAGGAAGTCGCGCACGAAGCGCGGCGGCTTCTCTGTCAGTCCCAGCATGTCATGCATCACCAGCACCTGGCCGTCGGTATCCGCCCCGGCACCAATGCCGATCACCGGCACGTCGACCGCTTCGGCCAACGCGCGGCCGAGTTCGCTGGGCACGCATTCGACCACCAGCAGGTCGATGCCGGCGGCGACCAGGGCCTGGGCGTCTTCGAGGATGCGGCGGGCATCGGCCGCCTCGCGACCCTGCACCCGATATCCGCCCAGCTTGCGCACGCGCTGGGGCAACAGCCCGACGTGCCCGCATACCGGCACCCCGCTCTCGGTCAGGGCACGAACGATCTCGGCCTTCTCGGCGCCGCCCTCGAGCTTGACCATGTCCGCCCCGCCCTCGCCCATCAGGACAGCAGCGGCATCCAGCGCCCGGTCGACGGTCGCATCGCTGAGAAACGGCATGTCGGCGATCACGAGCGCATCGTCCACGCCCCGGCGCACCATCGCCGTGTGGTAGGCGACGTCGTCGACCGAGACGGCGAGCGTGTCACGCTGCCCCTGGACCACCATGCCGAGCGAATCGCCTACCAGGAAGGCATCGACGCCGGCCGCGGCCGCGACCCGCGCAAAGCCGGCGTCGTAGGCCGTCAGCATGGCGATGGGTGTGCGATCGATCTTGGCCTGGCGCAATCGGGAACGGGTCATGTCGATCTCCGCGTGGGGGTGTTGCGAACGTCCTTGCCGTCACCGGGGCGATCGGTCGTGCGGGCACGTGTCGGACCGGTTGCCCCGGTCTCGTCGCTGCGGCGCTGCCAGCGCATGGCCCGCAGGAAGCGCAGCGGATGATCGGCAACCGCCTCCAGCCAGCCGGCCAGCGGCGCGCCATCGGGCAGGCGGGCATCCGGGCGGATCTCCAGCCACGGGGCGAGCACGAAATGCCGGCGTGCGATTTCCGGATGCGGCACCGTCAGTCCCGGGGAGTTTATCTGGCGATCGCCGAAGGCGAGGATATCGAGGTCCAGCATGCGCTCGCCCCAATGCCGCGTGTAGGAACGGCCCGCCGCGCGCTCGATGCCCTTCAAGGCACGGAGCAGCGCCTCGGGTGCCAGGGCGGTCTCGATCTCGGCGACGGCGTTGATGTAATCCGGCTGGTCCTGCGGGCCGATCGGCGGATTGGCGTAGAGGCCGGACACCGCGCGCACTTCGCAAAGCGGCAGGCTGTCGATGGCCTCCACCGCCCGTTCGATCTGGTCGACCGGGTCACCGAGATTGGCGCCCAGGCCGATGGTCGCGATTTCCCGAACCATCAGTGCTCCCGGAATCAGCTACCGGCAGACTGCGGCTTGCCGTCCGGCTTGCGACGGCGAGGACGACGGCGCCGCTTCTTGCCAAAATCCGACGGTTGCAACGCCTCGATCGGCACCTCGTCCCGGCTGGCGCGCTCCGGGGCATGACGACGCCAGAAGGTGCATACCGCCTCGTCGACCTCGTTGGTCCGCGAGCGCAGGCAGAGGAAATCCACCGCCGCCCGGAACCACGGCGCCTCGGTCAGTGCGCGCTGCTCGTCGGTGAGCTTCTCTTTGCCCTTGTCTTTTCCTCGGGCACCGGGGACCGGGGCGTGACGCTCGAGGTCCGGCTGCAGCGTCCAGATCGCGCGGATGATCTCGGCCAACCGCCGCGGGATCATCAAACGGCGTGCCGCCACGGCGAGCACCTCGTCGGCGGCGAGCACCATCGCGTCTTCGCTCGGCACGCGCTGGTGCATCCACTGAACGCGGTGACGCCCCAGCATGCGCCAAAACAGGCCGGCGAACAGGAAGGCGGGGTTGACCGGCAGGTCCTTGGCGACCCGCTCGTCGGTGGCCTCGAGCACCGGCTCGATCAGGACCCAGTCGCTGGCGGGGTCGTTGGGTTCAATCCACGTCGCCAACCCATCGAACAGGTATTCAAGCAGGCCCAGGCGTCGCAGTTCGAGCACGGTCTGCCGCCCGGCGCCGCCTTGCAGCAGCTTGACGGTCTCGTCGAACAGGCGGGCCGGGGATATGTCGGCGAGCGTCTCGCGGCAATGCGCGATGGCCTTCTCGCTGTCCGGCGTGAGATGAAAGCCGAGCTTGGCGGCGAAGCGCGCGGCGCGCAGCATCCGCACCGGGTCCTCGCGGTAGCGCGCCTCCGGCTCGCCGATCACGCGCAGCCGACCGCTGTGAATGTCGGTCAGTCCTTCGACGTAGTCGATCAGCTCGCCCGAGGCGAAGTCGAGGTAGAGAGCGTTGCAGGAGAAATCGCGCCGCCAGACATCCTCGTGGATGCTGCCGAAGACGTTGTCACGGGTGATCATGCCGCCGTCGGCGCGCTTGATTTCACCGGTATCGCCACCGCGGAAGGTGGTCACCTCGATCAGCTCGTCACGGAAGACCACATGCACGATCTTGAAACGACGGCCGATGATGCGCGCGCGCTTGAACAGGCGCTTGACCTGCTCGGGGCGTGCGTCGGTGACCACGTCGAAATCCTTCGGGCTCCGGCCGCGCAACAGGTCGCGGACGCAACCGCCAACGGCGTAGGCCTCGAAGCCGCCCTCATGCAGGCGCTCGAGGACAAACCGGGCGTTGTCGCTCAGGTCACTTAGCGAGATGCCATGGGTCTCGGCGGGGATTCGGGTCTGAATTGGAGTCACGTTATCTGACAAAACGGTCTGCCATTGATCGCCGCGGCCGGCATCGACCCGGTTCGGGCGTTGTGCGGGCCGGACGCGTCTTCGAACGCACCGGCGGGCCACGGATGGATTACGGACCCCCTGCACGAATTGCAGCACCACTCTGGCTTGCCAAGTCGTATTGCTATTCGTGCAGAGGCTCCTCAAGAAGGGCGAAGTCTATCACTATGATCGGGCTCGCGTGATTTACCCACCAATCCGGCCAATGGCATGGCCAGCGTAACGGTTAAGGACACCCGATGATCGCGTCACGCGCGCGCCCGCAGGATAAACACGAGTGGCTGCGCGCAAATGCGATGCTGTCGCGGCTCTACCGGGAATGCGGGCGAACTTCTGTGCTAGGATTTTGCGCTGGGAAGGTCTTCACGAATAGCCAATGCCTGCCAATGCCTCTGCGGGTCGCTAGACGTTGAGATGCAAGGCGCCGTGCGCAGTTCAATGGCCGTCGGCATTTGCAAGCGCGAAACCGGATCGGCAGGAAGCCGATGCGCCCGGTATAAACCGGCCCGGAGGGCGAGGTTCAAGGACGAACCTCGCGACACCGAAGATGAGCGCCTGGCGGCTCGCCCTACGGAGCTTGCCGGCTTGCCCGCCCTCGGGGTTGCCGATTCTCGCCGGGCCCGGGTGATCGCCTTGGGGCCCGGCGAGAATCGACGCCTTGATGGCGAACAAGCCGGTAAGCCAGAGGCATTGGGTATTCGTGCAGACCTTCCCTAACTGCGCCCACCGGGCAGCCGGACCATACCCGGGCTCAGGCTCCATTTCACCCGCATAAGGACCGTGTTCGTGAACGCGATCGAACTCTTGGCCGCAGTCGTCTTGCTGCCGTTCCTGGCCGCCCCATTGGCGGCCTGGAGCGCCCGCATCAACCGTTATGCGGCTGCCTGGGTGGCCGGTGGTGCCACGCTGGCTGCCCTGGCGCTCTTCTCCTGGCTGGTCGCTCTACACGTCGGCCAGATGCCCGTGGCCACCTCGCATGCCTGGATCGAGGCCGCCGGGCTGTCCTTCGGTTTCCGCCTCGATGGCCTGTCGCTGCTGTTCACCGGGCTGATCCTGGTGATCGGCCTGCTGATCGTCGTCTACGCCCGCTACTACCTGTCGCCCAACGATTCGATGGGACGCTTTTTCGCCTACATGATGATGTTCATGGGCTCGATGCTGGGCGTGGTGCTCTCCGAGAACATGATCAACCTGGTCATCTTCTGGGAGCTCACGTCGCTGGCCTCCTTCCTGCTGATCAGTTACTGGCAGCATCGCAAGGAGGCCCGCTACGGCGCGCGCCTGGCATTGGCGATCACCGGGGCCGGCGGGCTGGCCCTGCTCGGCGGCGTGCTGATTCTCGGTCACATCGTCGGCTCCTACGAGCTGACCGATGTGCTGGCGTCCGGCGAGCTGATCAAGAACCACGACCTCTATGCCCCGGCACTGATCCTGATCCTGCTGGGCGTGTTCACGAAATCCGCGCAGTTCCCGTTCCACTTCTGGCTGCCCAACGCCATGGCCGCGCCGACGCCGGTGTCGGCCTACCTGCACTCGGCGACGATGGTCAAGGCCGGCATCTTCCTGCTGGCGCGCTTCTTCCCGGCGCTGGCCGGCACGGAGCTGTGGGTGATCATCGTCTCCACCGCGGGCCTGATCACCTTCCTGCTGGGCGCCTATACCGCGCTGTTCCGGCATGACCTCAAGGGGCTGCTGGCCTACTCGACCATCAGTCACCTAGGCCTGATCACGCTCTTGTTCGGTTTCGGTACGCCACTGGCCGCCGTGGCGGGCATCTTCCACATCATCAACCACGCCACCTTCAAGGCGAGCCTGTTCATGGTCGCCGGCATCGTCGACCACGAGACCGGCACCCGCGACATGCGTCGCCTGGGCGGATTGGTCAAGTACATGCCACACACCGCCGCGCTGGGCATGATCGCGGCGATGGCGATGGCCGGCGTGCCGCTGTTCAACGGCTTTCTCTCCAAGGAAATGTTCTTCACCGAGTCGGTGCGGGTCGCCGGCGACATCGGGCCGGTGTGGCTGCTGCCGATCCTGGTCTCGCTGGGTGGTTTGCTGTCGGTGGCCTATTCGCTGCGCTTCGTGCACGACACCTTCTTTGGCAAGCCCGACGGCGACCTGCCGAAAAAGCCGCACGAGCCACGCGGCATGATGAAGCGCCCGATCGATCTGCTCGTCGTGCTTTGTCTCGCCGTGGGCATTCTCCCGGCGCTCGTGGTCGGCCCGCTGCTGCACGTGGCCGTCACCGGTGTGCTGCAGGCCGAGCCGCCCGAGTACAGCCTGGCGCTATGGCACGGCTTCAACCTGCCGCTGCTGATGAGCGCGATCGCCCTAATCGGCGGCTTGCTGCTCTACCTGAACCGCGCGCCGATCTTCCGCTGGCATGCCCGTTCGCTGGCACATCTCGACGCGCGCTCGGTCTACAACCGCCTCATGGAGCTGCTGATGCGCACCGGATCGGGCGTCACGGGCGGGCTGGACAACGGTCGACTGGGCCGAATCGTGATCCTCACGCTGGTCTTCTCGCTGATCGCCGGACTGGTCGGCTACATCCAGACCGTTGGTCTCCCGGGTGTGCAAGCGGCCCTGGACCGCGGCACGGTCGAGGACAGCGGCGACTGGGTGACCTGGCTGGGCATGTTGCTGATCATCGTCGCCGCCCTGGTCACCGTGATCGGTCACCGCCAGCGCCTGTTCGCGCTGATCACCATGAGCGTGGTCGGGCTGGGCGTCGCGATGATCTTCGCGCGCTTCTCGGCACCGGATCTCGCCATGACGCAGCTGTCGGTCGAGGTGGTGACCATGATCCTCTTGCTACTGGCGCTGTTCTACCTGCCGCAGCAGAGCCGCAAGCTCTCTTCGCCTGCCCGCCGCTGGCGTGATGCCGGGATCGCGACGGTGATCGGCGGCGGCATTGCGGCGCTGACCTACGCGATCATCAGCCGGCCGTTCGAGACCATCTCGGGCTATTTCCTGGAGCATTCCGTGCCCGGCGGCGGGGGCCATAACGTGGTCAACGTGATCCTGGTCGACTTCCGCGGTTACGACACCTTCGGCGAGATCACGGTGCTGGCATTGGCCGCGCTGGGCATCTTCGCCATGCTGCACAACCTGTCGCTGCCCTCGTCGCGGCGCGACCCGTTCGGACGCGCCTGGAGCGATGATCCGCACCCGCTGATGCTGCGCACCTTCACGCAGATCATCCTGCCGCTCACCCTGCTGTTCGGCGTCTACGTCTTCCTGCGCGGGCACAACGAGCCGGGCGGTGGCTTCATCGCCGGGTTGATCGTGGCCGGCGCCCTGGTCGCGCAGTACATGGCCAACGGCATCGAGACCGCCGAGCGCAAGCTGCACCTGCCGATCCACGGCATCATCGGGGCGGGGATCCTGATCGCACTGGGCACCGGGCTGGTTGCCACGATCGTGGGCGTGCCGTTCCTCACCTCGGCGACCTGGCACTTCACGCTGCCGGTAGTCGGCGAGATCCACCTGGCCTCGGCCATCGCCTTCGACCTGGGCGTGTTCCTGGTGGTGGTCGGCTCGACCATGCTGATCCTGCTCAACCTCGGCCGCCTGACCGATCACGCGGTCGAGCACCCCGACTACGCATCCATCGAAGCAAGCCCCGCCAGCAACCCGACCCGCGGGGGGAGAGACGCATGACCAACCTGGCCATTTCCCTACTGATCGGCGTGCTCACCGGGGCCGGCGTGTACCTGGTGCTGCGCGCCCAGACGTTCCCGGTGGTTCTGGGTCTGACCCTGATGTCCTACGGCGTCAACCTGTTCCTGTTCACCATGGGCCGGCTGCACACCGCCGCGCCGGCCGTGGTGGGCGCCACCGAGCAGTCCGCCGATCCCCTGCCCCAGGCACTGGTACTGACCGCCATCGTGATCGCGTTCGCCATGACCGCCTTCGTCATCGTGCTGGCCCTCAAGGCCCGCGCCGCGCTGGGCAACGACCATGTCGACGGCACGCACATCCCGCAGGCCGACCGGGTGATCGACCGCCGAAGGGAGCCGCGCGCATGACCGCCAACCTGATTACCCTGCTGGTCCTGCTGCCGGTCGCCCTGGCGGCGGTCCTCGCCATGACCGGCAGGCGGGCGCCCGGCCTGTCGCGCGGCATCAGCCTGGCCGGCGTGGCCGTGTTGCTGGTCGTGAGCGTCGGGCTGTTGCTCGGCGGTCAGGGCGACACTCCGCAGGTGATCGAGCTGGGCAGCTGGGCCGCGCCCTTCGGCATCGTCTGGGTATTCGACCGATTGTCCGGCCTGATGGTGGTGCTCACCTCGATCATCGCGATGCTGTCCTTGCTCTACGCGGTGCGCCGCGACGAGGACAGTGCCGGCCCGCACTTTCACGCCCTGTTCCAGGCGCAGTTGTTCGGCCTGAATGGCGCGTTCCTCACCGGTGACCTGTTCAACCTGTTCGTGTTCTTCGAGGTGCTGCTGCTGGCCTCCTACGGCCTGCTGCTGCACGGCAACGGTCGCAAGCGCACCCGGGCGGGCTTTCACTACGTGGTGGTCAACCTGATCGGCTCGACGCTGTTCCTGTTCGCGGTCGGCGCGCTGTACGGCACCGTCGGCAGCCTGAATCTCGCCGACATCACGCTCAAGCTGCCCCAGATCGCCCCGGACGCGGTGCCGATCGTCACCACGGCGATCTTCCTGCTGTTCACGGTGTTCCTGATCAAGGGCGCGGCCTTTCCGTTGTACCTCTGGCTGCCCGGGGCCTATGGCTACGCCTCGATCCCGGTGGCCGCCCTGTTCGCGATCATGACCAAGGTGGGGCTTTACTCGGTGCTGCGGGTCGACTCGGTCATGCTGTCGGGCAACACAATCGGCGGGCTGGTCGAGACCACCGCGCTGATCGCGCCCTGGCTGTTGTGGCTGGGCCTGATCACCCTGCTGCTCGCGGCACTGGGCGTGGTGGCCGGGCGCACTCTCCGCCGCCAGGTGGCCTACCTGATCGTGGCCTCGGTGGGCACCATCCTGATCGCCCTGGGCCTGGTGACCGGCTCGGAGCGCGAACTCGCGATCAGCGGCGCACTCTATTACTGGATCCACACCACGGTGCTCTCCGCCGGGTTCTTCCTGCTCGCCGGGCTGCTGATGCGCCACCGCCCCGAGGCGGGCGACGGCATCGAGGCCGCGCCGCCCATGCCGCACGCGGTTCTCGTGGGGTCGCTGTTCTTCGCCTACGCGATCGCCATGGCCGGCCTGCCGCCGCTGACCGGCTTCTTCGGCAAGGTGATGATCCTGGCCGCCGCGGTCGAGAGCCCGCTGATGGCACCGATCTTCGCCGTAGTATTGATCAGCGGCTTGATCATGGTGATCGCCCTGGCGCGCACGGGCAGCCGACTGTTCTATCAGTCGCAGGCCACACCGGGTCACCCGGCTCACTCCACCCCGCGTGACGCGCGCACGCCCATGCCGGGTCTGGCCCTGAGCATCGCACCGCTCGCGATCGCCACCGTGATGGTGGTGGGTGCCCAGCCGCTATCCGACTGGCTGGAGACGACGGCCGTGCAGATCACGACGCCGTCGGGTTACCTGGAGGCGGTGATGCCTGACGGCATCCTGTTGCCGGAGACCGCCCCGGGCAAGTTCGGCCAGGATTACCCGGATTACGAGGGAGGTAAACACTAAATGCGTCGCATCCTGCCTCAACCGCTGCTCAGCCTGGTCCTGTTGATCAGCTGGCTGGTGATCAACAACAGCATCCATCCCGGCACGATCGTCATGGGCGCGATCGTCGCGCTGGTGATCCCCTGGATCACGCATCGCTTCTGGGAGATCCGCGCCGGGGTAAAAAGCCCCGTCGCGCTGCTGGGCTATGTGGGCATCGTGGTGGTCGACATCATCCGCGCCAATTTCGTCGTCGCCCGCCAGGTACTTGGCCCCAACCGCGCGTTGCGCTCGCAACTGTTCGAGATGGAACTCGACCTGCAGGGGCCGCTGCCAGTGAGCATCCTCGCAGCGACCATCACGCTCACGCCGGGGACGGTTTCCTGCCGGATCAGCCCCGACCAGAGCCGGCTGTGGGTGCATGCCCTGCACGCCGATGACCTGAGCGAGGAGATCGCCGGGATCAAGCAGCGCTACGAGTCGCGCCTGATGCGGATCTTCGGCCAGCCCGACCAGCGCACCGCGCGTTCCTCATCAACCCCGGGGGCAGAATCATGATCCACGTCAGTCTCGGCATCGCCCTGGTCCTGATCATCATCGCGATGGGGCTTGCGACCTACCGCCTGTTCAAGGGCCCCGACCAGACCGATCGCGTGCTCGCCCTCGACACGATGTCGATCAACGCCATCGCCCTGCTGATCGCCCTGGGCATCTGGTTCGAGACCTCGATCAACTTCGAGGCGGCGCTCCTGATCGCCGTCCTGGGCTTCATCACCACGGTGGCCTTGAGCAAATACCTGATTCGCGGCGACATCGTCGAATAGCCCGGAGGCCATCATGCTTTTCGAACTCATCGTCAGTTTCCTGATCCTGTTCGGCGCCGCCTTCGTGCTGCTCGGCTCGCTGGGCCTGGCCAAGCTGCCGAGCTTCTTCATGCGGCTGCATGGGCCGACCAAGGCCTCGACCCTTGGGGTGGGCAGCATCCTGCTGGCCTCGGCGATGTACTTCTCCAGTCGCGGCAACCTTTCGGTCCACGAGATCCTGATCCTGGTCTTCCTCTTCCTGACCGCGCCGATCAGCGCGCTGTTAATGGCGCGCGCCGGCATGCACCGGGAACTCTCCGGCGACAATCCACGCCATGAATCGGCCGGCAAGGCAGCCGAAGACAACGAGCCGCCTAGCCCGTAGCGCCTTGCAACGCACGCCCCGAATGACAAACCCCCGTGCCGATCGGATCGACACGGGGCGTTTTCGTTTTCGGATGCCGCGGAACGGATCAGTTGATCGTCGTGCAGACCTGGTGGAGTCGCTCGATCGCCTTGAACAGGCCGGGGGTGATCTCCCACCGGTCCTGGCTGATGTAAAGCCGCACGGCGACCACACCCTCTTCGCGCACCGGTTCGGGCAGCATCACCACGCTGTGCCCGACGGCGTTGATGATCGCAGCATTGCCGGCACCGACGACCTCGGCGGAATCGCCGGCGTCACTGTGCACCCAGCGCCCCTCGCCACTGACCAGCACCCGGCCCAGTTCATCTGCCAACGGCCGCAACAACGCCTGGTGATGGCGCAGGCTTTCGGGGAGGTGGGCCTCCAGGTAGGCGATCAGCGCCGCGCGATCGTGGATCTGTGCGGTCGCCAGGGAAATCGTGCGGACATCGAGGAACGGACTGGTTCGCTGCTCGGCCAGCGCCGCGCCCAGCACCGCACGCTCGGACGCCGGCAACAGCGCACAGCGGGCCGTCAGGTGATCGATCTGCGCGCGCAACGCGGTGTCATCGGTCGCGCGCGCCGGGCGCAGCATGCCGATCATCCGCTGTGGCTGCCCCTCGCTGTCACGCAGTACACGCAATTCCAGCCACATCGGGCCAACCGCGCCTTGTCCCGATACTCGACCCTCCAGGGCCACGCGGTCGACTGCGCCGCGGGCAAAATAGGCCGGCAAGATGGTTTCGGGATCCCCGGCCAGCGGCGAGGCGGGATCAGTGGGTTCGAACAGATCGAATAACGGCGTGCCCACCAGGGTTTCGCGGGCTCGACCGAACCAATCGGCTGCCTGGCGGTTGGCGACAATCACATGCAATCGCCGTGGCTCGATTTCGATCAGGCCCAGCGCCGGCATGTCCAACCAGGCGTGGTGCCAGAAGTCACGCTCGCGAACGATATGCGCGCTCCGGGCGCCGTAGCGCCCGCGCAAATAGCGCCACAGGAACAGCAGCGCGGCAAACAGGCCGAGCGTCGACAGCATGGCCGTCAGGCTCAGCCATTTTTCCAGCTGATCGACCGGCGCGAGCACCTTGCGACGGTCCTGCAACACGAGCAGACGGGAGGAAAGGCGATCGACTGCGACGGTAGCGTAGACACGGTCAGCGCCCTCGATCCGGGTAACCCCTTCGCCGGCCCCGTCTTCGGCATCCGAGGTTGCCCCGGTTTGCGACAGACCCACCCTCAGGCGGTCGACGATCGCCGCCGGTGTCTCGCTGACCGTCGAGGATTCGTCCCTGGGGTCAAGCACCAGCATGGGCCAGAAACTCGAGCCGGTGGAGGGGTCGGCCGGGGCGTTAATCAGCAGGGTCCGCAGGCCCTCGCCGGCACGCACCTGCAAACCGTCATCCTCGGCGTCCGACAACAGGCTCTCGGTATTCAGCCGGGTCCAGAACATGAGATACCACGGCCCCCGACTAACGGCCGTGCGATCGTCATAGACGGGAAGAATCCAGAACAGGTCGGCACCACCTCGACCGTGGGTGAAGCGAGTCACGGTGTGGACCTCGCCCGTGACCGCCGCCTGATCGAAATGCCGCATATCCGGCGGCACCACGTTGGTCGCGCCCGTCTGCAGTTGCGGGGTGCGATCCGGATTCAGGAGCGTGATCGAGCGAAATCGGCTGACCAGGCTGCCGCGACGCAGGTCATCCGGGAATCCATCCACCTCGCCCTCGTCGAGGCTGGCGACCCAATCCTTGAGCCAGTCGCGTCGTTGCGCCACCGAGTCGACCTGCTGGTCGCGCTCGTCAATCCAGTTATCCAGTTCAATAGCGCGAATGGCCGCCAAGTTGGCCACTTCACGCTGGGCCTTGTCCAGCAACAGGGGGGCGTATTGCCGGGCCGCCACCGCCGCGATAAAGATCTGCATTACCGCGATCAGCACCAGCGCGATCAGCATAGCGATAAGCCACCCCTGACGGGCCCGCACTCGCCCCGGGCCGAAATCGACAACGCCCTGACGCGCGGCGGTCAAGCGGTCGACCAGCACGTAGAGCACGGCCCCGGTCACCAGCACAAAGATCTCGCCGAAGACGAGCCCCGCCGTGGATATTTCCCAATGGGCCCCGCCCAGCCGCCCAAGGAGCCACTGGGTGACCCATATCCACAGGGAGGCCAGCAGCAGGTATGCGACCGTGATCGGTAACGCCGGTCGCATGGCCCCGATTCTCATATCACGAACCGATCCGTTCCCGGAAGGCGTTGAGGCGCTGATGGCTGCGCACGCGGCCCATCAACTCGAGGATCACCCCGAAACTCGGCGACGACGTGTGCCCCAGCAGGGCCAGTCGCAGCACCGGCCCCACCTTGCCGAGTTTGAGATCGAGGGTCTTCGCCACGCCCTTGACCGCCGACTCCAGCATCTCGCTGCTCTCCCAAACCGATTCGTCCTCCAGAGCAACGAGCAGCGCGTCGACCACCATTGCCGCCGACGCATCCAGCTTCTCCATCGTCTTGGGATCGGGTTCGACGGCATCCTGGTAGTACGGCTGGGCCTCCTCGGCCATCTCGACCAGCGTGTGCACACGATCGACGTAGGCCGGCACGATCGCCGTCGGCTTCGGCCCCTGCTCATCCGGGTCGATGCCAAGGTGGCCGAGGTGCCAGCGCAGTTCGGCGGCCACGTCGGCCACCGGCAGCTCGCGCATGTAGTGCTGGTTCAGCCAGCGCAGCTTTTCCGGGTTGATGCTCGAGGCCGAATGATTGACATCGACGAGATCGAACAGCTGCACCAGCTCGGCGCGAGAGAAGATCTCCTCGTCACCGTGCGACCAGCCCAGGCGTACCAGGTAATTAAGTAACGCCTCGGGCAAAAAGCCGTCGTGGCGGTATTGCACCACGCTGACCGCCCCGTGGCGCTTGGAGAGCTTTGCCCCGTCCGGGCCGTGGATCATCGGCAGGTGTGCGAACGCCGGCGGTTCGACACCCAACGCCCGGTAGAGGTTGATCTGGCGTGGCGTGTTGTTGAGATGATCGTCACCGCGCACCACATGCGTGATCTGCATGTCCATGTCATCGACCACCACCGTGAGGTTGTAGGTCGGGGTGCCGTCGCCGCGCGCGATGATCAGGTCGTCGAGCTCGTCGTTGCGGAACGTGACCCGGCCGCGGATGGCATCCTCGACCACCACCAGCCCATCGAGCGGGTTCTTGAAACGCACCACCGGCTTGACGCCTTCCGGTGGCGTGCCGGTGAAATCGCGATAGCGGCGGTCGTAGCGCGGCTTCTCGCCACGCTTCATCTGCGCCTCGCGCAGGGCGTCGAGCTCCTCGCGGGTGGCGTAACAGTAGTAGGCCTTGTCCTCGACGAGCAGCTGGTCGATCACCTCGCGGTAACGATCCATGCGCTCGGTCTGGTAGAACGGACCTTCGTCGTAGTCCAGCCCCAGCCAGGTCATGCCCTCGAGAATCGCGTTGACTGATTCGGGATTCGACCGTTCGCGGTCGGTGTCTTCCACGCGCAGCACGAACTCGCCGCCGTGGCGGCGCGCGAACAGGTAACTGAACAGGGCCGTACGGGCGCCGCCGATGTGCAGGTAGCCGGTGGGCGACGGGGCGAAGCGGGTGCGAACGGTCATCGATACCTCGGGAACAGCGGAAACGTGGTCGCGGATGGCGGGGCGCGGCCCGCCCCAGCCGGGACAAAGCGGACATTATAGAGGTTAAGGAACCTCGGTACGATTCGATAGTGCCCTCTGCGGGCCGCCAAGGGCCCAGTTGCAAGGCGCAGTCCGCCGTGAATGGCGGTGGTCATTCACAAGGAGTGCAACGCCGCAAATGGGTCCTTGGCGGCCCGCCCGTATGGGCTCGCGGGTTTGCCCGCACTCGGTGTTGCCGCCCCTCGCCGGGCAATGAGCCCACCTTCAGCACGGCGCCTTGATTGCGAACAAAAAAACCCGCGAGCCAGAGGTGCCATCGAATCGTACCGAGGTTCCTTAAGGAGCCTCGGTACGATTCGATGACGCCAGAGCGGAACATGGCAGGGCCACGTCGTGCTTGCTGCGAAACTGGGTCGAGACGAGCGCCTCGGGCGGCACCGCCCCCCGCAGGCGCCGCACCACGATACCGTCGGGCGAGGCGGAGCAGAACTCCTTCGCGGCCGCCTCGCCGCCCAGCTCGACCACCGGCTGGCTCAGCCGGCCGTAAAAGTTGTACTCGTCGCGATACTTGCCCACAAACGCGATCGGATGGCCGCCGTGCTGCAACTCGCCGACCCGCGTCGCGAACGACTTGAAGTCGAAGGCCGGGCGCAACGGCAGCAACGCCAGGTGAAGCAGGACCATTCCGACACCGGTGGCCAGCGCCACCGCCACCACCTGCCGCGGCCCTCGACGAGCGACCCACAGCCAGGCGCCACCGAGCAGCAACGCCACGCCCACGGCACTTACCCCGCCCGGCAGCATGGCGGTCAGCCCGTGACTCGTCGACCAGGGCAGCACGATGAGCACCAGCCCCGTCACGCACCAGAAGACGGCCACCGCCCGGCTGCGCAATGCCTGCGGCGATTCGACCAGGCCGGCGAGCAAGGCCGCCGTGGCGAGTGACAGCGCCGGGATCACCGGCAGCAGATAGTGCGGCAACTTGCCCGAAGCGAGCGACAACAGACCGAACGGCACCAGCACCCAGGCCAGCATCAGTCGGGCAAACCGCGGGTCGGGCCAGACCGATTGGCCCGATCCGCGACCCTTCCACACGCGTCGCAGCAAACCGGGCAGGATCAGTGTCCACGGCAGAAACAGCAGCGGCAGCATCCACACGTAGTAGTAGATGGGCTGGGCATGATCGAAGGCGTCCACGGCCCGCCCGGCCATCTGCCCCCAGAGTATTGCCTCGGCGTAGGCGGGCCCACCCAATTGGGCCGCCCAGAGCGCCCAACCGAGCGCCATGCAGGAGCCGAGGAACCCGACCGCGCCGGCCTGGAAGAACCAGCGCCAGGACACCCCCACCCCGGCCCACCAAGGGGCGACAACCGTTGGTGGCACCAGGTAGATCAGGGCGAACGGCCCCTTGGCAAGCACCCCCAGCGCCGTCCCCAGAAACAGCCACAACCAGCCGCGACGACGGCCCTGTCCCAGTTCAAGCAGGCCGAAAATGCCGAGCAGGACGAAGAAGACCACCAGCTGATCGAACATCGTCATGGTGGCGAAACCCAGCCAGTAGATCGTCCCGGCGAGAATCCAGGGCGCCAGGCTGGCAATGACCGGCCGAGTCGGGAACAACCGACGGGCAACGGCGCGGATCAGGAACAGGCTGCCCAGCGCGAAGGCCGGGGCAACGAGCCGCGGCGTGATGTCGTTGACGCCGAACACCGCCCAACCAGCGTGGATCAGCCAGAACAACAGCGGCGGCTTGTGACTGTAGGGCTCGCCGTTGAGCAACGGCACGACCCACGAGCCCGACTGCCACATCTCCCAGGCGACGCCGAGGTAGCGCGTCTCGTCGACCGGCATCAGCGGTCGCGTCAGCAGCGCGACGGTCGTCACCAGCAGGAACAGTGGCAACCAGCCCCATTCGAAAACACGATTCCAGGCGCCGTTCCCCGACATATCAGCCCTCCCGACTCGAGTCACCCCGGTATAGTCCGGGTATTGGTCGCAGGTCTTTTCCCATTCGCTTCGCCCCGATCGACTCAAGCAGCCATTCGACCGATTGCCCGATCACCGAACCGGGACCGCCAAAAGGAGCGATGGCACATCTCGTGCTTCCAGAGATACGCTGAACACCCACGATCACTGATTACCATGCTCCCAATGCCGAGACCACCCATGACCGGACACCCCGTCACGCGCCGCACGACCTGGTTGGCATTCGCCGCCGGCCTACTCCTGCCGATCGCGACAACCGCCGCGCCGGCAACCGGCTCCGAACACTGCCAAGCCAATCACCGGCTGGTCATGACCGAGGCCCGACTCACCCACGAGCCCGGGGACGTCAGGGGGCTCCCAGCGGCACTCGCCGACCGGCTAGCGAGCCGGCTGGAAGCGGCCGGACAGCAGGTGGTCGACATCACCCCGCCCACCCGAAGCGAGGGGCTGGAGCCCGCCATGGACGCGTTCTCCCGCCATGGCGCGCCCTACTTCCTGCGCCTGGTGGCGAGCGACGTTGGCACCGAGGGCCGCCCCTCGGGCATCGTCCTGCTGCCCGATCATTACGAGCCTCGCGGCGGACAGCTTACTGCCACCCTGGACGATGGCGCCCGGGGCGCGCGGCTGGATACCTGGCGGATTGACCTGTCCACCACCGACGGCAAACCGTTCTCGCCCGAGATCGCCGCGGACTCGACCCGCTTCTGGGAAAGCGATTGGGGTCAGTCGCTGGATGCCGCGATCGAGACGGTGGCGCAACACGTGCTCGACACGCTGGAATGCCGGCCGCTGGTCGGGCGGGTGCTGTCCACCGAAAGTCGCGCCGGCGGCACCGACCTGCGGATCGATCTTGGACGAGCCGACGGGCTGGCCGCCAGCGATCGCTTGATCGTCGTCGAACCGGGCGTACCGACCGACTCGCTCGGCGTCAATCTCTTGACTCGTCCTGTCATGGAAATCACTGCCGGACCGGTTCGCGAACCGATGAACCTGGGAGAGGCCCGGGTCACGTTCCTGGGCGAGAACGACGCGACGGTGCGCTATCAGGGAAATCGATCGGTCGAGCGCGGCGACCTGGTGCAGGTGCAATAGACCGCGGGAGCGCCCGCCCTCAATCGATGGCGTCGCCCAGCCCGCGCGCCAGGTCGGCGATGATGTCCTGCGGATCCTCGAGCCCCACCGACAGGCGAATTAATCCCTCGTCGATCCCCGCCTCGGCGCGTGCCTCGGGGCTCAATCGACCGTGCGTGGTGCTCGCCGGATGGGTGATGGTGGTCTTGGTATCGCCGAGGTTGGCGGTGATCGAGAGCATCCGAGTGCGGTTGATCACCTCCCAGGCCTTCTCGCGCCCACCCTCGACCACGAACGAGACGATCGCCCCCGGGCCGGACTGCTGCTTGGCGATGATTTTCGCCTGAGGGTGGTCAGCGAGTCCCGGGAAATGCACCTTCGCGACCCTCTCGTGGGCCACCAGCCAGTCGGCCACCTCGCGGGCATGGCGGCTGTGGGCCTCCATGCGCAGGTTCAAGGTCTCCAGGCCCTTGGCGAAGATCCAGGCATTGAATGGCGCCATGGTCGGCCCGCAGGTACGCAGAAAGCCACGCACCTCCTTGCCCACCCGCTCGGCGTCACCCACCACGGCGCCGCCGATGGCGCGCCCCTGCCCGTCGAGGAACTTGGTTGCCGAGTGAATCACGATGTCCGCCCCAAGGCTCAGCGGCCGCTGCAAAGCCGGCGTGCAGAAACAGTTGTCCACCACCAGCGCCGCCTCAAATGCATGGGCCAGGTCCGCCAGCTGGCGGATGTCGGCCACCTCGGTCAAGGGATTCGAGGGCGTCTCGATAAACAGCAGGCGCGTGCGCTTGTTGACGGCGGCCTCCCACTGAGACCAATCGGTCAGGTCCACCCAGTGCACCACCAGGCCGAACTTGGCCAGGTACTTGTCGAACAGCACCTTGGTCGTGCCGAAGACCTGGCGGGCGACCACCACCTCGTCGCCGGCCTCGCACAGCGCCATGAAGGTGGTCAGGATCGCGGCCATGCCCGAGGCGGTGGCGACACAGTCCTCGCCCCCTTCCATCGCCGCCAGGCGCTCCTCGAAGATGCGCGTAGTCGGGTTGGTGAAGCGGGCGTAGATGTTGCCCGGCTCGTCGCCGGCGAAGCGCGCCGCGGCCTGCTCGGCCGACTCGAAGGTAAAACTCGAGGTGGTGAAGATCGGCTCGCCGTGTTCACGCTCCGGGGTCGGATGGTGACCGACGCGGATGGCCTGGGTCGCGAGCGACCAGTCGGGATCGGGGCGGTGCGAATCGGTCATGGGATATCCGGTCTTGTCGATCGAGCCCGCCGTCAGCGGGCGTTGAAAAAATGCCAGGCCAGGTTGTCGAACTCGGCGATCGCCGCCAGCAGGCGGTCGGTCTCTTCCTCGAGTTCGGCAAATTGATGCTCGGCCAGCGGTGCCATCGAGCAGTTTTCCGGTGGCGTGCCAAACCGGTCGAGCAGATCACTCATCTGCGGCAGGAATTTCCACTGCAGCCACTCCTCGAACGCCAAGGTATCAAAGCAGAACGGATGGGGGCTGGCCAAGGCCTGCTCGCTGGGTCGCTGATCAGACCAGAGACCGGCCTGCTGCATCTCGTGGGCAATCTGGTCGAGCTGTCGCAGCATCATGTCAGTGCTGGGGCGAACGTTGTCCATTAAACCCTCTTCGTCGGCGTTCAGTGCACCCGTGATGAGCCGGGCGGTTCGTCGTTCATGTCCGTCCCACCCTCATCGTCGGCCCAGAATAGCCGGTGGGGTATCAGCTGGCCGCGGCCGATGGCCGCCGCGTGCATCAGGGTCTGGTGGGTGTATTCGAGCCCTTCATGCACGGCATTGACCGGGTCACTGCCCTGGGCGATCAGCCCGGCGATGGCCGAGGACAGGGTGCAGCCCGAGCCGTGGAACTGGCCAGCCAGTCGCTCGTAGACGAAACGCCGTGGCGGTTCGACGCCAAACAGCCAGTTTTCCACCTTCTCTCCCGGCTCGTCGCCGCCCTTGAGCAGGACGTATTCCGCCCCGAGCGCCGAGAGCATCTGGCCGCGCTCATCACGGTTGGCCGCATTCGGCGCCAATACCCGCGCCTCGTGGGCATTGGGCGTGACGATGGTGGCCCGCGGGAACAGGTGTTCGACGATTGCCGCCGCGACCGCATTCTCGGCCAGCGAACCGCCCCCGCCGGCGACCAGCACCGGGTCGAGCACCACCGGAATATCCGGGTAGCGAGCCAACACCGAGGCGACCGCCTCGACCAGTTCGACGGTGCCGAGCATGCCGATCTTGATCGCGCCGACCGGCATGTCCTTGAGCACCGCCAGGGCCTGGTCGATGACGAGCTTCGGATCGCTGGGGACGAAGCCGTGCACGTTGACCGTGTCCTGCACGGTCAACGCGGTGATCACCGTGGTCGGATGCACGCCCTGACTGACGATTGCCTCGATGTCGGCATGGATGCCGGCCCCACCACTGGGGTCATGTCCGGCAATGGCCAGGACGACCGGGACCTCGGGGGCATCGGTGAGCGTCGGTGTGGTTTGCATCTGGTGCTAAGCTCCCTCGAACGATAAGGCCGTGGCGGCAGCGGCGTCACGATGGCGCCGGGTCCAGCATGATAACGCAGCCAGTGCCACACGCATTGATCTGGCACACCATGCTGAACGACCCTGCGCCTTCACGGGACAACGTATGCTTGCGACGACACAGTGCTTGTTGTCGCCATGCCCACCCGACCGCAAACGGCCCCACTGCGCCACGAAAAGGACTCGGCTGATTGATGATCCCCTTCACGCCCCGCCAATGGTTTCAATCGGCCAAACGCTGGATATGGCATGAGCGCCCGACCAGTCATTTCGGCCGAAGCGCCCAGCGCCTGACCCGCGCCATTTTGAGTGTGTTGTTCTCGGCCTCGCGCGGGGATCTGCAGCTCAACGCGATGAGCCTGTCCTACACCACGCTGCTATCGATGGTGCCGCTGTTGGCGGTGGCGTTCTCGGTGCTCAAGGCCTTCGGCTCGGCCTCGGTGATCGAGCCGTTCCTGCTTTCGCTGATGGCGCCGCTGGGCGAGGCCGCGGACGAACTGACGCTGCGCCTGCTCGATTTCGTGGAGAATATCCGGGTCGGTATCCTCGGTGCCGTCGGCATCGCCCTGCTCTTCTTCACGGTCATCGCCCTGATGCAGAAGATCGAACGGGTCTTCAACCGCATCTGGAACGTGCACCAGCTGCGATCGATGTCGGCCCGTTTCGCCAACTATCTCTCGGTCCTCATGGTCGGCCCGGTGCTGGTAATCGCCGCCAGCAGCCTGACGGCCACCCTGTTTGCCGCCCCTGGCGTTCGCGAGTTCGCCGAGCTCTCGGTGCTGGCCACCCTGCTCAAGTGGCTCGGGTATCTCGTTCCGCTGGCCATCTGGACCGGGGCGTTCGCCTTTCTTTACCTGTTCATCCCCAATACGCGAGTGCGCCCCAGCTCGGCGCTGGTGGGCGGGCTGGTGGCCGCTGTCCTGTGGAGCCTACTAGGCTTCGTGTTCGGCGGACTGATTGCCGGATCGACCGCTTACACCGCCGTGTATTCGGCCTTCGCCTCGCTGGTGCTCTTTCTGATCTGGTTGCAAATTGCCTGGATGATCGTGCTGATCGGCGCGGGCATCAGCTATGCGTGGCAGCACAGCGATCGACTGACACTGGGGAAACCCGAGCCGGTTCACCCGGGAACGCGATTGGCGGCGGGCATCGTGCTCCTAGACGAGATCGAGCGCCGCTTCGAGGCCGGCAAACTGCCGCCGGATCGCGATCAACTGGCCGAGCGGGTAGAACACTATCGGGAACTGGCACCCGTTTGGATCGACCCATTGCTGGAAAAGCTGGTGGAGGCCAACCTGTTGCGCATCAGCGAGCCGAGCGACACCACCTGCTTCCTGCCGGCACGGCCCGGCGAGCGCATCACCCTGGCGGCGGTGGAACAAGCAATCGAAGGCAGCTCACCCCACTTCCCCGCGCAACTGCTGAAGGCCATCCCAGCACTGCAGCGGTTTGCCGAGCACCGCCGGCAATGGGAGGAAGACATGGGCGAGGCGACGCTGGCAGCCACCCACCCGGCATCAGAGCGGCCGGGCGACGCGACTCAGTCCGAGGCGGCTGAGCCGCGCCAGTAGGCCGTGTGCTGGCCGTCGCGATCGAGTAGGCGAGCGAACACGAACCACGCATCCGAAAGCCGGTTCAGGTAGGTAGCCAACGGGGCACGCTCGCGAGCATCGCCCCCTTCCTGGCACCAGGACCAGGCCAGGCGTTCGGCACGACGAGTTGCCGTGCGCACCAGGTGCGCGCGCGCCATCGCCTCGGTACCGCCCGGCAGGATGAATTCCTTGAGCGCCGGCAGGTCGCGATTGCCGGCCTTGATCCAGTCATCCAGACGCTCGAGCGAAGGCAACTGGCTCGCCACGGCCATCGCCCCCATCGCCACAAACCCACCCAGATCAAAGACGGCCTGCTGCTGCTCGCGGACGAACGCCAGCTTGTCCGGCTCGCCCGTCAGCGAAACGCTCAGGCTTCCCAGGCGGGCATTGAGCTCGTCGAGCTCACCCAGCAGCTCGATGGTGGCGGTGTCCTTGGCCAGACGCCGGCCATCGGCCAGCCCGGTCTCGCCATGGTCTCCACTGCGGGTGACCACCCGCGAGAGTCGATTGCGCTCGTGGTTCGATCCCGTCATCTGGGTCAGCCCTGCCCCACAGGGGACTCGCTTTCAGGGACGTCCGTGGGCCAGTCGAGCGGTCGCCCCAACAGCGCCTTCAAGGTAAAGGCCAGAATCGCGATCAGCCCATAGCCAAGCCCGGCGACGACGCCCATATCCACGATCCCGTGCCACGGCTGCGGCAGCAGGCCGACCAGCAGCACCAGCATGACCACGCCGGCAGTCACCGACAGGGCAACGATGCGGCGCTTCTTGGTCGCATGGATGTAGCCCATGCAGTACAGGGGCGCGAGCAGCACATGCCAGCCAACCGGGTGGCGAGACAGGTAGACCGCCCGGGCGACCACCCGCGGCGAGAACCCTTTCTGAAAGCCCTTGTAACCCTCGCTGTAGAGCATGAACACCATCCAGCCGGCAAAGAACACCCAGTGCCACCAGGCCCAGGATCCGGTCCAGGCCTCCATGGCGTAGAAGGACAGGCGGTAGATCGCCCAGAGCAGCAGCGCGCACAGGCCCAGCACGCCCCACACGGCCCCGACGGTTCCCAATGGCCCGACTCCCGATGACTTCTCCACGTTTCGATTCTCCCGGACGCGAGTCCGTCTGGTGGTTCTTTGATCGGGAAACTCTGCACGATTCGATGACGTCTCTGCGGGACCTCCAAGGGCCCAGATGCAAGGCGCAGTCCGCTGTGAAGGGCCGTCGCCCTTTACAAGGACTGAAACGCCGCAGATGGGCCCGTGGAGGCCCGCCCGGAGGGTCTCGCGGGTTTGCCCGCACTCGGCGTTGCCCTCCCTTGACGGGCAATGAGCCCGTCTTCGGTCCGGCGCCTTGATTGCGGGCAAACCCGCGAGACAGAGATGCCATCGAATCGTGTAGAGTTTCCCTAGGCGCGGAGTTTATCATGCAGCCCACCACCCGATTCCCGAGTGACCGGACCGCATGAATCCCCGCACCCGCCGCGAGATGTTCGCCCGTTTCCAGCGCCAACGCCCCGAGCCGACCACCGAGCTCGAGTACACCTCGCCCTTCGAACTGCTGGTCGCCGTGGTGTTGTCCGCCCAGGCGACCGATGCCGGCGTGAACAAGGCGACCCGCCCGCTATTCCAGCGTGCCAACACGCCGCAGGCGATTCTCGACCTGGGTCTTGACGAGTTGACCGATGCGATTCGCACCATCGGCCTGTACAAGACCAAGGCCAAGAACGTCTACGCCCTTTGCCAACAGCTGATCGACAACCACGACGGCGAGGTGCCCGCCAATCGCGATGCCCTCGAGGCGTTGCCCGGGGTCGGCCGAAAGACCGCCAACGTGGTCTTGAACACCGTCTTCCGCCAGCCGACCATGGCGGTCGACACGCACATCTTTCGCGTCGCCAACCGCACGGGGCTGGCCAAGGGCAAGACGGTGCGCGCCGTCGAAGACAAGCTGCTCAAGGTCATCCCGAAGGAATACCAGCTCGATGCCCATCACTGGCTGATCCTGCATGGCCGCTACGTCTGTAAAGCGCGCAAACCCGATTGCGGCGCCTGCATCGTCTGCGACCTGTGCGATTATCGCGACAAGACCGAGGCATGCAGCCCCGAGCTCATCGCCCGCTACGCCACCGAACCCACCGACAGTTGAGCCGTCCATGTACTCCAGCGACCGTCGCAAGATGCGCCAGCCCTTCATCGATGCCTGGACCAAGGGCAAACAGAAAAAGCCGCTGGCGCCGATTGAGCAGATGCTCTTCGACGTGATCCGCGATCATCCCGAATACCACTCGCTGCTCGATCAGCCCGAGTTCGCCCTGGAGGCCGACTGGCCGCCGGAGATGGGCGTGACCAACCCCTTCCTGCACATGAGCATGCACCTGTCCCTGCGCGAGATGGTGCAGACCGACCGGCCCGCCGGCATCCGCTCGGTGCATTCGGAACTGTCCCTGAAGAAGGCCGACCCGCTCGAGGCCGAACACGAGATGATCGACTGCCTCGGCGAGGCCCTCTGGCAGGCCCAGCAGAATGGTGGCCCGCCGGACGAGACCCTGCTCATGGAGTGCCTCAAGGACAAGCTCAAGCGCTGAGTCTCACCTCACCGCTCGACCAACCAGTTAGTCGCCCACTCCGATTGAGGTCTAGGCTCCAACGAGACATCTGTCTCCACCCCGTTCGAGGTCCGACCCAATGACTCAGCCGACGACCGATACCACGCAGCACGTCACCGACCCGGTCTGTGGCATGCAGGTCGATCCGGCCAAAAGCGAACACCACAGCGACTACCAAGGCGAGACGTTCCATTTCTGCTCGGCCCACTGCCGGGAGCGGTTCGACGACGACCCCGAGCGCTACCTGTCCGACGACAACCCGTCGGACGAAGCGACCGCCCCGGCGGATCCCGAGGCGATCTACACCTGCCCGATGCACCCCGAGATCCGCCAGCAGGGACCAGGAAGCTGTCCGATCTGCGGCATGGCGCTGGAGCCGGAGACCGTCAGCCGCGACGACGGCCCCAACCCGGAACTGATCGACATGACCCGGCGGTTCTGGATCGGCGCGCTGCTGGCCCTGCCGCTGTTCCTCATGGCCATGGGCGGGCATTTCCTCGGCATCGACCAGTGGATTGCGCCCCAGGTGAACCACTGGATTCAGTTACTGCTGGCCACGCCAGTGGTCCTGTGGGCTGGCAAGCCGTTCTTCGTGCGGGGCTGGCGCTCCGTGGTCGACCGTCAGCTCAACATGTTCACCCTGATCGCGCTGGGGACCGGTGTGGCCTGGGCCTACAGCCTGGTCGCCACCGCCGCCCCCGGCATCTTCCCAGCGGCGTTCCGGCAGGCCGACGGCTCGGTTGCCGTCTATTTCGAGGCCGCGGCGATGATCACGGTGCTGGTCCTGCTGGGCCAGGTCCTCGAACTGCGCGCCCGCGAGAAGACCTCCGGGGCCATTCGCGCCCTGCTCGACCTGGCGCCGACCACGGCCCGGCGCATCAAGGACGGAGAGGAAGAGGATGTCTCGCTGGACGAGGTCGAGATCGGCGATCACCTGCGCGTGCGTCCCGGTGATCGCGTCCCGCTGGACGGCGAGATCATCGAGGGGCGTTCCAATATCGACGAATCGATGATCACCGGCGAGCCGATGGCGGTCACCCGAAAGCCGGGCGACACCGTCATTGGCGGCAGCATCAACGGTCAAGGCAGCTTCGTCATGCGCGCCGACAAGGTTGGCCGCGACACCATGCTCTCGCGCATCGTGCAGATGGTGGCCAAGGCCCAACGCAGCCGCGCGCCCATCCAGGGTCTGGCCGACCGCGTGGCCGCCTGGTTCGTGCCCAGCGTCATCGCCGCGGCGGTGGTTGCCTTCATCATCTGGTCGGTGGTCGGTCCCGAGCCGCCCATGGCCTATGCCCTGATCGCGGCGGTCAGCGTGTTGATCATCGCCTGCCCCTGCGCCCTGGGCCTGGCCACCCCGATGTCGATCATGGTGGGCGTCGGACGTGGCGCGCGCGCCGGGGTACTGATTCGTGATGCCGAATCACTCCAACGTTTTGAACAGGTCGACACGGTGGTGATCGACAAGACCGGGACGCTCACCGAGGGCCGCCCGCGCGTGACCCGCATCCAGGCAACCGGCGAGCTTGGGGAGGACGAGCTGCTTCGCTTGGTCGCCGGACTCGAACAAGGCAGTGAGCACCCCCTGGCCGAGGCGATCATCGCCGAGGCACGCGAACGTGGGCTCGACCTGCCCGATGCCGCCGACTTTGATGCCGAAAACGGCAAGGGCGTCACCGGCCGCGTCGACGGGAGAACGGTGCTGATCGGCAACCGCACCCTCATGGACGGCCACGACATCGACACGAAAGCACTGGAGGATTCGGCGACATCCTGGCGCCATGAGGGCGCGACAGTGATCGTCGTTGCCGTCGACGGCCAGCCCGCCGGGCTGTTGGCAATCGCCGACCCGATACGCGAGTCGACCGCCGATGCCGTTCACCGCCTGCAGCAAGCCGGACTCGAGGTGGTCATGCTCACCGGCGATTCGGAAGAGACCGCCCGCGCCGTCGCCCGACAGCTCGACATCGACCAGGTGCGGGCCAATGTCCTGCCGGAAGGCAAGAGCCAGGTGGTCGAACAGATGCGCTCAGAGGGCCGAGTCGTTGCGATGGCCGGCGACGGGGTCAACGATGCCCCAGCACTGGCCGCCGCCGACGTCGGCATCGCCATGGGCAGCGGCACGGACGTGGCCATCGAGAGTGCCGGGATCACCCTGCTGCGCGGCGATCTCGACGGACTGGTTCAGGCCCATCGGCTGTCGAGGGCGACCATGCGCAACATCCGCCAGAACCTGTTCTTCGCCTTCGCCTACAACACGGCCGGCATCCCCATCGCCGCCGGCCTGCTCTACCCGGTCTTCGGCGTGCTGCTCTCGCCGATCATCGCGGCGGCCGCAATGTCGTTTTCCTCGGTCAGCGTGATCGGCAACGCCCTCCGGCTGCGGGTGGTTCGCCTGGATTGAATGTCCCTTAGTCGCTTTCCTCGAGCGGCCAGTCGACCACGTGGGCCTCCCAGTCGATCGATTCGCGGTCGGGGCTCTCGGCGATCACGGCCCGTCCGGCGACCGAGTAGCCACTGTTCATCGTACTGCCGGGGTCACCAGTGAGCAGCGGGTGCCATGGCGGCAGATCCCGCCCCTCGGCAATGCGCCGGTAGGCACAGGTGGCGGGGAGCCAGTCGAATTCCTCGACGTCCTCGGGACGCAACCAGACGCAGCCGGGCACACGGGTCTGGCGATTGAGGTAGTCGCTGCACTGGCAGGTGCCGGCGTCCAGCAGATGACAGGCGACATCCGTGTAGTAGACATCGCCGCCCTCGTCCTCCACCTTCTCCAGACAGCACTTGGCACAACCATCGCAAAGCGATTCCCATTCGGTCGGGGTCATCTCGGTGAGACGCTTGTGGCGCCAGAATGGCTGGTTTTCGCTCATGGACGGACCGGGTTTGTACGAATAGACAAAGGGGACCGCAGCCTACCACGCTGGGAATCGGGGCCTGCGGATATGGCGGGCGGTATGCGATGATTCGACCATCACGTAACGAGGACCAACGATGACGGAAACGGCCCAGGCCATGCCGGTAATGCGCATCGGCAGCGAGACGGACATCAACGAAGCACTGCATTCGGCGCGCAATGCGCGGGTCCAGCGCCTGGGCGAGGTACTGGTGCAGCGCGGCGCATTGAGTCGCGAGGCGCTGGAGAGTGCACTGGAATCGTTGCGCCATCACCCGGCAACCCACCTGGGTGATTGGTTGGTAGAGCGCAAGATCATCTCGCCCGAACAGCTCGAGCAGGCGCTCTGTTCGCAACTGGGCATTCCGCAGGTGAACCTCGGCGCGTTCGTGCCGCCACCGGAAGTCGCCGCGCAGATTCCCTACGAGATGGCATTGCGTCTCAATGTGCTGCCGCTGGCCCGCCGGAATTCCGTGCTGGTCGTGGCCTCGGCCCGACCGACCGACCAGGAGCTGCTGTCGATCCTGCGTTTCTACACCGGGCTGGGCATCGAGCCGGTGCTGGCCTCGGCCCACCAGATCGCCAGTGCGATCAACCGTGCCTACCGCGTGGAATCGGTCGGCGCCGATCACGAGGCGTTCCTTCGCCACGACGAGGAGAAGGCGGGATCGACGCCGAATCCCGAGCCGGAAATCGAGAACCAGGCGAGCAGTCCCCCCGTGGTCAAGATGGTCAACACGCTGTTGATGCAGGCGATCAGCCGCGGTGCCTCGGACATCCATTTCCTGCCGCGCCGCGACAACGTGCTGGTGCGCTTTCGTCTCGACGGGGCCCTGCAGACGGTCCGCTCGATCGAGAAGGCCCAATTGTTGGCCGTGGTAGCGCGCATCAAGATCCTGGGCCGCATGAACATCGCGGAGCACCGCCTGCCGCAGGATGGCCACGCCCGGGTGCACATGGGCAAGCAGGAAGTGGACCTGCGTATCTCGGTCATGCCCACGTTCAACGGCGAGAGCGTGGTCATCCGCATCCTGAACAAGAACATGGGCTTGAAGCCGCTGGACGCGCTGGGCTTTTCCAAGAGCGACGAGCGCATCATCCGCAACCTGATCGCCCGGCCCCAGGGCATGATCCTGGTGACCGGGCCGACCGGCTCGGGCAAGACCACGACGCTGTACTCGCTGCTCCAGGAGGTGAAGGCCGGCGACCCGCATATCATCACGGTCGAGGACCCGGTCGAGTACGACATGGACGGCATCGACCAGGTCCAGGTGCATGGCGGGATCGGCTATACCTTCGGCCGGGCGCTGCGCAACATCCTGCGCCACGATCCGGACGTGATCATGATTGGCGAGATACGCGACCTAGAAACCGCCGAGAGCGGGGTCAAGGCCGCCCTCACCGGTCACTTGGTCTTCTCCACCCTGCACACCAACGATGCACCCAGCGCGGTCACCCGCCTGGTGGACATGGGCGTCGCCCCCTATCTGGTCAGCTCGACGGTCATGGGCGTGCTGGCCCAGCGTCTGGTGCGCATCCTCTGCTCGCACTGCAAGAAAAAGCACCATCCCGAACCGCTGGTACGCGAGACCATGGGCGTGGACGAAAACGAGACGTTCTGGCACTCGAGCGGATGCGATCATTGCGATCAGACCGGCTATGTCGGTCGCACCATGGCCTACGAGCTGATCGTGGTCGACCGGGACATGGCCAACCATATCGCCCATGGCATCACCACCGAGGAACTGCGCCAGCTGGCCGTGGACAAGGGCATGCGCACACTGACGCGCCACGGCCTGGAAATGGCGCGTGCGGGGATTACCTCACTGGAAGAAGCCTACCGTGTGCGCCTCGAGGACCTCGGTGGCCCCGAGAACGGCAACGACCACTAGAGGGGCACCATGGACCTGTTGCTAATCGTTCTGGTGGCTGTCGCCATGCTCCTGCTCGCGCTGCGTCGTCGGCGCAAGCGGCCTGACAAGCGCCGGGCGCCACCTCGGCCCGCGACGCTACCGCCACGCCGGCAAGGCTGGTCGTTTTCCCGCCACCCACGCGAGGACTGGCGTTACTGGCGCGACCTGGCGGTCATCATCGGCCTGGTGTTGGCGCTGCTGGTCGCCATGGTCGTAATCGGCGCACGAAATGGTTGATACTCGTGGCGCGGGGGATTCACACCGGGCGGCGATAGCCGCCGCGCGCCCCGGTCGGTGACAGGACGAATTGCCACAGCTGAATCTGACGGGCACGAAACCCGCCGGCGCAGGCCTGCAGGTAGTATTTCCACATCCGGCCGAACGTCTCGCCATACTCCTCGCGCCACTTTGGCCACGCCCGCTCGAAGTTCTCGTACCAGGCCATCAGGGTGTGATCGTAATCGGCGCCGAAGTTGTGCATGTCCTCGACCACAAAGCGCCCCTCACAGGCGTCGATGACCTGCTGCATTGCCGGCAACTCGCCGTTGGGGAAGATGTACTTGCCGACCCACGGGTCCGGCGGTGAGCCTTCGCGATTGGTGCCGATGGTATGCAGCAAAAAAAAACCGTCGGGCTTGAGGCAGCGACGGGCGACTTGCATGTACTCATCGTAGTTGTGACGGCCGACATGCTCGAACATGCCCACCGAGACCACATGGTCGAAGGGCTCGTCGACGTCCCGGTAGTCCATGAGCCGGAATTCCACCGGCAGATCGCCCGCTAGATCCCGCCCAAAGGCGGCCTGTTCCTTCGAGATGGTCAGGCCCACGCATTCCGCGCCGTACTTCTCGGCGGCGTAGATCATAAAACTGCCCCAGCCACAGCCGATGTCGAGCACCCGCTGGCCGGGCTTCAAGTCGAGCTTGCGACAGATGATATCGAGCTTGTGCTCCTGGGCCTCGGCCAGTGTCTCGGCGCCATCGCCCCAGAACCCGCAGGTGTAGGTCATGCGGGGGTCGAGCATGTCGCGGTAGAACTCATTGCCGAGATCGTAGTGACGCTCGCCCACTTCCCAGCAGCGTGACCGAGTCTGGCAGTTGAGCAGGCGCGCCTTGAGTGCAGGCAACCACAGGCGCGGGGATCGGCCGACCTCGCGGGTCAGTTCGGCTCGCAATACGCGATCGACGAACTCGTCGACCCGCTCGATCTCCACCCAGCCGGCCATGAACGCCTCGCCTAGGCCGAGGTTGCCCCAGCCAAGGATGCGATCGGTCGCCCGTGGATCGCGGATGCGAATGTCCCAGGGACGGTCGCCGTCGATACGGATGTCGGCCCGCGCCAACAATTGAGCAAACCGGGAATCCGTCGCCACCGCGTGGTCTTCGGCCGGCTCCACCTCCATGGTCATTCGCCTGCTCATCGGGCACCTCCGTGACTGGGTGTCTGCACGTGACCGGGGCACGGATATGGTTGTTACCGTACCAAATCAACAATCTAGCCAGAGACTCGACGAATTTCAATGTAAACGTCGTTAACTCAATCCACCCCCCAAGTTCGGGCGAACTCCGAGGGAGGCACCGGTCGGCCGTGGTAGTACCCCTGTTGCAGGTCGGCACCCAGCTCGGTGAGCAGGCGTGATTGCTCGGCGGTCTCGCCGCGCCCTCGGCGATGACCCGCAACCGCAAGGTTGTGGGCCAGGGCTATGGTCGCGGAAACGATCGAACGGGCATCAGCACTGTCCATCAAATCGGCGGTGAACCCCCGATCGATCTTCAGGCAATCGAGCGGGAACCGTCGCAGATAGGCGAGCGAGGAGTACCCCGTGCCGAAATCATCGATCGAAAATCGGAAGCCGGCATCACGCAACCGGCTCATGGTTGCCACGTGGGCATCCACATCCCGCATCAAGGCCGTTTCGGTAATCTTCAAGGTCAATGACGTGCCCGAGACCCCGACTTGCTCGCAGGCCGCGATGAGCGAGTCGGGCAGATGCGGGTCGGTGAACTGACGAGCAGACAGGTTGACCGCGATCTTGACGCGCTCACCCCATTCGGCGGACTGAAGGCATGGCTCACGAACCACCTGCTCGCCGATGGGCAGGATCAGGCCGGTGAGGACAAATCCAGCGCCAGTGCGTCATGTTCCGTCCAGATTCCGACGGGCCCCATCTCGTCGATCACGACTATCGAACTGACGCTCTTGGCGCGCATCCGACCGGCCACCTCGAAGGGGGTGTCCGGTGAGCAGGAGAGCACCTCCCGGCCCAGCGGCAGGATGTCGGCGATGCGCGGCTCAAAATCGAGGTAACTGGCGGTCAAGAGGAACCTGGCGACGGTGGCAGAAAACAAAACCGCCAGGCCAAACGTGTCTCCTGTCGGAAATCACGTTTCTGCCCGGCGGATACAAGGCTAATATCGCCCCGGCGGGAAGCCCGGGCTAGGACGGAACCCGATCAGACGGTGACGACGGGGATATCCTTGAGCATCTGCAGCCCCTTGGTAGCTTCTTCCTGATACTCCTCGATCTCGTTGAAATTGAGGTAGCGGTAGATCTCGGCCGACATCGTGGCCAGGTGGGCGACGTGCTCCTGGTATTCCTCGACCGAGGGCAGCTTGCCCAGGATCGCGGTCACCGCGGAGAGCTCGGCCGACCCCAGGTAGACGCGCGCATCCTTGCCCATGCGGTTGGGGAAGTTGCGCGTCGAGGTCGACATCACCGTCGCCCCGTCGGCGACGCGGGCCTGGTTGCCCATGCACAGGGAACAGCCGGCCATCTCGATGCGGGCACCCGCGCGGCCGAAGATGTTGTAGTAACCCTCTTCGGAGAGCTGGTGCTGGTCCATGCGGGTCGGCGGCGCGATCCACAGGCGGGTCGGCACCGAGCCACCGTAGGACTCCAGCACCTTGCCGGCGGCGCGGTAGTGGCCGATGTTGGTCATGCACGAACCGATGAACACCTCCTGGACCTCGTCACCGGCGACCTCGGAGAGCGGCTTGATGTCGTCCGGGTCGTTCGGGCAGGCGAGCAGCGGCTCGGTGATCTCGTCGAGGTCGATCTCGATGATCTCGGCGTACTCGGCATCGGCGTCCGGCTCGAGCAGTTCGGGGTTGTCGAGCCATTCCTGCATCGCCTCGATGCGACGGCCCAGCGTGCGCTTATCCTCGTAGCCCTGGCTGATCATCCACTCGAGCAGCGTGATGTTGCTCTTGAGGAATTCCTTGATCGGTTCGCGGCCGAGGCGGACGGTACAACCGTTGGCCGAGCGCTCGGCCGAGGCGTCGGCGAACTCGAAGGCCTGCTCGACCTTGAGATCCGGCAGCCCCTCGATCTCGAGCACACGGCCGTTGAAGACGTTGGTCTTGCCCTTCTTCTCGACAGTCAACTGACCGCTTTGGATCGCCTTGTAGGGAATCGCGTTGACCAGGTCGCGCAGGGTGATGCCCGGCCGCATCTCACCCTTGAAGCGCACCAGCACCGATTCCGGCATGTCCAGCGGCATCACGCCCAGCGCGGCGGCAAACGCCACCAGGCCCGAACCGGCCGGGAACGAGATACCCAGTGGGAAACGGGTATGCGAGTCACCGCCGGTGCCGACGGTGTCGGGCAGGATCATGCGGTTGAGCCAGGAGTGGATCACGCCATCGCCCGCGCGCAGGGAAACCCCTCCACGGGTCGAAATGAACTCCGGCAGCTCGTGCTGCAGGGCGATGTCTACCGGCCGCGGGTAGGCGGCGGTGTGGCAGAACGACTGCATCACGAGATCCGCGGAGAAGCCCAGGCAGGCCAGTTCCTTCAACTCGTCGCGGGTCATCGCGCCGGTGGTGTCCTGACTGCCGACGGTGGCCATCTTCGGCTCGCAGTAGGTGCCCGGGCGTACGCCCTCGACACCACAGGCGCGACCGACCATCTTCTGCGCCAGCGTGAAGCCCTTGCCGGTATCCGCCGGCTGCTCGGCGCGCAGGAACACATCCGAGGGCGCCATCTTGAGCGACTCGCGCGCCTTGCCGGTCAGGCCGCGACCGACGATCAGCGGGATACGGCCACCGGCACGCACCTCGTCGGGTAGCGTGCTCGGGCGCATGTTGAAGGTGGTGATCACCTCACCGTTCTTGAGGATCTCGCCCTTGAACGGCCGGATGGTGAGCACGTCGCCCGTCTCCATCGCATCGACGTCGCACTCGATCGGGAAGGCGCCCGAATCCTCGGCGGTGTTGAAGAAGATTGGCGCGATCTTGCCGCCGAGCACCACGCCGCCGGTGCGTTTGCTGGGCACGTGCGGAATGTCGCGACCAATGTGCCACTGCACCGAGTTGATCGCGGACTTGCGCGAGGAACCGGTACCGACCACGTCGCCCACGTAGGCGATCTTGTGGCCGGACTCCTTGAGCGTCTTGATGGTCTCCAGCGCCTCGGGCATCTTCGCTTGCAGCATCGAGCGGGCGTGCAGCGGGATGTCCGGGCGGCTCCAGGCCTCCTGGGCCGGGGAGAGATCGTCGGTGTTGGTCTCGCCCGGCACCTTGAGGACGATCACCTCGATCTCCTCCTCCAGCGCCGGCTTGGCCTCGAACCACTCGGCGTTGGCCCAGGATTCGAGTACCCGACCGGCGTTCTCGCTGCCGTCGCGGTACTTGTCTTCGACGTCGCGGAACGAGTCGTAGACCATCACCAACTTGGAGAGCGCCTTGACCGCATCCTCGCCGACCGTCTCGTCGTCGAGCAGTTCGATCAACGGATCGACGTTGTAGCCACCCATCATGGTGCCCAGCAACTCGACGGCCTCATGGCGATCAAGCAGCGGGGACTCGGCACGGCCGTGGGCCACGTCGGCCAGGAAGGCGGCCTTGACGTAGGCGGCCTTGTCCACGCCCGGCGGCACGCGCTGGGAGAGCAGGTACTTGAGCTCGTCGTGCTCCACGTCCGCCGGCGGGCTCTTGATCAACTCGATCAGGTCGGCGGTCTGTTCGGCAGTCAGTGCCAGCGGCGGGATGTCCTGCTGGGCACGGTCGGCCTTGTGTTCGCGATAGGCTTCAAGCATGGGTGATCCTCAACGGCTTGTGATCATGAATTCTGGGAACCTCGAAAAACCTGCTGCGCCACCCGATTGCTACGTCGCGTGCGCGCTCGCTCCTCACCTATCTGGCGATATGTCTCGTCACTCGCTCCGCGGCTCCTTGCACCCGGGCGGCTCGCGACGGTTTCTCGAGGTTCCTGGTGTTGTTCGTGTTTATTCGAGCCGGCTAACCGGGCGATCGCAATGAATCGAAGACCCGGGATTCTATCAAATCCGGTGCCTTCCTATCGGACGGAGTAAGGAACCCGCGGTAAACCACGGCCATTCAGAGCTTTCCCTGCAACCGCAACCGATCGAGCCAGAGCAAGGCGATCACCGGGGCGGCCGCCACAATCCGCCCACCCTCGACGTCGGCGACCGCCTGCTCGATCGGCACCACCCGCACCCGGATGTCCTCGTGCTCGTGGTCCAACCCGAACTGCCCGTCGACCCGTCCATCGCCGTCACGATCGATCTGCGCGGTGTTCACTCGGACCAGGAACAGGTAGATGCTCTCGGTGGTGCCGCCCGGGCTGACCCAGTAACGGGTCAGGGGATAGAGCTCGTTGATCGCGAGCCCTGCCTCCTCGTCCGACTCGCGCCGGGCGACGTCCTCGGCCGACTCGCCCGGCTCGATCATCCCGGCGACGATCTCGGCCAGCCACGGGCCGGTCGGGGCATCGAGCGCCCCGGGGCGAAACTGCTCGATCAGGACGACCTCGCCACGCTCCGGGTCATAAGGCAGCACGGCCACGGCGTGGCCGCGCTCGAAGATCTCGCGCTCGATCGGCTCCGACCAGCTGCCGTCGAAATACTCGAAGCGCAGCCGGTAGCGCTGCAGGGAGAAAAATCCCCGATAGAGGGTCTCATTGGTCAAGAGGTCGAAACGCATCGGTGGTCGCTCCTGCTACCATCCACGGATTGATTGGGTCGGGATAAACCTGACGACACCGCCCGCAGGCGGTTTGAGCGAGAGCCTCTCGCTAGACTGGTCTATCAATCGGATTTTCAAGACTAGCCTACATTTCCGCGAGCACGCTCGCCCGGCCGATGGATGCCATGAACACCATTCTCACCCTGCTCGAGCCCCTGATCGGGCGCGAAATCCAGATCGGCGACCAGCGCGGTATGGTCATCGAGATCCACGACGTGCCGCCGGCGCTGATCATGCGCTCCCAGGGCAGCGCCGATGCCTTCCAGGTCGATCATCTCGGCCGGCCCCGCTCGATGACCCAGCCGACCTGGACCCAGCCGATCACCGGGGAGTCCGGCCGCGGGCTGCACCCCGATCTGCAGCGGCAATTGCCCCGGGAAACGGCCGTGGCCCTGGACGATTTCATCAAGTCGCAACAGGGCTAGCCCCCAAAGCGAAACGCAATCACTCACCCCTCGACAAGGAGTCACGTCCCATGGGAAGCCTTTTTCCAACCCGCGCCATCCGCGCCCTCGCCTTCGGCCTGGCGGCCGGTCTTCTTGCCCCGCTGGCGCATGCCGCGCCCACCCCGCCGGCCGACACGCACTGGCGACTGGCGAATGTCGCCGGCCTGGAAAGCATTGATCCCTCGATCACCGATCTGCTGGTCGACGCCGAGGGCAATCTCAGCGGGGTCGCCGGCTGCAACCAGTACCGGCGCCCGTTAAACGATGACGGCTATGGCGCGATCACCGTGACCCGCAAGAGCTGCTCGGAGCTGCAAATGGAGCAAGAGGCGGCCTTTCTTCAGGCACTCGAACACACTCAAGCTTGGGACACCGACGGCGAGCGCCTGTTGTTGCGCGATGCGCAGGGCCGCACCGTGGCGATGATGCTCGAGCCGATCACGCGGACCTACCACTTCGACTGTCAGGGCCAAGCGGTGGTCTTTGACGTCATTCGCCGTGGCCAGATCCGGCTGAATGTCGATGGCGAGACCGTCCTGATGAAGCGCGAGGAAAGCGCGTCGGGCTCGCGCTACCGCGACGAGAACGGAGAGATGACGTTTTGGGGCAAGGGCACCAAAGGGCGCTTCACGCGTGACGGAGAGACCCGCGAATGCCAGCAGGTCCCGCCGCCCGACGCCTACTCGATCAACGACTGACCGAGAATCACGTCAGGGCGTCGAAGGCCTTCTGGGCCTCGGACAGGTCGATCGCCTGTTCGAACATCCGCCCCCAGGGGTCGCCCTTCTGCCCCAGACGGCGAAAGAGGTTCTCAAGCGTGTAGCCATCCGGCCGCAAACCACCCTTGTCGAGCTCGACCCAATCGAGGGGTGTAGCCACGGGCGCACCGGGACGCGCTCGGAGCGAGTACGGCGCCACGGCCGTCTGGCCAAAGGCGTTGCGCATCACGTCGAGGTACAACCGCCCCTCGCGGGCCTCGATACGTTGCTCGGTGGTGAGCTCGTGGGGATGCTCGGCGACCAGGTGCTCGGCCATCCGAGAGGCCAGATCACGGACCGCGTCGAAATCCGAGCGGGGGTGCAGCGGCGCGACCACGTGCAGGCCGGACGAGCCGGTGGTCATCACGAACGGCGAGAGCTGGCAATCGCGCATGAGCGCGGCGACCCGACGCGCCGTACGTTTAAGCAGGCCCATGTCACGATCGGGCGGATCGAGATCAAAGATCATCAGATCGGGCCGTTCAATCGTGCCACCTCGAGCCGCCCAGCGGTGGAACGTGAGTGTTCCCTGGTCAGCGAGAAAGGCCAGGCAGTCGGCATCCTCGCAAACGATATGGTCGACCGATCCGGTCGGTTCGTCATGACGGATCCGCAGGCTGCCGACCCGATTGGCGAAATGCTTGGCCCGTGCCTGCTGGAAAAACCCCTCGTGGTCGATCCCGTCGGGAAAGCGGTGCAAGGTCAGCGGTCGGCCTTGGAGGTGCGGCAGCATGTATTCGGCCACCCGGTCGTAATAGCCCACCACGTCCGCCTTGGTCCATCCGGCATCGGGATACAGGATCTTGTCGGGCTGGGAGACATCGCTCGGCATGGTCATGCCGACGCCTCTTGCTGCCGAATCTCGTCCAGCGTTCGCCCGCTCTTGACCGACCGCGCCTCGGTGGACACCGGGTTGCGGCGCGCATCGGCCGCCTCGTCGCGCATCTTGATCAGCAACCACTGCGGCTTGTCACCGTCCTGGATCCGCTTGAACGCGTAGCCACCACGGATCTTCTCGCCGTCGAGCCACACCTCGATCAGGCCCTTTCGCAGCCCGTCGGCCACCGATTGTTGTTCGTCGAGGTTTCGATAGGTGCCGCGATCCCAGACCATCACCGTTCCCGCGCCGTATTTGCCCTCTGGGATCACCCCCTCGAAACCGGCGTAGTCGAGGGCGTGATCCTCCACCTCGATGGCAAGGCGCTTCTCGGACGGATCGGTCGACGGCCCCTTGGGCACGGCCCAGGACTTGAGCGCCCCATCGACCTCCAGGCGCACATCGAAATGACGCTGACTCGCGTCATGCCACTGGATGACGAAGTCGCGCGGCTTGTCTTCGGTACGTGTGCCCATAGCACCCCTCCCGATGGTGGAGATTCGCATTGACCGCAACGAGTAAAGCAGCCCTTACCACCGGCTGCCGAATCCATTGCGACATCAGGTCATGACCACAGCTTATGGAACGATTTATTTTTCTATGGGTCGGAACATTTAGCCCGTCAGATCTACGGGCAGCAAAGCGACATCCAGACCGATGAGGTTTACCCATGCGATCAACCCTCCTTTTCACCCTAGTTAGCACCTTCCTGATGACCGGTGCCGCCCATGCCGGACACGCCAACCCCTGGGCCACCCCGGAAGATGACCTGCTGATGCAGTACCACGATGAAAACCTGGAACAGACCGAAGACACCCCGGGTGACGATGAAATGCTCGGCGTGATGGAACAAGGCGCCTACGGCAAGCTCGGAGGCTCGCCGACGACCGGTGGCCAGGGAGCCGGGGCCGGCATCGGTGGCGGCAATCCCGGGGTCGGCGGCGGACGCTGAACCGATCTCCAAGGAACGAAAAAGCCCGCGCGGATCACCCGCGCGGGCTTTTTCGTTGGTATGGCGTCCCCAAGGGGATTTGAACCCCTGTTACCGCCGTGAAAGGGCGGTGTCCTAGGCCTCTAGACGATGGGGACCTAGTGAAAAGCCGGGCTGGGCCCGGCAGTTGACCACGTTCCCACGTGACCAACAAGTAAGGCAGCACGCGTGACACGCACTGCCCGACCGTATGGCGTCCCCAAGGGGATTCGAACCCCTGTTACCGCCGTGAAAGGGCGGTGTCCTAGGCCTCTAGACGATGGGGACTTGATTGGTGCGCCCGGGAGGATTCGAACCCCCGACCTCGCGGTTCGTAGCCGCACGCTCTATCCAACTGAGCTACGGGCGCTTTGGCTCCCCGAGCTGGACTCGAACCAGCGACCCAGTGATTAACAGTCACTTGCTCTACCAACTGAGCTATCGGGGAATACGTCTCTCGACGTGGGGCGGCATATTAATGATCCCCCCGGGGTGCGTCAACACCTGGCGCCATAAAAATGCGGCCATGAGCGCCCTGCCGGGCTAAGCCCTTGATACGCGGCAAGAGCAGGCGCCGGCGACTCGGCAATGAAACTCTCGCCCCCGGCCGTCGCGCCACTCGCCCAACGGGCCAAACGCAAAAGGCCCGGCGACGCCCGGGCCAGCAGGACGCCACGTCCACCCGGTGGTGGCGTGGTCATCGACAACGTGGATCAGAGGAACTCGAGATCCATGGCGACGGCTTCGGCGCCCTTGCGCGCGCACATCTCGTCAGTCTCGCCGGACGGCGCACCCGAGACGCCGATCGCGCCATAGGTCTTGCCGCCGGCCTCGATGGTCACGCCACCGGCACCGAACATCAGACCCGGCACGTGCCCTAGAGCGCCCTGACCACGCTCCTCGAGGGTCGAGGTAGCCGTGTTGAACGACATGGCGGTGTAGGCCTTGAGCTTGGAAATGCGCAACGTCAGGTCCGGGGCCAGCACATCGCGCAGCACGACCTGCTCGTTACCACCGCGGTCGACCACGGTCACGCCGATCTGGATGCCCTCGTCCCGGCACGCTTCCATCGCGGCCTGGGCGGCCTTCAGGGCCATCTCCATGGACAGGCGGTCGACACTGATGGTTGCCGGCCCATCGGAGGCGGCCATGGCGACGTTGCCTGCCAAGGCAAAACCGGTAGCCAGCACGGCATGACGAATCGCTTTCTTGGTGAATTGCATGGGAATCCCCTTTTGGATTGGTGGTGTCAGTCGTGTCGGGTTCTGTCGGCCCGATCTTTTTTCGGATTGGCTTACGCCTGATCCAGGGTGGGGTAATCGATATACCCCTTCTCCCCCCCACCGTAGAAGGTCGAGGTGTCGGGTTCATTAAGGGGCGCATCGCGGCGGAAACGCTCGACGAGATCCGGGTTGGCGATAAACGGCACGCCGAACGCCACGGCCGCAGCATGCCCCTGCTCGACGTCACGCTCGGCGCGTGACTGGTCGTACTGGAAATTGCGAATCACCGGGCCGTCGAACAGCGGCTCGAGATCGGCCAGATCAAAGGCGGGGCCTGCCTCGCCCGGCGCGTCCTCACCCATCCCGGCAATGTGCAGGTAGGCCAACCCAAAGGCATTGAGCTCGCGCACCACATAGGAAAAGGTGCCCCAGGGATCGCTGTCATACATGCCGTTCATCGGCTGCAAGGGCGAGAGGCGCACACCCGTGCGAGCGGCGCCGGCAACCCGGATTACCGCCGACAGCACCTCGCGCAACAAGCGCATGCGGTTTTCCAGAGAGCCGCCGTAGCGATCGGTACGCTTGTTGGTGCCATCGCGCAGGAACTCGTCGATGAGATACCCATTGGCCGCGTGGACCTCTACCCCGTCGAAGCCGGCCGCAAGGGCACGCTCGGTGGCCCGGGCATAAGCCTCGACCAGTTCCGGGATTTCCTCTGTTTCCAGCGCACGCGGCGTCTCGAAGGGTTTCTTCTCACCCGATGGCACGTAACCCTCGCCGTCGATGGCGATCGCCGAGGGAGCAACCGGCAGCTTGTTGCCGGGCTGGAAGTCCGAATGCGAGACACGGCCGACGTGCCAGAGCTGCAGCACGATGCGTCCGCCCGCGTCATGCACGGCCCGGGTGATCATCTGCCAACCGGCCTGCTGCTCGTCGCTGTGGATGCCGGGCGTGGCCGGATACCCCTGCCCCTCAGGAACCACCTGGGTGGCCTCGCTGATGATCAGACCGGCCCCGGCACGCTGCCGGTAGTAGGTGCGCATCATCTCGTTGGGGACATTGCCCGGCACGGTCGCCCGGCAGCGGGTCAGCGGCGCCATGATGACGCGGTTGGGCAGGGAAAGATCACCGAGGGTGACCGGGGTAAGCAACACGGAATCCTGACTCATGGAACCTCGAAGACGTTTGTTGCCGACACCGGCATGCGATCGGGTCCGGGCCGACAAGAGAGTTTGTTTAGGAAACTCTGCACGGTTCGATGGCATCTCTGGCTCGCGGGTTTGTTCGCAATCAAGGCGCCGGACCGAAGACGGGCTCGTTGCCCGTCGAGGGACGGCAACGCCGAGTGCGGACAAACCCGCAAGCCCCGTCCGGGCGGGCCTCCAAGGGCCCATCTGCGGCGTTGCGGACCTTGTAAAGGGCGACGGCCCTTCACGGCGGACTGCGCCTTGCATCTGAGCCCTTGGAGGTCCCGCAGAGACGTCATCGAACCGCGCAGAGTTTCCTTAGCCGGCTAACTTGTAGTCCACCCGACCACGAATTGCCACCTCCAGCCTCCCTGCCGGGGTTGAGACCTCGGGGAGACGGATCAGTGGCGAACGGGCGCCTCATCCGACTCCTGAACCAGGATCCACGGCGGCGTTACCACCGCCCACAGGGTCGCCTCGCCGGCTGCCCAGCGTCGCGCAGTACCCGTGTCGAGGGCATCGATCTCACCGGCCTCCTGCCAGGTGCCGACCGCCTCGGCACGGTCTCGAATGATCGCCATGGCGACATCGACGAGATCCAGGGTCGGCGCGATCTTCAAGATTTGGCCCTTGGCAAAGAAGCGTTCGAGTTCCGCCCATTCGATCCGGGCGGTCTGTCCGACGAGCTCCGCGTAGAGCGTCTCGTCGTCGACCGCTTCCGGGCCAGTCGCAGGGAGATTGGAGGAGATTTCTGTCATGATCTGCCCTTGTTCAATGTATTCGGAAAGGAGAGCCTGCGATGGCAAAGCGCCGGCGTTCGGAGCCTGATCGCTCGAGCTACCTCAACCACCGCAGCCGCGTCGAGCCGATCACGGCCCCCGATGGCTCGGCCGTGCGCGAACTGCTGCATCCGTCCCGTCACGGCATCGAGCGCCTGAGCGTGGCCGAGGCGACCGTGGAGCCGGGACGGTCGACCCGGCTGCACCGCCACCCCATCGCCGAGGAGGTCTACCAAATCCTCGACGGCGCCGGGGTGCTGGAACTCGGCGACGAGCGGCTGGCGGTGGTGCCGGGTGATATCATCCGCATCGCCCCCGGCCAGCCGCACCGGATCGAGACCCGAAGCGAGGTCCCGCTGCGGCTGTTGTGCATTTGCCAGCCGGCCTATTCCGACGAGGATACCGAATTCCTCGACACCCCCGACTCCAGCGACGGCAACACCTGAACGACATGGTCATCCAGCGCAGCACCCTCGAATTCCTGATTATCGCCCTCGTCCTGGGCAGCATCATGGCCGCCACCCTCTGGCTGGGTCACGGCGCCGGCGTGCTGTTCCTGGTCGGCTGGGGCGTGGCTGGCTTCATCTATCTCAAGCGCCAGAAGCCACGCAAGGCCAAATCCGACGATAGTCCGCTGGACTGATTCAGTCGTTCACTTCCTCGGCCATCAGCGCCCGCACCCGCTCGAGATCCGCCTGGGTATCCACCCCGGCGGGCGGCGTCACCTCGGCAATCTCGATGGCGATAGTCTCGCCCATCGACAGAGCGCGTAACTGCTCCAGCTTTTCGCGTCGCTCAATCTCAGGACTGGCCGTTGCGACAAAGCGGCGCAGAAAACCGGCGCGGTAGGCATACAAGCCTAGGTGACGAAACCCAAACAGGCCCGCCTCGCCCGAATCAGGCACCCCATCCCGGTGAAACGGAATCGGTGCGCGAGAGAAGTACATCGCCTCGGCGCGTTCGTTGGCCACCACCTTGACCGCATCGGGTGAGAGGAATTCATCACGCCCGGTGATCGGCACCATCAGGGTCGCCATCGCCGCCTCGGGCTTGGCGCGCAGCAGATTGGCCACCTGGGCGAGCAGGACGGGTGGCATCATCGGCTCGTCGCCCTGCAGGTTCACCACCACCGTGTCGTCGGGGAGGTCGAGGTGATCGATCACCTCGGCCAGCCGATCGGTGCCGGACTCGTGCCCCTCGCTGGTAAGCACCGCGCGCGCACCGATCTCGGCCGCCGCCTCCTGGATGCGTTCATCGTCGGTAGCGATGACCACGTGCTCGCTGCCAGCCGCCACGGCTCGCTCGTAGACCCAGTGGATCATCGGTCGCCCACCGATCTCCGCCAGCGGCTTGCCCGGCAGGCGGCTGGAGTCATGCCGTGCCGGAATGATGATCCAATCGTTCTCGGCCATCATGCGCCCGTCTCTCCCTTCGCCGGATGTTTCTTGCGCCAGGCCTGGTATTCCTCGTCGGACAGTTGGCGAGCCTCGTCCTCAAGCATCACCGGGATGCCGTCACGGACGGGAAAGGCAAGATGGGCCGAAAGCGAGATCAACTCGTCGTTCGGCTTGTCGTAGATCAGTGGCCCCTTGGTCACGGGGCACACGAGGATATCGAGCAGCTTCTTGTCCATCGACGGTTTCACCTTGTGGAGACCTCGGGGCGTCGGCGGCGTCCAGCCGGTCGACCCAGGGGCATCATGGTTGCAATGTGTTCAGGGTATTCTCGATCAGTGTCGGCGGTAGGTCGATGCCACCCCGCACGACGAGCACCTGGCCGGCGCGTGTCGGCATCTCGGTCCATTTGACCGCATCCTTGTCCGTCATGACAACCGGGCGCCCATCGGCCAGCCACGCGCGGGCCTGCGCCTGTGTCGGCGCGGCATGATCATCGAGGGCGTGGCGCTCGATCACTGCCCCCTGTGCCTCGAGCATGGCGAAGAAACGCGCCGGATTGCCAATGCCGGCCAGCGCAATCAGTTCCTTTCCAGCCAACTCCGTGATCGGCCATTCGGTTCGATCGAACAGGTCGATCACCCCCTGCGGGCGGAAATCGATCCGCCAGGCGGGTACCCCACGCGTCCCCGCCCCGTGCCGAGATGGCTCGTCACCGTTGACCAACACCGCATCGACCTCGTCCAACACCGCGGGCGACTCACGCAACGGACCGGCCGGCAGGCACCAGCCGTTGCCGAGCCCGCGCTGCCCGTCGATCACCACCCACTCAATCGTGCGCGCCAGCCGATGATGCTGCAGCCCGTCGTCGCTGACGATCACATCGACCTCGGGGTAGCGGGCCTTGACTTGCCGGGCGGCCTCGCGCCGATACGGATGAACGATTACCGGCACCCCGGTACGCCGATGAATCAGCCAAGGCTCATCCCCACAGCTCGACGGATGGACCGCCTCGGCCAGGTCGACCGGTTCGATGCCGACCTTCACGCCGAAGCCTCGGCTGATCACGCCGGGGGTATAGCCCGCGACACGCAACGCCTCGACCAGCGCGATAACCACCGGCGTCTTGCCCGTGCCGCCCACGGTCAAGTTGCCAACCACGATCACCGGGCACTCCGGCACCCGACCGACCGCGCGCCGGCGGCGACGGGCGGCCTCGGCACAGACCAGCCGGCCCAGGGGCCAGAGCAGCCGGGCCAGCAGACCGCGTCGTTGCCAGAAGTCGGGGTAGCGCATCAGTCGGCCTGGTCGGCGAACTGCAGCCGGTACAGGCCGGCATAGGCACCATCGGCAGCCAGCAATTCGTCATGACGACCCTGCTCGACGATCCGGCCACCCTCCATCACCACGATGCGGTCAGCGTGCTCGATGGTCGACAGGCGGTGGGCAATAACCAGCGTGGTCCGCCCACGCGTGAGATTCTCCAGCGCGCGTTGGATGAAGCCCTCAGAACGGGTATCCAGCGCCGAGGTGGCCTCGTCGAGAAGCAGAATGGGTGCATCGCGGTATAGGGCGCGGGCGATGGCGATCCGCTGGCGCTGGCCGCCCGAAAGCAGCACACCGTTCTCGCCGATGTTTGTCTCGAACCCAGCGGTCAGTTGCTCGATGAACTGATCGGCAAACGCGGCCTTGGCTGCCTCGCGCACGCGGTCCATGTCGAAGTCCGCCCCGTCGGCATAGCCGATGTTCGCGGCGATGGTGGTGTTGAACAGCACCGTCTCCTGCGAGACGTAGGCGAACTGACGACGCAGGTCGGTCAACGGCAGGTCGTCGTGGCGATACTCGTCCAGGCGGATCACGCCCTGCTGGATCTCGACGAAACGGGGCAAGGCCCCCATCAGGCTCGACTTGCCCGCCCCGGATTGACCGACGAAGGCCACCGTTTCACCCGCGGCGATCTCGAGCGACACGCCGCGCAGCACCCATTCGCCCGCATCCGGCTCTGTCGGGGCCGGCTCCCGGTAACTCAACCAGACATCCTCCATCGCGATTCGGCCCGTCACTCGGTCGACCGACCGGGTGCCCGTCTCGGATTCCCGCGGCTCGTCGAGCAGGGCGAACAGGCTCTCGCCGGCGGCGATGCCCTTCTGGATGATGGCGTTGAGGTTGATCAGGCGCTTGGCCGGCGCAAGCGTCATCGCCAGCGCGGTGATGAACGAGACGAACGTGCCAACCGTGATGTCGTCCATGCGCTCGCCGCTGGTGGCAAACCAGACCACCCCGGCCACGCCGATGGCGAGCACGAACTGCGTCAACGGCGAGGAGGCTGCCTGCACTGCCTGCATCTTCATGAAGGCGCGGAAGTTGTATTGATTCTGGCGATCGAAGCGCGCGCTCTCGTAGTCCTCCCCCCCGTAGAGCTTGACCACGCGATGGCCGCTGATGGTCTCCTCGGCGACGTGCGAGACCTTGCCCATCGATTCCTGGATGCGCCGGGCATAACGACGGAAGGCCTTCGAGATGCCGGCCACCATGCCCACCAGGATGGGCAGCAGGACCAAGATGAACAACGTCAACTGCCAGGACAGATACAGCATCCACACCAGCAGGCCGATCACCGTCACGCTGTCGCGGATCAGGATCGTGAGCGCCTTGGAGGCGGCCTCGGAAACCTGCTCGCTCTGGTAGTTCAGCCGGGTGAGCACCTCGGTCGACGGTACCCGGTCGAAATAGCGTGGCGGCAGGTGCAATACCTGCGCGAAGGTGTCGTGACGCAGATCTCGGATCACCGAGCGTCCCACCCAGGCCATGCCGTAGCTCGAGGCGAATTCGCCGATCACGCGGAAGAGGAACACGCCCAACAGCGCCAGCGGCATCCAGGTCACCAGGGTCGGGTCACGCTCGACGAAACTGCCATCCAGCAGCGGCTTCATCAGCGCGGCAAATCCGACTTCGGAGAGCCCCGCGATCACCATGCCGATGATCGCGATCACCAGCACCCGCATGTAGCGCCAGGTGTAGTTGAGCAGGCGTCGGTAGGTTTCCCAACCGGCCGCGGCGTGAGCTTTCTGCGTGAGCGAATCGGGATTCATCGTGGCGGTGTCGTCCCCATGCCGATTTTGTCGATGCCGGCGCGTCGGGCCTGGTCAAGCACGGTCACCACCCGCTGGTTGATCACCTGGGCATCCGCCCAGAGCACGACGGGACGACCGTCATTAGCCATCTCGGCCAACGCGCGCGGCAAATCTTGCTCGGAGACGCGCGTGCCGTCGATGGCAATCTCGCCACGTGCGTCCAGCTCGATGACGTGGTTTTCCACTTCGGCGCGTTCGCTGCTACCCGATTCGGAAATCGGCAAATCCACCTTGAGCGTGCGGTCGTGGACGAAGGTCGTCGTCAGCATGAAAAAGATCAGCAGCATGAAGACCACGTCGATCAACGGGATCAGGTTGAGCTCGAGTGGTTCGCGTGGTCGCTGGCGAAAATTCATGCCGCCTGCCTCCGGCCCAGCCCCGCCGGGTGGATCATGTCGACCAGGCGAATCGCCTCGGCCTCCATGTCGATGACCAACTCGTCGATCAAGCCACGGAAGTAGCGGTGAAAGATGAATGCCGGCACCGCGACCATGATGCCGGCCGCGGTGGTGATCAGGGCCTTGGCGATGCCACCTGCCAGCAGCTCCGGCGCGACCGCCCCGGCCCCGCTGTGGGCGGTGATTGCCTGGAACACATCGATGATGCCGATCACCGTCCCCAGCAAGCCGAGCAACGGGGCGATCAACGCGATCGTGCCCAGCGTGTTGAGGTAACGCTCCATCTGGTGGGCGACATGTCGGCCGGCATCCTCGATGCGGACCCGCATGCCCTCGGCCGAATGGCTGCCGGCCAGCCCCTCTGCGAGGATTCGACCCAGCGGCGATACCCGACCCAGCTCGTCGAGCCGCGCTGCCGTGATGCCGCCGTGGCCCTGCCAGGAGCGGACCATCCCGACCGGGTCGCCGCCCATGATGCGCGCGCGGCGCAAGGTGTAAAGACGCTCGAAGATGATCGCCATGGCGATCACCGAGGCGATGATGATGGGCAGCATCATGCCGCCACCGGCCAGAACGAGATCAAGCATGTTTCGTGGTAGGTCCTTTTCCGTGGATTGAGGTTTAGTCGGCAATAGGGAACCGGGCCGACTCACTGCAGGATCGCCCCAGGCCGGTCATGCCGGATGCATCAGAACGGCGAGATCTGCTTGTCTTCGGGCCAGCGCACCCGGTAGCCGAAGTCGATCTTCCAGGATTCGTCGGGCGCCAGCTTGCGCTCGTAGGCCCAGACACCCTTCTGGCCATCGAACTGGCGTTCGGTCGGGGTGTCGGTTTCCGCGAGCGCCTCGACCACGATATCGGCATCCAGCGGCGTCGGCATCCGCATCAGCACGACCACCGGCACGTCCGTCTGATGGCGGCTGGTCACGGTGACCTGGCGGCGGCGTTCGATCTGCCGGAACTTGCCGATCACCCCGTGCTCCGCCCGCTCGTCCGGCTGGGCCTGGTAGTCGACGACCAGTCGGGGGTCGACGCCAAAGCTCAACTCGACCGGCTCGTCGGGCTGCAGCGCGGGGCGGGAGAGACCCGCCTGTTGCTGTCCGTCCCGATGGATTTCCCACCGTCCGGACGGCAACGGATTGACGATACTGGGGACAAACCGACCAACCACCACCGCATCGCGATCGATTTGCGGGGCGATCCGCAACGAGATCTCGGCGTCGAGCGGCTGTTCCAGCACCACCAGGTTCACCCCGCCCTCGCCGCTGGGAATCGCGGCCGGCTTGTTCACGGCGATGCGTGTGGCAAAACCGGTCTGATCCTCGATGCGTCCCGCCTCGGCAAGGCCGGCTGAATCGCTGCGCATCAACGCGCTCTGGGCCATCGGGCGAACCGGTGCGCCCTTGTCCGGGTCGATAAAGCCGATGGTTAATGGCGAGAGCTCCGGCACCGGGTAGAAACGGCGCTGATCGCTGGTAACCAGGGTCATCGGCACCGCCGGCCAATCCTCGCCGGTTTGCTGATGCACCCGGGCGGTCATGCGCCAATCGACCTGTCGCTCGGTGGTATCGAGCCGCGCCCGGTAGATCGGCTCCCAGCCGGCATTCTCGACGCGATATTCCAGCCGCAGGGCCTCGGCACCCGGCTCGAGATCGGCTTGATTGAGTGCCACCCCGATCCGCCAGCCGGGCGCCTGACCGGCCAACTCGTCGAGTGCGGCGCGCAACGCGTCGATATCCTCGTGGATCGCCGCCTGTCGATCGAGCAGCGCGCGACGCTCGTCGGTCAATCGCGACATCAATTCGTCTACCGGACCGTCGTCACGCCACAACGAACCAAGATCCCCGTCGCGGGGCGACAAGGCGGCCAGTTGATCGCGGGCGATTCGGCGACGCAACGTGTTCTCTTCCAACGCCACGGCCAATGCACGGGCCTCGGCCTGCACTTCGTTCAGGCGGTTCGACAGGCGCTGGTAGGCCGGCGTCTCACGGATGACCTCCCGTTCGAGCCGCACGCCGGCCTCATTATCGACCATCGCTCCAGCCACACGCAGGGAGTCGCCGTCGAGATCCGCCGGCAAGCCGCCAATCCAGAGCCGTCCGCCCGCTTCGGATGACTCTCGACGCAGGAGCGAGGAGTCGGACTGGTCGAGCTGAGCGAGCGATTCGACCGTCAGTGATCGGGCCACCCATGCCCCGGCAGGCGCCACGGTCAGTTGCTCGATGGCCATGGTCTGGTCGTCGACCGACTCGATCAGCGCCTCGATCTCGGGCGAGACGGCCGCCGGCGAGACGGTCGTCCAACCCAACAACGGCAAGGCAAAGCCGAGCAACAGACCGGTGCCGGCGCGTTGCCAGGTACGTCGCCAGGCGCGAATGGCGGGGCGACGACTGATCGCCCGATCAGCCATGTTCCGGCAACTCGTCGAGCACACCGCCGCCGGCGCGACGGATTCGCACCGCCTCGGCAAGACGATGAATGACGGCCCGGCTGTCATCCCAGCCGATGCAGGCGTCCGTAATACTTTGGCCGTAGGTCAGCGGCTTGCCGGAGACCACGTCCTGGCGACCGGCGATCAGGTGGCTTTCGACCATCGCGCCAACGATGCCGGCATTGCCACCGGCGATCTGCGCCGCGACGTCCTCTGCCACCTGGATTTGCCGGGCGTGCTGCTTCTGACTGTTCGCGTGAGAAAAATCGATCATCAACCGCTCGGGCATCTCGGTCTGGCGGAGCTGTTCAAGGGCCTCGCTGACGCTCGCTGCGTCGTAGTTGGTGCTGCGGCCACCGCGGAGAATGATGTGACAATCCGGGTTGCCGCTGGTGGCGAAGATCGCCGAGCGTCCCGCCTTGGTCACCGAGAGGAAATGGTGCGGGCGGGCCGAGGCACGGATCGCGTCGATCGCCACGCGCAGGCCACCATCGGTGCCGTTCTTGAAGCCCACCGGACAGGAAAGCCCCGAGGCCAGTTCACGGTGGACCTGCGATTCGGTGGTCCGCGCCCCGATCGCGCCCCAGGAGATCGAGTCCGAGATGTACTGCGGGCTGATCAGGTCGAGGTATTCGGTGGCCGTCGGCACGCCCATTTCGGCCAGGTCGACCAGCAAATGACGGGCCACGCCCAGTCCCTTGTTGATATTGAAGCTGCCGTCGAGATCCGGATCGTTGATCAGCCCCTTCCAACCGACGGTGGTGCGCGGCTTCTCGAAGTAGACCCGCATCACCAGGAACACGTCGTCCTTGACCTCGTCGGCCAGCTCGCGCAACCGGCCGGCGTAGTCCCGTGCGGCATCGACGTCATGGATCGAGCACGGCCCCATGACCACCATCAGCCGGTCATCACGACGGTCGAGTATGTCCTGGATGGTCCGACGCGCGTGATCCACCGTCTCGGCGCCCGTTTCCGAGAGCAGATACTCGGTGCGGAAGACCTCGGGCGGGGTCAACTGGTGGATCTCCTCGATGCGCAGGTCGTCGGTCTGTACGGTCATATTTTCTCAACTAGTCGATATGTGCGTCCGGTCGTAGCGACCGGACGGGAATTCGTTGTGCCATGGTAAAGGCCAAGCGGGATTTGCGCCATGATGATGACGGTCTACCGCCCGCCGGCGAACAGCGCCGGGCGGTGCAGCTCCCGTACGGGGAAGCGTTGCCGCAGCCCCTGCAGCCAGGGGTAATCGAAACGCGCAAACCGAACGCAGTCGGCGGTGTCACCGGCATCCTTCAGCACCCGCCCCCAGGGGTCGACGACCAGGCTGTGACCATACGTCTCACGGCCATCGGCGTGACGCCCGACCTGCGCGGCGGCCACCACCCAGGCGCTGTTCTCGATGGCACGTGCGCGCAGGAGCACGTGCCAGTGCGCCTCGCCGGTCGGCCGGGTGAAGGCCGATGGCAGGCAGAACCAGTCCGCGCGGGCCTCGGCAAGATGGGTGAACAGCTCCGGAAAGCGCAGGTCGAAGCAGGTCGCCAGCCCCAACCGCCCGGCCGGTGTATCGACGACCACCAGTCGATCCCCGGCGACGAAGGTATTCGACTCGCGGTAACTCTCACCATCCGGCAGCACCACGTCGAACAGATGAATCTTGTCGTAGTGCTCGACCACCTTGCCCTGTGCATCGATCACCAGGGTTCGCGACGCGACCCGATGGCTGTCCCCCGGATCGTCGGGGACAAACGGCAAGGTGCCGGCCACCAGCCAGACCCCATACAGCGTCGCCCATGACGTGAGGTCGCGAACCGCCCGCGGGGTGTCCGTCGCCGCCATCCCAATCAGCTCGCGCGGGTCGGACGGCATCGCGAGCAGGTTTTCCGGCAGCACGACCACGCTGGCATCGCCGTCCGCCGCTTGGGCGATCAACCGCTCCACGACCGGACGATTGCTGTCCCAGTCGGATCGGCCATTGATTTGCACGACGGCGACGGTCGGCTTCGGCTCGCTCATGGTGTGCCCCCTCTAGTGACCGCGGGCTGTTCGAATGATCCCCCAACATGGTAGGTGACCGATGGCTCCGGGGCCTGATCCAGTTGCCTGAACGTTTCCTGCAGCGCCAGCACCGCCCCGCCGACCAGCGGACCGCCAGCGACCGTGCCGATCAGCGGCAGAAGCATGCCAAAATCGGCGTAGATTCGCGCCGTCAGGTCGAGCCGCCGGTCGACTAGCTGCAGCTCACCGTCGATCAGGGCGCTCAACGACGGGTTGATCAGTTCGAGCGGATCGACGATCAACCGTCCGCGGTCAAGACGCCAATTTCCAGCCAGGGTCTCGAAGTACAGCCCCTCACGGGTGACATCGCGGAAATCGAAACGCAACCGGTCTGCCAGCGCCCCCAGGCTCATCAACCCGACCAACCGGCCGGCGCCCGGATCGATACCCTTGAGCTGCCCCTCTGACAGGAGAAAGCGGCCATTGCCTGCGGCTCGACCGACATGGAAACTCGACGGACTGCCCGGCCAGGCAATGGTCACTTGCCCCTCATCGACCCTGCCCCCTTGGATGGGTGAATAGCCGTTAATTGCCGCGATCGCCGTCCCGAGATCGTTGCCGGCAATGGAAAGGGACAGACGGGTCCGCTGACCCCGGGGGGCTTCGCTGACACCATTTTCCACCCGGCCACTCCCCGACACGCTCAAGCTCGGCACCGGCTGCCAGTCGACCCGGTCAATTCGGTAGTGACTGTTCTCGGGCCGCGACTCCAGGTCCAACCGGCCAAGCCGAAGCTCGTCGACCGTCAGGGAGTCGACCGTGAAACGGGCGGTCGGGAGCGTGACCAGATCCCATGCCTGTGGCGGCGTCGGCTCGCTGTCCGTCGATGTCGACTCGCGATGCAGGCGCAGCCGATCAAACTGCCCCTCCAGGGCCCCGGCCGCCGTGGAACTGCCCGCCGAGAACCTCAGCTCGCCACGGTTCTCTTCGCCCGAAACACCCAGCCACCAGCCATCGGCACGGGTCGACCAACCGGCTGTCACTGCATCGAGCCACCAGTCGCCGAAGCTCAGCCGACCGATGCGGGCGTCAACCCACCAGGTTTGGCCCGGTTTGGTGCCGCTGGTCGCCGCCCCCCCACTCGACTCGACCGATGCCCACCAGTCGAGCCAGGGGTCGATCGCCAGCGCCTTAAGGGTCAGGCCGATGCGATGCGTCGCCGACGCCCCTTCGCCGGTCGACTCACCGACCGAAGACCGGTTACCCAATTGGGTTCTCGCCAGCGAACCGCCCTCGTCGAAACCCAGGTCGGCACGCCAGGTCTGGGCTCCCTCCAGACGCGCCGACAGTGCGCGCAGCCCCCCGTTGCGCACGTCCAGGTCGACCGTCAGCGGCCAACTGATCGGCGCGGGCTTTTCCAGCGGGGACGGCAGTCGGCTCTGCCAGCCGACCAGGCCACTTTCCAATCGGATCCCGACACCGCCGCCTCCACCATGAGGGATGTCGACGCGCACGCCGACGTCCGTCTCGCCGTCAAGGCTGTCGATCAGCGCCCCGGCGACCGCCGTCTGACCGACCGGCCCCAGCACCGTCGAGAGCCCGGTCGGTGTAAAGCGGGTGCTCGCCTGGATGCGGGTGGCGGAACGATCGGCAAGCGAATCGACCTGTGCGCGGAACGGCTCACCGAGGAAACGACCCGACAGGGCATCAGCGGTGAAGCGCGTGTCCGCGAAACGCAGTGGGCCGGAGACGTCCTCGAACACGAACCGATCGTCGGCGACGGAAAGCCGATGACCGGCAAACCGATACGCCCCGGACGCCGAGGGTGGCGGCGAACCCGAGGTCAGACCGATCAATACATCCAGGGTGAACTGCCCCTCGCCACGCCCCGAGAAGCCGGCAAGCGCCCCGGCGTCGATCAACGGGGTCTGTCCAAGGCCTTCAAGAAGCGCGTCGATCGCCACCGGCCGGTCGACTGCGATCTGAAGCTTGGGTTCATCGAGATCAAAGATACTCACGCGCGAACCACCGACCGGCACCGGCCCGACCCGGCCCTGCTCGACATCGACGTGGTACTGCTTGTTGACGAAGGCCATGTTGCCGCTGGCCTCGGTCAGTGCCGGCCAGCCCGGTCGATAGGGCAGCGTCAGGTCGTGGTAGTCGAACACCACCGAAAAGTAGCCGCCGCCATCCGTGAACGGCGCGCGAGCCGGGTCACCGTGGAAGATGAAACGTCCCTGGTCGATCCGACCTTGCGCGCCCTCACCCTCGAGGGCGGCATCGAGCCAGTCGAGTGTCCGAGGACCAATCACGTGGCGCGGCAGGTAGCCCGGAATCCCGCGCGTGTCGTCGACGGCAAAGCCGGTGTCGACTCCCAGGTAGCCCGGCTGCTCGCCGCTGGCTTGCCGGTAGAAGAACCGTCCGGCCACGTCGAGTCCGGGAGAGGCCAACACCAGATTGGGACTAAAGAGCGAAAGCCCGGCCGGGGGCTGTTCACTGGCGCCGAGTGACCCTACCGGGTCCAACCAGTAAAGATCGCCCTGCACCCGATCAATGCTCACCGGTTCCCGGAACATCCCCGGCACAGCGAGGATGAGGTCATGCTGGTCGATTCGGGCCAGCCAGCCGCCGGGTTGGCGGTACAGGGTCAGATCCGCCCCGCCACGCCCCGCGCGGGTGCCGATGACCGGGCGCAGCGGAACGCCGGTCGTGTTGCCAAAGCCGCGCAGATCGAGAAAGCCCTCGACCAGCTCGCCCTTGATGAAGCGCAGACGCACGTCGCGCGCCTGCCCGCGCGGCACGTTCTGGTCGAGCAGCTCGAGAAAATCCGTCGGCAAGGGTGCGGCGGCCAGCCACACCGCAAGATGGCCAAGATCGGCATGATCGGTGGCAAAAAAGAGCTCGTCGCCGGTCGCGCGCACGCGCACGAATTCGGTCGGCAACGGCTCCTCACGCGAAGGGCGGACCTTGACGTCCTCGGCATCCAGGTGCCAGCCATTGGCATCACGTGCCCAGGCAAGCGTCGCCGAAACGCGATCCAGTGATGCCTGACTGGCATCGTCCTCGGCCAGCAACTGCTCGCGGGTGACCGCAAGATTACGCACGTCCGCCCGTACCGTGAGATCGGTCAGTCGCGTCTGCGCCCAGTCCAACCACAACCGGCCATCGAGGCGCCCGGTGTCGATACGCGGCATACCAACCTCGCAGCGGGCCGGGTTGCCGTCGCCGGGACACCCACCCATTGTGCGCCGCACTGTGGGGCCGCCGTAGCGGTCCAGCCGCTGCTGCACCTGGGGCAGTTTCCAGTCGCTCACCTGCAGGAACAGAGACACCCGGCTCTGCTCACCGAAGCGCCCCTCGCCGGCAAACCGCATCGGCTCGTCACTGATCCCGGCCAGACGGGCGTTCCCCGACGCACGCCACTGATCGCGATCGAGCTCGGCGGCGAGACTGAACGTCAATCGATCGCCCCGACCTTCGGGATCGCGGAACTCCACCACCGCGTCCCGCACCGACAAGTGCCCCAGCCGCGCCAACTGGTCTTCCACCTCGGCCCAGGAAACTCGCTGGGCGGTCACGCCGGCGCGCCCTTCCAGGGAAAGATCGGCCACTGCCCAGCCGTCGCGATTGCGGATTAGGGTAAACCGGGGGGCATCGAGCGTGATCTTGTCGGCGACCAGACGCCGTTCCACCAGGCTGCGCCACCAGGACAATCCCAGGCTCAGCCCATCGGCGCGCGGGCCGGCATCGATGCGGACATCGCGGAAGACCACCTGTGGCTGGTAGCCCTGCCAGCGCAGGTCCAGGCTGCCGAAACGTACTGGCACATCGAGCGCCTCGCTGACCACCGACTCGAAATCCGGCTGGTAGCGTTCGACCCAAGGCAGCAACGCTCGGGAGACGGCGCTGAGTGCAGCAATCAGCACGAGCAGCAGGGCAGCCGCCATCAGCAGGCGCCGAAACCCCTGCCGCAGCCGTCGTTCGCGTTTTACGCTGCTTTCACTGCTCACCCGGCCTCTCCTGCGTGCCCGATCACATCAGAACAATATCGTACTGCTCCGGCAGGTAATGCAGGTCAATCTGGAGCTTGAGAGGCACGCCGATGAACTCCTGCAATTCGGCCAGCGAGGTGGAATCCTCCTCGCGCAAGCGGTCGATCACCGAGGCACTGGCGATCACCAGCATCGACTTGGGTTGGTACTGGCGGGCATCCCGGGTGACTTCGCGGAAGATCTCGTAGCAGACCGTCTCGGCGGTCTTGACCGAGCCGCGCCCGGCGCAGACCGGGCAGGTCTCGCAGAGCACGTGCTCGAGCGATTCGCGGGTACGCTTCCTGGTCATCTCGACCAGGCCCAGGGTGGAGACATCACAGACCTTGGTGCGGGCATGGTCACGCTCCAAGGCACGATTGAGCGCCTGGTGCACCTGCACGCGATGTTCCGGTTCGGCCATGTCGATGAAATCGATGATGATGATCCCGCCGAGATTGCGCAGGCGCAGTTGACGCGCGATCGCCGCGGCCGCCTCGAGGTTGGTCTTGAAGATGGTCTCCTCGAGCGTCTTGTGACCGACAAAGGCGCCGGTATTGACGTCGATGGTGGTCATCGCCTCAGTCTGGTCGATGACGATGTAGCCGCCGGATTTGAGAGCAACCCGCTTCTCCAGCGCGCGCTGGATTTCTTCCTCGATGTTGTGCAGCTCGAAGATCGGCCGCTCGCCCGGATAGTGCTCGACGATCGGCAGGATGTCCGGGACCATCTCCTCGGCAAAGGCGATTGCCCGGTGGTACGTCTCGCGCGAGTCAATGCGGATCTTCTCGACGAACTGGCCCAGCGTGTCCCGCAAGGTCCGCAACGCCAGCGGCAGGTCCTCGTACACCAGCCCCGGGTCGGTCATCTGCTGGCGACGCTCGGCAAGATTGCTCCACAGCCGCCGCAGGAAACGGTAGTCGTGGCGCAACTGCTCTTCCTCCACGCCCTCGGCCGCGGTGCGCAGGATCAGGCCGCCGACTCCCTCGAGCGCGCCCTCCTCCTCGAGGATCAGCTCGGCCAGGCCGGTCTTCAGACGGTCGCGCTCGGTCTTGTCCTCGATCCGGCTGGATACGCCGATATTGCGCCCATTGGGCACGTAGACGAGGTAACGCGACGGGATGGTGATCTCGGTGGTCAGGCGGGCGCCCTTGGTACCGATCGGATCCTTGATCACCTGCACCAGCAGGTTCTGACCGGTACGCAGCAGCGTCTCGATGGAAGGCGTCGCCGACTCAAGCTCTGTTGCGGTCTCGGCAGCCAGGCTCAGCTCGACGTCCGAGACATGCAGGAATGCGGCGCGCTCCTCGCCGATGTCGATGAAGGCCGCTTCCATGCCCGGCAGCACGCGGGTCACGCGACCACGGTAGATATTGCCCACCATCCCGCGGGAGCGTGAGCGCTCGATGTTGATCTCCTGGAGCACCCCGTTCTCGACCATCGCAATGCGGGTCTCCTGCGGGGTGATGTTGATCAGGACTTCTTCGCTCATGACTCAATTCTCGTTGTTATTCCGTGTCGCCTCGGTCCATGTCGCCCCGTTCCATCCAGGCCGGCCGAAGGTCGAACGTCGCCAGCAGACGGCACGTGGCCGCCAGGGGCAACCCGATGACCGCGCTGCAATCGCCGTCGACCGCCTCCACGAAGCTGCCGGCCCGCCCCTGCAGACCATAGCCGCCCGCCTTGTCCATTGGCTCGCCGGTTGCCACGTAGGCACGGATCGTCTCCGCTGAAAGGCGAGCGAATCGCAGCCGGGAGTCGACCACCGCATCGCGTTGGTATTGGCCATCACCCACGGCGACCGCCGTGATCACCCGGTGCCACTGCCCACTCAAGCTGGCCAGCATCGCCTCGGCATCGGCCGCATCGACGGGTTTGCCCATCGGCCGCCCATCGGGCCCCACGACCAAGGTGTCGGCCGCCAGCAACACGGCACCGGCGGCCCGCAGCGGTGCGGCCAGCGCGGCATCCAGCTTCGCCCTCGCCAGACGAACAACCGCCGAATCGGCCATCTCTCCTGGCAAGAGCGACTCGTCCACCGGTCCGGACGGATGAACCCGCCCGGCAATGACGAAACCGGCCTGCTCGAGCAATTCCCGCCGGCGCGGCGAGCCGCTGGCCAACCACAATGCGGGACACGGATCGGGATTCATCGTTTCATTCTAACGATTCGATCCGATCCGTGGGGTCGCGTGTCCCGGTCGTCACTCGCGGTGATAAGGGTGGTTCTGATGCAGTGACCAGGCACGGTAGAGCTGCTCGGCCACCAGCACACGCACCAGCGGGTGCGGCAAGGTCAGCGCCGAGAGCCGCCAGGTCTCGTCGGCGCGCTGACGCAGGGATTTCGCCGTGCCGTCCGGACCGCCGATCACCAACGCGACGTCGCGACCCTCGACCAGCCAGTCGCCCAGCGAGGCGGCCCATTGCCGCGTGTCACGGTCGCGGCCGCGTTCGTCGAATAGGATGACGCGCGCCCCTTTCGGAATGGCACGCTCTATCCGCTCGGCCTCCATCGTCTTGACCCGATCAATGTCGGCGTTCTTGCCGCGCGGGGCGGCCGGGATCTCGGTCAGGCGAACCGGGCAACCGGCGGGCAGGCGCTTGAGGTACGTCTGCGTGCCCTCTTGCGCCCAGTCGGGCAGCTTGTGACCGACGCTGATCAACTCGATCCGCACGAAGGATCAGGAAGACGGCTTGGACGGGTCGGCGGCCGGTGCGGACCAGAGCTTTTCCAACTGATACAGCGCACGGGTCTCGGGCATCATCAGGTGAACGATCACGTCGATGAAGTCGACCAGCACCCACTCGGTTTGTGGCGTGTCATCGCCCTCGACGTTCATCGGGCGCATGCCTCGCTCCTTGAGGGCCTTGACCACTTCCTGCGCCATCGCCTTGAGGTGGCGATCGGAGGTGCCGGAGGCAAACACCATGTAATCGGTGAAATTGCAGCGCTCGCGCACGTCGAGGGTCACGAGGTCGACGGCCTTGATGCCCTCGAGTGCCTCGACGGCATGCTTGAGGATTTCGTCGGCCGGCATCGCCGGAGTCTGGTCGACGGGCTCGGTACGGGTGGATGGCGGTTGATTCGCGCTCATGAAGGAAACCTGTTGCATGGCGGCATCGGGCCACCAATAAAGTTGAAACGGAATGAAGTCAGGGTGAAATCAGCGTTGAATAACGGCCCAATGGTCGGCCCAACCGGGGATGCGGTCAACCACGGCTGAAATGACGGACCACCGGGTCGGGCACGAGGTAGCGCAGCGATCGGCCCTGATCGATGAACCCGCGCAACGTGGTCGCCGAGATATCCAGTCGGGTGATGGCCACCGGCACGATCCGTCCGACCGGTGCATCGGCCAGGGCGGCCAGGGCGGCCGGGTCGGCCGGGTCGGCTCGGCGCTCGGCCAGCCATTCGCCGGCCCGCCCCTCGGCCTGCGACCCCGGCCGGGTCGCGACCGCGATGTGCGCCAGTTCGAGAATGCGCTCGACCTCGTGCCAGTCCGGCAGGCCGTTGAAGGCATCCATGCCCATCATCAGCACCAACGGCTCATTCGGAAACTCGGCGGCGAACTCGGCCAGGGTATCGGCCGTGTAGGACGGCCCCGCCCGCCGGTGCTCCCGGTCATCGAGCACGAACCGCGGTTCATCGGCAATCGAACGGGCCACCAGGTCCAGTCGCGTGGCCGGGTCGAGCAGCGGCTCGCCCCGATGCGGCGGGATGGCCGCCGGCACCAGGTGAACCTGGGACAACCCCAGCGTCTCGGCCACTTCAGTCGCCAGGCGCAGGTGGCCGATGTGGACCGGGTCGAAGGTGCCGCCGAATATACCGATCATCGCGTGGCGCTCAGTGCCGCGTCTCGCCGTTGCCCAGCACGATGAACTTCTGCGAGGTCAGCCCCTCGAGCCCGACCGGGCCGCGGGCGTGGATCTTGTCGGTGGAAATGCCGATCTCGGCGCCCAGGCCGTATTCCATGCCGTCGGCAAAGCGGGTCGAGGCGTTGATCATCACCGAGGCCGAGTCGACCTCCCGCAGGAAACGCCGCGCGGTGGTGTAGTTCTCGGTCACGATCGAGTCAGTGTGATGCGAGCCGTAGGTCTCGATGTGCTCGATCGCCGCATCCAGCCCGTCAACGACGGCGACGGCGAGGATCGGGCCGAGGTATTCCTCGCCCCAATCGGCCTCGGTCGCGGCGTTCATCGAGGGGACGATGGCGCGCGAGCGCTCACAGCCGCGCAGCTCGACGTCGAGCTCGCCGAAGCGCTGGGCCAGATCCGGCAATACCGTTTCGGCCACCGACTGATCGACCAGGAGTGTCTCCATGGCGTTGCAGACGCCGTAGCGATGCGTCTTGGCATTGACCGCGATCGCCTTGGCCTTGTCGAGATCGGCGTCCCGGTCGATGTAGACGTGGCAGACGCCGTCGAGGTGCTTGATTACCGGCATGCGTGCCTCGCGCGAGACCAGCGCGACCAGCCCCTTGCCGCCGCGCGGGATGATCACGTCGAGCGCCTCGGGGCTGTGGAGCATCGCCGTGACCGCCTCGCGGTCGGTGGTGCCAACAATCTGCACTGTCTCGGCGGGCAGGCCGGTGGCTTCGAGCCCGTCGCGGATGCAGGCGGCCAGTGCCTGGTTGCTGTGGATCGCCTCGGAACCGCCACGCAGGATGGTGGCGTTGCCGGATTTCAGGCACAGCGCGGCCGCATCGATGGTCACGTTGGGCCGCGACTCGTAGATGATGCCGATCACGCCCAGCGGCACGCGCATGCGGCCGACCTGGATGCCCGATGGACGGAACACCGTGTCGGTGATCTCACCGACCGGGTCCGGCAGAGCGGCGATCTGCCGCACACCCTCGGCCATCTTCTCGATGCCGGCAGCATCGAAGGCCAGGCGATCGATCATCGCCTCGTCGAGTCCGTTGGCGCGGCCCGCCTCGAGATCCTTCTTGTTGGCCTCGATCAGGGTGCCGGCGTGTTGAACCAGCTGGTCGGCGATGGCCAGCAAGGCGGCGTTCTTCATTTGCGTATCGACACGGGACAGCGCTCGTGCTGCGCGGCGGGCCGCCTGCCCCATCGCCTGAATGGTCTCGGTGACGCTCTTGTCGTTGGCCATCGGTCGCTATCTCCTGATCAGGTTCGAGACGAGACGCCGGGGCGCGCTCGACATGGATTCGGTTATGGCTCGTGATGCGGGCCCGGGCCCTTCGTTGGGCTACTCGCGGGGCCATTCACGGGATTCAATGTCCCGGGCGGGTCGCGTGCAAGATCACCCGGTCGAGCAAGGCCCACACCCGGGCACCGCCGTCGGCCGTGTTGCACCCCTCGCCCAGGCCCTTGATGCAGCGATCGACCTCCGCGCAACCGGCGAGCAATCGCTGCCAGTTGCCCGCCGGCAGCATCCGGGCTCGTGCCTGGTAGCGTCGGGCGAGGAAGGCCGGAATCCGGGTCTTCTTGAAACCGGCCTGATCGTTGCCTGCCAGCGCGACCAGCGCGCGCAGGTCGCGCGCGACCACCCACAGGATCAACAGCGGCTCGGTGCCCTCGGCCCGCAGGCGAGAAAGCAGGTACAGCCCGCGCTCGCGATCTGCATCGAGCACCGCATCGCTCAATGCGAAGGTATCGACTCGTGACTGGTTGGCCAAGCCCTGGGCGACGCGGGCCGCATCCACCGGGCCCTCGATGTCCATCAACGCCAGTTTCTCGATCTCCTGGGCCGCGGCCAAGAGGTTTCCCTCGACGCGCCCGGCAATCAACTCGGCCGCATCACGCTCGAGACGCACCCCCTGTGCCGCGGCCCGCCGGGTGATCCAGGCGGGCAGTTGCGCCAGCGGCACGTCGATGAACCGCACCGCAATCCCCGCCCCGGCCAGCGCCTTGAACCAGGCGCTTTTCTGCAACTGGTTGTCCAGCCTTGGCAGGCTCACGATCCAGACGTCGGACTCGCCGCCACCCTTGACCCGCTCGGCCAGCGTGCTCAACGCCTTCGATCCAATCCGTCCCGGCTTGCCGCCCGGCATGCGCAGGTCGATGATCCGCTGGCTGGCAAACAACGACAGACTGGCCCCTTGGCTTTCCAGCGCCCCCCAGTCGAACTTGCCGTCCACCTCGAAGCGCAGTCGCTCCTCGCAACCGGCTTCGCGGGCCTTGGCGACGATGGCGTCTCGCGCTTCCTGGACCAGCAACGGCTGATCACCGCCGATGACATACAGGGATTCCAGGCCCCGGGCGAGACGCTGCTCGAATTCCTGCGGCTTGGCGAGCACTTGGGGCTCAGCGACCGTTGGCGGGCGCGATCAGGGTGTCGGGATCGATCGGCGCGAGCAGGCGGTAGAACAACAACTGCCCCACCAGTTCACCCAGCTCGCGACGGATCTGTCCCTCGTTGCTGGACGACGCCAGCACGCCAGTCGGATCGTAGTTGTAGTTACGGGCCTGGCTGATCTTGCGGCTGGGAGTGCGTGAGCCGTCAGGCAGCTCGATGTGGTAACGCAACTCGTGCAGCAACTCGTACTGGCGCACGTCGGCACTCGGGTCGACCACCGAGGCGCGCTGCTCGACCGCATCGCTCTCGACCACCAACCGGGCCGTGGCGTCGCGTCGATCGTCGACCAGTACGGCCTGCGAATTACCGATTTCGGCCGCCAGCGTGCGATAGACCGGACTCGATTTCGACAGCCCCGAGACATACACCCGCTCGAAGGTCGGGTCGACCTCGGTCACGCCCCGCAACTGATAGCCGCAGCCCGAGGTGACCAGCGTTACCGCCGCCACCGCCATGGCCAGCCCCAGGAAAAAGGCACGGGAAACGGCACGCATGCCGGTGTGCGAGCGGGTCGTCCTAGCCCGGGTCGTATCCATTACTTCGCCACCACGATATTGACCAGTTTGTTGGGAACCACGATCACGCGCTTGATCTCGCCCTCATTGGTAAAGCGCTGCACGTCCTCGTTTGCCAGGGCCTGCGCCTCGATGGCCGCCTTGTCGGCGGACGCCGGCACGTTGATCTTCGCGCGCAGCTTGCCGTTGACCTGCACGACCATCTCGATCTCGTCGCGCACCAGCGCCGCCTCGTCCTGGCCCGGCCAGGTCGCATCGGCAATGGTGCCCTGCCCGCCGACTTCGTGCCAGAGCGCGTGGGTGATGTGCGGCACGATCGGCGCGAGCATGCATAGCATGTCCTGGATGGTGGCCGCGACGACCGCCTGACCAACCGCGTCACTCGCCTCGAACCGGGCCAGTTCGTTGAACAGCTCCATGTTCGCCGCGATCACGGTGTTGAAGGTCTGGCGCTTGTCGATGTCGTCGGTCACCCGCCCGATCGTCTCATGGAGCTTGCGGTACAGGTCCTTGGCTGCCGAGTCGGCCTCGGTCAGCTCGTCGGCCGAACTGATGCGCCGGGTCAGGTCGACGCCGGCGGATTTGCGCTCGGCGACCTGCCGCCACAGGCGCTTGAGGAAACGGTGCGCGCCCTCGACGCCCGAGTCGGACCACTCCAGCCCCTGGTCGGGCGGCGCGGCAAACATCATGAACAGGCGCACGGTGTCCGCGCCGTATTCCTCGATCAGTTCCTGCGGGTCGACGGTGTTGCCCTTGGACTTGCTCATCTTGGCGCCGTCCTTGTTCACCATGCCCTGCGTGAGCAGGCGGGTGAACGGCTCGGGGCAGTCGGCCGGGATCAGGCCCTCGTCGCGCATCAGCTTGTGGAAGAAGCGCGCGTACAGGAGGTGCAGCACGGCGTGCTCGATACCGCCGACGTACTGGTCGACCGGCAGCCAGTAACCGGCCCGGTCGTCGAGCATCGCCTCACTGGAATCCGCACTGGCAAACCGGGCGTAGTACCAGCTCGACTCGAAGAAGGTGTCGAAGGTGTCGGTCTCGCGCTCGGCCGCCGCGCCGCACTCGGGACAGGTGGTATCGATGAACGAGCGATCCGACTTGATCGGCGAGCCTGGGCCGTCCATCACCACATCGGTAGGCAGGACCACCGGCAGGTCCGCATCGGGCACCGGCACGGGGCCGCAATGCCTGCAGTTGATGATCGGTATCGGGCAGCCCCAGTAGCGCTGGCGCGAGACGCCCCAGTCGCGCAGGCGGTAGTTGATGGTCTGCTCGCCACGGCCGTCGGCCGCGAGCTTCGCCACGATCCGGTCGAAGGCCTCATCGCTGGAAAGCCCCGTGAACTCGCCCGAGTCGATCAGCGTGCCCTTCTCGGTCATCGCCCCTTGGGCGTAGTCGTGGTCAGGATCGCTGCCCTCGATCACCGGCTTGATGGCGAGATCGTGCTTGGTCGCAAACTCCCAGTCGCGATCGTCGTGGGCCGGGACGGACATCACCGCCCCGGTGCCGTATTCCATCAGAACGAAGTTGGCCACCCAGACCGGCACCGTCTCGCCGGTCAGTGGATGCGTGGCGGTCACGCCCAGCGGCAGGCCTTTCTTCTCCATCGTCGCCATGTCGGCCTCGGCGACCTTGGTATGACGGCACTCCTCGCGGAAAACGGCTACTTGGTCATCCTTCTCGGCGGCGGCCACGGCCAGCGGGTGGTCGGCGGCCACGGCGAGGTAGGTCACGCCGTAGAGCGTGTCCGGGCGAGTGGTGAAGACGGTCAGCGGCTCGCCGCTCTCAACGGCAAAGTCCAGCTGTACCCCGCGCGAGCGGCCGATCCAGTTGGCCTGCATGGTGCGGACCTGCTCGGGCCACTGGTCGAGCTTGTCCAGGTCCTCGAGCAACTGGTCGGCGTAGTCGGTGATGCGGATGAACCACTGCGGGATCTCGCGGCGCTCGACCGGCGCGCCCGAGCGCCAGCCACAACCGTCGATGACCTGCTCGTTGGCCAGCACCGTCTGGTCGACCGGGTCCCAGTTGACCACCGCGGTCTTCTTGTAGGCGAGCCCCTTTTTCACCAGGCGGGTGAACAGCCACTGCTCCCAGCGGTAATAGTCCGGGTCGCAGGTGGCCAGCTCGCGGTTCCAGTCATAGGCGAAGCCCAGACGCTGGAGCTGACCACGCATGTAGTCGATGTTCTCGAAGGTCCAGCGCGCCGGGGCCGCCTTGTTCTTCAGTGCGGCATTTTCCGCCGGCAGGCCGAAGGCGTCCCAGCCCATCGGCTGGAGGACGTTCTTCCCCAGCATGCGCTGGTAGCGGCTGATCACATCCCCGATGGTGTAGTTGCGCACGTGCCCCATGTGCAGTCGGCCCGAGGGATACGGGAACATCGACAGGCAGTAGAACTTCTCGCGGGTGGGGTCCTCGCGGACATGGAATGCCTGCGTCTTTTCCCAGAAGCTTTGCGCCTCGTCCTCGATCTTCGCGGGGTTGTATTGCTCGTGCATGAACTAGGGGGTCTACCTTGGGTGCGTTTTAATTGCCCGACTGGCAAGACGGCCTGCAATCGGCCACGATAAAGGCGACTAGAATACCGAAAGGAGCCACCCCCTGCACGACTCGGCACGCATGACGCCGACGCGGGCGTGGTCCATCCAGCCGGCAAGACGGAGACCAGAGCGAATGACCCACAACCAGCACGAGCACAGCGAGACATATAACGCCCTGCGACATGGCTACTACCAGCTGCTCGAACGAATCTACGCCCGCCTGCTCGACGAACCCGAGAACCGCCCCGCCAATCGGGCCCGCATCGCTCAGCTGGCCGATGAAGAAGCGGCAGGACTCGACACGCCCGATTACCGCCACGAGATCGTCGAAGCGGTCAAGGACGACCTGGAACACACCCGCGAAAGCCTAGCCACCGAGGGCGAAAGCATTCGTCACACGCTGCGCGACTGGGCCGGTGACATCGGCTCGAAGCTGCTGTCGATCGCCGACCACACCGACGTCACCCTCGAGCAGCTCCGCGTCGAGGCCGAGCGCAGCCAGCCGCGCGAGTGGCGGGCCGGTCATGTCACCAGCCCCAAGCGGCTCAAATGCGTCGAATGCGGCGCGATCGTGCATCACGACACCTTCGGCCCGGTGCCGAAATGCCCCGAGTGCGGCGGGGAATACTTCCGGCGGGGCTGACCGCCGGGCTCAGCGGCGGCTGGACAGCCGCGCCTTGCCCTCGAAAAACACCGCGATCCAGTGTTCGAGGAACGATTTCTCCGCAGCCACCTTCAGGTAGCCGTAACCGAGATGGCGATCATGGCGATCATGGCGATCATGGCGATCATGGCGGCGAACAGGCTGTCACCCGACTCCACGGTGGACAGAGGGGGCCGAGGCGCCATCCCGCACAGCGAGGTCCTCGGCCGCCAGACCCGGGATCAGAACGTCCGGCATTAGGTCAGGGTCGGTGACAATGCCCACCGGCTTGCGGCCGTCCTCCACCACCACGGCGTCACCGACGTGTGGCTTACGCATGAACATCACGACGTCCTGGGCAACCTCGTCGGCACCAATGGTGATCCCTCCCTGATTGCAGAGTTCACTCGCGTGGACGGCATCTCTCCCCAGTGCGCAATCCCGGCCATGACCACGAGCCAGACCCGGGACGACGAAAAACCCGGGACAACGAAACCGGGGCGATCGCTCAACGGGTCGTTGTCTTACTTACCTTCCACGTGCACTGTGCTGGCCGCCGGGCCGTCCTCGCCCTGCACCTCCGCGAAACGAACGATCTCGCCCCCCTCGAGCTTGTCGAAGTCGTAATCCACCACGCTGTTGCGGGTGAAGTTCACCTCCCGCCCGTCGGCGGCCAGGATCACACCGAAGCCCGTGGCCGGTTGCAGTTCGATGATGCGCCCCTGTGGCGGCGGCTCGTGATGCTTCACCTCGCCCCGCTGTTTTGCCGCGAAGGACTGCAGCTGGCGCTGCATGGCCTTGAACGCATCCCGAACCGCCACATACGGGTCCTCGTGGGCGTGGTTCTTGTCCGGGTCACGGCTGGCGACCAGTTCGCCGGTCGGCACCGTGATGTCGATCAGCGCGTGGTAAAGATTCCCCTTGTTGTGACGGTTCTGGCTGGGTTCGACCACCACGCGGCACGACATGATGCGATCGTAGTAGCGAGTCAGCTTGGCCACGTTTTCCCGGATCTTGTTGTCCAGTACCTCGGAGTGGTCCAGATGCCGGAATTCGATTTCGAGAGGGAAGGTGATCTCGTCGTTCATCGTTTGCTCTCCTGGGGACGACGCACCCCGCGACGGCACAGCCGCCGCGGGTGCGGGGAACGTTTTCCTCACCACCAGTTTAGGCAAGGTTTGGCCGATGACACGCGCAGAGAAGGGCGCCGCCGGGCCGGCAGGCACCGTAGCCCACCACCGGCGCACTCGAGGACCATTCAACCGGTCAATTGCACGAACAGGCGGGGTAATACTTCGGGCAAGCGCTCGACGTGATCGATGATGGTGTAGCGGTGGCCGAAGATGTCCGCCACGTACTCGTCGGCCTTCGGGTCGAGATTGATGCACCAGGCAAAGATGCCCTCACCCTCGAGCTCGACGACCGCCTGGCGCGCATCGGCCCGCAACCACTTCGGGTCCTTCACGTCGACGTCGTGCGGCTCGCCATCGGTCAGCACGAGCAGCAGCTTTTTCTGGTTGCGCCGATGCGACAGGAAGTGCCCGGCATGCCGCAGCGCCGCCCCCAGACGCGTGGACAGCCCCGCTTCCATGGCGGCCAGCCGCGCCTTGACGTCACGCCCCCAGGGTTCGTCGAACCCCTTGATGTGCCGGTAGCGCACCTCGTGGCGGGTATTGGAATCGAAGCCGGCGATGGCCAACGGGTCGCCGGCGGTGTCGACCGCCTGAGCGAGCACGGTCACGGCCTCGCGGCTCAGCTCGAGCACGGTCTGGGATGAACCTGCCGGTCGCTCGGCGACCGAGGCCGACAGGTCGAGCAGCAGCGAGACGCTGACGTCGCGCTCGGCGTGCCGGTGCCCGAAGTTGACGCGCGGGTCGGGCTCCACCCCGCTGCGCAGATCGATGATCGAGCGGACGGCCACGTCGAGGTCGAGCTCGGCACCCTCCTCCTGGTAGCGAATCCGTTCGCGATGCTGGGGGCGGAGCAGTTCGACCACCTGCTCGAGCTGACGTACCAGGCCGCGATGGCGGTCCAGAAGCCGGTCGACCTGCCCGGCATGACCGGCCGGCTGAAGACTATCGAAAACGCTCACCCAGTCGGGGCGATGGAGCCCGGCGGCCGGGTCCCATTCCGGGTAGAGCCGTGGCGGCAGCCCCGCCTCCGGTCGGGGCTCCTCGGCGTCGGCGTTCGCTCCGAGGTCGAACAGTTCCTCCTCGTCGCCCTCCTCGATAAAGCGCCACAGGTGGCGGTTGTCATCCCGGAACTCGACCCGTTCGGACGGAAACCACACCTCGGCGAAGGCATCCGACGGCCGTCGGGTGCGTGCCATGAAGGCCACGCCCTGCTCGGCGGCATCCCGAGTGCGCGAGTTACCTTCCGCCATGTGCTCGTGGAATCGGGCCACGAACTCGTCGATGACCGTGTCCTCGTACCCGTGGCCGCCGGGATCGAGCAGCGCGTAGGAAAGCATCATCAGCCGGTGGTTAACGCAAGACTGCCGTGCGGGGTCGCAGGCGTCCGCCTCCACCCGGGGGTGAAGGGCCAGGAAGAGTCGACGCAGGCCCGGGTAACGTGCCATCGCCAGATATTCCACCCGGGCATCCTCGAAGACCTCCATGGCCAGTCGCTGCATGGGGCTGTAGTTATCGGCGACGATCGTCCCGCTCCACTGCCGGTGAGCCATCATGTGGGCAAGCAGTGCCCGGTAACGATCGATGCCCGGGATGCTCCCGTGATCGTCGAAGAGATCGGGAACACGCAGCCCGTACTCGTCGAAGTACGGTCGCTGCGGGGTCTCCGCCTCCAGCGTCGGGTACGGCACGAGGGGCTCGTCGGACGCCCACAGGGCCTGCAGGTAGTAGCCCAGGCGGCGCTCGTTGTCGGCAAGCAGGGTGCCGTGTCTCTCGCGCTGAAGCACGGTGCGGCTGTCCGCCGAATCAAGGCCGAAGAAGGCCTTCAGGGCATCGGGGTCGTTGGCATGCACCCGGGCGCCGAAGCGGGCCCAGTTGGCCAGCCCGGCCAGGTTGAGCCAGGCCAGCACCCGGGGCGCGGTCTCGAAAAAGCGATCCAGCACCGGGCTGGGGTGGATGGCATGATGACCATGGATCGACGGCGTGGTCTCGCGCATGAGCTCCAGGCCGAGATCGAGAAAGGCCTGCATGGCGTCACGGCTTTCCAGCCGCCGCGACACGGAGAGCATGGACTGCAGGAACGGCACCACCGCCGGAGCGTTGGTGGACGTGGCCAGCTTGTAAGCGTAGTGGGCCAGATCCCCGATCATGGCCTCGCCCACCAGTGCGGCGGTATCCGGCCCCTCCTCCAAATAGATCAATACCGGCTCGACGCCCTGCCCCATCATGCACAGCAGGTTGGCGCCCTGGAGGAAGTCATCCATGGCCTGGTCCGAAGCCAGCTTCTCCAGGGCGTTGCTCAGGCAGGGATCGAAGATCTCTCGGGCCTGGTCGAAGCCGCACTTGAAGCGGTCGCGATAGGCCTGACGGGTCGAGTCCTTGGGCATCGGTCGGCTCCCCGGCTCAGCCGAAGACGGTGTCGATGGCGTGATACAGCGTATCCCGGATGTCGGCATCATCGGTCAGCGGCACGACCATGGCCATGCGTGCCGCCTCCGCCGGCTCCATGCCCTTGCCGATCAGGGTCGCCGCGTAGACCAGCAGCCGGGTGGATATCCCTTCGGCCAGACCGTGTCCCTTGAGGTTGCGCGCCGTGTCGGCGACCTGCACCAGCTTGGCAGCCGTGTTCTCGTCCAGGCCGGTCTCCCCGACAATGATCTCCCGCTCGACGTCGGCGCCCGGGTAGTCGAACTCGAACCCGGCGAAACGCTGCTTGGTGGACTGCTTGAGGTCCTTCATCAAGCTCTGGTAGCCGGGGTTGTAGGAGATCACCAACTGGAAATCCGGGTGCGCCTCGACCAGCTCGCCCTTCTTGTCCAGCGGCAGGTTGCGGCGGTGGTCGGTCAGCGGGTGGATGACCACCGTGGTGTCCTGGCGGGCCTCGACGACCTCGTCGAGGTAGCAGATGGCGCCGTGCCGAGCGGCCTGGGTCAGCGGGCCGTCCACCCAGCGGGTACCGTCGGCATCGAGCAAGAAGCGCCCCACCAGGTCGGCGGCGGTCATGTCCTCGTTGCAGGCGACCGTGACCAGCGGCTTGCCCAGTTTCCAGGCCATGTACTCGATGAACCGCGACTTCCCGCAGCCCGTCGGGCCCTTGATCATCACCGGCATCCGGGCCGAGTAGGCGGTCTCGTAGGCCGAGACCTCACGGCCCTGCGCCTCATAGAAAGGTTCCTCGGTAACGAGGTACTGCTCGATCTCGAATCGTTCGCTCATTGCCTCACCTGCCTGAACACGTCACTCCTGCCCATTCCCCAACGTCTCCAAGGGAAACTCTGCACGATTCGATGGCATCTCTGGCTCGCGGGTTTGTTCGCAATCAAGGCGCCGGACCGAAGACGGGCTCGTTGCCCGTCGAGGGACGGCAACGCCGACTGCGGGCAAACCCGCGAGCCCCATCCGGGCGCTCATCTGCGGCGTTGCAGCCCTTGTAAAGGGCGACGGCCCTTCATAGCGGACTGCGCCTTGCATCTGGGCCCTTGGAGAGCCCGCAGAGACGTCATCGAATCGTTCCGGATTTCCCAAGCGAAACGCTCGGGAATGGGCGGAAAGAAAGGGCCACCCGTCGCCGGGCGGCCGATAGGAACTATCAATGACCGGGATCGCTCCCGATCACGCCGGACCGTGCTTACTTGTGCACGCCCAGCTTTTCCCGCCAGCCCGGGAAGATGGCATCGGCGTCGTGCGGGAAGGACTCGAACGCCCGTGCGAATTCCTTGTGCTCCTTGGCGAACTCGATCGGGTCGGCACCGGCCTTCCAGCACTCGTAGGCCTGGCGCAGGGAGGTAGCGCCGGCGGCCGGGGAGTCGATGTGGCCGTAGGCACCACCACCGGCGGTGTTGATCACGTTGGCGTGGCCCAGGTTCTCGAAGAAGCCCGGCAGACGCAGCGCGTTCATGCCGCCGGAGATGATCGGCGTGGTCGGCTTCATGCCGTACCACTCCTGGTGGTAGACCGGGCCGTCGACGGAGTCGCGCTCGATCATGTAGGCGATGTCGCGATCGTCCTTGCCGCCTTCCATCTTGCCGTAGCCCATGGTGCCCACGTGGATGCCCGAGGCACCCTGCAGGCGGGACATCTTGGCGAGGACGAAGGCGGTGTAGCCGCGCTTGGCGGACGGCGAGGTCACGGCACCGTGACCGGCACGGTGGTAGTGCAGGTACTGGTTCGGGTACTGGCGACGGGCGGTGGTGATCATGCCCGGGCCGCCGACGTAACCGTCGACCAGGAAGGCCACCTTGTCGGCGTCCTCGCCGAAGGTCTCGAGAATGAAGTCGGCGCGAGCGCACATCTCGAAGTGGTCGTCGGCGGTGATGTTCGCGGAGAACAGCTTGGCCTCGCCGGTCTCGTCCTGGGCGCGCTTCATGGCATCGGCCACCAGCGGCATCACCTTCTTGAGCGGTGCGAAGACCTGGTTGCCCTGCGGCTCGTCGTTCTTGATGAAGTCACCGCCGAGCCAGAACTCGTAGGCGGCCTGGGCGAACGGCTCCGGACGCAGGCCGAGCTTGGGCTTGATGATGGTGCCGGCGATGTAGCCGCCGTCGACCACCGGACGGTCGAGGATGCGCCACAGGTCGGAAATGTCCTTGGCCGGGCCGTCGAACAGCTCGATGGCGCGCTTGGGCAGGTGGAAGTCGACCATCTTGGCGTGCTCGACGTCGCCCATGCCCTGGTTGTTGCCGATGGCCAGGGTCAGGAAGGAGACCAGCATCATCCGGCCATCGGTCATGTTGCGGTCGAACAGCTCCAGCGGATAGGCGATCCGCATGTCCTCGTTGGCCTCGTCGATGTGGTAGACGAGGGCATCGACGCCCTTGGTGAAGTCGTCGGTCGTGGATACCTCGACGTTAGTGCCGGTGGACGACTCGGCCGCGAAGTGGGCGGCGGTCGCCAGGTAGCCGTGGCCGGGCTGCGGCTTCATCTGGTAGGCGACGAGGATGTGCTTGCCTGCAGCAATCAGATCCTCTTCCTTCAACGTGAGATCGGCGTAACGGCTGGATTGATCGTGAGCCATGGTGTCCTCCGGATTGGCATCAAGGAGCGGCCGTGTATCGGCCGCCGGGTGTGCGTTGCGGAAAACACCATAATCGGTGGGGTTTATAAACAAAATTCAGAGTTTATAATCACACCTCAAACCACAGCTTATAATCAATTTTTCTTATGATCAGACTAACCCTGCGCCAACTTGAGATCCTTGAGGCCGTTGCCCGTCACGGCAGCTTTTCCCGTGCCAGCAAGGACGTCCACCTCACCCAGCCCGCGGTCTCCATGCAGATCAAGCAACTGGAGGAATCCCTGGGCCTGCCCCTGTTCGAGCATGTCGGCAAGAAGATCCACCTCACCGAGGCGGGCAGGGAAACCCTGACGACCAGCCATGCCATCGGCCGGGAGCTGGGCAACCTGGAGCACACCCTGGCGGATCTGCGGGGGCTGAAGGGAGGAACCCTGAAGGTCTCGGTGGCAAGTACGGCGAGCTACTTCGCCGCGCGGCTGATGGCCCTGTTCCGCCAGGTTCACCCCGAGGTGCGCATCAGCCTGAACGTCGTCAATCGAGCAATGCTGCTCCAGCATTTGACCAACAACAGCATCGACCTGGCGCTGATGGGACGGCCGCCAGAGGGGCTGGGCCTGGTCGCCGAGCCGTTCATGGACAATCCGTTGGTGGTCATCGCCTCCCCGAGCCATCCATTCGCCAAGCTCCGGAACATTCCCCTCGCCCGTCTTGCCGAGGAGCCGCTGGTCGGACGCGAGTCGGGCTCGGGCACGCGCGGGGCGGTGGAGAAGGTCTTCGCCGAGCACGGTCTCGAGCTCAAGGTCGCCATGGAAATGAACAAGAACGAGGCCATCAAGCAGGCCGTGGAGGCCGGCCTCGGCCTGGGGGTGGTCTCGCTGCATATCGTCCAGTCGGAGCTTGCCTCCGGGGAGTTGTGCGTGCTCGACGTTCAGGGGTTCCCGCTGATGCGCGAGTGGTACCTCGTCCAGCGGGAGGGCAAGCGCCTCAGCCCGGCCGCGCGGGCCTTCTCCGACTTCGTGCTGACGGAAGCCAAACGGGTGGCGCGGCTCGATGGGGTTGAGTGAGTCCTGGACAGGTGCCGGCAACGCACAAGGTTCCGCGTGCGTAGAGACGATCTGCCCAACTGATACTGGGTGACAAGCAACACGAAGGCATCGACAGCCGCCATGTCCATCCCCACGCAATCGATCAAAGCCGCCGCGCGACGATCCAAGCGATCCCTTGTGTAAGCGAGCGGAAACCCGCGATTCCGGAAAAAGGACTCCGATGCGCGACCGGAACGACTATCCGTGCTTGCGGCCACGGCCCTCGGGGCGGCCAACTTGAGCGACTGGGAAACGGCGCCTTTATCTAAGCCAGACAGACTGGCTAGACCGTCGCGCCCTCAAAGGAACCGAGCGCATCCCCCTCGCATGAGGAACCCGTTTGGCACCGTTGCCCCCAAGGAGGTGGCAGCCGCCCTGCCCTGAGCGTTGCCACGGCATCTCAGCGTCGATTGAAAAGCCGCGGGTTGGCGTCAAGAAACGCCGCGATCCACTGCTCGAGAAACGACTTCCCTGCTGCCACCCTGAGATAGCCGTAACCCAGCACGGCGATCACCGCGGCCCCGACCGTATCGACCACCAGGTCCAGCATCGTATCCGTCAGCCCCGACGGGTCACCGAGCATCGGTTTCTGCATGTTGGTGCCCGCGAACTGGTCCATGGTGAATTCGAATATTTCCCAGAGTGCGCCCACCCCGACGGCGAACATGAAGGCGAAGAACGCCACGAACCCCGGCGTCATGTGAAAGTGGAGATTCTTCTTCTCGTTGAGGATGTAGACCAGCAGGAAACCGAAGATCCCGAGCAGGAAGCCCGAAGCCGTGTGCAGGACAAGATCCCACCACCAGAAACGGGTGTAGTAGCCCTGCACCTCGCCGAGAAACAACGAGGCAAAGATAAACCCCGTGGCCAGCAGCTTGAACTCCGAGGGGATGAATACCTCGAAGCGCTTGAACATCAATACCGGCGCCACGGTCAACAGCAGGATGAGTACTGTCATGGCCGCGATCAGCCAAAGGCCTTCCCAGAGGGCGAAGGCCAGTTCGGCCAGCATGATTGCCTGAATGACCAGGGTGACCCGTTGGTGAATTCCTCGTTGCTGCATACGCTCCTTGAGCTGGGCCGGTATTGCCAGTGAGTTTGACGTGGCGATTCGTCCCACCGATAACGAGCATCAGGCGTCGTCACGATTGAAAACGAAACCGTTTTCGGGCAATCAGGGGGCGCCTCAGATGGCAATCGAACACAGATCACCGGCGGGACACAGCCGGGCGGGAACTGGATACGCCCCGCCTTACGCCGCCCGGATGGAGGCGATCTCGAGACGAAACGGCCCGGCTCGACGATCCGCCAGCAGAAAGCCCAATCGATTGATACCTGCGGGCGACAAGCGTGGTGCATCGGGCACGGCGTGCCCCCGGCGCACTGCCTCGAACTCCTGCCACGCAATGCGGACGTCCAGCCATTCGCCGGCAATCGTGTCGAAACCGGCGGCGTAGGAGATTTCAGGTGCCATGTCCCTCGAACCTACCCGACATTGATAGCGCCGACCGTCACCACGCACCCGCATCACCATGCCGCGGCTGTCCGCCAGCACTCCCGGTGACACCGCTCGCCGCACGGAAGCAAATCCGCCGCCATGATCGAGCGATAGCTCGCCGCTGAACACGCCGGCCCCGGCGTCGAAATGAAACGCACCGGCGGATACACCACCCATTACTCCATCGTTAACGGCATGCCAACGATCCGATTCGGCAGGGTCGAGGAAACTTGTCTTGAATGTCATTGGACTAACCTAGATCACCGAAGGAAGAGCCACACACTGATCCGAACGGAAAACCGAGGAGGTGCACCATGCCGAGAAGAACCCTTGCCCTGAGTCTCGCCCTGACACTGCCACTGATCGCACAGACCGCCTGGGCGGTCGATGAGGAGCCGTGGGAAAAGCCCGGGTGGGAGCCGATCACCGAACAGGAACGCCAACCGCCCAGCCCCGAGGCGGTGGCGAACAGCGCCGTTGACACGCAAGAATTCCAGGGAATTCGCTACCTGACCGGCGGGCTGGGCCTCGGAGAGCGCGCCTGGCTGGAGGAGCACGGCTCGTCCTACCCGGTGGTACTGCAGTTCTCGAAGGGCGCGCGCGGCGCGTTCGTCTCATCGGTGGAGGTGAACATCCGTGCCGCCGACGGAGAGACACGATTCGAGGCCACGACGGACGGGCCGATGATATACATCGACCTGCCGGCTGGGCGCTACACGGCCACGGCCAGCTATCAGGGACATGACCGCGATTTCACCCTGCAGGTCCCCGCCAATGGCCAGGTCAGTCGCTCGATCAACTTCAACTGAGAAACTGGGCATGCCGGCCAGAACGAAAAAATCCCGGGTTCGCTACCGCGAACCCGGGATTTTCTGATATTTGGTGGAGCCAGGCGGGATCGAACCGCCGACCTCCTGCGTGCCACGCAGGCGCTCTCCCAGCTGAGCTATGGCCCCTCGTACCTGAGGAATGCGCGCATTGTACCGGCACGGCGGAGACTGTCAACACCCTGTCACCGGGATTTGCGCCGATCACGGCAAGCCCCTGAATCCTCGTCGATGGGGAGGCGAAGGATCGGAGGAAATACCGCCCACGCCGAGCAAGGCGCCGGGATTTTGGTTACATTACCGCCAATCGATCGGGCAGCCCGTTTCGCCTGCCCGCCCCACCCCCTTCAACCGACGAGGTACGACATGACGGAGACCAACGCCCCGAGCGTTTTGTTCGTGTGCATGGGCAACATCTGCCGTTCGCCCACCGCCCACGCCGTATTCGAGCGACTGGTCGAGCAGGCCGAGCTGGCCGACCGCATCCGCGTCGATTCGGCGGGCACCCATGCCTATCACGTCGGCAATCCGCCCGATGAACGCGCCATGCGGGCCGCGATGGCCCGTCAATACCGCATGGACCACCTCACGGCTCGCCAGGTACGTCCCGAGGACATCGCCGAATACGACTACGTGCTCGCCATGGACCTCGCCAACCTCGAGATCCTGCAGTCACTTGCCGACGAGGCGCTGCGTGACAAGCCGCACCTGTTCATGAGCTACGCGCCGGACTACGGCCTCGACGAGGTGCCGGACCCGTATTACGGTGGCGGCAATGGCTTCGAGCAGGTGCTCGACATGGTCGAGGCCGCGGCCGGCAACCTGCTTGAGGACATCCGTCGCCGTCACCTCGGCTAAACCGGACAAGCCCAACTCCCTGCTTAGCCCGCCCTCCTGCCAAGCCGATAGGAGAGCCGCAAAAGAAAACGCCCCACTTAGATTAAGCGGGGCGTTGTTGTTCCCGGCGAGATGGCGCGAGATCAGCGCTCGCGCTTTTCCTCGTCGTCCGACGTTTCGCCGCCGGCCTGCTGCTCGGAGGCAGGCGCCTTTTCGGGCTCGGGCTCCCGGGTCTCGGCCACCGGCGTCTTTTCCGCCGGTTGCTCGACCGTAGACTTCGTCGATGTCGTCGGCTCGGGCTCGGCTTTTACATCCGCAGCACTCGATGACGGCACGGTCTCGGTCGCCGGCGGCTTGGTCTCGGCGTCAACCGAGTCCTCGCGAGCCGGCGTCGACTCGGTGGCCTTCGGCGTCTCGACCGGCGCCTCTGTCTGTGCCTGCCGCGTCTCGGAGACCGTTTCAGAGGCCGTCTCCGGGGATTTCGCCTCCACCTGGCTGGAGGCATCCGCGCCGGTTACTGCCTCGGCGGCCACGTCGGAACCGGCACTGCTGGGTACGGCCTTGGGTGTGGCGGCCTTGGCGGTCTTGGCATCACTCGCCTTGACCAACCGATCACTGGCCTCCAGTCGAACGGCGGCGTTGGGGGGCAGCTCTTCCGCCACGCCCTTCTTCCTCGAGACGTCCAGCGGCAGCCTCTTGCCTTCGCTGATCGGGGCGGCCAGTTGCTGCTCGACCAACTGACGCTCGCGCTCGCCGAGCGGCGGCGGGGTGCGCGGCTCGCTCTTCGGCCCACGATCACCGCGGCTACGGCCCTTGCCGCCAGCGCCGCCGCGGCCAGGCTGGCCACCATCCTTCTTGCTCTCGCCCTCGGCCGACGGCTTGCCCGCGCTTTGTTCGGCCTTGGCCTCGGCCGGCTGCTCGTTCTTTTGCTCGGCCTTCTGGCCGGCATCCTGCTGAGCCGGGTTGCCACCGCTGCCGCGACGACCGCGACCGCGACGACGTCGGTTACCCGATTTACCTTTGCCCTGACCGCTGTCCTTATCCTGGCCCTTGTCCTGGGCATCGTCACGGGCGGACTTGGCTTTCTCGCCTCCTTCACCGCCCGACTGGCGGCGACCACCGCCCTTGCGACCGGCTCGATCACCGGACTTCTCGCCACCCTGACCAGAACCTTTGCCCTTGCCGGAGCCCTTAGCCTGGCCTTTGCGTGGGTCGGTTTCGGTCGCTTCGTTCTCGTCGGCACGGGCACCAAAGAGCTGACCCACGACGCGACGCAACAGGGAAACCGCCCCATTGGCGATCGGACGCAGCGGCGCGCTCTCGGCGGCCGGGGAGGACGGGGCAGCCGCAGCGGCCGGTGCCGGCTCGGCAGCCTTCGCCGGCTTTTCCGCGGCCGGCTGGACCGCCCGCGGGATGGTCTGGACAGCGGCCTTCTCGGCCTGACGATGACGCGGTTCCGGCGCCGGGGTCTCCACGTTCAGCGGCTCGATCATCTGCTGCACGTCACGGGCCTGCGCCTCGTTGTCGTCGGCGCGCACACGCTCGATCTCGTAGTGCGGGGTCTCGAGATTGATGTTCGGGATCAGCAGCAGGTCGACGTTGTTCGACTGTTCGATCTCGTTGATCTGGTCACGCTTCTCGTTGAGGAGATAGGTGGCCACATCGATCGGCACCTGGGCGATCACGCGCCCGGTGTTGTCCTTCATCGCCTCGTCGACCAGCAGGCGCAGGATTGCCAGCGACAGCGACTCGACCGAACGGATCACGCCTTGTCCATTGCAACGCGGGCACATGTGCTGACTGGATTCCTCCAGCGAGGCGCGCAGGCGCTGGCGGGACATCTCCAGCAGGCCGAAACGCGAGATGCGGCTGGTCTGCACGCGGGCCCGGTCGTACTTGAGCGAATCGCGCAGGCGGTTTTCCACGTCACGCTGGTGCTTTGACGAGCCCATGTCGATGAAATCGATCACGATCAACCCACCCAGGTCCCGCAGGCGCAATTGCCGCGCGATTTCCTCGGCCGCCTCCAGGTTGGTGTTGAAGGCGGTGTCCTCGATGTCCTGGCCCTTGGTGTTGCGCCCGGAGTTGATGTCGACCGCGGTCATCGCCTCGGCGACGTCGAATACCAGCTCGCCGCCGGAGGGCAGCGTGACGTTGCGCTGGTAGGCCGATTCGATCTGGGACTCGATCTGGTAGCGCGAGAACAGCGGCGTGGGATCGTCGTAGAGCTTGATCTTCTCGGCGACCTTGGGCGTCACCATCTGGACGAAATCCATCGCCTGCTGGTAGATGGTCGGCTCGTCGATCAGGATCTCGCCGATGTCGTTGCGCATGTAGTCGCGCAGTGCCCGGATGATGAGGTTGCTTTCCTGGTAGATCAGGAAGGGGGCCGGACGGCCCTCGGCCGCCTCGTGGATCGCAGTCCAGACCTGGACGAGGTAGTCGAGGTCCCACTGGAGTTCCTCGACGTCGCGCCCCACCCCGGCGGTGCGCACGATCAGGCCCATGCCCGCCGGCACGTTCAGCTGGGCCAGCGCGGCCTTGATCTCGGCGCGGTCATCGCCTTCGATGCGGCGCGAGACGCCGCCGGCCTTGGGGTTGTTGGGCATGACCACCAAGTAGCGCCCGGCCAGGCTCACCAGCGTGGTGAGGGCCGCGCCCTTGTTGCCACGTTCTTCCTTCTCGACCTGGACGACCAGTTCCTGGCCTTCCTTGAGCGCGTCCTTGATGATCGGACGGCCCTTGTCATCGACCGCCTTGGGGTCGAAGTACTCGGGCGAGATCTCCTTGAAGGGCAGGAAACCGTGGCGATTGGCGCCGTAATTGACGAAAACGGCCTCGAGGCTGGGCTCGATGCGCGTGATCATGGCCTTGTAGATGTTGGCCTTCTTTTGCTCCCGGGACGGGGTCTCTATGTCGATGTCATAGAGGCGTTGCCCGTCTACGAGCGCAACGCGGATCTCCTCGGAGTGCGTTGCGTTGATTAGCATTCGTTTCATGGAAAAAATCTCGACGTTTCTGCACAAGCCGCGGCTGGCAACGGGCCGCGCGCGACAGGTGACTTGAGTTCAGAGGAACGCCCCGACGCGCGCTTTCCGACCATCCCGCCAGTCGTCGAGCCGCGCAGAAACGCGACCACGACGCCTGCCGTCCGACCGCAACGAGGCGGTACAGGACGGAGAGCGGCAGGGAAAGGAAACGGAAAAGGCGCATTGAGTACAGGACGTAACAACCGTTGATCGTTCTTGAAAACTGTGAGCGGGCGGCAGCCCGAGGCTGGTCGTGCCCGTCGAGACCGAGCCAATGGTGTTGGCGAGGCCGCATCGTGGGCAAGCGGGATAGGCTGGCATGGATCGCCGGCTTTAATGAAGAATCCGAGCGCTCGCTGGCTGCCGCGGGTGGTCGGCACATGCCACACCACCTGACTTTCGCCACAGTGCGCTGATACTATCACAACCCCGCCAGCGCACGGCCGCCATTTACGCCGCCAGCAAACCCGAGCCAATGACAGCCGAGAACCGCCAAGCCACCGCCGAACACGTGCCCGCCGATCGCCCACGCGTCCGCCTCGAAACCGTCGACGCGCGCAGCGATGGTCAGCGCCTCGACAACTTCCTCCTGCGCGAGCTGGGCGCCCAGCACGACAAGCAGCCACGGGCGCTGATCTACCGCCTGATCCGCAAGGGACAAGTGCGGGTCAACAAGAAGCGCGCCAAGCCAATGCAGCGCCTGCGCGCGGGCGACGTCGTGCGAATCCCACCGGTGCGCGATCTGCGTGGCGATCCCGACACGGCAAGACCCGCGGCCCGGATTCCGGCCGGCTGGCTCGAGCGCATCGAGACGCTCGTTCGCCACGAGGACGAGGCGTTGCTGGTGGTCGACAAGCCGACCGGGCTGGCCGCGCATGCCGGCAGTGGCTTCGATTTCGGCCTGATCGAACTGTTGCGCGCCGCCCGCCCGGACAGCGACATGCTGGAACTGGTCCATCGTATCGACCGTGAAACCAGCGGTCTGATCGTGGTGGCCAAATCACGGGCCACGCTGCTCGATCTCCAGGAACAATTCCGCCCCGAGGGCGCAGCGAAAAAGCGCTATCTGTCTCTCTGTCACGGCCATTGGCGAGACGCGCACCAGACCATCACCGCCCCGCTGCGCAAGGACCAGGGCGATGGACGCGCCCATCGCGTCGTTGTCGATCCGCGCGGGGGCAAGCCCGCCCGCACCGACTTCGAACGTCTGGGCACCAGCCATCGCGGCCCGGCGGTCAGCCTGATGGCAGCCACGCTGCATACCGGACGCACGCATCAGATCCGCGTGCACTGCCGGCATGCGGGTCATCCGATCGTCGGGGACAGCAAGTATGGCGACCGCACCCTCGACCGGCCACTGGCACGCCGCCGGCCCGAGCTGTTGCTGCACGCCTACCGACTCACCCTCACCCACCCGACTCACGGCGGGCGACTCACCATTACCAGCAACCCGCCGGATTATTGGCAACCGTTGTTGGATAACGCCGGGCTCGCCTTGAAAAACCACCAGCCGCCCCGATAACCGCTCTCATGACCGACATCAGCAAACTCCTGATCCGCCCGGAACATCTGGCCGTCCCGCCCCGACTGGTCGTGTTCGACTGGGACGGTACGCTGGCCGACTCAACCGGGCGGATCGTCACCGCCTTCCAGGAGGCGCTGACCTCGGTGGACCACCCACCCCTGCCCGACGAGTCGATTCGCGGCATCATCGGCCTGTCGCTGGCCAACGCCATTGCCGAACTGTTCCCCGAAGGAGAGGGGCACTTCCGCGAGGCGCTCGCCCAGGCCTACCACCGCTGCTACTTCGCCAACGAGGAGCCGGTGGCGCTCTACCCCGAAGCCGAAGCATTGCTCAAGGCGCTGGCGGAAACCGGCTGCCTGATTGCCGTGGCCACCGGCAAGTCGCGCCGTGGACTGGATCGCGCCCTTGCGCAGACGGCGACAGCGGACTACTTTCACCACACGCTCACCGCCGAAGAGACCCGTTCGAAGCCGCATCCGGAAATGCTCGAGGGGATTCTCGACTTCAGCGGCAGCCAACCGACCGAAACCTGGATGGTGGGCGATACCGACTTCGACCTCCTGATGGCGCGCAACGCCGGCACCCACGCGATCGGCATTACCCACGGCGCGCATCCGCGCGAGCGACTGGCCGCCGCACGACCGGATTGGTTGATCGAGCGGCTGGCCCAGCTGCATGAAGGGCAGCCCCACGACGGCGATCCACGCCTCGGCAAACCAAACGCGCCTAGCGAACCGGCGAAATCCGGGGAACCTGGGGCCCATCCCGCCGTCTGATTCGATCGTTGGGCTGCCGCCTAAGCCGCCCCACCTCACCACATCGGTGAGCCACCCATGCGATCCACCTGGTCATTCCGGGCGACCATCTTGGACGACAACGCAGGCAAGACCTCCATGAGCCAGAACATCCCGCCAGACGACGTGCGCATCGAACCGCCCGGTGGTCCGGACTATCACCCCGGCGAACCGCGCAACGGGGAAAAACCGCATCGTCACGAAAAGGGCGAGGCCTCACCGGACTGGGCACGAGATGCCCTGCTGGACATGGCTCGTCATGGGCTGGTCGAGCAGCGGCGCGCGCGCCGCTGGAAGGTGTTCTTCCGGTTCGTCTCTGTCGCCCTGGTGGTCTGGTCGTTGTCCCTGATCACTCTATTGTTCACGGCCGGGGATCGCAGCGCGCCCGGCCTATCCAAGCCCACGGCGGCGGTGATCGACATCACCGGCCTGATCGCCGCGGGTGAGACCACCGAGGCCCGTCGCATAATCCCGCAGTTGGAAAAGGCGTTTAAGGAAGACAACATCAAGGGCATCGTCCTGCGCCTGAACACGCCCGGAGGCAGCCCGGTCCAGTCCAGCGCGATCTTCAATGCCATCCGCGAGCTCAAAGAGGAATACCCGGACAAGCCGGTCTACGCGGTGGCCGAGGACATGGCGGCCTCGGGCGGCTACTACATCGCCGCCGCGGCCGACGAGATCTATGCCAACCCCTCCTCGATCGTCGGATCGATCGGGGTGCGCATGGACAGCTTCGGTTTCGTCGATGCCATGGAAAAGCTCGGCATCGAACGCCGATTGCTCACCGCCGGCGAGAACAAGGCGATCGGCGACCCATTCAGCCCGACCGATCCCGAGGAGACCGAGTACCTCAAGGGCGTGCTCGATGAGATCCACGAACAGTTCATCGAGGCGGTCAAAATCGGCCGCGGCGACCGACTGGACGATGACGAGGCGATCTTCTCCGGGCTGTTCTACACCGGTGAAACCGCCGTGGAAAATGGTCTGATTGACGGCCTGGACAGCGTGCGCGGCGTGATCCGCGACCGCATCGGCGTCGAGCACCAGATCGATCTCACCCCGCGCAGCAATCGCCTAGAGAAACTGCTGGGCGTGACCGCCGCGGAATTCGGCTCGGCCCTCACCGGCGTGAAAAGCGAGCCGGCACGGCCAATGATGCTGCCCTGAGGACCTGGGCTTGCTCGGGTTAGACTGTGAGGATGACTCAGACCAGCCAGACCCGCATACCGTTTACCGCCGGCATCATCGCCGGCCCGCAGACGACCTACCGCCCGCTGGAGACCGAGGAAGCCTCGGAACAGGCGGTCAGCGACGAGCCCCCCATGTACCGGGTGCTCTTGTTGAACGACGACTTCACCCCCATGGATTTCGTGGTGCAGATCCTGATGCAGCTGTTCGGGATGACATTCGATCAGGCCAGCGCCGTCATGCTGGAAGTACACCACTATGGGCGCGGGGTCTGCGGCGAATTCACCCGCGAGATCGCCGAGACCCGGGTCGGCCAAGTGAACCAGATCGCGCGAGAACACGAATATCCGTTGATGTGCGTGATGGAACGCGCCGAATAAATCATGAAATTGGAAATTCCTCACCCCGTTGGCAACGCCGCAATCCGGCGTATCATCGGGACATGGGCAACGGCCCGGCCATCAGCCGATGCCAGGCCACCCCAGGGAACCGCTAACAGGTTCCCTCACCAGACCGGAGGAGAGGATCGGTGCTGAGCAAATCCCTCGAAACCACTCTGAGCCGCGTGTTCGATCGTGCCCGGCGCCAGAATTACGAATTCGTTACCCTCGAGAGCCTGCTACACACGCTGCTCGAGGACCCCGACGCGCGCATGGTGCTGGAGGGCTGCAACGCCAATATTTCGCAGCTCGCCATGGACCTTGAGGCGCACATCCGCCGCACCACCCCGCGCATCCCGGAAAACGACCCGCGCGAGACCCAGCCGACGCTGGGCTTCCAGCGTGTGCTGCAGCGGGCGGTGATGCAGGTACAGGCCGCCCAGCGCAGCGAAGTCTCCGGCGCACACGTGCTCGCCGCGATCTTCGGCGAGCAGGATGCCCATGCCGTGCACCTGCTGCACAAGGCCGGCGTCACTCGCCTCGACGTGATCAACTTCATCTCGCACGGCCCCGAGGCCGACGACGAGGGCGTCGATGACGAGGAGCCAGAGATCAACCAGGCCGACGTCGAGGCCGCCGAGGAGCAGCCCGCCGACGAGAACGCCTTCGAGAACTTCGCCATCAACCTCAACAAGCAGGCGGCCGAGGGCAAGATCGATCCGCTGATCGGCCGCAGCGCCGAGCTCGAGCGCGTCCAGCAGGTCCTCTCCCGCCGCCGCAAGAACAACCCGCTGCTGGTCGGCGAAGCCGGCGTGGGCAAGACCGCCATCGCCGAGGGCCTGGCGCGCAAGATCGTCGACGGCGAGGTCCCCGAGGCGTTGTCCGAGGCGACCATCTACGCGCTCGATCTGGGCGCGCTGGTCGCCGGCACCAAGTACCGCGGCGACTTCGAGAAGCGCCTCAAGATCGTGCTCAAGAAGGTCCGCTCGGTGCCCGACGCGATCCTGTTCATCGACGAGATCCACACCCTGATCGGCGCGGGCTCGGCCTCCGGCGGCTCGATGGACGCCTCCAACCTGATCAAGCCGGCACTGGCCTCGGGTGAACTGCGCTGCATCGGGTCGACCACGCACCAGGAATATCGCAGCATCTTCGAGAAGGATGCCGCGCTGACCCGTCGCTTCCAGAAGATCGATGTTCCCGAACCGACCGAGGACGAGACCGTCGACATCATTCGCGGCCTGCGCGAGGGCTACGAGAAGCATCACCATGTGGTCTATACCGACGAGGCGATCGAGGCGGCGGTAAAGCTCTCGACGCGCCATATCAACGACCGCCACCTGCCGGACAAGGCGATCGACGTGATCGACGAGGTGGGCGCGCAGTATCGCCTGCTCCACCCGCGCCCCGAGGACAACCACATCACCGCCAGCGACATCGAGCGCGTGGTCGCCCGGATGGCACGTATCCCGGAGCGCAGCGTCTCCACCTCGGATCGCGAGGTCCTGCGCCACCTCGACCGCAACCTCAAGATGGTGGTCTTCGGCCAGGACGAGGCGATCGCGCAGATCACCACCGCGATCCGCCTGGCTCGTTCGGGCCTGCGCCCGGACAACAAGCCGATCGGCTCGTACCTGTTCGCCGGTCCGACCGGCGTGGGCAAGACCGAGGTGTCCAAGCAGCTTGCCCGCCTGCTGGGCATCGAGCTGGTGCGCTTCGACATGTCCGAGTACATGGAGCGCCACAGCGTCTCGCGCCTGATCGGCGCGCCGCCGGGGTATGTCGGTTTCGACGAAGGCGGTCTGCTCACCGAGAAGATCCACAAGAACCCGCACTGCGTGCTGCTACTCGACGAGATAGAGAAGGCGCACCCGGACGTGTTCAATGTGCTGCTGCAGGTGATGGACAACGGCTCGCTGACCGATACCAACGGCCGCAGCATCGACTTCCGCCACGTCATCCTGATCATGACCTCGAACATGGGCGCCGAGGAAATGGCCAAGAACAGCATGGGCTTCGTCGCCCAGGACATCGGCTCGTCCGGGATGGAGGCGATCAAGCGCGGCTTTACGCCGGAATTCCGCAACCGGCTGGACGCGATCATCCAGTTCCAGTCGCTCGGCACCCGGCAGATCGCCAACGTGGTCGACAAGCTGCTGCTGGAGCTCGAGCAGCAGCTCGAGGCAAACCACGTCACCCTGCAGGTCGACGACGAGGTGCGCCGCTGGCTGGGCGAGAACGGCTACGACGTGGTGCTCGGCGCGCGGCCGATGGCCCGCTTGATCCAGGACAAGCTCAAACGGCCGCTGGCCGAACAGATGCTGTTCGGCGATCTCGCCGACGGCGGCAAGGCACGCTTCACCATGGACGAGGACGAGCCGGCCCTGATCGCCACGCCGGCCGCCGAGTCCGTGGCCGAGGAATCCTCCACGGCCTGACGTCGGGCAAGCGAGCCGATTAACGACCAACGGCGCCCCGATTCGGGCGCCGTTTTTCTTGTTCGGATAGTTTCGCGCGCACAAACGCGCTCGCCCGGCTCACGCAAGGCGCGGCCGGGTGATATCGTCCGTCGGGATCGGTGGCGACCGGCTCGTTAGAGCGGGCGCGGGATCAGCGGGAGCGGAAGGAGATGCGACCCTTGGTCAGGTCGTACGGGGTCAGTTGCACCGTGACCTTGTCGCCGGTCAGGATGCGGATGTAGTTCTTACGCATGCGCCCGGAGATGTGGGCGGTCACCACGTGGCCGTTTTCCAGCTCGACCCGGAACATGGTGTTCGGCAGGGTGTCGATCACCACGCCCTGCATCTCGATGTAATCTTCTTTTGCCATAAATCCTCTAGCAGGTTGAAATGGGGCGTGATTATCGACGAAAACCGAGCTCGCGCCAAGAAAACGCCCCTTTCGAGCCACGCCCTATATCAGAATGTTGAGACAGGTGGCCCGTTCGATGGCCAATCAAGTCGACCGGGCGCCATTATGAACGAAAATCGCCCAACCGGATATCGAGATCCCAATCCCATGACCGAACAGCATGATCTGGTGGACGCCCTGATTCACCGCCACTCCACGCCGCCGAGCTGTCTGACCGGGCCGGCGCCCGACGACGACACGCTCCAGCGCATCCTCCAGGCCGCCGAAAGCGCGCCGGATCACGGCGGGCTTCACCCGTGGCGTTTCCTGGTCATCGACGGCCCGGCCCTCGACCGTCTTGGAGAAATCTTCGTCGAGGCAATGCGCCAGAAGGACCCCGACGCCAAGGAGGAAACCCTGGAGCGCGAACGAGTCCGTGCGCAGCGAGCGCCGATGATCATCGCCGCAATCGCCCGAGAGGAACCCGAACACGCCAAGATCCCCGAGATCGAGCAACTGCTCTCTGCTGGCATCGCGACCCACCAGGTACTACTCGCCGCCCAGGCGTTGGGGTTCGGCGCCATCTGGCTGACCGGCCTGCGGGTCTACGACGAGAACGTCATGCGCCCCCTGGGCCTGGCCGAGAACGAGCGCCTGATCGGGCTGATCAATATCGGCCAGATCACGGAAGGCGCCCCGACGCGCGGCAAGCGCCGCCGCCAGGCCGTGATCGAGCGCTGGGATGGCTGAACGACCCGCATTCGTCCCGGAACCGCGGCGGGCGGCCCGATTTTTCGTACAATGCCCGCTTCCTCTACATACACCCGAGCCAGCCGAGGCCATCGAGCAAGCATGTCCGAATCCAACGAGCCGATCAGTCACTTCATCCGCAACCGCATCGAAGCCGACCAGGAGAAGGGCACCTACGGCGGCAAGGTGACCACGCGCTTCCCGCCAGAGCCCAACGGCTACCTGCACTTCGGGCACGCCAAGAGCATCTTCCTAAACTTCGGCCTGGCACGGGATTACGACGGCATCTGCCACCTGCGCTTCGATGACACCAACCCGGTCAAGGAGGAGCAGGCGTACGTCGATGCCATCCGCGAAGACATCGAGTGGCTGGGCTTTCGTGACCCGGCGCACGAGCACTTCGCCTCCGACTACTTCGAGACGCTCTACCTAGGCGCGGTGGCGCTGGTGAAGGCCGGGCTGGCCTACGTCGATTCCCAGTCGGCCGAACAGATGCGGGCCAACCGCGGCACGCTGACCGAGCCGGGCAGCAACAGCCCCTATCGCGACCGTTCGATCGAGGAAAACGTCGATCTGCTCACCCGCATGCGCGCGGGCGAGTTCAAGGACGGCGAGCACATCCTGCGGGCGAAGATCGACATGGCCGCGGCGAACCTCAACATGCGTGATCCGGCCATCTACCGCATCCGCCATGCACATCACCACCGCACCGGCGACGACTGGCCGATCTACCCGATGTACGACTACGCCCACTGCGTGTCGGACGCCATCGAGGGGGTCACGCACTCGCTGTGCACGCTGGAATTCGAGGATCACCGTCCTCTGTACGACTGGTTCATCGACAAGCTTGCGGACCTGGGCTTCTTCGAGCGCCCGCTGCCACAGCAGATCGAGTTCTCGCGGCTGAACCTCACCTACATGCCACTCTCCAAGCGCAAACTGATCCAACTGGTCGAGGGTGGCTTTGTCGACGGCTGGGACGACCCGCGCATGCCGACGCTCAAGGGCGCGCGTCGTCGCGGCTTCACCCCGGCGGGTTTCAAGCTGTTCACCGACCGCATCGGCGTGTCCAAGTCCGACAGCCTGATCGACTTCGGCGTGCTCGAGGACTGCATGCGCGAGACGCTCAACGAGTCGGCCGAGCGTCGCATCGGGGTGCTCGACCCATTGAAGCTCGTGCTGGTGAACTTCCCCGAGGATCACGAGGAGACGTGCTTTGCCCCCAACCACCCGCAGAAGCCGGACTGGGGCAAACGCGAGGTCACACTCACCCGCGAGCTGTGGATCGAGCGCGGCGACTTCGCGCTCGACCCGCCGAAGAAGTACTTCCGCCTCAAGCCCGACGGCGAGGTGCGCCTGCGTTACGGTTTCATCATCAAGCACGTCGGCCACGACCTGGACGACGACGGCAACGTCACCTGCGTCTACGCCGAGTACGACCCGGACACCAAGTCCGGCACACCGGGCTCGGACGCGCGCAAGGTCAAGGGCAACATCCACTGGCTGTCGGCGCGTGATGCCGTCGAGACCGAGCTCCGCCAATACGACCGACTGTTCAATGTCCCGGCCCCGGGCGCGCGCCGCGAAGGCGACGAGCCGGACGTCGAGCGCGACTTCCTCGACGATCTCAACCCCGACTCGATCCATACCCTGAGCGTCTTTATCGAGGCGCGCGCGGCGAATGCCGAGCCGGAATCGATCTATCAGTTCGAGCGCCACGGCTACTTTGTCGCCGACCAGAAGGAACACGCCCCCGGTCAGCGCCCGGTATTCAACCGGGCCGTGACACTGCGCGATTCCTGGGGGCAGGGAAAATAAGCCACGCCCCTGGCGTGAATCCCGTCACGCTTTGAGCAGACGCAAGAAAACGGCCCGGAACTCCCGGGCCGTTTTCTTGTTGTGTGGCCAGATCAAACGATCCCGGCCGCAGGACTCATCCCTTGACGTAGGAACTGCACCAGCCGGTGCCCTTGACCGCCTTGCCGCGGAAAATCGCGCAACCGCCCCAGCCGTCACCGGCCGCATCGGCCTTGTAGAGCGCGCAGTTGGCGCAGGTCTGACCCTCCTTGTAGGACGCGTGCTCGACCTCGCTGGCCTCGTGCTTGTAGTGGAGCGACTTGGCCATGGCGTCGTCCTCGGACAACCGCTCGAGTTCCTGGGCCCGCGCCGGGGCAATCGCCATCAGCGGGATCACGGCCGAGGCCAGTGCCCCACCCACAAAGCGCCGGCGCGAACGATCCATCGGCACATCAAATTCCGATGATTGCTTATCCGTCATGTTTCCTCTCCCTTGGATGGATTGACAGCCTCTCGACTGTAGCGCGCTTTCCACCCGCAGGAAAACCATTTAGATAACGCTAACTTGTTAATATACAAACGGTTATCATTCGCACTTTCACTCGTGTTTGTCTCATGACATCCCCCAGCTCACCACCAGCACCACCAGGGCGGCAATCACCAGCCACCAGGCCAGCCGTGACGATTCTTCCGCTTCCGGCGCGCCCTCCTCGCTCGACTGCTCATGCTGACCCGGTGGATCGGGATCGCGCTGCTCGTAGTCGGCGATCAGGCGCTCGGCCCGATCCTCGTCCCGCTCGTCGAGCAACATCACCCGAGCGAAATCCTGCGGGGCCAGCTGGCCCACCGCACCCTGCTGATAGAAGCCGGCCACCTCGGCCTCGATGCCCTCGGCATTCAGCATGCCGCAGACGATATGCGCCTCGAGGATGTCCGCTGCCCGATAGATGGTCTTCATGTCCGCTCCAGTGGGTTGATTCGCGCGTTCCGGACACCCGGCAGGGGGCGCGGGAAGCCGAGATTGATGTAGACTACGCGCCATTCCAATCCAAGCGTTCAGCCTACCGACATGTCCCAGGAAATTCCCCCGGAAAACACCCCCCTCACCTACCGCGACGCGGGCGTCGACATCGATGCCGGCAACAGCCTGGTCGAACGCATCAAGCCGGCGGTCAAGCGCACCCAGCGCCCCGAGGTCATGGGCGGCCTGGGCGGCTTCGGCGGCCTATTCGCACTGGATACATCCAAGTTCAAGCAGCCGGTACTGGTCTCGGGTACCGACGGGGTCGGCACCAAGCTGCGCCTGGCGATCGATCTCGGCAAGCATGACGCCATCGGCATCGATCTCGTCGCCATGTGCGTCAACGACATCCTGGTCACCGGCGCCGAACCGCTGTTCTTCCTCGACTACTACGCCACCGGCCGGCTCGACGTCGACGTCGCCGCCCAGGTGGTCGAGGGCATCGCCAATGGCTGCGAGCAGGCCGGCTGCGCCCTGATCGGCGGTGAGACCGCCGAGATGCCCTCGATGTACGAGGAAGGCGACTACGATCTCGCCGGCTTTGCCGTCGGTGCGGTGGAGAAGGACCAGTTGATCGACGGCAGCAAGGTGGCCGCCGGCGACAAGCTGATCGCCCTGCCCGCCTCCGGTCCGCACGCCAACGGCTACTCGCTGATCCGCAAGGTCATCGAGCGCGCCCAGCCGGACTGGAACAGCGCCGAGGGCAAGCAACTGATCGAGCAACTGCTCGCCCCGACCCGCATCTACGCCAAGTCGTTGCAGGCCCTGGGCGAGCAGGTCGACATCCACGCCATGAGCCACATCACCGGCGGCGGGCTGACCGAGAACCTGCCGCGCGTCTACCCGGATCACCTGGCCGCGGCGATCGACTGGTCGAGCTGGCAGCGCCCGACCGTGTTCGACTGGCTGGCCGAGCAGGGCAACGTCGAGATCGCGGAGATGCGCCGCACCTTCAACAACGGCGTGGGCATGGTGGTCATCGTCGCCGCCGACCAGGCCGAGAAGGCCGTCTCGGCCATGCAGGCGGCCGGCGAGAACGCCTGGGTGATCGGCGAGATCGTCGAGCGGGGTAACGGCGAGCCCGTCACCTACCGCTGATGGCAGCGGCGAACAAAGCGAGGCTGGTGGTACTGGCCTCCGGCAACGGCTCGAACTTCCAGGCGATCATCGACGCCTGCGAGAACGGCCGGCTGGATGCGGAGATCGTGCTGCTGGTGGTCAACCGCCCCGGCGCCTACGCCCTCGAGCGCGCCGCCAGCCACGGCATCCCCTGCCGCCTGATCGACCACAAGGCCTATGCCGACCGCGAGTCCTTCGATGCCGCCATGGCCGAGGCCATCGACGAGGCGCGGCCCGACTGGATCATCATGGCCGGCTTCATGCGCATCCTCACCGATGGCTTCGTCGACCATTTCCGCGGCCGGCTGATCAACATTCATCCCTCGCTGCTGCCGAAATACCCGGGCATGAATACCCACGCCCGGGCACTGGAAGCCGGCGACCTGAAACATGGTGCGACCGTCCACTTCGTCACCCCGACGGTGGATGCCGGCCCGCCGATCGTGCAAGGCCGCCTCGAGATACTCGACAACGACGACGTCGAGTCGCTCAAGCAGCGCATCCATGGCGTCGAGCACCGCATCTATCCACTGGCGATCGACTGGCTGGTGAAGGGCAAGATCGACTTCGACGGGGCGGCTACGCAGACCAGCCCGGCCGTGGTCGATGCCTCTGGCGCACTGATCGTCCCGCCAAGTCCGTAAGCCGCTCTGGACGTTCGGTGCCGTGTCGCCGTGGTTTCCGGCGACCAGCGGGAGAGAATCCTCACCGCCCTGCCCGGCCCAATAACCACGGCATCGCCGCCATCAGGAGCAAACTGAGCGCGTAGGCCATGCCGGCGACCGGGTCACGTCCACCCAGGTACTCCGCCAGCGTCAGTCCACGCAGACCGAGTACGAGGACGATCTCCGCCAGCAGCAGCCACCCCACGGCCAAGAGCCCGACACCCACGCGCGTGGGCATCCTCCCCGGCAATGCGAAGCGACGCACCGTCCAGCGGGCGGCCAGCACGACCACCACCAGCATCACCGGCATCTCGACCAGCTCCGCGACGCGCGTACCCAGCCAGGGGGTCAGCCACAGCTCGCGCACTACGCCGAGGACAAACCCCGCGCCGAATACCCAAAGGAAATAGGCCGTTCCGGCCTTCAAGTCCCGCATCGGCTGCCTCCCCTCACGCCACCGACCGACAAAAGAAAAGGGCCCACCTGCATCAGGCGGGCCCTCGGCATGGCCATCCGCGGGACGATCAGCCCTTGAGCATGGCGTAGAGCTCATCCTTCAGCGCGAGGCGCTGCTTCTTGAGCTCTTCCATGTGTTCGTCGGTGACCGGCTCATCCTGCTTTTCCAGCCCCTCGATTTCCTTGGTCAGCTCGTCGTAACGCTCGAACTGCTTGTGGAAATGAGTGTCGCTGGTCTTGAGCTCGTGGATGCGCTCCTTGAACTCCGGGAATTCGTGCGCCAGATCGTGATGGTCTACCTGCATCGGTCACCTCTGTTTGGGGTAAAAAGACGGGCCGGAACGCCCGGCCGTCACAAGCCTAGATCATAGCGCTGAATGCGACAGGCGTCCCCCGAGTAATGCACTCGGGCATCGGCCTGCCCTCCCCGATCAGAAGTGCGCGTTCAGCTGCAGGCCGAGGATGTCGACCTTGCCCTTGTACTGTCCCTGCAGCGTATCGGGAATATCCGACTCCGTCCGGTTGTCGATCGTGCTGTCGTTAAGCCAGATGTGGGTGTAGCCCACGTCCACCGACCACTGCTTGTTGATCTCGTAACCCAGCCCCACGGACGCCCACGTCCGGTCAGAGTCCGGCAGGCGCGCCGTGCGGAATTCGGCATTTGGCACCGGGGTCGGGTCGTAGGCGGCACCGGCACGCAGCGTCCAGCGCGGCGCGAACTGCCATTCGCCACCCACCGCGACGCGCAGGGTGTCCTCCCAGTTCTCGGTCGTGATCGCTTCGCGACCACCGCTCTGCTCAACCTTGAGCTCCTCGAAGCTCGACCAGCCGGTCCAGAGCAGGCCGAACGAACCGGTGAGCGTATCGCTGAATTCGTGCGTCAGACTCGCCGCGACGCTCGCGGGAAGATCAAGGTCAGCCTTCGCCGGGCTGTCGGCAAAATTTGGCAAGGCCGCCAGAGCGGCCGGCATCGTGTAGTCCGCATCCCCGGACAACTCATGCTTTATTCCTGAGTGATAGGTCACACCAATACGGGTTGCCTCACTCGCCTGCCACAACGCACCGAGGCTATACCCGATCGACCAGTCGTCCCCCTCAACCTCAACATGGCCATCTGACTGGCTTGGTGCAAGCGCACTGGAATTGATTGCGGAAGTCAGCTTTGCCTCGGCACGCTGGATGTTGATCGAAGCACCCACCGTCCAAGCCGGCGTGACATCGAAGCTAACCGACGGACTGATGTCGATTACCTCGATGTGGCTCTCGATCGCGTGGTAACGACCCAACCAACCCTCGTCGTACTTGGTGGCCAAACCAAAGGGCACGGTCAGCGCCATGCCCACACGGGTCTTTTCATTGAGCTGATGGACGATCGAGGCATTGGGGATGGCAGCCGATTCGCCCGCATCGCCGCCGAGACCGGTCGATCCACCCCCGCTTGACGCCGCGCCCGGCTGCAGTTCGAACGACGGCATGACGTAGTTCACGCCGCCGGAGACAGCGGTGCCATCGACCTGTGTCATGGCGGCCGGGTTGCCGACCAGGCCGCTGGACTCGCCGTTGCCGGTGGCCAGATTGGCGAAGGCCTGGCCGAGGCCGGTGGCGTCCTTCTCCATCAAGGCAAAGCCGGCGGCCTGAGCCTGGCCGGCCATCACGGCCGTCGACAGCGACACAGCCGCCGCGAGGGCGGTTTTCTTGAAGGGTTTCACGACTCTAACTCCTCTTCTTTTCTTGAGCTTTTCTTCGGGATTTCATGCGTGACTCGGCCGAAACCGGCCCGTTACGGACCGGCGTTCGTCGAGTATCGGGGGAGACGGCGCCGCTAGCGTCCGGCGAACAGCTCGGCGATGTCCTCGGCGTGTTCCTTCTCGATCAGCGGGCGCTTGAGCTTTTGTGTAGGCGTCATCAGCCCGTCCTCGATGGTCCACGGCTCGGTGAGGATCTTCACGCGGCGGATCTGCGCATAGCCGGGGAAGTCCTCGAGGCGGGCATTGACGCGCTTGAGCACCAGCCGCTCGACGAAACGGTCGGTGAGCGTTTCCGGATCCTCGGAATCCATGCCGAACTCGTGCATCAGCTCGGCGAAGGCCTCGGGCTCGACCACCACCAGGGCGGCCAGTTGGTGGTGCCCCTCGCCCAGCACCATCACCTGGTCGACCAGCGGGTCCAGCCCGATGGCCGTCTCCATCGCCGCCGGCGGCACCTTCTCGCCGTTGGCCATGACGATGATGTCCTTGAGCCGGCCGGTGATGCGGATGTGGCCATCCTCGTCGATCGCCGCCTGGTCGCCGGTATGCAGCCAGCCCTGCGCGTCGATGGCCGCGGCAGTGGCCTCGTCGTTCTTCCAGTAGCCCTGCATCACGCCCGCGCCCTTGACCAGCAGCTCGTCGTGTTCGCCCAGGCGCACCTCGACGCCCTCAAGCGTCGTGCCGATGGTCTCGGGCCGGTTGTCATCCGGGCGGTTGACCGACACCACCGGACTCGCCTCGGTCAGGCCGTAACCCTGCAGCACCGGCACACCAATGCCGGTGAACACGGTCGCCAGCTCCGGCGAGAGCGGCGCCCCACCGCAGATGGCGTAACGCAGCCGCCCACCGAGGCGCTCGCGCAGCTTGGTCGCCACCAGTCGATCGAACAGCGGCCAGAAGGCCGCCTCCCACGCACTGCCTTCGCGACCCTGCGACCGCTCGAATCGGGCGGTACCGACCAAGACGGTGCGCTCGAACAGCTTCTGTGCGAACGCCCCCTTTTTCTTCAGCGCCGAGCCAATCCGGTCGTAGACGCGCTCGTAGACACGCGGCACGGAGATCAGCAGCGTCGGCTTGATGATTCCGAGATCCTCGCCCAGCTGCTGTGCCGAGCGCGCGAAGGCCACGGTCGAGCCGCAGATCATCGGGAGGTAGTAGCCGCCGGTGCGCTCAAGGGTGTGCGACAGGGGCAGGAAGGAGAGGAACAGGTCGTCGCCGGTGATCGAGGCGACCTTCGAGCAGGCGAAGGCGTTTTCCAGCATGTTGCTGTGCGTGAGCATCACGCCCTTGGCCCGCCCGGCGGTGCCGGAGGTGTAGACGATCGAGGCAAGCGTCTGGCCGCCGGCCTCCAACCGCACCGGCTCGCCGCGCGCGCCGAAGGTCCAGTCGGCGAAGGACTCCAGATGCTTGTCCTTGGAGCCATCCTCGGCGTCGACCGGTGCCAGCGTGATGATGCGCTTGAGGGTCTCGAAACCGTCGGCGACCGCCTCGAGACCCCGCCACTGGCGCCGCCCGTCGACCACCAGAAGCTTCGCGCCTGTCTCCTTGATGATCTTCGCCACGTTGAGCGGCCGGTCGTCGGTATAGAGCGGCACCGTCACCAGCCCAAGACCGAGCGCAGCCTGATCGAACAGCACCCACTCGCGGGCGTTCTTGAGCATGATCGCGATGCGATCGCCAGATGCGAGCCCGTCGCGCGTCATCGCCGCCTGAATGCGCCCCACCTCGAAGGACATGTCGGCCCAGGTGGTGTCGATCCAGTCCTGGCAACCGGGATCGTACTGGCGGTACGCGATCGCCTGCGGCGTGCGCTCGACGCGCTCGAAAAAAAGCCCGCTCAGGTTGACGGCCTGGGCAGGCGTGACGCGGTGATCCGCCGAGTTACTGGCGTGGGTCGGGTTGGGCGGGGACATCATTTTCCTCCGGCTAACATCCTGATAGTGGCCGGAGTGTATCAGTGCCGATACACCAGGTAACGGCATAGGGTTTTATGCCCCATCAACGCCCAAAACCCTGTTGCAAGGCCATTTATCAGCCAATCGAAGATTCAGTGGCAATCCAGCGTTCTGGCGCAGGAGGTGGATTTCGCACGCCGGTCAAGTGATGTGGCACGAACTGATCGCCGTGCGCGGCGTGCGAGGGTATTTTCTTGCTTGTCCAAGAAAAGACCCGAAAAGAAGGACACCCCACGGCTTGGCCCTTCGGGCCTTCGAGGCCGGACGGTGTCCGACCTCGAAGCCTCACGACCGACGGCTGGCTCGGGGCCGGCTCGACGCGACGTCGTGTCGCGGCGAGCCTCGGAGCGACGTCCCTGTCGCTCCGACCCCGGCCAGCCGCCGGCCGTGAGGCAAGCCGAAAGGGGGCGAAACCTTCGTTCACCGCCGCGCTGACCGAGTAGCGTCTGCATCCCTTCAGCGTTTCGTGCTGCCGGAGCCAAAGACAACCACGCCGCTTGAGCGCGCCCAATAATTCCAATCGGAGGGCGAGGCCCCTTACGCCTTGCCTCGCGAGCGGGGAATCGCAGGGTCGGGCCGCCAAGGCGTCGGGGTGTCCTTCTTTTCGCCCCTTTTCTTGGACAAGCAAGAAAAGGGGCTCGCGCGCCATGCAGTGCGAATGGCGGCAGGCACACCCAATCCAAGCGGCGCGTGAAATCATTTCTTTGTCTGATCGAAAATGGATCTGCGCCTCTAATCCGATGAGCGCTCCCTATCTCCAAAAATATGGTCCGACAGACTGAAGCTAAACAAATAAATCAGAGCCATCCCAACAGCCCCCGCCCCCAGAAACAAATACAAAGCGAGTGGCCGGATCTGATATAAAACACCACCAACAGTTGCTATGAGGCCAGTCCCTGCAACCAAAACCGGAACCACGTCCCAGTTTCCATTAAATCTGTTTCTAAAATGGGAATAACTCCTTGGCCCTATCAGAATGTAGAACTCATACAGCGAGCCATAAGCGAGCCAAAGAGGAATAGAAATAGATGCGCTATAGATAGAAATAGTCAGCGGCAGCGTGTCTTCACCTGATTGAAAAACAACCAATATCACAACCAGACAGACACCTGCCGCACTAAAGCATAGATTCCGATACATCTGAAGCTTCGACTGACTCGGATACCTCGAAGACAGCCTATTTAGACGATTTATTTTTTCGTTAAATTCCTCCATGAGCACCTCAAGAAAAGTTCGAGAACCTACAAAGATCAACGGCGTTGGTAGTAGGCGAAGGCACGCATCACGGTATCCAATGCCTCCAACCGCTCCATCAACGTAGCCTCCGGCGCCACCCGCCACTCGTCGGACAAACGAAATGCCCCCCGCCCCAACTCACTCTGCACCTCGACAATCACCGGCAACCCCTCCGCCTCGCGGAACGGCTCGACGATATCGAGCAACCGCTCGGTCGCCTCGATGCCGCAGTCGGGAGTGAGCGCGATGGTGACGCACTGCGCGAACCGCGCCCGCGCCTCGCCCAGCGTATAGAGCCGCTTGTGACGAATCCGCAGGTTGCCGTTGAACGAATCGAAGGAGACGTCACCCTCGACGATCACCAGCTGGTCGCGGCCGACGCGGTCGGCCAGGGTGTCGATGTCGTCACCCACCAGCCGCATCTCGCCGCGACCGTGCCCATCGTCCAGGGTGACGAACAGCTGCTTGTCGCCGCTCTGCGTGCGCATGGTGCGCTCGGCGACGCACAGCCCGGCCACCACCGCGGGCGTGCCGCGCACGAAGCCACCACCGGCGGCCGCCGCGGCGGCCTCGGCCTTGTCGGTCAGCTCGTCGAGCCGCCCGGTGATGAAGCACTTGATCTCGTCGATGTACTGGTTGATCGGGTGACCGGTGAGGTAAAGCCCGAGCATGTTCTTCTCGAGGCGCAGGCGCTCGTCATCCGACCACTCGGGCAGCGGCTTGATCGGGCTGGCGACGGCGGTCTCCGGCTCGTCCATGCCGCCGAACAGATCACTCATGCCCGCCTCGGCGGCATTGGCGACCTGGCTGGCCGCCTTCATCGCCTCGGGGATGTGGGCCTGCAGGGCCGCGCGTGACGGACCCAGCTCGTCGAGTGCGCCGGCGCAGACCATGGCATCGAGCACGCGCTTGTTGAGGGCCTGCGCACCGACGCGCTGACAGAACTCGTTCATGTCCTTGAAGGGGCCGTGCTCGGCGCGCTCCTCGACGATGCGCTGGATGACGCCCTCGCCCACCCCGCGGATCGCGCCGAGACCGTAGACGATCTCGCGCTCGCCGCCGGCGGTAAAGCGGTAGGCACAGCGCTGCACGGACGGCGGCACCACGTCGAGCTCCATGCGGCGGCATTCCTCGATCAGGCCAACCACCTTGTCGGTGTTGTCCATGTCCGCAGACAGCACGGCGGCCATGAAGAACGCCGGGTAGTGGGCCTTGAGCCAGGCGGTCTGGTAGGCGACCAGCGCATAGGCGGCCGAGTGCGACTTGTTGAAGCCGTAGCCGGCGAATTTCTCTACCAGATCGAAGATGTAGCCGGCCTGCTCGACGTCGACGCCCTTTTCCTGGGCGCCATCGAGGAAGATCTGGCGCTGCTTGGCCATTTCCTCGGCCTTCTTCTTGCCCATCGCCCGGCGCAAGAGATCCGCGCCGCCCAACGTGTAGCCGGCCAGGATCTGGGCGATCTGCATGACCTGTTCCTGGTAGACGATCACCCCGTAGGTGGGCTTCAAGACCTCCGTGAGCCAGGGGTGGAGGTACTCGACCTCCTGCTCGCCCTTCTTGCGCAGGATGAAGTCGTCGACCATGCCCGAATCGAGCGGCCCCGGGCGGAAAAGGGCCACCAGGGCGATGATTTCCTCGAAGTTGTCCGGCTGGAGCTTCTTGATCAGGCCCTTCATGCCCTTGGACTCGAGCTGGAACACCGCGGTGGTCTCGCAGCGCTTCAACAACTCGAAGCTCTTGGGGTCGTCCATCGGGATCGCCGAGATGTCGATCGGCTCTTCACCGGTCTGCGCGCGCGTGGCGTTGATGGCCTTGAGCGCCCAGTCGATGATGGTGAGGTTGCGCAGGCCCAGGAAGTCGAACTTCACGAGACCGACGGCCTCGACGTCGTCCTTGTCGAGCTGGGATGCCGGCGAGGCGTGGTTGGCCTCGCAGAACATCGGCGTGAAGTCGGTGAGCTTGCTTGGGGCGATCAGTACGCCGCCGGCGTGCTTGCCCACCGAACGCGGCAGTCCCTGCAGTGCCCCGCCCATGTCAATGACGGCCTGGACTTCCTCGTCGCGGTCGTAGAGCTCCTTCAGGTCGGCCGAGTAGCGCTCGGGCTCCTTCTGGCTCTTTTCCGTGCGCCCGAGGGCATCGTCGAGCGTGACGTCCATGCCCGGCTTGAACGGGATCAGCTTGGCGATCCGGTCGACGAAGCCGTAGGGATAGCCCAGCACCCGGCCGACGTCGCGGACCACCGCCTTGGCGGCCATGGTGCCGTGGGTGGCGATCTGCGAGACGGCATCACGGCCGTAGCGCTCGGCGACGTAGTCGATCACCCGATCGCGGCCTTCCATGCAGAAGTCGATATCGAAGTCGGGCATCGAGACCCGCTCGGGGTTGAGGAACCGCTCGAACAGCAGGTCGTAGGCCATCGGATCGATGTCGGTGATCAATAGCGCCCAGGCGACGATCGAGCCCGCGCCCGAACCCCGGCCCGGCCCAACCGGAATATCCTGGCGCTTGGCCCACTGGATGAAGTCCGCAACGATCAGGAAGTAGCCGGGAAAACCCATCTGGATGATCACGTCCAGCTCGCGCTCGAGCCGTTCGCGGTAGGTCTGGTGGTCTTGCGCCGGGACGCGCTCGAGGCGCGCTGCCAGCCCCTGCGCGGAGAGCTCGCGCAGGTAGTCCGATTCGGTCTGACCCGCGGGCGTCGGGAAGTTGGGCAGGAAGTTCTCGCCCAGTTTCAGCGTGACATTGCAGCGCTCGGCGATGGCCACGCTGTTGTCGATCGCCTCGGGGAGGTCCGCGAACAGCTCGCGCATCTCGGCGGCGGTGCGCAGGTACTGGCGGTCGGAGTAGTCGCGCGGCCGGCGCGGGTCCTCGAGCGTGCGGCCCTGGTTGATACAGACCCGCACCTCGTGGGCATCGAAGTCCGACTGGTCGAGAAAACGCACGTCGTTGCTGGCGACCACCGGCAGATCATTGGCGATGGCGAGATTCACCGCCGACTCGATGAACGCGCCCTCGTTGACGCGGTTGGTGCGCGTGAGCTCGAGGTACAGCCGATCGGGGAAGCGCTGGGTCCAGAAGGCCAGCGCCTCGTCGACGACGTGATCCAGCCCGTGGACCAGGCCGCGACCGAGGTCGCTGTCCACGCCGATCAGGGCGATCAGCCCATCAGTCTTCTCGGGGGTGAGCCAGTCACGATTCAGGCAGGGCTTGTCGTCGTGCTGGCCCTCGCAGTAGGCCTGCGAGAGCAGCTCGGTCAGGTGCAAAAAGCCGGTGTCGTTCTGCGCGAGCAGCACCACGCGCGACGGCGGGGTCTGGGCGTTCTCGTAGACCAGACAGTCGGCGCCGAAGATCGGCTTGATGCCCGCACCCAGCGCGGCCTTGTAGAACTTCACCATCGCAAACAGGTTGCCCTGGTCGGTCAGGGCGATGGCGGGCATGCCGCGGGCCTTGGCCTGGGCGACGGCGTCCTTGACGCGCAGGGTGCCGTCGATCAGCGAGTACTCGCTGTGCACGTGGAGGTGGACGAAGCTCATTTGCCCTCCAGCATGGCGAGCGTCTCGGCCTCCATGTCCTTCAGGTCGGCCATCTCGCCGTCGGTGAAGCCGGCCGCCTTGCGACCGACCTCGTCGTAGGGGCCGCGGATGCGCCCGGCCATGTATTGCTGCAACAGCTCGCGGAAGGTCACACGCGGATCGACGCCGCGCTGCTCGCAGGCGAAGCGGAACCAGCGGGTACCGATGTGCACGTGCTGGATCTCCTCGTTGTAGATCACATCGAGGATGTCGATCAGCGGCTGGTCGTCGTACTGGGCGAGCTTGCGCTGGATGCCGGGGGTGACGTCCAGACCGCGCGCCTCGAGCACGCGCGGGATCAGTGCCATGCGCACCAGCACATCGTGCTCGGTGCCGTGCACGGTCTCCCACAGGCTGGCGTGCGCCGGGAACGAGCCGTACTCGTAGCCACGCTCACCCAGATACGCGTTCAGCAACTCGAAGTGCTTGGCCTCGTCACGGGCCACCGAGAGCCAGTCGCGGTAGAAATCCGCGGGCATGGCATCGAAGCGGTAGCAGGCATCAAGACCGATGTTCATGGCGTTGAACTCGATATGCGCGAAGGAATGCGCCATCGAGGCACGGCCCTCAGGCGTGGCCGGGCCGCGCTTGGGGACGTCACGGGGAGCGACCAGTTCGGGGCGCGTCGGGCGGCCCGGGTCGGGCACCGGTTCGATTGACGAAGGCGGCAACGGCACCTCAGCGTCCGCCATGGCCATCGCCTCGTCATAGAGCGCGCGGACGGCGTCGGCCTTGGTCGCCGGGTCGCGGTCGCGCAGGGCCCGGCCGGCGCGCTCACGCAGCGTGTCGGTCATGAGCGCCCTCCCCGGTTTCGGTCCCGCTTCTCGGCGCGCCGGGCGAGAAAGGCGCGCAGATCGTCCTCGAGCTCGCGGTAGCGGGCGATCGCGGCGCGGCCGGTGTCGGTGACCGTGGCATGGCCGCCGCCAGCGCCGCCGACCTCCTTGGAGACATAGGGCTCGTCCTCGAGCTGGTTGACCTCCTGGATCAGCGACCAAGCACGCTTGTAGCTCATGCCCAGCGTGCGGGCGGCGTGGCTGATCGAACCCAGCTCGTCGATCGCCTCCATCAGCCGCACCTTGCCCACGCCCAGGTAATGCTCGCCCGCCTCGTCGATCAGCCACAGTCGGGCGTGGATGCCCGGGGCGTAGGCCTCTCCGGGAAGACGATTCTGGCGGGATTTCTTCGGCATGCGCGATCGATCCGTGACGGGGCGGTTGGAGGACTCTCTCGACGCGCCATGATACCCGAGCGGGTCGACCGGGTGGCAAGGGAAGGACAGGAATCTGGTGCTTTAGTCCATCGTCGCCAGAACGGCCGCTAGGGCGGCCTTATTGAGCGAGGTTTGCCTCACGATTGTGAATTCCGCAGGAGCGCCTTCAGGCGCGAAATCCAATCGCGGGAAACCCTGCCTATCGCGGCCAAAGCCGCTCCTACGGCGGGGTCCGATCAGCCCCGGCGGGTGTCCAGCGCGTCGCGCGTGGCCTCGCCGACGAAGATCAACAGCACCAGCGTGCCGACCAGCACGAAGAAGGTCGAGACCGACAGCCACCAGGCATCGATGTTGTTCTTGCCCTGCGAGAGCAGCTCGCCCAGCGAGGGGGTAGACGGCGGCACGCCCAGTCCGAGGAAGTCGAGGCTGGTCAGCGCCAGCACCGCCCCGGAGATGCGGAAAGGCAGAAAGGTGATCACCGGGGTCATGGCGTTGGGCAGCAGGTGGCGGAACATCAGCCGCGAGCCGGAGACCCCAAGCGCCCGCGCGGCGCGCACGTAGTCGAGGTTGCGGCCCTTGAGGAACTCGGCACGGACGTAGTCCGACAGCCCCATCCAACCGAATAGCGCCAGCAACGCCAGCAACAGCCCGATCGACGGCTCGAAGATCGAGGCGAAGATGATCAGCAGATACAGCTCCGGCAGCGCCGCCCAGACCTCGATGAATCGCTGGAAGACGAGATCCGTCTTGCCGCCGAGATACCCCTGCACCGCCCCGGCAAGCACGCCGACGGCCGTGCCGATCACCGTCAACGCCAGCGCGAACAGCACCGAAATGCGAAAGCCATAGATCAGCCGGGCGGCGACGTCGCGGCCGCGGTCATCGGTGCCCAGCAGGTGCCGGCTGTTGGGTGCGGCCGGGTTGGGCTCCTCGTTGTAGTAGTCGATCGTGTCGAAGGAAAACGGGATCGGGGCGCGAATCACCCAGCCATCGCGCTCGATCAGCTCGACGACATGCGGATCGGTGTAGTCGGCGGCCGAGGCAAAATCCCCGCCGAAACGCGTCTCGGGATAATCGTTCCACAACGGAAACAGCAACTCGCCCTGGTGTTTGACGAGCAGCGGCCGGTCGTTGGCGATCAGCTCGGCGCCAAGGCTGAGGACAAACAGGGCGAGAAACAGCCAAAGGCTAATCCAGCCGCGCCTGTGGCGACGAAAGCGCTTCCAGGCACGCGACGCCGTCGAGATCTGCGTCTCGGCGCCACTTCCCTTGGCAACCGCGGATTCGGCTCCGGCATCGACGATCGACATCAGCGCACCGCCTCGAAATGAATGCGTGGGTCGACCCAGACGTAGATGAGATCCGACAGCAGCTTGCCGAACAGACCGATCAGGCTAAAGATGTACAGCGTGCCCAGCACCACTGGGTAGTCGCGCTGCAGCACGGCGTTGTAGGACAAGAGCCCCAGCCCGTCGAGCGAGAAGATGGTCTCGATCAGCAGGCTGCCGGTAAAGAATGCGCCGATGAACGCCGCCGGAAAGCCGGTGATGATCGGAATCAGCGCGTTGCGGAACACGTGACGATAGAGCACCGTGCGCTCGGCCAGCCCCTTCGCCCGAGCGGTCAGCACATACTGCTTGCGGATCTCCTCGAGGAAGCTGTTCTTGGTCAGCATGGTCATCACGGCGAAGTTGCCCACCACCATCGCCGTGATCGGCAGCACCAGGTGCCAGAGGTAGTCGAGGATCTTGCCCATGAGAGACAACTGCTCGAAGTTGTCCGAGGTCAGCCCGCGCAGCGGGAACCACTGCACGAAGCTGCCGCCGCCCAACAGCACCAGCAGCACCAGGCCCAGGACGAAGCCGGGGATGGCATACCCAACCAGGATGACCGTCGAGGTGATCGAGTCGAACTTGCTGCCATCGCGCACCGCCTTGGCTACCCCGAGCGGAATGGAGACCAAATAGGTGAGCAGGAAGGTCCATATCCCAAGACTGATCGAGACCGGCAGCTTCTCGACGATCAGCTCACCGACGGACCGCTGGTAGAAGTACGACTCGCCCAGATCGAAGGTCAGATAGTTGACGAGCATGTCGCCAAAGCGCTGCCAGGCCGGTTGGTCGAAGCCGTAGAACTCGCGGAACTGCTCGATCTGCTCTTCGCCCAGCCCCTGTTCGCCACGATACAGACCGCCGCTAAACTGACCGCCGGCTTCGGCCGCCGCGCCCTGGGTGCCGCCTTTGAGCTGCATCATCAATTGCTCGACCGGCCCGCCGGGGACGAACTGGATCACGGCGAACGAGATCAGCAGGATCCCGAACAAGGTCGGGATCATCAGGGCCAGGCGCTTGGCGATATACGCGCCCATCTACTCTGCCCCGCCCCTGTCGTTGGGGCCGCTATTCGGATTGACCGGGATGCGCGAGACTGGCGCCTCGCCGTCACAGTTCTCCACGCAGACCACGCGCCGCTCGACCTGACCGCCACAGCCGATGTAGCACTGGTCGAAGGCGGTCTGGCAGCCGCAATCGAAGTTGCATTCGCGATCGATCACCGCGGCGCGAACCTCGTCGCGACTCGGCGCCCGCGGCGGCACCGGCGGATCGTCGTAGAAACGATCCGTGTACCAGAACGAGGCCGGGTAGCCGTAGTAGAACGGGTCGCGGTACAGGCCAAACTGCATGGCCCGGTCGAGCTGGTAGTACTGGCGCTCGCGCATGTAGACGCGACGCTCGGCCTCGTACTGGCGCAGGGCCTGATCGAAGGCGGCGTCCACCCGCGGCTGGATGCCCGCGATGCAGCTCTGGCGGCGTGACTGGCAATCGGCCTGACAGGCCTGCATGCCGGTCTGGCAGCCCTGCAGGCAGGACAGCCCCGCCTGGCTCGTCGGCGGCAGGTAGCGCACCTCGGTGGCATAGCGCGGACCAGCACAGCCGGCCAGTGCCACGGCGGCCGCCAGGGCCAACAGGGCCAATATGGGGACCATCCGCCCCGCGCCGATCCGATTATGCGTTCCGGTGCGTAACACCGGTTGGTCGTCTGCTTTCATGACGGGCTCCCTCCATTCAGGCTGCTCACGTCGTTGACCACCGGCCCCGGCTGGGGTTCGGCGTGTGTCTCCCACCAGGTCTGCATCACCCATTCCGCCCCGCTGAAATAACGAGGCAGCGGCTTGTCGTGGTAGTCAAAGCGGTTCCACCATGCCAGTCGATGCGCGCCGATGTACCAGTTCGGCACCAGGTATTCGTGCCACATCAGCACCCGGTCGAGTGCCCGGCAGGCGGTAACCAGCGCCTCGCGATCCTCGGCGTAGATCACCGCCTCGATCATCGCATCGACCACGGGATCATCGATACCACTGTAGTTGCGCGAGCCCTCGCGTTGCGCCGATTCGCTGCCGAACATCTCGCGCAGCTCGTTGCCCGGCGACTGCGACTGGCCGTAGGAGACGACGGTCATGTCGAATTCGAAGCGGTTCATGCGCCGCTGGTAGAGGGCCACATCGATGGTGCGATACGAGACATCAATCCCCAGCCGACGCAGGTTGTAGGCAAACGGCGCGACGATGCGTTCGAAACCGCGCTGCGCCAGCATGATCTCGAAACGGAACGGCTCATCATTCGGGTTGCGCAGCCACCCGTCGACCACCTCCCAGCCGGCTTCTTTGAGCAGCCTTTGCGCCTCGATCAAGTTTGCCCGCTGGGCCTCGGGATCCGGTGCGAACGGCACGACGTGCGGCTCTCGGAACAGCTCGGCTGGCAATGCGTCGCGGAAGGGTGCGAGCAGCTCCCGCTCGCGACCTTCCGGAACGCCAGTCGCCGCCAGCTCACTGTTGGAAAAGTAACTCTCGCAACGACTGTACTGACCGTAGAACAAGTGAACGTTGGACCAGTGGAAATCGAAGGCGAGATTCAGGGCGCGCCGCACACGTCGATCCTGGAACAATGACCGGCGCGTGTTCATGGCAAAGCCCTGCATGCCGGCGTTGTTGTGATGCGGGATCTCGCGACGACGGATGCGCCCTTCCTCAAATGGCTCGCCGTGGTAGGCGCGCGCCCAGCGCTTGGAGTTAGTCTCATGGAAGACGTCGAATTCGCCCGCCTTGAACGCCTCGAGCGCCACCGTCTCGTCCTTGTAGTACTTGAACTCCAGCGTGCGGAAGTTGTGCATGCCCTGGTTCACGCCCAGATCCCGCGCCCAGTAATCGTCGCGACGGCGATAGCGGATGTCACGACCGAAGTTCAACGCCTCGATCTGGTAGGGGCCGCTGCCCGGCAACGGCGTGCGCGAATGCTCGGCGAAGTCGATGTCGATCAGGGCATCGCGGGAAAACACCGGCAACTCGCCGACGATCATGTGCAACTCGGGATTCGCGCGACGGAAATCGAACCGCACGTGCGAGGGATCGACGGCCGTGGCCGCGGCCACGTCGGCCCAGTAATAGCGATAGCGTGGGTGCGCGGCCTCTCCCACCAGTGTCTCGAAAGTGAACACCACGTCACGGGCGGTGACCGGCCGTCCATCGACGAAACGCGCCTCGCGGTTGATGCGAAACGTCGCCGACAGGCCGTCATCGGCCAGCTCGAGCCGATCGGCCAGCAGGCCGTAGACGGAAAACGGCTCGTCCCAAGCCCGCACCACCAGCGTGTCGAACAGCAAGGTATTGGTCCCGGTGGCGGCCAGCCCCTTGAGCAGGAAGGGGTTGAGCGAATCAAAGGAGCCGAATACCGACAACGTCAGCGACCCCTCGCGCGGTGCGGCCGGGTTGACGTAATCGAAATGCGGGAACTCCACCGGGTAAGCCGGCGAATAGCCCAATCCCTCGGCAAAGCCGGCCGCGCGTGTGAGCGTCGGCATGCTCGACATCGCGGCTAGGCCGCCCAGCCCGACCATGTGACGCAGGAAGGCACGCCGGTCGGGCAACAGCCGGTTCACCCCGTCGCCGGGGGCATTGGCTGCCTCGATACCATGGGTCGACCGCGACCTGGCGGGTGTGGGGTGCTTGTTAGTCATCAGGCGAATACAATACGGTGAAAGTCGAACGCAGGCCAAGCATCACCGGACGGTTTTACCCGCCCGCATCGATGCCGCCGCCCCCACCTTTGGAAAACAGGAGAGACCCATGGGATTCCTATCCGGCAAGCGCGCCCTGATTACCGGCATTGCCAACAACCGCTCGATCGCCTACGGGATCGCCGCGGCGATGCACCGCGAGGGTGCCGAGCTGGCCTTCACCTACCTCAACGACCGCTTCAAGCCGAAGGTCGAGAAGGCCACCAAGGATCTGGGATCCTCGATCTACCTGCCGCTGGACGCCACCGATGACGCCCAGATCGACGCACTCTTCCCGGCGCTGGCCGAACACTGGCCGGAGGGTGTCGACATCATCATTCACGCCATGGCCTTCGCCCCGCGCGAAGCGCTCGACGGCGACTTCCTCGACGGCATGTCTCGCGAGGCCTTTGCCCAGGCGCACGACGTTTCCGCCTATTCGCTGGCCGCGTTGGCCAAGGCCGGTGAGCCGCACCTTCGTGACGAGGGCGCGATGCTGACGCTGAGCTACCTCGGCGCCGAGCGCGTCATGAAGAACTACAACGTGATGGGCGTGGCCAAGGCCTCGCTCGAGGCCACGGTCCGCTACCTGGCTGCCTCCAAGCTGGGCGAGCGCGGCATCCGGGTCAACGCGATCTCGGCCGGCCCGATCAAGACGTTGGCCGCCTCGGGTATTGGCGACTTCAAGGGCTTCCTCGACTACGTTTCCACCAACGCCCCGCTGCGTCGCAACGTCACGATCGAGCAAGTCGGCAACACGGCCGCCTTCCTCTGCTCGGACCTGGCCTCGGGGATCACCGGCGAGAACGTGCACGTCGATTCCGGCTATTTCATCACCGGCATGGGTCGCTGCGAAGACTGACACGGTGGTTCGACCGTCGACGATCCAGGCGCCTTAGGGCGCCTTTTTTGTTTCAGGCCGCGGCGTTCCAACAAGACCGATAAAAACGCGAGGTCTTGCCGAGAAAACTTTGATTGGAAAAGGTCTTTCCCCGCCACCACCATTCCCGTACACGAATATCAGTGAATCAGGACATACTGGAGGAGACAGGGAGCATGGATACCGGCATCCGCAAGGTGTTTCATTTTGGCGAGCAGGTCGACGAGTACCCGGTTCGAGTCATCAACGAGCGCGAGGCCCGCGCGGCGGCCGGTTTGCTGGCGCTGTTTGCCGGTTTTGCCTTCGCCCAGGGGTTTCTCACCGGCGATTTCATGTGGGAACGCCTGCTGATCCTCGCCTTCACGGTGGAGTTTGCCGTCCGCGTACTGGTCAATCCACAGTACGCCCCGTTCATGATCATGGGACGCCTGATCACGCGCAATCAGGAGGTCGAGTACGTCGGGGCTCCGCAAAAGCGGGTGGCCTGGGGGATCGGCCTGCTGATCGCGGCCGTCATGATCTGGGTGGTATTCATCGAGGCGAACACCGGCCTGATGAACCTGGTCGGCTGTTCCGCCTGCCTGCTGTTCCTGGCCTTCGAATCGGCCTTCGGCATTTGCCTGGGCTGCGTGGCCTACAACCTGCTTACTGGCAAGCAGGCGCAACTCTGCCCGGGTGGCGCCTGCCGCATCAAGCAGCTCGAGCCGATCCAGCGGATCAAGTGGTGGCAGGTGATCCTGGTCGTGGCCTTCCTCGCCCTGCTGTGGGCGATCCCGGAATACAATCTCTGGAACATTCAGGACAGCGTGGAGGTCGATGATCGCAACTTCGAGACCATCGATCTGGACACTCTGGAGTACTGATAGCGGTTCGGCCGAGGAACCAGCCATCTCGAATGCAGAAAGCCCGCCATCACTGGCGGGCTTTCTGTTGGCGCTATCCCTCGCCGAGACGCGCGGCAGGCCATCGAGTCAATCAGCGAGACATCAGCCACGCTCGCCACTCAAGGCAGGCTCACCCGCCTCGTCTCCCTCCGGGCGCGTATCCATCAGAACGCGATCCTCGCCGCGCAGACGAGCGACGATTACCGCGCCGGTGGCGTCGCTGTAGACGTTCACCGAGGTGCGCAGCATGTCCAACAAGCGGTCGACCACCAGCAACAGCCCCATGGCCTCCAGCGGCAGGCCGAGGACACCAAGAATCAGGGCGATCGCGACCAGGCTTGCCGACGGCACGGCGGCCACGCCGACGGAGGTCACCAGAGCGAGCACGACGATCAGGATTTGCATCGACAGGGAGAGGTCCACGCCGTAGGCCTGGGCGATGAACAGCACCGCGGCGCATTCGTAGAGCGCGGTGCCGTCCATGTTGATGGTTGCGCCCAACGGCAGCACGAACGAGGAGGTCTCGCGTGACACACCGGCCCGTTGCGTGAGCGCCTGCAGGGTGATCGGCAGGGTGCCGGCCGACGAGGAGGTCGAGAAGGCGACCAGCAGGGCTGGCCAGATCGCCCGGATGAACCGGATCGGCGAACGCCTTGCGACCAGCCACAGCAGCAGCGGCAACACGACCAGGGCATGAATCGCCAGCCCCATGACTACGGCCAGGAAGAAGTCGATCAGCGGCAGGATCACCGACAGACCGCTTTCGGCGATCACGCCGGCCACCAGCGCGAACACGCCGATCGGCGCCGTCTTCATCACCCAGTGGGTGATCTGGATCATCACGTCCTGCACGCCGGCCCAGAAATCCTTGACCGTCTGCATCCCCGGCGAAGTCGCGCGGGTCAGCGCGATACCGAACAGCACCGAGAAGAAGATCAGGCCCAGCATCTGCGCCTCGGCACCGGCCTCGACGATATTGGACGGCACCATGTCGCGCAGGATGTTGAAAAACTCGGACAGCTCCTTGCCCTCCAGCCGGCCGCTGACCTCGTCACCGATCGGCGGCAGGGCAACCGTTTCCGATAACGGCTGGCCGCCGGACATCCCGGGCTGGAACAGGTTCATCACCATCAGGGCCGTGGTGACGGCCAGGGTGGTCGAGAACAGGTAGTAGATGACCGTGCGACCGGCCATCATGCCCACCCCGCCGGCGCTACCGATGCTTGCCACGCCGGTGATGATCGAGGCGGTGATCAACGGCACGATCAGCATCTTGAGCGCGTCGAGGAACAGGCCGCCGACGAAATCGTAGACCGCCAGCAATGGGATGCCGGCCGCCTCGGTGCCGAACACGGCGCCGACCAGGAAGGCCGCCGCCAGCGCGGTCAGGATCTGCCAGTGCAAGGCCATGCAATCACTCCTGCTCGCCCATCACCCTGACGGCGGGCGTGGACGGTTGCCGTCAATCGAAGGCGTTGTCGCGAATCTCGACGTCTGCCTCGGCGCGCAACGAGCGCATGAAGGCATCGATCAGGCGATTGGCCTGATTGTTCTCCAACTGAGCGGCCAGGAGGTTGCGGGTCTCGGCATCCAGTTCGGCCGGCTCACCGGCGCGCACGTCGCTAAGAACGACCACGGCGGTGTCACCATCGGCCAGGCGGGCCGTCGTGGTAGCCAACGCGCCGTCACCCGGCCTCGTCAGACCAAAGGCGGCCGACAGGGCATCGGAAGGCATCGCGTCGCTGGCATCGGCCCGGCCATACCATTGCGCCGGGGTCCAGCTGGCCGCGTCGATCTCGGCCACACGCTCGGCCGGATTCTTGCCCGCGGCGAGATCGGATTCGATCGCCTCAGCCAGCTCGGCGACCGCCACCTCTATCTGTTCGGCACGCCATTGCGCGACCACCTGGTCGCGCACCTGCTCGAACGGCAACGGCTGGGCGTCGCGATGTTCCTCGACACGCAGGACCACGGCGTGGCTGTTGTCGAGGTCAATCAGCTGGCTGTTGAAACGCTCATCGAGCACGGCCTCCCCGAACGCGGCCTCGCGCACGGCGCGAAGCTCGCCGATGCCGTCTCCGGCCTCTCGGCTGATCCAGTCACTGGTCTCGATCTCCAGGCCAACGGCCTCGGCGGCCGGCACCAGGCTGTCAGGCTGCTCGTAGCTCACGCTGGCCAGTTGCTCGGCGGCGTCATAGTAGGCGCGTTCGGCGGCGTCCTGCTTGAGTTGTTCGATCAACTCGCCCCGCGCCGCTTCCAGCGGCGGCACCACGGCCTGACTGACCTCGTAGACCTGGATCAGGTGCCAACCGAAGCGGGTGCGCACCGGCTCGCTGATTTCGCCCTCGCCCAGTTCGGCAACGGCGCGATCGAAGGACTCGGCGATATCGCCCTCGCCGACACGACCGAGATCGCCGCCGCTATCGCGGGTGCTGCTGTCATCCGACAGCTCGGCGGCCTTTTCCTCGAAGGTGGCCTCGCCCGACTCGATCGCCTCGCGAGCTGCTTCCAGGCGCTCATGTGCCTTGTCGACCGTAGCGGCATCGGCATCGCCGGGCAGCTGAATCAGGATGTGACGGGCACGGCGAACGGCCTCGCTGGCCTTGCGCTCGCGATAGTCCTCGTAGGCGGACTGCAGGGCCGCCTCACTGATCTCCTGCGAGGCCGCAAGCCTCTCCGGCGTGATCTCAACGTAGGCCAACTTGACCTGCTCGGGACGCTGGAAGGTGTCGACGCGCTCGTTGTAGTAAGCCTTGAGGGTGGACTCGTCGGGATTATCGATGTTGGCAGCGACCGCCTCGCGATCGATACGCACCAGCCCGATTTCACGCGACTGGTCACGCAGCGCGACTAGCTGGCGCACCTCGGGTTCCGTGACGAAGGCACTACCCATCAGGGCATTGTCGAGGGTGTTGAATAGCAGGTCGCGCCGCACGTCGTTCTCGAACTGTTCGACCGACATACCCTGCTGGGCGAGGCGACGTTCGTAGGCCTCGCGATCGAACTGTCCGTCGCGCTGGAAGGCAGAGATGCCGCGAATCGTGGCGGCCACCAGCTCGTCGGGGACCACGTAGCCCTGTTCACGGATGAACTGGACTAGGAGGCGCTCGTTAATCATCTGGTCGAGCACCTGACGTTTGAGCCCCATCTGCTCGATCATCTCGGCGGTGATCTGCCGATCGCTGCGAGCGATCAACTGCTGACGGCGCTCGCTGAACGCCTGGTCCAACTGACGGGCGGTGATCTCTTGGCCCTCGACCTCGGCGACCAGCGTGTCCTTGCCGCCACCCAGGTACTCGCCCACACCCCACAGCGCGAACGGGATGCTAATCAAACCAACGATTACATAAGCCAGCCAGCCGCGAATCTTCTCGCGGATATCCATCAACATGTCTACGTCACTCCCGCTTCGGGTCTGTCTTGGTGGTGTGGGGCGCGGCCGTCAATCCGACGGCACGATGATCGGCGCAAATCGAGCCGCATGATAGCAGGGGCGACGCCGCCAACCCATGCCACCCAGACTTGCGCTGCCACCCATAGAGGGATACTCGACTCGAACAAGCCAGTCGAGCGGTGGACCGATAGCCGCCAGGTGCCGGGCGGAGCCTTCTCCCATCGCACTGACCACCCATGCGCCAGGCAAAAAGAAAGGGGCGTTGCCGCCCCTTCTCGCCGGGTGTCGGGCCGTTATGCTGGCCCGCTTCCCGCATATATTCCGTTCGGATCGATCAGTTGACCGCGTCTTTGAGGCCCTTGCCTGCCTTGAACGACGGCAGCTTGGAGGCCTTGATGTTGATCGTCTCGCCGGTGCGCGGGTTGCGGCCAGTCCGGGCCTCACGCTCACGAACCAGGAAAGTGCCAAAGCCAACCAGCGTGACCTGATCGCCTTTTTTCAGCGCGCCACCAACGGCATCGATGAAGCCATCCAGGGCACTCGCGGCCGCCGACTTGGAAATGCCAGCGTTATCGGCCATCGCATCGATCAGTTCAGATTTGTTCATACCTTGTCATCCCTTGGTGAAAAAAGTGTCTGTTCGGGTTCCGGCTCACCGCGCGTCAGCGTCAGGTCGCGGCGCAGCTGGCCACCGCACGGAAACAGCGAAAACAGTTATACAAGTGCGACCTTCGGCGTGTCAACACGCAAATTGCCCACGCAGCGCGCATTCTGGCGCGACAGGTAGCCAGGCAAACCGCCAAATCCATCCAATAGCCCGACGATCGCTGCACACCCACACAACCACACCGCCGCTCCGTTTGCGGAGGGGCGGTGTGGTTTTCTTGCACGACGGACACCACGCCCGGACGCAAGCCAGTTCGCAAACGCGACCGATAACGCGCCGACGCGGACCGCGGCTCAGCTCAGTGCGCCAGGTTCTTGCCCTTGCCGCCGCGCTTTTTCTTCTCGATCAAACCCACGTCACTCGGCGGCGTGGTCTCACTGGGCATCGGCATGCGCACAAGCGCCGCCTCAAGCACCTGGTCAATCCAGCGAACCGGCCGAATGTCGAGTTTCTTCTTGATCTGGTCAGGAATTTCCGCGAGATCCTTGCGATTCTGCTCAGGAATCAACACCGTCTCTATGCCGCCACGCTGTGCCGCGAGGAGCTTTTCCTTGAGCCCACCAATGGGCAAAACTTCTCCGCGCAGGGTGATTTCGCCGGTCATGCCGACCGACGCCTTGACCGGGATGCCGGTCAGGGCCGAGACGATCGCGGTGCACATCGCACTGCCCGCCGACGGGCCATCCTTCGGTGTCGCGCCTTCCGGCACGTGCACGTGGATGTCACTCTTCTGGTTGAAGTCCGGATCGATACCCAGGGTTTCGGCACGTGCTCGCACGACCGTCAGCGCGGCCTGAATGGACTCCTGCATCACCTCGCCGAGCTTGCCGGTGTACTTGAGGCTGCCTTTGCCAGGCATCGTAGTGGCTTCGATGGTCAGCAGCTCGCCGCCCACTTCGGTCCAGGCCAATCCCGTGACCTGGCCCACCTGGTCGAACTCCTCGGCGCGACCAAAGTCGAAGCGCTGCACGCCGAGATACTTGTCGAGGTTCTTCGGCGTGACCGAGACCCCCTTCTTGTCCTTGGCGGTGATCAACTCGCGCACCACCTTGCGGCAGATCTTCGCCAACTCGCGCTCGAGATTACGCACGCCCGCTTCTCGAGTGTAGTGACGGATGATGTCACGGATGGCGTTGTCGCTGACCGTCAGCTCGCCCTCCTTGAGGCCGTTGGCCTTGACCTGCTTGGGCAAGAGATACCGCCTGGCGATCTCGGTTTTCTCGTCCTCGGTGTAGCCGGCGATGCGGATGGTCTCCATCCGGTCGAGCAGCGGCCCCGGGATGTTGTAGCTGTTGGCCGTGCAGACGAACATGACCTCGGACAGGTCGATATCGACGTCCATGTAGTGATCGGCGAAGGCCTTGTTCTGCTCGGGGTCGAGCACTTCAAGCATGGCCGCCGCCGGATCGCCACGGAAGTCCGAGGCCATCTTGTCGATTTCGTCGAGCAGGATCAGCGGGTTCTTGGTGCCAACCTTAGAAAGGGCCTGAACGATCCGGCCCGGCAGCGCGCCGACATACGTGCGCCGATGACCACGGATCTCGGCATCATCGCGCACACCGCCCAAGGCAATGCGACCGAACTTGCGGTTGGTCGCCTTGGCAATCGACTGGCCCAGCGACGTTTTGCCCACGCCCGGCGGGCCCACCAGGCAAAGGATCGGGCCGGCCATCTTGCGCACGCGTGTCTGAACCGCGAGATACTCGATGATCCGCTCCTTCACCTTTTCCAGGCCGAAGTGATCCGCCTCGAGTACCGCCTCGGCCGCCTCGAGGTCGTGCTTGATGCGCGTGCGCTTCTTCCAGGGCACCGCGAGCATCCAGTCGAGATAGCTACGCACCACCGAGGCCTCAGCGGACATGGGCGACATCATCTTGAGCTTGTTGAGCTCGGATTTCGCCTTGTCGCGGGCCTCCTTGGTCATGCCGGCCTTCTCGATCTTGTTCTCGAGATCGTCGAGCTCGTTGCCGCCGTCCTCAAGGTCGCCCAGTTCCTTCTGGATCGCCTTCATCTGTTCGTTGAGGTAGTACTCGCGCTGGCTCTTCTCCATCTGCTGCTTGACGCGACCGCGGATGCGGCGCTCGACCTGCAGCGTGTCGATCTCGGATTCAATCAACATCATCAGGCGCTCGATGCGCTGATGCAGGTCGATGGTCTCGAGAATCGCCTGCTTTTCTTCCAACCCCAAGGCCATATGTGCGGCAATGGTGTCGGCCAGACGTGATACATCGTCAATGCCCGACAGCGAGGTCAACACCTCGGGCGGGGTCTTCTTGTTGAGCTTGACGTAGCTCTCGAACTGGTTGAGCAACGCCCGTGATTCGAGTTCGACCTCACGTTCGTCGGTCTCCGAGGTGGACTCGATCGAGTGGACCTCGGCGGTCAGATGCCCGTCGAGCTCATGCACGCGGTCGAGCTCGACCCGCTCAATACCCTCCACCAGCACCTTGATCGTGCCGTCCGGGAGCTTGTGCAACTGCAGGATGGAGGCGAGCGTACCAACTTGGTGCAGGTCACCGACACCCGGATCGTCATTCTCGGCATCCTTCTGCGCGACAAGCAGCAGCTGCTTGCTGCCCTTGACCGCCTCGTCGAGCGCGGCCACCGATTTCGGCCGCCCGACGAACAGCGGGATCACCATGTGGGGGTAGACGACCACATCGCGTAGTGGCAGCACGTCGACCTGACGCGGCGAGCCCGAGATGACGGCAGAGGATTCTTCGCTGTGACTCATATAGGGGTATACCTGTAGCGCCGTGATGGCGGTGTATTCGGATGATCGGCCGCGACGAAACGCGCGGCCGGAAGTCAGTGGTCTTCCCTGAACGTATGACTGGAGAATAGCTTTTCAAGCGTGCTCTGTCAGGAAACCGCCCCATCCTGAGCACAATCTCGCGCGCATACGAAAACACCCCGGACAAGCCGGGGTGCGCAAGATGCGACAGGGACAACCGGTGGATCAGCGATCCGAGGAGGCCTTGTCGTGTTTGGCGGCCGTCTCGTCGGCATCAGCGTCGACCTTGGTACCCGACTCTCCCTTGCCGTAGACGAGGTACGGCTCGGACTCGGCGCGAACCACCGCGCCGTCGACCACCACCTTCTCCACGTTGAACAGGGACGGCACCTCATACATCGTGTCGAGCAGGATGTGCTCCATGATCGTACGCAGGCCACGCGCGCCAGTGTGCCGCCGAATGGCCTTCTTCGCGATCTCGCGCAGCGCGTCCTCGCGGAATTCGAGCTCGACGTCTTCCATCTCGAACAGGCGTTCGTATTGCTTGGTCAGCGCGTTCTTCGGCTCGGTGAGGATGCGGATCAGCGCGTCCTCGTCGAGCTCCGTGAGCGTGGCGATCACGGGCAGACGGCCGATGAACTCGGGGATCAGGCCGAAGCGGGTCAGGTCCTCCGATTCGATCTGGTTCATCAGCTCGTCGGTGGCCTTCCGGTCAAGCTCGGATTTCACCTCGGCCGAAAAGCCGATACCGCCCTTCTCGACGCGCTGGCGAATGATCTTTTCGAGACCGGCGAACGCCCCGCCCACGATGAACAGCATGTTGCTGGTGTCGATCTGGACGAATTCCTGCTGGGGGTGCTTGCGCCCACCCTGCGGCGGCACCGAGGCGGTGGTGCCCTCGATCATCTTCAGCAAGGCCTGCTGAACGCCCTCGCCCGAGACATCGCGGGTAATCGACGGGTTCTCCGACTTGCGGGTAATCTTGTCGATCTCGTCGATATAGATAATACCGTGCTGGGCCTTCTCGACGTCATAGTCACAGCGCTGCAGGAGTTTCTGCAGGATGTTCTCGACGTCCTCACCGACGTAGCCCGCCTCGGTCAGCGTGGTCGCATCGGCGATGGTGAACGGCACGTCCAGCACGCGGGCGAGCGTTTGGGCCAACAGGGTCTTGCCCGAACCCGTCGGGCCAATCAGCAGGATGTTCGACTTCGAGAGCTCGACGTCGTCATCCTCGGCATTACGGCGACGCTCACCGAACAGGTTCAGCCGCTTGTAGTGGTTGTAGACCGCCACCGCTAGCGCGCGTTTGGCCGTCATCTGGCCGATGACGTACTCGTCGAGTGCGGCGACCAGTTCGTGCGGGGTCGGCAGACGCTCAGGGCCGCCCTCACCCTCGGCTTCTACTTCTTCACGCAGAATGTCGTTGCACAGCTCGACGCATTCGTCGCAGATATAAATATTCGGGCCAGCAATCAACTTCTTGACCTCGTCCTGGCTCTTACCGCAGAACGAGCAGATCAGATCCTGCGTGTCTTTCGTCTTCTCAGCCATGGCTGTTCTCGTCGAACCTCGTGGGTCGATGCGGCCGAGCGTTACCCGGCTCGGCCGATCGACTGAATGGGGTCGCCGCCGGTAAACGGTCGCAGACGGCCTTGATTAATCTAGGTTAATCCGCTTTGCCGGCCTTCCGGCGGCTAGTCAGTACCTTGTCGACCAGATTGTAGTCGCAAGCCTGGTCGGCCGTCATGAAGTTGTCCCGATCGGTATCGCGCTCAAGTTGTTCGAGGCTCTGACCGGTGTGATGGGACAGGATGCCGTTCAGGCGCTCACGCAGCTTGATGATCTCCTCGGCGTGGATCTTGATGTCCGAGGCCTGACCCTGAAAGCCGCCGAGCGGCTGGTGGATCATGATGCGCGAGTTGGGCAGCGCGTAGCGCTTGCCTTCCGCCCCGCCTGCGAGCAAGAACGAGCCCATGCTGGCCGCCTGGCCGATGCACAGGGTCGAGACGTCCGGCTTGATGAACTGCATGGTGTCGTAGATCGCCATGCCGGCGGTGACCACACCACCCGGCGAGTTGATATAGAGGTGGATGTCCTTGTCCGGGTTCTCGGACTCGAGGAACAGCAACTGGGCGACGATCAGGTTGGCCATCTGGTCCTCGATCGGACCGACGATGAAGATTACCCGCTCCTTGAGCAGGCGCGAGTAGATGTCGTAGGCGCGCTCGCCGCGGGAGCTCTGCTCGACGACCATCGGCACCAGGGCATTCATTTCCGGTTGGCCGCCATTGTGGCTATCAAACGCCTCTTTCATTCATCACCTCGGTATAAACGGTTCGGCCGCCATGAAGGCGGCCTGGGTCCTGTCGGGTTGGTCGAGAGCCGCGTGGGCAATCAGCCCTGCGGGTTCATCAGTTCCTTGAAGGGAACCTTCTTCTCGCTGACCTTGGCCTTGTCAAGGATATGCTCGACCGCCTGTTCTTCAAGGACCACGGTGCGGGCATTGCTCATCATCTGATGATCGCCCTTGTAGTGCGCCACCACCTGCTCCGGCTCGTCATAGGCCGCGGCGATCTCGTTGATGAAGTCGTCGACGCGCTTATCTTCTGGCTTGAGGTCGGCCTCCTTGACCACTTCCATGATCACCAGACCCATGCGAACGCGCTTTTCGGCCTGCTCGCGGAACAGCGTCGGATCGAGCTTGGAGGCATCCGCGTTCGGCATCTGGTTGCGGACGAACTGGTCGCGCATCGACACCGACTCGTCGTCGATCAACGTCGAGGGCACGTCGAACTCGAGCGACTCGGTCAGTGCCTCGATGGTGCGGTCCTTGTTGCGACGACGGATGGTTTGCTTGAGCTCGCGCTCCATGTTCTCGCGCACGTCTTCACGCAGCTTGTCGGCCGAATCGGCGCCGAATTTCTTGGCGAACTCGTCGTCCACCTCCGGCAGCACCTGCTCCTCGACCTGGGTCGCCTCGATCTCGAACTCGGCGGTCTTGCCGGCCAGATGCTCGGCCTGGTATTCCTCGGGGAAGGTCACTTCGATGGTGACCGGCTCATCCGGCTTGATGCCCTTCAGACCCTTCTCGAAGTCCGGCAGCATCTGCCCTTCGCCCAGGATCACCTCGACGCCTTCGGCTGAGCCGCCTTCGAAGGCCTCGCCGTCGATCTTGCCGACGAAGTTGATGGTGACCTTCTCGCCCTTGCGTGCCTTGTGGCGAACCTTTTTCCAGTCCGCGTTCTGCTTGCGCAGGGTGTCGATCATCTCGTCGACATCCTCGTCGGCCACTTCACTGGTCAGGGTCTCGACCTTGAGCTTGGACAGGTCACCCAGCTCGATCTCCGGGTAGACCTCGACCGCCGCGGTGAACTTCAGCGGCTCGCCGGCCTTGTTGTTCTCGATCGACTCGATGCTCGGCTGACCAGCAACGCGCAGGTCGTTTTCCTCGACGGCCTTCTGGAAGCTCTGACCCATGACGTCACCGATGATGTCGTCGCGGACTCGACCGGCGTACTGCATCCGGATGACCGACAGCGGCGCCTTGCCCGGACGAAAGCCGTCAATGCGGGCGCGACCGCGCATGTCCTTGAGACGCTTCTCGACCTGCTCGTCGATTTCGTGGGCGGGGACCTCGATCGCCAGGCGACGGGTCAGGCCTTCGGCCGGCTGCAATTCAACCTGCATGGATGCGATACCTCAAAAAAACAAATGTCTGGATGTCGTTCGTCCCGCCACCAACTGGCAGGACGTCTATCGGGTCTGGTGCGAGAGGAGAGACTCGAACTCTCACGCCGTCAGGCGCTGGTACCTAAAACCAGTGCGTCTACCAATTCCGCCACTCTCGCTAGCTAGGGAACCCTGCACACCGCCGAGTTCCCTGACGTTCAAAGCCGGGAAGTATACCGGAGCCGAACGCACGCCCAAAGCGCACCGGTCCGTTGCGCCGCCTGTCGTCAGAAAGGCAGGCCCGGCATGCGCCCCTTCATCGACCGCATCATCTTCTTCATGCCGCCGCCCGAAAGCTTCTTCATCATGTCGCGCATGTCGCGATACTGCTTGAGCAGACGATTGACGTCCTGGACCTGCATGCCTGAACCGTTCGCGATCCGGCGCTTGCGCGAGCCCTTGATGATGTCGGGACGCTGACGCTCGCCCGGCGTCATCGAGTCGATGATCGCGATCATGCGTTTGATGTCCTTGTCGTCGATGTTCTGCTTCGCATCGGCACCGAGCTTGCCCATGCCGGGCAACTTGTCCATCAGACCGCCCATGCCACCCATCTTGAGCATCTGGCTGAACTGGTCGCGCATGTCCTCGAGCGTGAAGCCCTTGCCCGAGCGCACCTTGTCGGCCAGGGCCTTGGCCTTGTCGGCATCGACGGATTCCTGCGCCTGCTCGACCAGCGAGACGACATCGCCCATGCCGAGGATGCGCGAGGCGATCCGATCCGGGTGGAACGGCTCGAGTGCATCGAGCTTCTCGCCCACACCCAGAAACTTGATCGGCTTGCCGGTGACCTGCCGCACCGAGAGTGCGGCACCGCCCCGGGCATCGCCATCGGCCTTGGTCAGGATCACGCCGGTCAGCGGCAGTTGCTCGTGAAAGGCCTGGGCGGTGTTGGCCGCGTCCTGGCCCGTCATCGAGTCGACGACAAACAGCGTCTCGATCGGATCGACCGCCTCGTGGATGCGGGCAACCTCGCCCATCATCTCCTCGTCGACGTGCAGGCGGCCAGCGGTGTCGACGATCAGCACGTCGTAGAACTTGAGCTCTGCCTCCTTGCGGGCGGCCTTCGCGATCTCGACCGGATCCTGATCACTCGAGGACGGGAAGAAATCGACGCCGACCTGCTTGGCCACCGTCTCGAGCTGGTCGATCGCCGCCGGGCGATACACGTCCGCGGAGACGACCAGCACCTTTTTCTTCTGGTTGTTCTTGAGCCAGCGGCCGAGTTTGCCTGCCGTGGTGGTCTTGCCCGCGCCCTGCAGGCCGGCCATCAGGATGACCGCCGGCGGACGCGCGGCCAAGTCGAGCTCGGCGTTTTCCGAGCCCATCAGGCGAGTCAGCTCGTCGTTGACGATCTTGACGAACACCTGACCCGGCTGGAGGCTCTTGGCCACCTCGGCACCGACCGCCCGCTCGCGCACGTCCTTGATGAACTCGCGCACCACCGGCAAGGCCACGTCGGCCTCCAGCAGCGCCATGCGCACCTCGCGCAGGGCATCCTTGATGTTGTCCTCGGTCAGGCGCCCCTGGCCCTTCAGGCCATCGAACAGCCCACCAAGCCGCTGGGAAAGGTTGTCAAACATCGCTTGCCACTCTCAACCCGGTGCATCGTGGTGCCGGAACGATACCGGCGATCAGGATCCCCGACCGGCTCGCTTGCGCTCGTTCTCGGTCAGGAACTTCTTGCGGATCCGGACCGACTCGGGGGTCACTTCGACCAGTTCGTCATCGTCGATGAATTCCAGCGCCTGCTCAAGCGTGTAGCGGATCGGCGGGGACAGGGTCAGCGCCTCGTCGGTTCCGGCAGCGCGGACGTTGGTCAGCTTCTTGCCTTTGAGGACGTTGACCGTCAGGTCATTGTCGCGGGCGTGGATGCCCACCACCTGACCTTCGTAGACCTCGTCACTGTGACCAATCATCAGACGGCCGCGGTCCTGCAGGTTGAACAAGGCATAGGCCAGCGCCTTGCCGGTATCCGAGGCGATCAGCACGCCGTTGTTGCGCTGACCGACCATGCCCGACTGATACGGACCGTAGTGATCGAAGACCGAGAACAACAGGCCACTGCCCTGCGTGGCGGTGAGGAACTCGGTACGGAAACCGATCAGGCCACGCGAGGGAATCATGAACTCAAGGCGCACGCGGCCCTGACCATCGGGTTCCATGTTACGCATCTCGCCGCGGCGCAGGCCGAGCTTTTCCATGACCCCACCCTGGTGCTGCTCCTCGATGTCGACGACCAGCTGCTCGTAGGGTTCCTGCTTCTCGCCGTCAACCTCGCGGACGATGACCTCGGGACGAGAGACGCCCAGCTCGTAGCCCTCGCGACGCATGTTCTCGATCAGCACCGACAGATGCAGCTCGCCGCGGCCGGAGACGCGGAACTTGTCCGGATCCTCGCCCTGCTCGACGCGCAGCGCCACGTTGTGCACCAGTTCGCGATCGAGGCGCTCGCGGATCTGGCGACTGGTGAGGTACTTGCCCTCACGGCCGGCAAACGGCGAGGTGTTGACCTGGAAGGTCATGGAGACGGTCGGCTCATCGACGGTGAGCGCCGGTAGCGCCTCGACGTTTTCCGGATCGCAGAGCGTGTCGGAGATGTAGAGCGGATCGACGCCGGAGAAGGCGATGATGTCGCCGGCCTGGGCCGTGTCGACTTCGACGCGGTCGAGGCCGTGGAAGCCCATGATCTGCAGGATGCGGCCGCTGCGGACCTCGCCATCACGGCCGACGATCTTGACTTGGGTGTTGGTCTTGACTTGGCCGCGCTTGATCCGGCCGATGCCGATCACGCCGACGTAGGAGTTGTAGTCGAGGCTGGAGACCTGCATCTGGAACGGGCCGTTCGGATCGACGTCCGGGGCCGGCACGCGCTTGGTGATCGTCTCGAACAGCGGGGTCATGTCGCCGTCGCGAACGTCATCGTTCAGGCCCGCGTAGCCGTTGAGCGCCGAGGCGTAGACGATCGGGAAATCGAGCTGGTCGTCGGTGGCACCCAGGCGGTCGAACAGGTCGAAGACCTCGTTGATGACCCAGTCCGGGCGTGCGCCCGGGCGATCGATCTTGTTGATCACCACGATGGGCTTGAGGCCGTGCTCGAAGGCCTTCTGGGTCACGAAGCGCGTCTGCGGCATCGGCCCGTCGACCGCGTCGACCAGCAGCAGCACGGAGTCGACCATCGACATGACCCGCTCGACTTCGCCACCGAAGTCGGCGTGTCCCGGGGTGTCGACGATGTTGATGCGCCAGTCCTCACCCTCAGGAGAGTGCCATTTGATCGCCGTGTTCTTGGCCAGGATCGTGATGCCACGTTCCTTCTCGATCTGGTTGGAGTCCATGATCCGCTCACCGTGGTCGGTGCGGGCATCGAGGGTGCCGGATTGCTGCAACAGGCGGTCGACCAGAGTGGTCTTGCCGTGGTCAACGTGGGCGATAATGGCGATGTTTCGCAGGTTCTTGACTGCGCTAGTGTTATTGGCGTCTGACATTCAGGTTTCCGTCGATCATGCACATATGAACATGCACACAAAAAAATGAGGGCCATGACGCGCTCTAGCACATCGATGACCGGCTTCGAATGACGCGCATTGTACAGGGATTGACGCCAAAGTAAGTGACTTATCCACCAGCGCCGCGGCAAAACCGTCCTCACGCCGGTCACAAGGCAGCAGTCTCCCAACGCGCCTCAGAGGCATCCGTCGGATCCCACCACCTCCCCCACGACTACAACCGGATTTTTCCTCGCGTGACGCCCAAATGCCGAGCCAGGGATGGATCCCGGGCGACGCTCCACCCACCTAGTCTGTGGGCGCTCAATCCCTCCCCGGCCTTACAGTCACCACCTTGGGCGCATCCGGAAAACCCCACCCGGGCCGCCGAGCGTCACCGAATCCCGACAGGCGCAATGATAGAATCGAGTTAAAACTTCCGGGATAAACCGATCGACACGGCCATCCCACGATCAGAGGGCAGACATGAGCGAACGGCTGGCATTCACCAAGATGCACGGACTGGGCAACGACTTCATGGTGGTCGATGCCGTCTCTCACCACCTCCCGGTCGCCGACTGGCTGACTCCGACGCGTATCCAAGGCTGGGCCGACCGTCACTTCGGTATCGGCTTCGACCAGTTGCTGCTGATCGAGCCGCCAAGCGGCAGGAAAGCCGATTTCCGCTACCGGATCTTCAACGCCGATGGCGGCGAGGTGGAACAGTGCGGCAATGGCGCACGCTGCTTTGCACGCTTCGTCTCCGAACGCGGACTGACCGACCGGCGCGAGATTCACGTCGAGACTACCGGCGGGTCGATCGTGTTGCACCTGACCGACGACGACCACGTCCGGGTCGACATGGGCAGGCCCCGCTTCGCCCCCGAGACCATTCCGTTCAAACCACCGATCACGGCTAGCCAACCGCCCTACACCCTGATGCTCAGCGGACAGCCCGGTGGGTTCGACCGAGTCACGCTGGAGGCCGTCTCGATCGGCAACCCGCATGCCGTGGTTCAGGTCGAGGATCTCGAGGGCTTCCCGGTGGAGGCCGTGGGCACAGCACTCGAGTCGCACCCGGCCTTCCCGCGACGGGTAAATGTCGGCTTTGTCCAGCAGCATCGCCCCGACCACATCGGCCTACGGGTATTTGAGCGGGGGGCCGGTGAGACCTTGGCCTGCGGAACCGGTGCCTGTGCGGCCGTCGCCGCCGGCATTCAGGCCGGGCGACTGCACTCGCCCTGCCGGGTCGATCTGCGAGGGGGTACGTTGTCGATCGAGTGGTCCGGCCGCGAGGGCGACTCCCTATTCATGACCGGCCCGGCCACCTTCGTCTTCGACGGCGAAATTCCGATCACCCCGGCTGATCACCCCGGCTGATTGACCTCAATGACGACCGCATTGCCGAGTCTGGCATGCGGGGGTAAGGTGAACGCCATCAGCGCCCGGAGAGGCGCAAGCTGCCAATAACCATCAAGGGATTACGCATGAGCGAGAACGTGGCCTTCGAACTTGCCGATACGGACGCCGAGGTCGGCAATCAGCAAACACCGAGCGCGGAGGCGGTACTTGCCTATCTGCGCGCCCATCCGGACCTGTTTCTCGAGCACCCGGAAATCCTCGATCACATTGAACTGCCCGGCCCGCCCGAGCCGGTGGCCTCCCTGCACCACTGGCAGTTGCGGCGCTGGCGCGGTCAGGCCCTCGGTCATCGCCATGCCTTGGATCAACTCCATCAGGTGGCTGCCGACAACGCCGAGGCAGACCGTCTGCTGCATCGCTTCTGCGAAGGGCTACTGAACACCACGGATCGCTCACCGCCCACGCTCGAGAAACAGATGCAGGCCGATTTCGAGATCGACGCATGCCGCGTCGTGCCGCTGGCCGATCTCGATGCCGAGACCCGCAAGCTGCTTGCCGGCTGGCTGGACAACCCCACCCCCTTCTGCGGCCGCCCCCACGACACGGTGCGCGAGACCTTGTTCGGTGATGCGTTGCCGCAGACCGGTTCGGTGGCGCTGATCACCGTGCCGTCACGAGAGTCCGGCCCCACACAGCACATCATCGCACTGGGCCGCCGCCTGCCGGATGGCTTCAATCCCGCCCAGGGCACGCACTTTCTCGAACAGATCGGCGAGCTCGCCGGTGCGTTTCTCGGGCAGAGCGCGAGCGACCACGAGCGCCACTGACCGATCGTGCCAGCCGCCCCGCTGAAAACGGCCTTCGACCGGGCGACCGAGGCACTGGACGCCGATCACCGACTCAACCCGCTCACCCGCAAGGCCTATCAGGCCTCGTGGTCGCGGCTGGTCGACCACCTCAACAACATCGGCATCGAGTCGAGTGACGCGATCGACGATCGATCGCTGCGTCGCTTTCTCGCCGAGCTGGCCCGCGCCGGCCAATCACCGCGCTCGATCGCCCGCCACGTCAGCGCGGTCAAGCGCCTACTGGGATTCTGGCAACGCCTTGGCCTCGATTGCCCGGCCGACCCGCTGTTGCTCAAGGCGCCGAAAGCCCCGAAGCGGTTACCCGACGCCCCGGATGTCGAGACGCTGACCCGCCTGCTCGACGGCCCGAGCGCGTCGACCGACGCTTCAGAGAAAACACAGAAAACCCCGGCGCAGCAACGCACCAGGGAAATACGCGCCTTGCGGGATCGCTGCCTGTTCGAGTGGCTCTACGGCAGCGGCCTGCGACTGGCCGAAGTGGTGGGCCTCGACCTGACCGATCTCGATCTGGCCGCTGGTCAGGCACGGGTCACCGGCAAACGCGACAAGACCCGCATCGTGCCCGTCGGCCGCCAGGCCCGTACCGCGATGCAGCACTGGCTCGCCGCCCGCCGCGAATGGGATCGGACCGGCACCACGGCCGTGTTCATCAACGATCGCGGCCGACGGCTGTCGGCCCGCTCCGTGCAACTGCGCCTAAACCTCGCCTCGCGTCAGGCCGGGCTCGAGGCGCCATTACATCCGCACCAGTTGCGTCACGCCTTCGCCACGCACGTACTCGAATCCTCGGGCGACCTGCGCGCCGTCCAGGAGATGCTGGGTCACGAGAGCCTCTCGACCACCCAGATCTATACCCACCTCGATTTCCAGCACCTGATGGGCGTCTACGAACGCGCACATCCTCGCGCCATGCGCCAGCCGGACAAAACCGAGGGCGACACCAAGGGCGACGACGAGCCGGGTTGAAAAGCCCATCGATCGCCTACACTGTCTCCCCTTCAGATCGCCCCATCGGCCCACCCATCAACCGGATCCGATCGCTTCCATGGCTCACCACGAAGAAACCCTTTACGGCACCACCATCCTTTGCCTGCGCAAGAACGGCCATACCGTCATCGGCGGCGATGGCCAGGTCACGCTCGGCCATACCGTGGTCAAGGGCAATGCGCGCAAGGTGCGCACGCTCTACGACGGCAAGGTGATCGCCGGGTTTGCCGGCGCGACCGCCGATGCCTTCACGCTGTTCGAGCGTTTCGAGGCGAAGCTGGAGAAATACAGCGGTAACCTGCTGCGCTCGGCCGTGGAACTGGCCAAGGACTGGCGCACCGACCGCATGATGCGGAAATTGGAGGCCATGCTGGTGGTCGCCGATCGCAATGCGATGCTCACCATTAGCGGCAACGGCGACGTGATCGAACCGGAAGATGCGCTGATCGCCATCGGCTCGGGCGGTGCCTATGCCCAGTCGGCCGCCACCGCGCTGATGCGCCACTCGGATCTTTCCGCCCGGGAGACGGTGGAAACCGCCCTGCACATTGCCGGCGATATCTGCATCTACACCAATCACAAGCTCACCATCGAAGAACTCGACTGATGAACCTGACACCCGCACAGATCGTCTCGGAACTCGACAAGCATATCGTCGGCCAACAGGCCGCCAAGAAGGCGGTCGCCATCGCCCTGCGCAATCGCTGGCGTCGCCAGCAGGTCGACGAGCCCCTGAAGAGCGAGATCACGCCCAAGAACATCCTGATGATCGGCCCGACCGGCGTGGGCAAGACCGAGATTGCTCGCCGGCTGGCCAAGCTCGCAAACGCGCCTTTCCTCAAGATCGAGGCGACCAAGTTCACCGAGGTGGGCTATGTCGGTCGTGACGTCGAATCGATGATCCGCGACCTGGCCGAATACGCACTGAAGATGGTGCGCCAGGAGGCCATGGTCGAGGTGAGGGATCGCGCCAAGGTGGCTGCAGAAGACCGCGTGCTCGACGCCCTGCTTCCCGCCCCGCGCGACCCGTGGCAGAACGACGACAGCCACGGCCAGGAGGCCTATCGCAACACCCGAGAGAAGTTTCGCGATAAGATCCGCCGGGGCGAGATGGACGACCGCGAGGTGGAGATCGAACTGCGCCAGGCCCCGGCCGGCATCGACGTAATGACCCCGCCGGGCATGGAGGAAATGGCCAGCCAGTTGCGCTCGGTGTTCCAGAACATGGGCCAGGACAAGACCCAGACCCGGCGCATGACCGTTGCTGAAGCCCTTTCGGCGCTGACCGACGAGGAGGCCGCGAATCTGGTCAACGAGGAAGAGATCCGTGCCGAGGCCGCCGACCGTGTCGAGCAGAACGGCATCGTGTTCATCGACGAGATCGACAAGGTCGCCAAGCGTGCCGAACAGGGCGGCGGCGAGGTCTCGCGCGAAGGGGTGCAACGCGACATGCTGCCGCTGATCGAGGGCTCGACCGTCAACACCAAGGTGGGCATGGTGCGCACCGATCACATCCTGTTCATCGCCTCGGGGGCCTTCCACGTCTCCAGCCCATCAGACCTGATCCCCGAGTTGCAGGGGCGCCTGCCGATCCGGGTCGAGCTCGAGGCCCTGACCAGCGACGACTTCGTCCGCATCCTCACCGAGCCGGATGCGGCACTCACGCGCCAGCACATCGCCCTGCTGGCCGCCGACGGGTTGACCATCGAGTTCAGCGACGATGCGATACGGCGCATTGCCGAGATCGCCTACGAGGTGAACCATCGGACCGAGAACATCGGCGCCCGCCGTCTGCACACGGTGATGGAGCACCTGCTCGAGGAACTGAGCTTCGAGGCGAGCGGGGAGCACCAGACGCTCTCGCTCGACGCCGATTTCGTCGAGGAACGCCTGGGCGAACTGGCCCGCGACGAAGACCTCAGTCGCTACATCCTGTAAGGGAACAACGAGGTATCGCATGGCAACCAACCAACCCGCGCCGCGGCAGATTCGCCTGGCCAAGGACCGCCGCTCGCTGAGCCTCGTCTTCCCGGACGGGGCGGCCTTCGATCTCGCCGCCGAGTACCTGCGCGTGTTCAGCCCCTCGGCCGAGGTGCGCGGCCACGGCGGGGGCGAGATGATGCTGGTGCTGGGCAAGGAGCGGGTGAAGATCCTCGACGTGCAACCGGTGGGTCGCTACGCGGTCAAACTCGTGTTCGACGACGGCCACGACAGCGGCCTGTACGACTGGGGGCTACTGCGCGAACTGGGCGACCGACGCGACGAGCACTGGAACTACTACCTCGAGCGCCTGTCTTTCGCGGGCGTCGAGCGCGACCCCGAGGGTGCCGAACCGGCCGCCCCTTACGATGTATTATCGTCAACCAGCACGGCAACCCAGGCCGACGATTCATCGGGGTCATCGACGCGCGACTGAGCGGTCGACCCCGCATCCCTGACGAGAGAACCGACCATGACCGAGAAGACGCACTTTGGCTACCGGGAAGTCCCGCGCGAGGAGAAGTCCCGGCTGGTGGGTTCGGTCTTCGACTCGGTGGCCGGACGCTACGACCTGATGAACGATGCGATGTCGTTGGGTATCCATCGGCTGTGGAAACGCGTGGCGCTGGAATACACCGGCCTCAGGCGCGGCGGCCAGGCCCTGGACCTGGCGTCGGGCACCGGCGATCTGGCCGCGCGCATGGCGCGCATCGTCGGTGACACGGGACTGGTCGTACTTTCCGACATCAATGCCAGCATGCTCTCGATCGGGCGCGAAAAGCTCGACGAACAAGGCCTCTTCAACAATGTCGAGTACAGCTTGGCCAACGCCGAAGACCTGCCGTTCGAAAGCAATCGCTTCGACTGCGTGACCATCGGCTTTGGCCTGCGCAACGTCACCGACAAGGCCCGCGCGCTGGCCGAAATGGCCCGGGTGGTCAAGCCCGGCGGTCGCGTCGTGATCCTGGAGTTCTCCAAACCGACCAACCCGCTGGTCGGGCGGATCTACGATGCCTACTCCTTCTCCGCCCTGCCGGTGATGGGCAAGCTGCTGGCCAATGACGCCGACAGCTATCGCTACCTGGCCGAGTCGATCCGCATGCACCCCGACCAGGAGACGCTCGAGCGCATGATGCTCGACAACGGTTTCGATCACGTCGACGTGCACAACCTCACCTTCGGCGTGGTCGCCATCCACGTGGGCTTCACGTTTTGACGAGGCCCCCGCGGCAACGCGGGATCGGCCGTTGGCTGATCCCGCTGATCGGCGTGGGCGCCCTGTTTGCCGCCCCATTGGCCTGGTGGATCCAGACTTGGACGCCCGCCGAGCACCCCGCCCGACTGGCCGCCATCGATGTCGCCGAGAGCTTCAAGCGCAGCCCGCAGCTGGAACAGGTGCGTGATCGCGGTGTGCTTCGGGTCGCCACCCTGATCGAACCGACCCTGTACATCCCCGACAGTTACCGACCCCAGGGGCTCGAGTACGACCTGACGGGCCGATTTGCCGAGCGCCTCGGCGTCGAGGTGGAATACGTGGTGGTACCGACCATCGAGGCCGCCTACGAGGCCGTCGCCGACAATCGGGTCGATCTCGCTGCGGCGGGGCTGGCTATCGACCCGGCCCGCCTGCAGCGCTTTCGTTTCGGGCCGCCCTACCTCTCGGTCAGTCGCAAGCTCATCCATGCCACCGACCAACCCACCCCTACCGATCTTGCCGCCATCGACGGCGCGACCATTGCACTGCCGACCGGGTCGGCGAGCCGGTTCTGGCTCGAACGCGTCGCCGCCCAGAACGACACCGTTCGCCTAAACGTGGTGGAGGCGCAGGACAAGCTCGCGATCCTAGAGGGCATTCGGCACGGCGACATCGACTACGCGTTGGCCCTGTCGCATATCGCCCTGTTGGCGCACAAGCTCTCCGACGAGGTCGCGATCGGGCCGATCGTCGGCCCTCCGGTGGCCCTGGCCTGGGCATTCTCGCGCCAGGCGGACGACTCACTGCACCAGGTCGCGCGTCGTTTCTTCGCCGAGGCCCGCAGCAACCAGCAGCTCAAGATGCTGGTCGACCGCCATTACGCCCAGTTTGAACGGCTCGACGAGTCGCTCTCGCGACGATTCCTCCAGGATCTGGAAACGCACGCCCGTCCCTATCTGGCCACCTTTCGCCGGGCCGGCGAGCGCTACGAGATCGATTGGCGGCTGCTGGCATCGGTGGGCTACCAGGAATCGAAATGGCAACCGGATGCCGTTTCACACCAGGGCGCCTATGGGCTGATGCAGATCGTCCTGCCTACGGCACGCGATCTCGGCCTGACCAATCCCGCCGACCCCACCGCCAATATCATGAGCGGGGCAAAATACATCGCCCAACTGCGTGAGCTCGTCCCCGAACAGGCGACCGAACCCGATCGAACCTATCTGGCGCTGGCCGCCTACAACGTCGGCATCGGCCATCTGCGCGATGCGCTCGAACTGACGAGCCAACAAGGCGGTGACCCCACTCAGTGGGCAGATGTCCGCGAACGCCTTCCCCAGCTCTCCGATCCGGCAATCTACCGGGACATGCGATATGGCTACGCCCACGGCGACGAGACCGTCAACTACGTCGAGAACATTCGCGCCTTCCACGACCTGATGATCTGGGTGGCCACCCGCAAGAATCTGCTCACCGAACGGCAGTAAGCCCCGCCTTCGCCAGGGATGGCGATGAAAAAAACTCCACCATGGAAAACGCCCGTGTCGCAAATCGACACGGGCGTTCCTGGTATTGGCATCATGCGAGCGATACTCGGGTCAGAGCCCGGCGACAATCGTCTCCAGCGCCCGACCCGGATCTGCCGCTGCCGTAATCGGCCGACCGATAACGAGGCTAGTCGCGCCGTTTGCAAGCGCCTCGGTGGGCGTAACGACGCGGCGCTGGTCGTCGCGGGCGCTACCCGCTGGGCGCACCCCCGGCGTGACCACCAGCCCGTCCTCGCCCGGAAAGATCGCTCGCATGGACGCCGCTTCTCGGGCCGAGCACACCACCCCGTCGAGCCCGGCCTCGGCAGTCAGTCGGGCAAGCCGACCAACCTGAATTTCCGCACCGTCGGTCACGCCGACCTCGGCCAAGTCGGCATCCTCCATCGAGGTCAGCACCGTCACGGCAATCAGGGCAGGCGCGTTTTCAGACGCACCGATCGCCTCTCGGGCGGCCTCGAGCATCCGCCGTCCCCCACTGGCATGGACGTTCACCAAGGCGACGTCCAGATCAGACGCCGCCCGACAAGCCTGGGCCACCGTGTTGGGGATATCGTGAAACTTCAGGTCAAGAAAGACCGGAAAGCCGAGCTGACGAGCCCATTCGACTGCCCTCGGCCCGAGTACCGTGAAGGCTTCCTTGCCGATCTTGATCCCGCAGAGTGACGGGTCGAGAGCGGCGAGCAATTCCCGCACCCGACTCTCGTTCGCGGCATCCAGCGCCACGTAGATACATGGCTGGGAGCGGTGCCGAGCCACACTCAGTCCCCCTGCTTCACGGCCGCGTTGACACGCTCACGCAATTCCTTGCCCGGCTTGAAGTGCGGCACGTACTTTGCCCCCAGCGATACGGTCTCGCCGGTCTTGGGGTTGCGACCCAAGCGCGGACGGCGGTAATTAAGCGAGAAGCTGCCAAAACCGCGGATCTCGATCCGGTCACCGGTACTCAACGCATCCATCATCTCGTCGAGCATCAGGCGAACCGAGGTCTCGATATCGCGCATGGGCAGGTACTGCTGGCGATCGGCCAGCCGTTCGATCAGCTCCGACTTGGTCATCGGTCAAACTCCCGTTGCCGCGCCCAAAAGGGCGCACAGCTAATGTTGGGCGGAAGCCCCAGAAAGTCAGGGGATTCCATGGCAATTCGTGGGTATCCGCTCGCCTCTAGGGTCGTGGTTCGACCACTGATGCCGGCGCTTGCGGGATAACCATAAAAAACGCCATCACGAAGGATGGCGTTTTTCGGACACGACGGTTCCGAGTTACTCGGAGCGGCCGAGCTGTTCCTTGAGCAGGTCACCCAGGGTCGGCGACGAGGTGCTCGGCGCCTTGCTCAGCTCGTCCATCGCCTCGGCTTCCTCGGCGTGATCCTTGGCGCGGATCGACAGGCTGATCATGCGGTTCTTGCGATCGATCCCCATGAACTTGGCCTCGACTTCCTCACCTTCCTTCAGGACGGTGCGGGCGTCGTCAATACGCTCGCGAGCGATGTCGGAGGCACGGATGTAGCCTTCGATACCTTCGGCCAATTCGACCACGGCGCCGCGGGCGTCGACTTCACGCAGCGTGCCCTTGACGATAGTGCCCTTCGGGTTATCGGCGGCCCAGTTGGACAACGGATCGTCCTCGAGCTGCTTGAGACCCAGCGAAATGCGCTCACGCTCCGGGTCGATCGCAATGACCACGGCTTCAAGCTCTTCGCCCTTCTTGAACTGGCGCACGGCCTCTTCGCCCGCCTCGCTCCAGGACAGGTCGGACAAGTGGACCAGCCCATCGATACCGCCTTCCAAGCCAATGAAGATGCCGAAGTCGGTGATCGACTTGATCTGGCCGGAAACCTTGTCGCCCTTGGTGTGCGATGCGGCGAAGGCATCCCACGGGTTCGGCTGGCACTGTTTCATGCCCAGCGAGATCCGGCGGCGGTCCTCGTCGATGTCGAGGATCATTACCTCGACCTCGTCGCCGACGTTGACCAGCTTGCCCGGGTTGACGTTCTTGTTGGTCCAGTCCATCTCGGAGACGTGTACCAGACCTTCGACGCCATCCTCGATCTCGACGAAGCAGCCGTAATCGGTGATGTTGGTGACCTTGCCGAACAGACGGGTGGAGGTCGGGTAGCGACGGGAGATGTCGCTCCACGGATCTTCGCCCAGCTGCTTGAGACCCAGCGAAACGCGGTTGCGCTCGCGGTCGAATTTGAGCACCTTGACGTCGATCTCGTCACCGATGTTGACCATCTCGGACGGATGCTTGACGCGCTTCCACGCCATGTCGGTGATGTGCAACAGGCCGTCGATGCCACCGAGGTCCAGGAACGCACCGTAGTCGGTGAGGTTCTTGACGATACCGCGGAGGACCATGCCTTCCTGCAGCTGCTCGAGCAGAGCCTCGCGCTCGGCGCTGTACTCTTCCTCGACCACGGCACGACGGGAGACGACCACGTTGTTGCGGCGCTGATCGAGCTTGATGATCTTGAACTCGATGTCCTTGCCTTCGAGGTAGGTGGTGTCCCGAATCGGGCGCACGTCGACCAAGGAGCCCGGCAGGAACGCACGGACGTCGCCGAGTTCGACGGTGAAACCACCCTTGACCTTCCCGGAAATGCGGCCGGTGACGATCTCGTCGTCCTCGAAAGATTTCTCCAGCTTCGTCCAGGCGCGGGCCCGCAGGGCCTTTTCGCGCGACAGGCGGGTCTCGCCGAAGGCATCATCGACGGCATCAAGGGCCACTTCGACCTCTTGACCGACGTCGAGGTTGACCTCACCGTTGTCGTCGCGGAACTGTTCGGTCGGGATGATCCCTTCCGACTTCAGACCGACGTCGACAGTGACGTAATCGTCATTGATGGCAACAACCTTGCCGTAGACGATGGACCCCGCCTGCATGACGGTATTCTGGAGGCTTTCTTCAAAAAGCTGGGCAAAACTTTCAGACATTAATCCGCATTTCCAAAGGGTTGACGACTGGACGTTCCTGTAGCTGTCCGTCGTGGTTAAAAAATGCTGGCCTATCCTTCCCTGGGTTTGCCAGAACCAACTGTTTGTTGATGAGCGGGCGGCATTGCCCGTACAAAAACACGAGTCAACGGCCCCGCCGTGTCGCTACGCATCCTGATCGGCGAGCCGATCCTGGATGTAGCGCCACAGCGTGGCCTCCACCTCGTCGATGGAAAGATCGCTGGAATCAACGACTAACGCACCTTCCGCCGGTTTAAGCGGCGCGACCGAACGATTCCGGTCCCGCTCATCCCGTTGGCGAATCTCCTCGACAAGGGCGGTAAAACTAGCATCGAATCCATTCTCGATCAACTGCTTATACCGCCGGTCGGCGCGCACCTCGGCGCTAGCATCGAGAAAGATCTTGGCGGCGGCCTCGGGGAAGACCACCGTGCCCATGTCACGGCCATCGGCGACCAGTCCCGGCGACTTGGCGAAATCACGTTGCCGCTGCAGCAACGCCTCGCGCACCTCGGGTCGAGCGGCAATCTGTGAGGCGATCGCACCGGTGGTTTCGGTACGCAGTTCCCGGCTGACGTTTTCGTCATTGAGAAACACGTTGCCCTCTTCATCGAAACGGCAGGCAAGGTAGCGTGCAATGTCGACGATCTCGGGCGCCTGCGGCGCCAGGCCCGCATTCTGACTGGCCAGGGCGGTCAGCCGATAGAGCGCGCCGGAATCGAGCATGCCAAAGCCCAACCGGGCGGCCAGCCGCCGGGCGATCGTGCCCTTGCCCGAGCCGCTGGGGCCGTCGATGGTGATGACCGGTACCATTGAATTCTCCTGATATTGCTGCGTTAACCGACGTGGCGTGACGGTCGGCTATCCACGATCCGTTGCGCAACCCAGCCCCTCGGCAAGGAACGCTCCTCAAGCCGGCGGGTGGGATTTCGCACGCCAGCCAAACGTCGTCATGTTGTTCCGACCGCGGCGCCGGGCGCGCGAGCCCCCCTTTCTTGTTTGCTCAAGAAAAGGGGCGAATAGAAGCCCCCCATGCCTTGGCCCTTCGGACCCGCGAACCTCTCGACGAGGAACGAGGCAAGGAACAACAGGGACGCAGCTTCAATCAGCCGCAGGCCATTCGCAAATAAACCCGCTGGCGCTCCAGCCTCAGTGCCGCGAAAGCTCCAGACATCCGCCGAGTCGATTGAACAGCTCGGCAAACCCCGGAAACGAGGTCTCTACGAACTGGCAATCGTGGATGGTGACTTCGCCGCGGGCCTTGAGCCCGGCGACGGCGAATGCCATCGCGATGCGGTGGTCGCCCTGCGCGTAGATGGTCGCCGACCCGAACGGCGTCGGCTCGCCGCGCCCCTCGATGATCATGCCATCGGCGGTCGGGGTCGCATCGATACCGAGCTTGGCCAGCCCATCGGCCATCACCGCGATGCGATCGGATTCCTTGACCCGCAACTCCTCGGCCCCGGTGAGCACGGTGCGCCCCGTCGCGCAGGCCGCGGCGACGAAGATGACGGGGAACTCGTCGATCGCCAGCGGCACCAACGCCTCGTCGATCTCGATGCCGTGGAGCTCGGCGCTCTTCACGCGCAGATCACCGACCGGCTCGCCACCCACCTCGCGACGGTTCTCGATACGAATATCCGCCCCCATTGCCTGGAGGATATCGATCACCCCGGTGCGGGTCGGGTTCAGGCCCACGTGGGTGAGCAGGATTTCCGAATTGGGGACGATGCTGGCCGCGACCAGGAAAAACGCCGCCGAAGAGATATCCGCGGGCACTTCCAGTCGACGCCCTTCCAACCGACGGGCCGCGGGGTCAGCCTGCCCGATGCAGACCCGCGCCCCGTCACGCTGCATGCCGACACCCAGACCCGAGAGCATGCGCTCGGTGTGGTCGCGGGTCGGTGCCGGTTCGGTCACGCAGGTGCGGCCCTCGGCGTACAGGCCGGCGAGCAACACGCAGGATTTCACCTGGGCGCTGGCCATCGGCATGGCGTAGTCGATCGCCTTGAGCGACTGACCGCCGTGGATCTTGAGCGGAGAACGCCCCTCGGGGCCGGAGTCGATCCGTGCTCCCATGGTGGTGAGCGGGTCGATCACCCGCTTCATCGGCCGGCGCGACAACGAGGCATCGCCCTCGAGCACCGTATCGAAGGCCTGCCCGGCGAGGATGCCGGACATCAGGCGCATCGATGTGCCCGAATTGCCGACATAAAGCGGCTTTTCCGGCTGCTTCAAGCCATTCAGGCCCACGCCCTTGATGGTCACCCGTCCCGCTTCCGGGTCGGTGATGGAAACACCCATGGCCCGGAAACAGCGCAAGGTATTGAGGCTGTCCTCGCCCTCGAGGAAACCGCTGATCTCGGTGGTGCCCTCGGCCAGCGAGCCGAACATGATCGAGCGATGCGAGATCGATTTGTCTCCCGGCACGCGCGCCTCGCCCTCGAGCGCTTGGGCGGCGGTGCTGCGATAGATCAGGGAAGCGGAATCATGAACGGTGGTCATGGCGCGGTCATCCGGGGGGTTGGGCTGAAAGAAGATTGGTTCGGACAAGCCGACGAATCAGCGGCTGCACTTGCCCGTCTGGCTAACTCCGTTGGCCCCGTTAGCCTGGGCCACGGGATACAGGGCATCACGCACGGCCTTCGCCTCGTGGAAGTAATGCTCGATCTGCTCGCCATCGGCGGATTCCAGCATGCCCCGCAGGCAGTCGAGCTCGGCTCGATAATGATCGAGCATCACCAGAATCTCGTCGCGGTTGTCGAGGCAGATATCCCGCCACATGACCGGATCGGAGCTGGCAATGCGAGTGAAGTCACGAAAGCCGCCCGCGGCGTAGCGAAACACCTCGTAGCGCTCGGCCAACCGGGCCAGTGCCGAGACCATCGCGTAGGCGGCCGCATGCGGCAGGTGGGACGTGGCGGCCAGCACGTGATCGTGGTGGGCCACCTCGAGCCGCTCGATACGCGCCCCGGTCGCCTGCCACATCGCCTCGATGCGGGCGACGTCCTCGGCGCGGTTTTCCTCGATCGGCGTGAGGATCACGCGATGGCCGCGGTAGAGATCCGCGGTCGCCGCTTCCGGCCCGCTGCGCTCACGCCCGGCAATCGGGTGCCCCGGGACGAATCGGGCCAGCTGCCCGGCCGACAGATGCGCCCGCGCCCGCTCAACCACCGCGCCCTTGACACTGCCACCATCGGTAACCAGCGCGTCGTCCGGCAGGCAGGTCGCCAACTCGCCGAGCACCGCATCCATCGCCTTGACCGGCGTGGCCAGGAATACCAGGTCTGCCCCCTCGACCGCCTCGGCAATCGAATCCGCCGGTCGGTCGATCAGGCCCAGCCGCTCGGCGGCCAGGCGGGTGTCGAGCCGACGCGAGTAGCCGACCACCTCACCCACTTCCCCACGCGCGCGCAGGGCCAGGGCCAGCGAACCGCCGATCAGGCCCGTGCCGATCAGTGCCAACCGGCGAAACATCATGCCGAGGCGTCCTCGTCGCCAAGCCTTGCCAACACCCGCTCTAGCGCGTCGATGGCACGGGCGTTCTGCTTCTCGGTACCGATGGTGACCCGCAACGCCTGCGACAGCCCGCCCAGGGCCGCCGTGCCGCCGAGCGGACGAATGATCACGCCCTCGCGCAGCAGGGCCTCGAACACCCGCCCGGCCGCAAACGGCGTGATCACGGTGATGAAGTTTGCCCGGCTGGGCACGGTCTGCCAGCCGTTCGTCTCGGCGGCGGCCGCCCACTGCACCAGGCCGGCCCGGTTGACCTCTCGGCTCTGGGCGATGAACTCGCCATCGTCGAGAGCCGCTTCGGCGGCCCGCAGGGCCAGCGCGTTGACGTTGAAGGGGTGACGCACGCGATCGAGCAGGCTGGCGATCGCCGGGTCACTGACCGCAAAGCCCACGCGCAACGCCGCCAGACCGAAGATCTTAGAGAAGGTGCGCGTCACCACCAGGTTCGGGTAGTGCGCGAGCAGCTCGATACCGTTCGGAAAGGCTGGGTCGTCGACGTACTCGGTATATGCCTCGTCGAGGACCACGATCACGTGCGATGGCACGGCATCCAGCAGCGTGCGCAGCTCGGCAGCCTCGACCCAGGTGCCGGTCGGGTTGTTGGGATTGGCGAGGAACAGCACGCGGGTGCGCTCGTCGACCGCCGCGGCCATCGCCTCGAGATCGGCCCCAAAGGGCATCTTCGGGTCGTCCGCCGGGCGCGCCGGCACGACCTTCGCCTCGGCACCGGCGGCCTGTGTGGCCAGGGCGTAGACGGCGAAGGCGTGCTGGGAGAACACGGCATTGACACCCGGCTCGAGGTAGGCGCGCGCGACCAGTTCGAGCACGTCGTTCGAGCCGTTGCCCAGCGTGACCTGCTCCGGGAGGACACCGAAATGGGCGCCGATCGCGCGCTTGAGGTGGAAACCGCTGCCGTCCGGGTAGACATGCAGGTCGGCCAGCCCCGCCTGGATCGCCTCGACCGCCCGCGGCGAGGGACCGAGCGGGTTCTCGTTGGAGGCGAGCTTGAGCACCTCCTCGATGCCGTACTCGCGCGCGACCTCCTCGGCGGGCTTGCCCGGAACGTAGGGCCGGATGGCCGCGACACAGTCGCGTACCCGTCCGAACGACAACTCGGTCTCGTCCACGCCCATCATTCGCCTCCCGGCTGGCTGATCACCGGCACCGGGTAGGACCCCAGCACCCGCAGTTGACCGCAATGGGGGCGCAACTGCTCGAGCGCCGCCGTCACCGACGGCTCGTCGCGATGACCAGCGATGTCGATGAAGAACACGTAATCCCAGACACGGTCCCGCGCCGGGCGTGACTCGATGCGCAGCACGTCGATGCCGGCCTCGGACAGGGGCAGCAACAGCCGTGTCAGGGCGCCGGGCTCGTTGGTCACCGATAGCAGCAAGGCGGTCTTGTCGCTGCCCGAGGGCGCGACCGGCTCGCGGCCGAGCACCGCAAAACGGGTGGTGTTCTGGACGTTGTCCTGGATATTCGAGGCACGCACCACCAGCCCATGACGCTCGGCGGCGAACGTCGGACCGATGGCGAACACCTCGTGGTCGGACGCCGCCTGCTGGGCGGCCGCGCTGTTGCTGGACACGGCCATGCGCTCGATGCCGGGGAAATGGGCATCGAGCCATTCGCGGCACTGGGCCAGCGACTGGGCATGCGAGACGATCACGCGCGGCGTAAGGCCGGCATCGGGATGCGCCATCAATTGCTGATTGATGCGCAGGGCCACCTCGCCGCACAGCAGCAGGTCGCTACCGGCCAGCGAATCGAGCGTGACCGAGACACTGCCCTCGGTGGAATTCTCCAGCGGCACCACGCCGTAATCGACACTGCCCGCGGCGACCGCACGGAACACCTCGGGGATGCCAGGCTCGAACTGCAGCCGGCCACCGTGACCGAAGGCCGCTACCGCCGCCAGCTCGGAGAACGTGCCCGACGGCCCGAGGGTCGCGATCGCCAGCGGCCGCTCGTGGGCCAGGCACGCCGACATGATCTCGCGAAACAGCCAGGCGACGGTCTCATCGTCCAGCGGACCGGGATTGAGGTCGCGGATGCGCGAAAGCACCTGCGCCTCGCGCTCCGGGCGATAGAACGATTGTCCCGAATGATGCGCGGGATCGCGCTCCTTGATGAACGCGACCTGCTCGGCCAAGCGCGCACGCTGGCTGAGCAGGTCGAGAATCTGCCGATCGATCGAATCGATCAGCACCCGCACCTCGTCCAGGCTCTCGGGCAGTGCCGCGTCAGCCGCGGACTTGGCTTTCATGCCGCCCATGGGCCTGAACGGGGATCAGAGCAGGCGGAGGCGCAGAACGCCGTCGATGGCCGCCAACTCGTCGCGGGTCGCGGCCGGCACCTCACGGTCCACGTCCAGCAGGGTGTAAGCCACCTTGTCACGCGATTCGTTGACCAGGTGCTCGATGTTCACGCCGGCCTTGCCGAGGATGTGCGAGATCTGACCGACCATGTCCGGGCGGTTGAGGTTGGCGATCGCGATGCGTTGCGCACCGGAACGGGCCATCTGAACGTGCGGCATGTTGACCGCGTTCTTGATATTGCCGTTCTCGATGTAGTCGCGGATCTGGTCGGCGACCATGATCGCGCAGTTGTCTTCGGCCTCGTCGGTAGACGCACCCAGGTGCGGCAGGGCCAGACACTTCGGGTGGTTCTTGGTCAGGTTGGTCGGGAAGTCGCAGACGTAGGACAAGGCCTTGCCGTTGTCCAGCGCGTCGACCATGGCCTGCTCGTTGACGATGCCGGCACGGGCAAAGTTCAGGACCACGACGTTGTCCTTCATGAACGCCAGGCGTTCGGCGTTGATCAGGTCACGGGTGGCGTCGACCAACGGTACGTGCAGGGAGACGAAATCAGCCTTGGCCAGCACCTCGTCGACGCTGCCCGCCTGGTGGACGTCCGGCGACAGTTCCCAGGCACGCTCAACGCTGATGCCCGGATCGAAGCCGATCACCCGCATACCCAGCGCCTTGGCCGAGTTGGCCACGCGCACGCCGATCGCGCCCAGGCCGATGATGCCCAGGGTGCGACCCGGCAACTCGAAGCCCTTGAAGTTCTTCTTGCCGGCCTCGGTCGCCTTGTTGATCTCCTCGTCTGACCCCTCAAGCTTGCGCGCGAAGTCCCAGGCCGGACCGATGTTGCGGATCGACATCAGCATGCCGGCGATGACCAGCTCCTTGACCGCGTTGGCGTTCGCGCCCGGGGCGTTGAAGACCACCACGCCCTTATCGGTCATGCGGTCGACCGGGACGTTGTTGACGCCGGCGCCGGCACGACCGATGGCCAGCAGCGACTCCGGCAGGTCCATGTCGTGCATCTTGGCCGACCGGACCAGGATGCCGTCCGCGTCGTTCAGCTCGGCGCCGATGTCGTACTTGTCGGTCGGCAGGCGCTCGAGGCCCTTGTTGGAGATGGCGTTGAGGGTGTGGATCTTGTACATGACGGATTCCTTGAAAACAGTTGCTGGCAGCGAGGCGAGCGAGGGCTCAGCCGTGGCGCTTGGCGAAGTCGTTCATGAAATGGATCAGCGCATCGACGCCGGCCTCGGGCATGGCGTTGTAGATGCTTGCGCGCATGCCGCCGACAGAGCGGTGACCGTTGAGCGTGACCAGGCCCTGACGACCGGCCTCTTCGAGGAAGGTCTTGTCGAGCGAATCGTCGGCCAGCATGAACGGCACGTTCATCCAGGAGCGATACTCGGGCTGAACCGGGTTGCTGTAGAACGGGTTGTCGTCGATGGCGGCGTAAAGCTTTTCGGCCTTGCGCTGGTTGATCTTGCCCATCTCCTCGAGGCCGCCCTTGGCGAGCAGGTGCTCAAACACCAGGCCTGCCATGTACCAGGCGTAGGTCGGCGGGGTGTTGAACATGGAGTCGGCTTCAGCCTGGGTGGCCCAGTCGAGCATTGCCGGGGTGTTGTCGCGCGACTTGCCCATCAGGTCCTCGCGGACGATGACGATGGTCAAGCCGGCCGGGCCGATGTTCTTCTGCGCCCCGGCGTAGATGACGCCAAACTTCGAGACGTCGATCGGGCGCGACAGGATGGTCGAAGACATGTCCGCGACCAGCGGCACGTCGCCGGTGTCGGGGATGTAGGGGAACTCGACGCCGGCGATGGTCTCGTTCGGCGTGTAGTGGACGTAGTCGGCGTCAGCGGAGAAGTTGATCTCGCCCTCGGCCGGCAGCGTGGTGAAGTTTTCCGGCTTGGTGTCGGCGACGACGTTGACATCGACGAAGCGCTTGGCTTCCTTGATCGCCTTGACCGACCAGTGGCCGGTGTTCAGGTAGTCGGCCTTGCCCGAGCCGTTGCCCAGGTTCAACGGGATGGCGCCGAACTGGGTCGAGGCGCCGCCCTGCAGGAACAGCACCTTGTAGTTATCCGGGATATTCATCAGCTTGCGCAGGTTCGCTTCCGCCTGCTCGGCGATGCCGACGAAATGCTTGCCCCGATGGCTCATCTCCATGACCGACATGCCGGTCCCCTGGTAATCGACCATCTCGTCCCGTGCGCGGGTGAGGACTTCGGTGGGCAACATCGCCGGACCGGCGCTGAAGTTGTAAACGCGAGCCATGACTACTCCTGAACAGAAACGGAAAACAAGCGACCGGGCGATGTCTCGCCCGGTCTAGGGGAAGGCCTGCACGAAAACGATGCCACTCTGGCCAGGCGAGCCGTTCGTGATCAAGGCGCGTCGTCGCCGGCGTGTCGGCGGCCACGCCAAGACGGCGCAACGCCGAGCATGGACGGCTCGCCTGGCCCCGAAGGGCGTGCCTTGAGCCGGCCACCTGCGGCGTTGCCGTCCTTGGAAAGAGAATCACTCTTCCGCGGCGGACGGTCGCCTTGCATCTGCCCGGCTCAAGGCGCGCAGAGCGGTATCGTTTTCGTGCAGGCCTTCCCTATTCAATCGTAAACAGCCCGCTTGGGCGGGCTGTCGGGGGCGGCGTCCTTCGCCACGGCGGGGATCACTCCTCCGCGTCGGGTCCTTCGGCTTCTCCCTCTTCGTCGCCATCGTCATCCATGGCCGCGACCGGCTCGACCTGGACCAGGCGCTCGTCCTTGCCCAGGCGGATAAGGGTCACGCCCTGGGTATTGCGCGACAGCGAGGAAATCTGGGCCACCTCGGTGCGCACGAGTGTACCGCGGTTCGAGATGAGAATCACCTCGTCGGACTCGCGCACCAGCACCGCGCCGACCAGCTCGCCGTTGCGCTCACTGGTGTTGATCGCGATCACGCCCTGCCCGCCCCGGTTGTAGACGGGGAAGTCGTCGGTGGGTGTGCGCTTGCCATAGCCGTTCTCAGTGGCGGTGAGCACCTCGCCTTCATCGACCACGATCAACGAGACCACGAACTGCTTGTCCTGCAGGCGAATCCCTCGCACGCCCGCCGCCGTACGACCCATCGACCGCACATCTTCCTCGGCGAAACGCGTCGCCTTGCCGGCATTGGAGAACAGCATGATCTCACGGGAGCCGTCGGTCAGCGCCGCACCGATCAACCGGTCGCCTTCACGCAGGTCGATGGCGATGATGCCGGCCTGGCGCGGCCGGGAGAAGTCGACCAGCGGGGTCTTCTTCACCTGGCCATTGCGCGTGGCGAAGAAGATGTAGTGATCGTCGACGAACTCGCGCACCGGCAACATAGTGTTGATGTGCTCGCCATCCTGCAGCGGCAGCACATTGACCACCGGTCGGCCGCGCGCGCCGCGGGCACCCTGCGGCAACTGGTAGACCTTGCGCCAGTAGACCCGACCGTAGTTGGTGAACATCAGCACCCAGGCGTGGGTACTGGCCACCAGCAACTGCTCGATGACGTCCTCGTCCTTCATTCGCGTCGAGGACTTGCCGCGTCCGCCACGGCGCTGACTGCGGTAGTCGGTCAGCGACTGGGTCTTGATGTAGCCCTCGCGAGAAAGGGTGACCACCCGATCTTCCTCGGCGATCAGGTCCTCCATCGAGAGATCCTCGTAATCGACGATGATCTCGGTGCGACGCGGATCGGCGTACTCGTCGCGGATCCGCATCAACTCGTCACGGATGACCTGCATTAGCCGCTCTTCCGAGCGCAGGATGTCGAGCAGGTCGATGATCCGCTCGAGGAGGTTGGCGTATTCCTCGACGATCTTGTCCTGCTCGAGGCCGGTCAGGCGGTTGAGGCGCATCTCGAGGATGGCCTGGGCCTGCTCGGTCGACAGCCGATAGCTGCCGTCTTCCTGCAGGCCAAACGCGTCGCCCAGCGCCTCGGGACGCGAGGCGGCGGCATCGGCCTTCTCGAGCATGGTGCGGACCACACCGGACTCCCACGTGCCTTCGAGCAGCTTGACCTTCGCTTCGGCCGGAGTGGGTGCGGCCTTGATCACGGCGATCATCGGGTCGATGTTCGCCAGGGCCACCGCCAGACCCTCGAGGATGTGGGCGCGATCGCGCGCCTTGCGCAGATCGTAGATGGTGCGGCGAGTGACGACTTCGCGGCGATGACGCAGGAAGACGTTGAGGATCTCGCGCAGCCCGACAGTGCGTGGCTGGCCATCGATCAGCGCGACCATGTTGATGCCGAACACACTCTGCAACTGGGTCTGCTGGTAGAGGTTGTTCAGGAGCACGTCGGGCATCTCGCCACGCTTGCACTCGATCACGACGCGCATGCCGTCCTTGTCGGATTCATCACGCAGTTCGGCGATGCCGTCGATCTTTTTCTCGCGCACCAGCTCGGCGATGCGTTCGATCAAGCGCGCCTTGTTGACCTGGTAGGGCAGCTCGGTGATCACGATCGAGGTGCGATCGGTCTTCTCGCTGTCCTCGAATCCGGCGCGGGCACGCATCACGCAGCGGCCACGACCCGTGAGGTAGGCATCACGCAGGCCGGCCGCGCCATTGATGATGCCGGCGGTCGGGAAGTCGGGGGCCGGCACGTACGCGAGCAGGTCGTCATCATTGATCGCCGGGTCGTCGATCATCGCGACGGTGGCGTCGAGCACCTCGCCGAGGTTGTGGGGAGGGATGTTGGTGGCCATGCCCACGGCAATACCCGACGAGCCGTTGACCAGCAGGTTCGGGAACTGGGCGGGCAGGACCTGCGGCTCGGACTCGGAACCGTCGTAGTTGTCGATAAAGTCGACGGTTTCCTTGTCGATGTCGGCGAGGAGCTCATGGGCGATCTTCGCCATGCGCACTTCGGTGTAACGCATCGCGGCCGGAGCATCACCGTCCACCGAGCCGAAGTTACCCTGCCCGTCGATGAGCATCTTGCGCATGGAGAAATCCTGCGCCATGCGCACCAGCGCGTCGTAGACCGCCGAATCCCCGTGCGGGTGATACTTACCGATGACGTCACCCACGACACGCGCGGATTTCTTGTAGGGCTTGTTCCATTCGTTGCCCAGCTCGCGCATGGCGTAGAGGACGCGGCGATGCACCGGCTTGAGACCGTCACGGGCATCCGGCAGCGCACGCCCCACGATCACGCTCATGGCGTAATCGAGATAGGACTGCCGCATCTCGTCTTCGAGATTGACCGGGAAGATTTCTTGAGCGAACTGAGTCATTCGAGTGTCCTGATACCCACGAGTGTCCTGATTCAACGGCGCGGTCTTTCCAACCGCTGCAGCGAGACAGGAAGGCAATCACCTTCGAACACGCCCCGCCGGATCACCGCGACTCCGCGAGACCGCCAGAGAGCCCTTGTGGCTGCGATCGGACGGGGGCGGCGGCAAACCGGGCTATCCTACCACAGAGCGCCCCTTGCAGGGCCGCCCCAGCCGGCCTGTCAATCGAATAGCCGCGCAACCCCGGCACGATCCGGACGCCGCACCACCCCGACCTCGGTAACCAGGGCATCGATCAACCCGGCCGGCGTGACATCGAAGGCCGGGTTGTAAACAACGACCCCCTCGGGGGCCACCGGCCGTCCAGCGATTTCACTCACCTCAAATGCGGGACGCTCCTCGATCTCGATTGCCCCACCATGGGCGCAGTCGCGATCGATCGTCGAACGTGGCGCAACCACCATGAACTTCACGCCGTGATGTCGTGCCAGCACGGCCAGCGCGTAAGTGCCAATCTTGTTCGCGACGTCGCCATTCGCCGCGACCCGGTCGGCGCCCACGATCACCCAACTCACCTGACCGGTGGCCAACACGCTCGCCGCGGCACTGTCACAAATAAGCCGGTAGGGAATCGATTCCTGCTGCAACTCCCACGCCGTCAGCCGAGAGCCCTGCAACCAGGGGCGGGTTTCGTCCACAAACACCCCCCTCAGGCGCCCGGCGGCCCAGGCATCACGGACGACACCCAGCGCCGTACCCTGTCCCGCGGTGGCCAACGCACCGGTGTTGCAATGAGTAAGCACCCAGCCCCGTTCCGAGTCGGGATCGATCAGCCCCGCTCCCAACTGGCTCATGGCAAGATTCGCCTCGACGTCACGGGACTCGATCATTTGCGCTTCGGCAGACAAGCGACGCAGCCGCTCGTCACCCTCCAGCGATTCGACCGTACGCAGACAGGCAGCCATACAATCCAATGCCCAAACCAGGTTGACGGCCGTCGGACGCGCCGCGGCCAGTTCGCGATAGGCCGGTTCAAGCGTCGTGACGGTTAGCTCGTCACCCTGGGCGATCGCCGCGTGCGCGGCAAGCAAATAGCCATAAGCCGCCGCGACCCCGATGGCAGGCGCCCCGCGCACCGCCATGTCGCGTATCACTTTTGCCACGCACGTTGCGTCTGAACAACATAGCCATTCGACCCGGTGAGGCAAAAGCCGCTGATCGAGGACATGCAGCCGTTTGTCCTTGTATTTCATCGCCTTAAGCAAAGCCAACTCCCACTCAGAGATAGGTTGAAATCACGAACCGATACGCCTTCCACCCAAGGGTTTACCTGCCCTTGCTCGATTTGGATACCGATTTACACAATCAATCGGCGCTATTTTTGCACTTTGCCGGAAGGGGCGGCTACTATCCGGGTGAGATTCAACCAATGTCGGACTTGAATCGCGCTATTCCTAGCGACACCAAAGTCATCTCTGACCTCAAAAGAAACAAGGAGATTTCACAGATGAAGAAAATGACCGTGATCGCTGCCTCGGTTGCAGCCACGTTTGCCTTCTCTGGCCAAGCCATCGCCGGGGGAAATTCCCCGTACGTGTTTAACAGCAGCGGCGACCCGGTAATGACCGGCCATGGCACTTGCCTGTACAACAATCACGGGACGCTGAACAGCGAGACCGCGATTGAAGCTTGCAACCCGGAACTGATCGTCCAGGCCGAGCCCGCGCCGAAGCCGATCGTCGAGCCGCCCCCGGCACCGGAAGCCAAGACCATCACGCTCGAGGCTGACACCTACTTCGACTTCGACAAGTCGAACCTGAAGCCGGAAGGCAAGGACACCCTGAATGCGCTGGTCCGCGACATGGGTGACCTGAACGCCGTCGCGAACATCGAAGCCGTCGGTCACACCGACAGCATCGGTACCGACGAGTACAACCAAGGCTTGTCCGAGCGTCGCGCCGCGACCGTCAAGAACTACCTGGTTGACCAAGGCGTTCCGAGCGACAAGATCGAGACCCAGGGCATGGGCGAATCCAACCCGATCGCCACGAATCAGACCCGTGAAGGTCGTGCCCAGAACCGTCGCGTTGAAATCACCGTACAGGGCACAGCCCAGTAAAGCGTTTCCAACGCCCGACGTTAAAAAACACCGCCTTCGGGCGGTGTTTTTGTTTGCGGCTCATTCACAATCCCACTCGAAGCGAGCGAGATAGTACCTATACTGGACATCCAATCCGTTCCGTAACTTAACGCACGATAATCCCAATTAACGAGGACCGTCATGGAAGGAGCAGGCTTTTTCTCCCTGTATGTTTTGCCCTGGATCCTCAAGATCTTGATTGCCGTCGCAATCGCCGTGGGCGGCTACTTTCTCGCCAAGGTCGGCAGCCCTTGGCTGGCCAGACTCATGGGCCGCAGTGGTCTGGACCAGATGCTGGTGGGCTTTGTCGTCGCCCTCACACGCACCGCGTTCCTGCTGTTTGTGGCAATCGCGTCCCTGTCGCAACTGGGCCTGGATACAACCTCGCTGGTCGCCCTGGTCGCCGGCGCCGGCATCGCCGTGGGCCTGGCACTGAAGGACTCGCTGGGCAACTTTGCCGCCGGCGTGATGGTGCTGCTCTTCCGTCCGTTCAAGGCCGGCGACTTCATTATCGCCGAGGGAGTGATGGGCACCGTCAACGAGATCGGCATCTTCCACACCCGCATGAACACGCCTGACAACGTCGAGTTGATCGTCCCCAACGGCCAGCTCTACGCCTCGGCGATCACCAACTACAGCGTGCGCGACACCCGTCGCCTGGACCTGGCGATCGGCATCGACTATGCCGACGACCTCGCCAAGGCCAAGGAGTTGATCCTGCAAGTGTTCGAGAAGGAGGAACGCGTCCTCAAGGAACCGGCCCCGGCCGTGCTGGTCGACCAGTTCGGCGCCTCCAGCGTCGACCTGCTGGCGCGGCCATGGATTCGCGCGGCCGACATGCCGACGATCAAGTCCGATCTGCAGCAGCAGATCAAGGAAGCCTTCGATGCCAACGGCGTCACCATCCCGTTCCCGCAGATGGTGATCAGCTCGAGCAACAACGCCGACGAGAAAGCAACGACGGGCGACTCCTGACCCCTCGCCCCCCAAGTAGGGACGAAAAAAAGGTTCTTCGCACTTCCGCGTGAAACACGCACAAAAATGACGGCAGCTCCTCAGGCTAGATTTGGTTGGTACCAAGCAATCAAATCAAAAGCCGCAAGGAGGCTGCCGCCATGTCCGAGGCTAATCTGTCTGCCCTGTTCTGGGAAGGCTTTCGTATCGACTCCTACGAGGTGAAGGCCTCGGACCAGCTCCACATCCGGCTCGCCCCGGATCCCGATGTCATCCCCTTCTGCAGTGGTTGTGATCACGGCACGCACCTGGTTCACGACGTGCACCGGCGACGGGTTCGGGAACGCAACTTCGGTCACTACCGCGTCTGGCTCGACGTGCCGGTACGGCGGCTGCGGTGCCCGAAATGCGGGCCTCGGCGGGAGCGGGTCGACTGGCTGGCCGGACGGCGTCACTTGACCCAGGCAATGGTCGAGTGGGTCGAGGCCCTGTCCAGGATCGCCCCCCTGAAACAGGTCGGCCAGCTGCTCGGCCTGCACTGGCACACGGTCCGAGCGGTCGACTACGACCGGCTGCGGCGTGACGTGCCGGAGCCGGATCGAAATGATATCCGACGGCTCCTGATGGACGAGTTCGCCCTGCACAAGGGCCATCGCTACGCCACGGTCGTGCTGGATGCCGACAGCCGCCAGGTGCTGTGGGTATGTGAAGGCAAGACCCGGGCGGCCATCCGCCCCTTCTTCGAATGGTTGGGGCCGGCGGCTTGCCAACGCATCGAGGCGGTCGGCATGGACATGAACACGGCCTTTGACCTCGAAGTGCAGGCTCACTGTCCCAATGCCCGGGTCGTCTACGACCTGTTCCACGTGGTGGCCAAGTTCGGTCGGGAGGTGGTCGATCGGGTCCGTCTCGATCAGGCCAGATCGATCCGGGAGGATCGCCCGGCCTACCGGGCGGTCAAGCGCAGCCGATGGCTGCTGCTTCGCAATCGAGGCAAGCTCGACGATAGGCAGCAAGAGCGACTCGACACGCTGCTGGAGGCCAACGCCCCGTTGATGACGGTCTACGTCCTCAAGGAGCAGTTGAAGGAGATCTGGTACGCCCCGTCGGAAGCCGAGGCGCGGTCCCGATGGGACGCATGGAAGGCGATGGCTGATCAGAGCGGCATCAAGCCGCTCAAGCACTTTGCCGGCGTTCTTGGCCGATACCTGCACAGCATCATCGCCAGTGCGACTTACCGCCTGAGCACCAGCGTGCTCGAGGGCGTGAACAACCGCATCAAGGTGATCAAGCGAGTGGCCTATGGCTACCGGGATACCGAGTATTTCTTCCTGAAGATCCGAGACGCCTTTCACGCCAAAGTGCGATGAACCAAATCTTTCCCAAAAAAAACCCGCCTCAACCAAGGCGGGTTTTTTTGCAAGCAGAACAATCACTTATATGGCGGAGAGGCAGGCCGAAGAACCCCGAAAAATCATGCCAAATCAGGTCAACAAAAACAGTCTCTTATACTTATTTTCCTTGCATTCACCTTATGTAACCGTAAACTCATAGGTATGTAGACGGTATGCAGGAAAAACGGCATGGCAAAGACACTTCATCGGCTCACCGTTCGCCAGGTGACAGCCAAGAGCCTATCACCTGGCGTTCACCACGACGGCGGAGGGCTCTACCTACAGAATCGTGAGCACGGCCACCGCTCGTGGCTCTTTCGCTTCACCCATGACGGCAAGCGTCATTGGATGGGCCTCGGATCTATCGAGGAAATCACCCTGGCTGAAGCCCGGGAACAGGCCGCACAGTTCCGCGCCGAGGTGAAGCGCGGCACCAACCCCATGAGCAAGCGGCGCGAAAACTACGTCGCCACCGTCTCACGCACCAGCCGGGCGATGACCTTCGAGAACGCCATGGATCGTTTCCTTGAGGCCAAGTCGGCGCAGTGGTCAAACGACAAGCACGCAAAGCAATGGCGCTCGACGCTGACTCAGTACGCTTTGCCGAAGCTGGGCAAGATGCCCGTGTCCGAGATCACCACCGACGACGTGCTCCGAGTGCTCGAGGATCAGTGGCTCGAGAAAACCGAGACGATGAACCGCGTCCGGGGCCGGATCGAGAAGATTCTCGACTGGGCAGCCGCCGCCAAGCACCGGGAAGGCGACAACCCGGCCCGCTGGCGGGGCAACCTCAAAGAGCTATTGGCTGATCCGACTACCGCCAAGAACGAGCAGCACTTCGCCGCCCTGCCCTATGACCAGGTGGCCGACTTCGTGGCCGAGCTGCACGGCCGCGCCGGCATGTCTGCCAAGGCCGCCGAGTTCACGATCCTTACCGCTGCCCGCACCACGATGGTTAGAGGTGCGACGTGGAGCGAGATCGACCTCGATGCCCGCGTCTGGACAATCCCGGCCGAGCGCATGAAGGGCCGCAAGAACCAGCGGCGCGAGCACAAGATTCCATTGTCCCGCCGCGCCGTCGAAATCCTCGAGAGCGTGAAGGGTGACCATGACGAGATCGTCTTTCCCTCGACGACCGGCCGCGGCATGAGCGAGAACGCCATGCTGGCACTCCTCAAGCGCATGGAGCGGCGCGACGTGACGATTCACGGCTTCCGCTCAACCTTCCGCGATTGGGCCGCCGAGACGACCAATTATCCCCACGAGGTGGTCGAGATGGCGCTTGCCCACACCATCAAGAACAAATCTGAAGCCGCCTACCGACGCGGCGACCTACTGGAAAAGCGCCGAGCACTGATGCAGGACTGGGCCGAGCACTGCCAGCGAACGAAAAGGGAGAAGCATGACCAACGGAATGGTAAAACTGATCGAATCCGCCGGACGCCTCTACCAGGAGACGAGCACGCCAAGAGCTGAGCCCGAAGAGGTAAGGCCCCATGGATGGTTTGTCATCCGCATGCACTTGAGCCAAGGGTGGCACTCCGCTGAGGCAGAGACCGATAGCGGCCTGACTGTTACAGAGATCGCCGAGCTAGTGGCAGAGCACGAAGAGGCCAGGATCACCCGGCAGGCACTCGAGCACGCGAAAGCATCCGCCGATTCATGTTGGGAACGGGTAGACAGCGCCGCCAGAATCATGCGGTCGAGATCCATCAGCCACGACAAGCGGCTGAGCAAGGCGGCTTTCGAGCTGGGGCTGGTCGGCGAAAACGCCGGCGAGGGATCTTCTCGCGTGGATCACAAAATGATCGCGGATCACTACTACACGCTGCGGACCCGCGGGATGTGGCCGGCCGCTGAAGGCGACCAACGCCTCGAGCCGCACTCGCACGACGACGCCGTGACCATCGTCGAAACCGCCCACAAGATCGGGTGGGATTCGCTCCGGCGAGCCTGGCGACGGAAAGGTATCGAAGTCAGCATCAACGCCGAGATTTTCCCGATCAAGTAAAGGACAAACTGCGCCTCTCTTTGTCCTCTTAAACAACCCGCCCAATCGCCATTCTTGCCCCGTACTCGACACATAGAGCAACCGGAGGCCAGACATGGCAAAGCAGAAATCAGAAGTGGCCCGCCTGGGATACCGGCAGAGCACCCTCGCTGCTGCCCTCGACACCACCCGCCAGACGATCCGCAGCATGGAATTGCGAGGCGATCTTCCCCCGCGGATCGAGATCAGCCCCGGCCTGAAAATCTGGCCGGCCAGCGTGATCGACCAGTGGCTCGCCGAACATGCCGGTCGCACCTCAAAAAGCGAGGTGCACGCATGAACCCCATCGCCATCGAAACCCGCCAAGCTCGCCGCGCCTGGAGCCTTGACCGCTTTTCGTCCCTCAGCCGACTACCGGAAATACTGGCGATTGCTTGCCCGGTCGACGGAGGGCCGCCGGCAGTAGACACCCACGACGCACGGAAGCTGAAAAGCTACCTCATGGATGCCGAAAGCGAGGTTTCCGTGGCCATGGAGTCGTTGGCTGTACTCGAGACAATCGCCGACACGACCACCCGCAAAGAAAGCCCGCAAGAGTTCATTGGGCTGCCGAGCCTATGGCTGCTTTTGTCCGGGCTGTCACGCGCCCTGGGCGATGGCATTGCCGCCTTGGATGACCACGAAAAGAAGGGGCAGAAATGACGAAAGCCCCACTCCAAGCAGAGCAGGGCCTCGACAGCACACGCGGCCAGTATAGCTCACCCTTCGACGAGATCGCATCGCGTCTTGATGCGCCGAAAGAGACCAAGCCGGCCGCGGGCCTTGCCAGGGCCATGCTTTGCCGCTGCCCGGCTCACAAAGATAAGCGCCCAAGCCTGCTAATCAGCGAGAAGGAAGACGGCCGCGTCCTCATACACTGCCGGGCAGCCTGCGCCACAGATGACGTGCTCGCCGCACTAGGAATGGAATGGCTCGACCTGGTGCCAGATCACCTGCGCCACAACCGGCAGGAGGGGAACCGAAGCCCACACCAAGGCCCCCGGTTTTCCGCTTGGGCCGCCTTGCGAGTGCTGGCGTTCGAGGCCACCGTCGTGGCCATCGCCGCCGGTCGGATAGGCCACCGCCTGCCGCTTTCGGATGCTGATGTTCGCGCCGTGCTTAACGCCGAATCCGAGATCCAGCGCCTGCTCGCCGCGGGAGGGTTCACACGATGAGCGAAATCATCGACATGGCCGAGCGGCGCATGTCGGCATCCGGGGGATCGTCCGAGACCCAAATCGTCGTTGAGCCCGGCCGTTATGCCGAAAGCGTGGCCGATGCCCTCGAGGCCCTGTCCACGTCCGATCGCGTGGAGCTTTTCGCCCGTGGCGGGGTGCTGGTCACGGTGGCCGAAACCGCGATGAACGGGACGCCTTTAGTGATCCGTCTCACGGCCTCGGCACTGCGTGAGCTGATGGGCACGGCGGCCACATTCGTCAAGTGGGATGGACGCGCCAAGGCAAACAAACCGACCGACCCGCCGCTCGCCCTGGCTCAGACGATCGTCGACCGAGGCCGCTGGCCTTTGCCGGAACTGATCGGCTTTGCCGAGGCCCCCATCATCACCGGCGATGGCCGACTGATCCGAGGCCCCGGTCTCGATCAGGACACTGGCGTCTATCTCACCCACGCCGCCGCGCTATTCGGCTTCGACATACCCGACACGCCGCCCGCGCCGCACGAGGCCAGCGAAGCCGCCGCCCGTTTGTGGGATGACCTCGGGTCATTTCCGTTCGCCGACGAGGCCGACCAGTGCGCCGCCATCGCCGCGATCATGGGGGTGCTTGCGGCCCCTGTGCTGTCAGCCGTGCCACTGGCCGCCATCACGGCTACAGCCGCCGGCACCGGAAAGACCAAGCTGGCCGAGTGCATCGCTATCGCCGCGATGGGGCGACCGGCCCCTGTGATGAGTCTGGGACGGGACCCAAACGAGATCGAGAAGCGCCTCGGCGGACTGCTTCTCGACGGGCCGCATGTCGCCTGCCTAGACAATCTCGAGCGCCCCCTCGAGGGCGAACTGATGAACCAAGCCATCAGCCAAGGCGTCGTCGCGATTCGCGCCCTTGGGGCATCGAAGCAACATCATATCCATGCCCGCACCGCATTACTCGCCACGGGGAACAATCTCGTCGTGCGCGGGGATGCCGTCCGCCGCGTGATGCTGATTCGACTCGATGCCGGCATGGAGAACCCAGAGCAACGCCGGTTCGAACGCGACGTCGTGGCCGACTTCCACGCTGACCGGGCCCGGATCATCCGTGACGCCCTGACCATCACCCGCGCTTATCTAGCCGCCGGCGCACCGGAGCCAAACGGCCACGCCCCCCTGGGAGGCTTCGAGCCCTGGGACCGCATGGTCCGTCGGCCACTGACCTGGCTGGGGCTTCCTGATCCCCTCGCCCCCTCGGTATCGCTCCGTGAGGATGACCCGGAACGCCAGGCCATGACCGCACTCTTCCACGCCCTGCGAGCCACCTACGCCGACCGCATCGCAACATCGGCGGAGATCGTGGCCGATGCCGATTCCATCACTCCTCGGTACGACCAGGCCCGGGAGCGTGAGCACCCCAACCTCCATGCCGCCCTGGAGACCGTGGCCGGGGACCGATTCAACGCTCGACAGATTGGCTACATCTTGCGCCGGTTCCGAGGCCGCCATGCGGACGGACTGACCCTGCAAGCCCATGAGCGTTTCGGCCCCAGCAAGTCGACAGGGTGGAGGGTCGTGGAGTGCTGACCCAAGGGGGGGAGATGGGGAGATCGGGGAGATCCTCTCTACTGACGCGTGAGAAATGCAGAGTGCAAAACACAGCGGGCAGTAAGAAACATTCCCCCGAATCACCCCATCACCCCCAGATGGAAAAGGTAACGGGTCCTTCTGGAGGTGCGGCTAGTACGGGTGCGCAGAGTCGCGGGTTTTCGCTAGGTTGCGCCGCCCAAACATAGGCAACTTGTTGATTTACATGGTGACCTGATGACCGAATCCACCAAAAACCAGCCCGAAAACAACCGGGCGTCAACTTCGATTCCCGCCGCCCCGGCACAGGGAAGCCTGATCCCTGAACCGGAGATGGGCCTTCGGGTCACCCAAGCCGAGTTCGCTCGAATCATGGGTGTTTCCCGGCAATCCGTTTCCAAGTGGGTTGCAGCAGGCAAGGTCCGGCCCGACCTCGACGGCCGGTTCTGCCCGAAACGCGCCGCCCGCACGGTACTGGCCTCGACCGACCCGAAGAAGATTCGAGCCCGGATTCTCAAGGACGCGGCCGAAGACGCCGCATCTCTCCGGGCAGAGGTCGACCAGCTTCGCGAAACGGTCGACGACAGCGAGGCAAACATTCGGCGACTACGCGAGGTAATCGCCCGGCTTGAGCGCGACCAGGCAGAAGCGGATCGGCAGATGGAGATCACTCCCGAGATGCTCGCGATCCGATGGGATGACTTCGCGGAGATGCGCCACGACGAACGCGCCCGGGCCATTGCCGGCGTACTCGACGATGCCCTGCTCAGCGCATCCCTCCAGGTTGAATCGGAGGCAACAGCCCGCGCGCTTGGAATCGAGCCAGATGGACCAGGCGCAAAAACCCTTGAGCACTCTCACACCGACCAACCTGAGTTCCACCCACGCCCCGCTGCCAGCGCAGCACCCACCGACACCGGCGGCGATGACCGCCCCGCATTTTGAGGACCAATGACATGGAACCGACCAACCACGACCAGACCACCGAATCCCGGCAAGGAGTACGCATGAACTGGAAACAGCGAATCGAAGCCCACCTGGGCAAGACGCGTCGGGTAGCGGCGCGCATTGAGGCCGACCAGCGACAGCGCGAAGACGAGGCCCGCGAGAGCGAAAACCGAATGGCGGCACTCCGCGAGGAAGCCGACTGCGCCGGCAAAAAGGCCCAAGAGATGAAGGCCAAGGCAGATGAAATAACCGCCGAATTCAACGCCAGAGTTTCCGAGCAGGAACGGCGGATCGAGTATTTCCGAGCCAATGGAGCTGGCGCGAAAGCCACCGAGCTGGAACGGCAGCTAAGCCGGGCCGTATCCGAGCGAGACCGGCGCATAAACGAGGGCCTGGATCGGATCGCCGCCGAGCGCCCGGAAATCCTCGCATCGGCATCAGGCCAAGGCGAGGTTATCGACGACGAGGAACGCCGCCACCGGGCCGAGCTTCGCCGTCTCGAGCTTGACCGCGAAAAGCGCGCCGCCGCCCACGCCGCCCACATCCAAGCCCTTGAGATGGAGGCGGCCCGGGCCGGGTTGGCCGAGATTCGTGGCGAGTGACTGCTTAACCGGCAACCCCTGGCAGGCCACGCCCGAGGCGCAAACCACGAACGCAGCCGACCGGCTCACCTGCCACCCGCTCGAAATCCAACCGAGCACCAATTTTGACCAACAACGACAGGAGCAATCCCCATGTCTAAGACGACGATCGACCAGATGAAAAAAGAGCGCGACAACCTGGACGCGTTCACCGCCAAATATCCGGAACGCCGGTCACACCTGCTGGCGGAACTGCAAGAGGCACAGCGCCGCCTCGACGAGGCCGAACTTGCCGCCATGCGCACGGGCGACGATTCCGGCACGGATGCAGAGCGCACAGCAGCCAACGAGGCACAACAGAAGGTCCTCGACCTCGACCGCCGGCATCACCTCGCCCGACAGGAAAAGTCGCGCATTACTGGTGACATCGAGGAAGCCAAGCGCAAACAGGAACAGGCCCGTTATGACGCGGCGACAAAGGCCGCGAATCGCGTATTCAACAAGCTGGGTAAGAGCGGCATTCGCAACGACCTACTCGAGGTGTTCGCGGCCTTCGCAGCGGTTTCCGATCATGCGCAGCCGGAATGGACCGAGATTCTTCCGCAAGCATTCCCCGAACCCAAGCCGCACGAGATCGAGGCCTTGATCGAGCAGAAACGGGCCGAGCTTGACGAGGCGATTTCATGAGCCGGCAGAGCCCGCCGGCCCCACCGCCCTGGCGGCAACGCATGCCGTCCGCCCCCTGGCCCTTGGACGGCCGCCAGGGGTCTACCGCTCACCACGAAGCGGGCCACCTGGTCACAGCACGGCTGGTCGGATTCACTCCGGGCAACGCTGTTGCCAGTCAGGGAAAAGGCGGCCGGGCAATGATCGGGATCGATGGGAACGCGCCGGATCCAATCACAACGGATGAGCTCGATCGACCGATGCCGCCGCCCGAGATATACGCCGAGGTCTTCGACCAGACGTGGCCGGGGTCTTGGGGCGGCCGGTCCTATCAGCAAGCGGCTTTTGACTACTGCACGGTCGTGGTCGCCGGCCGGCAAGCCGAGCTGATCAACGCCGGAGTGGAAATCGCGAAGCCCTGCGCGTTCCCCCTGTGGGACCACGATCATCTGGTTGCGATCGCCATTCTTAATCGAGTGGGCGAGAACGCCGCGCTGGGATGGTGCCAGGCGCGAGCCCGCGAATTACTGGCCGCCAACTGGGATGAAGTGGAGCAGCAAGCGGAGAAGATCGCCCGTGACTCGAAAGCGACCGCCTGAACGGATTTTCCCTGCCCTGCCCCCGCGGGCAAGGGCGCCATCAGCGCAGGACAACCGTCCACCGTGATTTCCATCCTCAACCACGACTGCGACACCGCCATCGAGCTTCATCGAATACTGTCCGTATCGATCACCCGCGCACTGTCATTGGATGAGACGGCAGCATCCGTATTGGCCGATCGTCTTGCACTCCATGTTCGACACGAACTCGGCGGGGAGCAAATCTACATTCCGACGATGACTCTCCACGATCGGTCTGTCCGGAATGCGCAGATTCGACGTGATTTCAATGGGCGGAATGCCCGAGAACTTGGTCGGCTGCACGGCCTTTCCAGGTCATCGATCTACCGCATCGCGAGCGGCAAATAATTCCCATCCTGTGGGTAAAAATGGGACAGGCGCGGGGATATGGTCGGGATACCAATCAATCCCAATGAGTTGCGACGATGACAGCGAATTCCCAGTCCGCCATAACACGCCCAAACAATCCCATAATCAGGCCGCGTGAAGCCGCTGCTTATCTTGGTGTGTGCCGGTCCACCTTGTATCGGTTCGTCGACGATGGCGACCTCCCCCGCCCGATCCGCTTCGCCAGTCAGATAACCGGTTGGCGACTTTCCACCCTCGAATCATTCATCGCCAAGCATGAAGCCGAGGTGTCGTCATGAGTGAAGAGACGACTTCTCAAAGCGAACCGCGGCCTGACGAGAATGGTTCCAGCCGCCGCGCCAAGACCTTTGCTGACCAAGCCACCGACCACCTCCAGTTGCTGAAAAATACGGCGGCTTACTGTTTTGGCATCCAAGCCAATCAACCGGCGCGCTCACTGGATATGGCGTTGGCCGAAACAATCGCTTGCACGCTTCATCCCACGAAGGCCTCCCCCCTGCTCGACGTGATCATCGAGGCATCTCGCCAGGGCGCAACCGAAGCACAAATTTCCAAAGCCATCGGGCGCCTGCAACCGGCTCCCGGCCAAGGGGTCGCCCCCGTCATCACGTTCGAGCGGCATGGCAAAAATGTCTGTGTTCGCCTCACCAGCATTGGGCGTTGGCTTTGCCATTTCGTCGAAGGGGGCTCGCGATGATGGAAGTGACCAACCAACAAAAAACCGAGGATCTACTGCTGAGCGTTGGTGCTGAGCGCGTCCAAGCAGTCACCGGCCCATCAGGACCGGTGGTGACATTCAAAGGCGCCACCGGTGCCGAGAACGTGAAGGCCCGGCAACTACGTCCCGAGCTCGTCGCCTTCGCCCTCGGCTCGCTGCTGTTCGCAAGGCTGGAATTTGTGCTCGCCCACTACGGGGAAACCACCGGCCTTCGCTACTGGCTGAGGAGAAACCCGGCGGCGGCTGCCCGCCTGGTCGAGCACTTCACCAACAAGTATGGCCGCATCGAACTGGATTTGGGCAAGTCGATAGCGGCCGCACTCGAGATGGATGTGGCGCAGGTGTTCGACGCAGGCCAAACGCTCCGACCGAACTACATCCGCCAACTCAAAACCGAGCGCAAGGCAGAAAACCGAGAGGTTCGAGACCGGCTGAGCAAACTTCTGACGACAGATAGCAGCGGCCCCGCACACCACAGCATGCCCGAAGGCCTCGCTGAGGATTTCGCAGCCGTCGCAATCCTGGCTGATTTGTCGGATTGGGGAGACGCAGGCGAGGAGAAACAGACCAACCGCCAGAATGCCGGAGACGACCATGGCTGATAAGAAATCCACCGTTGAACTGATCTTCCAGGGCGTCGACAAGACCGGCGCGGCCACCCAGTCGGCACTGCGCAATGCCGAGCGTTTCTCGAGCTCGCTGCAAAACGTCACCTCGCCCATCCGGGACATCACCACGTCAGCCGTGAAGCTGGAGGCCGGTCTGTTGGCGACCGGCGCGGCGATCACCGCCTTTTCCATCAAGGCTGCCGGGGACTTCGATAGTGCATTCCGGGAGATTGCCACCCTGATCGACCAGCCCATCGATGACCTGGGCGAGTTCAAGGACGCGATCATCGAGTATTCCACCCAGAGCACCCAGCCGCTGGAGGACATCACGACCGCGATCTATGCGGCGATCTCGAACGGCACGGATTACGCCGATTCAATCGCTTTCGTGAGCCAGGCCGAGAAGCTGGCGGTTGCCGGCCGGGCCGACCTGGTGGATACAACCAAGGTTCTGGCCGCTTCCATGGAGGCGTACGGCGCAAGCGCCAACGAGGCCGAGCGTTTCAGTGATGCGCTGTTCACCACGGTCAAGCAAGGCCAAACCACGCTCCCCGAGCTGGGCGCGTCCCTGTCGCAAGTCACGACGCTGGCCGCATCGGCCGGGGTGGACTTTGACGAGCTGCTTTCGGCCGTCGCTGCACTGACCGCCGCCGGCGCCCCCACGTCGCAAGCGATCACCCAGATTCGCGGAGCAATCTCGGGGATTATCAAGCCGACCAGCGAGGCACAGACGCTGGCGGCCGAGCTGGGTATCGACTTCAACGCCGCCGCCCTGGAGTCGAAAGGGCTTTCCGGCGTATTGAAGGAAGTCGAGGAAGCCACCGGCGGCAATAACGAGCAGATGGCCAAGCTGTTCGGCAGCATGGAGGCCCTGGGTGGCGTCATGGTCCTGACCGGCAAGGGCGCGGAGTCCTTCGAGGATTCAATGCGGGCGATGGAAGAGCGCGCCGGCTCGACCGCTACCGCCTACGAGAAGATGGTCGAGGAAATCGGCAACCTCAACCAGAACCTGGCCAACAACCTTAGAGCGGCTGCCGAGAGGATCGGCCGCCCGCTGTTGGACGAATACGGCGGCATCACCGAAGCGATCGGGGCCATGTTCAAGGCGCTGGGATCGAACGTCAGCACCGGCGAGCTTGGGGAGGTTGTCGATTACATCGAGAGCCAGATGCAGGCGATCGAGTCGGTACTGCTGACCGCGGCGCAGAACCTGCCGGAGGCACTGGATCTGGCCGACTTCGACGCCGTGATCGAGGGTATCGACGCCGTGGTCGAGGCCGTGTCTGGCCTACTCGGAAACATCGACCTTTCCACGGCCGAGGGGCTGGCCCAAGCCATGACGAAGATCGGGCAGGCATTCGGCGGCCTGTCTCAATTCACCGCCGGGGTGATCGAGTCATTCGAGCCGCTGGTTAATCTCCTGATCGAGCTGGGCAGCGGAGCCAGCGAGCTGGATTCCAACGTCGCGAAGCTGGCGGGCAACCTGGCCGGCATCACCTCGCAGGTCGATATGGCCCTGCCGTTGCTCAACATCCTGCTGGGTCTGATGATCGCAAACACGGGCAAGAACCTGGTGACAGGGTTCGGCAACACGTCCGCCAAGGCCCGAGGTTTGACAGCAGCCCTTGCCGGCAAAGCCGGCCTGGTTGGGGCTGCCGGCGCGGCCGGCTATGCAATGGGCACGGTCCTCAATGCGGGGATCAACAAAGCAATTCAGGCTGCCACCGGCGACGAGTTCGCGACCCTGGGCACCCAGATTTATGAGGCGACCCACGCGGCTGAGACGAATGCCCAAATCATGCAGGAGCAGGCCGCCAAGCTGGCGGAGGCTGAGCGCGTCCTAAACCAGACTCGCGAGGAAGGAATCGAGGGCAGCACCCAGCGCGCCATTGCAATCGCAGAGGCACGGAAAAAGGAAGAGGAAGCCGCCCGCAAGGTCCGGCAGGAGCTGGAAACGCTGGGGGCCTTCCTGAATGCCGACCCGTGGGGCACCGGCATCGTCAATCTCACCGAGAACCTGCCCGATGCCCTGTACACCGCTGAGCAGCGCGCACAAGGGTTCGTCAAGACGATGGAAGACGGAGTGCCAACCTTCACCGGACTGAATGGGGTGATGGATGACACCGCCTCGAGCGTGAGCAAGGTCGGGGAAGTCATGGACGAAGCCGAGCGGCAGTCCGAAGATTTCCGCATGAAGATGGAAGAGCTGGCCTCGAACGAGCGCATCGCCAATATCGAGGCAAACGTGCAGCTCAACGTGGCCGAGCTGGAGGCACAGACCCAGCGGGTAGAGGCGGCCTTCGAGTCGATCAACACCGGCATTCAGAGCACCGGCGACCTGCTGGGCACCCTGTTCGGAAACGATGCGCCGGACTGGGATCGCTTCGGTTTCCGAACCATGGAGCAGGTGCAGTTGGAAAACGAGCGCCGGGAAAAGCTGCTGAAGCTGCAAGAACGGATGACCGAGGCCGAGATTCGGGCAATGAATGCTCGCGCCAACCGCCTCAACTCATCGAACCCGCTGATCCAGGTGGACGGCGCCGGCCTGCAGCCACACCTCGAGGCGTTCATGTGGGAGATCCTGCGAACCATCCAGACCCGCGTGAACGAAGACGGCCTCGAAATGCTGATGGGCACCTGACCGGCAACGTACCCTCGATCCTTGACGGCAGCGAAGCTGGCCCGCCATGGTGCCGCTAGACTGTAAGGGGGTTCGATCACTCGGCAAGGAGGCCACATGCCACGCTGGATAGAAAACACCATCCGCATTCTGGTTTACGGGCCGTTCGCATTGCTGATCGTGGGCGCGGATTGAGTGAGCCCGCCACGGTGCGTCACCGGAGTCGAGAGCCCACCCCTAACCTCGCCCCAAAGCGCACCACCCAACTCCATCACCTCCCTGCCCCCTGTTCAAATCAGCGACCACGGTTTGCCGCACCCTCCAGAGCACACAACTGGCGCTACCTAGCACCACACACCCAAAAAGATATAAGGTTTTCCACACATAGGTTCGGAACCCAGCCTTCAACTTAACTGAGAGGCAAGCACATGGGTTCCTGAGTGGTGACCCAGAGGCAATGAGGACGCTGAAAAATGACATTGCAGAAATTAACGTATAAGTTAATATCATGCAGCTCGTAACGCTGGAGCGCTGCATCTTTGACGTGCTGGCTCTGCCAACTGCCCTCGAGGAAATGGACGAGATCCCTCGAGATAGGCTTGCCGATTACAAGGGCCTAAAGGTCAAATTCACCAAGTTCGCTGAAGCCGGCACGCAGAAGATCACCAGCGCCGGCTTTCATGAGGCAAACAAGCGTGAGGGCATTTGGGCGTTCATACACGGCAGGCATCGGGCCTACTGCTTCTATGACGGACCGTCACTCATCGTCGTCACCAGCGTGGTGATGAAGAAGAACCAGGCCCCGGACAGAAAGGTCATCAGGCACGCATGCCGTACGCGGGACGCCTACTTTGAGGCCAAGGAAAGCGGCCAGCTCATAATCGACTGATCAGGAGGGGAACCATGTCCGATGCACTTCAACGCTACCGGGCGTTCGACATCGAAAACGACCCGGAGATGATCGCGATCGACGTGCAAATGGATGTCGCACTCGAGGTGGAACGACTCATGGAATCCGAGGGCGTCACCCAGAAGGAGCTCGCCGGCAAGATCGGCGTGTCCCCTGCCCGCGTCACCCAAATTCTGAGCGGCGAGCGAAACCTGACCATCAAGACGATCGTCAAAATCGCTACCGCAATGGGCATGCGCCCGCGAATCGACTTCACTGCCAAGAGAAAGCCAAGCAGTTGGCGCGAAGCAATGGCAAAGATGGAACTTAGAGCGAAGTCTGCCATGACTTCTCAGGAGGGACAGCCGGTGCAGTCGCAATGGGCGCACCAGCAGAAAAATCGCATCCCATTTGCCAAGAGCGCAAAGACCGTGGGAGCAGTTCATGCCTAAGGGTTCTGAGCCACGACTTCTCGGGATGGTGTTTACGCACCAGCTGGTAATCGCCAACCGCGAACATGATCCTGAGCAACCGCACAGCAGCGGAACGCATGTCGAATTCGAGGTGGACAAGTCTGCTACCGATCCTCGAATCGTAACGGTCGAAGTGACGGTCTCTAGCGACGAAGAGTCCAGCGAGAATCCACCGTACGAATACGACGTACGTGCTTTCACTATGGTCGGCTACCCAGACAGCGACGAAGAGTCACCCCTTGAAGAGGCCGATGTGAAGCGCGCCGGCGTCATAGGCTATCGGGCCGCCATTGGCTCAATACGCGAACATATCGCTTCGATGACTTCCAGAGCGCCTTGGAGCGTCTTTTTCGTCGGCATCACAGACATCAACGAGGACGATCTACGGAAAGCGGACGAATCGTAAAGCTGGAGAAGAGGCCAAGGAGGCGCCAATGACTACCAGAACGAAATGCCCCAAGTGCGGCTACGAACGCACCACTGAAGACGACGAGACCACTCCGCCTGAACAGTGTCCTAGCTGCGGGGTGATCTACGAGAAATTTGCACACCCGTCGGTTGGTCGGCCCAAGGCACGTCTTACTAACAGAACTGCCAGTGGTCTCGCGCCTTTCACCATGCTCAATCTCGGCCTTTCTGTCGCTGGCGCCGCGCTACTCGCGCTCGGCGCATTCCTGCCTGTATTCAGCTTCGGTCCGATGAGCATTACTTACTTCAAAGGCGGTGACGGTGATGGAGTTTTCATCGTCATAGCGGCCGCCGTCATCCTGATAGGCGCTCTCGCTAAGCAACGGCGCATCGTTGGCTATGCCGGCATCGCGAGCATTGCTCTGATCATATTCGGGATCTACCACCTATCCAGCAAGCTCAACGAGGGCAAGGCAGAGATGGCGAAGGAACTTGAAGGCAATCCATTCGCCGGACTGGCGATGTCGGTTTCGGAATCAGCTTCGATGGAATGGGGATGGGCCGTGATGATCGTCGGCGCCCTGCTAGCCACCACAGGAGCGTTCATCAGCGAGAAATGGCTCAAAGAGCGCTATGGCTCATAGCCATCTGTTAAGAATCGACCCGCACGAGAAGCTGGCTGACCGGGAGGACTGACCCGTGATTCGATCCGCATTCACCGTCGCCCTGCTCTTGGCCGCCACATCTGGCAGCGCCGAAGTCTACAAATGCACTGGTCCTGATGGGGCGCTGACGTTTTCGGATAAGCCGTGCCCAGGGCAGGCAACCGAAGAAGTCGAAGTTCGCGACTCCGGGTCAGGATCTGCGCCTCTCCCTGGCTACGATCCGCTCAAGGCACAGAAGCGCATGGCCGAGGAGTGGGACCGGAAGCGCGACGCGGAGACCAGGGCAAATCTGAATCGTCGCGCCGGGGAAGTGGCCGACAAAAAGGCGCGAGATGCCGAGGCCAAACGTATCCGTGACGCGAAGATCAGCGACCGCATCGTCCGTGGCATGTCGGCCGGCGATGTGCGCGACGTTCTCGGAACGCCCGACAAGATCAATCCATCCAGCGGCGGCCGGGAACAGTGGGTGTACTACGAATCAAGCGGCACAGATTATGTGCATCTCAGGAATGGCGAGGTGAGCAACTGGTCTCGGTACAACCGTTAGGCCATTGCTTCTCGAATAAGGGCGCAGTCGCATCCGTGGCAGGCATAACGAGTCACGGGGACCCTGCGGCCGCATTCACCAGCGCGGGGAGCGCAGAGCGCATCTGAGGGCTGAAAACCGGCCCGCAAACTTGATTGATCCCAAGCTCGTCACCAAGCACGCCGCCCCCCTAGGTTGAGGGGCTCAACCACCGGTGAAGGATGGACCGGAAGGGGTCCGATCCGAACTCCAACCAGCCAGCGCGATCCGCACTTTCCGTGCACTCCATGACACAGATCCGCGTCATCCACCTGAGGCGGGAAACCCCGCCGTCGATCCGGTGCGTGGAAAGCCGGGATTCCGGCTATCACTGCCGATGGTTCACAGGTCGAGAACGGAGCGAACGCCGCCGCGCGGAGTGTATGTAGGGAGGTAGGTAGCCAAATCCGAGCATGAAAAAAGCCGTTGCATAACAACGGCTTAAATCGGCTATTGGCGGAGAGGCAGGGATTCGAACCCTGGGACCCCGCGAGGGGGTCAACGGTTTTCGAGACCGCCCCGTTCGACCGCTCCGGCACCTCTCCAAACGGGAAGGACGCGACCTCGGTCGCGTCCGCGCCCGGCTATCGAACCGGGCTACACAAAAACTGGCGGAGAGAGAGGGATTCGAACCCTCGGTACGGGGTTACCGTACACACGCTTTCCAGGCGTGCTCCTTCGACCGCTCGGACACCTCTCCGTTTCCTTCACGCCCAGGACTGCCTGACGACTACGCCGTGGCTCGCGAAGGGCGCAGATTCTAACCAAACCGATCGCCCGTGACAATGCCATTCGGGCCAGACGGTACGATACCGATCCGCCGCTCCCATCCCGGATACGATGAACATGCCGTGTGAACCCGACGTCACTCGCCTCCGCCACCAGCCCCTGCGACGCACTTTGCTCGCGACCCGGCCGACCTTTCTGCTGCTGGCGGTGGTCGCCGTCGGTATCGGGCTGGCAACAGCCCATACCACAGGTTTGACGCTCGACCCGTTATGGGCCGCGCTCACACTGGCCGGGGCCGTCACCCTGCATGCCGCCGCGAATGTGCACAACGATCTTGCGGACGACCTCAACGGCAGTGACGCCGCCAACCAGGACCGCCAGTTCCCGTTCACTGGTGGCAGCCGGATGATCCAGAGTGGCGTGACGACGCCCCAAGCGACGCAATGGCTCGCCCGATGGCTCTACGCCCTGACCATCGGCATCGGACTGATCCTGCTGACCCCGGGCGGTTGGCCGCTGCTCGCCCTCGGTGCCGCCGGCCTGCTGATGGCCTGGGCCTATTCGGCACCAACCATCTCCCTCAATGCCAAAGGGCTTGGCGAGATTGCGGTTGGCATCGGATTCGGCATATTCATGCCACTGGGCGCGGACACGGTCCAACGCGGCGAGCTACACAGCCTGCCCGTTCTCGCCGGGGCCGGCTTTGCCCTGATGACCGCCAGCCTGCTGCTGATCAACCAGTTCCCGGACTTCAAGGCCGACCGCCTCGTCGGCAAGCGCCATTGGGTGGTTCGCCTGGGCAGGCGCCGGGCCCGTTATGCCTTTTTGACCACGACCGCAGCCGCCTACCTCGTGCCCGTGCTGTTCGTTACCATTGGCAGCTTGCCGGTTGCTGTCCTAACAACCCTGATGGCCTTACCGCTTTCCCTGATCGCCGGACGGGACCTCTGGGCGCATCATTCCACCCCGAACCGCCTACGCCCAGCACTGGCGGCAACCGTCACCGCGACGCTGCTGTACGGCAGCCTGACGAATGCCGGACTCATTTTCGCTTGGTGACCCCGGGCTCCAGGACGGCCATGGACTCGACATGCGCCGTATGGGGGAACATATCCATCACGCCGGCGGCCAGCAATCGCCAGCCATAATCGTTCACCAACCGGCCGACATCCCGGGCCAGTGACCCCGGGTGGCAAGAAACATAGACGACCCGAGCCGGCTTCATGCGCGCAATCACCGGCATCATGGCCTCGGCGCCCGCCCGCGGTGGATCGAGCAGGACACGATCGAACGACTGGGTCATCCAGCCGTGACCAGCTTCGGGCTCGAACAGGTTGCCGACCACGTGGCGCGTGTTACCAATGCCATTGCTCGCCGCACAGGCTGCGCCGCGCTCGACCATCATCTCATCTGCCTCCACGGCGGTAACCAGCCCAGTCGAACCGGTCTGGCGGGCCAGCGGCAGGCTGAAATTGCCCAAACCAGCAAACAGGTCCAGCACCCGATCGCCTGGCTGCACCGCCAGATATTCCAACGCCTGGTGCACCATCCGCCGATTGATCTCGGCATTCACCTGGGCGAAGTCCAGCGGCGAGAATCGGATCTCGACGTCGAACTCCTCGAGCCGATAGCTCGGGTAGACATCGCGCGCCCCTTCCACCAGCGGCTCGAGGCTGTCCGGGCCGCCGGGCTGCAGGAAGATCGCGAAGCCATACTCATCGGCAAAGGCATCCAGGCGCGCCCGATCCGCCTCCCCAATCGGCACCATGTGGCGAAAGGCCAAGGCGCAGTGCGCATCGCCACAGCCCACCTCGATCTGGGGAATGTCTCGCCGGGCATCCATCTCGCCGATCAGTTCGGCGATCGCCGGCAATCGCTCGCCCACCCGCGGGTCGAGCACCGGGCAGATGTCGATATCGGCGAGCAGCGGCGAGCCGAGTTCGCGAAACCCCACCACCGCACGCCCCTTCTTGCGCACGAAGCGCACGCCCAACCTCGCCATGCGGCGATAGCCCCAGATCGGCCCCGCCAACGGCTCGAGCACCTGCTCCGGGGCCACCCGCCCGATCCGCGACAGTTGATCCAGCAGGGCCTGCTGCTTGTGTCGTACCTGCGCCTCGGGGGCCAGATGCTGCATGGCGCAGCCGCCGCAGTGATGGAAGTGCGGACAGCCCGGCTCGATCCGTTCGGGACTGGCCCGCTCCACCGCCACCGCATCGCCCAGATCGAAATGCCGGCGCCGGTCACGGTAGACAAAGCGCACGTCCTCGCCCGGCAGCGCCCGGCCGATGAAGGTCGCCTTGCCATCGACGTGTGCCACGCCGCGCCCCTCGAGGGTCAGCGATTCGACGTGGGCGACGAACTCGCCCTGCGGCAGCGGCTTGGCGTGCTTGTGGCGTTTGTTACTTTTGGGGTGGCGGGCCATCGATTGCTCGAACAGAGGAAAGACAAAGGCCCTGCCGCACGGGAGGCGTGGCAGGGCCGGCTCAGGGACGATCAGGCTAATCAGCCCGCCGGGAAGACCCCGGTGGACAGGTAGCGGTCACCGCGATCGCAGACGATGGTGACGATCACGGCGTTCTCCACCTCGGCGGACACCTTCAGGGCCGCGGTCATCGCGCCGCCCGAGGAGATCCCCGCCATGATGCCCTCCTCGCGCGCCAGCCGCCGGGTCATCTCCTCGGCTTCTTCCTGGCCGATATCCAGGGTGCGATCCACCCGGGCCGGATCGAAGATGCGCGGCAGGTATTCGGCCGGCCAGCGCCGTATCCCCGGAATCTGTGCGCCCTCGCGAGGCTGAACGCCGACGATCTGCATACCGGGGTTCTGCTCCTTAAGATAATGCGAGGTGCCCATGATCGTGCCGGTGGTGCCCATTGCGGAAACAAAGTGCGTCACCCGACCTTCAGTCGCCGCCCAGATTTCCGGGCCGGTGGTCAGATAATGCGCCCGCGGGTTGTCCGGGTTCGCAAACTGGTCCAGCACGGTGCCCTCGCCGCGCGCGGCCATCGCGGCGGCGAGATCGCGCGCGCCTTCCATGCCCTCCTCCCGGGAAACGAGCTTGAGCTCCGCCCCGTAGGCGGCCATCGACTGGCGCCGTTCGATCGACATGTGCTCGGGCATAATCAACGTCAGGCGCAGGCCCAAGGTGGCGGCCACCATCGCCAGTGCGATGCCGGTATTACCCGAAGTCGCCTCGATCAGCCGATCGCCGGGCTTGATCTCGCCGCGCTCCATGGCCCGTGCGATCATCGAATGGGCCGCACGATCCTTCACCGATCCAGCCGGATTGTTGCCCTCGAGCTTGCCGAGGATCACGTTGCCTCGCGCCGCCCCCGTGGGGTCGAGGCGCTGGATACGCGCCAACGGCGTGTTGCCGATCAATTGATCAAGACGGTGACCTAACATACGCTTTGCCGGCTCGCTTCAGTTACCACATTCTTACGGGGAAGGCGGGTTTGCCTCGCGCCCCGAGTATGCCACAAAGGCCTTCGGTGAACGCTCCGATCCGCAGAACACAGACCGCCACACGACGGGGCTCCACCGGCCGCTTAGCCCTGCCAGGGCCGGCTCTGCCATGGCTCCTCGCCCTTGCCGCCCCACCGTTGCTGCTGGCAGTGGAGGCGCTCGTTTCCCAACGCGCCTTTCCCTCGCCCGGATTCTGGGCGATGGCCATCGGCTGGACGGGCACTTGGCTCACACTCGTCGGTTTGTCGGCCGCCGCGTCATGGCATCGGCGACGCTCACGCCTCCCCGAAGTCGCGCCACCGACCCAGTCGACGCTACCAACCCACCGCCACGCACCGGAAAGCCAGCTTTCCGCCGCCTCGGTGCTCGAACTGGTCAACCAGCAATGGGTGACGCCGCTGGGACACATCCGCTCGGCCGTCGACAGCCTCGCCACGCTGGAACGTCGCCTGAGCCGCTGCGCGCCGCCGGCCAAGGACGGCCAACAGGAACCGGCCCGATCGCTCCAGTTGATGCGCCACGCCAGCCACCGCCTGCGCATCTCGATCGAGAACATCATCGACTTCCACGAGATTACCGCCGGTCGCATGACGCGCACCGACGGGCGGGTCAACCTGCGCACCACGGGCGAGGACCTGGTCACCGACTGGCAGACCACCGCCCAGCGCGACGGCGAGGTGTTGCAGTTCATCGGCTACCAGGATCTGCCGCGCGAGATCGTGTTCGATCCGCAGATGCTGCGTCGTCTGCTCGACCGATTGCTCAACGAAATCCTCGGCATCGCCCACCTGCGTGAGCCGGCCATCACGCTGGAACTCGAGGACGACCACGAGAACGACGGCGGCGACCGATTGGGACGCTTTCGCCTAACCGTCGATGGACAGGCCCGTGACGGCTCTCTAGATCAGGCCCAGCTGGCCGAGCGCCTGGCACAACCGCTACCGGAGCAGCTCGAGGGCCTGCTGGCCGACGACCTGATCGACCTCTGGATCCTGCGCTGCATCTCCCATCATCTCGACTCGGCACTCGAGGTCGTCGAAACCGGGGCGAAACGCTTCGGCATGACCGCGACCTTCAGCGCCCCCATCCTGATCGGCGAACCCGACAGCAGCGATCGGCTGGCCGGGCAACTGGCGGCCGTGGTCTGCGCCTCGGCGCAACATCGCCGTGCCTGGCAAGGCAACCTCGCCGCCCTGGGCGCGAACATCCAGGTCGAGCCGGATTTCGGCCAGCCGGTCGACCTGCTGTTCCTCGACGAACGCATCGTCGAACGCCACCACGAAGACCCGGCCTTCGGTCAGTGGGTCTCGTTGGCTGGACGCGTCATTGGCCTGTCCAGCCATCTCACCATCCGAGGCCGACCCGCCGCGCCGCTTCACTGGGCGGACTTCACCCTGCCCCTGTTCATTCGCGCCCGGGCGCTGTCCGCCTCGCTCGAGCGGGTACTTGGTGCCCCGACACCAGGTCCAGGTCGCAGCCCGACCCGTCTTGCCCCGCCTCGCCAGGCCGACAACCAACCCGCCGGCAATGGCGCTAACAAACCACGGCACGGCAAGCCGGGGCGACACGCCCTATATTCCTTCGCCGGCCGGACTGCGCTGGTGATCGACGACGACCCGGTCTACCTCGCCCACCTGGGACAGACGCTGCGTGAACTGGGATTCCATGTGCTCGAGGCCCCCAACGGCAAGCAGGCACTGGCACTGGCCGATCACGAAGACATCGACGTGGTGTTCACGGACATGCACATGCCGGATATCACCGGCGCCGGCGTCGCCCGCATCCTGAAAAAGCGTCCGCGCCACCTGGAAACCCCGATTATCGCCATCACGGCCAACCGGCAGGGCAACGTGCACCAGGACCTGCTGCACAGCGGCATCGAGCGGGTGCTGACCAAACCGGTCACCGCCGGCGATCTCTTGAGCGCGATCGGCGAATTTTTCCCGCTCGAGACACACGGCCGCACCGCCCCGGACACCAAGCGGCCCACCACCAGCGGCCGCAAGGACGAACGCGACCCGTTCCTCACCCGACTGCTCTGCGATGAACTGCCGGGCTATCGGCGTCTGCTGACCGAACAGGCCGACGATCACGACACGCTGCGCCACGCCGCCCATAAGCTCCGGGGCGCGGCGGCCTGCTGTCGTGAAACCGAGTTGCAGGCACTCGCCGGTGAACTCGAAGATGCCCTCGATGCCAACGAATCGGCCGAGCGCATCGCGCCACGCATCGACGCCCTGATCCGCTGCATCGACGGCATCAACGCCAACCCGGCCTGCAATACAAGCGCCACCTGAGCGCGGCCTGGTGTGGTCGGCCATATAAGATCGCGCTGATTCAGATCGCGTCGATTCGCTGCTAGGATGCCTTCAAGGGCGTCGCTCAGGGCTGGGTGACGGGAACGACCGACAGGAAAGGAGCAGGGACGATGCTACTCGACAACGCCACGGCGGACGGAGGGACGGACTCAGGCATGGTCGTCTTTCTATGCACTGCCTCCGGGCGCGTCCTCAGCGCCAGCCCCCGGGCGGACGAGTTGTTCCCGACCGACGGCGACCAGACCCTTCGCGAACGCCTGGAAAGCCGTCTGCAGATGAGCCCCGGCCCGTCACTGGGCACTGCCCTGATCGATGGCGAGGAAACCTCCCTGCTTGGGCTGATGGACAACCGCGAGATCACGCTCGGCATCACCCCGCTCGACGAGCACCAGCGACTGGTCGTGCTGCTGGAAAGCCTCTACCCGCCCACCAGTCTGGATTCGCTCACCGGCCTGCCGGACCGCAGCGCGATACTCGAACGCATCCGCGAGATCCAGTCCGATGGCGACGGCGGCCACCGCCTGATGCTGGTCGACATCGATCGGCTCAAGACCGTCAACGACTATCTGGGCTATCACGTTGGCGACCGGGTCATCCGCGATCTGGCCGGCGCCATGCAGACGGCCGTGCCCGACGACGTGATGCCCGCGCGCTGGAGCGGTCATGAGTTCATGCTTCTGATCCCGCCCCGCCAGGCCGAACACGTCCAACAGATCGCCGAACGCATTCGCTCGTCTGCCGCCAACGTTCGCTTCAACGGTGGAGACGACGCACCGCCGCTGGGCTCCGTGACCGTCAGCATCGGTCACGGCGCGCTCGGCCCCGGCGAAACCTCCCGCACCCAGCCCCGTGACCAGCTCAGTGCGCTCAATGCCGCCGTCTACGAGGCCAAGCGCACCGGCCGCGACCGCGTCGTCAACGCCGACCGGCTGGTGCAGCCCTCCGTCTACACGACCGGCGGCGCGCTCGATCGCGCCATCCACGAGGGGCGTATCGTCGCCGCCAGCCAGCCGATCGTCGACCTCCAGAGCGGCGAGGTGGTCGCTGACGAGGCGCTGGCCCGCATGATCACCCCCGAAGGCGACGTCATCCCGGCGGGTCTGTTTATCGATGCCGCCTCGCGGTTGCAGATGGCCCACCGGATCGACTTCGAGATCATCAACCAGACCATCAACAACTGCGTCGCCTCGATCGGACATCGACCGATGGCGCATTTCGTCAACATCTCGGGCGATTTCCTGCAGCACCCAGAACTGATGGAGCAGGTCATCACCAACGCCCAGGCCGCCTGCGAGTGCATCGACGGCTCCGACAAAGTCGAGGTCAAGCCGTTGGTCCTGGAGATGACCGAGCGCGAGGTGCTCGAAGACACGTCAGATGCATTGAGCGCACTCAAGCCCCTGATCGATTTCGGCCTGCGACTCGCCCTGGACGACTTCGGCAGCGGCTACTCCTCCTACCGCTACCTGCTCGACATGCCGTTCACCTTCCTCAAGATCGAAGGCGCACTGGTCCAGAACATGAGCGACAGCATTCGGGCACAGAAAATCGTCCAGCACATCCAGTCCATGGCCAAGGACATGGGGCTGATTACCGTCGCCGAATTCATCGGCGACCAACGCACCGCCGACATGCTGCGCGAGATGGGGATCGACTGGGGCCAGGGCTTTTATTTCGGCCGGCCGGAAATCATCCGCCCGCTGAAAATCGAAAACCGGGTCGCCATCCATGACATCTAGTCCGAACCCTCGCCGCGGCCTTCCTCGACGCGGCAAAGTGCGCTATCCTGCGCGCCCTGAATCGGAGTGTAGCGCAGCCTGGTAGCGCACCTGCCTGGGGGGCAGGTGGTCGGGGGTTCGAATCCCTCCACTCCGACCAATAAAACAATGACTTGCGGCGATTCCGGCGCGGGTCATCTTCTACAAAAACGGCATCTTCTACAATGGCTGGCATGGATGCGCCTCGGCCGGGCATCGACTACCATCAGCACAGGAGGTGCTCGACATGACCAAGAAAAGCAGAGAAATGGTGTCGATATTCGCCGGCGGGGGCGGTGCGATTCTGTTCGCCTACGCCCTGGCCGGGGATTTCATGCTCTGGTGGGGGTATCTGATTCTCGCCCTGTTCGGCATTGGGCTCACACATGGCATGCTCACAAAGAGCGCCGCCACCGAGCGCATGGCTGACGGTGATTGATCAGACCAGCGCGATAGGATCTTCCGGGCCAAAGCTGATAGCCGCGGCATCTGCCTTGTAATCCACCGACACGACAGGAACCCCACTGGATGGGGTGTACTCCTCGTTGGCGGCAGTGATCTCTTGTCCGCCGCCGGTAACTACCTTCTCAATCTGGTTAGTCTCGTACTCGGCCACGCCGTTCGCTACGATCATGGCGTTCGGCGCGGACCCTTGGTAGGTGTGGAAGGTCGAGTACCCAGGATCGCCGTAGGCTACCGAGTAGTCCCACACCATCACACCCATCAGGGTTAGGTTGTTGTAGGAGCCACTGTTGTAGGTATAGACCGAGTAATCGATGTCGTTGGTGATTTCCTCGGTGATGCAGGAATCGCCACAACCGCATGATGACTCGAAAGGAGCGCTTCCTGTGGTTGACGTGTTGAAGTCGCCGGCAGCGTGCCACTTCGTCTGTTCGAACAGATCCAGCGTGTTCTGGAGAACGACGCCTCTCGATGTTGACTCCAGCTTCCACGTAATCGGGTACTCGACGCGGCTTGTCTGGTCATGGGCCCACGTGGCATTTCCGTACTGGTCAACGTGCCCGCAATCCTCGGGCTGAACGCCAGTGGTCTGGGACACGTAAACCTTATCCTGCCCGCTGGTCTGGTGGCTCTCGTCGTGGAAAGCGTCGTATCGCTCATCTGCGCGGAACCATAGCGCGCTTGCGGCATCGCCGTCGTAGCCTGCCGCGACGATGTAATGGTGATAGCGTACGCGATGGGTCTCCCGGTAGTTGATCGTGCAGCTCGAGGCCACCTCGATAAACACCCCGGCCCGCTCCTCGATGGTCCCGCCGTTACAACTGTGGGTCGCGACAACCGTATCGGTGTTGTACTCGTATTTCTTGGTGAACGATTTGTCGACGTAGGTGGTCTCAGAGGTGCCGCCCTTGTCCGGGTCATGCATGGCGATCACGTTGGCCGTCTCTGCCACCAGGTCGACCTCGAAGGCACAGGCGATGGCGTAGCCATAATCCTCGTTTGAGGCCCGCTTCATCACCGAGACAAACACAGCCGCATGGCCATCGTTCGGGTTGGCCTCTGCCAGCAGACATTCAATGTCTGTGCCGTCCAGCGTCAGCCCTTGGAACCGGCCGTAGCTGGGAGTGTCATCCGGGGCATTCTGCGGGATGGTGATCGTGATGTTGCGCTCTAGCTCGCCGTCCGTAGGATCGCCAAACCACCCGAACCTGGCAAGCCGGAATGTCACGTCCTTAGGCGCGTCTCTTGCGTCGAGCGTGTCCTGTGGCTCTACCTTCCAGACCTTGCCCTCGGCCTCGGCCCACAGCCAGCAATCGCGCCCAAGCTCCTGCCCATGAATCTGCCCTTTTAGGCCGGCGATCTGTGCATAGTTGCGCCACGTACGGCCAGCGTCGATGTCCGACTGGGTATTGGCGCCGCCAGGCGCCCACGATGGTCCGATCGGGAACGTGCGGCCGGCCATAGGCTGGTGATAGCTGTCCGTGGTCGGCTGGGGGTACGGCATCTTCTCGCCGTTGGGCAGATACAGCTCGCCCACGTAGACCAGCCCGTGGAATGGAGATCCGTATGGCTGACCTTTCGGCGGGAACGTCATGGCGTCAGATTGCTCGGGTCGTCGTACTCCATCACCACCTCACGGCCGTTGGCGTCCTCAAGCACCACCTTCTTGACAGCCGGCATGGTGAACAGGCCGTCACTGCTCGTCAGGGGTGTGCCGTGGTACTCGCGTGCGTTGATGTCCGGCTCGGTAAGCGGGCTGGCGATACCGGCGGTATCACTGCCACCAGATGACGGCTCGGCCTTGGCCCGCCCGCTGGCGAGAGACTCGCGCGGCTGGTGCGGCACGTAGTCCTGCGACTTGGCCTGGCCGTTGTCGACCAGGCGCTGGATCGCTTCCTGTAGATCCTTGCGGTTCATCAGGCGGCGTACTCGCGCACTACGTTTGTGGTCAGGCCGAGGTCGCTGGTGGATAGCGGCGTGCCTGATGTGCCTGAGAACCGAACCCAGACGGGCACCGCGTTGACCGTGCCGCTGTCGATCTGCGTTCCCACGTCGAGCGCGGCGCCGGCGGTTGCTGTGTCCAGTGCGGACTGGGTGAGCGCGAGCGTGATGTCGGTCGAGGCGAAGCCGGCATTGGTGTCGCTGTCTGTGATGCTCGCGGTGATCTGGGTATCGGTGTCCGGCACGAAGTAGCGAGAGGCCTCGACCGACCCGAGGAAAATCTGTTTTTCCACCGGCCCTGCCCCAATCTCACGGTCGAGCGTCAGCGGGTTGGTGTCGAGCGGCTGGGTCAGGCTGGAATCGGCGTAGAACTTGAGGGTCGTGGCCATGGTGTTGGCTCCTGGTTAGGCGTAGACGAGCGGGTCTTCGGGCAGATGGACGGCGATGGTTCGGTTGTCTTCCACGTCTGCCGTTTCCTGATCCGGCATTTCGATTGGCGGGGTGCGGACTGCAAAGCCAGTCGAATAGGTCTCATTGGACGGCGGGTTCGGATCGAAGGTTGATGAGTCGGCCCACCAGCCGGTATCTGTGTTCGCGTTGTAGATCCACCCGTGCCAGTCTTCCGACTCAGGGGGCGAATCATCGAGACCACCGACGTATGTGCCCGGGTCGGGCAGCGGTGTCGGATCATCGGCGCGCGTCTTCACGTTCGACAGGCCCATGTCGCCAAGGCCTGACCAATCGGCGCTCACCGGCTGGCCGTCGCCGCCTTGGAAAATGCGGATTTCCACGTCAGTGGTTGCGCTTCCTGCCTCGGTATCGAGCACGTGGCGCACGCGAGATACCTTGCCCTGCGATGTTACGAACGGCAGTTGCATCTCGACGCGGTGATGTCGCTCGATGTCAGGACGGACCAGCGTTTGCACGGAAAGGGTCGTGCCGCGGTGGGCGCTGGCAATTTGCGTCATGGCCCGGTTGATCGCGTCGGTCACGATGTCCTCAGCCGCTCCGCCGTCGAGTTGGTCAACGAAGCGGTCGCCCTTTGGATCGGTCCCCGACAAATCGAAACCATCCGACGTTGCCGTTGGTGACGCGCCGGTTCCCAGAAGCGGCTGCGTTTCCCCGCCGGCATCTGGGCGCAGGAATGAAGAATCGTCTGCCGGGTCTCGATAGCTGACCGACTGAGTCGAGTCACGCAGGCCGAATCGAGAGACGCTGCTTGCCACGTCCAGGGTTACCCCAAGCGCTGCTTGCAAGGTGCGAGAGTACCGCTTGGTAAGCGTCCATCGTGCTTGTCGAATCGCATCGATCTCGCCCACGATGACGATCCTTTGTGAGCTGGAATCGCGCAACCTGCAGTCGACAAATTCGGCGTCACCATTCATCAATGGCTGCAAGTTGATGGATTCAATATCCCACCCTGCGGATGATATGGCATCGGTGACCGTCTCTGTCATCGGGAGCGATACCTGATAGCCGAGTCTCCGGCCGGTCAGAAAATCACAGAGGCTGTACGGCGCAACCCATGTGTTTGTGTGCTCACGGATCGCCAGGCGAATCCACGACAGCCGCGCCTCGAGCTTCACGCGGTTTCGCACCTGGTCGGCACGCACAAGCGACAGGCGCTCGCTGCGATCGATTGCCGCGGTGATCGCGTTTGGCATCAGATCAGCACCGTCCCAACGCGTGGCGCGGAAAAAGCCGTCGCGTGTGGTGTCGAAAGATCCGGGCCACGACTCGAGCCGGTGGCGGAGGTAGCGCCAGCCTTGATCGTCGTTGCCGTTCTCCGTGGTTGCCTCTGGCGTCAGGCCTTCGATCTGCTCGCGCGTGAGGCTGTCGATGCGGCGCTGGATCTGGTCGGTGGCCTCGTAGGTCGTCACCCTTCTAGCCGGGTCGAACTGCGGCTCGGTCACGCGGCCACGGAACAGAGGCTCGACGTGATCGCCGACTACCAGATCCACGTCGAGAGTCGAATCGACCTCGGCCGTCGGCGGGCCAACAACGGAGATCGTCGCCACCCGCGCGCTGGATTCCTCGGCCTCGATCTCGATCGCGCCGGTGGTAAGCACCTCGACGCCATCCAGACGCGTGACCGTCTGCCACGACTGCGATGCGGCCACGTCCGACCAGTCGATCTCGCCGATGACACGGGTGAGCATGTCGGCGGTTGATTGGCCGGTGGTGTAGGTGCGCGCGGTGATGCCAGTAGACGCTGCAGCCTTGGCGATGATCTCCCCGGCGCTTGTGTCGAATCCGCAGACTGACTGGCCGCGGGTGTAGGTGGCGGCGTCGATCCATGCGACAGCGCGGCCGGTGGCGGCGGTAACTCTTGTGTCAAGTTGGGTTGAGGCTCGGCCTACGGCGCGCAGGCTGGGATCGAGTCTGGCTATGGCCTGCCCGGCACTATAAGTCCGAGTCTCTAGCAAAGCGCTAGCTTTCCCGATAGGGATCGTCTGCGATTCGCCAGCGATCACCCCGCCGGCTATTGGCCTCCCTGCTATGTAATGACGCTTAGCCACCCGTTACAGAACCTCAATCGCACTAACAGCGGCATCACGCGCCGCCTCGACGCTGGCAACGTCCGTCGCATCGCGCACGTCCTGCTTGCCGCCAACGCGCTCTGCCTCGATCTGCGCGTCAATTGACAACCATTGCGCTCGCGTGTTTTCGATCTCTGTGGCAAGCGCGTCGACCGTGATGCCACGCCGCGTTGCCTCCGCCTGCATGTACTGGCCGGCTGTGCCTGATGAGCGGTAATCAAGCACTTCCTCATACTTTTGCCGGTACACGACAGGCTGGCCGAGAATGTCGGTGATGTACTCGGCGCGCTTGCTGTCGGCGGCTTGGTCGATTGCGTTGATTGCTGATTTGACGGCATTTTCAATTAACGCCGCGTCATGGTCATAATCGCCAACGGCGCTTTCTAGGTCTGATTGCGTCACTCCTTCAACAAAAAGCACGCCGTCGATATATTTTCTCTTGTACTGGTCCTTCTGGCCGGCAGTCTCCGCGATAGCCGCAATGTCGAATTCTGCGCTGCATTTTACCGATGCCATCTTGTTACCCTTTGCCCAAGAATGATCCAGACATATATGTTCCGAACGACACTGCGCTGGTGCTTAAGGATAAACCAGTGCCCTGCAACAAAAACATCTCGATGTAGTCAGTCGTGCCGTTCATATGTACCGTTGTTGCCCCTCCGCCTCCTGAGCTAGAACTGTCGCTAATTCCAGCGACGAACAGGTTTGCATACGCGCTTCCATTCTTGTCGATTCTTACAATGACCCTTTTTCCAGGAATACCACCTGGATGGTTAATAACACATGCCGCACTGATTATGTAGTAACCAGCAGTGCTAGGCTGAAAGCGTGATGTCGCTGTATCGAATGCTGAATCAGTATCGTAGTCCTCTGAATCGAGTGTTATTTTCGTCAGAGTAGCATCTGGCACTGACTGAGAAATCGACTGATATGATTTAAATGTCCCGTATGCTGAAATGCCAACAATCGAGCTGCGCTGCGTTGAAATCCACGCCCGCTCATCAGTAACGCTAGAGATGGCCCCGCCTGATGTAACGACAGTGAACAGCGGAACAGACCCAGACGCGAACCCGGTAGTGTTCGTTGATACCGTGCCAGCACCGCTGCACTCGACATAGTTGGTTGTTGCGTCAGTCAGCGTGACCGTCCCAGCAGACACAGACGTTACCGCGTTGTCGTTGCGGATCGAGCCTGCTTGATAGCCGAACGTCAGGCCAGTGGTCGTGCCTGTGTCTTGGGCGAAGTCTGCTAGGCCCGCTGGCTCGAATGCACTGGAGTCCTCTGCCGCCGCCGTGCCTGCATCGCTGATCGTGGCGAGTGTTTGGGTGCCGGTGTGATTGGCGCGGGCAAGCAGCGTTGACGTTTCCTGCGTTGCCGCGCTTCCAAGGTCGTCGATCGTGAGCGTGGAAAGCTGCCAGTTTGCCGCGCCGGCGGTGGCGTCCAGGCACACGAACACCTCGCCGGTGCTGGTGTTCACCCATTTGGACAGCGGCTCATAGCCTGCGCCGCTGTCGTCGTTTACCGTCGGATCGGTCGTGGCCGTGAGGTTGTGCTGCCGGCGGGTTTCGTAGTCCTGCGACAGATCGACGGCGCCGGTCTTGCTGTCCACGCTTTGAACCGGCGCGGCGGCAGATGCTTCGGCTTCCGTGGTGTATTGCGGGTGCGGGTCGGTGGCGGCTTCGTGGTCCGGAACCGCTGACTCTAGCGCGGCAAGCTGTGCTGCTGTCAAGCGAACATCGATACGACTGCCTGACGGCCAATCACGCGCCGTGGTTCCTTCCTGTCCTCTGGCGACTGTCATGTTTCCGGTGACGCCATCCACGGCGGTTACATCGACGATCTCACGGTCGGTTTCTTCGCCGTTGCCGTCATATAGTGGCAGCACCATGCGCCACGATTCGCCAGCTGCAAGCGACGGTAGAAGTGCGGCGTCGGCAGGCGCTGCGGTGATCGTTGTGTCGGCTGCGAGCACGTTGGCTTGCAGCGTTGAAAGCCATGCATTGATGTAGCGGAACGCCATTTAGGATTCCTCCAGGGTGAAACTCCACGACCAGGACGCGTTTGCCGGGTCGAATGATTCTTCTGGGCCGTCTGAGTAGCCGGTGACAGGCCCGGCGAGCATGTGGCCCTCGACGGTAACTGGCGCGCTCCAGTCGAGGCCTGAGAGCGTCGGCGGCACCCATCCGTTGCCGGAGACACGCACGCGGCGCTTGCGCCACACGGTCTGCTTGGCCGCGCTGCCGTCAGACAGCCGATGGATGGCCGCGCCGCCGATGGGCGTGACGCTCACCTGCGGATCAAGCTGCTCGGTATCGGCCAGTGCGGTGCCGTTCACCTTGAGCGGGTCGATCCATGCGCTGGTCGCGTCCGGGGTGACGGTGGCCGGGTCTTTCCAGTAGCTCATCGGGCACCTCCGTACATGGCGGCCGCTCGCTTGAGATCACGGCTCACGTCCGGCGAGGCGGAAACCGGGCCGTACTGCTGGCCGCCTAGGGTGAGATACAGGGTGTCGCCGCTCGAACCGCCACCGGTGGAAGTGGACGGCATCTTGAGCGCGGGCATGCGCAGGTTGTTGACGATCCCGCCGCTGGCGAACTTCGGCAGGCGCATGCCGTTGAGTTGGTCGAAAAAGCCCTTGCCGAACCGGCGCACGGCGGCCGCCTTGATGATGTATTCGCCGTTGGACAGGCGGGCCAGCATGGAATCGCTAGTGCCGGTGCCAGGGCCGCGCAAGTAGCCGCCGCTGGCGAAGCCTGGGGTGTCGTCGTCCTCGCTGCCGCCAAGGTCCGACGTGGTCACCGGCATGACAAGCGGATTGTTGTCTAGGCGCTTCTGCAGTTGGGCTCGAAGTTGGTCGGCGCTGGCGTTGGCCGCCTCCTGGTCGAACCCGACGCTGATCTGCTCGAGCCAGGCGGTCTCCTCCTTGAGCTGCTGGATCGTCGTCTTGGCTTTCTGAAGTTCGGTCTGGGCCTTCTCCTGCGCCTGCTCGTTTGCGGCCACGTCCGCCTGCTTGGCCTGCTCGACGATGCTGCTGGCGTTGTTGAGCAGGGTTTGCAGCCACGTCTCGCCAACGCTGCCGGCCTGATTCGCCGCTTCGATCAGCTCGCGGGCCTGCTGGGCGGAATCGACGGCCGCCTCCGTGTCGCCAGCCTCCATCGATCGCTGGCCCTGCGCCACCTTGCTGTAGATGTCGAGATACTCGGGCGCTTCCTGCCCGCCGTCTAGCTGCTGGCCAGTCTCGTCGAACTTGGCGAGCTCGGTCTTGTAGTTCTTCTCGATCTCGAGGCGCTGTTTGCGCAGGGTCTCGATGCGCTTGTTCGCGTCCTGGTAGGCCTTCACCTCCGCGTCAAGCTGCTTTTCCAGATCGGCCCTCATGTCGGCCTTCACGTCCGTGACCTTGTCGGACAGTTCCTGCTCTAGTTCCTCGCGCTCGTCGGCGTAGTCCTCGAGGTCGCGCAGGGCCTCGCGGCGCAACTCGTACTCACGAGATGATGCCTTGAGTTCTGCAAGCAGGCGCTCTTTGGCCGCCTCGTTTCCAAGGAATGCCTCCTGAGCGTATTCATGCGCAAGCTGCTTGGACCTCGCGTCCCAATACTTCTTGGATCGCTCCATTCGTTCGGCGTAAATCTTCCGCTCGTAGGCGTTCAGGTCGTCGAGCGCCTGCTTGTTCTTGACCACCGTGTCGCGGTCGATCGCGTTGATCGACGTATCGCCCTCGAGGCGCTGCCGGCGCTCGTTCTCGGCGCGCATGATTTCGTTCTGCTGCCGGCGGACTTCGTTCAGGTGGTTAATAAGCGCCACCGCGCCCAAGGCCACCGCGCCGATGCCACCGGTCAGGGCGACCATCCGGATGGACGATAGCGCTCGGAGGGCGGTCGCTGCCCGGCTGGCTGACTTGCCGGTCGCAGCAAGCGTTGCAGGCGCGCCCTTGAGGCGGCCGATCGAGCCAGCAAGAGCGGCGACCGATGTGGCCGCCCCGCGCAGGATGGAAAACGCCTTGAGGGCCAACAGGGCGGCCACGGTGTAGCCGATCTCTTGGCGCAGGTCGTAGAGCACAAGAACAAAGTCCTTGGTCGCGTCGGCCGCATCGATCAGGGCGTCACTGATTGCCTCGGCGCGCTCGGCCAGTTCGCCGGACTCGGCCATCTCGGACAGGGTTTCGTTGAGGTCGCCGATCTCGTCGGTGAGGTAGTCGAGGAACCCGGCCTCGGCGATGGTGCGCTGCACCTGCATCCATTGGTCTTGCAGGTTGGAAAGCTGGCCGTTGAAGGTGTCCATCTGCGCGGCGGCGGCGCCCGAGTTCACCCGGCCCATCTCGGCGATCAGGCCACGGATTGCCTCGCGGCCAAGCTCGCCGTTCGACGACATGTCTTGAAGCTCGGCGTTGGTCTTGCCGGTCGACTCGGCCAGCAGTTCCCACACAGGCACGCCGCGCTCGATCAGTTGCAGGATTTCCTCGCCCTGGAGCTTCTGCTTGGCGAACGCCTGACCGAGCGCGAGGACGATGCCCTCCATCTCTTCCTGGCTGCCGCCGAGGGCTGCTGTCTGGTCGGCAATGGCCTGATAGGTGCCGTCCATCGGGTCGAGGCCGAACGCCTTGAGGCGGGTGAATCCCTTGGTCACGCCGTCGAGCTGGAACGGGGTGGTCTGGACGAAATCCTCGATCCACTGCATGGCCCGCTCGGCATTCTCGCTGCTGCCCGTAAGCGCCTCGAGCTGCTTTCCCATCTTCTCGAACTGCGCGCCGGTGCTGATGATCCCGCCGATCTGGTTGATCGCGGTCTGCACCGAGAGGTAGGCACCAGCCAGCGCGCCCACGCGGGCGATCAGCGAGCCAATCGCCGCCCGGTGGCTCCCGATGACGCCTGTCGCGCCGCGCATCTCGGCCTTGAGTGCCTTGATCTGTGCGGCGCCGGCCTTCTGCCCACGGGCGAGCTCACGGCCGGAGACGCGGCCGTCCTTGCCCAGCTTGCGAAGGGAGTCGCGCACCCGGTCTATGTCCGCCTTGATCTGGCGGCTGGAGCGGATGCCGAGGGAGTCGAAAACGTCGTCGAGCGAGTTGCTGGTGCTCTTGGCCGTCTTCGACACGTCGCGGAGCGAACCCTTGGCCTGTCCGGCGAATTGCCGCAGCCCGGCCTGGGCGTTGCCCTGGTCGAGTCGCAGCTTTAGTGCCAGATCGAAATCAGCCATGGGTGGCTCCGCCATTCAGGAATAAGGCCCGGCGGTCACTTGGCCTTTGCGGCCTCGTTGGCCTCCTCGATCGCCTCGAGGTAGACCCGCCAGGGGTAGTGCCAGACGCCCGCGCCGTGTCCGCTACGGACGAGCGTGCTGACGTTCTTGCTTAGCTGCCGGACGCGCCGGCTGAGGCCATCCGCTGGCCCGCCTTGTTCAGCCGGTCGCGCATCCCGAAAAAATCGGGATTCAGCTTCTTGGCCGCCTCGCTGACCTTCCCGATCTGCGATTGCGTGAGATCGTCCATGTCGTCGATGGTGAGATCGGTCAGGCGTGCCAGGTCTCGCAGCGAAAGGTCGGCCCGCAGGAACTCGCCAACGATGTCGGCCTCCGCGGTCGCCTCACTCTCGAGGTCGGCCAGCCATTGCCGGATCTCGCCAACGGTCAGCTCCCGCACCTCGACGGCGCGGTCCTCGCTGATCTTCACCTTCTTGGTGACGGCCAGTTCACTCATGTGTCAGCTCCTTACGCCGCGGCCTCGACCTTGTAATACTGGCTCACGCCGGTGCCGGTCTTGGTGGTATCGATCAGCAGCTCGCCTTCAAGCGTGATCTCCGCGAACTCGTCGCCGATCATGGGCAGCTCGTTGCCGATGCCCGGGGCGAACTTGTAGGCGTGGAGCACGACCGAGCTACCGCTGTCCGCCTCGTTGAGGCCGTCGAAGTACAGCTCGTACTGCTTGCCGCTCTGGGTCATCGCCTCGATCACTTCGCGGGCGCTGGTGTCGGAGGTGATGTCGACGCTGGTGGCATCGGTGATCGTGCCGCCGGAAAGGATGAAGATGCCGCCGGTGCGGATCTCGTAGTCCGTTCCCTCGACGTAGGTGGTGCCAGCGCCGCCGGCGTCCTCGACGGTGACGTTGGTCGGGCTCGGGCCAACCGGGATAAAGCCGCCGATGTAGGCCGTCTCCGTGATGAGGTTCGCCGTCTGTGCGGCCTCCTCGGAGCCGGTGCCTCGGGTGATGGCGGCCAGGTTGTTGAGGATCAGGTCGTGCAGCGTGATCGAGCAGGTGACGCTGTCGATGCGCCGGATGCTCGAGTAGTTGCCGCCGCCGCCCTGTGTGTAGTCCGGCAGGTTGATCTCGTTGTCTTCTGCGCTGATGGACAGCGCGGAGACGTTGCCGACTTCGGCCAGGGCCTCGGCCGCGCCTGCCTCCCGCATGTACACCCGGCCTTTGCCGATGTAGGGGCGTGTGGTGACTGCCATGGGTTAGTCCTCTCTGGTCGTCTTGGTCGCGGGGCCGCGCTTGCGCCCACCGCTGGATTTGGTGGCCGTGCGCTTTGGCTTCACCTCGGCCGACGTTTCCGCCGGGGTCGGTTGCGGCGCCTCGCGCTGGGCTTTCTGGTCGCGGGCGGCGGCTTCACGCCGCGCCCGGTTGAACGCTGCAAGTCCCATGGCCTTACCCGTTGGTGACGATGGCGGCGATGCGGACGTTCTTGCGCGTGTAGGCGCGATCCCAGTTGAGCGCGTTCTCCAGCTCGGTGTTGGTCGGGGCGGCCCCGGCTACCGATGCGGACTGGAAGGCGATACCGCGCGGGTGCATCAGGAAGTGCGAGCGGGTGATGAGGTACTCCTCGCCGGCCAGCGAATCGCGGTCGGTCTCGGTGGGCACCGGTGCGCCGCCCTGGCCCATGCCGATCGCGCCAGCGCCGAACAGGTAGCTGGTGTAGAACGGCGCGGTGTCGCCGGCGAGCGCGCCACCAGCCGGGGTGTACGGCATGCCGTCGTCGACGATCACGCGCAGGCCACGGTAGGTCTCGATCTCGAGATCGCCCTCGGACTCCTTCTCGAAGCTGATCGAGTCGATCTTCTTGAGGTTGTGGTAGACCGTGGAGTGCATGGCGATGCCGGTCAGGCCACCAACCGCGTCACCGAAGGTCGCCTGGGCGTCGATGAAGGCGTCCGCGCTGAACTTGGTGTCAGCGGTGATGTCGGCGTTCGTCGCGCCGGAGATGTCGATCCGCATGTCGGCCGAGTCGTTGGCGACGTTGTCGGCAATCACGCCCTTGACCGAGGCCAGTGCGACCGCCTGCATGGCGCGCTGCCAGTAGCGGGACACGCGGTCGGCGATGTCCATCATCGGGTCGTCGCCGGCCAGCGCCTTGGCGAGGTCGTTGACGCCCCAGGCCTTGCCGCGCATGTGCAGAACGCCGATGTCCTGGCCGGAGGTGATAGCCGCCGGGGTGAGTGCGCCGGTGTCGCTCAGCACCTCGTCATCGCCGGTCAGGTCATTCCAGAACGGCATGTTCAGGGTCTTGCCGCCGGACTGAGCCAGCGTGTTGAGCTGCTCGTCGTTGGAGACGATGCCGCCCAAGTAGAAGTTGGCGAGTTCCGCCGTGCGCTGCTGCACGTAGGGGTTGAAGACATCGGGAACGATGATGTCGGAGATCTTCGTGGCTGCCATGGTTCAGGCTCCTGTTACTTGCCGGCCTCGGCTTTGAGCCGTTCGGCCAATTCGGGGTTGTCGCGCATGATTCGCGCTTGCTCGGTGAGGTTCCGCGACTCTCTCGCGAACGGGTTCTTACCGTTTGGCTTGCCGCCATTCGGTACATGCCCGGAGCCTCCCGCCCCGGCGGCTTTCAACAGGTGCGGCTTGGTCTGTGCCAGCCATGCCGCGCCTTCCTCGAGCGGAACGGTCTTGCCGTCCGCTTCCACCATCGGTGAGTCCTCTTCCCAGACCACGCGGGCCTTGAGGTAGTCACCCACCAGATCGGTGTCGAGAAACTCGTGCTTGCCCAGCGCGCGGGAAAGCTGCGCGTCGAGCATCTGGCCGCGATAACGGCTGTCCAGATCCTTGATCTTTTCGTCACGCTCGGCCATGTCGCGCTCCATGCGCTTGATCCGTGCCTGATACTGCTTTTCGCTCTCGGCCGCGCCCTTGAGGTCGGGCAACTGCTCGAGGTCGTCGATCGACTCCAGCCCCAGGCGCTCCATCAGGTCGGACTGCGTGGTTTGCAGGGTCTCGACCTGCTCCTTGAGCTTCTTGCGCTTGTTGATCGACTCGTCGCGAGCCTGATCGCGCTGGCCCACGAGGTCGTCGACGTACTTCTTGAGCGCGTCGAATTCCTCGGCTTCCAGCTTCTCTCTGAGTTGTTCCAGGTCCATTGCGGCCTCTCGCCTTTGATTGGTGTTGCCATCCTCGCGCGCAGGCGTGTCATGCGCGGCCCGGAAATGAGGCAACAGCGGGCGAGGATGCGAGCAAGATCAGACGAGGCTCGCCCGATGCAGCTCACCACCGAACGATTCCAATTCCTGGCGGACGCCCTGCACGGCACGGGCGGATTCGCTGACGGCAGCTATCTCAAGCGATACCCACGGGAAGGCGACAGAAAGTACACGGCGCGCAAGGAACTGGCGTGGTACGCCAACCCGGTTCGCCGTGCGGTGTCCCGATTCGTCGGCCACATCGACAAGCGCCCGCCTATCCGGGTGCTGGAAAACCCGCTGATGGACGTGATCTCGGACGACTGCGATTGGCGGGGTAATTCGATCGGCGTGTTCTGGCACCGCTTCATGATGGAAGCCAAGGCACGCGGCACCATGCTCCTGCTGATCGACGCGCCGGCGGAGCTGCCAGCGAACCGCGCCGAGCAGGAAGACATGCGCGCCGCCCCGTACCTGGTGCCGATCCTTCCCGAGCACGTCGAGGAATACGAACTCGACCATCGCGGCCTGATCACGAGCGTCCGCTATGCCGACACGATGGATCTCGACGGCGAGCGCGTGGATGTATCGAGGGTGTGGGACACGGAAGGCTGGCGCGTGCTGAAAGGCGACGAGGTATTGGAAAGCGGCGAGCATGGCCTCGGCCTTTGCCCGGTGCTGGCGTTCTCCGAGACCGGCGAGTTCGGCGCCGAGGGTTCGTTCAGCCAGTTGGCCGATCTGGGCAAGCGCCTCTACAACCTGCACTCGGAACTCGACGAGCTGCTGCGCTCCCAGACGTTCTCGATCCTGACCTACCAGGTGCCGCCCGAGCAGTCGCAGACGTTCGACGCCAACTCCATGGCCGAGACGCTCGGCACCCACAACATGCTGGTTCACTCCGGCACCATGCCGGCATTCATCAGCCCGACATCCATCCCGACCGAGGCATATTTCAAGGCGATAGAGCGCCTGCAGCAGACCATCGACGAGGTGGCACTCAACGTCGAGCCACCCGATCAGGCCGAGTCGGGCCTTGCCATGACGCTGCGGTTCCAGTCGCTCAACGCCTCGCTCGCCTCGTTCGCCCGGTCCATGGAAGACCTAGAGCGGCGCGTCTGGGAAATCGTGGCCCGCTGGCTCGACATCACCGACCGCACGCAAATCGAATGGCCGACCGACTACGGCCTGGCCGACCTGGGCTCAGAGATCGAGCTGTACCAGCAGATGCAGATGATGGGTGCGCCGGAGTCCTACCTGCGCGAGAAGATGCGGCAGATCATCGCCACCGACCTGGCCGCCACCGATCGAGACCTGCGCGACAGCATCCTGGGCGACCTCGACACCATGAGCCACGAGCGACCAGGTGAGCCGCCGGCCGTGGGGGGCGAGTGATGCAGCCGATCCTGCGCCACTTCAAGCCCGCCGAGTTCGCCTGCAAGTGCGGCAAGTGCGGCAAGGGCTACCACGACATGGACAAGCACGTGATGCTCGCGCTGGATAACGCCCGCGGCATTGCCGGCATCCCGTTCGCTCTCACCTCGCCGATGCGCTGCCCGGCCCACAACAAGGCAATCGGCGGCACCGAGGACAGCTCTCACTTGCGCGGGTACGCCGTCGACATCGACGCGCCGAACTCCCGCGCCCGCTTCCAGATCATCGAGGCGCTGATCGGCGCTGGCTTCACCCGCCTGGGCGTGGCGCACGACTTTATTCACGCGGACATGGACCCGGACAAGGCGGAGGACGTGTTGTGGACGTACTGACCCGATGGGCCGAGGTGGTCGACGCCTACCGCGTGGTGCCGCGTGTGCTGGTGTTCGGTTACGGCGTGATGCTCTACCACGTGTCCGTGTGGTTCATGGCGCTGGCCGACCCAACCGGATCGCAGGCCGCGTTCGCATCGACCGTGTTTGGCGCTGCGGCGGCCGTTTTCGGCCTCTACACCGGCACCGGGCGGAAGTGGCCGTGATGCGCTGGCTGTCATGGGGGCGAATTGCCGTTGGCGCGATCGTCATCGCCTCACTGGCAACGGCGTGGTGGCAGTACCGGTCAGGCCTGATCGGCATGGGCAAGGCCATTTGCCAGGACGAAGTGCAGCAGGCCATCGAACTACAGCAGGCCATAGCCGACCAGCGCGCTATCGAATACGAGACCGGCCGGGCCGAGCGCCAGACCGAAATCCGTTACCGCACCCGCGAGGTGATCCGCCATGTTCCGAGCGACCGCAGTTGCGATTGGAGCCCTGACGCTTTCCGCGTGCTCAACGACGCCATCACCGGGGCCGAGCCTGCCGGCGAATCTGGCCGCGCCCTGCCCGGATCTTCCGGTGATCGATGAACCGACGCAACGCGCCACAGCGCGCTGGATCGTCACGGCATCCGGCATGTACCGAGACTGCCAGAAACGGCACGAGGCGGCCGTGCAGACGCGGAGAGGCGAGCCGATGGACAACAACACCGACACGAAAGGCCGATTCAGGGATGAGCGATGAACTCAAGCAAGCAGCGACCGGGCTCCTGGGCCAATACCCATGGATCGCGTACTGGTGGGTTCTGGTCCTCGCGGGGTGGGGCGGGATCGTGAACTACATCCGCAAGGTTCGAGCCGGCGAAGTCAGCCGGTTCTCGGTGACGGAACTGATCGGCGAACTGGTGACGAGCGGCTTTGCCGGCCTGCTCACCTTCATGATCTGCCAGGCGGCCGGGTTCGAGGAACTCGTGACCGCTGTTCTGGTTGGCATATCCGGCCACATGGGCGCGCGCGGCATCTACGCCGCCGAGAAGTTCGCCGAGTCGTGGGCGGCCAAGCGCCTTGGCATCGACGACCGCAAGCGAAACGGGGACGACTGATGCTCACCCTCACCCCCGACAACCTCGACGCACTCGGCAAGCGGCTACTCGGCACGACCGACCAGGCCGAACAGGCACTGGCGGAAACCGCGCAGGAAGTGTTCGAGATGATCGAGGCGCGCGTGGCCGACCATCGCCAGACCGGCGACCTCGAACGCTCACTCGAACTCAACCGCGATGGCCCTGGCGACTATCGCATCGGCCACAACGAATCGATGGCACCCCATGCGGTGTTCGTGCATTGGGGCACCCGGCCGCACGAGATCAGGCCGAGCAAGAAAAAGGCGCTGCGCTGGCCGTCCGGTGGCGCGTTCCAGTTCGCCAAGGTCGTTCAGCACCCGGGCTACGAGGGCGACCCGTACCTGGTGGACGCCGCCGACGCCGCCCCACGCATATTCCAGCGGCGACTGGCCGCAATCCTCGAGGAGTAACGACATGGCCACGACCCTGACCTACACCGACGCGTACCTGACCGGCTACATCGACCAGTCGGTCGAGGATCGAGCCCGCGTGGACGTGGACGACCTCGGCACCTTCCCGACCGACTGGCGCGACAAGCTCACGGTGTTGCGGGCCTACATCATCACCTGCCTGGACAAGCAGGCGCAGCCCGAGGATCTGTTCACGGCCAAGCTAAAGAGCTACCGCGCCGAGTTCGACCGGCAACTGGCCGGAGCGCGCAACGCACAGGCCGAGGTGGCAGACACCGCGCCTGGCCTGATCTCGATTCCGATCCTGCGGGGGTAATCCATGGCGACCATCAACGACATTCTCGGCACCCTTCGAACTCGTCTTGCGGACGTGCCGGGCATCAACACCTGCAAGATAGGCCTCGAGCCGAACATGACCCCGGACGACTACCCGATCATCCGGCTGGTGCCGTCGCGCATCAAGCGTGGCGACCCGGGTCATCGGCGCGTGGTCGACCTGATGGTCTACTACGGATCGCCGGTGCAGCAGTTCGACGGCATGGATGCGCTGTACGAGGAACTGCTACGCCTCGAGGACGAGATCGTCGGGCGTATGCAACAGGGCGACGGCTACCGCATCAAGCACCTCGACACCATCACCGACGAGGACCGGCTGCAGACCTACAAGCTGTTCATGTCCCGGTTCGAAGTCACCATCGCCTAGTCGTCCCGCACCAGCGGACTGCGCGGCCCATCCCCCAGGCGGCGCAGGCGGTAATCCTCCGGCACGCCGTCATTCACGATCGAGTCAAGCGGCTCGCCATTGAGTAGCCGCTCCATCCTCGCCTCAGACCCCATCAGCCTCGCGCCATCGCCGCGGCCCTGCACCAGCTCTCGGATTGCGTCTGGGCGTTCGTTGGGCGTGCCGCGTATGTCGTAGCGTGGCGTTGCCTTACAGCGGCAGTGCGGGTGAACCGGGGGCTGTGGCGCGCGGCCCTTCGGGTAGATGCCGGGTCCGAGCCCGTACAGGTCCGCCTTGGCATGCACGTCGCAGATGTCCACCTGCGGATGCGTCGGCGACAGCCGGTATTGCACGAACTCCAGCGACTGATCGGCCATCAACTCACCGCCGCGCGTGTCCATGTAGGCCCGGTGCAATTCGGTCTGGGCGATCCGGTTGGCGAAGTACCGGTTGCGCTCGGCGAAGGCAGTGCGAAGCATCCGGTTGAGCTTGTCCTGTGGTCGCCCGGCCTCGGCGGCATCCAGCGCCTCGAGGTAGGCCGCTCGCAGGGCCGGAGTCTTGAGCCGCTTGGCCGCGTACCGGCTGATCGTCCGGGCGTACTCGTCACCGGTCACGCCGTCGCGCAGGTAGCGGGGCAGGCGCTTTCTCACATCGAGCAGATCCACGTCGTTGCCGTAGCCGTCGTAGAGCTCTAGCGCCAACTCACGGGCCGAGCGCATCGCCTGGTTGTGCCGATTGATCGCGGCCAGCACCGTGGACTCGACGAGCTGCCGGTTCTGGTAAAGCCGATCCGACAGCGTGATCCCGGCCAGTGGCATCGACCGCACCCGATCCGCGCTGATCCGCTTGGTCAGCAGGTCGGTAAAGGCAGACGCCAGCAGCCCGTAGAACTCGCCCTCGAACGAGTCATAGGCATCCTGCACCGCAGACCGTGCCGCCGTGCCGGCCCGGATCGACTCGAGCAGGCGCTGGTAGGCCGCCTCGGCGCGTCGTTCAATCTCCCCGGCCTGCCGGCTCAGGAATCCATCGATCTCGTCGTCGGTCATGAGTCACCATTCACCCGAAGAAACCGAGCCATGTCTCGTAACGCTTCCTCAGAACGACGATCGGGGTCCACCTACCATCGATGTAAAGCCTTTTGGCTTTGAAAAATATTCCGCCGGCGTTACTCCAGCGACCAAATGAAATCCAAGGCATAACTTGCTCCTATTTTCGCTATTAGCCCTCGATGGGCAGGCAGTCGATCCAATCCTCGACGATGGACGGCACCAGCTTTTGCCAGTCGTCCAGCTGCGTGATGCAAAGCTCGCCCTTGGCGATCTTCTCCAGCGTCACGAGCGGGATCACGTGAATTGTCCCGTCGGTGGCCAGCATCTTGACGTGCGGCCGGCGAGAGTCGAGTTCGACCACATCACCCATCGAACAGCCCTCCTTGCAGCTTCGGCCGACGCTTGGCAATCGCCGCGTCGAGAATGCGGTAGGCCGTGGCATCGCTCACCCCGTAGCGTGCGCACAGCGCGCCCTTTGCCTCGGCCCGTGTCTTTCCCGCCTCCAGCATCAACACCGCCGCATGCACGCGCTCAGGGTGGACGAACGCCCGAACCGAGAACCTGATGCGTTGCCCGGTGCGCGTTCTCAGAATCGACTTGATGCGCTGCTTGGTTCTCGGGCACCCATCAACGCGGTCGATCTCGTGGAGGATCCGGGCAAACTCAGGCTCGTCGGTCGGCATGGTCATAGCATCGGCACCTGCATCCCTGTGTGTTGCTGCTGCCGCTGTCGGATCAGCGGAGCGAGGGCGTAACGCGTTGAGTCCCAGCAGTGGTTGTGCGCGTCGACAAGCTGCGGCATCACGTCGCCGGTGAGCCGGTCGACCTTGTGGCTCCACAGCCTCGCCTCCTGCGCTGTGTGCTTGCACCGCGGGTGAATCACGATCTGGTCATAGCCGCGCAGGTGGGCAACGCCGTCCTCGACGCTGCCGGGCCACTTCTTGGCCGGCTGAATCTTGAAGCCCTGGCGCTGCATGTAACTGATGGTCTCGGGCCGGGCGCCGTCCGCGCGAATGACGTGATCCCGTGCGCCGGGTATGCGGTCGAACAGCTCAGGCGTCTGGTCGATCTCCACCCCGACGCCGTAGGCCTCGTGATCGATCCACAGCTTGCGGCCGTGAATCCACACCCGCTCGAGTACGGTCGGGTCTTTGGCGAAACCCCAGTCGGCCCCGTAGTACGGCCCGTCCCACGAATCGGCCGGGGTGAACGCGTCGACCACCCATTTGCCGTGCAGCACCTGGGCATCGCTGATCTGCCGGCACTCGCCTTCCCATATCCACGCGTAGGCGTCCGGGTCGGTTGCCTGCATGTGCCGGCGCTCCTCGTCCAGTTCAGGCGGGAACCACGGGTTGTCTCGCCAGTTGATCTGGCGAACGATCGCGGCCGGTGGTGGCTCGACCACGAACCGCTGATAGGTGGGGTCCGTCTCGTTCTCCGGGTTGAACGTCACCCAGATCTCCGAGCCCGGCGCGCGTATGGTCGGGATAAGCAGCTTCCACGATGACTCGGACACCGCCTGTGCTTCCTCGACCCAGCACACGCCGATGTTCTCCATCGACTTGATCTCGCCGGCGTTGTGCCGAAGCCCCTTGAACAGGAACTCCGAGCCGTTCGCGCAGCGGATGAAGCTCTCGCCCACCTCGAACTGGCCGGACAGGCCCATCGTCTCGATCTGGTCGGCCAGCAGCCGGTGGACCGAATCACGGATCGACACCTGCAGTTCACGAGCGCAAAGCACCCGGATTGGCCTGTTCGACGCCGCCACCTTGAGCAGGATCAGCCGAGCGAACGCCCACGACTTGCCCGAGCCGCGCCCGCCGTGCGCCACCTTGTAGCGCGACGGCTTGGCGTAGGGCTTGGCCCATCCTGGCAGGCGGACATCAGCCATCCTTACCGTCTTCCTCCCAGATGACGCGCACCGGGCCGCCGCCAGCGCCAGCGATCTCATGCTTGCTCGGCGCGTTGAATCCGTGCATCGCGTTCAGCTCGCGCACAGCGGCTACAACGTCGCTTCCCTTGTCAGTGGCCGCGATGATTCCCTTGAGCGCGTCCACGGACTGCTCTCGGCTCCACAGGCTGCGTTTGGCGAGTTCCCCCTTGATCGATTCAACCCTTGCGGCAATCTTGGGCCGGTCCAGCATCCGGCTTGCCTGGCTGTAGACGCTGCTCGCCTTCCACTTTCGCGCCTTCGGGTAGGCATCCCGATAGGCCTCCGCCTGGCTCTTGCCCTCGGCCACACTCCGGGCGAATGCCTCTTGCTGCGTGGTCAGCTCTGTCATCGCTTCATCTCCCGCATCATCGAACGGAACGCATAGCCCCAATCCCAGTCGGGGCGATAACTGCCCAGCGTCACAATCCCGACCAGGTTGGCGGCTATGGTGAGCGCGTAGGTCGTGACGACGATCTGTCGTTGTCGGATGGTCATACGTTCCCCTCCTCCCGCTCACCGGCACCTGAGCCACCGGCAGCGCGAACTTCAGTCACACGGTCCGCGCCGGCCATCACCATCACCCAGCCGAACAACATCACCCCGGCGAGCCAGTAATGTCCGATCGAGGCAATCGCGCCGATCTTGGCCGCCGTCGAAATCCGCCAGAGGATGACGGACCGACCAGGCGGAGATTTCAGCGTCATTAGACGCAACGCGTGCTCCGGCATGAACGAAAACGAGAACCCAACGAACAAAAGCAGAAGGGAAAGGCACCAGAATACGAACGGCGCGAGGGCTTCCAGATACGGAACCTGCATGAAGAATCCGGCCACCAGCAGGGCCCACATCGCGGCATCGATAATCAGTTTCTTGATCACGTCGTTCTCCTCTCGAAAATCTCGATCACCATCCGTTCCACGTGCGGCCGGTCGTGTCGTGGCACATCCCGCAACGCATCCCGTCGTGCCTCTCGACCGTACATCCGTGCGATTCGCTCGGCGTCTTGCCTTCGGCGGTTGTCGATTGCGTTTGGTTGGCCGGGGTACCAGGCATCGGTCACGACTCCGCCCCGATCTGCGCCCCGTAGTGCTCGGCGATGATCCGGTTGATCCCGTCGACCAGATCCGCCCGCAGCTCCAGGTGCACGTTCTGGTTCTTGAACGCCCGGGCCTTGAGCCGGCCATCGTCGAACACCTCGCCCTCCTTCCATGCCGCGTTCATCGCCGACTCGAGCGCCCGTGGCTTGTGCGGCTTGTCCTCGAGGGCGCACAGCACGCGGTCGATGTCGTTGGTCATCTCGGACGGGCTCATGGCCCCGAAGGCGTAGGCATTCACCTCCTGGGCGCCGTTGACGAAGTTCGGCCGGCAGAACATCCCGAGGATCATCTTGCGCTGCACCCGGAACGCGCTGTGGCTGTGGTACTTGCCCGACAGGCGCTGGAACACGCGGACCACCCCGCGGCGAAACATCTCGTCCTTGCGCCCCATCAGGTCGACGAACGTCGAGCGGATTGCCTCCTCGCCGAACGGCGGGACGTTGTCGCCCTGCATCGACTTGAAGAACTCATCCTTCTCGGTCGCATCCATCACGTCGAGGAAGCCGGTGACGTTGAACGCAGCACGCCAGAACGTGCGATCAACCTCCCGGATGGATTCCTCGAGGCTGTTGCGAGGCATGGCGTGCCCATGGAGCCCGCAACGCTCGACGGCCTCCATCAGGCGATTTGCCCGACGCAGCCCGGCATGCACCGTTTCCAGCTCGGAGACAACCGCATCCCGGTCGCGGATGTAGTCGCGCAGGTTCCTCGGCAGAGCCATGGTCTTGTGGATGCTGGTCATGCCGCACCCTCCCAGTTCTCCACGTAATGGCCGCGGAGATCGCAGTGGTAGAGGATTTCTGCATCCCGCGGCCCGTACGCGACCAGGCAGGACGGCGCCCCGCTGTTCGCTCGAGCACGGCGACCATCGACGTGGTGAAAATGCAGACGGCCAGCGAGAAACAGGATCGCGGTCGCCCGGCCCCAAACCAGATCGCAGAACATGGCCGTTTCGGTTCGGGCAAATATCAGCGCCGTGCCGGTTCCGTGATCGGCCAGCTTCGACAGCCACCGTCCCGTCTCTCGCCCATAGGGCGGGTTGAGCCAGACACGGCCGTGCCAGTCGAATGACAGCCCGTTATCCTCGATCGTCAGATGGTGCCGGGCCGTCGGCCACGGCCGCTTGATCGGCGCGCACGGATCTAGGTCAAACTCACCGAGCGACGCCATGATCTCCGGCGGGGTAAGCCACTCGTCCTTGAGCATTCGCGCTGATTGGTGTGATCCCATGCCGCTCACGCCGCACCCTCCTCTGCCTCGTCGTCATCCGGCCGATGCCCCAGCAGGCGCATGGCAGACTTGCCGGCCGTGCCGACCTCGAGGCCCTTGCGATCACTTCCGCCCTCGAGCACTCGCTGCGCCCGCTCCTGGTTGCCGATCAGCTTCGGCGGCTGAACCGGCAGGTCGGCCTGCACGTTCTGGTGCTCGGCAATGCCCGGCAATGCCCGGGGGTAGTCCGGCACCTCGGAACGCGAGGCATAGCCGCGGTACCGGTTGGCGAACTCGTTGCGCTTGAACGGCAGCTCGTCGCCGGAGACCTCACACAGCTTGATCCAGCCGCCCATGTCCTGAATCACCCGGTTGATCAGCGGGTCATCGAACGCGACCGAGTCGTAGGGCCCGACCTTGCGGATCGACTCCTCGACCTTCGCCCAGGCCACCAGCGCCGAGTCGGTCGTCGTGCCCCGGATCATCTTCACGATGTCCGCCGGCTTCGGCAGGAACTGGCCCGTGTCCGGGTTCATCAGGTGGCGGTTCATCGCATCGGCCACCGCGGCGTAGTCGTAGGCCTGCATCGCCTGCCACCAAACATCGCGGTGAAAGTCGTTCGGCCGCCGGTTGTAGAAGTCGTAGACGCCGTCGATCAGCTCGCGGAACTGCTGAAAATCGTTGGTGTTCATTGCGCACCTCCCGCTGCTCGCAGCTCGGGCGGCACCCACCCAGCGCCGGAGTCAGGTCGGCCGGAGCCTGAGTCGATCGTGACGGGCTGGCGTCGGCCTGGCGGCCCGCCGTCCCCTCGTTTGCGCTTGGCGTACCACTCGGCCTTGAAGCCTTGCCACCCGGCAGCCATGGCCTCGGCTAGGCACTCGTCGGGCGAGTCGTGGCACTGGGCCACCTCGGCGGCGATCTGCTTCCAGGCGGTCGGCGTCAGGCGGCTGCCCTTCGCTCGGCGGTGGTCGAGGTAGTCGTGGGCAACCTCGGTGGTCAGGCCCGGCAGGTCAGCGACGAGGTCGGCGGGCTTGAGTGCCCTGGCCCGCTTCTGCTTGGCCGGCTTGTCGTCCGGCTGTGTTTCCGGCTCGGCGAGGTCACCGGGCGGATGCTCGGCGGAGTGTGCGGCGTGCGCTTGCCGCGCGCCCTGATCCACTCCTATCCCATCCTCTCCTCTCCTATCCTCTCCCTTCCTATCAGGGACGAATGATCGTCGAACGTTCGTCGAATGGTCGTCGATAGGCTCCGGGTACTTGGGTTCCTGCGGGCGGTCGATCTTCTGGTGATGCCAGCCCTTGACCTGAATGAAGCCTTTCCCATCAACCACATAACGCATGATTAGATCGTTCGTCGAAAGCTCGTCGACCAGTTCCTCGATCTCGGCCAACGTCATCTCGTCGGCCGGGAAAATCTCCGCCTTGAGCTGTTTGACCGAATCCGGGTGCCGACCGGCGTCATCGCAGAAATTCCACATGCCGACGAACAGCAAACGGGCATTCGCCGAACACTCGAGGACCTGTGCAGACGTCCAGAACTCCGGCTTGATGCTGCGGATCCTTGGCATCAGGAAGCCTCCTCTGAATCTTCAAACCAGCTCGTATCGACCAGTTCGCCGCTATCGTGCATGCGGACTGCCTCGCCCTTATCGACGAGCCCCTTGATCTCGGAAAGGCTCACGAACTTGTCATGCCCCTGGTGGCAAGTCATGAACCCATAAGTGACCGTGTAGCCAGCCAGCTTTTCCAAGTCATCCATCGGCATGCACCGGCATCCAGCCCGGAAGCCGTAGTTCTCTTCTCCGCATTGATCGCAATGGGTGGCCTCGAACATCAAGACGTGCTCGTCAGGATTCAGTCCGAGTCGCTCTCCTGTAGAAAGATGCGCGTTGGTCATCAAGCCACCTCCCCTGCATGCTCCTCGGCCCACAGCCGCTGAATCCTCGCCAGGCCCTTGCCGGTGACCAGCGGGGTGATCGACCGGGTCAGGCCGGCACGCGGGTGCTCGAACTGCTTGGACAGCTTCACGTCCATCAGCCCGGCGTCGATCTTGCTCTGGTACGGCTCGTTGCGGCGGGTGAGGAACCCGTGCTGGCGGAGGAACTTGAACAGGCGGTTCTGCCCGGTGCCGATGATCTTGGCCACCTCGCCGATCCGGATGGTCTCGTCGGACTCAATCACGCGGTTGGTGAACTCGACCGCCGGGCGGGCCTGCTCCAGCTCGCGCTCCTGCTGCTCGATCCGCTCTGCCTGGTCGGCGGCAAGGCGTAGGGCCTCGGCCATCGTCTGCGGGATCTGGTACGTCGGCGTGGCGGCCCCTGTCTCAAGGTCGAACCAGCGACGAATTACCGCGGCCCGGCGCTTCACGTCGTAGCCAGTCACCAGCACCTCGGTGTGATAGCGGTCGAGAAGGAACTCGGACGTGTAACCACGCTGGTCCTGCTGCTCGGAGACATGACGCAAATCTGCGTCATCCCCCATCTGCTCGAGCATGGTGCGAATATCGCGGATCACGTCGCCATGACGCTTACCTGTCAGGCTCGCGATCTCGCGGCTGCTCATGGTCAGCTCGCCCGAATTGACAATCGATAGGTCTTGCATAACAATCACCTCATCAGTTGATGGATGAGCCCGGCGAGGTGTTGACCGCACCGCTTGAGCCGGGCTTTTCTGCGTCTGCTGTTCACGCGCCGCAGACATCGCGCATCACTCCCCGAGATCCGGCATCACCATCGCAATGGCTGCCGTCTGCCTGGCCGTTATCGTCACCAGCACCGCCCCGCCCTTGCGCGGCTGGTCCCGGTGAACCCACGGGTGAATTCGAAAATGGGTGTCGTCGACCCCGATCGCGTCGGCGATGCCGTCACGCCCGCTCTTGAACGCGGCGATCAGGTTGTCGTCGTCACGGTGACGGCGATCCGGCGGGAAATACTCGATCCACAGGTCAAGGTGCCCGTGCTCGTCGGCGGCCTGCTGCAGGTCGGCCGGTGTGATCCCTTCCTCGAAGATCGCCGTTGCCGTGCGCAACCGGCACACCTGGCGATACTTGCGCGCCGCCGTGGCCTTCTTGGCCCAATGCCCGCGAGCGTTCGGTGAGCAAACCGCCGGTGGCCAGATCACCTCGACCGAGCAACGCATCAGGACTTCCGCCCCCGCGACTCGACGATGAAGTCGATCAACTCGTTGGAGGCGCCGAACCGGACGATAACCCTCCCCGCACCGTCGTACCGGCTGTATATACGGAACATCGCGGCCGGTTCTGGAAACCGCTCCCGAACTCGGTCGATCAGGTCCGGCTGGTTGCCAGAAAGGCGGTCGATCTCCCGCAGGGCGTCGAGAGCTGCTGTGTCATCTACCGAGAAGCGCAACTCAGCCATTCTCATGTCGCTCCATCTTCTTGAGCAGCGAAGCGAAATCGTTCTTCGCCTCGATGAACTCGCGCTGCAAACGGGCCCGCTCGTCCTCCGGATCGACCGGCTGCGGCTCCTGGTAGTTGGCCGCGGAGCACAGAAAATCCATCGGCGTGTGGACGCCGCGCTCGCGCCCCATCTGGATCAACAGCACGATCTCCTCGAGCGATAATTTCTCCGCCCGGCCATCGTCCAGGCAGTGGTTGAGATCGAGCGCCGCACGCTCAGGCTTCTTGCTCGGCCACAGCGTCGAGGCAACCCGCTTCGGCCCGCCACACGCGAACACGACAGCCTTCAACGCCTCGCTGAACGACTCGACCCACAGCGGAATCTGGTCCTGTCTCATGATTCGACCTCCATTGCCGGGTGCGCGTATTCGCCACGCAGCTTCCTAGCGGCCCTCTTGTAAGCAAGGGCTGCCGCGCGCTCTGAGTGGAATACGCCAAGGTGGTATTTGCGCCCGTTCTGCCAGATCGTGGCGCGCCACTTGTTCCTGGCTTTCTGTACGCCCTTGAACCTGGAATCCTTCTTTCTCCCTCTCGGGGCCCTGCTGTTCCATGAGTTCTGCTGGCTTGTGACGATCCGAAGGTTCTTCCGCCGGTTATCCAGGGTGTCCCCATTGATGTGGTCAACGACCCTCTTGTCTCCCGGCTCAAGGCCAGCGATAAGGCGGTGCATCCGCACGCGGCGGCATTCGACGGTCGTAATCGCGTATGGATAGTTCAGCGTCAGGCCGGACAGCGAGCAGCACCAGGTCAGCCCCTTGACCAGATCGAAATCCTCGTCATCGACGATGGCCACATAGCCCTTCGTGAGCGCTATCTCTTTCACTGCTTACCTCGTGATCCGTGGTCGAGGGATGGATAGGTATGCCCTCGTGGAGCTACAAAAAAAGGAGGCGCTCACGCGGAGGCCTCCTGGGGCAGGCCGCGGAGTTCTGCCGGCAGGCCGTCTTCCGGGTGCCGATAGATGTCCGGGCGCAAGCTGTGGGGCGTGACTTTCCAGCCGGTGGCTCGGGAAACCGCAATGGCGAACCCTTGCGACACCTGTCCACGCGCACGCCAGTTGATTACTAGCTGCGGACTGGCCTGCATGTCCGGCTCGAGTTCAGTGATCCGACTCGCCAGTGCGGTAGGCCCGCCAGCAACGCTTATTGCTCGAGAGATTGCGTTCATGACGATAAAGGTACACATGGCGTGTAGTTCAGTCAACAACCGTCTCCACGCGGCGTTCATTGCGGGCACAGCTCCGGCAGTAAACAATGCGTGTATGGAGCCAATAGAACGCACAAAGCAGGTCCTCGACGAACTCGGATGGAGCTGGGCAAAGCTCGCAAGGGAGCTCGACACGAACGACCAGCGCTTATACAACTGGAGGCAGAGGGGTCTCCCAGAAGGTGAGGCGCATCGCGTCGCCAAAGCGCTGGGCGTTTCCACCGATTGGCTCCTGACGGGAGAAGGTCCGAAACGGTTTTCCGGGAAGATGGACGCAAGCCTTGCTTCAATCGAGCCCAAGGTAGACGCCAACGTGTCAGACGGACCTGAGATCAAGGGCAAGGTGCCGCTCATCTCGTGGGTGCAAGCAGGAAGCGCGCAGGAGGCGATTGATTTGTTCCAACCAGGAGTGGCCGATGAGTGGGTGCCAACATCGGCACCGATCCGCGAACACACCTACGCCCTACGGATCGAGGGCGACAGCATGTCCCCGAAGTTCCAGCCCGGGATGCAGATCATCGTCGAGCCGGACATGCCCTATGAGAATGGCAGCTACGTGATCGCCAAGAACCAGGAAGGCGAGACCACGTTCAAGCGCCTGGTAAAGGACGCCGGCGTGTGGCTGTTGAAGCCGGAGAACAGCCAGTACCCGACGCTGCGGCTTGATGACGGGTACAACATCATCGGCGTGGTCCGGCGGGCAGAGATCGTGCTGTGCTAGTTTGACTGTATCGACAAGATGCCAAGGAGGCGCCATGAACGCGACGAGGAAGCTCTGCCCGAAATGCGGGTACGAGCGAACGGCCGAAGACGACCAGACCACCCCACCCGAACAGTGCCCGAACTGCGGGGTGATTTACGAGAAGGCGTTACGCGCGAAGTCTAGCCCCGCTGGAAAACGCGAATCTGGCCCGATCACCCAAGCGGTTGCCTCGATCCTTATGGTGGTTGTATTTGTGATCGCTGCCGCCTCTTTGTTCTCTGATGATGGAGCCGACGCCACCACTTTGCCAACGAGCAGCGCTGGATTCGACGAAGTGGATGACGAGGTTGGGTGCGGGAGCGATTACAGCGACGAGAAGCGCGCCGACATATTCCGGGCTCGATACCAGGACCACTGGATGACTTGGCCTGGAACAGTGGTCTCGTCGGACAACGGAGAAGTCGATATTGATGCCGGTGCGCTAGGCATGTCCGACCTCGACGTTGAGCTATCCGACCCAGACGAAGGCTATGACCTGATTGATGGGGAAGAGGTTGTCATCCGGTTCGTGATGCGCAAACCGGGCGGTTGCTTTATCCCTTTCAGGGGCGACATGGCGTCCATTCAGTAGGCAAACACATTACGGTTCGACACCCGGCCCCGCCAAGCGCGGGGCTTTTTTTGTCTTGAAACTACACACGGTGTTGACACAGGTACACGTGGCGTTTATTGTTCACCCATCGCCACAAAACACAGCACCACGAGGCAACCCATGACCACCCACACCGACCACTGGAACGCATCCGGCAAAGCCGCCCTCGACAAACAAGGCCGCCGCGCACTGGCGGCAATCTCCAAGCCGGAGGAAGACATGAGCAACGAACACGAACAGCACTCGTCAGCCAACATCGCCCAAGTCGCCATGCAGCGACTCAGCGAGATCCAGCCGTCGGCGCAAACCGACCGGAGCCTGGTTGAAGCGATGAACCACCTGAGCAAAGCCCGACAAATGATCGAGACGGAACTCGCCAGCCGTGGCGACAAGTAACCACCCCAGCGGACGGTGGGGCTAATAACCGCCGCAGCCGGGGCCGGACTCCCTCGCTACGGCGATCCTTCATCACCGGTGACCCGACCGCCTAGCCCACGTAACGGGCTCGACTGGCAGCCGTTAGTTGCCCCTCATCGGGGAGTAGTTTGAACGCCTCATCAGCGAATCAAGTAGCCACGACGGGGAGCCACTAGATGGCGAGACCACTCCACCGATGCGGTGAAGCTCTCTGGCGAGAGCAGCCACGGCAGTAGTCGCGCGCAACGCTGCCACGGACGGGGCCGAGTTCGAATCCGGCCACCGCATCCCCATCCGAGAGCGCTTGCCTGCATCGAGCGCTCCCTGATGGGACAAACAACCAGGAGGACGACAGATGTTCGGACTACTCAAGAAGCGCCAGCGCCGCCAGATGGCAGTTCAGCGCACCAGCAAGACCAGCGAGATCGACCGCCGGCTGGCGGCAGCGCGTGAGGCGATGGGGGACAAGTACCTCGGCGGCCGGAACGTCGAGCGCGACGGACCAAAGCCGAGCACCGCCCAGCTTCACCACCGCTGGGATCAGTTCAACAAGCTCGAGCGGGGTGTGGCATGAGCGATACGGCAGTGAAGATCAAGGATCTGTCCGGGTGGAACGGCCACGCTTCTCTCTACCGCCTGGACCCGCCGCTAGATGGCGAGGAGTACGTGATCGCGAGCGCGGCTCGGGTGTCTGGGCTGGCCATCGAGACCTACCTGTTCCCCTCAGACAAGGACGGCAACCCGAAGTCGTACTCGGAGATGGACGGAAGCGTGAAAGGGACGCTCAGCCATGCAGACGCACTCGGCCTGGCTGGGTATGAAATTAAGGAGGTGCCGGCATGAGCGACCTCGAAGCCCGCCAGGCACGCCCGGCGACTCCACCCATGACCAAGCACCACGGCCCGGTGGTCCCGCCTGGGCGCGAGATGCGGCCGAAGCCGGTGCAGAAAGAGAAGCAAGCGATGCAGAAAGAAACGCCACCCCTGTCGCAGAACGCCCGGATGGTCCTGTCGCAGCTCGACCACAACGGCCCGCAGACCGGCGTCGAGCTATCCAAGGCGACCGGCCTGTCTCAAGGCTCGGTCAGCACCGCGCTCAAGGCCCTGCGCGAGGCCGGCGAGGTGACCAGCAAGAAAACCAGCCTCAACGGCGGCGCGATCATCAACACCTCGACCGCTTGGGCAACCAAGGAGATCGAGGTTGAGGTCAAGCGCCGGAAGGATGACGAGCGGTTCGACGAGGATCGCGCCGACGCGATCGGCCAGAACGGCAACGACGGCGCGCACTACGGGGCTGAGGTGGGTGAAGACAGCGCTGTCGACCTGAGCGACGAACACCTGCCTATCGTCGAACAGGCGCAGCACCCATCGCCGATCGACGGCGATAGCAGCGATGCATACATCGCCCGCGATGCCCTCGCCAAGATTTGGCGCTGCATCGGCCGCATGGAGACGGATAGCCAGACCGGCATCGCCCCCCTCCCCGAAAACGACAACCGAGTCACCGCCCTGCGCCGCCTGGTCCCGATGGTCTCCGACGACATCGGCGCCGCGCTGAGCGAGGTGCTGGATCGGGTGACGGGTAAGGAGGCGGCGTGAGCGTAATAGCACCACAGGAGATGACCGACATGCACGGCAACGGACAGACCAGCGTCGACGCCACCCTGGCGGAACGCGGAAATCGATACGGCAGCTTCGACGAGCACGCCCGGATCACCCAGGCGATCAAGCGGGCGATGGAGGATTCGCGGAACTGGGCAAGCCTCGACGACGACATGCGCGAGTCGCTCGAAATGCTGGCCCACAAGGTCGGGCGAATACTCAACGGCGATCCGGCCTATGCCGATTCGTGGCACGACATTGCCGGGTACGTCCGTCTCGTCGAGCAGCGTCTCGAGACCGAGACAGCCTGATGTTTGCCAACACCGACATCGTGGAACTGGACGAGGACGACATCGCCGAGCTGCGCGCGGAGTCGATCCACCAGCGCCGGCACCAGCGCGCACTGATGGCGCACCCCCACTGCATGGACCCGGATCACCCGGGGTTCGAGAACTGCCAGGAGGATGAGGACGAATGAACGAACGACAGCAATGGCTCGAGCAACGCCGGACGGGAATCGGCGGGTCGGACGTGAGCGCGATCCTCGGGCTCAACAAGTTCAAGACCGCGCTCGACCTGTACCGCGACAAGCGTGGCGAGACGGATCTCGATGACGGCCAGAGCGAGCCGGCCTATTGGGGCACCGTGCTCGAGGACGTGGTCGCCGACGAGTACGCCCGCCGAGAGGGCCGGACGGTCCAGCGCGTGAACACCATGATGCGCCACCCGAGCCACGACTTCGCCATTGCCAACATCGACCGCGCCGTGGTGCGAGACGGCAAGCGCGCCCGGTGGAACGGCGTGAAGCTCCTGGGCACCGATCGCATCCTCGAGTGCAAGACGGCCAACGGTTTCGCCGCGCAGCAGTGGGGCGAGCCGGGCAGTGACTACGTGCCGCAGCCGTACCTGGTGCAGTGCCAGTGGTACATGGCCATCACCGACACCGCGCGCACCGATCTGGCCGTGCTGATCGGCGGGCAGGACTTCCGCGTCTACCGCATCCCGCGTGACGACGAGCTGATCGACATCCTGCTCACCGAGGCCGCCGCGTTCTGGCAGCGCGTGCAGGACGGCATCCCGCCAGATCCGCAGAGCGAGGCAGAGGCCCGCCAGCGCTGGGCAGAGCACCAGCAGGGCCGCGAGATCGAGGCCGACGAGGAACTGGCGCGCATCGCGAGCGAACTGGGGTACGTCAAAAACGAGATCAAGAACCTCGGCCAGCGCGAGAAAGACCTGCGCGACCGCCTGATCCCGCGCCTCGAGGACGCCGAGATCGTCACCCACAACGGCGAGCGCCTGCTCACCTACCGGGCCAACAAGCCCAGCCGCAAGACCGACTGGCAGGCCGTGGCGAATGACGCCGGCGCCGACCAATCACTGATCGAAAAACACACCACTGATAAACCCGGCGCACGTGTGCTGCGCCTGGCATGAGGACCGACCAATGAGTGCAACCGCACAGCTCAAGAACAAGATGTCCAACCGCGAACTGGCAACGGCCAGCCGGCAGGTCGCCAAGGATGCCGGCATCGGCACCGTCAAGCAGTTCTTCGAGAGCCAGAAGGGATCGATGGCCGCCGTGCTGCCCAAGCACGTCAGCACCGATCGCATGCTCAAGATCGCCCTGGGCGCCATGCGCACCACCCCGAAGCTGATGAACTGCCGGATCGAGAGCCTGATGAGCGCCGTCGTCCAGTGCGCGCAGCTTGGCCTCGAACCCAACACGCCGCTCGGCCACGCCTACCTGATCCCGTTCGAGAATCGCAAGCAGGGCACCACCGAGGTGCAGGTGATCATGGGCTACAAGGGCCTGATCGACCTCGCCCGCCGCTCCGGCCAGATCGTCAGCATCGCCGCCCACGAAGTGCGTGAGCACGACGAGTTCGACTTCGCCTATGGCCTCGAGGAACGACTCGAGCACCGCCCGGCATCAGGCCACCGTGGCGAGATCACCCACTTCTACGCCGTCGCCAAGCTGGTCGGCGGGGGCCACGCCTTCGAGGTGATGGGCAAGGCGGACGTCGACGCCATCCGCGACAGCACACAGACCAAGGGCAAGTTTGGCCCCTGGAAAGATCACTACGTCGAGATGGGCCGCAAGACCGCCCTTCGCCGCCTGTTCAAGTACCTGCCCGTCTCCATCGAACTGGCGACCGCCAGCCAGATCGACGAGCAGCAGGAGCCGGACTACAGCGACGTGCTCGAGGGCGAGATCGTCGCGCCGGAACCGATCGAGGACCAGGGCGGTGACCAGCCCGGCATGCTCGACAACGTCGACCGCGAGACCGGGGAGGTGCGGGCATGAATGTCATGACCAAGTTCCACATCGTGTACGTCGCCGACCGACGTGACCCGTACTACTACACGAATTGGGAGGGAAAAGCCCACGCCGAGATCATCGCCGAGTCAGTGGACGACGCGAGGGATCGTCTCAAGAAGATATTGCCCGAGCTGCGAAGTACGCACTTCTGGAATATGCGCGTCCTGAAAATCACCGATGAGCCGGTGTTCCCGAATGCCGCCGATGAGATGGAAAGCCAACAGAGCGAGGTGCGGGCATGAACCAATTCACCGCCATCGGCCGCCTCGGCAGCGATGCAGAAACGCGAGCAACCCCCAACGGAACCACCGTAGCCAGCTTCCCCCTCGCCGTCGACGTGGGCTACGGCGACAACAAGCGCGCCATGTGGATCGACTGCGCCATCTTCGGCAAGCGCGCCGAGTCCGGCCTGATCCAGTACCTGACCAAGGGCAAGCAGGTCGCCGTCTCCGGCCCCATCGAGGACAAGGTGTTCGACAAGCGCGACGGCAGCCAGGGATTCAAGATCGCCCTGAGCGTCAACGAGCTGGACCTGATCGGCGGCGACGACCGCCAACAGCCCCGCCAGCAACCGCCCTCACAGCAAAGCCAGCAGGCAGCCGGTGGGATGGCGCCGCCGCCAGCGACCGGGCAGGCGTATGGCAATGGCGGCGGCGATTTCGGCTCCGATGATATTCCGTTCGCCGCCGTGGACGGGAGGTGTGCGTGATGGTGCGACCTGATCTCAATTTCAGCATCTCTCGAGATGTGTTTGCGCCAAGCCAGCCGTTCGTTCTCCACGTCTACGCGAAAGGATCGCCGGGGAAAGTCGCTGTCGGTCAGCCGATCGTAATGACCGAGCAGAACGAGGCAGAGCGCATTGAGCCGACAGCCATGGTTAGCCGTGAGGCAGCGCAACAGCTCATGGATGAACTCTACATGGCAGGGCTTCGGCCAAGCTCAGAAGCGCGACGGCAAGACGTGGTGCAGTCGAAGGACGAGCACCTGAGCGACCTGCGGAAGATTGCGTTCAAGGCGCTCAAGATCGAGGACTGATCGTCATGACCCAACTCGACCTCCTAACCGAACCGCGCGCCCCGCAGCGCACCCATCGTCCCATGACTCGGAGCGAAGGCTATCCGGTGATCGACGGACTCGGAGCCAAGTACACCACCTGGCACCCGTATAACCCGGCCATGTTCGCCGCCATCCGTCGTGAGCTGGCAGACGGCCCGCGCACATGGGGTGACCTCTACATGACGCTACGCGCCTACCCCGGCGACACGGACAAGCTCAAGGGCCACCTCTACCGCATGGTCAGCACCGGCGAGGTCGAGGAAGGCGAGGTTTTCTACGGCGCGGAGAACCCGCGCGACCCCGGGTATCAAGGATCCGCGAACGATTACCGACTCACGGAGGCAGCATGAGCGACGTAATGCTTATCGGCGGACTGAGAGCGCCGCACCATCCAGATGACCCGATCAGCCAGCGACAGCTTGTGCAACTTGCACGGGAAGCCGCCGACCGCATCGAGGCCGACGCGGAGCGCATCGCCGAGCTTGAGCGGGAGCTGGGAGAACAAGCTGCTGAACGCCACGCCGGCCACATCGGCCAGTCAACGCTGGTCGCGGTTGAGAAGTCACTCAACGGATACGGCGGAATACTAGCCCACCGCGACCTGCTGGTGGCGGCAGATGCGCTTGCCGAAGCCAAGGCGATCGCAGATCGCCGCAAGGAAGAGTTTGAGGAGCGGGGCTGTGACGGAGATCACGATTTGGCCGCTGGGTGCGATTCAGTCGCCTTTGAACTTGGAGAGCGGGCCGACCGCCTACGCCGCGAAGCCGAGGAAGGTGAGTCATGAGCGGCGTGGACGTGTTTTCGCTGGCAGGGCTGGCGCTGCTAGCCGCTCTGTTCGTTGGAGATTGGATTGCTGGCCGCTCGCGCTGCCGACGCTGGAAGAAACGATACGGGGAGGATTTCCCATGCTGACTTTGACCGCGCATCAGATCAAAGAACTGGCCGAATTCGCCGGGATGGAAGTTACGCACGATGACGATGAGCTGATGGAGTCCGAGTACACCATCGTGGAGCGCCCGACCATCCCATTCAGGGACGAGGTTGAGGGGGCCAAGAATCGCTACTACCAACATGCCGCTTACCTGACCGACTACCCGGAGGAGGGTGCCCTCCCTCTTGGGCCGGAGATCGAGCCGCCGCGTGCAGCCAAGTGCGAAGCCGAGGGGGGTGGATCATGAAGCCTTGCAAATCCTACCGCGCCGATTCCCGTGTGTGTGCAGATGGTTTTGTGCAGAAGCCGTATTGCTCGGGTAACGCTGGGTGTCCCTGTTGTGGGGCGATAAGCCGTGAGCAAACCCCGTATTGCCTACGTGACGAAGTGCCGGAACACATGGTTTCCGATGACGGGTCGCCTGCATTTACGCGAGAAGCCGAGGGGGTGGAGTGATGGAGTGCGAATTCCTGTCAGCGGTGATCGTAATTTCTGCCGGGGCGCTCATGTTCATGGTGCTCCTGTCCAGACAGATCGCGGAAAACACTCGGCTACGCATTGAGGTTGCGCGCATCAAGGAAAAGGATCGCCTGCTTAAAGACCTGCGCAAATTCCGTGATCGGCGCGAGGGCAAACGTGTCGACAACGACAATCAGCCACCGCCGCCTGAGCCGCCACCTGTTCGCATGTTTGTTGGAGCCAAGCAGGTTCGCCCGGAGGACCGCGACCAATGACCCCCGAAACCATCGCCCTACTCGTCACCGCAGCCCTGTGCCTGGTCGCCATCGCCGGCGTGATCGTCGGCGTGTGGATGCAGGAGCGTGGCAACAGCGAGAGTGACGAGCACGAATCCACCGACGACTGCCGGAACTGACGGAGGCCGCATGTTTCTGACACAGAACGAATTGCGAGAGGCGAGCGGCTATGCTCACATCTCCAAGCAAAAAGCCTGGCTCAATTCCTACGGCATCAAGTACGCCGTCGACCGCTGGGGTCGGCCGTCAGTTATGCGCAAGGAGTTCGAGCTGGCATTCACCAGCGACTCGGCACCGAAGGCCGACGAGCCTAACCTTAGACATATCAGTGCGTGAGGTGACAATGATTTATGCGATTAACAAGCGGACGAAAGAGCATCGGGTTGTGCCTGATGGCGTCAAGAAGCACGGCGCGGACTGGCGCATCGTCGAATCCGACTCATACGGGTGGATTCCGTGGAATAGCGAAAAACTCCCGCTGCCTGATGGCTCCCGGATGGACATTCGCACCCGCAATGGAAACACCTACCTGAACTTTGAACAGCCGGCTGGTGGGTTCACAACTTCAGGTCATCCACTAGACATCAACGCCTACCGCCCAATAGCGGACTGAAACCATGGCACCACGACGCCGCACCAAAGGTCTGCACCTTCCGCCGCGAATGCAGCAGAAGGGCCGCGCCTATTACTACGTCCACAACCACGACGCCGACGGCCGCCGGCACTGGGAGCCGCTTGGCAGTTCGTTGCCCGAGGCGAAGATGAAGTGGGCGCGCATCGAGTCCGAGCGCCGTGAGCCGAGCCGTGGCGATACCGTGGCGGCCATGCTGCACTACTACCGGGTGAAGCACCTTTCTGCACTTGCAGAAAGAACGCAGAAAGACCGGAGCGCCCACATCGACGTGCTGGAAAAGGCATTCGGCCACATGCGGCCCGATGCCGTCCAGCCACAGCATGTAGCGCAATTCCTCGAGGCGCACAAGTCGCCAGTCTCCGCGAACCGGCAGATCGGCACGCTGTCGGTCGCCTACACAAAGGCGATGCGGATCGGCATGGCGAGCCGAAACCCCTGCATCGGCGTCGAGCGCAACAAAGAGGAATCCCGCGACCGGTACGTCAGCGATGCGGAGTTCATCGCCGTCAAGGCGCTGGCCGACGAGCATGGGCAGGCGGTGATGGATCTGGCATACGCGACCGGGATTCGATTAGGCGACCTGATCCAACTCACGCAGAGCCAAGTCACCGACGACGGCCTGGTTTTGCGCCAGGGCAAGACGGGTCAGCGGCAGGTGATGGAGATCACGCCCGAGCTATCCGACGTGATCCGCCGGCTCAAGGCCTCGCGTGAGGTGTTCGGACTGACGCTGATCCGCCGGCGCGACGGCAAGGCGTACACGACCAACGGATTTAAGGCTTGGTGGCAGAGGCTACAGCGCCGGGCGATCCGCGAGGAAGTCTTGCGCGAGCGGTTCACGTTCCACGACCTGCGAGCCAAGGCGGCGACCGATGCCGACGACCAGGGGCATGACCCGCAGGCGTTGCTGGGCCATACTACACGCAAGCAGACAGAAGCCTACCTGCGCAGCCGGAAAGCGATCCGGGTGATGCCGGTGGCTCCGAGGAAAAAAGCACAGGACGGGTAATGGAATGAGCGACACGACCAATACAGACAGCGCCACCGTGATTGCGCGGCTTGAGAAGCGGGCCGCCGATCTGAAGCAGCAACGCGATGATCTGATGTCGGTGCAGGTGCACTGCATGGGAATGACGATGCTCGCCGGCGAAATGCTACGCCGCCGCGACAAGCTGGTGGCGTCAGAAACCATGGAGAAAGCGGCAGAAATAGCCGACCAACAGGACGGTGGGCCGAGCCCAGCAGGATTCCTCCTTCTGGAGCAAGCCGTCCGCCTACGCCGCGAAGCCGAGGCTGGACAATCTTCTACAGGAGCCCGCTAGAACCTTCTACAATAGAGAAAAAATCAACGGTTTACGGCCGTTTTTTGTAGAAGTCAGATCGGCGCAAGGTGTTGAATAAAAAAGCGAAACCGCCAACCCGTTGACCTGCCTGGGGGGCAGGTGGTCGGGGGTTCGAATCCCTCCACTCCGACCAATCGATTCAGACAGAAAGGCCGCCTCGCAAGGGCGGCCTTTCTGCGTTCCGGGCCGTAGCCATTCATGACCCCACTCGGCGACAGGCTCCACCGACATGACCAGGGCGCTTCCGTCACTCACAGGCAACTGGTCGCCGAGGACGACCCTGCCGAGCCAACGGGCCGCGGGGACAAGAGCGCCGGCAACGACCTCATTGACGCGACCCGCGCCTCCCCCCTGCTGGCGGGTCAAAAGACGAGCATCTTCACCCCGACCGTCACCAACAGCACGGCGAAGGCACGCCGATGGAACGAACGGGGCAGTGCCGCTTCGACCGAATCGCGCTGGCTGCCGAGCAGCGGGATGCTCAACCCGATCCTACGTGGCCACGACACCAAGCCACGCAAGCCCCTCAAACGGGAACGCCGCCTCACAAGGGCGGCGTTTCACTATCCTGAACTTGATGCACTCGCGCGTCCAGCGCGCGGGAGCGGGCGCCTATTTTAGGCCCGGCCGGTCGATAAACTCGCGGCATTCGGCCGGACTCATGTCCTTGGCGCAGCGTTCGGCGCGATCGATATTGCGTTCCAGATAGTGGTTGTAGAACGCCGGGGCGGCGCCGGTGATCTCGCCGATCCGCTCGCCGTCAGGGGAGAAGAACAGCACGTAGGGCACGCCGCGCACGTCGAGTTCATCGGCAAACGCCGCCGGCACCTTCCAGTTTCCGTCGACTCCGATGAAGCGGTCGTCGGAATCGATCTGGACCCGGCGGATGATCATGCGTCCCTGGTAGTCCGGGTCAAGGCGCATAGGGATCAGGAATTCGTCGTCGATCTGCTGGCAGTAGCCGCAGTAGCTGGCGTGAAAGAACAGCATCATCGGCTTGTCGTGCTCCTGCATCCAGGCCAGATCCGCCGGCAAGTCGGCCAGGTGATCGACGAAACGGACGTCGTCGTAGATGGCCATCCTCGAGTCATCGGCATCGGCAGCAATCGCCGGGGTGGCCGCACCCAGACCGAAGGCCAGTAGCAGCGCCCCCAGCGGGCGGCTCAAGACGGGCAGGAAACAAAAGGGCAGGCGGCTAGATACGGTCATGGCGACACTCGCTGATTGTGATTGGGCGTATATACCTGTCACCCACGATACGACCACCCGGCCACGCAATCCATCGTGGCGCCTCATTAGTGCATTCCGGGCGGGCGCGCGGATCAACGGCATGAGCGTGGATAATTCAGCGGGCACACTTGCGGCGTCCCGTGGCACATGCCGTCATCCCGAGGGGTGCGCCCACGGCTCGTCCAGCACGACAAAAGCCGCCCCAAATAGCCGGGACGGCCGAAAACACCCGTCACTCATCGAGCGCGGTCGGCGAGCAGCCAAGCCTGGCCGGTTATGCGGCGTTCAGTGGCTGTGACGGACCAAAATACTCGTAATGACGCCGGTCCTCAGGCACACCCAGCTGCTCCAGCGCGGCATCGACCACGGTCATGAACGGCCCCGGGCCGACGAAATAGCAGCGCGCTTCGTCGTCGGGAAGGTAGCGGGCCAACAGGTCGCGATCGATGCGACCGACATGATCAGCGCCACTTCCGTTTTCGTAGATCGAGACCGCGTGCATCTGTTCGGGATGTCGCTGGCGCAGCGCGGCGATCTCGTCGGCGAACGCATGATGATCGGCATCGAGGGCGGCGTGCAGGTAGACGACTCGACGTCCTTCCGCCAATGCCTGCCGTGCGAGTGGGAGCATCGGTGTCTGACCCACGCCACCGCTGACCAGCAACAGCGGCTCATGCCCCGCCTCCAGGGTGAGATCACCCGACGGCGGCAACAGGTCCAGCGTATCGCCAACCTGCATCGTGTCGTGGAGGTGTCGGCTGGCACGACCTTCCGGATCGCGCTTGACGGAAATACGATAGGCACGACCGTTGGGTGCATCGGAGAGGCTGTAATGCCGGTACAGGGGCTCATTGTCGATGGTCAGACGCACACCGATGAACTGGCCGGGCTCGAAGTCCGCGACCGCGCCGCCATCCTCGGGCTCGAGCAAAAAGGAACGGATGACCGCGCTTTCCTGCTGCGTAGAGGCGATCCGGAAGCGACGCGCTCCGCGCCAGCCGCCCGGCAGATGTTCAAATGCCGCGTAGCGCACGTCCTCCATTTCGATCAACAGCTCGGCGAGCTCCCAGTAGAGCGCCGTCCACGCCTCGGCGATCTCGGGGGTCACCGCCTCGCCCAACACGTCCGCCACCGCGGCGATCAGGCACTCCCCGACGATCGGATACTGGTCGGCACGGATGCCAAGGGAGATATGCTTGCTTACCGCCACGGCCATCTTGTCGCGGACCATCTCCGGGTTACCCCGCATCTGGACATACGCCACAACGGCCGCCGCCAAGGCGCGTGGCTGCTGGCCGCTTTTCTGGTTGGTCTCGTTGAACAGGGGCTTGACGTCAGGATAGCGATCGAACATCAGGGGATAGAACCGCTGGGTGATCGCCTCGATGTGTTCCGCGACGAGCGGGGCCGTCGCCTCGATCAGGTGTTCCTGGTCTTTTGTCATCATGCTATCGGTTTCTCGGTGGGTGGTGGATAAGGACCCACTGATTGAGCAAGGGCCATGCCGATGCAGGCCGGATGACCAATCAACCCCGGCAATGCCCGCCATACCGCTCTCCGGCCAGGAAGCCCTGAGCATGAGACAGGGGCATCAATGTCCTTATGACAACGGCCAATCGCTGTTCATCAGACAACATCATTGTTATAAGTACACCGCATGATGACCGGATTCCTGCATTCCTTACGTGAATTGCTCACCCAGCTGGCCGAGGGGAACGACGACGAAACGCTTACCCAGTACTGGCAGGCGGTACTGCAGGCCTTGGTCGGCGACTACCCGGCCGACGCCAGCGCCCTGTTGGTCATGGATGGCAACGTTCTCCGCCCGGTTGCCGTGCTGGGACTCGGTGACGAAGTCAGGGGGCGCGAGTTTTCCCTGGCCGATGCACCCCGCCTGGCGGCCATCGCCGCGCATCCGTCCGTCTGCCGTTTTCCGCCCGATACCGATCTCCCCGACCCATTCGACGGGCTGCTCGACGACGAGCTGACGCACGTTCACGACTGCGTGGGTGTCGCCCTGCGAGACAAGGGCGAGCTGACGGGCATCCTGACGCTGGATGCATTGCGCCCCGGCGATCTCGACCAGCTCAACGAGAACGAGCTTCGGGCAGCGGCGGAACTCCTGGCGACCTGTCTTCGCCTCGCCAAACGACTGAACGCCACCCGTTCGATACTCAGCGAGGTACTGGACGACAACCATCATCAGCCGCTGCTGAACGAGTGGGCCAGTCCGGTCATGCGCGACCTGATGAAGTCCATCGACCTGGTTGCGCCCACGGAAATGAATGTCCTGCTCACCGGCGAGACCGGGGTAGGAAAGGAACACGTCGTTCGCACGCTCCACGAACGATCGCGACGGCGCAAGGGACCGCTGGTTCACGTCAATTGCGCCGCTTTGCCGGAAAACCTTATCGAGAGCGCCCTGTTCGGCCATCGTCGCGGCGCGTTCTCGGGCGCGGTCAGCGACCACCGGGGCCACTTCGCCATGGCCGACGGGGGGACCCTGATGCTCGACGAAATCGGCGAATTGCCCCTCTCGCTTCAGCCAAAGCTGCTCAGGGCCCTGCAGGAGGGTGAAATCCAGCCGCTGGGCCACGAGCGCTCTCAGCCCGTGGATGTCCGCGTGGTGGCGGTCACCAACCGTGATCTGACCAGCGAGGTGAAAGCCGGACGTTTTCGCGAGGACCTCTACCACCGGCTGGGCGTCTTCCCGCTTCATGTCCCGCCCCTACGAAAGCGCGTCGAGGACATTCCCCTTCTCGCCGGACACTTCCTGGAAGAGAACCGCGTACGGCTCGGGGTGGCCAATCTCAGGCTGGAAATGGATGCCGAGCGATTCCTGCTGCAATCGGGTTGGCCGGGAAACATCCGAGAACTGGAGCATGTCATCGCCCGTGCCTCACTACGGGCACTGGGGGATGCCGACTTCCATTCGCCCGACGAGCGACGCAAGGGGATCGTCCCGATACGGAGCGAACATCTTGATCTTGCCCGAGAGGGAGCGACGCGGCATGTGGAGAAGTCGCCCAACCGGGAGGAAACGGCGGCGCCTGCGCCACGAGGAAGCCTGCGTGAGGCCACCGCCCTGTTCCAGCAGGACATGATCCGTCGGGCACTGGCTGCCGAGGGCGGCAACTGGGCAGCCACGGCTCGTCGACTGGAGATGGATCCCGGAAACCTACACCGAATGGCAGCACGTCTCGGAATCAAGACACCCGGGAGGCACAAACAGCCCCACGAGATCCGTTAGTCCGCGGCAGAAAGGAAGTGCTCCCGGTAGGCCGAACGGAACGTGGTATGGCAATCAAGGCAACCATTTTGAAGACGACCGAAAGCCGTGATGATCGCCGAGCCATCACCACCGGCGGCCTCGTCTGCCAAGGTGGCCGCCGCCTCATGCACCTCGTTGTCGTATTTCTTGAATTGCGCCACTTCCGTTCCGGCAAACGCCATGATGCGAACGCGTTCGGTCATGGGTGGACGTGGATGATTCGCGACCGCTTCGGCGTGTTCGGCCACCCGAATCCAATCCTCGTGGGTAATCCCCTCGGTGATACCCACCATGTGATCTCCCAGGTCCTCCATGATCTCGTGGAACTCGTGCGGGGCGCCGCCTTCATCAGCCAGCACACCGCTGGCCGCTCCTGCCCCGCCAAGCGCCAGGATCGCTACCCACGCACCAAAGCGATTCGACATGTTCATGATGGATTCTCTCCTGTTGAAAAAGTGACCCGTTATTGCGGTTCGATTCCACGCCGGTAAATGGCAAACGCCCCCGGGGCCCGCTCTCGCACAAGGACTGGGTCGCCAACGATCAGCGACTGCATCACGAGGCCCTGGATCGTTCCGATGAACAGGCTTGCGGCCGCCTCGACATCCACGGTCGCGTCGACCTCATCGGCTTGCTGGCCGTCACGGAGAAGTCCGGCAACCTTGTCGGTGTAACGGCCAACCAACTCCCGCACCATGCGCTTCGGCAAGCGATCCCCGTGGTGCTGTAGTTCACCGAACACCATCCGCGGCACGCCCGGATGATCGGTGACGAACCCGACATGCGCGTGGAACATGGCCTCGAGCTTCGCGATCGGTGAGTCGATGTCCTGAATGGCAGCGTCGATTCGCTTCATGAGACGACGAGCCACCCACTGGATCACCCCGGCGAAGATCGCCTCCTTGTTCGGGAAATGACGGAACAGGGCACCCTGGGTCACTCCCATCTTCTCGGCGATCGCCTTGGTGCTGATCCCGTTGGGATTTTGCTCACCCGCAAGATCAACGACGGCCCGCGCCGTCTCATCCCGCCTCTCCTCGGAAGGCAGATACTGGCGAGAACGAACCGGCTCATGTTCGTTGGATGATGACAATGCTCGATCTCCAAGAAAGTAATTGTTTGCTATCTTTTGGCATGAACGGTCGCATGTCAACGCTTGACAAGAGACGGGGGCGACAGGAGAAGATAGCAACCGATCACTTTTGGACTGGCACCTCGTTGGTCGCCACCGCTCGTCACGCTCAAAGGGACTTCCCATGGCGACACGCCTCACCCGCGCATTGACCGTATTCGGCGGCCTTCTCATCGGCGGCATCATCCTCGCGACATTCATCGCGACCCGACAGGGCCCGCCCGAAAGCGACGAGGCCATCCAGCAAGCGGCCGTGCGGTTCATCGAAGCCACTCCGATCCGACCGACGCTGCAGGCAAGCGGCTTTGGCACCGTCCAGTCCGCCCGCCCCTGGGCAGCCGTGGCCAACGTGTCCGGCCGAGTGGTGAACCGTCACGCGGGGCTGGAGAACGGCGAATTCATCGAAGCCGGTACCGAACTGCTGGTCCTAGACCCCAGCCGGTACGAGCTGGCGCTTGAGCAAGCAAACGCCGATCTGAGGGGCATGGAGGCCGAGCGCCGAGAACTACTGCAGGAACAAGAGAACACCGAAGCCCTTCACGAACTGGAGCGCCAGCGGCTGGCATTGGCCGAGCGGGAGCTGTCACGCGCCGAATCACTGGCCGACCGCGACATGCTCTCGGCGAACCAACGGGATGCGCAGCGACGCGCGACGATCCAGCAACGCCAGTCCACGCAAACCCTGGCGAACCAACTCGCCCAGATCCCCGTCAAGCTCGATCGCCTGGCAGCTCGACAGGAACAGGCGGAAGTCCGCCGGAAACTGGCCCAGGAAGACCTCGACGACACCCGCATCACCGCTCCCTTCGATATGCGGATCGGACAGGTTGAGGTCGAGGCCGGCCAACAGGTAACGCGTGGACAACGTCTTTTCGTTGCCGATGGCATCCAGGTAGCCGAAGCCCCCATCCAGATCTCGTTTGCCCACATGCGAGACCTTGTCGCCGGGCTGGGGGAGGATGCCCTGACACTCGACGGCCCGGTCCCCTCGACCAAGGCACTCTCGGGCATCAATGTCCGGATCCTTACCGGTTCGGAAGAAAGGGCAAGCTGGGATGCCCGGATCGCCCGGGTGGCCGAAGGGCTGGATCCGGCGACTCGCACACTGCAGGTCATCACGGCCATCGACCAGCCCTATCGGAACGCTCAACCGCCCCGACGACCCGCTCTCGTTCCCGGGACGTTTGTCGAGGGACGATTCACGGTCACGGCCAGCGAACCGCGACTGGTTGTCCCGGTCGAGGCGGTCCACCAGGGCCAGGTCTATCTCGTCGACGAACACGACCGACTGGAACGGCGCGACGTCCAAACATCCCGGCCACAAAACGGCTGGGTCATCGTGGAGGCGGGCCTGAAGCCCGGCGAGCGGGTAATCATCGACGACCCCATTCCGGCGATCAACGGGATGGGGTTGCGGCCACGCCATGATGTTGACGCACAGGACGCCCTGATCGACCGGGTCACCGGAGAGGCCACATGATTCGGTGGTTCGCCGGCCATCCGACGGCCGCCAACCTGTTGCTGATCTTGTTTCTGGCCGTCGGCGCGTTCAGTGCGCCACAGCTCATCCGGGAAACCTTTCCCGACTACCAGCCGGTCGAGGCGGCGATCTCGGTGGAATACCGGGGAGCCACGGCTACCGATGTCGAGGAAAACATCTGTCTGCGACTAGGCGACGCGCTGGCCGGGGTGGCAAACCTCGAGGAGTTCACCTGTCACGCCCAGGACAACCTGGCCGATGCCGTCGCCAAGATGGAACCCGGCGGCGAGACGGGCCGCTTCCTCGATGACATTCGCACCGAGATCGACGCGATCATCGATTTCCCCGAACAGGCTCGCCCCCCGGTTATCCGCGAGCTGCACCGAAACGACCTTGTCGCCGCATTGGCCGTCCGCGCCGACACCAGCCTCCCTCACCTTGAGAGCTACGCCCGGTCGCTGGAAGATCGTCTGCGCCGAATCGAAGGGGTGAGCGACGTCAGGCTCGCGGGACTCTCCGATCGCCGCTGGGAGATCCGGCTCTCCCGCGACGAACTCCGGCAATACGGGCTGACCGTACGAGACATCGCCAACGTCATACGTCAGCAAAACCTCGACCTACCGATCGGCACCATCGAAGGGGATCGTCAGGAAATCCAGCTTCGTTTCGTCGACCAACGACGGAACGTCGACGCACTGGCTTCGCTACCCGTCCTGCGCTCGGATTCGGGGGCGGAGATCACGCTCGGCGAGATCGCGGCAATCAGCGAACGCTACGAACGCCCGGAAGAGCGCATCGACTACGACGATCAGCGAGCCGTGGTGCTGGAGGTCTTCAAGAGCCAATCGGAGGACGCCCTCGACGTGATGGCCGGCCTCAGGGCATTCATGGCCGAGGAACAGGCCTCGCGGGGCGACTCGGTTGCCCTGACGATCACCCAGGATATGACCTCGATCGTCGAGGATCGGCTGCAGATGCTGGTGAAGAATGGCATCGCGGGCCTTGTTCTGGTCACGCTGGTGATGAGCCTGTTCTTCCGCCCGCGACTGGCCGTCTGGGCGGTGCTGGGGCTGCCTGTCGCCTTCGCCGGTGCGTTCTTCGCCATGAGCCTGTTCGGCCTGTCGCTGAACATGATCACGCTCGTGGCGCTGCTGATGGCGGTAGGCATCGTAATGGATGACTCGGTGGTGCTGACCGATCACATCGTCGAACAGCTCAAACGCCAGTCCAGCACCCTCGATGCGGTAAGCATCGGGGCACGGGAGATCCTGCCGGGGGTGATGTCCTCGTTTTTGACCACGGTCGCCGTGTTCGCCCCGCTGTCGTTCCTCGCCGGCGAACTCGGGGCGGTGCTGGAGGTGCTCCCCGTGGTTCTGATCGCGGCCCTTGCCGCCAGTCTGGTCGAGGCGTTCTGGATCCTGCCGCATCACCTCAAGCACAGCGCCGAACGGCATGACCTGACCATGGACCCTGCCGACGAGACCGGCTGGCATGGCCGATTTCACCGAGGATTCGAACGATTCCGGGAAGGCGTGGGCCGGGTGGCCGACACCGCCATCCGTTTTCGCTACCTCACCGCGGCTGGACTCCTGATCGTACTGTTGGGCTCGGTGGGCTTTATCGCCGGTGGTAACGTCAAGATGGAAGCGATGCCGGACATCGATGGGGATGTCCTTGAAGCACGCATCCTGATGCCACAGGGGACCCCTCTCTCGCGCACCGAGGAGGTTGCGAAACAAGTCGCGGACACCGTCCGGCAAGTCGGCGCAGATAGGGAGAACGAACAACCGGGCGGCCACCCCTTGGTCGAAGCCATTCAGATTCGCTACGGGCAGAATGCTAGCGCCAACGAAGTCGGGCCTCACGTCGCGACCATCTCCGTCGACCTGCTGACCGCGGAAAAACGCGGCACGACCCTGGACGAATTGACGGGTGCCTGGGAAGCGGCCTTGCCCCGGATCGACGGCCTGGTTCGCCTCAACATCCAGGAACCCGGTTTCGGTCCGGCGGGCATCCCGATCGAGATCCGTCTGATGGGCGACGACCTCGACGAATTGAAGGCGGCTTCCCTGGACGTCCAGACCGCCTTGGCCGACTACGACGGGGTCTACAACATCATTGATGATCTACGCCCCGGGAAACCGCAACGGCAACTCCACCTTGCCCCCGGTAGTTATGCTTTGGGATTCACCGCCCAGGAGATCGCCGACCAGTTGCGAACAGGCGTGCTTGGCGAGCGACTCACGACGCTGCAGATCGGCGATCAACCAGTCGACCTGATCGTGCGCCAGATCGACGCGGAACGCAGCCGCATCGACTTCCTGGAACAGAGCGTCATTCTCTCTCGCTCGGGCGATGCCGTTCCGCTGACCGAATTGGTCGATGTGGTCGACGCCCGCGAGTGGGCACGAATTACTCGAATTGATGGCCAACGAACCGTCACGGTCTCGGCCCACGTTGACGTCGCGCGGAACAACGCTCAGGCGATCGTGGACGACATCCGAACGACCCTTGCCCCGGACCTCAAAGCAGCATATCCGTCACTCGACATTGGCTATGAAGGACAAGTGGCTCGCTCCGCCGAAACAGGTCGGTCGATTGCGCGCGGATTGTTGATCGGGTTGATCGGTGTCTTCCTGATCCTTTCCTTTCAATTCCGAAGTTACGTCGAGCCACTCATCGTCATGCTTGCCATTCCGCTCGCATTTCTCGGCGCGGTCTGGGGGCATGTCCTCATGGGATACAACCTCTCGATGCCGTCGCTGGTCGGTGCCGCGTCACTCGCCGGGATCGTCGTGAACAACGCCATCCTGCTGGTGCAGTTCATCAAGAAATATCGCGACGAAGACGGGCTGGATGTCATCACGGCCGCCGGCAAGGCCAGCCGCGCTCGAACCCGTGCGATCTTCATCACCTCTTCGACCACGATCGCCGGCCTCTTACCTCTTTTGGCGGAGACATCGACTCAAGCCACGGCAATCATTCCGTTGGCCATTGCCGTCGTGTTCGGACTGCTCGTTGCCACGGTCCTCGTCTTACTTGTTCTGCCAGCCCTGTACGTCATCCTGGATGACCTCGGCGGCACCCGTCATCGCACCGGTGAACCGAGCCGAAAGACGGCGTAATCCAATCGCTGCTCAACATCCACTCTTCATCAGTCCGCGGGCAAGGCGAAGGTGAAACGTTCTGCTCCCCCCCCCGGGGGGCCGGAAGCCCTCGCCGATGAATCGACCTACCCATGGGTGGACCTGCCGAATGCGGCCAAGCATCTGGCCGCATTCGGCCTGCGACGGCGATTCGGCGGCCCGATAGACAAACCTTCGTATGTGCGTATTCCGCCTTGCCAAGAGTCCTGGACGATTCGCGCACCGTCTGGACAGGGCACCCCAGGGGAATAGTGGAGGAGTCAATCAGGGGCCAGGTTCTGCGATCAGGCCGGATCGTCGCGGGACCACCCCTCTCGGCCCCATGATTCTTTTTAGATGACCGAGAAATCACTCAACGAACTGTCCAAGATCGCTTGGCCACTACAGGCCGCCTCGCAAGGGCGGCCTTTCTGCGTTCCGGAACACGCATCCATTTATGCCCTGCTCGACGACATGCTTACATACGGGGGAGCAGAAACGTGCCGTCACTCACAGGCATGTGGCGGTCGGAAGGGGGCGCGGGACGAGCGCGCGGGCAAAGATCACATCGACTCGACGAGGCGCGTTCCCCCGCTGGCAAGTCAAAAGAAGAGCATCTTCACCCCGACCGCCACCAACAAGACGGCGAAGGCCCGCCGCAACCTGCCCACGTCCAGCCGCTGGCACAACCGCACGCCCAGCGGGGCGAACAGCATCGTCATCGGCACCAGCAGGCCAAACGCCAGCCAGTTCACGTAGCCGGTCGACCCCAGTGGCAGCCCCGACTGATCCCAGCCGGTCATCACGTAGCCAACGGTCCCGGGCACGGCGACCACCAGCCCAACCACCGCCGCCGAGCCGACCGCCCGGTGCATGGGAAAGCGGAAGAAATTGAGGAACGGCACCACCAGCGTGCCGCCGCCGATCCCCAGCAACGAGGCGAGACTGCCGATACCGGTCGCCGCCCCGCGTTGGCCCCACCGGCCAGGCAAGTGATCGGTCAGCGCGACGGGGCGGCCGGCGGTCAGCAGCATGTGGGTGGCAATCACCACCATGAAGCCTCCGAAGATCACCCGCAGCACCGCGCCCGGCAGCACCGCCCCGAGCAAGGTGCCAATCACCACGCCGGCCAGCACCGCCGGTATCCAGCGTTTGACCAACGGGGCATCGACGTTGCCTCGAGCCTGATGGCTGCGCGAGGACATGCTGGCCGTGACCACGATCGTGGCCAGCGAGGTGCCCACCGCCAGCGGCATCACCACGTCCGGTGTGACGCCGACGTGAAGGAAGACGTGGTAGAGCATCGGCACGATGACGATGCCGCCACCCACGCCCAACAGGCCGGCGAGCAGGCCGGCGGCGGCACCGCAGACGAGAAGCAGCGGGATCAGGACAATCAAGTTTTCCATGGGAACCGTGGTCAATAGAAGGGCTGAAGCGCGACTTGTCGCGCCAGGGATTGATATCAGAAGCCGGCGACACTGCCGTTGCCGCGCGGGTCGACGCCGCCGGCAAGCACCCCGTCCGGTGAGCGCGCGATCAGGCCGGCGTGCCCCATCATCTCGTCGTAGTCGGCAACGATCTCCACGTCATGGCCCATCTCGGCCAAGCGTGCGGCGATGGTCGGATCAAAGCGGGCTTCCAGCTTCAAGGAGGTGGAGGGATTACCCCAGGTCCGGCCCAGCAGCCAACGAGGGGCGGTGACGGCCGCCTGAGGCTCGATGCCTTGCCAGACGTGCCGGGCGAACAGTGCCGCCTGCGTCTGCGGCTGGCCGTCCCCGCCCATCGTGCCGTAAACCAGGGTGCGGCCGTCGTCGAGACAGGCCAGCGGCGGGTTGAGCGTGTGAAACGGTCGCCGTCCTCTCTTGAGCACACGCGGCGAATCCGATTCAAGGGAGAAGGCCAACCCGCGATTCTGCCAGTTGATGCCGGTCTCGGGCAGCACCACGCCGCTGCCGTACTCGTGGTAGATGCTCTGGATCACCGACACGGCATTGCCCTGCCCGTCGACCACCCCGAACCAGGTGGTGTCGCCCGGCTCACCAGGTTGACCCCAGGGCAGCGCCCGCTCCAGGTCGATCTCGTGGACCAGGCCATCGAGAAAGCCCGCATCAAGGAGTGACTCGGGCGGGGTCGTCATGTCGCGGGGATCGGTCAACAGCTGATCCCGCAGGCGGAAGGCCTGCTTGGTCGCCTCGACCAGCCGGTGGATCGCCTCGGGGCTGTCCACCGGCCAATCGGCCACACCGAGGCGCTCTGCCAGAGCGAGGATGATCAGCGAGACCACGCCCTGGGTCGGCGGGCGACTGTTGTAGACCGTCGCCGAGCCGACCCGGCAAGCCAATGGCTCACCCACCTCGACCTGGTGGGCCACCAACGCCTCGAGCCCGATCGGGCTACCTACCCGCTCGAGGTCCTCGGCAATGGCGCGGGCCAGATCGCCCCGATAGAAGTCGCCCAGTCCTTTGTCGACCAGCCGGCGCAGGGTTCGGGCCAGGCGGGGCTGGGTCTCGATCGCGCCCGCCCGCCGGTGCTCTCGATCCTCAAGAAAGGTCTCGGCAAAGCCGGGCACCGAAGAGAGTTCCTCTCGGCGGGCCTCGGTCACGGCCGACTGACTGGCCGTGACCGGGTAACCGGCTTCGGCGTGGTGGATGGCCTCCTCGAGCAGCCGCTCCAGCGACAGCGCCCCGCCCCATTCCCGGGCGATCCCGAGCGCCGCCTCCCACGAAGACACGGCACCGGCCACGGTCAGGGCCGCCTCCGGCCCGCGCGTGGGGATGGCCTCCCGTCCGCGGCGGACGTATTCATCCCGGTCGGCACCGGCAGCGCCACAACCACCGATGTATCGCACCGGCCCGTCGGCAGGCTTGACCAGCCAGAAGGCATCGCCGCCAATGCCGGTCATGTGCGGGTAGACCACCGCCAAGGTCGAGGCCACGGCGACAGCCGCCTCGATGGCGTTGCCGCCGTCACGGAGGACCGCCAGCCCCGCCTCGGAGGCGAGCGAGTGCGGAGCGACCACCATGCCGCGGCGGGCGCGTGGGGTATTGATCATCGACGTTCTCCGTTTGGTCACGAGGTGCTTCCCCGCAGGAAAAACCTTACCAGCCCATGCTCTGCGGCAACCCCGTGGCCACGCTCGGGAAGATCAGCACGATGGCCAGCGTGACCAGTTGCAGGCCGATGAACGGCAGCACGCCAAGGTAGAGATCCCGCGTGCGCACCTCGGGCGGCGCCACCCCCTTGAGAAAGAACAGCGCCCAGCCGAAGGGCGGCGTGAGAAACGAGGTCTGCAGCACCAGGGTCACCAGCATGGCCAGCCAGATCACGTCGACGTCGGCGGCCGCGAACACGGGCAGCATCAGCGGCAGGACGATATACGAGATCTCGATCCACTCGAGGAAGAACCCGAGAATGAACAGGATCAGGAGCATGAACAGGATCGCGCCCATGGTCCCGCCCGGCACCCAGTCGAACAGGTCGCCGATGATCTCCTCGCCCCCGAGCAGGCGGAACGACAGGGCGAAGGCCTGGGCGGCGATCAGCACGAACATGATCATGCCGGTGAGCTTGAGTGTGTCGCGCATGGTCTGCTTGAGGGTGGCCATGTCCAGCCGCCCCATGGCCGCGACGATCACCATCGCCCCGAGCGCGCCGATGGAGGCCGCTTCCGTGGGCGCGGCCACCCCGCCGATGATCGATCCGAGTACGGCGACGACCAGCAACACCGGCGGGACCACCGTCTTGACTACCTTGAGCCAAAGCTCGCCCCGCCCCATCGCGTCCCGCTCGGCCTGGGGCAGTGGCGGGGCGTGATGCGGCACCAGCCGGCCGAGAACGATCAGGTAAATCACGTACAACGCCGCCAAGAGCATGGACGGCACGATCGCCGCGGCAAACAGCTCGCCCACCGACTCGCCCATGATGTCGGCGAGCAAGATGATCAACAGGCTCGGCGGGATGATCTGCCCAAGCGTACCCGAGGCGCAGATGGTGCCGCTGGCCAGGGAGGGGTGGTATCCCCGGGCGAGCAGCTTGGGCAACGTGATCAACCCGACGGCCACCACCGTCGCCCCGACGATCCCGGTCGAGGCGCCCATCAGCACCCCGATGACGATGATGGCGATCGCCATGCCGCCGGGGCGGTCGCCGGCCAGGTGGCCGACCACGTCGATCGCGCTCTCGGCGATGCGGGACTTCTCCAACAGCACCCCCATGAACACGAACAGCGGGATGGCGAGCAGCGTGTAGTTGGTGATCACGCCGAAGATGCGTGCCGGCAACAGGTTGAACATGAAGTCGCCCACGCCGATCAACCCGAACACGATGCCGACGGCGGCAATCGAAAAGGCCACCGGGATACCGGCGAATATGAGCACCAGCAGTCCCGCGATCATCATCAACGCCAGGCTGTAGGAATCCATGGGTCCGTCTCCACTATCAGTGGGATGCCGCGGGCTGTTCCGGCGGGGCCGCGGGCGAAGGGGAGGATTTACCCGAGGCGAACATGGCATCCGGGTCGGGGGCGAAGACGGCCAGGCCGTCGCGCAGGGCGATAGCGACCCCCTGGATGGCGATCAGCGAGAAGCCGATCGGGATCACGGCCTTGACCAGGTAGCGGTGCGACAGGCCGCCCGGATCGGGCGACCCCTCGCCCATGCCATAGGACTTGGTGACGTAATCGACCGAGAGCCAGCCGAGCCACAGCGCCATGGGCACGATGATCACCGCCGCGATCAGTGCGCCGAACGCGCGACGCAGCCGGGGTGGGTAGCGCGGCCAGAGGACGTCGACGCGAACGTGCTCGTCCTGCTGGAGGGTGTAGACCGATCCGAGCATCGCGACCAGAGCCAGCAGGTGCCATTCAAGCTCCTGCAACCCGACCGAGCTGACGTGGAAGACATAGCGGAACAGGACGTTGCCGGCCACCAGCAGCACCAGGGCCAGGGTGAGCCAGGCACTCAGGCGTCCGATCAGACCCACCCCCCGATCGAGCGACCGGGCCAGTTCATCGATTGCCGTCTTCATGGCTTAGCTCAGGTCGGTCTGCAGCACGGTCTCGCTGCGCCGCTGCCACAGGTCGTGCTTCTTTTTGAAGGCGAAGTAGCTGTCGTGGACCTTCCTGGCCATGGGGTCCTTGGCGGCCAGATCGCTGAGCGCATCGCCCGTGCCTTCCTTGAGACGCGCGACGATTTCCGGCGAGAGCGTGCCGAGCTTGACGCCGTGATTCTCGACCAGGTCGGTGAGTGCATCGGCGTTGTTGGCCTCGGACCAGGTGTGGCTGGTCACGTTGCAGGCACTGGCCGCGTGGCGAACGATGGCCTGCAGGTCCTCGGGCAGCTCCGCCCAGGCATCCTTGTTGACCAGCAGCTCGGTGACGTTGCAGGGCTCCGCCCAGCCGGTGGTGTAGTAGTGCTTGGCGGCCATGTGCAGACCGAGACGACGATCCTGGTAGGGGCCGACGAACTCGGCGGCATCGATCACGCCGCGCTCCAATGCGGGGAAGATCTCGCCGCCCGGCAGCAGCTTCACGCTGACACCGAGCTGCTCGTAGACCTTGCCGGCCAGGCCCGGGATGCGCATGCGCAGGCCGTCGAAATCCTCGACCGACTCGATCGGATCACGGAACCAGCCGGTCATCTGCACACCGGTATTGCCCGCCGGCATGCCGATCACGTTGAACGGCTCGTAGACTTCGTCCCAGAGCTTCTGGCCTTCACCGTGCTGGAGCCAGGCGGTCATTCCCTGGAAATTCATGCCGAACGGCACGGTGGTGAAGAACTGGGCCGCCGGCGTCTTGCCCGCCCAGTAATAGGCATTGGCCCAGTTCATCTCGACGACGCCGTTCGAACAGGCATCGAAGCCCTCCATCGCCGGCAGCAACTCACCAGCCGCGTAGTGCTTGATCTTCAAGCGCCCGCCGGACATTTCCTCGACGATGCGACAGAAGTCCTCGGCGCTGCCCGGACCGGTGGAGTAAAACGGCGCCCCCGCCGGATAGGCGTTGGTCATCTTCCAGACAAAGGTCTTGTCCGAGGCGGCGCGCGAAATCATCGGCGCCGAGGCGGCAGCGGTCGCGCCGAGCGCGGCTATTCCGGATTTGATGAAGCTTCTGCGATTGATCGACATACGGTCTTCCTCCGTGGGATGAAAGGCAGGCGTTTACATTCGTCTGCGACACCCCAGGGATTGCGAGCTTCGTGCCAGCAACAAGGAAACCTGTTTTTTTATCGTTATTTCAGCATCTTGACCGACATGGTCGTGCAGGCTCAGTTGCCGCCTCACGCACCACACTGGCGCGTCGACGGCGCAGGCCGAGTATCGCTTTGTAAGGTATTCGCCCCTCGCGGAATCACATGTCAGCCCGTACTGGACCCTTCGCGCCTCTCTCACCTGCTTTTCCCACTCCACCGCCCCCGATTGTCACCTGGTGCGGCGTAATGGTGCTCGTTTGCACCACGGCGGTGCCGAGAATCCCACGGCACGCCCCCTCTCCCCCACCACGAGGATGCCGAAGCCACTGGCAGGCACTGGCAGGAAACCTGCAGAACCAATGCCGAGACATACCGGGGGAGACACTTGTGAATCGACTGGACACCGAAATCATCGGTCTGCTGATCAAGGACGGGCGATTGGCCTACGCCGAAATCGCCCGCCAGCTAGGCGTGACGCGGGCCCATGTCCGTGACCGGGTGCAGGCATTGCTGGATGGCGGCTCGATCGAGCAATTCACCGCGGTGATCGACCCGGAGAAGCTGGGCAAGTCCGTTTCGGCCTTCCTCGACATCAAGGCCTCGCCGGACGCCATCGAGGAAGTGGCACAGGCGCTTGCCGACCAACCGGAGGTGATCAGCCTCTACATCATGAGTGACATGAGAAGCCTGCACGTCCACACGCTGACGGATTCGTCCGACTCGCTGTTGGACTTCGCGTCACGGCAGATTTACGGCCGCGCGGGCATCGTCAGCGTGGAGTGCCAGACGTTGCTCAAGCGGATCAAGAATAGGGTCGGCGGGCCGCGACTCTGATTCGCGCCGATGGAACGAACGAGGCCGTGCCGCGTCGACGCAAATTGCGCTGGCAGCCGAGCGGCGGGATGCTCAACCCGATCCTCCGTGGCCACCACGCCGAACCACGCAAGCCCCCCTCAAACGGAAATGCCGCCTCACAAGGGCGGCGTTTTCGTGTCCTGAACCTGATGCACTCGCGCGTCCAACGTGCGGGAGCGGACGCCTATTTCAGGCCCGGCCGGTCGATGAACTCGCGGCATTCCGGGGGGCCCATGTCCCTGGCGCAGCGTTCAGCGCGGTCGATATTGCGTTCCAGATAGTGGTTGTAGAACGCCGGGGCGGCGCCGGTGATCTCGCCGATCCGCTCGCCCTCGGGGGAGAAGAACAGCACATAGGGCACGCCCCGCACGTCCAGCGCATCGGCAAACGCCGCCGGCTCCTTCCAGTTGCCGTCGACACCAATGAAACGATCCTCGGAATCGATCTGGACCCGGCGGATGATCATGCGCCCCTGGTAGTCCGGGTCGAGGCGCATGGGGATGAGGAATTCATCGTCGATCTTTTGGCAATAGCCGCAATAGCTTGCGTGAAAGAACACCATCATCGGCTTGTCGTGCTTCTGCATCCAGGCCAGATCCGCCGGCAGGTCGGCCAGGTGATCGACAAAGCGCACCTCGTCGTAGAGGTCCATCGCCGAGCCGCCGGTGTCGGCGGCAATCGTCAGGATAGGGGCACTTAGGCCCAAGACGACGATCAGGGCGCCAACCGGGCGACGCAGGGCGGACCGGAAGCGGGAATACGGGCGACGGGATAGAGTCATGAAAACACTCGCTGGTTGTGAGGGGGCGCATATGCCTACCCCACACGATACGACCACCGGGACTCGCAATCCATCAAAGCGCAGGTTGCATTGACCCGGTGCCGTCTCGCGGCCCAACGGGGCGACTTGAGCGTCGATGATTGGCCGGGCACACTTGGCCCCGCCTCCATTCAGCACCAAGGCCTCGCCACGATAACCGCGCCTCCATGACCACGCCTTTCACCAACCCGCTCACCCGTCACCCCTCGCTCGTGGTGCGCCACGCGCTGGCGATCGCGACCGAGGCGCATGACGGCCAGGTGCGCCGTTACACGCACGAACCCTTTGTCTCGCACCCGATCGCCGTCGCCCTCACGGTCGCGCCGTTTCACAGCGATCCACTGGTGCTGGCCGCCGCCCTGCTCCACGACGTGGTCGAGGACACGCCGGTGACGGCCGCTGACCTGGCGCGCGAGATGCCCCGTTCGGTGGTGCGGATGGTCCTCTCGCTGACCAATCCTTCCACCCGGGCCGACGGCGAGCGCGCCAGCCGCAAGCGTATCGATCACGACCATGTCGCCCGCGCCGAGCCGCGCGCCCAGACGATCAAGTACGCCGATGTGCTGCACAACGTGCAGTCGATCGCCCGCCACGACCCCGAGTTTGCCCCTACCTATCTCGCCGAGAAGGTCAGCCTGATCCGCCGACTCGACCGGGGCCACCCCGTGCTGCGCCGGCGCGTGTGGCACTGCCTCGTCGAGCTGACCGCCGGATCTGTCTAGCCTCTCAGCCGAGATCCGCCAGCATCCGCCGGAATCGCGCCAGCGAGAGCATGAAAAGGATGCCACCGATCGCGGCCAGCGCGGCGAATTGCGGCCAGACCATCTCGAACCCCGCCCCGCGAAAAAGCACGGCCTGCGCCATGGCGACGAAGTGCAACGTCGGCGCGGCCTGCATCAACAGATGTATCCAGTCGGGGAGACTCTCGGCCGGGGTCATCCCGCCGGAAAGGATCTGCAGCGGCAAAAGCACCATCAGGATCAGCAACCCGAACTGCGGCATCGAGCGGGCGATGGTCGCGAGAAAGATCCCCAGCGACGTGGTCGCGAACAGGTGCAACAGTGCGCCGGCCAAGAACAGCATCACCGATCCCTCGATCGGGATGGCGAGCAGGCCCTGCACGACAATGGTCAGGGAAAACGTCGCGGCCACCAGCACGACCACGGTCATCGACCATACCTTGCTGGCCATGATCTCGAAGGGTGTGACCGGCATGACCAGCAGGTGCTCGACCGTGCCGTGCTCACGTTCGCGTAGCAGCGCCGCGCCGGTAAGCACGATCGCGAGCATGGTGATGTTGTTGATCAGCTCCGTGACGGCACCGAACCACGATGCCTGCAACTCCGGGTTGAACCGGGCCCGCCAGACCAGCTCGACCGGCGGGGTGTTCACCTCGCGATCGGCGGCGAGAAAGGCCTCGATCTCCCCCTGCACGATCGCCTGGATATAGCCGCTGCCGACGAAGGCCTGGCTCATGCGGGTGGCATCGACGTTCAGCTGGATGGTCGGGCTACGCCCGGCCAGCACGTCGCGCTGGAATCCGGAGGGGATATGCAGGGCGAAGGTATCCAGGCCGGCATCCATGCGCTCGTCCATCTCAACGGCGGAAATCAGGCGCGGCGGCAGGAACGACGGCGGGTAGAAGGCATCGGCAATGCGCATCGACAGCGGCGAGCGGTCCTCGTCGACGATCGCGATCGGGGCCTTGTTGAGCGTCTCCGGCATGGCGGTGGCGGCAGTGTAGATCGCGAGCGAGAAGGCAAAGACGATCAGAACCAGCATGATCGTGTCGCGCCACAGGCTGCGAAATTCCTTCAGGCCCAAATACCAGATATTGCGCCACATGCCCCTATCGCTCCTGTTTTCTCAGCAAGAGGGTGGCGATCGCGATCATCACCGGGCCAGCCAGCAGCAGCGGCAAAAACGAGCCAGCCAGATCCTCGAAGCCCAGTGCCTTGGAGAACGTGCCGCGCGCGATGGTGACGAAGTGCGTCGCCGGGAACACCTGCCCGATCACCGCGCCCAGCCCCTCGAGCGCGGTGACCGGGTCGATCAGCCCCGAGTACTGCGTCGACGGAATCATGGTGAGGATCGCCGTGCCGAAGATGGCCGCCAGCTGGCTCTTTACGAAGGTGGAGATCAGCAGTCCCAGGGCCGTCGAGGCGAACACGTACAACAGCGCGGCCAGGCTCAGGGCAAGGAAGCTGCCGGTGATCGGCACGCCGAAGACGATCACCGCCAGCGCCACCAGCAGCAGGTAGTTGCCCATCGCCAGCACCACGTAGGGCAATTGCTTGCCGAGCAGGAACTCCAGGCGCGTGACCGGGGTGACGTAGAAGTTCACGATCGACCCCAGCTCCTTCTCGCGCACCACCGACAAGGCGCTCAGGATGGCGGGGATCAGCATCAGCAGCAACGGGATCATCGCCGGCACCATCGCTGGCAGGCTTTTCACGTCCGGGTTGTAGCGAAAGCGTGGCTCGATCGAGGCCGGACCGACCAGGGCGGCCTCGCCCACCGCCTCGCGCGCCCGCATGGCCAACCAGTGCTGGTGCATGCCCTGGGCGTAGCCGACCAGGGTCTCGGCGCGGGTGGGCATCGCGCCATCCACCCAGGCCCCCACCTCGACCGGCGAGCCCCGCGCCAGGTCGCGCGCAAAGCCCGGCGGGATCTCGATCACCAACCCCAGTTCGCCCGAGCGCATGCGGCGGTCGAGCTCCGCGTAATCGCTTACTGGCGGGTGCTCAATGAAGTACCGCGAGCCCGACAGCCCGGCGACGTAGTCGCGGCTGACCGTGGTGCTGTCGCGGTCGAGCACCGCGAAGGTCAGGTCATCGACGTCCATGTTCATGCCGTAGCCGAGCACCAGCATGAGCAGCAGGGTGCCCAGGGCGGCGAGCGTCAGCCGGATCGGATCACGCGTAAGCTCGCGACCTTCCCGGTGCGCGTAGGCGGCCAGGCGCCGGGCACTGAACGCAGCGCGGCGGGTGGACGGCCGACCGCCCGCGAGTTCCGCCGACTCCTCACCGGTGCCCGGCATTGCCGACTCGTCGGTCTCGGCGGCGGCCTCGAGGTAGTCGATGAACGCCGCCTCGAGGTCCGCCGCCCCGCGGGAGGCGACCACCTCCTCGGGCGTGCCGGTGACCAGCACCCGCCCGGCATGCATCAGCGAGAGCCGGTCGCAGCGCTCGGCCTCGTTCATGAAGTGCGTCGAGATGAAGATGGTCACCTGCTCGTCGCGGGCCAGCTCAATCAGGGTGCGCCAGAACGCGTCGCGGGCAATCGGATCGACGCCCGAGGTGGGCTCGTCGAGGATCAGGATCTCCGGCTCGTGCACCAAGGCCACGGCCAGCGACAGGCGCTGGCGATCGCCCAGCGGCAGTTCGTTGGGAAGCGCGTCCATGACCCGATCGAGGCCGAAGCGGCTGGCCACGGCTTTCACCCGCTCGCCGACCGCCGCGCGTGCCAGTCCAAATAGCCGAGCATGCAGCTCGAGGTTCTGCCGGACGGTCAACTCGCCATAGAGCGAAAACCCCTGGGTCATGTAACCGACCCGGTGGCGGGTGGCGAGATCATGCGGGTCGAGGCGGTGGCCGAACAGCCGGGCCTCGCCGTCGCTTGCCGGCAGCAGGCCGGTGAGCATCTTCATCGTGGTGGTCTTGCCACAACCGTTCGAACCGACGAAGCCGAAGATCTCGCCCCGGGGGATGGAAAAGCTGACGTCCTCCACCGCGGTGAAGGTGCCGAAATGCTTGGTCAGCCCCCGAGCCTCGATGGCGACCGGAGCGGTCTTCGTGTCGGGATGCGCGCTGTGGTCGACCGGGCGATGCTCGTGGCGTTCGCCTGCCGGCAGCAGCGAAATGAAGGCCGACTCGAGCGTCTCCCGTCCCGTCTGCTCCAGCAAGGCCTCAGGCGATCCCGTCGCCAGCACCCGGCCGGCATCCATCGCCACTAGGCAGTCGAAGCGTTCGGCCTCTTCGATGTAGGCGGTGGCCACCAGTACGCTCATGCCGTCATGCTGGGCGCGGATCCGTTCGATCAGGCGCCAGAACTGGCGGCGCGAGAGCGGGTCGACGCCGGTGGTCGGCTCATCGAGGATCAGCAGGTCCGGCGAATGGATCAGCGCACAGCACAAGCCGAGCTTCTGCTTCATGCCGCCGGACAGCTTGCCTACCGGTCGGTCGGCAAACGGGGCCAGGCCGGTGGCCTCAAGCAACTCGGTGATGCGTCGCCGGCGCTCGACCGGGGCATGCCCGAACAGCCCGCCGAAGAAATCGACGTTCTCGAACACCGACAGGGTCGGGTAGAGATTGCGACCCAGGCCCTGCGGCATGTAGGCGATGCGCGGGCTGACCCGGCCACGAAAGCGCGCCCGGCCGATATCGCCGCCGAGGACTTCGATCGAACCGGACTGGATCATTCGGGCGCCGGCCACCAGCGCCAGCAGACTGGATTTGCCGACGCCGTCCGGGCCGATCAGCCCGACCATCTGCCCGGCCGGGATATCGAGGTCGATCCCGTCGAGCGCGACCGTCTCCCCGTAGCGCAGTCCGACCCCGCGCAGGCGGGCCACCGGCGCGGTATCGGCCATCAGTCAGGCACCCGTACCGCCAAATGCTCGGGCCAGGACTGCTCGTTGTCATAGCGCACCCACGCCACGCCCGGCAGGCCGGTCTTGACCTGCACGATGTAACGCTCGAGCAGGTCGACCGGCAGGCGGGCACGCACGCGGAACATCAGCTTCTGGCGTTCCTCGCGAGTCTCGACCGTCTTGGGGGTGAACTGCGCCACGTCGCTGATGAACGAGATGCGCGCGGGAATGACGTATTGCGGCGCGGCGTCGATCACCAGCCTTGCCTCGGCGCCAATGGCGATCCGTCCGACCACATCGGTGGGCAAAAAGAAGGTCATGAAGACGTCCTTGAGATCGATCATGTTCAACACCCGGCCGCCGGCGCCGACGATCTCGCCCGGCTGGGCGACCAGGTACTGGATGCGCCCGTCCCGCGGGGCGTACAGGGTGCTGTCGGCGATATCGGCCTCGATGCGCTCGATGGTTGCCCGGACGGCGGCGACGGCCTCCTCGGTGCCGACCACCTGCGCCCGGGCGGTGGCGGTCGCCGCCTCGGCCGCGGCGATTTGAGCGCGCGCCGCGCTCACCGCGGCGGCCGCTCCCTTCACGCGCGCCTCGTCGTTGTCCACCTCCTGCCGGGAAACCGACCCGCTAATCACCAGCCGCGAGGTGCGCGACAGGCGCTTCTCGGCGATGTCGAGCTCGGCCTGGCGCTGTGCCAGCAGGGATTCGGCCGCGGCCTTTTCCGCCTCGCGCTGGGCCACCTGGCTGCGGGCGGTCACCACATCGCTGCTCGCCTGGCGCAGGCGTGCCTCGGCCTGATGGAGCTCGGCCTCCAGCGTGCGCGTGTCCATGCGGGCCACCGGCTGACCGGTAGTAACGAACTCGCCCTCATCGACGAGGATCGATTCCACCCGGCCGGGAACCTTGGCCGCGATGTCGATTTCCACCGCCTCGATTCGCCCGTTGCCACTTGCCAGCCCGGGATACTCGTCCACCACGGTTAACTGCTGCCAGGCCCACCAGCCAAGGAAGGCCACCACCAGGGAAACGGCGATTATTCGGATCAACCAGCGGCGACGAATCGGTGACATGCAACAGGCTCCTTGCCCTGAGGCGATTCAAGCAGTTCTCCTTCACACACGGGGGATCACCCGACAGCCTCCCCGCCAAACCGAGCCGGTTTCCGTTGATGTCCTTGCCACCACCTGCCCTTCCTCGACGTGGCTTACACGTCACGGCAAAGCATGCTGGGAGATCCCACTCCACTAAGCGATAGTCGCACGTTCTCCAACCTGCGGGCATTACGGACCGAAGACGAATGACCGGGATGGAAACAGCCTGGTCCCTGTCCGCAAAGGCACCAAAAAACGCCCCGGAAGAGGGGCGTTATCGCTCTCGAGTCACGCCACCGCGGTGACATGACGGGACCGGCGCGTCATGACGATTGGCCGCTCTCAGAGCAGATCGTCCTGGATTGCCTCGATACCGGCCGCGGCGCATTCGTCGTCGATGCTGCCGCTCGGCGAGCCGGACACCCCGATCCCGCCGACGATACGGCCGTCGGAGGTAATCTGCTTGCCACCGCCGAGAATCGTCACGCCGGCGAGGTGCTGGATGCCGTAGCTTTCATCGCCGGGCTTGCTGGTCCCGTGCAGCTCGATGGTATCGGTGCGGAAGCTCACCGCGGTCCACGCCTTGCTCTGGGCCGTTTCCACCGAGTGCGGCCCGGCATAGCGGTCGCGCTTGAGGGCCTGAGGTGTGCCGTCCGGCCCCACGACCACGGCGGTGACCTGGGCGTTCTGCTCACGACAGGCCTCCACGGCCGCTGCAACGGCTTTCACGGCCACCTCGGGAACCAAGGCCGGCGTGTCGAACGTGCCCTCAGCGGCGTGCAGCGGTGCGGCCGTGATCATCAGTGCCGTGCCGGCAAAAATCGTATTGCGTACCTTGCTCATCTCGGGTTCCCCCTTTTTATGTGGACATACCCCATTGTTATAGCCGGGAACGCCGGGATTACAACACGAACACCTCCTCATAAATCAATATGTTATTGACATCCTATTGGTTAATGAGGTGCGTGGGTAAACCATCATCACCCGCATCATCAATGCGCTCCATGGACCAAGGGAGCCAAGCGGGTGTGCGACTTGTCATCGAGATTGATACAAGCACAAAGCGCCACTTCCTTCTTTGCCCGAGTATGACACTGGGGTAGTTTGATGCTGGGCGAAAAAGAAATAGATCGGGAAGCAGGGAATGCCAGAATCGGAAGAGTTCTACCGCAAGAGCTACGAGCGCATGCTCCGGGAATTCAGCCGTCTTGAAGAGCACGACCTGCAACTGGTCAAGCTGTTCAAGCTGACCCTGAGCCGAACGCTCATCGTGGTTGAAGAGGCCTACCCAAGTCTGGTGCCACTCTGCCGCCGGATTCGCAGTCATGCCCGTCGACAGACGGATGCCGACTTTCCGCTCGACCAGATGCAGCGCGACATCGATCAGCTCTCCGAGCGCTTGCGCACGCTGGAAAACCCATCTCCGAGGCAAGAGGATGCGGCCGCGGAAACCGCATCACCCGCCTACCAGCGCAAGATCTTCGTCCGCGAGTTCCTCCCTCCCTTGCTCGAGGGAATCGCCCTGATCAAACCCCTTGAGCCTCACCGCCAACGACTGCTGGGCGGCATCCGCGAGCATCAGTTCGATGCCAACCCCAGCCTGCTGATCGATCGAACCGTCGCTCTGATCAACGAGATGCGACAGATGATCGAGCAGGAAAAGTCCGAACTCGCCCAGTTCCTCGACGAGATCAAGACCACGGTCCAGCGGATCGAGGACGATGCCTTCAACCAGGGGCGCGAGGCGGAGCAGCAGCGCGGCAAGCTGAAGCGCTTCGACAGCCGGCTCGGCAAACAGGTAAACGCCCTGAAATCGGACATTGATCACGCCGAGGACATCAATGCCCTCAAGGAGACCGTCCGTTCACAGATCGAGCACTTGCATGAGTCGGTGCGGGAATTTCACGAGGCCGAGCGGGGGCGCCTGGCCGAGTTCGAGAACCAGAATCAGCGCTTGCGGGGTTACCTCACCACCGTGATCCGTCGGGCACAGATGCAGGAGGCAAAGCTCAAGCAGCAGTGCGGTGACCGCAATCGCTGTCCGCTCACCGCCCTCCCCAACGCCTTCGCGTTCGAACAGCATCTGCAGGCGGAATTGGGGCGACTCGCACCGGAGCGACCGCCCAAGTCACTGGTATACGTCGAGATCGACCAGTTCGATGAGCTTATCCGGTCGCAAGGCCAGGAAACCGCCGACAGGATATTGATCGTGATGGTCCAGGTGATCGCGCGCAAGATTCACTACAACGACTTCCTGGCACGCATCGGCCCGGGACGATTCGCCGTAATCCTGGCCGAGCAGGACGGCTCGGTCGGCATCGAGCTGGCTGACCGAATCCATACGCGAATGACACGCACCAGGCTGCGCCGTGGTGGTAGCAGCCTGAAGATCACGGTCTCCTGTGGCGTGACGGACCTGGAGATCGGGCAGACCTCCGAAGAAGCCTACCGGCACGTCCTCGAAGCACTTCAGCACGCCCAGTCTCAGGGGGACAATCGTTGCCAGAGGATCGGACCGACTTGAACGTCAGTCCCAACCGTTTCTGGCCGCTACCTCGGGATTAAGCAGGCGAATCTGCTGAACCACCGGGTCCGGGTGCTCCCGCTCAGGCTCGATCTGCATCAACCGCAGCAGGTAAGGCAACAGTGCCTGGCGCACGGTCACACGGCGCTCGCCATCGATCATGCCGTAATCTGCGGCGATCACCGCCTGCTGGGTCGCCGGCAGCTCCGGGTGCACCCCGACCCGCACCGTCACCTCCTCGAACCAGTCGGCATCCTGCTCGCGCGGCGCGCCGGGCTGATCCGGCAGCGGTTCGGCATTCCCCATGCGGGCGAGCACGAAATCACGGTACTCCTCGTGCTCGTGACTGAACGCCCGCAGGTGCCAACGAAAACCGCTGTAGACCAGCGTGTGGGGCGACAACTCGATGCGGCGTGCGTTCGGCCGCCGCATCGACTGGTACGCCACCCGCAGCCGATGGCCGTTGCTGGCCGCCGCCGACACCGCGCGCAGGATATCCAGATCCAGTTCGCGCTCGAGCGGACGCAACAGTTCCACGTTCGGTCCGGCGGCGGCCAACGCCACCACCGGCCGATTCTCTCCCGGCACGGCCGCCAGCACATCCAGCAACTCGGAGGTCCGTCCCGACAGCAACAGCGCGGCGAAGCGCTCGCCGGGCTCGTAGACCTTCCGCGAACGGTTGTAGACGAGGTTGTCGGGGGCGAGTGCCTGGTAGACGGCAAAGTCCTTGGAAGCCTGCGCCCGGCTGATGCCGAAACTCTCCGTCAGCGCCTGGGTGCGTACCCAGCCGTTAAGCAGCACGGTGCACTCGAGCAGCTTGAGTCGCTGGCGCAGGTCCCATTTCAGGTCATCGATGGTGGTCGGGGTAATGCGGTTCATAGGCCCATTCTCCGACCCGCCGACGGTATGTCAATAAAAATTACGTGACTTTGTTGACACGTCCAGATTGTGTGCATACTATCTGGACATGCCTAGTTTGTAGGCGGTCAACAGAGGAGCGCAGCCATGCAGACCTACCGTGACGAAATGATCGATTTCTGGGCCAATATCTTCCGCGCCTGTCGCCTGTCGACGACCGGCCTCGACCTGGAGACCTTCCTCGAGGCACCGACCCAGCACCTCGATCGATTGGGCCTGTCCGATGCCGTCGAGGTGCTCGCCGGTGGGCACCTGCCGCTGCTACCCGAACAGGCCGCGGTCCGGCGCGAAATCGATGCCCGCTTTCCCCTGCCGTCCGCCCCCAAGTCGGTACCGGTGGCCATGCGCTCGTTTCTCGAGACGCCTCCTGCCTTCCTCGCCCCGGCGACCTGATTGCGCTGGTACCCGGCCGGCAACGACCGGGCTGACACTGGCCAGGGCGCCACGTTCCCGGGAGTGACTCGCGCCAATCACGTCTCATCCCCGGCGGATCGGACGTCGGCCCGACACGCCGTGTGCGGACCATCCCTCGGCGTTCGACTCGGAATGGACCGTGGGCAGCAAGCCCGCTCGCCCCGTGGCCTCGCGTATAGTTGAGGAACCGCCACCCACGCCGGACCCGAGAGCCATGGACGCGACCAACTCGTTTATCTTGCTCGGCGCCCTGCTGCTGTTCACCAGCATCATCGCCGGCATGGCGTCATCGCGTTTCGGCTTTCCGCTGCTGCTGATCTTCCTCGGCGTGGGCATGCTCGCCGGGCAGGACGGCATCGGCGGCGTGCAGTTCGACGATTTCCAGACCGCCTTCCTGATCGGCAACATCGCCCTGGCCATCATCCTGCTCGACGGCGGCCTGCGCACCCATATCCGCACCTTCCGCGTCGCCCTCAAGCCCGCCCTGTCGCTGGCGACCGTCGGCGTGATGATCACCGCCGGGGCCATGGGGGCGCTGGCCACCTGGCTGATGGGGTTCAACTGGTACTACGGGCTGTTGATGGGCGCGATCATCGGCTCGACCGACGCGGCGGCCGTGTTCTCGCTGTTGAAGGGCAGCGGCACCCGGCTGAACGAACGGGTCGGCTCGACACTGGAAATCGAGTCGGGCATCAACGACCCGATGGCGATCTTCCTCACCATCACCCTGCTCGAGGTGATCTCGGCCGGTCAGTCGCTGCTCGATCCGTGGATCCTGGTATTCCTGGTCCAGCAATTCGGCATCGGTGCCGTGCTGGGCGTGGCCTTCGGCTTTCTATTGCGCGAGGTGCTGCGGCGGATCGAATTGGCCGAGGGACTCTACGCGCTGTTGATCGCCTCCGGCGGGCTGTTGTCGTTCGCGCTGATCAACGAACTGGGCGGCAGCGGTTTTCTGGGCATCTATCTCACGGGGCTGGTGATCGGCACGGCGAGAAACCGCGGCACCTTCCACGTTTTGCGCATCATGGACGGGCTGGCCTGGCTGGCGCAGGCGGGCATGTTCCTGATCCTGGGGCTGCTGGTCACCCCGTCGGCGGTGCTCGACCAGATAGTCCCGGCCCTGATCCTGGCGTTCGCCCTGCTGCTGGTGGCCCGACCGATCGCCATCTGGATCGGGCTGTGGCCGTTTCATTTCAACTGGCGCGAGACCACCTTCATTGCCTGGGTGGGGCTGCGCGGCGCGGTACCGATCGTGCTGGCGCTGTTCCCGATGATTTACGGCATCCCCGATGCCGAGCGCTTCTTCGAGATCGCCTACGTGGTGGTGATCACCTCGCTCTTGATCCAGGGCAGCACGGTGCCGTTAGCCGCGCGCCTGCTCAAGGTCGAGGTGCCGCCGCTGGCCGAGCCGCGCCAGCGAGCGGACCTGAACCTGCCGATCGAGCCCCGGCTGGAGATGGTGCAATTCGTGGTAGGCGAACACACGGATGCCGACGGCGCCGGTCCCGAACGCATGCCGTTCGGCGAATCGGTAATGGTTGCGGGCGTGGTGCGCAATCTCGCCCTGCGCAAGCCGGAAACGGGCTTTCGCTTCCAGTCGGGTGACATCGTGCTGACGATCATTCCCGAGGACATGATCAACGACCTCAACCGCTTCTTCACCGGCGAGCGACGCAAGAAGGCCGATCTGGCCGAACAGACCTTCTTCGGTGCCTTCTCGCTGCGTGGCGGGGCGCGCATCGCCGATCTGGCCCAGGTCTACGGAATCCACCCACCCGAGGAACTGCAGGAGGCGACCCTCGACGAGGCGATCAAGTCGTTGTTGCGCAACCCGCCGGTCGTGGGTGATTCGGTCGATCTCGATCGCGTCAGCCTGACCGTGCGCGAGATGGACGGCCCGACGATCACCCAGGTAGGTCTGAAATTCCGCGAGTGAGTTCGCGTCAGTCCGCGTCGAGCAACCGCGCCACCCGGATCCTCAAGGCGGGAACCACCTCCTCCTCGAACCAGGGGTTGTTTCGAAGCCAACGGTTGTTGCGCGGACTGGGATGCGGCAGCGGGAAGTGGGCCGGGGCCAGACGCCGCCAGTCGGCGACCAGGTCGGTCAAGCGCTGGCCGCCCTTGAGCCCCAGGTGCCAACCCAGCGCGTAACGGCCGATGACCACCGTGGTCTCGACCTGCGGCATCGCCTCGAGCAACGGCCGACGCCAGGTCGGGGCGCATTCCGGTCGCGGCGGCAGGTCCCCGCCCCGGCCGGTGCCGGGAAAGCAGAAGCCCATCGGCACGATGGCGATGGCCGGGTGGTGATAGAAGGTCTCGCGGTCGATCCCGAGCCAGTCGCGCAGCCGATCGCCGCTGGGGTCATTGAACGGCAGGCCGGTCTCGTGCACCCGTCGTCCCGGCGCCTGGGCGGCGATCAGCAGGCGGGCCTCGCGGCGGGCGATGAACACCGGCCGCGGGCCGAGCGGCAATTCCGCCTCGCACAGGCGGCAGGTGCGTATCTCGGCCTCGAGTTGCTCGAGTGCGATGGGCTTAGCCGGCATCCCCGTCCAGGGCCTTGAGATGGGCGAGCACCGAGTCCTCCAGCCCCTCCAGGTCGTAACCACCCTCCAGCAAGGACACCACCGGCAGGTCGTCCCCGCCCGCCGCGGCGATCACCTCGCGGGTGATCCAGGCAAAGTCCTCGTCCTCGAGAATCCAGCCGCCCAGCGGGTCATTCTTGTGGGCGTCGAAACCGGCGGAGAACAGCAGCAGTTGCGGGCGGAAATCGCGCAGCGTCTCGAACCAGACCGAGTCGCGCACCCCTTTGCGGAACGCCTTGCCATCGGTCATGTTGGGCAGGCCGATCGGGAAGCAGTTGTCGGCGATCGGCGGGATGCCCGAGTACGGGTAGTACGGGTGCTGGAAGACCGAGAAAAAGCGCACCGCGTCGCTGTTGGCGACGATCTCCTCGGTGCCGTCGCCGTGATGGACGTCGAAATCGACGATCGCCACCCGCTCGAGCCCGTGATGCCGGATGGCGTAGTAGGCCGCGATCGAGACGTTGTTGAACACGCAGAAACCGCGCGGCTGACAGGGCCCGGCATGGTGGCCGGGCGGACGGGTGGCAAGAAAGGCACGTCGCTCGGGCCCCGGCAGGACGGCATCGATGGCCGCCTTGGCCGCGCCCACCACCCGCCGGCTGGCCTCGATCGTGTACTCGTTTAGCGAGGTATCGCCGTCGACCCGCAACGCCTGGAAATCACCGGGTGTCGGTGCCTGGCTAAAGATCGCCTCGACATAACGCGGGTCATGGGCCAGTTCGTAGTCGCTCTTGTCGCCCAGCGGCGCCTCGACCCGTGTATATCGCTCGGCCGGGAAGCGCTCGATCGCCGCCATCACCGCGTCCAGGCGCTCGGGACGCTCCGGGTGCGGCAGCATGACGTCGTTCTCGTTCTCGTGCTTCCAGCACACCGGATGACTGTAGATGAGCATGGGGCAATTCCTCTTGGGCAGGTCGACTAGCGTCGATCAAATCAAGCACCCGACCGGCCCTTTGTAAAGAAAAGTCCGACTGGATCGAGTGCCCAACCTAGTAATGCGGCATGGTCGTCAGTCGCCGTGATCACGTACCGTCAGCACGTCTCCCTTCGACTCGCGCAGGATGTGCTGGGCCACGCTGCCAAGCAGCAGGTGGCGCAAGCCGGTCTCGCCCTGGGTGCCGCAGACGGTGAGATCGGCATGGGCCTTGGCCGCCGCTTCGACTACGGCCGTGCCGGGATGGCCGGCAATGATGCGGTAGTCGACCTCGTGATCGCTGCACACGCCCAACTCCTGAGCGAATTCGCGCAGGCGCGCGTACAACGCTTCTTCCTGTTCCTGGCGCAGACGCTCGTAGGTGGCCGGATCGATATAACTCTCGAACCACGTCTCGTAGGCATGCACCAAGGTGAACTGCGCGTACGGCGCCCACTCGAGCGCCGCTCGCAGTGCCACCCGGCTCGATTCGGAGAAGTCCACCGCCACCGTCACCTTGTGGTAGCCATGGGTCGGCTCCACCCGAGAGACCAGTACCGGCACATTGCCGGCGCGCACCACCTTTTCCGCGGTCGTGCCAATGAACCAGTCGCGCACCGCGTGGCGGCCGTGGGCGCCCACCACGATCAGGCGTGCGTCAATGGACTCCGCCATCTCGCTGGCCACCGCGACCGGCTTGCCCAGCCGGGCCTCCACGTTCGATTCGGGCGGGTCGATCGCCAGTCGCCCCGCCGCCGCCTGCAATTGCGAGTTCAACCCGGCAAGCGCCTCGCGGAGCAGCTCGGCGCGCAACTCGTCCGGGTCAAGATCACGACTCTTGACCACCCACCACAACGGCTCCTCCTGGATGACATGCAATGCGGTTACAGGGCAGGAACGGCGGGAGGCCAATTGCATCGCACGGGTCACCGCCACCTCGCTGGCATCGGAGAGGTCACTGGCAATCAGGATCGGGCAGGATTCGTCCATCGGTCGCTCCGGGCGTGGTGGTTGTCTTTGATTGGAAGGTACCACCAGGCGAAGCGTCTTCACCAGCGCCCTGCTGGCCGTGTCGACGGCCGAACCGGACATTTCAGTCAGCCAAGCAAAAAGGCGGATCCGAGTGGATCCGCCTCTCTATCCCCAGCCGACCGATTCGGGCCAGGAGACTCGTGGCTTAGTGCCAGCCGATAAAGTCGGTTGCGGCATCGGCCGCGTCGTAGAGGAACAGGTCGCGGAACATGTGATCCGCCCCGGAGACAACCGTCATCTCGATGTGATCGTCCTCGACCCGCTCTGCCATCTTCTCTTCAAGATCGGTGACAGTCTCGTCCGCGCCGGCGACGATCACGAGCGTCGGCACAGAGACCTCGCCCAGCACCGTGGGCGTGTCCATGCGCGGGTCGTCAGCGTAGTAGCTGAGCACGCTTTCCGCCTCGACACGAGTATCCGTGAAGTAGAGAAAATCCGTTTCTATAATCTCGTCACCCTTGCCCTGCTCGACCAACGCCTCGGCCTTCTCCAGTAGCGCGGCAAGCTCGGTGCCGAAGTTCTCCTTAAAGTCCTTGGCGTAGTAACCCTCCGACCAGGTCTGCGGTGCCAGCAGGACCGCCTTCTCGACCATCGGATCGGCCTGATCGGCGAGATAGCGCGCCACCTGGTTACCACCGCGCGAGTGCCCCATGACGGCAAGCCGCTCGGCACCCTCGCCCTTGAGCCACTCGGCCCAGGCAGCGATCTCGTCGACCGCATCCTCGTGCTTGTGACGGTGAGTGTCGTCACCATCGTACATGCCCTCACGGGCGTCCTGTCCCAGGCTCAGGTTAATCGCCAGCGAGTTGTAGCCGGCATCACGCAGCAATTCCTGCATGCTGCTCATGATATCCATCTGCCCGTGGGCAAGCGTGCCGTGGACCATCAGGACCACGCCGTCCTCGACCGAACTGCCATCCGCCATTTCCATGTACCCGACCAGGGTCATGTCGTCGTACTCCAGTTCGACCCGGTCGGCGGCCTGCGCAACCGATTGGACCAGGCCGATCCCACCGACCAGCGGCAGGCAGAGCGCCGCCGTGGCAATACGTTTCAACATGCGTTTCATTGTTATCTCCCCTTTGGTGGACGAGTCAGTAGACGTCGACTTCGGAGTGTAGCCCGCTCTCACCGGTCATGCCCATCCGTATATCGCAGCAAACGATGTCCTGGCTAACGTCCCACCCTAACGTCCTTGACCGACGTTCTGGACAAACGCAAACGTCCCCACGAGAGGCCGAGTGGAAAGGCACGAACAGGACGCTGCAGAGGCAGCGATGTTTTTCCAACAGACAAAAAAATGGGCAGGTCGCTCCCCGTGGGAACAGACCTGCCCGCAAAACTCACCACAGGAGGAGTCGATGAAAACGAAGAAGCATCGCAACGTGACTCGCGGTCTCTGACCGGGACGCAATTCGGAAGTTCCCCGGATCAGCATGGATCGCTCGAATCGATGGGCACATGGGGTTTGGCTGACTCGATGGCCCCTTCGCGTTCAATTGACGGTCTCAGTATAGCGCCACCCAATGACAATGCAAACGTTTCGCATTACCGTTCGCATGTATATTTGATGACAACGCAGCTGGCCAGCGATAGGGGCCACAATCCCAGCTCAGAAACCTAATGAAAATCCCGCGAGCGGGTGGGCAACTCGCCCAACCAGTCGCTGTGATCGACCAGCATGCGGGCGACCAGGTGCGCGACCCCATCGCGGTGCTGCCACTGACCACGCACCTCCAGCAGGCGGGCATTGACCACCACCTGCCGGTATTCGGCGACACGATCCGGCCAGACGATCACGTTGACCGTGCCGACCTCGTCTTCCAGCGTGAGAAATACCGTGCCCTTGGCCGTGCCGGGCCGCTGGCGCATGGTCACCAGGCCGCAGTAGCGCGTGTGCGCACCGTCGTGACGGGTCGCCAGCTCGTCGCTGCGTCGCAGGCGCAGCCGCTGCAACCGCTCGCGCAGCAGGCCCAGCGGGTGGCCGTTTAACGACAGTCCCAGTCGCTGGTAGTCGGCGACGACAGTCTCGGCCCGGTTGGGCGCGGGCAGGTCGACGGACGGTTCGGCCACCATTCGGTCGGCCGGCAAGCCGGCCTCGAGATCCATGTCCGCAGGGATACCGCTCGCCGACCAGTGCGCCGCGTATCGATTGCCCTCCAGCGCGGCAAAGGCACCGGCATGGGCCAGCGCGCGGCGATCGCGGGCATCCAGACGCGCCCGGCGCACGCAATCGGCCACCTCGCGGAACGGCGCCTTGTCCCGGGCGGCCAGCAGACGCTCGAGGCCGGCGGCGGAAAGGCCGTGAATGCGCCCCAATCCCAGGCGCAGGGCGTGGGTCTGGACGGCACCCCCCTTCTCTCCCAGTGGTTCGAGCGTGCTCTCGCCGTCACTGGCCATCACGCAGGGCGGACGCACCACCACGCCGTGGCGGCGGGCGTCCTGCACCAGCTGCGACGGGCCATAGAACCCCATCGGCTGGCTGTTCAACAGCGCGCAGTAGAAGGCGACCGGCTCGTGGCACTTGAGCCAGGCCGAGGCGTAGGCGATCACGGCGAAGCTGGCCGAGTGCGATTCGGGAAAGCCGTACTCGCCGAAACCGAGGATCTGCCGGTAGACGCGATCGGCGAATTCGGCGGCAAAGCCACGCTCGGTCATGCCGTCGAATAGCTTCTTGCGAAAGTCCTCCAGCGTGCCGCGCTTGCGCCAGGCGCCCAGTGCCCGGCGCAACTGGTCGGCCTCGCCGGCGGAAAACCCGGCGGCCACCATGGCCAGCTCGATCACCTGCTCCTGGAAGATCGGCACGCCCAGCGTGCGACCCAGCACACATCGGATCGCCTCGTTGGGGTACTCCTCGGGTTCGAGCCCCTGCCGGCGCTTGAGGTAGGGGTGGACCATCTCGCCCTGGATCGGGCCGGGGCGAACGATGGCGATCTCGATCACGAGATCGTAGAAGCAGCGGGGCCGAAGACGCGGCAGCATGCTCATCTGCGCCCGCGACTCGATCTGGAACACGCCGACGGTGTCCGCCCGACTGATCATCTCGAAGGTGGCCAGGTCCTCGCGCGGAATCGACCACAATGCCAGGTCGCGCTCGCGCGGGCGGTGGTGATTGACCAGTTCGAAGGCGCGGCGCACTGCCGAGAGCATGCCCAGGGCCAGCACGTCAATCTTCATCAAGCCCACGGCGTCCAGGTCGTCCTTGTCCCACTGGATGACCGTGCGGTCGGCCATCGAGGCGTTCTCCACCGGCACCAGGTCGGCCAATTGGCCGCGGGCGATGACGAACCCGCCGACGTGCTGCGAGAGATGCCGCGGCATGCCGGTCAATTGGCGGGCGATCGCCAGCCACCAGCGGATCTGTCGCAGGTTGCCGTCGACGCCGGCCGCCGCCAGCTTCTCGTCGCTGACCTCTTTGTCCCACCAGGCGAGTTGCTCGTTGACGCGCTCGGTGACGTCCTCGCCTACCCCTAACGCCCGGGCGGCATCGCGCAGCGCGGATTTGCGACGGTAGCGAATCACCGTCGCCGCCAGCGCAGCCCGCTCGCGGCCGTAACGGCGGTAGATGTACTGCATCACCTCCTCGCGGCGGTGGTGTTCGAAGTCGACGTCGATGTCGGGCGGCTCGGCGCGTTCCTTGGAGATGAAGCGCTCGAACAGCATCGAGGATTCCGCCGGATTGACCGCGGTGATGCCGAGCGCGAAGCACACCGCCGAGTTGGCCGCCGAGCCGCGCCCCTGACAGAGAATGCCGCGCGAGCGGGCGAAGCGCACGATGTCGTGCACGGTGAGAAAGTACGGCTCGAAGGCCATCTCCTGGATGATCGAGAGCTCACGCTCGACCTGGGCGACCACTCGCTCGGGGATGCCGTCGGGCCAGCGCACGGCCGCGCCCTCGAAGGTCAGCCGGCGCAGCTGCTCGCCCCCGGTCACCCCCGGCGGGATATCGTCCAGCGGGTACTCGTAGGACAGCTCGTCCAAGGAGAACCGGCACTGGGCGGCCAGGGCCACGGCCTCGGCGTGCCACTCGGCCGGGAAGAGCTCGGCGAGCGCCTCGACCGGGCGCAGGTGGCGCTCGGCATTGGACGGCAGGCGATCGGCTGCCTCCATCACGGTCACGCGATGTCGCAGGGCCGTGACCACGTCCAGCAGCGGCTTTTCTTGCCGATCGGCCATCAACGTGTCACCCAGGGCGGTAACAGGCAGATCATGGGCCGCCGCCAGCGCCCGGGCATGGGCCGCCCGCCGCCCGTCCAACCCGTCGAGCCACGCCACCACGCCCAGCCAGGGACGGATGCCACCGGCGAGCAGCCAGTCCGGCGAGGCCATGCCACCAGGCGGCACCTGCCAGATCACCCGCACCCCGGCATTCAGCCCATCGAGCACGTCCCCCCGGCCAAGCCGGTACTCGCCCTTAGCCGCCGCCCGACGCCCGCGGGTAACAAGCTGGCTGATCGCGGCATAACCGGCCCGGGTCGCTGCCAGCAACACCAGCTCGTCGCCCTCCTCGAGCACCAGCCGCGTACCGATGATCAGCTGCGGGCGCCCGCCCTCCGGTAGCGCCCGCCAGCCTTGCTGGGCACGCACCACCCCGGCCAGCGAGCACTCGTCGCAGATGGCGATGGCGACATAACCGCGCGCCGCGGCCGTCTCCACCAATCGCTCCGGGCCGGGCGTGGCAGTCAGAAAGCTGAAATTGGAACGGGCGGACAGCTCGGCATAGGCGTTCATACCGATACTGTATATTTATACACCTTTTTCGCAAGCCACCCCGTCTCGCTCACCAGGGCGGACTCGCGCCGGCAACGGGTCAGTCGTCGCGCTTAGACCAACCGAGCAAGGTCGTCTGAATGGCCTGCAAGGAGGTCGGGGCAGCACCCACCTCCTTGCAGGCCGGCTCGGGAACCGCTCGGGATGACCGGCGCCGGGGCGGCGGGTCGACCTCGTTCAGGGCGTCGTCGATCGCCGCGATCAGCACCGAGCGGATCGACGATTGCAGTGCCTGGGCCGCATCGGCGCCGGTCTCCGACAGCCGCGCCTCCAGTGACTCAAAACGGGCCGCCAGCTGACGCGTCGAGTCCCGTTCGCGCAGCAGCACCTGGCCGTGCAGATCGGCCGGTAGTCGGTCGATATCCGCGTGGGGAATGATGAGCGTAATGATCTCGCCCGCCGAGGCCCTCAGGGTGAGCGCTTCGCGCACGTCGAGAATCAGGATGTCGCCGGGACGCAGGGAAACCGACCGACCAGCGCATTCGCCGTGCAACGCGCCCCGGCAATAGAGCTGGATGAAGTAGTAGTCGAGCCCGTCATCGGCACTTCGTGCCCGGCGGCGGGCGTAGGAATGCGGGTTGAAGCGAATGCGACAAGTCGCCCAGTCACCCAACAGATCGGCGCGGATCTCGCCGTCCATCGCCTTGTCCTCAAGCGGCACGACGTGATCGAAGAACGGGCCGGCAATCGCGTTCCAGGCGGCATTGCGCTCCTCCGGCGGCAGATCGGCCGTGCGGAACACCCCTCGTTGGGTAGGGTTGGCGGGCTTGGGCTGGTCTGCTGCTGACACGCACTTGCCCCTTGGTCACGGTTCAAGACAAGCCAGCAATCATCTCGGCAAATGCCGGTGAATTCAACCGGTTGCTTCAAGAAGGTCGCTCAGCCGGCGTGCGCCTGCAGGATGCGCAGGAAGCCCTCGCCGTATTTCTCCAGCTTGTGCTCACCGACCCCGGACACCGCGGCCATCTCGTCGAGCTGGGTTGGCCGGATCTCGAGCATGTGCTTGAGCGTGGCGTCGCTGAACACCATGTAGGGCGGAATGCCCTGCTCCTCTGCCAGCCGCTTGCGGTGGGCGCGCAGCGAGTCCCAGAGCGGCTCGTCTTCCGTCGGCACCGGCGCACTGCCCGGTTTTGCCCCACGCCGGCCCGCCGTGCGCTTCTTCTCCGGACGCAGATGCAGGGTTTCCTCGCCGTGCAGCACGGCGCGGGCACTCGGGTCGAGGCGCAACCCGCCATGCCCCTCGGCGTCGACGGCGATCAGGCCGCGCGCGATCAACTGGCGGAACAGGCCACGCCAGCCCGTTGCCGACAACTCCCCGCCGATACCGAAGGTGGAAATCTGGTCGTGGCCGAAGCGGCGCATGCGATCGTCCGCCTCGCCGCGCAGGACGGAAACCAGGTAGTTCACACCGAAACGCTGCCCGGTGCGGTGGATGCAGGACAGCGCCTTCTGCGCCGCTTCGGTGGCATCCCAGGTCTCGGGCGGCTCGAGGCAGTTGTCGCAGTTGCCGCAGGGTTCGGCCAATGTCTCGCCGAAATAGCCCAGCAGGGACTGACGGCGGCAGCGGGTCTCCTCGGTCAGCCCGAGCATGGCGTCGAGCTTGGTCCGCTCGATGCGCTTGATGCGCTCGTCGGCCTCGGAACCGGCCATCATCTGGCGCAGGGTGAGCACGTCCTGCAGGCCGTAGTCCATCCAGGCATCGGCCGGCAGGCCGTCACGCCCGGCCCGGCCGGTCTCCTGGTAGTAGGCCTCGATGCTCTTGGGCAGGTTCAGGTGCGCGACGAAACGCACATCGGGCTTGTCGATGCCCATGCCGAAGGCGATGGTCGCGACCACGATGACGCCCTCCTCGGCGAGAAAGCGCTCCTGGACGGTCCGACGGTGATCGGCCGACAAGCCGGCGTGGTAGGGCAAGGCGACCAGGCCCTGGCTGCTGAGCCATTCGGCGGTCTGCTCGACCTTCTTGCGTGACAGGCAGTAGACGATGCCCGCCTCGCCCGTGTGCTCCTCGCGGATGAAACGCAGCAGCCGGTCGCGGCTACCGCCACTGCCCTGGCTGATGCGATAACGGATATTGGGCCGGTCGAAACCAGAGACGAAGCGCCGCGCGTTATCCAACCGCAGGCGGTTGACGATCTCCTCGCGGGTCGCCTCGTCGGCCGTGGCGGTCAGGGCGATGCGCGGCACGTTCGGGAAGTGGTCGGCCAGTTCGCCCAGGCGGATGTACTCGGGGCGGAAGTCGTGGCCCCACTGCGAGACGCAGTGCGCCTCGTCGATGGCGATCAGGTTGATCGGCAGGCCCGATAATCGCTCGAGTGCTCCCGGGGTCATCAGTCGTTCCGGCGCCAGGTAGAGCAGATCAAGCTCACCGGCGTGCAGTTGCCGTATCACCTCGCGGGACTCCTCGGCCGAGAGGCTGGAATTGAGAAAGGCCGCGGCCACACCCAACTGGCGCAACGCGGCAACCTGGTCCTGCATCAGGGCGATCAGCGGCGAGACCACGATGGCCGTGCCGGGGCTCGACAGCGCCGGCACCTGGTAGCACAGCGACTTGCCGCCGCCGGTGGGCATCAGGACCAGGGCATCGCGGCCGGAGGTGACCGTCTCGATCACCTCGCCCTGCGGCGGGCGGAAGTCCTCGTAACCGAAGACGCTGTTGAGGATTTCGCGGGGGTTTTTTGACATGGCGGGTATTGGGCCAGATCCGGCCGCGGAAGGAAACCACGCGACCGTATCGTCCGCGCACTCAAGACCGACATCCATGCAGAGCTTCCCTCGGGAAATGGACGAGATGGCGCAGGTCCGCTAACGTGCGACCTTCATGACATTGTGACAGGCGTATTTCGACATGGACCTCAACGAGATGGACGCGTTCGACAAGGTTTCCCGCTCCACCCGCCAGGAGCTGTTCCGCTTCGGCATGGCATTGCTATTCGTCATCGGGGTGGCGCTGTTTACCTGGATGACCCAAGGGCACGTCAGTCTCGTGATGGTGGTCGCCGCGGTGATCGGTGCCTACATGGCCATGAACATCGGTGCGAACGATGTCGCCAACAATGTCGGTCCGGCGGTCGGCTCGAAGGCCCTGACCCTGGGCGGGGCGATCGTGATCGCCGCCATCTTCGAGGCCGCCGGCGCGATCATCGCGGGCGGCGACGTGGTCAGCACCATCAAGGGCGGCATCATCGATCCGGCCGCCATCGGCGACCCGATGACCTTCGTCTGGCTGATGATGGCCGCCCTGCTCGCCGCGGCGATCTGGCTCAACCTCGCCACCGCGATGGGCGCACCCGTCTCGACCACCCACTCGATCGTCGGCGGGGTGATGGGCGGCGGTATCGCCGCGGCCGGCTGGGGCATCGCCAACTGGGGCACGGTCGGACAAATCGCGGCCAGCTGGGTGATCTCGCCCCTGCTCGGCGGTCTGCTCGCCGCCGTTCTGTTGTACCTGATCAAGCGGAGCATCACCTATCAGGACGACCTGATCGATGCGGCGAAAAAACGCGTCCCCTGGTTCCTCGCGCTGATGGCCTGGGCCTTCGGCACTTATCTCGTGGTCAAGGGCCTGAAAAAGATCATCGAGATCCCGTTCCTGGGCGCTGTGCTGATCGGCCTAGTGCTCGCCGGGATCGTATTCTTCATCGTCCGTCCCATCGTCGCCCGGGCGGCCGACGGCATGCAGGAGAACAACAAGGCAAGCGTCAACCGCCTGTTCGTCCTGCCGCTGATCTTCGCCGCCGCCCTGCTGAGCTTTGCCCATGGCTCGAACGACGTGGCCAACGCGGTCGGCCCGCTGGCCGCGATCAACGATGCGCTCACGCAGGCGGGCACCGCCACCACGGCGGCCATCCCGCTGTGGGTGATGTTGATCGGTGCACTTGGCCTCGCGGTGGGTCTCGCCCTCTACGGCCCGAAACTGATTCACACCGTCGGTCACGAGATTACCGACATCGATCCGATGCGGGCCTACTGCATCGCGATGGCCGCCACGCTGACCGTCATCCTCGCCTCGCAGCTGGGCCTGCCGGTCTCCACCACCCACGTCACCATCGGCGCGGTGTTCGGGGTGGGTTTCCTGCGCGAGTACCTCAAGTCGAATTACGACCGACTCGAACAACAAGTCCGCGACCTGCACCCGGACAGTGACGACGACGAGGTCATGCAGGAATACCTCGAGCGCTTCCGCGCCGCGCCGCTCAAGGTCAAGAAGCTGATGCTCCAGGAGCTCAAGGACAAGAACACGCGTCGCGAGGCCCACATCAGCAAGCGCCAACGCAAGGGCCTGAAGAAGATCTACAAGCGCGAACTGGTCAAGCGCTCCCTGGTGCTCAAGGTCGTCGCCGCCTGGGTGATCACCGTGCCGGCCGCCGCGCTGCTGGCCGCGATGTTCTTTTTCGTGATCCGCGGCATCTTCGCCGGCGGGTGATCGCCAGCGCTGGCCAAGGAGCCTAGAATCCCTCCATGCTAGCGCACCCGACCGACCTGACCCTACGCGACACGCTCGACGCCGCCCTGCCCGCCTGGCAACGCGCCGGCCATCGCCTGCCGGTACTGCTCGCCGGCTCGCGCGACTGGGCACTGACCGCAGCAAAGGCGCAGGTCGACGCCGATACGCTCTGGGTGGGCCCCGATGCCCCGCCAACAACCCACTCGCTCGGCTTTCGCCGCACCCGCGAATCACTGGGCGGGGAATACGACCGGGTGGTATTCAACGCCCTGTCGGGGTTCGACCCCGATGCCCTCGGTGCGGTCGCCGGCCTGCCCCGTGCCGGCGGCTGCCTGATCCTGCTCGTCCCACCGCTGGCCGACTGGCCCGACCGGGAGGACCCGGAACTGGCCCGGATCACGCCCTATCCGTTCACCCCGGCGGATGCCGGCTCGGCCTACGTCCGTCGCCTGATTCGCCTCTTGGCCGAACAGCCCGTGTTGTGGAGTGTGACGGAGGGCCAGCCGCTACCACCGGCACCGCTTCCCGCCTTGCATGCCGGCAAGCCGCCACTCGCCGCCGCGCCCTGCCGCACGCCCGAGCAGGCCGAAGCGGTCGAGCGCATCCTTGCCGTGGCCAACGGCCGCCCGCGCCGACCGTTGGTGCTGCGCTCGCACCGGGGACGCGGCAAGAGCTCGGCACTGGGCATTGCCGCGGCTCGCGCCCTGCAGATGGGCTTGGGCGACGTGCTGGTCACCGCGCCACGGCGCGCGGCGATCGAGCCGGTGTTCGCGCGCGCCGCCGAGGTCGTCGGGACCGAAACCGATGCCGATGGCACGCTGCGTCTCGGCGCCCACAGCCTGCGGTTCGTACCGCCAGATGTACTAATCGAGCAGCGCCCATCGGGACGCCTGTTGCTGGTCGACGAGGCGGCGGCCCTGCCAGCCGGCCTGCTCGAGGACCTGTTCGCGAGCCACTCGCGCTGCGTGTTCGCCACCACCGAGCACGGTTACGAGGGCAGCGGCCGCGGCTTCGCGCTGCGGTTCCTGCCCCGTCTCGAGGAACAGGCGGTCTCGGTGCATCACCAGCGGCTCACCACGCCGATACGCTGGGCGGCGGACGACCCGCTCGAGACCCTGATCAACCGGCTGCTGCTTCTCGATGCCGAGCCGGCCAACCTGCCGGCGGAGGGCCCCCTCGACCCCGGCCCGCCGCGACAGCTGGGTCGCGACGCACTGGCCGCCGACGAGCCTCGGCTCGTCGAGCTGTTCGGTCTGCTGGTCAGCGCCCATTACCGCACCACGCCGCGCGATCTACGCCAGTTGCTCGAGGCACCCGGCACCCACCTGTGGGCAATCCAGGCAGACGACCGAATCCTAACGACCGCCGTGGTACAGGACGAAGGCAACCTACCCGAATCGCTTGCCGAGGCGGTATTCGCCGGCGAACGCCGCCTGCATGGCCACCTGCTGCCGCAGACCCTCGCGGCACACGCCGGCGAGGCCGACTGGCCGACGCTGTCCGGCCGACGGATCCAGCGGATTGCCGTCCATCCGGCGACCCGTCGGCGCGGTCTCGGCCGGCGGCTGGTGGCAGCCATCGCCGAGACGGCCCGTGCCGACGGCCTTGATTTCCTCGGCGTGAGTTTCGGCGCACAGGACGACCTGGCCGACTTCTGGCGGGCCTGCGGTCTCGCCGGCCTGCATCTCGGCCAGCACCGTGACCCGGCCTCCGGGCAGGAGGCAATGGTCATGGCATTGGGGTTGTCACCGACGGGGCAGGAAGCGGTCACACATACCACGCGTCGTCTGGTCGGGACCGTGGCGGACCGTGCTGCCGGGCCCTTGCGCCACACCCACCCCGCCCGACTGTCCGGGCTGCTGGCGAGCACCCCGCCGGCTAACATGCCCACCCTCGATGACGTCGAACGCCGGCAGATCGAAGTCTGCGCCTACCGTCGTCATCACCTGGATGCCGCGCTTGGGCCACTGCGCCGCTTCCTGCCGACGGCGCTCGGCCATCCCGCGGTAATCGAGGCCCTCGCTTCGGATGATCGCGCTCTGCTGACTGCTCGCTTCCTGCAGCTCCACGAGGACACGGCAGTGGCCACCCGATTCGGGCTGACCGGACGCCGGGCAGTCGATGAGGCATGCCGGAGGCTGCTCGGAAAGATCCTCGAGGTACTGGCAGGCTAGAGTGGGAACAGCGCGCTATGCTTGACGCCGACGACGCACCAATCCGGCGCGACGAATCCAAGGCGCCACTCCATCGATGCAGACAGGGACATCACTGCTATGAAAGTCGCTTTCTTCCATACCAAGCCCTACGATCGTGATGCCTTCGAGGCTGAGCGGAAAGGGCATGAGATCGACTACTTCGACCAGCGCCTGAGCGAAGAAACCGTCCATCTGGCCCAGGGCTATCCGGCCGTCTGCGTCTTCGCCAACGACATCCTCAATGCCCGGGTGATCCACGCCCTGGTCGAGGGCGGTACCGAGGTACTCGCCCTGCGCTGTGCCGGCTGCAATCACGTCGATTTCGCCGCGGTCGCCGAGACCGGCCTGCGGGTGGTAAACGTGCCCGCCTACTCGCCCAACGCGGTAGCCGAACACGCCGTGGCGCTCATGCAGGCCGTCAACCGGCACCTGCCGCGCGCCGTCTCGCAGGTCCGCATGGGCAACTACGCCCTGCACGGACTGGTCGGCATGGACGTGGTCGACAAGACGGTGGGCGTGGTCGGCACCGGGCGCATCGGCACGGTGTTCGCGCGCATCCTCAGCCGCGGCTTCGGCGCCAAGGTCATCGCCCATGACCCCTATCCCAACGACGAGTGTCGCGCGATGGGCATCGAGTACGTCCCGCTGGAGGACCTGCTTACGCGCTCGGACATCATCAGCCTGCACTGCCCGCTGACCGAGGACAGCCACCATCTCATCGACGCGGCGGCCGTCGCACAACTCAAGCCTGGCGTGCTGATCGTCAACACCAGCCGCGGTGCGGTCATCGACACGCAGGCGGCCATCGACGGGCTGAAATCCGGGCAGATCGGCGGACTCGGCATCGATGTCTACGAGAACGAGGGACCTCTGTTCTGGGAGGATCGCAGCGACGAGCCGCTCACCGATGACCAGTTCGCCCGGCTACTCGGGTTCGGCAACGTGGTGATTACCGGGCACCAGGCCTTCCTCACGCGCGAGGCGCTGGCCCAGATCGCGAAGCAGACCCTGGAGAACCTCACCTGCATCGAGACGGGCACGGCCTGCGAGCGCGAGATCACCCCGACCGACGAACAGGCCGACTGACCCGTAATGGCCGGAACGCTACAATCACCCGCTGTTTCTTGCTCGCCTACTTCTCGGCAGCGCCCATGGACCTGATCTCTCCCCTTGAACTCACCGCCCTCAACCCCGTTCAGAAGCTCGTCTTCCGCCACCCCGACGACCCACGCGTGCTGGTCAAGGTGGTCAACCCGCGCTTTATCGAGCGCCGGGACAAGCGCGACCGCTTCTACCAAAAGCGCCGTCGCATCGGGCATCACCGGGCGTTTGCCCGCGAGATGATCGAGCACCTCGCCTCGCGGGCGCTGGCACCCGGTCGACTCGCGCCCTACCCGCACATGCAGAACATCCTCGGCGTGATCGACACGGACATGGGGGCGGCCCTGTTGGTGGAAGCGGTACTGGATGAGAACGGCGAGCTGGCGCCCACCCTGCACGACCTAGTCGAGGGCGGCCGTTTCGGACCGCACGAACAACGGGCGCTGGAGCGATTCGCCGACTGGGCGCTGGCATCGAACGTGTTGATCAATGACCTGTCGCCGGACAACCTCGCCTGGCACCCGTCGGGACATTTCGTCATGATCGACGGCCTGGGCGATCGCGCCGGCATCCCGATCCGCGCGGTCAGCCCCTGGCTCAACCGTGTCTACAAGCGCAAGAAGATCCGCCACCTCCTCGCGGAGATCGGCATGGGAAAGGACTCGGGACGCTCCCGGAAACCCATCGCGATCGCCGTGGCGATCATCCTGGCGTTGCTCGGCCTGCTTGCCGCCCAGATGGAATTGTTGCTCGACTAAGCCAGTCGGCCGGGACAGACATCGAGCGTGTTTGAGGCTACTCTTTCCAGAAAAACAAGGAGGACAGCATGCGCCCCGAAACCATCGCCCTGCACGCCGGCTACGAACCGGACGACCAGCACGCCGTCGCCGTGCCGATCCACCAGACCACCTCGTACAGCTTCGACAACGCCCAGCACGCGGCCGACCTGTTCGACCTCAAGGTCCAGGGGAATATCTACTCGCGGATGATGAACCCCACCTGCGGGGTGCTCGAGGCGCGCATGGCGGCACTCGACGGCGGCATCGGGGCCTTGGCCACGGCCACCGGCATGGCCGCGATCACCTACGCGATCCAAACCATCGCCCAGGCCGGCGACAACATCATCTCGATCAGCGAGCTCTACGGCGGCACCTACAACCTGTTCGCCCACACCCTGCCCCGCCAAGACATCGAGGTGCGGATGCAGGACAAGGACGACTTTGCCGGCATCGAGGCGGCGATCGACAAACGCACCCGCGCGATCTACTGCGAGTCGATCGGCAATCCCTCGGGCAGCGTCGCCGACATCGAACGACTGGCCGACATCGCCCATCGCAACGGCCTGCCGCTGATGGTCGACAACACCGTCGGCACGCCCTTTCTCCTCAAGCCGATCGATTACGGCGCCGACATCGTCATCCACTCGGCGACCAAGTACATCGGCGGGCATGGCACCACACTCGGCGGCGTGATCGTCGACTCGGGCAACTTCGACTGGGCCGCGCACCCGGAGCGCTTCTCGCTGCTGATCGAGCCCGATCCCTCCTACCACGGCGTGAGTTACACCAACGACGTCGGTCAGGCGGCCTTTATCACCCGCGCCCGCGTGGTGCCAATGCGCAATACCGGCGCCGCCCTGTCGGCCCAGTCCGCCTGGAACCTGCTGCAAGGGCTGGAGACGCTCTCGCTGCGCATGGATCGAGTCTGCGAGAACACCCAGGAGATCGCCGAATTCCTCGAGGGGCATCCGCAAGTCAGCTGGGTGCAGTACGCCGGGCTACCCGAGCACAAGGACCACCGCTTGGCGCAGAAATACATGGACGGCCGGGCCTCCGGGATCCTCAGCTTCGGCCTCAAGGGCGGTCGCGAGGCGGGCGTGAAATTCTACGACGCGCTCAATCTAATCCTGCGGCTGGTCAATATCGGCGATGCCAAGAGTTGCGCGGCCATCCCCGCCTCGACCACCCACCGTCAGCTCAACGACGAGGAGCTGCGCGCCGCGGGCGTGCCGCCGGACATGGTGCGCCTGTCGATCGGCATCGAGCACGTGGAGGATCTGATCGAGGATCTCGACCAGGCGCTAAAGGCGGCACGCTGACGCGTGGGAGCGGGCCGCGCCCGCGAAGGCCACCACAGAGGCCGTCCCCGTCCCAGTCGGGCACCGAGGCATCCGAAGCGGGGACATACGCCTGCCGGCGCGCTCCCACCAGGGGCTCGTTTAGGCCAGCAACACGGCAATGATCCCGGTGATGAAGATCCCGTCGAAGGTCCCCGCCCCGCCGATGGAGGCCACCGGCGATCCCATCTTGCGAATGTCCTTCAAACGCAGCAAATCGGCCCCGATCAGCACGCCCAGGGTACCGCCCACGTAGGCGATGGCCGGACCGTGCTCCGGATCAATGAGAATCCCGGCCATGGCAGCCGCCAGCGGCGCGATGATGATCGGCATGCCGATGCCGATCCCCGGCACGGGGCGGCTGGCGTAATACGACACCGCAGAGACCGTGGCCACGGCAAGCAGGTAATCGAACCCGGCCGCGCCGGCGTGGAGCACCAGGTAGGCGGAGAATGTCAGCGGCAGCAGGCAGCCACCCAGGTTCACCGCCACCGTCGTGACGCCCTCGAAAGGCTGGCGATGTTTGAGCAGTCCGCGGAAGAGTTCGGGGGGCGGTTCGGCGGGTTCCTCGGCTTCCATGCGGAACAACGGCACGTTGACGAGGCTGCCCATCAGGGAGACGAACAGCAGCGTCATTCCGGCTTCCGGGTCGAGCCCCAGCTTGTGGAAGGCGACCTGCAACGCCCCGACCTGGATCAGGACGAAGAGGAAGACCAGACCGAATACGGCAAACAGGAACGGACCACCCGGCATCGGTCTCAGCCCCCGTTGACGGCCGAGACGACCACGAAGGCGCATTCGCCGCGCCCGGGCCGCAGGGGCTCGATTTCCCGCGTCGAGGCAAGGGAGTGGGCCAGTGTCTGGCCCCAGGCATCCACGCGGAAACCACCACCCTCGAGGAAATTCGCCACCTCGTCGGCCGAGTAGAACGTGGCGTCCCGGTAAAACACGCTCTCCTGCTGGTGTGTCGCGTAGACCTGCCCGAGCGGGCTGTCGCGGTCGATGAAACCGATCACCAGCCGCCCGCCCGGTCGCAGCACACGGCGGGCCTCGCCGACCATAGCCTCAGGCGAATCCAGAAAACAGATCGTGGTGACCAAGAGCGCGTAGTCGAAGCGGCCTGACGCAAACGGCAGATCCTCCGCGACCCCTTCGACCCCCTCGATGCAACGCCGGGCGGTATATGCAAGCATGGCCGGAGACGGGTCGAGCCCCACCTGCACGCCCAGCGGTCCGGCAAACCGACCGCTTCCCACGCCGATCTCCAACCCGTCGCCCTCGCAGGGCAGGAACGCCCGCAGGGCGAGCAGTTCGGAGACATAGGCGGCCTCGTGGCGCTCGAACCAGTCTTCATAGCACCGGTGATGGGCCTCGAAGGCAGCTTGCCTGGCCATTACGTGCCTCCTGTCTCGGCTGGTGGAGCCAAGCGTTATCGATGCAGTCAGCGCGCCCCGGCAACAACCGACGACGTCCATTCCCTGCCGCCGATGACCCGACCGAGGGTCGCGAGTCGATCGACCGGCACGTAGGCCCGGCCGGCGATACGCGGCAGGCTGTCGTCCCCGGGCGTCATCGCCACCTGATCCAGCGCCCGCCAGACCAGTTCGGTGCAGTACAGGCTCGGATCGTCGTCCAGCCGGAAACGCGTGTCGAACGCGGTTTCTTTCGCCAGGTGGTCGGCAAGCCAACCGCCGACCTGTGCGCGCTGTCGAGGGTTGAATGTCGGACGCACCACCTTGACATGCCGAGCCTCCGAGGTGAATGAGGCGACCGACTCGCGCCGGATCCGCCCGCCCAGGGGCGAGCCGTCCATGTGGACCACGGCGACACCGTCCCCGTCACGGATCACCATGCCGGCATGGCTCCAACGGCTGTCGCCGTCGGCGAACCGGCGGGCAACAAAACCCCACGCGCTGTCATTGCCCAGCAGCACGATGTCGCCGGTCTGCATCGAATGCTGCGAGGGTGGAGAGTGCGCCTGGGAAAGCGGCGCAACCAGGATAAAAGCGAGCGCGACAGCGCGGGCAATCAGGGGCGCGTTTCGCACTGCTTCGCGGCGATCATCAATTCCTGGAAGGTGTTTTCCTCGAGGCGGCCACCCACCTCCTCAAGAGAGGCATCCTCTTCACCCATCAGCTTGACCAGCTCACCGAACTGCTCCTCGCTGAGGTTGTTCTCCAGGCGCTCGCCCATGCAGGCGCAGCCCTCGGCATCGCCGGAGTTCTTCTCGCAGGCGGTCTCGAAATCGGCCCTGGGGCCCGAGCACCCGGCCAACATCCCCGACAATATCCCAGCCAGCGCGGCCAGGCCGACAACCTTCCCTGCCTTCGTGACGTCCATCATGCGTTGCATTCCTCTCGGATAATTCGGGTTCGTGATCAACGGCGCAAGACAGCTCAAACCGCCGCGCGAACAGTCTACCCGAGCGGCAAGCCTTCGCAGCGTCAGCACGGGGCACTCACCCTTCGGCCGACGCCCCGGTCGACCGACGATGCGGACCGTAAAGCGCAGCCAGGGCCAGAACCAGACCGGACACTGTGGCAATCATCCCCGCTGCACTCACCGCGTCGTCTGCCCCAAGCCACAATGGACCGTAACCGGCCAGCACGTAACCCATGACCGCCGAGAAGACGGCAAAGGCCACCGACCAGAGCACCTGGGCCTCGAGCCGATTGGTCATCAGGCGGGCGGCAGCGGGAGGACAGATGAACATGGCGATGACGATAATCGAGCCGACCGCATCGAAGGATGCCACCGCGGCGATTGCCGCCATGATCACCAGCCCCAGGCCGATCAGGTTGGTGCGCATGCCCAGCACACGGGCAAAGCCCTCGTCGAAGGTGGATATCTTGAGCGGCCGCCAGAACACCACGGTGAAGACCAGCATCAACAACGACACGATGGCAATCCGTGTCAGCTCGGGGGGCAGCCCCGCCAGCGCAACCGGATCGAGCAGCGAACTCCAGCCCCGGGCCTCCACCCAGATCAGGCTCTCGAGATTGCCGTAAAGCGCGTGCTGCACGTCCAGATGAACCGAGGAGGTATCCGACTGTTCGAGCAGGAGTACGCCGAAGGCGAACAGCGCAGTGAAGGCCACGCCCATGGCCGCGCCGGGCTCGATCCGCCCCAATCGTCGGACCAACTCGATCAGGAGCACGGCCACAATCGCCGCGCCGGCGGCACCAGCCATCATCGCCCAGGAACTGACCGTGCCACTCAACAGGAACCCGACCACGATCCCCGGCAGGACCACGTGACTGATGGCATCACCGATCAGGGCCTGACGACGCAGCACAAGAAAATTGCCCGGCAACGCGCAGGCAATCGCCGCGAGGACGCCGATCAGGATCGGCACCAGCGAAAGCATGACGAATTCGCCACCCATCAGGCGCACTCCCCGCCGGCGTCGGCGATCTGGCGATCGATCTCGCGGATCTCGTCGCGGGTCAGCACGTCCTCGATCGGCAGCAACCCGTCGTAGCGCGACACGGCCGATTCGTGCGAGTGCATGCGCCGGGCAACCGCCCAGCGCGATTCGTCACGGCAGGCCTTCTCGGCACGGCGGCGTCCGAGTTCGGTGGGCACGCCATCGGCCCGGGCCAAGCCCGCGCGCACCAGCAATTGCAGGGTGTAGCGCTCGTAGATGGGCAAATCCTGGGCGATGGCCAGCAGCCCCTGGCGCAGGTGGATGCGTCGTTGCTGACGTCGGTGCCTCATCCACGCGGCCAGCACGCCCCGGCCGGGGGCAAATAGCATCGAGACGACAAACAGGACGAACGCGGTCAGCACGATGATCGGCCCGGTCGGCAGCGACGGTGCCGTCGCGGAAATCGCCGCGCCGATAAAGCCGGACAGCCCGCCGAACACACCGGCGATGATGACCACCCGGTCGCTGCGATTAGTCCAGAAACGAGCGGTCACCGGCGGGATGATCAGCAGCGCGACGATCAGCACCAGGCCGACCATCTTGAGCCCGATGATGGTCACCGCCAGCACCAGGCCCATCATGGCCAGATCCACTCGCCGGACGTTCACCCCCGATGCCGCGGCAAAGCCGGCATCGAAGGCCACCATCGTCATCGGTCGTCGCAATAACCAGACCACCAGCACCGCCAACGCTCCAGCGACCGTAATGAGAACGGCATCCTGATAGAGCATCCCCGCCGTGGCACCGAGCAGAAAGTCCTCCAGCCCCGCCGGACGGCCGACCGAGACGGTCTGGATGACGGTCAGCAACACCACCCCGAAGCCGAAAAACACCGACAGCACCGCGCCTATCGCGGCATCCTCGGCCAAACGCGTCCGGCGGGTCAGCCAATGCATCGCCAACAGCCCGGCACCGGCCGTCAATGCCGCCCCCAGCAACAGCCCGACCAGGTGGCGTCCATCGCCACCGAAGGCGGCCATAACGAGGAAGGCGAGCCCCACGCCCGGCAGGGTGGCATGGCTGATGGCATCGGAGACCAGCGCGCGCTTGCGCAGGAACAGGAAGGTGCCCGAGGCGCCGGCGGCAATCCCCAACAGGGCCGCGCCGATCGCCACCAACTTGGCGTTGTAGCCCAGCTGCAATGTCAGGGCATCCAGGAGTATCGAGGTGCCCATCAATGGCCGCCGAGCTGCAACTGATCCATCAGATTTGCCGCCAGCCGGCCGCCGTAGGCGCGCTGCAGGTTCTCCTCGCTAAACGCTTCGGCGACCGGCCCTTCGGCGACCTTGTGCACGTTGATGATCATGACGTGATCAAAGTAGTCGCGCACCGTGGAAAGATCATGGTGAACGGCCACCACCGTGCGGCCATCGGCACGCAGCGATTTGAGTACGTCGATGATGGCCCGTTCGGTGGCCGCATCCACCCCGGCGAACGGCTCGTCGAGCAGATACAGATCCGCGCCCTGCGCCAGCGCTCGCGCTAGGAACACGCGCTGCTGCTGCCCGCCAGAAAGCTGACCGATCTGCCGCTCGGCGAAATCGCGCATGCCGACGCGATCGAGGCACTCGAACGCGTGCTTGCGGTGTCGGTCGCGTACCGGCCGCAAGAGACCCAGTTCGCGCACCAGCCCCATGAGCACCACGTCGATCACCCGGGTGGGGAAGTCCCAATCAACCGACGCCCGCTGCGGGACATAGGCGATACGGGGACGGCTTTTTGCCAACGGCTGACCGAACACCGACACCACCCCCGAGAGCCGGGGCACAATGCCGAGCACGGCCTTGAGGGTGGTCGACTTGCCCGCGCCGTTCGGGCCAATGATGGCGGTCATCGAGCCGTCATTGACGGTCATGTCGAGCGAGAAAACCGCCGGTTTGTCGCCGTAGGAGACCGTCAGGCCACGCACCGCCAGCGGCTTGTCCGACACGGTATCGAGCGGATCGCCAATCGGTGCTCGTCCCATCGCGGTTTTCAGCGCCCGGATCATCGCGCCACCTCCGTCAGTCGTCCCTGCATGCCACCGGCCGGTGCGTCGCCACCGAGGGCACGGACTATGGTGGTGATGTTGTGGTCGATCATGCCGATGTACGTCCCCTCGTAACGGCCCGCCGGGCCCATGGCATCGGAGTAGAGCGTCCCGCCGATACGCACCTCGTGCCCGCGTGAGGCCGCGCCCTCCACCAGGGCGCGGATATTGCGCTCCGAGACCGAGCTCTCCACGAACACTGCCGCAATCTCGCGCTCGACCAGCAGGTCGACCAGGTCGCGAATGCGGCGCAGCCCGGCCTCGGATTCGGTCGATATGCCCTGGATGCCGATCACCTCGAAATCGTGGGCGCGACCGAAATAGGCAAAGGCGTCGTGCGCGGTCAGTAGCACGCGCGCCTCGACCGGCACGCTCGCCGTGACTTGGGTGGCCCACTGGCCCAGTCGCTCGATGCGCTCGAGGTAATCGGTCGTCCGCTCGCGGAAAGTCGCCTCCAGATCGGGGCGCGCCGCGATCATGGCATCACGCACCGTGGCAACCACATCGGCCCACAGCGCCGGGTCCATCCAGACGTGCGGGTCGCGCTTGTCGTCATAATCCTCGTGACCGAGCAGGCGGTCTCGATCGAGCCCCTCGGCCACGGCGACCACGGTCTGGCGCTTGACCAGGCGTTGCAGGAACTCCTCCATCTGCGCCTCGAGGTACAGGCCATGCCAGAGCACCAGGTCGGCGCGTGTCATGGCGACGATGTCACTGCGGGTCTGACGGTAGCTGTGCGGGTCGATGCCCGGGCCCATCAGGCCGTCCACCTCGACCCGCTCGCCCCCGATCTCGCGCACGGCATCGGCGATCATCCCGGTGGTCGCCACCACCGACAGACGCTGGTCCGCGCCACTGGCCGAGGGGGTCATCAGCAGCAAGGCGAGCGCCGCCCCGAGGGCCAGCACCGCAGTGAGCACGCGTTGCATGGCCGCCTGTCGGCGTATCGCCCGCCAGGCCAACGGCCGAACTGCCGCCCCCTCGTCTACCCGCATCAAGTCGTCCTCGCCAAAGTTAGTCAAGACTAACTTTTAACTTTATCCGCTCGCCCCGCGCCCCGTCAATCCGGCCGGTTGCACCACCACCGGGCAAGGGCGGTAGAATCCGCGCCTCTCTTCCACCCGCCACCCGTTGCAGGTAACCGCCGCATGACACGAGAGTCCCCGATCAGGCGCGCCCTGACGCAAATCCAGAACTTTATCGGCCCCGGCACGACACGGGTCGGCTGGCGGGAAGTGCTGATTGCCGGGATTGCCGCACTTGTTGGAATCTGGGCGGTCTACGCGCTGACCAGTTGGATCGCCGGCCCGTGGGCAGCCGTCCTGATGGTCGGCTCGATGGGCGCGGCGGCCGTGCTGCTGTTCGCCGTACCGCACGGGGCCCTGTCCCAGCCGTGGCCGGTGTTCGGTGGCCAGTTGGTCTCCGCGGTGATCGGTGTGAGTGCGGCGATGTGGATTCCCGATCCGGCACTGGCCGCGGGCGTCGCCGTCGGCGGCGCGATTGCGGCCATGCAACTGCTGCGTTGCGTCCATCCGCCCGGTGGAGCGACCGCCCTGATCGCCGTGATCGGCGGCGCGCCGGTACACGAGCTGGGGTATCTCTATCTCGCCGCACCGGTCCTGGCGAACACCACGATTCTCTTCCTGGTGGCCGTGATCGCGAACTACCCGTTCCCATGGCGGCGCTACCCGATCGGCCTGGCCCGCTGGGACGAGCCCCCGGCTCCACCATTGACGTCCAAACACCTGCAGGCGGCGGTGCGTGATCTCAATGTGGTGGTCGACATCACCCCGGCCGAGCTGGATGCCATCGCCCGTAGCGCGATTGCACACGCCACGCAGGACACCTCGCCGTTGCAGGTGCCGATCGGCGAGCGCTACGTGCATGCCGAAGCCGGCTCCACGGCCAAGGACTCCGTGACGATTCACAAGCGTTTCGAGGGCGATGAGGGCTCACAGGGCCGCGGACGGATCACGCTCAACGTGGTCCGCCGGGAGCATGAAGCCGACCCCGAGGCGCGCGACACGTCGATCGACTGAGCCCTGAAGGATGGACTCAAGGAGGATGGGTTTCGGACGGATCGAGCTGAGCCGAGCCTACTTGAGCGGCTCGCGCACCCGCAGCGCTGCTCGACCATTCTCCGTGGAGAGCTGGTTGGTGATGTGGCAGAACAGCTCGGCGGTTTTCTGCGCGTCGTAGAGCGCCCCGTGCGCCCGGCTGTTGTCCCAGTCGAAGCCCGCGGCGGTGCAGGCCTTGGCCAGCACGGTCTCGCCGATCGCCACGGCGGCGGCCGTGACCGTGTCGAGCGTGGAGAATGGGTGGAAGGGGTTGCGCTTGTAGCCGGTGCGTTCGCAGGCCGCTTTGACCACGGCCAGATCAAATGGCGCGTTGTGCCCCACCAGGATGGCGCGGCGCGCGTTGAGCGCCTTTACCTGGCGACGGATCGGGCGGAAGAAGGCATCCAATGCGGCACGCTCCTCCACCGCCTCGCGTTCCGGATCCGAGGGATCGATGCCGTGGATCTTGATCGAGACGGGGTCGACCACCGTCAAGGCGCTGGGATGCACCGAGACGGCAATCTCCTCGGTGGGATAGAGCCGACCATGCTCGTCGACATCCAGCAGCACGGCCGCCAGTTCCAGCAGGGCGTGCCCCTGCGGGTCCAATCCACCGGTCTCGACGTCGACGACCACCGGCACGAAGCCACGAAAGCGGCGCGCGATGGTCCAGTCGGACGGTTCGGTAGAAGCCTCGCTCATCGGGCGCTCAATCCAGTCCCAGCCGACCACGCCAGGAGGTGACGGTGTTGTGCATCAGCATGGCGATGGTCATCGGCCCCACCCCGCCGGGCACCGGCGTGATGAAACCGGCGCGCTCGGCGGCCGCATCGAAGTCGACATCGCCATGCAGCGTGCCGTCCTCGCGACGATGGATACCCACATCGATCACGATCGCCCCGTCCTTGATCCACTCCCCCTTGACCAGCCCTGGTTTGCCGGCAGCGACTACCACCAGGTCGGCACGGCGCACGTGGGCGGACAGATCCCGCGTGAAGCGATGGCACACGGTCACGGTCGCCCCGCCCAGCAGCAATTCAAGCGCCATCGGTCGACCGACGATGTTCGAGGCACCCACCACCACGGCCTCCATGCCGTGCAGATCGCGACCGGTCTCCTCGAGCAGCCGCATCACACCGTAGGGCGTGCAGGGACGCAGACCGGGCTGGCGGATTGCGAGCCGGCCGATGTTGGTGGGGTGAAAGCCATCGACGTCCTTGTCCGGGTCGATGCGGTTGATGATCGAGTCGGCACTCAGGTGCTCCGGCAGCGGCAGTTGCACCAGGATGCCGTCGATGCGCTCGTCGGCATTGAGCTCGTCGACCAGGGCATCGAGTTCGCCCTGACTGATCGTCTCGTCCAGGTCGTGCGAGAACGAGGCGATGCCGAGCTTGGCGCAGGCCTTGCGCTTGTTGGCGACATAGACCGAGGAGGCCGGATCGCCGCCCACCTGCACCACCGCCAGACCGGGCGGGCGGTGGCCATTCTCGGTGAAGGCGGCGATCGTCTCGGCAAGCCCGGCGCGCACGGTGGCGCCGACGGCTCGCCCGTCGAGGATTCTTGCAGTCATGGGACGTGTCACGTGCGGGGGAAAGGCGCGATTGTCGCATGCGCCCCGGGCCGACTCAACGCCGCACCCTCGCCGGTTCGCCCAAAACAATCCGTTCCTGTCCGTAATGGCGACACCCCGTGCGTTGACACACGGACGACCACCGAACGAATCAGTCCGCGTAGATCATCTTGCGCGTCATGCCGCCATCGATCACGAGATTCTGCCCGGTCACGAACCCGGCCTCTTGCGACAACAGATAGGCCACCATGCCTGCCACATCGTCGGGTCGGCCCACGCGCCCGGCCGGGTGCTGCTGATGGCCCCGTGCGCTCAATGACTCCGCTGGCTGGCGCGCCGAGCGCTTCTGCCATTGGCTCACATCGATCCACCCGGGGCTGATCGCATTGACTCGAACGGCCGGGCCCAAACTGATGGCCAGCGCGTGCGTCAGGGCGACGATGCCGCCTTTGCTGGCGGCATAGGCCTCGGTATCCGGTTCGGACTGCAGGGCGCGGGTGGAGGCGATATTGACGATGGCACCCCGGCTTTCGCGCAGATAGGGCACGGCATGCTTGCTGACCAGAAAGGCGCCGGTCAGGTTGGTGTCGATCACCCGTTGCCACTCCGCCAGATCGACCGACTCGACGTCACCCATGAACGGATCGGCCAACGCCGCGTTGTTGATCACGCCGTCCAGGCGACCGAACCAATCGACCGTTTGCTCGAGGCTGTGCTGCACCGCTGCTTCATCGCGCACGTCGACCGGCAGGAAGCGCAATGGGCCAATATCACCCAGTTCCTGCACGCATTCGGCCCCGGCCTCGTCGTCGATATCGACAATCACGACCAAGCACCCCCGCTCCAGCAGATAGCGCACGATCCCCTTGCCGATGCCCTGTGCACCGCCGGTGACATAGACAACCTGTGTCATCGAGTTACCTGTCCTGGTTGAATGGTCATGTCGAGCGTGCCAGTAACCAATCCGGCGCACCAACATCGACCCAGAGCCTAAATCAAATCAGGCGGGGAAATCAGCGAAGAAAAAAGCGTCGCACTCGACGAGTCGAATCGATTCCGTATTCAGGGGCAAGTCGGGAATCACCGAGGGACCAGACGTAAGCGCCATCAATTGGCACTGCCGCAACCACGCTGAATACCCGGGCAAGGCACGCACGGACTCGGCTGGGCGTTGATACAGGCCGGATCAGGGTATATGCCGACTTTGGGTGGACACCGCCACGCCCCCCGACTACTCGACGGTCGCCGGCAAATACCGGGTAGGCGACGGCGCGGGCCGGCCGATCAAAAAGCCCTGCGCGTAGTCGATGCCCAGCGCGCGCACCTGCTCGAGCACCTCTTCGCTTTCGACGAACTCGGCGACCGTGTGGATCTTGAGCTCGCGCGAAAGCTCGGCGATCAGGCGCACGAAGGCGCGGTCGCGCGAGTCCTCCAGGAGATTCGAGATGAAGTCGCCCTCGATCTTGAGGAAATCGATCGGGAAGTGCTTGAGGTAATGGAACGAGGAGAAGCCCGAACCGAAATCGTCGATCGCGAACTTGAAGCCCTCCAGCCGCAACTCCTGGACGAACTTCTCCAGCAACTGGATGTTCTTGACCGTGTCGCGCTCGGTCAGCTCGAAGACGATACGCGGCTTTTCCACCCCGGCCTCTTCCACGATCCGTCGTACCGTCGGGATGAACTCGGAGAGCACCAGGGCACGCGGCGAGAGGTTGATGAAGACCATGCCGTCAAAGCCGCTGGCGCTCACCCCAGCCAGCGCCTTCTCGATCATGATGTAGTCGATGCGGTCGATCACGCCCATCTTCTCGGCGATCTCGATGAACTCCGAGGCGCCCATGATGGTGTCGCCCAGATCAATGCGCGAGAGCACCTCGACCGCCTCGATTCGATCGGCCCCGGTAGCAAGGATCGGCTGGAAGTACGGCACGATCCGTTTTTCCTCGACCGCCCGCAAGATGGTCAGGCCCTTCTCGCTGATCGAGCGGAACACGTCCATCACGTCCTCCTCGCTCGGGACGGCCACGCGTGCCTTACCCTCGGCCTTGGCCTTGTACATCATGTTGTCGGCGAACAGGAACAGGTCCTTGGGCTCGGCGGCGTGGTCCGGATAGACCGCGATGCCGATGGACACCGAGGCCGACACCGGGTCGCCATCCGGGGCGGTCAGCACGATGCCGTCGGTCTCGCTCAACACCCGGTTCGCGGTCACGCAGGCCTTTTCCAGATCGGTTTCCGGCAGCACCACCACGAACTCGTCGCCGCCGTAGCGGGCGAAGATGTCGCCGCGCTTGAGGCCCTTGCCGATGGCATCGGCGAAGGCCTTGAGGAAAGAATCGCCGAAGGCGTGACCGTAGCTGTCGTTGACCAGCTTGAAGCTGTCCAGATCGATCAGCAGCAGCGAGAATCGCTGGTCGTGGCGCTGGGCGCGGTCGATCTCGTAGCCGATCAGCTCCCAGAACACCCGCTGGTTGTACAGATCAGTCAGGGGATCGCGGGTGGCGTAGTACTCGAGATCCCGGGTGTACTTGAAGATCGCCTTGACCGAACCAACCACGTTCAGCAACGTCGAAAGCACGCTCTCGATCACCAGCAGCCGGGTCTCGTCGTTGACCGTCTCCGCCTGCACGCCGATACCGACGATGCCGCCGATCTTGGGGGCATCGACCAGCAGCGATTTCACCTGCACCCGAACGTCCGATTCGTCGAGCTCGATCGGTGGTCCATCGTGGTCGGCGACGTGATGGTTGATATGCACCAGCATGGCGTCGCTCAGGCTCGGGTGCTGGCCCATATGCTCGCGCACAGCCCGCTCAAGCATGTCACGGCTACCATCCGACGGCGGCGAACGCCAAAAGACGTCCAGGTCGAACAGCTCGTCATCGACCTTGAAGATCGAGAACAATGTGTAGGTCTCGATCACCTCGTTGATGTCGGTCATCAACCGGCAGATGTAGTCGTGCCAGTCGCGCACCACCTCCGAGGTGATGATGAATTTCTCCAGGAGCTTGATCTCGAACTCGAGCAGGTCGCGATCGACCGCCACCGTACGGAACTTGCCGACCAGTTCCTCGAAGCTCTTGAATACCCGGTTGAGCTCGTCGAAGCCCAGATCGGTATCGCCCAACGAGAGATTGCGCAGGTCGGCGACGCGGTTGACCTTGGCGGCGTTCTCCTCGAGCAACTCGACCGAGCGGGTGATCCGCCGGTTGACCAAAAAGGTGATCAACCCCGCCCCGATGACCGGCAGCGGCGCCAGCAGGACCAGCCAGAAGAAGAAGTTCTCGCGCGCCTCGGCGATCGCCGCGGAGAAGTCCTGCTCGACGTCGATCACGCCCAGCACATCGCCCTCCTCGGCGGTGGCGTGGCAGGCCAGGCACTTGGCCTCGGCGTGCAGCGGGAAGGTGTAGCGCACCGCGTGCTCCTCGACGTGTTCGAGGGTGCGCCCGGAATCGAACACCGCCGCGACCGTCTCGTCGATCGGGGCCTGGTCGATCTGGCCGTACTGCTCGGCGACCACCGGTCCGCGAAAGATCTCCAGATCGTAGCCACTGCCGGCGAGCGCCTCGCGGTTGGCCTCGACGAAGCCTTCCAGCTGCTCGCGCGTCCAGCCGGTGCTCATCAGCTGGTACATCGAGGCAAAGGTCGAGCGCGCCAGCAGGTCCGAGTCCTTGAGCGCGCTCTGCTGCACGGACTGGTTGAAGATGCCGGAGACGATCAGATAGGCCCCGCCGAAGAACAGCAGCGAGACGAGCAGAGACATCGCGAGGATGAAGGACTTGATGGTGTGCATGCAGACGACGGTGCAGTAGCCGTGGACCAATCCGTTGAGAACCGGACGTACCGGATTGCTCAAGCCTCCCTGGCTCGGACGAATGGGCGGATGGTATGCAGCTAGGCCGATACGCGCAACGCAGCGGCACACTCAGTTATTGCAACACTGATATACCAATCACGACGAGATGGCGGCACCCAAGGGTGTCAAATCGTCTTTTCGCTGTTCTCGACCAAGGATTCACTCGGGGATTCAGTCGGGGATTCGCCCGGGTGTTTGACCGGAGACTCGGCCGGACGCAGCAGCATATCGCGCGCCACGCGACCGTCTCGGGTACGCCGCATCGGCGGCAGGGCATCGAGGATGGTGCGACCGTAACCCTTAGACTGCAGGCGCGGATCGCACAAGACCATCACGCCGGTATCGGCCGTGTCGCGAATCAGTCGGCCGACGCCCTGCTTGAGGGTGATGATCGCCTCGGGCAGTGCCATGTGCATGAAAGGCATCAGCCCCTTGTCCTTCAGACGTTGCTCGCGGGCGGCCCGCACGGGGTCGCCTGGCGCGGCGAAGGGAATGCGGTCGATCATCACCAGCGACAGCGCCTCGCCGCGCACGTCCACCCCTTCCCAGAAACTCTGGGTGCCCAGCAGCACGCCGTTGCCCGCCTCGCGGAACGCTTCAAGCAAGGCCGACTTGGCCTGCGTGCCCTGCACGAACAGCGGCAGTTCGGTCAGGTGTTCGCCGAGCGTCTCGGCGGCAAGCTTCAATGCCCGGTGGGAGGTGAACAGCAGAAAGGCCCGCCCCCCACTGGTCTTGAGCAGCGGGTAGACCGCACGCAATGACGCGAGCGTGTGCTCGCGCGCCCCACCCGGGCCGGATGGTTCGGGCAGGTTGGGCGGCAGATAGAGCACGGCCTGGTTGGGGAAGTCGAACGGCGACTCGACCTGCTCGCAGCGGGCGTCATCGAGGTTCATGCGCCGAGTGAAGTGACTGAAGTCCTTCCCGGCGGCGAGCGTCGCCGAGGTCATGATCCAGGCACGCGGCGCCGATTCGACGTGCGATTTGAGCTGCCCGGCGGCGTTGACCGGCGTGGTGTGCAGGGTGAACGAGCGGGTGCGGCGTTCCACCCAGCGCACCGCGTGGCCCTGGGTCTCCGCCTTGCCCTCACGGAAGGCGGTGAGCTCGTCGTGCAGCCCCTGTGCCCGGCCGAGCAGGGCCTGCAAGCCCTTGCCCCGCGGCGCGGCAATTTCCAGTTCCTGCACCAGCCCATTGAGGACCTCACCCAGACGATCGAGCGACCCGGTCACGCTGGCCTCGTCGGCCAGCTCCGCCCAGGGAACGCGTTCGTTCTCGATGCGTGCCAATGCCTCGAGCACCGGATCGGTCGCCCCCTTGAGGGTGTCGGCCGCCTCGGCCAGGCCCGGCTGGTCGCGGGCCTCGTGTTTCTGTTCGGCACGGGTATCGGCGGCCAGGTCACGCAGCTGGCGCGAACCGATCGCCTCGCCGAAGAACATCGACGCGATTTCCGGCACCTGGTGGGCCTCGTCGAGCACCACCACGTCGGTTTCGGGCAGCAGTTCGGCAAAGCCGGTCTGGCGCAGGGCAAGATCCGCGCAGAACAGGTGATGATTGATCACCACGATATCCGCCTTCTGCGCTTTCTCGCGCGCCTTGACCACAAAGCACTCGTCATAGAGCGGACATTCGCGCCCCAGGCAGTTGTCGTTGGTCGAGGTCACCAGCGGCCAGATCTCGTGGTCGTCGCCGACGCCGGTGCAGTCGGCGCGATCGCCATCGATGGTGCGAGTCGCCCAATCCCGGATGCGGGCGAGTGCCCGGGCATCCTCGCGCCGCGGCAGGCGCGCCTGCTCGTCGGCCAGCTCAAGGCGATACTTGCACAAGTAGTTCGCTCGCCCCTTAAGCAGCGCCACCTTGGCCGTGACGCCCAGCAGGTCGCGCAGACGTGGCAAGTCGCGGTCGAACAATTGATCCTGAAGATGCTTGGTACCGGTGGAAATCAGGGCACGCTTGCCCGAGAGCAGCACCGGCGCGAGATAGCCGAAGGTCTTGCCCACGCCGGTGCCCGCCTCGAGCACCAGCGTGTGCTGGTCATTGATCGAATCGCGGATCAGCTCGGCCATGCGCCGCTGGCCCGCGCGGGGCTGATAGCCCTCGAAGGCCCCGGCCAGCCTCCCGTCGGTCCCGAAGACGTCCTCGAGCCCCAGCTGACTGTGGCGGCTCGCCTCGGTCATGCCGCGCGGACATCCTCGGTACGCCGGGCCGACCCGCTGCCGGCACGCTCTTCGGCTTCGCGGGCACCGGCCTCGTCGCCCTGGGCGCGTCGGGCCTTGGCGACCAGCTGCCAGGCGGCCGACAGCGTTTGGTTGTCCTGGGCGTGCTCGACGGCCCGCAGGGCCAGTTGCTCGGCCTGCTCGGGCTGATTCTGTGCCATGCGCAACTGCGCGAGATCCAGCCACAGTCGCGCATTGCCCGGTTCGATCTGCACGGCCCGCTCGAGGGTCGATTGCGCCCCGGCCAGATCGCCCGACTGGCGGCGCTGATTGGCCTGTTGCACCAGCGCAAGCACGGCCGGTGAGGTGGCCGGCTCGCTCGACTCCACCGGGCGGTCCGTGGGCAACGCCTGTTCCTGGATATCCGGTGTCGACAAGGGGGTCGAACGCACCTCGGGTTGCGGCTGGGGGGCCGGCTCATAGCGCGGCTCCGAGGAGCCGGGCGGCGGGGTCATCGGCGCGCAGGCGGCTAGGAACAGGCCAGCGGACCCCACGGCCAGCGCACGGAGGGCCGAGACACGAAGGGTCGGTGCACGGAAAGAAGAAAATGCGCGGAAAAACGGTCGATTGAACGACGTGCTGCTGTCCATTGGTTGCTACCTGAACTGTCTGGGAATATCGGACCATCGTAACCCGCCGAGGCCCGCCTAGGGGAGCCGGATGAACCGTCAGGCTCGCCCAGGCGGGTTCACCGGAACCAATCCCAGATCGTGCCCGAACCCTCGTTGTTACGCTCACGCTCACGCTCACGCCGCCCGCCATCGCAATCCGCTGCCGGTTCGGGACGATGCGAGGCGATGAACGGCAGGGATTCGCCCGGGCAACGGTCCGGGACGACGAACTGCCGCTCCGGATCGACCCGGGCAAAACGTACCCCGCGTGGCGGATGCATGTCGCGCGGCTGGTTGTCGAGCTTGGCAAAGGTGGCCCCCCACAGTGGCAGGGCCGCCGTCGATCCGGTCAGGTTGGACGCGCGGGCGTCGTCACGGCCCACCCAGATCACGCCGACACGATTGCCGGTAAAGCCAGCGAACCAGGCGTCACGACCGTCATTGGTGGTGCCGGTCTTGCCCCCGACGCCCACGCTGGGCGAGATCATCTGGTTCAGGCGTGTCGCGGTGCCCTCGGCCACCACCATCTGCAGACCGTACTGCAACAGGTAGAGCGGTTCGCGGTCAGCGGCGCGGCGCACGTCGAGCGAGTAGCGCGACAGCGGCTCGCCATCGCGATCGACCACGCTGCGAATCGCGCGCAGCGGCGCCATGAACCCGTCGGCCGAGAGCGTCTGATACATCTGCGCGACCTCGAAGGGCGTCATGCCCATCGAGCCGAGCAGCATCGAGGGATAAAACGGCGATGGGCGTGGCCCGCCGAGCCGCTCGATGGTCTCGGCGACCGATTCGAGCCCGACATTCATCCCCAGGCGCACGCTGGGTACGTTGCGCGAATGCATCAGTGCCTCGATCAACGGGGTCGGGCCATGGAACTCGCGACTGTAATTCTGCGGTGTCCAGTCCTCCGAGCCCCGCTGCTCGACCTTGATCGGCTCGTCGTCCAGTTGGGTGATCAAGTTGTACTCGGCCGGGCGCGACAAGGCCGTCAGATAGATCGCCGGCTTGATCAGCGAACCGATCTGGCGGCGCGCATCCAGCGCACGATCGTAGCCCTCGTAATGGGTATCACGCCCACCGATCATCGCCTCGACCTCGCCGGTGCTCACCGAGGCGATCACGCCGGCGGTCTCGAGGGTACCGGCCTCCAACCCGCGGTTGGCCTCGACTTCGTCGAGCCGGGCCGTGCTCTGTTCAAGCGCCTCCTGCACTCGGGGGCGCAGGGTAGTGAAGATATTCAGCCCGCGTGTCTGGAGGTCTTCCGGGTTGTACTGCTCGGCAAGCTGGCGACGGACCAGATCGACAAACGCCGGATGGCGCGCGCGCGAACCGGCGGTCTCAAGCACGCCCAGTGGCCGCGTCTGCCAATCGGCACCGGTGGTCTGGTCGACCAGGCCCAGTTCGATCATCACGTCGATCACGACATTGCGACGTGCCAACGCGCGTTCGGGGTTGCGGCGCGGGTTGTAGTAGTTGGCCCCCTTGACCATCCCCACCAGCAACGCGATCTGCTCGGGCTCCAGCTCGCCGATCGGTCGCCCGAAATAGAAACTCGCCGCCAAGCCAAAGCCATGGATGGCCCGTCCGCCGTCCTGGCCAAGATAGACCTCGTTGAGATAGGCCTCGAGGATCTTGTCCTTGGGGTAATGCCACTCCATCTCGAGCGCCATGATCATCTCGGCGAACTTGCGCCGATAGGTGCGTTCGTGGGTCAGAAAGAGGTTCTTGGCCAACTGCTGGGTGATGGTGCTGCCGCCCTGCACCCGCTCACCCGAGACTAGGTTGGTCAGGAAGGCCCGCAGGATGGCGGTCGGTACGACACCGTGGTGTTCGTGGAAGGCGCGATCCTCGACGGCCAGCAGACTGTCGAGCAACAAGGGCGCCTCGTCGCGCACCTCCTCGATCGCCAGCAGCACCCGGTCCTCGGCGCGATTGGGGTAGAGCGTGCCGATCGAGCGTGGCTCAAGCCGGACGATGCCGAGCGACTCGCCATCGGGCCCGTCGAGCTCGGTCACCTGCCCGCCAACGATACGCACGTCGACACGGCGGGACGGCTGCTCACCGTCCGGGAAGTCGAACGCACGCCGATGCAACGACACCTGGTTACCGCGGCGGCGGAAGGTACCGGTCTCCTCGAGTGAATCGACGGCGATGTAGTTGAGACGCTCAAGTGACGCGGTCAAGCTGTCGATATCCATCGCCTGACCGACGTAGATCTCGTCCGGTGCGGCGTAGACGGTCGCGGGCATGGTGAACAGCGCCCCCTCGAAACGCTCGGTCACCCGCTCGTTGAGATACCAGGCCCAGGCGCCCAGCAGGGGCACGCCGATGGCCACCGCGATCAGCAGACCGCGCATGACCCAGCCGAACAGCCGCGCCCGCCAGCTACGCCGAGGCGCCCCCTGACGTCGCGCCGGGCTGGACTTGCCGCCCGTCGTCCGGCGCGCGCGCGCGCTACTCGCCTTGCCGCCCCTGGCCGCCCCCTTGGCCTTCGTGTTGCCACTGCCCTTGCTGGATGCCACGTTCAACCCACGCTGTTACACTTTTGAAAATGAATCCGACCGCGATGTGGCACGGTCGGGCCGCCAGTCTATCAGGCCCCGAATGCGGGCGAGCGGCCGCCAACCGGCGTATCACCACTCGTCCACCCGCCGGGCCACGCCCGATTCGACCTAACCAGGAGCGCCCATGGCCGAGCACCCGCAAGAGCGATTGATCGAACGGTTCAAGGAGAACCTCGCCGAGAGCGATTCCTCCCTCGAGCACCTGCAAACCCATATCTCGCATGTGTTCCTGACCGGCCCTTGGGCCTACAAGATCAAGAAGCCGATGAACTTCGGCTTCCTCGACTTCTCCAGCCTCGACCGCCGGCGCCACTTCTGCGAGGAAGAGCTACGACTCAATGCCCGGCTGGCCCCCGAGCTCTACGACTCGGTACTGGGTCTGGATGCCGACGGCAAGCTAATCGAGGCGAACGACAACGCCGAAGAATTCGTCATCCGCATGCGCCGCTTCGACCAAGCCGATCGGCTCGACCATGTCGCTCGTCGCATCGGGCTCGACGAGGCCCTGGTCGAGCAGATCGCCGACCAGATCGCTGCCTTCCATGCCAAGGCCGAGGTCGCCGCCACCGAAACGCACTTTGGCGAGCCCGACACCGTCTGGGCCCCCATGCAGCAGAACCTCGAACAGATTGCCCTGCTGCTTGAGACCGATGCCGATCGCGATCGGCTGGCCGAGATGGAACGCCTGTCGCGCACGGCCTTCGAGGCCATCCGGCCGACCCTCGAGCAACGCAAGCGCGAGGGACACATCCGCGAATGCCACGGCGACATGCACCTGGCCAACATGGCCCTGCAGGACGGAGCTGTGACCATCTTCGACGGCATCGAGTTCAACGATGATTTTCGTTGGACCGACACGGCCAACGATCTGGCCTTTGCGCTGATGGACCTCAACAAACGCAAGCTGATCGCCCCGGCCCGCCAGCTGGTCAACCGCTACCTGGAGATCAGCGGGGACTACGAGGCCCTGCCGACCCTGCGCTTCTATCAGGGCTATCGGGCCGCGGTGCGCGCCAAAATCGCCCTACTCAGTCTGCGTGACGGCATGCCCGACGAGGAGCGTGATGCCGCATGGACCGATTTCCGCGAATACACCGATCTCGCCAACGCGTTCTTCACCCCAGCCAAAGGGGAACTGTTCATCACCATGGGCGTGAGCGGTAGCGGCAAGTCACTGGTCAGCCGCGAACTGGTGCTCGGCCGTGGCGCGATCCGGGTGCGCTCGGATGCCGAGCGCCAGCGGATGTTCACCGATCCGGCCGAGCGCTACACCGAGATGGCGAGCGACAGCACCTACGACCGGCTCGCGGAGATCGCCCGGCTGGGGGCGCAGAGCGGTTGGCCGATGGCCATCGACGCCACCTTCCTCGAGCGCGCCCGGCGCGCGCAGTTCGAGTCACTGGCCGACGAGATCGGCGTGCCCTACACGATCCTGTTCATCGAGTGCGACAACGAGCAATTGCTGGAGTATCTGCGCGAGCGCCAGGCACACGGCGAGGACATCTCGGAGGCCGACGAGCAGGTGCTGCAGCACCAGTTGCAGAAGCTCGAGTCACTGGGCCCGGACGAGGCGCGACACTGCGTGCGTCTCAAGTGCGACACGCCCTTCGGGGCGCAGATCGCCGAACGGCTGGGGTAATCGGCGTCAGGGCATGCCACCCGTCGGCGTGGCACCAAACATCACGTGGCATCGGGGTGCCTGTAGCGATTTCACGGCCAAGGCTGCTCCTACACGTATTGATCGAGGTCGTAGGGGCGGCTTTAGCCACGAACCGCGTCCGCCGGTACGTCGACCGCCACGATTAGCCCGCCCTACTCCACCGGCTCGACCTTCGCCCCGCCGCGGATGGCATCCACCGCCAGCCGGTACATGTCCATGTCCAGCGGATAGTCGTCGCCGCCCTCCAGCAACTCGGCCAACTCCCCTTCGGAACGGGCCGTACCGAGATAGCGCCAGTGGCGGAAAAGATGACGCTCTTCCCTGCCGTCGCGCGCTTCATGAATCGCAATCGCGCCGGAATAGGGCCATGCCTCGAGCGCCAACGGCCCGAGGGCCTGCTTGAGGCGCAATCGGTGGGCAATCTCGGACTCCCGCCCGGCGCACAGACCGCCACACTGCCCGATCTGGTGGGCGAAGCAGGCACGGCTCGTTCCCTTCTCCAAGCCAAGGTATTGCGGGCAGAGTCGGTGCTCCTTGGCCAGTTCCCTGAGGCGCTCGCTAGCCTTCACTCGTGAGCGGAATACCCCGTGTGCGCGCCCCAACTCCGATGGCGCCAATTCATCGATTCGCATCAGCGCCGGGGGCTCGGCCGACTCGTCATCCCAGTGCCAGGCGAGCAGGCCGCGCTGCGCGCGCAAACGGCGGTTGAAGATTGGCTGCTCTTGCTTGACCAGCCGAGCCTCGGTGAGCAGCGCCCCGATCTCGCCGGCCGTCTCGACCCAGTCGAGATCAAAGGTCTGCTGGGCGATCCGCATTTCGCGGTCGTTGCGGTGGTCGTCGGCAAAATGCGAGCGCACCCGCGAGCGAAGGTTGACGCTCTTGCCGACGTAGAGCAGTGCCCCTTGCTCACCGAAAAAGCGATAGATGCCCGGGACCGCGGGCACCTCGTCGAGGCGAACCGGGTCGAGGTTGGGCGGGGTACTTGCCCGCTTGATCTGGCGCCCGAGCGCCTCGAGCACGGCACCGAGACCATCGCGCTCGACAAAGCGGGCCAGCAGGGCCGGCAGGGCCTGGCAATCGCCCATCGCCCGGTGGCGATCGCCCACCGGCAGCGCGTGGCGGGCAATCAGGCTGTCGAGGTTATGACGGCGCTCACCTCGGTCGAGGCGTCGCGAGAGCTTGACCGTGCACAACTCGCGCAGCGTGACTGCCAGTCCGGCGGCGCGGAAGGCATTGCGCAGAAAGCCGGCATCGAAGCGGGCGTTGTGGGCGACCAGCAAACGGCCATCGAACAGCCCGCTCACCTCCTCGGCCAAACGGGCGAACACCGGCGCGCCCGCCACCATGTCATCGCTGATACCGGTCAGGCGGGTAATGGTCGGTGGAATCACCACCCCCGGGTCGAGCAGGCTCTGGAAGGGCTCGCCCACCACGCCATTATCGACGGGAATGATCGCGACCTCGGTGATCCGGTCACTGGTCGGGCGCATGCCGGTGGTCTCGACGTCGACAAAGGCCAGACGGTCGAAAGGCGCTGGCAATGCCGCCAGCGCCTCGTTGCATTCGCCGGGCTGTAAGAGGTTCGCCACCGTCAGGCGTCGAGCGTCTCCACGCGCATGCGCACGACCGGGGCGCGGACTGTGTCCAGCGCCTCGATCTCGGCGAGCGCATCGTCCATGTCTTTTTCGCGCACCTGGTGGGTCAGCATGACGATCGGCAACGTGCGCTCGTCCTCGGTCATCTCCTTTTGCATCATCGCCTCGATCGATATCTCGTGGTCGGCGAGGATCTGGGCGATGCGTGCCAGCACGCCGCGCTTGTCCTCGACGGCAAAGCGCAGGTAGTAGGCCGTGGCGATCGAGGCCATCGGCACCACCGGCATGTCGCTGATCTGATCCGGCACCACAGCCAGATGCGGCACACGGTGCATCGGGTCGGCGGTAAGCGTGCGCACCACGTCGACCAAGTCGGCGACGACCGCCGAGGCCGTGGGCTCGGCGCCCGCGCCGGCACCGTAATACAGGGTCGGGCCGACCGAGTCGCCCCAGACCAATATGGCGTTCTGCACGCCATCGACGTTGGCCAGCAGGCGGCGCTCGGGAATCAAGGTCGGGTGGACGCGCAGTTCGACACCGTCGTCGCGCTGGCGCGCAATCCCCAGATGCTTGACCTGGTAGCCGAACTCGCCGGCATACCGCACATCATCGGTCTCGATGCCTGAGATTCCTTCCGTGTAGACCTCGTCGAACTTGAGTGGCATGCCAAAGGCGATCGCGGCGAGGATGGTCAGCTTGTGTGCCGCATCGATCCCCTCGACGTCAAAGGTGGGATCGGCCTCGGCGTAGCCCAGGTACTGGGCCTCGGCGAGCACCTCGGCGAAGGCCCGGCCCTCGTCGCGCATGGCGGTGAGGATGTAGTTGCCGGTGCCGTTGATGATGCCGGCCAGCCACTCGATGCGGTTGCCCGCCAGGCCTTCGCGGATCGCCTTGATGATCGGGATGCCGCCGGCCACTGCCGCCTCGAAGGCCACCATGGTGTGGTGCTTCTGGGCCAGCTCGAACAGCTCCATGCCCTCGTGGGCGACCAGCGCCTTGTTGGCGGTGACCACCGGCTTGCCCAGCTCGAGCGCCCGGCGCATCAAGTCGCCGGCAGGCTGCATGCCGCCGATCAACTCGACCACGACATCGACGTCGGGGTTCTCGACCACCTCCATCGGATTGGTGGTCAGCAGGATGCCCTCGAGCGGGCAGATACGAGGGGCGTCGAGATTGCGCGCCGATGCATGCACCACCTCGATGCGACGGCCGGCACGGCGGGCGATTTCCTCGGCGTTACGGGTCAACACATTGACCACGCCCCCGCCGACGGTACCTAGCCCCAACAGGCCGATACGAACCGGCGGTAATTCTTGATGTTGATTCGTCTGCATGTCGCTCATTGCCCTCCCTCCGACGGCACGGGCACACCGTGGGCGCGGAACATCGCCTTGATGCCACGGATAGCCTGCCGGGTGCGGTGTTCGTTCTCAATCAGGGAGAAACGCACGTGATCATCGCCGTAATCGCCAAAGCCAATGCCCGGCGAGACGGCCACTTTGGCCTCGGCCAGCAACAACTTGGTGAATTCCAGCGAACCCATGTGGGCAAAAGCCTCGGGGATCTTCGCCCAGACGAACATGGTCGCCTTGGGCGGCTCGACCGGCCAACCGGCCGCGTTCAGGCCCTCGCAAAGCACGTCGCGGCGACGCCGGTACATGTCGCAGATCTCGTGCACGCAGGTCTGATCACCCTCGAGCGCGAGGATCGAGGCCACCTGAATGGGCGTGAAGGTGCCGTAATCGAAGTACGACTTGATTCGTGCCAGCGCGTTGACCAACGTCGGGTTGCCCACCATGAAGCCCACGCGCCAGCCGGGCATGTTGTAGCTCTTCGAGAGCGTGAAGAACTCCACGGCCACGTCCTTGGCGCCCGGCACCTGCATGATCGACGGCGCCTTGTAGCCATCGAAGACGATGTCGGCATAGGCCAGGTCATGTACCACCCAGATACCCGCCTCGCGGCAGATCTCGACCACCTTCTCGAAGAACTCCAGGTCCACGCACTGCGTGGTCGGGTTCGCCGGGAAGTTGAGGATCAGCATCTTCGGCTTGGGCCAGGTCTCCTTGATCGCCCGCATGAGCTCCTCGAAGAAATCCACCTCCGGGGTCAAGCGCACGTGGCGGATGTCGGCGTCCGCGATCACCGAGCCATAGGGATGGATCGGATAGGCCGGATTGGGCACCAGCACGGTGTCCCCTGCCGACATGGTCGCCATGGCCAGGTGCCCCAGCCCTTCCTTGGAACCGATGGTGACGATTGCCTCGGACTCGGGATCGATATCCACGTCGTAGCGCGAGCGATACCAGTTGGCAATCGCCCGGCGCAGGCGCGGAATCCCCTTGGACTGGGAGTAGCGATGCGTGTCACCACGACGGGTGGCCTCGACCATCTTCTCGACGATATGCGGTGGCGTCGGCTGGTCGGGATTGCCCATGCCGAAATCGACGATGTCCTCGCCGGCGGCACGCGCCTTCGCCTTGAGCTCACCAATGATATTGAAGACGTAGGGCGGCAGTCGCTTGATGCGGGCGAAATGTTCGTTCACTTGGATTCTTATGCGTCTTGGAGAGGTGGACAAAACGACGCCGGATCGGCGGAAGGGCCGGGCGCAGGCAAAGGGTACAAACAGTAAGGAGCGGGGCCCATCCTGTCAATCCGCGCGGCGATCGAAACGCCCAGAGACCAGCGAAAATCCGGCCCGCGGCCGGCCCCTTCGGCCGATCACGCATCAACAAATCGGAGGGAGTAAAAAATTCGCTTATTGGCATATGCCGACGGGCTGATCTAGCGTCGACGCCGACGACAAAAACCACTTAAAACCAATGGTTTTGGTCGGGTACAGCCGGGTGCGCCGAACACGATCCGCGGGGATCGGGGCCGGTCGACCGGACCGACACAACTCAGCACGGAGCGCAAGAATCACCATGAAGGTCAATCTACCGGTCACGCAGAAGGACGTCGATTACCCCGCGGACATGCAACTGATCTCCACCACGGATCTCAAGGGTCAGATCACCTACGTCAATCAGGACTTCATCAAGGTCAGCGGCTATGAATGGGACGAGCTGATCGGCAAACCGCACAACCTCATCCGCCACCCGGACATGCCGCCGGCGGCCTTCAAGGACCTCTGGCAAACCATCAAGGCCGGGCGCGTCTGGCACCAACTGGTCAAGAACCGCTGCAAGAACGGTGACCACTACTGGGTGGATGCCTACGTCACTCCGGTCTATGCCGGCGACGAGATCATCGGCTACCAATCGATTCGCACCAAGCCCAGCCAGGAGGCCATTGCCAAGGCCGAGGGCCTCTACCGGTGGATGAACGACAAAAAGGTCGAGCAGCTGCCAAAGAAAAAGCGACTGGCCGACCTGAGCCTGGCGCGAGTCTCGCTCACCAGCCTGGCCGTGCTGGGCGTGATCCAGGTATTGGACATCGTCGATCCAAGCTGGCTTGCTGCGAGCGGCAGCCTGGGCCTGGAATGGTTCGGCATCCTGCTGACCATGGCACTGGCGTGGCTGCTCTGGCGAGCGGTATTCCGCCCCCTTGAGCAAACCGGCGACGTGTTGCGCCGGATCGCCGGTGGCAAGCTCCGCCAGCCCATCCACGTCCAAGGTGAAAACGAGATCGGCCAGCTCGCCCAGTCGGCCAAGTTGTTGCAGGCCCGCCTGAGCACGGTGTTTGGCCAGTTCAACGAGTCGGCATTGTCGCTCACCGCGTCCGCCGACCAGCTTTCCGCCGCTGGGGCCGGAACATCCCAGCGCATGGAGCAGCAGACGCGCGAAGTCGAACAGGTCGCCACGGCCATGAACGAGATGGCGCAGACGGTCGAGGAGGTCGCTCACAGCGCCGCCCGCACAGCCGAAACCGTCGACCGTGCCGATCGCGAAGCCCACGGCGGCAAGGAGCAGGTGCGCCGCACCCACATAGCCGTCGGGGAACTTTCCAGTCAATTCGAACAGACGGCCGGGTCGATCGAATCGCTGCGGGCCCACGGGGACCGGATCGACAGCATCATCCAGGTGATTGGCGGCATTGCCGATCAGACCAACCTGCTCGCCCTGAATGCGGCCATCGAGGCCGCCCGGGCCGGGGAATACGGCCGGGGCTTTGCCGTCGTCGCCGAGGAGGTCCGATCGCTCGCCAGCAAGACGCAGGACTCGACTGGCGAGATCCGCGACATGATCGAAACGCTGCGCCACGGTATTCGGTCGGCGGTGGAAAGCGTCGAGCAGGGCCGCGGCCGCATGGACGACGTCGAACAGCAGGCCGGTGCCACCGACCGGGCGCTCGACTCGATCACCGAGGCGGTCGATGAGATCAGCCAGATGAGCACCCAGATCGCCACCGCCACGGAGGAACAGAGCGCGGTCGCCGAGGAAATGAGCCGCAACATCACCTCGATTTCCGGCGAGACGGAGGAAACTACCGAGAACAGCCGCGATGTTGCCAAACTCGGCCAGGACCTCTCGACGATGGCAGCCGACCTGCAAACCCTGCTGGCCCAGTTCAATACGGACAACCGACAGGGCACCAGCGATTGAAGCCAAACGCGACCCGGCGTGTCCCGGACTCGGCAACCCGTCCTTACCTGCCGCACCCAGGGCATCCGAGCGCACGCATGCTATCTTTCGCGAAATTCACCTGAATTCACCTGGTCACGGATGACCCATCACGCGGGGAGTCCGTCACCACGAAGGACTCCCCATGAGCCAACCGTCGTCGTCCCGCCAATCGCCCGAGACCGGCCTCGCCCGTTTCGGCGACCCGCTGGTCCTGATCCTGACTATCGGCTTCGTGATCGCCTTCATCGGCCTGTCCCTATGGGACATGGACCGGGTAGCCGACGGCATCGGCACCGGCTTTGCCTGGACCGCCCGCGTACTGGGCTCCTATTTCCAGATCTTCCTGCTGCTGACCTTCTTTATCGGCATTGGGGTGGCCCTGTCACCGGCAGCCAAGGCCCGGGTTGGTGATCTGGAAACACCCGAAATGAGCACGTTCAAGTGGCTCTCGATCATCATGTGCACCCTGTTGGCCGGTGGCGGCGTGTTCTTCGCGGCCGGCGAGCCGGTGTACCACTTTTTGGTCATTCCGCCGGCCTTCGACACCCAGGCCGGGACGGCCGAGGCGGTCGCCGGCGCCCTGGCACAATCGTTCATGCACTGGGGCTTTCTCGCCTGGGCGGTGCTGGGTTCCCTGACGGCCGTGGTGCTGGCCTACGCGCACTACATCAAGGGCCAGCCGCTGCGGCCGCGCACACTGCTCTACCCGGTGTTTGGTGAGCGCATCATGCGCGGCTGGTTCGGCGGCGTGGTGGATGCCTTCTGCGTGATCGCGGTGGTTGCCGGCACGGTCGGGCCGATCGGCTTTCTCGCCACCCAGCTCTCCTACGGCCTGCATGAACTGTTCGGCCTGCCGGCCAACTTCACCATGCAACTCGGCATTCTGGCCTTCCTCGGCGCCATCTACATCACCTCGGCAGTCACCGGCGTGCACCGCGGCATCCAATTGCTCAGCCGTTTCAACGTCATCCTCGCGATCGCGATCGGTGCCGTGATTTTCCTGTTCGGCCCGACGCTGTTCCTGTTCAACAGCTACGTGCAGGGGGTCGGCGAATACCTGAGCTCGTTCTTCACCATGGCGACCATGACCGCGGAGACCGCGCCGGGCTGGTGGATGCAATGGTGGACGGTGTTCTTCTTCGCCTGGTTCATCGGCTATGCGCCGCTGATGGCGGTGTTCGTCGCGCGGATATCGCGCGGGCGCACCATCCGCCAGATGATCCTCGCGGTCGCCGTGATGGCACCGATCGCCACCACCATCTGGTTCACGCTGCTGGGCGGCTCGGGCATCTACTACCAGCTCAACGGCGTCTTCGACCTGACCGAACCGCTGAACAACTTCCAGTTCGACGTGGCGACGCTCTCCGTCGCCCAGGCCCTGCCGGGCGGTACCTGGATGGCCGCAGCGATCATGCTGCTCACGCTGATCTTCGTCGCCACCACCGGGGATTCCATGAGCTACTCCATCGCCATGGTCGGCTCGGGCCACGATGCCCCCCACCCGCTCATCCGGGCCTTCTGGGGTGGCGTGATGGCCGTGATGGCCGCCATGCTGTTGTACATGGGCTCCGGCCAGATCAGCGTCCTGCAGCAGTTCATCGTCATCACCGCCATCCCGGTGTCGCTGATCCTGCTGCCCTCGCTCTGGACCGGGCCGAAGACGGCCTACGCCATGGCCCGCGCGCAGGGGCTACTCCGCGAGGACTGAACCGGCGTTGGGCACTCGGCCTGCCTATACTCCCTGCCGTTGCCTTTGGGAACCTCAGCAGGAGCCAATGATCATGAAAACCGGAATCACCACAATGCGCTTGCCGACCAGCGTGCTGCCCGCCACGATGCTGGCCGCCGGACTGGTCTTCCAGACACCCGTCCTGGCCGACAACCACGGCGGCAACTGGGAGCCCAGCGGCGAGGACATCGCCTACCAGGTCGGCGGGGAGGCCTTCGAGGGCTACCTGTCGCCAGCCGACGACGAATCGCGCGGCACGGTGCTGGTCATTCATGACTGGGACGGCATCGACGATTACGAGCGCCAGCGCGCCGACATGATCGCGGCGATGGGCTTCGATGCCTTTGCCGTCGACCTGTACGGCGAGGGCAACCGCCCGCAGGAGACCGGGGCGAAGAAGGCCGAGACCGAGCGCCTGTACCAGGATCGCGAGCGCATGCAGTCGCTCACGCGCGCCGGGCTCGAGTTCGCCCGCGACCAGGGCGTGGCCGAGGAGACCGTCGTGATGGGTTACTGCTTCGGCGGCGCGGTGGTGCTGGAGGCGGCACGCAACGGGCTGGTCGACCAGGCAGCGGGATTCGCCACCTTCCACGGCGGGCTGAGCACACCCGAGGGTCAGAGCTGGTCGGATCCCGGCGCGCCGATCCTGATCGCCCATGGCGGGGCCGACTCGATGATCTCGATGAACGACGTCGCCACGCTGTCCGGCGAACTCGAGGACGTGGGGGCGACCTATACCATCGAGGTCTACTCCGGTGCCCCGCATGCCTTCACGGTGTTCGGCACCGGGGCCTACCAGGAGCGCGCCGACAAGCAATCCTGGACGGCATTCACCGAGTTGCTCGACCAGGTCTTCTGAGCCAACCCCTGCTGCAACGAGAAAGGCCCGACAAGGTGTCGGGCCTTTCTCTATCCGCTCGCGCATCGAACCGGGTCAAGTCCGCTGCCTCCACGCGGTCCGCGACTTGAGCTTCTCGATGTACTGGCGCACGGCTCGGGAGGCCGCCGTCTCGATCACCGCTTCGCGTTGAAGCCTCGGCATCCCTGGGCGTGTTCCCAAACCTCCTGTGCGGCGAGGGCCGATTTCAATGGCTCGATCTCGACCCGGTTCTCCTCGAGCCAGTCGAGGGCGAACTTGATGGCATCAGATGGCATCACTGGTCAGCATCTCGCGGTTGGTCATGGGACAGGGCTACTCATCTGGTCGGGTGAATTATTGGATGCTGTCGGGGCCGTTGGTGGCCCCGCGGCAAAACGGTTAGCCTGCAACCGAACCCATCGGTCAGATACCCCTCCCCCGCCCTTTCATCGTTCCCTGGCGTTGAGCGCCGGCAATCCGGCTAGACTTGTCTGGTAAGTCACCACCCCACTCGGCCACGGAGGAGCCTCTGTCTGCCATGTTTGGCCTGCCCACTCACCTATCCCGGAACGCGATCCCTTCGCGAATCACCGCGCTGATTGCCACGGCATTCCTCCTGCTCGGTCTGGCGGGGGCCGGCAAACCGGCAATGGCCGATGACGCCTCACCGCCCACCACCGAGCAGATGCGCGACTGGATCGAGGCGATGAAGGCCGCCCCGCGCGGACCATTCGAGCGGATTCGCTGGTTTTGCGAGGACGGGACCGTCCTGCCGCCGAAACCGTATGCCTGCGGCGACCACGGTGGCGGCATCCAGCACGGTGAATGGAACGAGCGCACGCAGACCATCCGCGCCCAGGGATACCCGTTGGCCACCCTGCTCGCGGAACTCGAACCCGCCGACTACCTCGGCCCTAACGGACAACATCAGGCACTGCGCGAGATCCTGATCGAACGCTTCCTGATCCGGGCCGATGACGGCTGGGTCTTTCGCCGCGCCCGCTATTACCGCGGGGCGATCCAGGTCGAGGACGAGGAGCGTCAGGCACGCGCCCTGATGCTCGCCCTGGCCGGCGACCCCTGGTGGCACGACCCGAATCGCTTCCTGCTGCTGCGCGAGACGACCCGTTTATTGCCGGTCGATGGCGACCACCCGGCGGCCAGCATGGCGCGGGACCTCGCCATCGAGATCGCCGAGGCCGCCCCGGACTTTCAGGGCCTGCGCATCAAGCTGCACGGCATGCCGGATGCCGGTGACATCCAGCGGGTAACCCAGTACGCCCGAGAGAACGACGACCCGGCCCTTGACGCGCCTCTGCAGAGGCTGGGCCGGGCACTGGAAGCCCTTTACGCCCCCCAGGCCGCCGTGGATCGCCTCCGGGCGCTGGGCGGGCGCAGCGCCGATGGCGATCTGCGTCGCTCTCTGCTCGAGGCAGCCGACCGCCTTGAGCAGAGCCCGACACTCACTGATCGGCTGACCACGACCGGGCAGCTCGCGCACCAAGTCCGCCAGCGCATCGAGGCGCCCATGACCTCGCCGGAACAAAGGCTACGCCTGCTGCAGGCCAGCCTGGCGCTGGAGCAGGAGGCCTTTGCGGTTGCCAGCCAGCTGTTCGAACGCAACCAGACCGATCCGGCCACCCGCCGCGAGCAGTTGACCTGGTTGCGAGCCCTGGGCGAGAGCTTGTATGGCACCGGCCTGTTGTCCGTCCGGCAATGGCAACACCTCTCGGCGACCATCGACGGTCTCCTCGACGCGCCGTCCGTACCGGCGTCTCGCTATGCCACCGAACTGGCCTACCTGGCGCATGCACCCGGCTGGGCACAGCGAGCGCTCGGGTTCCACTTCGATCTCGCCATCGACCGCTGGGCGGATCTCACGCCGGAGGTCGAGCACTTCATCCCCGACCGACTGCGCGACAGTCCGTTACTCTTCTTCAGCCGCCTGCTCGATGGCCTGCGCGATGATGCCGGGCAGCTGACGGATACGCGCCACCGCCTGTTCGGCGAGCCCCTCGCGACCGGGCTCCGACCGCTCAACCCCGGCCTGGGCCGTGGGGTGTTGCGCCCGGCACCGCCCGGCGGCGAGCGCTTCGATCCTGAGGGCATCTACCTGCTGCCCGAGACCACCGCCTCGTTGCCGCCGGTGGCCGGCATCCTGACTCGTGGGGCGGGCAACTCGCTCTCGCACGTCCAGCTGCTGGCCCGCAACCTGGGCATTCCCAACGTGGTGGTCGACGAGGCGCTGCTCGCTCGCATCGAAACGCATCTCGGCGAGCGGGTCGTGCTGGCAGTGAGCCCGGGCGGGCGCGTTCAACTGGCCGCCGACGGCCCGGAGTGGCAGGGGATTTTCGACCGGCGGCAGGGCGCGCGGGAGTCGCGGATCGAGCCGGACTGGGACAAGCTCGACCTGGAAAACACCGCCCTCCGCCCGCTCCACGGCCTGCGTGCCCACGATGCCGGTCGCCAAGTCGGGCCCAAGGCGGCCAACCTGGGTGAGCTCGCACATCACTACCCCGAACAGGTGAGTGCGGGGCTGGCGATTCCATTCGGCGTCTTCCGTGAACTGATCGACCAACCGATCCGCCCTGGCGGGCCGACGGCCTTCGAGTGGCTCGAACAGGAATACGAGCGCCTGGGTCGCATCGAGACGGCCGAAACCCGCAACCAGGCCACTGCCGAAATGTTGACTCGGATGCGGCAATGGATCGCGACGGTCGACTTACCCAGCGGTTTTCGCGAGCGCTTGCGCGGCCGTCTGGTCGAGACCTTCGGTTCGGCCGACACCGCTGGGGTGTTCGTGCGCAGCGACACCAATGTCGAGGACTTGCCGGGATTCACCGGTGCCGGGCTCAATCGCACCGTCGCCAACGTGGTCGGCTTTGAGGCCATTATCGATGCCATTCGCGAGGTATGGGCCTCGCCGTTTACCGAGCGCGCTTATGCCTGGCGCCAGGCACGCATGGATGCCCCGGCACACGTGTACCCGGCGGTCTTGCTGCAGGCGACGGTGCCGGTGGACAAGTCAGGGGTGCTGGTCACCGCCGACCTGGATACCGGCGATCGGCACTGGCTAAGCATCGCAACCAGCGAAGGGCTGGGCGGCGCGGTCGACGGGCAGGCGGCCGAGGAATTGCGGGTGCATCGGGAAAGCGGTGCCGTGCGGCTGCTCAGCCAGGCCACGGCCCCCACTCGGCTGGCCGTGCGACCCGGAGGCGGCGTTGAGCGGATCGCCGCCGAGGGGCCCACCACCCTGCTCTCGCCAGCGGACATCGACCGACTGCGCAACCTGGCCGACGACGTCGAAAACCGGGATCTGCTGCCGGTCGACGACGCGGGGGAGCGGCCGGTGGCCGACATCGAATTCGGCTTTGTCGGCGATCGGTTGGCCCTGTTCCAGATTCGCCCGCTGGTGGAAAACCGATGGGCCCGGGCCAATCAACACCTGATCGCACTGGACCGCCCGCTGCGTGACACCGACGCCCCGGCGGTCGACCTCTCCCGACCACCCGGCCGATAGGTCCGCCAGCTGTCGTTCCACCACCCACTGACCTATGCTCCACACATGAGCCCCATCAGCCGACATCCCCCTCCCCGTCCGGCATTGGCACCGGTAATGATCGCAGGACTGGCCGGCCTGATCGGCTTGCTGCTGCCCGCCATCCTGCCGGCCTATCCCCTCGATGCCGCCGAGGCGACCGGCATCGAACGCCTGGAGGGCTACCGCCTGGCCAACCAGGGGGAAATCGCCGGCAATCGGCTACCGCCGGGGGCCCTGCTCGACCGCGAACAGATCCGCCTGCGTCTGGCCGATCGAGCGACCTTCGAGCTACCAGAGGCCGATCCGGTGTTCACGCGTCGCGTGGTCGACCTGCTGGGGGCCGAGGCGTCCCGATACAGCGTCAGTGTGCTCGACATCAGCGATCCGGAACGTCCCCGCTACGCCGAACACAACGGTCTGACCCGCCGTACGCCCGGCAGCGTCGGCAAGGTCATGCTGGTTACCGCACTGCTCCAGGCGATCGCCGACCGCTACCCCGACGACATCGAGGCTCGGCAGCGACTGCTGCGCGAGACGCAGGTCACAGCCGATGAATTCATCCAGTGGGACAGTCACACGGTGCCTTTCTGGGACGGGGAGCATCGGCGTTTCACGCGTCGACCGTTGCGCGTCGGCGACACCGCCAATCTCTGGACCTACCTCGACTGGGCCCTCTCGGCCAGTTCGAATGCCGCCGCCAGCGCGGTGATGAAACAGCTGATGCTGTTGCACTACTTTGGCGAGGACTATCCAGTGGCGCCGGAGCGAGAGGCCGAACTGTTCGACCGACCACCCGCCGACCGGCGCGACATCCTGCTCGAGGCCCTGGTCGAGCCCATCGCCCGCAACGGTCTCGATACCGAGCAGTTGCGTCAGGGGGCGTTCTTCACCAGCGGAGGCAAGGCGCGGGTCTCGGGCACCAACAGCCAGAGCACCACCCGCGAGCTAATGCGCCTGCTGGTCAAGATGGAGAAGGGGGAACTGGTCGACGAGTGGTCGAGCCGGGAATTGAAGCGCCTGCTGTACATGACCCAGCGGCGTATCCGCTACGCCTCGTCGCCGGCACTGCGTGAGGCGGCCGTGTTCTTCAAGTCCGGCTCACTCTACAAATGCGACCGGGAGGCGAATCCGGACTGCGGCAAGTACCGCGGCAATGTCTACAACTACATGCACTCGGTCGCGATCGTCGAGCACCCGGCCGGCGACCCGAAACAGGTCTACCTGGTGACGATGACCTCCAATGTACTCAACAAGAACTCGGCGGTGGCGCACCAGAGTTTCGCGACGCGACTGCATCGCCTGATGGAGGCCGGCGAGGAATGACCGGTCAGCGCGCCGAGACCGCTCCGAGCCCGGCCGTGCGGATCGGCGCGTCCATGATCAACCCATCGAGCTCGACGATCAGCCGCTTGAGCCATTCGCCACCGCTAGGATTCTGCGCCAGGCCCACGGCAATGTAGGTGTGCCCGTCATGCTCGATGATGGCGCTGTCGGCATGCCAGTCGCGCCAAGTACCCGACTTGCGGTAGATCTGCGCTTGAGGCACCTCGCCGAGCAGCCCGCCGACGAACTTGTGCGAGATGGCGGGCTCACCGAGGATGCGCTTCATCTCGCGGGAGGATTGCGGCGAGACCAATTGGCCCTTCTCGAGCAGGTAGTAGAACCGGGCGACCTGGAAGGCCGTCGCCCCGTGAGACAGATGATGCAGCGGATCACGCTGGTAAGCCGAGCCCCGGCCATATTCCTTGCCGACCCACAGCCCGCCGTTGAGTGATTTGTCGTAGAGGCGATAGCGCGGCGAACGCAGCAACTCGTTGATATAGTCGCGGCCCACCATGCCGATCATGGCGGTAGCGGCGCTATTCGACGAGTTTCGGATCATGCGGGTCATCAGATCGCGGGTCTCGTCATCGAGTGTCAGTGCCCCCTCGTCAATCCGCTGGAAGGCGGCGAGCAGGATCGCGATCTTCGGCAGGCTGGCCGCGTAGAGCATGGCATCGCCATTGACCTCGGCCAGCCGGGGCTGATCGGGGTCGGTGACGTCCACCAGCGCGACCGAAAGCTGGCCGGCCTCGACCGATCCGCCCAAGTGGAGCGCTTCCAGCCGTTCCTCCAGTTGGGCCTGCAGGGTAGGATCGGTGGCCTCACGCAGCGCGACGGCGTCGGCCGGCAGGGCGGCCTGTCCGAGGCCCGGTCCGACCGACCAGAAAAGAAAAACCAACGCCAACTGTCGCCACATGGCCACCTCCTGATCCGGCATATCCGGATGAAAAACAAAATTGTCCCGAACAGTACCCCATTAATGCCGTAAAGTCATGGAGATAGTCCCGTCAAAGGAAGCACGTGAACCTGCTGACACGATCGAAACACCCTGAATCCGGCCCCTCCGGACCCATGAGCCCTGAACCGGCGGGTGGCGGTTCACGCCATCCGTGGCTGCTCCGTCGCGTTCTGCTGTTCACGAATTTTTTCCTGATCATCGCCGCGGTCTACCACCTCAAGCCGGCCAGCCGTTCGCTGTTCCTGACCGCGCTGGGTGCCGATGCCCTGCCCTACGTCTGGATTGCCACGGCAACGGCCCTGGCCCTGACCATCGGTGTGTATCACCGCCTGATCGCACGCTATTCCCGCATCCACGTGGTCCTGGGCACCTGCGCGGTGGTGATCACGGGATTGCTGGGGTTCTACCCGTTTCTCAACGGCAGCGGTTTTGCCGGGGCATTCGCCTTTTACGTGTTCGTCGACATGGTCAGCGTGATCCTGGTCGAACAGTTCTGGAGCCTGACCAACACGATCTTCTCCACTCGCGAAGGCAAGCGCTGGTACGGGTTCATCGCCACCGGCGGGCTGGTGGGCGGGGTCGCCGGCGGCATGGCCTCCAGTGCGTGGATACGCCAGGCCGGCCTGGAAACGATGGACCTGCTGCCGATCGCCGCGGCCATCATCGGCCTGATCGCCGGCCTGACCCTGCTGATGGGCCGCACCGGCCTCTACCGCGAGAAACCCGGTGTGGCCAATCACGCCGCCCAATCGACCGGCGACTGGCGGGCGATCCTGCGTCATCCCTACCTGTTGCTGATCGCGGGGATCCTGCTGCTGGCGCAGATCGCCGAGCCGATCATCGAATACCAGTTCATGAAGGTGGTCGAGGCCACCGTCACCGATCGCGACGCGCGCACGGCGTATCTGGGCGCATTCTTCGGCGTACTCAGCGCGGTGGCGATCGGCATCAACCTGCTGATCACGCCGCTGGTGCATCGCTGGCTGGGGGTGCTCGGCGGCCTGTTCGCCCAACCCATCGCGGTCGTGGTCGGTAGTTTCGTATACCTGTCGCAGGCCACCCTGCAGGCGGGAGCGTTTCTCAAGATCGCCGACCGCGGCCTGTCCTACTCGATCAACCGCGCCTCCAAGGAACTCCTGTACGTCCCCATCGAGCCATTGCTGATGTTCCGGGCCAAGGCCTGGATCGACATGTTCGGCTACCGACTGTTCAAGGTGGCCGGCTCGCTGCTGATCCTGCTGCTGACCCAATGGCTGCCGTGGCCACTGGAGGCCACGCACCTCGCCTGGGTGGTCGTCGCCATCTGTCTGCTGTGGATGGTCGCCCTCACCCGGCTGGGCAGCCGATATCGCCACATCCTTGACCGGGCCGAGGCACTGACGGAGACCCGCTGAGGTTGGCCACCCAGTAAACAGTCCAACGACCGGTAAGTCGTCGGGCCTGTACGGAATCCAGCATCGCCCGCGCATCGCGACGCAACGTGCCACCCGATCAACCCTCGGGTGGTTTCTGCGCGAAATGGCCGGTGAATTCCTGAAAGGCGTTGGTCAGCTCGATCGGTAGCGGGAAGAACACCGAACTGGTCTTGCCGTTGGTGGCCATGTCCGCCATGGTCTGCAGGTAGCGCAGCTGCAACGCGGCGGGGCTATCCTTCATCATGTCGGCGGCCTGCACCAGCTTCTCGGCGGCCTGCAGTTCGCCCTCGGCGTGGATGACCTTGGCCCGCCGCTCGCGCTCGGCCTCCGCCTGGCGGGCGATCGCGCGGATCATGGATTCGTCCAGGTCGACATGCTTGATCTCGACGTTGGCCACCTTGATGCCCCAGGCATCGGTCTGCTGATCGAGGATGCCTTGGATATCGTTGTTGAGCTTGTCGCGCTCGGAGAGCATCTCGTCGAGATCGTGCTTGCCGAGCACCGACCGCAACGTGGTCTGGGCCAGCTGGCTGGTGGCCTGGTTGTAATTCTCCACCTGGATCACGGCGCGCTCGGGGTCGACGACACGGAAGTAGAGCACCGCGTTGACCCGCACGGTGACGTTGTCCTGCGAGATCACGTCCTGACTCGGTACGTCCAGCGTGATGATGCGCAGATCGACCTTGACCATCTGCTGGATCACCGGGATGACGATGATCAGCCCCGGCCCCTTCACCCGCTGGAACCGGCCCAGGAAGAACACCACGCCGCGCTCGTACTCGCGCAGCACGCGCAACGACATGGCGATGATCGCGACCAGCACGATCAGCGGCACGATCAGAAATCCGAAATTGCCCAGCATCTGTCTTCCCTCCATGGGCCCGACGGCCCGTGATAATGGCCTACTCGATTGGTTCGACGGTCAAGCGCAGGCCGTCAATCGCCACCACCCGCACGGCCTGACCGGCTCGTACCGGGCGGCGGCTGTCCGCCGTCCACAACTCGCTGTGGACGAACACCCGGCCCGTGCTCTCGAAATCTTCCTTGGCAATGCCCTGCATGCCGATCATCTCCTCGTAACCGGTCGCCGGGCGTCGGCGTCGCACGTCGAGAAAACGTCCCAGCACCCAGATCGAGAAACCGGCGATGGCGATCGCGACGCCGATGATCAGGGGCAATGCCACGTTCAGGTTGGGGTCGTCCCAAAGCATGATGGATCCTGCGGTGAAGGCGGCGAGACCGCCGATGCCGAGTGCGCCGAAACTGGGCACGAACGCCTCGGCGATCATGAAAATGATCCCGAGCAGGATCAGCGCCAGACCGGCATAGTTCAGCGGCATGACCTGCAGGGCGAAGAAGGCCAGGATCAGGGCGATCGAGCCGATCGTCCCCGGCACGATCGCCCCGGGGTTGGCCAGCTCGAAGATGATGCCGTAGATCCCGATCAGAAGCAGGATATACGCGATATTGGGGTTGGTGATCACCGCCAGCAGCTTGGCGCGCCAGTCCGGGTCCTCGCGGACCACCTCGATGCCCTGCGTCGACAACGTCCGAGTCACCCCGTTGACCACCACCTCGCGACCGTCGAGCTGGACCAGCAGGTCGGAGAGGTCCTCGGCCACCACGTCGATGACATTGCGTTCGAGTGCGTCGCGCGCGCCGAGGTTGAAGCCCTCCCGCACGGCCATTTCTGCCCAGTCGGCATTGCGATCGAAACGTTCGGCCAGGCCTCGGATGTAGGCCACTGCGTCCTCGAGCACCTTACGCTCCATGGCATCGCCGCCGCGACGCGGGGCATCGCCAGCATCCTCGCCACCGTCAGTCGACTCGGCGGCCTTCTCGTCAGCGCTGTCATCCTCCTCCTCGGGGGGTGTCATGCCGGGCAAGCCGCCACCACCCATCTGCACTGGCGTGGCTGAACCAAGATTGGTCGACGGGGTCATCGCCGCGATATGCGAGCCGTAGAGGATATAGGTACCGGCACTGGCGGCGCGTGCGCCGGCCGGATGGACGTAGCTCGCCACCGGCACGTCAGCCTGCAGGATGGCCTGGATCATCGAGCGCATGCTGGTATCGAGCCCGCCGGGGGTGTCGAGCTGCAAGACGACCAGCTCGGCACGGCGCACCTCGGCGGACTCGATCCCGCGGATCACGTAATCGGCGGTTGCCGGGGTGATCGCGTCCTGTACCGTCAGCAGCACCGCCTGGCGACGATCGTCCTGCGCCGCGGCGACGGCCAGCCAGATCAATCCGGCCAGAATCAACAACGGCCATGCCAACCGGCGCCAGAAAGCGCGAGACGGACGTTCCGGAAATGCAGCCTGCATGCGGGTTTCACCCTCCCTGCCGGTGACCGACGGTCATTTGCCATCAGAACCCGGTAACAGCATAGGCCATTGATCTCACGAGAACAGAGTGAGGCCACGCGGTGGGAACCCCACGAAAAAGGCCGCCCCCTGGAATGACCCTGGGACGGCCTGGCCGGATGCTGCCGCGGCGAGCCGCGCTCAGCCGCCGGTCATCGACATGAAACGGATCACCTTCTCGGGCTTTTCCGTGAACTCGTGACGCTCGGGCTTGAGCGCGATCGCCTGGATCAGCGCCTCCTTGAGCTCGTCGTCGGGAATCCCCTTTCGGAGCAGCGGGCGGAAGGAGAAGCTCTCTTCCTGACCCAGACACATGTACATGGTGCCGTCGCAGGACAGGCGCACACGGTTGCATGTCTCGCAGAAATGCTCGGACATGGGGGTGATGAACCCCACCATGGTGTCGGTACCGGCCACCTGCAGGTAGCGTGCCGGCCCCGCGCCGGTGACCGAGTTGACCGCCGGGATCAGGTCGTACTTCGCCTTGAGGCGCTTTTTGACGTCCTGGAGGCTGACGTAGTGATCGATCGCATCCCGGCCGGTCTCGCCCATCGGCATGGTCTCGATCATCCGCAGGGTAAAGCCGTTGTCGATGCAGTAGTCGAGCAGGTCCTCGACGTCGTAGTCGTTGATGCCCTTCATCACCACGGCGTTGATCTTGATCGGCGAGAAGCCGGCGGCCTTGGCGGCGGCCAGTCCGTCGAGGACCTTGTCGACCTTGCCCTTGGTGATCGACTTGAAACGCTCGGGATCGAGGGTGTCGAGGCTGACGTTGATGCGGTCGGCGCCCGCGGCCTTGAGGGACTCGGCCATCTTGTTCATGCGGGTGGCGTTGGTCGACAGCGACACGTCCTCGATGCCGGGCAGTGCCGCCACCCGGCCGACGATGTCCTCGATGCCCTTGCGCACCAGCGGCTCGCCGCCGGTAATGCGCACGTGGGACAGGCCCATGTCGGCCATCACCCCCAGCATGCGCTCGATCTCGTCTGGCGTCAGCCAGTGCTCGGGCACCTCGAAGTCCTTGAAGCCCTCGGGCATGCAATAGAAACAGCGCAAGTCGCAGCGGTCTGTCACGGACAGCCGCAGGTAGTTGATGGATCGGCCAAACGGGTCGGTCAACTGCTGCATTTTCTCGTCAGCCCTTGCCTGGACCATGCCGACGTCCGAGTGGCATGGGTGTCTTCAAGATGCGCGACCGGCGTGGCAGCCCGTCGCGCGGAAATGGGGCCCGGCCAAGGCCGAGGGGTCGGAATCGACCTTGACCGGGACCTGCGATGCAGGAGCAAGTGAAACGTGCGTCATGTTCACTTGGACATAACGGTATCAGCCGAGCCTGAAAATGCAAGCGCTATGGCGGGAAAAACCGAACGCACCCGCCGACCCCGCCTCCGCCCGGGCACCGGGCGTCAGGAAGAGGTGCCCGCCTGCCAGTGGCCGCTCTTGCCGCCACGCTTTTCCAGCAGGCGCGTCTGCTCGATCACCATGCCGCGATCGACCGCCTTGCACATGTCATACAAGGTCAGCGCCGCCACCGAGGCCGCTGTCAGCGCCTCCATCTCCACGCCGGTCTGGCCGGTGACGGCACACTCGGCGGTGATATGAACGGCGTGACGGTCGGGCTCGGGGGTGAGCTCGACCTTCACCTTGGTCAACATCAGCGGGTGGCACATCGGGATCAGATCACCGGTGCGCTTGGCGGCCATGATCCCCGCGATCCGCGCCGTGGCCAGCACGTCGCCCTTCTTGTGACCGCCGGAAAGGATCAGCTCCAGGGTCTCCGGCTGCATGACGATGCGCGACTCGGCCACGGCAACGCGCTGGGTGTGCGCCTTGTCGCCGACGTCGACCATGCGGGCCTCGCCCTTCTCGTCCAGATGCGTGAGTGTGCGGCTCATAGGCCAATCTCCTTGAAGGCGGTGTATTCAACCGGGTCCCCTGCGGCGAGTCGGGCGTCCGGCGGGATCAGGGCAAGGCCATCGGCCCAGGCGAGCGAACTGAGCAACCCCGAGTTCTGGTCCGGGTAGGATTCGAGCATCAATCGGCCCTCGACCTCGACCCGGCGCACACGGATGTACTCGGGTCGATCACCGCCCTGACGCGCAGCGGCCAGCGGCAACCACTGTGTCGGCCAGGCACCCGGATCGGTCTGACCGGCCAGCCGGTCGATCGCCAGGCGCACGAATCGCAGGTAGGTGACGAAGGTGGACACGGGGTTGCCCGGCAGACCGAGGAACGGCGTGCCCACCACCTCGCCAATCGCCAGCGGCTTGCCCGGCTTGAGAAAGATGCGCCAGTGATCGATGCGACCCAGCGCCTCGACGCCGGCACGCACCAGATCGGCCTCGCCCACCGACACCCCACCGGAGGTGACGATCAGATCGGCCTCGGCCGCCTGGCGCAATTGGGTGTCAATCACCTCGCGGTCGTCCGGCAGGCAGCCACGCCGGACGATCTCGACACCAGCGGCACGCAGCAGCGTCTCGAGCATCGGTCCGTTGGCGTCATAGATCTTGCCCGGCGCAAACGGCTCACCGGGCGCCAGCAGCTCGTCGCCGGTGGTCAGCAGCGCGACACGCACCCGCCGGCGCACCGCGACCTTGGCCTCGCCGGTACTGGCGATCAGCCCCATCTGCGGCACGCTAATGCGGGTGCCGGATTCGAGCAGCACCTGCCCTGCCCGCGTGTCTGCCCCGGCAACACGCACGCCGGCACCGATCGCCAGATCCTCGCGCCAACATGCCCGCCCCCCATCGATCTCGACCGATTCCTGCGCACTCACAGTGTCTGCGCCCTCAGGCAACAGGGCACCGGTGAAGATGCGCATCGCGGTGCCGGGCTTGAGCGTTGCCGGTGCGTCGCCGGCGAACTGCTTACCAACAACGGGCAACGACTCGCCGGCCACCAATGGCCCCGCCGCCGCGTAACCGTCAAACAGGCTCAACGGCGCAATCGGGACGTCACGTGGGGCGGCCAGCGGCTCAGCCAGCACGCGGCCAACCGACTCGAGGACGGTCACCCGCTCGATCTCTGCCAGTGGTGCGATCCACTCACCCAGCCTTTCGATCACTTGCTCGACGGATTCCACGCAACCTTCTCCTCAATCGAAATCGGCGAACCAGCGCCGGCGAGCCGCTTCATCACTCTCGCGCGCGTCCACCCAACGGGTGTTGCCCTCGGGGTCCACTTCCTTCTTCCAGAACGGCGCGTGGGTCTTGAGGTAGTCCATGATGAAAGTGCAGGCTTCAAGCGCATCGGCCCGGTGGGCACTGGCGACCGCGACCAGCACGATCTGATCCGTCGGCCGGAGATGACCGACGCGGTGAACGATACTCACGCCGGCCAACGGCCAACGCGAAATCGCCTCATCGGCCACTCGTTCGAGAGCGCGCTCGGTCATTCCGGGGTAATGCTCGAGGACGAGGTCGCTGACCTCCAAATCATCGTTGATATCGCGCACGGTGCCGAGGAAGGTCGCCACCGCCCCGACATGGGCGCATTGCGAACGCAACTCGCCAAGGACATCGGCAATGTTGAAATCGCCTTTTTGGACACGGATGGAACGGTACACGGTGGAGGTCGCTGCCCTGTTGGATATTTCCAACAAACTATAACGACCCAGGTGCCTCGCGCCAAGGCTCGAGCGCCTCAGCCGCGCGCGGGCGCGCTCGCTAATGATGCCCGGACCCGGCCAACCATACGGGTTGATACCCCATTAAATGTTCGAACCCGTATGCGGTTGTTAATTAGCACCCGCTGATGTAGATTGCTGCCGGTTCAATTTTTTGATCGGGTCATCGATGAGGGAACCCGGTTCGGATTGACCCGGCTCGAAGACCCATGAACAATAGCGGGTCATTGTCGACACCGGCGAGTCGCCGGACTGTCCTCAAAACACGCGTCTTTCGGTTGTCGGAGAACCGGGGGGCACGGAATGGATCGAATCTACGTTGATCCGACCAATTGCCTACGATGCAGGAGTGAGCAATGTCAGAAACCACACTTGATCAGACGCCGCAGAGCGATGCCCGCGAGGGCGTAGCTTCCAGCGACCGTCGCAAATTCCTCCGCAAGAGCGTCGCGCTCGCGGCAACCGGTGCTGCCACTGCAGCCGCCGGCAATGCCTATGGCGACGTAAAGCTGGAGACCGTCACGGAGCCGCTGGAAATCGGTTCGACCCGCCACATTCTCGGCCGTGGCGTCGTGTCCGTCCCGTACGGCATGCCGTCCAAGTTCGAGAAGGACGTGGTGCGCCGCAACGTCAGCTGGCTGACCGCCGACACCGTCGCGTCGATCAGCTTCACCCCGTGGCAGGACCTGCACGGCATCATCACGCCGAACGGCCTGCACTTCGAGCGTCACCACGCCGGTGCGGTCGACGTCGACCCGGAGACCCACCAGCTGGTCATCCACGGCATGGTCGACAAGCCGATGGTCTTCTCCATGGAAGACCTCAAGCGCATGCCGTCGCACACCGCCATCCACTTCCTCGAGTGCCCGGCTAACGGTGCCATGGAGTGGCGCGGCGTCCAGATGAATTCCATGCAGTTCACCCACGGCATGATGAGCTGTTCCGAGTGGACCGGCGTCAAGCTGACTGACCTGATGGAATACGTCGGCGTCGATCCGAAGTCGACCTGGCTCTACGCCGAAGGCACCGACGGCTCGGCCCTGCAGCGCTCCATCCCGATGGAAGGCGCCAAGGACCAGTTTGGAGAGCCGCTGCCGGCTGAAAGCTGCGAGATGTACAAGGACGCGATGATCGCCTACGCCCAGAACGGCGAAGCGCTGCGTCCGGAAAACGGCTACCCGATCCGCTTCCTGCTCCCGGGCTGCGAAGCGAACATGTCGATCAAGTGGCTGCGCCGCATCAAGTTCGTCGACAAGCCGCTGGTCACCTATCAGGAGACTCGTCACTACATCGAGCCGCTGCCGGATGGCACCATCCGCCAGTTTAGTCTGGTCAACGAGGCCAATTCGGTCATCAACTACCCCTGCCCGGACTACCAGATGAAAGGCAAGGGTGCCTACGAGATCCGCGGCATTGCCTGGTCGGGTCGCGGCAAGGTCGCCCACGTCGACGTGTCTGTCGATGGCGGCAAGAACTGGCAGGAGGCCGAACTGGTCGAGCCCGTGCTGAGCAAGTGCGTGACCAAGTTCAAGCTCCCGTTCGAGTGGACAGGTGGCGAGCACCTGATCATGAGCCGCGTCACCGACGAGACCGGCTACGTTCAGCCGACCCTGATGCAGCTGCGCGAGGTGCGTGGTTTCAACAGCATCTACCACAAGAACTCCATTCAGGCCTGGAAAATCGAGAAGACCGGCGAGGTGAAGAATGTCCAAATTGAAAACTTCTAAGTTCGGGCTGGGTCTTGCGGCCGGTGCCATGGCCCTTGGCCTGAGCACCGCCGGCATCGCAGCCGAGCACGCCAGTGGCTTCAACGGCATTGGCAAGAACATCACCGAAAAGGCCATCGAGCCGTGGGACATCAGTGTCTTCTACGACGGCACCAACCTGCCGAAAGGTTCCGGTAGCGTTCAAGCGGGTCAGGAGCCGTACGACGCGCAGTGCGCCATGTGCCACGGCGCGTTCGGTGAAGGCGCCAACGGCTACCCGAAGATGATGGGTGACCCGATGCCGCAGTTCATCAAGTCCCTCAAGCAGGGCCTCGACGGCGTCGGCAACCGTGCGGTCAACAACGCCTGGGGCCACGCCCCGACGCTGTTCGACATGATCAAGCGCCACATGCCGTTCTACGCACCGGGCACCATGGGCGTTGACGAGTCCTACGCCGTCACCTGCTACGTGCTGAACCTGGGCATGATCGTCGACTCGGACTTCGTCTGCAGCGACGAGACGCTGGCCGACGTCGACATGCCGGCGCGCGACTACTACGTCACCGACACCCGTCCTGACGTCAACAACCAGCGCTGCATGAGCGACTGCTACGACGAGGCCCCGAAGGTCGTTGGCGCTGCGGTTACCGGTGTAAGCCAGTAAGCGACAGGCTCCAAGCCTAGCTTCATCACGCCCCGCCTCGGCGGGGCTTTTTTGTGCACGCAACAAATTCCCTCCCCCAACCCGCACCAGGCGACCGGGCTGCGGCAAAACGGCCGACTCGCAGTTCAGTAGACGTGCTCCCAAAGGAGACCTGATACCCGATCATGCCAGCCAGCGATGCGAACGGAGACCGAAGCACCCACGCTCCCAGCCCTGCCCGAAACAAAAAAGACCCCGCCTGAGCGGGGTCTTCGGAAGGATACCCATCCGGGCAGGGCTTACTTCATGAAGCCGAGGATCGCGTTGCGTACCGAGTCGATGTCGGCATCGATGGTCACCATCGTCGCCTTCTCGACACCCGGCATGTCGCCGGTGCACTGGGCGATCGCGGTGTCCGGATCCTTCAGGCCATTGCCGGTCAGGGTCAGGACGATGCTCGAACCGTCCTGGATCTTGCCGGCCTCGAGATCATTGATCAGGCCCGCCAGCGAGGCGGCCGAGGCCGGCTCGCAGAAGATGCCCTCGTGTTGGGTCAGCATGCGCTGGGCAGCGAGGATTTCGGCGTCGGAGACCTCGGCGAACCAGCCACCGGATTCCTCCATCACCTTCCAGGCACGATCCCAGCTCTGCGGGTGACCGATGCGGATGGCCGTGGCGACCGTGTCCGGGTCGTCGACCATCTCACCGCGCATGAACGGCGCCGAGCCGGTCGCCTGGTAGCCGATCATCTTCGGCCGGTTGCCGCCCGAACCGCCGCCGGCAAACGGACACTTGCCGTTGCAGTAGGCGCAGGATTCGGTCACGTGGTCTCCCGAGGTGGCCGAGAACTCGCAATAGCCGATCCAGTGCGCGGTGATGTTGCCCGCGTTGCCAACCGGCAGGCAGTGGTAGTCCGGCGCGCGCCCCAGCTCCTCGATGATCTCGAAGGCGGCGGTCTTCTGGCCCTGGAGACGGTACGGGTTGACCGAATTGACGATGGTCACCGGTGCCTCCTCGGCGACTTCCTTGACCAGGCGCATGCCGTCGTCAAAGTTGCCTCGGATCTGCAGGATGGTCGCGCCATACATCATCGCCTGGGCCATCTTGCCCATGGCGATCTTGCCGTCGGGGATGATGACGAAGGCGGTGATGCCGGCCCGGGCGGCATAGGCCGCGGCGGCGGCCGAAGTGTTGCCGGTCGAGGCGCAGATGATGGCCTTGGAGCCCTCTTCCACCGCCTTGGTCACCGCCATGGTCATGCCCCGGTCCTTGAACGAGCCGGTCGGGTTTAGACCCTCGTACTTGACGTAGATATCGATGGAACGCCCCAGCACCTTCGGCAGGTTGTGCAGCCGAATCAGCGGCGTGGCGCCTTCGCCCAGGCTGATCAGACGGGTGTCGTCGGACAGCGGCAGGCGGTCACGATACCGATCCAGCAGACCGGTGTAGCGGCTTTGATGCGTCATGGGAATCTCACTTGGAATGACGCGCCGCCCGACCGGGCCCGATTATTCGGGCCACAGCTTGGCGGCGAGCAGATGATTTGCGGGCATTTTACCCTGCCTACCGGCAACTGTCAGGGGGCGCGCCAGCGATGGGCACCCTGCCAACGCGAGGGCCGCCCTTCATTGGGCCGAGGCCTCCCCCCGTTCCTAGCCCGCCTTGGTCCGACAGAGCATCTGATCCTCGCCGCTGAGAATCTGCTTGAGGATCCGGCGCGCGTGGCGCATCGAGGAGGAAAGGGTCTTCTCGATTTCCGTCATCGAGACCGTCTCGCCGTCATGGACCCCGGCCGCCCAGTTGGCGACCACATTCAGGCTGGCGTAGTCGATGCCGGCCTCCCGCGCCAGCACCGCCTCGGGCATGCCGGTCATGCCGACCACGTCGCAACCGTCACGCTCCAGCCGCCGGATCTCGGCGGCCGTCTCGAGGCGCGGCCCCTGGGTGGCACCATAGGTCCCCCCATCGATGATGGGCAGGTCCAGCGCCCGGCCGGCCGAGAGAAACGCCTCGCGCAGGGAGGCATCGTAGGGGTAGGTGAAGTCGACGTGGGTAACCGAGTCGAGGTCGCCTTCATAGAAGGTCGACGGGCGCCCCCAGGTGTAATCGATCAGCTGGTCGGGCACCAGCAGCGAGCCCGGTCCCATGTCGGGGTGAATCCCGCCGACGGCCGCCACGGCCAGGATGCGACTCACCTTGAGCTCGCGCAGCGCCCAGATATTCGCGCGGTAATTGACCTGGTGCGGTGGAATCCGATGGTTGTAGCCATGCCGCGGCAGAAACACCACGTCGCAGCCCTGCATCCGGCCGATGGTCACCGGCCCGGACGGTTCACCGAATGGCGTGGGCACCACCTGGTGACGCACCTCGTCGATCCCCTCGATCTGGGACAGCCCCGTCCCGCCGATGATTGCCAGATGCACGTCAGTCCTCCCGTCGATTCAAGGCACCCGCCGGCTCACTCCCCCTCGGGAAGGGCATGAATGCCCGGCAGGTTGCGAAAGTAGCCATGGTAATCCATGCCCTCGCCGAAGATGTAGCGATCGGGCACCGAGACACCGCAGAAGTCAGCGGTCAACCCCGGCACCTTGCGATCATGCTGTTTGTCGGTCGCCACCGCGATCCACACCCGGGCCGCCCCCGCGTCGATGCACCATTCGCGCACCGCCGCCAGCGTATGCCCCTCGTCGAGGATATCGTCGACCAGCAGCACCTCGCGACCGGCCAGCTCCATGTCCGGCTGTGCGAGCCACTTGAGCGCCCCGCCGGTGGTCGCCCCCCGGTAGCGGGTGGCGTGCAGGTAGGAAAGCTCCAGCGGAAACGCCAATCGAGGCAGGAGTTGCCCGGCACTGATCAAGCCACCGTTCATCACGGCAAGCACCACCGGCAGGCGCCCGGCGAGTCGCTGGTTGATCTCCCCGGCCAGGCGCGCATAGGCCGCCTGCATCGCCTCGGCGCTCACCAGGCACTCGCAGCGCGCCAACAAGGCGTCCAGCTGATCGGACTGCCGGTGGAGGTCGTCGCTCGTTTGCATGAAATTCTCCAGTCGGACGGGATCAGGCGCGGTCGGGGAACAGGTCGGGAGCGTCCACGCCGAGCCGTTCGATCCATCGCAACGCCTCGGCATAGCGCGGCTTACGGGTGAGCGCGACCTCGTCGGGCACCGGACCATGGCCGAACATCCGGGCCAGGCGCGCCTCGCGCTGGGGACTGGCGGTGAAAGACAGCGCATTTTGCACCCGGTCGACCAGCTCGGGGTGATTGCAGATCAGCGCCATGTCGACGCCCGCCCTCAGGCACTGCTCGACCCGCGCTTCGATCTCGCCGACCGCCGAAGCGGCTGCCATGGTCAGATCATCGCTGAATACCGCACCTTCGTAGCCCCACTGCTGACGCAGTATCTCGCGCACCCAGATCGGCGAGAAACCCGCCGGACGGGCGTCCACCTCCGGGTAAACCACGTGCGAGACCATCAGGCCGGGGATCAGACGCTCGGCCATTGCCCGGAATGGACGCAGATCCGTCTTCTCGATGCTCGCCAATGACCGGGGATCGACCGGGTGGGCAATGTGCGAGTCGGCCGCCACCGCGCCGTGGCCGGGGTAATGCTTGCCCACCGCGGCCATGCCGGCATCCTGCATCCCGCCGGTCCAGGCGATTGCCAACGCGATCACCGCCTCGGGACGCTCGTCGAAGGCGCGGTCACCGATCACCCCGCTGATACCGCGATCGAGATCCAGGACCGGCGCGAAGCTCAGGTCCACCCCAACCTCGCGCAGTTGCACCGCCATCAGCCAGCCCAGCGAGCGTGCCGCTTCGAGTCCGGCCTGGCGGTCTTCCTCGAATAGATCACCCAAACGCCCCATCGCCGGCAGGGCAATGAATCCATCGCCCTTGAAACGCTGCACGCGTCCGCCCTCTTGATCGACGGCAACCAGCAGGTGTGGCCGTCGCAGGCCCCGGATCTCGGCGATCAGCTCGGCCAGTTGCGACCGGCTCTCGAAATGCCGGGCAAACAAGATCACCCCGCCCGTGGACGGATGCTGCAGTCGCCGTCGGTCTGCCGGGGTGATCTCCGGGCCGGGGAGGTCGATCATCAGGGGGCCGAGTGCAGTCATGCCGGTCTCTCTCGATTATGTCCCCCGGGCAAGCACATCAATTGTGATCCCGGACATCTTTTCGACGCCGGTTGCGGCCATTGTTGCCCAACAATGCCTTCTCCGCCAGGGCGCCGAGGTAGACGTACAGACCCAGCGCGACCAGCAGTGCGGCGGCGGCGAAAATCATCAGGGTGGCGACCACCCCCTCTTCGGAATAGCCCATGGAGACCTTGAACATGGTCAGCAGGCCTTCGATCAGAATGGCGACCAGGATGGCCGCGACAAAACGCGTCATCGTTCGTCTTACGGTGCTGTGACGATGGACATCCTTCTCCATCAACACCTCTTCCTCAAAGACCGTCTTGGCCAAATCGAAGATCGCCATCGCCAGCGTCAGGACGACGATCACCTCGAATGGCTTGAGCTGCAGTTCGGACGCCCAGCCGGGCTCCATCAACGCATTAACGAGTTCGCTCATGCTGCTGTAGAACAGCACGCCGGCCACCAGCATCATCGCGGCGGCGAACAGACCGTACAACGCGCGAAAGACGGGCTCGATGCGCCGACGGAGGGTGTCTCCCAGCAGGAAGCTGATCATCGCCTCGAGATCGACATCGATGACCAGATACCCCACCCGGCCCTGATGTTGGATCTGCAAGGTCGCCGAGATACACAAATCCCGTGAGGCCGAGGACAGATATGGCTCGGTCAGGTGGATGTATTCGCCTTCCCGGAAAAACTTGAAATACGGCCGCTGACTGCGATCGGCGCCCTTGCCTCGCCCCATGGCCCGATTGACATAGCCGGTCTCGTCGGCACCGTACTCGGCCACCTGCACCCCGTCCTCGTCCAGCAGGTAGACCAGGTCGACGAAGGGGTAGAGATCGATCAACTTCTCGGTCACCGAGTGCAACGCCGACTGATCGGTCAGCAGCCTTGGCTCACCGATGCCGGTGATGATCGATTCAATCAGTTCGCGAATCGAGCGCGATTGCTCGTGATAGCGGTCGATGGTGCTGATGTAGTTGGCCGAATGCATGATGTCCTTGGCTGGCAAAGAAAATGGGTTGGGCGACGGCCCAGACGGGCAGTTTAACCCGAGCGGACCGGCCATGTAGCGGGCAAAAAGAGGCGCCCACGAGGGGCGCCCAGGAAGGAGGAGTCAAAGAGCACCAAACGGGGCGCGCCGGAACCGATGAAGGACGACGCGTCGGGTTGGCAAACCACTAACAGCGAGAAGCATGCCAGCGGTTTATGACGCGCGGGTGGCAAAAGGGCAATCCGCGCCATGACGCGGTTTCTCCGCAACGCCCGGCCAAGACCGAGGGGCCCGCCTAAACGCCCCTGGCGGCAAACATGTGCCCCTTCGCGGTGCAACGCGACCGACAACGCCCCAGCCTGGATCGGGGCTCAGCCCAGTTTGTCCGCGAAGAACTCGAGCGTCTTCGCCATCGAATCGCGATCGGCGCTCTCGTCGTAGGAAAGCGGCAGACCGAATTTCTCGGCCTTCTCATCGGCACCCGGATTGGTGAAGGCATGACTGACCCCGGGATAGCGGGTGACCTGCACCTGGGCGCCGGCCTCCCGCATCTCCTGTGCGACGCGCTCGACCGCCTGCGGGTCGGCCATCGGGTCATCCTCGCCGGTAAAGATCCAGGTGGGCGTGTCGATGGTCCCGGCAATCGGTGCCAGGCCGCTGATGCCCGCATGGAAGGTTGCCAGCGCATCGTGATGCACGCCCTGGCGGGCCATGCTCAAGCCCACCGCGCCACCGAAGCAGTAACCGATCGCCGCGAGCCGCTCGGCATCGACGGCATCATGGCGCTTGATCGACTCGATCGCGAGCCGATAACGGGTTTTCAACGCCTCGAAATCCGCCAGGGCCTGATTCATCAGCTCGCTGGCCTCGCCCGCGTCCTCGGTGACGCGACCCTCGCCGTAGAGGTCGATGGCGAAACCGACGTAGCCGGCCTCGGCCATGTCGCAGGCCCGCTTTTCCATGTACGCGGTTCGCCCCCAGAACTCCGGCACCACCAGCACCACCGGTCGCGGTCCGGCGGCATTGGCATCATAGGCGACCAGGCCCTTCATGGTCAGGTCGTCGGAACGATACTCGAGTTCTTCGGTCTTGATTTCTGCAACCATGTCTCTCTCCTTGTCCCCTGTGAACCGGCATGTCAGCCGGATCGGGCTATACCGCCACGCGCACCCAAGCAGGGAGCGTGACGCCGACTGAATCGGCAAACGTCTTGGCCGGAATCAGCCAACCGCCTCAGCGGCCGGTTCCGGCGAGCGGGCGGCCTGGGCGGCACGGGCCCGGCGCGCGGACCGTTGGTCGATCGCCTGCTTGAACGCGACCAACAGCGCCAAACCGATGAACGCCCCCGGCGGCATCAATGCCAGCAGGAAGGTCATCTGCTCGGGGAGAATCCGCACGCCCCAGTCGATGGCGATCGGCCCGAACAGCTGATCCGCGCCATCGAGCAGGGTGCCGAAACCGATCAGCTCGCGCATGCCCCCCAGCACCACCAGCACCAGACCGAACCCCAGGCCCATCATCAAGCCGTCGAACATCGACACCCCAAACCCGTGGCGCGAGGCAAAGCCCTCGGCCCGGGCAATGATGATGCAGTTGGTCACGATCAGCGGAATGAAGATGCCGAGCGTGTTGTAGAGCTCGTGGAAGTGCGCGTTCATGATCAGCTCGATGATGGTGACCACCGACGCGATCACCATCACATAGACCGGCAGACGCACCTCGGCGCGGACCCAATCACGGATCAACGAAACCACGCCATTGGAGACCAACAGGGTCACCAGCGTGGCGATCGCCAACCCAATCGCGTTGACCGTGGTGTTGGAAATGGCGAGCAACGGGCACAGGCCGAGCACCTGCACCAGCGCGGGGTTGTTCTTCCACAGCCCGTCAAGGGCCAGTTCGGACAGTCGCGGGTCACTCATGCTCGTCTTCCTCCGCCGTTGTCGTCGGCGGCTCGTCGAACAGCAACGAGTGGTGGCGGTCGACGTACTCCAGCACGTCCTTGACCGCCCCCACCACGGCGCGGGGCGAGACCGTCGCGCCGGTGAACTGGTCGAAGATGCCGCCATCTTTCGTCACCGCCCAGTCCTCGGCCGGGGGATCACCCAGCCGACGCCCGGAGAAATCCTGTATCCAGTCGGTCTTGTCCGCCTTGATCTTGTCACCGAGGCCCGGGGTCTCTTTCTGCTCGAGCACGCGCACGCCGGTGATTTCACCATCGATCGTCACGCCCACCAGCAACCGGATATCGCCACTGTAACCACGATGGGTAACCACCGGGATGGCCACCGCCACCACTTCGCCATCCTCGCGGGCACGAAACCCCAGTTGACCGGCACGCATCGCCCGCTCGCGCTGCTCGACCGGCAGCGTCGTCCGCAGCACGTCTGTCGTGGCCGGCCGGATCACCGGCTCACCCAACTCAAGTGCCTCGGGATCGGGCAGCACAAAGGCCTCTTCGACCGGATTGTTGTCGTGCGCCTGACCCTGCAGCACCGCCATGATCTGGCCGAGCAGCACGGCCTGGCGATTCATCTCGATCTGGTCGGCGGTCTTCTGCTGGGTATAGGCGACAAACCCCACGCCCAGACCGAAGAACATGGCCAACACTACCGCGGTGATCACCACGCGACGCAGTTCCAGGTTGATCACGTCAGCGGCCCTCCGTGTCGGAACCGACTCGGTGCTTGCGCCCGAAGACCGGCGGCTGGGTGTAGTAATCGATCAGGGGGACGGCCAGGTTCATCAGCAGAATGGCAAAGGCCACCCCATCCGGGTAGTTACCGAAACTGCGAATCAGCACCGCCAGCACGCCGATGCCGAAGCCGAATACCAATCGCCCCCGCGGCGTGGTGGAGGCGGTGACCGGGTCCGTGGCGACGAACAACGCGCCGAAAATGACCCCACCGGTGACCAGGTGGAACAAGGGATCGGCAAAACGGTCCGGATCGATCCCCCACAGCAAAGCAGCCGTCAGCAGCACCCCAGCCACCATCGCGACCGGAATATGCCATCGAATCGCGCCGCGATAGAACATCCAGGCGCCGCCAGCAAGAAAGGCCAGGTTGAGCCAGATTGACCAACCGCCACCCTGCCAGATCGAGAGGCCCGCCCCGGTCACATCACCGCCCTGGGTCGCCACCATGCGCCATTGATCGAGCGGCGTGGCCTGACTCAGGGCATCGAAGCCGGTGGTGCCCGGCAGCATGCCAAAGAAGGTCCACTGCGCGGCCTCTATCAGCGTCAGGCTCGCCGCCCCGCCCTCGATCGGCGCACCCCAGCGGGTCATCGCCTCGGGGAAGGACACCAGCAGCACCACATAGCCGACCATCGCCGGATTGAACAGGTTGTAGCCGATGCCGCCATAAAGCTGCTTGGCGACGACCACCGCGAAGACCGCGCCCACCACCGGCAACCACCAGGGCGCCAGGTTGGGCAGGCACAGCGCAAGGATCCAGCCGGTAATCAAGACCGATCGATCGCTCAGCGCCGGCTGGAACGGCCGCGCCCGCAGCCACAGCATCAGGGCCTCGGTCAGCCAGGCCGCGCCAATGGCCAGCGCCACGTTAAACAATACGCCCCAGCCCAACAGCCAGATCGCGGCCACCGTGCCGGGCACCAGCGCCCATAGCACCACCGTCATCATGTCGGCCACGTTGGAGCGGGCCTCGACGTGTGGCGAGGTCTGGACCGGAAACTTCATGACGACCCTCCCGGCCGTTCGGTGGACTCATCCGACGGGCGTTCGGCACCATCCGGCTCACCCTCGGCACGCGGGCCCTGCTGAGCGCGCGCCTTGCGCTCCTTGGCCCGGGCGCGGGCGGCCTCGATACTCATCGACGCGGCGGATTGGCCATCGTCGGCCGGCTTCGTCGCGCTCTGGCTGCCATCCCCGTTGGCGTTGGCGGAGGCATCGGCCTCCTTGGCGTCCTTTTTTGCCGCCTTCTCTTGGGCGGCCTTGATGGCCGCACGCTTTTTCGCCAGCGCGGCCTCCCGTTCGGCCTTCTGGCGCTCGATACGCTCGTTGTGGAACTCGAAACGCCGCCGGGCGTGCTCGGCCTTGGCGCGCTCGCGCTCGGCCGACCAGATCTCGGTCTTGGCATGGCGGAAGTACTGCACCAGCGGGATGTGCGACGGACAGACCGCCGAGCAGACGCCGCACTCGATGCAGTCGAACAGGTGGTAGTCGTGGCTGCGCTCGAACTGTTGGGCGCGCGCGTACCAGTAGAGCTGCTGGGGCAGCAGATCCGCCGGGCAGGCCTCCGAGCAGCGCGAGCAGCGGATGCAGGGCTGCGGGGTGGGCGTCGGGTCGCGATCGACCGGCCGCATGGCGAGCAGGCAGTTGGTCGCCTTGACCACCGGCACCTCGTCCTCGTGCAGGGCGAAGCCCATCATCGGCCCGCCCATCAGCAATCGGTCCACGCCCTGGGTATAACCGCCGGCGGCCTCGATCACCTTCGCCATCGGCGTACCGACACGGACCCGCAGATTGCGCGGCTCGGCCACCCCGCCGCCGGTGACCGTGACGACCCGTTCGGTCAGTGCGCGGCCTTCCACCACCGCATGCCAGCTGTTGGCCACGGTGCCAACATTCAGGCACAGCAACTGGTAATCGGTGACGTGCCGATTGCGCGGCACCTCGATGCCGGTGAGCGTGCGGATCAACTGCTTTTCGCCGCCGGCGGGGTAGATGCTCGGCACCACCTTGATCTCGAGGCGCCGCTCGCCCTCCTCGGCCGCCAACCGGTCGATCACGGCCTGCAGGGCCTCGATCGCCCGCGGCTTGTTGTCCTCGATGCCGATCAGGCAGCGACGCGCCCCGACGGCATGCAGCAGCATCTGCGCGCCGCGCAGGATGGGCTCGGGCGCCTCCTGCATCAGTCGGTCGTCACAGGAAATGAAGGGTTCGCATTCCGCGCCGTTGAGCACCAGCGTCTCGACGCCGCCGGGGTTGGCGGTGGCCAGCTTGACCGCGGTGGGGAACACGGCGCCACCCAGGCCGACGATGCCGGCCTCGCGTAGCCGGGCCCGGATCTCGACCGGACTCTTGTTTTGGTAATCGGGCCAGGGATCGAGCGGCTCGGCCTCGCGGTCCTCGCCATCGGCGGCCAGTACGATGCTCTGGGCCGACAGCCCACCGGGATGCGGCAGCCCACGCGGCTCGATCGCCTGGATCACACCCGAGGTGGGCGCGTGGATGGCGGCGGAAATGAAATCGTCCGGGCGAGCCAGCAACTGGCCGCGACGGACGTGGTCACCGACCGCGACCACCGGAATGGCTGGCGCGCCGATATGCATGTGCAACGGCAGGACGTACTCGTCGACCAGCGGCATCTCGCCGATCGGGCGATCGCAGGCCGGAGCCTTGTGGTAGTCGAGATCCAGCCCGCCGTGGAACCCGTGCAGGCCCGGGGATGTCGTGGCGCGCGCCTCAGGCATTGGCCAGACCCTCGCTACGGGCGGCCGGGCCACGCGTGGGCACCGGGTGGGCGGATTCCGGCATCGGGAACCGGTAGGCCTCGACGCCCTCCTCGATCGGCACCATGTCAATGCAGTCCACCGGGCAGGGCTCGACGCAGAGATCGCAGCCGGTGCACTCATCCTCGATCACGGTGTGCATCTGCTTGGCAGCGCCGAGAATGGCATCGACCGGGCAAGCCTGGATGCACTTGGTGCAGCCGATGCAGACCTCCTCGTCGATCACGGCCAGCTTCTTGACCTCCTGCACCTCGAGATCGTCGTCCAGCGGCTTGAACTCCACGTCGAGCAGATCGGAGAGATTGCGGATGGTCGACTCACCGCCGGGCGGGCAGCGGTTGATATCCGCCTCGCCCTTGGCCATCGCCTCGGCGTAGGGCTTGCAGCCGGGGTAGCCACACTGGCCGCACTGGGTCTGCGGCAACAGCTCGTCGATGCGCTCGGCGAGCGGGTTGCCCTCGACCCGGAAGAACTGCGCGGCCAGACCGAGCAAGACCCCGAAGAGGATCGCCAAGCCCACCGCAAGAAGAATCGCCGCCCACATCAGACGCTCACCATGCCGGCAAAACCCATGAAGCCCAGTGCCATCAGCCCGGCGGTGACTAGGGCGATCGGAACGCCCTCGAAGGCCGCCGGCACGTCGGCCGCGGCCAATCGTTCACGCAGGGCCGAAAACAGGATCAGCACCATCGAAAAGCCCACCGAGGCACCGAAGCCGTACAGCGCCGATTCCACGAAGCTGTTGGCTTCCTGCACGTTGAGCAGCGCCACGCCCAGCACGGCACAGTTGGTGGTGATCAGCGGCAGGTAGATGCCCAGCACGTTGTGCAGCAACGGGCTGGTCTTCCTGACCATCATCTCGGTGAAGTTGACCACCACCGCGATCACCACGATGAACATGATCGTGCGCAAATAGCCCAACCCCAACGGCTCAAGCAGCCACGCGTGGGTCAGATAGCTTGCGATCGCCGAGAGGGTCAGCACGAAGGTGGTCGCCAACGACATGCCGATGGCAGTCTCGACCTTGTTCGATACCCCGAGAAACGGGCACAGGCCGAGGAACTTCACCAGCACGAAGTTGTTGACCAGGATGGTGCTGATCAGGATGAGGATGTATTCCGTCAAGGCCACCTACCGGAGTGATGCGAAACCGTGCCGGCGCGGCCGGCACTCTAGGGAAACTCTGCGCGCGAATGGTAGCAAGGAAGCGTCGACACCCGCGAACCGATATGTTCAATTATACCATTCGCCGGTTTCAACTTCGGACGCGCCCGCCAGCCGACGCGGTAACCGCAATCAGGAACCGATGGCCGGCCACTCGAACGTCGCGTCGGCCTTCCTGAGCCGTTCGACCCACTCGGCGTGTGCGTTGGCTGCCTCGGCCTCGGCGGCAATCACCCGCAGCTGCGGCCGATCGCTGCGGATCGTACCAAGTGCCGCCTGCCCCCCGGTCGCTGTCTCGGCCGGGTTGTCGAAGGACAGATCCCACTGCCCGCCGGTCAGGGCAAGATAGACGTCGGCCAGGATCTCGGAGTCGAGCAAGGCGCCGTGCAGCGTCCGATCGGAATTGTCGACCTGGTAGCGACGGCAGAGGGCATCGAGGCTGTTGCGCTGTCCCGGGTGCTTGTGCCGGGCGATGGCCAGCGAGTCGGTGACCAGGTCGACGTGCTCGGCCAGCGGCGGGAAGCCGGCACGTTTGAGCTCGGCATCGAGGAAACCGACGTCGAACGCCGCATTGTGGATGATCAGCTCGGCACCGCGGACGTATTCGAGGAATTCCTCGGCCACCTCGGCGAAACGCGGCTTGTTCTCCAGGAAGTCGTTGGACAGACCGTGCACGGCGAACGCGCCCGCATCCACCACGCGCTCCGGGTTGAGGTACTGGTGGTAGTTGCGGTGCGTCAGGCGCCGTTCGACCAGCTCGACTGCGCCGATCTCGATCAGCCGGTGGCCCTCCTCGACCGGCATGCCGGTGGTCTCGGTATCCAGAACGATCTGTCGCAGGGTCATGCCTTGTTCTCGCGTTGCTCTCGTTGGTACTGGTTCAGCCAACGCTCGAGCGCGCTGGCGAAGGCCTGTTTGTCCCGGGCGTGCAACGGTGCCGGCCCGCCGGTGGCGATCCCGCTTTCCCGCAGCGTCTGCATGAACTCGCGCTGGACCTGACGGCCGCGGATCGACTCATTGGAAAACACCTCGCCGCGCGGGCCGATCACCGCCGCGCCCTTGGCGAGTGCCTCGGCGGCCAGCTCGATGTCCGCCGAGATCACGAGATCCCCGGGCTCGGCCGCCTCGACAATGACATTGTCCGCGACATCGAATCCCGGTGCCACTTGCATGAAGCGCACCCGCTTGGACCGCGGCACGGCGATGGCGTGATTGGCCACCAGCACCACGTCCACGCCGACCCGGTCGGCGGCGCGGAACAGCATCTGCTTGATGGGGACGGGGCAGGCGTCGGCGTCGACCCAGATGGACAAACGGTTCTCCTCGGCATTCGCCCGAACGAGGCAGGCGGCAAATGATCGGATTCCGATCATACGCGAGCACGCCCCCCCGCGTGATGCCTGTCGAGATCGCGGTGCATCACGATTGCTATGATGCCCCGTCATCCAGCCCAGACAGGACCGAACATGGATTTCGACGTGGTGATCATCGGCGCGGGCGCGGCAGGCCTGATGTGCGCGGCCACCGCCGGCTATCGCGGCCGGCGGGTGCTGGTGCTCGATCATGCCCGCAAGGCGGGGCAGAAGATCCTGATGTCCGGCGGCGGGCGCTGCAATTTCACCAACCTCAACAGCACCCCGAGCCAGTTTCTCTCGACCAACCCGCGCTTCTGCATCTCGGCGCTCAAGCGCTATCCGCCGCAGGCCTTCCTCGAGCTGGTCGAACGCCACGGCATCGACTACGTCGAGAAGGCACCGGGCCAGCTGTTCTGCGCCGGCAAGGCGCGCGAGATCGTCGAGATGCTGCTGACCGAGTGCGACTGGGCCGGCGCCGAGGTACGCATGAAGAGCGGCGTCGAGGCGATCGAGGCGGTCGACAGCGGCTACCGCCTGCGCACCTCGAACGGCTCCCTCACCACCGAGTCGCTGGTGATCGCCACCGGCGGCCTGTCGATCCCGACCATGGGCGCGACCCCGTTCGGCTACGAGGTCGCCCGCCAGTTCGGTCTGACGATCCTGCCGACCCGGGCCGGGCTGGTGCCCTTCACGCTCCACCCCGAACTCAAGGAGCGTCTCGCCCCGCTCGCCGGTATCAGCCTGCCCGTGGCGGTGACCGCCGGCGGCATGCGCTTCGAGGAGCCGATGCTGTTCACCCACCGCGGCCTGTCGGGTCCGGCGATGCTGCAGATCTCGAGCTTCTGGCAGCCGGGCGAGCCGTTGATGATCGACCTCCTGCCGGGGCGCGACGTCGTCGCCGAGTTGGCCGAACGCCGCACTGCACGCCCTACCGCCACGGTGCTGCAGTACCTCGACGAGTACCTGCCGCGCCGGCTGGTGCGCGTGCTCTGCGACTGGCACGACTGGTCGGGACCGCTGCAGGAGTATTCGCGCGAGGCGATTACGGCCGTCGCCGGCCACCTGCGGCGCTGGGCCGTGCAGCCGGCCGGCACCGAGGGCTATCGCACCGCCGAGGTAACACTCGGCGGGGTCGACACGCGCGAGCTTTCCTCGCAGACCATGGAAGCGCGACAGCAGCCCGGTCTATTCTTCATCGGAGAGGTGGTCGACGTGACCGGCCATCTCGGCGGCCACAACTTCCAGTGGGCCTGGGCCTCCGGGGTCGCCGCCGGCCGGGCGGCCTGAACCAGGGCACAACGAACAGGGAGTCGGCATGGACGGTCTGACCAGCCAGTTTCTTCAGGACAACCAGTCATTGGTACTGCTCACCGTCGCCCTGATGCTCGGCGCGCTGATCGGCCTGGAACGCGGCTGGTCGAGCCGGGAAAAGGAGCCGGGCGAGCGGATCGCCGGCATCCGCACCCATGCGTTGGTGGGTCTGCTCGGCGGTCTGGCCGCCCTGCTTTCCGAGGCGCTCACCGACTGGGCCTTCCCTACCCTGCTGCTCGCCGTGACGGCCATCGCCCTGGTGGCGTGGCGCACACGTGCCCAGAGCATCCGCAACTTCAGCATTACCGACAGCATCGGCCTGTTGATCACCTTCTGCATCGGAGCGATCGCGGTGGCGGTCGACGTGGTGGTCGCCACCGCGACGGCCGTGGTGACCGCGATGATCCTCGATAACAAGGAAGAGATTCACGGCTTGCTGCAAAAGCTCGAGGCCCGCGAACTGGATGCGGCCTTCAAGCTGCTGCTGATCAGCGTGGTGATGCTGCCGCTGCTGCCCAACGAACCGCTGGGACCCGGTGGGGCACTCAACCCCTATCAGATCTGGTGGATGGTGGTGCTGATCGCCTCGATCTCCTTCGTCGGCTATTTCGCCATTCGCGTCGGCGGTGCCGAAAAGGGCATCCTCTTCACCAGCCTGTTCGCGGGCTTAAGCTCCTCGACCGCGTTGACCCTGCATTTCGCCCGTCAGTCACGGCGCACACCGGAGCTGAGCCCGATGCTCGCCGTGGGCATTCTGATCGCCTGCGGCACCATGTTCCCGCGCGTCCTACTGGTGGCCACCGCCGTCCACCCGCCCATCTTCGCCCCCCTGCTCTGGCCGGTGGTGGTCATGACCGTCCTGCTCTACGTACCGGCCGGCCTGATGTGGCACCGCGCCCGGCGGCGCACGTCGGTCAAGCAGCCGGAACTGCGGCAGAACCCGCTCGATCTCACCTCCGCCCTGCTGTTCGGCGCCCTGCTCACGGTGATCATGCTGGCCGGCGAGTGGCTGCGCGAATGGCGCGGCAGCGCGGGCATTTACCTCTTGGCCGCCTCCTCGGGCGTGGCCGACGTCGATGCGATCAACCTCTCGCTGACCCGCATGGCACGCGACTCGATCACCATCCACACCGCGGTCCTGGGCATCATCATCGCCTCGACCAGCAACAACCTGGTGAAGACGGGCATGGCCGGCAGCATCGGCACACGCCAGCTCGGGCTGCACGTCGCCGGCCCCATGGTCCTGTCACTTGTCGGCGGCCTCTTGACCGCCTGGCTGCTGGTCTAGGCCGCCTTTTCGCCCCGACGCTCGACCCAGGCAAGCATGGAGGGGGTAAGCAGCAGGGTCAGCGCGGTGGCCGCGATCAGACCGCCGGCGATCGCGGTGGCCAGCTGCACCCAGTACTGGGTCGAGGGCGCACCGATGCTGAATTCGCGGCCGATCAGGTCGATGGTCAGGCCGAAGACCATCGGCGCGAGCCCCAGCACCGTGGTCACACTGGTGAGCACCACGGGGCGCAAGCGCTGCGCCCCCGTGCGCAGCGCTGCCTCATCGGCGGCGATGCCGTCGCGGCGCAACTGGTTGAAGGTGTCGATCAGGACGATGTTGTCGTTGACCACCACCCCGGCCAGGGCGATCACGCCGATGCCGCTCATCACGATCGAGAACGGCTCGCCGCGCAGGATCAGGGCGAACAGCACCCCGCCGGTGGAGATCACGATCGCGCTCATTACCAGCCCGGCCTGGTAGAGGCTGTTGAACTGCGTTACCAGGATCAGGAACATCAGACCGATCGCGATGACGAACGCCCACGAGAGGAACCGGCCGGCCTCGGCCTGCTCCTCCTGCTGACCGCGGACCGCCATCTTGAGCCCCTCCGGCATCGGATTGGACTCGAGCCAGTCGCTCAGCGCACCGACGCGCTCGTCCACCAACCGCCCGGGACCGACATCCGCCTCGACGGTAAAGGTCCGCCGACCATCGACGCGGTTGATGATCCCGGTCTTGGGCGCGGGGACGAAGTCGACGAAATTGCGTATCGGCACCAGGCCGGCCTGGGTCGGCACCCGCAGGTTCACCAGCTGGGCGAGGTTGCGCTCGTCGAAGGGGAAGCGCACCCGGATCTCGACCTCCTCGTCGGCATCCGCGGGCCGGTAGTCGCCCAGCTCCAGGCCGCGGGTGAGCATCTGCACGGCCCGGCCGAGCAGGCTCACGTCCGCGCCGAAACGGGCCGCCTCGCGGTGGTCCACCTCCAGCCGGATCTCGACGCCCGGCAGCGGGCGATCGTCCTCGATGTCGACGAAACCGCCGACCGCCTGCATCCCGGCGCGCAGGTGCTCGACGCCCTCGGTCAACTCGTTCACCGTGGCGCCCTTGCGTTCGCCGACGACCTCCAGCACCACCGGCTTGCCCTCCTGCGGCCCACCCGACTCGGTCAAGAACTGAAGGCGCACGCCGGGGATACCGGCCAGATCCGCGCGCAGCCGATCGAGGATCTCGGCGGCAGGCGGGCGCTGCTGCCAGTCGACGAACTCCAGCTGGATCACGCCGATCACGTCCTCGGCATAATCCTGGGCGAGACGGTCCTGCGACGAGCCGATGGTGCGGGCGTAGACGGTCTTGAGCGACGGCCGGTCGAGCAGGCGCGACTCCACCGAGCGCACCAGGTCGTCGGCCTCCCAGACGGACAGGTCGCCGCGGGCCTGCACCTGGACCTGGGCGAAACGCGGCTCGATCTCGGGGAAGAAGTCCACGCCCCGCCCCAGTTCGGCATAGGCGACGAACAGCGCGGCGGTGACGATCAGGGCGGCCGTCAACGTCTGGCCGGGGTACGCCACCGTCCAGCGGAGCACCCGGACGTAGCGTCCGGTACCCCCATCGAGCTCGTCGAAACGGCCGTCCTCGGCGGCGCGGATGCGGCGCACCTGCTCGGGACGGCTGGGATGCTCGCCACCGAGCGAGGCGGCCAGCACCGGGATGAACACCAGGGCCATCGCCAGCGACATCAGCAGCGTGATGATCACCGTCGCCGGGAGGTAGAACATGAACTCGCCCACCACGCCGGGCCAGAAGAGCAGCGGCAGGAACACGGCGATCGTGGTCGCCACCGAGGCGATGATCGGCCAGGCCATCCGCTGGGCCGCGTCGCGATAGGCGGTGTCAGCGCGCCCCTCGGCCAGGTAGCGATCGGCCTGCTCGATCACGACGATCGCGCCGTCGACCAGCATCCCCACGACCAGGATCAGCGAGAACAACACCACGATGTTCAGCGTGTAGCCGAGCAGGTAGAGCACCAGCACGCCGCTGAGAAACGCACCGGGAATCGACAGCCCCACCAGCCACGACGACCGCCCGCCGAGGGCAGCGACGATCACCAGCATGACCAGCAGGATGGCGGTGAGGACACTGTTCTCCAGGTCGCCGAGCAGATCACGGATATCGCGCGCCTGGTCCTGCAGATAACGTACCTCGACCCCGCCGGGCCAGTCGTGGCTGGCCTCGTCGATGATGGCGCGGGCCGCCGCCACGGTATCGAGGATATTGGCCCCGCCGCGCTTGCGGATCTCCAGCGAGATCGCCGGCTGGCCGTTGATGCGGGCGAAGCCTTCCGGATCCTTGAAGGTGCGCCGGGCCGTGGCCACCTCGTCGAAGGTGACCACGGTGCCCTCGTAGGCAAGCACCGGCAGGTCGAGGACATCCTCGACCGACTCGATCACGCCCGGCACCTTGAGGGTGACACGCCCGGCCCCCGTATCCATCGCCCCAGCGGCGACCAGGCGGTTATTGCGCTCGAGTGCCGCGATCAACTCACCATAAGGCAACCGGTAGGTCTCCAGCGTCTGCGGGTCGACCATCACCTCGAGCAGGTCCTCGCGCTCGCCGCCGATCGCCACCTCGAGCACGCCGGGCACCGCCTCGATGCGGTCACGCAGGTCGCGGGCGATGCGGATCAGGGTCGCTTCGGGCACCGAACCCGAGAGGGTCGCGGTCAGCACGGGAAACATCGACAGGTCGACCTCGGTGACCACCGGTTCCTCGGCACCCGGCGGCAACTCGGGGCGGACCAGGTCGACCTCCTCGCGCACGTCGGCCAGCGCGCGGCGATTGTCGTAGCCGGCCTGGAAGTCGAGTCGCAGCAGGGCGAAGCCCTCGCCGGCGCTGGCGCGGATCTCGTCCAGACCGGCCAGGGTCGACAATTCGCGCTCCAGCGGGCGGATCAGCAACCGCTCGCTGTCCTCGGGCGAGATGCCGGGATAGGAGACCGTGACGAAGAAGATCGGCACCTCAACGTCGGGGGCCGCCTCCTTGGCGATGGAGACGTAGGCGATGCCACCGGCAGCAAGCAAGGCCAGCAGGAGCAGCAGCACGCTGCGGGTACGCGAAAACAGGGCAGCGAGTACGCCCTTCATGAACCGCCCTCGCCCACCTCGATCCGGTCACCATCGCGCACGAAACCCTGGCCGAGCGAGATCAGCCGGACCTCCTCGGGCAGGCCGGTCACCCAGATGCGGCTTGCACTGGCCCGTACCGGTTCGACCGGCACGAAACGCGCCCGCAAGCCGTCATCGCCCTCGACGGCCACCTTGACACCCAGCCGACCGTCTTCGTCCTGGGAGATCAGTGCCGGCGAAATGCCGTGCGCCTGCACCCGCTCGACCGGGATCTCGACGGTGACGCTGGTGCCGGCCGGCAGGCTGCGCTCGGGATTGTCGACCCGCACCCGCGCGGTGAAGGTGCGCGTGGCCGGATCGGCGGTCACCGACAGGTAACTGACCCGGCCCTCGCGCTGCTCGCCGTCGAGGAAGGTCACCCGCGCCGACTGACCCTCGCGGACATCACTGACGCGGTGCTGTGGAATGCTGACCACAGCTCGCAACGGGTCGTTCTCGACGATCTCGGCCACCGGCTCGCCGGTGGCAATGTAGTCGCCGGTACGTGCGATCTGGGTGTTGAGCACGCCCGCGATCGGGGCAGTGATGCGGGTATGGCGGATGTCGAGCTCGATCGCCGCGACGCTAGCCCGTGCGGCTTCGAGTTCGGCGCGGGCCCGCTCGACCTGCAGCTGGGCCTGGAACCCGCCCTGTGCCAGGCGGGAGGCCGCGGCGTAGTTGCTCTGGGCACGCTGCAGCTCGGCGCGCGCCTGGCTCAGCCGGGCCTCGCGGTCGTCAAGACCGAGCCGCGCGATCAGGGCGCCGGGCTCGACCACTCCCCCCTCGTCGACGGGGGTCTCGATCACCTCGCCGCCGGTCTTGGCTCGCACCGTCACGACCTGCTCGGGCTCGATCTCGCCCTGGGCGGTCACCAGCCGTTCGATCGGTTCGGCCCGACTGGTCTCGAGCGCCACGCGCACCGTATCGGAGCGTTCGACCACCGACGGCTCGGGGGGCGGCGGCTCGCCCGTGGCGATCCATGCGGCCAGCAGGCCGACCACCGCCACCATCAGCAACCAGCCCGCATTGCGTCTGAGCCATCTCCTCGTCATCGTCGCCACCCTCGTTGTGCCGTCCGCCCCGTCATCCACCTGCCAACGGCATCAGCATGCGCGCAAAACGTCACCTTCGCTCGCTGCCTGTCCGGCCGGGCGGTGTTCCGCTCAGCCCACCATTTCTTCCTACGGGCGAATGTTTTTCCCGAGGGCCAACAATCGACTGATCTCCGCTTCATCAGTCGGTCGAGCGAAATAAAAGCCCTGTCCCCACTCGCAGCCAAGTTCCTGGAGCAACCTCCATTGCTCCTCCCTTTCAACGCCCTCAGCCACCACCTGGATACCGAGATTGTGGGCAAGTGTGGTGATGGTTCTCACCAGAGTGGCATCACCCCGGTTCTCTGGCACACCGGCCAAAAACCCCTTGTCGATTTTAAGCTTGTTGATTGGCAGTTTCTTGAGCCGAGCAAGGGAGGAGTAGCCGGTACCGAAATCGTCTATGGCAATAACGAAACCGGCCTCGCTCAGTGCATACAGGATTGCCTCCATGCGCTCGATGTCATGCATCAACTCGGTTTCAGTAAGCTCCACATCCAAGCGGTGGGTCGGCAAGGCATGCCGCTCCATCACTTCCACCAGTTGTTCAACGATGCCATCACGACGCATCTGGGCGGTCGAAAGATTTATGGCGGCACGCATGTCATGACCGGCATTATTCCAGCGCGCCAGCGCAGAGACCGTCGCCTCGATCATTCGATCACTGATAGGCAGGATTAATCCTGTGTCTTCGGCGATAGGGATGAATTCGGTTGGGGAGATAAAAGAACCGTCGTCCTGTGGCCAACGCATGAGGGCCTCCACGCCCACCATCTGGCCTTTATTAAGTTCCACAATCGGCTGGAACGCCACTTCTAGATCGCCATTTTCCACGGCACGCCGCAGGTTTCGCTCCAGCGTCAGACGGTGACGTTCACGCGACGCCAGATCCGCTGAGAAGAATTCATACATGCCTCCGCCACGCTGCTTGGCCTCGTACATGGCGCTGTCCGCGCCCGCGAGCAGGCTCGTCGGATCGGTCGCATCCGTCGGATAAAGCGCAATGCCGATACTGACCCTCAAATCGTAGGTGGAACCGCCAAGCACAAAAGATTCGCCCAGTGCATCGATTAAACGTTTGGCGACACGGCGCGCAGCCACACGAATTGGCTCGCCATTCGACCCCTCACCTCCCACGATCACCAGGAATTCATCCCCACCCTGTCGGGCCACCAAGTCGTTATCCCGCACCGACGACTGCAGCCGCCGGGCCACTTCGATCAGAATCTTGTCCCCTTGATCATGGCCCAGTACATCGTTGATCAGCTTGAAGCCGTCCAGGTCGAGGAACAACAGGGCAATCTCCCTGTCTCGCCGTTCGCCCCGGCTTTCCAACAACTCACGCAACCGTTCCACCGCCGCCTTTCGATTGGCCACGCCGGTAAGATTGTCGTGATTGGCGATGTGAATCGCATGATGCTCGCTGGAAATGCGACGTTCCTGCTCCCGCAGGGCGGAAAGGCCATAGGCGAGGTTATCCCGAAGGCGAATCAGCAGCCGGCACGCATCCTCGTCAAAGGCATGCGACTGGTCAGAATGGAGCACGAGGACCCATTCCGGCCGTTGATCGAGACGGATCGGCAGGGCAATCGCAGATCGCCCTTCTCCCTCCGACAGACCAGCCGCCTCCTCTCCCTCATCAGGGCCGGAAGCCGTGTCATTGAGGACGCACATCCGGTCCTCGGTAACCGCTTCGACGGCAAGCCGGTTTCTGATGCGTTCCTCTGCCAGGAGGTCGACCCGTCTCATACCCCGAACACCAGGGCCCGCCTGGGACAGAGGCACAACCCGCGTGGGATGATCGGATTGCACACGACCGACCCAAGCCACCCAGTACCCCCCCTCGGAGACCAATCCCTCGCACACGCGATCGAGGAGTTCTCCTTGCGTTCTGGCACGGACCAAATGTTCGTTAGCAACCGACAAGACCCGCAAGTTGCGCTCGGAACCTGCGAGTTCGGTTTCCGTGCCTCGGATCATGTCTGCCGTGGCGATGGAATAGCGGCGCAAACGCAAGAGGTTGCGCACCCTGCTCGTCAATTCAAGTTGGGAGATCGGGGTGCGAACAACGTCCTCGGCCAGTCCACCGAGGTGTCGCCCCGCGGCCGCAAATTGCTGCGGAGGAGTGGCCAACAGTAAGGGCAAGATCACATTCCCGGCGCGCTCCCGCATGATTGCCAAGGATTCGGCATGGCGCTCCAGGTAGGGCAGATCGGCAATTATCAAATCAGCCCGGAATTGAGCCAGGTCGCCAACGGGCTCGACCACTGGATAATCCAGTGCCCGGGCAAGTACACGACGGTCCGCTGGGGGTATCAACAGAAGAATACGTTCCTGCCCGGACGGAGCCGCCCACTCCTGGGACGAGCGCACCTCGGGTGCGGAGACTCGGGTCGACATCGACGCATATACCTTTGGTTAGCTATCGCTGTCGACAGAACGTTCGACGAGCTCGGGGAAACCGCGCAGGATGCCACGCAGTTGGGTGAGCGGTTCGCCCACACGGATACCTTCCTTGGTGATCTCGAACTCCCTCAGGGTCTTCTCGAAATTCCCCGTTCGCTTTTTCAGCACGCCAATGGCCTTGTGCAACTGACCATTGAGTTCGAGATACCGAAGCATCAGCACGGAATCCGCCAAGAAACTAATGCCCTCCTCCGAAACCTGCACAGTCTCTCCGGCGATATTCGCCACCTCGTTAATCACCAGGACGGTGACCCCCATATTGGTCAGGTAACGACACAGGGACAATATGCGCTGCACCATATCGTCTCCCGCCACGCTGAGACGAAATCCCGACAAACTATCGATCATCACCATGCTGGCCCCGCGATTCTCAACCTCGTCGCGGAGCCGCTCGGCGAACTCATCTGCCGAGTAACGCAACGGCTCGATGGTATGTAGGGCAAAGCGGTTATCGGCTTCCGCCTCAGCAAAGTCAAGGCTGGTGGATTCGGCGCGGCAACGGAGCGTCTGGTCGTTTTCCTCGAAGCTATAGAGCACGCTACGTTCGCCACGCGCCGCTACCGCTCTGAGAAATTGTAGGCCGAGGGTCGTCTTGCCTACCCCGGTGGGGCCGCTGATGACAGTGACCGTCCCCTTGGTAATCCCGCCCATGAGGAGCCGGTCCAGTTCGGGCACACCGCTCTCGAGCGTCTCGCGTTGATGCCCCCGCTGATGCTCACCCGGTTCAAGACGCGGATAGCAGGTCATGCCTCGGCCGTCCAGGCGGATCGTGTGGACACCGCCGACATAGCCCGCCCCCCGGAACTTTGTCACCGAGAGCAGCCGACGCTCGCCCCGCCAGGAAAGATCAATGATCCCGTCGGCCAGGAATTGCAATTCGTCGGCGTTCGCCGGCTCGACCACGATTTCGGCCGCCGAGAGAACGGTAGCGCCGTGCTGTGTCAAATAACGCAGCAACCCCATTACTTGCTTGCGGTACTGGAAGGCATCCGGCGCTAGGTAACTGAGGTGACTCAGGGAATCAATGAATACCCGGCGGGGACGTAAGGCCTTGAAGATTTCGCCGATGCGCTCCCCGATGGGATTGGACTCCGCCTCGGCCGGCGCCATCAGGTCATAGCTCTCCAGATCCATGCTATCGCCCTGAGCTGGCGTGAGATCCAGAAACTCGACCCCCGACAGGTCGAAGCCCTGATTTCGCGCATCGGTACGCAGCTGATCGACGTGCTCCCCCATGGTTACGAACAAGGCCGGCTCGCCGGCCTTGGCCGTCAGGAACTGCATGCCCAGCGTGGTTTTCCCCAACCCCGGGCCACCCCGAACCAGGTAGGCGCGCTCCGGTAGCAGCCCCCCCCGAGACGACCCTATCCAATCCGCTCACGCCAGTGGATATACGTCCCTCACCGGTGCCTTCCATACTGCTCTCCTCGTTGCAAAACCGTGGCGATCCGATCTGCCCCCCGTGTCAGTTGCAGGAAGATCCTGTGCGGACCAACAAATGCCACAAATCAAGGTTACCCCAACTTTCAGCGAGCTCTCTCGCCGAACGAATTCTGTGGTAACCGGAGCACAGAAGGACCCGTGGCGCAGTCTAACAGACCACCAATAGAGGGAGCCCGAGGCCCTAACCTCAGATAGCCGGCACCGGGAGCACAGCCATACGACACACAATCCATCAATTGAGCCGAATACATCGGTCGAGATCAGGCGCCTCAGAAACGCCCGCCAACCTGGACGGCACCCAAGAATTTCATCTGGAGGAGCTTCAGGGGGAGTAAACGACAGAATCGGCCCGTGGCGCTAAACAGGCCACCAGCATCAAGCACCTCACCCTCGTCAATGAGGCAATCACCCGGCGACTGCTCTTGGCTCATACCGTCACCACCTGGTCCGGGGCGCTAATCGGCCGCTGGGTCGGCTTGGTGTCGCTGACCTGTGAGCCAACATACGCTCCGTATCGAGCGATCGATCACAGACGGCTGGCCAGGACCGTCTATGGCGATCCCGGCCGCAAGCAACCCGATCGCCGTCTCGACCTCAGTCGCCGGATGCCGCCTCGTCCATGGCGCGATTGGCCAGCTGGTCGGCGCGCTCGTTCTCCGGGTGGCCGACATGCCCGCGGGTCCAGTGCCAGTGAACATGGTGGCGGCCCGCCGCCTGCTCGAGACGTTTCCAGAGATCGGCGTTCTTGACCGGCTTGCCGGCGGCCGTGCGCCAGTTGCGCCGCCGCCAGTTGTGAATCCACTCGGTGATACCTTGGCGCACGTATTGCGAATCGGTGGTCAGGTGAACCTCGCAGGGCTCCCTGAGCGCCTCGAGCGCCTCGATCGCCGCCGTCAGTTCCATGCGGTTGTTGGTGGTCTCGGTATCCGCACCCCAGAGATCGCGCTCGTGCTCGCCGAAGCGCAGCACCGCCCCCCAGCCGCCGGGGCCAGGATTGCCGCGGCAGCCGCCATCGGTCCAGACATGTACCACCTTGCGGCTTGTCGAGGTGTCGTTCGAGGCGTGATCCATGATGGGTGACTTTTCTAGAGCTTATCGATGAACGGATGAAGACTGGCGCCGCATGCCGGCGACCTCGCCACGCACCGGCTGACCGACCAGGGAAGCAAACCGAAAGGCGGACTTGGGCCGACTGGGACGCGCCACCCGGCGGGTGGCGTCGATGACGTACAGGCCATTGAGGAACCAGGCCCACTCCCCGCTCAACCGCCGGAACCGCTCGCCTCGCCGGTAGGCTTTCTCACGGCACCACGGCGTCACACCGCCAAGCGGCTCAATCCCGTCAATGCGATAACCGAGCACGCGCAGCCAGTCGACCACCCGCCAGGTCGGGTGGTGGTAACCAAACCCCAGGGGCGCATGACAACCGGGCCAGAAGCGCGAGCGCAGGTGCAGCAGGCTCGCGGGGTTCAGGCCGACGATCAGCAACCGCCCCTCGGGGCGCAGTGTACGGTCGATCTCGCGCAGGATCTCGTGCGGGTTGCGGCGATCCTCGAGCACGTGCAGCGCGATCACCAGATCGGCGGCCTCGCTCTCGATCGGTAGGGCATCAAGCTCGACCGGCAGCGACTCGGCCTGACGACCGACCCGACCGCCCGTGGGGCCGGCGAGCACGCGATGATCGATGCGCAGCTGCCGCTCCCAGCCGAACCGCTGCTCGAACTCCAAGCCGGATTCACCCAGCACCAGGGCGTGGTACCCGAAGGCGGTTTCTGCCCGCCGGGCGAGCATGGCCACCAGGTCGGCGGCCACCAGTCGGCCGACCGGACCGCGATACCAGTCGGCCGCGGCCACGCTGGCGGCAAGCGCACTGTCCTTGGTTGGGTTCTGACTCACGGCGTCCTCGTGCAGGTAAGGAGTCTCTGCAAGCAGGCCTTCCTCAGGCCACTTCGCGCTCGCCCGGCGACCAACGCACCACCCGCCGGGCGGCGAGCATCAGCGCAAACGCCAGCAAGCTGGCGAGTGTCATGGCGGCGAAGGCCATATCGGGCTCCACTCTACCCCAGAGCAGGCCGGCGAGGTACAGGCCGAGCGCCGCGCCACCGCCGTAGCTGGCCGCCGACAGGATTGCCTGGCCCCGGGCATGGGCGCGCCCCGGAAACTGGTGGTCGACCACCCAGATGCCCACCGCGTGGGTCATGCCGAAACTGGCCGCGTGCAGCAGCTGGGCGAACAGCAGCCAGCCGAGCACATCGGCCTGGTAGCCGATCAGCAGCCAGCGCAGCGCCATCAGGCCGATCGCGATCAGCAATAGAACCAATGGCGCGAAGCGGTTGCGCAGCCCCGGCAGCAGGAAGAAGAGCACGATCTCGGCGACCACGCCCAGCGCCCATAGCAAGCCGATGGCCGTGGCCGAATAGCCCAGATCGGCCAGGTGGACTGAGAAAAACGCGTAGTAGACGCCGTGGGAGAGATTGATCAGGAACGAGCCGGCAAAAAAGCCCAGCATGGCGGGTTCCTTGAGCCGATCCCGAATCGACACCGGGCGCGCGCCAGTCTCGCGGGGCACGCCCGGTTCGGGCACCCGCCACAGCACGAGCGCCAGCGCGACCAGCGCGATGGCCATCAGCCAGGGCACGGCGACCAGACCGATACGGTCGATCAGGGCACCCAACCCCACCGAGGCGACGATGAAACCGATCGAGCCCCAGGCGCGCAGCGCGGGATAGCGCTCGGGCGCCGGGCCGGTCAGCCGCAGGGCGGCCACGTCCAGCTGCGAGAGCAGCGGCTGCCAGAAAAAACCGAAGGCCACCAGGAGGACCATCCAGCCCACCAGCCCGGCATCGATGCCGGCCAGCAGCGCCAGCCCGATGGCCAGCACGGCGCTGACCAGTGACGTGGCCACCAGCCAGACGATCACCCGACCGCTGTGGTCGACCATCCAGCCGAGCAGCGGTGGGGCAACGAGCTTGGCGGCCATCACCATCGCGAGCATCGCCCCGACGGTGTCGGGTGCAAACCCCTGCTCGATCAGGTAGGGGCTGAAATACGGCAGGTAGATCCCCAGCCCCAGGAAGAAGGCGAAGTACCCGAGCCGGATCGGATTCAACCGAACCGCCTCGCCCTGTCCTGCCGGGGCCGTGCTCATCGACCGGGTGTCGAGCCGTCCCCGGCCGGGATGACCGGCGTGTCGGTGGTCAGATCACCGCATTGCCCGCGCTGGCGCAGGGCGTGATCCATCAGGGTGAGCGCCAGCATCGCCTCGGCGATCGGCGTGGCGCGGATGCCGACGCAGGGATCGTGACGGCCGGTGGTGATCACCTCGGTTGCCTCGCCCTGCATGTCGACGCTGCGACCGGGCAGGCGGATGCTGGAGGTCGGCTTGAGGGCCAGGTGGGCGATCACGTCTTGACCGCTGGAAATGCCCCCGAGCACGCCGCCGGCATGGTTGGAGAGAAACCCGTCCGGCGTGATCTCGTCGCGGAATTCGGTACCGCGGGCGGCCACGCAGTCGAAACCGTCACCGATCTCCACGCCCTTGACCGCGTTGATGCCCATCAGGGCATGGGCGATGTCGGCATCGAGACGATCGAACACCGGCTCGCCCCAGCCCGGCGGGCAACCCTCGGCCCGTACGGTGACCTTAGCACCCACCGAGTCGCCGGAGCGGCGCAGGTCGTCCATGAAGGTCTCGAGCTCGGCCACCTGGTCGGCGCAGGGCCAGAAGAACGGGTTCTCGCCAACCGCCTGCCAGTTGAAGCAGTCGTCATTGAGGACGATGGGACCGAGCTGGGAGAGGTGCCCGCGTATGCTCACGCCGTGCATCTGTGCCAGCCACTTCTTGGCGATCGCGCCGGCCGCCACGCGCATGGCGGTCTCGCGGGCCGACGAGCGCCCGCCGCCACGGTAGTCGCGCCGACCGTATTTCTGCCGGTAGCTGTAGTCGGCGTGTCCCGGGCGGAACTGCTCGGCGATCTTGGAGTAGTCCTTGGAGCGCTGGTCGACGTTCTCGATCAGCAGCCCGATCGGTGTGCCGGTGGTCTCGCCCTCGAACACCCCCGAGAGGATGCGCACCTGGTCGGGCTCACGCCGCTGGGTGGTGTGCCGGGAGGTGCCCGGCCGGCGTCGATCGAGATCGGCCTGCAGGTCCTCCTCGGAGAGTTTCAGGCCCGGCGGGCAGCCATCGACGATCGCGCCGAGCGCCGCTCCGTGGGATTCGCCGAAGGTCGTGACCCGAAACAGGGTGCCGAAGGTGTTGCCTGCCATACGTGTTATCCCAAAAACTGGCCGTTCCAAAACTGTCACTCGCCGCGACCACGACGAGCAGTTGCCTCCCGCGCGGGCGGCCCCGCGGGGCGTGCTAAAATGCGCGACCCGCTGTGACGGCAACCGCCGTCATAGCGACGTCGAGCCGGCGGACACGCCGGAGCCGAAAGACTGCAGAGTATACCTGTCCGATCCGGACACTTCCCAAGACCAGCCGTCCATGCCCATCGAGCTCATCTCCACCATCGACCGGCAGGCCCGCACCCGCCCGGATGCCCACGCGCTGGGCGACCGGCAGCAGTGGCTGGATTATGCCGAACTGGCAGGCCGACTCCAGACCGCGCGAGGCGCGCTGCGGGCGCTCGATCTCGTAGCGGGCGACCACGTGGTGGTCTGGGCGGGCAAGTCGGTCGACACGGTTATCTGGCTGCTGGCCATGCTCGCCGAAGACATCGTGCCGGCCCCGGCCCACCCGGGACTCAAGCCCGAGCAGGTGGATCACCAACTCGCCCGCTGCGAGGCCCGCGGCCTGCTCGCCGATCGCGCCCGGCTGAGGCAATACGGCCAACCCACATTCGATGCCGACTGGGGCTGGTGGGCAACCGGGGTCGATGCCCCGCAGGACCTGCCGCCTACCGTTGCCAACGACACGGTCGACCTGCCACCCCGCGAGTACCGTCCATCCCCCGACCGCCTGGCCATGCTGTTCTTCACCTCCGGCAGCACCGGCCTGCCCAAGGGCGTAATGATCAGCGAGGGCAATCTCGATACCGGCACCCGTCTGGTGACCGACTATCTCAACGTGCGGGAAAGCGATGTGGTTGCCGCCATGCTGCCGCTGGCCTTCGACTACGGCTTCTCGCAGATCACGACCGGGCTTTCCCGCGGGGCGGCGGTCTACCTCGACGACTACCTGCTGCCCGCCGACCTCAAGCGCCCGCTGCTGCGCGAGGCGGCGACGGTGTTCGCCGGCACGCCCGGCCTGCTGGTGCCGCTGTCCCGGCAATCCTGGCTCCATGAGGCCCCGGCCCTGCGCGTGCTGACCAATTCCGGCGGCGCCCTGCCGGTCGCGGCCGTTCACCGGTTGCGCGAGGCGTGCCCGCCGGCGGAATTGTTCCTGATGTACGGTCTGACCGAGGCCTTCCGGGCCAGCTTCCTGCCGCCCAGTGAGGTCGACGTCCACCCGGATGCCATCGGTTACCCATTGCCGGGGACCACCATCGGACTGGTCGATGAAGACGGCCGCCTGCTCGGGCCGAGCGAAACCGGTGAGCTGGTGCAGGGCGGCCCACTGGTCGCACAAGGCTATATCAACGACCCTGAGGCCACCGCCCAACGCTTCCGCCCCCCGCCAGCCGGCTGGCCGGACAAGACGGCCGAGCGCGTGGTCTTCAGCGGCGACCGCGTACGCATGGACGAGACGGGGCGCCTGTACTTCGAGGGTCGGCTCGACGAGCAGATCAAGGTGGCCGGCTTTCGCATCAGTCCCGAGGAAATCGAGGCGGTGGCGACCACCGCGCCGGGCGTCGAGGAGGCGGTTGTCGTGGGCGAACCCGATCCGGAGCGCGGCAACCAGCGATTGATCCTGCACGTGGCACCAGGGCAAGCGGATCTCGAGGCGCTTCGCCATCATCTGCGCACCCACCTCGCCCCCTATCAGCAGCCGGCGGCGATCACGATCCACGCCGCCCTGCCCCGCTCGGCCAACGGCAAGTTCGACCGCCGGGCCCTGACCACGACGGAGGCAACCTGAGCATGGCCAAGCACGACACATCCGATTCGGCCACCGGCGAGGCCATCCTCGAGCGCACCCTCGGACCGCTGGCCGACTGCTGGGGACGGGAGAACGGTTACCTGTCGATCGACGGCCAGCCGCTCTCGGCCCGGCTACCCCAGACCCCGGCCTACCTTTACAGCCGCCGCTGTCTCGACACGGCGGTCGCCTCACTGCGCGCGGCGCTGCCCGAATCCATCGGCATCCACTACGCCATCAAGGCCAACCCGTTTCCGCCGCTGGTGCGCCACCTGGCCGGCCTGGTCGATGGCTTCGACTGCGCCTCGCTGGACGAGATGCGGCTGGCCGACGAGGTAGCCGGCCCCGAACAGAAACGCTCGATCGCCGGACCGGCCAAATCGCGTGCCGAGCACCGCTACGCGATCAAGGCCGGGATCACCATCAACGCCGAGTCAATCGGCGAGCTGGAACGGATCATGGTCGTGGCCCGGACTTCGGGCCGACGTGCCCGAGTCGCCTTGCGGGTCAACCCGCCCTTCGCGCTCAAGGGCTCGGGCATGCACATGGGCGGTGGCGCCCGGCCGTTCGGTATCGACAGCGAGGCGATCCCCTCCTTGCTGGACCAACGCGAGACGCTGGCCGAAGGCGGCATCGACCTGGTGGGGCTGCATTTGTTCGCCGGCTCGCAGAGCCTGGATGCCGAGGCCATCGCCGCCACCCTGGATGGCTGGACCAACCTGCTGCGCGAGTGGCAGCAGACCACCGGATTCACCCCGGCGGAACTGATCATCGGCCCCGGCCTGGGCGTGGCCTATCACCCCGGCGATCGACCGCTGGACCTCGACCGGCTGGCGCCGGCCTTCGCCCGTCTCGACGCGCAACTGACCGCGCTGGGTCAGCGTGGCAGCACGCCGATCGACACACGACTGGAAATGGGGCGCTTTTTGGTCGCCGGTGCCGGCATCTACCTGACACGGGTGGTCGATCGCAAGATCTCCCGGGGCACCACGTATCTCGTCTGCGACGGCGGCATGCATCACCACCTGGCACTCTCGGGCAACCTCGGTGCCGTGTTGCGGCGCAACTGGCCGGTGATCGCGGTCGACCATCTCGACGGCGAGGCCAATGAGACCGTCGATATCGCCGGACCGTTGTGCACACCGCTGGACGTCCTGGGCAAGGGCCAGCCCCTGCCGGCGCTTTCCCCCGGGGATTGGCTGGGCGTGCTGCAGTCGGGGGCCTACGGGGCGTCTGCCTCGCCGGCGGGTTTTCTCTCGCGCGCCCCGGTCACCGAATACTTGATCTGACCACCGGGCTGGCCAACACTCGCCCCACCTCCCACCTTGCAGAACCCCGCATCCATGTCGCAACCCTCTTACGCCTCGGTGCCGGACACGGCCCCGACCCGGTCACCGGCCCGCCCCGATGCCGGCCGGCACTTTCGCCGGTTTTTGCTGGTCAATGCCGCGCTGTTGCTGATCTCGTTGCTGGCCAACCTGGTCCTGGAGCGACCGGCATTCTCGTTGGCGCATGCCCTGATGCTCGCGGCGGTGTCCGCCAGTTGGGCTGTGGCGGCCGGCTGGGGCTGGCGGGTGGCCAAGCGTTGGTATCTGGCGGCGTTGATGCCCTACCTGATCAGCTTTGCCTTCATCGGGCAGATCGAGAGCTTCGACATCCTCTGGATGCTGCTCTTTCCGCCAATCGCGGCCTTCTTGGTCGAACGCCCGCGCAGCCTGATCTTGTGGGATGCCACCTTTCTCGCACTCGTGGCGGGTGTGTACACCCTGCATTGGACGCGGCTCTATCCGCTGATGTACACGGATATCGCGCTCGGCGCGCAAGTGACCGCACTGTTCTTCCTGGCGGTGATCAGCTGGTTCATGCAGGGCTACAAGGCGCAACTGGCCGACGTGCAGCGGGCCTTTCGCCAGCAGCTCGAGCGCCAGGTCGACGATGGCCTCCAGCAGATCCGCGGCCTGAACCGGGAGCTGGAATCGACCCAGACCGACCTGGTGCGCCTGCTGGGCGAGTTGTGCGAGGCACGCTCGGAGGAGACCGGCAATCACGTTGCGCGTGTCGCAGCCTATGCCCGGCACCTGGCGACACTCGCCGGTCTGCCCGAGCATCACGTCACCGCGATCCACCAGGCCGCCCCGCTGCACGATGTGGGCAAGATCGCGATCCCCGACCGGATTCTCAACAAGCCGGGTCGCCTGACCGACGACGAGTTCCGCGAGATGCAGTCGCATACGCATCTCGGCCACGGCATCCTCAAGGCCTCCGGCCGCCCCCTGCTGCAGGCCGCGGCCACCATCGCCCACGAACACCACGAACGCTGGGACGGCAACGGTTACCCGCGCGGTCTGTCGGGCACCGGCATCTCGATCGAGGGCCGCCTGGTGGCGATTGCCGACGTCTTCGATGCCCTGTCGTTCAAGCGGGCCTACAAGCCCGCCTGGGAAGACACACACATCCGTGAACTGTTCACCACCGAGCGCGGGCGCCAGTTCGATCCCGGTCTGACCGACCTCTTCCTGGGTCATTACGCGGATTTCGTCACCCTGCGTGACCGCGCCGGCTGACGTCTCGGCGGGTCAACCCATCAGGGCAACAACCGGCGTACCGGGGCAAAGGAGCGTCGGTGGATCGGGCTGGGGCCGAGTTCGGCTAGGGCGGCCAGGTGCATGACCGTGGGATAGCCCTTGTGACGGGCCAGACCGTAACCGGGATGCTCGGCATCGAGGGCGACGATCTGCCGATCGCGGGACACCTTGGCTAGGATCGAGGCCGCGGCGATGGCCGGGTCGGAGGCATCCCCACCGACCAACGCGCGGCCCAGCACCGGCAACTCCGGGCAGCGGTTGCCATCGACATGCGCCCGGTCGAAGACATGACCGTCATCGAGCAGGGCGAGTACGGCGCGGCGCATGGCCAGCATCGAGGCGTGCAGGATATTGAGTTCGTCGATCTCGGCCACGCTCGCCTCGGCGATCGCCCAGCCGGCCGCCCGTTCGCGGATCTCGTCGAACAGGGCCTCGCGGCGACGCTCGGTCAGTTTCTTGGAGTCATCCAGCAGACGAATCGGGCGGTCGGGGTCGAGGATCACGGCGGCGGCGACCACCGGACCGGCCAACGGCCCGCGCCCCGCCTCGTCCACGCCGCAGTAGCAACCGGCGGCGTCCAGATCGTCAAACAAGTCGGCTTGCGGCATACTCGCGCCCATTCGTTGTTACCACCTATGTTTCCGGGGGCTGCTTGGATTCCGACACCCATCGCCATCCTCACCCGCGCATCCTGATCGCCGCCGGGGAGGCCTCCGGCGACATGTACGCCGCCGAGCTGATGCCGCGCCTGATCGAGCGTCTGCCCGGCCTGACGGCCTACGGTCTGGGCGGGGCGCAGTCGCGGGCCGCGGGCATCGAAACGGTCGTCGACATGGACCAGGTGTCGGTGATGGGCCTGGTCGAAGTGCTACGCCACTACGGTCAGCTGCGCGCGGCAATGAATACCCTGGTCGAGGCGCTCGATCGCGACCGTCCCGATCTGGTCATCGTGATCGATTTCCAGGAATTCAACCAGCGCCTGGCGAAGGCAGCCAAGGCGCGCGGCATCCCGGTCCTGTTCTTCGTCGCACCGCAGGTCTGGGCCTGGCGAGCGGGCCGGGCACGGCACTTCCATCGCTATGCCGATCACCTGGCGGTGCTGTTCGATTTCGAGGTGCCGCTGTTCGCCCAACACGGCCTGCCGACCACCCATGTCGGCCATCCCTTGATCGAGCTGATCGATCGCGAGGCACCCGACCAGGCCGAGGCCCGCCACGCGCTGTCACTGCCGGACCACGACCCGGTGGTGGGTCTGCTGCCAGGCAGCCGCCGCGGCGAGATCGAGCGCCTGTTGCCGACCTTCCTCGCCGCCGCCGAGCGACTACTCGAGGCCGACCCGACACGATGCTTCGTCCTGCCACGGGCCGACTCCATCGATTCCGACTGGTTGACCGACCACATCGCGGCGTGCTCCCCCTCGGTCCGACTCCACGAGCGATTGACCATCACGACCGGCGGCGCACGTCGCGTGATGGCCGCCAGCGACGCCCTGCTGATCGCCAGTGGCACCGCCTCGCTCGAGGCGGCCCTGATCGGCACGTCCATGGTGATCGCCTATCGCAGCAACGGTCTGACCTATGCCCTGGCACGCCACCTGGTGCGCATCGAGCACATCGGCCTGCCCAACATTATCCTCGGTCGAGAGGCCGTGCCCGAGCGACTGCAGGATGCGGCGACGCCTGAGCGGCTGGCCGATGACATCGAGCAATTGCTCTCGCCCGACGGGTCGGCGGCTCAGCGCGCGGCCTTAAGGGAAATTCGCGGTCGACTGGGTCAGCGGGGCGCGTTCGACCGCCTCGCTGACCTGGCCGCCGGCATGATCGCCGGCAAGAGCTAACCGGTCAGCCGGTTCGGATCGAGCAGCTCGGCGAGCGTGGCCTCGTCGAGGTCGGTCATCTCCCGCGCCACGTCGATCACTGCCCGTCCCTCGGCATAGGCCCGCTTGGCGATCGCCGCGCCGGCCTCGTAGCCGATCACCGGATTCAAGGCCGTCACCAGGATCGGGTTGGCCGCGAGATCGCGTTCGATCCGTTCGCGGTTGACGGCAAACCCGGCAATGGCCTTGTCGGCCAGCAGGCGCGAGGCATTGCTGCCCAAGGTGATCATCTCGTCGAGGTTGGCGGCAACCACGGGGAACATCACGTTAAGCTCGAAATTGCCCGACTGGGCCGCCATGGCGATGGCGTGATCGAGCCCCTGGATCTGTACGGCAACCATGGCGACCGATTCGGGCACCACCGGGTTGACCTTGCCGGGCATGATCGAGCTGCCCGGCTGCAAAGCCGGCAGGCTGATCTCGCCCAGGCCGGCCAACGGACCGCTGTTCATCCAACGCAGATCGTTGGCGATCTTGTGCAGGAAGGCCGCCATGCCGCGCAGGGCCGAGCTCAAAGCAAGCGAGTCGTCCTGCACGCTCATGCCGGCGGCCGGATGGGCCATTCGTGCGAAGGGCCGATCGCGTTCGAGATCACGGTTGAGCGCATCGATCGCGGCGTCGGCAAAGCCTCCCGGCGCATTCAAGCCAGTCCCCACCGCCGTGCCGCCCAGAGGCAGGGCGAGGTTACGATCTCGCGCCTGCTCGAGGGCGACCCGCCAGCCACGCAGTTGCTCGACAAAACCCTCGAGCACCTGGTCGAAGCGAATCGGGGTGGCGTCCATCAGATGCGTACGACCGGTCTTGACCACGCCCGCGAGTTCGCGCGTCCGGCGGAGCAACACGGTCTCCAGGTGGGCCAGTGCCGGCAGCAGATCGTGCTCGACCCGCAGTACCGACATCACGCGGATCGCACTGGGGACCACGTCGTTGGAGCTCTGGCTCATGTTGACGTGGTCGTTGGGGTGTACACCGCCGTCATCGCCGGCGAGATGGGCGATCACCTCGTTGACGTTCATGTTGCTCGAGGTGCCCGAGCCGGTCTGGTAGACGTCGACCGGGAAGGCGTCGCGGAACTGTCCATCGGCCAGGCCGGCGATCAATCGATCCGCCACGCCCACGATGGCCTCGGTGCGGGCCGCATCCAGTGTGCCGAGGGCCTGATTGCCGCGCGCGCAAGCCGCCTTGAGCCGGCAGAGGGCATCGATGAAGGCCACCGGCATGGGCCGGCCGCTGACGGGGAAGTTGTCGACCGCCCGCTGGGTCTGCGGACCGTAGAGGGCGTCTGCCGGGAGGCGCACCTCGCCCAGGCTGTCGTGCTCGATGCGTTCGGCGGAGTTGGTGGCAGTCATGGCGTCGATGGGGCGGGATCAAGGGGTGGACAAGATAGCGCGGGTCGCCTGACGCGCCCACGCCACCGAGGTTCGGGGATCAGCGGGTAATACCGCGCTCGCTTTCGCGGATGAAATCGAGCATCTCGCTCAGCGCTGGCTCGGTCTCGGCGGCCTGCTCGAACTCGGTCCACACCAGATCATCACCCTGGCGCTTGACCAACTGGCGGAAACAGCGGTTGAGCAGCGTGATGGTTTCCGGCGAGAAGCCGCGACGCTTGAGGCCTTCCTTGTTCAGGCCGATGGCCCGGGCGCGTGCGCCGTCCGCCATCACGAACGGCACCACGTCCTTGGAGACCTTGGAAAAGCCGCCAATGAAGGCATGCGCGCCAATGTGGCAGAACTGGTGCGCGACGGCGAAGCCGCCGAAGATGGCATGCTCGCCCACCTCGACGTGGCCTGCCAGCGAGGCGGCGTTCGCGAGAATGACGTGATCACCCACCAGGCAGTCATGGGCGACATGGGCATAGGCCATCACCAGGATGTCCGAACCCAGTCGCGTGAGGCCACCCCCGCCGGCGGTACCCCGGTGAATGGTGGAGAACTCGCGAATACGGTTGCGATCGCCGATCTCGAGAAAGGTGCGCTCGCCAGCGAACTTGAGGTCCTGGGGCACCTCGCCCACGACGGCATGGCTGAAGATATGGTTGTCCGTGCCGATCTGGCACGGCCCCTTGATCACCGTGTGCGACTCGATGATCGTGTTGGCACCAATCTCGACCTCGCCTTCGATGATCGTAAAGGGACCGACCTGCACACTCTCGTGCAAGCGGGCCTCGTCACTGATGATCGCGCTGGGATGAATCACTCGATCACTTCCTTGGCCACACACTTGACCGTGGCACGTGAGGCCAGCTCATCGCCCACGTGCGCCGTGCAATTGAAAATACCCATGCCGCGGGCCATACGCTTGATCTCCACCCGGATGGTGAGCTGGTCACCCGGCTCGACCATGCGGCGGAACGTCACGTCGTCCAGCCCAACCAGCATGTAGAGCGCGTTGTCCTTCGGCTTGCCACCGTTGGAACGGAAGGCGAGCACACCGGTTGCCTGCGCCATCGCCTCGGTGATCAGCACGCCCGGCATGATCGGGCGGATCGGGAAATGCCCCTGGAAAAACGGCTCGTTGAAGGTCACGTTCTTGATCGCGACCAGATACTCATTGGGCTTCCAGTCAACCACCCGGTCAATCAGCAGGAACGGGTATCGGTGCGGCAGGAGGTTCATGATCTCCTGCACCATCATGGTGTTGTCTTCGCTCACGAGTCTTCCTCGGGCGTCGGCGTGTCGCCGAGCCGCTTTTCAAGTTGTTTCACCCGGCGCGCAAGCCGGTCGAGTTGTTTGAATCGCGCCGCATTTCGATGCCAGCGCTCATTCGTATCCAGCGGCGTGCCGGCCGAATAGACGCCCGGCTGATGGATCGAGCGGGTCACCATCGACATGCCGGTAATGTGCACGTTGTCGGTCAGGCTAAGATGGCCGGCAAGCCCGACACCACCACCCAGGGTGCAGTAACGGCCGACCTCGCTTGAGCCGGCCAAGCCGGCGCAACCGGCGATCGCCGAATGCTCGCCGATCCGCACGTTGTGCGCGATCTGAATCAGGTTGTCGAGCTTGACGCCATCGGCGATCACCGTGTCGTCGAGCGCCCCACGATCGATGGTGGTATTCGCGCCGATGTCGACGTCATTCCCGATCACGACACGCCCCACTTGGGGCACCCGGCGCCAGACCCCATTTTCCTGCGCCAAGCCAAAGCCATCCGAACCGATCACCACCCCGGGCTGAACCACGCAGCGCGCGCCGATCAGGCTATCGTCAAGCACGGTCACTCGAGCCAGCAGCCGCGTGGCCTCACCGATCACGACATTCGAACCGATCACGCAGCCCGGCCCAATAACGGCGTTGGGTCCGATACGTGCACCGACGCCGATGGAGACCTGGGCCTCGATGCGGGCACTGGGATCGATGGTCGCACTCTCGTCGACCACGGCCGAGGGATGCACCCCCGCCGGACTGACCGGTAACGCATAGAGACGCTCTAGCACCCGGGCGAAAGCCACCCTTGGCTGGTTGACCACCAGGCAACTCGCGGACTCGGGCAAGTGCTGGCGCCCGGCCTCGTTGGTCAGCACCAAACCCGCCCGAGTCGCGCCGGCCAGTTCCGCGCTGCGTCGATCTCCGTCGTAGTAGCTGACCTGCTCGGCGGTCGCACAGGCCAACGAGGCCGCCCCCGTGATGCGGGTGGCGGCCTCGTCGGGGGCCACGGCGATGGCACCATCCATGCCTTGGGCACCGAGCCAGTCCGCGATCTCGCCGACGGTCGTGCTCGTGCTGGCCGAAATACTCACCGTGCGTCAGGCCCCGGCCGGATCAGCGGCCCATCTGCTCGAGACGGCCGAGGACATCCTTCGTCAGCTCAACCCGATCGGCCGAGTAGACCACGCCTTCGGAAAGCACGAGGTCATAGCCTTGCTCACGGGCCACCTCACGGATGGCGTCGAGCACGAGACGCTGCAACTTGCCGAGCTCCTCGTTCTTGCGCAGGTTGAGGTCGTCACGGAAATTGCTTTGCTGCCGCTGCAAATCGCGCAGCTTACGATTGAGCTCGCGCTCGAGGTTGCCGCGATCACCCTCGTTCATGGTCACGCCGTCACGATTGAGACGGTTTTCCATCTCTTGGACTTCCTGGCGAAGGCCGCGCAATTCCTCCTCGCGAGCGGAAAACTCCTGTTCGAGCTTCTGCTTGGCCTGCTCGGCCTGGGGCGCCTGCTCAAGCAGCACCGAGGAATTGACAAAGCCGATCTTGATATCAGCTGCTTGCACCGTCAGCGGGGCAATCAGCGCGATCGTGAGTAAGGCGAATCGTTGAAGCAAGCGAATCACTCGGTCATCTCCTGAAACGTCATGGCCCGATGTGGGCCGAACGGGCACCGCCGACCGGCGGCCCCCACTCTTGCATGGCGGCACATTATGCCACAGCCCGTCAGAACGACGCGCCGATTGAGAACTGGAAGCTTTGGGTGCGGTCTTCGGGCTCGTCGTTGAGCGGCTGGGCGAAGCTGAACATCAGCGGGCCGACCGGCGAGATCCAGCTCAGGCCTACGCCTACCGACTGGCGCAGCGAATCGGCCTCGAAGTTCTCGATGTCACGGTAGGCATTACCGACGTCCCAGAACAGTGACATGCGCACGGAATCGCGCTGCTCGGTCAAGAACGGCAGCGGCGAGTAAATGGCCAACCCGCCGTTGAGCTTGAAGGTACCACCCATCGGGTCGTTGTTGTTGTCACGCGGGCCCAGCGAGTAATCCTCGTAACCGCGCACCGACCGAATGCCGCCGGTGAAGTAGTTCAGGAATGGCGGCACCCCGTCGTAGTACTGGCTCACACCGCTGTAGTCGGCCTCCGTATCCCCGTAAGACTTGATTTGGCCGACATTGCCGTGCGCCTGAAGGGTGAACAGGTCGGTCAGCGGCAGGTAGAACTCGCCGTCGTACTCGCCCTTGACGTAAGTCAGATCACCGCCCGGCACGGCCACCGTCGCCGACAGGCTATGGTACTGGCCCGCGGTGGGGAACATGTGCCGGTTGCGCGAATCGTAGCGCCAGGACGGCCGGATCGTGAAGGTGTAGAACTGCTCACCGTCAAAGCCCGGGCCAGGGTTGTCGCCATCGGCTTCACCGGTTACCCAGCTGGGCGAACGCGTCGTGGCCTTGATCTCCTGGCTCTCGACGCCAAAGGCGATCGAACCGTAGGTCAGCTCCGAGAGCGGCACGCCGAAGTTGATATTGCCGCCGAACGAATCGACCAGGTACCGGGACAACGACAATTCGGTGCCGTCCTGTTTCTGATAGAACAGCCCGAACCCCTGGCTGACGCCATTGACGGTGAAGTAGGGGTCACGGTAGTTGAACTGGTAATACTCGCGGTACGAGCTGCGTTCGACGTTGAAGCCCACTTCCTTGCCCGTGCCAAGGAAGTTCGGTTGGTTGAGACCGACGTTGAACAGCACCCCCTCGGCCTGGGAGAAGCCCACACCGGCGGTGAGCGATCCGGACAGCTGCTCGGTGATGTCGTACTCGACGTCGACCTGGTCCGGCGCCTCGGGCACCGGCTTGATCTGCTGCTCCACCGACTGCACCGACGGCAGCCGCTCGAGGCGCTGCTTGGAGCGGTCGAGCTTGTCGCCGGCATACCAGCTGCCCTCCATCTGCCGCATTTCGCGACGATAGACGACCTCGTTGGTGTTGTAGTTACCCTTGAACTCGATCTCGCGCACGCTGACACGACGCCCCGGGTCGAGGTTGAAGTCGACCACCACGGTCTTCTCGGCCTCATCGATGTCCGGGCGCGGCTCGACCCGTGCGAACGCGTAGCCGTAGTCGCCCATTCGGCTACCGATAGCATCGCTGGTGTCGACGACCTGGCGGCGGTTGAAGTACTCGCCCACCTCGACCTGCGTCAACTCCGTGAGGGTCTCCTCGTTGAGCAGCATGTTGCCGCTGTAGGTGACGTCGGTGACGGTATAACGCTCACCCTCGGTGATGTTGACCACCACCTCGATATCCTTCTTGTCCGGCGTGATGGTCACCTGGGTGGAGTCCACCGCGAACTTGAGGTAACCGCGATCGAGGTAGAACGAACGTAGCCGCTCGATGTCCGCCGACAGCTTCTGCTTGGAATACTGGTCGGCACTCGACCAGAAACGCCACCAGGACACCGGGCCAAGCTCGAACTCGCCGAGCAGTTCATCTTCGTCGAAGTCCTCGTTGCCGATGATCCTCACGCGGCGTATAGAGGCCGGCTTGCCCTCATAGATTTCGATATTGACGAAGACGCGGTTGTCCTCGAGCTCCTCAACCTCGGTCTCGATCTGCACACCGTACTGACCCAGGCTGTAGTAGACGCGCTGCAATTCGGTCTGCATCTTGTCCAGCGCCCGCTGGTCGAGCACCCGCCCTTGGACCAGCCCGATCGATTTCAAGGCTTCCTGCAGCTTTTCGGTTTCGACCTTGTCGTTGCCGTTGACTTCCAATGCCGTGATGGTCGGGCGCTCCTGCAGCCGGATCAGCAGTGCGTCGTCCGGGGCCCGTCCCACCTGGACGTCCTTGAAAAAGCCGGTGTCGTACAACGCCTCGATCACGCGCGTACTGTCACCGGCCTGGAAGTCGTCGCCGACCTCGTAGGGGATGTAGGTGAATACCGTCCCCGGGGAGATGGTCCTGAGCCCCTCGACCCGGATGTCGGTGATTTCGAATGCCTGTGCCAGCGTTGGCAAGAGAAGCAGCGCGGCAAGCGCCAGGGAGGTGCAGCGTTGGGTGATGGTCATGCCGAAAGGCTTTCCTGGTCAGGCGGATGGATTGGAAAATCGGGAATCCGGCCGAGGCCCGGCTGACTCGCCGACCCGGCACAAGGGTAAATCCGGGCTATTGTGGCCCAAGCGGGGCTAGTGCATCAACCGCGCGATGTCGTTGTAGAAGACCACCACCATCAGCAGGCCGAGCAGCAGGATGCCCAGACGGGCGAAGACTTCCTCGAATACGGCGCCAACCGGCCCGCCCTTGATCGCCTCGATGGCGTAGAGGAGCAGGTGCCCACCGTCGAGCATCGGGATCGGCAGCAGGTTGAGAATGGCCAGCGACAGGCTGACCAGGGCGAGAAAACCGAGGAAGGTCGACAACCCGAGCAACAAGCTCTTGCCGGCATACTCGGCGATGGCGACAGGCCCCGAGAGGTTGGCGATGCTCGCCTCGCCCGTGAGCAAGCGGTGGAAGACGGACAGCGTCAACGTGGTCATCTCCCAGCTGCGCTCGACGGCCAGCCCCATGGCCTCGACCGGCCCGGCCCGTTCCAACAGGAACATCGATTCGGCCGCCTCCGCGTCGAGCGGGTGTGCGCCCAGGGCCACCCCGATTCGCCCCACGATCTCGCCATCCACCTCGGTGGCACGTGGCGTGACGTCCACGTCCTCACGCCCGGCATCCGTCTCGATGGTCAATCGGGTCGCCTCGCCCGCTCGTGCGCCGATCGCCTCGATCAAGGCCCAGGGGTCCCGGTATTCGCGCCCGTCGATCGCGACGATCCACGAGCCGACCTCTAGCCCGGCGGCCATGGCGGGCGAATCGGGCTGAACCTCGGCAATCTCGGCGTATGCCGGTGCCCGCCAGGGGGCGAAACCCACCCGATCGAGAATATCCGTGGGCTGCCGGCCGATCTCCCCGCCCAGCGGATCGAGTTCGCGAAGATCGAGCGTCAAGTCTCGGCGGCTGCCGTCCCGCTCGATGGTAATCGGTAACGCTTGTTGATCGATCGCCCCGTTGAGCAGCGACAAACGCAGATCCGACAGGGTCATCACCGGGTCGCCGTCCACGGCACGGATGACGTCACCCTCCTGCAGCCCCGCCGCGGCGAGGCGCGATTCGGCACCCAGGTCGCCGACCTTGGGCAACACGCCCTGGATGCCCACCATGAACATCAGCCACCAGAACACCAGGGCGAGCACGACGTTGGCGGCAGGGCCAGCAGCCACCACGGCAGCCCGCACCTTCAGCGACTGGCGATTGAATGCCCGGTGGCGCTCGGCAGGATCGACCGGGCCTTCCCGTTCGTCGAGCATGCGCACGTAACCACCGAGGGGAAGCAGGCCGACGCGGTACTCGATCGACTCCGGGCCGCGGCGGGTCGAGAAGATCGCCCGCCCGAAACCCAGCGAATAGGTGAGCACCCGCACACCCAGGCGGCGCGCCACCCAGAAATGACCGTACTCGTGGAAGGCCACCAGGATGCCGATGGTCAGCAGAAAGCCAACCAAGCTCAGAAGAATATCCATCGATCAGCCCCCAACCGCCGCGCCGCTGCCAAGCGCACGACACCACGACTCGGTCCAGGCCCGCACCTCCCGATCGGCGACCAGCACCGCCTCGATGCTCTCCGGCGCACCGGAGGTCGCGTTGCCGGCGAAGTGCGTCATGGCCGCCTGGAGCGCGGCCGGAATGTCCATGAAACCGATTCGGCGTTCGAGGAATGCAGCCACCGCCACTTCGTTGGCGGCATTCATCACCAGGGGCATCATCCCGCCGGCAGCCAATGCCTCGAAGGCCAGGCGCAGGGCAGGAAAGCGTTCCGGATCCGGCGATTCGAAATGCAGCCCGGCCAGCGCACCGAAATCCAACGGCGCGACACCCGACTCGATCCGTTCCGGCCAGGCCAGGGCGTGGGCAATGGGGGTGCGCATGTCCGGCTCACCAAGCTCGGCGATCACCGAACCGTCGACGAAACGCACCATCGAGTGGATCACCGATTCGGGATGCACCAGCACCTCAATGCGCTCGGCGGAGACCCCGAACAGCCGGGCCGCCTCGATAACCTCGAGCCCCTTGTTCATCATCGTGGCCGAGTCGACCGAGATCTTGCGTCCCATCGACCAGTTCGGGTGGGCACAAGCCTGCTCGGGGGTGATGTGGGCGAAATCGGCCAACGGTCGCTCGCGAAACGGTCCGCCCGAGGCCGTCAGCACCAGCCGTTCGATCTCGTTGCTATCGCCTACCAATCCGGCTCGACCGACCACGGCGGCCTGGTCGGCGGGCAGGCACTGGAAGATGGCATTGTGCTCGCTGTCGATCGGCAACAACGTCGCCCCGGCACGGCGCGCCACGTCGAGCATCAGCTCGCCGGCAGCGACCAGGGATTCCTTGTTGGCCAACAGCACCCTCTTGCCGGCAGCCAGTGCGTTCCAGGTCGAACCCAGACCCGCAGTCCCGACGACGGCCGCCACGACGGTGTCGAGCGACGCGTCACCGGCCAACTCGTCCACCGCCGCCTGACCGACCACCACGGTCGGCCGCTGGGCAGCCGGCAGGCTGGCGAGCCGCTGTTCGAGTGCGGCGCGCCGGTCGGCATCGACCACCCCGACGGTCGCCGGACCAAATCGCTTGATCTGTTCGAACAGAATGTCGACACGCGAGTGGGCAACGAGCACGTCGACGGAGAATCGTTCCGGGTGACGGGCGAGCACGTCCAGCGTGCTTGTGCCGATGCTGCCGGTCGAGCCGAAGATACCGATGCGGGTCTGCACCATGTCAGCCTCCCAACAGCTGCATCTGCCACAGCCCCAACCACCACAAGGGCATGGCGGCGAACTGGCCATCGAGCCGATCAAGCACCCCGCCATGCCCCGGCAGGATACGACCGCTGTCCTTGGCTCCTGCCTCGCGCTTGAGACGCGACTCCTCGAGATCACCCCCGACCGAGGCCAGCGCCACCAGCACGCACCACAGGGCCAGCAGCCAGCTCGGCGTGGCCGCGAACAGCGGCAGCACCGCCCCGATTGCGGCGAGCACGGCAACCCCGGCCAAACCGCCAACCACCCCCTCGATGGACTTGCCCGGGCTGATCATCGGCGCGAGCTTGCGGCGCCCGAACGCTCGACCGGCAAAATACGCAAGCGAATCGGCGACAACCACGACGAGGATGCCGAAGACCAGCAGCCATTCGCCTTGGGGCGCGGCATGCACGTCGACCAGCGCCACCCAGAACAGGGGCAGGATCACCAACCCGGTCAGCCGGCGCTGCCAGAACGGTCGCGCCGGCGGCTGCCGGCGGCGATAGCGCAATTGCGCCGCGAACAGGAATGCCCAGACGACCGCAGCGGCAACCATCAGCCACATCCGATGCTCGGTAGGCCAGCCCCACTGCCACCCCACGGCGAGGGCCACAGTCACCAGCGCCCATGGCCAGATGTAACAAGGGGCAAGGCCGCAGAGCCGAAACCATTCCACGGCCGCCCAGCCCAGCAGCACCAGAGTGAGGCCGGCAAAGATTCGATCGGGAGCAAGGAGGATGACCGCCAACGAGACCAAGCCGGCGATCGTTCCCGTTAACAGGCGCAACGGTGTGCCGGTCATCGCTTTGCCTCGTGGGACTCGACGCGGCCAAAGCGCCGCTCCCGCCCGGCGAACCAGGTCAGGGCGCGATCGAATTCGGTTTCGTCAAACAGCGGCCAAAGGACGTCGGTGAAATAGAGCTCGGCGTAGGCGGCCTGCCAGAGGAGAAAATTGCTCAATCGACGTTCTCCGCCGGTGCGGATGAACAGATCGACCGGCGGTTGTCCGGTCGTGGCCAAGCCGGACTCGAAGGCCGAGTTCAGGATTTCGGGGTCGTCGAGCGCCAGCGGGGACTGGGCATGGCGCTCTGCGAGTTTCCGGGCTGCCTGCAGGATGTCCCACTGGCCGCCGTAGCTCACGGCAATCTGTAGATGGAGACGGTCGTTGCCGGCCGTGCGCGCCTCGGCGGCGTCCATGAGCGCTTGAACCGAGGCATCCAGCCGTGAACGTTCACCGATAAAGGTCAGGCGTACGCCGTTCTCGTCGAGTTCGTCGAGCTCTTTCTCGAGCGCGTTGATGAACAGTTTCATCAGCGCATCGACTTCGTCGGCCGGCCGCTTCCAGTTCTCGGAAGAGAAGGCGAACAGCGTGAGAATCGGGACCCCTTGACGCATGGCCGCGCGAATGGTGGCGCGTACGGCGCGCCGTCCCCGCTGATGACCAACGGTACGCGGCAGATGACGCGCCCGAGCCCAGCGGCCGTTACCATCCATGACGATCGCAACGTGGCGCGGCAGGTGCGCCGGGTCGATCTCGCTCACCGGCTTAGGGTCATGGCTACGCGGCCGCACGTCGCCTCAAACTTCCATCAGCTCTTTTTCTTTATCCGCCACGAGCTGGTCCACCTCGGCAACCCGTTCGTCGGTCAGCTTCTGGATGATGTCCTGACCGCGGCGCTCGTCGTCCTCGGAGATTTCCTTCTCCTTGAGAAAGTTCTTGAGATCGTTGTTGGCATCGCGACGGACATTGCGAATGGCGATCTTGGCGTTCTCGCCCTCGTTGCGGACCACCTTGCCCAGATCGCGACGACGCTCTTCGGTGAGCGGCGGCATCGGAATACGGATCACGGTGCCCGCGGTCGACGGGTTGAAGCCCAGATCGGAGGTCATGATCGCCTTCTCGATCTTGCCCACCATGTCCTTCTCCCATGGAGTGACCGCCAAGGTACGTGCATCCTCGGCCGACAGTCTGGCGACCTGGGAAAGCGGCACGTCGCTGCCGTAGTACTCCACGTGGATATGATCGAGCACGCTGATATGCGCCCGCCCGGTGCGGATCTTGGAGAGCTCGCCCTTGAGCGCCTCGATGCTCTTGTTCATGCGCGAGCGGGCGTCTTTGACGATGTCGTCAATCATTCTTTTCGTTCTCCGCTGTCACCAGGGTCCCCACGGCTTCGCCGGCGACGGCGCGCACCAGGTTCCCCGGCTCATTGATGTCAACCACCATCAACGGCATCTGCTGATCGCGACACATCACGATCGCGGTAGCGTCCATGACGCCCAGCCGCTGGTCGAGCACGGCATTGTACGTCAAATGATCGTAGCGTTCTGCACTGGCATCCAGGGTCGGGTCGGCACTGTAGACCCCGTCGACCTTGGTCGCCTTGATCATCAAATCGGCATTGATTTCCGCTGCCCGCAGGCTCGCGCCGGAGTCGGTGGTGAAGAACGGATTACCCGTCCCGCCGACCAGCACGACCACTCGCCCCTTCTCCAGGTGACGGATCGCGCGACGGCGGATGTAGTCCTCGCACACCGCGTGGATCGAGACCGCCGACATAACCCGCACCTTGAGTCCGAGCCGCTCAAGCACGTCCTGCATGGCCAGCCCGTTCATCACGGTCGCCAGCATGCCCATCTGGTCGCCGGTCACGCGGTCCATGCCACCGCCGGCCAAGCCTTCGCCACGGAAGATGTTGCCGCCACCGACCACCACGGCCACCTCGACGCCCTGGTCCTTGAGCGCCTGGATGTCTGCACCGAGGCGACTGATCACGGCCGGGTCGATCCCGAATGACTGATCACCCATCAGCGCCTCGCCGCTGAGTTTGAGCAGAACACGTCGATAACGGGGAGAGCCGGCAGCTTGCATATCGTTCACCTGTGGGCTGTGAGCTTGCGTGGGGCGGCCCGCTCGCGCCGGGGCGCGGCGGCGCCGGAGATTTCTGCATAAGCCCCGTCGAGTAGCGCCGACTCGCGTAAAACCGGGCGGCGGGGCTTAGGCGGAAATTCCGCGATTCAAAAAAAAGCCGGGGCATGCCCGGCTTTTCGGCAAGGGGATCAGCCCCCTTTGACCTGCGCCATCACTTCGGCGGCGAAGTCGCCTTCCTCTTTCTCGATGCCTTCACCGACTTCCATGCGCTCAAAGCGCACCACCTTGGCACCCTCCTTCTTCAGGAGTTGGCCGACGGTCTGATCGGGGTCCTTGACGAACGGCTGACCGACCAGGGTGATCTCCGCGAGAAACTTGCGAATACGTCCGTCGATCATCTTCTCGACGATCTCCGGCGGCTTGCCGGACTCGGCGGCTTGGGCGCGGAAGATCTCGCGCTCCTTCTCGACGGTGTCCTCATCGACCTGCGACTCATCGACACAGCTCGGCTTGGTCGCGGCCACGTGCATGGCGAGATCACGCGCCAGCTCCTCGCTGCCACCTTCGAGCTCGACCAGCACGCCGATGCGCTCGCCGTGACGGTAGGCGCCGATCACGCCGCTGGTCGCCATGCGCACGAAACGACGCATCTGGATGTTCTCGCCCAGCTTGGCCACCAGGGCCTTGCGGCGGTCGTCGGCCTTTTCACCGTCGACATCCAACGCGTTGACCGCGTCCATGTCGGCCGGATCGTCGGCCAGGATCTTCTCGGCGACGCTCTGCGCGAAACCGGTGAAGTCATCGCCCTTGGAGACGAAATCGGTCTCGGAGTTGATCTCGACCATCGCGGCGCTCTTGCGGTCGTCGCTGACGGCGATGGCGACCTGGCCCTCGGCGGCAACGCGGCCGGCCTTCTTGTCGGCCTTGGCCAGACCGCTCTTGCGCATCTGCTCGATCGCGGCCTCGATGTCGCCGTCGGTCTCGACCAGCGCCTTCTTGCACTCCATCATGCCCGAGCCGGTACGCTCGCGGAGTTCTTTGACCAGAGAGGCGGTAATTGCCATGAGCTGTCTTCTCCCGAATCTGTCTTGTACAAAAACAACGGGTCAGGCGACCCGTTGTTCAGAAATCTGCAGCGGAGCGACCAAACCGGCCACCCCGCTTCGAGCGGCGATTACTTGGCCGCTTCTTCCTCGTCAGCAACTTCGACGAAGTCCGACTCGGTGACGCTGGTCGCCCCCTTGGCGTCCAGTACCGCATCGGCAACGGAGCTGGTGTACAGCTGGATGGCGCGGATGGCGTCATCGTTACCCGGGATGACGTAGTCGACACCCTGAGCGCTGTTGTTGGTATCGACCACGGCCACGACCGGGATGCCCAACTTCTTGGCTTCCTTGATGGCGATGTCTTCGTGACCAACGTCGATGACGAACAGGGCGTCAGGAAGACGCTCCATGTCCTGAATGCCGCCGATCGAGCGCTCGAGCTTGGCGCGCTCGCGAGTTGTCTCGAGGGCTTCCTTCTTGACCAACTTGGCCAGGCTGCCGTCCTCCTCCATCTGCTGGAGCGCCTTGAGGCGGCGGATGGAGGCACGCACGGTGCGGAAGTTGGTCATCATGCCGCCGAGCCAGCGATGATTGACGTACGGCATGCCGCAGCGCTTGGCTTCCTGCTCGACCAGATCACGGGCCGAGCGCTTGGTGCCGACGAACATGACCTTGCCGCCGTTAGCTGCCAGCTTGCCGACGTAGTTCAAGGCATCCTCGAACATCGGCAGCGTCTTTTCCAGGTTGATGATGTGGATCCGGTTGCGCTGACCGAAGATGTAGGGCGCCATGCCCGGGTTCCAGTATCGAGTCTGGTGACCGAAGTGGACACCGGCCTCGATCATCTGACGCATCGTAATTTTAGCCATTGGTAACTACCTGATTATATTGGGTTAGCCCTCCGCCACATCTGACAGCGCAACCCCGGCCGAACCGTCGGGCACCCCGCGCTGCCATCTTGATGGGCGTGTGGAATTTCCGGGACAGCGTGATCAAGTCACGGCCCGGCGCGCGGATTATACGGGAGAATGCCCCGAGACGGAACCGCCGAAGTCACCACCGACGACCGGGACGCGAACCGGACGCCCCGACATGGGCCATCGGTCAGGTCGCGGCGTGCCGGCGCACCACCTCGGCCAGCCCCTCGGCGACCTCGCGCACCTGGTCTCGGGACTCCCCCTCAACCATCACGCGAATCAAAGGCTCGGTTCCGGACGGACGCAGCAACACGCGCCCCCGTCCGGCCAGATCCCGCTCGGCGGCCGCCACGGCGTCGACGACCACCGGGTCCTCCAATGAGACGGGCCGCTCGATGCGCACGTTGACCAGCGTCTGTGGCAATACGGTCATCGGCTCGAGCAGTTCGGTCAACGGACGCTCGCGGCGCGCCATCTCCGCCAGCACTTGCAACGCGGCGACGATGCCATCGCCCGTCGTGTGGCGATCCAGGCACAGCAAATGCCCGGAAGACTCGCCACCCAGCAGCCACTGTTCGCGTCGGAGCGTCTCGTGGACATAGCGATCGCCCACCTTGGCCCGCAGGAACGGCCGCCCCAGCGCCCCGATCGCCTGTTCGAGTCCCAGGTTGCTCATCAGGGTGCCGACCACGCCGCCGGCATAGCCCTGCTCGATCCGACCCGCGGCGATCACGTACAGCAACTCGTCGCCATCGCGGATCATGCCATCGGCATCCACCATCACCACCCGGTCTCCATCGCCGTCGAAGGCGATGCCGAGATCCGCACCTGACTCGCGTACGACGGTCTGCAGCGTCTCCGGATGGGTCGAGCCGACCCCGTCGTTGATGTTGAAGCCATCGGGCGCCGCGCCGATGACCTCGACCTCCGCGCCCAATTCGGAAAACACCCGCGGGGCGACCTGGTAGGTGGCCCCGTGCGCGCAGTCGACCACGATGCGCAGGCCGGCGAGGCTCATGCCGATCGGCACGGTGCTCTTGCAGAACTCGATGTAGCGACCGGCCGCATCGCTGATGCGCTCGGCCTTGCCCAGCCGGCGGCTGTCGATCACATCGAGATCCTGGCCGAGCATGGCCTGAATTTCGTCCTCGACCGTGTCTGGCAGTTTTTCCCCGTGTGCGGAGAAGAACTTCACGCCGTTGTCGTCGAACGGGTTGTGGGAGGCGCTGATCACCACGCCGGCGGACGCGCGCAGCGTGCGGGTCAGATAGGCGATCGCTGGCGTCGGCATGGGCCCGAGCAGGCGCACGTCCACGCCGGCGGCGGAAAAGCCTGACTCCAGGGCCGACTCGAACATGTAGCCCGACACACGGGTGTCCTTGCCGATCAACACTCGGCGCCGGCCCTGATCACCCAGCACCTTGCCGGCGGCCCAGCCCAGCTTGAGCACGAACTCCGGGGTCATGGGCCACTGTCCGACCGCCCCGCGCACTCCATCGGTTCCGAATACTCTGGTCACTCCTTTCTCCTCGCCACCATCAACAACCCGCGTGCAAACACAAAAACGCCGGCGTCATGGCCGGCGTCCAAGATTCGCTCCCTCTGCCCGGCCAGATCACCCGACCAGACTCAGGCGACGATTCACTCCTGCTCGATGACCTGATCTTCGCCGATGGTGGCGACGTAGGCAGCGAGATTGTAGATGTCCGCATCCGTCAGGTGAACTGCCTGCGGAATCATCGCGTAAGAGTTCGGCCCCATCTCGGTGCCCTTGCGGTAGACCTTCAGCAGAGACGCCGCCTGCGAGGCCGTCATGCCCTTCAGCGCCGGCGCAGCAAACAGATGCCCACCTTCGCCCTCTTGGCCGTGGCAGATGGCGCAGGAAGAGTACAGCGCCTCGCCCCGGGCGATGTCGGCCTCAGCGATGCCTTCCGGAACGGCCTGCTTGCCTGAACCCTGATCGGCTGGTGCGGTATCGCCACCGGCTGCCGCCCCGCCGAACTCCTCGGCGATGAAGGCGGCAAGATTGGCGATTTCCTCGTCCGATAGGTTGGCCGCATTCGGCGCCATGGTGCCGTAACGGCTGCCGAGCCCAACGCTCTTCAGATATTCCTGATCACCCTCGCGATAGGCGGTCAGCTTCTGGACGGTCTCGTCTGCGGTCAGGCCGGTCAGTTTCGGGAATGCCCCGCCCTGGCCGCCGCCGTCGGCGCCGTGGCAGGCCGCGCAGGAGGCGTACTTTTCCTTGCCCGCGGCGACATCGCCGGCGGCGTGAGCCAGCATCGGGGCCGCGAGGGCACCACTGGCGGCAAGAGCAATGAGTGAACGACGCATCTGTTTCATGATTTTTCTCTCAACTGTTGCACCCCGCGGCATCCGCCGGGCAGAAAACACCTCGATGTCACCGACATCGGAAAAACGGTGATCCGGCGGATTGGCGGTGATTTCAAGTCAACCAAATTAACCCCGCCGAGCAAAATATCAGAAAACCCTAATTCGTTCCAAGGCAAACGCTTTTATGGCGGGAAAGCCGTGTTTGTGCGTACGCTGCCGCCGGACTCATACCATGCGCATGGCCTGCCAGACCGCCAGCGCATCGCGCGTGGCCTCGACATCGTGAACGCGCAGCACCGCGGCACCACGTTCCGCGGCCAGCAGGGCGGCCGCCGCACTCCCAACAGCGCGCCGTTCGACCGACTGCCCGGTGGCCTCACCAATCATGCGCTTGCGCGACATGCCCACCAGGATCGGCGCGCTTAGGCGCTCAAGTTCCTCCAGGCGACGCAGCAAGGCGAAGTTTTGCTCGTGGCCCTTGGCAAAACCGAAGCCCGGGTCGACCAGGATGCGGTCGGCCGCAATCCCCGCTGCTTGCAGGCACCCCATCCGCTCGGAAAGGTAGTCGACCACCTCGGTCACCACGTCGTCGTAGTCGGCGCGTGTCGCCATGTCACCAGGCTCGCCGCGCATGTGCATCACGCACACCGAGGCGCCGCTCGCGGCGGCAGCCTCGACGGCACCCGGCCGGGTCAGCGCCCGCACATCGTTGATCAGGCAGGCGCCCGCCTCGACCGCGCGACTCATTACCACCGGGGAACTGGTGTCCACCGAGAGGGGGCAATCGAAACGCGACGCCAGGGCCTCGATCACGGGGATGACGCGGGCCAGCTCGTCCTCTTCGGCAACGGGCGTTGCGCCGGGGCGCGTCGACTCACCACCCACGTCGATCAGGTCGGCACCCGCCTCGATCATTGCCTGTGCCGCGTCGATTGCCCGTTCAACGGTATCGAAACGACCCCCATCGGAAAACGAGTCCGGCGTGGCATTGAGAATGCCCATGATCAGCGGGCGACCCGTCTGCCGCCAGTCCGGACACGCGCGCGGAGCGGAGGTCATCCGCCGCGCGGGCCTCCCAGCGGATCGCCACTGGGCGTACGCCTGCCGTCATCATCGGACTCGGGGCGCTCGTCGTCATCGGGCCCGCCCTCGTCGCGAGTGGGCTCGTCGTCCTCGACCTCGTCATCGGTGGTGTCGATGTGGGTGCCTGAGTTCGGCGGTTGGTTACCCGTGCCGGAGCCACGCTCGCCCCAGTCCTCGGGTTCGCGCACCGGCCGACGTTCCATCAGGTCGTCGATCTGGCCGGCATCGATGGTCTCGTATGTCATCAACGCCTCGGACATCGCGTGCAGGATGTCCATGTTCTCGACCAGAATCTGGCGGCAACGCTGGTAGTTGCGGTCGATCACGTCCTTGATCTCGACGTCGATCACTTCCTTCGTCTCGTCCGAGAAGTGGCCACCCGATGCCTGACGCCCCATGAACGGGTCGCCATCGTCCTCGGAGTAGTAGAGCGTGCCGAGCTTCTCGGACATGCCCCACTTGGTGACCATGTTGCGCGCGAGCTCGGTGGCCCGCTCGATGTCATTGGAGGCACCGGTGGTCACCGCCTCGCCACCGAAGATCAACTCCTCGGCAATACGCCCGCCGAACAGACTGGAGATATTCGACTCGAGCTTGCGCTTGGAATAACTGTAACGGTCCTGATCCGGCAGGAACATGGTGATGCCCAATGCCCGACCACGCGGGATGATCGAGACCTTGTAGACCGGGTCGTGCTCGGGCACCAGGCGACCGACGATCGCGTGACCCGCCTCGTGGTAGGCGGTCAGCTTCTTCTCGTCCTCGCTCATCACCATGGACTTGCGTTCAGCGCCCATGATGATCTTGTCCTTGGCGCGTTCGAGGTCGGACATGGTCACGTCAGTCTTGTTCGACCGCGCCGCGAAGAGTGCCGCTTCGTTGACCAGGTTGGCGAGATCCGCCCCGGAGAAACCCGGCGTGCCGCGGGCGATCAATGACGGTTCGACGTCCTTCGCCGCCGGCACCTTGCGCAGGTGGACATTGAGGATCTGTTCGCGGCCGCGCACATCCGGCAGGCCGACCACCACCTGGCGATCGAAACGACCGGGACGCAGCAGTGCCTTGTCGAGCACGTCGGCGCGGTTGGTCGCCGCGACCACGATCACACCCTCGTTGCCATCGAAGCCGTCCATCTCGACCAACAGCTGGTTGAGGGTCTGCTCACGCTCGTCGTGACCGCCGCCCATGCCCGAGCCACGATGACGGCCGACCGCGTCGATCTCGTCGATGAAGATGATGCAGGGCGCGTGCTTCTTGGCCTGCTCGAACATGTCGCGGACACGCGAAGCGCCCACGCCGACGAACATCTCGACGAAGTCCGAGCCGGAGATGGAGAAGAACGGCACCTTGGCTTCGCCGGCGACCGCCTTGGCCAGCAGCGTCTTGCCGGTACCCGGCGGGCCGACCATCAGCACGCCGCGCGGGATATTGCCGCCCAGGCGCTGGAACTTGCCCGGATCCTTGAGGAAGTCGACCAGCTCGACCACCTCCTCCTTCGCCTCGTCGGCACCGGCCACGTCGTTGAACGTAACCTTGACCTGGTCCTCGCTCATCAGCTTGGCCTTGGACTTGCCGAAGCTCATGGCGCCGCGGCCACCACCGCCCTGCATCTGGCGCATGAAGAAGATCCAGATGGCGATGAGCAGGATGAACGGGAACCACTGGATGAAGATCGTCATCAGCAGTGACGGCTTCTCCGGCGGCTTGGCGTTGATCGCCACGTTGTTGTTCAAGAGGTCGCCGACCAGGGCACGATTGTCCGTCTCCGGGCTGTAGGTCTCGAAACGAGTGCCCGCGCCGGAGGTGCCCTTAATGGTCTGGCCTTCGATGGTGACCGAGTCGACGCGCCCGCTCTTCACGTCCTGAATGAACTGTGAGTACGGCACCGCACTCGTGGTGGTCGCGCGTTGATCGAAGCTGTTGAACACCGTCATCAGCACGATCGCGATTACCACCCAGATCAGGATGTTCTTGGTCAAATCGTTCAACGCAACACCTCTGCGTACAGCCGCAAACAGGCGGACATCCTCGATGCCCGCCTGCCCTGGCGAATCAATGAATCGAATATTGTTCGGACAACCTTATCTCACGCGCTTGCCGGTTGCCACCAGATAGACCTCTCGCGAGCGTGGCCGAGAAGCCTTTGGCTTGCGCACCACTACGCGATCGAAGTGCTGACGCGCTTCCTTGACGTACTCGTCGAACCCCTCGCCCTGGAACAGCTTGGTGACGAACGCGCCTTTCGGCTTGAGCATCCGATCACAGAAATCCAGTGCAAGTTCCGCAAGATACATCGAGCGGGGAATGTCGACCGAATCCACACCACTCATGTTGGGGGCCATGTCGGAAAGCACAAGGTCGACCTCGCTCTCGCCCAGGGCCGCCTCCAATTCGTGCAATACGGCATCCTCGGTGAAATCGCCCTGCAGCACCGTGGTGTCGGCAAATTGATCCATCGGCAACAGGTCGAGGGCGAAGACGTGCCCCTTGCTCCCGACTACCTGGGCGGCGTACTGGGTCCAACCACCCGGCGCGGCGCCCAGGTCGACCACCGTCATGCCGGCACGCAGGAAGCGGTCGCGCTCGTTGAGCTCGATCAGCTTGTAGACGGCGCGCGAACGCCAGCCCTCGCGCTGGGCCTTCTGCACGAACTCGTCGCGGAAATGCTCGGTGAGCCATCGTTTGCTGCTGACCGACCGCGCCATGAGGCCTCCGGGTAGGACGTTACAAGGGAGCGGGATTATCCCCCATCGCCTCCGGCGACCCAAATCGCGCCGATCAAACGGTCGATCAGGCGCATCGGGTCCCGATGCAACAGGGCAACGTCGATCGGGCGACCGCCCGGGTGAGCGACCTCAGCCGGGCCTCAATGATGGTGATGATCGTCGTGGTCATGCCCGACGGGTCGCGCCTCGCGCGGACGCACCACGGCATCGACCGTCTGCGTGCTGCCATCGTCGAAACGCAACTCGATGGGAATGCGCTGACCCTCGGTTGGCGCCTGCTCCGGACCGATCAACATGATGTGCAACCCACCGGGCGCAAGGGAAACCGACTCGCCGGCCGGTACCTGGATATGATCCTGGCGCACCATCCGATGCATCCCGTCCTCATTGAACGATCGATGCAGCTCGACCGCTTCGAAGCCGGGCGCGTCGGCCCCAACCACGTTTACGGGCGCCTCGCTGGCGTTACGCAGTTCCATGAACGCGGCCGTGGCATAGGCACCCGGCGGGGCCAGCACCACCGTTGGCTCACGCACGTCCAGTTCGGCGGCCGAGACCGGCAGCGTCATCACGGCGGCAAACGCGGCGGTGATCAGGAAGGAGAGACGTTTCATTCGGGGCGTACCTCAGCTAGGAATGACTGGATCATCGTGACGACCTGATCGGGGTGATGCGGGCCGGGCAACAGGGCCAACATCCGTCCCTGCGGGTCGATCAGACGAAAGCCGGTGTCGTGATCGACACTGTAGCGCCGTTCGCCCGGCGCGTGCTCGCCAATGCGATACCCGGCCTTCACCGCGCCGGTGACCGCGTCGATCGCCTCACGCGATCCGGTCACCGGCACGAACTCCTCGGAAAAGAAGGCGGTGTACTTTTCCAGGTGGGCGGGCGTGTCGCGCTCCGGGTCGACCGAGAGAAACACCACCTGCCAATCGAATTGCGGCGAGTTCTCCCGCAACGCCGGCAGGATTCGGGATAGCTGACCCAACTCGGTCGGGCAGATGTCGGGGCAATAGCTGTAGCCCACGTAGAGCAGGGTCCAGCGCCCGGCGAACAGCGCCGAGGCATCGACGGGGCCATCGACGCCATCGAGCACCACCCCGGGTACGGGCATGGGTGCCTCGGGCGCACGCAGCACCAGCGGCTCGGGGCTCTCGTAACCCGCGAGCGGGTTGGTCTCGGCGTTCTCGGCAGCCGGCTGGCAGCCGGCGAGCAACGAGACGAGGACGAAGGGCAGGAGCAGAGCGCGCAGCAACATGGTGTCGGTGATTGGTCCGTGAGTGTCCAGAGCGGTAAACTGCCGGGTCATCCACGGCGTTGCAATGTGTGATTTCACACAGCCGCCTCCCTGATTCCCGGAGAGTCCCGACGACATGAACCTTACCGCCCGCCAGCGACAGTATCTTCGCGCCGAAGCACATCACTTAAAGCCTGTGGTTCTCCTCGGCCAGCACGGCCTGACCGAGGCGGTACTCCTCGAGATCGAGCAGGCACTCGAGATCCACGAGCTGATCAAGGTGCGGGTCCCCGGCGTCGAGCGCGAGGAGAAACGCGAGATCATCGACGCGATCACCGATGCAACCAAGGCCACCCTGGTGCAGACGGTTGGTCACATCGCCGTGCTGTTCCGCCCGCGCGCCAGCTACTCCGACTTCAACCTGCCCAAGCCGGGGAAAACCGGCCAACGATGATCCCGCTGCTCGGGCCGAATCCGCGGGCCTTCCCGCCGGTCACCAGTGCCCTGAAGGAACCCAACGGCTTGCTGGCCGCCGGGGGCGATCTGTCGGTCGATCGACTGGCGACGGCTTACCGGCGCGGGATCTTCCCGTGGTACTCCGAGGGCGACCCCATCCTCTGGTGGAGCCCTGACCCACGCACGCTGTTCACCCCCGAGCGATTCCACGTCTCCCGCAGCCTGGCCAAATGGCGCCGTCAGCAGCGCTACCGCGTGACGGTAGACACGGCATTTGCCGCGGTGGTTGACGGCTGCGCCGGACCGCGCCTAGGCGATCCGGGCACCTGGATCGTGCCGGCCATGCGCCAGGCCTTCGTCGACCTGCATGCCGCCGGCATCGCCCACTCGGTGGAGGTCTGGTCGGGCGAGGAGCTGGTGGGCGGGCTGTTCGGCAGCCGCATCGGCCGGGCCGCCTTTGGCGAGTCGATGTTCAGCCGCGCCGCCAACGCCTCAAAGTTCGCGCTGGCCGCCATTCTGGTCGACGGTGCCTGGGGACCGATCGACTTCCTCGACGCCCAGTTCACGACCGAGCACCTGCTTGGGCTGGGTGCCGAGGAATACCCGCGCTCGGTGTTCACGCGCTGGCTCGACGAGGCGGCCGGCGCCGATAGCCGGACCGGGTTTCCAGGCGGTTTGTGATAAAACAAGCGCGCTCTTTCGCTCATTGGGGAATCGCTGCACCAATGCAGGGGCTCCTTAGCCAGTTGCGCCGCGAACGCCGCCGTCCCGCCCATTTTTAGGAACGAGACACCCAATGCCAGCCGACACCATGGGCATTCTGCTGACTCTGTTGCTGATCTCGGTCGTCGCCGTGGTCGCCCTGCGACGTCTGAATCTGCCGGCGATCCTCGGCTATCTCGCCGTCGGCATGCTCGCCGGGCCGCACGCGCTCGGGCTGGTCAAGGACATTCACGACATCCACCTGATCGCCGAGTTCGGCGTGGTGTTCCTGCTGTTCATGCTGGGGCTGGAATTCTCGCTGTCGCGACTGATCGCGATGCGCCGGGCAGTCGTCGGCATGGGCGGGGCACAGGTGCTGCTCACCGCCGTGATCACCGGCGGGGTGGCACTGATGATGGGCTTTTCCCCGGCCGCGGCCTTCACGCTGGCCGGGGTGATGACCGTCTCCTCGACGGCCATCGTTATCCGCCAGCTCGGCGAGCAACTGGAAATCAATTCCCGGCACGGCAACAACGCCGTCGGCATCCTGCTGTTCCAGGACCTCGCGGTCATCCCCTTCCTGATCGTCATCCCGGTGCTGGGCGTGTCGGGGGCAGCGGGCGACGCGGGCAACCTGACCCTGGAGATCACGCTCACCCTGGGCGCGGGCGTGCTCGCCGCCATCATGTTGTTCTTCGGTGGGCGCTGGGTGCTGCGGCCGCTGTTCCGCGAAATCGCCAAGTCCCGCTCGGCCGAACTGTTCACCCTGGCGGTGCTACTGACGGTGCTGGGCGCCGGCTGGATGACCGACACGGCGGGCCTGTCCTGGGAGCTGGGCGCATTCCTGGCCGGCATCGCCCTATCCGAGACCCAGTACAAGCACCAGATCGAGGCCGACATCCGTCCGTTCCGCGACGTGCTGCTGGGCCTGTTCTTCATCACCATCGGCATGATGCTCGACGTCGGCGGTCTGGCCGACATTGGCCACTGGGTACTGATGTTCCTGGCCATCCTGATCCTTGCCAAGTTGGCGATCATCTTCCTGATCGGCCGGGCAATGGGGGAGGCGCCCGGCGTGGCGCTGCGCTCGGGGCTGGTGCTGGCCCAGGGCGGCGAGTTCGGCTTTGCCATGCTCTCGATCGCCAGCCCCGGCCTGATGACCGACATGGAACACCAGATCGTGCTGGGCACGGTGATCTTCTCGATGGTGCTCACGCCCATCCTGGTCAAGTACAACGGTGCGATCGCCAAGCGGCTGGTACCCGGTTACGCGAAAAGCCGGCGCGAGCACAACATCGAGGTGCGCGCCGATGCCAGCGACGTGTCCCGGCACGTGCTCATCTGCGGGTTCGGCCGGGTCGGCCAGAACGTCGCCCGCCTGCTCAAGAGCGAAGGCATCGACTACACCGCGATCGAGGTCGATCCGGATATCGTCCAGCAGGCCAACGAGGCGGGACTGCGGGTGTACTTCGGCAACTCGACCCACCTCGACATCCTGCAATCGGCGGGCCTGAATCGGGCGCGCGCCGTGGTGATCAGCCACCTCGACGATGCCTCGACCATCAAGACCATCGAGGTGATCCGCGGCCACAATCGCGACATCCCGGTGATCGTGCGCACCCGCACCGACGAGCATCTCGACCGCATCCATGATGCCGGGGCCACCGAGGTGGTTGCCTCCGTCTACGAGATGAGCCTCGCGCTTGGCGGTCACGTGCTGCGCACGCTCAATGTGCCGTTAGCGAAGATCCTCCGCCAGATCCAGGAAATCCGCCAGGCCGATTACGCCCCGTTGCGGCACACCTTCCACGGCGACCGCGCCCGGGACGAAAACGATTTCACCCTGCTCGCGCCGCGCACCCTGAAGAACGTCGCACTGGTACCGGGGGCCGCGGCGATCGGCAAGCGACTTGGCGCCCTGCTGACCGACCACGACGACGTGGTCGTCGACGCCATCAATCGTCACGGCATCCGCGGCGAGAGCCCCAGCGACGAGGTCGAGCTCCAGGAAGGCGACGTACTGACCCTGTACGGTTCGCCCGAGACCCTCGACACCGCCGAACAACTGCTCCTGACCGGACGGCCCGACTGACGGTCGGGGCAACAAAATTGGAAATGCGCCGGCATTTCACTAGGATGGGTCTATCGATGACAAACACCTGATCCCGATAGTCAGGGGAGGCAAGCGACATGATCGCCAATGTGGACAGCGGCTACAGCAACGTGGCGGCGGCCGATGGCATGCTCTCGACACCGTCCAATCAACAGACGGCCAACCCGAGCGCCCAGACCCGCAACACGCCGGTCCAGAACCCGGTGGAGAATCGCGTCAACGGCGGCGAACCGACCGCCACGGCACAAAACCGTGCCGGAGACGAGCAACAGGACGGCGGTCCAGGCAGCATGATCGACGTGCGCGCCTGATCCGATCGGGATCGGCACGGGGCAGCGACGACGGCTGCCTGGGAATGCGGGCTCCGGCCCGCATTTTTTTGTTGCCGCGATACCGGCAACGGCCACCGCCGCCATCCAGCCCGTCTCTCGTGCAGCCGCGCGGCAAATAGGCGACAATCGCGCCTCCGAATCCGACCGCCTTGAATACACGCCGGCCCCCGCGGGGCCCGCCTCGACCACGACCCGCAACCGACCCCATGAGCGACGCCCAGCAGTCCATCGCCCAGCCTGCCGATCACCGCGACCCGATCTACCTGCGCGTGCACACAGAGCTCGGCCGAGCGCTGGCCACGCGCTTAGCCGCCGGCGCCGCGGACCGGCCGGTACTAGCCGTGCTGCCCGACAGCCGGACGGTCAACGACATCCGCGCCGCGCTGGCATTCCTGGGCGTCGAGGCCAGCATCTTCCCCGACTGGGAAGTTCTGCCCTACGACCGCTTCTCGCCGCACCAGGACCTGATCTCCGACCGGCTCTCGCGGCTGTGGCGACTCCCCGGCGAATCACGGGGCCTGACCCTGATCGCTGCGCCCACCCTGCTCCAGCGCCTGCCGCCGCCGGCCTTCGTCACCGGCCAGGGCATGGTGCTGGAGGTCGGGCAGCGTCTGGACCGTGAGGCCTATCGCCAGCAGCTGGCAGCCGCCGGCTACAGCCTGGTCTCCACCGTCGAACAGCACGGCGAATACGCCCTGCGCGGCGGACTGATTGACGTCTTCCCGATGGGCGCCAACGAGCCGGTGCGCATTGACCTGTTCGACGACGAGATCGAGACCCTGCGCCATTTCGACCCGGAATCGCAGCGTTCCACCGAGACGGTCGAGGCCATCACCCTGCTGCCGGCCCGCGAATACCCCCTGACCAACAAGGGTATCGCCACCTTTCGCCAGAACTGGCGCAATACCTTTCACGGCGACCCGACCAGCGCCCCGATCTACCGGCAGGTGTCGGAAGGGTTAGTGCCTGCGGGCATCGAGAGCTACCTGCCGCTGTTCTTCGACTCGACCGCGACGCTATTCGACTACCTGCCAGAGTCGGCCCGGCTGTTGCTGTTCGACGGGGTCGAGCGGGCGATCGAGGGCTTCGTTCACGAGACCAGCGAGCGCTTCGCCCAGCGTGCCGGCGATATCGATCACCCCATCCTTGCCCCCGAGGCGCTCTACCAGACACCGGACGAGTTTGGTGAACACATCAAACGCCTACCCCGCTGGCAGTTCGTGGCCGGCTCGGACGACCGTTTCCCTCAAGCCGCTGACATCGGCGACCGACCGCTGCCCGACCTGACGGCCGGTAGCGCTGCCCAGCAGGCCGTGATCGAGCGGCTCACTGAATTCGTGCGCGCGTTCGACGGCCACACCTTGCTGGTCGCCGAGAGCAGTGGCCGCCGGCAGGCCCTGGTCGAGCAGACCAACGCCGCCGGCCTGAAACCGCTCGGCATCAAGGGCTGGGACGAGGCGGACAAGGCGTCGGTGACCATCGCGGTGGCCGAGCTCGAGCATGGCGCCATCCTGCCGACGGCGGGCCGCCCCGTGGCGGTGATCAGTGAAACCAATCTGTTCGCCGAACGGGTCGCACAACGACGGGCCAAGTCGCGCCGGGGTCGAGACGCCGATGCGATCATCCAGAATCTCGACGATCTCGCCATCGGCGCACCGGTGGTTCACGAGGATCACGGCGTGGGCCGCTTCCAGGGGCTGGTCACGCTGGAGATGAACGATCAGCCGCAGGAGTACCTGTTGCTGACCTACGCCGACGACGACAAGCTCTACGTGCCGGTCTCGAGTCTCGAGCGGATCTCGCGTTACACCGGTGGGGCCGAGGGTACCGCCCCACTGCACCGACTGGGATCTGGGCAATGGGAGAAGGCAAAGAAGCGCGCCGCCCAGCAGGTGCACGACGTCGCCGCCGAACTCTTGGACGTCCACGCGCGCCGGGCCGCACGCAAAGGCACCTCGCTCAAGGTCGACGAGGCCGACTATCACCAGTTCGCCGAGGAATTCGCCTTCGAACCGACCGACGATCAGCGTCTGGCCATCGAGCAGGTGCTGGTCGACATGGCGGCCAGCCAGCCGATGGACCGCGTCGTCTGCGGTGATGTGGGCTTCGGCAAGACCGAAGTGGCAATGCGCGCGGCCTTCGTCGCCGTCGAGAACCATACCCAGGTGGCCGTGCTGGTACCCACCACGCTCCTGGCCGAGCAGCACCTGCGCAACTTTCGTGACCGCTTCGCCCACTGGCCAGTGACCATCGAAAGCATGTCACGCCTTTCCGGCGGCAAGAAGACCGCCGAGCTGCGCGAGCGAATCAAGGCCGGCAAGGTCGATATCGTCATCGGCACGCACAAGTTACTGCGCGATTCACCGGAGTTCGCCAATCTGGGGCTGGTGATCATCGACGAGGAGCAACGCTTCGGCGTGCGCGACAAGGAGCGCCTCAAGGGTCTGCGCGCCGAGGTGGACCTGTTGACGCTGACCGCCACGCCTATCCCGCGCACGCTCAACATGGCGCTCTCGGGCATCCGGGACCTGTCGATCATCGCCACCCCGCCGCGCGAGCGCCTGGCGGTGAAGACCGTGATCCTGCGCTGGGACGAGGTACAGATCCGCGAGGCAATCCAGCGCGAGCTCAAGCGCGGTGGTCAGGTGTACTTCCTGCACAACGAGGTCAAAAGCATCGATCGCATGGCCCGCCTGGTCGAGGAGATTGTTCCCGAGGCGCGCATCGGCGTGGCGCACGGCCAGATGGGCGAGCGCGGACTCGAGCAGGTGATGTCGGACTTCTACCACCAGCGATTCAATGTGCTGGTCTCGACCACCATCATCGAGTCGGGGATCGATATCCCCACCGCCAACACCATCCTGATCCATCGCGCCGACAAGTTCGGCCTGGCCCAGCTCCACCAGCTGCGCGGCCGCGTGGGCCGTTCGCATCATCGCGCCTATGCCTACCTGATCACCCCGGAGCCAGGGCAGCTCACCCCGGATGCACAGAAGCGGCTCGAGGCCATCGCCGCGCTCGAGGACCTGGGCGTGGGCTTTACGCTCTCCACCCACGATCTCGAGATCCGCGGCGCCGGCGAGCTGCTGGGCTCGGGGCAATCCGGGCAGATGCACGAGGTCGGTTACCGTTACTACATGCAACTGCTCGACCGGGCAGTCGCCGCCATCCGTCAGGGGCGCGAGCCTGCGCTGGACGCCCCGATGCAAAACGTGAACACCGAGGTCGACCTGGGCGAGCCCGCGCTGATCCCCGAGGACTTCGTCAACGACGTCCATACCCGACTGACGCTCTACAAACGCCTGTCGACAGCGACGGAAGACGAGGCGCTCGACGAGCTCAAGGTGGAGCTGATCGACCGCTTCGGCCTGCTGCCCGAGCCGGTGGTCGCCCTGGTCGAGACCCACCGACTGCGCATCCGCGCCCGGCGGATCGGCATTACCAAGCTCGAATTCACGGCCCGCGGTGGTCGCCTGATCTTCGGCGAGAACGCGCGCATCGACCCGGCCAAGCTGGTCGCCGCCGTGCAGGCCGCCCCGGATACCTACCGGCTCTCGGCCGACACCCTGCGATTTAACCGGGAAATGCCGACGCTCCACGAACGCCTGACGACCATCGAGGCCATCCTGCAGGACATCGCCCTGCCCGAGACGAACAAGGCCAACACATGACCGACTCCAGCGAACGCGACGCACCCGGGCCACCCAGGCCAGCCGGGCGCCCCGCCCGTACTGCCCCGCTATGGCGACGCGCCGCGGCGCTTTTCTACGACACGCTGTTCGTCATCGCCGTGGTGATCCTGGCCACGTTCATCGCGCTGGTGTTCACCGGCGGCGAGCCCGTCCCGCCAGAAGGACCAATCCAATGGCTCTTCCGCCTCTACCTGCTCGCCTGGATCGCGGCCTATTTCGTGTTTTTCTGGTGCCGTTTCGGCCAGACGCCCGGCATGAAGGTCTGGCGCCTGCTACTGATCCGTGAGCGCAGTGGCGCCTGCCTCGGGCCGATGCTGGCACGATTCGGCTTCGGTCTGCTGAGTCTCGCGACACTCGGCCTGTTGTTTTTCATCAGCCTACGCGATCCACAGCGACGCAGCTGGATCGACGATCACCAGGCCATGCGAGTGGTGCAATTGCTGCCCGGCGGCTGACACGCAATCGGAACCGATAAATGGAAAAGGCCCCGGACACGAGTCCGGGGCCTTTGCTTTTGCCTCGCGAGTTTTCAACCCGGCCTCCCGGCCGGGCGGGGCCATCATTCAGTCCGCCTGGTGGCGCAGGAACGACGGGATGTCGATGGTGTCGAGGTTGATCGCGGTGTTGCCGCGATGGGCGGTGCCGGCGTAGGCCTGCTGGACCTCGGCGCGCGACGGCTCGCTCGACTCGGTCGACTCCTCGCGGCGGGCGTTGTCGATCACGACCCGCGGCTTGCTCGACTCGGCAGTGACGTTCTTGATGCGGGACAACCCGGTAGCCACCAGCGTGACGCGCAACTGGCCGTCGAGCTCGTCGTCAACCGCGGTGCCCACCTTGACCACCGCCTCGTCACCGGCCAACTCCTGGACCATCTCGCCGATCTCCATGAACTCGCCGATCGAGAGATCGCCGTTGGAGGTGACGTTGACCAGGATACCCTCGGCACCGGTGAGATTGATGTCGTCGAGCAGCGGGCTGTGGATGGCGGCCTCGGCGGCCTCGGCGGCGCGGTTGTCGCCGGTGCCGACCCCGGTGCCCATCATGGCCGTGCCCTTCTCGGTCATGATCGCGCGCACGTCGGCAAAGTCGAGGTTGATCTCGCCCGGGCGGGTGATCAGCTCGGAGATACCGGCCACGGCGGTGAACAGCACCTCGTTAGCGGCGGCAAAGGCATCACGCAAAGCGGCCTGCTTGCCCATCACTGCGGTGAGCTGGTCGTTGGGGATCACGATCAGCGAGTCGACGTTGTCCTCGAGCTCCTGAATGCCCTCCATGGCCACGCTGGTGCGCTTCTTGCCCTCGAAGGAAAACGGCCGGGTGACCACCGCCACGGTGAGGATGTTCATGTCGCGAGCGATCTGCGCGATCACCGGCGCTGCACCGGTGCCGGTGCCACCACCCATGCCGGTGGTGATGAACAGCATGTTGGCATCACTGATCGCCTCCTGGATCTGCTCGCGGTCCTCGAGGGCGGCCTGGCGGCCCAGTTCCGGGTCGGCACCCGCACCCAGACCCTTGGTGATGTTCGCCCCGATCTGCAGTTGCGACGGCGCGTTGCTCTTCACCAGCGCCTGGGCATCGGTGTTGGCACTGATGTACTCGATGCCCTCGATGTGTTGCATGACCATGTGGGCCACGGCGTTGCCGCCGCCCCCACCGACGCCGATGACCTTGATCTTGGCGCTTTCGGTCTGCATTTCGGCCATAGTCCAGTTGCTCATGATGTCGTCTCCTTCTCTCGCGTGGCGTTCAGATAAGTGGTGTGAATCAGAGGTGATCACGGAACCAGCCCTTGAGCCGTTCCAGAACATTTCCATGGGCCGTTGCCGATCCATGGGCCGTTTGTTCGCGGGCCTGTTCCAGCCCGTGCAGCATCAAACCAATCCCGGCGGCATTCGCCGGGTCCCCCAAGGCGTCCAGGTTGCCGACCACACCCTGGGGCGTGCCCAGTCGGGCCGGCATCTGCAGAAAGTCTTCCGCCAACTCGACGAAGCCCGGCATCTGCGCCGTGCCGCCAGTCAGCACCACGCCGGCGTTCACCAGGTTCTGGCAGCCCGACTGGCGGATCTCCTCCTGCACGTAGGAGAGGAGTTCCTCCACCCGCGGGCGGACGATGCGCATCATCGTCTCCTGCGGGATGCGCCGCGGCGGGCGACCGGAAACCCCCGGCACCTCGATGGCGCGCGAGGCCTCGCGCTCGTCCAGTGCGCCCAGGTTGGCGTGGTTGATCTTGATCTTCTCGGCCTCGGTCGGCGGCGTAGTCAGGCCGTAGGACAGGTCGTTGGTGATCTGCTCGCCGGCGATCGGCAGGACGGCGGCATAACGCAGCGCCCCGCCCGTGTAGATGGCGATATCCGTGGTGCCACCGCCGATGTCGATCAGCACCACCCCAAGTTCGCGTTCATCGTCGTTGAGTACGGCGCGGGCGGCGGCAATCGGCTCGAGGATGGTGCCCTCGACATGCACGTCACAGCGCTCGACGCACTTGATCACGTTCTGCACGTTGTTCGCCGCCGAGGTAACGATGTGCACGTTCGCCTCAAGTCGATGGCCGCTCATACCCTGCGGTTTGCGGATGCCGTCCTGTCCGTCGATGCGGAACTCCTGCGCCTCGCAATGCAGAATCTGCTGGCCATCGGGGATCTTCACCGCCCGGGCCGACTGGATGACCTGGCTGACATCGGCGTCGGTGATCTCGCGACCGCCGGTGCCCGTCATCCCCTGCGAGTCCAGGCTGCGGACGTGATCGCCGGCGACCCCGACCCAAGCCGAGCCGATCTCGCAGTCCGACAGGGCGCTCGCCCCATCAATCGCGCGGCGAATCGCCATCGAGGTGGATTCGATATCGACCACCGAACCCCGCCGCAACCCCTTGTTGGTCGGATGCGAGCCGTAGCCGATCAGGCTCAACCGCCCGTCGCCGTCACATTCGCCAACGAGGGCCGCCACCTTGCTGGTGCCGATGTCGAGTCCGACAACGAACTCCCTCTCTCCTTTTCTCAACGCGCTCATGCTCTGTTTCTGCCCTTGATTGCCATGGTTTCCGATCGTTCCTGGCTCCCGAACATCCCTGTTGTCAGTCTTTTGTTGTCTTGTTGTTTGTTTTGTCGTCCGTGTTGCGCCACGCCACGGCAAAGCCGTTGCTGTAACGCAGATCGATCCGCTCGACCTGATCCATCTTTCCCGCCAACGTGTCCGGATAGACGTCGAGCAGACGCTGGAGGCGCGCCTCCAGCGTCTGCTGCCCGGTCTGGATCACCGCCCCGGAAGCGAGCGACAGGCTCAACGAGCCGCGCGGGCTCATGGCCACACCGGTCAGTTCCATCCCCACGCCGGCAAGCACCGGTTTGAGGCTCGTGTAGCGCTCCCAGACGGTCCACTGACTGCCGGTCGGTCCAGCAAGCCTCGGCAAGCGCAGATCGACCGGACGGCGCTGCGGCGCGAACACCACGCCGGCCGCGCTCAGCAGTCGATCCTCGTTCCAGGCGGCGATCGGCTGATGCGTCCGCAGACTCACCAGCAGTCGATCCGGCCATTGGCGGGTGATACGCACCTCGGTGAGCCAGCCATCCTCGAGCAGCCGCGCCCGCAACGCCGCGATATCCACCGTCCAGATGCCCTGTCCAAGCGCCGGCCAAAGTTCCTGTCGCACCTGCTCCTCGGTGACAAAACGGTTGGCCCCATCGATTTCCAGTGACGTAACCGGCGACTGGAGCTTGAGCCAGACCCGCTGCGAGACCAGAACCACCGCGGCGACAAAGGCCAGCCACAGTCCGATCCGCCAGGCCCAGCGCAACGCCACTCGCAGGGCGGTGACGAATGCCGTCCAGCGCTCGCGCCAGCTCGGCCCGCGGGGCCGTACCCGGGAGGCTCGTCGCGTTGTCATCAAACCGCTCCATCAGCCGACTCACCTCCCGTGCGCGCCTCGCCCGGGTTGCCCGGGTTGCCCAGGGTCTGTTCGAGAATCGCGACACACAGCCCCGGAAAGTCCACGCCCACCGCGCGTGCCGCCATGGGCACGAGCGAATGACTGGTCATCCCGGGGACCGTGTTCACCTCGATCAACCAGTGACGCCCCTCCGCGTCGCGCATGAAATCCACCCGACCCCAGCCACGGCCGCCGATCAGGGCGAACGCCTTCCGGGCCACCTCGGCCAACCGGGCCTCATCCTCGCCGGAAAGGCCACAGGGGATCCGGTAGCCCGTGTCCTCGGCCTCGTACTTGGCCTGGTAGTCGTAGAAGGCATGCTCGGCGCTCGCCTCGATCCGAATCGCCGGCAGGCTCTGTTCGCCGAGGATCGCGACGGTGTACTCGCCGCCGGCAATGAACTGCTCGACCATCACCTCGCCGTGGGCGGCCGCCTCGTGGAACGCCGGTTCGACGCCCGCCGGCTCATCGACCTTGCTCACGCCGACGCTGGAACCGTCGGCGATCGGCTTGATGATCACCGGCCAACCCAGCCCCTCGGCGGCCTCGCGGGCCGCGGAGAGGCTGTCGACCACCGCAAAGGCGGGCGTGTCCAGCCCCGCGCCCTGCCAGATGCGCTTGCACATCACCTTGTCCATGCCGATGGCCGACGCGGCCATGCCGCTGCCCGTATAGGGCACCTCGGCCAGTTCCAGCAATGCCTGGACCTGGCCGTCCTCGCCGCCACGACCGTGCAAGGCGATAAAGACCCGGTCGATCCGCTCGGTCACCAAGCGGTGGCCCAGTTCCTGGGCACCGGCGCGATCGAGATCGACGCCGATTGCCTCCACCCCGACGGAGAGCAATGCCTCGTGGACGGCCCGGCCGCTGGCCAGCGAAACGTCACGCTCAGCCGACCAGCCGCCCATCAGCACCATTACGCGCCCCAGGGCTTGGGCTTGTGCCTGCTCGTTCATGCCCGGTCCTCCCAGTGCTCCAGCAGCAACCCCGGCAGGCTGCCGACATTGCCGGCACCCAGGGTCAGCACAATGCCGTCTTCACGGACCATGTCGTCGATTACCTCGACCACCTGGGCCGGCTCGGAAACGAACACCGGGTCGACCTGGCCACGGGCGCGGATTGCGCGGGCCAGACTGCGACCATCGGCGCCGGCAATGGGCTGCTGGCCGGCGGCGTAGACCTCCATCAGGATCAGCTGGTCGACCTGTGAGAGCACCTCGACAAAGTCCTCGAATAAGTCGCGGGTGCGGGTGTAACGATGCGGCTGGAAGATCAGCAGCAGCGGCTCATCCGGCCAGGCATCGCGCACCGCAGCCAGGGTCGCGGCGACCTCGCGCGGGTGATGACCGTAATCGTCGAGCAGCATCCGCCGGCCCTGGGTGAAGGCAAGCGAGCCGCGGCGCTCGAGACGACGGCCGACCCCCTTGAACCCGGCCAGTGCCCGGACGATCGCCTTGCCGTCGATACCGAGGTCGTGGGCGACCGTAATCGCCGCCAGGGCATTGAGGATGTTGTGCCGCCCCGGCATCGCCAGCCGGCAATGCCACGACTCGCCGCCCGGCAGGCTGACGTCGAAGCTTGACTCGAAGCCGTCGCTGTGGATGGCCGTAGCGCGCACATCGGCCGGCTCATCGATGCCATAGGTCAGCACCTGCCGCCCCACCCGGTCGACGATGCTCATGGTGTGGTGATCATCGGCGCAGAGCACCGCCAGCCCGTAGAACGGCAGGTTGTGCAGGAACTCGACGAAGTGATCGAGCAACCTCGAGAAGTCGTTGTCGTAGGTCTCGAGGTGATCGGCGTCGATGTTGGTGACCACCGCGACGTGCGGCTGCAGGTGCAGGAACGAGGCATCCGACTCGTCGGCCTCGGCGAGCAGGTATTCACCCCGGCCCAGGCGCGCGTTCGAAGCACTGGACAGCAGCTTGCCGCCGATCACGTAGGTCGGGTCCAGGCCCGCCTCGGCCATGATCGCGGCCAGCAGCGAAGTGGTGGTGGTTTTGCCGTGGGTGCCGGCGACCGCCAATCCGATCCGAAAGCGCATGATCTCGGCGAGCATCTCGGCACGACGCACCACCGGCATCCGGCGTTCGTGCGCTGCCACCAGTTCCGGGTTGTCCGCGGCAATAGCGGTCGAGACCACCAGCACGTCGGCGCCGGCAAGGTTCGCCGCGGCGTGACCGATAAACACCTCGATGCCGAGTTCCCGCAGATGCTGGACGGCCGGCGATTCGTTCATGTCCGAGCCGGACACGACGAAGCCCAGCGTGTGGAGCACCTCGGCGATACCGCTCATGCCCGCCCCGCCGATACCGACGAAATGCAGGTGGCGCACCTTGCGCATGCGCACCTGGGCGACCGGGGCGAAATCGGCTGTCACTGCATCCATGACCGGCCCTCCCCGGGTTGCGTGTTTTTGGTTTTCCCGGCGATCACGTCCTCGCAGATCGCCGCGATCCGCGCCGTGCTATCTGGCACGGCCGCCTCGCGGGCACGTGTCGCCATGTCGAGCAAGGCAGCCCGGTCGGCCAGCAGCGGCCCGAGCAGGCGAGCCAGGGTGTCGACGTCCGCCTCGCGCTGATTCAGGAGTCGAGCGGCACCCTGATCCACCAGCCAGGCGGCGTTGAATCGCTGGTGATCGTCCACGGCGTGCGGGAACGGCACGAACAGTGCGCCGATACCCGCCGCGGCGATCTCGGCGACGGTCATGGCGCCCGCCCGGGCGATGACGAAATCCGCCCAACCGAAGGCCTCGGCCATGTCGTCGATATAGCCCGATACCTCGTGGCGACTGTCGGCACCCCAAGCGGCAGACTCGTAATGGGCGACTGCCTTCTCCAGATGACGTGGCCCCGCCTGGTGACGCACAGTGAGATCGGTTTGCTGACTGATCCGCGCCAGGGCCTGGGGTACGGCCTCGTTGAGCGCCTGGGCGCCCAGGCTGCCGCCGAGCACCAGCACGCGCACCGGCCGACCACGACCCTCGAAACGGCTGACCGGCTCCGGGAGCGCCGCGATATCGGCACGCACGGGATTGCCCACCACTTGGCTTGAAGCCAGCGCCTTTCCGAAGGCCTTCGGGTAGGCCGTCAGCGTCACGCGGGCCAGCCGGGACAACGCCCGGTTGGTCAGCCCGGCGATGGCGTTCTGTTCGTGGATCACCAGCGGCCGGCGCAGCAACCAAGCCGCGAGCCCGCCCGGACCGGCGGCAAAGCCGCCCATGCCGATCACCAGCGCGGGCCGGTGACGGCGCAACAGCCGGCCGGCCTGCCAGACGGCATGCAGCAGACGGACGGGAGCGGCCAGGCGAGTAGCCAGGCCCTTGCCGCGCAGCCCACTAATGTCGAGATAGTCGATCGGGTAGCCCGCCTCCGGCACCAGGCGGGATTCGATGCCCCGCTCGGTGCCCATCCAGCGGATGGCGTAGCCGCTCTCGGCCAGCGCCCCGGCCACGGCTAGAGCCGGCACCACGTGCCCGCCGGTCCCGCCGGCCATGATGTAGATCACCGCCCGGGTCATCGCTTCACCTCCCGCACATCCTCGATGCCGGCATCGGCGAGGGCTCGACTGGCCTCGTGATGCACACGGAGGATCAACCCCATGGCGAGCAGGGTCGCGACCATCGCCGAGCCGCCGTAACTGATCAGCGGCAGTGTCAGTCCCTTGGTGGGCAGGAGCCCCATGTTCACGCCCATGTTGATCAGCGTCTGCATGCCGATCCAGGTGCTGATGCCCCAGGCCAGTGCTGCGCCGGTGTAGTGCTTCACCACCCAGGCCATTCGCGCAATCACGAAGCCACGCCACACCAACACGCTGTAGAGCCCCAGCAGTGCAATGACGCCGAACAGCCCGAACTCCTCGGCGTAGACCGCGAAGATAAAATCGGTGTGGGCCTCCGGCAGGTAGGCCAGTTTCTGCACGCCCTCGCCCAGGCCGCGGCCGAACAGCCCGCCGGTGCCGATGGCGATCAGGGCATTGACCAGCTGGTAGCCATCGCCGAACGGGTCGGCAAACGGATTAGAGAACGACAGCAGACGATCGACCCGGTACTGGGCCGAGAACACGCCAACGACGGCCAATGCCCCGCCGGCGATCATCAGCATCAGCATGGTTTGCAGCTGGGCGCGCATCAGCCAGGCCATGGCAAAGAGCGTCGCGCCGAGCACCAGGGTGTTGCCGTAGTCCGGCTGCATTAGCAGGAGGGTCGAGGCGAGCATGATCACGCCCACCGGGGCGGCCATGCCGCGGATACGCGTCTGCACCTTCTCCAGGTGCACCCCGAGGTAGGCGGCCATCCAGACGATCATGCCCAGCCGGGCGAACTCGCTTACCTGCACCCGCACGAAACCCAGATCGATCCAGCGCGTCGCCCCGTTGACGGTGTGCGCGACGCCCGGAATGAACAACACGGCCAACGACAGGATCGAGGCGATGAGGATCGCGTTTCTCAGGGCCACGAAGTGGCGCAACGGCACCATCAGCAGCACCGCCATCGCGATCAAGCCGACGACCACCGCGCCCGACTGACGAATCAGCAGGCCACGGCCGGCGGCCGTGAAATCGCCCATGCCGAGGGTGGTCGATGCCACCATCACCAGGCCGATCGACAGCAGCGCCACCAGCGCGATAAGGAACGACCGGTCCAGGGAGATGCCACTGGTGGCATCCTTCGCCCCGTCGACCACATTGCGATCGGCGAGCCATTGCAGACCCCGACTACCGAAACGTCCGAGGCATTGCCAACCGCGCGCGTTGAGTTGCCACAGGCTCATGAGGCCACCTCCGGACAAACGGGTGCCGGCACATCACTCAGATCGCAGATCGCCTCGGCCGCCCGGGCAAAATGCTCACCTCGATCGGCATAGCCGCTGAACTGGTCGAAGCTCGCGCATGCCGGTGAAAGCAACACCACGACCTGTCGACCCGCCGATACCCGGACAGACGCCTGGTCGGCTGACCAGGCCACGGCTGACTCGAGCGACTCGAAGCGTGCGATGGGCATCGTGTCACCGGCCACCGAGGCCAATACCGATTCGATCCGGCCGGCGTCGGTGCCGATCAGCGCCACGCCCAGGGCGTGTGCCTTCAGGGCCGCGGCCAGGTCGTCGAAGGACTGCCCCTTGGCCTGACCGCCAACGATTACCACCTGCCCATCGGCCCCACCGGCGGCCAACCCGTCGATCGCGGCCACGGCCGCGCCGACATTGGTGGCCTTGGAGTCGTTGATGAATCGCACCTCGCCGCCATTGACCGGCCAACGGCAGACCACCTGCATGCGATGCGGCAGTCCCACAAACGCCGCGAGGGCAGCACGCAGGGCCTTTCCATCGAGCGCTGCCCGTCCCGCAACCGCCTCGACCAGCCCCAGGGCAGCCAGGGCATTCATGCGGTTGTGAGCCCCCGGCAAGGAAAGTTCCTCGCTGGCGAACAGCACCTGGTCATCGCGACAGAGCGATTCGCCGTCGACATCCAAGTAGTAGCGATGCTCGGCGCCAAACGAATCGTCGTCCGCCCCGGCCGAAATGGTCACGACCCGACCGCCACAGTCGGCCGCCATCGCCGCAACGCGCGCATCGTCGGTATTGATCACGGCCGTCTCGGCATGGACGAGGATCTTCTGCTTGAGCGCCGCGTAGGCGTCGATCGAGCCATGCCGATCGAGGTGATCGGCACTGATATTGAGTACGGCCGCGGCCCGTGCGCGGATGGCCTCGGGATCGCAGGCCTCCAGCTGGAAGCTCGACACCTCGAGCACGAGGATGTCGCTCGCCTCGGCCAGCAGATCCAGGGCCGGTGTGCCGTAGTTGCCTCCGATGGCCACCCGATACCCCGCGGCGGTGAGCAGTTCGGCGGTCAGTGCCGTGACCGTGCTCTTGCCGTTGGAACCGGTGATCAGGACATAGGGCACCGGGGCGTGGCGCAGGGCAACGGCAATGTCGCTCTCCACCGGGATGCCGCGGCGGCGCGCCTCGCCCAGCAGCCCCGCCAGCGGCTCGACCGCGGGGTTCAACCCCGGGCTCAGCACGATGCCGTCGAGCGCAGGGAGTTCGGCCGAGTCGAGCATGGCCGCACCGATCTCTCCGTCGAAGACCGTGCCGACGCCAAATGCCTCGAGCCAGGCGGCGCATGGGGCGCTCGCCCCGCGGGTGTCGGCGGCGACGAACGACTCGCCGCGACGGGCGAAAAAGCGCCCTGCGGAGAATCCAGTCTGTCCCATGCCGACGATCAGTTTCATCAGCGCACCTTCATCGTTGCCAGGCCGATCAACACCAGGATCACGGTGATGATCCAGAAGCGCACGATCACCTTCGGTTCCGGCCAGCCCTTGAGCTCGAAGTGATGATGGATCGGCGCCATGCGAAAGATCCGCTTGCCGGTCAGCTTGAACGAGGCGACCTGGAGCATCACCGAGACGGTCTCGAGTACGAAGATGCCGCCCATGATGAACAGCACGATCTCCTGGCGGACCATCACCGCGACGATGCCCAGGGCCGCGCCCAGGGCCAGCGCACCCACGTCGCCCATGAATACCTGGGCGGGGTAGCTGTTGAACCAGAGAAAGCCGAGTCCTGCCCCGACGATCGCGGCGCAAAAGACTGCCAGTTCGCCCACCCCGGCGATAAACGGCAGACCCAGATAATTGGCGAACTCGTAATGGCCAGTGACATAGGCGAACGCACCCAGACCGGCGGCGACCAGCACGGTCGGCATGATCGCCAGGCCATCCAGCCCGTCGGTGAGATTGACGGCGTTCGAGCTGCCGACCACCACGAAATAGGTCAGGATCACGAAGCCGAAGCCCAGCGGGATCAGGGCATCCCGCACAAGCGGGATCAGCAGGCTGGTCTCGGCGGGCGTCTCGGCGATGATGAACAGAAAGACCGCGGCGATCAGGGCGATCACCGATTGGCCCAGGTACTTCCAGCGCGCGGCCAGCCCGTCGCTGTGGCGGCGCGAGAGCTTGAGGTAATCGTCCCAGCCGCCGATCAGGCCAAAACCCATGGTGGTCAGCAATGCCACCCAGACATAGACATTGCCCAGGCTGCCCCAGAGCAGCATCGAGACCGCGATCGAGATCAGGATCAGGGCCCCGCCCATGGTCGGCGTACCCGCCTTGGCCAGATGGGTCTGCGGGCCGAGTTCGCGGATTGGCTGACCGGCCTTGACGCTCTGCAGCCAGCGGATGACGAACGGGCCGATCGCCAGCGAGATCAACAGCGCCGTGGCCACGCCCAGCATTGCGCGGAACGTCAGGTATTCGAATACGCCAAAAAAGCTGGCGTACTGGGTCAGCCATTCAGTCAGCCAGAGCAGCATCTCGCCCCCTCCCTGTGGATTCGTTGCCGGTCCCCGGCGCGATGCCGATCTCCCGTTCGAGGGCCTCGCGGACCCGTTCGATGTGCATGAAGCGTGAGCCCTTGAGCAGCACGGTCACGGCCGTCCGGCCGTGGTCGGTCAGGCGTTGGCGCAATGCCTGGGTGGCCGACTCGCTGTCCTCGACCACATCGAGCGAGCCGGCCTGGCCACCACCGGCCTCGAACCCCGCGGCGAGCGCCGCGCCCCCCGGACCGACCGCGATCACCCCCTGGAGTTCCTGGCCCGCGGCGAACTCACCCAGTTGGCGATGCAGCAGCTCGTCCTCCGAGCCCAGCTCGCCCATGCTGCCGAGCACGGCAAACCGTTCCCCCGGCTGAGCAGCGAGGTAGCCGAGTGCGGCGCGCATGGATTCAGGGTTGGCGTTGTAGCTGTCATCGATCAATTGCCAGCCATTGGCGAGCACCACCAGACCCATCCGCCCGGCCGGCGGGTGGAAGGTGGCCAGCCCGGTCGTGATTGCCTCCACCGAGGCCCCCGCCAGGCGGGCCAGGCCGATCGCGGCGAGCAGATTGGCCGCGTTGTGCGCACCGGGCATGGGCACGGCAAGTCGATCGAACAGCGGCTGGCCGTGTTCGGTGACCGACAACTCGTGGGCCGCCGCGTCGTACTCCCCGAACCAGGTTGCCCATTCGCGATGGCAGGGGTCGAGCGTGAAGGTCTCCGCCTGCGGCGCGTCCATCAGCCAGCAATCCGCGCCCGTCGAATCGAGATTGACCAGGGCGCGTGCATCTGCGGGACGATGACGATAGATCTCGCCCTTGGCCTCGACGATGCGTTCAACCGAGCCGAATTCGCCCACGTGGGCGCGCCCCGCCATGGTGACCACGACGATGTCCGGGGCAGCCAACTCGGTCAGCCGGGCGATCTCGCCGACGTGGTTGGCCCCCATCTCAACCACCGCGAAACGCGTCTCGGGCGCCCAATCGAGCAGGGTCAGCGGCACGCCGATGTCATTGTTGAGGTTGCCGCGGGTGGCCGCGGTGGCGCCGATCTCGCCCAGCATGGCGGCCAGCAGTTCCTTGACCGTGGTCTTGCCGCTGCTGCCGGTGATACCGATCACGGTCGGTTCGACCGCCTCGCGCCAGCCGCGGGCCAACCGGCCCAGGGCGGCCAGTGTGTCGTCGACGATCACCTGCGGCAGGTCGCAATCCGGATGTTCGCGTTCGACCAGCGCGGCGACCGCCCCCTGCTGGGCCGCCTGGTCGATAAAACCATGCGCGTCGAAATTCGGGCCTTTCAGGGCGACGAACAGTCGGCCGCCCAGCTCGGCACGGGTGTCGGTGCCTACGCCGGCAACCGGCAGTGCACCGTCGGCGTTCGGGGCCAAGCGTCCCTCGGCCCAGCGGGTGATCTGGTCGAGCGTGGCCCGGATCATGGCGCCACCTCCCGAGCCTGTTCGCGAACCACCAGACGATCATCGAACGGACGCACCTGGTCGCCGACTTCCTGGCCGGTTTCATGGCCCTTGCCGGCCACCAACAGGCAATCGCCCGAACGCCCATCGGCGAGCCGGCGGATACCCGTGGCAATCGCTTGATGCCGATCGACGAGGCGCTCGACCTCCGCCGGGTGCTTCATGCCGGCCACGATCGCGTCGATGATCGCCTCGGGCGATTCACTGCGCGGGTTGTCACTGGTGACGATTACCCAGTCGGCCAGCCGCTCGGCCACGGCACCCATCAGCGGGCGCTTGCCGGTGTCGCGATCGCCGCCACAGCCGAAGATCACGCCCAGACGGGCGCCATGAGGCAACCCTTCACGCAGGCTGGCAAGCACGTTCTCCAGGGCATCGGCGGTATGGGCGTAGTCGACCACGGCGGTCATGCCGCGACCGACCGCAAAGGTTTCCATCCGGCCCGGCGGGGTCTTGAGCCGTCCGACCTGGTGGGCAAGGGTATCGAGCGTCTCACCGACCACCAGGCGCGCGGCCAGCGCGGCGAGCAGGTTTTCGGCATTGAAGCGACCAGCCAGCGGCGCCTCGAGCTCGGCCCGTTCGCCGAAGCCGCTGACCGCCAGCCGCATGCGGCCCGATTCCGGGGCCTCGAGCACGCCGGTCAGGCACGGGCGGCAGTCGGTCGAGCCGCCAGCCGGGGCCAGCGAGTAGCACAATTGGCGTGGCGCGTCCTCTCGCGCAGCGAGTATGTCGAGCATCCGTGCCGTCGCCGACTGGTCGGCATTGAGTACCGTCTGGCGCAGGCTCGGCAAGGCGAACAGGCGGGCCTTGGCCCCGAGATAGGCCTCGATATCGCCGTGATAGTCGAAGTGGTCCCGCCCGAGGTTGGTAAATACCCCAGTGCGGATGGGCAGGCCGTCCACCCGGCCTTGGGTCAGGGCGTGGGAGGAGACTTCCATGACGATCTCGCGCGCACCTTCACGGACCAGCTCGCCGATCAGACGCCAGTTCTCGATCAGGCCCGGCGTGGTGTTGGTCGTGGCCTGGTACTCCGCTCGCGGCGACCACAAACCCCAGCCCAGCGTACCGATCACCCCGACGGGCTCGCCGTCGAAGCCGATCAACCCGGCGATCAGGTGGCAGACGGTGGTCTTGCCGTTGGTCCCGGTGACCGCGGTGATCGCGACCGCGTCGTGGCTCCAGCCATTGGCCTGAATGATCAGTTCGGCGATCGCCTCCTCCGGCCGGTCGACCAACACCACGCCCTCGGCCGGCGTAAGCCCGGCACCGATGACCCCCGCCGCCCCGCGGGCCAGTGCATCCGCGACGAACCGATCGGCATCGTGCGACTGGGTTTCGCGGGCATAGAAGAGCGTGCCGGCGTCGAGATCGCGGCTGTCGTCGCTGATCGCGCGCACTCGCCGATCCGGGGCGCCGGCATGGCGAAGCCGGGCGATCTCTCGCAGACCGATTTCGGGGAATGCCACGCGCGCCATGTCAGCCAGCCTCCCGAGATCGTGTCGTGTCGGCCACGACGGACGGCAGGTCCCCGGCAATCTGCCCGGCGGGCAGTTCCGGCAGGTTGTCCGGACGGATGTTGAGCATGCGCAGCGCGCCGCTCATTACCCGCTGGAATACGGGGGCAGCGACATCGCCGGCGTAGACCTGGCCGGCACTGGGGCGGTGTAAGACCACGACCAGGACCAGCCGCGGATCACTGGCCGGGGCCAGGCCGGCAAAGACGGTGTTGTAGTCGGTACGGGAGTAGCCGCCCTCGTCGAGTCGGCGCACGGTGCCGGTCTTGCCGGCGACCTGAAAACCGGTCACGGCCGCCTTGGGTGCCGTCCCGGTCGGCGAGACCACGGCACGCAACATGCCGACCACGCGGTCGGCCACTTTGGGCGCAAACACCGGGCGGGTTTCGGGTGGGTCGTCAAGACGCAACAGGCTGGGCGCCACGAACTGACCTCCATTGGCCAGGGCGACATAGGCCGAGGCGAGCTGCAACGGGGAAACCGCCAGGCCATAGCCGTAGCTATGGGCGGCCGTGTCCGCCACCCGCCAGTCGCGCCACAGGCTGAGTGAGCCGGAGGCCTCGCCCGGGAAGCCCACCCCGGTGGCCTGCCCGAATCCCAATCCGCGATAGGTCGTCCAAAGGGCCTGGGCGCCAATATCCTCGGCCAACAGGCTCGCCCCGACATTGCTCGACTTTTCCAGCAGGCCGGTCAGGTCCAGCGTGCCGTAATTGCGGTGATCGTGGATGGTGAAACCACCGACTCGACGGTAGCCGGGGGCCGTGTCGATGGTGTCGGACGGCTGCCAACGACCGCTGGCCAGCGCGGCCGCCACGGTAAAGGGCTTGACCGCCGATCCCGGCTCGAGCTGGTCGACGATCGCGTGGTTGCGGGTAAACGACGGGTCGATCGCGGCCCGGTTGTTCGGGTTGAACGACGGCGCGCTGGCCATGGCCAGCACTTCGCCGGTGGCCACGTTCATCAGGGTGGCCGAACCGGCCAGCGCCGCGTGTTCCTCGACCGCACGCGACAGCTCTCGATACGCGAGATATTGCAACCGCCGATCGATGGAGAGCGCAACGTCCTGCCCCGGCCGTGCGACCTGAATCACGCCCAAGTCGACAATCTCGCGGCCATCGCCGTCCTTGAGGATGCGCCGCTTGCCCGGCGTGCCGGCGAGCAACTGATCAAAGCTCAGCTCGATGCCGGCCAAGCCTTCATCGTCGATGTTGGTAAACCCGAGCAACGGGGCGGTGACATCGGCAGTCGGGTAGAAACGCTTGTACTCACGCTTGAGACCCACGCCCGGCAACTTGGCCGTACGCACCGTCTCGGCCAGACTCGGGCGCACCTGGCGAGCGACGTAGAGGAAGCGGCGTGAGCCGTATTCGCGTACACGATGCTGCAACTCGGCGGCCGGCTGGTCGAGCATGCCCGCGAGCCGGGTGACCGCCTCGGGGTGGGCCCCGATCACCTTCGGATCGATCCAGATCGCGTACATGGCCACGCTGATGGCCAGCGGCTCACCGTGGCGATCGGTGATCATGCCGCGATGGGCCGCGATGGTCTGGACGCGCTGTTGGCGATCGCCACCCTGCTCGGCGTAGAAATCCCGCTCGGTGACCTGCAGATGCACCGCCCGGCCGAGCAGGATCAAGGCCGCGAATGCGAACGCCATCAGCACGATGCCCGCACGCCAGCGCACGCCCAACCAGGTGGCCCAACGGGTAATGAATGTCCAGACCGCGTTCATCGGAACACCACCGTGATCTGATCTTCCGCCGGCGGACGCATGCCGAGTTCCTCGGTCGCGATACGCTCGATCCGCCCCTGGGCGGTCAACGTGCCCTCTTCGAGCTGCAACTCGGCGTAGGTCCCTTCGAGACGCTCGATGCCATCCCGCGCCACGGCAATCTGCTGGGTCAGCCGCCGATCCTCGGCTACCAGCACCACCACCGCGAGCGCGCTTGCGACGACCAGCACCAGCAGAAAGAGATTGATCGCCCTCATGACGCGCGCTCCGCGACCCGCATGATCGCGCTGCGTGCACGCGGGTTCCTGGCGGTTTCCTCGCGGCCGGCGCGAATGGCCTTGCCGAGCTTCTTGAGCGCCACCTCGCCGACCGGGTTGCCGAAGAAATCCTTGCCGGCGGTGCTGTGATCGCGGATGAAACGCTTGACGATGCGATCCTCGAGCGAATGGAAGCTGATCACGACCAGCCGACCACCCGGCGCGAGGTATTCGAGCGCCTGCTCGAGGGCCTGGGTAATCTCGTCGAGTTCCTTGTTGATATAAAGCCGAATGGCCTGGAACGTGCGGGTGGCCGGATGCTTGTTCGGGTCGCGCCGGGGGATGGCATCGACCACGCATTCGACCAGCTCGGTGGTCCGGGTCAGTGGGGCCTGGTCGCGCCGGGCGACGATGCCGGCAGCGATCCGACGGGCGAAACGCTCCTCGCCGAGCCGAAACAGCACATCGCGGATTTCCTCTTCCTCGGCGACCGCCAGCCAGTCGGCGGCCGACGGCCCGTGGCTCTGGTCCATCCGCATGTCCAGCGGACCGTCGAAGCGAAAGGAAAAGCCGCGCTCGGCCTGGTCGAGCTGCGGGGAGGACACGCCCAGATCGAACATCACGCCATCCACCGGCTGGTCGATGCCATGTTCGGCCAGGGCCTTGCCCCAACCGGAAAAGGAGGCCCGGATAAACGAAAAGCGCGCATCCTCGTCGGCCAGTTGGGCCGCGCTCTCCGCCGCCTCGGCATCGCGATCGAAACCGATCAGCCGGCCGTTCGCGGACAGTTTCGTCAGGATGGCGCGGCTGTGACCGCCACGACCGAAGGTGCCATCCACGTACGTGCCGGCCGGATCGGTGACCAGGGACTCGATCGCCTCGTCGCGCAGCACGGTGTCGTGGCTGGTATCGACGGTCATAGCGACAAGGTCTCCAGGGCCGTGGGCAATTGGTCGTCCTCGTCCGATTGGTCGAGGAACTCCTCGGTCATCTGATTCCAGAGTGGCTGCGACCAGAGCTCGAGCTTCTTGCCCTGCCCGACGAGCACGGCCGGCTTTTCCAGCTTCGCGTGGGCGCGCAGCGCGGGGGGAATAACGATGCGACCGGCCGAGTCGAACTCCACCTGGGTGGCGTGACCGATCAGCATTCGCTTGATGCGGTTGGCGGTCTTGTTGAAGGACGGCAGGGCGTCGATCTGCTTCTCGATTTCCAGCCAGGTCGCCAGCGGGTAGATAAGGAGGCAGTGTTCCTGGGTATCGATGGTGAGGATCAGCTGGTTCTCATCCTGGGCAAACGCCTCCCGATGGCGCGTGGGCATGGCCAGGCGACCTTTGGCGTCGAGATTCAGGTTGGTGATGCCTCGGAACACTTTTTCCCACTTTTTCCCACTTTTCTACACCTGTGCGCACTATAGCCCCAGCCAACAGGGCTATCAAGCAAACGGCCGTGTTTTTCTTTTGACCACAAGGAGTTAGCCAACAAAAGGAAGCAAGGCCGCCCCCTGTTTTCAGATAAAAACAGGGGGTTACCACGCATAGGTAACAAAGCGCACGAGGATGCATGGGGCCGCATCCCGGCGCACCGAAGTGCCGGTGGGGGAAGTGGGAAGAAAACGATCTGCCTGGGGCGCTCGGGGAAAAGCGATCAGGACGAGTGGCGACGCGGCGAAGCCGCATCCGCCGGCGGGAACGGGGCCGTTCCGCCGGTACACACAAAATGGGGTGGAGTCAGCCGGTAAGCCGGGTTCTGTCGTGGATTGCCATTCATCTGGGCGCGACGTCACCGTCGCGCTCGAGCAGCCTACCCGGGAACAGCGCGGGCCACGCCATTGTTCCCCTATTTGGCCTTGCTCCCGGTGGGGTTTACCGTGCCACGACGTGTTACCACGCGTGCGGTGCGCTCTTACCGCACCCTTTCACCCTTACCTGTGCCACCTTGCGGCGGCCATCGGCGGTCTACTCTCTGCTGCACTTTCCGTCGGCTCGCGCCGCCCAGGCGTTACCTGGCACCGTGCCCTATGGAGCCCGGACTTTCCTCGACGCCCCGAGGGACGCCGCGACAATCTAGCCAACTCCGGCGGCGGAGTATAAAGAAACCTCAGGCCGTGTCGAGGCGCGTGTCACCCCAACGCCGTTATCCACGGGGGAGTCGGGTAGAATTCGAACGCCGCGATCTATCCGATCACACCCCTGCATCATCGAGCCCAACCATGCCCGAATCGTTCCCCGCGCGTCTCGACACCCTGCGCACTCAAATGACCAAGCCCACCGCCAGCACCGTGGACTGCGATCAGGCGGCACGCGTGATCGACTGGTACTACGAACAGGCCTGGCAGACCGATCACATCGATCGCAACGAACTGTCGTGGTTGCTCGACTGGATGCGCCATTGCCACGACCCTCGCCGATTCGAGATCGGTGACGGGCTCGCCGTGACCCTACTCGGCGAAGGCCGACTGCAGGAAGCCAGCGACCTGGCCGAGGGATTGCTGAGCGAATCTTGGGACGCCGGATTGACGCACACCGCGGCCCTTTCCTTGGCCGCGCGGGGCGAAGTGGCCGAAGCGATCACCCGGCTTCGCGATCTGGTCGATCACCCCGAATTTGCGGCTCTGCCTCCGGAAATTGCGACCCAGGTTCACCTAGACCTGGCCACCCTGCTCCGCCGCCAGGGCAGCCTGTTCAAGGCAATCCGCCCCCTGACCCAAGCGGTGAACACCGCCGCTCGTTGTGACGATCCAGCTTGGCTGGAACAGGCGGCCGACATGTTGATCGAACAGCTGGTCGAACAGGGCGGCGCCGAGGAGGCCCTAGAAATCCTCTTGCCCCACCTTTCGCCCGGTCTCGACGAGAAACGCCTCGGCCTATGGCAGCAGGTGCTCGACCGACTCGGCAACCAACTCGACCCGGAACTGCGCGACCGCGGCATGGCCCTGATGGTCCGCGCCGGCGACTACCGCACGGTACTCAACCGGCTCGTCGACCAGGCCGGTAATGACCCGCAGCAGCAATTGCTAGCGTTCACGGCCGCCCTGTCGTTGGGTGCACCCGCCGAGATCACCTGCCCGTTGGCCGCGCGCCTGCTGGCTAGCGATTCGGCCCGCCAGGAAGAAAGCGCCCCGTTGATTGCCGCCGCCTCGGTGGCCGTTGCCGAAAGCCAGCAGGACAAGAATCAGGCCCAGGCAAAATGGCACCGTGACGGCGTGGTTCAGCTAATTAGCGTGGCGAAGCACCATGGCATCCTCGAAGAGGAGGTGCGGGAGTGGGCCGAGAAGGAACGGCTTTATCACGAGCATGGCGTGATCGATCGTGCCGCCCGACATTGCCTGGAGAAAATCGATCGACCACCGGAATGGCTCGCCCAACGTATCAAGCAGGAAGGCTAATCGGAGCACATACAAAAGGCCCTGCCGTTCGGCAGGGCCTTTTCTTATCGACCGATTCATCGATCGATTCGCACCTCCCCGATCAAACACCGGGGCCGGTGATTCAGATGCGGAAATCCTCGAGCTTCTTTCCCTTGTTGAGCTCATCGACCAGCCAGTTGGGGCGCTTACCACGTCCGGACCAGGTCTGGGACGGGTTGGCCGGGTTCATGTACTTGGCCGGCAATTTCTTGCCCGCCTGCTTGCTGCCCTTTTCGAGACCGAAGATGTCGGCCACGCTGGTGTTGAGCTCACTGGCCAGCGCCTCGGCCTCGCGGCGCAATTCCATGACGCGTTGCTTGCTCCGCTCGCGCAGGGCCTGCTCGGCGTCATTGACCAGTTTCTTCAGTTCGTCGGCGGAAAGGTTCTTTACGTCAAATTGACTCATTTGGATAGGCACCTCTGAAAAAGTAATGGGCGGAATGGGATTCACTCGAATCGACATTCTTTCCGGAGAAAGCCGCGCTTTCCATGGCCCGGCCCAATGCCTCGGGAATCTAGCTCATTAAAACAAACAGGTCAACGCCTACCAAGTCAAAAAGGCTTCCTGATGAAAACCCGTTTATTACCCGAAATATGTTGTTGAAACCATTTTCTTCACTGAGAAGCCACCAAATGACCTCATCCTGATTTTCGATCGTGACGACCATTCCACTACAAAGAAGGAATAAGCACGTGCCCACCAAAAACAAGAAGGGGTCGCGAGGCGACCCCTTTTCAAATCGAAACTGGCTGTCTTATCCAGGTTTCAGCCAACCGACGACAGCATGTGGCGAATGGCAACAGCGCCCTCCCCTGACGATCAATGAGCAGTCAGGCAAAAAGGTCGAGGACCAAACGCCCCTGGGCCAAGTCCTCGTCGAGGCTAGCTCCATCCGCCGCGTCGACACCCACCATGTCCACTTGGCCGCCCTGGGCTCCGCCGGAATCACCACCCGAGCCGCCCTGACCATCATCGTCGGCATCGGCCAACTGCTGACCGAAGTCGCTTTCCTGACCGAGGCCAACCTCGACTTCGCTATTGGCCAACCCCGCTTCCTGCAGCCATTCCTTCAGCCGCGGCAGCTGCTGCTCAAGCAGGCCCTGGGCGGTGGCATTGCTCGCCGTCAGGGCGATGCGGGTCTCGTCGCCCTGGGTCTCGATGGCGATCTTCAATGGCCCCAGGTCCGCGGGGCGCAACTCGATACTGGCCGTGGAGACCCCCTTGCCGACCATCCACTGGATCTGCTGGCCCAGCTGCGCCGGCATCTGTGGATTGGGCGATCCGGCAGCGGCCTGTCCCGTGAAGACGCCGCCGGCAGAGCTGCCACCGGACAACATCGAAGCCGGGCTACCCCCCAGGCCTGTCGTGGTGGCCTGGCTGCTGCCCGAAGCAAGCTCCGCATCGGCGCGTCCCTGACGACCTTCCAGGCCGTTGAGCGCCGACCAACGGGTCAAGGGCGCTCGCTCACGCTCCAACGGTACCGACTCGCGGCCGGTTAGGCCCAGCGCGGCACTTACCGGCCCACCGGACCAGTCGACATCACGGGCCGACTCGGCGCCGACACCACCGGACAGCCGGGTCGACTCGTTCCCCCCGGCCGCCTGACGAGCGTTCTCGGCAAAGCGCCAGAACCCGTCCCATGGTGTCTTGCCCTCAGCGCGAGCATCCGTCATACCCTGGGCGACTCGGGCCTCGCTAGCCGCGGCCGACTCGGCACGACGCAAAACATCTCCAAGCGCCTGCAACTGCCCCAGCAGGCCCGGTGCCATTGCCTCGGGCCGGGCATCGGCCAATTCCTCACGCAGGCTGGCCAGGCGCTCCATCAATCCCTCCAGCGCAGCCACCGGTTGCGAACCCGCATTGTCGATCGACTGCCTTAACCGGGCGAGGGCATCGGCGAGCTCCTTCACCTGATCGCCCAGACCGGCCATCAGGTCATCCGGCATCCCACCGGCTGAGTCAGACGAACCGCCGGCCAACCCGCCGACGGATCCGTCACCACCACGCCAATCAGCGCCCCGCGCCATACCCAGACCATTACCTGAGCCATCACCCTGACCCAACGACCCGCTGTTTTCCGCCGCACCCTGCAAGCGGGTGCCACGACCGTCGAGCAGCCCGGCCAACTCGTCCAGTGCCGACTGGATCTCGCGCCCGGCCTCCATCGCGGCGTTCTCGCCCGGTTGGTTCGCCCCCCCCCGGCCGGCAAGCATCTCGCGCAACTGGGCCAGTTGATCGGCCAAGCCCGCGAGCGCCTGATCGAAATCGTTGCGTCCACCCATGGCTTGATCTGCCACCGCCACGCCCTCTGGCGACAGGGAAGCACGACCCGGCGAGGTGCCCTCGCCATCCGTCTTGAGACGCCCCTGCGCCGAGGCCATCAGACGAGCGAACTCCTCGCGTCCGCCACCGCCCAACCCGGCCGCCAAGCGACCGGCCTTGCCGTCGGCAGTGCCCAGCAGGCGACCGAGCGCCTCGATCGTCGTCTTGCCTTCACCGATCTGACTCATTGCATTCCCCCTGTTCCGCCCCCGTGCGCGACCTTGGCCGCCCCGTGCTGATCCATCACCTGCTGCTCGGTCCGATCGTCACGCCGGCGGATCGAGTCGCGGTAACGCTGGCTGAGCCGGTCGACCGACTCGTTGCGCGCATGCGCGTCACGGGCATCATTGGCCCGCTTGCTCAGTTGCTCTTCCAGGTCCAGGACCACCTTGCGCTGGTGCTCGATGGTCTCCTCGATCCGGGCCATGAACTGCCGGTAGTTCTGCAGGGCAAAGGCCCGGTTACGTCCCTCGGCCGCGAACCCCAGATTGTTGGTGTATTCGGTGAAATAACCTTCCAAGTCGGCAAGGCGCTGACGTTGTGCATCCAACTCGCGCTGTGCCTCGCGGCGGCGGCGGCTGGCCAGGTCGGCTTGGTGGCCCATCACCCGACCGGCATTGCCCAGGGACTTGAGTCGCTGTGTGTCACTCATTTTCGGCTACCCCACTCAATCGGAATGCAGCAGGTCGACCAGCGCATCGATGCTCGAGGCCATGTCCGACGGCTCGTTCATGGGCTGCGACAGGAACGCCTCGAGGTCGGGCTGGATGTCGATCACCCGGTCCAGCCGCGCGTCCTGACCGCGGCGATAGGCGCCCACGGCAATCAGGTCGCGGTTTTCTCGGTAAGTGGCCGCCAACTCCTTGAATCGCCTCATCAAAGATAGATGCTCCGGGTCGACCAGCTTGGGCATCAGGCGGGAAATGGAGGCCTCGACATCGATCGCCGGGAAACGTCCCCGCTCGGCCACCTCGCGCGACAACACGATGTGACCATCCAATATCGCGCGGGCGGCATCGGCCACCGGATCGTTCAGATCGTCGCCTTCCACCAGCACGGTGTAAAACGCCGTCAGACTCCCCTGGCGGTTTTCACTGTTGCCGGCCCGCTCCACCAGCCTGGGCAGATGGGCGAACACCGAGGGCGGATAACCCTTGGTCGCCGGCGGCTCGCCGATCGCCAGCCCGATCTCCCGCTGCGCCTGGGCGTAGCGGGTGAGCGAGTCCATCAGCAGCAGTACGTCGAAACCCTGATCGCGAAAATGCTCGGCGATCGAGCTGGCCAAATTCGCCCCGTGCAGGCGCATCAGCGCGGAACTGTCCGCCGGGGCCGCCACGACGACCGCGCGCTGGCGTGCCTCGTCATCCAGAATCTCATGGACAAATTCGGCCACCTCGCGGCCCCGTTCGCCGACCAGGCCAACCACGATGATCTGTGCGCGGGTATAACGGGTCATCATGCCGAGCAACACGCTCTTGCCCACCCCGGAGCCGGCAAAGATGCCCATGCGCTGACCGCGGCCGACCGTCATCAGGGCGTTGATCGCCCGCACACCCACGTCCAGCGGCTCGGTGATCTCGCGACGCTTCAAGGGATTGATCGGTCGACCGTGCAGGTTGACCGAGGCATCACCGGTCAGGCGCTCGCCATCGTCGATCGGGCGACCACGGGCATCCAGCACGCGACCGAGCAGTTGTTCGCCCATCGGCACGCGGCTGGCCGTGCCGAGATTCTTCACCCGGCAACCTGGGCCCACTCCCTGGGTGGTCTCCAGTGGCATCAAATAGGTCGCCTCCTCGGCAAACCCAACCACCTCGGCCTCAAAGGTCCGCCCCTGCGGGTCGGTGACCTCGCATTGATCCCCGATCAGCGCCGACAGCCCACGCGCCTCCAGCGCCAAGCCGACCACCCGCACGATCCGCCCCTCGGAGGCCGCCGCCGGGGCATCCACCCGGGCGGTCGTGCCCATCAGGCGCCGCGCCCAGTTCAGCGAGGCATCGGTGCTGGGATCGCGCAGTCCGGGATCAGTCATCGCGACGCTCCTCGGAGCCGGGCATCATCGGCTTGCGACGACTCCTCGGCGTCAATCACCTGGTCGGCTTCCGGGGCATCCGTCCGGACTGGCGCCTCGGCTTCGACGGATTGCTCTGCCGCCTCGGCGGCCTCATCGGACTGATCCGTTCCAGACGGTTTCACGGCGACCTCGGGGACCGCCTGATCCGGGCCGGGATAAACCCGACCGATCAAGTGATCGAGCGTGGCCGCCCAGCGGTTGGCCAGGCTCGCATCCACCCGGGCATCCCCCGATTCCACGATCACGCCACCGGCACTGACCGTCGGATCGGGCCGCAGATCGAGCGTCTCGAAGCGCGGATCCTCGAGCAGCTCGCGCAGTGCCGCCTGGTCATCGGGCGCGCAACGCAGGGTTACCGCCCGCACCGACACCGGCAGGGCCGAGAGGGCCTCGCGGGCGATCGATGGCAATCCGCTGTTATCGGCCTGCACCTCGCGGGCCACCATGACACGTGCGATCTGGGTCGCCAGCGCCGTGAGCTGCTCGGTGACTTCGTCATCGAGCAGCCCCAGCGGCCGTTCGAGATGAGACAGCCAGCCGCGCAGGCGATTCTCGACGCTTTGGATCTCCTCCCGAGCCGCCGCCAATCCCTCCTGATAGCCGGCATCGCGACCTTTCTGCAGGCCCGCCTCGTAACCGCGCTTCTCGGCCTCGGCACGCGCCTCGGCAAGCTCCTCGGCCGTCTCCGGGTCGAGTTCGTCGGGCGTCTCCTCGGCCGGCGCGGTGCTGAAATCCGGTAGCTCCCAAGCACCCATCAGCTCCTGCCAGTCGGACGCATTCAGGGGGCGGGTGAGGGTCGGCGCGTCGTCAGATGAACTCATCGCCACCACCGCCACCCAGGGCAATCTTGCCTTCCTCGGAGAGCTGACGCGCAACCTGCAGAACTTCCTTCTGCGCGGCCTCCACGTCGGCCAGGCGAGTCGGGCCGAGGGTTTCGAGATCGTCACGCATCATCTCGGCCGCACGACGCGACATGTTGCCGAAGATCTTTTCCTTGAGCTCGGTGTCCGCGCCCTTCATCGCCAGCAGCAGCTTGTCGGCCGGGACCTCGCGCAGCAGTACCTGCAGGCTGCGGTCCTCAACATCGACCAGGTTGGCGAAGACGAACATCAGGTCCTCGATCTGGACACCCAGTTCCTCGTCGGTCTCCTTGACGCGCCCCATCAGCTCCTCTTCCACGTTGGATTCGAGGAAGTTCATGATGCCGGCGGCGATCTTCACGCCGCCGACCTTGGACGACTTGCCGCCCTGGGTGCCAGAAGCCTGACGCTCCATGATGTCGTCGAGTTCCTCCAGGGCCTGCGGTGAAACCCCCTCGAGGTGCGCAATGCGCAGGACGATATCGGTACGGGTGTTCTCCGGCAGCATCTGCAGGATCTCGGCGGCCTGGTCGCTCTCCAGGTGCGAAAGCACGATCGCAATAATCTGCGGGTGCTCGTAGCGGATGATCTCGGCGATCGAACGCGCATCCATCCACTTGAGAAATTCGAGATTGCGGCGGCTTCCCTGCGAGGAAATTCGTTCGAGCAGACCCGCTGCCTTGTCCTCGCCCAGCGCCCGGTTGAGCACGTTGCGGATGTAGTCGTTCGAGCCAAGGGCAAGGCCGGTCTGGTTTTCCAGGTCATCGGAAAATTCGTCGAGCGCCGCCTGGATCTGCGGGCGGGTGACGTTCTTCAAGACCGCCATGGCCTGGCCAATCTTCTGCACCTCGCGCGGGTCGAGTTGCCCGAAGATGTTCGCCGCGGATTCCTCCCCCAGCGCCATCATCAGAATGGCCGCCTTCTCCGGCCCCTTGAGGCCGACGAGCGGGCTTTCCTGCGGGAATTTCGTGTCGGGTGCCTGGGCCATGGGAAATCAGTTCTCCTCGTGGGTCCACTGCTTGATGACGGCAGCGACCGCCTTGGGATCGTGGTTGACGCTCTTGCGCAGCTGGCGCAGCTTGTCGGTATAGCTGGCGTTACCGATCAGCTCGGGCACGTTGGAGAGATCGTCCTCATCGAACCCCTCTTCCTCGGCCTGCGCGCGGCGCTCGTCCGGGTACTGCGTCGGCATAGTGTACTGCGGGCCTTGCTGTCCGGACTGATCGGTGAGCTCGGTCGAGGCGGCCACGCGCTCACGACGGCTCTCGGCGAGCATCTTGAGCAGCGGACGGGCCACCAACAGGAACACCAGCAGCATCGCCAGGCCAATGCCGGCATTCTTCAGGGTGCTCCAGAACCAGCCCTGCTCCCAGACCGGCGTGGTCACCGGCTCGATGTCCTGGTCGACGAACGCGAAGGTGCTCAGAGTGACCTGATCACCACGAGCCTCGTCGATGCCCACGGCCTGGGCCACCAACGCGCGCATCTGTTCCAGGCGCTCGGTTCGGGCCTGGGCGGCGGCTTCGGCGGCTGCCTGGTCCTCGGCATCTGCCGGGGCACCGCCGCCGGTCGCGTTCTCGTCAAGCAAGACGGCAACGCTGAGCTTTTCGATCTGCCCACTGGCGAATTGGGTGTGTTCGATATTGCGATCGACGTTGTAGTTGCGCGTCTCGTTGCGGTCGCTGTCGATCGGGGTCTGCACCAGGGTCTGAAATTCCTCGACGGTCAGGTCCTGCGGCGGGGCGAGTCCGCCACCGCCACCGTCCGGATTGACCACGCCACCGCCCGGCGGCTGGTTGGCGATCGCGCCCGGCATCCCACCGATGCTCTCACCACCGCCGAGCGAGCGCACGGTCTCGTTGACCTGTTCACTGAGCAGGACACCGTCGCCGGGACCATAGGTCTGACTGGTGCCCTCGCGGCGGGAGAAATCGATCTCCGCGGACACCTGCGCGCGGACGCGGTCCGAACCGACGATCGGGGCGAGCAACGACTCGATCCGACGCGCGTACGCCTGTTCAAGATTCTGGCGATATTGGAACTGGCGGCTGGTCAGCCCCATGCCCGCGGCATCACCGCCTTGGTTGGTCAGCAGGTTGCCGCTCTGGTCGACCACGCTGACATTCTCGGGGGACAGGTCGTTGATGCTGGAGGCAACCAGGTGAACGATGCCGTTGACCTGGCTACGACCGAGAGTGCTGCCGCCCTTGATATCCACCACGACCGAGGCGGTCGGCGTCTTACGGTCCCGCACGAACACCGACTTCTCGGGCTGGGCAATGTGCACGCGGGCGGCACGGATCGCACCGATGGTCTGGATGGAGCGGGCCAGCTCGGTCTCGATGGCACGCTGGTAACGCGCCTGCTCGATGAATTGACTGGTGCCCAGCGACTGGTCCTGGTTGAGCATCTCGAGCCCGACACCATCGCCCCCCGGCAGGCCTTGCTGGGCCATCAGCATGCGGATCTCGGGCAAGCGGTCCGCCCCCACCATCACGGTACCGTTGTTTGCCAGCTCGTACGGCTCGCCCGCGGCCTTGAGGGCGTCGACCACTTCGGCCGACGCCTGGGCATCCAGTGACTGGTACAGGGGGACCATCGATTTGCCACTTCCCCACAGAAAGAAGCCGACCATGAACGAGATCACCGCCGCCAATGCAATCAGCAGCAACAACTGACGGAAACTTGACGACTGCGTGAATGCATCCATCTGCCGGATCCAGCGCGGGCTCTCGCCGCTACCGGTCGGGGTGGTGGTGATAGCTGAACCTTGGGCCATGACGTTATGTCCGAATCAGGAAAGTACGGGGGACGCGAGAGAGCGAGGCATTACAACGGCATGTTCATGACCTTTTCGTAGGCCTGAACCAGTTTGTTGCGCACCTGAAGGGTGGCCTCGAATGCCACGGAAGATCGCTGCGAGGCGAGCATGACCTGGGTGAGCGTCACCTGATCGTCGCCCGCCTGCAGGCGGTTCTTGAGATCACCAGTGGTCTGCTGCGCCTCGTTGACCTGCCCAACCGCCTGGGTCAGGGCATCGGCGAAGTTGCTGCGTTCGACTTCGTTGACGCCCTGCGCGGCGGGGTTGATCGCTTCTGGACCCGCCGGGCGTTGGGTGGCCTGGGTACGCAGCTGCTGCATCTGGGAAAGGATCTGATCGACTGACATGTCGTTGCCGCTCATGGACCCACCTCGTTGACTGTCGCGGATTGACTTGCGTCAGTCCCTAGCAGGACGCGTGCCAATATAAGGTTCCTTAAGTCAGCGGGGCGATCAGCCGATCTGGTACTTGCGCATCTTCTCGACGAGGGTGGTACGACGGATCCCCAGCAGCCGGGCGGCACGGGCAACCACCGCGTCGGCCTGTGTCAACGCCGCCTGGATCCAGGCCTGCTCGATCGCCTCGAGCTGCGACTTAAGCGAAATGCCGTCGTCCGGTAGCGTGAGATCACAGTCGCCGACCTCCTCCGGTGTCAGTGGCAACCGCGGACCGAAGTTCTCGGTCAAAGACCAAATACTGCGCGGGTCCGGATCCATTTGCTCCATCGCCGCTGACCGATCGCTGGCCGACTCGGCCGGGTAACCGGGATCCGGCTCCGACGGGCTGAGGTGCTGCAGGTGCGCGGGAAGGTCACCAACCCGGGACGGGCGATCAGCGGCAAGGATGCCGACACGTTCGAGCACGTTGGCCAACTCGCGCACATTGCCGGGCCAGTCGTGCCGTTTGAGCACCGAGATCACCGCATCGGTCAGCGTTGGCGCCGGGCGCCCATCGCGGTGCAGACGCTCCACAAGTGCCGTGGCGATCTCGGGCAGGTCGTCACGCAGGGCGCGCAGCGGTTGCGTCTGGATGGGAAAGACGTTGAGACGGTAATAAAGATCCTGGCGGAACTTGCCCTCGTCGACCATCGAGAGCAGATCGCGGTGCGTCGCCGCCACGATGCGCACGTCGGCATCGAACGAGGCACTGCCGCCAACGCGCTCGAACTTGCGCTCCTGCAGCACCCGCAGGATCTTGACCTGCATGGAGAACGGCATGTCACCGATCTCGTCGAGAAAGATGGTACCGCCCTGGGCCAGCTCGAAACGCCCCTTGCGCTGCGTGATCGCGCCGGTGAAGGCCCCCTTTTCATGACCGAACAACTCCGATTCCAACAACTCGCCGGGAATAGCCCCGCAATTGACCGGTACAAACGGCTTGTCGGCGCGCTCGGAGAGCATGTGGATCATCCGGGCAACCACTTCCTTGCCCGTGCCTGTCTCGCCGAGGATCAGCACGGTGGCCTCCGTGGGCGCGACCTGGGCCACCTCGTGGCGCACGCCCTCAAGCGCCGGGCTGCTGCCAATCAGGCCACGATTTTCACGACGCAGTCGCTCACCGTGCCAACGGCTTTTCATCGGCGCGAGCACGGCCTGCAGCGTGTCCAGCGGCACCGGCCAGGGCAACTGGGCCTGCGGCGGAACAGGCGGGATGCCGTCAAGCTGGCCCAGCACCACCCAGGGGGATCGGGTGGTCGAATCGGCCGCTTCTTCGACCGCGCCATCGGCCGCGAACGTTAAGCGGCACAACGGCGCATCGGACTCGGGGGGCTCTGGACCTGTGCGGGTGTCGAAACCGAGCAGCGTCAATTGCTCGTTCAGCAACGACGCCTCGGGCGCCTTGCTGTCGATCCAGCAAAGGGGTTGCGGCCGCGGCATGCTCTTCTCCTGGGTGCTCAGCGGTCTGTCGCCGCCGATTCTTGTTGTTTTTTGTTTGTTTTTCCGAGCAAACTGTCGCGCTCCTCCGGTCAAGGCCCTTAGGCGAGGGCGGCCGCGACAATTGGAGTTCGAAAAAGTTCCCGAGAAATTAGCGTGACCGTCGTGGCATGTCAAAACATTGTCACTCGCAATGAAATTCCGCGTTCTCTCCTGTGGCTTGTGAGCGACACCGGCTCGTCCTACCATCGACAGGAGCCTCGGCACACCCAGCCGGAAACCGCCCCCGACCGGAGCCTGCATGAAGATTCTCAAGGTCGAACAGCCCGGTCAGACGACCACCGCGGGGCCGGTCCTCCGCTTGGAGACGGGGCAGCGCCTGGCGGCCATTTCGTTGTCGGACGCCCGGCCCGGAGATCGCGCCATGCTGTCGGTGGCCGGCGGGCAGCTACAGGTCACCACGCAACACCCATTGAAGGCAGGCCAGGCCATCGACCTGGTGGTCACCCGGCTCGGCGAACAGGTTCACCTGCGGCCGCTCGGCCCTCCGCCCGACCCGCGCCAACTCGATCAGGCGCAGTTGACCCGCAACCTGCTGCAGGCCCTTGCCCGCCTGCCAACCAGCAGCGCGAGCGGCGCGACCACCCCCAACCTTGGCCCGAACGTCAGGATGTCAGCGACCGCCGCCGGCATGGGCACCGCATCACCCGCTCCTGCAAACAGTCCACCTCAGGCGCCGATCGGCACGTCAACAGGGAACGCACCGAACGCCTCGTTACCAGGAACTCACCCCCCTCCATCGACCGCGCGGCAGGCCGGCGGGACTGCCTCCGCAGCGATCCCCGCGTCGGTCTTTCAGGCCACTCGACCGAGCGGCACGGCCGCGTCCACGGAATCGCTGATGCGCGCCGCATTCGCCCAGACGGCCACGCCTGGAAGTCAAGCAATGACTCCGGCGAATGCCCCGCCTTCTGGGCAAGCCACACCAACGGCACCAGCCCAGGCCATTCCCCCGGGACTCAATGGGCTGCTGCCACTGCTCTCGGCGCTGCGCGAGCCACGGCTCATCCAGGGGCTGGTCGCCGGGTGGCTGGCCACACCGGCCAATCCCGCCAAACAGCCCAACCCGCTGGCTGCAGTGGGCGGGGTCATGCCGGCGCCCGCCGGCCAAGGCCAAGGATTTATGGAAACCCCGCTGGGCACCCTGCTCCAACAAGCCGCTCGGAGCTTGCGTAGCCAGCCGGATCTGGCCCCGCGCGACCCGGCCGCCCGACAGGCCACGCTCGAATTCATGCAGCGGCTCGGCGAGCAGGTCGAGCGCAGCCAGCTGGCAACCGCCCTCTCCCAGGGGGCTGCCGGCGCGGCGGCGGGAACACAGACCGGCCCCAACCAGCCCACCTGGTTGCTGGAGATCCCGCTGCAACTGGCCAACGAGGCACACGCGCTGCGCCTGTCGATTCGGGAGGAAGATGAATCGGGCGAAGCGCAAAGCGGTGGCGGTCGATGGCGCATCGATCTGGCGATGGCGTGGCCGCAACTCGGCCCGCTACATGCCGCCCTGGTCATGCAGGGCGAGCGGATCGATATCGATTTCTTCGCTGACCAGCCGGAGACGATTGCCATACTGGAGGCCACACGCCCGACATTGGCCCGCGGATTGGCGGATGCCGGATTCACGCCCGGGCGTCTGGGCGCCCACCCCGGCCCGCCACCGGCCAGCGCGCAGGCCCGGCTCGAGCCCGACACCGCAACGGCCGCCGGTGATTCCGCCCCGCAGGGCTTTCTGAGCGAGCAGGCATGAGCGACCCGGACCAGAGCGACATACACAAGCACCATCGGCCGTCATCCGGTCCGCGGCGGGCAATTGCGCTGTCTTACGACGGCACGGATGTGCCGCAGGTGGTGGCCACCGGGCAGGATGAACTGGCGCGACGCATTATCGAGGTGGCCCGGGAGTCCGGGGTGCCAGCCGTCGAAGACCCGATGCTTGCCCGTGCGCTGGCCGAGATCGATCTGGGCGATCACATCCCCGAAGCGCTGTTCCGCGCCGTGGCCGAGGTATTGAGCTACGCGCTCTACGTCAACGACCGACACGAGGACGTGCTGCGCCGCGCCCGTGAACAGGGCGACGAGGACGACCGCTGATCTGCGATCAAGGTGGTCTCACCGCCGAGACTGAGCAAGTTGTCAGGCACGAAAAAACCCGCCATCTCAGGCGGGTTTTTTCGACGCTATGGTGGGGTGACTGATGGGATTCGAACCCACGACCACCGGAATCACAATCCGGGGCTCTACCAACTGAGCTACAGTCACCATCGAAGGGCTTTCACCGTTCGTGCAGGTGCGCTTATGGCGCGCCCGGCAGGACTCGAACCCGCAACCCTCGGCTTAGAAGGCCGATGCTCTATCCGGTTGAGCTACAGGCGCAAGTTTCGGCTAATTCACTGGTCGGAGTGGAGGGATTCGAACCCCCGACCACCTGGTCCCAAACCAGGTGCGCTACCAAACTGCGCTACACTCCGTTCGCCGTCATCGCGCAAACGCGCCTCCCCCGCCGGAGCGGTTCGACCCGTGCCGGTGACGAAGGTGCGCCATGATAGGCATCGACCGAGGTCAAGTCAATCGTCCCGCACGGCATCGCGCGACGGTCAATAACGGCCCGCGCGAATCAGGCCGCCCAACCCGCGATCATCCAGCGCCTGGTTGAGCAGGGTGCGGATCTCGGCTGGTCGCTCGCAACGCATCGCCTGCTCCAGCAGCGCCTGGGCATCGGCATGCGAGAAACTGCGAATTACCCACTTGATGCGCGGCAACGAGCCGGCGCTCATCGACAGCGAGTGGATGCCCAGCCCCAGGAGCAGCACCGCCCCGAGCGGATCACCCGACAGCTCGCCGCAGACGGCAACCTCGCACTCCTGGCGCACGCCGGCGGCACAGACATCGCGAATCGCCGCGAGCACCGCCGGGTGCAGGGCATCGTAACGCGAGGCAACTCGCTCGTTGTTGCGGTCGATTGCCAACAGGTACTGGGTGAGATCGTTGGTGCCGATGGAGAGAAAATCACAGCGACGGGCCAGTGCATCGGCCTGGTAGACCGCCGAGGGCACCTCGATCATGACCCCGATCTTCGGCCGCTGGATCTCGCCGATCTCCTCCGACACCTCGTCGAATGCCTGCGCGATATAGGCCAGCGACTGGTCGACCTCCTCCACCGCTGAAATCATCGGCAAGAGGATATGCAGATTGTTCAACCCCGCCGAGGCCTTGAGCATTGCGCGGATCTGGGTGAGGAAGATCTCCGGGTGGTCGAGCACCAACCGGATGCCCCGCCAGCCGAGAAAGGGGTTGTCCTCGCGGATGGGGAAATACGACAGCGGCTTGTCGCCACCCACGTCGAGTGTGCGCAACACCACGGGCTTTCCGGCGAAGGTCTCGAGCGCTTCGCGGTAGATATGCGCTTGCTCTTCCTCGCCGGGAAACTGCTTGCGAATCTGGAACGGCACCTCGGTGCGGTACAGGCCAATGCCCTCGGCGCCGACGGTCAGCGAGGGCGCCATGTCCGAGAGCAGGCCGATATTGACGTGCATGGCCACGCGCACGCCATCACTGGTCAGCGCCGGCTCGTCGCGCAGGGCGGCGAGCTCTTCGGTCAGCTCGGCCTCCTCGCGGGCCAGCCGTCGCATTTCCTCGCGCAGCGAGCCACGTGGGCGCACGACAACCAGGCCGCGGTAACCGTCGACCACCACTTCCTTGTTGCGCAGACGCGAGATCGGCAGGTCGGAGACGCCCATCGCCGCGGGCACGCCCAGCGCACGCGCCAGAATCGCGAGGTGCGAGGAGCCCGAGCCGGTCGACGAGACGATGCCCACCAAGCGTTCGGTGGGCACCTCGGCCAGATGCGAGGCGGACAAGTCGTTGCCGACCAGCACGATCTGGTCGGGCCAGTCGGTCGGACCGGCACTCTCGGCATGCAGCTTCTGCAGCACCCGGTTGCCCAGATCGCGGATGTCCTGGGCACGCTCGCGCAGGTAGGCATCGCTCATCTGCTCGAACACCGCGGCGTGCTCGGCGATCGCATCGCGCAACGCCGCCCCTGCCCACCGGCCGGCGCGGATATGCTGCTCGATCGCCTCGACCAGCGAACCACCCGACAGCATGCGGATATAGGCATCGAACAGCAGGTTCTCCTCCTCGCTGCCAGATGCCCGCGCGAAGTCGATCTTGAGCTGCTCGAATTCCTGGCGGACCGCCTCGATCGCACTGTCGAGCATGGCCAGTTCGTGGTCGATGTCCTCGACATCGCGATCCTCGACCATCTCCAGCGACTGGCCGTCGGCGACCACCACCGCCGTGCCGAACACCACGCCGGGCGAACCCGGCAACCCGCGCGCCGAGAAGGCCGAGTCAAAACCGCCCGGCTCGTTGCCGGTGCGCATCAACTCGCCGCTCGCGCGGGCATGGCGAATGGCCGAGGCCAACTGGGTGGCCAGGGTGACAACGAAGGATTCCTGATCGTCGGAAAACCGGCGCCGCTCGCGGGCCTGCACGACGAGCACGCCCAGCACGTCCCCGCGATGGATGATCGGCACGCCGAGGAACCCGTGGTAGGGCTCCTCGCCGATATCGGTAACAAACTTGAAGGCCGGGTGCAGCGAGGCATCCTCGAGGTTGATCACCTCGGCCCGGCGTGCGACCAGCCCGACCATACCTTCGTCGAGGGCGAGCGACACATGCCCCACCATCGCCTTGTTCAACCCCTCGGTGGCCTGCAGGACCAGGCTCGGTTCGATCGCTTCGGCCTCGTCGCCGCCCAAGACGTAGACCGAGCAGACCGAGACGTCGAGCGCCGACTGCACCCGCCGGGCGATCAGGTCGAGCGCGGCCCGCAGGTCGGCGGACTTGGAGACCTCGGTGACGATCTGGCGCAGTTCATCGAGCATCGCGATTCCCCGCCGGGGCCAGATCGGCCGATGGGTCCCGGCCGCCGCGCCGCTCGAGTTGCTCGGGCAGGCAGTCGTCCGGGCATTCGGCGGGCACGCCCTCGATGAAGGGCGCGAGCTGGTGCAACGCCTGGAAATAGACGGTGCGCTTGAAGTAGATCACTTCGGGCAGGATCGACCAGAAGGGACGCCATTCCCAACCGTCGAATTCCGGCTTGTGGGTGGCGTTGAGGTCGAAGGCGCTCTCGTCGGTGCGCAGGCGCAGGAGAAACCACTTCTGCTTCTGACCAATGCAAACGGGCTGGACGTGACGACGCACCATGTTGCGCGGCAACCGGTAACGCAGCCAGCCTCGGGTCCACCCCATCACCGAGACATGCTCGGGCAACAGCCCCACCTCTTCGTGGAGCTCACGATACATGGCCTCCAGCGGCCGCTCCTCGACATTGATGCCCCCTTGGGGAAACTGCCAGGAACGATGCCCTACCCGTTTGCCCCAGAAGACCTCGCCTCGCTGGTTGCACACGATAATGCCGACATTGGGTCGAAAGCCGCTACGGTCAATCACGATTCCACTCTTGCAAAAGTCAGTCGCCTGAAATGGCGGGACGTCGCGCCCCGCAGGGGTAAACCACCACGTCGGCGCTCGGCCGTGGGTGGTCACCCAAGTGTCATTGATTCTTTCACAAAACCCCGGGGCGATAAACCGACGCGACCAGCCGGCTGACGAACCTCGGCTGGAATCACCAACGCCACTGGGTTCCCAGCGTATTTCGCCATCGACACGACGGCCGGAAAACGGGCTGGGTGCCCTTAGAAAATCATCATGATGGCGGATCGGGAAAGCCACGAAGCCCTTCCGGGCAGACCGCTATCCACAGGCAACACCCCGGAAAGCCAGGCGGGAATTCAGCCAGGCCAAGATCCGCCCATGTTGGGGTATCATGCGCGCCCGTCGACCCGGCACCGTCCGGGATCCAACGCGATCATGACGGCAGGCGAAACGCGCCCTGCCGGCAGGAGGCCTTTCGTGAAACTCGCCATCTTCGACCTCGACAACACCTTGCTCGCCGGTGATTCCGATCACGCCTGGGGCGCCTTCATGACCGAACACGGCATTGTCGACGCCGACGATTATGCCCGTCACAACGATGAGTTCCTGCGCCATTATCAGCAGGGAACGCTCGATATCGACGCCTACTTGCGCTTCGCCCTCGCCCCCTTGGCCGAGCACCCGGCCGAGGATCTGGAGACGTGGCGGGCCGAGTTCATCGAAAAGGACATCCGGCCGATGATCACGCGGGCGGCCCGCGAGCTGGTCGAATCCCATCGGCGCCAGGGCCATACCCTGATGTTGATCACGGCGACAAATGCCTTCGTCACCGGGCCGATCGCCCAACTGCTGGAGATCCCGCACCTGCTGGCGACCGAGCCTGAGCGGCGCAACGGTCGCTATACCGGCCGCTACACTGGCACGCCGACCTTCCAGCACGGCAAGATCCTGGCGTTGGAGGAATGGCTGGAAACGCAGCAGGCGCGCCCGGAGGAGACCTGGTTCTATTCCGACTCGCGCAACGACCTGCCGCTGCTCGAGCAGGTCGATCACCCGGTCGCGGTCGACCCGGACCCGGTGCTGCGGCGCGAGGCCGAGGCACGGAGTTGGAAGATCCTAGCGCTCAACGCCGTCGAGGAAACGGCGGGATAGAAAAGGTCACGGGATACGCCAAGGGCGAGTCCCGAAACGGCGTTACGCCGATGGCAGGGTGACGCCGCGCTGTCCCTGGTACTTGCCACCACGATCCCGGTACGAGGTCTCGCAGACTTCGTCGGACTCGAGGAACAACATCTGCGCCACGCCCTCGTTTGCATAGATCTTTGCCGGAATGGGCGTGGTGTTGGAGAATTCAAGCGTCACGTGACCCTCCCATTCCGGCTCGAGCGGGGTGACGTTGACGATGATGCCGCAGCGGGCATAGGTCGACTTTCCCAGGCAGATGGTCAATACGTTGCGCGGGATGCGGAAGTACTCAACCGTATGCGCCAGGGCGAACGAGTTCGGCGGGATGATGCAGACGTCCGAGTGCACGTCGACGAAACTGCGTTCGTCGAAGTCCTTTGGGTCGACGATCGTGGTGTTGATGTTGGTGAACACCTTGAAATGAGTCGAACAGCGCACGTCGTAGCCGTAGCTCGAGGTGCCGTAGGACACCATGGGCACATCGTTGCCCTCGCTGTCCCGGCTGCTACGAACCTGTCCCGGCTCGAACGGCTCGATCATGCCGTGCTCCTCGGCCATTCGGCGGATCCAGCGATCGGACTTGATACTCATTCGTTCATCCCGTTGCAAAGGCGACGCCGCCGGGCGATCCCGGGGCAAAGCGCGTATGCTTGCGACAAAACAGCGGGTTGTCAACCGGACCGGTGCGACCGACCTTCGCGCAACTTTTGCGGCTTGCGCCGGTCTGCTTGAAGGAAGCTTTCGACACGCCGTTTCATTCTGAACAAGGGATCTTTCGAAACATGCCAGGCACTTTCCTCAACGCCCCACGCTTCACACCTTCGGCCATGAACTCACGTCTCCCCACCCTGCTCATGGCATTGGTGACCGCCTTGTTCCTCGCTGGCTGCGCCAGCAACCCGCCGAGCGCGGGCTCGACGAAAGGTGACGCCGGTCAGTCCAAATCGGAGGAAGGCTACGACCAGTACGAGACGACCCAGGAAGCGGTCGATTTCCTAGGTGGATCGGCCGAGGGCATCGCCCGGATGATCGACCGGGCCTTCGCCGAGTACGGCCGGCCCAACGCCATCATCAAGGGCGAGGAAGGCGGTGGCGCGATCGTCGTGGGGGTTCGCTACGGCATGGGGGAATTCATGGCGAAGGCCGGCGAGAAGCAGACCATCTACTGGCAAGGGCCATCGGTTGGCTGGGACTTTGGCGGCGATGCCGGGCGGGTGTTCATGCTGGTCTATAACCTGCCGCGCCCCGATCTGATCTTCCAGCGGTTCGCGGGCGTCAATGGCTCGGCGTTCGTCGTCGGCGGGGTGGGCATGCAGTACCTGCGCAGCCAGTCGATCGTGGTCGCGCCGATTCGCGTCGGCGTCGGCCTACGGCTGGGGGCCGGCGTGGGTTACACGCAATTCACTCAGGAGAAATCCTACAACCCGTTCTGATCCGCAGGACTCGCAGCGATCTTCGACGCCGGCCTCCCCAGAGGCCGGCGTTTTTCGTGCTGGATCGCGCTCGATCTTGCGCCGCTCTCAGGGATCCACCACACGCTGAGTGTTTACCCCCATTGCCACCGCTTATCCGCCGGCCAATTTAAGGAGACACCCATGGCCAAGCAAACTCGACTCATTCCCTCGCTGCTTGCCGCCACCGCACTGAGCGTGGCCGCAATGCCGACCCAGACCGGCACCTCGACCGACGAGGCGGTCACGGCGCAACTGCAGGACTACAAGGCCACCATGCAGGCCTTCGGCAAGACGCTAAAGGGCGAGTTGCAGGCTGCCATGAAAGCAGGTGGTCCGATGGCCGCCGTCCAGGTGTGCAATGAGCGCGCCCCGGAAATCGCCGCCAACCTGAATGCGGAAAGTGGCCACACCCTGCGCCGCACCAGTCTCAAACCGCGGGCGACCGCAGCCACCGACTGGGAGCGTGCCGTTCTCGAGGACTTCGAGGCACGCCAGGCCGCTGGCACGCCGGTCGGTGAAATTGCCTGGCACGAGGTCAAGGAGGTCGACGGCGAGAAACAGCTGCGCTTCATGCAAGCGATCGCCACCGAGGGCGTCTGCCTTACCTGCCATGGCCAGGACGTCGATCCCAAGCTCAAGGCCGAGATCGATCGTCTGTATCCAGATGACCAGGCAACCGGGTTCGAGGAAGGCGACATCCGCGGCGCGTTCTCCGTCACCGCGGCGCTCGACGACTGACCCCCGCCCTTTTGGGCGGGCAAAGAAAAAGCCCCGACGTGCGGGCCACGTCGGGGCTTTTTCACGCTTGCCACCACTGTGCGAGGTCAGTCTTCCGGCACGTCGACGTCGTCGCTGTCGGGCACCTTTCCGCCCGGCCCATCGGGCTTCTGGCCACGCCGCGTGCGGCGGTCGGACGCGGTTTCGTATTCGTCGTCCACCTGCTCGTCTTTCAACATGTGCACGTTGGCCGGCGGGGCGGTGCCGTCTTTGTCCACACCGAAGTACATCGTGGTATGCGGGAACGGGATCTCGATGCCCGCCTTGTCGAAGTACATCTTCACCAGGCGGTTGTACGCCCGGCCGACGGACCACTGATCCCCCGGCGTGGTCTTGATCATCGTGCGGATATTGACCGAACTGTCGGCCAGCGCGACCACCCCCGGGATCTCGATGGGCTCGAGGATACGAGCCTTATAGTCCGGATCGGCCACCAACTCGTCGAACGCCGCCTTGAGCTGGGCAATCGCATCATCGATGCTCTCGCGATAGGCGATGCCGTATTCGCCCTTGTGGAAGGCGTATTCGCGCATGTAGTTCGAGACGATATCCACCGACGAGAACGGGATGACGTGGACCGTCCCGGACAGGTCGCGGATCGACACCGAGCGAATGGACAATCGCTCGGCGGTACCGGTCACGTTGGCCACGGTGATCACGTCGCCGGTATTGATGGCGTTCTCGATCTGGATGAACACCCCGGTGATGACGTCCTGGACCATTTTCTGCGCACCGAAACCGATGGCAAGACCCAGCACGCCCGCACCGGCGAGCAAGGGTCCGATATTCACCCCCAACTCCGAGAGAATGATCATCGCGGTGATGACGACCAGGGCAATCGCGATGGCGTTGCGGAACAGGGACAGGAGCGTCTGTAGCCGCGCCGACGGCATGTCTACGTCGCTGTTGAGCTTCGCCTCGATCAGGCCGGTGGCTACCAGCCAGGCCAGCAACGCGATCAGCAACACGATCGAGATATCGATCACCGACGCGAGCAACCATCGGCCATTGTCACTGGCAAGCCAGGCAAACATGTCGACCAGGTGCCAGACCGACAACACGCCAAACAGCGCCACGATCCCAATGACGATCCGCACGATCCGCAAAATCAGCGGCACGTAGGTATTCAGTCGCAACTGCAGCGTGGGCATGCGGCAAAGCAGGCTATCGGGCACCGGCACGCCCCGGCCGATCCACTGCGTCAGCATCGCGGCCACAAAGATGGCCGCCCCGACGATGGCGACGGTATTGAAGGTTGCCAGCGCGACGAACGGTAGCGACTCGCCCGGCCGGGTGATCGCCATGACGAACACGCCCATCGCATAGATCATCGCCAGCCAGTGCCAGCTGGCACCCAAGAGCTGGTAGGCCCAGGAGGCGACAGCCTGGCGACTGCGCTCGCCGCGCGAGACGAGTGCCGCGCGCACCGTGCTCCGCGCCTTCCACAGCCGACTCCAGGTATAGGCCAACGCCACCAGCGCCACACCCCAGCCAACCGCGCGGGCCAGATCGTCTCGATCCGCCAGCTCGATGGCAGGCACCAGCATCACCCCGCCATACCCCATGAGCCAGACCACGCGCGAGAGCCAGCCGGACCAGAAATCCGAGTCAGCCTTCGACATCCGGAACAGGCGCAACCCGGGTGACGCCGGGGCAAACGCCGTCGCGATCACCAAGTGAGCGACCTCGACCACGATAAAGGCCTGCAGGGTCAGGCCGAGCACGGCACCCGTGATTTCGTTCCCGTCGGCCAACCACCACACGCTTGCCTGAGCCGCGACGTAGGCCACCGCCAGCAGCACCACGCCCAGGGCCAGGCTGGCGAGCACGGCAATTCCGGTACGAAAGAGTCGATGGCGCGTGGTGGCCGATTGGGCATAGGCATCGAGACGTCGCCACACCCCACCGAGCAAACGCCGGCCAATGACCAGCACCAGGTAGGCAATGGCAAGCGCCGCGACCGCCCGCCAGGCGATCTGTCCGACCAAGACCCACTCCACGTCGACACCATCTTTCGCCAGTCGCGAGGCCGCCCCGGCCATGTCGGCCACAGTGCCCGAAACGATACCCACCAGACCCGAGGCGATGCCAACGGTAGTCCCCGAGGCATCGGTTGCCTGCTCGGAGGCGTCGCCCGACGACTCAGCGCTACTCGAAGACAGCCGCTCGAGCTCCGCGATCAGCTGGTCGCGCTTGGCCGGATCCTCGAGCAATTCGATCAGACCCGCATAGCGGCCCTCGCCACCGGCCGGGGAACTTGCCTCGGCATCGGCCGACTGTCCTGCCGCGGACTGAGCCTGGCTGCCCACCTGTTGAGCGAGCGCGGGGCCAGCCGCCACCAACAGCACCGACAGCAGGATCCCCCGCCACCATCGACAGCGATGGAACAACGACGTGGACAGATCGGCAGGAACAGATGACATCAAGTGCTTCTCCGGCATGGGACGGTAACGGCAGCAAGCCTAGCAAAGGAAAACGCGGACAAACGCCCGTGAGGCGAACCCAGGCCCGACCCAGCGAGGCCGAATCAGCTCTCGCCGCCCTCGTGAAACCATTCGTGGATGCGGGTGGCAAGCGTGGGCGAGACACCGGGCACCTTGGCCAGTTCGGCGATGCTCGCCCCCTTGAGTCCACGGATGCCGCCGAAGTGCTTCAGGAGCGCCTGGCGCCGCTTGCCACCAACGCCGGGGATGCGCTCGAGATCTGACTGCGTGCGCGCCTTCTGCCGCCTGGCCCGGTGACCCGTGATCGCAAAGCGGTGCGCCTCGTCGCGCACCTGCTGGATCAGGTGCAAGGCCGGATCGTGCGGGCTCAGATGGTCCTCGACGTACAGCCCCGGGGAGCCGACCAGTGGCTGGATCAGGCTTTCCTCGCCCGGCCGGCGCTCCGGCCCCTTGGCCACGCCGATCACCCGCACGCGATCAGAAAGATCGCGCTCGGCCAGCACATCGATGGCCTGGGCGAGTTGCCCCTTACCGCCATCGATCAGCAGCACGTCCGGCAGCACGCCGGACTCGCGCACCGCACGATCGAAACGCCGCGTCAGGGCCTGATGCATGGCGGCGTAGTCATCCCCCGGGGCGACACCCTCGATGTGATAGCGACGATACTGGTCCTTGCGCGGCCCCTCCGGGCCGAACACCACGCACGATGCCACCGTCAACTCGCCCTGGGTATGGGAGATGTCGAAACACTCGATCCGTTCGATCTGCTCCATGGCGAGCCACTCGCCCAGGGCCTCGAACCGACGCGTCAGGCCGCGGCGACTGACTAGCCGCTCGGCCAGCGCGATGCGGGCGTTCTCGCGAGTGTCCTCCAACCAGGCCTTCGCCTTGCCGCGTCGCGGCACCAGCAACTCGACGCGATGACCGGCCTGCTCGGCAAACACCCCGGCCAACCACTCGGCGTCTTCGGGGAGGTGGTCGCAGAGGATGCGCCTCGGCAGGTCGCGGTCGCTGTAATAGAGCCCCAGAAAACCGTTGATCACCTCGGCCGGATCGGCGTCGGCCGGCACGTCCGGAAAAAAATGACGGGTGCCCAGGTGACGGCCATCGCGGATGGTGGCCACGCCCACGGCGGTGGCACCCTGCTCGCTGATTTGCGCGATCACGTCCGCATCCCCCGACATGCCGGTGATGCCCTGCTGCTGACTGACCGCGCGCAGCATGCCGATCTGGTCCCGCAGGGCGGCGGCGGCCTCGAAATCCAGCGCCTCGGCGGCACGCTCCATGCGAGCCACCAGGTCATCGGTCAGCCTCTGGCTGCGCCCCGACAGGAAAGCCATAGTGTCCTCGACGTCCTGGCGATATTCTGCCTCCTCGACGAAATCCACACACGGGGCCTTGCAGCGCTCGATCTGGTACTGCAGGCAGGGGCGCGAGCGGTTCTTGAAGACGCTGTCCTCGCACTGGCGCACCTTGAACATCTTCTCGAGCAGGTTGAGCGTCTCGCGCACCGCGCCTGCCGACGGATAGGGGCCGAAATAGCGCCCCGGGCGCTTGCGCGAGCCGCGGTGATAGGCCAGTCGCGGGAAGCGGTCGTTGGTCGAGACGTAGATCCAGGGGTAGCTCTTGTCGTCGCGCAGCAGGACGTTGTAGCGCGGCCGGTGGGCCTTGATCAGGTTGCTCTCCAGGAGCAGTGCCTCGGCCTCGGTCTGGGTGGTGGTGATCTCGACCTCATGCACCTGCTCGACCAGCCGTCGGGTCTTGATCGCCGCCGGCGTGCCGCGGAAATAACTGGACAAGCGATTCTTGAGATTGCGCGCCTTGCCGACGTAAAGGATCTCGCCGTCGGCATTGAGGAAACGGTAGACGCCGGGGCGCTCGGTCACGGAGGCCAGGAAGGCCTTGGCATCAAACCGGTCGGTCATCGGAGCGTGAGGAGGATCAGGCGGAGAGGACCGTGCGACCGGCCTTGACTGCCAGTCGCAACAAGTCGATATCGGTGCTGACGCCGAGTTTCTCGTGGATGCGGGCGCGGTAGGTGCTGATCGTCTTGGGACTGACGCAGAGCGCCTCGGCGATCAGGGTGTTGTTTTTGCCGTCAAGGATCATGCGCAGCACCTGCTGCTCGCGGCCGGACAGCACCTCGAAGGGGTCTTCCTCGGTACGGCCGTTCTGCAGCGCGATCTCCTGGGCGATGCGGCTGGAGACGTAGCGCTTGCCCTCGGCGGCCTTGCGGATGGCGCTGATCAACTCGTCGGGATCGGCATCCTTGGTGACGTAGGCGTGCACGCCGCAGTCGAGCACCTGGCGCGCCAGCGTGACGTCGGCCTCGGCGGTCAGGGCAACCAGACCGAGGCGCGGGTGGGCCTGATGGGCGCGCTTGAGGCACTCGTAGCCCCCCATGCCGGGCATGTGGATATCGCAGAGGATCGCGTCGATCGCCTCCGAGCGCAACGTCTCCAGGGCACGCTCACCGCTGTCGGCCTCGGCGACCACCTCGATGTCTCGCACCCCGCCGATCAGGTGACTGATCGCGGCGCGCACCATCGTGTGATCATCAACAATCATGACCCGAATCATCGGCAGCCCTTTGTCTTGGTGCGAACAAGCTCGTGTCGATTCCTCACCGAGCGTCCTGTCATGCAGACGACCCGCCCGGCAACAACGCGAAGCCTGCCAGCCAGTGTCACGTTAGACACCACCCCGGGGGTGGTGCCGATCAGCCGGCAATTTACCACTGACTGTAGGGATTTTTAACCAGCGAAACGTTGTAGTACCTGGCGTCATGCGACACCTCTTCGCCCAACCACGCCGGGTGGGGAAACGGCTGATCGACGTGTTCGAGCTCCACCTCCGCGACGATCAAGCCGTCGTTCTCGCCGTGGAACTCGTCGATCTCCCACAACAGGCCGTCGCGCGGGACGAAATGCCGGGTCTTGTCGATCACGGGCCCCGTGGTCAGGTGATCGAGCATCCGCTCGGCATCCACCAGGGGGATCTCGTACTCGAATTCGTCACGCGAAATCCCGAGGGTCCGGCTCTTGATGTTCAACCAGGCACGGCTGCCGGCGATGCGGGCACGCACCGACACTGGCCCCTGGTCGTTGAGATAGCCTTGGACCATGCGTTCGGAACGCTCGATCTCGTTGCGCCAGGCCTCGCTGGCCAGCAGGAACTTGCGTTCGATTTCCTTGGCCATTCGCGTCTCCGGAAGGTCGAAAGCGGATCAGTAGCGCAGCAGCGCCGAGCCCCAGGTAAATCCGCCACCAAAGGCCTCGGTGAGGATCACATCGCCGCGCTTGATGCGCCCGTCACGGACGGCCACATCAAGAGCCAGCGGCACGGAGGCCGCCGAGGTGTTTCCGTGCCGATCGACGGTCACCACCACCCGGTCCATCGACAGGCCCAACTTGCGCGCCGTGGCCTGGATGATGCGAACGTTCGCCTGGTGCGGCACTAGCCAGTCGATATCCCTGGCGGTCATGCCAGCGGCCTCGACGGTCTGGTCGGCGATACGCCCCAGGGTATTGACCGCCATGCGGAAGACCTCGTTGCCGCGCATCTCGATGAAGGCGGTGCCGTCGGCGAGCCGCTCCGGGTCGGTGGTTTCGGGATCAGGCCTAGCGGTGGTCAGCAGCGATTCATAACTGCCATCGGCATGGATGTCGGTGCGGATGATGCCCGGTTCGTCCGAGGCCTCCAGCACCACCGCGCCGGCGCCGTCGGCGAACAGCACGCAGGTGTTGCGGTCCGACCAGTTGACGATGCGCGAGAGCGTCTCCGCTCCGACGACCAGGGCGCAGCGGGCCGCCCCGGTCTTGATGAACTTGTCCGCGACCGACAGCGCGTAAACGAAACCGGTGCAGACTGCCTGGACGTCGAACGCCGGCGGCCCGTGAATACCAAGCTTCTGTTGCAGCAGGCAAGCGGTAGAGGGGAAGGTGCGATCGGGCGTGGTGGTCGCCACGATGATCAGATCGACTTCCTCGGGCACGCGGCCGGCGGCTTCGAGCGCTCGTCGCGCCGCGGGCTCGGCCAGATCGGAGGTCAACTGGCCCTCGGCGGCGATATGACGCTGCTCGATGCCAGTACGCTCGCGGATCCAGGCATCCGAGGTATCGACGATCTGCTCGATGTCATGATTGGTCATGACCCGCTCGGGGAGATAGCTGCCGGTGCCAGTGATGCGCGAATGAATCATCCGTCAGAGCGCTCCTGCAGCAATGTCTCCAGGCGCTGGTCGATTCGACGCGGCACGTCCTTCTCGATTTCGCGCAGCGCCACGTCGAGCGCGTTGCCGAAGGCCTCGACACCGGCACCGCCGTGGCTCTTGATAACGATGCCCTGCAGGCCGAGCAGGCTGGCGCCGTTGTAGCGGCCGGGATCGACACGCTTTTTCAGGCGTGAAAGCACCGGCATCGCCATCAGCGCGGCGAGGCGAGAGAAGATGTCCCGCTTGAATTCCTGGCGCAGGAAGTGGCTGATCATCTTCGCCACCCCCTCGCTGCTCTTGAGCGCGACGTTGCCGACAAAGCCGTCACAGACCACCACGTCGACGCCACCTTTGTAGATGTCGTCGCCCTCGACGAAGCCGATGTAGTTCACCGGCCCCGTCTGGAGTCGTTCGGCAGCGCCCTTGACGGTATCGTTGCCCTTCATCGCTTCGGCACCGACATTAAGCAGGCCGACGCGCGGTGAGGGATTGTCGTCAAAGGCCTCGACCAACACCGAACCCATGACCGCGAACTGGAACAGGTGTTCGGCGTCGCAGTCGACGTTCGCTCCGAGGTCGAGCACATGGGTGTGCCCGGACACGTTGGGCAGCGCGGTGCAGATGGCCGGCCGCTCGATCCCCGGCAGGGTCTTGAGCACGAACTTGGCCGTGGCCATCAACGCGCCGGTATTGCCGGCACTGACCGCGGCCTGTGCTCGACCGTCCTTGACCAGATCGATCGCCAAGCGCATCGATGAGGACTTCTTGGACCGCAGGGCGACCGCCGGTGATTCGTCCATCGCCACCACCTGATCGGCGTGGACGATCTCGATCCGGTCACGGTCGACCCCGGTCTCGTCGGCCAGGTACCGCTCGATCGTGGCCTGGTCGCCGACCAGCAACAGCCCGGCCGACGGGTGACGCGACAGAAAACGGGCAGCGGCACGGACCGTCACCTCCGGCCCGTGATCGCCGCCCATTACGTCAATTGCGATCTGACTAGTCATCGATGCCCCTTGCCCGCGGGAAGCCCGCGCGTGACGACGCTGCCCGAATCACCGACAAGCCGGCACGGGCAGGCCGTGCCGCCCGGCAAGCGGGCGGCACGCAGGCATTCGGAGAAGGAAATCAGGCGTTGTCGCCCGACTTCGTGACCACGCGACGCCCACGGTAGAAACCGTCCGGGGTGATGTGGTGACGACGATGAGTCTCGCCGCTGGTCGGGTCGATGGACAGCTGGGTGTTCTTCAGGCTGTCGTGGGCGCGGCGGGAGTCGCGCTTGGCGCGGCTAACCTTGTTCTGCTGTACGGCCATGGTTTTCTACCTCCAAAATGATCAAGACGCGCCGCGGCGCGCCTGCTGGTTTTCAACGTTTCCTTTTCAGTCGCGGCACTCTCGCCACGACACGAATTCATTCGCCCTTGGGTTCAATCTTTTCCCGGCCCCTTCTTCAATGCGGCCAAGGCCGCGAAGGGATTGTCGTCGCCGTCCTCGTCGACCGGCTCGGCCAACTGACCCGACTCGTAAGGCCGATCGGGCGGAATCGGCCCACAGGCTGTTTCATGCACCGGCATCAGGGGCACTGCCATCAGCAGTTCGTCCTCGATCAGCTCGAGCAGCTTGACCCGCCCCTCAGGCCCGAGGATCACCGGCTCGGCCTCGGCGTCGACGTGTTCGGCCTGCTCCTCGCTGAACACGAAGCTCAACAGGGAAGTCGAAGCGACCGACTGCACCACTGTCTCGCGGCAGCGGGCGCATTCCAGCGCCAACGACGCCTCGATGCCTATCTCGGCGGACAGGGGATGGACCCCCTGGCCCTCGAAGAAACGTACCCGATAGGTCAGCCGACCGTCCTCGGGGGCCATGTCGCGACAGCGGGGCAGCGCCGAAAGCGTCAGCTCACCAGCCCTCTCCTCGCCCGCCCGGCACGCGGCGCGCACGTCCAGCGGCACGCTCAACTGCTTGGCATCGTTCTGACTGTCGTCTATCGACATTGGCTACATCCTGCGCCGGCTGACGGGACGCACCACGGCGCCAACGGCCTTGCAAGCGGGAATATTAATCCGCTAAGTTTACCGGCTTCTCACACTTTCGCCAAACACAATGCCGCACCATAAACCAGACCTCATTCTCGCCTCCGGCTCGGCAACCCGTCGCCAGTTGCTCGACCGACTGCAGATCCCCTACACCATCGATCCCGCCGACATCGACGAAACACTGGCCGCCAACGAACCGGCCGAGGAGGCCTGCCGACGACTGGCGCGGGCAAAGGCCGCCCGAGTCGCCGAGCGCCACCCGGATGCCGTGGTACTGGGATCCGACCAGATGCTGTCATGGCGTGGCGGCCTCCTCGGCAAGCCCGGCGATGCCGAGACCGCCTGCCGCCAACTCGCCGAGATCGCCGGCGAAGCGATCGCCTTCCACGTGGCGATCAGCGTTGCCTGCCCGGACGGGCGGCGGCTCGACTGGCACGAGACCGTCGAGGCACGCCTACGGGAACTGACGAACACAGAGATCGCCCGCTATGTCGAGATCGAACGGCCCTTTGACTGCGCCGGCAGCATGCGCTCGGAAGGCCTTGGCGTCTGCCTGGTCGATCGCATGGACAGCCACGATCCGAGCGCGATTCTCGGCATGCCGCTGATCGCCACTGCGCGCCTGCTGCGCGAAGCGGGCATCGACCCCTTGCGCAGCGACTGAAGACCGCCAAGCACAACATGATCCAAAACGCCCCGCGATTGGCTGCCGGCCAATCCCACCCGAGCCTGAGTCGATCACGCTCATCAGAGCACCTTGCCCGCAGGTGGTCATCGCAATACGGGCTGTACTTGTTCTCCGCATGACAGAGAAGTCGCCAGCATTTGACGCCCCCCGTCCCGTGCAGTAAAAACACCGCTTTCCCATCGTCAGGATATCCACGTGACACTGCTCATCGCCGCTCTGCTTGGCGTCATTCAAGGCATCTTCATGTTCCTGCCGGTCAGCTCGACAGCCCACCTGGTGCTGACCCAGCACTGGCTGATCGAGAAGGGCCATGACCTGCCGCCGCCGGACAGCCCCGAGATGATCCTGTTCGACCTGGTGGTGCATGTCGGCACCCTGGTCTCGATCGTGGTGGTGTTCTGGCCCAGCCTGTGGCGCTTTTCGCACAACGCGGCGACCGGCGCCCTCCACTGGGCCTCGGCCGAGGGCCGGCACGAGGGCATGCCCCTTTACGTGCGTCTGTTTCTGCTGGGGATGCTGTCGGTGCTGGCCACCGCGGTGATCGGCTTCGGGCTCAAGACCACCTTCGAGCAGGTGTTCGCCACACCGGTGATGATCGCCTTCACGCTCACCTTGACCGGCATCCTGCTGTGGTGGACCGACAAGCTGGGGCCGCGACGGCGCGGCCTCAAGGGCATCAATGCCAAGGTGGCGACCGTCATCGGCGTGGCGCAGGGCCTCGCGCTGGTCCCGGGCCTGTCGCGCAGCGCCATGACCATCGTGTTCTCGCTGTTCACCGGCCTCAAGCGCCGCTGGGCCGCTGAATACAGCTTCTTTCTGGCCATTCCGACCATCCTGGCCGCCACCCTGGTACAGAGCCTGGAGGTGTGGGGCGATCTTGGCCTCAATGGCATCAGCCTGATGGCCATGACGGTCGGGTTCGTGGTCTCGGCACTGGTCGGCATCGTCTCTCTCAAGCTGGTGGTCTATTTCCTCTACCGCGCCCAGCTGAAGATCTTTTCGTTCTATGTCTGGCTACTGGCCGCGGCCGTCCTGTTCGGCTGGATCGACCTGCCGACCTGACATCGGCGCCTCACGGACGATTTCCACCGACCTGTCAATTAGGTTTCAGCCCGACGAATCCATCCAACGGGAAACACCTCGGCGTCGGCCATGCGGCCGACGTTGGACGTAAAGCCCAGCCCAAAGCCCCGGCGGGAAACCCGGCCTTAGTACCCCAGTCGCTTGCGCGCGATCTGATGCAGCTCCGGCGTGGCCGCGGCACAGACCGTCGTGGTGTCTAGACCGACGCCCTTGCCTTCCAGGTCGGTGAACACGCCACCGGCCTCCTGGACGATCACCGACAGCGCGGCGATGTCGAGCACGTTGACGTCCGACTCGACGATCAGGTCGATCGCGCCACGCGCCAGCAGGTGGTAGTGGTAGAAATCACCGTAGCCGCGGGTGCGGTTGACCTCGGCGACCAGCGTCGCCAGGCCCGCCCAGCCGACCGGCTGCTTGGCCAGCGTCGACAGGTTGCCCACCGACAACGTCGCCTCGCTGAGCGTGTTGATCTGACTGACCCGCGCGGCGCGGTCCATGAAGAACGCCCCACCTCCCTTCTCGGCGTAGGCGTACTCGCCGAACACCGGTGCGCTGGACACGCCCAGGATGATCTCGTCGCCCTGCATCAGTGCGATCTGCGTGGAAAAGAACGGGTACTCGCGCACGAAGCTCTTGGTGCCATCGATGGGATCGACCAGCCAGGTGAACTCCGCCTCGGGGCGCGTCTTGCCCGTCTCCTCGCCGTAGAAGCCGTGCTCCGGGAAGGCATCCAGGATCACCGCCTTGATCGCCTTCTCGGTTTCCACGTCGGCGACCGTGACCGGCGTGGCGTCTTCCTTGATCTCGATCTCGACATTCTGTTGCCAGTAGCGACGGACGACAGTTTCGGCGGCGCGGGCGGCGGCCAGCGCGGTTTCGAGGTATTGGCTCTGCATGACGCGTTTCCTGCTTTTACTCTGGATTTCGTGCCGGATGCCGGCGTGATGGCGGGCATTGTATACGAGACACGCCTGGGTTCGGACGCAAAGCAGACGGGGTGTCAACGACGCATGCCGCGCAGCCACTTGAAGACGTTGATCAACGACGAGAGCGCCTGGGCGACGTAGGTGAAGGCCGCCGCCCGCAGGATGCGTCGCGCCGGTCGACGGTCGGCGCGCTTCAAGAGCCCGGCCTCCTTGAGCATCGGCAAGGCGCGATTGAAGCTGGCATCGAGCTCGGTGGGCAGGGTCGCCAGGTGAGCGAACACCGGCACGGCCATGGTGAGCACACCGGCGGCGAACATCACCAGACCGGCAAACGGCCCCTTCTGGATCACCGAGACCACGGGAATCGCGACCAGTATCCAGCCGGCGATCCGCTGCGCCCACTGGGTGCGCTCGACCACCTCCTGGCGACGCAGGAACGGCGGGTACTGCTCGGCATCCTGCAGCGCGTGCCCCACCTCGTGGGCGGCCACCGTGATCGCGGTCAACGACCGTCCCGAGAAATGCGCCGGCGACAGGCGCACGGCCCGATCGGCGGGATCGTAGTGATCGCCGCTGTCGGTCTTCTCGACCTTGACGTATTCGAGGTGATGCTGGTCTAGCAGGTAGCGGGCCAGATCCGCCCCGGAAAAATCGAAGCGGTCGGCCGGCTGGCTGTGACGACGCATCACGCGCCCCACCCACCAGCCGGGCAGGTAGGAGAACGCGGCCATCAGGCCCAGACCGATCAGCAATCCGATGCCCATCAGTCCTCCGGGCGACCGCGGTCGATCTGGTAGATCAGGTCGCCCGACTGCGACTCGGTACTACTGGAGAACTCCAGGTGCAGGAACTTGTTGATGCGATAACGCGTGATCACCTCACCGACTCCATCGAAAACGCCCACGGCATAGCGCACCAGCAGATTCTCGCCGATGCGCTTGCCCACGCTCAAGCGCGTGCCGCCCACCCCGCCATCGGAGGTCAGCCCGATCTCGTCGAAGCCGAACACGCTGTTGACCTGCTGGGCGAGATCGTCGCCCTGACGAATGCCCAACCCCGCGATCGCGTTGAGCAGCAGGGAGGCATCGGCATCGCTGCCGGCCGACAGGCGCCGTCCGGTGAGCAACAGCGACAAGGCATCGCTAGGCGAGGTCGGCGGCCGCGAGAACACCTCGGTCTCGGGCGATTCCAGCTGCCCGGCGATCGACAGCCCCACCACCGTACCGGCATCGTCGTTGATCTCGCGCGTGGCGACCACGTCCAACCCCGGCGCGGTCAGCGGCCCGGTGAAGATCAGCCGACCACGCTCCACCGCCAACGTCTGGCCGTAGATCTCGTAGCGTCCGTCTTTCAGGCGGATCTCGCCGAACGCCCCCGGCGATTCGCCCGGACGCATCCGCATCTCCAACCCGCCCGTCAGGCGCGTGGCGAAGCCCTCACCTCGCAGACTGACCTGGTCACCGAGAATCACCTCGATATCACCAGTCAGCGGATAGACGCCCCCCGGCTCCTCGACCTCCTCGCCGACGATCACCAGGTCCTCGGAGTTACCCCGGGCACTCTCCGGCAGTTCCTCGAGATTGGCGATCGCCAGGGGCACGTAAATCGCCCCGTCCAGCTGCCCGCCATCCGGCGCCAGATCGATGGTGATCGCCGGGCGCGCATCCACCGCCAATGTCGGCAGGCGCAATATCGGCACGGCCTCACCGCCCAGCTCGGCCTCCAGGCGCCAGTCATCGAATGCCGCGAGATGCCCATTGCCTTCCAGCCGGATCCGCCCCCGGCTGAGAGGCGATTCGACCTCGTCGACTCGGCGCGCCGAGAACACCGGCCGCGGCGGGGTCTCGGCCTCGCCCAGCAAGTCGGCCGTCAAGCGCAGCGCACCGTCTGGCTCGACCGACAGTTCCAGACTTCCGTCTTGGTACTCGGTGCCGGTGGGCAGGGAGGCGAATGCCAGGTCTTCGCCCAGTAGTCGCCCCGACAGCCTCGGCGCGTCCAGACGGCCCGAAACCGCCAACTGTCCGCTCAATGAACCGGCCAGATCACTGATGGGCCAATCCAGTGGACCGACCAATCGATCGGCCAGATCGAACAGCCGGGCGAGTTCGGCCTCCTCGAGCGAGAGCGCGCCGTCCAGCGCCCCGTCATCCAGGTTCGCCTCGCCCTGCCCGTCGAAGACCAGCCAGTCCTCGAGCCCGCCCTGCAGGGCGGCCTCGACCTGTTCATCGGCCAGGCTGGCCGTCAGGCGGGTCTCGGGATAGGTGATCACTTCGCGATCGACATCGGTCGCGAGGTCGTCGCGACCGGTAAACCGGATCTCGCTGGGCGGCAGCCGCAGATCCACGTTCGCCGAGCGGGAAGCCCCGTCGAGCCGAGCCTCGGCGGCGACCGAAACGCGCCCCGGCCATTCGACCGCAGCCCCCTCGTGCCCGGGCCACTGCTGCCACAAGGCCGCCAGCGCAAGATCCCCGTCGACTTGCGCCGTGACGATCTCCCCCGCACGCTCGCCGGTCAGGCAGAGCGAGCCGACATCATCAGCGGCAAGCCCCGGGACGACGGGCTGCATGCACAACGATTCGAGTCGCTGCGATGTGGGCGAGACCGAAAGATCGGCCGGCGCACGTAATCGCCACGGGTCCCCGGCGGGCAGTCCCAGATCCAGACGGGTCAACTGCCCCTGCCACCCCGCTTCTTCCGCGGCCGCCTGCCAACCGCCCTGTGCGGCCAGTCGCGCCTCGACCGGGCCGTCGACATCGAGGGTCAGTTGATGCGCGGACGGCCGCCCTTCGACCGCGAACGACAGGCGATCGAACAGGGCCTCGCCCGCGGCCGGGGCAAACGCGCCGGCCTCGATGGAGACCTGCATGCGTCGTTCCGTCAACGCCGTCTTTTCACCGGCCGGGTCGATCACCGCTGTCGCCTGCGCCCAGTCGAGCGTATAACCCGCCAGTCGCAACGCATCAATACGTGCTTCGAACTGCCCCTGGGGGGCGAGGATCGGACCCGAGGCATCCACGTCGATGTGTATTGCACCGCGCGCGGTTTCGGGTTGTAGGGGCGACAGGTCCACGCCGGGCAGACGTTCGAAAAGATCCCAGGGCAACGCCGCGAGATCCGGCACCGCGAGCTCGCCCTGCACACCATCGAGTTGCCATTGCGCCCAATCCGGATCGAGGTCCAGCGCCCCGGAAGCCGCAAGCGTGGTGCCCGGCGCGTCGAGGTTCAGACGTTCGACCACAAGATGCCCATTCTCCAACCCGGCGGCCGCCTCAAGGGTCACGGCCCGCCGCTGGTCGTCGCCACGACGTTCGATCAGCTCGAGCCGGCCATCTTCCAGCCGCGCCCGGACGGACGACAGCCACTCGGCACCGGTCAGTGACTGATTCCAGTCGGGCAGCTCGGCATCGAGCCGGCCGCGACTGGCCAGATGTACCGGCGGCGTCCCCTGGGCTCCGCCGGCGAGCGGCAGCGCATCGATCTGCCAGTCGGCCTGAAGGTGACGCTCGGCATCGAGCTGGGCATCCACACGGAGCTCGCCTCCACCGGCCTGACCCGATATCCGTGCCTCGACCTGGCTCTCGTCGAGAAGCAACTTGACGTCCACCGCCTCGATCGACTCCCCGGCCAATTGGCCTGCCAGGTCGGTCACCGACAGACGGCCCGCCACCGGCAACCAGCCGTCGGCCGCCTGAAGGTCGGCATCGATATCGAAATCGAGCGATCCGGGTGTGCCCGGCGACACCCAGGCCGGGTTGAGCGACTCGCCACGGCCGGTCAACTCGACCCGTCCCGTCGGCAGCCACCCCGCCACACCGGATAATTCCATTCGACCACCCAGCACATCGGCGGACAGCTGCTCGATGGTCAGGGTCTCCTGATCGAGTTGCAGACGGCCGCACAGCGCGGCCGGCAGCCCATCAGCCCCCATCCAGGCCAGCCGGGGGCGCAGATCCAGCTCCCCCAGCAAATCGCCATCGGCCTCGATCTGGCCGGACAACCAGCCCTGCGGATGATCGAGCAGGAAATCGGCGCGGCCCATCAAGGCGATGTCGCCGGCGGGTTCCAGCGCCACCGTGGCGCGCGCGTCCAGCCGCACGCCGTCCGGCAGGCGCAGGGCCAGTTCGTCGATATCCATTTCCAGTCGCGGGCGTTCGACGCGGGCGTCCAGCAACGCCGACAGCCGCGCGCGCGACACCTCGTAGCGCCGGTTGCCCTGTACGACCACGAGCCGATCGACCCGCAGGCGCTCGATCGCCAGCGACACCGGCGGCAAGGAGAGATCAGCCAGGTCGAACGGTTCGCCCGCCGGGGCCGACGGATCGTCTGCCGGCAGGTCGATGCGAACGTCGCGCACGGCCACTTCCGGAAAATGAAGACCTCTGCGCCAAATGGCCACCGGATCGAGCTGCAGCCGCGCCTTGCCGATGGCGGCGGTGGCCCCATTCTCCGGCGCCCACTCGACCTGCTCGAGCTCCAGCCCACGCCAGAAGGTCCCACGAGATTCGCCGATCGACAACGCCGGCAACTGCCGCTCGGCCTGGGCCAACGCCCACTGCACCCCGCCGGGGGTGGCGGTAAGCCACCAGCCGGCCACGGCGGCCAGAATCGCCAACAGCACGGCAGACCAGCCCCCGATCAGCACCAGTCGCCGCACCCAGACGAGAGTGACTAGAAGCGCACGCCCCTTTCTCAAAACGCGGCCCCCAGTCCGAGGTGCAGCATCGGCAGGCCATCACTGCCATCCAATGGCTGGGCCACGTCCACCCGGATCATGCCGACCGGCGAGCGCCAACGCACGCCCAGACCGGCGGCGGTCTTGAGCTCGGCCTCGGGGTCGATATAGGCATTACCGCTATCGACGAACGCGGCCAGGTACCAGTCATCCCCGACCACCGGGAACATGGCCTCGAGACTGCCGGCCAGCAGATACTTGCCGCCGATACGCGTACCGTCCGCATCACGCGGCGACAACGATTCGTACTCGTAGCCGCGCACCGAGCGATCCCCGCCGGTGAAAAAACGCAGCGAGCGCGGCATCTTGTCGAACTCGTCGGTAACGATCACGCCCGCCTCGGCACGGCCAGCAAAGATCCAGCGCCCCACCGGCAGGTAGCCGCCAACGAAGGCACGGCCACGGACGAAGCTCGCCGCCGAGGCGACCGGCTCGGCCGCACCCTGCAGTGACACGTCGAAGACAACACCTTCGGTGGGAAAGAGCTGATCGTCGAGCCCGTTGTAACCCAACCGACCGCCCAGAATGGCAAAGCCGTTGGACGCGGGCGGATCGTCGCCATAGCGGGTGCGATCGAACAGGTACTCGGTAAACAGCGACTGGGTCCACGGGTGGTTTTCGCGCACCCACTGCACCCCGCTGGCCGCCGAGGTGGTCAGGATGTCGTTGTTGTCCTCACGGGTGACCCGGGCGTATATGTCGTAGCGTTCGCGCAACGGATCGGCCGCCCGCGGGATGGTGTAACTGGTGTCCAGCCGCTGCTCGATCGCCGAGAGTTCGGTGCGGGCCGACCACTGGTGCCCCCGCTTGTTGACGTAGCGGCGCTTGACCTGGGCGCCGACGCGCGGCCCGACATCGGTGGCGTAACCGGCACGCAGTTCATAGGAGGTGCGCGGGCTGCGATAGGTGGTGATCTCGATCGGCACCTCGAGGTTCTCGCGCTCATCGAGCATCGGGCGCACCGAGACCGACTCGAAGTACTCGGTACCGGTCAGGTTCTGGTTCATCGCCAGCAGATCGCGGCTGGTGTACGGCGCGCCGGGCGGTACGCCGGTCAGCCGCTGGGCCAGTTCGGGCTCGAGAATGGATTGTTCGATGACCACCTCGCCAAAACGGTAGCGCGCCCCCGGGTCGAGCACGAGCGCGATGCGCGCCGACTGGGTGGCCGGATCGACCACCAGCTCACGTCGCGTGAAGCGGGCATCGAGGTAGCCCAGCCTCCGCACGCGAGAGTGCAGCCCGTCGCGAAGCGCATCGTAGGCGGCCTGGTCAAGTGGATCGCCCGGCTCGGGACGTTTCTCGGCCACGAACTCGCGCACCGATTCGATCTCGCGGATCGGCTCGGGCAGATCGATATTCACCGATTCGACCGTGGTGACCGGTCCGGCCTCGATATCCAGCGCCGGATCACGGCATTCCGCTCGTGGCTGGATGGACGGGCGAATGCGGGCATTGAAGTACCCGTAGGCCTGCAACGCCTCCTCGGCCGCCTCGCTGGCCGCATCAAGGTAGCGACGGATATGGGCGGTGCTGGCCCGACAGGAAAAGCCGATTCGCGGTACGGACAGGCCGACGTTGGTGATCAGGCGGGTATCGGACAGACCAGTCAGTTGCAACTGCGGGCTCGGCGCGGCTATCGCCGTCCTCCCGAGCAGCCACGCCACGGCCAATATCGCCACGGCAAGCCGGGCCGCGCCTAGACGCGGCATGACCAACTACACCACCTCAGCGAGGTCGCCGTTCCGTTCCAGCCAGGCGCGGCGGTCGGCGGCCCGCTTCTTGGCCAGAAGCATGTCGAACACCTCGATGGTGTCCTCGCCCTCCACCTTCAGCTGCACCAGCCGGCGGGTGGCCGGGGCGAGCGTCGATTCGCGCAGCTGGATCGGGTTCATCTCGCCCAGGCCCTTGAAGCGGGTGACCTGGATCTTGCCGCGGCGCTTTTCGGCCTCGATGCGATCGATGATGCCGTCACGCTCGTGCTCGTCGAGCGCATAGAAGGTCTCCTTGCCGATATCGACGCGATACAGCGGCGGCATGGCGACGAAGACGTGGCCGGCGTCCACCAGCGCGGGGAAGTGACGCAGGAACAGCGCCGCGAGCAATGTCGCGATGTGCAGGCCATCGGAGTCGGCATCGGCGAGGATGCAGACCTTGCCGTAGCGCAGCTTGGAGAGATCGTTTGAGCCGGGCTCCAGGCCCAGCGCCACGGCGATGTCGTGCACCTCCTGGCTGGCGAGCACCTGGGCCGGATCGGTCTCCCAGGTGTTCAGTATCTTGCCGCGCAGGGGCATGATCGCCTGGAAGTCGCGCTCACGGGCCTGCTTGGCCGAGCCACCGGCCGAATCGCCCTCGACCAGGAACAGCTCGGTGCGCGAGAGATCGGTCGAGGAGCAGTCGGCCAGCTTGCCCGGCAGTGCCGGACCGCTGGTCACGCGCTTGCGGGCGACCTTCTTCTCGCTCTTGATGCGGTTCTGCGCCGATTCGATCGCGATCTGCGCAATCTTCTCGCCCATGTCCGCGTGCTGGTTGAGGTAGAGCGAGAGCGCATCCTTGACCACGCCGCTGATGAACGTGGCCGACTCGCGCGAGGACAGGCGCTCCTTGGTCTGGCCGGCGAACTGCGGGTCGTGCAGCTTGGCCGAGAGGACGAAACGTACCCGCTCGAAGACATCCTCGGGCGACAGGCGCACGCCGCGGGGCAGCAGGTTGCGGAATTCGCAGAACTCGCGGATCGCCTCGGTCAGCCCCTGGCGCAGCCCATTGACGTGCGTGCCGCCCTGCAGGGTCGGGATCAGGTTGACGTAACTCTCGGTCAGGCCCTCGCCCGGCTCGGTTGCCCAGACCAGCGCCCAGGCGACCTCCTGGGCCCGCCCGCCGTCCGGGGCCTTCATGTGACCGACGAAGGCCTCCGGCGGCAGCACCTCCTGATCGCGGACGCTCTCGAGCAGGTAGTCGCGCAGGCCGTCGGCGTAGCACCAGTCCTCGCGCTCGCCGCTGGCCGCGTCGGTCAGGCTGACCTTGAGCCCCGGGCAGAGCACGGCCTTGGCGCGCAGCACGTGGCGCAGTCGGGCCATGTTCATCCGCGGCTGGTCGAAATAACTGGTGTCCGGCCAGAAGGTAAGTGTCGTGCCGGTGTTGCGCTTGCCGACGGTGTCGATCACCTCCAGCGGGCGGGTCAGCTCGCCGTGGGCGAACTCGATCCGGTGCAGCTTGCCGTCGCGCTTGATGTCGACCACCAGCCGGTTCGACAGGGCATTGACCACCGACACGCCCACCCCGTGCAGGCCACCGGAGAACTGGTAGGACTTGTCGGAAAACTTGCCGCCGGCGTGCAGCCGCGTGAGGATCAGCTCCACGCCGGAGATACCGTGCTCGGGGTGCACGTCCACGGGCATGCCGCGGCCGTCGTCGGAAACGGACAGGGCGCCATCCTCATGCATGACCACGTCGATCGAGCTGGCGTAGCCACTGATCGCCTCGTCGACGCTGTTGTCGATTACCTCCTGGGCAAGGTGATTCGGCCGGGTGGTGTCGGTGTACATGCCCGGGCGCTTTCTCACCGGGTCGAGACCCGTGAGCACCTCGATCGAGCCGGCGTTGTATTCGGATCGTTCAGCCATAATCAACCGTGCATTCCCTGGATTATCGATGCCGCTGGGGCCGAAATGGCCGCCCACGAGGCACCGCGGGCCAGCCAACGCGACCCGTCGTAAAGTGTACACGCCCACCCGAGGCCTGACACCGGCCTTGAAAACCTGAATGGCGGCCACCATGTCGGGCCGCAGTCGTTCACCTATCCAAAAGGACAACCTGACCATGAGCGAGAGCGCGCACGTCTTTGCCGTTACCACCCAGGAATTCCACAACAAGGTGGTTGAGGCTTCCCGGGAAACCCCCGTGCTGGTGGATTTTTGGGCGGAATGGTGCGGCCCCTGTCGTCAGCTGATGCCGCTGCTCTCGCAGATCGTCGAGGACATGGACGGCCAGGTGAAACTGGCCAAGGTCGACACCGAGGCCGAGCAGGAGCTGGCGCAGCAGTTCGGCGTGCGCAGCCTGCCGACGGTGATGCTGTTCGTCGGCGGCCGCCCGGTCGACCAGTTCCAGGGCGCCCTGCCCGAGGGACAGATTCGCGAATTCATCGGTCGCCACGTGCTCTCGGAGATCGACAAGCTACGCCGGGAGGCCCAGCAGGTGCGTGCCGCCGGCGCCAGCGAACAGGCCATGGATCTGCTCAGGCAGGCCAACCAGCAGGAACCGGGGAACGTCGAGGTGCTGCTGGACATCGCCGACCTGCTCGCCGAACAGGGCGACCTCGATCAGGCCTGGCAGATCCTCGAGTCCCTGCCCGCGGACACGGCGATGCGTGACGACGTGAAGGAATTCAAGGCCCGCATCGGCATGGCGCGCGCCGCCCAGTCCGGTCCACCCGAGGACGAATTGCGCACGCGCATCGAGAGCGACCCGACGGACTGCGAGGCCCGTGAGGCACTCGCCGCCAAGCTCGCGATCCGCAACGACATCGAGGGCGCCCTGGAACAGAACTACCAGATCATGCTGCGCGATCGGTCGTACAACGAGGACGCCGGTCGACGCGGGTTGATCGACCTGTTCGAGATGCTCGGCGATAACCACCCGCTCACTCGCCAATACCGTCGCAAGATGTTCGGCCTGCTGCACTGACCCCCGCTGCACTGGCCTTGTGATCCGCTGCCACGGGCACGCCCTCTTCCCGAGACGCTCTCCGGGCAGCATCACCTCGCCACGCTGACCGAGACTCCCAGCCATGCATAGCCACCACGACCACCATGTCAGCGATGCCGCCGGCCGGGCGCTGGGGATCGGCATTGTCCTGAACCTCGCCTTCGTCGTGATCGAGGCGGTGGCCGGGATGCTCGGGCACTCCATGGCCCTGCTGGCCGATGCGGCACATAACCTCGGTGACGTGCTCGGGCTGCTGCTTGCCTGGGGGGCCAATCGCCTCACTCGACGGCTGGCCTCCCGCCAGTTCAGTTACGGACTCGGCAGCAGCACGCTGCTTGCCGCGCTGATCAACGGCGTGACGCTGGCGCTGGTCTCGCTATGGATCCTCTGGGAGGCGGGCATGCGGCTAGCGGATCCGCCCGCCGTCCACGGGCTGCTGGTGATCGGTGTGGCGCTCGCCGGTGTGGTGGTCAACACCGCGACTGCGTGGCTACTCCTCTCGGGCCAGAAACACGACCTCAACCTGCGCGGCGCCTTCCTGCACATGGCCGCCGACGCAGCCGTCTCGGTGGCCGTCGCAGTATCCGGCCTGATCGTGCTGCTCACCGGGTTTGGACTGATCGACCCGCTGCTGAGCATCCTCGTCAGCCTGATCATCCTGGTCCCGGCGGTCGGCCTGGTGCGCCGCTCCCTGCAGTTGGTGCTGCATGGCGTGCCCGAGGAGGTCGATCTCGTCGAGGTCGAGCGGCATCTCGCCGCCCAGCCCGGCGTGACCGATCACCACCATCTGCACGTCTGGGCGCTGTCCACCCGCGAGACCGCGTTGAGCGTTCACCTGGTGATGCCCGACCCACCCGATGACAGCGACGCGTTCCTGCATAAACTCCAGACCGACTTGCGACAGCGCTTCGGGATCCAGCACGCCACGGTGCAAATCGAGCGCGGCAGCTGCCCCTGTCCGATCGACGCCTAGCGCAGCTGCAGGCGGTCGAAGAAGTTCCCCACCGCCTCGCGCGCGCACTCGGCATCCTTGTCGCCTCCCGGCGCACCGCTCACCCCGAGCGCGCCGATGGTCGAGCCGGCCGACTCGATCGCCACCGCCCCGTCGAGCACGAGAATGCCGTCGACGTGGTTCATCTCCATGCGAATGTCCTCGCGGTTGGCGCGAAAGGCCCCCGAGTCGATCCCGGCCAGGATCACCGCACGCGCCTTGTCGGTGGCGATCTGGCGGGTAAAGCGCGGCGCATGGGTCGCGCGCATCATCACCTGCGGGTCGCCGGACGGATCGACCACCACCGCGGTGACCGCGTAGCCCCGTCGAGTGCAGGCGGCGACCGCCTCCTCGGCGATATCCGCCGCCAGACCCATGCCGATCCGGTCGCTCGTGACCACGTCCCCCGCGCCATCGGCATGCTCCTGGGCCTGCACACAGGCAGCAGCCAGCATGAGGACCGGCATCAACGCTCGACCAATGGACACTCCCCTCATGGCAAAACCTCCGCTATGGTTGGGAACAACACAGCTCAGCATAGCCGTCCGGCGCAACCTCGGAGTGACCATGGACGACCCCGATCCGACCGACCTCACAGAAGACGCCCGCGAGGCCCTGCTCGCGCTACGTGAGATCGCGCCATTCGACCGCATCGATCCCGACACCCTGGCCCGCTCGATGCGCGAGGGACGCATCCGCCGGCTCGAGCAAGGTGAGGTATTGCTCGAGCCGCGCATGGGCCCGCCGACGACGTTCTTCGTGCTGCTCTCCGGCCGCGTGGACGGCCTGGTCGAGGGCTCCGACGGTCACCCGGTCTGGTCGCTGGGCCGGGGCGACAGCTTCCCGCTGGGCGCGCTGATGGAGGCCCGCCCCGTCAGTACCCGCCAGCAGGTCGCCGAACCGGGCAATGCGGTCACGCTGCCGGCCGATGCGTTCGGGCAGTTGCGGCGCGAGAGCGAGGCCTTTGACGACTTCTGCACCCGGCGCATCGGGCACCTGCTCACCCGCGGGCCGGTGGCCGAAGAAATCGACGACGGGGCTGGCCCCTCCGGCGCGCTACTCGATCCGGCCACGCCGATCCGCGCCCGGATGGACTCACGTACGCTGAAACTCGACGGCGACACCACGCTTTCCCAGGCGGCCCGCGCGCTGGAAGCCCACGGCGGCGAGGCGATCCTGGTCCATCTCGCCGACGGCTTTGGCATCGCCACGCTCCGGGACCTCGCCTTCCGCGGGCTGACTCGGCCGGCAGACACCACGCTGGCCGAGATCGCCACACGCGACCCGGTCGGCATCGATGCCGATACCTCGCTGCTCGAGGCGGCCGTGACGCTCGCCGAGCACGGCTTTCATCACCTGCTGGTCACCGAGCGGGGCCGCGATGAACCGCTGGGCGTGCTGGACGAGGCCGCGCTCTATCGTGTCAATGCGATGACGCCGGGCCTGCTGCATCAGCGCATCGGCCGCGCGCGCGACATCGAGGCGCTGGCCGGCATTCGCCACGAGGTGCCCAGCATCGTCGGCGCCCTGCTCGAATCGGGCTCGGGCTTCGCCCCGATCAGCCGGATCGTCAGCGGCATCAACGATGCGATCACCCGGCGCGTGATCGGGCTGACGTTCGAGGACGCTCCCCTGCCCGCCGAGCTGGAATGGTGCTGGCTCACCTTCGGCAGCGAGGCGCGCTCGGAGCAGACCCTGGCCACCGACCAGGACAACGGACTGGTCTTCGCAGGAACAATCGATCCCCAGACGGCCCGGGATCACCTGCTGCCTTTGGCCCGCCGCGTCAACGAGGCCCTCGACCAGCTGGGCTACCCGCTGTGTCCGGGCAACATCATGGCCGGCAATCCGGACCTGTGCCTGTCGGTCAATGAATGGGACAAGCGTTTTCGCGACTGGATCGACCAAGGCACGCCCGAGCACCTGCTCAAGACCAGCATCTTCTTCGACGCGCGCGGTCTGGCCGGTAGCGAATCGTTGTTCGAGCAATGGGCCAATGCCTGGCGCGAGCCAGCCAAGAAGAACAGCCGCTTCCGGCGCCAACTTGCCGCCAACGCCCTGCGCAATCAGCCGCCGCTGACCCTGTTTGGTGGCTTTCGCACCCGTTCCCGTGGCGGTCAGCGTGGCATCGACATCAAGCTCGACGGCGCCACGCCATTCGTCGATGCCGCCCGCATCGAGGCACTGGCCCAGGGCTCGGCGGCGACGCGCACCGACCAGCGACTGGCCCTAGTGCCCGAACGCGCCTTGCCGGCCGAGGATCTGTCCGCCGCCTACGACTTCATCCAACGACTGCGACTGCGCCACCAGTACGCGCAGATTCAGCGCGGCGAATCGCCAGACAACCTGATCGATCCGGACCGGCTCGACGGGCTCACTCAACGCTTGCTCAAGGAGTCCTTCCGCATCGCCCGTAAGCTCCAGCAGCATCTGGCCATCGCATATCAGCTCTGATGATGGACGGTCAATAAACATAGGTTCCCTTTCCCCCCACGGTTCCAGTAGGCTTACCGTGCTCCGGGGACGGGGCGTGGTGGGTGCGTGAGCGCCGCCATGCCCGTCCCCGGCAGGAGATGGAAGACATAAAACTTTCGGACTCAACCGAAACTTGAGGAGCCACTTATGGAGCAACGTTCCAATCGCGCTAATTACTGGCGTGCCAACCTGAAGGTACTGTTCGGCTGTCTGGTCGTCTGGTTCCTGGTGTCCTACGTATTCGGCATTCTGCTGGTCGATACGCTCAACCAGATCCACCTGGGCGGTTATCCGCTGGGCTTCTGGTTCGCGCAACAAGGCTCGATCTTCACCTTCGTGGTGCTGATCTTCTTCTACGCCTGGCGCATGAACGCCATCGACAAGAAATTCGGCGTCGCCGAAGACTGATAACGCAGGAGCCCAAGACACATGGAACTACAGACCCTGATTTACCTGGTGGTTGGCGCCACTTTCTTGCTTTACTTCGTCCTCGCGATCGTCGCCCGAGCCGGCACCACCAGCGAGTTCTACGTCGCCGGCAAGGGGATCAACCCCGTCCTCAACGGCATGGCCACCGCTGCCGACTGGATGTCCGCCGCTTCGTTCATCTCGATGGCCGGCCTGATTGCCTTCAACGGCTACTCGGCCTCTGCCTACCTGATGGGCTGGACCGGCGGCTACGTACTGCTGGCGATGCTGCTCGCGCCGTACCTGCGCAAGTTCGGCAAGTTCACGGTGCCGGAATTTATCGGTGACCGCTTTTACTCGAACGCCGCACGCGTCATCGCCGTCATCGCCCTGCTGGTCATCTCGCTGACCTACGTCATCGGCCAGATGAAGGGCGTCGGCGTGGCGTTCTCCCGCTTCCTCGAGACCTCGGTCGAAGTCGGCCTGTTCGCGGGCATGGGCATCGTGTTCGTCTACGCGGTACTCGGCGGCATGAAGGGCATCACCTACACGCAGATCGCGCAGTACGTGATCATGATCTTCGCCTACACCGTGCCGGCGATCTTCATCTCCCTGCAGCTGACCGGCCACTTCCTGCCGCAGATTGGCACTGGTGCCGAACTGACCGGCGCGGGCTCGGACCAGTACCTGCTGCAGAAGCTGGACCTGGTCCTGGTCGACCTGGGCTTTGCCGAGTACACCGGCACGCCGGACCTGATGAACACCTTCCTGCTCACGTTGGCACTGATGATCGGCACCGCCGGCCTGCCGCACGTGCTGGTGCGCTTTTTCACCGTGCCGCGTGTCCGTGATGCCCGCAAATCCGCCGGCTGGACCCTGCTGTTCATCGCGATCCTGTACACCACCGCCCCGGCCGTCGGCGCCATGGCGATGTGGAACACCCTCAAGACCGTGCAGGACACCGACCAGATCGGCGCACCGGAAGGCAACCTGCTCTACGCCGAGCGTCCCCAGTGGATGAAGAGCTGGGAGACCACTGGCCTGCTGCAGTTCGAGGACAAGAACGGCGACGGCCGCATCCAGTACTACAACGACGACAACGAAGCGTTCGCGGCCATGGCCGAGGAAGAGTACGGCTGGAACGGCAACGAGCTGTACGTTGACCGCGACATCATGGTGCTGGCCAACCCGGAGATCGCCAACTTGCCGAACTGGGTCATCGCGTTGATTGCCGCTGGTGGTATCGCCGCCGCGCTGTCGACCGCCGCGGGCCTGCTGCTGGCGATCTCGTCGGCGATCTCGCACGATCTTCTCAAGGGCGTGTTCATGCCGAACATCTCGGAGAAGAACGAGCTGATGGCCGGTCGGATCTCGATGACCGTCGCGATCATCATTGCCGGCTACCTGGGCCTTAACCCGCCCGGCTTCGCCGCGCAGGTGGTGGCACTGGCCTTCGGCCTGGCCGCAAGCTCCCTGTTCCCGGCGCTGATGATGGGGATCTTCTCCAAGCGCATGAACAAGGAAGGCGCCATCGCGGGCATGCTGGCCGGCCTGTCCATCACCCTGCTGTACATCTTCATGTACAAGGGCTGGTTCTTCATTCCGGGGACTAACCCGCTTGAAGACACCCGTGAAGCATGGATGTTCGGTATCAACCCGACCTCGTTCGGCGCCATCGGCGCGGCAATCAACTTCATCGTGGCGATTCTCGTCGCGAAGATGACCACCCCGCCGCCGCATGAGATCCAGGAACTGGTCGAGGACGTCCGCGTCCCGCGGGCCAGCTGATCACCCGACCGGCGATTGCCGGTCCGAAAGAACAAAACCCCGGGCCTTGCCCGGGGTTTTTTGTGTCTGCTCGGTTCGTGGCGTGAGTGAGGAAGGTCAGCGCCCGCCGGCGATCACCCAGCCGGTAATCCCGGCGAACATCAGGATCACCCCGGCCGGGGCGAGCATCAGCAGATTCATGAACTGAAGCTTGTCCTCCTCGCTGGTGAACATGATTGGCCCGAGCCCTCCGACCACGCCCACCGTCGAGAGGATCGCGCCGATCACCAGCATGGCTTTCGACACTCGAGCGAAGCCCGGCTGGCGCGACGGCGCCTCGAAACGATAGGGGTCACCAATGCCCGGCTCGAACTCGTCGTCCGGGTGGTCGGTCGGTTTCTTCTCAGACGGATCGGTCATCGTGGCACCCTGGTGCAGCGTTATGGAATTTCCACGCAGAGGCAATGGCAATGCGCGCAGGGCCTCCTCTGGGAATGGAAATCGTAGCAGGCGTGGGCCGATGCACCGAACCCCGGCGGGCCATGACGGGGTTTTGCTAGACTGCCCAGTCATAGTTGCCTGATTGGGCCGACTGAACGGATGCCCGATCGGCCGGTACAAATCCGGTCTCCCGTTAACCGCACATCAGACACGAGGAAGAACACCGTGCTCGAATTCTCCGTAAAGAGTGGCGCCCCGGAAAAGCAGCGTACCGCCTGCCTGATCGTCGGTGTATTCGAATCCCGTCGGCTGACGGCAGCGGCGGAGACCATCGACCAGGTCAGTGACGGCTTTATCACCGCGATCACCCGCCGTGGCGACATGGACGGTGAACTGGGTGACACCTTGCTGCTCCACGGCGTGCCCAATGTGCAAGCCGACCGCGTGATGCTGGTCGGTCTGGGCAAGGAGCGCGAGCTCGACACACGCGGGCTGGTCAAGGCGACCCGCGCCGCCGTCGAGGCACTGCATCACCGTGGCACGGCAGAATGTGTCAGCCACCTCTCCGAAATCGACGTACGTGGCAGCAGCCTGGAACAGGTGCTGCGCCAGAGCATCGTTGCCATCGACGATGTCCTGTATCGCTTCGACGATCTCAAGACCGACCGGGATCTGGGACCACGCCGCCCGCTGCGCAAGGTGACGTTCATCCTACCCACCCGCAAGGAGTTGATGGAGGCCGAACGCTACGTGCGCGAGGCGACCGCCATCAGTAACGGCATGCGCATGGCGAAGAACCTCGCCAACATGCCCGGCAATCTGCTCACCCCCACCACCATGGCCGAGCATGCGCGCAAGATGACAGAAACCCATGTGCACTTGTCGGTCGAGGTGCTCGACGCCTCTCGCATGGAGTCGTTGGGGATGAACGCGCTGCTGGCGGTAGCCAAGGGGAGCAGCGAGCCCCCCAAGATGATCGTGATGGAACACATGGGGGCGGATGCCGACAGCCCGCCGATCGTGCTGGTCGGCAAGGGCGTGACCTTCGACACTGGCGGCATTTCGCTCAAGCCTGGGCCCGACATGGACCAGATGAAGTTCGACATGGGAGGTGCGGCGGCCACCATCGGCGTGATGTCCGCCGTGGCCGAAATGCAGCTGCCGATCAACGTGGTGGGCCTAGTTCCCACGGTGGAGAACATGCCCGGCAGCGCAGCCCTCAAGCCCGGCGACGTGATCCGCAGCATGTCCGGCCAGACCATCGAGGTGCTCAACACCGACGCCGAGGGCCGACTGATCCTCTGTGATGCCCTGACCTATGCCGCGCGCTACAAGCCGTCAGCCATCGTCGATATCGCCACCCTGACCGGTGCATGCATCGTCGCTCTGGGTCGTCATCCGAGCGGGCTGTTGTCCAACCACGACCCCCTGGCCAAGGAACTGCTCCGGGCCGGTGAGGTAGCCAACGACCGCGCGTGGCAATTGCCACTGTGGGACGAGTACCAGGACCAGCTCAAGAGCAATTTTGCCGACATGGCGAACATTGGCGGGCGCGAAGGGGGCAGCATCACGGCAGCCGCCTTCCTCTCGCGCTTCGTCAAGGAGCATCACTGGGCCCACCTCGACATCGCGGGCACGGCGTGGAAGGTTGGCGATGCCAAGGGCGCGACGGGCCGTCCGGTCCCGCTGTTGGCGGAATTCCTGATGCAGCGGGCCAGTCAGCAGCAGGAAGGCAACGGCGGTGGTGCCGCCTAAACCACGGACCGCCCACCAGACGCAGAACGCCCCGGCATGGATACCCATGACCGGGGCGTTTCGTTTCCGGCCCGACAAATCCCTTGCTCCGGAGTAGTGTCTCAGCCCTCGGCGGCGGCCCGCGCCAGATTGCGTCGGCGCTGCTGACGCTTCTTCTCCGGCAGATTATCGAACAGACGATCGCGCAGGGCGATGAAGAATCGCTCCACGTCCGGGATGCTCACGCCCGGCACATCGATCTCGGCAAAGGTGCGGGCATAGAGCTTCTCGGCGCTGGCGCGTATCTCGTCGATCAACGGCAACGCACGCTCGGTCAGACGGATGATCTTGCAGCGACGGTCCGTGCCGCATTGGACCCGCTCGACCCACTCGTCACGCGACAATCGGTCGATCATCGCGACCAGCGAGGGCCCCTCAATGCCCAACTCCTCGGCCAGCTCCGACTGGATCAACCCCTCCGGATACAGCGACAGGATGGCCATGGTGCGCCACTTGGCCTGGCTCAGACCGTGATGGGCAAGCTCGTGATCAAGCAACTGGCGCCAGAGCTGGTCAACACGATGCAACAGCACCGGCACGCGATCCTCGGCACAGATGTCGAATTCCGTTTTCGTATCGGTCATGCGAAGCCCCTTTGGTTACCTCGCCGATCACGTTCAACCGGCAGCGATTCACATTTTGCCAGCCCCGCCCAGGACCTCCAACTATTAGCCAGTGAACAACATCGCTCTCCCCAGATACAAAAAGACCGTCCGCTGCCAGTTGGCAGGGGCGGCCGGAACTATGGGACTCCGCGGGGTCAGGCGCGAGACGTTGTCACTCGCTGAAAATCACGTCCGACGTCACTCCTTCATTGGCGGCGAACTGCTTGAGGCGGCGCACCGCCTCAAGCTGAATCTGGCGCACGCGCTCACGGGTGCAACCCAGCAGGCTGCCAACCTGCTCGAGGGTCGCCGGCTCGTGGCCTCGCAGCCCATAGCGGCGCATCAGCACCTCGCGCTGCTTGCCCTCCAGCTTGTCGATCAACCGGTCGAGCAACCGCATGACGCCATCATCCTGCAACTCGTCTTCGGGCAGCTGGCTGTTTTCGTCGGGCACCATGTCGAGCAGAGAAAACTCGCCGTCACCCTTGAGGGGACTGTCGAACGAAGATTCCCGTTCGTTGTAGGACATCACCTTGAGCACGTCCTTGACCGGCTTGTCCAGATGCTCGGCGATTTGTTCGGGACGGACATCGCCGTTCTGGCTCTGTGAAATCTTGCGCGCCGCTCGATTGTAGGAATGCACTTCCTTGACCACGTGCACCGGCAGCCGAACGGTGCGGGCCTGGTTCATCAGCGCCCGTTCGATCGTCTGGCGAATCCACCAGGTGGCGTAGGTCGAAAAGCGAAAACCGCGTTCGGGGTCGAACTTCTCCACCGCTCGCATCAAACCGAGATTGCCCTCCTCGATCAGGTCCAGCAGGTCGAGGCCACGATTGATATAGCGGCGCGCCAGCTTGATCACCAGTCGCAGGTTGCAAACGATCATCTTCTGGCGGGCCCATTCCTCGCCGGCCTGCGCTCGGCGGGAAAAGTCGATTTCCTCGGCCGGGGTCAGCAGACGCTCGGTCTCGACATCCTTGAGGTACAGGCGAACCGGATCGGGGGTCTCTGAGTCGGCGACGCTGAAGTTGCGAGCGAATTCCGAGGCCCCGGAGGGGCCCGCCTTGCGGGCCGCACCAGACGCGACCTCCGTTTCGGCCGGATCGGCGGCCAGCTCGTCCACCTTGGCGGGTTCGACCTGGGTGATGCTGTCGTGAACGATTGCCTGTGCCATGTCGTATCCCTCGCTTGATTGCGATTCTCGTTGAGTCAATCTGTGTACAACCTTTGCACAATAAATTGGGGCGATCAATCCCTATGGAATCGAATAAAACAACATTTCAGTTTCGATTTATTAAAAGTTGTACCGGGGAAGCACCTTTGCCGTTTGCGCGCAAGCTCGCTGTGCACGCACGCTTCAGCCGAAACATGTACAAGACATGTACACCTGCCCCTCGATGATTAATCGCCGTCCATGGAGATTGCGACATGGGAATCCACAGAAAGTTTTCAAACACACAATCGCCCCTGCCGTCAGGGCATCAAACGGACGGCCAGAAAGAGGAGAAAACAGTACGGGAAAGCGGAAAGGAGACAGCCGCCTCGGATGGCATGACAGGGGATGTAAATCTCAGCCGCATGAGCTCGGTGAACACTGCACGGGCACCCCCCGGAACGACGCCTTAGGGGAGATACCGCTCCGGGTCGACCGGCTTGCCCTGGCGTCGAATCTGGAACAAGAGGTGACCACCCTCTTCGGGCTTACGGTGATTGCGGGGTCCCACGCGGGCGATGGTCTGCCCACGGCGGACCTGCTGTCCTTCCGAGACAGCCAAACTCTTGTTGTAGGCATAGGCCGAAAGCCATTCGGCGTTGTGCTTGACGATGATCAGATTGCCGTAGCCTGGCAAGCCATCGCCGGAGTACACCACCTTGCCGCCGGCGGCCGCACGTACCGGGGTGCCAATGGAGGCCGCGAGGATCACGCCTTTCTGGGCGGGAGCGCCCTCGGGGAAACGATGCAGCACCCGTCCGTCCAATGGCCACTTCCAGTCCACCGGTGAGGCGGCCGGTGCGGCGCGACGCGACCGGGTGACACTGGTAGCGGTCTTTACCGGTGTGTTTGCAGTAGGCGCACCGCTCGTCCGCCCAGCACTCGTCCCGCCGCCCGGGGGGCTGAGACGTAGACGCTCACCAATCTTGAGGTGACGCGGGTTGGAAATGCCGTTCCAACGAGCCAGACGTTGCCAGTCCAGATCGTTGGCCACGGCAATCGAATAGAGGGTGTCTCCGCCCTTGACGTAATACACCGGCTGGCCACTCTCCCAGCTGCGATAGTCAGTGGGAGTGGCGCAGCCGCTCAACCCAAACAATCCGGACAGCAAGCCGACCACCAGAAATCGGCGCAAACGAGACGAGAGGAGAAGGGGCCGCCGGGTATGCATGGGTTACATCAGCTGCCAGACACCGATGGCAATCAGCAGCAGGGCGACAAACAGCCAGCCCAGCCATTCGATATAGCGGCGCAACGTTGGCGCGATGCGGGGCCCTGCCCAGGCCACCAGTCCCGACACGAGAAAGAAGCGCGCACCGCGTCCGACGAACGAGGCGACCACGAAGCCGAGCGGATTCATCGTCAGCGCCCCGGCGGCAATGGTGAACACCTTGTAGGGAATTGGCGAGAAGCCGGCAACCAGCACCGCCCAGAACCCCCAGTCGGCAAACCAGTCGCGCGCTCGCTCGAACCCGTCGGCATAATGCGATTCGGACAACCACGGCTCGATCGCCTCGATCGCCCAGAACCCGATCAGGTAACCCAATATCCCGCCAAGCACGCTGCCAAGGGTCGCGATCAAGGCAAAACCCCACCAGCAGCGCGGTCGGGCAAGCGCCATGGGCATCAGCATGACGTCCGGAGGGATCGGGAAGAACGAGGATTCGGCGAAGCTCAACGCCCCGAGCAGGGCCGGGCCACGCCGATGGGCCGACCAGGCCAGGACACGGTCATACAGCGGGCCGAACAGCCTCATGGGCACCTCATGCCAACAGGTTCATGCTCGGGATCCTCATGCGAGAGCCCCCGGCAAGAGTGGGACGAACGAGACCAAATCGTACCAGCGCGTCTGGTACTCGTTGTCGGTCAGTCGCGTGATCACGGTCAGCTTCTGCCCGCCACCCTGCGCCCCGACCGGGATCACCAGCCGGCCGCCGACGGCGAGTTGCTCCTTGAGCTCCGGGGGAACGGCATCCGGGGCCGCCGTCACCACGATGGCCTCGAACGGCGCCTGCGACGGCCACCCCTTGAAACCATCGCGGTGCATGTAGCGGATATTGAGCAACCCCAGCGCGCGATGCCGCGCCTTGGCCTGGTCGAGAAACGCACCGATGCGCTCAACGGTGAATACCGACTGGCACAACTGGGCCAACACCGCCGCCTGGTAACCCGAGCCGGTGCCAACCTCGAGCACGCGCGCCAGCCGGGACTCGCCGGCCATAACCAGCTCGGTCATGCGCGCGACGATATACGGCTGCGACAGGGTCTGCCCCTGCCCGATCGGCAGTGAACAGTCCTCGTAGGACCGCACGCTCTGCACCTCGTCGACAAAGGCCTCGCGCGGGACGGCGGCCATCGCATCGAGCACCGGTTGCGCACGAATCCCCTGCGAAACCAGCCGCTCGAGCATGGTCTGGCGCGCCCATTGGTAGTTCCGTCGGATCACCAGCCGGCCCTCAGGTCAGCCATTGCTCGAGCGACGGCATCGCCTCGTGACGGGTCATGTCGAAATGGATCGGCGTGACCGATACCCAACCGTCAGACAGGGCATGAAAGTCCGTGCCCTCGCCGGCATCCTCCGCCTCGCCCGCCGCTCCGATCCAGACGATCTCGCGTCCGCGCGGATCGGTGTCCTTGACCAACTGGCCGGAAGGATGCCGCCGCCCCAGGCGAGTGGCGCGTACCCCGCCGATCTGATCCAGCGGCGCATCCGGCACATTGACGTTGAGCAGGGTGTAGGCCGGCAACGGGTGATTGCCGAGCCGACGAATCAGCCACTCGACCCAATGCGCGGCCGAATCCAAGTACTCCGGGGCGAACGACTGGCAGGAGACCGCGATGGCAGGCAGACCCAGCGCCCGGCCTTCGCTGGCCGCGGCGACGGTGCCGGAATAGAGCACGTCGTCACCCAGGTTGGCACCATGGTTGATGCCCGAGACCACCAGATCGGGCATCTCGGGCAGCAGTCCCTTGATGCCGAGATGTACGCAATCCGAGGGCGTGCCATCTATGACCCAGAGCCGCTCTTCGAGCTGGCGCGGACGCAGGGGGCGGGAGAGCGTCAGGCTATTGGACGCCCCGCTGCGGTCACGGTCCGGGGCGACGATGGTCACGGTGGTAAATTGCGCCAGTCGCTCGGCCAACACATTCAGACCGGGGGAGAGATAACCGTCGTCGTTGCTCAGAAGGATATGCATCGATTACTCGTTTCAATTCGCAGGGCCATAAAGGACCCTAAGGATACCCTCTGCCGACCGCCAATTCAGTAACCAACCATGGTCGTGCGCCCTGACGGGAGGCTATGATGTCCCCATGAGTGACGAGCCACGCATCGACCCAGAAGATCGCGCGCTGTTCCTCGACGCCGTCGGCCCCGTCGAACGCGTCGAGGACGAACGCGTCGAGCCCGTGCGGCCGCGCGTCAGCGCCCACCCCCGCCGAGAGCCGGGTTTCGACGAGATGGTCGACGCGTTTGCCGTCAGCGATCTCGCCGACGCCCCCGAGCAGGGCGAACAGGTGCAATACGTCCGCCCCGGTGTGCAGAAGACCATCCTGCGCAAGCTCAAGCGAGGCGGCTACAGCGTCTCGGCGTCACTCGACCTACATGGCCTTACCGTCGATCGCGCCCGTAACGAGGTGGCCGCCTTCATCCGCCGCGAACGCGGCGAGATGCGTCGTTGCGTGCGCATCGTGCACGGCAAGGGTTATCGGTCCGCGGACGGTCAGCCGGTACTCAAGACCCTGCTCAATCGCTGGCTGCCCCAGCGTGACGATGTGGTCGCCTTCTGTTCGGCCCCGCCACACGACGGCGGCACCGGTGCGCTCTATGTCCTGCTGCGACGCCTAAGCCCGGGCGACTGAGACTCCCTAGCGCGATCGATCGACGCTCAACGGCAGCCGCACCAGGTACGCACCCGCCGTACTGTGGATGCTCAGATTGGCGCGCCAGTCGCTGCGATCGGTGGTGCAGACCGGCAGGATGATCTCCTCGCGGTACGTGTCGTCGGCCAATCGATCCAACCGGTAAGCGTTGATCCCCATATCCATGCCGATCATCTCGAAGTCCACCCGGATCTCGCCGACGGCTTTTGCCGCCTCGCCCTGCGGCACGACCCGGATGACCGCCTTCTCCAGTGGCACCACCGCCTCGGGCATGCGTACGAGGAACGATCCCAGGCCGTCGATCTCGATCTCGCAGCCTTCGCCCTTGAGCTGGCAACCGGTCGGTGCCGGCACCTCGGTCAGCGGGCCGGTCATCGGTGTGTCGGTGGTCAGCTTCCCCGGCGCTCGCCCCCACAGATAGGTCAGCACACCCAAGATTAGAAGCGTGGCCACCATCCATTTCGCCTGTTTCATACTCATCCGTTTCTCCCCTGTGCGCGGATCAGGCTTACCAGAACGCCGAGATCGCTGCCACGCCGAACCCGCCATGCCGCCAGACGCGCGTCAGGTCGTCGGGACCCACCCCGCCGAGGGCGTAGACCGGCATGGAAGCGGCCGCCGCGAGCCCCGCGAACGCGGCCCAGCCCATGCCCGACACGCCCGGATGGGTCGCGGTTTGTCGTAGCGGCGACACGGTGACCAGGTCGACGGCCAATTCGACGGCTCGCTCGAGGGTAGCGTGATCGTGCACCGCCGCGCTCACCAGGTGACCGCGCGCCTGCTTTTCCCGCACATCTTCGGCGGCCATCGACAGCAGCCGGCCGTGATTCAGATGCAGACCGACGCGCGGGTCCAGTCCCTCAGGCCACGACCGATCACCGGGCGGGTTAACCACGGGCCAATGCCCGGCTGCCAGCACGACCTGGGCCAACGCCGGCCACGGTAGATCGGCGTTGGCTGCGGCACTACCGGGACGCAGGTTGATCAGCATCGGCGCGGGCAGAGAATGCAGGCGCGATTCGATGCCTGCCTGCCAGGCGGTGAGCCCGTCAGCGCCGAGCGGCGGCGTAATAGCAAGGCAACGCGGCAGGACCAGCGCGTTGACCAGCCCGCGGTTGGCCGGCGGCATCGCGGCCAGCCAGTCACCCCGAGCATCCCGATCAAGCGGTTCGGCAAGCAGCGCCTGCCCTTCGACCGAGCGGGGTCGTCCCGTCCAGGCGGTGACCTCAAAGCCGATCAGTCGCAGATGGCGATCGGGATAATCCCAGTTAAGCGTGATCACCCGTCGGGCGCGCTGCACCCGGATGCCGATCTCCTCGTCGAGCTCACGCACCAGCGCGGCCCGCGCGGTTTCTCCATCGAGGCGCTTGCCACCGGGGAAGGCGCGCAACCCGGCGAGGTGCTTGTCGTTGGAGCGAACCTCCGCCCAGACGTGACCGTCCGGCTCACGCAAGAGCCCCAGGACAATATCGGTCCGTGGCCGGTCCACCACGATCAGGAGCGGTACTCGGCGTTGATCTTGACGTAGCCGTAGGAGAAATCGCAGGTCCAGACCTGATCGACGGCCGAGCCGCGACCAAGATCGATATGCATGGTGATCTCGGGCTCGGCCATCACCGCGGCCGCCTCCGCCTCGACGTAATCCGGGTCGCGCCCGCCATCGACCACTACCCGCACGTCGCCCAACCACAGGCTGACGTTGCCAACGTCGAGGTCGTCGATGCCGGCATAACCGACGGCCGCGAGAATCCGCCCGAGATTCGGGTCGGAGGCAAACAGCGCGGTCTTGACCAGCGGGCTGTGCGCGATGGCCTTGCCCACCAGACGACACTCGGCCCGGTCGCGCCCGCCGCTGACCTCGATGGTGACGAACTTGGTCGCCCCCTCGCCGTCACGCGCCAGGGCCTGGGCCAGGAACACGGCCACCTCGGCGACGGCATCGCGCAACGGCGCGTAGTTCGGGTCGTCGGTGCTGGTGACCTCGAGGCTACCCTCGCGACCGTTGGCAATCAGCATGAAGGCATCGTTGGTGGAGGTATCGCCGTCGACGGTCACTCGATTGAAGCTTTCCTGGGTGACATCGTCGAGCATCGCCTGCAGCACCGGCTTGGGCACCTGGGCGTCGATCCCCATGTAGCCGAGCATGGTCGCCATGTTGGGGTGGATCATCCCGGATCCCTTGGCGATGCCGGTGATGGTCACCGAGGCCCCGCCGATCACTCGGGTCAGCGAGCGCCCCTTGGGGATGGTATCGGTGGTCATGATCGCCGAGGCGGCGCGCAGCCAGTTGTCCTCGACCGCCTCGGCAACCGCCGCCGGCAGCGCGGCGATGATCTTCTCCGACGGCAGGGTCTCCATGATCACGCCGGTGGAGAACGGCCAGACGGCCCGATCATCACACCCCAGGCGGTGGGCGAGCGTGTGACAGACGGACTCGGCACGGGCCATACCATCGGCCCCGGTGCCGGCGTTGGCATTGCCGGTATTGATCACGAGCGCCCGCGGGGCGACGTCACTTTCACGGCGATCGCGACACATGATGACCGGGGCCGCGCAGTAGCGGTTCTGCGTGAACACCCCGGCCATGGTTGCGCCTTCGGGCAAGAGCATCACGGCCAGGTCATCCCGATTGGCCTTGCGCACGCCGGCCTGGGTGATCCCGATGCGAATACCGGGAATGGGCTGCAATTCCCCGGCTGCCGGGGCGGTCAAACCTACGCTCATGCCGTGTTCTCCTGACTCACTGCGCCGCTTAACTACCAAAGGCCATGTTCAGCAACTGGTTGGCCGAGGTGCCATTGAGCTGGAGATTCCCCTGTCGAAAGTCGACGGTGGTCGTGACCACGCCGTCCTCGACGTTGACCCACCCTTGGGCGACCAGCGGCGCAAGCTGCTCCTCGACGATGCCGACGCGCTGCCCACGCGCCGCCGCGGATTTCTCCAGCAGGGCGATCGGCATCTCGAGGCTGCCCTCGATCACCAACGCACTGAGCATCGCCATCCACATCATCGGGTTGGGCTCGCCCTCGCTCACGCCGGCCGGCAGTTCGGCGGCAAGCGTGATCTCGGTGTCGCCCTCGGCGGTGGTGGCGCGCAACGGCTCGATGGCAATACGCGGCCCGTGGCTCATCAGGGCGGGCAATTCTGCGACCACGGCATCGGTGAGGGCCTGATCGATCGACGCACCACGTGCCGAGAGCTCCTGCAAGGTTTCCATGCGCTCGACCAGCGCGCGCACCGCGGCAGCATCGAGCCGATCAACAGCAAGCCGCATCTCGGCATCACGGAATGTTTCGTCTTCGATGACCGCCTCACCGACCTCGTAGGCAACGGCGAAGCCCCACTGATCCTCGTCACGCGCCGAATCGAACCGCAGGACGAAATCCTCGACCCGACCCTGCCCGCTCGCCTCGGCAATCTCGAGGTGATCAATCTCGAAACGACCGTCACTGTCCCAGACAAAGCCATCCTCGGCGACCTGCCCGGAGGCAATCAGGCGAATCCCCTCGGTGACCACGGCCGAGCCGGACTCGACGCCCTCGGCCGTGTCGTCAACGGCCAGCCGCGCGCCCTCGAGGCGATAGTCGAAGTGACCACTGGCCGTCGTGTCGAGTTCGATGTCCGCCCCGGAGAAGTCGACACCATCACGCTCGACCGCCGGGATGCGGCCGGTCGAATGACTGGCGCCGGTCGGGTAGAGCGCGGTAGCGAGGGTGAACTCGGCATCGTCACCGAACACCTCGGCCAGCTCATCACGCAGCTCGGGGTTGGTCGGCTCCCAGGTGGTGTGAACGGTGGCATACCGCCCGTCAATGCCGGGCATCTGGTCGATGCGATGCGTGAGCGTCAAGCGCACCGGCTCCTGCTCGGGCAGGCGCAGCAGCAACTCGGACTCGGCCGTGGACTCGAGATAACCGCGCTGGTAGTCGGTCACCTCCAGTTCCAGCGCATCACGCGTGCCCGGGAATCGCTCGACCTCGGCCAGCGTGCTCTCCATGACGTGCCCGGTAACGAACGGGGCGGCGGCCAGGATGACCGCCACCACGAACACCACGGCAAGAATCAGACGTTTCATTCCCTGTCTCCTGATCAGACTGTTTCGAGGCGGGTAGCAGCCGCCCTCAGAGCTTGCCGCAGCAGTGCTTGTACTTCTTGCCCGAACCGCAATGACACGGATCATTGCGACCGATCTTGGGATTCTCGCGACGCACCGGGCGGGTGGGCATTTCGCCACCGGCCTCGCCCTGCCCCGACGGCCGGGCAGGGGCGGCCGGCTCGTCGGGCTCGGCAAACGTCGAGACCGACTCGTGGCGAGTGCGCAACTGGCTGGGATCGACGCGGGGATTGTCGACCAACTCGTCGAGCATCGAGGTGATGTCGCCCTGCTCCATGCCCTCGGGAGCGGCGATCTGCAGGCGGGTCAGCGTGCGGACGATCTCAAAGTTCATCTCGTCGAGCATCTTGCCGAACATCTCGAAGGCCTCGCGCTTGTACTCCTGCGTCGGGTTCTTCTGCGCGTACCCCCGTAGCCCGATGCTCTGGCGCAGGTAGTCCATTGCCGCCAGGTGATCCTTCCATTGCGCATCGAGCACCTGAAGCAACACGCCCTTCTCGAACTGGCGCAGATTGTCCTTGCCAATCAAGGTCTCTTTGGCCACGTAGTGACGCTGAGCGGTGTCGATAATCTTGTCGAGCAAGGTCTCGTCGTGAAGGTCGCCGTCCTCGTCGAGCCATTTCTGAATCGGCAGATCGAGGCCGAAGTCTTCCTTCAGATGGGCGGTCAGACCCTCGACGTCCCACATCTCCTCGAGCGCGCCGGAGGGCACGTAACGACGGAACCGTTCGGCCAGTACCTCGCGGCGCATCGACTCGATGATCGGACTGGTATCGGTGGTCGCCATGACGGCACGGCGCTGCTCGTAGATGACCTTGCGCTGTTCGTTGGCGACGTTGTCGTAGTCGAGCAGGTGTTTGCGCATGTCGAAGTTGTGACCCTCGACCTTGCGCTGGGCATTCTCGATCGCCCGCGACACCCACGGGTGCTCGATCGCCTCGCCCGATTTCATGCCGAGCTTCTTCATCAGCCCGGAGACGCGATCGGAGGCAAACACCCGCATCAGACTGTCTTCCAGCGAGAGGAAGAATCGGGTCGAACCCGGATCACCCTGACGGCCGGCGCGGCCGCGCAGCTGGTTGTCGACCCGGCGGGATTCGTGGCGCTCGGTGCCGACCACGTGCAGACCGCCCGATTCCAGCACCACCTGGTGGCGCTGCTTCCACGAGGCCTCGACCTCGGCCCGCTCTTCCTCGCTGGCATCCGAGCCGAGCTCATGGAGTTCCTGCTCGAGGTTGCCGCCCAGCACGATGTCGGTGCCGCGGCCGGCCATGTTGGTGGCGATGGTCACCGCACCAGGACGCCCGGCCTCGGCAATGATCTCCGCCTCACTGAGGTGATTCTTGGCGTTCAGGACGTTGTGCGGGATACCGGCTTCCTGCAGCGCCTCGGAAACGATCTCGGAGGCGTCGATGGAGGCGGTGCCCACCAGGGTGGGCTGGCCGCGGTCGCGGGCTGCCTGCACGTCCTTGGTGATCGCCCCGTATTTTTCCTCGGCGGTCAGGAAGACCAGGTCACCGTGGTCGATCCGCTGGATGGGTCGGTTGGTTGGGATCTGGATCACATCCAGGCCGTAGATCTCGCCCAGCTCGCGCGCCTCGGTAATCGCCGTCCCGGTCATGCCGGCAAGCTTGGGATAGAGGCGGAAGTAGTTCTGGAAGGTGATCGAGGCGAGTGTCTGGTTCTCGGGCTTGATCGTCACGCCCTCTTTCGCCTCGACCGCCTGGTGCAGGCCTTCCGACCAGCGACGACCCGCCAGCGTCCGGCCGGTGAACTCGTCGACAATGATCACGTCGTCGCCCTTGACGATGTAGTCGACGTTGCGCTTGTAGATAGCGTGCGCGCGCAAGGCCGAGGTCAGGTGCGACAGCAGCATGATGTTGTGCGAGTCGTACAGTGACTCGCCTTCGTCGAGCAGACCGGCCTGGATCAGCAGCTCCTCGGCCTTGTCGAAGCCCTGCTCGGTGAGGAATGCCTGCTTGTTCTTCTCGTCGACGGTGAAGTCGCCGCGCTCCTCGTCGGTCAGTGGCGGCTCGTCGTCCTTGGGCTCTTCACGCGCCTGGCGCTTGAGCTCGGGGATCAGGCCGTTGATGGTGTGGTAGGTGTCGGAGGAGTCGGCGGCCGGACCGGAGATGATCAACGGCGTACGCGCCTCGTCGATCAGGATCGAGTCGACCTCGTCGACGATGGCGAAGACCGGCTCACGCTGCATGATCTGCTCGGCGGAGAAGGCCATGTTGTCGCGCAGGTAGTCGAAGCCCAGCTCGTTGTTGGTGGCGTAGGTGACGTCGCAGTAATAGGCATCGCGCTTGGCGCGTGCGTCCATCCCCGGCACCACCGTGCCCACGGTCAGGCCGAGCGCGGTATAGACGCGGCCCATCCATTCGGCGTCCCGCTTGGCGAGATAGTCGTTGACCGTCACGACGTGCACGCCCTGTTTCGTGATGGCGTTGAGGTAGACGGCCAAGGTGGCGACCAGGGTCTTACCCTCGCCGGTCTTCATCTCGGCAACCTTGCCTTCGTGGAGGACCATGCCGCCGATCAGCTGCACGTCGAAGTGGCGCATGCCCATCACGCGACGACTCATCTCGCGGCAGACGGCAAAGGCCTCGGGCAGCAGGGAATCCAGGCTCTCTCCATCCGCCCAGCGCTGGTGGAACTCGTCGGTGCGCCCTTTCAGCTCGTCGTCGGACAGCGCCTGGGTCGCCTCCTCGAGGACATTGATCTCCGTGACGCGTTTCCTGAGCTTCTTGACCTGGCGGTCATTGCGCGTACCGAAAACCTTTGCTGCAAACGATCCAATCATGTCCTATCCCGTGTTTCGACAAACCACGCCGATACGGCGCGCGAAAAGGAAGGAACCACCGAGTTCGTCAAGCGCCCCGGCGGCCGCGAGAAACGCGACCGGCCTGAGGGCCCGCCGGACCGAAAAAGTGGCGGACCGAATCCGCGGGCAGTTCCTTGGCAAATGCGCTGAATCTTACGGCAGATGCGTGGATAATGATAGGCGGCGGGCCATGCCTCACGCCCGTCACAACCCCGTCACGAAAGGCCGCGCGATGAATCTGGAACGCTACCGCCTGAACAACCCCACACTGGCCGGCATTCTCGACCGGGTGGCACTGATCCGGGGCTACCAGGCCATCGTCGATGGACTGGTGCCGAGCCGCTCGGGAATAAGCGTGCAGGTGCTCAATGTCAACGAACAGACGCTGACCATCGGCGTGCCCAGCGCGGCGGTCGCCAGCCGGCTGCGTTTCGAGGCCCCCGACCTACTTGCGCGGCTGCACAAGGCGCTCGAGGCACACCCCGGCGCGCCGCGACCGGCGGGCATTCGAGTGCGGATCACCTCGAGCCGGGCCCCGGCGAGGCCCAAACCTCGTGACCGTGATCGACCGGCCTCGCAAGCGGGCAGCCAGGCACTGCACTACTTGGCCGAGGCGCAACCGGGGAGTGACCTCGCGCGGGCATTGGAGCGGCTTTCTCGGGCGCTCAAGCCGCCACAGGACTGATCCACTGCGGCAACGGGCGCGCGCGGCCGCCCTGTCCCCGCGGGACGGTAGTCAAGGCAGACGGCGTTCAGAGCATCTGCGGCAAGAACTGCTCACTGCGATCGACGGTCTGGCCGGAGACCATGAACACGCCATCACCGGTGTAGTGAAGGGTCTCGGGGTAAACCGGCTCGGGGGCGACGCGGGCGCGGACGACCTCGAAGACAAAGAAGTTGTAATCCTCCACCAGACGATCGTCGACCAGCCGGCATTCGAAATGGGCATGGCATTCGGCCAGACAGGGCGCGGACACCGCCTGCCCCGGTTCGGCGGTCAGCTTGAAACGCTCGAACTTGTCGAGCGCCTCACCGCTGGTGTTACCGATGCCGATGACCTCGTCGATCAGATCCGTCGTCGGCAGGTTGATCACGCACTCGCCCGAGCGGCGGACCAGGTCGAAACTGTGGTTGCCCGCAGAGATCACGCAGCCGACCAGCGACGGCGAGAACGCCATCACCGTATGCCAGCCCATGGTCATGATGTCGCGCTCGCCATCACAGGCGGAGGAGACCAGTACGACCGGACCGGGTTCGAGGTAGCGGCGGACCTTTTCCACCGGGAAATCGACTTTCTTCTGCCGGCTCATGCCCGGAGCTTAGATCAGGCCCGAGGCGCATGCGCCACGCCCGCCCGAGACCTTCAGAGGGCGTTCCAGTCGAAGGCCGAGGGCTGGGATCGGGGCGGCAGCCGCCCGTTGCGCACCAAGCCCTCGATACGAGTGAAGACGTCGGCGCGGCCAAAGGGCTTTCTCATGAAATCGTCAGAGCCGAGTCGGTCGAGCACCATGCGCGCCATCGACTGCTCGTCGCCGCTGATCATGATGACGGGCACCTCGGCGGTCGCCGGGTCCTGGCGCAGGCGGCGCAGGGCGGCAAAACCGTTCATGCCGGGAAGCAGGATATCGAGGAAGATCAGGTCCGGCGGGTACTTACGCGCCAGTTCCAGACCGGATTCGGCATCGCCGGCGGCGATCGGCTCGTACTCGTTCTGACTGAGCATCCGACTCAGGATCTTGACCACGGTCTTGGAATCATCGATCACCAAGATCCGGCATCCTCGCGGTGCCTCGTAACGGCGCCCACGACGGCGATCCCCAGACTTGCGCAGCCCCAACAGGCCGCTCATGCGGCGCATGTAGCCCATGTCACTTCTCCTTGTGGTTAGATGATCGCACCAGCCTTCCCGACCGGCCCGCGCTCGACGATCCTGTCGAAACGAGTCGGCAGTGTTACCCAAGCCGATCGCGCTGTCCACCCGGCAACCTGCGTCAATGGACAGCAAAAAGAAGACCCGGCGCATGGCCAGGCCTTCTCGTTTACTCAACCGACTTCCGCTGTTCTCACTCGGCGATCTGCGCCGCCGGGCGGGAGAATGACACGGGGGGCGGCTCCTCGTTCTCGAAGGTCACCACCTCGTAGGCCGACTCCCGGGCCAGCAGCGCACGCAGCAGCTGGTTGTTGAGGGCATGCCCCGACTTGTGACCGGTGAAGCTGCCGATCACGCTGCAACCGAGCAGATAGAGATCGCCGATGGCGTCGAGGATCTTGTGCTTGACGAACTCGTCACCGTAACGCAGGCCGTCCTCGTTGAGGATATGTTCCTCGCCGACCACGATGGCGTTGTCCACCGAGCCGCCCAGCGCCAGATTGCGCGAGCGCATCATCTCGAGATCGCTCATGAAGCCGAAGGTGCGTGCGCGGGCGACTTCCTTGACGAAGCTGGTCGAGGAGAAGTCGATCTCCGCCAGGCGCGCCGATTTGTCGAGCACCGGGTGGTTGAAGTCGATCGACATCGCCACGCGAAAGCCCTCGTGCGGGTCGAAGCGCACCCAGCGATCGCCGTCGACCACCTCGACCGGCTCGAGGATGCGAATGAAACGCTTATGGGCGTCCTGCTCCTCGATGCCTGCCGACTGGATCAAGAAAACGAACGGGCTGGCGCTGCCGTCCATGATCGGCATTTCCGGCCCGTCGATCTCGACCACGCAGTTGTCGATGCCCAGGCCGGCAAGCGCCGACATCAGGTGCTCGACCGTGGAGATCTTCACCCCATCCTGAACCAGCGTGGTGGACAGCTGGGTTTCGCCGACATTGAAGGCGTGACCCGGGATCGTCGCATCGTTGCCGAGGTCAACCCGGTGAAAGACGATACCGGTGCCGACAGGCGCCGGCCGCAGGGTCAAACGGACCTGCTCGCCGGTGTGCAGACCGATCCCCGTGGCGCGGATGGTATTTCGGAGTGTGCGTTGCTGAACCAAGATCGAAGAACCCAAGCCGGTAAATCGGATAATTATCGCATGCTACTGGACGCAGAAAAACCGAACATTGCTGGGGAATTACCTGGAACTGGCCAAGCGTGGACCAGATATAGCTCCAGGAAGCTGCGTCCACATCGACCCGTCGCCCCAAAAAGAAAGAACCCCCGGGGTTGCCGGGGGTCCGTCACGGAGCACTGACAGTTCTAGACCGTCAGGCGAGCAGGCGGTTCAACCGGCTGACGAAGTCGGCCGAATCGGCCAGCTTGCCGCCCTCGGCGAGCATCGCCTGCCCGTAGAGGACATGGGCGATGTCGGCGAAGCGCGACTCGTCGGATTCGCCCTCGGCCTGCTGGAGCAGGCGGTGGTCCGGATTGATCTCGAGGATCGGCTTGCTTTCGGGCATCGACTGGCCGGCCTGCTCGAGGATGCGCTGCAGGTGGAGGCTGACATCGCCTTCATCGGTCACCAGACAAGCCGGGGAGTCGACCAGCCGCCGTGAACGACGCACGTCCTTCACCTCGTCGCCGAGGGTCTCCTTGAGTCGCTTGATCAGCGCCTCGTGCTCGGCCTTTTCCTCATCGGACTCGTCCTCGTCTTCCTCGTCGACGTCGATCTTCGCCTTGGTGACCGATTTCAGGGTCTTGCCGTCGAACTCGGTCAGGTGCGCCATCACCCATTCGTCGACCCGATCGGAGAGCAGCAACACCTCGATGCCCTTCTTGCGGAAGATCTCCAGGTGCGGCGAGGCGATCGCCGCCTGGTAGGAGTCGGCAATGATGTAGTAGATCTCGTCCTGGTCCTCAGGCATTCGCTCGATGTAGTCGGCGAGCGAAACGGTCTCCTCGCTCCCCTCGCCTTTCGTGGAGGCAAAGCGCAGCAGGCCGGCGATCTTTTCCTTGTTGGCGAAATCCTCGCCGATGCCCTCTTTCAGCACGCGACCGAAGGTCTGCCAGAAGTCGGCGAACTTCTCCGGTTCGTTCTTGGCCATCTGCTCGAGCATCGAGAGCACCCGCTTGACCGAGCCGGAGCGGATGGTGTCGAGCACGCGGTTGGACTGCAGGATCTCGCGCGAGACGTTCAACGGCAGGTCGGCCGAGTCGATCACGCCGCGCACGAAACGCAGGTAGCGCGGCATCAGCTTGTCGGCGTCGTCCATGATGAACACCCGCTTGACGTACAGCTTGACGCCATGGCTCTGCTCCGGCTCGAACAGGTCGAACGGCGCGCGCTTGGGGATGTAGAGCAAGGATGTGTACTCGACCTTGCCCTCAACCTGGTTGTGCGCCCAGGCCAGCGGCGGCTCCCAGTCGTGCGAGACGTGCTTGTAGAACTCGATGTATTCCTCATCCGTGATCTCGCTCTTCGACCGGGTCCACAACGCGTTGGCGTCGTTGACGGTCTCCCAACGCCCCGGGGTCTCGGTCTCGTTGCCCTGGTCGTCCTTGTCGGTCTTGGGTGGCACCCACATCTGGACCGGGAAGTTGATGTGGTCGGAGTACTTGCGGATCACCGAGTGCAGGCGGAAGTCGTCGGCGAACTCCTGCTGGTCCTCGCGCAGGTGCAGGACGATGCGGGTGCCGCGCTCAGGCTTGTCGACCGTCTCGATGGTGTACTCGCCCTCGCCGTCCGAGGTCCAGCGCACGCCGTGCTCGGCACCCACGCCGGCACGGCGCGTGATCAGTTCGACCTGGTCGGCAACGATGAAGGCCGAGTAGAAACCCACGCCGAACTGGCCGATCTGGTTGGCATCCTTCTGCTTGTCGGCCTCGAGCTGCTCGAGGAAGGCCTTGGTACCCGAGTGGGCGATGGTGCCGATGTGCTCGACCACCTCCTCGTGATTCATGCCGACGCCGTTGTCGTCGATGGTGACGGTCTTGGCCTCGCTATCGAAGGACACCCGAACCCGCAGGTCCTTGTCATCCTCGTAGAGCCCGTCGTCGGCCAGCGCCTCGAAGCGCAGCTTGTCACAGGCATCCGAGCCATTGGAGATCAGTTCGCGGAGGAAGACCTCCGGGTTGGAGTACAGCGAATGGATCATCAGGCGAAGCAGCTGCTTCACCTCGGTCTGGAAGGCATGCGTCTGGGCTTGACTCATGTAAGCGGGTCTCCGTGTTGTCGCTCGGGGTTTCGAATTCGATCTGGCGGCGCCGCGTCCGCCATGGACGCCGTCGAGATAGGGACGTATACGGGGATTTCAAGTCAAAGAGGCTCAACCGGCGGGCGCGGCGGCAACCGCCGGTTTTTCAGATGACGATCTGCATCGGCAGACCGCAGGCATCCTTCGGTGGCTCGGGCGGCAGGGTTTCGGCGGTGCCGACGATCCAGCGGCGAGCGCTCCAGAGCGCGGCGAAGGCATCGAGCATGTCGTCTTCTTTCACCCGCGTGCCGGCCAACTGCGCCACCACCGATTCGATCGCGGCCATGCTGAACGCCGCGGCAATCAGCGTGCGTCGCCGGTAGATGCAGTCGATGCGATGCTTGGAAGCGGGCAGCGGCGCAGCGCCATTCAGGGCAAGAAACGAAAGCTCCGGGTGGACCTCGGCGAGACGATCTCGCCACTCGGGACGTGCCCGCAGCAGGTCGTCGCGAAAGAGTGCAGGCCTCGGAATGCGTCGCTGCCAACAGGGCCGGTCGCAACGGGGCAGAAAAGACCGACGAGCCCCGCGCACCCAGACGCGCCCGAGCGGCTCGATCACACTCGCGCGGGGCGCTCTCCGAGAGCCCGATCGGCATATCGATGGCGACGAGACCCACACCCTCGAATCCTGCCAGCAATTCATCAAGCCGCGCAGCGACCACGGCGAGCACGTTGTCGGTAGGGGCGCACCCAGCCGCCAGGGCAGCCATCGACACCGACCATCCAACGCCCCTTCATGCCTTGGAATCGGGGCAAAGGGTAATGATCGACAGGTCATCGAGACACATAAAACCCGTCTCCAGAAAAAGCGAAACCCCCGTCACCGAAGGTGCGGGGGTTCGTTTCCTCGACCGGGGCCGAATCAGCCCAGGCGCTCGCGGATACGTGCGGCCTTGCCGGTACGACCACGCAGGTAGTACAACTTGGCGCGACGGACGTCACCGCGACGCTTGACGTTGATCGCGGCGATCTGCGGGCTGTAGGTCTGGAAGACACGCTCCAAGCCCTCGCCGTAGGAGATCTTGCGCAGGGTGAACGAGGAGTTCAGGCCGCGGTTGCGCTTAGCAATCACGACACCCTCGAACGCCTGCAGACGCTCGCGGTCGCCTTCCTTTACCCGTACGTCGACGGAAACCGTGTCGCCGGGGCCGAACTCCGGCACCTCGCGGGTCATTTGATCGGCTTCGATTTTCTGGATGATCTCGCTCATTTTCCGCCACCTGTTATCAATCGCGTGTCTGTTGGCTACCCGGGTTGTCATCGCTACCCGCGAGCCAGTGTCTTTCCAGTGCCGCCCGCTCGTTGTCGGTCGGCCCGTGTTGCAAAAATAGATCCGGTCGTCGCCGGGCCGTGGTCAACAGCGCCTGCTCCGATCGCCACTCGGCAATCCGGCGATGGTCGCCGCTCGAAAGCACCGTCGGCACCCCGCGGCCTTCCCACTCTGGCGGCCGCGTGTAGTGCGGGTGATCCAACCGGTCGGCCTCGAAGGAGTCCTCGACCACCGATTGGGCATCCCCGACCACATCGGGCAGGCGCCTGGCGATCGCATCGACGACCACCATCGCCGCCAGCTCACCCCCGGAAAGCACCAGGTCCCCGAGGGAATACTCGACATCCACCCGGGAGTCGAGCAGGCGCTGGTCGAAGCCTTCGTACCGGCCACACACCAGCACCAGCGGCTGTTCACGTTCGGCCCAGTCGGCGATCACGTGCCGATCGAGCCTTTGACCCTGCGGCGAGAGGGCCACCACCAGCGGGCGACTCACCCCGGCCTCGTCGATGGCCGCATCGATCGCGCCGCTGATCGGACCGGGCTGCAGCAGCATTCCGGGACCGCCGCCGAAGGGACGATCATCGACCCGACGGTTGCGATCGGCCGACCAGTCGCGCGGGTTGAAACCGGCAACGGTCAGGCGACTTTTCTCGATCGCGGCGCGGACCATACCGCAGCGGTTCCCCGCGTCCACCAATTCGGGGAACAGGGTCACCACCGAAATCCGCATCAAAAATCGGGGTCCCAGTCGACCTCGATTCGACGAGCGTCGAGATCGACCGCCCGGATCACCTCGTCAGGGAGGAAGGGGATCAAGCGCTCCCGATCTCCCTGCACGACCAGCACGTCATTCGCCCCGGTCTCCATGATGTCTCGCACCTCGCCCAGCACCTGGCCGGAGAGGTGCACCACCTCGCAACCCATCAGGTCGCGCCAGTAGTATTCATTCGGACCGGCCGGCGGCAGCGCGTCACGCCCCACCAGGACCTCGGCCCGTCCCAACGACTCGATTCCCGTACGGTCATCGACCCCGGCCAGCTTGATGGCCACGCCCTTGGGATGAACCGTCAGTTTCTCGATCTTCACCGGCCGCGTTCCGCCGCGCTCGGTGCGCAGATAGACGTCACGGTATCGCTCGATGTTCTCAATCGGTCGCGTGAACACCTGCAGCCATACCCAGCCCTTGATCCCGTAGGGACGGCCGAACTGGGCGATGACGACCGGATCGACCGGTCCCGTCGACGCCGTCACCGATTACTCGGCGGCAGCAGTCGTCTGCTTCTTGCTCTGGCGGACCAGGGAAGCGACGCGCTCGCTGGTCTGAGCACCACGCTCCTGCCAGAAGGCCAGGCGATCGAGGTCCAGGCGCAGGCGCTCTTCTTGACCGCGGGCTACCGGGTTGAAGAACCCGAGGCGCTCGACGTATGAACCGCTGTCACGCGCGTTGCGCTTGTCGGTAACAACGACGTGGTAGAAGGGCTTCTTTTTGGCACCAGTACGAGCCAGGCGGATCTTGACCATAACGCTTAACGATTCCTGTTGGAGTAATGACTGCCAGACTGCGTCGAAAACGACGCCGACCATGCACTTGGTCGATCTCGCAGCCTCGGCAATTCACCGAGGGAAATTCAAGTGGCGCGATTTTACGGATTTTTGCGCAGAAATAAAGACCTGCGACCCACCGATTTATCAGCGGGCAGTTCGTATGCGCACCGCGACTGATGCTTAGGCGTCGTAGGGATCCCGCAGGACGATGGTTTCCTCGCGGTCCGGGCCGGTCGAAATCAGGTCGACCGGCGTGCCGGTCAACTCCTCGATACGCCGGATGTAGGCACGCGCCTCTTCCGGCAGACCATCGATATCCTTCACGCCGACGGTGGTTTCCTGCCAGCCGGGCATCGACTCGTAGATGGGGACGCAGCGCGAATAGGTATCGGCGGAGAACGGTGCGCTCTCGATGCGCTGGCCGTCAATCTCGTAACCGATGCAGATGCACACCTCTTCCATGCCGTCGAGCACGTCCAGTTTGGTCAGACACAGGCCCGACAGGCTGTTGATCTGCACGGCACGACGCAGAGCGACCGCGTCGAACCACCCGCAGCGGCGTGCCCGACCGGTGGTGGAGCCGAACTCGTGACCACGCTTGGCCAGCCGCTCGCCGATCTCGTCCTCGAGTTCGGTCGGGAACGGCCCGCCACCCACGCGCGTAGTGTAGGCCTTGGTGATACCGAGCACGTAGTCGAGCTCCAGCGGCCCCACCCCGCTACCGGTCGACGCCCCGCCAGCGGTGGTATTCGACGACGTCACGTACGGGTAGGTCCCGTGATCGATGTCCAACAGCGTGCCCTGGGCACCCTCGAACATCAGGTTACGCCCTTCGGCGCGCATCTTCGCCAGCGTACCCGGCACATCACCGACCATCGGCGCGAGGATCTCAGCCTGGGCGATCAAGCGATCGAGTGTCTGCTGGAAGTCGATCGGCTCGGCACCGAAGTAGTGGCGCAGCACGAAGTTGTGATAATCAAGCACCTCACCAAGCTTCGCAGCCAGCCGCTCACGGTGGAAGATATCCTCCAGCCGGATGCCGCGACGAGCGACCTTGTCCTCGTAGGCAGGACCAATGCCCCGGCCGGTGGTGCCGATCTTCTGCTCACCACGGGCATGCTCGCGCGCGCCATCGAGGGCGACGTGATGCGGCAAGATCAGCGGGCAGGCCTCGGAGAGCATCAGGCGATCGGAGGCGGGCACGCCGCGCGATTCCAACTGCTCGATTTCCTCGATCAAGGCATCCGGCGCCAGCACCACGCCATTGCCGATCAGGCACTTGACACCTTCACGCAGGATGCCCGAGGGAATCAGGTGCAGGACGGTCTTCTCACCGTCGATCACCAGCGTGTGGCCGGCGTTGTGCCCACCTTGGAAGCGCACGACGGCGCCCACGTTTTCCGTCAGCAGGTCAACGACCTTGCCCTTGCCCTCGTCGCCCCACTGGGACCCGAGGACGACCACACTCTTACCCATGGTCCAATTCACCCGTTAGCTGCCAAGTTTGTGTCTGTCCATCACCGACGGCCGCCAGTCGTGGCGCGCCCTCGGGAATCGATTTCGTCGTGATCACGCGGTAGCCCTGCTCGCGCAGTTCGTCCACCGCCCGATCGAGGGCCGGATCATTGAGCCGTGCTGGCGCGTAGACCGTCTGCCGGACGGGCGCCTCGTCATCACCCTGACCCAGTAGGTCACGCAGATCGAGAGAGAAACCCAGTGCCGGACGCGATCGCCCGAACACCCGCCCAATATCGTCGTAGCGACCGCCGCGGGCAATCTCCCGCCCCATGCGCGGCGAGTAGGCCGCGTAGACCAGCCCGGTCTGGTAGTGATAGCCATGCAATTCGGACAGGTCGACCAGGATCTCGCCGCCGACACGGGCCTCAATGGCCTCGGCCACCGTCGCCAGCCGCTCGAGCGCTGCCTGGCCCTCGGCATCCAGCAAATCTTTCAGGCGTTGCTTGGCCTCATCGATCGTGGCCTGCCAAGGACCGTGCAGGTCGCACAGCGACTCGATCGCCTCGGCAAGCTGTGCATCCAGCGACCAGTCGACGAGCGTCTGGCGGATTTCGGGGACGGCCTTGCGGGTCAGCGCATCACGCAACTGATCCTCACGCACTCCGTCGAGCCCGGCGGCACGCACCAGTGCGCGGAAGACGCCGACGTGGCCGAGGTCAAGCGTGATCGCTTGGCATCCGCCGACGGCCAGGGCCTCGGTCATCAACGAGATGACCTCGACGTCCGCCTCCGGGCCGTCACTGCCGAACAATTCGGCACCCACCTGCAGCGGCGCGCGCGAGCCACCCAGCCCATCGGTCTTCGCGCGGATGACCGTGCCGATGTAGCACAGCCGACGCTCGTCGACCGGCGGCAGGCTGTGGGCGTCCATGCGCGCAACTTGCGGCGTCATATCGGCCCGCACGCCCAACTGGCGACCGGAGAGGCCATCGGTGACCTTGAGGGTCTCGAGATCGAGATCCTCGCCGGTGCCGACCAGCAGGGTATCGATGAATTCCACCATCGGCGGCACCACCAGCTCGTACCCCCAACGATCGAAGGTTTCGAGCATTCGAGTGCGGACGTGCTCAATGCGGCGTGCCTGCAGCGGCAGGACCTCGTCGATGCCGGCCGGCAGAATCCAGGGGGACTGATTGCTCATGTTGTTGCAGGTATACGCGTGTGTCGTGAACGGAAGGCCGAGGCGGGCACGGCACGGGGCAAAACCCGCGTAGTGTAAACGCGGCACACAAAAAACCCCAGCCCGGGCTGGGGTTTCCTCAAGATCAGGCAGTGGGCAACGCTAGCCCCAGACCCAGAGCGCCAGACCGATCAACAGCATCACCAGGGCAATGCTCCGCATGCGCGAGTCGGGAGTCAGGGCGATCTGGGCGACCGCCTGGCGGTAGGTGCGCGGGCTGATGAACGGCAGCAGCGCCTCGATGATCAACACCAGGCCGAGCACCCGCAGCAGGTCGTCCATCATACCGGGCGGCCCCTATCGCGCCGGCAGCGTGTTGCCACCTACCGAGCCATTTGCCGATTCGCCCTTGCCATCCGACGATTGGCCATCCGGCGACTGGAAGTAGCGGAAGAACGGGCTATCCGGGCTGAGCACGAAGGTGTCGCCTCCGTTGGCAAAGGCCTTCTGGTAGGCCTGAATGCTGCGATAGAAGGCGAAGAACTCCTCGTCCTGGCCGAAGGACTCGGCATAGATTTTCGCCGCCCGAGCATCACCCTCACCGCGGATCTCGTCGGCCTCGCGCTCGGCCTCGGAGACGATCACCACACGCTGGCGATCGGCATCGGAGGAGATGCGCTTGGCCTGCTCTTCACCACGCGAACGGATCGCCTTGGCTACCGTCGAACGCTCCTTCTCCATGCGCGAGTAGACCGATTCGCGCACTTCCTGCGGCAGCTCGATGCGCATGATGCGCACGTCGACAATCTCCAGACCCAGCCCCGAGATGTCCTCGTTGGTGGTCTCGATGACGTTGCGCATGAAGAGATCACGATCCCCCGAGACCACCTCGGCGATGGTCCGACTGGAAATCTGGCTCTTCATGCTGTCTTTGACGATCTGGCCGAGCCGACTCTCGGCCACGGATTCCCGACCGCCCGTCGCCCGGTAGAAGTCCGCCGGCTGGGTGATGCGCCACTTGATGTAGTAATCGATGATCAGGTTTTTCTTCTCGCTGGTCAGAAACCGCTCCGGCGGCGTGGACAGCGAGAGAATCCGCGTGTCGAACAGGCGCACGGAGTTGACGAACGGCAGTTTGAAGTGCAACCCGGGCTCGAAGTCGGTCTCGACGATTTCACCCAGACGGAACTTCACGCCCTCCTGGTATTCGGCTACCTGGAAGGTCGCGGTCGCGTAAAGGAACACGATCACGACGATGATCGGCAGTAGCAGGCGCGTCACCCAGTTCATTCGGACCCCCTGGTGCGCAGACCGGAACGGTTGTTGTTGGAGCCGCCCGAATTACCTTCGAACGATGTGCTCGTCGAAAGCGACGGCACCGCCAGGGGCGCGCCGGCGCGCAGGTCGGCGTCCTGCGTGACGTTACCCGCGGTGCCCGACGGGAGATTCAGGATGTTGTTGGCATTGTCCGGGTCGACCAGGATTTTGTTGCCCTTGGCGTAGATCTCGCCGAGCGTGTCGATATACATCCGCTCGCGGATGATCGACGGGGCAAGCTTGTAGGATGCGAGCAACGCATCGAAACGCGCGGCCTCACCCTGGGCCTGGTTGATCACGCGGGACTGGTAACCCTTGGCCTGCTCGAGGATCTGGGCGGCCTCACCGCGGGCGCGCGGCACGACCTGGTTGGCGTAAGCCAGCGCCTCGTTGATGTAGCGCTGCTCATCCTCACGTGCCCGGATCGCGTCCTCGAAGGCCGGCTGCACCGGCTCCGGCGGCTGCACGTCCTGCAGGTTGACCGAGCGGACGTTCAAGCCCGTGTTGTAAAAATTGAGTAGCTCCTGCATCCGGGTACGCACCGCGTCGACAATCTCGACACGGCCGTCGGTGAGGACGTAGTCCATGCGGCTCGAGCCGATGACTTCGCGAATCGCGCTCTGCATGACGTCCTGCAGCGTACCGTTCGGGTCACGGACGTTGAACAGGAACTCGACCGGGTCACGAACGGTGAACTGGCTGGACAGATCGACGTCGACGATGTTCTCGTCGTTGGTCAGCACGGTCATGCTGAGCTCGCGATCACGGTATTGATCGACATTGACGGTGATCACGTCCGAGATCGGATACGGCGGGTGCCAATGCGGACCTGGGCCGGCGGTACTGGTGTACTTGCCGAAGGTCAGCACGATGCCACGCTGACCTTCGTCAACGATGTAGATACCGGAAATCAGCCAACCGATCAGCACGATGCCGATGATCGCCAGAATCCCCTTCGACCCACCGGCGTTACCCATGCCGCCACCACCGCCGAAGCGGTCCTTCAGGCGTCCAAGGGCATCGTCGATGTTGGGCGGCTTTCCGCCCCGGCCGCGCGGATTCGACCAGGGATCTTTACCGCCACCCGGCTCGTTCCAGGCCATGGGCTTCTCCAGTAATTGCCGCCGGAGAACCCGGCGGACATGGGTATTCATTTCGTTCGGGACATCCATTCCGCCCGACGGACGGAAAGCAGCGCCAAAGTGTAGTGGCCGGGGACGGGTGTGGCAACCGCCGTGGCGCTTGCAGTCAGTGACGAGAGGGACGCGCGGCGAGGATCTCTTCGAAGGGCTCGAGCGGGGTCGGCTCAGGACCGTCGACCACCATGTCGGCCAGTGACGGCTCGTTTTTCAGCAACTGCCCCCAGCGGGCCACCGGCAGGTTGATCTCCAGGTGCCAGCCGCTTTCGTCGACCTCTTCCTCCAGCACGGCGCCCTCACCCTGCAACTGGGCGTAAAGTCGCCCGTCGGCCATGGGGATGAACAGCCGACGCGTGACGCTGCTCGGTTCGAGTCGTTCACCGAGCGCCTCGCGCAACTCGTCCAGGCCACGGGCATCCTTCGCCGAGACCCACACGCGGGCGGGCAACTCGCTGGCATCGCGGTCGACGCGCACCGCCCCGTCCTCGAGCTGGTCGATCTTGTTCATGACGGTCAGGCGCGGCATCTTCCCCGCGCCGATCTCTTCGAGCACCACCTCGACATCCTCGATCTGCCGGTCCCGTTCCGGGGAGGCGGCATCCACCACGTGCAGCAGCAGGTCGGCCTCGAGCGTCTCTTCCAACGTGGAACGGAACGCCGACACCAGTTCGTGCGGCAGGTGACGAATGAAACCAACGGTGTCGGCAAAGACCACGGTCAACTGCGGCGTCATCTCGACGCGCCGCAGCGTGGTATCCAGCGTGGCGAACAGCTGATCCGCGGTGAAGGACTCGGCCACGGTCAGGGCGTTGAAGAGGGTCGATTTACCGGCGTTGGTGTAGCCGACCAGGGCCACGGTGGGCACGTCGGACTGCTGGCGCCCCTTGCGGCCCTCGGCCCGCTGACGACGCACCCGGGCAATGCGTTCCTTGAGCTGCTTGATCCGCCCACCCAGCAGGCGCCGGTCCATCTCGAGCTGGGTCTCACCTGGGCCACGCAGGCCGATCGAGCCGCCGCGCTGGCGCTCGAGGTGCGTCCAACCGCGTACGAGCCGGGTCGCGAGGTGATTCAACTGGGCCAGCTCGACCTGCAGCTTGCCCTCGTGCGAACGGGCGCGCTGCGCAAATATATCGAGGATCAGCCCGGTGCGATCCAGCACGCGGCACTTGACCAGCCTCTCGAGGTTGCGCTCTTGCGAGGGCGAGAGCTGGGCGTTGACGATCACCAGCTCGGCCTCGTGCGCGGCAACCAGTTCTGCCAGCTCCTCGGCCTTGCCCTTGCCGATAAACAGCCGGGGATCAGGCGTCTGGCGCTTGACCTCGCTTTCGGCGAGTATCTCCGCGCCGGCCGAGCGGGCCAGTTCGCGGAACTCGGCCAGGTCCTCGTTGGAATCCACCGACCGCTGTTCGACATGCAGCAGCACGGCCCGCTCCCCGCCCTGGTGGCGCTCGAAAAACTCCATCGCGGTTATTCGTCGCCCCCGCCGTCGCGTGCCTCACCCTTGGGCTCGGGCTCGATATTCACCGGTCGGGTCGGCACGATCGTGCTGATCGCGTGCTTGTAGACCAACTGGCTGACATTGTTCTTCAGCAGGACGACGAAATTGTCGAACGAGTCGATCTGCCCCTGCAGCTTGATGCCATTGCGCAGGTAAATGGAGACCGGGATGTGCTCGCGACGCAGGGTGTTGAGAAACGGTTCTTGCAGTGACTGGCTTTTGGCCATGGTGATTCCTCTTTATTGGTTATCCGGCCGATTTCGGGCCGGTCGGCCATTCTCGGCGGCCTGTGGGCCCCGCTGATACGACCACCGCGACGAGCGGGCAATGGCCAAAACAATGGGGACGCCTGTCGGCAATTCAATCTGTGGGGAGTGTAGGGCAATGACCCGTTAGCGGCAGCCCCACTCACAGCTCCGATCGACGCCCCAGCCTCCCGTGCCAGACGCACGACTTATTCAAGATGCCGAGACGTCGACAAAGTTCATTATGCGCGATTCGATCCGATCGGCCGCCTGGGCATCCATCGCCTCCCAGTTCGGGGCCGAGCGCAGCCAGGTGCGTTGACGCTTGGCCAGTTGGCGTGTGGCCGTAATGGCCCGCTCGCGCATGGTGTTGAAATCCCAGTCACCGGCCAGGTTCGCCCAGGCCTGTCGATAACCGACCGCGCGCATCGATGGCAGCCCGGGGTGCAGGTCGCCCCGGGCGTAGAGCGCCTCGACCTCGTCAAGAAAACCCGCCTCGAGCATCGCATCGAACCGTTCGGCGACTGCCTGACGGGTGTGCGCGGTGCTGCGCGGCCAGAGTGCCACCGCCAGCAACCGCTCGCCGGCCAACGGGGAAACCGGGGGATGCTCGCGCTGCCAATCGCTCAGGCTCTTGCCGGTGGCACGAAAGACCTCGAGCGCCCGCCCGATGCGCTGCGGGTCGGTGGCGTGGATGCGGGCGGCCGCCGCCGGGTCGACCTCGGCCAGCTGCCGATGCATCGCCGGCCAGCCAACCTCGCCTGCCTCGGCCTGGACCGCCTCGCGGACGGCCACATCGGTCGGCGGCAGGCGGGAAATGCCCTGCAAGAGGGCCTGAAAATACATCATCGTCCCGCCGACCAGCAGTGGCACCCGCCCGCTGGCGCGCGCCGCGGTGATCGCCGCCAGGGCATCGCGGCAGAATTGCTCGACGCTGTAGGTCTCGGCCGGATCACGGATATCGACCAGGGCATGCGGATAGCGCGCCAGCAGGTCGGCAGGCGGCTTGGCGGTGCCGATATCCATGCCGCGGTAGATCATCACCGAGTCCACCGAGATGATCGACGCCGGCAGCCGATCGGCGAGCCGCATGGCAAGCGCCGTCTTGCCCGAGGCCGTCGGCCCGGCGATGGCCACGATGGGCAGTTCGGTCGAGGCCACCGTCACTGCCCCCGCATGAACCAGCGATCGAGCTCCTCGATCGTCAGTCGGCGCCAGGTCGGCCGACCGTGATTGCACTGGTCACTACGCTCGGTGCGTTCCATGTCGCGCAACAGGGCATTCATTTCGGCCACCGTCAGGCGGCGATTCGCCCGCACCGAGCCATGACAGGCCATGGTGGAAAGGATCTCGTCGATACGATCATCCACCACCGCGCGGGGGACGTCGCCACCGGCCAATGGCACGCGCCGCATTTCGGCCAGCATCTCGCGCACCAGCGTCTCGATGTCCGCCTCGCGCAGCATCACCGGCACCTCGCGCACCCGCACCCGCTCGGGGCCGATCCGATCCAGCACCACCCCGGCCGCGGCAAAGGCCTCCTGCCAGGTCTCAAAGGCCTCCGCCTCGACGGGCGATACCCCGATGTCCACCGGCAACAGCAGCGGCGCGGCCGAAAGCGCCTGCTGGCGATAACTCTGCTTGAGGCGTTCGTAGGTGACCCGCTCGGCGGCAGCGTGGGCGTCCACGATCACCAGCCCGTCTCGATTACGCGCCAGGACGTAGATCTCGCCCAGGTGAGCGATGGCATACCCCAGCGGGGGAATTTCAGCATCCTCGGGCAGTGGCTCGGCGACCCGGCCACCATCGCCCTCCCCGGCCCGACCCTGTTCGAGCAGTGAGAAGTAACCCTGCGCCGAGCGCCCGCCTCCCGTCATCGGTACGCCCATGGGAGGCCGGGCCGCCTCGCCACCGAACGGCATGCCGGGCGCCCCCATCCCGCTCGACTCCGCCTCGGCGAGGCCTGACGACGAGACACCGCCCGGCGCCGCCAGGGCCCGATGCACCGACTGGAACAGAAAATCATGCACCCCGCGGGCGTCGCGAAAGCGCACCTCGGCCTTGGTGGGATGGACATTGACGTCGACCGTCGCCGGGTCGAGGCGCAACGAGAGCACGTAGGCGGGGTGCCGCGCGTGATGCAGCACGTCGCTGTACGCCCGGCGAATCGCGTGGGCGACCAGCCGATCGCGCACCACCCGGCCGTTGACGAAGAACAGCTGCTGATCGGTGGAGGCGCGGGCGTACTGCGGACTGGCCACCAAACCCTGCAGGGCAAAGCCCGAGGCCGACGCGTCGATCTCGCGCGCCTGCTCCAGGAAACCCTGACCGAGCACGGCGGCGATGCGCTGCTCGACCGTCTCGAGGGTCACGGCGGGCAGGTCGAGCACCGGCCGGTCGTTGTGGGTCAGGCGGAAGGCCACGTCCGGGTTGGCCAAGGCGAGCTTGCGCATCAGCTGGTCGACATGGCCGAATTCGGTGCGCTCGGTGCGCAGGAACTTGCGCCGCGCGGGCACGTTGAAGAACAGGTCACGCACGTCGACCAGGGTGCCGGGCTTTGCCGGCGTGGGTCGCGGCTCGTCGAACACGCCGGGGGCAAGCTCCCAGCCGTGATCGGTATCGGCGGTCCGGGAGACCAGCCGCAGGCGGGAGATCGACTGGATGCTGGCCAGGGCCTCGCCGCGAAAACCGAAGCTCGCCACCGCCTCGAGGTCATCCAGGTCGCGGATCTTGCTGGTCGCGTGCGGCGCGATTGCCAGGGGGAGCTGTTCGGGCGACATCCCGTGGCCGTTGTCACGCACGGACAACTGCTTGACCCCGCCGGCAACCACTTGCACCTCGATCCGGTCGGCACCGGCATCGAGGGCATTCTCGACCAATTCCTTGATCACGCTGGCCGGGCGTTCGACCACCTCGCCGGCGGCGATCTGGTTGACAAGGGATTGCGGGAGGGCACGGATTTCGGGCATGGGATTCCGAGACAGAAAAACCGTGATTGTCGCCCGCCGGCCATTCAAGAAACAAGCGCGGCGACGACCGGCCTCGTCAGGGCCCGAACGGAATCAGAGCATCGCGTAGCGGGTGCCCTGCGGGGCGTGCGCCGTGTAGTAGCTGTGCACGCCCGCGAGGATCGACTGGGCGATCTGACGCTGGTAGCTCGAGGAGCGCAGGCGCTGCTCTTCTTGCGGGTTACTGATGAAGGCACTCTCGACCAGGATCGAGGGGATGTCCGGTGACTTGAGCACGGCGAAACCCGCCTGCTGCACATCGCGCTTGTGCAGCTTGGCGATACCGCCGATCCGCTGCAGCACGCGGTCGGCGAAGTCGAGGCTCGTCTCCAGGGTCTTGGTCTGAGCAAGGTCGAGCAACACGGAGGCGACATCCTCGTCGTGACCGGAAAGCGAGGCACCACCGACGAAGTCGGCGCTGTTTTCCTTGGCCGCCAGCCAGCGAGCGGCCTCGGAACTGGCGCCGTTCTGGCTCAGGCAGTAGACCGATGCGCCCTTCGCCGAGGCAAGCCGGAAGGCATCGGCGTGTATCGAGATGAACAGATCCGCCTCGTGGCGACGCGCGATCTCGGTGCGCTGGCGCAGCGGGATGAAGCGGTCATCGTCGCGGGTCATCACCGGCGTGAGCCCCGGCGTGGCGGCGATCAGGTCGCGCAGCTGCAGACCGATATTGAGCACGATGTCCTTCTCACGCGTCCCGCGACGACCGATGGCCCCCGGATCCTTGCCGCCGTGACCGGGGTCAATCGCCACCACGAGGTCGCGAAATGCGCTCGAAGCGGATTGCAACGCGGACTCCTGTCGCGGCACGTCGGGGCGTTCGGCGATGACGGTGTCCGCGCCGCCGCCGTGGGGCAGGTCGATCACCAGCCGATAGGAGCCACCGCCGGTGGGCGGCAGGATGATGATCTGCGGGCGCGCCCGCTTCTTGAGGTCGAACACCAGGCGCAGGTCATGGCCGTTGCGCACGCCGACACGCAACCCCTTGACCACCGGCGAATCCGGTGTCGACGGCAGGGAGACATCCTTCAACCGCGTCGAACGGATGTCGATGACCGCGCGCGCCGGGTTGTCCAGCAACAGGGTGTCGAAATCGACCGGATCGGAGATGGCGAAGACATAGCGGGTAAAGCCGTCGTGGCGCCCCGCCTCGACACGGGAGACATTGACGGCCCGACCGGCCAGCGCCGGCCCGGCCAGGGGAAGACCGAAGGCCGCCACCCCGGTACCGACCGCCGTGCGCAAAAAGCGGCGGCGCTCGGCGCTCAGCAAGGTAAGCGCGTCACGGGCAGATTGGGATGAATTGTTCATGCACCACCTCTGGCAACACAGCCCCAAGAATGTGTCATTGCGACACTTGACCTACAGTGTGGACCAAAAGGGTATTTTTTCAACAATTGCAAGAAGATAGCGCGGACTTCTTAACCCGATACGAGAAGCGAGATTACCAAGTATGGCGGCTAATGACAGGGGAACGCACAAGATGATGTGGTTTGGGCGGGCGTTGGAAAAACACCACACCAGGTCGGGCAAGGCGCTCAGGTGGCGGCAAGACGCGCCAACCAGGCCTCGCCCAACGGACTAGAGGCCCGACAGATGAGATCGCGCTGCTCCGGCCGATCGGCGCATCCCGCCAGCGAGATTTCGAGATCGGCGACCAGCTCGCCATGGGCCTGACTCAACCACTCCACCAGGAACAGCGCGTGATCCGCCTCGTCGCGCACACCGAGATAGTCGAGCTCCTCGGGGTCGGCGAGTCGATAGAGATCGAGATGCAGGACGCGACTCGGGCCGCCCGGCGGGGCGGTCACGTCGTAGGGTTCGACCAGCGTGTAAGTCGGGCTGCGAATGGTGCCGGTCACGCCCAGGGAACGCAGAAACGCCCGCGCGAAGGTGGACTTGCCCGCCCCCAGCTCGCCACGGAGCGACAATAGGCCGGCCGCCGGCGCCACGGCAGCCAAGGCCGCGGCCTGCGACTCGACCGCCGCCTGATCGAGGTCGCGATGGCGGCGTTCCGTCTCAGCGCCCGCCATCATCCTGCCCCCGCAAGGAATCATCGCTGGGAGGACTGGCCCGACGCCACCCCGTGCCGCCCGGCTCGCCCTGGCCGTTGAGCCGGGCGCGAATCGCCCCGAACAGATCACTGGCCGCCATGCCCCACTCGCCGCGCGCCTCGGCCTCGAACTCGCCGGCCTCGGCATGCAGGCAGACCCCGAACTCCATGGCCGCAAAGCGCGGCAAGCCCATGCCCAGCAGGGCCCCGAGCAGACCGGCCAGCACGTCGCCCGTGCCGGCCGTGGCCAGTGCCGGGCTCCCTCGCTGGCAGACCACCAGGCGATCGGCATCGGCCAGCACGCTGCCGCCCCCCTTGAGCACCACGCCGCAACCGAGCCGCTCGGCGAGCGAACCGGCCGCGCCAAGCCGGTCGGCGTTGATCGCGGCGGCATCGCACTCGAGCAGCGTGGCCGCCTCGCCCGGGTGCGGCGTGATCACCGCGTCGCGCTCGCGCAACGAGTTCGGGCCGAGCAGGCGCAGGGCATCGGCATCCACCACCAGCGGCAGCGGGCAGTCGCGCAGGGCACGCCAGACCGTTACCGCCCAGGCGTCGCGCCCCAGCCCCGGCCCGACCACCACGCTCGTCGCCTGGGCCGCCAGGCGCAGCAGGTCGTGGGCCGTCTCGACCCCGTGCACGATCAGCTCGGGCCGACCGATATTGAGCGTGGCGGCATGATCGGGATGGGTGGCGACGATCACCTTGCCCGCCCCGGCACGCAAGGCCGCCTCCGCCGCCAGCCGCGCAGCACCGGACATACCGCGATTGCCGGCGGCGACCAGCACCGTGCCGTATCGGCCCTTGTGGCCGTCACGGGCACGCGGGGCAAACCGCAGGCCACCGTGCAGCAGCTCGATGGCCGCCTGGTCCGCGCCCGGCGGGCAACCGAGATCGGCCAGCACCCGTTCACCGCAGGCGGCCACGGCGGGCCCGGTCGTCAATCCCCGCTTGATGCCGAGAAAGGTCACCGTGCGGTCGGCCGCCAGCGTGAGCGGATCGACCGCGCCGGTATCGGCATCGACGCCGGAGGGCAGGTCCACCGCCAGCACCCCGGGCCGCTCGACGCAAGCGGAGAGCGCCGCCTGCGCGCGACGCAGGAACTCCGCCGCCTTGCCCTCGATCGCCCGGGACAGCCCGATGCCGAACAGAGCATCGACCACCACGTCGGCCGCTCGCAGCGCCGCGTCGGCGGCTGCCGGCTCGGCCTGCACCTCGATGGCCGGCGCGGCCGCCGACAGCGCCGCCCAGGCATGCGCGGCACTGTCGTGGAATGTCGGCCGACTCCAGCCGAGCAGATCGATCGCCAGACCGGCCTGTTGCGCCAGCCGGGCAATCACCAGCCCGTCACCACCGTTCTGCCCCGGCCCGACCAGCACGGCGACGCGCCGGGCGGCCGGCCAGCGGTCGCGCAACTCGGCGAACGCTGCCGCGCCGGCCCGCTCCATCAGCCCGTAGGCATCCACCCCACCGGCGAACAACGCTTGCTCGTGGGCCTGGATCGCCTCCACCGACCAGGCTTGCGCCAGGGCCGGGTCGACGGTGGGGCGAATCAACTGCGGGGCGGCGATTGACATGGTTCAGTCCGGGGTGATCAGCCGAGGATGTCGGGGCGCGGCAGAAAACCGAGTGCATCGAAGGCGCGCTGAAGCGTTGGCCGGGCCCGCTCGGCGGCGCGCTCGGCACCCTTCGCCAAGATGGCATCCAGCCCCGCCTCGTCGGCCCGGATCTCGCGATAGCGCGCGGTGATCGGCTCGAGGTGGGCAATCACCGCCTCGCCGGTCTCGACCTTGAGCTTGCCGTAGCCCTCGCCTGCCAGACGCCCCTCGATCGACTCGATCGACTCGTCACCGAAGATCGACAGCAGCGTCAACAGGTTGGAGACCCCCGGCTTGTTCTCCGGGTCGAAGCGGATGTCCATGTCCGAGTCGGTCACCGCCTTCTTGAACTTCTTGAGGATCTTCTTCGGCTCGTCGAGCATGGCCACGTAGCTGGCCTCGCTGGGATCGGACTTCGACATCTTGGCGGTGGGGTCCTGCAATGACATCACGCGCGCGCCCGCCTTGGGGATGAACGGCTCGGGCACGGTGAAGATGTCGCCGTAGAGCTTATTGAAGCGCATGGCCAGATCGCGGGTGAGCTCGAGGTGCTGCTTCTGGTCGGCGCCCACCGGCACGTGGGTGGCCTGGTAGAGCAGGATGTCGGCGGCCATCAGCACGGGGTAGTCGAACAGCCCGGCGTTGATGTTGGCCTGGTGGCGCTGCGACTTGTCCTTGAACTGGGTCATGCGCTCGAGCTCACCCATGTAGGTGTAGCAGTTGAGCACCCAGCCGAGCTCGGCATGGGCCGGCACATGCGACTGGACGAACAGCGTGCTCTTGTCCGGGTCGAGCCCGCAGGCGAGATACAGGGCGAGGAAGTCGTAGCAGCGCGAGCGGAACTCGGCCGGGTCCTGGCGCACGGTGATCGCGTGCAGATCGACCAGCATGAACAGCGCGTCGTGCGTGTCCTGCATGGTCACCCAGTTGCGGATCGCGCCGACGTAGTGACTGATGAGCAACTGACCGGAGGGCTGGATGCCGGAGAGCACCACCGGCGGCTTGTCGTTCTTGGACATAAATGTGACTTCTTGAAGCGGGTGAATACGGCATGTTCCGGGCCGGGCGGGAGAATCCATCCGCCCGGCCGGGCAAAGGCGGATCATCATAGCAAAGCCCCGGCGAGGGTCATCGGGCGCCACCCCTGCTATACAGAGAGACAAGCCACGGGCAGAAGGCAATGGATAGATCCACGATGCAGACGATCCTCTTCGACATGGACGGCGTGCTCTACGTCGGCGGCCGGCCCATCGACGGCGCGACCGCGACCCTCGAGTGGTGTCGTCGCAACGCCATGCCATTCCGTTTCGTCACGAACACCACGTCCCGACCTCGGGCCGCGCTGGTCGAGAAACTTCAGAAAATGGGCATCGAGGCGAGCGAAGACGAGATCATCACGCCACCGGTCGTCGCCAGACAGTGGCTGGCACAACAGGCCGACGGGCCCGTCGGCCTGTTGTGCCCCCGGCAACCGAGGAGGATTTCAGATCGCTCCGGCGGGCCAGTTCGGAAGGCGATCCCGTCTCGGCCGTCGTCCTGGGGGATCTGGGCGAAGGCTGGGATTTCGCCACCTACAATCGCGCCTTCCGCTGGCTCAAACAAAATCCGGACGCGGCATTGGTGGCGCTGGGCATGACGCGCTTCTGGGAAGCCGAGGACGGCCCCCGGCTGGACGTCGGGCCGTTCGTGCGCGGGCTCGAGTACGCGCTCGACCGGCAGGCGGTCGTGCTCCGCAAACCCAGCGCCTCGTTCTTCCGGTTGGCCGTCGAAGACATGGACAGCCGTGTCGATCAGGCATGGATGATCGGTGACGACATCATGGGCGACATCGATGGCGCCCAGCGGGCCGGACTGCGCGCGGTGCAGGTACGCACCGGCAAGTTCCGCCCGGAGGACCTCGACCGAGGCATCTCGCCCGACGGGGTGCTCGACTCGATCGCGGACCTGCCAGCGTGATGGGAGCACGAGTCGAACCGATGACCGGTGACCAGATACTGCTGTTTGTCATTCTCGGTCTGACGCTGGCCGGCTTCGTGTGGGGACGGCTGCGTTACGACGTCGTCGCGCTGCTCGCGCTGCTGGCGACCGGGCTGACCGGACTCGTCCCGCCCGGGGCGATGTTCAGCGGGCTATCCCACCCGGCCGTCATCACCGTGGCGGCGGTGCTCATCCTGAGCCGGGCGCTGCTGAACGCGGGCGTCATCGACGTACTGGCCCGGCGATTGATCCGGGTCGGCGACCGCCCGGTGGTCCAGGTGATTACGTTGACCAGCGTCGTCGCCCTGAGCTCGGGATTCATCAACAACGTTGGCGCCCTGGCGCTGTTCATGCCGGTGGCCGTGTGGATGGCGCGACACGCCGGGCGCTCGCCGTCGTTCCTGCTGATGCCCTTGGCCTTCGGCTCGTTGCTCGGTGGCACCCTGACCCTGATCGGCACCCCACCCAACATCATCATCGCCGCCTACCGGTCCGACACCGGCGCGCTGGCCTTCGGCATGTTCGATTTTCTGCCGGTCGGGCTGGCCATCACGCTCGTCGGGGTCGCCTTCATCGCGTTGATCGGCTGGCGCCTGACGCCACAGCGCGACCAGCCAACCGATGGCGAGGAACTGTTCGAGATCGAGAACTACCTCACCGAATTGCGCGTGCCCGAATCGAGCGCCTACGCCGGGCGGAGCGTGCACGAACTGATCGAATCGGTCGCCGACGAAACCGACGTGATGGTCACCGCCCTGCTGCGCGAGGACGAACGCCGACGCCTGCCCTCGACCTACGAGGTGCTCAAGCCCGGCGACATCCTGCTGATCGAGGCCGACTCCGAAGGACTCGAGGCCCTGATCGATGTCACCGGATTGGAGCTCGCCGCCGGTGAATCGAGCGAATCATCAGAGGAAACGGACAAAACGGCCGGCGAGTTGACCATGGCGGAGGCGATCGTCGCCCCCAACTCGCGACTCATTGGAACGTCGGCGGGCGCGCTGGACCTACGCGAGCGCTATGGAGTGAACGTGCTGGCCGTCGCCCGACAGGGCAAGCGACTGAAACAGCGCATCAGCCATATCCGCTTTCTTCCCGGCGACATCCTGCTGCTGCAGGGACGCGAGGGAAGCCTACCCGATGCGATGAGCCGACTCGGCTGCCTGCCGCTGGCCTCACGCGGCTTCCAGATTGCCCGTCCCCGCCGGGTGGCACTGGGCGCCAGCATCTTCGCGGCCGGGCTGGCGCTGGTGGCCTTCGACCTACTGCCGGTCGCCACGGCGCTCGTGGGTGCCGCCGTGGCGATGGTGATCGCGGGCCTGCTGCCCTCCGATGACGCCTACCGGGCAATCGACATGCCGGTGATCGTCCTGCTCGCTGCCATGCTGCCAGTCGGTCAGGCCCTGGAAACCACCGGCGGCTCGGCCATGATCGCCGAGGCCCTCCTCGGCATGGCCGATTACCTGCCCGCCTTCATGATGCTCGCCCTGCTGATGGTGGCGGTCATGCTGCTCTCGAACATCGTCAACAACGCGGCCGCCGCGGTGCTTGCCGCTCCGATCGGCATCCAGATCGCCCAGGGGATGAACGCCTCGCCCGATCCGTTCCTGATGGCGGTGGCCATCGGCGCCTCCTGCGCCTTCCTCACGCCGATCGGCCACCAATCCAACACCCTGGTCATGGCACCGGGCGGCTACCAGTTCGGTGATTACTGGCGCATGGGATTGCCACTGTCGCTGCTGGTGGTGATCGTTGCCGTTCCCGTGATCCTGTGGGTGTGGCCAATGGCCGGCTGAAACTCCCCGCTCGCCGGGCAGCCAATACGATCATCTCGTCTCAAACCTGGCCAAGGCCATCGGCGGGGGCGCATAATCATCCACTCGACACCCGACAGCACCGCCACAACGACGAGGCTGTCGATTACCGAACAGATGCCCTTGCCAAGCCGGCACGGTTCTTTTATCCTACGCGGCCTTTGAATTGACCCGCCCGCGTGCCGGCCGCCGGAATGGCTCCGATCCCCTCGGTACGCGCGCAAACAGACGAGTCGCTCAGGAGACAATCATGGCCCGAGTTTGCCAAGTAACCGGGAAGCGCCCGGCGGTCGGTAACAACGTATCGCACGCGAACAACAAGACCCGGCGTCGCTTCCTGCCGAACCTGCACAAGAAGCGGTTCTGGGTAGAGAGCGAGCAGCGCTTCATCAGCCTGCGTGTTTCCAGCCACGGCCTGCGCACGATCGACAAGATCGGCATCGAGACGGTCATCGCCGAGATGCGTGCGCGCGGCGAGAAGGTCTGAAACACCGCTCACCACCATATATCGACAGGTAACACGACATGCGCGACAAGATCCGACTGGTATCCAGTGCCGGCACCGGCCACTTCTATACCACCGACAAGAACAAGCGGAACATGCCGGAAAAGATGCAAATCAAGAAGTACGATCCGGTAGTACGCAAGCACGTCATGTACAAGGAAGCCAAGATCAAGTAAGGCGCCCGGCCGTCAACTAGACGGCCAGCTCCTCTTGATCGGCCCCTGACGGACCCCGCGAGGATACCTCGCGGGGTTTCTTCGTGCCGACCATGCCCGAACTTCCCGAAGTCGAGACCACTCGCCGCGGCATCGAGCCATTCGTCGTCGGTCAACGCATCAGCGGCGTCACCGTGCGTGACGCCCGCTTGCGCTGGCCGGTGCGCGCGGACCTGGCTGCGTTCCTCGCGGGTCGCCCGGTGGAGGCGGTCGAGCGACGCGCCAAATACCTGCTGCTGTGCCTCGATGGCGGCGACCGGACACTGATCCACCTGGGCATGTCGGGCAGCCTGCGACTGGACGACCCGCGCAATCCGCCGCGCAAGCACGATCACGTCGAATGGCGTCTCGACAACGGCCGGGCCTTGCGCCTGCATGACCCGAGGCGATTCGGCGCCGTGCTGACCGACCGGGTGGATGCGCCTCACAAGCGCCTAGAAAAGCTCGGCCCCGAGCCGCTTGGCCCGACCTTCGATGGCGCCTACCTCGCCACCCGGTTCGCCGGCCGGCGCGTGGCCGTCAAGCAGGCAATCATGAACGCCGGCATCGTGGTGGGCGTGGGCAATATCTACGCCTCCGAGGCGTTGTTTCTCGCCGGCATACACCCCATGACCCCGGCAGGCCGGCTCGACCGCGACGAGTGTCACGCCCTTGCCGCTGCGATCCGGCAGGTGCTCGCCGCGGCCATCGAACAGGGCGGCACGACACTGCGCGACTTTCTCGCCCCCTCGGGCAACCCCGGCTACTTCCGCCAGACACTCAACGTCTACGAGCGCACGGACCAGCCGTGCCGGCGTTGCGGCACCGCGGTCGAGCGCACCCTCCTCGGTCAGCGATCGACCTGGTTCTGCCCGGCCTGTCAGCCGCCCCGCGATTAACTCAAAGCGGGAAGAGATCGCCGGCAGCGCATCCAGGGGCCTCAAGCCCCGCAAAAGACCTCTGACCTCTGACCTCTTCAAGCTTTCAGTTCCCTGCTCCAGTCTCACTCCGGCTCGATCGCCAGCATTTCCCGCACGATCGCATCGACCTCCTCGGTATCCCAGATAATGCCGGCGTTGACCGAGTAGTGAATGCGGCCGTCGGCGGCCACCAGGAACGAGGACGGGAAGGCGAAGGCATCGTACTTTGCGGCCACCTTGCCGTCCGGATCGACCGGCACCGGGAAGGAGACATCGAAGTCCTGCATGAACTCGCGCAGGTGCTCGGGCGATTGCTTAAACGCGATCGCGTATATCTTCAGTTGATCGGGATACCGACTGGCCAGTCGTTCCATCGACGGGATCTCCTCGACGCAGGCCGGGCACCAGGTCGCCCAGAAGTTCACGATCTGCACGCCGTCGAAGTCGGGATCGAGGCTCTGAGGATTGCCCTCGAGATCCGTTAGCTCAAAGTCCGGTGCCTCCTGCGGCTCGACCGGCTGCAGCCCGGTCTGACGATCCACGGGTGTGGTGCGCTCCGGGTCGATCGGAAGCACCTTGCTCGGATGATCGGCCCCGGCCAGCAGTGGGATCGACCGCAGGATGTCGTTGGGCAGCGCCTGGACGGCACGGGCCTCGGCCGGGTCCTCCATGACGGTCTCAAGCTGATCGAGCGAATCGAGCTGCGGCTCCTCGAGGTGCATGTGGTAATAGTCCCGCACCCCGGGGATCACCTGGACGAACAAATCGCTGCCCGCCCGAAGGAAACGTTCACGCAGGTCGAGCAGCCGATGCCGATACACCCCCCGCTCGGGCTGGAACAGCATCACCGGCAGGTTGGTGGCATCGATGATCGAGAACAGCTCCGGCTCTTCGCCCGCCACCGGCGCGCCTCGGTACAGGCTCGGGAAGATCAGCACGGTGCCTGCCAGCGCGTCGGGGTCATTCGTGCGTTGCTGCCACCAGCGCATCCCGCGCAGGGTCGGCACGGCCATCCGGTCGGCCGCCACCACCACGGTGGGGCGGTCTTCCTCGACGGCGCGTTGAATCAGCGAGCCGACCGGTTTGCCATCGACGTTACGGACATTGACGTCCGTGCGCGGCAGGAATAGCGAATCCATCACGTCCACCATCCAGACGGTCGCGCCGCGCCGTGCCAGGGCATGGGCGACGCTGTCGGGACCAGCCGTGTCGCCGTACTGGTTGACGACCCAGAGCACCAGCGGGCTGTCGGCGGACGCGCCCCCCGGCGGCTCGATCACTCGCACGTCAAGCTGCTCGCCGCTCTCGCCCAGGGGAATCGCCAGTTCGGCCCGAGACTCGCCGATCAACGCCATCAGCAGCACCGCAACAAGCGCCCCTTGCCACCCCATGCGAACACCCCACGTCATACTCATACTCCGGGTCATTGCGCATCGCATCGCGCGGCGCGCTCTCGTACAATAGCCAACGGCCCGAATACCCAACGGGCGGCAAATCCTTAGCATGCTAGCAGTTGAGCGCCCATGACACACTCGGCCCCCGCCGTTTTCGAAACGCAAATCGACGCCCTGGAACTGATCCATCGCGGCAAGGTGCGCGATCTCTACCGCATCGACGACGAGCGGATGCTGATCGTCACCACCGACCGGGTCTCGGCCTTCGACGTGATCCTCCCCACGCCGATTCCCGACAAGGGTCGGGTGCTCACCGAGATCTCGCGCTTCTGGTTCGAGAAGAGCTCTGACCTGGTGCCCAACCATCTCTGCGAGGCACAGGACCTCGCCGCCATCGTGCCGGACGAGGCACAACGCGCCCAGCTCGAGGGCCGCAGCGTGATCGTGCGCAATCTCAAGGCCCTGCCGATCGAGGCAGTGGTGCGCGGCTACCTGATCGGCTCGGGCTACAAGGACTATCAGGCGACCGGCGCGGTCTGCGGCATCACGCTGCCCGAGGGGCTGCAACTGGCCGACAAGCTGCCCGAACCCATCTACACCCCGGCGACCAAGGCCGACGTCGGCGATCACGACGAGAACATCGATTTCGCCGAGACCGAACGTCTGATCGGCCCGGAGATGGCCGCCCAGGTGCGCGACACGGCCATGCGGCTGTATCGCCTGGCGGCCGACTACGCCGCCAAGCGCGGCATCATCATCGCCGACACCAAGTTCGAGTTCGGCCTCGACGAGTACGGCACGCTCCACCTGATCGACGAGGCGCTGACACCGGACTCCTCGCGATTCTGGCCGGCGGACGAATACCGCCCGGGCATCAGCCCGCCGTCGTTCGACAAGCAGTTCATCCGCGACTGGCTGGAGACCCTCGACTGGGACAAGACCGCCCCGGGGCCGGCCATCCCCGACGAGATCATCGCCCAGACCCGCGAACGCTACCTGACCGCCTACCGCCGCCTGACCGGCGAGGACCTGCCCGGCATCGCATGAGCAGGCGAGAGCACGATCCGCGCGGCTGGGTAGTGCTGGCTACCGACACCGGCGTCGGCAAGACCGTGGTTTCCTGCGCGCTCGCCCGCCTGCTGATCGACCACGGCCTGCTGCCGCGCGTGCGAAAGCCCGTGGAAACCGGCTGCGAGGTCCGTGACGGGGAACGACAGCCGGCCGACGGCATCGCCCTGCGCGAGGCCGCCGGCAACCGCGAATCACTCGAGACCGTCTGCCCGATCCGCTACCTCACCCCGGTTGCCGCGCCGGAGGCCGCCCGACGCGAGGGCGAAACGCTGAGCTTCAAGCGCGACCTGACCCCGGTTCTCGACGGCTCGCTGGCCAAACTGACCTCCCGGGAACGTGTGATCATCGAGAGCGCCGGCGGCCTGCTCTCGCCGCTGGCTGACGATGCGCTGAACGTGCGCCTGGCCGAATACACGCGGCTGCCGGCGATCCTGGTCACCCCCGACCGGCTGGGCACCCTGTCGAGCACCCTGGCAGCTGCCGAATCCCTCGAACATCGCGGCATCCCGGTGGCCGCGATCATCCTGAACCGGCGCCCTCAGGATCCAGACGATGCCGACGCGCCGGACAACCACGCCTCTCTTGCCGAATGGCTGCCCCGACTGGTGGCGCACCCGCCGCCGGTGCTGCGTTTTGGCCGTGATCAGCAGTGCCTCGCTCCACTGGTCGACGGAGGCGCGTAAGCACGTCAAAGCCGCCTAAAAACGAAAGGCCGTGCCCGACGTCGGCACGGCCTTTCTTTCATGCAACGCCAAAGCGGCGCGCCACGCGCGTCAGCGCACCACCAGCAACGGCACGTTGGCCTTCATGATCATCTTGGTGGTGGTGCTGCCCAGCACGAGATAGCGGATCGGGCTGTGGCCATAGGCACCCATGGCCAAGAGATCGATGTTCTTTTCCTCGATGTACATCGACACCGCCTCGTCGACCTTGCCCTGGCGAATGGCCACCTGCGTGGAAAAGCCGGCCTTCTGCAGCCGGGTATTGGCCGTCTGGATCTTGTCCCAGTTGGCCTGCTTCTCCTCGCCCACCATCAGGAGGTGCACCGGCAGGCCCTGCAGCAAGGGGGTGTTAGCCGCCATCTCCACGAGCTTGTAGGCCGTCGGGCTGCCATCGTAGGCGATCAGGAAGCTCTCGGGGCGCTTGAACTCGAGCGGGGTGACCAGGGTCGGCTTGTGGATCATCGACAGGATGCCGGCGAGATGGCTGCCCACGTGCATGGCCACCGCGTCGCCGTCCTTGCCCTGCTTGCCGAGCACCAGCATCTGCATGGCGTCCTGGAGCTCCAGGATCACCTCGGTGATGTCGCCGTTTCTCAGCAGTTCGGCGGGGGCATCAAAACCGCGATCACGCGCCCGCGAGAGCACGTCCGCCAGCAGCGCGCGGCCGCGCTCGCGCTCGAGCCGCCCACGCTTTTCCTCCAGCTCGACCATCTCCTCGAGCAGCTTCTCGCGCCCGCCGAGGGTCATGTTTCCGGACAGATCGGTCTTCGACGGGGCGTGCGGGTTGCTGATTGCGTGCAGGAAGGTCAGCGGCGCGGCGAGTGCCTGCGCGGCCCACACGGCGTAGTCGGTGACAGCCTCGGTGGAGCGCGAGCCGTCGATGCAGGCGAGCACCTGGTCCTTGTTGTCGGTCATGTTCTCGGTTCCCATGTCAGTGCCCCATCAGCTTCTCGGCGGCATCCGGATCATTATGCACCGCGTGCTTGTCGACGATCGTGGCGGTGGCCTGGTTCATGCCGATGACCTCCACCTCGATACCTTCCCGGCGGAAATCGACCACCACCTTGTCCAGCGCGCCCACCGAGGTGATATCCCAGAAGTGCGCCTTGGACAGGTCGATCGACACCTTATCTACGTCGTCCTTGAAATCAAACGACTCGAGGAATTTCTCGGTCGAGGCGAAGAACACCTGCCCGATCACCTCGTAGGTGCGATGACGCGGGTCGTTCTCGTCCTCGGACAGGCGCGAGGAAACGTGCATGAACCGGCCGACCTTGTTGGCGAAAAACATCGCCGCCAGCAGCACGCCGGTGAGCACGCCGTAGGCAAGGTTGTGGGTCGCCACGGTGACGATCACGGTCATCAGCATCACCACGTTGGTGCTCATCGGGTGCTTCTTGAGATCCCGGATCGAGGTCCAGCTGAACGTGCCGATCGAGACCATGATCATTACCGCGACCAATGCCGCCATCGGGATCATGGTGAGCACCGGCGCCAGGAAGACCACCAGGATCAGCAGGTAAACGCCAGCGAGAAGGGTCGACAGGCGTCCCCGACCACCCGACTTGATGTTGATCACGGACTGACCAACCATCGCGCAGCCGGCCATGCCGCCCATCGAGCCGGAGACGATGTTGGCGATGCCCTGCCCCTTGCACTCACGCGCCTTGCTGGTCTTGGTGTCGGTCAGCGTATCGAGCAGGTTCTGCGTCATCAGGGATTCGAGCAGGCCGACCACCGCGATCGCCGCCGAGTACGGCAGGATGGTCATCAGCGTCTCGAGGTTCAGCGGGATGTCCGGGAACAGGAACACCGGCAGGGTGTCGGGCATCTCGCCCATGTCACCCACGGTGCGCACGTCGATGTCCATGTACCAGGCAATCAGCGTGAGCACCACGATGGTGACCAGCGGCGAGGGGATCACGTTGGTGATCTTGGGCAGGCCGTAGATGATCACCAGGCCCGCCGCGGTCATCGCGTAGACGTGCCAGGTGACGTTGGTCAGCTCGGGCAACTGCGCCATGAAGATCAGGATGGCCAACGCGTTGACGAAGCCGGTCATCACCGAATTGGAGATAAACCGCATCAGTCGGTCCAGGCGGATGTAGCCCGCCGCGATCTGCAGCACCCCCGCGAGTATCGAGGCGGCCAGCAGATACTCCAGCCCGTGGTCCTTGACCAGGGTGATCATCAGCAGCGCCGTGGCCGCGGTGGCCGCCGAGATCATGCCCGGCCGGCCGCCGGTGAAGGCGATCACCACGGCGATGGCGAACGAGGCGTACAGGCCCACCTTGGGATCGACGCCGGCGATGATCGAGAAGGCGATCGCCTCCGGGATCAGCGCCAGGGCCACCACCAGCCCGGAGAGCAGGTCTCCCCGGATATTGGAAAACCATTCCTGCTTGATGCGGTACCAGTTCATCGTGACTCTCTGTCCAGCGGATTCGGTTTGGGCAGGCACGCCCGCCGCCAGACTCGCCCGGTTCACCTTTCGTGATGACAATACGATGCCCTGATCCCGCCATCGACGGGAAACGCTGCCCGCCCGACAGACCGGGCAGCAGGCAACCATTCCGTAGCGCAATCGGGTTCGTGAGGACGAGTCGGACGAACGGCGGGAACGCCTTCGCGGGCAGACCGGAAGGCGGCGCAGTCCTGCAGACAAGGGCACGATTTTACCAGATCAGGTGGTTGGCTTCTTCCGGCAAACGTTATACCGGGCACATCGAGGGCACATCGCCCTGCTAAGCTTTCCGGCGAGTGATCGGGTCCGGGAGCCACGTCGGCGCTCCCGCAGCGTCTCCATCTTTCTTGTCTTAACGGGAGGAACACCCAATGAGCGAACCGGCCGTCAACCGCCCCGCCCTTGCGCTATGGATGATCGCCAGCCTGACCGTGGCCATCCTGCTGATCTGGTTCGGCGCCGATCTGCATCCACCGGGCGCCGCCAGCGCCCGCACACTGCCCGCCTCACCCCTCACCGGCGCCATGGGGTTTGCCTTCCTGCTCGCCTGGGCAGCCTTTGCCTACGCCGCGTCGATCACCACACCCCACCGGGGAGCCGAACACGTCGGGCTGTGGGCATCGCTCCTCCTGCCGCTGGCCGTCGTGGTGTTGCTCGGGGCCGGCCAGTCCCTGATTGCCCTGCTGCTTGCGATTGCCTGGTTGGCGACATTGATCTGGACCGGTTGGCAACTCGCCCGTCGCGAAGCGCTTGCCGGGCTGATGATGCTGCCGGTGATCGGCAGCGCGATTGCCAGCATGCTGCTGTCACTGACGCTTTGGGTCCTACCCTGAAGCACCGCGAACCGGCACTCCAGAAAGGCGAAGGCCGCCAAATCCAGGATCGGCGGCCTTCTTGATCTGCAGCGGGTGAGCGGATCAGTCTTCTCGCCAATGAAGGTCCATCCAGCAGCGCGGCAGTGGCTCACCGGACGGAAATTCCAGATCCTCTTTCTCGAAGCTTTCCTCGTCCTGCATCTCCTCGCCCGCATGCTGCCGGCCCATCACGCTCGGTAGGGCGGGGTCAGCGAGGGTTTCCAGATCGATGATCTCGATCATGTTGTCGTTGTCCTTGCGCTTGAGAAACATGCGCCGATCTCCTGGTTCGGAAAATTGTCTGTAAACCGGTGCGAACCCAACTCACAGGCGTTCTGGCAAGGCGGCACGAATTTCCTCCGGCGACCGAGCCGAGAAATCCTTGGCCTGATCGGCAACCAGCGCGTCCTGGAGCCCCTGGCCCATCTCCTCGCGCAGCAAACCGAGAAAGCTGGGCGCGGCCATCAGGTAGAACCGCTCCATCCGCCCCTTCTGCAACACTTCTTCGAGTTGGGCGATTACCTCACGGGCAAAGCGCTTTGCCTCGACGTCACGCACGCTATTGGCCGGTTCGTAGGCATGCATGGCATCGCCCTTGCGGTCGGTGGTCGACCCCGGCCGGTCGGTCTCAAGGTCCGCGTCCGACAATCGGGCCGCGGAATTGGACAACGAGACCACCTCCTCGAGCGCGCCCTTGGGCGCGGGACGACTGGAGGGATGCATCTCACTGCCGCGAAAGGCCCCACTGTTGTCACGGACCGCGAGAAAACGCGCCCGAGCCTCATCGGCAACCACTACCCAAGTACTCATAGACCCGACCTCCTTGCTATGTCGTGTTGGCCTTGACGAGTGTAGGCGCTGATCTCGCAACCTGCCGCGGGCACCACCGGCAACAAGATCTCGTCCATGGTGGAATAAGCGGACGCCGATCACATACGCATGATCAAAGCCCCGTCTCTCGATGCCCTTGCGCAACGCAAAAAACCCCGCCGGATGGCGGGGTTGTGGGGCCGCAAGGCATTGCCGAGTCAGTAGAGCTGCGCCGGGTTGACCGAGGTCGCCCCGTCGTCGACATACATGCCGTATTCCTTCATGGAGCCGTCGTACAAGGCGACGTCACCGTTGCCCATGATCTCGCTCGCAACGAACCACACACCTGACGCCAGGTTGCCCGAGTTGCAGTACGCGATGGCCGCACCGCTCGGATCGATGTCCTTGAACTCCATGATCGAACGATAGCTCGACGCCGGCAGGAAAGTGGCCGCCGCCCCGTCCGCACGCACGAGCACGTCGGTCGGCAGGTTCTTGGCGCCAGGCAGGTGACCGGGCACGGTCTTGGACTTGCTGAACACGCCCAGATACTGATTCGGCGGGCGGGCATCCAGCAGCTGGACCTTGCCGTTGGAATCGACCGCGTCGCGAACCTCGGCGTAGGTCGCCAGGATCTCGTCACGCTCGTCGGTCGCGACCCAGTCACCGGCCTCGACCTTCCCCGGCTGACCAGTACCGGCGTCAAAGCCTGCCGCCAGCCAGTTGGCCAAGCCACCGTCGAGCAGGGCCATGTCGTCGTGGCCGAAGTACTTCATCTGCCAGTACAGGCGGGTGGCCTTGGTGTAATCCGAGCCGGACAGGCCCAGCGGCACGATCACCACCGTGTCGTTCTTGTCCACGCCCAGGGCCTGCACCAAGGATTCGAAGTCGGCCTTTTCCGGGATCAGCTTGCCGACCTTCTTGCCGTTCTCCATGCGCTCGACGCGCACCTTGCCCCAGTCGACGAACTGGGCACCCGGCACGTGACCGGAGACGACGGAAACGACTTTCTTTCCCTCGACGGTCTCGTACTTCGGCGCCATGGCAAACGCCTTTTCCGACCCGGCAATCTGCAGAACGGTGACCTGTTCCAGGTTGTCATTCAGCCACTGCGGGTCAACCACCGGACCCGGCACATCCAGTGCCCAGGCCCCTTGCGCGATGGCCAGGGCAGCCGCCCCGGTGGGAACAGCGAGAAACCGTTTGAAATCCATAATGACTCAACTCCTTCTTCGTGCATCAACAAACGGCGCCAGCCGGCGCCGGAAAAGCCGCCCTCAGCGGGGCGGGGAAATCAGTTGCGCTTGCAGGGCCTCGAGTCGCCGCGACCAATCGGCCAACACCGCCTCCATGTCCAGCGGACACTCGCTCAGGACATGCCGGTCCCGATCGGCCAGCACCTCCGGATCGGGCCAGTCGTCGGAATCGGCCGTCAAGGCACGATCCCGCAACTCGAGCAACTCGCGGATCTGTGGCATCAACAGCGCCACCAGGGCGGTCAACCACCGCCCCACCAGCCACGACGGGCGAGCCCGGTTGATCTCGAAGCCATTCGGCAACAGGGCCAGCAACTCCGCCGCGGGACGAACCGTTTCACCGGTCACCCAGCCGTTGGTAGTAAACAGGCGTTGCGCACGCCCTTGGCGGTCCATCGACACCGCGGCCACGTGGGCAAAGCCCGGCTCGTCCTCGTCGGCAACGAACAAGTGGAAGTGGCCGTGCTCGCTGGATGCCCACTCGGCCGGGTCATGTGCGTGATAGTAGAAACGCGCCCCACTGACCGGATCCCGGGCGTCGTCCTGTGGAAAGTGCGCCCAGTAGTCGAAGCCCTCTTCCGGGTGGTCCCGGAACAATTCGGTGAGCACGGTCTGGTTATCAGCGGCCAGGGCCGACTGAATCGAGCGCCATTCGTCACCGGCCGCCAGACCGGCATCGAGCCAATCATCGGGCAAGGCGTGGTTTGGTGCGTCACTCATCGAGACAACTCAGCCCGTGACGGACACTCGGTTACTGACCGCCCGGCGCACAGGGATTGCCGCCACGCCCCGACGGCGCGCACGGGTTGCCACCACGGGCAGCGGGTGCACAGGGATTGCCACCGCGAGCGTCCGGGGCGCAAGGATTGCCACCCCGGCTTGACGGCGCACAGGGGTTGCCACCGCGGGCCGAGGGTGCGCAGGGGTTGCCGCCCCGGGCCGACGGCGCACAGGGATTACCCCCACGAGCCGAGGGTGCGCATGGATTGCCACCCCGGGCCGACGGCGCACACGGATTACCGCCGCGAGCCGATGGTGCGCACGGGTTGCCACCACGGGCAGAGGGCGCACAGGGGTTTCCACCGCGGGAAGACGGGGCGCAGGGATTACCGCCCCGGGTCTGCGCCGCCACCGATAGCGGCAACATGGTGGTTGCGGCAAGCGACGCGCCCACGGTGAACGCCATTGCCGGCATGGACAACTTGAGCGCGCGGCGCGCGCGCGCCTGTCGGGCGATCTTCTTCGATTCCATCTAATCCACTCTCCTCTAACAAGGGCGGGCGACCGGACAGCCATCCCGCAAAATCACGCGGTGCTATCCGCTCAATCGGCGTCGGTGCGGCGCGCGGCGCTGGCTTCTCGACCCAGGTCGCGACCGAGCTCGTCACTCTCGCCGGGATCTCGCCCTTCGGTGATGTCCTCGGCGGTGTAGACACCGTGACTGCGCTGCTCGAGGGCGCGACCGGCAAAGAAACCGCCCGCCAGCACTAGCAGCATCGCCGCCACTACCAGCCATGGCGAGACGCCCAGCAGTTCCGGCACGGTGCGGGCCGATACCTGCGCCCCAGTGACCGCGGCCTGAATGAAGTCGCTGTCATAGACGCCGGCGAAGGCCCAGACACCGATGACCATGCCGAGCATGAACACCAGCCCGTCGATCCGACCACTACCGAACCCGACCACGGACGTGCCGGGACAGTAGCCACCAATGGCGAAACCGGCCCCGATCAGCACCGCGCCCAGCACGGTGCCCCAGAGATACATTTCGGCGACATAGAACCCCTGTGCGCCGAAGGTGTTGTTCACCTGCAGCAACAGGATGCCGATCGCCGCGACAATGATGGCCGAGAACATGACCTTGAACACCGACCAGTCGGTGAGGCGAAACTGGGCGGTGAGTTTGCAGGGAGAGCCAAAGCCGGCCTGCTCGAGCACGAAGCCGAACAGCAGGCCGGTGGCCAGTGCGGTACCCGCGGTGCCGTAATCCATTACCAAACCCTCCGCATCAACAGACTGACCAGAATCCCGACCACGAAGAATACGATCAGGAAGACAAAACCGGCCACGCCCAGCATAGCGGTATTGGACAGGCCGACGCCGCTGGTGCACCCGGCCGCCAGCCGCGAGCCGAACCCGGCCAGCAGACCGCCACCCAGGGCGAGCAACAGGCGCGGCGCAACACCGATGCGACCGGAACCACGGTCGACCTTGACCCGAAAGCGCCCGGAGGAGACCGCCGCGAGGATGGCGCCGACCAGGGTGCCGATAGCGGCGACCACGATCCATGCCGCAAGCGGATTGCCCTGGGCCATACCACCGAGGTAGGCATTCTCACGAGTAGCTTCGGGCGCAACCTGCAAACCGACCTCGGTGGCCACACGGGCGAAGGCACCGGACGAACCCATACCGTTGCCTACCAGCACGAAGGTGAGCAAGACGACCAGGCCGAGCACGATGCCGGCGACGAAGGGGGGCCATAACGGCCTAACTTGGCAAGACATTCCTTGCTGGACCTCCTGGAATCAGCAATTGAAGAAAACATTCCTTGAAGGCCCGCCAATCCGGTGGGCCTATCGACATCTGCTGTCGGTGGATGGGTCACCCCGCCCGGGCGACTCCCCCTAAACCTTAGAAGGCAGCTGCTTCGGCCTCGAGAAACGCCAGCGACGCGTACTTGCCGATATTCTGGTCGAAACCGTTCGTAAACGGGGCGTAGTACTGCACCCGCTCGTCCTCCAGTGCATACACTTTCGCCTGACTCGGGCCGGCCATCTCCTCGACGGCCTTCTCGGCAGACTCGTAGATGCCCTGAAAGAAGATGCGGTTGTGCTTGAGCAGATCGTAGGCAGGAAAGCCGTGCGCCGGAATCCAGAACGCATCCGGCACGTTCTGCTCGAGGGCATCGAACGCCTTGAAGGTCCCGAGGAAGCTGCCGTCGTCCATGTAGGCGATGCGGTTGTTCATCGCGATGTCGCCGACATGAACAATCCCCTCTTCCACCAGCTCGAGGCTGATATCCGACGGGGTATGCGCGGTGCCGTAGAAGTGCACCCGAATCGTGAGGTCGCCGAAATCAATCTCGTCGCCATGGCCGACCACCTTGTTCGGCGGCGTCACCACGGTGCCCTCGATCGCGTTGCCCGTGGAGCGCTCCATCAGGCTGACCCAGAATGCGCCCTGGTTGGTGCGAATGGCCGAGGCGGTCTTCTCGTGCGCGTAGATCGGCACGTCCGGATTCTCGTTGACGAAGGCGTGGTTACCCAGCCAGTGGTCACCGTGGTAGTGCGTATTGAAGACCGCCGCAATGGGCTTTTCGGTGATTTCGCGGATTTGGCGCAAGGCCATGCGACCAATCTGCAGGGATGCGCCGCTGTCGATCACCACGACGCCCTTTTCCGTAATCGCGAAGGTGACGTTGCTCATCATCCCCTGGTTTTCCTCGGAGGGGAAACCCCAAGGCGAGACGATCACGTAGACGTTCTCGGTGATCTCGGTGGCCGGGATGTCCGGCATCGGCGGGCCTTCGATCACCAGCTTTTCCTCGGCGAACACACGCGAGGACCACGACAGGGGCGCGGCAGCCAGGCCGGCGGTGACCCCGATGTTGCGCAAAAAGCGGCGGCGCGTTGCCAGGAACTGCTCTTTGAATTCCATTGCTTTCTCCTCCGGTGTGCCCGCTTTCGCCATCGGGGACTCCACGCCGAACCGGCCGTTCGACGAGACCGTTTCGGGGGCGAGCAGGCCACGTTTATTAGCTGTCTCTAAATAATGATCGCCGTGTCCCGAAATTTCAACGTTGTGGCGATCGACATTGTTGATCCGACGTCAGGTTTTCTTCTGTCCATGAGGCCGGGCAACTACACTATGATGCCTCATTGATTCCGGATAGCGGCGAATTCATGTCTTGCGCCCATCACGACCAGTGCATCGACGATGCCCTCGCCCGCGCCGAGGCAATCTGCGCCCGTTCCGGCGCGCGCCTGACGCCCATTCGGCGCCATGTACTGCGCGAGGTCTGGTCCAGCCACGAGGCCACCAAGGCCTATGACCTGATCGAACGTCTCTCCAGACACGGCGAACAGGTAAAGCCCCCCACCGTCTACCGAGCGCTCGACTTCCTGCTCGAACAGGGCCTGATCCACCGCATCGAGAGCCTCAATGCCTTCGTCGGCTGCGAACACCCGCAGGAGCCGCACCAAGCCATCCTGCTGATCTGCGATCAATGCGGCGACATCCTCGAGGACGACAACCCGGCCGTGCATGACGCCCTCGACGATCTCGCCCACCAGTCGGGCTTTGCGCCCCGCTCGGCGGTGATTGAACTGCGCGGCCTGTGCCGAGCCTGTCGGACCGCCCCAACACCCCCCTCCACCACGTCAAGCGATCACACCGCATGAAGCCAGCGCCCAACGCCAAAACTATCGCCGCCCTGCGTCGCGACCAGATTCTCGACTGCGAACTGCTCGGCCAACGTCTGACCCTTCACTCCACCTGGGGCCTGTTCTCCCCGCGCGAGATCGACGCCGGCACCCGCCTGCTGCTCGAGCACACCCCGATTCCGCCGGCTGGCAGCACCATTATCGACCTCGGATGCGGCTACGGCCCCATCGGGGCCACCATGGCCAAGGCCTGCCCGGATGGCCACGTCATCTTGCTGGACAAGGATTTTGTCGCGATCGACTACGCCCAGGGCAATCTGGGCCGCAATCGGCTGGAGAACGCCGAGGCCCGGTTGTCGAACGGCCTGTCGGCCGTGGATGGCGAGAAATTCGATCGGCTCTACTCGAACGTACCGGCCAAGGTAGGCAAGGAGATGTGGCAGATCATGTTGTTCGACACCTGGCGGGGCCTCAACCGCGGCGGCGAGGTCTGGTTCGTGTCGATCAATGGCCTGCGCGAATACTTCAAGCGCACGATGAAGGAACAGTTCGGCAACTACGAGAAGATCAAGCAGGGCAAGACCTACACCGTGCACCGCGCCGTGAAGGCATGAGGGCTGACGCCAGCTAGCGACAACGACGGAAAGGCCGGGATGCCATCCCGGATGCAAGTTCCGCTTGCGCTCGCGACGGACAAGGATGTCCCGAGTCCGCACGCATTGCGGCAATCGGGTGGCTCCAAGCCGTTTGCCGGGGCGCTATCAGACCACCCGCTTGCGAATGCGATAGATCGCGTGCTCGCCGAACCAGTTGGGCAGCGCCCGCAGCAGCGGTGAGCTGCGGCGATTCTGGTCGACCACGGCCCGGTCGAGGATCTCGATGCCCAGCCCCTCGCAAAGCGACTCGAAGTCGCGCAGCGTGCAGAGGTGAATGTTGGGCGTGTTGTACCAGGGATTGGGCAGCGCCTTGGTGGTCGGCATCATGCCCTGCACCCCCAACTGCCAGCGATTGCGCCAGTAGCCCATATTGGGGAAGGTAACGATGCCCTCCGAGGCGATATCCAGCATTTCCCCGAGCAGGCGCTCGGGACGCCGAATGGCCTGAATCGTCTGGCTGACCAGCACGTAATCAAAGCTGTGCTGGCCGAACCAGTCGCGGATGCCATCGTCGAGATCCGCCTGAATGATGTTCAGGTCGGCCGCCACGCCGCGGGCGACGCGCTCGTCGTCGACCTCCATGCCCACCCCGCGCACCGAGCGCTTGGCGATCAGGTGACGAAGGAGCGCCCCGTCGCCGCAACCCAGGTCGAGCACGCGAGCGTCCTCGCGAATCCAACCAGTGACAATATCCCAGTCGGGACGGTTCATTCGACACCCTCCTCGGTCATGGTGCGGGCGATATTGTCGAAGTAGCCGCGCAGTACCTGGTGGTAATAGGGAATCGGCATCAGGAAGGCATCGTGCCCCTGGTGCGCCTCGACCTCGGCATAGGAGACCGACTTGCCGGTGGCCAGCAGCGCCCGGACGATCTCCTTCGAGCGCACCGGCGAGAAGCGCCAGTCGGAGGTGAACGACACCACCAGGAAACGGGCGGTCGCTGGCGCCAGCGCGGTGGCAAGGTCGTCGTCGGCCTCGGCGGCCGGGTCGAAGTAGTCCAACGCCTTGGTCATCAACAGGTAGGTGTTGGCGTCGAAGCGGTCGACGAAGCTCGTACCCTGGTAGCGCAGGTAGGACTCCACCTGGAACTCGACATCGAAGCCGTACTGCACCTTGCCCGAACGCAGCTCGCGGCCGAACTTCGCCCGCATGGCGTCGTCGGACAGATAGGTGATGTGACCAAGCATGCGCGCGAGCATCAGGCCCCGCCGCGGGATCGCGCCGTGCTCGGCGTAGCGCCCGTCGTGGAAATCCGGGTCGGTGATGATCGCCTGGCGAGCGACTTCGTTGAAGGCGATATTCTGCGCCGAGAGCTTCGGCGCCGCGGCGATCACGACCGCGTGGGCGATCGCCTCGGGATAGCTGATCGCCCACTGCATTACCTGCATGCCACCGAGACTGCCGCCGGTAACCGCCGCCCAACGGGAAATACCCAGCCGGCGCATCAGCGCGTGCTGGCTGTTGACCCAGTCGCGCACCGTGAGGATGGGAAAGTCCGGGCCGTAAGGTCGCCCCGTCTCCGGGTTATCCGACAATGGCCCGGTCGAGCCCTTGCAGCCGCCCAAATTGTTCACGCAGACGACGAAAAACCGATCGGTATCGATCGGCTTGCCCGGGCCGATGGCGGTATCCCACCAGCCCGGCTTGCGGTCCTCGGGGCGATGACGACCGGCAGCGTGATGATCGCCCGACAGCGCGTGACAGATGAGCACGGCGTTGTCGGCACGCGCGTTGAGCTCGCCGTAGGTCTCGTAGACCAGGTCGTATTCCTCGATCCGGCGACCACAGTCGAGCAGCAGCGGCGTGTCGATGTGCGCGGTCTGCGGCTCGACCAACCCGACCGAACCCGGCTGGTGCGTCGCGCCGCCAACCGGCGGATTTTTTGCGGTGGATTCGCTCATCAACGTCCTCTTGGCCTGGTTGGCATTCAGCCCATCAGCAGGTTGCCGACCACCATCTGGGCGACCTGGATGATCAGCAGCACGGCCAGGGGCGAGAGATCGATCCCGCCGATCGGCGGCAGTATGCGCCGGACGGGGTCGACCACCGGGTCGGTGAGATCGGCGAGGAAGGCCACGCCGGGCGAGCGGTCATTACCCAGCCAGGAGGCCACCGCTCGCAGCAACACCGTCCAGAAGAACAGGTTGGTCACCGCCAGGAACGTGAAGTAGATCGTGCCGATCAACACGCCAGTGCCGGTCATGCCGACACCCTGCATCGCGGTGATCGCCCAGACCATCAGGGCCACCATCACGACGCCGAACAGCAGCGCAGCCAAATCGTGGCGGCCGACCGGCTTGATCACCGTGCGCAGCGGGTTGAGCACCGGATCGGTGATCTTGACGATCGCCTGGCTCACCGGGTTGTAGAAGTTCGCCCGGAACAGTTGCAGGAAGTACCGGATGAAGGCGACGAACGCCACCAGTTCGAAAAGCACCCGGACCAGAAAAACGCTCGGATCCCCGAAGCTACCGCTCATTCAGAACTACTCGACAAATTATTAATGGTTTGGGCCGGCAGGCCAGCCCGAGAAAACGGCCGGCTCAATCGGCCGCGCGATCACTGACGTCGGCCGCCAGCTCCCGGCTACGGTCACGCGAGGCACGAATCGCCCGGGCGAAGGCATCGCGTACGCCCGCCTCGTCCAGCGCCGCAATGGCCCGCTCGGTGGTACCACCCGGCGAACTGACCCGGCGCCGCAACTCGGCCGGCGAATCGTCCGCCGCCAGCGCCAGCTTGGCCGCACCGAAGACGGTCTCCAGGGTCAGCAGGCGCGCCACGTCCGGCGCCATGCCCATACCCTCGGCCGCTGCCTGCATCGACTCCATCAGGTAGAAGACGTAGGCGGGGCCACTGCCCGACAGCGCCGTGACCTCGTCGATCTGCGATTCGTCCTCGAGCCACTGCACCACGCCGACCGCCCGCATCAGCGATTCGGCGTCACTGTGCTGCTCGCGACTGACCGCCTCGGCGGCGAACAGCCCGGTGGCACCACAACCGACCATCGACGGGGTATTGGGCATGGCACGCACGATCGCGGCATGACCGTTGAGCCACCCGGCCAGCGCGGCGACCGGGATGCCCGCAGCAATAGAGACCACCAGCTGCCCCGCCGCCAGATGAGGGGCCAGGTCTTCGGCGACCGTCTGCATCACCTGCGGCTTGACCGCCAGAACCACCAGCTGTGCGCCCTCGATGGCCGCGTGGTTGTCCTCGGTCGTCTCCGCCCCGAGCTGCTCGCCCAGGGCGCGTCGCCGATCGGCGTCCGGCTCGGCCACCACGATCGATGGCTTGGCACCGGCCGGTGCGTCCTTGAGCATGCCGCCAATAAGTGCGGCGGCCATGTTGCCGCCACCGATGAAAGCTATCCGCGAGGCGTTCATTATCTCACCTGCCCTTTAAGCGTGAATCCCGGACCCAGAAAAATAACACGAATGGCAACCGCCAGCCGCCGCTCTTCATCAATCGCGCGGACCGAACAGGGCCGTGCCGACCCGCACGATGGTCGCGCCCTCGGCAATCGCTGCCTCGAAATCACCACTCATCCCCATCGACAAGTCGGGCAACGGTTCGGCCAGTGACGCGTTGAGCGCCGCGAGCTGACCGAAGGCCGCGGTGTTCCCCGGGCGCGGGATACACATCAGTCCACGCAAGCGCAGCGTCGGATACTCGGCACACGCGGCAACGATGCCGGGCACATCGCACGGCTCGGCCCCAGATTTGCTCTCCTCGCCGTCGACATTGACCTGGATCAGCAGATTCAGCGGACCCAACGCCGGATCGCGCTGCTCGCCCAGGCGGCGGGCAATCTTGGCCCGATCAACACTGTGCACCCAGTCGAAATGCGCGGCAATGGCGCGGGTCTTGTTGGACTGGATCGGTCCGATGAAATGCCAGATCAGCGGCAGGTCGGCCAGCTCCGGCTGCTTGTCGATTGCCTCCTGCAGGTAATTCTCGCCGAAGTCCTGCTGACCCAGTTCGGCCAGGGCGCGGATGGCCTCGACCGGTTGGCGTTTGCTCACGGCCACCAACGTCACCTCGCCCGAGCCGGCGGGACGATCGGCATTCGCCACCTCGATGCGCTCGCGGATGCCGTGGTATGCGCTTTCTCGATTTCCCATCTTGCACCTTGTGCGTGTTCGTTTTACCTTGTCTGCAACGAGGGCCAAGCCGCGTCACTGCGGCGATTCGGGCCCTCGGCAGGCACCATCAATGGACTATTCACGGGGCCCTCCCCCGCAAAGGACGATCGCATGGCCGAATCCCGAGATATCGACTCCCTGCTGATGTTCACCGTCAAGAACGGGGCATCGGACCTTCATCTTTCGGCCGGTGAACAACCCCGGGTGCGGATTGACGGTGACATCCGCAAGGTCAACGTGCCGGTAATGGACCACAAGCAGGTCCATTCCATGGTGTACGACATCATGAACGACCGGCAGCGTAAGGAGTACGAAGACAACCTCGAGGTCGACTTCTCCTTCGAACTGCGCGGCCATGCCCGCTTCCGGGTCAACGCCTTCAACCAGAACCGCGGCGCGAGCGCGGTCTTTCGCACCATCCCGAGCAAAGTGCTCACCCTCGAGCAGCTCGACGCGCCGAAGGTCTTCCAGGATCTGTGCGACTACCCCAACGGCATCGTACTGGTCACCGGACCGACCGGCTCGGGCAAGTCGACCACGCTCGCGGCGATGATCGACTACGTCAACGACCATCGCAACGACCATATCCTTACGGTCGAGGACCCCATCGAATTCGTCCACGAATCAAAAAAATGCCTGGTCAACCAGCGCGAGGTTCATCGCGACACCCACAGCTTCAACGCCGCTCTGCGCTCGGCGCTGCGCGAAGACCCGGACGTGGTCCTGGTCGGTGAGCTGCGTGATCTCGAAACCATCCGCCTGGCCCTGACCGCCGCCGAGACTGGCCACCTGGTCTTTGGCACGCTGCACACCAACTCGGCGGCCAAGACCATCGACCGAATCATCGACGTCTTCCCCTCGGCGGAGAAGGACATGGTGCGCGCGATGCTCTCCGAATCCCTGCGCGCGGTCATCTCGCAGACACTACTCAAGAGGATCAGCGGTGGGCGCGTTGCGGCCCATGAGATCATGCTGGGCACACCGGCAATCCGCAACCTGATCCGCGAGAACAAGGTGGCGCAGATGTACTCGTCCATCCAGACCGGCCAGGCACAAGGGATGCAGACGCTCGATCAGAACCTCAAGCAGCTGGTCACCCGCGGCGTCGTCGCCAAGGAGCTCGCGCGCGGGCGGGCCAAGAACAAGGACGACTTCAGATAGAACTCACGCCCGGGGCACTTCACCGGGCAATCGTGTGGCGATCCGGCAGCTCACGCCGGCGTCGCGAACGGTAGATCGTGACATCTCACGCCTTACCTTAAATCTCGTCCACGCCGGTCAGCCAGGGCGACCGGGCGGACAACGCAAGCCGGGAATTCTCGATGGACCGCCAGCAAGCAGCCAACTACGTACAAGCCCTCCTCAAACGGGCCGTTGAACGCGACGCCTCCGATCTGTTCGTCACCGTCGGCGCACCGCCCTCGGCCAAGATCGACGGCAAGGTCGTTCACCTGACCGACCAGAAACTCTCGGTCGAAAACACCCAAATGCTCGTCCGCTCGATCATGACGGACAAGCAGGTGGCCCACTTCGAGGAATCCCACGAGGCGAACTTCGCCATCGCCCTGCCCGGGGTGGCGCGCTTTCGTGTCAACGCGTTCATGCAGCGTGGCAGCGAGGGCATGGTCCTGCGGATGATCCGCTCGGAGATCCCCAACTTCGATGACCTCAAGCTCCCCGGCATACTGGGCGAGATCGCGATGACGGCCCGGGGCCTGGTGATCTTCGTCGGCGCCACCAGTTCAGGCAAATCCACCTCGCTGGCCGCAATGCTCGACTATCGCAACGAGAACTCGCGCGGTCACATCGTGACCATTGAGGACCCCATCGAATTCGTCCACAAGCACAAGGGATGCCTGGTCACCCAGCGCGAGGTGGGAGTGGACACCGAGTCCTTTGGCGCGGCGCTGAAGAACACCCTGCGCCAGGCCCCCGACGTGATCCTGATTGGCGAGATCCGCGACCGCGAGACCATGGACCACGCCATCGCCTTCGCCGAGACCGGTCACCTGTGCCTGGCCACGCTGCACGCGAACAACACCAACCAGGCACTGGACCGCATCATCAACTTCTTCCCCGAAGAGCGGCGCCAGCAATTGTTGATGGACCTGTCGCTCAACCTCAAGTCGGTGATCTCGCAGCGCCTGTTGCGCAAGCCGGACGGCGACGGCCGGGTTCCGGCCGTCGAGGTGCTGATCAACACCCCCCTGATCGGCGACCTGATCTTCAAGGGCGATGTCTCCGAGATCAAGGAAGTGATGAAGCGGTCTCGCGAACTCGGCATGCAGACATTCGACCAGGCCCTGTTCGACCTCTACGACACCCACCAGGCCGACTACGACGAAGTCATCAGCAAGGCTGACTCGGTCAACGACCTGCGCCTGCGCATCAAATTGGAGAGCAAGCGCGGCCTGCCCAAGAGCCGCCAAGACGATTCCGAAGACGATCTCAAGGTCGAGTCTGACTGAGGGAATAACTGCACACGTGATCGACGACCTCGGCAGGTTGCCCGGCCTCCAGAAACAAGGCGCGGTTCCGCAACCCGACCCGCGACCTGAAAGGACCCCCGCACCATGAGTCAACTGAGCCTCGAACCCTACCTGAAGCTGCTCGCCGACAAGGAAGGCTCCGACCTGTACTTCTCCACCGGCACCACGCCCGCGATCAAGATCCAGGGCGAGATGCGCTTTATCGGCAAAGATCGGTTGCGCACTGGCCAGATCGAAGAACTGGCCCGCTCGGTGCTCAACCAGCATCAGATCGACGATTTTCTCGAGAACCTCGAGCTCAACGTCGCCCTGTCCCGTCCGGGCATCGGTCGTTTCCGGATGAACGTCTTCATGCAGCGCGGCGAGTGGTCGCTGGTGATCCGCTACATCCAGGCGGAAATCCCGCGCGCGGCCGACCTCAATCTGCCGATGGTAGTCGAGGAGCTGATCACCGAGCGCCGCGGCCTGATTCTGGTGGTCGGCGCGACCGGCTCGGGCAAGTCCACCACGCTGGCCGCCATGATCGACCACCGTGCCGAGGCGCGCCCCGGGCACATCCTCACCGTCGAGGACCCGATGGAATTCGCCTTCAAGCACCGCAATTCGGTGGTCAACCAACGCGAGGTGGGGGTCGACACCCGGTCGTATGCGGCGGCACTCAAGGAGGCCCTGCGTGAGGCACCGGACGTGATCATGATCGGCGAGGTGCGCGATCGGGCGACCATGGAACACGCGCTGGCCTATGCCGACACCGGCCACCTGTGCATCAGCACCCTGCACGCGACCAACGCCAACCAGGCACTCGATCGCATCATCCGCTTCTTCCCCTCCGATTCGCGCGACCAGTTGCTGATGGACCTGTCGATGAACCTCAAGGCGATCATTTCGCAGCGCCTGATCATCGGCAGCGGTGGCAAGCGGCTGCCGGCAGTGGAAATCCTGGTCAACACCCCGCTGGTCTCCGACCTGATCAAGCGCGGCGAGGTCGACGCGATCAAGGAATCGATGGAGAAGAATGCCTCCAGCGGCGCCATGACATTCGACATGTCGATCCTGCAACTCTTCAAGAAAGGACTGATCTCGCGCGACGAGGCGTTGGAGAATGCCGACAGTCGCAGCAACATGGAATGGCTGATGAGTTTCGGCAGCGGCCAGGACGAGCTCAAGGCCGCAGCGGCCGACTCCAGCGGCATCAAGGGCGACAAGTCAGACAGCGACGACCTGCCGCCGCTGGACTGATTCAACGTGGCTTGCGTTTGCGCCGGCTGGCCACGATAATCCCCAACTCTCGCGGGTGTAGCTCAATGGTAGAGCAGAAGCTTCCCAAGCTTAAGACGAGGGTTCGATTCCCTTCACCCGCTCCAGTTTTCCCGGACGCCACCGACAGCTCCCTACCCCACGGGACTCTCGGCGGCCCCGCCTGATTTCGCCAAGGCGGCAATCGGGCCGTGTCCGGCTGCGGCCTTCGGAACCTCTGCACGAATCGATGGTGCCTCTGGCTTGCGGGTTTGTTCGCAATCGAGGCGCCGGCCCGAAGGCGGGCTCTTTGCCCGTCGAGGGCCGGTAACGACGAGTGTGGACAAACCCGAAAGCCCCGCCAGGGCGGGCCGCCAAGGGACCACCTGCTTCGTTGCGGCGCTTGCCAATGGCTACGGCCATTCACTGCGCGCCGCGCCTTGCATCTGGCCCCTTGGCGGTCCCGCAGAGACACTATCGATTCGTGCAAAGGTTCCTTAGGTGGCATGATCCTCCCGTGAGATCGACCCGCTTCGACATCATCGTCGTCGGCGCCGGCATCGCCGGCCTGACCAGTGCACTCTCGCTGCAACGGGATGGCGCCAGGGTGGCCGTGCTCGACCGGCATCGCTCAGGCACCGAGGCTTCCTGGGCCGGCGGCGGCATCCTCTGCCCGCTGTACGCCTGGCGCTACCCCCAGCCCGTACTGGCCCTCGCTGCTGACGGCATGCGCCGTTACCCCGACCTGCTCGCCTCGCTCGACTCCAACATCGATCCCGAGCACTGGGTCACCGGCATGGAAATCCTCGATCCGGTTGGCGAAGGCGAGAGCATCGAATCAATCAGTGTGACACTCGCATCGGCCGGCATCGCCCACCAGTGGCGACCGCAAGGCAAGCACGACGGTGATGCGCTTTGGCTGTCCGAGGTAGCCAACGTGCGCAACCCCTATCTGCTGGACGCGCTCGTTGACACGTTGATCGCCCGAGGTATCGAGCTGCGCGAACAATGCGCCGCCGACAAGGTGTTGCTGAGCGAGGGTCATGTGAGTGGGGTGTCGACCAGCGAGGGTGATCTGCACGCCGACCGAGTGGTGATTACGGCCGGTGCCTGGAGCGAGGCGCTGATCCCGGGCCTGCCGGCAGGCAGCCTGTTCCCGGTTCGTGGGCAGATGCTGCGCCTGGAACCCCGGTCGGAGAACGGGCTCGATCGCATCCTGATGGAAAATGGTGTTTACCTGATCCCGCGACGCGACGGCTCGGTGGTGGTGGGCTCGACGGTGGAATACGCGGGCTTTGACAAGACGGTGGATGCCGAGGCCCAGGCCCGGCTACACACCCACGCCTGCCGGCTTTGGCCGCAGCTGGCCGGGGCCCGCATCACGCATCGCTGGGCCGGCCTGCGGCCCGGTTCGAGCGACGAGATCCCACTGCTTGGAGAGCATCCCTCGATTGCCGGCTTGTGGGTCAATACCGGCGGCTTTCGCAATGGGCTGGCCATGGCCCCGGCGACCGCCGAACTGCTCGCCCACCGCATGGCCGGACGCCCGACATCCATGGACCCGGCACCCTATCGCCTAGAGCGCCTGATCGAGAGCTGACGCCAGCCCCTAGATGAGAACCAAGTCACGCGTTAGAGCGCGTCCTCGTTCTCCTCGCTGGTACGAATGCGCACCGCACGCCCCACGGGTGAAACGAAGATCTTGCCGTCGCCGATCTTGCCCGAATAGGCAGCCTTGACGATGGCATCGACGACCGGATCTTCCTGATCGTCGCTGACCACCACCTCGAGCTTCACCTTGGGCAGGAAATCGACCACGTACTCGGCACCACGATAAAGCTCGGTGTGCCCCTTCTGCCGGCCGAAACCCTTGACCTCGGTGGCAGTCAGGCCGTTGATGCCCAAATCCATCAGGGCAGTGCGCACATCGTCCAGCCGAAACGGCTTGATAATCGCTTCGATCTTCTTCACGTCGCTATTCTCCAGACAAGGGGATTTCCCCATAGTGTAATGCACTCGATCGGCCAGCAGAGCAAGCTGACCAGTGAAGCTAGGGAAACTAGGCCAGATCGATCGGGTCGACATCGATCGACCAGCGCAGCCGCCCACCCAGCCGACGGCTGCCGACCGAATCGTCCACCTGCCACAGGGCGCGGTGCAGGGTACTGCGCACCCGCGCGAGCAGTAACAGCTGGAAACGATACCGACCAGCCCGACGCGCCAGCGGCGCCGGCACCGGCCCCCAGACGGACAATTCCTCGCCGAAGCTTTCGCGCAACCCCTCGGCGACCTTCGCCAGGAAGGCGCGGGCCGTATCCGCTTGCGGCGCATCCGCGCGGATCAGCCCGGCAAAGCGCGTCGGCGGCAACTCGGCCTGCTCGCGCTCGATCAGCTGGGCTGCCATCACCGCCTCGTAGTCCTCCGCCAGCAGCCGGCGCAGCACGGGATGGTCGGGGTCGTGCGTCTGCACCAGCACCTCGCCCGGACGCTCGGCGCGCCCGGCCCGCCCGGCCACCTGCAGCAACGACTGGGCGAACCGCTCGGGACCGCGAAAATCCGAGGCGAACAGCGCCTGATCCGCATTGACCACGCCCACCAGCGTCACGCCGGGAAAATCGTGCCCCTTGACCAGCATCTGCGTGCCCACCACCAGCCGGGCCTCGCCTCGGGCGATGCGCGCCAGGCTTTCGGCCATCACGCCCTTGCCGGCGGTGGCATCCCGGTCCAGGCGCACGATGCCAAAACCCGGAAAGCGCGCGGCGAGCACGTCCTCGAGTTGCTCGGTGCCCAACCCGCGCACCGACAACGGGGCCTGGCACGACGGGCAGTCCGCCGGCACGCCCTGCTCGTAACCGCAGTGATGGCAGCGCAACCGACCGATCTGCCGGTGCCATGTCAGGAAGGCATCGCAATGCGGGCACCCGGCGACATAACCGCAGGCATGGCAGAGCAGGCTCGGGGCATAGCCACGCCGGTTGAGATAGAGCATCACCTGCCCGCCATCGAGCAGGTGGCGTTCGATCGCCCTCAACAAGGCCGGCGAAAGGCCCGCCTCCATGGCCTGGCCTCGCACGTCCAGGCAATGGATGGCGGGCATGCCTGCCCCGGTGGCCCGTTCGCTCAGCCGCAGGTGGCGATAGCGCCCCGCCCAGGCATGACGCAGGCTTTCCAGCGACGGCGTCGCCGAGCCCAATAGAATGGGGATGCCCAGTTGCCGCGCCCGCCAGACCAGCACGTCGCGGGCGTGATAAAGAAATCCCTCCTGCTGCTTGAGCGCGGCATCGTGCTCCTCGTCGACCACGATCAGGCCCGGACGGGCCAACGGCACGAAGGCCGCCGAGCGCGTCCCGATCACCAGCCCGGCCGTGCCGGCGGCAACCGCGCGCCACGCGGTCAGGCGCTCACCATCGGCCAGCCCCGAGTGCAGGACGGCCGGCTGCACCGCCAGTCGCCGTGCAAATCGGTCGATCAGTTGCGGGGTGAGCGATATCTCGGGCACCACCACCAGCACCTGCCGACCGGCGGCGAGCTCGCGCTCGATCAGGGCAAGGTAGACCTCGGTCTTGCCGCTGCCGGTCACCCCGTGGAGCAACCAGGCCTGGAACCCGTCGCCGCCGGAGGCGACGGCCTCGACCGCGTCTTGCTGTTCTTGATTGAGGGCAGGCGCCACCTCGCTCCCCGGCTCAGCCGGCACCGGCCACTCGGCGGGCGCCGTGATCCGGGTCGACTCGGCCCAACCCTTCTCCACCAGCCGGCGGCGCACCGCCGCCGGCCCCAGCCTGGCGGCCGGCACGGGTTGGTTCGATGCAGCCAGCGCCGCCAGCGCCTCGCGTTGCCGCTCGCCCCGCGCCGTTCCATCGTTCAACGCCTCCCGGCCGGCGGGGGTCGATGCCAGCGCCTCGACCTCGAGACGGCGCTCGCCACGCAGGATCTTGGGCAGGGCGGCGAAGACGACGTCACCCAACGGGTGGTGGTAATAGGCCGCCGCCCAGCGCAGGCAGGCCAGCGTCTCGGCATCCAGCAGCGGCGACTCGTCGAGCACCTCGAGTATCGGCCGGGTCTCCTGCTCATCGTTCGGGGCCGGTTCGAGCACCAGCGCCACCCGCTCGGACTGGCCGAAGGGCACGCGCACCCGCACGCCGGGCGCAGGCACTGGCCCGGCGGCGAGATCGAAATGGTAGGTAAACCCTCCGAAAAATGGCCCCGGCACCACCGCCGTCCAGGCGGTCACGGCGACGGCAGGCACATCGGGGCGTGCCGGCGTATCAGGGTGATCCGGGGGTAATCGGGGGGTGTCGAGATCCATGACGCGGAGGATACCGCAGGCGCGGCGGTCGCCGTCGACCAAGAATGGGCGAGACCGGCAAAGGACAAGCAATCAGCCAGGGGACAGTGCCATCCATTCAATCATCAACGGCTTGACTATCCCCGACCGTATGGCATACTCCCGCGCCTTGAATTGATATTTACATCAAGCTCATCCGACCTTATAGCCGAATCGAGGAGTTTACCCGTGGCCAATACCGCTCAAGCCAAAAAGCGCGTTCGCCAGGCGGAGAAAGCCCGCCAGCACAACATGGCAATGCGCTCGCAGGTACGCACCGCCTACAAGGCCGTCATCACGGCCGTTAAGGACGGTGATGCGGAAAAGGCGCAACAAGCCTACAGTGCTGCCCAGCCGGTCCTCGACCGGATGGTGAACAAGGGCATTCTCAAGCGCAACACCGCTGCACGTCGCAAGTCGACCCTGGTCAATCGCATCAAGTCGATCTGATCTGGTCCGTTTAGGGGCACGCGGGGTTAACCGCAGTGCCACCGACGGAACGCAAAAGGCCCCGCTTTTCAGCGGGGCCTTTTTTGTGCGGTGGCAACCGATCGATCTCAGTCGGCCACACCGAACTCGCGTCGATAGGCCGCCATTGCCTCGGCCGACTCGGCCAGAGAGGCGTCGTTGGCACAGAACTCGATCAACCCGTCGAGGTTGGCAATCGCCACGACGTCGAGCGCGTGGTCGCGCTTGAGCTCGCCGATCGCCGAAAGCTCACCCTGCCCACGCTCCTGTCGATCCATCATCACGGCCACCCCCACCGCGGTCGCGTCGTTCGCCCGGATCAGGTCCAGTGACTCGCGGATCGCCGTGCCGGCGGTGATCACGTCGTCGATGATCAGCACCCTTCCTGCCAGCGGCGCACCGACCAGATTCCCGCCTTCACCGTGGTCCTTGGCCTCCTTGCGATTGAAGCACCACGGCACCGGCTCGCCGGTACGCTCGGCGAGGGCCATCGCCGTGGCCGCGGCCAACGGAATGCCCTTGTAGGCCGGGCCGAACAGCACGTCGAACTGGATGCCGGCATCCAGGATCGCATCGGCATAGAACCCGCCCAAGGCCGCTAGGGCCCGCCCGTCGGCAAACGCGCCGGCATTGAAGAAGTACGGACTGACACGCCCGGACTTGAGCGTGAACTCACCGAAGCGAAGCGCCTGATGCTCCACGGCAAACTGAACGAAGGCCTGACGATAATCCTGCACGGCTCGGTTTTCCTCGTAATACGTGAACGATGGGTGATGAACTGTAAGGGACTGCAAAAGGGAGCCAAGGGGCGCTCTAGGCGCATTGGATACCACTCTGGCCCAGCGAGCCGTTCGTGATCAAGGCGCGGAGTCGCCGGCGTGCCGGCGGCCACGTCAAAACGACGCAACGCAGAGCACGAACGGCTCGCTTGGGCCCCGAAGGGCGCGCCTTCTGCGCGGAGGGGTATCCGATGTGCGTAGAGGGCCCCTAATACTTCGCCAGCCAAATAAGCCCGGCGAGCACCAGCAAGGAGATGCCCCAGAAGGCGAAGGACCAGCGCATCGAACGACGGGCGCGGGTCTTCTCCGGCCAGTGCCGCGGCGAGATGCCCTTGAGCACGAACACCAGCTTGGCCGACAGATTGATGGCCGCGATGTTGATCGCCAGCATCAGGCCGGCGGCGATCGCATTGTCCCACTGCCCCCAACCGGCGAACAGCCCCAGGGCAGCCGCAGGCGGCATCAGGGCCACGGCCACCATCACCCCGACCAGACCCGCCGCGGCCCCGGAAGTCAGCGAGAGCACGGCTGCCGCCCCGGAGGCGAGCGCCAGGACCATGGCCGGGTAGCTGACGTCCGTGCGATCGAGCAGTTGACTGTTGGCGACCGGGTCGAGCACCAGCCCCATCAACAGGGCCAGGCCGATCGAAAGGACCAACCCGGCAAAGTTGGCCGCGATCGCACGACGGGACAGATCGGGGTCGCCGAGCGTGGTCCCCAGCGCCAGCGCGAGATTCGGCCCCAGCAATGGGGCGATCACCATCGCCCCGATCACCACCGCCGCACTGTCCTCGAGCATGCCCATCGCGGCGACGACCGCCGATAGCCCGCAAAGCAGCAGGTAGGTCGAGGTAATGCTGCCGCCGCCGGCCACCTCGACATAAAGCTCCTCGCGCGAGCGCGCGGCCGTCGAACGACTGGACTCGGCGTCACCTTCCTCCTCACCGGCCGCCGGCAGGGTCGCCTGCACGCCACGGATAATGATGCGCGCATCCTCGCAGCGATCGAGGATCTGCTGCAGATCATCGAGCACCTCCTGCTGCCCCTCGGGCCGCACCACCAGTTCGGTGGAAAAACGCTCGTCCTCGAACGAGGAGGTGCGCCACCAGTCGACCACCTCGTGCGAATCGGCAATGCGGGCGATCGCGGCCTTCTCGCCGGCCGGCGCGACGATTTCAATGATCTTGAGCGCCATCAACGCCTCTCCAAAAGTGAACCCGCGCAACGCAGCGAGCTCGATTCGTCGCCTCCGAGGATCGTGGCGGGCCGGCCCACCGGCCGCGGCCATGATAAGGGAAGTCTCGTCGAATCCGAGCCTCCAGCCGTACTCCGGCCCCGGCGACGACGGCAATCGGCACCCCTCCCGTTTCATCCAATCGGAAACAGGCGTTCAGCCTGAATTCAGACGTGGCTGATTCAATGCGACGCATACCTTACCCGGAGATGGTCATGCGACGCCTTCAATCTGCCCTGCAATCTGGCCTGGCTCTGCTCGCCTTCATGGGATTCATGTCATCCGCGCACGCCATCGAGACCTTGACCGTTGACGCGGACCTGACCCTGGCCGAGGTGACGGCCGCTACCTTGGCTCACAGCCCGGAAAACGAACGCTTCGAGGCTCAGCATGCGTATGCCGATGCGCTCGGCCAGCGCGCAGGAAACCCACTCGACGGTCCACCGTTGGTGGGCTTCTCCCATCAGAGCGACGCGCTGGGTAGCGACACCGGCATGCGCGAATGGGAGGGATCGGTCGAGCTTCCGCTGCGCCGCCCGGGCCTGCAGGCGGCCGCCGAGCGCCAGGCCGAGGGGCGCCGCTCGGCCACCGAGCAGCAATCCACCGCCTGGCGACTGCAGATCGCCGGCCAGGTCCGGGATCTGCTCGCCCGCCTGGCCGAGGCCGACGCGCAGGTGACACTGGCAGAACGGGCCCTCGCGACCGCCGAGGAACTGCAATCGCAGATCAAAAAACGCCTCGATTACGGCGATGTGCCGCGCACCCACCTGATCCTGGCCCGGGAGGAAACGCTCCAGCGACAGGCGGAGCTGCGCCAGGCGGAACTCGGCCGGGCCCAGGTTGCCGAGGAATACCGCCGCGTCACCGGCCTGAGCGTCCGCCCCGCCGACTGGACCGAGTCACCGGCCGATGCCATTGCCTTCCAGCAACACCCCGCCCTCCTCGCCGCGCAGGCCGAAGTGCAGGCCGCCGAGGCCGACCGCGCGGTGGTGCGTGAACGTGGCCGATCGCAACCAACCGTGGGCATGAACATCCGCCGGGAGGAAAACGGCCGCGATGCCGTTGACAGCGTGGGTATCTCCCTTTCCCTGCCCATCCAGCTGCAGTCTCTGCGCGCACCCGAGCAGGGTCGGGCCAATGTAAATCTCGCTGAGGCCCGTTCGACTGCTCACCTGACGGAACGTCAGATCCGCCTCGCGGTTGCCCAAGCCGAAGAGGCACTCGCCGCAGCACGGGTGGAACTCGAACAGGCCCGCGCCCACCGGGATCTTGCTGACGAAAGCCTCGCCCTGGCCCGCCGGGGCTACTCGCTGGGCGAATTCGGGCTTACCGATCTACTCCGCGTCCAGACGCGTCAACTCACCGCACAACGTCGCGCCGCGATGAGCCGGGTCCGGCTGCAGCGCAGCATTGCCGAATACAACCAGGCCAAAGGGGTCATGCCGTGAATCGCCAGATGAAAAAAATGCTCACTGGGGCCTTCGCAACCGCTCTCCTCTCCAGTGCGAGCGTGCAGGCGGCGGATATCAACATGAGCGCGTCCCAGGTTCAGGCACTGGGTATTCAAACCGCGGCGGCCGAGCCGGCCAGCAATGTTGCCGGACACGCCTACCCCGCCGAGGTCCGGGTGCCACCGGCCAACGAGACCGTGCTCGCCGCGCCGGTCGACGGAATGATCCAACAGGTCCGGGTGGCCGAGGGCGAGACCGTCACGCAAGGCCAGCCCGTCGCCAGCCTGCTGAGCTCGGGCCTGGTCACGCTGCAAAGCGACTACCTCGAGACACTGGCGAGCCATCGCGTGGCGGCACAGGCCCTGGAACGCGACCGGTCCCTGGCGGCCGAAGGCATCATCGCCGAGCGCCGCCTCAACGAGACCCGTGGTGCGTACAACCAGTCCGATGCCCGCCTGTCCGCCCTGCGCCAGAGCCTGTCACTGGCCGGCATGAGCGACGCCGCGCTGGACAAACTCGACCAGACCCGGCGTATCGACCCGGTGCTTGATCTCGTCGCCCCCCAAGACGGCACCGTGATGGAACAGATGATCACCGCTGGCGAACGCGTCACCGCCGCCTCCGCACTGATTCGCATCAGCACCTTGGACACGCTCTGGCTGGAGGTGCGTCTCCCGGTCGAACGACTCGCCGACGTGCAACCGGGAGACCGGGTGAGCGTCGTGGACAACGGCATACAGGCCGAGGTCATCCTGACCGGCAGCCGCATCGACCCGGATGATCAGACCGTCATGATCCGCGCCCGGGTAGAGGCGGTCGATGGCCGGTTGCGCCCGGGGCAATTCCTGCGCGTCCGTCTCGAAGGTGGGGATCAGGCAAATTTGCTGCGCGTGCCAGGCGACGCGGTCATCCGCCAAGGGGGGAATTCATTCGTCTTCGTCGCAACCGACGGCGGCTTCGATGCCTACCCCGTCGAGCGACTGGGCGAAGCCGATGGCCTGCTGACCGTTCGAGTGAGCGACACGGGTGACCGCCCCCCACTGTCGGCCGGCGATCAGGTGGCCGTTGACGGCGTGGCCACCATCAAGGGTGCCTGGCAAGGCATGGGAGGCGGTGAGTGATGTTAGCCGCACTGATCCGGTTCTCCCTCACCCAGCGCCTGTTCATCCTGTTGCTGGTCGCCCTGACGGCGGGGCTGGGCACCCGCGCCTTCCTCAATCTGCCAATCGATGCCTTCCCTGACGTATCGAACACGCAGGTCAAGATCATCATCAAGGCACCGGGCATGACGCCCGAGGAGATCGAGCAGCGCATCACCGCACCGGTGGAAGTCGAGATGCTCGGCATTCCCGACCAGAGCATGCTGCGTTCCGTGGCCAAGTACGGCCTGACGGCAATCACCATCGACTTTGCCGAGGGCACCGACATCTACTGGGCCCGCCAGCAGGTGTCCGAACGTCTCGCCGCCGTCTGGGGGGATCTGCCGCCTGACGCGACCGGCGGCATGGCACCGATCACCACCCCGCTGGGCGAGATGTTCATGTTCACCATCGACGGGGGCGATCTGTCGCTGGCCGAACGCCGCTCGCTGCTCGACTGGGTGATCCGCCCGGCCCTGAGGACGGTGCCGGGCGTGGCCGACGTCAATGCCCTGGGCGGACACATCCGCACCTTCGAAGTCGAACCCGACACGGCGAGGATGAGCGCCCGGGGTGTCACGCTCGAGCAACTGCGCGCCGCCCTGGCGAGAAACAACAAGAACGACGGCGCGGGCCGGGTCGAGGACGGCGAGGAGGCGCTTCTGGTACGCGTCCAGGGCGCCGTCACGCAGCTGGACGATCTACGTGAAACCGTAGTGGCGATGACGCCGGGCGGCGCGCCGATCCACGTCGCCGATGTCGCCGATGTCCAGATCGGCAGCCTCACCCGCTACGGCGCGGTGACCAAGAACGGTGACCGGGAGGCCGTCCAGGGACTGGTGCTGGGCCTGCGCGGTGCGAACGCTCGCGAGATCGTCGCCGGCGTGCAGGACAAGCTCGACGAACTGTCCTCCACCCTGCCGGAAGGCGTGAGCATCGACGTCTTCTACAACCGTGGGACGCTGGTCGACCAGGCCGTGCACACCGTGACCAAGGCGCTCGAGGAAGCCATCATCCTGGTGCTGATCCTCCTGGTGATCTTCCTTGGCAACCTGAGGGCGGCGGTGACCGTGGCCCTGATCCTGCCGCTGTCCGCCCTCCTGACCTTCATTCTCATGGACCAGGTGGGGATGTCCGCCAACCTGATGAGCCTGGGCGGGCTGGCCATCGCGATCGGTATGCTGGTTGACGCCGCCGTCGTGGTGGTCGAGAACATCGTCGCCCACCTGGCGCGGGAGAAGGAGGCCAAACGCCTGCCCCGGCTGCACGTGATCTATCGCGCCGTGCGCGAGGTGGCCGCCCCAGTGACCGCGGGCATCCTGATCATCGTGATCGTCTTCCTGCCGCTGCTCACCCTGCAGGGACTGGAAGGCAAGCTGTTCAAGCCGGTGGCACTGACCATCGTCTTCGCCCTGGGTAGTTCACTGCTGCTCTCGCTGACGGCAATCCCGGTGATCAGCACATTCCTGCTGCGCAACGTGCCGCACGATGAGCCGTGGCTGGTGCGCCAACTCCACAAGGCCTACACCCCGGCACTGGCGTGGTCACTGGCCCACCCGAAAACCATCGGGGCGGCTGCCCTGCTGGCCCTCGGGGCGACGGCCGGGGCCTATACCCAGATCGGCAAGATATTCATGCCGACGATGAACGAGGGCGACGTGATCGTCCAGTTGGAAAAGCTGCCGTCGATCTCCCTTGAGCAATCGGTCCGCATCGACAAGCGTTTCCAGCAGGAGTTGATCGAGCGCGTCCCCGAAGTCACCGGCGTGATCGCCCGGACGGGGTCCGATGCACTGGGCATGGACCCGATGGGGCTCAATCAGACCGACAGTTTCCTGGTGCTCAAACCCCGCGAGGAGTGGCGTTTCGAGACCAAGGAGGAACTGATCGACGCCATCCGGCTGGTCCTCGCGGATTTCCCCGGCGTGGCCCATGCCTTCACCCAACCGATCGAGATGCGCGTCTCCGAGATGCTGACCGGGGTGCGCGGGGATCTGGCGATCAAGTTGTACGGCCCCGACCTCGACGTGCTCAACGAGAAGGCTCAGGCCATCGCCGAGACCGTGCGCGGCATCGACGGCGCCTCGGATGTCTTCTATACCAGCAACGAGGGCGTGCAGTACCTGAAGGTCACCGCCGACCGCCAGGCCGCCGGACGCTATGGGCTGGCCATTGAGGAGCTTCAGACCGTGTTGCGCGCGCAACTTGAGGGTAAACGCGTCGGCACGGTCTACGAGGGCATGCGGCGCACGCCGCTGATGATCCGCGGCAGCCGCGAGATCGCCGACTCACCGGAAGCGATGCGCGAGCTGCTGGTCAGCCTGCCCGGCGGTCGACAATTGCCCCTATCGGCCTTGGCATCGATCGAACGCGTCGAAGGCCCAGTGCAGGTCGAGCGCGAGTTGGGCGAGCGTTTCGTCGTGGTGGCCGCGAACGTCGCCGGCCGTGATCTGGTCGGCTTCGTCGACGATGCCCGCCAGGCGGTGGGCGACCAGGTGTCACTCGATACGGGTTATCGCCTGGCCTGGGGCGGTCAGTTCGAGAACCAGCAACGCGCGGCCAAGCGATTGGGGATGGTGGTGCCGATCTCGATCGGCCTAATCTTCCTCCTGCTGTTCACCACCTTCGGCTCGATCCGCCAGGCCATCCTGGTCCTGCTGAATATCCCCTTCGCCCTGATCGGCGGCGTGTTCGGCCTGTGGATATCCGGCGAATACATGTCGGTGCCGGCCTCGGTGGGCTTTATCGCCCTGCTGGGTATCGCGGTGCTCAACGGCGTGGTGCTGGTGAGCTATTTCAACCAGTTGCGAGGGCTGGGCCTGTCATTGCACGACACCGTGATCGAGGGGGCCAAGCGACGCCTGCGTCCAGTGTTGATGACGGCCACCATCGCCGCCTTCGGCCTGATTCCGCTCCTGTTCGCGACGGGGCCGGGCTCGGAGATCCAGCGACCACTCGCCGCGGTGGTCATCGGCGGGCTGGTGACCTCCACCCTGCTGACCCTGGTGCTGCTGCCCATCCTCTACCGCCGCTTCGGTGAAGCGGCGCCCCAAGCCGACCGCAAGGGAGCCGAATCATGAATGACGTGTTGTTGACCCTGATTGCCCGCCCGGACGCCGAGGAAATCGTGATCGACTGGCTGCTGGGTCGCGACGAACTCTCCGGCTTTACCGGCGAGGCCGCCTGGGGCCACAGCCGCGAGCACGGGCGTTTCAGTCTCGTGGAGCAGGTGACCGGTCGCCAACGTCGCGCCGTGTTCCACCTCAAGCTCGACCAGCAAGAGGCCGAGCCACTGCTCGAGGCGATGCGGGATGAACTGGCGGGACTGGGTCTGCGATACTGGCTCGTGCCCATGCTCGACAGCGGAGCGATCGAATGACCCAGGCACAGAACACGGCTCGGACAGGCATCCTATCCCGATTGCGGATGGTGTTGGTTGCCGCGGCAATGCTGCCCGGCCTGGTAATCGTGTCGCCGGCCGGGGCCGATCACAACCAGGTACTGGAACTCCGCCAGCAGGGCAGAATCATCTCGCTGGTCGAACTGCTCGAGCGGGCGCAGGCCATCCATCCCGGACAGATGGTGGAAGCCCGTCTCGACGAGGACAACCTGGTCTATGAGATCGCCGTCTACGGCGAGGACGACCACTACCACGAGATGTACTTCGACGCCCGGGACGGCCGACTCCTCTCCGAACACGAGGAACACGAGGAAGACGAGGAAGGCGAGGAAGGCGAGGAAAGCGAGGAAGGCGAGGAAGGCGAGGAAAGCGAGGAAGGCGAGGAATCCTTCCACGATGACGATCACCACGGGGACGACTGACCGATGAGGCTGCTACTGGCCGAGGACGATACCTCGTTGGGCGCCGACCTGCAGGCGCGCCTGCGCGAGCACGGCTATGCGGTCGACTGGGTGCGCGACGGGGACGAGGCCGCCTGGCTCGGAAGGGAAAACGTGCACGACCTGGTCGTGCTCGACATCGGTCTGCCGGGCAAGGACGGCCTGGCGGTACTGCGCGAATGGCGCGAGAAAGGGCTGGGCCTGCCGGTACTGCTGCTGACCGCCCGGGACGCCTGGTTCGAGAAGGTCGAGGGCTTCGAGGCCGGGGCCGACGACTATCTCGCCAAGCCCTTCCACCTCGAGGAACTGGTGGCTCGCCTCCGCGCGCTCTCGCGGCGTGTGAGCGACCATCCCGCCGACCTGATGCAGTCGAATGGCGCACTCGTACTGGACGAAGCCCGCCAGCAAGCACAGCTCGACGGAAAGCCAGTGAAGCTGACCGGCACCGAGTTCCGGCTGCTGCGCTACTTCATCCATCACGCGGGCCACGTACTGTCGAAAAGCCGGCTGGCCGAGCATCTCTACGAGTTCGACGACGACCGAGACCCCAACGTGATCGAGGCCTACGTCACGCGGCTGCGCCGCAAGCTGGGCCGCGAATGGATCGAAACGCGCCGCGGTCAGGGATACGTCTTCCATCGCGATCGCAGAGAAGCTTCATGAGGCGGCTCAAGCCACGCCATATCCAGACCCGCCTGACGCTCTGGCTCCTGGCCAGCGTACTGGTGCTGGTCGCCCTGTTCTGGCTGGTGACCGCCCGAGCGCCCGTGGTGCTCACCGAGAGTTACGTCGTCGACCGGCTTGCCCATGACGCCGAGGTCCTCGTCCTCGGCGTCGACCCGACCACCACTCCCCCCCGACTCGATCCGGCCTACGCCAACCCCATCTACGATCGCCCCTACTCCGGGCACTATTACCAGCTCGATGTCGGCGGCGACCCATTGCGCTCGCGATCACTGTGGGACTTCGACTTCCAGCCCAGGCAACTCGAGTCGTTCCCCGGCACCTACCACGCCACCGGCCCGGCGGAACAGCCCTTGCTCGTCTATGCCGACCGGATTCAGAAGGACGGCACCTGGCTCGAGGTGCACGTGGCCGAGGACCTCTCGGCACTGGAGGACCGGATCGATACCTTCCGCTGGCGTTTTGCCATCGTGACCCTGATCCTGCTCGGCATCATGCTCGTCGCGCAGCGACTGATTGTCCGGGCAAGCCTACGTCCGCTCGATCGAGTGCGGCAGGACTGCCGCCGCCTGCAGGAGGGCGAGATCGACCGGCTGGATGAGGCCGTCCCGCCGGAACTCCGGCCCATGGTCGAGGAGATCAACCACCTGCAGGATGCCATGCAGCGCCGTCTATCGCGTTCGCGCAAGGCGCTCGGCAACCTCGCCCACGCGCTCAAGACCCCCATCACGCTGATCGACCAGGTGCTGCAACGCTCCCATAAGGACCTTTCGCCGGAGACCGCCGAACGGCTTGCCGAGGGGGTCGCTCGCATGCGCCGAATCACTGACCGGGAACTTCGCCAGGCACGCATGGCAGGCGAAGCCCGTGGCGGCCAGCGTTTCGAGGTGGAAAGCGAACTGCCCCGGTTACTCGGCATGTTCCGTCATCTCCACCCCGACAAGACCTTCACCCACCGGGTCGACTGCCCCAGCGGTGCCTTCCTGCGCGCCGACCGAGAGGACATGTACGAACTCTTCGGCAACCTGTTGGACAACGCGGCGAAATGGGCCGAGAGCCGCATACAGGTCGAGGTAAGCCGGCAGGACGACCGCTGGCATATCACCGTTTCCGACGATGGACCGGGCGTTCCGGCCGACTCCTTGCAGGAACTCGCCCACCGGGGAACGCGCCTGGACGAATCCCGCGATGGGCACGGACTGGGGCTGGCGATCGTTCGCGAAATCGTCGAACTATACGGCGGCAGGCTGTCGTTCTCGCGCTCGCCTGACCTCGGTGGACTTGCCGTCGAGATCCAACTGCCCTGAACACGTCGTCCCATCACGCAAACAGGCCGGGGGAAGCACCCGGCCTGTTCATTCTTTGCGACAATCCGGCAGGCAATCAGGCAAACCGGCGTCACGCCCCCTATCCCTTCTGCGAATAAGAGAGCGTGCGCCGGACGCTGACCTCCTGTCAGCCTTCCTTGCCCAATACAAGCTCGCCGTCGCGAACGTCGACCGTGACCGTCTCGTCCGGCAGGTATTCGCCCTTGAGGATTGCCTGTGCCAGCGGGTTCTCAAGCCGATGCTGGATGGCCCGCTTGAGCGGTCGAGCCCCGTAGACCGGGTCGAAGCCTGCCTCGCCCAGCGCATCCAGGGCCGCATCCGTGAGCGTGAGCCCAATCTCGCGATCCGCCAACCGCGTGCGTAGATAGTCGATCTGGATGTCGACGATCTTGCGGATCTCGCTGCGATCCAGCGGATGGAAGACCACCACGTCGTCGACCCGGTTGATGAACTCGGGCCGGAAGTGCTGGCCGACGATCTCGAGCACCTCGGTCTTCATCTGCTCGTAATCGGCATCTTCACCGGCCAGCTCCTGGATCCGCTGCGACCCCAGGTTGGAGGTCATGACGATCACCGTGTTGCGGAAATCGACTGTCCGGCCCTGCCCGTCGGTCAGGCGACCGTCGTCGAGCACCTGCAGCAGGATGTTGAACACGTCCGGGTGGGCCTTCTCCACCTCGTCGAGCAGGATCACCGAGTACGGCTTGCGTCGCACTGCCTCGGTCAGATAGCCGCCTTCCTCGTAACCGACGTAACCCGGAGGCGCCCCGACCAGCCGTGCCACGGAGTGCTTCTCCATGAACTCGGACATGTCGATGCGGACCATCGCGTCCTCGGTATCGAACAGGAAGGTCGCCAGCGCCTTGGTCAGCTCGGTCTTGCCCACCCCGGTGGGACCGAGGAACATGAACGACCCGTTGGGGCGGTTGGGATCGGACAGGCCGGCACGCGAGCGGCGGATGGCGTCGGATACCGCCACGACCGCCTCGGACTGACCGATGACCCGCTTGCCCAGCGCCTCCTCCATGCGCAGGAGCTTGTCCTTCTCGCCCTCGAGCATCTTCGAAACCGGAATGCCGGTCCAGCGGGAGACCACCTCGGCGATCTCCTCGGTGCCCACCGTGCTGCGAAACAACTTCGGTGCCGCCCCCTCGCTTTCTTCCTCCTTGGACTGCGCCTCGACCAGCTCGCGCTCGAGTTCGGGGATACGCCCGTACTGCAACTCGGACATGCGGGTCAGGTCGCCGGCGCGCCGGGCAGTTTCCAGCTCGGTCCGGGCACGATCGAGGGCTTCCTTGATGTGGGTGGTGCCGGCCACGGCCGCCTTTTCCGCCTTCCAGATCTCCTCGAGATCGGAGTATTCGCGCTCGAGTTGCTCGACCTCTTCATCGAGATTGGCCAGCCGCTTCTTGCTGGCCTCGTCGGATTCTTTCTTCAGCGCCTCGCGTTCGATCTTGAGCTGGATCAGGCGGCGTTCGAGACGGTCCATCGATTCGGGCTTGGAGTCGATCTCCATGCGGATACGGCTGGCCGCCTCGTCGATCAGGTCGATCGCCTTGTCGGGCAATTGCCGATCGGTGATGTAGCGCTGCGAAAGCTGGGCAGCGGCAACGATGGCCGGGTCACCGATCTCGATGCCGTGATGGACCTCGTAGCGCTCCTTGAGCCCGCGCAGGATTGCGATGGTGTCTTCGATACTCGGCTCGTCGACCAGCACTTTCTGGAAGCGCCGCTCGAGCGCGGCGTCCTTCTCGATGTTCTGGCGGTACTCGTCGAGCGTGGTCGCGCCGATGCAACGCAGCTCGCCGCGGGCGAGCGCGGGCTTGAGCATGTTGCCGGCATCCATGGAGCCCTCGGCCTTGCCGGCGCCGACCATGGTGTGGATCTCGTCGATGAACAGAATTACCCGGCCCTCGGCCTTGGAAATGTCGTTGAGCACCCCTTTCAGGCGTTCCTCGAAGTCGCCACGGAACTTGGCGCCGGCGAGCAGCGTGCCCATGTCGAGGGACAGGACTCGCTTGTCCTTGAGCCCCTCGGGGACCTCACCGTTGACGATGCGCTGCGCCAGGCCCTCGACGATGGCCGTCTTGCCCACGCCGGGTTCACCGATCAGCACCGGATTGTTCTTGGTGCGACGCTGCAACACCTGGATGGCGCGACGGATCTCCTCGTCACGACCGATCACCGGGTCGAGCTTGCCCTGCTCGGCACGCTCGGTCAGATCCATGGTGTACTTTTCCAGGGCCTGACGGGCGTCCTCGGCATTGGGATCGTCGACCGACTGGCCGCCGCGGAGCTTGTCGATCGCCTGCTCGATTGCCCCCTTGGAGGCGCCGGCACGGCGCAGCGTCTCGCCCAGCTCGCTCTTGTCCTCGATCACCGCCAGCACGAACAGCTCGCTGGAGATGTACTGGTCACTGCGCTTCTGTGCCAGCTTGTCGGTGACATTGAGCAGGCGTGAAAGATCGTTGGAGATGTGCACCTCGCCCGCCTCGCCGCCGGAAACGGCGGGCTGCCGGTCGAGCATCTCGCCCAACTGCGAGCGCAGCATGTTGACGTTGATATCCGATTGCGTCAGCAGATGCCGCACGGTGCCACCTTCCTGGTCGAGCAGCGCCACCATCAGGTGGACCGGCTCGATGAACTGGTGGTCCTGGCCCACGGCCAGCGATTGCGCATCGGCCAGTGCCATCTGGAACTTGGCGGTCAGTTTGTCCATCCGCATGTAAAGCACCTCGTATGCCTTGAATTCGTGTAACTGCCTACAAATGTAGGCCCACGGCACGGGTATTCAAGGGCCGGCCGGGAGGGAGGGCGTCCGGCGTACCCAGGCGCACGTCGGAAATCGATGACCGTGCGATAGCGGGAACATTGGCGGTGGGCTTTCATAAGACACCTCCGTGCCTAAAGGGAGCCCCACCGTTATCCCGCAACCAGGTGACTGCCCCATGTCAGCCGGATCACGCGTCGACGACACTCAATGCTGCCGGACCGCCAGCGCGGTTACGGTGGCGATGATGACGCCCATCCCCAACCACTGTAACGGCGCGAGCGACTGGCCCAGCACCGCCAGACCGAACAGCGACGCGGTAACCGGTTCGACCGCAGCCACCAGCGCCACGGCGACCGGCGAGGCCCGCCTCAGGCCGAGCACATAGAACACGAATGAAATCCCGGCGCCGAACAGCCCGAGCAGCACGAACAAGTGGGCATCGTCGGACAGCGAGGCGGACACGACCTTGCCGGGATCGACAAGCGGCGCCATGACCAGCAGGAACACCAGGAAGGCCAGGCCCAGGGCAACCACCGGTGAGGTGCGAATCACGGCGTTTCGAAAACCGAACAGGAACACCGCGTAGGAGACACCGGCGGCGACCCCTGCGGCCATACCGGCGACGGAAAGCCCCGACAGATTCTCACTGCCGACAAGCTGGGTCAGCAGCGCCACGCCCAGCACGACCGAGCCGATCGCCGCCAAGAACCCCGGGGTCAGCCGCACCGCGCCCGTCGCAAGCGAAACCAGGTAGACGTAGATCGGGGCGGTGTACATGAGTGTCACCGCGACCGCGACATTGGCCTGCGAGATGCTGAGGAAGTAGAAGATGAAGTTGCCCGCGACCCCGAGACCGGCAAGCACCGACCAGAGGATGGCCCGCCGGTCCGGGAACGGGATGACGGCGAACCTCGCCAGCCACCAGGCGGCGAAACAGAGAAAGCCGACCACGCCCCGGTAGAAGGAGACCACCAGCGGGTCCCAGCCCCGCTCGATGAGTACGGCGGCAATCCCGCCGGACACGCCCCAGAGGAAGGCAGCAAGAATGACCAGCGCTATGCCCATGGGCACCTCCCCGGGGCACCTCCCCGACGGCCAGGTCGGCAGGCACCCGATGCCGGCCGACTCACGGACCAGGCAGTCCGGCCCGCGCCTCAACAACCGTAGCAGGCAGGCGCCAGCAACGCGTTGCGGATCAGGGCGTTACCGCTCTCTCAGGTCCGCATGCCGGCTCACGAGCCGGTCGAGGAAAAGGATGCCGTCGAGGTGATCGATCTCGTGCTGGGCAATGCGCGCCTCGAAGCCCTTCATCTTGAAGGTGACGGTCCGCCCCTGGATATCCTGGGCGGTCAGCTCGATGGTCTCGGCACGGATCACCTTGCCGGTATAATCGGGAATGGACAGGCAGCCCTCGCGACCGACGGCAAAGCCCTTCCAGTTGGTGATCGCCGGATTGATCAGGACCAGGGGGCCGTTGTTATCCACCGGGCGTTTGGCGCGCGTGGCGTCGACCAGGCAAAGCCGCTGCATGCGGCCCACCTGCGGGGCGGCGATGCCCACGGCCGAGGGGCCCAGGTCCGCGGTGTGCTGCAGGTGTTCGGCAAACTCCCGTAACTCCGGGTCGAATTGCTCGACCGGCTCGCAGACCGTTTTCAGGCGCTCGTCGGGGTACGTCAGGATCGGCAGCGGCTCCACGCTCACCCCCGCATCGTCTCGAGCGGGGTGACCCGCACGGTCAGCCCCTGATCGGCGAGCCGCGCCACGCACTGCTCGATCGGCTCGATCCCGTTACTGCTCTCGCCGTCGATCTGCATGATATAGATCGGCTTGTCGCTCGACCCGCCCACGTCCGAGCGCAGGTCAAGGATGTTCATGCCGGCCTCGAGCAGCGCGGCGGTGACCTCACTGACGATGCCGCTGCGGTCGGCGCTGTGCACGATCACCGACACGTCCGGCTCGCGGTGCTGATGCAGGGCCGCGTCGATCTCGTCGACGTGCAGCTTGAGACCAAAATCGGCCCGGGTGGATTCGAGCAAACCGGCCACCTCCTCGGGGTTACCGGCGCCACGCACCATCATCATGATCGCGAACTGGTTGCCCAGCCGCATCATCGCCGTCTCGCCGAGCTCGGCGCCCACGCCGAACAACACCCGGGTGACATGGGCGACGATGCCGGGCCGATCCGCCCCGACCAGGGTCAGCAAAAGCCAGGGTTGCGTCATTTCGGTCTTCCTCTTGTCAGTCTTTTTCACGCCAGATCAGGGTAGCCATCCGGCCGGTCTCGCCCTGGTCGCGGCGATACGAGTAGAACAGTTCGGGCAGGGCGTAGGTGTCCCGGTCACCGCCGAACACCCGCGTGATCCCCTGCCGGCGCAATCGAGACCGGGCCAGGGCGAATAAATCGGCATGGTATCTACCGGTCTGGGCCGCGCCACGGAAGGCCGATGCATCGGCGGGGTATTCGCGCATGAACGCCTCGCGCACCTCTTCGCCCACCTCGAAATGCGCCGGACCGATTGCCGGGCCCAGCCAGGCCATCAGCTCGTCACCGGCCACCGAGAATCGCTGGACGGTACGCTCGATCACGCCGGCGGCCAATCCGCGCCAGCCAGCATGCGCGACCGCGACTTCACTGCCATCGTGGCTGGCGAGCGTCACCGACAGGCAATCGGCGGTCAGCACCGCCAGCACCTCGCCGGAGCGATTGGTATAGGCCGCATCGCCCTCGGGGCGATCGGTCGGCACGTTCGGCCCGACGACCGTGACGCCGTGCGTCTGGTTCAGCCAGCGAGGCGGCTCCGGCAGCGCGAGCATCTCGGCCAGCTCGGCCCGATTGGCCGCCACGGTCTCGGTCTGGTCACCAACGTGAGTGGCCAGATTAAAGCCATCGAACGGCGGCTGGCTGTGGCCACCGATCCGGGTGGTCACACCAGCGCGCACGCCGGCCGGCGTCGGCCAGGTGGCCTCGATGAAGCGACTGCCCTCGGGGGCGTCAGTCGGGATCCGTGACATAGATAACCTCGGCCTCTCCTTCGTCGTTGCCGTCGCGATAATCGCGCAGCAGTTCGATCAATTCGTCCATATCATCCGGCATCGGCGCCTTGAGCGACAGCGTCTCGCCGGTCTCGGGGTGAGTGAGCGTCAGCCGCCGGGCATGCAGGGCCTGACGACCGAAGTCGCGTAGCACATCGACCAACATGTCCTCGGCACCCCGCGGCAGGCGCGGGCGCCCCCCGTAGACCGGATCACCCACGATCGGGTGACGGATATGCGCCATGTGCACCCGGATCTGGTGGGTGCGGCCCGTTTCCAGACGGACACGCAACCAGGTGTGTTCGCCGAACTGCTCGACGACCCGGTAATGCGTCACGGCCGGTTTGCCCTGGGCCACGACCGCCTGGCGCTGCCGATCGCGGGCATGCCGCCCGATCGGCTCGTCCACCGTGCCGCCGGCGATCAGGTGGCCAACCACCACCGCGTCGTATTCACGGCCGATCCGCCGCTCGGCCAGGTCGGCAACCAGAGCCTGAAATGCCGCCTGGGTCTTGCCCACGACCAGCAGGCCGCTGGTCTGCTTGTCGAGCCGGTGCACCACCCCGGCACGTGGCAGCAGGGCCAGCTCGGGATCGTGATGAAGCAATGCGTTGACCAGCGTACCATCCGGATTGCCGGCCCCGGGGTGAACCACCAGGTCGACCGGCTTGTTGACCACCAGCAGGTGCTCGTCCTCGAAGACGATGTCCAGTGGAATGTCCTGGGGACGATCCTCGCTCTGCTGCTCCAACTCGGTCCGCAGAGACAACTCCTCGCCGCCCAGCACGGTGTCGCGCGGACGCATCGACCGGCCGTCCACCGTCACCTGGCCACCCTTGATCCATTCCTGGATTCGGCTGCGGGAGAAGTCCGGCCACAACTGCGCGGCCGCCTGGTCGAGACGCATGCCCGCCTGCTCGGCGGGAATCAACAAGGTGCGTTCTACATCCATCGATCGGAAATCAGCCATCCAAAGGTCCCGGGAGCGCGCCGTGGCGCCGTCCGTGGAGACATGAAAAAGACGGGCAAACACCCGCCATGAGATTGGTTGGTTTTTAGCATCTTATCTGCGAAGATTATCCGCTAACGCTCGCCCCATCAACGCGCCGTACGATGCGCTTTTGGGCGGGCGGCGTCCACTCACTACTGCCAGCGGCCCTTCACTCCTGATCATGACCCAGCATCGCGACCGTAACCGCCCGGCCACTCGCCGCTCCCTTCCCCGGCACCTTGCCCGCGCGGCCCTGATCGCCGGCATGGTCACGTTCGCCAGCGGCTGCTCCTGGTTCTCGAAGTCCGACGACGATCGCGTGGACCTCTCCGACCCGACCGCCTCGGCCGGCCAGCTCTACCAGGAAGCCAACGAGGCCATGCGCCGGGGCAACTACGAGACGGCCATCAAGAAGTACGAGACCCTGGAAGGCCGCTACCCGTTCGGCGCCTACACCGAGCAGGCCCAACTGGAAGTCGCGTACGCCTACTACAAGTACGACGAACCGGATTCGGCGATCGCCGCCGCGGATCGTTACATCCAGTTGCACCCTCGTGGTGACAATGTGGCCTACGCCCTGTACCTCAAGGGGTTGGCCAACATGAGTCGTGGCGATTCGCTGATCAACAAGATCGCCCCGCCGGACCTCTCCAAGCGCGACCAGTCGGTGATCGAGGCGGCGTACAAGTCGTTCGCTCGCCTGGTCGAGCAATATCCCGACAGCCAGTACGTCGACGATGCCAGCCGCCGCCTGATCGAGGTGCGCAACTCGCTGGCCAAGCACGAGATCCAGGTCGCCGATTACTACATGCGGCGTGGCGCGTGGCTTGCCGCCGCCAATCGGGCTCAATCCGCCCTCGACAAGTACAACGGCTCGACCTCGACCATCCCAGCACTGAAACTCCTGATTCGCGCCTACGACAAGCTGGGCCTGGAACAGGAACGACAGGACGCCGAAGCGATTCTCGAGGCGACCCGCCAGGCCAACCCCGAGGATTCCTGAATCGATTGACGCGTTTCGGCCAGCCTTTCGGCAGGTCGGGGTCAAGAAAGGGCCGATGGCATTGCCGTCGGCCCTTTCTTTTGTTCGGTGCCATGGCCCCCACGCCCCCCCGGGAAAGGTTCATCGCGTTTTGCCATGAAAAGCGTTTCAGACGCTGCAGGAGGCAGCATGCTGATCACGCATCTTGCCTACCCTGGTGCTAGGCTTGAATAGCAAGATACCCAGCCAGCTTGCCTGCGACAGCCGGTCAGGCGACGGCCTTCCGGCCTTCCCGGCATTCTGATGTTGCGGAGAACAAGCCCATCCACTGGAGGCATGACCGTGATCATCAAGACACTCGCACTCAGTCTTATCCTTTTCGGATCCGTCGGACTGGCCAGCGCCGATTACAACGACGGCATGCGCTACTTCGAGCAGCAGGAGTACCGGCAAGCACTGCAACAATTCAGGGACGCGGCCCGACGAGGCGACCCCGATGCCCAATACATGCTGGGCCGCCTGAATGCGGCCGGCAACGGTACCACTCAGGATTTCGTGCAGGCGCACAAGTGGTACAACCTGGCCGCGTCCCGTGGTCATCGCGATGCCGCCGAGGCACGCGACTCGCTGGCCGAACGCATGACGCCCTCACAGGTCGCCAGGGCACAGCAAGCGGCACGCGACTGGCAGCCGGAAGGGGCGCAAGCGACACCGCAGTCTCGGCCCGACATCGACACCTTGTCGGATCGGGAAGCCGTGGCCGAGATACAGCGTGAGCTCAATCGACTCGGCTACGACGCCGGCCCCACGGACGGCGCCATGGGAGAACGCACCCGTAACGCGATACGCCAGTATCAGGTCGAAATGGGCATGGACCGGGACGGCCGCGCATCAGACTACCTACTGAGACGATTGCGCCAGACGGAAAAGGAAGACGTCACCATACCCTCCGAGTCTCAACTCGCCCCCTCTTCCCGGGTCGTCCTACAAGACAACTTCAGCGACGGCAATTACCATCGCAATCCTTCGTGGACCGTGTTGAGCGGCGACTTCGAGGTCGATGGGAACGGCTTGCGCAGCATTGTGGAAACACCAGAGACGACCGATCGCGAATCACGCGGTCTCAGCTCCGATCGACCGGAGGAGATCGGCCTGGCCGTGCTAGGCATGATCCTCGAGCAAAGGGGCAATGCCAGGGAGGGTGAGCAGACCACCCGGGTGGAGCCGGCGCAGATATACATCAATGCGCCCGTCGATAATGCCTTTCGGATGGAGCTGGAGCTGGCCTCCCGCCAACAACCCGGCACCCTCGCACTGGGCCTCTTTCAGGGCAACCGACCCAATGGAACCGGGTATCGACTGGTCTACTCTGCCGGCTCGCAACCGGGACTCAGCCTGATCAGGCTGATTTCCGGAAGCGCCGAGATCGTGGCACGCCACGACGGCAGCCTCGATCTCGAGGACGGCCGGTTCCACAGTATGGTCTGGAGCCGTGACCAGAACGGACAAATGCAAGTGCACGTGGACGGCCGGCGCCTGCTGAGCGTGCAGGACAACCGCCTGCGCGACACCTTCCAGGGCTTCGTGATGGCAAACCAGGGGGGCGACTACACTCTGCGCCGAATCAGGCTCGAGGAGTAGAGGTTGTAACGCCTCACCCCGAACGCCACCCTCGATTCTCTCGCTGAACAGACCGATCGGCTGCCGAGGGAAGAGCTACGCTCGGCCAGGTGTACCGACAACACGCCCGTACGAAGTTGCGACGGACACGACGACATCCGGCAGGCAGATCGTGAGCCTTTCCGCCCGGGGCGCCGGTATCACCCCGGTACTTGGCGATCGTACCCCTTGCTTTCTGACCACGAGTCTTTCCATTGCCCACCAAGCCACGACGCACCCTGAGCAACGCGACAAACGGGGGTGCCATACCCGACCGCAAGTCCACGAAGAACAAAGGGCAGACAAAGCAAAAGCCCCGCACGAGGGCGGGGCTTTCGAGGTGACCGGCTCGGGGCCGGCATGGCGTCGGATCAGCGCTTGGAGAACTGTACCGAACGACGTGCCTTGCGCAGGCCAACCTTCTTACGCTCGACCTGACGAGCATCACGGGTCACGAAGCCGGCTTCACGCAGCTTCGGACGGTGTGCCTCGTCGTAATCCATCAGCGCACGGGTCAGACCGTGACGAACGGCACCAGCTTGGCCACTCGGGCCACCGCCGGCAACGGTCGCGACGACGTCGAACTTGTCGCCTACTTCCAGCAGCTGCAGCGGCTGGCGAACGACCATCTGCGCGGTTTCGCGACCGAAGAAGTCTTCGATGCTCTTGCCGTTGATGGTGATGTTGCCGGTACCCGGACGCAGGAAGACCCGTGCAGAGGATCTCTTGCGACGACCGGTTCCGTAATTCTGTGTCATTGCCATGAGTAGTCTCTCTTAGATCTCGAGCAGCTGGGGCTGTTGCGCCTGATGATTGTGCTCGGCGTTGGCGTAGACCTTCAGCTTGGTATACATCTGGCGACCGAGCGCATTCTTCGGCAGCATCCCCTTGACGGCCAGCTCGATGACGCGCTCCGGGGAACGCTCCATCAGCTTCTCGAAGGTGAAGTGCTTCATGTTGCCGATGAACCCGGTATGGAAGTGATACATCTTGTCAGTGGCCTTCTTGCCAGTGACCTTGATGTCCTTCGCATTGACGATAACGATGTAATCACCGGTATCGACGTGCGGGGTGAACTCGGCCTTGTGCTTGCCACGCAGACGGCGGGCGACCTCGGTAGCCAGACGACCCAGCGTTTTGCCGGATGCATCGATGACGTACCAGTCGCGTTTGACCTCGGCCGGCTTGGCGGAATAGGTTTTCATGGATCGACAGCTCCCAGCCCAGAAGCGATACATTGATTTCAAGAGGGCGCGAAGTCTACCCGAAGGTATCGCGCCCCGCAAGGCCGATTTCGCAACCGGCCTCGAACGTGGAGAACCGCGGAGTATAAAACGCATCGCGGCGGAAAGCGAAGGACTTTCCGCACCGAAAGCAGCCAAGCCCCCCCCTGAGAATATTCCAGACAAAAAAAATGCCGGCAGAAGCCGGCAACAACAAGAACCACCAAAGGAGGATAAGCAATTCACTGTATAACTATATACTAACACTCCACGGGGCGTCAACCCACTCCTCGCATTTTCTTCTGGCCCCCGTCGACGCGTCACCCACGGGTCACTACGACAGGCCCCGGCCTTCAGAAACCGGGCAATCACCCGCCTTGACCACTCCATCGGGCCACTGCACTCTTCTGACATGACATCGCCCGATTCGACCGCCCACGCGCACCATAGGCCCCTGACCACACTGGAGCAGGCCATCCAGTCGGATGCGCTCGACTGCGTGATGTGCGGGATCTGCGTTCCGCACTGTCCCACCTTCTCCCTGACTCACAACGAAGCCGACGGTCCTCGCGGGCGAATCAGCCTGCTGCTCGGCATCAGCCAGGGCCTGCTGACACCGGATGCCGACGTCAGCCGACACCTGGACACCTGCCTGACCTGTCGAGCCTGCGAGACCGTCTGCCCTTCCGGGGTCGCTTACGGCCGACTCATCGACAACGGCCGCACCCGTCTGGCCCAGGAGCCGGCGCCCGCAACGCGTCCGCGAGCCGAGGCTCGCTTCTGGCGCCTGCTGCGCGACCAGCTGCTGACAAGGCGCCGACGCCTCGGCATGGCTTGGCAGATGTATCGCGTCATGCAACGACTGGGACTGGGCGGCATGGCACGTCGATTGGCCGGGCCGATGGGTCGCGCCCTGCCCCGCCAGCTGATCCACGCGGCACCAGCGCAGGCATCGACTCAGCAGCAGGCGTCACCCCGTGGACGCGTGGGCCTGTTCATCGGTTGCACCGGCGCGGCGATGAACGCCCCCGCCGTGGCCGCCGCCCGAGCCGCCATTACCGCATTTGGCTACCAACCCGTCATTCCGGGCGACCAAATCTGTTGTGGCGCCATGCATGCCCACAGCGGGGAGCCACAAGCCGCGGCTCGCCAGCGCGAACGCAACGCGGCCACATTCAAGGCGGCCGGCGTCGACGAGGTAATCGTGGTCGGCACGGCCTGCACGGCCGAACTGAGTGCCTTGCAGGCGTCGCACGGCTTGACGGTCCGCGAGATCACCGAGTGGCTGCTTGGACGTGAACCAGAGGAATGGCCCCGACTTTCCACTCTCGACTACCGCGTCGCACTGCACACCCCCTGCAGTCAGCGCAATCACCTAAAGCAACCGGACACCAGTCGACGACTGCTGGAATCCATCCCGGGCCTGGAGTTGCTGGAGATCGATGGCAATGAGCGCTGCTGCGGCGCGGCGGGGATGCAGGTGCTGCTCTATCCGGCACAGGCCGAGAGCCTGCGTGAGCCGAAGCTCGAGTCGATCGAGCGGCTGGCGCCCGATGTGGTAGTCAGCGCCAATGTCGGCTGCGCGACCCACCTGGCGGCGGGCGCGAACCGGGTCGTCAAACAACCCGTGGAATTGCTGGCCGAATCGATCGTCGCGGCAAAGGGCTGATCGACTCGCTCAGCTACTCGGCACGTCCGCGTCGGCCAGGTTCCGGCCATAGAAGATCTCGAACATCTCCTTTTTCAGCGCCTTCTCGATGCGGGTGCATGCCTGCGGGCTGTAATCGTCGGTGCCGTGGCCGAACAGATAGTTGTCCAGATCGAAGTCCTTCAGGAGCATCTTGGTGTGGAAGATGTTCTCCTGATAGACGTTCACGTCGATCATCTGGTAACGCTCGCGGGTGTCCTCGGACATGTAGTTCTGGATCGAGTTGATCTCGTGATCGATGAAGTGCTTGCCGCCGTGGATGTCGCGGGTAAAGCCGCGCACGCGGTAGTCGAGCGTCACGATGTCCGAATCGAAGCTGTGGATCAGGTAGTTGAGCGCCCGCAGCGGCGAGATCCGCCCGCAGGTGGACACGTCGATGTCGACCCGGAAGGTGGAGATGCCGTTTTCCGGGTGGCTCTCGGGGTAGGTGTGCACGGTGATGTGGCTCTTGTCGAGGTGCGCGACCACCGAGTCGCGCGCCAGCTCGCCATCCCCCGGCAACGGCCCCGGCTCCTCGTGGTAGTCGATGCCCTCGGCGATTACCGGCTCCTCGGAGATCAGGATGGTCACCGACGCCCCCTGCGGCTCGTAGTCCTGCCGGGCGACATTGAGGATGTTCGCCCCGATCATCTCGGTGACGTCGGTGAGGATCTGGGTCAGCCGGTCGGCATCGTAGACCTCGTCGATGTAGGCGATGTACTCGTTGACCTGCGCCCGGGTCTTGGCATAACAGATGTCGAAGATCGACATGCTCAGCGTCTTGCTGAGGTTATTGAACCCGTGCAAGGTGACCGACGGCTCACCCATGACTACCCCCTGAAACAAAGCGCCCGACCTGCCGGCCGGGCGTGTAGATACGTCGGACGTATAACCGACGACATGCGATTGCCGCAAAGTGTAAACCGCACGCCCGAGACTTGTCACCAATGGCCTGGCCGACAAACGCGGCGACGGATACGCCGGACAACCGTCACTCCGGTTCGCGAATCTCGAAGTCGTGCGTCAGCTCGACCGAGTCGCGCAGCATCGCGGAAACCGAGCAGTACTTCTCCGCCGACAGGTTCACGGCACGCTCGACCTTCTTCGGGTCGAGGCCCTCACCAACAACCACGTACCGGGTGTGGATGGTGGTGAACACCTTGGGCGCCTTGACGTCCGCCCGCTCGGCGGACAACTCGATCCAGCAATCGTCGACCGGCTGGCGCTGCTTGCCCAGGATCATCATCACGTCGATGGCGGTGCAGCCACCCAGCCCCATCAACACCATCTCCATCGGCCGCGGGCCGGCGTTGCGCCCACCGATCTCCGGCGCGCCGTCCATGACGATGGCGTGCCCGCTGTCAGCCTCGGCCATGAACGCCATGCCGTCGACCCATTTCACTCGTGCCTTCATCGCGACCTCCTCAGGAGCGGTTGAGTTCGAACAGTTCGGCCAGCGCCTCGCCCGGGTCCTCGGCGCGCATGAACGCCTCGCCCACCAGGAAGGCGTGCACGTCGTGCTCGCGCATCCGACGCACGTCCTCGGCGGTCAGGATGCCGCTTTCCGTGATCACCAGGCGGTCGTCCGGGATGTCGTGCAGCAACTCGAGGGTGACATCCAGGCTGACATCGAAGCTGCGCAGGTCGCGGTTGTTGATGCCGATCAGGCGGGTGTCCAGTTGAAGCGCCCGCAGCAACTCGTCGTGGTCGTGCACCTCGACCAGCACGTCCATGCCCCAGTGACGGGCCCGGTCGTGCAATTCGTGCATGGTCTCGTCGTCGAGCGCCGCGGCGATCAGGAGCACGCAGTCGGCGCCCATCGCCCGCGCCTCGTCGACCTGGTAGGGCTTGATCAGGAAGTCCTTGCGCAGCACCGGCAGGCGGCAGGCCGCCCGGGCGGCCTTGAGGTACTCGGCATCGCCCTGGAAAAAGTCGCGATCGGTCAGTACCGACAGGCAAGCCGCCCCGCCCTTCTGGTAGCTCTTGGCGATGGCCACCGGGTCGAACGGGTCACGCAGCACGCCGCGGCTGGGCGAGGCCTTCTTGATCTCGGCGATCACCGCCGGGCGCTTTTCCGCCACCCGGCTCTCGATGGCCCGTTCGAAACCGCGCGGACGATCGGCCGCCAGGGCCAGCTCCTCCATCACGGTCGGCGGGGTCACCTGGCGAGCGGCGGCGACTTCGACGCGCTTGCGGGCAATGATCTTCTTCAGGATATCGGGGGTGTCGCTCATGGGGCTCATAGGCTTGTGGAGCTAGCGGGAGACCCGGGGCGGGTCTCGTTTCGGGAAAGCGTTAAGCGTATCGGAAGCGGTCGGGATCAGTCGCAGGCGCGGGTCATGGCGACCAGCTGCTCGAGCTTTTCCAGCGCCGCCCCCTCGGCCAGCAGGCGCTGGGCGGTGGCGATGCCGGCAACCAGGCCCTCGGCCAGGTCCGCCGCGTAGATCGCCGCCCCGGCATTCAGCGCGATCATGTCGGCGACCGGGCCGGGCTGGCCACCCAGGGCGGCGCGCACGCAGGCCACGCTCTGCTCGGGGCCGTCGACGATCAGCCGGTCGAGCGGCTGGCGCGTGATGCCGAAGTCCTCCGGCTCGACGCGGTAGCGGCGGATCGTGCCGTCCTGCAATTCGGCCACCTCGGTGGCCTCGGCCAGCGAGATCTCGTCGAGACCGTCGTGGCTGTGCACCACCAGCACGTGGCGGGCGCCCAGGCGCTGCATCACCTCGGCCAGCGGCTCGAGCCAGTCGGCGCTGTAGACGCCCAGCAGCATCGCCGGCGCACCGGCCGGGTTGGTCAGCGGGCCGAGGACATTGAACAGGGTGCGCACGCCCAGCTCCTTGCGCGGCACGGCGGCGTGACGCATCGAGCCGTGATGACGCGGGGCGAACATGAAGCCGATGCCCAGCTCGCGCACGCAGCGGGCGACGCAATCGCTGTCGACCTCGAGGTTCACCCCGGCGGTCTCGAGCATGTCGGCACTGCCGGAGCGGCTGGTGACCGAGCGGTTGCCGTGCTTGGCCACGTGACCGCCAGCCGCCGCGACCACGAAGCTCGAGGCGGTCGAGACATTGAACAGCGCCGAGCCGTCACCGCCGGTACCGACGATATCGACCAGGTGCGGCACGTCGACCTGCACGCCCACCGCCAACTCGCGCATCACCTCGGCGGCCGCCGTGATCTCGTCGATGGTCTCGCCCTTCATGCGCAGCGCGACCATCAGGCCGGCGACCTGAACCGGCGTGGCCTCGCCGGCCATGATCTGGTGCATGACCGCGTACATCTGCTCGCGGCTCAGATCATGGCGGTCGACGGTGCGGGCAATGGCTTCGCGAATGTCCATGGGGTGTTTGGGGTTCCGGCGTGGGTCTGGCGGGGAACGGTAGCACGGGTGGGGGATGGTGCGCAGCAAGAGGCGACCATTTCGGCGGAGCTCAGCTTGCCACCCTGCCGGCGCACATACTGAACCCAAAAGCGCATTCCTCAACAACCCGGCGACAAGGGACACAGCATGCTTTGACGCACCCTTTGCGCCGCACTGTCAGTGATTTCACACTTAACCCGATAATTATCTACAACCTACCACCCCGATAACGTTAAAGAATATTTACAAAGGAATCAGCATGCTCGATATTAAGCTTATTTGCAGCCTCTGCGGCCGCATCACACTCCCAATTAAATTCTTCACTAAAAGTCTTTCTCGCCTTGTAAAACTTACTCAACCCCGACGCACCTATCCAACTCTCGTCCCGAGTCAGACCCGCTTTCTTATAATACGCGTCCCCACAATTATTATACGTTTTCTGAAGCTCAGATCGGTTACTAAGGTAGTAATCGACACGAGCCTCAGCCCTATCAGCTTCCCGCCGCTCCTCTGTGAATGCTATTGCCTTACCAATATCACAAAGAAGCTCGTCCATTCTTAGGCCGCTACAATATTTCTCTTTATATTTCTCCACGCCACCCTCACCAAGCCCCCTCCTTTCAATATCCATCAATGAGCGATAAGCCAAATTGCAATCTTCCGATTCCTCTCGCGTCTGATAGCACTCCAAAGATCGATTATAGGAATCCTCCCTATCACTATATTTATCCGCAGGGTTTCCGCAGCCAAGCAAAACGGACGCCAACATGATTGGCAAGATTTTTAACTTCATAACAAACCTCGTATCAATGTGATTTTCGCTTAACGTGAAAATCTTAATTACCTCATCCTCACTTGCCTCTCTTCAACTCACGATACAGATTACGCAAAACCTCCTTCTCCGATTCGCGATCGGACAAAAATCCTCGCAGAGCGGTATAAGCCATCTCCTTTACCGTCATAGTACTTTTCCCTGGCACACGGATAAAATCACCATACTGATACCAGCGCACACCTTTATCTTTGAGGACAAGTTGGAAAGAATGCAAGTTATTATCACCATAAATTCTAATTTGATGACGCCCCCACGATGAGAATATATACGACCTCCCATTTTTTGTTAACCCCTCTTTCCAATCAGACTTATGAACGAATCTGCTTACGGCCTGGTACAAGTGGAGGACGCTATCACTCAGAAGCCGATCTTCTTGGCTAAGATGCTCGATGCAGGTGCTACCGACAACCATGTACCCCCATTTGGGGTGATAGGTTAAGTGTTCGTACCGAATGTCTGCGCCACAACCTTTTCTTTCGCAAGTTCCATCAAGACCACCCAGGTCATCTATAGACAGAAGAACCCATCCTCTATCGGGCTCAATATACCCATGCTCCTTAGCATGACATCCTTTGCACAAGGTCAGGCAATCACTGAGCGCGTATTCCCAAGGAGCCTTACCTACAACATAGATTTTGTGATGAACCTGAAGCGCAACCTCGCCCGCTCCTCTTCCGCACTGTAGACATTTAAAACCATCCCTTCGCTTTACCTTCTCGGAGAAAGCGAACCAATTTTTATTGACGTAAAGATTTTTCGAATGACGCATTGGCAATTACTTCTTAGCCCAAACAAAGGGGTCAGGACCTTTTATCTTCTCCTTCAACCGGCAGTCTATAGATCCTACATGCCGCTGCTGCCCATTTCGCCCACCAATCAACGTTTGCCAACGTTAGCGGACTCGTTGTCCGGCGGGCGAGCCCCTTTTCTTGCTTGTCCAAGAAAAGGGGCGAAAAGAAGGACACCCTGCGCCCTGGTCCTGCGGACCCGGTAGCCTCTCATCGAGGCTACCGGCCTCACGAGCGAAGGCCGGCTGATCGGGGCCGGTTCGACGCGACATCCTGTCGCGGCGAACCTCGAAGCGACGTCCATGTCGCTTCGCCCCGGCCGTCCTTCGCTCGTGAGGCAGGACGCCAAGGGGGTACCCCTTCGATCTGCCTTGGCGAGAATCAGCAAACTAGCATCCTGACTTGTTAATGCCTGCCAGATAGCGACGAGACCATCTGGCTCGTCAGCGTGCACCCTCTCTGGCAACCGCCTTGCCCGTGCAGAGCCACCGCCCATCGGTATACTATGGCCGCTTTGCGTTCGGCCCGTTTAGCCCGGATATTTCATGAATCCGCGTGATGATCGCGCAGAATGTTGATCGCAAACGGGTTTTCTGACGGAGCGCCGTATCAGGGAATACGGTCGACGGAAGAAAAACCCGTGTGCGGTCAACAGGCTAGCGAGGGCGCGTGGATTTCATGGAATATCCGGGCTCCGGACCGCGTCCAGACACGATCTACACAAGAATTCTCATGAGTCAGCCTTCCATCGAAACGCGCTTCGACCTGTCGACCTTCCAGGGCCTGATCCTGGCCTTGCAGAGCTTCTGGGCCGAGCAGGGTTGCGCGGTCCTCCAGCCGCTGGACATCGAGGTGGGCGCCGGCACGTTCCACCCGGCCACCTTCCTGCGCTCGATCGGCCCGGAGCCGTGGCGTGCCGCCTACGTGCAGCCCTCGCGCCGCCCGACCGACGGTCGCTACGGCGACAACCCCAACCGGCTGCAGCACTACTACCAGTTCCAGGTGCTGTTGAAGCCCTCGCCGGACAATATCCAGGACCTGTACCTCGAATCGCTGACCCGGCTGGGCTTCGACCCGCTGACCCACGACATCCGCTTTGTCGAGGACAACTGGGAATCGCCGACGCTGGGTGCCTGGGGCCTGGGCTGGGAGGTCTGGCTCAACGGCATGGAGGTGACCCAGTTCACCTACTTCCAGCAGGTCGGCGGGCTCAACTGCGATCCGGTCTCGGGCGAGATCACCTACGGGCTCGAGCGCCTGGCGATGTATCTGCAAGGCGTCGAGAACGTCTACGACCTGGTCTGGTCGCGCTCGGATGCCGGTGTCATTACCTACGGCGACGTCTACCACCAGAACGAGGTGGAGCAGTCGACCTACAACTTCGAGCAGGCCGACACCGCGTTCCTGTTCCAGCACTTCGACCACGCGGAAGGCGAGTGCCTGCGCCTGGTGGAAGCCGACCTGCCGTTGCCGGCCTACGAGCAGGTGCTCAAGGCCTCGCATGCCTTCAACCTGCTCGACGCGCGTCGCGCCATCTCGGTGACCGAGCGCCAGCGTTACATCCTGCGGGTGCGCACCATGGCCCGCGCCGTGGCCGAGCGCTACTTTGCTGCCCGCGAGGCGCTGGGCTTCCCCATGGCGAAACAGACACAAGGCTGATTACGCACCGGGCGCACCCGGCCAACCGGGCCACGCCACGACGACTACGCATTGCCAACAGGTACGGACTTTCATGACTGACACGGCGGACTTTCTTTTCGAACTGGGCACCGAGGAACTCCCGCCCAAGGCCCTGACCACCCTGCGCGACGCGCTCGAAGACGAGATCCGGGCCGGGCTGGACGAGGCGGGGCTGGCCCACGGCAAGCTCACGGCCTACGCCGCGCCGCGCCGACTGGCCCTGTTGGTCGACGATCTCGCCCGCGCCACCGACCCCAAGCCGGTCGAGCGCCGCGGCCCGGCCGTCAAGGCCGCCTATGATGCCGACGGCAATCCGACCAAGGCCCTGACCGGCTTCGCCACCGGCTGCGGTGTGCCGCCCGACCAGCTCGAGACCATGAAGACCGACAAGGGCGAGTGGCTGGTCCACCGCTACACCGAGCCGGGTCAGAACGCCGCCGACCTGCTGCCTGCCATCGTCGAGCGGGCTCTGGACAAGCTCCCCACCCCGAAGCGCATGCGCTGGGGCACCTCCAAGGCCGAGTTCATCCGCCCGGTGCACTGGGTGCTCGCCCTGCACGGCAGTGACGTGGTCGACATGACCCTGTTCAATCAGGCCGCCGGCAACCAGACCTTTGGTCACCGCTTCCACCACCCGGAGGCGTTGACCGTTAGCGCACCGGCCGACTACGCCGCCACCTTGCAGAAGCACGGTTTCGTCCTGGCCGACTTCGCCGAGCGACGCGCCCACATCGAGGCGCAGGTCAACGCGGCGGCCACCGAGATCGGCGGTCGGGCCCATATCGAGTCGGGCCTGCTCGACGAGGTAACCGCGCTGGTCGAATGGCCGGTGGCCGTCGCCGGCCAGTTCGAGGCGCGCTTCCTCGACGTGCCGCACGAGGCACTCATGTACACCATGCAGGACGACCAGAAGTACTTCCCGATCCTGGATGCCGACGGCGCCCTGATGCCCTGGTTCATTACGGTGGCCAATATCGAAAGCCGTGACATCGAGGCGGTGCGGCACGGCAACGAGCGCGTCATCCGCCCGCGCTTCTCGGATGCGATGTTCTTCTGGGACGGTGACCTCAAGACGCCGCTGGAATCGCACCTCGAATCGCTCAAGCAGCTGGTCTTCCAGAAGCGACTGGGCAGCGTGTTCGACAAGGTGCTGCGCATCGAGCGGCTGGCCGAGGCCATTGCCAAGCAGATCAACGCCGACCCGCAGGCCGCCCGCCGGGCGGCACGATTGAGCAAGTGCGACCTGCAGACCCAGATGGTGGGCGAGTTCGCCGGCCTGCAGGGCACCATCGGCCGCTATCTGGCGACGCACGAGGGCATGGACGAGCAGGTCGCCATCGCCCTGGACGATCACTACCGCCCGCGCCGCGCCGGCGACGACCTGCCACGCGGCGGGGTGGCTCAGGCCGTGGCCCTGGCCGACCGGCTCGACACCCTGATGGGCATCTTCGCCATCGGCCAGGCGCCCACCGGCGCCAAGGACCCGTTCGCCCTGCGTCGCGCTGCCCTGGGCGTGCTGCGCATCCTGGTCGAGCAGGAACTGGACCTCGACCTGGTCGACCTGCTCAACGCCGCGGCCGATGGGCTGTCGGACAAGGTGCCGGAGGCCGGCGAACACGTGATGGGCGTGTTCGAATTCATCACCGAGCGCCAGCATCGCTACAGCCTCGATCGCGGCATCCGCAGCGACGTGTTCCAGGCCGTCTCGATGACCGGCACCCGCCGGCCACTGGACTTCGAGCGCCGCATGCAGGCGGTCAACGCCTTTATCGAACTGCCCGAGGCCGACGCGCTGGCCTCGGCGAACAAGCGCATCGGCAATATCCTCAAGAAGCACGACGGTCCAGTCCCGAAATCGGTCGACGAGTCCCGACTGGTCGAACCGGCCGAGCAACGGTTGTGGGAGGCGCTCGATGCGATCGGCCCGCGGCTGGAAGGGCTGCTGGCCGAGGGCGACTACACCGCCGCCCTGACCACGCTGGCCGCCCTGCGCGAACCGGTGGATGCGTTCTTCGACTCGGTCATGGTCATGGCCGATGACGAGGCGCTGCGCGACAACCGGCTCGCGCTGCTGGCGCGGCTCAATGCCCTGTTCCTGGCCATCGCCGACGTCTCGCAGCTGCAGTCGTGAACCAGTCGATCGTCATCATGTGGCTGCGCACGGTCTGCTTTTACGTGCTGGGCACGTTATCGCTGATCCTGCACATCCCGGTGCTGCTGATCAGCTTCACGCGACCGCTGGAACGGCGTTATTACCGACTGTTCTCCTTCGGTCGATCGATCCTCTGGCTCGCCCGCCACGTCACGGGCATCCGTTACGAGGTAGAGGGCCTCGACCAGGTGCCCAAGGAAGGCGGCAGCGTCGTACTGCCCAAGCACCAGTCGACCTGGGAAACCATGTTCCTGCCCACGGTGCTGCGTTTGACGGCCTTCGTGCTCAAGCGCGAACTGCTGCGCATCCCCATCTTCGGCCAGGGACTCCAGGGTATCGAGGCCATTGCCATCGATCGCGCCGCCGGACGCCAGGCCCTGGAGCAGATCATGGAGAAGGGGGCCGCGGCGCTGGCCCAAGGACGCGACGTGGTGATCTTCCCCGAAGGCACCCGCACCCGTCCGGGCGCGCGGCCGCACTACCGGATCGGCGGCGCCAAGCTGGCCGTGCGCGCAAAGGCCACCGTGATCCCCGTGGCCATCGATTCCGGCTGTCTCTGGCCCAAGCAGGGTTTTCTGATGCGCCCCGGCACGATCCACGTGGTTTTCGGCCCGCCGGTCGAGACCGAGGGACGCACCGCGAGCGAAATCAACGCGATCGTCCAGGACTGGATTGAAACCAAGCAGGAAGAACTCTACCAACGCCATGGCTGCCCGACCCGACTTCCAGACACTGCTCGATGATGCCCTGACGGGCCTTCGAAATATCGACACGCCCTCGGAGGGACTGGGGGCAAAACTGGCCGAGCACCCCCACCTCGTCTTGCGGGGACACCAGTCTGTCGGTGGAGGCTGCATCGCCGATGCCGCCCGTCTGGAAACCGATGTCGCCCCGCTGTTCATCAAGACCCATGCCGACCGCGGCGACGGCATGTTCCCGGCCGAGGCGCGCGGACTCGAGGCCCTGGGCAGCCGCATCCGCACCCCGCAGGTGATCGCCACCGGCAGCGTGGAGGGCACGGCCTACCTGCTGCTCGAGTGGCTCGATCTCGGCCCGGTCAATGACTCCGCCCTGGGCGAGGCGCTGGCCGAGTTGCACGCCGAACCGCAGCCGGCCTTCGGCTGGCCGGAAGACAACTTCATCGGCGCGATGCCCCAGTTGGCTGGCGAGGATGACGACTGGGCCCGGTTCTACGGTCAGCGGCGCCTCGCCCCGCAACTCGACTGGGCGGCCGAACGCGGGCTCGCGTCACGCAGCATCGATGCCGGCCGTGAGTTGATCGACGCCCTGCCCGCCTTCTTCAGCGACTACCGCCCCTACCCCGCCCTGATCCACGGCGACATGTGGGGGGCGAACCACGGCGCGCTGGACGACGGCACGCCGGTCCTGTTCGACCCGGCCACCTACCGTGCCGATCGCGAGGCCGAGATCGCGATGACCGAACTGTTCGGCGGCTTTTCGCCTGCCTTCTATCGCGCCTATCAGGCCCACCTGCCGCTCGACCCCGGGTACCGGACGCGCAAGACGCTGTACAACCTCTATCACGTGCTCAACCACTTCAACCTGTTCGGCGGCGGCTACGGCAGCCGCGCCGACGGCATGATTCGTCAGTTGCTCGCTGACATCCGTTGAATAAGGAGTCAACCATGACGAACCAGGCCCGCAGCGCACTGATCACCGGCAACAGCAGCGGTCTCGGGCTGGGTTTGAGCCATGCCCTGCTCGAACGCGACTGCCGGGTGTACGGCTGCAGTCGACGCGGCTGTGCGGCCCTGGCCGACCGGGTGGTCGACGTGCACTGCGATCTCTCCGACCTCGACGCGATCGGCGCCGCCATGGACCAGTTGCTGGCCGGCGTCGATCACCTCGACCTGGTGGTGCTGAATGCGGGCATTCTCGGCGAGATCGAGGACCTGAGCCGCGTCTCGGTCAAACGACTACGCGAACTCATGGACATCAACGTCTGGGCGAACAAGGTGATCCTCGACTGGTTGCTGTCATCGAATATCGCCGTCGACCAGATCGTCGCCATCTCCTCGGGTGCCGCGGTGCTGGGCAACCGCGGCTGGGGTGGCTATGCGCTGTCCAAGGCAACGCTGAACATGCTCTGCCGGCTGTACGCCCACGAATTTCCCGATACCCACGTGGCGACGATCGCGCCGGGGCTGATCGACACCCGCATTATCGACACGCTCTGCGAGTTGTCGGACACCGAGCGCTTCCCCGCCCTTGAACGCATTCACGCCGCCCGCGGCACCGATACGCTGCTCTCGCCGGCCGCCGCGGCCGAGCGGGTTCTCGAGGCGCTACCGGGCCTGAAGGAATTCGAGAGCGGCAGCTTCGTCGACCTGCGCCAGATCCTCGCCCCGGCGGAGTACGAGGCGTTGTTGGCCGCGCGCAACCGCCCGGGCAGATGAAATACACGACGTCTCGCTAGGATGCCCTCGACCAGGCAGCGCGGTCCCAAGGCACTCACAAGCAAAAAGCCCCGCCGGAAACCCGGCGGGGCTTTTCTGATGTGGCGGAGAGAGAGGGATTCGAACCCTCGAAGGGGCTATAAACCCCTTACTCCCTTAGCAGGGGAGCGCCTTCAGCCACTCGGCCACCTCTCCAACAAGCGCCGCATGGTAGCGGCTTTGACGGCAGGAATCAATGCCGCCGAAACGCGGCGCGCCGCCTCATCGCGCCGCTCGGCCGAACCCGCCGCACGCGGCCAAACCACGGCGCCTCGGGAACGGACGATCTCCGGAAATCCGTGCAAACGGCAAGCAGCGAAACGGTCGCGACGGGACTGCCTCAGGTCGAGGACTCGCCTTCGCCGTCCTGCTCCGTTTCGCTCTTGATGCGCTGATAGATTTCCTCGCGATGCACGGAGACATCCTTCGGCGCATCAATACCGATTCGGACCTGGTTTCCCTTGATGCCGAGCACCGTGATGGCGACGTCGTCGCCGATGCGCAGCACCTCACCAATGCGGCGAGTCAAAATCAACATATCTGGTCACTCTCTGTGTTTAGCGGCCCCACCTGTGTTCCGTCGGGGGCCAAGCCGGATATTAGTCGGTAAGGCGCAGATCAGCTCAAGGATACTTCCGGGGTATCCAGTTCGAAGGCGTCGTGCAGGGCACGCACCGCCAGCTCCAGGTACTTGTCATCGATCACGACCGAGATCTTGATCTCGGAGGTGGCGATCATGCGGATGTTGATCTTCTCCTCGGCCAGCACCCGGAACATCTTCGAGGCAATGCCGGCGTGCGAGCGCATGCCCACACCCACGAGCGAAATCTTGACGATGTTGTGGTTACCGGAGACCTCACGCGCGCCCAGTTCTTCGGCGGTGGTACGCATCAGGTTGAGGGCCTTGTCGAAATCGTTGCGATGCACCGTGAACGTGAAGTCCGTGGTGTCATCGGCGCCGATGTTCTGCAGGATCATGTCGACTTCGATGTTGGCCTCGCCGATCGGGCCGAGGATCTTGTAGGCGATCCCGGGGCTGTCCGGCACGCCCTTGATGGTCAGCTGGGCCTCGTCCTTGTGGAACGCGATCCCGGAAATTACTGGTTCTTCCACGCCGTCTTCCTCCAGGGTAATCAGGGTGCCGGGGCCGTCCTGGAACGAGGACAGCACCCGCATGGGCACGTTGTACTTGCCGGCAAATTCCACCGAGCGGATCTGCAGAACCTTCGAGCCCAGGCTGGCCATTTCCAGCATTTCCTCAAAGGTGATCCGGTCCAGCCGGCGCGCCTTGGGCACGACACGCGGATCGGTCGTGTACACGCCGTCGACGTCGGTGTAGATCTGGCACTCGTCGGCCTTGAGCGCCGCGGCCAGCGCCACGGCCGAGGTATCCGACCCGCCCCGGCCGAGCGTGGTGATCTGGCCGTGCTCGTCCACGCCCTGGAAGCCGGCGACCACGACCACTCGACCGGCATCGAGATCGCCGCGGATGGTGTCGGTATCGATGGACTGAATACGCGCCTTGGTATGGGTGCTGTCGGTGAGGATGCGCACCTGCGCGCCGGTATAGGAGCGCGCGTCCTGGCCACGCGCCTGCAGGGCCATGGAGAGCAGTGCGATGGTCACCTGCTCGCCGGTGGCGACCAGGGTATCCAGTTCACGCGGGGTCGGCTCGGCCTGGATCTGGTTGGCCATGCCGATCAGGCGGTTGGTCTCGCCACTCATGGCCGAGACCACGACGACCACCGAGTCGCCGTTGGCCACCGAACGCTGCACGCGCTCGGCGACCGCTTGGATACGCTCGACCGTACCGACCGAGGTACCGCCGTATTTCTGTACGATTAACGCCATAGTGTGGTTTTCCTTGGCACCGGCATCACGGCACCAGCTCCTTGTCGCTGACGTGAGAAAGTCAAAGCAGCCGGGCAGTATAAACCGCCTGCTTGACTTTTTCATCCATGAGCCGGCTCCCGATGGTTGGACACCGAACCGGCAGCCCGGTTCAGCCCAGCTGCTCGGCCACCCAGGCGCGCGCCGCGGACAGGGCCTCGGCGAGACGTTCGGGCTGACTGCCGCCCGCCTGCGCCATGTCCGGTCGACCGCCCCCCTTGCCGCCCACCTCGGCGGCGGCGACGTTGACCCAGTCTCCCGCCTTGAAGGTCTTGGTCAGGTCCTTCGACAGCCCGGCGACCAGGCGCACCTTGCCGTCATCGACGGTGCCCAGCAGGATCGCAGCGGTGCCGAGCTTGTCACGCAACTTGTCCATGCTCTCGCGCAGGGTGCCGGCATCGGCACCGGGCAACTCGGCGACCAGCACCTTGGCCGAACCGATGGTCTCGGCACTGTCGGCCAGTTCGTCACCGCTGGCTGAGGCCAGTTCGGCCTTGAGCTTGGCCAGTTCGCGCTCGAGCTGACGGGAGCGTTCCAGCATCTGGGCGACCCGCTCGGCCGCCTCGGTCTTTGGCCCGCGCAGCAGCTCGGCGATCTCGCCCACCGTCTGGTCGGCGCTCTCGGCCTCGGCCAATGCGGCCGCCCCGGTGACCGCCTCGATGCGGCGCACGCCGGAAGCCACGCCCGACTCGGCCAGGATCTTGAACAGGCCGATGTCGCCGCCGCGACGGGCGTGGGTGCCGCCGCAGAGCTCCATCGAAAACGGCCCCATGGTGACCACGCGCACGGTGTCGCCGTACTTCTCGCCGAACAGCGCCATGGCACCGGCCGCACGCGCATCGTCGATCGCCATCTCGCGGGTCTCGACCGCGTGGTTCTCGCGGACCTGGGCATTGACCAGTCGCTCGATCTGCCGCAATTGCTCGCGGGTGACCGGCTTGTCGTGCGAGAAATCGAAACGCAGGGTTTCTGGGCCGACGCGCGAGCCCTTCTGCTGGACGTGATCCCCGAGCACGTCACGCAACGCGGCGTGCAGCAGGTGCGTGGCGGAGTGGTTCAGGCGGATCTCGGCGCGGCGGTCGGCATCGATGTGCGCGGTGACCACATCCCCCGGGGCCAGGTGCCCGTCCGTGAGCGTGCCGTGGTGAAGGAAAACGCCGCCCTGCTTCTGGGTGTCGTGCACGACGAAGCGACCATTGGCTGACTCGATCACGCCGGTGTCGCCCACCTGGCCACCGGATTCGGCGTAGAACGGCGTGCGGTCCAGTGCGATCACGCCGTCCTGGCCTCTCTCGAGCGCCTCGGCCTGGCTGCCCTCGCGGGCCACCGCAGTCACCTGAGCCTCGACGGATTCGTGCTCGTAGCCGGCAAACTCGGTGGGTTCGTCGGTGCCGATCTTGATCGTCTCGGCGGTGAAATGGCTTGCCGCGCGGGACTGGGCGCGACGCTCGGCCATCTCGCGCTCGAAGCCGGCCTCGTCCACCGACAATCCACGCTCACGGGCGATATCGGCGGTCAGGTCCAGCGGAAAACCGTGGGTGTCGTACAGCTTGAAGGCGGTTTCGCCGTCGATCGTGCCGCCGGCGGGCAATCCGGCGACCGCCTGCTCGAGCACCTGCATGCCCGAGGCGAGCGTCTGCAGGAAACGCTCTTCCTCGGCGAGCAGCACCCGGGCGACCTCGACTTCGGCCTTGACCAGCTCCGGATAGGCATCGCCCATCTCCTTGACCAACGGCCCGACCAGCTTGTGGAAGAACGGCGCGTCCTGGCCCAACTTGTGCCCGTGACGGGCCGCCCGGCGGATGATCCGGCGCAGCACGTAGTCGCGCCCTTCGTTGCCCGGACGCACCCCGTCGACGATCAGGAAGGCGCAGGAGCGGATGTGGTCGGCGATGACCTTCAGCGAGCTCGACTCGCGGTCGCTCGCGCCGGTCGCCTCGGCGGCTGCGGCGATCAGGTGCTGGAACAGGTCGATCTGGTAATTCGAGTGCACGCCCTGCATGACCGCCGCGAGGCGCTCGAGCCCCATCCCGGTATCGACCGACGGCTTGGGCAGGTCACTGAGCGTGCCGTCGGCCGCCCGGTCGTACTGCATGAAGACGATATTCCAGATCTCGATGAAGCGATCACCGTCCTCGTCCGGCGAACCCGGCGGGCCGCCCGGGATCTCCGGGCCGTGGTCGTAGAAGATCTCGGAGCAGGGACCGCAGGGACCGGTATCGCCCATCTGCCAGAAGTTGTCCGAACCGCCGCCCGGTTGGTCGCCAATGCGCAAGATGCGGTCCTCGGGCAGGCCGATGTCGTCGCGCCAGTGGGCGAAGGCCTCGTCGTCGGTCTCGTAGACGGTCACCAGCAGGCGCTCGGCGGGCAGACCGAGGGTCTGGGTCAAAAAGTCCCAGCCGTAGCGGATCGCCTCACCCTTGAAGTAGTCACCGAAGCTGAAATTGCCCAGCATCTCGAAGAAGGTGTGGTGCCGGGCGGTGTAACCGACGTTTTCGAGATCGTTGTGCTTGCCGCCGGCGCGCACGCAGCGCTGCACGGAGACCGCACGCGGGTTGGCGCGCTTCTCCTGGCCAAGAAAGGCCTCCTTGAAGGGCACCATGCCGGCGTTGGTGAACAGGAGCGTCGGGTCATTGGCCGGAATCAACGACGCGGAGGGCACGACCTCGTGCCCTCGCTCGGCGAAGAAATCCAGAAAGGACTGACGAATCTCGGCGCTGGTTTTCATGCACGGACCATCTCGGGAAGCGGGAAGACAAAGCGCGGATTGTAGCGCAGGCGGACGCCTTTTCCGATGGATGGAGAGGCTGGCGAAACAAGCGGTTTAGAAAACGCCCTGATCCGACTCCGAATCGGGCCACCACCCGGCCAGCTCGTGGGCGAGATCGGGCGGAAAGCCTCGTCGGACAAGGTGGCGGTGTCGACGGGCACGCTCGGGGAAATCCTCGGGCGGTTCACGAAAGCGCGCGACCAGCTGATCACGCGCTAGAGCCTCCCAATCCCGCGGCTCGGCCGCGAAGGCCGCGCCGGCCACGGCCTCGTCGACACCCTGCTGGGACAACTCGTTGGTGATGCGATCCGGGCCATAGCGACGCGCCGAACGGGCACGGATCAGGCTTTCGGCATAGCGCTGATCCGACTGCCAGCCTTCGTCGGCCAGCCGGTCGAGGGTCGGTTCGATTTCATCGGTAGTGAAACCCCGGTCGGCCAGCTTGCGGGCGAGCTCCCGCCGACTGTGCTCACGCCGGGCGAGCAGGCCGACCGCACGCTTCTCGCAATCAAGCAGGCGGGGTTTCTCGTCATCCACGGGACGTGGCCGACCTTACGAGGTCTCGTCGACCGGAGTCTCGTTGGCCTCGGCCTCGGGTTCGGCTACGACCGGCTTGGGCATCATGATCTCGCGCACCTGGACCTCGATCTCCTCGGCCATCTTGGGGTTCTCGGCGAGGAACTGGCGCGCGTTGTCCTTGCCCTGGCCGATGCGGGTATCGCCATAGGAGTACCAGGCACCTGCCTTCTGGATGATCCCGTGCTTGGCGCCCAGATCGACGAGTTCGAGCAGGTGCGAGATACCCTCGCCGTAGAGGATGTCGCAATCGACCACCTTGAACGGCGGCGCCATCTTGTTCTTGACCACCTTGATGCGGGTCTGGTTACCGATAATCTCCTCGCCCTTCTTCACCGCGCCGACACGGCGGATATCGAGGCGAACGGAGGCATAGAACTTGAGCGCGTTGCCGCCGGTGGTGGTCTCCGGGCTGCCGTAGGTGACACCGATCTTCATGCGGATCTGGTTGATGAACATCACCATGCAGTTGGTGCGCTTGATGTTCCCGGACAGCTTCCGCAGCGCCTGGCTCATCAGGCGCGCCTGCAGACCGACGTGGCTGTCACCCATCTCGCCTTCGATCTCGGCCTTGGGCACCAGGGCGGCGACCGAATCGATCACGACCACGTCAACCGCACCGGATCGCACCAGCATGTCGGCGATCTCGAGGGCCTGCTCGCCGGTGTCCGGCTGGCTGACCAGCAGGTCGTCGACGTTCACGCCCAATTTCTCGGCATAGCCCGGGTCCAGCGCGTGCTCGGCATCGATAAAGGCACAGGTACCGCCTTCTTTCTGTGCCTGGGCGATGGTCTGCAGGGTCAGCGTGGTCTTGCCCGAAGACTCCGGACCGTAGATTTCGACCACCCGGCCACGCGGCAATCCGCCGATACCGAGAGCGGCATCGAGCGAGATCGAACCGGTGCTGATGACAGGGACATTCCGTCGCCCCTCGTCGTTCATGCGCATCACTGACCCTTTGCCGAACTGACGTTCGATCTGCGACAGGGCGGCGCCCAGCGCCTTCTTGCGGTTCTCATCCATCGGTCAACTCCCAACCCTTAGGGCTTGAAATGCAGACATTGAAAGGCGGCCGACCTCCCTGCCGGCCACCGTGAAAATTGGCTTCGATCAGGCCGCCGACAGGACCGCGCGGATCCGCTCGATGGCCTCGCGCAACGCGTCCAGACTGGTTGCGTAGCTCAGGCGAACGTGGCCCGGGGCACCAAAGGCCGACCCTGGCACCACGGCCACACCGGCCTCCTCGAGCAGGTGCTCGGAGAAGGCGACGTCGTCTGCGATGCCCAGCGCCTTCATGGCGGCCGAGACGTCGGGGAAACTGTAGAAGGCGCCCTGCCCCGACAGGCAGGTGACGCCCGGGAGATCGTTCAGCGCCTCGACCACATAGTCGTGGCGCTCGTGGAAGGCAGCCACCATGGCATCGATCTCCGACTGGTCGCCGGCGATCGCCTCGCAGGCCGCCTTCTGGGCGATCGAACAGGCACCCGAGGTGCTCTGCGACTGGAGCACCTTCATCGCCTTGATCAGGTCGGCCGGACCGGCGGCGTAGCCGATCCGCCAGCCGGTCATGGCGTAGGCCTTGCTCACGCCATTGAGCACCACGGTGCGCGGGACCAGGTCCGGCGCCACCATGGCGATGTTCGAGAACGGCTCGTCGGCCCAAAGGATCTTCTCGTACATGTCGTCGGTGGCGATCACGATCTCGGGGTGATCGCGCAGGACGTCCGCCAGCTGGCCCCAGTCTTCGCGGGTATAGGCCACGCCCGTCGGGTTGGACGGGCTGTTGAGCATCACCAGGCGGGTCTTGTCGGTGATCGCGGCCGCCAGCTGGCGCGGGGTCATCTTGAAGCCCTGGTCCTGGCCGGCGGAGACAATCACCGGCTCGCCGCCCGCCAGGCGCACCATGTCGGGGTAGGAGACCCAGTACGGCGCGGAGATGATGGCCTCGTCGCCCGGATTGAGCAGGGCCTGACAGAGATTGAAGATGCTCTGCTTGCCGCCGGTGGAGACGATGATCTGGTCCAGGCCATATTCCAGACCCTGCTCCGTTTGGAGCTTGTCCTTGATCGCCTGGCGCAGCTCGACGATGCCCTCGACCGCAGTGTAGCGGGTAAAGCCGTCGCGGATCGCCTGGATGCCCGCCTCACCGATGTGCTTCGGGGTGTCGAAGTCCGGTTCGCCGGCACCGAGGCTGATGATGTCGCGGCCGGCGGCACGCAGTTCGGCGGCCTTGGCGGTGACGGCGAGTGTCGGTGAGGGACGGACCCGGCGGACCCGGTCGGAAAGGTTCATGACGGCAGCTGACTCCCTGGGTAGGCGTTCGCCGGCGGGCGCGGGAACACCGGACCACATTGAAATGATTCGGTGGGCATTTTACCGGAAACGTCAGCCGGTTTCGACGGGAGCAACCGGGACGAGGTCGCCTTAGGTGGCGGACGCCAATCGCTGGCGCCGGAACTCGAACAGGCAGACGGCCGAGGCCACCGACACGTTCAGGCTCTCGACACTCGGCGCCATCGGGATGTGGATCAACTGATCGCAGCGCTCACGGGTCAGGCGGCGCAGACCGCCGCCCTCGGCCCCCATCACCAGGGCGACCGGCTCGCAGGCGAAATCGCTCTGGTAGAGTGAGACCGGGCCCTCGCCAGCGGCCCCGACGATCCACAGGCCGCGCGCCTTGAGATCGGCCAGGGTGCGCGACAGGTTGGTCACCTGGAAGAAGGGCAGACGCTCGGCCGAGCCGGCGGAGGTCGTACGGGCGGCGGGCGTCAGGCCGCAGGCTCGATCCTTCGGCGCGATCACCGCGAGCACCCCGGCCGCCTCGGCAGCGCGCAGACAGGCACCCAGATTGTGCGGGTCGGTGACGCCATCGAGGACGAGCAGCAGAGGCACTTGATCGCTACCGTCGAGCAACGCGGCGAGGTCCTGCTCGTCACCGGCCTGACTCAGGGCCACCAATGCCGCGACCCCCTGGTGTTTCAGGGGCCGCCCATCGCTGCGCAGCTTGTCGAACCAGGGCTCGTCGCGCGACTCCACCGTGACGCCCGCCCGTTCGGCTAGCGCCTGCAGGCGGCGGGCGCGGCGATCATCCCGGCCCGACAGGGCGACCCGCTCGATGCGCTCCGGGCGCTCACGCAGGGCAGCCTCGACCGCGTGAAAGCCGCCGATCCAGGTGGGCTCTTGGGGGCGGGCCATTACAGCGGCGATTAGTTGCGCGGGTCGTCGGACGACTCGTCGGCCTTGCCCTTGTTCTCGGCCTGGCCTTCACCATCGCTCTGGCCGTCATCCTGACCGCCGTCACCCCCATCCTGGGGCTTGCGGCGGCGCCGGCGGCGCGGCCGGCGTTTCTTGCCGCCACTGCTGCCCTCGTCGCCGGACTTGTCATCCGAGCTCTCCGGGCCTTTCTCCGAACTCTCCGGGCTTTCCGACGACTTGTCTTCTTCAGTACCCGAGTCGCCACTCGACCGGTCCTCGCTATCGGCGACTTCCTCGTCATCCGGCAGCATGAAGTCGATCTTGCGCTCGTCCAGATCGACGCGCGCCACCCGCACGTGGATGGTGTCGTTGAGCGAATAGGTCTTGCCGCTGCGCTCGCCCTTGAGCGAGACGGTCACCGGATCGAAGTGATAGAAATCGCGCTTGAGGGCGGTGATGTGCAGCAGGCCGTCGACGTAGAAGTCCTTGAGCTGGACAAACAGACCGAAGCCCAACACGGAGGCCACCCGGCCCTCGTAGACATTCCCGACCTTGTCGAGCATGAACTCGCACTTGAGCCAATCGGTGGCATCGCGCGTTGCCTCGTCGGCACGTCGCTCGTTGTTCGAGCAATGCTCGCCGATCAGCAGCATTTCCTCGTGGCTGTACGGGAAGTCCTCGGCGGCACCGGTACGCACCACGTGCCGGATGGCGCGATGGACCATCAAGTCCGGGTAACGGCGGATCGGCGAGGTGAAGTGTGCGTAGTGCTCGTGGGCCAGGCCGAAGTGGCCCAGGTTGTCGGGCGCGTAAACCGCCTGCTGCAGCGAGCGCAGCAACAAGGTCTGGATGGTGGCGAAGTCTGGACGGCCCTTTGCCTCGGCGATCAGGGCGTTAAAGTCGGCCGGGGTCGGCTTGTCGCCGCCACCGAGCGTCAGCCCCTTCTCCTTGAGCGCGGCGCGCAGGTCGTCGATCTTCTCGGCGCCCGGACGATCGTGCACGCGGTAGAGCGACGGGATCTTGCGACGGGCAAGGAAGCGACCGGCGGCGACGTTTGCCGCGATCATGCACTCCTCGATGATCTTGTGCGCGTCGTTGCGCTCGTAGGGCACGATCGCCTCAATCTTGCGGTTCTCGCCGAAGACGATCTTGGTCTCGACGGTGTCGAAGTCAATCGCCCCGCGGGACTCGCGCTCGGCCCGCAGCACCTTGTACAGCTCATGCAGCGCCTCGACCGGCTTGATCACGTGGGCGAATTCGTCGCGCACTTCCTGATCGTTGTCGAGCACCATGGCCGCGACGTTGTCGTAGGTCAGGCGCGCGTGACTCTTCATCACGCCCTCGAAGAAACGCGAGCGAATGATCTGACCCTGGCTGTTGATCAGCATCTCCGCGCACAGGCAGAGGCGATCCACGTCCGGGTTTACCGAGCACAGGCCGTTCGAGAGGATCTCGGGCAGCATCGGTACCACGCGACCCGGGAAGTAGACCGAGGTCCCGCGGCGGAAGCCTTCCTCGTCGAGCGCCGAACCGATGCGCACGTAATGTGAGACATCCGCGATCGCCACCAACAGGCGGAAGCCCTTCGGGGTCGGCTCACAAAAGACCGCGTCGTCGAGATCCTTGGAATCCGAACCGTCGATGGTCACCAACGGCACGTCGCGCAGGTCGACCCGGCCGACCTTGTCTTCCTCGGCGACCTGGTCGCTCATGTGCTCGATGTGACGCTCGACCTCTTCCGGCCACTCATGGGGAATGCCGTGGGCGCGGATGGCGACGTCGATTTCCATGCCCGGCGACATGTGATCGCCCAGCACCTCGATGATCTTGCCGACCGGCTTGTGCCGTTGCGTCGGTTGCTCGACCAGTGCGACCCGAACGATCTGGCGGTCGCTCGCCCCACCGAGCGCCTCCATCGGGATCAGCACGTCCTGGGTCATGCGGGTGTTGTCGGGGATGACGAATGCCACGCCAGCCTCGATCACCAGGCGACCGACGATCTCGGCATTGGCCCGCTCGATGACCTCGACCAGCGCGCCCTCGGGACGGCCGCGGCGGTCCTCGCCAACCACCTGGACCACGGCGCGGTCGCCGTGCAGCAGGGCACGCATGACGCGCGGCGAAAGGAAGACGTCGTTGCCACCCTCGTCGGGCACCAAGAAACCGAAACCGTCGCGGTGACCGATTACCCGGCCACGCACCAATTCGGCCTTGCTGACCGGCATGTAACCGCCGCGGCGATTGCGAATGGCCTGGCCGTCGCGCTCCATCGCGCGCAGGCGGCGACGCAGGCCCTCGATGCGCTCCTCGTCACCGTCGTAGCCGAGCTCGCTGATCAGCCGATTTAGCGTGATCGGACCATCCTGCTTGCCCAACAGGTCGAGCAGGAATTCGCGGCTGGCCACGGGGTTGTCGTATTTCTCGGCCTCGCGCGGCGCGTTCGGGTCTTCGAGGTTTGAATCGGTCATGGATACCTGAAAAGTGCGTCTGGAAAGTCACTCGCGAAACTCAACCGTAAATCAACAAGAAATCGGCGGCTTTAGCGAGGGATATAGCCCGCCATCATAAAGGAAAATCTGCACGAATAGCCAATGCATCTGGCTTACCGGCTTATGCGCGATCAAGGCGTCGATTCGAAGGCGGGCCCAAGGCAATCACCCGGGCCCGGTGAGGATCGGCAACACCGAGGACGGGCAAGCCGGCAAGCCCCGCAGCGCGGGCCGCCAGGCGTCCACCTACGGTGTCGCGAGGCTCGCCCCTGAACCTTGCCCTCCGGGCCGGTTCCCACCGGCCGGATCGGATTCCTGCCGATCCGGTTCAGCGGTTGCCAATGATTACAGCCATTGGGCGGCGCACCGCACCTTGCATCTGGACGCCTGGCGACCCGCAGAGGCGCTGGCTATTCGTGCAGAGTTTCCTGGAGCAAAAGCCGTCGGAAAGCCGAGGGTCAACCCTATATACTCCCACCCCATGTCAGAACACCGTTTTCAGATCGCAACAGACTACCAGCCGGCCGGTGACCAGCCCGCCGCCATCGAGACGCTCGTCGAGGGTCTCAACGACGGCCTGATGCACCAGACCCTGCTCGGGGTGACCGGCTCGGGCAAGACCTTCACGATGGCCAACGTCATCCACGAGGTGCAGCGCCCGGCCCTGGTGCTCGCGCCCAACAAGACACTGGCCGCGCAGCTCTACGGCGAGCTCAAGGGGTTCTTCCCGCACAATGCGGTGGAGTACTTCGTCTCGTACTACGACTACTACCAACCCGAGGCCTATGTCCCAGCCTCGGATACGTTCATCGAGAAGGACGCCTCGGTGAACGAGCACATCGAACAGATGCGCCTGTCGGCCACCAAGGCCCTGTTCGAGCGCCGCGACGTCATCATCGTCGCGACCGTTTCGTCGATCTACGGGCTGGGCGACCCCGAGGCCTACCTCAAGATGATCCTGCACCTGGTGCGCGGCGACCAGGTCAGCCAGCGCCAGATCATCCGGCGGCTGGCCGAAATGCAGTACACCCGCAACGACATGGAATTCCGGCGCGGGACCTACCGGGTGCGCGGCGACGTGATCGACATCCACCCGGCCGAGGCCGACGACGAAGGCGTGCGCATCGAGCTGTTCGACGACGAGATCGAGCAGATCACGCTGTTCGACCCGCTCACCGGCCAAGTGCGGCGCCGAGTGCCGCGCTACACGGTCTACCCCTCCTCGCACTACGTCACGCCCCGTGGGCGCCTGCTAAACGCGATCGAGCAGATCAAGGTCGAACTCGACGAGCGGCTCAAGGATCTCGAATCCCAGAACAAGCTGGTCGAGGCGCAGCGTCTGGCCCAGCGCACCCGCTTCGACATCGAGATGATCCAGGAGCTCGGCTACTGCAACGGCATCGAGAACTACTCACGCTATCTGTCCGGCCGCCAGACCGGTGAGCCGCCACCGTGTCTCTATGATTACTTGCCTGCGGACGCCCTGCTGATCATCGACGAGTCGCACGTGACCGTCCCGCAGCTGGGCGGCATGTACAAGGGCGACCGCTCGCGCAAGGAAACGCTGGTCAACTTTGGCTTCCGGCTACCCTCGGCTATGGACAACCGTCCTTTGAAGTTCGAGGAGTTCGAACGCCTGATGCCGCAGACGGTCTACGTCTCGGCAACCCCCGGCCCTTACGAGGAAAAACACTCGGACCAGGTCGCCGAGCAGGTCGCGCGGCCGACCGGGCTGGTCGACCCCCAGATCGAGGTTCGACCGGTAACCAGCCAGGTTGACGACCTGCTCTCTGAGATTCGGGTGCGTGCCGAGAAGAATCAGCGGGTGCTGGTCACCGTGCTGACCAAACGCATGGCAGAAGATCTGACCGACTACCTGATGGAACACGACGTACGGGTGCGCTATCTGCATTCGGACATCGATACCGTCGAGCGCGTCGAAATTATCCAGGACCTGCGACTGGGTGAGTTCGACGTGCTGGTCGGCATCAACCTGCTTCGAGAGGGGCTCGACATCCCCGAGGTGTCGCTCGTCGCCATACTGGACGCCGACAAGCAGGGCTTCCTGCGCTCGGAGCGCTCATTGATCCAGACCATCGGCCGGGCGGCACGCAACCTCGAAGGCAGGGCCATCCTCTACGGCGACACCATCACCGACGCCATGCGCAAGGCGATCGACGAGACCGAACGCCGCCGCGAGAAACAGATGGCGTACAACGAAGCGATGGGCATCACGCCGCGCGGCATCGAGAAGAGCGTCGAGGACATCCTCCAGGCCGGCGAATCCCGCATCCCCGGGGCTCGCCCCGGACGCAAGCGTCGAGGCGCGGACAAGGCAGCCGAAACACCGGCCGACTATGCCACCCTGTCGCCGGACCAAGCCGCCAAGCGCATCAAGACCCTCGAGGCCGAAATGCACCGCCATGCCCGAGATCTGGAATTCGAGGCCGCCGCCCACTCGCGCGATGAACTGCACAAGCTCAAGGAAGCCTTCTTCGGTGCGACCGAGCCGGGTTACAGCGACGACTAACGAAACGATCGACTGAACGCGGCGCACGAAAAAGGCCGGCCCCACCAGGGACCGGCCTTGTTACTGCGGGCGAAGGCGCGGAGCGATTAACCGCCCTGGCCACCTTGGCGCATCTTCATCGCTTTCTGGCGCAGTTGCTGCATTTCCTTGGACCGCTCTTCCATCTTGCGGAACAGCTCCTTAGCTTGCGGATTGTTCTGCTTCATTACCTGCTCAACTTCACCGCGCAGTTCCTGCGCCATGCTCTGCACTTCCTCGTCCTGGAAGGCTTGCTGTTGACGCTGCTGGAACTCCCGTTGCTGCTGGCGGAACGCCTTGACTTCGGATTCGGACGGCTGCTCAGCACCACCTTGGTACTTCGCCATGGTCGCCTTCATTTGCTCGAATTCCTTCTCGGCGTCGTAGCCACCGCTGGACATCTTCTCGGCGATTTTCGCCTGCAGCGCGTCACGCTTCTCACCCAGGTCCGGGTTGTTCTCGTAGGCTTTCTGCTCCATCTCGCTCAGCTGGGCCTGCGTCTGTTGGAGTTCCTGTTGGACCGAGCGCATCTCTTGCATCAGTTGGCGCTGCTGATCGGTCAATTCCGGCATCTGGCCCTGCGCGGGAGCGCCGCCTTGACCACCGTGCGGTGCAGCCTGACCGCCCTGCTGGGCCACGGCCGCGCCACTGAAGGCAAGCGCGGCAGAGACGCCGGCCGCCATCATGGATTTGCGCAACTTCTGGTTCCAAACGGACATGCAATCACTCCTCATTTAAATGATTCGGCTTTACACGAGATACGTGCCGGGTGCCGAACCCCGATAGGAACATGCGACCACCCGATCGTCGGGAAAGTTCCCGGAATGACATAGGGGCCGTCGCGATACCCATGCATCGTAGGAGACCCGGTAACCCGGCGCAACCGACATCCTCTAATGAAACGATGCGCTGCCGACCGGTTTGTTAAGCTGGCCCCGATGGCAAACCAACCGGAGCAACAAACCCATGATTGACGAATTTCAGAGTCCGCACGAATTCGAAACCACCTGCCAACGCTTGCATGACGCGGTCCCCGCCAACGGATTCGGGCTACTGCACACCCATGACATCCACGGCACGCTCAACGCCAAGGGCGTCGACTTTGCCCCGCAATGTCGGGTTTTCGAGGTGTGCAATCCCAAGCGTGCCGCGGAAGTACTTGCCGTGCGGATGGACCTCGCCAACGCCCTGCCTTGCCGCATCGCCGTCTACGAGCGCGACGGAAAGGTCATCGTCTCGATGATCCGCCCGACAAAAATGCTCGCGATGCTGAGCGACGACGCGGCGTTGGCCAAGGTGGCATCCGAGGTGGAAGAGACCATGAACCGCATTATTGAGGAAACGGTCAGTACCTGATCGCCCCTCCGACCCCAGCAAAGAAAAAGCCCGCCAATGACGGCGGGCTTTCTACATTCCGACGGACCAAGGGCCCGTGAGTCGGCCACTTACTCGGCAGCAGCTTCCTCGGCAACCTCTGCCGGCTCGGTGCTACGCTCGACCAGTTCGACGTAGGCCATGGGGGCCGCGTCGCCAGCGCGGAAACCGCACTTGAGAATGCGCAGGTAACCGCCCTTGCGCTCCTTGAAGCGCGGACCGACGTCGGAGAACAGCTTGCCGACGGTGGTCTTGTTGCCAACCTTCGCAAAGGCCTGCCGACGAGCGTGAACGCTGTCTTCCTTGGCGAGGGTAATCAGCGGTTCAGCGACGCGACGCAGCTCCTTGGCCTTGGGAACCGTGGTCTTGATGACCTCGTGCTCGATCAGGGCATTGGTGAGCGAACGCATCAGCGCCTTGCGCTGTGAGGCGTTGCGACCCAACTGCCGACCGGATTGACGATGACGCATGTCAAATACTCCAAAAAATTTCGTTCAAATCTTGGATTCGCTCAGATTCTGGAGCTCGGCCGGCGGCCAGTTCTCCAGTTTCTGCCCCAGGGACAGCCCCTGCTTGGCAAGTACGTCCTTGATTTCGGTCAAGGACTTCTTGCCAAGATTCGGGGTCTTGAGCAATTCCATTTCCGACCGCTGGATCAGGTCGCCGATGTAATAGATGTTTTCCGCCTTGAGGCAGTTCGCCGAACGAACGGTGAGCTCCAAGTCGTCGACCGGGCGCAGCAGCACCGGATCGACCGACGGGGCCTGCTCTTCGACAGGCTCGGCCTTTTCCGCCTTGAGGTCGACCAGCACCGACAATTGATCGACCAGGATGCCGGCCGCCTGCCGAATCGCGTCCTCGGCCGAGATCGAACCGTTGGTCTCGATATCGAGGACCAGCGAGTCAAGGTCGGTGCGCTGTTCGACACGTGCCCGCTCGACCGAGTAGGCCACGCGCCGCAGCGGCGAGAATGACGCATCGATCAGCAGACGGCCGACGGTGGTTTCCTCGTCTTCACGACGCGCACTGGCCGGCACGTAACCCATGCCACGCTGGACCTTGAAGGTCATGTTCAGCTCGGCATCGTCACGCAGGGTAGCGATGACGTGATCCGGATTTATGATCTCGACCGAGTGATCCGCCTTGATGTCGGCGGCGGTCACGGTGCCCGGACCGGTCTTTTTGATGCTCAGTACGGCCTCGTCGCGGCCGTGCATGGTGATCGACAATCCCTTGAGGTTCAGCAGGATTTCGAGCACGTCCTCTTGGACGCCCTCGAGTGCGCTGTACTCGTGGAGTGTGCCTTCGATCTCCGCCTCAGTGACGGCAACGCCTGGGATGGACGAGAGCAGGATACGCCGCAACGCATTGCCCAGCGTATAGCCAAATCCACGCTCCAACGGCTCCAGCACGACGCGCGCATGGGTGTCGTCGATCGTTTCCACGTCGACCAGGCGCGGCTTGAGAAGCTCTGTAGAACCCAGTTGCATTACGTACCCCCGAAAACCGTTTACTTCGAATACAGCTCGACAACGAGCGATTCGTTGATGTCCGCCGGCAATTCGTCCCGAGTCGGAACGGCCTTGAAGATGCCTTCCATCTTGCTGGAATCGACCGTAACCCACGGCACGACCTCGCGCTGCGCGGACAGTTCGAGGGCATCCTTGACGCGTTGCTGCTTCTTCGCCTTCTCGCGAACCGAGACCACGTCTTCCATACCGACCTGGTAGGACGGGATGTTGACCACCTGGCCGTTCACCAGCAGACCACGGTGCGAGACCAACTGACGCGCTTCGGCGCGAGTCGCACCAAAGCCCATGCGATAGGCGACGTTGTCCAGACGGCATTCGAGAATCTGCAACAGGTTCTCGCCGGTGGAGCCTTTCATTTGCGCGGCGCGCTTGTAGTAATTACGGAACTGCCGCTCAAGCACACCGTAGATACGACGCAGCTTCTGCTTTTCGCGCAGCTGCAGGCCGTAGTCAGACACCTTCTGGCGACGGCCGCCGGAGCCATGCTGGCCAGGGGCGCGATCGTGATGGCACTTGTCTTCCAGTGCGCGGACGCCGGACTTGAGGAAAAGATCCGTGCCTTCGCGCCGGGCAAGCTTACAAGTTGGACCGAGATAACGAGCCATAAGTCAAATACTCCTTACAAACGCACCGTCAAACGCGACGCTTTTTGGGCGGACGGCAACCATTGTGCGGGATGGGGGTAACGTCAGTGATCACGCCCACCTTGAAGCCCACGGCGTTTAGCGCGCGGATGGTCGACTCGCGACCCGGGCCTGGGCCCTTGACTTCAACATCGACGGTCTTCACCCCATATACCTTGGCTGCCTCGCCGGCACGTTCGGCTGCAACCTGTGCAGCAAACGGGGTCGACTTGCGAGAACCACGGAAACCCGAGCCCCCGGAAGTCGCCCAGCTGAGGGTGTTGCCCTGACGATCCGTAATCGTCACGATCGTGTTGTTGAACGACGCATGGATATGCGCAACCGCGTCGGTGACGACGCGTTTTACCTTTTTACGGGCACCTTGACTTGCTTTAGCCATTAAAATCCTACTCTCGAAAGAATATTAAGCCTGATTAGCGCTTGACCAGGCGCCGCGGACCCTTACGAGTCCGTGCGTTAGTGCGTGTGCGCTGACCACGCAATGGCAAACCACGACGATGACGCAGGCCACGGTAACAACCAAGGTCCATCAGACGCTTGATGTTCATGGAGACGTCGCGACGCAGGTCGCCTTCGACTACATACTTGCCGACTTCCGCACGCAGGGCCTCAACCTCTGCCTCGGACAGGTCGCGCACCTTGCGATCCTCGGCCACGCCGGTGGCTTCGCAGATCTGCTTGGCGCGGGTCTGGCCAACCCCATAAATGGAAGTCAGGCCAATGACCACATGTTTCTGAACGGGAATGTTGATCCCAGCAATACGTGCCATCGATATATCACCCCAAAAAAGAGCGCGAAAGCGTAACGCAACGCGCCGTCAATAGCAAACGGAAACGACGGGCCGTCTGTTTACAGCCCGTTCTTGAAATGTGCCTTGCGGACCAGGCTGTCGTACTGATGCGAAACCAGGTGAGACTGCACTTGGGACATGAAGTCCATCAGCACGATCACGATGATCAGCAGCGACGTGCCACCGAAGTAGAACGGCACGTTCCAGTACAGGATCAAGAACTCCGGCAGCAGGCAGACCGCGGTGATGTACATCGCCCCCCAGAACGTCAGGCGCGTGAGCACCTTGTCAACGTACCGTGCCGTCTGCTCACCCGGGCGAATACCCGGAACGAAGGCGCCGGAACGCTTGAGGTTGTCCGCGGTTTCACGGGCATTGAACACCAGCGCGGTGTAGAAGAAGCAGAAGAAGATGATCGCCGCCGCATAGAACAACACGTAAAGCGGCTGACCCGGAGACAGCGTGTTGGACAGATCGGCAAGCCAACCCATGCCTTCCTGCTGACCGAACCAGTTACCTACCGTCGCCGGGAACAAGATAATGCTCGAGGCGAAGATGGGCGGAATGACACCAGCCATGTTCAACTTCAACGGCAGGTGAGACGACTGCTGCCCCGCCATGCCGCGACCCTGCTGTCGCCGCGCGTAGTTCACCGTGATCCGGCGCTGACCGCGCTCGACAAACACGACAAACGCGGTGACCGCGAGGATCAGCACACCCAGTATCAACATCGTGAATACATGCAGTTCACCGGTGCGGACTAGTTCCGCCGTGCCACCAATCGCGCTGGGCAGCCCAGCCACGATACCGGCGAAGATGATCAGCGAAATCCCGTTACCAACGCCGCGCTCGGTGATCTGCTCACCCAGCCAGACCAGCAACATCGTGCCACTGACCAGGGTCAGGGTGGCGACGAAGACGAAGGCGATCCCCGGAGCGAACACCAGCGGTGACCCCCCGACGGATTGACCTTGAAGCGCGATCGACACACCCAGCGCCTGGACCAAGCCCAGCCCGAGTGTGCCGTACCGGGTGTACTGGGTAATCTTGCGACGACCGGCTTCACCCTCCTTCTTCAGCTTTTCGAGCGACGGCACCACTGCCGTCAGCAGCTGGACGATGATCGCCGCCGATATGTACGGCATCACGCCCAAGGCAAACAGGGACATGCGTGAGAGCGCCCCGCCGGAGAACATGTTGACCATGCCCAGAATGCCGCCGGAGTTCTGCTCGAACAGCGCCTTCATGACATCGACGTCGATCCCCGGCAACGGGATAAATGTCCCGATCCGGTACACCACGAGCACCATGATGACGAAGAAAATACGTTGCCGGAGCTCGGTCAATCGACCGGCCCCGGCAAGTGCGCCTATCCCTGAGTTTGCCTGTGCCACTCTTTACTCCGCTGAACCACCGGCGGCTTCGATTGCCTGGCGCGCACCTTTGCTGATCGCCAGACCCTTGACCTGCAGCTTCTTCTCCACATCACCCTGAAGGATGATTTTGACGCTCTTCACGTCGTTGCGGATCAGGTTGGCAGCCTTGAGCGACGCGAGCGTGACCTCGCCATCCAGACGGTTCAGTTCCGCGGTGCGGATCTCCGCCCGGTACAGCGACTTGGCCGCACGGAAGCCCATTTTCGGCAACCGACGCTGCAAGGGCATCTGACCACCCTCGAAGCCGGTCTTGTGGTAACCGCCGGAGCGAGACTTCTGGCCCTTGTGACCACGACCGCCAGTCTTGCCCAGCCCGGAACCGATACCGCGACCGACGCGCTTGGCGTCCGTGCGGCTACCCTCGGCAGGGGAAAGTTTGTTCAAACGCATTACTTCGCTTCCTGTACGTCGAGCATGTAGTGGACGCGATTGATCATGCCCCGGTTTTCCGGGGTGTCGGCCACTTCCACCTCATGGTGCATACGGCGGATGCCCAGCCCACGCACGCAGGCCTTGTGCGATTCGAGTCGATTATTCATCGACCGAACCAGGCGCACCCGGATCTTGCCACTAGTCTTCTGACTCATGCCTCATCCCCCAGGATTTCCTCGACACGCTTGCCACGCTTGGCGGCAACCGCTTCCGGCGACTGGATCTGGGAGAGACCGTCGATCGTCGCCCGGATCACGTTCATGTGATTGCGGGTCCCGATGCACTTGGCCAGCACGTTACGGACGCCGGCTGCCTCGAAGACGGCACGCATAGCGCCGCCTGCGATGACGCCAGTACCTTCCGATGCCGGCTTCATGAACACCCGACCGGCACCGTGACGGCCCTTGGTCTGGTAGTGCAGGGTCCCGTCACGGAGAGGCACGTCGATCATGCTGTTGCGTGCACGGTCCATGGCCTTCTGGATAGCGGCAGGCACTTCTTTGGCCTTGCCGTAGCCATAGCCCACTCGGCCTTCACCATCACCCACCACGGTCAGCGCGGTGAACGAGAACTGGCGACCACCTTTGACCACCTTGGACACACGGTTGATCGTGACCAGCTTCTCGATCAGGCCTTCGTTCGAGACGTCTTTTGCGTTACGGCTCATTGCTTCACCTCTTTAGAACTTCAGGCCGGCTTCGCGTGCCGCGTCGGCAAGTGCCTTGACACGCCCGTGGTAAATGAAACCCGAGCGATCAAACGCCACGGACTCGATGCCCTTCTCAAGGGCTGCCTTGGCAATGGCTTCGCCCACCTTCTTTGCGGCGGCCACGTTGCCACCGAATTCGCCGTCGGCGAGTACGCCCTTGCCCACTGTGGAGGCAGAGGCGATCACCTGACCTTCCGGTGCGAAGACCTGAGCGTAGGTATGGTTGCTGCTCCGGTGCACGCTCAAGCGATGCACGCCGAGCTGCTTGATCTTGACCCGGGTGCGACGTGCGCGGCGCAACCGCTGTTTGGTACTTTCGTTCATCGCGTCACCCTCGATTATTTCTTCTTGGCTTCCTTACGCAGGATGCGCTCATCCGCGTACTTGACGCCCTTACCCTTGTAAGGCTCCGGCGGACGCAGCGAGCGTACGTTGGAAGCCACCTGGCCGACCTTCTGCTTATCCGCCCCGCGGATGACAATTTCCGTCGCCGACGGGGTTTCCGCGGTGACGCCATCCGGCAGCGGGAAGTCGATCGGATGCGAGAAACCCAGCTGCAGGTTCAGGGTCCGGCCCTGAACCTGAGCGCGGTACCCGACGCCGACCAGTTGGAGCTTGATCTCGAACCCGTTGGCGACACCGTCGACGCTACCCTGTGCCAGGGAGCGCATGGTGCCCGCCATCGGAATGTTGTCATCGCCGTTCGGTACGAACCGGATCTGGTTGTCCTCGAAGGTCACGCCAACCGTCGGGTGAACGTTTAGGGTCAGCTCGCCGTTCTTGCCCTTAAAGGACAGAACCTGCTCTTCTAGCTTGACCTCGACACCCTTGGGGACCGCGACCGGCTTACGTGCTACTCGACTCATAAATCCCCCAACCGGTTACGAAACAAAGCAGACGACTTCGCCGCCAATATTGCGACGACGTGCTTCACGGTCCGGCATCACACCTTCAGAGGTGGAAACCACGGCAACACCCAAGCCACCGATGACCTGCGGCAGGTCCTCGGCACCGAAGAACTTGCGCGACCCCGGACGGGAGACACGGTCAAGCTTCTCGATTACCGGCTTGCCCTCGTAGTAACGCAGGGTGACGACCAACGTCGGCTTCTTGTCGCCTTCAACACGGATGTCGGCTACATAGCCTTCTTCCTTCAGCGTCTCGGCAACCGCCTTCTTGAACTTGGAGGCCGGCATGCGGACCTCCGGCTTGCGCGCGGCCTGGCCGTTGCGGATGCGTGTCAGCATGTCCGCGATCGGATCATTCATACTCATAACGCGTTCTCCTTACCAGCTCGACTTGCGCAGGCCCGGGATTTCACCGGACATGGCCAGTTGGCGCAGCTTGTTGCGACCCATACCAAACTTCCGGTAAACGCCCTTCGGACGACCGGTAAGCGCGCAACGGCGCACCTGGCGGGTGTAAGAAGAATCGCGCGGCAGCTTGGCCAGCGCGGCGGAGGCCGCCATTTTCTCGTCGAACTCCACTTCCGGATCCGCGACGATCGCGCGCAGCTTCGCGCGCTTGTCGGCATACTGGCGAGCAAGCTTCTGACGCTTGACCTCGCGAGCAATCATGCTTTTCTTAGCCATAGTCTCGTTTCGTCTCTGTTAACGACGGAAGGGGAAACGGAAGCCCTCGAGCAATGCCCGGGCCTGGTCGTTGTCCTTCGCGGTCGTTGTGATCGTGATATCCATACCCCGGACTTGGTCGACCTTGTCGAAGTCGATCTCCGGGAAGATGATCTGTTCGCGAACCCCGAGGCTGTAGTTGCCACGTCCATCGAACGACTTCGGGCTCAGGCCACGGAAGTCGCGGATACGGGGGCTCGCCACATGGATCAACCGATCGAGGAATTCGTACATGGTACGTCCCCTGAGGGTGACCTTGACACCCAACGGCATGCCTTCACGGAGCTTGAACCCCGCGATCGACTTGCGCGCATACGTTACCACCGGTTGCTGACCGGTGATCAGGCCGAGTTCTTCCACTGCGTTATCGATTACCTTCTTGTCACGAGCGGAATCACCCAGGCCCATGTTCAACGTAATCTTGGTCAGCTTCGGAACGGCCATTACGTTGTCGAGTTCAAGCTTCTTAGCGAGCTCGCCCCGCAACGTCTTGGAGTAGTATTCCTGAAGTCGAGCCATTTCTCTATTTCCTGTTAAGCGTCAACGACTTCGCCGTTGGATTTGAAATAACGAACCTTTCGACCGTCTTCAAGTGTCTTGAAGCCGACCCGGTCGCCTTTTTCGGAGGCCGGATTAAACAGCATCACGTTGGAGATATCAATGGGCTTCTCCATTTCGATGATGCCACCGGTCCGACCGATCATCGGATTGGGCTTCTGGTGCTTCTTCACCATGTTGACCCCTTCGACGACCACCCGGGCCCCTTCTTCAACGACGCGCAGCACGGTGCCGCGACGACCATTGTCTTTACCGGTGACGACGACCACGTCGTCGCCTTGGCGAATCTTGCGCATCTCGACCCCCTCTTAAATCACTTCTGGCGCGAGCGAGACGATCTTCATGAACTTCTCGCCACGCAGCTCGCGGGTGACCGGGCCAAAGATCCGGGTACCGATCGGCTGCAGCTGAGCGTTCAAGAGAACCGCCGCGTTACCATCAAAACGGATCAGTGACCCGTCCGGACGGCGCACGCCCTTGGCCGTGCGAACAACCACGGCGTTGTAGACCTCGCCCTTCTTGACGCGGCCACGCGGGATTGCGTCCTTCACGGACACCTTAATTACGTCGCCGATCTCGGCGTAACGACGATGCGAGCCGCCCAGCACTTTGATGCACTGGACCTTGCGCGCGCCGCTGTTATCTGCCGAATTCAGCACGGTTTGCATCTGAATCATGACGAAACTCCTTACTCAACCGAGCGTTCGACCACGCGGACCAGTGTCCAGGTCTTGTTTTTGGAGATCGGCCGCGTCTCGCGAACTTCGACGCGGTCGCCCTGGCGACAGGTGTTCTCCTCGTCATGCACCCGCAGTTTGCTGGTGCGCGTCATGTACTTGCCGTACAGCGGATGCTGCACGCGACGCTCAACCGCGACTGTGATGGACTTGTCGCCCTTGTCGCTGACTACCACCCCTTCACGGGTGCGGACATTCTTTTCTTCGGATACCGTCGTCATCTCAGGCACGCTCCTTTTCCGCAATCACGGTCTTGATACGAGCAACATTGCGACGCGCTTCCAGTGCCAGGTGGGTCTTCGCCTCCTGGCCCGTGGCATGCTGCATGCGCAGGTTGAATTGCTCGCGCTTGACGGCCAACAGCTCTTCGCGCAGCTCGTCGACGGATTTCTCACGCAATTCTGTTGCCTTCATCACATCACCAACCGTGTTACGAACGTGGTCTTCACGGGCAGCTTGGCCGAGGCGCGTTCGAAAGCCTCGCGCGCCACGTCCTCGCTGACCCCCTCGATTTCGAACAGCATCTTGCCGGGCTGCACCTTGGCAACCCAGTGCTCGACGCTGCCCTTGCCCTTACCCATACGGACTTCCAGGGGCTTCTGGGTAATCGGGGTGTCCGGGAAGATCCGAATCCAGATCTTACCGCCCCGCTTCACGTGACGAGAGATGGCACGACGGCCAGCCTCGATCTGACGGGAAGTAATATTTCCGCGCTCAAGGGTCTTCAGGCCAAATTCGCCGAAGCTCACCTTGTTGCCGTTGTTGGCAACGCCGCGATTCTTGCCCTTGAACTGCTTGCGGAATTTTGTACGTTTTGGCAGCAGCATTTTTCAAAGCTCCACTTCAATTCGTTGATCAGGCGGCCGACTTGTTGTCGTCGCTGCCCGGCACACCGAACACCTCGCCTTTGAAAATCCAGACCTTGACACCAATGATGCCGTAGGTGGTCCGGGCCTCTGCCATGCCGTAGTCGATATCCGCACGCAGCGTGTGCAGCGGAACGCGGCCTTCGCGGTACCACTCGGTACGTGCGATCTCGGCTCCGCCCAGGCGGCCTGCCACGTTGATCTTCACACCGCCGGCGCCGAGACGCATGGTGGTCTGCACCGCGCGCTTCATGGCACGACGGAACATCACACGGCGCTCCAGCTGCTGAGCAATGGACTCGGCAACGAGTTGCGCATCCAGCTCGGGTTTGCGGATCTCTTCGACCGAAACCTTTACCGCGCTGCGCTCCAGACCGAGCATCGGCGCGATCTCGGTGCGCAAACGCTCGATGTCCTCACCCTTGCGACCGATAACGATACCCGGGCGCGCGGTGTGAATCGTGACGGCCGCCGAACGGGCGGGACGCTCGATCTGCACACGAGAGACGGACGCATCCTTCAGACGCTGACGAATGTACTTGCGTGTACGAACGTCCTGCTCGAGGTAGTCGGCAAAATTCTTGTTGTCGGCATACCAGCGAGAGCTCCAGTCGGAGGAGATCCCAAGCCGGAAGCCTACCGGATGTACTTTGTGACCCATGACTGCTCCTTAGCGCTCGCTGACGACGACTTTGATGTGGCTGGTCCGCTTGAGGATCCGCACACCGCGGCCCTTGGCCGCCGCACGGAATCGCTTCAGGGTCGGGCCTTCGTCAACCATGATCTCGGAGATGCAAAGACGATCAACGTCCGCACCCTCGTTGTTCTCGGCATTCGCGATCGCCGACTCGACGACCTTGCGAATGATCGCAGCACCCTTCTTGGTCGAGAACTGCAGCGACTCCAGCGCATTCGCGACGTTGACGCCACGCACTTGGTCCGCTACCAGACGAGCCTTTTGCGGGGAGATCCGGGCAAACCGGTGTAGTGCTACTGCTTGCATCACGGAGCCTCCTTAACGCTTGGCTTTCTTGTCGGCGGCATGACCCCGGTAAGTACGCGTCGGAGCGTACTCGCCGAGTTTCTGGCCAACCATGTTCTCGTTGATCAGCACCGGAATGTGCTGACGACCGTTGTGCACCGCGATGGTCAAACCGATCATGTCGGGAAGAATCATCGAGCGGCGCGACCAGGTCTTTATGGGCCGACGGCTGTTTGCGGCCGCGGCCTCTTCCACTTTTTTCATCAGGTGGTGGTCCACGAAGGGACCTTTCTTGAGTGAACGTGGCACCTTAAAGCCCTCTTATTGCTCTATTTTTTGTTACGACGACGAATAATGTACTTATCAGTACGCTTGTTCGTCCGTGTCTTGTAACCCTTAGTCGGCACGCCCCAGGGCGTAACCGGATGACGACCGCCGGAGGTCCGACCTTCACCACCACCGTGGGGGTGATCGACCGGGTTCATCACGACACCACGGACGGTCGGACGGACGCCGCGCCAGCGCTTGGCACCGGCCTTGCCGAGTTGGCGAAGGCTGTGCTCCTGGTTGGAGACCTCGCCCACCGTGGCACGGCACTCGGAGAGCACCTTGCGCATCTCGCCCGAACGCAGACGGATGGTGGCGTAGGAACCGTCCCGAGCAACCAGCTGGACGGCGCCGCCGGCACTGCGTGCCAGCTGGGCGCCCTTGCCCGGCTTGAGCTCGACCGCGTGGATGGTGGTACCCACCGGGATCGAGTACAGCGGCAGGGCGTTGCCCGGACGAATCGGGGCATCCACGCCGGAAACGATCGCCTGGCCCACCTCGACGCCACGCGGCGCGATGATGTAGCGGCGTTCGCCGTCGGCGTACTTCAACAGCGCGATGTGCGCCGAGCGGTTCGGATCGTGCTCGATGCGCTCAACTTCGGCGGGAACGCCGTCCTTGATGCGCTTGAAGTCGATCTTGCGATAGTGCTGCTTGTGACCACCCCCGATGTGACGAGTGGTGATCCGGCCAGCGTTGTTACGCCCGCCCGAGCCGTGCTTCTTCTCGAGCAGCGGCGCGTAGCCCTTGCCCTTGTAGAGCTTGGATCGATCTACCTCGACGACGCCACGGCGACCCGGAGAAGTCGGTTTTGCAACTTTCAAAGCCATGAGTTGAATCCCCTACTGTTTAGCCGGCCGCGCCGAAATCGATGGTCTGACCTTCGGCGAGCGTGACGTAGGCCTTCTTGGTGTCGGCACGCCGACCCGGCATGCCGCGGAACCGGCGGGTCTTGCCCCGCTGGTTGACCACCTGAACGGCCTCCACATTGACCTCGAACACCTGCTCGACGGCCGCCTTGATCTGCGGCTTGGAGGCGGAGGTCGCCACCTGGAACACGTACTGATTGAACTCGCCGGCGCGGGCGGTCTTTTCGGTGACCACCGGGGCGCGCAGCACGTCGTAAAGCATTTCCGAATTCATGACAGCCACTCCTCAACCATCTTCAGCGCGCCCTGGGTGATGATGACGTGATCGGCACCCACCAGGCTGACCGGATCCAGCGTGTTCGCGGTGAGATAACCCAGCTCGATCACGTTGCGCGAACCCAGCAGCAATGCCTCATCCATCGCCTCGGTAACGATCAGGCGCTTGCCCTTGTCGAGCCCGAGATCGTTGAGCGCCTTAATGACCTGCTTGGTCTTGGGCGCCTCGACCGTGAGCGACTCGACCACCACCATCCGATCCTGACGCAGCAGTTCGGAGAGAATCGAACGCATGGCGGCGCGATAGGCCTTGCGGTTCATCTTCTGCGAGAAATCGCGCGGACGGGCCGCGAAGGTCGCACCACCGGTACGCCAGATCGGCCCCCGGGTAGTGCCGGCACGGGCACGGCCCGTACCCTTCTGCCGCCACGGCTTGGTGTTGCCACCGGAGACTTCGGCGCGACTCAGCTGACGCTTCGTCCCGGCGCGAGCGCCCGCTAGAAAGGCGACCACGGCCTGGTGAACCAGCGCCTCGTTGTATTCCCGGCCGAAAACCTGTTCGGAGACATTCAGCGCGGAACCGTTCTTAACTTGGATATCCATTACTGACGACCTCACGCTTTGATCTTGACCGACGGACGAACGAGCACGTCGCCACCAGTGGCGCCCGGAACGGCGCCCTTGACGAGCAGCAGACCGTTCTCGACGTCAACGCGAACCACCTTGAGGTTCATCGCGGAGACGCGCTCGTCACCCATGTGCCCGGCCATCTTCTTGCCCTTGAACACGCGACCCGGGGTCTGGTTTTGACCGATGGAACCCGGAACACGGTGGGACAACGAGTTACCGTGAGTGGCGTCTTGCATATGGAAGTTGTGACGCTTAACCGTCCCGGCGAAGCCCTTACCCTTACTGGTGCCAGTGACATCGACCGACGGCACGTCGTTGAAGATCTCGACCGTGATCTCATTGCCCGCCTCGTAATTGGCAAGCACGTCGGCATCAACGCGGAATTCACGCACGGCCCGACCAGCGGCGACCGAGGCCTTGGCGAAGTGACCTGCCATCGGCTTGGTCACACGGCTCGGACGGCGCTCACCCACAGTTACCTGCAGGGCGGTATACCCGTCGACATCATCAATTTTCTTCTGAGTCACACGGTTCGGCTCGACCTCGATGACGGTCACCGGCGTGGAAGCGCCGGACTCGTCAAATACTCGGGTCATGCCGACCTTACGACCGACAACACCTAAAGCCATTGTTATTTCCTCTTTATGCACTTCGACGCCGATTTCGATTGACCGGGTCGCCGGAAAAAACCAGCCCGACGCGGTTTGAGCACGCGTCGGGCTGAACAAGAGCGCGGCACTATAACAGAAAACGCGCCGAGCCAAAAGGCTTTTGGCCGGCGCGTTTCGGCTGTCTTGCAGGCGGATCAGTTCAGACGGATCTGCACGTCCACGCCTGCGGCCAGGTCAAGCTGCATCAACAGGTCGACCGTCTTGTCGGTCGGGTCGACGATGTCGAGTACGCGCTTGTGGGTACGGATCTCATACTGGTCGCGCGCGTCCTTGTTGACGTGGGGCGAGGTCAGCACGGTGAACTTTTCCTTGCGGGTCGGCAGCGGGATCGGGCCTTTGATCCGCGCGCCACTGCGGCGCGCGGTCTCGACGATCTCCGCGGTCGAACGGTCGATCAGACGGTGATCGAAGCTCTTGAGCCGGATGCGAATCGTTTGTCCTGACATACTTAATTACTCGATGATCTTGGAAACGACGCCGGCGCCGACGGTGCGGCCACCTTCGCGGACAGCAAAACGCAGACCGTCTTCCATCGCGATCGGCGCGATCAGCGTGACGGTCATCGCCACGTTGTCACCCGGCATGACCATCTCGGTGCCTTCCGGCAGCTCACAAGCGCCAGTCACGTCGGTGGTGCGGAAGTAGAACTGCGGACGGTAGCCGTTGAAGAACGGGGTGTGACGACCACCCTCTTCCTTCGACAGGACGTAGACCTCGGCCTCGAACTGCGTGTGCGGCTTGATGGTGCCCGGCTTGCAGAGTACCTGGCCACGCTCGACGTCGTCGCGCTTGGTGCCACGCAGCAGTACGCCGATGTTGTCCCCGGCCTGACCTTGGTCCAGCAGCTTGCGGAACATCTCGACGCCGGTCACGGTGGTCTTGACGGTGTCCTTCAGGCCAACGATCTCGATCTCTTCGCCAACCTTGACGATGCCGCGCTCGACACGACCGGTAACCACGGTGCCACGACCAGAGATCGAGAACACGTCCTCGACCGGCATCAGGAACGAACCGTCGATGGCACGATCCGGCTCCGGGATGTAGTCGTCCATGGCCTCGACCAGCTTGACGATGGCCGGGGCGCCGATTTCGGAGGTATCACCTTCCAGCGCCTTGAGCGCCGAGCCAGTGATGATCGGGGTGTCGTCGCCCGGGAAGTCGTACTGGCTCAGCAGGTCGCGAACTTCCATCTCGACCAGTTCCAGCAGCTCCGGATCGTCGACCATGTCGGCCTTGTTCAGGAACACGACGATGAACGGGACGCCAACCTGACGCGAGAGCAGGATGTGCTCGCGGGTCTGCGGCATCGGGCCGTCGGCAGCGGAAACCACCAGGATCGCACCGTCCATCTGGGCGGCACCGGTGATCATGTTCTTGACGTAGTCGGCGTGACCCGGGCAATCGACGTGGGCGTAGTGACGCTTGTCGGACTCGTACTCAACGTGCGAGGTCGAGATCGTGATGCCGCGCGCCTTCTCTTCCGGCGCCTTGTCGATCTGGTCGAACGCCATGCCCTGGCCACCGTAGGTGGTGGACATCACGTGCGTGATCGCCGCGGTCAGCGTGGTCTTGCCGTGGTCAACGTGACCGATCGTGCCGACGTTTACGTGCGGCTTGGAACGTTCAAATTTTTCTTTGGACATGTCTTACATCCTCAACTGGAAACAAATTCAGGAGATCGCGGCGTTATCAGGAATTACCCTTGATGACGTCCTCGACCACGCTCTTCGGTGCCTCGGCGTAACGACCGAACTCCATGGAGTAGGTCGCACGCCCCTGGGTCGCGGAGCGCAGGTCGGTGGCATAACCGAACATTTCAGACAGCGGCACTTCGGCCTTGATCTGCTTGCCGCCACCATGGACGTCCTCCATGCCCTGAACCATGCCGCGACGACGGTTGACGTCACCAATGACGTCACCCATGTACTCTTCAGGCGTCTCGATTTCCACACTCATCATCGGCTCAAGCAAGGCCGGGCTAGCCTTCGCCGCGCCTTCCTTGAAGGCCATGGAGCCGGCAACCTTGAACGCCATCTCGTTGGAGTCGACTTCGTGGTACGAGCCGTCGTACAACGTGACGCGCACGTCGACCATCGGGTAACCCGCGATGACGCCGTTTTGCATCTGCTCGTAGGCACCTTTGTCGACCGCCGGGATGTATTCCTTCGGCACCACGCCGCCGACGATCTTGTTGACGAACTCGTAACCGCCGCCTTCTTCCATCGGCTCGATCTTCAACTTGACGTGGCCGTACTGACCGCGGCCGCCGGACTGGCGAACAAACTTGCCTTCCTGCTCGACCGCGCTGCGGATGGTCTCACGGTAGGCAACTTGTGGCTTGCCAATATTCGCGTCCACCTTGAACTCGCGACGCATGCGGTCGACGAGGATCTCGAGGTGCAGCTCGCCCATCCCGGAGATGATGGTCTGGCCGGATTCCTCGTCGGTCCGCACACGGAACGACGGGTCTTCTTGTGCCAGCCGACCCAGCGCCTGGGACATCTTCTCCTGGTCACTCTTGGTCTTCGGCTCGACCGCGACCGAGATGACCGGATCCGGGAACTCCATGCGCTCCAAGATGATCGGGCTGCTCGGGTCGCAGAGCGTCTCACCGGTGGTGACGTTCTTAAGGCCAACCGCCGCGGCGATGTCGCCCGCGTAGACCGTCTTGATCTCCTCGCGGGTGTTGGAGTGCATCTGGAGAATACGACCGATGCGCTCTCGGTTGCCACGGGTGGAGTTCATGACCGCGTCACCGGCGTTAACCGTGCCGGAGTAGACCCGGAAGAACGCGAGCGAACCGACGAACGGGTCGGTCATGATCTTGAACGCCAGGGCAGAGAACGGCTGGTCGTCGCCGGTCTTACGAATGGCCTCGGTGCCGTCCGGTAGCTCGCCCTTGATGTCGGGGACTTCGGTCGGAGCCGGCAGGAACTCGATTACGGCGTCAAGCAGACGCTGAACGCCCTTGTTCTTGAAGGCCGTGCCGCAAAGCGCCGGAATGATCTCGTTGTCGAGCGTCCGCTTGCGAATGCCCTGCTTGATCTCGTCGTCGCTCAGTTCGCCGTTCTCGAGGTACTTCTCCATCAGCTCTTCGGAGGACTCGGCAGCGGCCTCGACCATTTCTTCGCGATACTTTTCGGCATCGGCGACCAGCTCTTCCGGGATGTCACGCTCGTCATAGGTCATGCCCATGTCGTCCGGATTCCAGAAGATCGCCTTCATGCGCAGCAGATCGATCACGCCCTCGAAATTCTCTTCCGCGCCGATCGGGATCACGACCGGAACCGGGTTCGCACCCAGGCGCTTCTTCAGCTGGTCCATGACACGATAGAAGTCGGCGCCTTGGCGATCCATCTTGTTGACGAACGCCAAACGGGGCACGCGGTACTTATTCGCTTGACGCCAGACGGTCTCCGACTGCGGCTGTACGCCACCAACGGCACAGAGGACGAACACCGCGCCATCCAGCACCCGCAAGGAGCGCTCGACTTCGATGGTGAAGTCGACGTGTCCTGGGGTGTCGATGATGTTCAAGCGGTGCTTGTCGAACTGTTGGTCCATCCCCTGCCAGAAGGCAGTGGTCGCGGCCGACGTGATGGTGATGCCGCGCTCCTGCTCCTGCTCCATCCAGTCCATGGTGGCGGCGCCGTCGTGCACTTCGCCAATCTTGTGGGACACACCGGTATAGAACAGGATGCGCTCGGTGGTCGTGGTCTTGCCGGCATCAATGTGGGCCATGATGCCGAAGTTGCGATAGCGCTCGAGCGGAGTCGTACGGGACACGAAAAGTACCTCTTAAATAAAGCGTCGGGTTACCAGCGGAAGTGGGCGAAGGCCTTGTTGGCTTCGGCCATGCGGTGCGTGTCTTCACGCTTCTTCACAGCGGAACCACGACCTTCGGCGGCATCCATCAGCTCGCCGGCGAGCTTGGCAGCCATGGTCTTCTCGCCACGCTTGCGTGATGCTTCGATCAGCCAGCGCATGGCGAGCGACGAACGACGCACGGGGCGCACTTCGACCGGCACCTGGTAGGTGGCACCACCAACACGACGGGACTTGACCTCGACCGACGGGGCGACGTTTTCCAACGCCTTCTCGACGACCTCGACCGGGTGACCCTTGCCCTTTTCCTCGACGGTATCCATCGCGGAGTAAAGGATCCGCTCGGCCACGGCCTTCTTGCCGCTGAGCATGATCATGTTGATGAATTTTGCGACGGTGACATTGCCGAATTTCGGATCCGGCAGAATCTCACGCTTGGGGACTTCTCTTCTTCTGGGCATGTCAAATCCTACCGTTGATTAGCTCTTCGGACGCTTGGCGCCGTACTTCGAACGACCCTGACGGCGCTTCTCGACACCCTGGGTATCGAGGCTGCCGCGGACGACGTGATAGCGCACACCCGGGAGATCCTTCACACGACCGCCGCGAATCAGCACGACCGAGTGCTCCTGCAGGTTGTGACCTTCACCACCGATGTAACCGGTGACCTCGTAACCTGACGTCAGGCGCACACGAGCGACCTTACGCAGGGCCGAGTTCGGCTTCTTCGGGGTGGTGGTGTAAACGCGTGTGCAAACGCCGCGACGCTGGGGGCAGCGCTCCAGCGCGGGAACGCTGGTCTTTTCGACCATGCGCTTGCGCGGCTTGCGCACTAGCTGATTGATAGTAGCCATGTATCCGTATTCTCCGACCAAAAACTAGCACGACGGGCACAGTTGCCCGCCGTAAAGGGCAGTGATTCTATGCAGTTGCTGCGTTGCTGTCAACGCAAGCTCACTCCTCGTTGCCATTCTCCTCGACAGTCGCCTCCACCTCGGCGGCTTCCGCCGGCGCACCGAACAGGTCGTTGGCCTGATCGAGCGCGGCGTGACGCCGACGGCGACGCTCCTCGTGGTGCGCCAGACCGGTGCCCGCGGGGATGAGACGGCCGACGATAACGTTCTCCTTGAGGCCACGCAGCTCGTCGCGACCGCCGCGGGTAGCGGCGTCCGTGAGCACTCGGGTGGTCTCCTGGAACGATGCCGCGGAGATGAACGACTCGGTCACCAAGGATGCCTTGGTGATACCTAGCAGCATCGGCGCGGCCTTCGCCGGGAACTTGCCGTCCTTCTCCAGCGCAGCGCTCTCCTCGACCAGCCGCGCTTTGTCGACCTGATCACCACGCAGGTAACCGGAATCGCCCGACTCCACGATCTCGACCTTGCGCAGCATCTGGCGGACGATCACCTCGATGTGCTTGTCGTCGATGCCGACGCCCTGCAGGCGGTACACGTCCTGGATTTCCTTGACGATGTAGTTGGCCAGATCCGCGATGCCACGCAGGCGCAGGATGTCGTGCGGCGCGAGTTCGCCATCGGCGATGATCTCGCCCCGGTCGACGTGCTCGCCTTCGAAGACGTTGATCACGCGATATTTCGGGATCAGCTCTTCGTGCTGCTCGCCATTCTCGTCGGTGATCACCAAGCGCTGCTTGCCCTTGGTTTCCTTGCCGAAGCTCACGGTACCGGTGTGCTCGGCGAGGATCGCCGGCTCCTTGGGCTTGCGGGCCTCGAAGAGATCGGCAACACGCGGCAGACCGCCGGTGATGTCGCGGGTCTTCTGCGATTCCTGCGGGATGCGCGCAACCACGTCACCTACCTGCACCTCCGCCCCATCGGTGATACCGATGATCGCACCGGCCGGAAGAACGTAGATCGCGGGGATCTCGGTGCCCGGCAGGTTGACGGGGTTGCCGTCCCCGTCGGTCAGGGCGATGGCCGGACGCAGATCCTTGGCGGTACCGGAACGCTGTGCCGGGTCGATGATGATCTGCGACGACAGCCCCGTGATCTCGTCGGTCTCCGTCTTCACAGACTGACCATCGACGAAGTCCGAGAAGCGGGCGAAGCCTTCCACCTCACTGACAACCGGGTGCGTGTGCGGATCCCAGTTGGCAAGCGTGGTGCCGGCCTCGACCTTCTCACTGTCCTTGACGCGGATGACCGAGCCGTAGGGCACCTTGTAGCGCTCACGCTCACGGCCCTGCTCGTCCAGAACCCCGAGCTCGCCCGAGCGGGTGACCGCCACCAGGTCGGCATCACGGTTCTTGACGGTCCGCAGATTGTGCAAGCGGACCGTACCGGTGGCCTTGTTCTCCACGGAACTGGCCGCGGCCGAACGCGATGCCGCCCCACCGATGTGGAAGGTCCGCATCGTCAGCTGGGTACCCGGCTCGCCGATGGACTGGGCGGCCATGACACCGACCGCTTCGCCCAGGTTGACCGCCTCGCCGCGCGCCAGGTCACGCCCGTAACACTTGGCACAGACGCCATGACGAGCTTCGCAGGTGATCGCCGAACGGACCCAAACCTCGTCGATGCCCGATTGCTCGATGCGCGCGACCATGGCCTCGTCGATCAGCGTGCCGGCCGGCAGCAGGACGTCCTCGGTGCCCGGCACGATCAAGTCCTTGGCAGTCACACGACCCAGGATCCGGTTGCCCAGCGCCTCGACCACGTCGCCACCCTCGATCACGGCCGTCATCTTCAGGCCGTCCGTGGTGGTGCCACAGTCGGTGGAGACGACCACCAGATCCTGAGCCACGTCGACCAGGCGACGGGTGAGATACCCGGAGTTCGCGGTCTTCAGTGCGGTATCTGCCAGACCCTTACGGGCACCGTGGGTCGAGATGAAGTACTGCAGTACGTTCAGACCCTCGCGGAAGTTCGCGGTGATCGGCGTCTCGATGATCGAGCCGTCCGGCTTGGTCATCAGGCCACGCATGCCGGCCAGCTGCCGGATCTGCGCCGCCGAACCCCGTGCGCCGGAGTCCGCCATCATGAAGATGGCGTTGAACGAGTTCTGCGTGACGTCGTTCCCGTCCTTGTCCTTGACGGTGTGCGCGCCGAGTTGCTCCATCATCGAACGCGAGATGGAGTCGTTGGCACGCGACCAGATGTCGACGACCTTGTTGTAACGCTCCTTCTCGGTCACGAGACCCTGACCGTACTGGTCCTGGATCTCCTTGACCTCGGCCTCCGCGGCTGCCAGTTCGGCGTCCTTGGATTTCGGGACGATCATGTCGTCTGAACAGATCGAGATACCCGAGCGAGTCGCGTAACGAAAGCCCGTGTACATCAGCTGGTCGGCGAAGACCACGGTGTCCTTCAACCCCAGGTGACGATAGACGTAGTTCAGCAGGGCCGAGATCGGCTTCTTGCCCATGTCCTTGTTGATCTGCGCGAAGGGAATGCCCTCCGGCACGATCCGGTACAGCAGGGCTCGGCCGACGGTCGTCTCGACGATCGCCGTCTTCGACTCGACCGTGCCGTCTTCCTCGCGGGTCCAGTCGGTAATCCGGACGCGCACCAGTGCGCCCAGCTCCACCTGACCGTTGTCGTAGGCGCGCTGCACCTCGTCGAGGTCCGCGAAGATCATATCTTCGCCACGGGCATTCACCTTGGAACGCGTCATGTAGTAGATGCCGAGCACGATGTCCTGCGACGGCACGATGACCGGGTCACCGGAAGCCGGCGACAGGACGTTGTTGGTCGACATCATCAACGCGCGTGCTTCCGACTGCGCTTCCAGAGACAGCGGCACGTGCACGGCCATCTGGTCGCCGTCGAAGTCGGCGTTGTAGGCCGAGCAGACCAGCGGGTGCAGCTGGATCGCCTTGCCCTCAATGAGGGTCGGCTCGAACGCCTGGATGCCCAGACGGTGCAGGGTCGGCGCGCGGTTCAGCAGCACCGGGTGCTCGCGAATGACTTCCTCGAGCACGTCCCAGACCTCGGCACCTTCGCGCTCGACCAGCTTCTTGGCCGCCTTGATGGTGGTGGCGAGACCACGACGATGCAGCTTGCCGAAGATGAACGGCTTGAACAGCTCGAGCGCCATCTTCTTGGGCAGACCGCACTGGTGCAGGCGCAAGGTCGGGCCGACCACGATGACCGAACGGCCCGAGTAGTCGACACGCTTGCCCAGCAGGTTCTGGCGGAAACGGCCCTGCTTGCCCTTGATCATGTCGGCGAGCGACTTCAAGGGGCGCTTGTTGGTGCCGGTGACGGCGCGCCCACGACGGCCGTTGTCCAGCAGCGAGTCGACCGACTCCTGCAGCATGCGCTTCTCGTTGCGCAGGATGATATCCGGCGCGTTGATCTCGAGCAGCCGCTTGAGGCGGTTGTTGCGGTTGATGACCCGGCGATAGAGATCGTTGAGGTCACTGGTCGCGAACCGGCCGCCGTCCAGCGGCACCAGCGGACGCAGGTCGGGCGGCAACACCGGCAACTGGGTCAGCACCAGCCATTCCGGGCGATTGCCGGAAGAGCGGAACGATTCGAGCAGCTTCAAGCGCTTGGTGATGCGCTTGATCTTGGTCTCGGAACCGGTCTCGACCAACTCGTCGCGCAGCTTGAGGATCTCGTCGTCCAGCACGATCTCCTTGAGGAGCTTCTGGATCGACTCGGCACCCATGCCGGCCTCGAACTCGTCGCCGAACTGCTCGAGCGCCTCGATGTACATCTCGTCGGTGAGCAGATCGCCCTTGTTCAGGGTGGTCATGCCCGGCTCGGTGACGATGAATGCCTCGAAGTACAACACCCGCTCGATGTCGCGCAGGGTCATGTCCAGCAATAGGCCGATGCGCGAGGGCAGCGACTTGAGGAACCAGATGTGCGCGACCGGGCAGGCCAGCTCGATGTGACCCATGCGCTCGCGGCGCACCTTGGAGAGCGTCACCTCGACGCCACACTTCTCGCAGACCACGCCGCGATGCTTGAGGCGCTTGTACTTGCCGCAGAGACACTCGTAGTCCCGCACCGGACCGAAGATCTTGGCGCAGAACAGGCCATCGCGCTCCGGCTTGAAGGTGCGGTAGTTGATGGTTTCCGGCTTCTTCACTTCGCCGAACGACCAGGAACGGATCATCTCCGGGGATGCCAGCGAGATACGGATATGGTCGAAGTCCTCTTCGCCCACCTCGTGGTTCATCAGATTAAGCAATTCTTTCATTGACTACCTGCCTAACGTGTTCTGTCACACGGCACCATGGACCCAGGGGTTACCTGTCGGGTCCATGCCCCGGAAATCACTCTTCGTCTTGCTCGAGCTCGATATTGATGCCCAGCGAACGGATTTCCTTCAACAGCACGTTGAAGGACTCCGGCATACCTGCATCCATACGATGGTCGCCATCGACGATGTTCTTGTACATCTTGTTCCGACCGTCGACGTCGTCCGACTTGACCGTCAGCATCTCCTGCAGCGTGTAGGCCGCACCGTATGCCTCCAGTGCCCAGACCTCCATCTCGCCGAAGCGCTGGCCGCCGAACTGCGCCTTGCCGCCCAGCGGCTGCTGGGTGACCAGGCTGTACGGCCCCGTCGAACGGGCGTGCATCTTGTCGTCGACCAGGTGGTTGAGCTTCAGGATGTACATGTAGCCGACGGTGGTCTGACGCTCGAACGGTTCGCCACTGCGACCGTCGTACAGCTGCACCTGGCCGTTCTCCGGCATCTCGGCGAGCTTGAGCATGTGCTTGACCTCGTCCTCGACCGCGCCGTCGAAGACCGGAGTCGCCATCGGCACGCCCTTCTTGAGGTTACCGGCCATCTCGATCAGCTCGTCGTCGGTGAGACTGTCGAGATCCACGGTCGGCTCTTCGCGGTGGTTGTAGACCTTGTCGAGGAACTCGCGCAGCTCCTTGATCGCCTTCTCGCGCTCGAGCTTGAGGCGCTTCTCGATCTGGTGCCCCAGACCGCGAGCCGCCAGGCCCAGGTGCGTCTCGAGGATCTGACCGATGTTCATCCGCGACGGAACACCCAGCGGATTGAGGCAGATGTCCATCGGCGTGCCGTCTTCCATGTACGGCATGTCTTCCTCGGGCACGATCATCGAGATGACACCCTTGTTGCCGTGACGGCCGGCGAGCTTGTCGCCCGGCTGGATGCGACGCTTGACCGCCACATACACCTTGACCATCTTGAGCACGCCCGGTTGCAGGTCATCGCCCTGCTGGATCTTGCGCTTCTTGTCCTCGAAGCGCGCCTCGGCATCGGCCTTCTCACGCTCGAGCTGGGCCTTGTATTCCTCCAGCGCACCGGCGGCAGCCTCGTCCTCGACGCGAATCTCGAACCACTTGGCCGGGTCGACCTTGTTCAGCTGGGCCGCGGTGATCTTGCCACCGGCCTTGACGCCAGTCGGACCACCGACGGCGACCTTGCCCACCAGCAGTTCGCGGACACGGGCCTGAATGTCGCCCTCGATGATGCGCATGCGATCCTTGAGATCCTTGCGCACCGCGTCGAGGTCGGCCTCTTCGATCGCACGCGCTCGGCTGTCCTTCTCGATGCCGTCGCGGGTGAAGACACGCACGTCAATGACGGTGCCTTCGATACCCTGCGGAACGCGAAGCGAGGTGTCCTTCACGTCCGAGGCCTTCTCACCAAAGATGGCTCGCAGGAGCTTTTCCTCCGGGGTGAGCTGTGTTTCGCCCTTCGGCGTCACCTTGCCCACGAGGATGTCGTTCGGGCTGACTTCGGCACCGATATGCACCACGCCTGCCTCGTCCAGCTTGTTCAGCAGGTTTTCGGCCACGTTCGGGATGTCGGAGGTAATCTCTTCCGCGCCCAGCTTGGTGTCGCGGGCGACACAGTTGAGCTCCTCGATGTGGATGGTGGTGAAACGGTCTTCACGCACCACCCGCTCGGACATGAGGATCGAATCCTCGAAGTTGTAACCGTTCCACGGCATGAAGGCACAGAAGATGTTCTGCCCCAGTGCCAGCTCGCCCATGTCGACCGACGGCCCGTCGGCCAGCACGTCGCCCTTCTCGATCTGATCACCCACCTTCACCAGCGGACGCTGGTTGATGCAGGTGTTCTGGTTCGACCGGGTGTACTTGGTCAGATTGTAGATGTCGACACCGACCTCGCCTTGGGTGGCCTCTTCGGCCTTGACCCGGACCACGACGCGCGATGCGTCGACACGGTCTACCAGGCCACCGCGCTTGGCGACCACACAGGCCCCCGAGTCGGTCGCGACCACGCGCTCCATGCCGGTACCCACCAGCGGCTTGTCCGCTTTGAGGGTCGGCACGGCCTGACGCTGCATGTTCGAACCCATCAGGGCGCGGTTGGCGTCATCGTGCTCGAGGAACGGGATAATGGAGGCTGCCACCGAAACGATCTGCTTCGGCGAGACGTCCATGTACTGGATCTCGGACGGGTCGGAGAGCATGAACTCGCCCGACTTGCGCGCGGAAATCAGATCACCGGTCAGCGAGCCATCCTCGCCCAGTGGCGCGTTCGCCTGGGCGATGGTGAACTTCTCTTCCTCGTAGGCCGACAGCCAATCGACGTCAGCGGTGACCTTGCCGTCGACCACCTTGCGATACGGCGTCTCGAGGAAGCCGTAGGTGTTGGTCTGGGCGAATACGGCCAACGAGTTGATCAGACCGATGTTCGGACCTTCCGGCGTCTCGATCGGGCAGACCCGACCGTAGTGCGTGGTGTGTACGTCCCGCACCTCGAAACCGGCACGCTCACGCGTCAAGCCGCCCGGCCCGAGGGCGGAGATACGACGCTTGTGCGTGACCTCGGACAGCGGGTTGTTCTGGTCCATGAACTGCGACAGTTGCGAAGAACCGAAGAACTCCTTGACTGCGGCAGCGACCGGCTTGGCGTTGATCAGGTCCTGCGGGGTCAGACCCTCGCTCTCGGCCTGGGTCAAACGCTCCTTGACGGCGCGCTCGACGCGAACCAGGCCGATGCGGAAGACGTTCTCGGCCATCTCGCCCACCGATCGGATGCGGCGATTGCCGAGGTGGTCGATGTCGTCGGTCTTGCCGTTGCCGTTGCGGATGGCGATCAGTTCCATCAGCACGTCGAGGATGTCGGACAGGTCGCCGCTTTCCTCGAACCGCTTCTTGGCCTCGGCATTGCCGGCCTTGGCCAGGCGGCCGAAATACTTGGCGTCGTAGAGGATGCCCGGACCGGAATCGCCCTCGCGTTCGAGGCGACGGTTGAACTTCATCCGGCCGACCTCGGACAGGTCGTAACGCTCCTCGCTGAAGAACAGGCCATGGAACAACCCTTCGGCGGCATCCTTGGTCGGCGGCTCGCCCGGACGCATCATCTTGTAGATCTCGACCATCGCTTCGAGCGGGGTGGTCGACGGATCGTTGCGCAGGGTCAGCGACATGTACGGGCCGCGATCGATCTCGTTGTAGTACAGCGTCTTGAACGACTCGATGCCGGCCTTCTGGAAGGTGGCCAGCATTTCCTCGGTGATCTCGTCGTTGGCATTCGCGATCACTTCGCCACTGTCGGTGTCGACCACGTCCTTGGCCAACGTGCGGCCGACGACGAAGTCGGCCGGCACCGGCAAGGTGTCGATCTTGGCGTTGTTGAGGTCACGCACGTGCTTGGCGGTGATGCGCTTGCCCGCCTTGATCACGGTCTCGCCCTTGACCTCGATGTCAAAGGCCGCATCCGTGCCCTTGAGGCGCTCGGGGACCAGCGTGAGGGCCAGTTCCTCGCCGTCGACACGGAACTCGTCGTGCTCGAAGAAGATGTCGAGCATCTCCTCGTTGTTGTAGCCCAGCGCACGCAGCAGGATGGACGCCGGGATCTTGCGACGACGGTCGATGCGGACGTAGACGAGGTCTTTCTGGTCGAACTCGAAGTCGAGCCACGAGCCGCGGTACGGGATGACCCGCGCGGAGAACAGCATCCGCTTGGAGGTCGTGGTCTTGCCCTTGTCGTGGTCGAAGAACACACCCGGCGAGCGGTGCAGCTGGGAGACGATGACGCGTTCGGTACCGTTGACGACAAAGGTGCCGCTCTCGGTCTGCAGCGGGATCTCGCCCATGTAGACATCCTGTTCACGAATGTCCTTGACGACCTTGGAGCCTGCCGGCGCTTCCTTGTCGTAGATGATCAGGCGCAGCTTTACCCGCAGCGGCGCGGAATAAGTCAGGCCGCGGACCTGGCATTCGCGCACGTCGAACGCTGGCTCGCCGAAGTGATAGTCGACGTAATCGATTTCAGCATTGCCCGAATGGCTGGCGATCGGAAACACCGAACCCAGCGCCGCGTGGAGCCCGATATTGCGGCGCTCCTTCTGACCCACACCCTGCTGCAGGAAACCCTCGTAGGATTTCACCTGCGTGGTCAACAGATAGGGGACCGGCAGGACCTCGGCTCGTTTGCCGAAATCCTTGCGGATTCGCTTCTTCTCAGTGAATGAATAGCTCATCTACTTTCCTCGTCGGGACAATCTGAGTGTGATCACCAGCGAACTGGCGATGCACGCCGTGGCGCGCGGGGATCCGTTCCCCCTGAGTGGAGCGGCAGCCGGCCGCTCCGGGCAACCTTTCGCGATCAGACCGATAATCCGATCGCGAAAGGACGCCCAACAAGCGCGTAAAGGCCGGCGACCCGAAGGCCACCAGCCTGTACCTGGGTGCTGTGGTTAAGCGACCCTTGCACTCGTTTACTTGAGCTCGACGGAAGCGCCTGCCTCTTCGAGCTTGGCCTTCATGCTCTCGCCTTCTTCCTTCTCGACGCCTTCCTTGATGGTGCTCGGAGCACCTTCGACCAATTCCTTGGCTTCCTTGAGGCCCAGACCGGTCAGCTCACGAGTCGCCTTGATCACGGAAACCTTGTTGGCGCCGAACGAGGTCATGACCACGTCGAACTCGGTCTGCTCTTCAGCAGCAGCGGCGCCTTCGCCACCACCAGCTGCCGGAGCGGCTGCAACGGCGGCTGCCGCGCTTACACCGAACTTCTCTTCCATGTCGGAGATCAGTTCAACGACCTCCATGACGGACATGTTGGAGATCGCTTCGAGGATATCGTCTTTTGTAACTGCCATGATTGAGTACCTGAAAAGTGATGAAAAAGGTTAAGCCGCTTCTTTCTGGTCGCGAATCGCTGCCACGGTACGCACCAGCTTGCCCGGCACCTCGTTGAAGGTGCGGGCCAGCTTGGTGACCGGCGCCTGCATGGTCGCCATGAGAAGCGCAAGCGCCTCTTCACGGGTCGGCAGGCTGGCAACGCGTTCAAGAGCGGAAGCCGGGAGGAGTTCGCCACCCAAGGACACGAACTGGACTTCAAGCTGCGACATCTCCTTGGTCGCGTCCTTCATCAGACGCGCCGCGGAGCCCAGGTCGTCCAACGAGAACGCGAGGATCAGCGGGCCACGCAGGGCCTCACTCATGCATTCGTACTCGGTGCCTTCCAGGGCGCGCTTGGCCAGGGTGTTCTTGACGACCCGCAGGTAAACACCTTGCTCACGCGCCTTGACGCGAAGCTCGGTTACCTGCGAGACCGTCAAGCCTCGATACTCGACGCCAACCGCCGAGTAGGCCTTGGATGCAACCTCGGCGACTTCTGCGACAACCAACTTCTTACGATCGAAGGTTAATGCCACGTCTCTTACCTACGGTTGCAAAGGGACAAGCCCTTTTCGTTTGAAACCGATTCATGCGGTGCACGAATCGCCCTTCTCTACGGCCACCCAGACATGAAATCATCGGGACTCTGACCGTCTGCGCAGGCTTTCGTGATTAAGCGGGAAAGCGAACTCACCCGCGCCTGCGGTCTTTGACGCCACCGGCATCAACACCGGCAGTCCAAAGAACAACACCGGCCCCAACACGACGGTAGAGGCCGGTTATTCGTGGTTTGCGTCGCGCTTATTCCGCGAGCGAACCCTGATCCACCACCAGGCCCGGGCCCATCGTGGTGGAGACGGAAACACGCTTCATGAACACGCCCTTGGCCGCGGACGGCTTGGCCTTGTTCAGGTCACCGACCAAGGCATTGAGGTTCTCGATCAGCGCCTCCGGCTCGAAATCCACCTTGCCAATGGTGCAGTGGATGATCCCGTTTTTGTCGGTGCGGTAACGCACCTGACCGGCCTTGGCGTTCTTGACCGCCGTGGCCACGTCGGTGGAGACCGTGCCCACCTTCGGGTTCGGCATCAGGCCACGCGGACCCAGGATCTGGCCCAACTGACCGACCACGCGCATCGCGTCCGGAGAGGCGATGACGACGTCGAAGTCCATGCGGCCTTGCTTGATTTCACCGGCCAGGTCATCCATACCGACGATGTCCGCACCGGCCGCAGTGGCTGCCTCGGCGTTCGCACCCTGGGCGAAGACGGCAACGCGCACGTCCTGGCCAGTACCACGCGGCAATACGGTGGAACCACGAACCATCTGATCCGAACGACGCGGGTCGACGCCCAGGTTCACGGCCACATCGACCGACTCGTTGAACTTGACCGAGGAAACTTCCTTCAGCAGGGCGAAGGCTTCTTCGGCACCGTACTGGCGGTTACGATCGATCTTCTCGGCGATCTGCTTCTGACGCTTGCTCAACTTGGCCATCTCACACACCCTCCACATTCAGGCCCATGCTGCGGGCGCTACCGGCAATGGTGCGCACACGGGCGTCGAGATCCTTGGCCGTCAGGTCCGGCTCCTTGGTCTTGGCAATCTCTTCGAGCTGATCACGGGTGACCGTACCGACCTTGGTCTTGTTCGGCTCGGCCGAACCGCTCTTGATGCCAACAGCCTTCTTGAGCAGGATCGCGGCCGGCGGGGTCTTCATGATGAAGGTGAACGACTTGTCCTGATAGACAGTGATCACCACCGGAACGGGAAGACCCGGCTCGATGTTGCCCGACGCCGCGTTGAACTCCTTGCAGAAGCCCATGATGTTGACGCCGTGCTGACCCAGCGCAGGACCGATGGGGGGCGACGGGTTGGCCTGACCGGCAGGCACCTGAAGCTTGATGTAAGCGGAGACTTTCTTAGCCATGATGACCTCTCAAGTGGGTAGTAGCGCCCGGCGCCAGGCCGGGCTCCCCGTTGTCGACAATCTAGGTCTTCTCGACCTGGTCGAAATTCAGTTCCACCGGAGTGGAACGTCCGAAAATGCTGACCGCCACCCGCAGGCGACTCTTTTCGTAATTGACTTCCTCGACCGTGCCGGTGAAGTCGTTGAACGGGCCGTCGCAGACACGCACCATCTCGCCGACATCGAACAACGTCTTCGGTTTCGGCTTCTCGGTCGAGTCCTTGACCCGGTTAAGGATCTGCTCGGCCTCGCGCTCGGTAATCGGCGTCGGTTTGCCACCCGAGTTGCCGATAAAGCCCAGCACGCGGGGCACCGACTTGATCAGGTGCCACGCCTCGTCGGTCATGTCGACCTGAACCAACACGTAACCCGGGAAGAATTTGCGCTCGGAACGACGTTTTACGCCGTCGCGCATCTCGACCACTTCCTCGGAAGGAACCAGAATCTCGCCGAACAGATGCTGCAGACCGGCGCGCTCGATGCGCTCGGCAAGCGACTTCTTGACGCTATTTTCGTACTGTGAGAACGCCTGGACGACGTACCAGCGCATCGCCATGTAAAGCCTCCTAACCGGTAATGCTGCGAACGATCCAACCCAACAGCGAGTCGACGCCCCAGAGGAACAGGCCGATCAGGATAACGAGCAGGATGACCACCAGGGTCGTCTGCGTCGCTTCCTGACGCGTCGGCCAGACCATCTTCTTGACCTCGAGCCGCGAGTCGAAGGTGAACTGCCAGATCGACCGCCCGACAGCCGTGGTGTACGCCACGGCAATTGCGAGCCCCGCGCCTGCCACAACCGCCAGGATGCGTAGGAACAACGGCTGGCCATCAAGCAGGTAATAGCCCACGATGCCGGCGATGATCAGCAGGATCGCGAAGGCGATCTTGGCTGAATCAAGACCAGACGACGTGGGCTGCACGGACTTTTCCGACATGTTAGGAACTCACGCTTAAAAGACAGCACCCGCCGGCCAGCGAACCGGACCGGCGGGCACTCCCTGCACGGAAGTGGCAGGGCAGGAGGGACTCGAACCCACAACCTACGGTTTTGGAGACCGTTGCTCTGCCAATTGAGCTACTGCCCTAGATTTTTCGCCTACCGCGAAAAAAGAGCGCGAAGTCTATCCGACCCCGCGCCGCTTTGCAACCCGTTGCGGGTTACTCGATGATCTTGGAAACGACGCCGGCGCCGACGGTGCGGCCACCTTCGCGGACAGCAAAACGCAGACCGTCTTCCATCGCGATCGGCGCGATCAGCGTGACGGTCATCGCCACGTTGTCACCCGGCATGACCATCTCGGTGCCTTCCGGCAGCTCACAAGCGCCAGTCACGTCGGTGGTGCGGAAGTAGAACTGCGGACGGTAGCCGTTGAAGAACGGGGTGTGACGACCACCCTCTTCCTTCGACAGGACGTAGACCTCGGCCTCGAACTGCGTGTGCGGCTTGATGGTGCCCGGCTTGCAGAGTACCTGGCCACGCTCGACGTCGTCGCGCTTGGTGCCACGCAGCAGTACGCCGATGTTGTCCCCGGCCTGACCTTGGTCCAGCAGCTTGCGGAACATCTCGACGCCGGTCACGGTGGTCTTGACGGTGTCCTTCAGGCCAACGATCTCGATCTCTTCGCCAACCTTGACGATGCCGCGCTCGACACGACCGGTAACCACGGTGCCACGACCAGAGATCGAGAACACGTCCTCGACCGGCATCAGGAACGAACCGTCGATGGCACGATCCGGCTCCGGGATGTAGTCGTCCATGGCCTCGACCAGCTTGACGATGGCCGGGGCGCCGATTTCGGAGGTATCACCTTCCAGCGCCTTGAGCGCCGAGCCAGTGATGATCGGGGTGTCGTCGCCCGGGAAGTCGTACTGGCTCAGCAGGTCGCGAACTTCCATCTCGACCAGTTCCAGCAGCTCCGGATCGTCGACCATGTCGGCCTTGTTCAGGAACACGACGATGAACGGGACGCCAACCTGACGCGAGAGCAGGATGTGCTCGCGGGTCTGCGGCATCGGGCCGTCGGCAGCGGAAACCACCAGGATCGCACCGTCCATCTGGGCGGCACCGGTGATCATGTTCTTGACGTAGTCGGCGTGACCCGGGCAATCGACGTGGGCGTAGTGACGCTTGTCGGACTCGTACTCAACGTGCGAGGTCGAGATCGTGATGCCGCGCGCCTTCTCTTCCGGCGCCTTGTCGATCTGGTCGAACGCCATGCCCTGGCCACCGTAGGTGGTGGACATCACGTGCGTGATCGCCGCGGTCAGCGTGGTCTTGCCGTGGTCAACGTGACCGATCGTGCCGACGTTTACGTGCGGCTTGCTACGTTCGAACTTTTCCTTAGACATCGCATCCTCCGCCAACCGGGACAAGCAAATGGAAATGTGGAGCTCATGACCGGATTTGAACCGGTGACCTCGTCCTTACCAAGGACGTGCTCTACCAACTGAGCTACATGAGCAAATATGAGCCGACGGCGTGCCGCCGACGCAATTTTCTAGCAACAGATGCGACCCTGAGAAGGTCGCGTCGGTCCGTTCCGGAAACGGGCCAGACGACCCGGATCGCAGGACTGGAGCGGGTGATGGGAATCGAACCCACGTCATCAGCTTGGAAGGCTGAGGTTCTACCATTGAACTACACCCGCAGACCGTTTGAATCCCGCAAGCGGTTGCGAGATTCGTCTTGTCTGGTGGTGGGGGCAGGATTCGAACCTGCGAAGGCTGAGCCGGCAGATTTACAGTCTGCTCCCGTTGACCGCTTGGGTACCCCACCCGGGAAGCGCGCCATTCTTCACAAAAAGGACCGGGCTGTCAACACCCGGTCCGCGGCTTGGACATCACGGCAAGGGCGCGCATGTGATGTCTGCCAACACCCGCGAAACCGCAGTCTCGCGAATGCCCTGCCTCTGGTGCCGGCTGTGGGACTCGAACTCACGACCTACCGCTTACAAGGCGGTTGCTCTACCAACTGAGCTAAGCCGGCAATGGGCGCGCATTTTACTCATACGAGCACCCCTTTGCCAAGCCGTTCGGTGCGCCGGCGTACCGATGGCGGCAGGGTTAGCGACGCGCCCGCGCCAGACGAATCACCCCGGACAGCACCAGATCGCGTTCCAGGCAACGTTCGAACGCCGGATCGATCAGCTCGGCAAGCCGTTCGGCATCCCCGCCGGCGATCACGGCCAGCAGCGTCGCCTCGTCGCCAAGTCGCTCCTGCCAGACGGACAGCATTTGGTTCACGCCGGCGGCAATCATCCAGTGACGACCCAGCTCGATCGCCGTCGCGGTATCGGTCGCCAGGCCCAGCCGTCGCGTCGCTTCGGGAACCGACGCATTTGCGTCTTGCGACTCGGGGGACGCATCGCCGCGTTGCAACGATTCGATCGCGGGCCCCAGCGCGGGCGCCGCCGAACGCAAGGCCTCCAACTGGGCCCGCCAGCCCGGCAGGATCAGACCACCGAGGTGCAGACCGTCGGCGGCGAGCACATCCAGGGTGATCGCGGTGCCCGCGTTGATGACGGCCAGCGGCCGCTCGGCATGGCGGTCATTCGCCTCGATCATGGCGCAGAAGCGGTCGATACCGAGTTCGGCGGGCGACTGGTAAGCGACACGGACATGGCAGCACTTGCCCGGCACCTCGAGCCAACGACATTCCGCCTGCGGACAGACCTCGGCGATCGCCGTCTCCAGCCAGTCGCGACGACGCGGCTCGACCACCGAGGCCAGCACGACCTGCTTTGGCGACCGACCCTTCTCATCCACCAGCAATGGCTCGAGTTGGGTCGCCAACGCACCGACGGGATCCGACTCGTTGGCGGCCGGCCATTCGATGATGGCCGGCTCGACGGTCTTCTGGCTGCGACGGGCAAGATGTGCCTTGATCCGGCTGTTGCCTGCATCGATGTAACAGTTCACTTAGGTCAGGCCTTCCTTAAAACGTTCAATATGAGTCGTGCCCGGTGCGCTCGGCCAGCACGCGCACCCGATCATGCGCCCCCGCCCGAGTCATGCGCCCATCGGGCAAGTGGATCTCGAGATCGCCATCGGGACGGATTGCGCCGGCGATGCCGGTCTTGCAGACACGATTGCCTCGCTCAACCGCCACCGGCTTGCCAAATCCGCAATGCATTCGTGACAGGTGTGCCATCTCGGCCGGCCAGTCGGCGGGACGGGCCATCAAGGTGACCGCCGCCTCGATCAGCGCCAATGCCAGCGCAATGGAATCACCCTGCCGGCCGCTCCCCGCCTCGCTGATAGCCGAGGCCCGATACTCCGCGTCCAGTGGGCCGGCCGGGTGCCGCCAGTTGATCCCAACCCCTGCCAGCCAGCAGACCTCGCCGCCAAGACGACACCGCTCGATCATCAGCCCGCCGAGTTTGCCTGCATTGAGATACAGGTCGTTGGGCCACTTGACGGTCACCGACACGCCCTGCCCTTGCAACACCCGTGACAGCCGCGCGGCCAGCGCGAGCCCCGGCGGGGCCTCGGGGAACTCCAGACCGGCCGGGACGACCAGCGAGAACCAAAGACCGTCGCCCGGCGCGCTCAGCCAATGCGCCCCACGACGACCGACCCCGGCGGTCTGCTCGCCCGCCAGAAACACGACGGGATCCTGAGCGCCGCCATCCAGCGATTCAACCAGGGCGCGCACGCGCTCATTGGTGGAGTCGACACAGGCCTCGGCAGCCATCACCCAACCCTGGCGCGCGGCCAGTCGCCGCAACTGCCGGGCAAGCGGGTCGAAATCGAGCGCTAGATTGCGATGCATGACAGACCCCGGCAAAAACGGGCAAGAGGATCGTGCCAGAGTATGACCGCCAATGCGCGCCAGAGTGGCAATTGAGCGCCGGCACCCTCAAGTTTTGCGGAATGGGCCCGATTATACTGGCTCGGGCCGGCAGAACGAGTCCGCCCGGATAATCCGATCGACTTCATCCCGGACCATGCTTCATTACGGGACGAACAGCTGAGGAACCCCTTGGACAAAGCAACCATCATCGGCATCGTCGCCGCACTGTCCGTCGTGATCCTCGCGATTGGACTCGGGCAGTACCCGCTCGGATTCATCAGCATCCCCGGCGCGCTGATCGTGATTGGCGGCACCCTGTCGATCACCCTGGCAATGATCACGTTCCGCCAGTTCGTTCAGTCGTTTGGCGTGATCAAGCAGGCCTTCATCGACCGGCAACACAGCCTCACCGGGCTGGTCGACGAGATCGAGGAGTTGGCACAGGTCGCGCGTCACGACGGCGCCCTGGCCCTTGAGGATCAGGAAATCAGCCATCCGTTCATGGAAAAGGGCGTGCGCATGATCGTCGACGGCCAACCCATGGAGGTGATCGAGCGCACGCTCGACCGCGACATCGAGCTCTCCGAGGAACGCCACGACGGCGGCGTGCAGATGTTCAAGAGCATCTACGACGTCGCCCCGGCGATGGGGATGATCGGGACCCTGGTCGGTCTCGTGCAGATGCTCAGCGCACTCGATGACCCGTCGAGCATCGGCCCGGCAATGGCCACCGCCCTGCTGACGACGTTCTACGGCGCACTGATCGCACAGGCGATCGCCTTACCCATCATGACCAAGCTGCAGATGCGCTCCACGCAGGAATCACGCGAGCAGCGCCTGATACTGGAAGGCATTCGCGGCATCCAGGACGGCATCAACCCACGCATCCTGCGCGGGCTGCTCGAGACGTTCCTGCCCAGCCGCGAGCGCCAGGAGGACGACTGAGCCATGGCACGCAGGCGTCGACGCAAGGTCGGAAGTTCCGGCGGCTGGCTGACCACCTACGCCGACATGGTCACGCTGCTGCTGACCTTCTTCGTGCTGATGCTGTCGATCTCGGTGGTCGACGTCGAGCGCTACAAGGCCGTCGCCGAGACCCTGCGCAGCTCCTTCGGCAGCCTGCCCACCGAACGCCCGGCCGCCCCGGGGGAATCCGTGATGGAACTGGCCCCGGGGGCCGCCGACCCCGACAGCTCGCTCGAGGGACCGCCTCCCACCCAGCTGATCGAACTCGACGCCCCGCCCACGGCAAACACTCGGGAGGACAGCGACCGCGCGCTGGAGGATCTGCGTCGCGCCCAGCTCGAGGAACGCGCCGCCGAGCTGCGCTCGACCATGAGTGATGCCATCGCCGCTGGCGATCTCGAGATCGAGACCACCGACGACACGGTCATCATCCGCATCAAGGAAAACGCCTCGTTCCCCTCGGGCAGCGCCAACATGCAGCGGGCCTTCGATCCGGTCGTCGACCGGATCGCCGATGATCTGGTGAATAGCGATGACCGCATCGTGGTCACCGGCTATACCGATGACGTACCGATCAGCTCGGGCCGATTCCGTTCCAACTGGGACCTGTCCGCGGCCCGGGCGGTCAGCGTGCTGATGTCGTTGCGCGATCAGGGCATCGACGCCGATCGCCTCTCGGCGCGGGGCATGGGGGAGAACAACCCCATCGCGCCCAACGACAACGAGGCCACCCGCGCGCTCAACCGCCGGGTCGAAATCGCCTTGATCCCGGCGTGGGCGGATGCCGACAAGCCCCAGCTCGACGGCCAGCCCATCGACTAGGCGTGGAGCCTCAGCCGGTCGCGGAGAGAGGGGCGAGCCACTCGGCGAAACGCGCCTCGGTCTTGATGTCCCCCGCGGCGCGCTCCAGGCGATGCTGGTTGAGACACTCGGACGCCAGCGTCAGCGTCATCTCCAGCAACCGTCCCTGGCGGAAGACGTGCAGGGCCAATCGGTCGCCGGTGCGGTGGCGGGCGATGCGCTCGCCCCAGTTACCGCCGTTCACGGCAAAGCCATCGATCGCGATGATGCGATCGTCGACCGCGAGACCCGCGGCCGCCCCCGGACGATCCTCGAACACCAGCGCCACGCGGGCCGCCTGCGGATCGCGTTCATCGACCCGAAGGCCAGCATCCGGCCCGCCCTGCTCGGCGCGGGGCACCATGGCCACGCCGAAACGCGCCAGCAGCCCGGCGACATCGAGCGTCTCGGTCGAACGCAGGGCGCGGTCGAAGAACGCGCCCATCGGTTCGCCCATCGCCTCTTCGATCAGCGCCTCGACTCGCTCGCCTTCGACCAGCGGCTCCTCGCCATGGTGCTCCCACAGACGACGCATCACGTCCATCAGGCTCGCGCCGCGCTCGCGCAGCATCAGATCCAGCATCAGCGCCACGATCGCGCCGCGGGTGTAGTAGCTGACGATCGCGTTCACCGCGTTGGCGTCCTGCTGGTAGAAGCGCGTCCACGCGTAGAAACTCGACTCCTCCAGCGTCTGACGCGACCAGCCCTTGCCGCGCATGGCCCGATTGATGGTTTCCTCCAGGGCGGCGAGGTACTGGGTCTCGTCGATCAGGCCGGCATGACGCACCAGCCAGTCGTCGAAGTAACTGGTGAAACCCTCGAACACCCACAGCAGGCGCGTGTACGCCGGGCGGTCGAGCGGCAGGCCGGCGAACGCCGCCGGGCGGATCCGCTTGACGTTCCAGTTGTGGAAATACTCGTGAGCACACAGGCTCAAAAAGCGCTGGTATTCCTTGCTCACCCCACCGGCCGTCACCGAGGGCAGGTAGGCACGCGGGAAGATCAGCGCGGTCGAGTCACGGTGCTCCAGGCCGCCGAAACCGGACTCGTCGAGGGCCACCAGGAAGAGGTATTCGTCGAACGGCGCGCCGTCGAACAGTTCGATCTCGGTCTCGCAGATGCGCGCGACATCGGCGGCGATCCGGTCGAAATCGGTCTCGGGCAGGGCATTGGTGAACACCATGCGATGTAACACACCACCGGCGGTGAACTGGCGCTCGACGAAATCGGCGATCTCGACCGGGTGGTCGATCAAGGCCTCGTAACCGGCGGCAGCGAAGTCACCGAAGCCCCGCTCGTCGACGGCAATCGCCGGCAGGGTGGTCGCCACGCGCCATTCCTCGGGCAGATCCCGGCCGTCGATCACGACCTCGTGGCGCGCCTGCTCGGCCCCATGCACCCGCAGGAAGACACTGGTGCCATTGAAGAAGACATGGCTCGAATCCACGTGCGCGCTGCGCACCGAGAAGTCGGCGCAGTAGACCCGGTAGTGGACCGCCACCGGCTCGTCGTGGGCGGCGAGGTCCCAGGTCTGCTGGTCGACCGGGGTGATCGCCACCCGCCGACCGCGGGCGTCCTCGGCATGCTTGCCCACCAGGTGGCGGGCAAAATCGCGCACCAGATAGCTGCCCGGGATCCACGCCGGCAGGCTGAGTCGGTAGCCGGTGGTCGATGACGGCAGCCGCAGGGTCACGTCGAGATAACGGCTATGGTGGCCAGAGAACTCGATGCGATAGAACGGTTCGACTCGGGCGGCGGTCTCGGCAGCGGACTGGCTCATCAGGACTCCTGGCTCGACTCTTGGTCCGGCAGATCGGGCACCGACGAATCTTTGGTCATCAGGTGATGCCCCCCCGGATGGACGCGGCCGTGCTTGATCTCGTCGGGATGCGCCTCGCGCACCAGGCCGATTCGCGCGGCAAAGTGCAGCCGAAAACCGGCCAACGGGTGGTTGAGATCGACCTTCACCGTCTGGTCACCGACTTCGAGGATCAGCATCTCGATGCGCCCCTCGGGGCCATGGGCCTCGACCATATTGCCCGGGGCGAGCTCCGCCTGCGCCTCGATGCGTTCGCGCGGCACCTCGATCACCCCTTCGTCGTCGTGCAGACCATAGGCCTGTTCCGGCTCGACGGTCACCTCGATCTCGTCGCCCTCGGCGCGCCCCTCGAGCGCGACCTCCAGCCCCGGAATCAGGTTGCCGTGACCGTGGATGTATTCGAAGCCGTCGACGCGCGTGTCCGCGAGAATCGCGCCGTCGTCGTCACGCATCACGTGGAAGACACGCACGACCTTGTCCTTCCCGACCGGCATGGTCGCGCCCTCGCTATGTTGGGTCTCACTCATCGGTTGTCGTCCTCTTCAAGGTTCAGATCGCCACACCATGCCAGAACGGCAGTGTCAGCAGCGCCAGCAGGGTCGAGGCGCTTGCCGTGGTCGCGTACAGATTGGTGTCGAGACCGAATCGGTCGCAGAGCACCAGCCCGAGCACCATCACCGGCATCGCCCCTTCCAGCACCACCGCCGTGAGCGTCTGCCCGCTGGTGCCGACCATCAGCGCAAAGCCCAGCGCGATTAACGGCATCCACAACAGCTGGATCGCGATCGCCGGGCTGACGGTCAGCAATTGCCGCCCGGTCAGTGTCTCCAGCCGCAGGCTCATGCCCAGCGCGACCAGCATGATCGGCACCACGGCGGCGCCGAGACGGTCAAGCCACTCGGCCGCCCAGTCCGGCTGCCCCACCCCGGCGAGGTTCAACCCGGCCCCGGCGACCGCCGCCCACAGCGGTGGCACCTTGAGCAGGGTCTTGAGCGGGTGCACCTCCTCCTCGCTGTCACCGAAGCGCGCGGCGAGGAGAATCCCCACCGACAGCAGCAGCGGCGTGCAGGCGAACAGGTCGTACTGAATGGCCACCGCCTGCCCGGCATCGCCGAACAGGCTATCGAGCAGCGGCAGCCCCATGTAGGTCGCGTTGGGGAAGCTGGCTGCCAGCAACAGCGCGCCGAACTGCGGCCGGGTCAACGGCATCAGCCGCCCGACGGCGTACATCAACGCCAGCGAGCCGATCACGGCCACGGCGGCCGTGCCGGCGATCCGCAGCGTGTCCACGCCCAGCGGCGCACGCCACAGTACCGCGAACACCAGTGCCGGCAGGAACAGGTAGTAGACCGACGAGGTCAGCGCACCACGCGCCCGGTCGGCCGTCCATCCACCCAGCGGCAAGTAGCGCCAGATGTGCCCCAGCGCGATGGTGCCGGCCATCTGCAGGATGACCGAGATCACAGGCGCAACGCTGCCGCGTGGCGGTCAACCGTTCGGATCACTGCTCCTTGGACTCCGCTTCGGCCTTCTCGACCTCGGCGCGCACCTCGTCCATGTCGAGGTCCTTGACCTTGGTGATCAGCTCGTCGAGGGCATTGCGCGGCAGGGCACCGGCTTGGTTGAACAGCAGGATCTGCTCGCGGAACACCATCAGGGTCGGGATCGAACGGATCTGGAAATGCCCGGCGATCGCCTGCTCTTCCTCGGTGTTGACCTTGGCGAAACCCACCTCGGGGTTGGCCTCGGCGGCCTGCTCGAAAATCGGACCGAAGGACTGGCACGGGCCGCACCAAGGCGCCCAGAAATCCAGCAGCAGGATGTCGTTGTCCTTGAGAAGGCCTTCGAGATTGTCCGCAGTCGCGGTCTGAACGGTCATAAAGACACCTTTGGATCATGCCGGCGCGCAGGCCGGCCGCATGTCGACCCGGCGACACCGGGTCACGAAAACGGGCTATCCGATCGCCGGGCCATCGCTGGGCCACGGCGCCCGGGATCGAATCGCCCGAGGTAAGGGCACACTCGGAGAATTCAACCCGAGCAATCCGGGAAACCAGGGGAATCCGCAATCAGGGCGTGCACGACGCTGCCGATCATTCGCCATCCCGCTCGCCCCAGCGGGCATGCAGGTCGTGCGTCACGTCGATCTGGTCGAGGATGCGTGCGACGGTGAAATCGATCAGGTCCTGGATCGTCTGCGGGCGATGATAGAAGGCCGGCGACGGCGGCAGGATTACCGCGCCCAGTTCGGCCAGCTGCGTCATCTGCCTCAGCGCGATCGCCGTCAGCGGAGCCTCGCGCGGCACGATCACCAGATCGCGACGCTCCTTGAGACAGACATCGGCGGTGCGCTCGATCAGGGAATCCGACAGGCCATTGGCGATCGCGCCGAGCGTGCCGGTGGTGCAGGGGCAGACCACCATGGCATCCGGCGGGTTGGAGCCGGAGGCGAACGGCGCGGTCCAGTCCTGGCGGGCAAAACCCCTGACCTGCCCCTCGGCGGCCCCGAAACGCCCACCCAGTTCGGCGGCCAGCGCGTCGTGGCGTGCCGGGAAGGGGTCGTCGAGCTCGAGCGCCGCTACCGCATGGGCGGCCTTCGAGGCGATCAGGCTCACCCGGCAATTCGCCGCGATCAGGCATTCGAGCAGGCGCAGCGCGTAGGGCAACCCCGAGGCGCCGGTCATCGCCAGGACGACGTGCTCGGTCTCGACGCGACGCCTCATGCCGTCACCTCGCGCAGCGACTCGACCAGCCGGGCCGGGAAGCCACCGAAACCGCCATTGCTCATCGAGACCACCCAGTCGCCCTCACGGCAGTCGGCCATCACGGTCGCGAGCAGCTGGTCGACCGACTCGGCCACGGTCAGGCGCTCGCCCAGAGCGGCGAGCGCGATTGTCGGATCAAAGGCGAGATCGTCCGGCGCGTGCACGACCACCCGGTCGGCGGCCGCCAGGGCCCCGGCCAGCCGGCCGGCATGCACGCCGGCACGCATGGTGTTCGAGCGCGGGTCGAGCACGGCAACCAGCCGGGCCTCGGCCGGCATCTGCTCGCGCACGGCGGCGAGCGTCGCCTCGATGGCGGTCGGGTGGTGGGCGAAATCGTCGATCACGCGCACCCCGCCGGCCTCGCCCTTGAACTCGAGGCGCCGGGCGACCCCGCCGAAATCCGCCAGCGCCGCCAGGCCCTCCGCGGCCGGCACGCCGGCAAAGCGGGCCAGCGCCACCGCGGCCATCGCGTTGCGGCGGTTGTGCGCCCCCTGGATGGAGTCCGGCAGGTAGCCGACCGGCGCGCCCTCGCAGAACAGCTCTCCGTGATCCTGCCACCAGTCGGCGCCGGCGGTCGGCTGCTCGGCCAGGCGCTCGACCGGCGACCAGACACCCGTGGCCAGCACCCGGTCGATCGCCGGCTCGTCGAGCGGCGCGATCACCTTGCCCTGCCCCGGCACCAATCTGAGCAGGTGCGCGAACTGGCGCTCGATCGCGGCGAGATCATCAAAGATGTCGGCGTGGTCGAACTCGAGGTTGTTGATCACCAGGCCACGCGGCCGGTAGTGCAGGAATTTTGAGCGCTTGTCGAAGAAGGCCGTGTCGTACTCGTCGGCCTCGATGACGAAAAACGGCGTCTCGCCCAGGCGGGCGCTGACGCCGAAACCACCCGGCACGCCACCGATCAGAAAACCGGGCGCCATCCCGACCGCGTCGAGGATGTGCGCGACCATCGAGCTGGTGGTGGTCTTGCCGTGGGTACCGGAGACGGCTAGCACGAACCGCTGGGAAAGCACTTCCTCACCCAGCCATTGCGGCCCGGACCGAAAACGGTAGAAACCATTGAGCAACTGGTCGATCACCGGCATGTCGCGGCGCATCACGTTGCCGACGATGATCTCGGCATCCTCGGGCAGCGGCGCATCCATGTCCGTTTCCACCGCGATACCCGCCGCGACCAGCTGGTCGCTCATCGGTGGGTAGATGGCGTGGTCGCGACCGGAGACCTGGTAACCCATCTCGCGAGCCAGCAGGGCCAGCGAGCCCATGAAGGTGCCGGCGATGCCCAGGATGTGGAGTTTCTGCGTGGGCGCGGTCATGTCGGCAACCCCGTCTCGCCCGGAAGCAACTGCACCGCGAGGGTCATGTAGACCAGCGAGCTGAGGATGAAGTAACCCAGCGCGGTGAGCACGCCGATGGCCGCGCCAAAGTCGAGCGTGCGCCGGTAGATCTGCCCCAGCACCACCAGGTTCCAGGCGAACAGCGCGATCATCAGCACCGACCAGAGACCGACCTGCCCATCGACATTTTCCCCTTCAAGGCCGGTCGGCTGCATCACGACGAGCGGCCAGGCCACCAGTCCCAGCATGGCCGTCGCGCCGAACAGGGCGGTCAGCATCTGCGGGGTGCGCGCACGATGACCACGCAGGGCCGCCAGCCCGGCCGAATAGCCGACCAGCACCAGCGCATCCGCGGCCAGCAGCATCAGGCCCGCGCCCAGGCCATGACCCAGGCCGCCCTCGCTGGTGACGGCCAGGTCCAGCAACACGCCGACGACGAGATAAAAGCCCACCGCGATCAGCAGGGGCTGCTGGCCGGCCGGCATGTCCTCGGGACCGGCCCGCAGGAACAGCAATTGGAAGAAAAGACGGATCAGGGACAACTCGGCACACCCGTTTACGTGGCTCGGCCGCCAGGCGGCCCGAAAAAAGACGGCAGCAAGCCTAGCGCAAAACGGGCGCCCCCGTCTGCGCCCTCGACATCAGGGGCCGCGCAACCGGGGGCCCTAGCGACGCAGGTCGCGCAGGTACCACCACTCGAAGAAACGCTTGGCCCAGTGCAGCAGGCGACACGGCGGGGTGACGAACTGGCGTTTCTCGTTGCGGAACACCAGCGTGGCCCGATCGAGCATGTCCATCACGCAGACCAGCTCCCACTTGAAGGTCCGGTCGGCCGGCTGGCCGTCGATCTCGGCGACCAGGTTCTCGGCGGCGGCCACGGCCTGAAGATCGGCCATGTGTGCCTGTTTGGGTGCCCAGTCCGGGGCGGGGTAGCTGCCGGAATCGCCGGCAACATAGACCTTGTCGGCGCCCTTGACCCGCGCATGCTCGTCGGCCTCGATCATGCCGCCCGGCGAGGTCGGGAACAGGGCGTTCTCGAGCCAGGCCGGCCCGGTCATGCCGGGCATGAACAGGATCAGGTCGGCCGCGAACTCGCCCTTTTCGGTGATCACGCGATCGGCCTCGAAACGCTGCGGCTTGGCGCCGATATGCGTCTCGATGTCGAACTTCCTCATCCGGTCGAGCAGCCGGTCGACCGCCGACTCGCCCAGACGGTTCCCCGGACGCGGGGACGGGTTGAAGAACACCAGCTTGAAGTGCTCGCGGCGCCCCTGCTGGCGCAGCAGGCGATCGATGCCGAACAGCAATTCGAACATCGGTCCGCCACGCACGGCCGCCGGCTCCTTGGGGTTGCCGCCAAAGCCGATCGCGATGGTGCCGCCCTGCATCTCGCCGAGCCGGTCGTGGATCGCCTCGGCGGCATCGATACCCTCGCAGAGCGTGATCGCGTGCTCGATGCCGGGCAGCTTCTTGATGAATCGACCGCCACTGGCGATGATCAGGCCGTCGTTCTCGACCTCGCCGTTGTCGGTGATCACTCGACGCCCATCGTCGCTGACACCGCTCACGCGCCCGGCGTGGAAGTGCACATCGAGGCGATCGAGCAGCGGGCGGATATCGAACAGGATGTCCTCGCGCCGACGCAGCCCGGCCGGCACCCAGATCAGGCTGGGGTAGTACTGGAAGGTGGGCTCGGGCGCGATCAGGGTGATTTCCGCCTGCGGGCGCAACCGCCGCAGGCGACGGATCGCCGTCAGGGCGCCAAAGCCCGCACCGATGACCGTCAACTTCATGCCGTGCCTCCGAGGCCTGTGAACCGTTTCAACATAGTGACTTATCTTGGCATAAGGCGCTTCTAATACTCAATCCACGCTAATACTCAATCCGAGCGCCGGCGTATCTCCGCCAGCCACCGGGTGATGGGGCGGGCCAGAAACAGCACCAACAAAACGACGGCCAGGATGATGGGTGTGCGCGTGTCGAACTTCACCGACAAAAAGTAGTGCAGCACGACTAGGGCCGTCGCCGGATAGACCAGCCGGTGCAGCATCTTCCAGCGGCGCCCCAGCCGTCGCATCCAGCCGCGCGACGAGGTGATCGCCAGCGGCACCAGCAGCAGGAACGCGATCGCGCCGAAGGTGATGTGCTCGCGCTCGAGCACGTCCTCCCAGATCGCGGCCAGGTCGAGCTGCCGGTCGACGACCACCCAGAGCGCGACGTGCAGGCTCGCGTAGAAGAAGGCGTAAAGACCGACCATGCGCCGGTAGTCGATCAGCCCGGCCCGGGGCAGCAGGCGCTGGAGCGGGGTGATCGCCAGACCGATCAACAACAGGTAGAGCGCGGTGTCGCCCAGAAAGCGCAGGCTGTCGACCACCGGCTCGTAGCCGAGCTGGTGGGTGGGGATCGCCCAGGCGAGGTAGACCAGTGGCGCCAGCTGGGCGAGGAAGATCAGCCACCACGCCGGCCGATTCGCCAACCAGGGTCGACGCGCTGCCATCAATAGTGTTTCTTGAGGTCCATGCCCTGGTAGAGGTGGGCCACCTCCTCGGCATAGCCGTTGAACATCAGCGTGTCGCGGCGCCCCCACTCGCCGATGCGCCGTTCGGTCGCCTGCGACCAGCGCGGGTGGTCGACGTTGGGGTTCACGTTGGCGTAGAACCCGTATTCGCGCGGCAAGACCGCCATCCAGCTGGAGGTGGGCTGTTCGCGCACCAGGCTGATGCGCACCAATGACTTGCCGCCCTTGAAGCCGTATTTCCACGGCACAACCAATCGCACCGGCGCACCGTTCTGCGGCGTCAGGGAGTCACCGTAAAGACCGGTGGCCAGCAAGGTGAGGGGGTGCATCGCCTCGTCCAGCCGCAACCCCTCCACATAGGGCCATTCGAGGACCGATCGCGTCTGCCCGGGCAGCGGATGCTCGGGTCGATAGACCGTCTCGAAGCGAACGAAACGCGCATCGGCGGTCGGCTCGACCCGATCGAGCAGCGCCTTCAACGGCACGCCTTCCCAGGGAATCACCATCGACCAGCCCTCGACGCAACGCATCCGGTAGATGCGCTCCACGGGCGAGGCCAGTGCGGTCAGGTCATCGAGGCTGAACCGCCCCGGGCGAGCCACCTCGCCGTCGACCTCGAACTCCCAAGGCGAAAGCCGGTCGATCAGGGCAGCCAGCGCGTCGGCGTTGCGCGAGGGATCGGTCTTGCCGGTGCCGAGCTCGTAGAAGTTGTTGTAGCCGGTGATCGCCTCCTTGTCGGTGAGCTGCTCGGACAGCGGCTTGCCCTCATCGGCGCGACCGCAGCCGGGCAGGGCCAACGCCGCCCCGGCACCGAACACCGAGCGCAGGAAGCTGCGCCGTGCCTGGCGGTCGGTGGCCAGTTTCGGAGCGGTGACTTCCCATTCACCGGGTTCGTGGGGGGATCGGATACGGTGGCGCATGACAGACCTCGGGTAATAGCCGGACCGGGAAGGCGAATGCCGATAAGGGCATCGCGCAGGTAGAATTCGCCTCCCGAAGTATCGACGTTAAGACCACATTCTGCACGATGCCGTTCGCCGCCTCGACGTGGCGACCCGCACGCCATGTCCGACTCGACCGCCCATCGACACCCCGGGCCACAGGAGCCGCGAGCCAATGACCGACACCGCTGTCACCGACCCTCGCCTTAAGGCGGCCCATGCCTTTCTCGAACGGCACGCACCCGGCTTCGGCGCGCTGCACTCGGCCTCCAGCGATGCCAGCAACCGCCGTTACTGGCGGGCGCAGGGCCCGACCGGCGAGAGCCTAGTGGTCATGGATTCGCCGCCCGACAAGGAGCCGCTGGCCCCGTTCCTCGACGTCCAGGGCCGCCTGGAACGGGCCGGCCTGCCGGTACCGCACATACATGCCCGTGATCTTGAGGGCGGCTTTCTGCTCCTCGACGATCTGGGCAACGAGACCCTGTTTTCCTGGCAGGCAGGGGTGGAGGTGCCGGAACGGGCAAACGCGCTCGCCGCGTGCCGCGCGCAGTTGGTCACGATCGCCCAGGCCGATCGCGATGGGCTGCCGGCCTTCGATGCACCGCGGCTGATCGCCGAGATGCAGCTGTTCGACGACTGGTACCGGGCCGGCCACCTGGACATGCCGTGGTCGGACGGGCAGGCCCGACGCTGGGAAGGGCTGCGGGACCGGATCGCCAGCCGGCTGGCCGCGATGCCACCGGTGTTCGTCCACCGGGACTATCACAGCCGCAACCTGATGCGCCGCGGGAAAGGCTGGGCGATCATCGACTTCCAGGACGCGGTGACCGGCCCCTTGGCCTACGACCTCGTCTCGCTGCTGCGTGACTCGTATATCGACTGGCCCGCCGAGTGGGTCGAGCGCGAGATCGAGGCCTTCTGGCAACAGGCGCGTGCGGCCGGACTGACCGAGGCGGGCCTGGAGGCATTCATCGAGGACTTTGCCTGGGTCGCCGTGCAACGCCATCTGAAGGTGCTCGGCATCTTTGCCCGCCTGAGTCGCCGCGACGGCAAGCACGGCTACCTCGACGACCTGCCGCTGACCTGGCGCCACCTGCAGTGGGCGCTCGACCGCGCGCCCGAACTCGCGCCGCTGCGCGAGCTGATCGCTGGACTCGAACCGGAGAACGCCCGTGGCTGAGACGACCACCAGGCTGACCACTGCCATGATTCTGGCCGCCGGCCGCGGCGAGCGGCTGCGCCCGCTGACCGACCACACCCCCAAGCCGTTGATCGAGGTAGGCGGCAAGCCACTGATCGAGCATCACCTCGAACGCCTGGCGGCCGCCGGTATCGAGCGGGTGGTGATCAACCTGGCCCATCTGGGCGACCAGATCCGCGCGCACCTCGGTGAGGGCGAGCGCTGGGGAGTGGCGATCGAGTACTCGGTGGAAGGCGAACGGGCGGAGGACGCGCTGGAGACCGCCGGCGGCATCCGCCAGGCGCTCGACCGGCTGGGCGAACGCTTTCTGCTGGTCAACGGCGACGTGCTCTCCGACATCGACTACGCCACCCTGGCCAACCGCCGCCTGGGTGCCGACTGCCGGTTCCACCTGGTGCTGGTCGACAACCCGCCACACAACCCGGGCGGGGATTTCGCCCTCGACGAGACCGGACGGCTCGTCGAGGGCGAATCGACAGCGGCGCTGACTTACTCGGGCATCGGCCTGTTCGACGCCGCCCTGTTCACCGACCTGCCGCCGGGCCGGCAGGCGTTGGGCCCGGTGCTGCGCACGGCCATCGCCAACGGCCTGGGCTGCGCGCAGCACCATCCGGGCGAGTGGCTGGACGTGGGCACGCCCGAGCGGCTGGCCGAGGCCGACCGCCGGTTACGACATCACTCTGGCGATCAGTAGAAGGCCAGGTCGCGCAGGAACAGCGCGATCTGCGGGAAGGAGATCAGGAGCACCGTCATGGTGATCAGCATGATGATGAACGGTGGCGTGCCCTTGACGATGTCCCAGTAGGGCCGTCGGAACACCGCCATGGCCGTGAATATGTCGTAGCCGAACGGCGGGGTGGCCGAGCCGATCGCCGACTGCAGCACCACCAGCGTGCCCACCAGCACCGGGTCGACGCCGGAGGCATTGATCGCCGGCATGAAGATCGGGGTGAGCACGAAGATCGCCACGATCGGATCGACGAACATGCAGGCGACGAAGTAGGACACCGCGATCAGGATCAGGAGGGAGGTCGGGTTAGACGCCACCTGGTCGATGACCGGGCCGAGCACCTCGGAGGGAATCTGTGCCAGCGAGATCACCCAGGAAAACGCCTGCCCGGCGCCGACCAGGATGAACACCACCGCGGTGATCAGACCCGTGGATAGCGCGATCCCCGGCAGGTCGGAAAACTTGATCGAGCGGTAGATCAGCATCTCCAGGATCACCGCGTAGAGCACCGACATCGCCGCCGCCTCGGTGGGGCTGAACAGCCCGGAGTAGATGCCGCCGAGCACCACCACCGGGAAGCCCATGGGCAGGATCGCCCCGCGCATGGCCTTGAACCGACCGGCCCAGCCGACGCGCTCCTCCGGCTCGATGCCCCATCGGCGCGAGACGTACCAGCTGTAGACCGAGAACATCAGCATGATCGCCACGCCGGGCCCGATCCCGGCGATGAACAGCTCGCCCACCGACACGTTCGCAGCCACCCCGTAGATGATCGCCGCGATCGAGGGGGGAATCAGCAAGGCTATGTCCGAGGCATTGACCAGGAGCGCGAGCGTGAAGCTGTCCTTGTAGCCGGCCTTGAGCATCTTCGGCCGCAAGGCGGTGCCGATGGCGACCACCGTGGCCTGGGTCGACCCCGAGACCGCACCGAACAGCGTGCAGCTCACCGCCGTGGTGATCGGCAGGCCGCCGCGGCGGTGACCGATGAACGCGCGCACCAGGTCGAGCAGGCGGTCGGCCGTGTGCCCCTTGGTCATGATGTCGGCCGCGAGAATGAACATCGGCACGGCCACCAATACCGACGGACGCACCCCCCCGATCATCTGCTGGACGATCTGGGTCGGGTCGACACCCGGGAAGGAGGCGAGCAGGAGGGCCAGTGCCCCGACGATCAGCGGCACCATCATGGGGAAGCCCATCAGGAGCAGCAAGAACATCAGGACGAACATCACGGTAAGCATCAGCGGGCCTCCTTGTCCGATTGGCCGGCCGAGCCGGTGTCGTCATCCTCGAGGAGCTTGCCCTCCTCTTCCGCATACAGGTCGGCGTCCTCGTAGGACTCCTTCTCCAGGAAGGAGCGATACAACTCCGGAGAGACGAGGTTGCGCAGGGTGGCCAGCGTGTACTGAAGCCCGGCCATGAACAGCCCGACCGGCACCAGCACGTACAGGGTCCAAAGCGGGATGCCCAGCGACGGGGTGGCCTGACCGATGGAGCGCACCTGCACCTCGTAGAGGACGGCGTAGTAGGCGAGATAGAACATCACCACCGCCGAACCGGTGGTGATCAGGATATTCAGGCCCTTGCGCCAGCGTCCCTTGAGCTGGTCGTAGATGGCCGACATGCGGATATTGCGCCCGTGTCGGGCAGCCTTGGCCACGCCGACAAAGGTAATCATCACCAGCAGCGCCTGGTTGATCTCGCCGGCAAACGGCAGCCCCTGCTTGAGGAGGTTGTCGCCCAGCACGTTGGCGATATTGATGGTGGCCATCAACAGGATGGCGCCCGAGAGAACGATGTTCTCGATCCAGCCGATCAACCAGTCCAGGCGGATCAGCGCCCGCCCCGGCAACGACCGGGACAGCTTTCCCTGCGCTTGCGGCATTGTTTTCTCCCGGCCGGCCCCACCGTGCGAGGGGGCCGGCTGACATTCTTTTGTTTCGCCCGGTGGTCGACGGCCATCGCCGATCATCGGGGGCGGCTCGCTTCGTTCTGAATCCCGACCGAGTGTAGTCGCGCCGCAATCCGGCTGTCCAACGAACTCGCCGGTTCGGCATGCTAAGGTCAAGGGGATTCGGCGCCCGCCCCCCACCTCGGGACGGGCGCGGCATGAACAATAAGCAAGAACAGGGAGAGACAGATGGAAAGCACACGATTCCTTCACAAGGGCACGCTCTGGATGGGTGCGCTGGCGATCGCCGCCGGCATGACGCTTTCGGGTTGTGGCCAATCCGATGACGGCGCCAAAAACGCCGAGGGCGAGCAGGTCTGGCGCTTCGCGCTGGAAGAGACCGAGGGCGGCGTGCAGTGGAAATACGCCGAGAAGTTCAAGGAGGAGATCGAGGCCGCGCACGACAACGTCGAGGTGAAGATCTACCCCTACGGCACGCTGGGCAGCTCGCAGGACATCACCCAGCAGATCCAGAACAACACCATGCAGTTCGCCTTCGCCTCCGCGGGTCACGTCGGCTCGACCATCCCCGAGGCGCAGGTGTTCACCCTGCACTTCCTGTTCTCGCAGGACGACGCGGTCAACAAGGAAATCTTCGCCTCCAACCCGGTCGTCCATGAGGAACTGGGTGCCGCCTACAGCGAAAAAGGCCTCGAGCTGCTGTCGATCGTTCCCGAGGGCTGGATGGTATGGAGTGCCAACAAGGCAATCGAAACGCCGGAAGACTTCGAGGGCGTCAAGATCCGGGTCAAGCCGTCCGACCTGCTGCTGGCCACCTACGAGAGCTATGGCGCGAATCCGAAGCCGATGGCCTACTCCGAGATCTACGGCGGCCTGCAGCGTGGCCAGATCGACGCGCAGACCCAGCCGATGTTCGCTATCCGCGACATGAGCTTCTACGAGGTGCAGGACTACTTGATCGAGGCACGCAACGCCCAGTTCGTGTCCACCGTGATCACGAGCCCGGGCTTTCTCGAGGGCCTGCCGGAAGACATGCAGGCGAGCGTCAAGGAGACCGTCAAGGAGCTCAATCCCTTCATCTGGGACGTGCAGAAGACGCTCAACCGCGATGCGGCCGAGGAGATCAAGTCCAAGAGCGACATCGAGTTCATCGAACTGACGCCTGAACAGGTCGAGACCTTCCGCGAAAGGGTCGAGCCGGTATTCGACCAGTACGTCGAGATCGCCGGTCCGCGCGGCGAGAAGATCCTCAACGCCATCCAGGACGCCGTCGCCGAGGCGAGCAACGAGTAACGACTCGTCATTCTCGGAGCCGATCGGCTCATGATCAGAAGGCGCGCCCCCGGCGCGCCTTTTTCGTGCCCGGCACCGCAAGATTGAGCACAACCCGCTGACAAACCCGGACTTTTCCGGCTAGGATTGAAACGACAACCCCACTTGCAAGGGGTGGTTTCTCGCATGCTAACGGAGAGGGCCGGATCAATGGCGACAGATGGGCCGGACGACACTCGCTGGCTGGCAATCAATGCCGGCTCGTCCTCGCTCAAGCTGGCGATCCTCGATGCCGCCGGCAACCGAAGGCACGCGGTCACGGCCGAAGAGCTCGGCGACGGCAGCCGTCCCCTCGGTGAGGCGCATGCACGCGCACTTGACGAGTTGCTCACCGCCCTGCCGCCGGGCGAGGCCGGGCCGTTCCAAGGCATCGCCCACCGCGTCGTGCATGGCGGTGAGCGCTTCGACGCCCCCACGCGAATCGACCAGGCAGTGATCGACGCGCTGCACGAGATCGAACCCCTCGCGCCGCTGCACAACCCCCTCGCGGCGGCCTGTATCGAGGCCGCTCGCGAGCGCTTCCCGGACACGCCCCATTACGCCCTGTTCGACACCGCCTTCCACCGCGATCTGCCGCCGGAATCACGCGACTACGCCCTGCCCGCCTGGTGCCGCGATCGGCTTGGCATCCGCCGCTATGGGTTTCACGGCCTCTCGGCCGCCAATGCATTGCGCCGGGTCGCCGAGGCCACCGGCCACCCGCCGGCCCGACTCAACCTGATCGTGCTGCACCTGGGCAACGGCGCGAGCGTCACGGCCATTCGCGGCGGGCAGAGCGTCGCCACCTCGATGGGCATGACCCCGCTGGAGGGGCTGGTCATGGGCACCCGGGCCGGCGATATCGATCCGGCGATCCCCGGGGTGCTCGAACGGCGCGGCGGGCTGACCAGCGACGAGGTCGACCACCTGCTCAACCACGAATCCGGCCTGCTCGGACTGTGCGGGACCCGCGACATGCGCGAGATCCATGACGCGATCGACCGGGACAGCGAACAGGCGAGCACCGCGCTGGCCATGTACATCCATCGCATTCGCCATTACCTGGGCGGCTACCTGGTCAATCTGGGTCGGCTGGACGCCCTGGTATTCACCGGCGGCATCGGCGAACACGACGTCGTCGTGCGCGAATCGGTCTGCGAAGGGCTGGGCGTGATGGGACTCTCCCTGGACCCGGTCGCCAATCGCCGTGACGAATCGGGGGTGCGCGCGCTGCACCAGCCGCATAGCCCCGCGGGCATCTGGGTGGTGCCCGCCGACGAGGAGTGGGAAATGATCCGGCAAATACAGGACCTGCACTAACACCCGTTCGACACATCCCGCTGCTCTGATGTGGGGTGAGCACATCCAACGCAAACGACCCCGGCTTTGGGAGAACATGGCCATGCAGCAAGGCGACATCAAGGCGATCGACGGTTTCTGGCGCGCGGCCAACTACCTCTCCGTGGGGCAGATCTACCTGCTCGACAACCCGCTGCTGCGCGAGCCGCTGGCACCAGAGCACATCAAGCCACGCCTGCTGGGCCACTGGGGTACCACCCCGGGGCTCAACTTCATCTACGCGCACATGAATCACCAGATCGCGGCGCGCGACCTCGACGCGATCTACCTGGCCGGCCCCGGCCACGGGGGGCCGGGGCTGGTGGCCAGCGCCTGGCTCGACGGCACCTACTCGGAGGTCTACCCCGAGATCAGCCGCGACGAGCCGGGCATGCAGCGCCTGTTCCGGCAGTTCTCCTTCCCCGGCGGCATTCCCTCGCACGTCGCGCCCGAGACGCCCGGTTCGATCCACGAGGGCGGCGAGCTGGGCTACGTGCTCTCGCATGCCTTCGGCGCGGCCTTCGACAACCCGCATCTGGTCGTCTGCGCGGTGGTGGGCGACGGCGAGGCCGAGACCGGCCCGCTGGCCACCTCCTGGCACTCGAACAAGTTCCTCGACCCGGTGCATGACGGCGCCGTGCTGCCGATCCTGCATCTCAACGGCTACAAGATCGCCAACCCCACCGTACTCGCCCGCATTCCCGAGGAGGAACTCGAGGGGCTGCTGCGCGGCTACGGCTACCAACCGTATTTCGTCACCGGCGAGGACCCCGAGCTGATGCACCCGGCAATGCTCGAAACACTCGGACAGGCGCTCGACGAGATTCACGCCATCCAGCAGCGGGCGCGTCAAGACGGAGACACGACCCGCCCGCGCTGGCCGATGATCGTGCTGCGCAGCCCCAAGGGCTGGACCGGCCCCGAGGAAGTCGACGGCAAGCCGGTCGAGGGCACCTGGCGCGCCCACCAGGTGCCGGTCGCCGACGTCCGCGGCGACCCGCAGCACCGCCAGCTCCTCGAGAACTGGATGAAAGGCTACCGCCCCGAGGAGCTGTTCGACGAGCACGGGCAGCCGTTCGACTGGCTTACCGACCGCACACCGCAGGGTCCCCGGCGCATGTCCGCCAATCCGCACGCCAACGGCGGACTCCTGTGTCACCCCCTCGACCTGCCCGACTTCCGCGACTATGCGATCCCGGTCGAGGCGCCTGGACAGAGCCGCGCCGAATCGACCCGGGCCATGGGACGCCTCCTGCGCGACGTGATGGAACGCAGCCACGAGACGCGCAACTTCCGCCTGTTCGGCCCGGACGAAACGGCATCCAACCGGCTTGATGACGTCTTTTCCGTCACCGACCGGGCCTGGAACGCCGAGACCCTGCCCACCGACGAGCATCTCGCCCGCGGCGGGCGCGTGATGGAAATCCTCTCGGAACATACCTGCCAGGGCTGGCTGGAGGGCTACCTGCTGACCGGCCGTCATGGCCTGTTTGCCTGCTACGAGGCCTTCATCCACATCATCGACTCGATGTTCAACCAGCACGCCAAGTGGCTGGATACCAGTCGGGATATCCCCTGGCGTGCGCCGGTGCCGTCACTCAACTACCTCTTGACCAGTCACGTCTGGCGCCAGGACCACAACGGCTTCTCGCACCAGGATCCCGGCTTCATCGATCTGGTGGTCAACAAGAAGGCGAGCGTGGTCCGCGTCTACTTCCCACCCGATGCGAACTGCCTGCTGTCGGTGACCGACCATTGCCTCAGGAGCCGCGATTACGTCAACGTGATCGTCGCCGGCAAACAGCCCCAACCCCAGTACCTCGACATGGATGCGGCGATTAAGCACTGTACGGCCGGGGTATCCATCTGGGAGTGGGCCAGCAGCGACGACGGTCTGGAGCCCGACGTGGTCATGGCCTGCGCCGGCGATGTGCCCACCGAGGAGATCCTCGCCGCTACCGACCTGTTGCGCCGCCACCTGCCCGAACTGCGCGTGCGGCTGGTCAACGTGGTCGACCTGATGAAACTCCAGCCCGAGAGTGAGCACCCGCACGGCCTGTCGGATAGCGCCTTCGACTCGATATTCACCCTCGACCGGCCGGTCGTGTTCGCCTATCACGGCTACCCGTGGCTGATTCACCGCCTGACCTACCGACGCACCAACCACCACAACCTGCACGTGCGCGGTTACAAGGAAGAAGGCACGACCACGACCCCGTTCGACATGGCCGTGAAGAACGAGATCGACCGCTTCCACCTGGTCATCGACGTGATCGAGCGCGTGCCCGGCCTGAAAGTGCGCGGTGCCCACCTGCGCCAGCAGATGGAACAGCGGCTGATCGACCATGAGCAGTACATCCGCGAACACGGCGAGGACATGCCGGAAATCCGCGATTGGCGCTGGCCCGCCGCCACCGGGCGGTAACCCCACCTGGTCAGCACCAACACGGCGAGACACTTCGATGTTTCCCCGACTAGTTATGCTATAACCCATGAACAAAGGGGATATCAGGCAGGGAAACGCATGAGAACGGGCAACAGACAGATCGTCCGAATTCGACCCACCAGCGGGCTGATACTGGTCTCCCTGTTGCTGGTTTCCCCGCCCGACTTCCTCCTGGCTGCCGAGCCGGCCGATTCCAGCCGCATCGCGGCCGTGGAACTGGCCCGCGAGGGGCAGATCGGAAGCGCTATCGCGCGCCTGGAAGAACTTGACGCGGCCCATCCGGGCGACCCCCGCATCCTCGCCGACCTGATCATCCTCTACCGCCGTGCGGGCGATAACGTCGCCATCCTCGAACGCACCGCCGACCTCTCTCCCATTGAGGTGCCGGAATACGCCCACATCGCCTGGGCCGGCGCACTGCGCGATGCCCGCCAATTCGAACACGCCGCGGCGGTGCTGCGCGATTCCCATCGCCGCCTTGGCACGCCCGGACGGGTGCGCTACGGCGTGGTCAGCGCCGAGGCCGGCGACACGGCCACCGCCATCAAGGTCCTCCAAGGCATCGATCCACTACCCGACTCCGCGCGCGAAGTCGCGATGATGGCGTACGGCATGCGCCTGTCCGCGCGTGCCCGCGACGCACTGGCACTTGCCAATCGCGCCCGCCAGATCAATCCCGCCGCGCCACTGCCCTACGTGGAACAGACCTTGGCCCTCTGGCAACTGGGCGCCGCCGAACGGGCCCTGGAGGCCGTTCAGGCCCACCCTGACCGGTTCGAACCCGACGTCCGGCTGCAGATCGAGGCCGACGCCATCGCGGCCGACATCCGCCAGGCAATCGACCGCCACGACCTGTTGCTCGTCGACGCCCGACCGCAAGCGGCCAACGCGACCATGAACGCCCCGCAGCAGCGGCTCGACAGCTTCCTCGAACGCGTGCCCGCGGACCACCCGCAACATCGCCGCGCGCTCTACGACCGGGTCTACCTGCTGCGGGAAAGGGAGTGGATGCCCGAGGCCATCGCAACCTGGAAGACGCTGCCGACCGAGCCGACCCCGCCGCCATTCGTGCGACGAGCTGCCGCGGACGCCTACCTCGCCGAGGAGCAGCCCGAGGCAGCACTGCCCCTGTACGAATCGCTGCTGCCGGCACAGGGCCCAGCCGACCTGACGTTGCTGCTCGATCTCTACTACACCCTGATCGCGCTGGAAGATTACCAGCGGGCGGCCGACGTACGGGACCGGGCCCTCCAGGCACCCGCGTGGCTACCCACGGGCGCTGGGCGAGAACCGATACCCAACTGGGAACGGGTCGATGTCGACCAACTTCTGGTCGACGATGCGGCCTACCGCCAGCAGGACGCCGAAGCCTGGCGGCGCAGCGGCGAACTGGTCAGCACCGCCCCCGCGCATTCGGGTCTGTGGAGTCAACGCGCCCAGATCGCCCGCTGGCGAGGCTGGCCCGAACGGGCAGAGAAATTCACGGAACGGGCGGAGGCCTGGGCCCCCGAGGCATTGGAAACGCGTCTCGCGCGCGCCAGCGATGCGCGCGATCTCGGTCACTGGGATGCCTGGGAGATCGAGACCGACCGGCTGGCAGAGGACTTCCCTCGCGACGTCCGCGTCCAGCGACATCTCGATGAACTCGACGACCGAGATCGCTTCTCGATCGAAAGCGAGGTCACCGTGGGCCGTACACGCGGCGGCGAGGCACTGGTCTCCGGCAACGATGATCAAAGCTGGCGCACGCGGCTGAACTCACCCTGGTCGGAACAGGACTTCCGCGCCTTCGTCGAGCACCGCCGCGAAACGGCCACCTATGAGGAGAGCGACGGCATACAAGATCGGATCGCCGTGGGCGTCGAATGGGCCGCCGATCGCAAGCGGGCCTGGGCGTCCGTGCATCGCAACCGCCTCGGCAGTGCCGAGGCCGGTGTGGCCGCCGGTTGGTCGCAGTGGCTCAACGATCACTGGCAGGTGAGCGTCGAGGGCGACAGCCACTCAATGGAAACCCCCTTGCGCGCCACGGAAGCCGGCCTGGAGGGGTGGTCGGCAAACGCCTCGGTTGACTGGCGCGCCTCCGAGTCCTTGTCGGCCTACGCGAGCACCGGCCTGCTCTCCATCGACGACGGCAACCGCCGCCTCTCACTCGGCACCGGTGTGACCCGGCGGGTATCGGCCGGGCCGCACCACGCCACCGACCTGGGCGGCGACCTTTTCTATCAGCACAACAGTGAGCCGGGCGGGCCTTACTACAACCCCGAGACCTCGGGCAGCGCCTCGGTGCGGATCGACCATGACTGGATCACCTGGCGCCGCTACGATCGCGCCTTCACCCAGCACTTCCACGCCGCCACGGGCATCGGCCACCAGGCCGACTTCGGCCAGGACCCCATCATCGAGCTTCGCTACGAACACCGCTGGGATCTCAGCCGTCGCTGGGCCGTGCGCTACGGCGTGGGCTGGTCCAGCATGGCCTACGACGGCCAGCGCGAACGACGGCTTTACGGCCTGCTCGGTGTAGAGGGGATCTTCTGATGGCACGCTGGATGACACGACTCACCCACCTGATCGCCGGCCTGCTGCTCGCCGGCAATGCCCTGGCCGCCTTTCCCGAGGTGCCGGACGGCCAGTTCATGGCCCTGTGCTATCACGATGTCCGCGACGACGTGATCGCCGGGCGCGATGCCGACCCATACGCCGTCAGCACCGCCCGCCTGGTGGCCTGGTTCGACTGGATGGCGGCCAACGATTGGCAGCCCGTCTCCCTGGATCAGATTGCCGAGGCCCGCTCGGGCGGTACGCCACTGCCGGAAAATGCCGTACTACTCACCTTTGATGACGGCCTGGCCAGCCTCCACAGCCATGTCTTCCCGTTGCTGGAGGCCTACGACTATCCGGCCCTGTTCGCGCTGCAGACCGGCTGGCTGAAAACCGTCTGGGACGGCGCCGAGGTGAGCTACTCGCCAGAGGCCTTCGCCGCCGCCCCCGAGCCGGATTCGGAAAGTACCGCCACCGTCACCTATAACGACCGGCCGCTGGGTGTCGAGGGATTTGTCACCCCCGCCCAGATACGGGAAATGCAGGATTCCGGACTGGTCGAGTTCGCCAGCCACAGCCATGATCTACACCGCGGCATCCTCGGCAATCCGCAGGGCAACAGCCAACCGGCGGCCATCACGCGGCGCTTCGACCCCCAAACCGGGGAATACGAGAGCGATGCGGCCTTCCGCCAGCGCATCCGCGACGACCTGCAACGCAGCCGCGCGATGATCGAGATGCTCACCGGCCAGGCGCCAAGGGCCATCGTCTGGCCTTACGGCGCGCATACCCAGGAAGTGGATGCCATCGCCGCCGAGGTCGGCATGCCCTGGTCGTTCTCGCTGGGCGGCACGGCGCTCAACACCCCGGGAGCGGAAAGCTTCTCTCGTGCGCTGATCGTCGATGACCCTCCGGCCGTCGAGATCGCCGCCGAGACCCGACCGACCAACGACCCCCCGGTCAATCTGCCCTCGCCGCAACGGGCAGTGCATATCGACCTCGACTACGTCTACGACCCGAATCCGGAACAAGCCAACGCCAATCTTGGGAAACTGCTCGACCGCATCAAGGCCCTGCAAGTCCGCACGGTCTACCTGCAGGCCTTCGCCGACCCCGACGGGGACGGCAATGCCGCCGAGCTGTATTTCCCCAACCGGCACCTGCCGATGCGGGCCGACCTGTTCAACCGCGTGTCCTGGCAACTGCGCACCCGCGCCGGCGTGCGGGTCTATGCCTGGATGCCCCTGCTGGCCTTCGACCTGCCCGACGAGGCACACAAGCGAGCACTGTCCGTTACCCGATCTGGTCCCGAGGGCGAGCCGGTACTGGCCGAGCGCGATTACCGGCGCCTGAGTCCTTTCCTGCCGGAATCCGAGCGGATCGTCGGCGAGATCTACACCGATCTTGGGCGCGCGGCCAGCGGGATTGCCGGGGTGCTGATCCACGACGACGCCTACCTAGCAGCCGACGAGGACCGGACCGCCTGCCGCAGCGAGGCCCGCTGGCCCGGCACGGACAACCCGATCAGCGACTGCGACCTCACCCCGGAGCAAAAAACCCAGGCATTGATCGACTTTGGCGAGGTGGCCACGCAACAACTGGCCCAGCAGGTCAATCACTCCCTCGACTTCCGGGTGGCACGCAACCTTTACGCCCGGGTGGTACTCGACCCCAGTGCCGAGGCACGCTTCGCCCAATCGCTGCCGGCATTCCTGGAGGCCTACGACGAGACGGCCATCATGGCCATGCCCTGGCTCGACGGCACGGACCTACCACCCAAGGTCTGGCTCGCCCAGCTCGCGGATGCCGTCGAGGCGCAAGCCGGCGGATTCGAGAACGTGGTCTTCGAGCTGCAGGCCCGCGACTGGCGTGGTGAAGGCCGATGGCTGGAAGGAGAAACCCTGCGCGAGTGGATGGAACAGCTCATGCGCCGCGGCATCCTGAACCTGGCCTATTACCCGGATGACTTTCTCAACAACCGCCCACGCTTCGAACCCACCCGGGAAGGTATTTCGCTCAATGCCTTCCCGCATCGGCGATAGGAGACCGAGGGCATGAACATCGACTGGCTGCTCGACTTCGTCTTCTTCTACCCCTTGGTGATGGCCTGGGTGTGGATGATCGGCGGCACCTGGTATTTTTTCCACTGGGAACGCGGGGCATACGGTGACCCGAACCGCCCGCCGGCGGGCGGGCGCCACCCGCCGTGCAGCATCATCATCCCCTGCTTCAACGAAGGCACGAACATCCGGGACACCGTGCACTACGCGCATGCAAGCGAATACCCGGATTTCGAGATCGTCGCCGTAAACGACGGCAGCGACGACAGTACCGGGCGGGTGCTCGAGGAACTGACCAAGGAATACCCACGCCTGCGGGTGGTGCACCTGGCCACCAACCAGGGCAAGGCCATCGCGCTGCGCACCGGCACACTTGCCGCCAAGCACGAATTCCTGATTTGCATCGACGGCGACGCCATGCTCCATCCCAAGGCCGTGGCATGGATGATGGCTCACCTCGACTCCGGGCCGCGTGTCGGCGCGGTCACCGGCAACCCGCGCATCCTCAACCGCAGCACCCTGCTGGGCAAGCTGCAGGTAGGCGAGTTCTCTGCGACCATCGGCCTGATCAAGCGCGCCCAGCGGGTCTACGGGCGCATCTTCACCGTCTCGGGCGTGATCGCCGGGTTCCGGCGCACCGCCCTGGACCGTGTCGGCTACTGGAGCTCCGACATGGTCACCGAGGACATCGACATCTCCTGGCGGCTGCAGCTTGACCACTGGGACATCCGCTACGAACCCAACGCCATGTGCTACATCTACATGCCCGAAACGTTCAAAGGGCTGTGGAAACAGCGTCTGCGCTGGGCCCAAGGCGGCGTGGAGACGATCCTGCGACACGCCGCAGGCCTGTTCCATTGGAACAAGCGCCGACTATGGGCGGTGGCCCTCGAATACACGGTGAGCATCCTGTGGGCCTATGCCATGGCCGCCGTATTGGTGATCTTCCTGCTCGGCCTGATCTTCGAAATGCCGCCGGGCTGGAGAGGGCCAAGCATCATCCCGCAGTGGGCGGGCATCATCCTTGGCATCACGGCCCTGCTGCAGTTCCTGGTCAGCCTGCTGATCGACCGGCGCTACGAGACCGACCGGCGCTTCTTCCGCAATTATTTCTGGGTGATCTGGTATCCACTGGCCTTCTGGATGCTGTCGATGGCCACCACGGTAGTGGCTCTGCCCAAGGCCATTCTCAAGCGGTCGGGCGAGCGGGCCCGCTGGGTCAGCCCGGACCGCGGACTGCGACCGCCGGAGGAATGAGGCAATGAAGCATTCCCGTCCCCGTCTGCCGGATATCATCGACCGCAACGACCTCGTGCCCCCGGGCAAACGCCGCGTGGGCCAGATCGTGAGCCTGGCCGCCTGGATGGTCTGGATTTACCTGTTCACACCCATCATTGCCTTGATCGGCTGGGCGCTGGGCGTGGGGTTATTCGAGCGACATATCCTCAATGACCCCATGGGAACCCTGCAGGCGATCCAAATCTACGGACTGGTCATCCTGATTGCCGGCCTGATCTTCATCAGCTGGGCGAGCTACAACTGGCTGCGCTTTCACAATCACGAGCGGCGCCATGCTCCGCCACCGATCGGGCCGCAGGAACTGGCACACCGCTTCTGCATCTCCCCGCAGGAAGCCGAAGAGATCGAACAACAGCGCATCGTGACCGTGCATTTCAACGACGGTGCCGAAATCATCGACATCGTGTCCGAGGACCCCGCGCCCACCGGCAGCCATCGGACGACCATCCCGTCCTCGCCGCCCCCTGAACCAGCCAGTAGCTGAAGGCCGCAACGCAAAGCCCCCGGGAAATTTCGATATCCCGGGGGCTTTCTCGTTACAACCAATCCAGGACTACTGGATTTTCAGGTAAGCGTACCCGTCCCGTTGCAAGTCGGCGATCTTCGCCACGCCCGAATTGACTAGCCCGATGCCCTCGTAGAGCTTGTCTTCGGGCAGGTTGATCTCCTTGCGCGTGAAGTCGCAGAGGTGAACCTTGACGTTCCGGATCTTGATCAGCGTCTGCAGTCGTCCCTTGAGCTCGGCGCGGCGCTCGTTCAGCGCCTCGTCGGCTGCGTAGGGCGTGCCTTCGAGCGGATCGTCGGTGGCGAAACGGATGCCGTAGCCGACCAGCACCAAGTGCACGTCCCAGGGCAGGAGCTTCTGCTCGGCATCGTTGATCAGGTTGTTGATCGAGGTCAGCGTCGCCGAGTAGCGGGTCGGATCGGCGAAATCGACGTGGTAGACGACCCGCTGGGTGTCATCGGCCTGCACCGGCCCCTGCACCGACAACGCCAGTGCCGTCGCGGCCATCAAGGGGGTGATCAGGCGGGTGATGCGTCGGGCCATGGTTGCCACGTGACCCAGAAAAGAAGAAATAGTCGTCATTCCCTTACTCCCTATTGCGAGGTGGACAGGGAGCATAGCCGAACATCGATATTCAGGGCTGACGAGGCACGCTGCGACGATCCGGATACTGGCGCTGGGTATGCACCGCCAGCGCATTGGCCAGCTTGATGCCCGGGTTCTCCCCGCAGAAGGCAAGCACTGCCGTCTTGGCGGCCGACGCGGTCTTGCCTGCCTGGATGTCGTAGGTGTTGCGGAGCATCACGTTGCTCGCGGTCAGATACCCCGCGATGAACCCGTCCAGCCGCCCCTGGCTACCCGGGTGGTTGCCTTCGGCGACCGCAACCACATCCGCGCAGGACCAGTTGCCCGGGCCAAAGGCAACAAAGCGTCCCTCGACACTCTTGGCACCCACGACAGTGGGCAGGGTAAGAAAAGCCGTCGCGGCAACGAGCGTGGCGACCAGCGCGGATGACCGAACGATCCGGACCATGGCACTCTCCTTGTCAGGCGAACTGCAGATCGAAACCGCAGTTGGCGATGTAAGCCTGCTCGCGCTCGAGATCGGCCACGGTCAGCGGGTGGTCTTCCAGCCAGCCGGCCGCGAACGACAACTCCAATCGATCACCCTCGGCATCAGCCCGGAGCTGGGAGGGGGAAATGCCCTCCCCCCGATCGCGATGGAACAACACGGCCAAACGCAGGATGACGGCGAGGCGCATGGCCAAGGGACGCATGTCCTCGTCCAGCGTCTCGAAGCGCGCGGGCTTGAACTTGCGGCGGTGGGCGTGCACCAGGGCGGCGACTGCCGTTTGCGCCGTGCGGGTCAGGCCCGGCATGTCGGCATGCTCGAGCACGTAGGCCCCGTGGTGGTGATAGCCGGAATGCGAAATCGCCAGCCCCACCTCATGGACGCGCGCGGCCACGTCCAGCCAGGTGGACAACGGCAGCGCCTCGCTGGTCTCGTCGCTGGTCGCCCCCCATTCGGCCTCGACCTGGCCCCACAGCGCCGCCGTGGTCGTCGCCACGTGTTCGGCATGATCGGCATCGACATTGAACATGCGTTGCAGACGCCCGACGGTCAGGTCGCGCACGTCATCGAAATCCTGGCGCTCGACCCAGTCGTAGATCAGCCCCTCGCGCAGCGCGCCATCCGAGATCGCCATGCGCTCGATGCCCAGCGCCTCGAAGACCGCGCGCATCGCCACCAGCCCGCCGACGAATACCGGCTTGCGGTCGTCGGAAAGCCCGTCAAGCGAGAGCTTGTCGAGGTTACCGGCCTTGAGTACGGCCTTGCGAATCGCGTCCAGCCCGGCCAGCGTCAGGCTGCCATCGCCCCAGCCGTTCGCCTCGGCCACCGTGGCCAGCGAGCGCGCCGAACCACTGCTGCCCACGGCGCGGGCCCAGCCCATCTCGCGGTAGGCGCGCTGGTAGCTCATCAGCTCCAGCTCGGCCCGCCGCTCGGCCTTGAGCATGCGGGTCTTGTCGTACTTGCCATCACTGAAATGATCGGTGGTCAGGCGCACGCAACCGAGCGGCGCGCTCTCCATGCGCACCGGCTCGAAGCCCTCACCGATGATCAGCTCGGTGGAACCGCCGCCGATGTCGACCACCAGCCGTCGACCATCGGCCGGCACGTCGCTGTGGGCCACGCCGAGGTACACCAGCCGCGCCTCCTCGCGCCCGCCGATGATCTCGATCGGGTGCCCGATGGCCCGTTGCGCGCGGCGAATGAACGTCGCGCCATTCTTCGCTGCCCGCAAGGTGTTCGTCCCGACGATGCGCACCCGGCCCCGGGGCATGCCCGACAAGCGCTGGCCGAACCGCCGCAGGCAATCCAGCCCACGCTCGATCGCCGCCTGCGAGAGATAGCCATGTTCGTCCAGCCCGCCGGCCAGTCGCACCATCTCCTTCATTCGGTCGATGACCTGCAACTGCCCCGCCTCGACCCGGGCGACCAGCATGTGAAAACTGTTGGACCCCAGGTCCACCGAGGCGATGACTTCTCCGTCCTGCATGGGCTTTGAATCTCGGCTGAATGCTGCCTCGAGCGAGTTCAAGGCAAGGTGGCTGGATGGGAGGACCGCGACACGGCCGCGATCATTCGCATTATGTCCATTTTGCCGGTGACCAGAAACCCTGTCGCGCGTCACCAGACGAATCTTGCGAGCGCCCAGCAGATCGTTTAGCGTACAAGCACAAGCTGATATACACCCATTAATCTCAAGGACGAGAGACGTGGTACCTCCCCGATGTCGCCCAAGCGGCCTCGGCCCGTGCATGGTATGGATCGCCATGTCGCTGGCTGCAGCGCTTGTGCCCCCTGCCGCTGCGCAGGCAACCAACCCGACCGACGAGTCGCTCCGCCAGCTCGAGCGCCAGCAGGAGCTGCGCGAGCGAATCGAATCGTCACCCGACGTCCGCCTGCCGCGCCCGTCGCGCCCCGCGCCGGCCATCCCCGCCAACGAGACACCCTGCGTCGACATCGACCGCATCCGCCTGGTCGGTGAGCCTCGCCCACCGTTCGAGCGAGTCCTTCGACGGGCGCTCGGGGACCTCGGTTGGCACGCCGGACAGTGCCTGGGCAAACATGGCATCCGCGCCATCCTGCGCGAGACCCAGCAACAGCTCATCGACCTCGGCCTGGTCACCACCCGCGTGAGCGCCCCGCCCCAGGATCTCGATACCCGCGAGCTGCACCTTTCGATCCTGCCGGGACGAGTCGGCGTGCTGCAAGCGAGCGATGCCGCCGGCACCCGTGCCCGGCTCGACACCGCCTTCCCGACCCATTCCGGCGATCTGCTCGATCTACGTGACCTCGAGCAAGGGCTGGAAAATCTCGAACGCCTGCCCAGTGCCACCGCCGAGATCGACATCCAGCCCGGTGCGGCGCCCGGGGAAAGCGATGTGGTGGTCGACTGGCAGCAGGACTTCCCGTTGCGGGTGTCGCTCTCCATCGACGACTCGGGCAGCCGCGCGACCGGGCGTTTTCTCGGCACGGCCACCGTATTCGGCGATCACCTCTTCGGCCTCAACGGCTTGCTGTACGCCAGCCTCACCCGCAATCTCGGGCTCGATGAAATTGACCGCCCCGGGCACACCCAGTCGTACACGCTGCACTACTCCGCGCCGTTCGGTTACTGGCGATTTGGCGCCACGGCCAGCCGTTTCGAGTACTACCAGACGATCGCAGGCCTCAACCGCGGCTACCGCTACAGCGGCAAGGGAGAGCGACGTGAACTGGAGATATCCCGCATCGTGCATCGGAGCGATGTCGGGCGCACGCGCCTGACGGCGACCGCCTGGCTGCAGACCTACGCCAACGCGATCGATGGAACCCGCATCACCGTGCAGGCCCGCCGCATGGCCGGGTACGCAGCCGGCATCGAGCACCGGCATTTCCTCGACCGGGCGACGCTCGACCTTGCGCTGAGCCACCGCTGGGGTACCGGTATGCTCGGCGCAAAGACGGCCCCCGAGGAGGCCTTCGGCGAAGGCACCGCCCGCCCGCGCCTCACCTCGTTCCACGCCCGCCTCGACGCCCCGTTCGCCCTGGGTGAACAGCGCCTGCGCTATCGCGGCCAGATACGCGGCCAGTTCAATCACACCCGTCTGATCCCGCAGGATCGTTTCGCCATCGGCAGCCGCCATTCCGTGCGCGGCTTCGGCGGCGAGCTGCGGCTCAGCGGCGAGCGTGGTGCGTACTGGCGCAACGAGCTCCATCTCGTTCTGGCCGGCCCGCTGCACCCCTATCTCGCCCTGGATGCCGGGCGCGTCGATGGCCCGTCGACCGACGCCCTGGCCGGCCACCACCTGGTCGGCGCGGCATTCGGCCTGCAGTGGCGTTGGAAAAACACCTGGATTGATGCCTGGGCAGCACGGGCCATGGATCGGCCCGACGCCTACCCGGACCCCGGCCTGCAGGCCGGTTTCCACGCCGGCATCCATTTCTGATCTCGACTGCCCGTGCACGACAAGGACTCGTCATGACACCTGCTTATCGAATCCACGCTCGCCAAGCGTTGACGGCATGGATTGCCGCAGCGCTTGTCACCCCGCCGCTTGCCGCCAGCGAGATCCGCTCGCACCCGGAGGCCCACGGCGAGAATCGTCCCAGCATCCACCAGTCCGGCAACGGCACGCCTGTCGTGGATATCACCACGCCCGGTGCCGACGGCGTCTCGCACAACGTCTACCAACAGCTGGACGTGAACGAACGCGGCGTGGTGTTTAACAACGGCCGGCAGACCAGCGCAACGACCCTCGCCGGACAGATCGGCGCCAATCCGTCGCTCGCGGGCGGCACAGCCGACCTGATCCTCAACGAGGTACGCAGCGCCTCGCCCAGCCAGCTCGCCGGCTATCTGGAGATCGGCGGCGACCCGGCCGACCTGGTGGTCGCCAACCCCGCCGGCATCACCTGCAATGGCTGCGGCTTCATCAATGCCGAGCGCGCCATGCTGACCACCGGCCGCCCGCGGTTCGACAACGATCGCTGGACCGGCCTGGATGTCCGGGGCGGGCGCATTCGAATCGAGGGCGACGGCATGGGTGCCAGCCGCACCGCCGAGGCCGACCTGCTGGCGCGCGCCATCGAGATCAATGCCGGAATCTGGGCCAACAATCTCGATGTCACCACCGGCATCGGCGACTTCGACCGTGAAGGCCGACTGATCGAATCGGCGACCGCCGACTCATCGCCTCCAGAATGGGGTATCGACACGGCCCGCCTTGGCGGCATGTACGCCAACAAGATCCGGCTGGTCGCCAACGAGCACGGGGTGGGCGTACGCAACGCGGGCACCGTGAGCGCCGGCACGGGCGGGCTGACGGTGACCGCCGACGGCCGACTGCTCAACCAGGGCACCACAACCGCGCAAGGCACGGTGGACCTGCAGGCACAGCAACTCACCAACCGTGGCGACATACATGCCGAGGGCGAACTGGCACTGGACGCCAACACGACGATCGACAACCAGGACGCGCGCATCAGTGGGCAGGGCAACATCACGGCGCGGGCCGACACCATCGACAACCGCGATGGCGAACTGCTCGCCGGCGAGCAACTCGACATGACGGCCGACCGTCACATCGACAATGACGGCGGCCTGCTTTTCGGCGCCCGGCGGCTGAGCCTGGTCACCGATTCGATGGCCGGCGACGGGCAATGGCTCTCGCAGGGCGAGATCCAGGCGACGATCCATGGCGATTATCGCCATCAGGGCGAGATGATCGCCGGCGAGGGCTTGACCCTGAGTACCGATGGCCAACTCATCAACGACGGACGGATGGACGCCGCCGGCGCCACGATTGATGCCGAGGCAATCGACAATCGCCCCAACGGCGAGATCGCCGCCGACCAACTCGATCTCGAAACCAGGGATCGTCTGGAAAATCACGGCCTGATCGACGGCGGACACGTCATCCTCACGGCAACCAACGTCATCAACCATCCGGACGCCCGCCTTTACGGCAACGGCCTGGCGGTCACCGCCGCGACGCTGCGCAATCTCGGTGACGATACACAGGCCGCCACCCTCGCCGCCCGTGACCAAATGCGTCTTGCCATCGACGAGCTCGACAACCGCAACGATGCCTTGATCCTGAGCGCCGGCGACATGGCCATAACGGGCCGCGAGGGCGCCCCGGCCAGCCGCCTGCTCAACCAAGGAGCGACCATCGAGGCACTGGGAGACCTCTCCATTGCCGCCGAGCGGATCGACAACCTCAACAACGGGCTGGTCACAGCCCAGGTCGAGGAGCCACCGGTCCAGGAATCCTGGATCCAGTTACGCGGCAGCCAGCGCACCTTCGATGCCGCCGACTGTTCGAACCTCTACCACGAGAACGTCTGGTGCCGGGGCTACCCGCACGAGATCTCGGATTTCACCTGGTTCCAAACCACAGCGGTTACCTCACACACCGAGGTCATCGAAAGCCACCCCGCCACGCTGCAGGCTGGCGGCGACATGACGATCGACGGCGGCACGCTGGTCAATGCCGACAGCCAGATCATTGCCGGCAGCACCCTCGAGGCCCGCCTCGATACGCTCGAAAACCGTGCCTCCCAGGGACAGGACATCACCCGCCGCGAAGGCACGGCGCGCTTCACTACCGTGGAATCCTGCGGCTTCATGGGCTCAGATCACTGCCGAGAATGGCACGGCACCAGCCCCTACCGGCCGGCACCGGAATACGGCGCGCCCTACGACCTCCCGACCGTCACCTACACCGACCAGGCCGGCGCCAATCCATCCGCACCGGCGATCCCCGGCGCCCCGGGCCACTCCGCGTCGAGCATGCCCTCGCTGCCGAATACCAGCCTGTTTCGCATCCGGCCCGACAACCCCAACACGCCCCTGATCGAGACCGACCCGCGCTTTGCCAGCTACCGCCACTGGTATGGCTCCGAGGCCATGCTCGATGCCCTGGCCCGCGACCCGGCCTATACCCAGAAACGTCTTGGCGATGCCTTCTACGAGCAGGCACTCGTTCGGCAGCAGGTGGTCGAGCGCACCGGCCAGCGACGCCTCAACGGCTTTGCTGATGACGACGCCCAGTTCCGGGCGCTGATCGACGCCGGCATCGCCTATGGCCGCGATCTCGAAATCGCGCCGGGGGTCCGGCTCACCGAGACGCAGCTCGACCGACTGACCACCGATATCGTCTGGCTCGAGGAATCGGCCGTCACCGTCGCTGGGGAGACGCAACGCGCACTCATTCCCACCCTGCACCTCGCCGAGGGCAACGCCAGCTCGGGCAACAGCCACGGGTTGATCGCCGCGCGCGACATCAACCTCGCCGTCGACGGCACCGCGAGCAATCGTGGCCGACTCCAGGCAAGCAACGCCCTCAACCTGACGGCCCAACGCATCGAGACCCTCGGCGGCTCCCTGCGCGCGGACCGCGTCGACCTTGCCGCCGCCAGCGACATTTACCAGCGAGGTGGCGAAACCGTCGCCGGCTCCGCCCTGTCGATGACAGCCGGCCGCGACATCACCATCGCGGGCGACACCCGTCATAGCGAAGGGGGCGACGGGCCGAACCGCTTCACGCGCGACCAGATCACCGATCGCGGTCGTCTCGCCGTCGCCGGCTCCGGCTCCGAGGGTGGACTCGATGTCACCGCCGGACGGGACCTCACCCTGCAAGCCACCGACGTCACGCACGATGGCGGCGGATCCACGACCCTGGCCGCCGGACGCGACCTGCATCTGGCCACGGCAACCGAAGGCGAGAACGAACGCATCGCCTGGGACGCCGACAACCGCCTCGTCCAGGGACAAACGCGCGAACACGGCACCCATATCGACACCCGAGGCAATCTGGAGCTAGACGCCGGGCGCGACCTTGCCACGCGAGCAGCCGTCATCGATAGCGCGGCGGGCAAGGTGATGCTTACTGCCGACAATGACATTGACCTCGATGCCGGCCGCTCGACTCGCCACTGGGAAGAGGCTCACCGCATCGAAGACAGTGATTTTCTGTCGAGCTCGGTGACGTCCACGCTCGATGCGTCTCGATCCGACCGGGTCACGGGTACGCAAGTGGGCGGTCAGCAGGTCACGTTCAAGGCAGGCAATGACATTGCCATTCAGGGCAGCCAGGTGATCTCCGACCGCGGCACGACAGCACTCGCCGGTGGCAACATCATGCTCTTGGCCGAGCATGAGGAAGACTCCCGACATCATTTCCAGGAAACGACACGCTCCGGGCTGTTCTCCAACGGCGGGCTTTCGATCACCTACGGCAGCCACCGCCTCGCCAACAGCAATGACGTGGCCCAACAACAGAGCGTTGCCACGCAGCTGGCCAGCATCGAGGGAGACGTGAGCATCGACGCCGGCGACACCTATCGCCAATCGGGCAGCGCCCTGCTCGCCCCAGCAGGCGACATCGACATCCACGCCGGACGGGTCGAAATACTCGAATCCCGCCAGACCGGCAGCACCAGCCAGATGCGCGAAATGGAGCAAAGCGGTCTGACGCTGGCGCTGACCAGTCCGGTCATCGACGCCGCGAAGAGCATCCAACGCATCGCCCAGGCCGCTGACGATACCGACAACGATCGTATGAAACGGCTTGCGGCCGCCAGCGCGGGACTCGCCGGAGTGGACGCCTACAGCCACATCAAAACCGGACGCGCCAAGGAGAATGCCAACCAGGCCGACAAGGCCGGCGGCGTTAGCATCAACATCAGCGTGGGTGCCAGTGAAAGCCACTATCGCGCCGAAAGCCATTCGGACAGCGCCCGCGGCTCATACATCACGGCCGGGGGCGATGTCCGGATCAACGCAACGGGTCAAAGTGAACGCAGCGACATCATCGTTCGCGGCAGCGACATTCGCGCGGAGGATGTTGCCAGTCTCTCTGCCGAGGACGAGATCGCCCTGCTCGCTGCCGAATCCCGGCGCGAAGAGCAAAGCGAGAACGACAGCCAATCCGCCAGCGTGGGCATCGGTATCGACCTGGGCGGCAACGGCGTGGGCTTTTCCATCACCGCATCGGTTGCCCGCGGTGAAGGCGAGTCGGAAGCCAGTGAGCTCACCCACCGGCTCAGCCATGTCTCGGCCGGCGAGACCGCCAGCCTGCAGTCGGCGGGGGACACGGCACTGGTGGGGGCCGTCGTGACTGGACAGCGGGTCCAAGCCGACGTGGGCGGCGACCTGCGCATCGAGAGCGTTCAGGACCAAATCGAATACCGTGCCGAGCAGCACAAAGAAAGTGTTGGAGTGAGCATCCCGCTCGGCGGCTTCAGTGTTGCCGCCTCATATTCCAAAGAAGATAGTGAAGCCCAAGGAAGCTACCAGTCGGTCACCGAACCAAGCGCCATCCGCGCCGGTGGAGGCGGGTTCGACCTCACCGTAGCCGGCAACACCGATCTGGTCGGCGGCGCCATCTCAAGCGACGCCGACCCGGCAGACAACCGGCTGATCACTGGCACCCTCACCTCACGCGACCTCACGAATGCCGCTTCGGCCAATGCCGCAGCCAGCGGCATCTCCCTTTCCAGCGACATGGTGACGCAAGGCAAATATGGTGCGGCCAAGGGGCTCGTGGCCAATACGGCTCTCGATGCCGATCGCTCCGGTGTATCGCACGGTTACACCCGCTCGGCCATCGAACCCGGGACCGTGACAATAACCGACGAAGGGGAACAAGAGGCACGGACCGGACTTACGGCCAGCCAAACCATCGCTTCGCTGAGCCGGGACACCACAAATGCTCACGATCCGGCAGAGCAGCAGGATCCGCAGGAAATGCGGCAGGTGGTCGAAGCCGAGCGAGCCATCAAGAAGGCGATACATGCCGAGGCGGTCAAGTTCACGGACGAATCGTACCGGACCATGTTCCTGCGCGAGCACCCCATGTTTCTGGTGCTCAGGGATGAAGAGGGCAAGCCACTGAAAGACCCCGAAACCGGCAAGCCGCTACTCCGCAGGCTCAGCAAGGAAGAGAAGCGAAACCTCAAAGCTGGGCCAAACGGGAAGGTCGCCGTGTTTACCAATGGGATTTTCAACGATGAAGAAGCCGCTGCCGGGTATTCCGCGCAGATGTCGGAAGTCCAAGCCGATCAGCCCATCTACCTCATCCACTTCCCCAAGGCCGACAACGCCGTCTCCGAACTGCTGGTGGCCGGCTATCAAAAGTTCTTGGAAAACGACTTCTGGGGACTGGCCAACGCGACAGAGGAGACACGTAACGCGATGGCACAATTCGGCAACGACGGGCTCTACGTATCCGGCCATAGCCGCGGCGCCATGACCATCGGCAACGCGGCGACCTCGCTTTCCCGCGACAACTCCCTGGAGGAAAAGCTGACAGACACCCGCTTCCGCCTTGTGGGGCCTGCCTACAACGCCAACCGACTCGCGACTCAAGTCGACAACATGAACGGTGATGCGCCGACCCGCGTGGAGTTGCAGAACCATGCCGACGACTTCGTCGGCTCCATTATCGGCGGCAACGAGGCTACCTACGACAAGCGCCCCGAAGACAGCAGTCGCCAAAATGAATGGCTCAGAATGTTCGACGAAGCGCCAACCGTGCATAGCTGTTACGGGAATGGGGCCGCCGATCCGAAAGGTTGCTTCGACAACTACGGAAAACCGACGACCATCCAGGTACGTCCAGCCCAATAGTGACAACCTAATATGAAAAATCGTGCCGTCGCTCTATGTGCTGTACTGCTTGCAGCGTTCCAGCCTGCATGCACGTCAAAGCCATTCCAGCCTCCCCCTCCCGAATACAAAATGTGGGAGGCTCCAAGTGCGGATCGGCTAACAGTAAAGAAAAGACTACTCGAGTGCGGGGCTCCATCACCCCATCCCAACCTAGGAAGCTACAAACATGCCTTTGGGCTTGAGAAAAGAAACCAGTTATTGAACAAGTTTCTACTGGAGGACTCATGCATGGAAGCGGCCGGTTTTGCTCACAGGGATCGTTCCGTGGGTGAGCGGTGCTCATGGACCGACCGCTCCTCCCTCCCCGCGTGCCAACCCGACGCTGACATCCCCAAGCCCTCGGTCGAGCGCCGCCTCAATAGCTGGTGGTGCCGGATAAAAACCGACTACGAATATTGCCGAGCTCATGCGGTAAATCCGGCTGCCTGTCGTCCAGAGGGACACAAACACCCTCCTCCCGAGTGCCTTCCTTAATTGCCCAACGGTTCAAGGAGCGAACGATCATGCCAAAACGACTACTGACCTTTGGCCTACTTTTAACCGGCGCCGCCCTGCTTTCCGGCTGCCTAACCATGTCGGGCAACTACGAAATCCAGGCCTATGACCAGACCGGCAAACGACTGGATCCGAACATCGTCTGGTACGCGGAGGGCCGTCACGTCTACACCGTGCGCAACGCCCTGTGCATGTCTCATCCGGACGCCACGCTGATCACCATCGATCTCGAAACCGGGGAACAGCATCCCTCGGAGAGCCCGCACCGCTGTCGTTGACTGACAGCACAACCCATCGTTCAAAGGAGTGAAGCTCATGAAGAAACCTCTTGCTTATCTTGCACTCGCCGCGCTCGCCAGCGGCTGCTCCACGGCCGGCACCACGCACCCCAGCCATTCAATGAAGGACGATCTGTCGGCCTGCCTCGGGCAGATAAAGAGCGACGAGGACCTTTTGCTCATCGAAGCACCCGTGGCGAACAACCCGCTATCCAACGCCATCGTCAACGGGCTCGCCGGCCAGTCCCCGGCGGCGGAGAAACTGACCGCGGCGTTGAGCAATCGCGACGGGCGCCCCGTGCTCGTCTTCGGCAAGAACGAAACCAACAACGCCGCGCTGTTGCGCGCCGCACTGCAGCCCCTCCCAGAAGATCCGGGTGCGCGCGAGGTCTGCCTCGCGGCAGGTAGCGCGAAGGCAGACGAGCTACGCGCCCTGGCCGCATCGCGCGGATTCGAGCTCGTTTCCACGCGCTCCGGCGGCTGACGCCGCAACCCTGACTCGTCCGGCAACCGGCACAGCCCCCCTTTCGCTAACACGGAGCCGATCGCGAAGGCGGGAGTGCGAACCCAGCGCGCAATGCATCGCGCGTTTTTCCAACCAATCGATCAAGGAGTGATTGATGACAAAGCAACTACCTCTGGCCCTACTGACGGCGACTGGAATCGCCGCCAGCAACCCGGCTCTCGCCGTAAGTGATGTCTACCTCAAAGGCGGCATCGGCTGGGCACATAGCGAGAAGCAGACAGCCACCATTGGCGATCTCGGCGACCCGCCCGATCGGGTGACGTTCGATGCCGATGGCTCACTCGCCTATCAGCTGGGCATCGGCTATCGACTGACCGACTGGCTTGATACGGAGCTTTCCCTGAACCACATCGGAGGGCTCGACCTCAGCGGGGCCTACGAAGACGACGGCAGCCCTGCCGGCGAGGTCGGGCGAACCGAACTGGACACGACCGCGATCATGGTCCTCGGCCTCGTGGACCTGGCCGCCGTGCTGGATGCGTCCTGGCCACTCGACCCGTATGTGGGCATCGGCGCAGGCTACGCGCGACACGACATGGGGCGCTTCACCGTAACGAACGACAGCGCCCAGATCGACAGCAACACCAGCGGTGGATTCGCCTGGAAAGTGCTGTTGGGGGCTACCTACCCGATCAGCGAGCGGCTCTCCCTGGATGCCTCCTATGCCTATGCGGACTACGGCGAGGCGGAGTCCAGCCTGAGCGCATCCGAGCGTGGTGGCGACCTGCAGCTGAATTCCCGCCTGAAGGCCGACATTCGCACTCACGAGCTCTCGCTTTCGCTCCGGTATCGGCTCTAGCCCCTCAAGCCGCGGGACAACACACGGCAAGGACCGCCGCTCCCATCCAGAGCCGGTGCGGTGCTTGCCGACACCAACGCACGTTTTCTCAACCAGGACGAGGACAGCATGAACACACGGAAGATCTTGCCCATTTCGCTGGCCGCACTGTCGCTGACCGCCTGTGCCAGCATGCCCGACCGGCAGCAGGCCTCCACCGCCGAGGTACGCTCGGTCCTGCTTTCCCAACCGGTCGCCGTTCAGCCACTGGATCACCCGGTCGCGCTGGCCGAGCGCACCAAGGGGCGTGCCGTGGCCAACACGGTCATCGCGAGCATGGCGGCGACCGCGGCCGCCAACATGGGCAGCGCCAATTCATTGCAGGGAATGCAGGCAAACCAGGCCATCGCCTCCGAACTTGGCACCGGGGTGGCGCGCGCCCTCCCCCAGGCCGACTTGATCGAGGCAGGCACTGGGATTGACAAGGCACTGGCCCACCGACTGGCCAGATACTTCGAGCGGGATGAGTCCTCGTCCGTTGGCAGCGGCCTCGTCATCGCCATCGATGCGGTGAAGTGGGAACTGGGCTACGAATCCTTTCTTACCAGCAGCGACTATCGGCTGGACTACGACATCGACATCCGCGTGACTGAAGCGGAGATCGCGGAAAAACAGGCCCGCCCTCTCAAGACGATCGACTGCTCCGGCACCTTCGATCGCAAGATGTCGATCGACAAGTGGCGCGCGGACGACTATCGAGAGGTTGACGCAGCGGCCCACCAGATCGTCGACCGCTGCTACCGGCTGGCGCTCGGGGGAATGGGCATGACCTGATAGCCGGGAGGTGTCGTGCTTTCCAATGGCAAGCGCGGGCGCCCATGGCACAATGCCCGCCCATGTCCGCCAGCCATTCCATCAAGCCCGGTTTCACACCGCCGCCCGACGATTTGCTCATCGACGAGGCGGCGGTGTTGCGTCTGTCGGAGTTGCCGCGCGGGGTGCTGGATGACCTGGTCGCGCGCTACGGGTTATCGCTGGAGTGGATCGCACCGGGCGCGGCCATTCCGGGCAGTTTTTGGGGGGATGACGAGGCCGGAATCATCGGCTCGACCTTGTACGTCCGCCCGGACACGGCGGTGCATTCGGCGCTGCACGAGTTCGCGCATATCGTCTGCATGGACGAGGCGCGGCGGGCCGCGGCGCACACGGATGCCGGCAGCGATGACGTCGAGGAAGAGGCGGTCTGCTGCCTGCAGATCCTGATGGCCGATCACCTCAAGGGCTTCGGTCGCGAGCGGGCACTGGCCGACATGCAAGCCTGGGGCTACACCTTCCGCGTGGGCACACCGGCCGACTGGTTTTCGCGGGATGCGGACCGGGCAATCGAGTGGCTATTGAACCAAGGGCTCGCGCGGCAGACCAACGAGGCGCTTGAACCCACCTTCCGTCCCCGAGGCAACAAATGACCCGACTGCAGCGCATGCACGCCGTGGCCACCTCGCCCAAGCAGCTGGCCGTGCTGTTTTTGGGCTTCGCCTCCGGCCTGCCGCTGCTGCTGACGTCCGGCACGCTGCAGGCGTGGCTGACGATGGAGGACATCGACCTCAAGACCATCGGTCTGTTCGCGCTGGTCGGCCTGCCCTATACGCTGAAATTCCTCTGGGCGCCGATCCTCGACCGCTTCGCCGTGGGCCATTTCGCCCGCCGCCGTGGCTGGATACTGCTCAGCCAACTGCTGATCGCGGGCGGGCTGCTGGGCCTGGCGATCAGCGATGCCCAAACGCAGATCTGGCAGATCGCGATCTTCGCCCTGATGGTCGCCTTCCTCTCCGCCACGCAGGACATCGCCATCGATGCCTGGCGCACCGACACCCTCGATGCCTCCGAGCGCGGGCTGGGGGCCGCCGTGTTCGTCATGGCCTACCGCATCGGCATGCTGGTCGCCGGCTCGGCCGCGCTGGTGATGGGGGACCACATCGGCTGGCCGTTGACCTACACCATCATGGCCGCGCTGATGGGCGTGGGCATGATCACGGCCTGGTTCGCCCCGGAGAAGGACACGCGCGATCTCGCGCCGCGGACGATGCGCGAGGCGGTCATCGGGCCGATGAAGGCGTTCTTCTCACGCCCCGAGGCCTGGACGCTGATCTTCCTGGTCATCCTCTACAAGTTCGGCGATGCCTTCGCCGGCACGCTGACCACCGCCTTCCTGATCCGCGGCGCGGGCTTCACCGCCACCGACGTCGGCCTGATCAACAACGGCGCCGGGCTGATCGCGACGATCATCGGCGGGCTGTTCGGCGGGCTGTGGATGGTCAAGCTGGGCCTGTTCCGCGCGCTGATGCTGTTCGGCGTGCTTCAGGCGATCACCAACCTCGGTTACGCCTGGCTGTACGAATGGAACAGCTACGGGCTGATGGTGGCGGTGATCTCGCTGGAGAACTTCGCCGGCGGGCTGGGCACCGCCGCCTTCGTCGCCTTCCTGATGGCGCTGTGCGACAAGGAATACTCCGCCACGCAGTACGCCCTGCTCTCGGCGATCGCGGCACTGGGACGGATCTACCTCGGGCCGACCGCCGGGTTTGTCGTCGAGTGGGTCGACTGGACGATCTTCTTCATCCTCACCTTCTTCGCCGCCCTGCCCGGATTGTGGCTGCTGTGGCGCGCGCGACACACGATTCATCGGATTGATCAGTAGCGCGATCCTCTCGCCCGGACTGCGGAGTGCGACTCCGTGACACGGCGAGTACAACTCGCCGCTCCGACACTCCCTCAAGCCGATCGACGAGTGGACCGCGGAGTTGCGCTCCGCGAGACAGCGAAACCAACTCGCGCCCCACCCTGTCGCCAGCCCATGACTCCACCGTCGCCATACGACCTGAACCAAACAGCGGATTGTCGGTCTCCATGAACTACCATGCGTACTACACATCGCCGGGAGGCATTTCACATGAGTCACCGTTTCACCAACGCCCTGCTCGCAGCCGGAGCCGCCTTGCTAATCGGGCAGGCCAGCGCCATGGCCCAGCCGCCCGAACACGCCGGCAAGCCCGGGCAGTCCGGACAAGCCTCCGGGCAGCCACCGGGGCAAGCCGAACGAGGCGACCGAGACCGGGGGCAAATCGACGATTCGCGCGAACGCCACAGCGAGCGTGAGCGTCAGACGTCGCGTTACCACATCTCCACCCGCGAGCGGATGTACATCCAGGACTGGTACAACCGCAATCTGCCGCCGGGTCTCGCCAAGCAGGGCAAGATCCCACCCGGCCATGCCAAGCGCCTGGAGCGCGGTTCGTCATGGCCCCCGCGGGACGTGGAGTACGAGCGCCTGCCGCGCGAACTGAGACGACAACTCTCGCCGCTGCCGGATCACCTGGACTACTACCGCGTCGGCCCTGACGTAGTGATTGCCGACACCGCCGGGCAAGTGGTCAGCGACATCGTTTACGACATCCTCAACTAAAGCCACCGAAGTGGCCGACAGCTGACTAAACCGTTAAGATTCATCCTTTGCTGGACCCGTTAGCCCGCGATTATGCGAGGCGACCGGTCCGGTCATGGAAACTCTGCGCGAATCCGATAAGGCTCTGCGCGTCTTGAGCCGGGCAGATGCAAGGCGCTCGTTCGCCGCGGAAGAGTCCGTCTCTTTCCAAGGACGATAACGAAGCAGATGCCCGGCTCAAGGCGGGCCCTACGGAGCTTGGCGAGCCGCGCGGCTCGTCAAGCCAGAGTGCTATCGGACTCGCGCAGAGTTTCCCAATTTATGCCAAGCCAGCGACCTACGACATGACCGCAGACGATCCTCAGGCCACCGACCCGAAACCGGAAAACACCGGCACCACCCCGGGCGAGGCCGCCCCCGAGGTCACAACGGACTCGACTCCCGAAGCGACCCCGGAGCCCCCTGACGAGTCGGCACCGGCCGAAGCGGAACCAACCGATGCGACGCCGGCCGAAGCGACATCCGCCGAGACGGCACCGACCGAGGGAAACCAGCCGAAAAAGCCACGCGTCCACCCGCGTGAGGCGGTCAAGCAGTTCGAGGCCGCCTGGCCGGAGGTCTTCTCCTCCGATCCCAAGCAGGTCAAGCCGCTGGCCATCGGCATCCTGCAACAGATCCTCGCCGATCGCCCCGCCGAACTCGACGGCCTGAACTCCAAGGCGATCCGCGCGGCGATGAAGTTCTACACCTCGCGGTTGTCGTACCACATCGCCATGAAGAACGCCGAGCATCGGGTCGATCTCAAGGGCGAGCCGGCCGAACCGGTCGACGACAAGGCCCGCAGCCACGCCGAAGAACAGATCAAGGCCATCCACGACGCCCGCGACGCCAAGCGCGCCGAGCAGGGCGAGACGGAAGACGGTGGCGAGAAGAAGCCACGCCGTTCGCGCAAACCGGCCGGCAAGGGCCCGCGCAAGGCAGCCAATGCCGGCCAGGGCGAGAAGGGCGAGAAGGGCGACACGGCCAAGTCAGGGCAGGAAGGCAGCAAGCGCCGCGGCAATCGCCAACCGAACAAGTCCGGCGAGCAGCGCAAATCGGAACAGTCCGATCCGGCACTGAAAAACCTCAGCATGGAAGAAAAACTCGACCGCCTCGCCCAACGCTTCGGTCAGGACGGCGTGAAGTAAAATCCGCCCCGAACATCTAAATCATGGCTCCACACGCGCCTGAAAGCGCTCCTACCGACTCAGCGGCACCGTAGGAGCGCCTTCAGGCGCGATGTGTTTGTGGTCCATCGGTATCGGGCGCCTCGTTGCCGAAACAACATCGATGTACAATACTGAGTACATACTCGCCGCAACACTAGGCAACATGGCTATGGAAACCGTCAGCTTCAGCAACGCCCGAAAATCGTTGAAATCGATCCTCGACCGGGTGAACGACGACATCGACTGCACGATCATCACCCGACGCGATGCGCCGGAAGCCGTGCTGATGTCATTGAAGGAATACAACGCCCTTCTCGAGACCGTGCATCTGCTCGACTCCCCAGCCAATGCCATGCACCTGAGCCGCTCGATTGAACAGCACAAGGCCGGCAAGCTTCAACGTCGGAGCATCATGGAAGATGAACGAGATCAGTTGGACCATTGAAGCCTGGAACGACTACCTGTTCTGGCAAACACAGGATCGCAAGACCTTGAAGCGCATCAACGGTCTTATCCGGGATGCGCTCCGCACGCCATTTGACGGCATAGGCAAGCCCGAGCCGTTGAAGGGCAGCCTGTCGGGCTACTGGTCCCGACGCATCGACTCAAGCAACCGACTCGTCTACGCCGTCGACGACGGCATGCTCGTCATCGTTTCCTGCCGCTATCACTACTAAGGAACCTCTGCACGAATAGTAATGCCACTCTGGCTTGCCGAGTTGTTCGCCATCAAGGCGCGGTGTCGCCAGCGTGCCGGCGGCCACGTCAAGACAGCGCAACGCCGAGGGCGGGCGACTCGGGAAGCCCCGCAGGGCGCGCCTTGAGCCGAGCACCTGCGGCGTTGTCGCCCTTGACAAGGGGAATCGCCCTTGTGCGGCGGACGGTCGCCTTGCATTTGCCCGGCTCAAGGCGCGCAGAGAGGTATTACTATTCGTGCAGAGGTTCCCTGCCAGTCGCCCGCTGAGACCGATGAGCCAACGCAAGAAAACCGCAAAAAACCGCCCCATCCGCCGCTGGATACGGCGCCTGATCCTGCTGGCGCTGCTCGCCTTCCTTTTGATCCAGCTCTGGTTCTTCGTGCAGGTCTGGCACCTGCGGGACCACAATCCCGAGACCACCGCGTTCATGCGCGAACGCCTGGAGCTGCTCCACGGCATTCGTCCCGACATCACGGCCCAGCAGATCTACGTGCCCTACGAGGCCATCAGCCCGGCGGCCCGTCGCGCGGTGGTCGCCTCGGAGGACGATCGCTTCATGGATCATTGGGGTATCGACCTGGTCGGATTACGGCACGCCATGGAACGCAATATCGAAGCCGGCGGGATCGTGGCCGGTGGCTCGAGCATCACCCAGCAACTGGCCAAGAACCTGTTCCTCTCCGCCGACCAGTCACTTTGGCGCAAGGGCCAGGAGGCCCTGATCGCGCTGATGCTGGAGACCACACTGGGCAAGCGCCGCATCCTCGAGCTTTATCTCAACTACGCCGAATGGGGCAACCTGCTCTACGGCATCGAGGCCGCCGCCCGGCATTACTACGGCAAGTCCGCCGGGCAACTCACCCGACACGAAGCCGCCAAGCTGGCCGCCATGCTGCCCAACCCGCGCTTCTATCAGGACAACCGCAATGCGCGGGGGTTGCAGGTGAGGACCAAGGCAGTGCTCGGCCGAATGGACTATTCCAAGACGCCCTGAATTAGTCAGAGCCCGCATGAGCAGAAACGAGGGCATACGGCTTCGCCGCCTCCACCCACCACGCACGCCGGCCGAGCAGGCCACCTAGCAGATAATGCAAGGCCGATCCTTTGTGCCCCTCTCCTCTCAACACCCCCGTTGCTTACCAACTCCGTTTTGCCGCGGAAACCAAAGGTCTAAGCGAGTAGCAATGCTGGGCCTGAGACCCAGTTTCCCCAAATATCAGGTGGTTAGCCAAGTCCGACCCGATTTGCTGCCGATCACTATGTTAGCTGGGCCCGACCCCAGTGAGAGTTGCTTAGTTCCGACAGTTTGCCGGCAGATACTTATTAGCGATATCCCCGCTAGCGCAGACCCATGCAAGCTGTCCCGTGGTGTCGATTTCCGTCGGCGTGAGTGTCAGGTCTCCTGACGCACTTGCAATAGTCGACGTCACAGTAACCACACCGGTCCCATCATCGGCAATCGTCACGCCGGAAACATAATCCGTGGCTCCGGGGAAGACGTATCCGCTGTTCGCCGCAGTCACCTGATCGAGGGCGTTAAGAGTCTGTGCCGCCTCAGAGACCGCAAACCTCGCCGGCTTAGCCATAGCGACAACCTCCGAAACTTTGGCCCTTATGGTGTAGTCCTGATAGGCCGGAATAGCGATAGCCGCCAATATGCCAATGATCGCGACAACGATCATCAGCTCTATCAGAGTGAATCCCTGCTGAGATTGCTGGCTGATTCTCTTGAGCATAATCCATCCTCCCTTGCGGCGATCATGGCGGTAATTCAACAAAATTGAAGACGCAAAAATTAGACCACCCCCGCACATTCAGCCATCACATCACCCAGCTAATCGCTACGCATAATGCAACACCAAAACATCCAAAACCGCTGAAGAATCAAAATAAAAAAGCCCGACCCCCCTGAAATAAGGGAATCAGGCTTTCGCATCCGCTCAAAGAACGCCCTCCCAGGGCGTTCTTTTCAGGATAGGGTCAAGCTGGGATACGGCTTAACCTCATGGGGCTACCGCTGCGGCGCGGCAGTTTGCCGGCAGATACTTGTTATCGATATCCGCGCTAGCGCAGTCCCAGGTGAGCTGGCCCGTAGTCCCAGTCTCGGTCGGCGTGAGAGTCAGGTCACCTGTAGCATTCGGAATAGTCGATGTCACGGTGACCACACCGGTCGCATCTGTAATTGCCACGCCAGATACGTAGTCGGTAGCACCAGGGAAGGTGTAACCACTATTGGCGGCAGTAACTTGGTCCAGACCACCGAGGGTCTGCGCCGTTTCGGAAACGGCCAGCTTCGCCGGCTGAGCCATAGTAAGGACTTCCGAGACTTTCGCACGCGTAGTGTAATCCTGATAGGCAGGAATCGCGATCGCGGCGAGAATACCAATGATCGCCACGACGATCATCAGCTCGATCAGGGTGAAACCCTTCTGAGCCTGCTTGTTCATTTGCTTCATCATCATTGAAATTCTCCTTTGGAGCGTTGATCAACAGGGCCTCCTGGCCCATCGGACACGATTAACCTTGCACAGCGCGTGCCACAAGCGCAAAACCGGTTTCGACAACGGCCGGCCGCCAACAAACGTGAAAGGCCGCCCGACTATGAGCCAAATCATGTCACCACGAGACAAACACCTGTGTGATCTTGTCATACGTTGACATATGTCCGTGCAATTCAACTGCCGCTGGCCAAACCAAAACTAGCCACTTCAAATACAAAGAGCCCCGGCACGACCGGGGCTCCTTAATGCACTGGATTGTGAAACCGGTTACTGCCCGACCGCGACCTCATCCTTGATTGACGCGACGGTTTTCTCACCAATGCCCTTCACGTCGGCCAGCTGGTCGACCGACTCGAAGCGTCCGTGCTCCGAGCGGTAGTCGACGATGCGCTCGGCGTAGACGGGGCCGATGCCCTTGAGAGTCACCAGCTCGGCCTCGGACGCCTCATTGACATTCAACGGCTCGGCGGCGAACGCCGGCGGGGTGAGTAGCAGCGCGGCACCGATGGCGGCCGCGCGTACGGAATGGGTGAGTCCTTTCATCGTCCTACCTCCTTGTACACGTGGGACGCTTTATACTCTACGGAACGTCACCGGATACGCATATCGGAATATTCTGAATGGGTTGTAGGACTCTACGGTTTGTCATGTAGGAATTGCCTTACATGCAAGCTCGGGTCGATACCAGAGCATGGATACGCAGCCAATTACCGGGGCATGCCGGGGAGACATCCGCCCTTATGGACGAACGGCTGGGCCGAAGCCCAACGCCACTGGGGCGCCCCAAGACAAGAAAAACCCCGCCCAGGTGACGCTGTGACGGGGTTTTTCGAATGGGGAGCCTGGCGTTGACCTACTTTCACTTGGGGGCGAACGAGGACCGTTTGTCCAGTGGACAAACGCAGCCGACGTGAGCGGCGCGCCCGACGGGCGCGGCCGGGACCCCGAAAGGGGTCTCCCCATGCAATGAAAAAGCCCCGCCATTCTGGGAATGACGGGGCTTTTCAAATGGGGAGCCTGGCGTTGACCTACTTTCACATGGGGAGACCCCACACTATCATC
>JADQCE010000008.1 GCA_016278265.1 Halothiobacillus sp. | reverse complement strand
GTGTAGGGCGAACCACCCGTCACTCGAGCGTCCCAAAAGGACATACGGTCTTACACGTAAGGCGCTGTAATGTCGTGATTTTATATCGCGCTTTCGCCGAGGTGGATTCCCCCTGGATTCCCCGGTGAAGAAGCCAGTCGCTAGCGAAATGCCGCGCTCGTCCCTCCCGTATACGGAACTCGCCGGGGAGGAACCATGGGAGGGGGTCAGACCGCGCGCTGGACCAGCTTTGCCTGTTTCGGATCGTAGACGAAGTTTGCAATGGACCCATCCTTAATTTTCTCGACAGCCTCGTCGATCATGAATAAGGGCACGAGAAACCATTCGCGCGGCACGAAAGGCCTCCCAAACCGATCCATGATCTCGATCTCCAGCCGAGCCGGCTCAAAAATGCGGTGAATGAGGTTCTCGAGCTTTGTCCGGTTTATGTTGTAGAGTTCATAGGTCGCAACAACCTCGACATTGGCCATCAGGAATGTCGGCTGAAGCTGTGCGCCCGCGATGCGCTTTTCCACCTCCATGTTGGTCACGCCGATCTTGTGTACGAGATCCCGGTTTTCGGCGACGAGCGGGTGATCAGATTTGCTGCGCAGCACATAGATCGTCCCGCTGGCCTCGTCTCCTTCGATCGTTTGATCCGAGAACAACGGTCCAGCTGATGGTTCTGTGATTCGGCGCCCCGCCTCGTCCTTGTTCAAGGCACGCTGCAAAGAGCGCATCAGCATGTTGCTCTCGGTGCCATTGTCAAAGATCACCCGTAGACGCGCGTCGGTGCGGCCTTGATCGTTGATGATCGTGTCACCCATTTCGGCCACGTAAGCTTTCTGGCCGCCTACGATGAAGAATCGACCCTTCTCGATCTCTGCTTTCATCTCGAAGGGTCGGGTTTCTCGCAGGCCGCTGTTGATCTCTTTCTGGACCTGCTCGAACAATGGCTTGAACATCGCAAAATCTTCGCACTTCTCGCGGTTCGCTACCTCGTCGGCGGCCTTTTTTTCTACCGTGGACCGGACATGCTTCAATTCGGTGAGCGGGGATGCAGTAACCTCCACGCCCAGTTCGGCCAGAAGTGCATCGTCGTCGAGGTCATCGGAGTCTGACGCGGAGGACGGAGGAGCCTCTGCCAAGAGGCCGTGCTTGTCCAGCGGGGCAACGAGGTCGCTGCATTCATGCAATTGACAGATCCGGTCGAGACGAACCGCATAAAGGCGTTCGAAGATGTCGCGATCTTCACCGTGTTGGGGGGCACGACCATGCTCCTCGGCGAAGCGCAGGATCTCTTCGAAACCCGCAATGATGCGCTCTTCGCGCGGTGTGCGGCTGACCTGCTTCTTGGCATCGACCTCGACACCAAGCTCGGCAAGGAGGGCGTCATCGTCCTTGGTGAAACCCTTAGCCATTGGCTGCCTCCTGCTTCATGCGTGCGAGATAGGCCACGCCTTCGGCCAACTTTTTCTCCCATGGGTCAGGTGAGGTGATCGAAGGCAGCCGGCCGCGCTCGTGCTTGAACTTTACGGCACGCCGCGCAAGATCGCGCGCTTCATCCGGTGACAGTTGCACCTTCTTCGCAGTGATGACGGCCTGAACCTGCCGGAGGCTGTCCTCGCTCATCGTCTTCGCCAGGATTGCATAGGCCACGCCGAACGGATTGATGCGATCAATCAGGTCGATATCGAGCTCGCGCACATCCATTGCGAATTTGCGCACGCCGTCGATCAGAGCGGTGTTGCCCGTGACCTTCTCGTCATCGCCGCCTGACAGCGCGATCTCCTTCGCCTTCTGGGTCAGGTTCAGCGCGGCCACCGCATGTTGGCGGACAGCTTCCTGATCCTCGGGGTCCAGATCGGGGAACCTGGCGCCGACGATCTTGCCCATGCGAACCTGCGTCAGTTCTTCGGGTACCAGTTCATCGTCGAAAAGGCCCCGCTCGATCGTGGTCTTGTCCTGAACGAAGGCGGTGATCACTTCGTTCAGGTCTTCCTGGCAGATACGCTTGGCCTCCTTGCTCTTGGGCTCCACCAGCCCCTTGATCTCGATCTGGAACTGACCGCTGGTCTCGTTGAAGCCGACATTCTCTTTGGCGGGGTCATAGCCGCCCTCGCCATAATCGAATCCTTCGACCTGGCGGGATTGCGGGCTCTTGGGCGTGAAGTTGAACCGCGGGGCCAGAACCTGCTCCATCAACAGGCTCGCGGCGATCGCCTTCAACGTATCGTTGACCGCCTCGGTCACAGCTTCGGCCGCCGCGTCGGGCTCGGCGATCAGGTTGGTGAACCGCGCACGGGTCTTGGCCGGAGCGTCGCGGGTGGCGCGACCGATGATCTGCACGATCTCGGTCAGGCTGGCGCGATAGCCGACCGTCAGGGCATGCTCGCACCAGATCCAGTCGAACCCCTCTTTCGCCATACCGAGGGCGATGATGATGTCGACATGGTCGCGGTTGTTCTTCTGCGCGGGATCTTTCAGCGCAGCGGAGACCTTGTCGCGCTTGGACGGCTCGTCATCCACCAGATCGGCGATTCGCAGCATGTGCCCGTCAGGCGTTTTGACCAACTGGAAACCCGTCACCGGATCCGCCCCCTGCCAGTCGCCCAGCGCATCGATGATGTGCTCCACCTCTCGATGCTTGTCCTTGGTGCTTTCGCGTGAGTTCACGTTCGGGATGTGCAGGATCGTCTTCTCGGTCGGGTCCAGCACCTTGAGGATGTCATCCGCATAGGACCCGGAATAGAAGAAATACCCGATATCGAGCGTTTTCAGATACTCATAGCCGTTCAGCTGCTCGTAATAGGTATAGGTGACGGTGTCGAACCTGGCCTCGTCCTCGGGCGACAGAACGGCCTCGGCATCGCCGCGAAAATAGGATCCGGTCATGGCCACCAGATGCACCCTGTCCCGTGCGACCAGGGCACCCAGATGCGCGCCCAACTTGTTGTCGGAGTTGGCCGAGACGTGGTGGAACTCGTCCACCGCGATCAGGCGATCATCGAAGGCCTCGATCCCGAACTTGTCGACGGCAAAGCGGAAGGTTGCGTGGGTACAGACCAGTACTTGGTCGTCGCTGGCCAGGAACTTGCCCACGGCACCGACCTTGCCATCATCCCCGCCGGGCGCATTGCACAGGTTCCATTGCGGTTGCACGGTCCAATCCGCCCAGAACCCGAACTTGCTCAGCGGCTCGTCGTTGAAGCTGGCCCCGATGGACTTTTCCGGGACCACCACGATGGCCTGCCGGAGCCCCTGGTTATGCAGCTTGTCGAGCGCGATGAACATGAGCGCGCGGCTTTTTCCCGACGCGGGCGGCGACTTGATCAGGAGATACTGCTCGCCCCGCCGCTCAAAGGCGCGTTCCTGCATCGGGCGCATGCCCAGCTCGTTCGATTTGGTCGAGCTGCCATTGGCGGCGTATTTCACGGAGACGGAGGGGACATGCCGACGATCAGACATGGGAACTCCGATGGCAGGGATTCTCGGCTCTTCGGATCAAAACCCGGTCAAGACCCTCAAGGGCAAACCCAAGAATGTAAGATTTTGAAATCATTGAATTTCTACTCAATATCATCGCGTTCGATAGCCTCCAGGTCAAAACCCTATCAAAACTTTCCCTGCACTCATGCCCAGAACGGCACATAACCAGCGCGCGGATGATCCGGGTCAGCTGGTCTTATGATCTGCGTATCCAGCGCTTGGCGGATGATCACAGATGCTTGCGACGCATTGCGCGGGTCGATCCCCAACCTCTCACGCAGGCTTGCATTTGTCATCTTCCCTCCGCTTTCATGCTTCAGCGCTGCGTGCTGAAGACAGGCGCGCAACCGCTCTTCTGGCGTCATCTCAGCAAAACGGCGGGGGGCGAAGAAAACCACCCTGACGGCTTCGCCTTCCAGCCTGAAATCCGGAGGAGGCAACTGATGCAGTTCCACGGCAGAGATCACCTTGTCGATGCCGGTGCCCTGTTCCTCGCAAAGACGCATGCGCCGCATCAGCGAGGCCAGGGCCTCATTGCGAGAACGTGGCGGAGAATCTAGAAAGCGCTCCGGGCTGATCAGAGGTTTGCCGGGGTTCGTGATTTCCATTCGATCGGCAAACAGCTCGATAAGCGGCCCGGCACCTGTGATCGTCATGTCCTGATGGATCAGCGCGTTGGCGATCAGTTCGCGGATCGCGATCGAGGGATAGAGTGGGCGCTCCTGCCGGAAGGCTGTCCCAATATGCTCATTCCGGGGCAAAAGCCCGTCGATGTAATCGACCAATCCCTGGAAGCCAGCAGCATAGCCCCGCTGGCCGTCCTGCCGATGGGTGACGGTATCGGCGCGGCCGGCGCCGTCATAGGCCACGAAGCGCACCGCCTTGCGGGCAACCGAAGGGCCGAAATCGCTTAACCGCTTGGCAAACAGGATCGCGCCGAGATTGGTGATATTCCAGTGATCGCCGACATCTCTCTGGATCAGTTGGTCGGTGATCAGCTTGTCGAAGATGCCCTGCCTGTTGTCAGGCAGCGGTTGGCCCGTCAGATCGAAATACACCGTGTAGTCGAGCCGCGCCAGAATCTCGTCCCCAGTCAGAAACTGTGCCGCCAGGCCGGTTTCCCAGGCATATGGTTGCAGCTTCGCCCAAAGCGCGCGCAGCCGTTCGGGATGGTCCGACAGACGCGGGGTCGCGCTGCCGATCCGCAGATAGGCGGTGCGGTCGAATTCCACCGGGGCGGTTGCGGCTGCGGGGATGGTCAGAAGGATCAGGCGTTGGCCGTCATGATCGACCTCCTCAAACCGAAACTCGATGCCCGGCGAGAGGTGGTTCGCGATCCACATCTCAAGGGGCTGCCCCTTTTCTTTCCTGGTCGAAGGCTCGAACGTGGTTCCCGCCACCGCGTGATCGCCGTCGCGAACGCCCCAGATGATATAAGCGAAATGCTGATCGGCGAGCCGTGCGGCGTTCGACAGCGCCGAGATCAGCTTGCCGATCAGCTGGACATCGGCGTTGTTTTCCTTGAACTCGATCCAGGTCGTTTCCGCTGGTTTGGCGCGCAGATCGTCGATCAGCCTTCGCGTGCGCGCAGCACTCATCACAGGATCAAGGGTCATGACGCACCTGCCTTCCGGTGGCCGTCAACTCGGGTTGTCATCTTCGTATACATCTCGAACAGTTTTTCCAGCCGTTCGGTGTCGTTGCGGAAGCGGCGGCCGATGTAGATGCGTTCCAGCACCTCGTCGTTTTGGTCATGCGCGGCACGGAGGTTGGCGGGCATTTTCTCGGGGTCGTAGAGGTCGGCGATGGTGGCGGGGAAATGCGCCTCGCGGGCCAGAAGGATGCCTTCCGCCGCCGCTGTCAGGTCGGCGCGGTTCTTTTCGGTCAGTTTGGGGACGGGGAAGGTGTTCCAGCCTAGGGTGTTGGAATAGCTGAAGTCGGTCCGCATCCGCACGCAGACCGTGCCGATCCAGACCCAATGCAGGCGCGAGGCAATCAGCGCCATATTCCAGAGCGGGGCGTCGTAGAGGGCAAAGTTCCGGTCACCGATAATCGTACCGCTTCCAACCAGGCCCACTGGCAAGTAGTCGCGATTCTCTGAACTTACCCGAGGAACAGCAATCACTCTTTCTGTACCGGTCTGGCGCACCTCCCCAAAGCGATGGGGAGTGCTCGCCAAAGCCTTGGTGGTGGCGCGGTCGGAGTTGGCGCGTTGCTGCCTTACCGCTGCAAACCGGTCCTGCAACCAAACCACCTTGTTCGCCTCATCTAAGTCGTCATCTGTGACCCAAACACAACGTCGCTCCGTGCCACGGATGAACTCCTGTGACCCCAGAAACGGCCGGATAAATCTTGCAGGCACTTCCTGATGTTCGATCACCTGCTCCGCTTCGGTGACGCTCAATAAAAGAAAGCCGCCCTCGTTTGGCATGTTACCGAAACTCATCTCATGCTGCTTGGACAACGGCTTGGTCGCCGGCTTCACCAACACATTTGGACCAGCAATTAGATAAGGGTTGATGTTGCTGACTTCTCGCACCGTAGTCTCGCCATCGACCCCGTCCGAAAAAAGGCGTCGGATGGCGGACAGGCGATTGGAAATACCAACAATAACGACCGTCACACCTGCGTTGTGCGAAGCAAGATTTGCCCACTTAAATGAGTCGTGCGCAAAAGCTATCTCATGCCCAGTGTCGAATATCAGTGACCACAGCGTTTCAACCTGGCGACCCTGACATATTGAATTGGTGGAAACTAAGGCGGAGACCGTCGGCGTGTGCAGCCCGTAGTCAGCTGCCTTCATGAACCAGCCCGCTACATAGTCGAGCGATTTCCAGTTCTTTATGCGCCCGTCAAAAATACGCCCGAGGTCTTCTTTCTGTTCCGTGCTTTGCCATTGGCTTCCAAGATAAGGCGGGTTCCCGCAGATATAGGTCTCGCCCCCCTCGTTCGCGAAATCGATCTGCGCCTGATCCAGCGGCGACATGAACAGGTCATCGGCCTGAAACTTCACCCCCGTCCCCGTGGGCGGGCAGACCGACAGCCAGTCCAGCCGCAGGGCGTTGCCGCAGGTGATCCAGTTTTGCGCGTCCAGCGGCAGGAATTCGGCCAGCGCCTCTTTCTGGCCGCGATAGGTGACGTCGCATTGGTATTCCGCGATGATCAGCGCCAGCCGCGCGATCTCGGCCGAGAAATCCCGCAGCTCGATCCCGCGATAGTTGGTCAGGGGAATGTCAGTGCGCCGTTGCGGCTCGCCCCGCCGCTTGTTGATCTCATATTCCAGCGCGCGCATTTCCTTGTAGGCGATGACAAGGAAGTTGCCCGACCCGCAGGCGGGATCGAAGACGCGGATCTTGGCCATGCGGGCGCGCAGATTGGCCAGCTTGCGGGCGTTATCGCCCGCCGCCTCCAGCTCTGCCCGCAGGTCATCGAGGAAGAGCGGGTTCAGCACCTTCAGGATATTCGGTACGGATGTGTAGTGCATGCCGAGGACGGAGCGTTCCTCTTCATCCGCGACGGCCTGGATCATCGAGCCGAAGATGTCGGGGTTGATCTGCGTCCAGTCGAGGCTGCCGATATGGGACAGGTAGCGCTGCGCGATCCTGGAAAAGCGCGGCACCTCGGTGCTGCCCGAGAAGAGCCCGCCGTTCACATAGGGAAAGGTGTCGGCCCAGCGGGGCAGCTTGGCCTCGGCACGCTTGGCGATGGGCGTGTTCATCGCGCGGAAAATTTCGCCGATGACCTTATGGGTGTTCGAGCCATCGCGGTTCGCCATCTGGTCGATGGTGGCGGTGAAAAGGTTGCCGCTGACGAAGATATCGGTGTCTTCGGCGAAGAAGCAGAAGATCAGACGCGCCATGAAATGGTTCATGTCATGGCGTTTGTCCGCATTGCCCCAGTCGGGGTTGTCCTCGATCAGCTTGACGTAGAGCCGGTTGAGGCGGCTGGTCGCGCGGATGTCGAACGCGCTTTCGCGGATCTGCTTGACGGTGGAGATGCCCGCGAGCGGCAGGAAGAAGCCGAAATGATCGGGGAAATCGGTGTAGCGGCAGGCGATGGTCTCGCCCGTGATGATGTCCTCGGCCTCCAGATCGGTGCCATCGGTGGCGAGGATGAACTTCGCCTTGGCGCGGGTGGTGGCCGGGCTGTCGCGCAAGGAGCGCAGCGTTGTCGCGATATCGCCCGGCGCGCAGGTGGCAAGGTGGATGTTGTTGGTCTGCAGGACGCCGCCAATGTCGGATTTGTTGGTCGCTCCACTCCGCAGGCGCTTGATCGTCGTCTCTTTGTTTCCGAAAGCCATAAGGAAGGCGTAGGGGAATTCCGCCGCGTCAAACGGTTGTTCGGCGAGATCGGAAACGGCTTTTTCGATTTCGATGGCGTTCATACGGTAGCCCAAGAATTGATCAGGTCGATGCCGCAGCCAAGAATTCGGTCAATCCCAGTCATGAGCACCCCTGATATCTCTTTTCAACCTAGCGGCGGAGGATGTGGCATGCGACCGCTATTTTCCAGATTTTTGGGCCCAGATCCGGTTAACTGCCTGCTACGCATCTGAATATTTCAGAACACCCCCATCACCTCGCCGGTATCCAGCTGCTTCACGTAGTCCACCGCGGTCCCATTCCAGTGATAGGCAAAATGTGCCCCCTGCGTGGGGATCGGGATCACATCGGGCCAGAACACTGCGAGGCTCTGCCCACCGGGATAGCGCACGCTGGGCCAGGTAATGCCGTTCGAGCCGGCGGCGTGACGCTCGGCGCCGAAGACCTGCGAGGGGCCATAATCGTCGGGGTCGAGGAGGTCAGCATGGCCTGCGATGTCGTCCAGATCGGCATCGACCGTGCCGATCAGCTCGCGGAACTGCGAGGTCCAGCCGGGCGCTTCGTTCGTGGCGCGCATGAACCTCGCGTGGTGGTGGATGGTTTCGGCGCGTCGCCTGAGGCGATGCCGCCCGCGGGCGTGATGATCCGGACGATGTGGCCGTTCTGAAGGTAGTTGCGCATGGTCAGAGCCCTTTCGAGGATTGGATGCGGACGACCGAGATGCGGTCGGTCGCCCCTGCGATCTGCCGGTTGAGGTCCGCGAGCGCGGCGGCCATCTCGCCGTCGCTCGCGTAGGTGACGCGCTTGCCGTCGTATTCGACGGTGCGGACGCCCCGGTAGCGCGCGGCCATCAGGGCGTCCCGCCAGGCGGTGAGCTGGGCGAGGTCGGCCATGCTCACGCCCCGGCGTTCATGAACCAGCCCCGATGGTCGATGAACCCGGCCCCGAAATCGAGGATCACCCGGATCTCCACGCCATCCACGTCCCATCCCGAGCGGCTCTCGACCTGCGGGCCTTCCGCGCCCGAGAGATAGGCGAACTCCAGCCCGTCGATCTCGCCGGGATCGGCGGTGACGTACCAGCGCGTGGCCGAGGACAGGCGCGGTTCGACCACCAGCGACAGCGAACCCGAGAACGGGTTCACATCGGCCGCCGTCGCAGGCGCGATGGAGGCCAGCCACTTCTCGGCGGTGGTCTCCAGCGCAGGCGGGACGAGCAGGTTGCGGGGCGTCACCCGGATCGTGCGGTCCTCGATGCCCTTCTGCGTCCTGAGCGCCAGCCGGGCGGCCGACAGCGTCGCGTCGGAAATCGCCGCGCCCGTGCCCGCCTTGTTGCCGTGATCGGCGTGGAACAGCGTCTTGCCGTCCGACAGGTTGGGCCCGTTGCCGCTGCCCGCCTCGAGGAGGGTGACGAGGATCCGCGCCTCGGTCTCGGCGGCAGCCTGACCCATCCGGCGGGCGAGGTCCGCGAAGGCGCCGAGGTCGTCGTTGACCAGCACCTGCCGCGTGATGCCGATCTTCCGCGCCCAGGTCTCGACCTTGTAGGCCTCGCCCAGCATGATCTTGTTCACCGCGCGGAAATCCCGCGCCGTGGTCTGGCGGCCGAGGCGGCGGATGCCCGATGGCGCGGCCTGATAGGCGTCGCGCAGCACCCGGCCCACTGTGTCTCCGAGGATGATCGGGAAGTCCGGGGTGGTGTGCAGGGCGCGGGTGACCAGGCTCGCGGGCGACAGCGCCATGGTGGACTCGCCGCGGAGCGTCAGCAGTTCCTTCGCCATATCGACCGGGGTCGAATAGGCGTAGCGTCGGGCAGGCTCGGAGAGCTCGTGGCGCGGGTTGATCCGGGCGTAGAGCGCCTCGCCCATGGCCTGCAGCCCGTAGAAATCGGCCAGCCCGTCAGGGGCGGCGTGATCGGTCCAGCGCAGCCAGAGCGCCTGCAGCCGTTCGCGCACCGCCCGGTCGGGATGGGTGGATTGCGGCTTGATCCCGGCGCCGACGACATTGCCCACCAGGCTGTCCACCGCCGCCCCTTGTGTCAGGAAAGTTGTCCGCTGCTCTACTTTTCCTCTATTTCTCAGG
>JADQCE010000019.1 GCA_016278265.1 Halothiobacillus sp. | reverse complement strand
CTCCGCCACTTGCCCTAGCGAAAGCGTTCTCCCGATCCGGCTGCGGCCGGATTTTTCCGTTGTTTTCGGGGGTTATGCGGGTGAGGCTGAGCACTGGATCTCGCGCCGAGAGGCCCGGATGCGGTCTCTCAGAGCCGATATTCTCTGGACCTGTTGCCTGCGCGGATTTGGTGAAGTTTTCCAAGGCTCTGAAAATGCAGATTTTTTTCATGCCCGGCTGAACACTTCGATTTCAGGGGCATCTACCGGATGGCACACAAATCGAACATGTGACTGCCCAAGGCCGATAGACGCGGCCGCAACTCAACTATAGGCTTCTCCCGATCTAGCAGGCAACTGGACGGAACGGGCCAACCGTATGGCAGCACAGGATAATCAGAATCTGGAGGGCCAGTTCTTCACTTGGTTGAAGACCTTCCTGAAGGACAAAGGGCTACAATTCTCCAGGTGTGGTTTCAAGACCGGAGATGGGCTTGGCGAACGGCATGAATTTGATCTCGCTGCTGGGTATTGGAAAGAGCCGAACTATTCCGCGAACAAGCCCCCGCGCTGGATCTATCGTATAGTTCCAGAACCCGTCGGGCTTCGCGCTGAAAACCCCGCTGGCGGTCCCTTCAACCTTGGTGCGGTCAACACGGCGCAGGAGGACAAGGCAGGCGTAGTATTCCGTCTTGTGCCGCTGATTCAGCAGGGGCCGGGTGACTTTGTCCAAGACAAGGACTTTGAGGTTCACGCGCTATTCGTTTTTCACGGTGCAACCCCACAAGGGTCATCTGCCGAACCGTTCAATTTCGATCCCGCGACGGGAGCGATGCGCTTCAAGGGGACCCCTCTGGAGTACATCGGCTGCGGACTGCTCGGTCTGATGCCCCGCGACACTGAGTTGAAGATCATAGAAAACGGTATGGAGCGCACGATCACTTATGGAGATGTGATCGACGCACTCGCAGCGGACATCAAGTGCGCGCCGGCAGGAAATCCAGCTTCTCCAATTCCGGTCTACGATCTCACAGCGCAAGCCGAACTTGATAGACTCAAGAAAATGGTCGCGGACGCTTGGGCGGCCGCCGGGCCTGTGACGCCGAAGAATGTTGCAGTCGCTGCAGTTGAGGGCGACGAAAATGGCGATGACGACGAAATTATCCCACCCGCGTCGCTCGAGATCCCGGAGAACACGGACCTTCTTGGGATCGATCCCGCTGTATATCGCCAAATCAATGCGGCGCTGAAATCGGGCAAGCAGCACATCATGCTGTATGGTCCACCTGGAACCGGGAAGACAACTCTCGCGCGCTGGATTGCAGCAACCCTCACTAGCGGGAAGTGGACCCTCGTGACAGGTTCGTCAGACTGGAGTTCGCAAGACATCATCGGGGGGTACCAACCAGTAGGCGCTGGCGCCGTTGCCTTCATTCCTGGCGTATTGCTTCGTCGCTTTGATCGTCCACTGATCATCGACGAACTTAATCGTTGCGACATCGATAAGGTGATCGGTCCGCTCTTTACTGTCTTAAGTGGCCAGCAGACCACTTTGCCCTACCGGCTGAACATCGAGGATAAGGATAGCCCGCAATATGTGATCTTGCCAGAAAGCAAGCCGTCGGCAGAGACATACGAGTTCGCGCCAGGCCCGCACTGGCGGCTGATCGCTACCATCAATTCCATCGACAAGGCCGCTCTGTATCAAATGTCCTATGCCCTCAGCCGCCGATTTGGCTGGGTCTATGTCGACGTGCCGCGCGACACGGCTGGTTTCATTGAGGCTTTGCTCAGAAAGTCTGATCCAACTTGGGCTGGGCCTGCTGCGGGCGCACCTTGTCCGCTTGGCGCTTTCTGGGCGGCCATCAACAAGGTTCGTGTCCTTGGACCCGCCCCGATCATTGATGCAATCAAGGCCGTCCAGGCGATGGATGATGGCGCAGACTTCTTCGCTGTCCCTACGCCCTCGATGCGAGAGGCTTTGCTCGATGCGGTGGACATGGTGTTGCTGCCGATGCTCGACGGGATTGTTGTCCAGGATGCCGACTTCCTTGCGCAAGCGGCCGTAGACGCCTTCGGCCTTGATGCGGACTCCAGTGATCGGATCAAGCGGCGGATGGAGTCGGTTGCGGTCTGATGGAGGGGATCGACCGAGCGATTTCCGACTTTGCAGCAGGAATATTCCTCCGGCATTTCCGGTCTGGGACGCTTCTCGGTGCTGACCGGCCGTCGCTTGACCTTGCCCGCGATCTCGAACTCCTTCGCGCGCACTGGGCGATCTCAGCGCCGGTTCGGGAGTTCGTTCAATATCTCCTAGCCCATCGGCACGAAGCGCAGGCGCTGCTGCAATTCCAGAGACGAACAGATGACGCAGTCGCGCGCGGAAGGATCGATGCCCGGGCTTCGGTGATTGCGCGAAGGGTGTCCGGGCACCCGTCTCTGATTGTTTCCGAAGAGCCTGTGAGATCGTTCAACACGGGGCCAAACCAAGTAGTCGCTTGGGTTGTGCACATGGCCGCGATTCATGCCGAGCGGCTGTTTGCCATGCAGCCCAAGAATTCGGCCTACGCTAGCCTGATCGAGGCAGCGATGACGGAAATTTCAGCGGTGAAGCGGCTCGACGCTTTGCGAGAACCGCTGAAGCACGTGACGGCTGGACGAAGGCCGGGGCCAAACGCCGTAAGGGACGCAGCGCGGTCGCGACGACTGATCTATCGCTATGCGATTGCGGCTTACACGACGTTGACGGGGGTCGAAGCTGGCGACGAAGCCGCGCTTTCACGTGTCCTTCGAAGCACGCTCATCGGGCCACTTGAGGAGTGGCGTCGTTTCGAATTGGCCGTTGCGGCGGGACTCGGGGAAGCGCTGTCTGCGGAACTCGGCCTTCCGCTGCGTCTGTCTATACTTGATGCTCGGCCAGGACAGCCGGTCTTGCGCTGCGGGCGGTACTCGGTTTTCTGGCAGTCAGGCGGCGGTCTGTATGTGCCACCTGCGTTGGAGCCATCTGAGCTGCGGCTTGAAGCCGTTCTCGCTGCATACGGGATGGCTGCAGCAGCGGATCGTCCGGACCTAGTAATTGTCGATGACGAAGCTGGAAGCGTGGCGGCCATTGTCGAGGTCAAGTATCTGGCGGGCGATACGGCAAATGCGCGTTTCCGTGAAGCCGCGGGTCAGATCGTTCGGTATGGGCGGGGATATTGTGGCGAAGCCGAATTACCCTCGCTGATCCGCCGGTCACTGATTGCTCTAAGCCGTGAGGTCCCCTTACTCATCGATGACACAGCAGACGCGCCCCGTGCGGTGGACTTCGGAGGAATACTGGATGGGCGGCTAAATTCTTGGGTCAGAGAGCGCCTTTTTGCTTGAGCCCATTGAGGGTTGGAGCAAGTTCGCCGCGCAACTTTATCTCAACTGCGCGAGCGGCGGCGGCATCTGCAGCGGGGAGCACCCGAACCTCGCAGAACTGCCGGATGTGCGCACGGCAACGCCGCCCGGCCTCTTGGGGGGAACGTGGCAGATCAGCGGGATCAAGGATCCGATCAAACAGGAGATACTGGGCAAACATGTTAACGACCTGCCCGCTTGCGTGGTCACGGAGCCGTCGCCTGAGCGATCCTTTTCCGTCGCGCCCGGCCATGCCAACGTAGATCACTTCGGCTTCGGCAAAGATGACATACACGCCGGGCGTGTCGGGCACGACCGACCAGTCGGTCGTGCCCATGGGAACAGGTGGTCCAAAGCCGTTATCGTCGAGTATCCAGTGAAAGTTCACTCGGCGGCGACTTTCGGCTCGGTTGCCTTCTTGCGCATCGAAGCGGGGCGTTGCGCACCTCCATCCTCAAAGAGTGGCACTGCTTCCTCATCGACCGGCCGTGCGCAGGGCGAGGCGATCTCGTATGGTACGCCGCGCTCCTTGGGCAGAGGCTGGACGGTCGGCACGAAGCGAGCCTTTGCCCCGAGCAAATATTCCTCAGAAAGCTCACAACAGACCCAGCGTCTGCGCAGATTCTCCGCAACGACACCGGTCACGCAGGAGCCGCCGAATGGATCGACCACCAAATCGCCGGGATCGGTCAGGAAGCGGATGAAGTACTCCGGCAACTGCGTAGGGAAGCGAGCGGGATGGATGGCAATGTTCTCTGCGCGGCACTGATCTTGGTAGCGTCCATTGGATTCCGTGTTTGCGATGGCGAGCAAGTTGGGTGGGACTGATCCGCCATTGTCCTTGCTGAATTTGTCGGAAATATCATGTCCTGAAGGGCGCAACTTCGCGGTATAACCGTTCTTCAGCAAGTGCTCCATTGACTTGGAGTATGGCTGCAGAATGCGCTTGTTGTTCGCTTTTGGGTAAGGAGTCTTTGCAAGCCACCAGACTGTGTTCACGGCATCCTTGACGCGGACGCGACGCACGTTCACCCATTCAGCAGGGGTCGGTAGCTTCGACGGATTCCACCAGTAGTGCTCCTGGCACAAGTGAAAGCCGTATTCCTCGACCAGCATCACCAAGAGCTTGAAGTGATAGAGGCTGCGCGTCGGATGGCCGGGCTTCCAAGCTCCACCGATATCGATGACCAGACTTCCACTGTCCTTTAGGACACGATGGAAGCCTTCAGCAAATGGCCGAAACCAATCACAATACTGATCGGCATCTTCGTTTCCGTAACTCTTCTTGCGAACGAGGCCGAAAGGTGGACTGGTCATGATCAGGTCTACGCTATTTGGCTTCGCCTTGCCGAAAAGGTACCCCCTACTGTCGCCCCACAGAATCTCCCCGTTGTCCGTGGTGAGGAAGGGCTGCACGAGGGATTTGGGGTATGCGCGGGCGTTCGTCTCGATCGCACTTGTTCGACTGCTTTCCTTGCCCAGATGCTCCGAATGCAGGAAGCGAATGTACTCACTGACGTTCTTGTATCCCCTCGATGACGCAGCCTCTTCGAATGCCGCGCGTTCCTCCTCCGTCAGCCGGATGTTGGTGAACTTTGTTCTAGGATTCTCTGCTCTTGGTCGCGCCATTAGTACTTTCCCTCGTGTCACGCGAACACCATAGCTCTGGGTTTTCCGTAACACAACAACCAAGAGGCTAAAGCGTGGCACAAAAACCCGTCCCCTGGTGAATCTGGTCTGTGCCGGTGGTGCACTGGAGCGCGACCCACTGCTCAGCCCAATCGACCGGGTGAGTTTCCATCAGCCGCGACAGCGTCACCTCTGGCCCCTGCGTCCCGTCCAGGATTGCCTCGACTATGCAGGGCGCGAGCAGCGTGAGACGTAGGACACGGGTCATGTAGGACGGCGCGATCCCGTCGCGATCTGCCAGTTCGGCGATGGTCGTGAACTCGCCCGACTCCAGCATGCGCTTCCAGCGGAAGGCGCGCGCCAGCGCCTTGATCAGTGCGCTGTTCGGCGTGCGCTCTGGTCGAACGCGGTCTGGCAACTGCATCTCCTTCCGCCCGCCGCGCTTCACAATGCGGAAGGGTACGTGGAGCGTCACGATCTCGGGAATCGGCGCACCGCGTGTCATGCGGCTTCTCCGATGTCGCCGGCCAGCATCTCGCGCGTGATGCCGCCGAGACCATCCACGCGCAGCCGCACGTTCAGGCCCTTGGTCCCGAGATCGACGCGCTCGACAAGCAGCGCCACAATGCGGGCCTGCTCGGCGGGGAAGAGTTCGTCCCAAAGCGGATCGAGCTGCTGCAGGGCCGCACGCGCGTCGGCCTCGGTGATGTCGTCAGCGTGAGCGCGCGCGGCCTTCCTCGTGCCCGCCACGATCTCGGGCTGGCGGAACACAGTCCGCATCTGGTCGATGACAGCCGCTTCGATCTCGCCTGCGGGCACACGACCAACCGGGCACGACCCGGCACCGTGCTTCAGCACCGTCTGGCTGACGTAGTAGCGGTACAGCCGGTCGCCCTTGCGGGTGTGCGTCGGTGAGAACGCGGCGCCATCGGGCCCGAACAGCAGCCCCTTCAGCAGTGCGGGTGTGTCGGCGCGTGTGCGGGCGGCGCGCTTGCGCGGGCTTTCCTGCAGGATGGCGTGAACGCGGTCCCACGTCTCGCGGTCGATGATGGCATCGTGCTCGCCGGGGTAGCTGTCGCCCTTGTGGACCGCCTCGCCGATGTAGGCGCGGTTGCTGAGCATCCGATAGATGTACTTCTTGTCGATCCGGTTGCCGCGCGGCGTCCGGATGCCGCGCGCGCCGACTTCCCGCGCCAATTCCGTGCAGGATCCGATGTCGAGGAATCGAGCGAAGATCCAGCGCACATGCGCGGCGCTCTCGTCGTCGATGACCAGCTTGCGGTTCTCGACGCGGTAGCCGTAGGGCGGCACCCCGCCCATCCACATGCCCTTCTTTCGACTGGCGGCGACCTTGTCGCGGATGCGCTCGGCCGTGACCTCGCGCTCGAACTGGGCGAACGAAAGCAGGATGTTCAGCGTCAGCCGCCCCATCGACGTGGTCGTGTTGAACGACTGAGTGACGGAGACGAACGTCACGCTATTGCGGTCGAACACCTCCACCAGCTTGGCGAAATCCGCCAGCGAGCGGCTGAGGCGGTCGATCTTGTAGACCACGACCACATCGACCAGCCCGTCCTCGATGTCCTCCAGCAGCCGTTTCAGGCCGGGGCGTTCCAGGGTGCCGCCCGAAATGCCTCCGTCGTCATACTGATCGCGGACGAGCACCCAACCCTCGGACCGCTGGCTGGCGATGTACGCCTCGCAGGCCTCACGTTGAGCGTGGAGGCTGTTGAACTCCTGCTCCAGCCCTTCCTCGGAGGATTTGCGGGTGTAGACCGCACAGCGCAGCTTGCGAACGACCTTCGATTTTTCGGGCGGCTTCGTCATGTCCGCCTCCTGTGGTTCTTGAGGCCGAAGAATACCCAGCCGTTCCAGCGCGTGCCGGTGATGGCGCGGGCGATGGCGGACAGCGATTTGTAAGGGCGCCCCTGCCATTCGAAGCCGTCGGCGGTGACGGTGACCACTTGCTCGACGCCCTGCCATTCGCGCAGGAGGCGCGTGCCCGTGATGGGGCGGTCGCGATCGGCGCGGATGCCGCGTTTCCTCTTGTCCCCGCCATCCAGTTCCTCGCCCAGCCGTTCCAGCCGCCGGATTGTCTCGGGCTTCAGCCCGCCATAGGCGAGTTCCTGGATGCGGTAGGCTAGGCGGCTTTCCAGGTAGCGGCGATTGAACGGCGGCGGCTCGCTGTCGAAGAGGTCGCGCCACTGCGCCTTCAGCTCCGGTGTCGGCATGGTCTTGAGCGCGGCCAGGCGCGCGGGGATGGGATCGGGCTTGTTCATGCATTTCTCCGGTGAGTTGGAGTTGCATGACGGCATGCGCTCGCAGGAGAGTGTAGTCGAATTTCTCCAGTATCGTCAGAAGGTTCGCTGCTCTCTCGCAGCCGCAACCGGACCAACCCGAGCGCCAGCAGGCCGCACAGTTCAGCGCGGCGTTCGGCGGCGGTCATCTGGTCGGGAGGGAGCGGATTGGGGCGGTTCATGTCTCGGTGGCCGTGTTTGAAGGTGAGCTACCGATCAAAAGCCACCCAGCCGTCCGGGGTGGGACATCTCAGCGGAACGGGATGCGGAAATGCGAACAGGGGGAGAACGTCAGGGCTTGCCGATCACGGATTTGTCCATGATTATCGCAGGTTGAATCAATCGAGAGCAGTAGTTCATTGAGGTGAGTTCATGGCGCGCAAAGCATCCCCGATCGGTCCGCATGTTCTGGCGCTGATCGAGGATGCGCGCGTCGACCTCGCCCGAGCTGCCCTTGCCGTGCGCGAGGGCGACAATGAGCCGGAATTCAAGCTGCCCGAGGACGTTCCGGACCTCGCCGACGAAGAAGCGGTCGAGGCGTTTCGGCAAGCGCTTGTCGAGATGCTGTCGGATTTCGACCGCGATGACCTGCGACCTGCGGAGCAGCGATCACGAAGAATCCGGGCCCTCGCCGAGAAAAAGGGGGTCACCTCGCTCACCACCATTGTCGAGCAACAACTTGATGAGACACGGTCGCAGGAGTTTCACCGGCAGCCAGATGAGCTCTGCAGAAGCATCTGGGCATATCTCCATGAACGCGAAACCTTCGAGGATGCGGAGAGCTTTCACTTCGCCCGACAGTTCCGCGACCACGGCAAGCTCTACGACGCCTTCGAGGTCGAACTGGAGAACCAGGTAGCCCTCGACGCGGCGGCCATCGACGAAAAGGCGCTGGCGTCCAAGATCAAGGGCATGCTCGAGCTGAAGCCCGAGATATCCTGCACGGTCAAGGCGCTCGATCTGCCTGCCACCGATACGCACCCTGCGTCCATCATGCTGATCGTCCGGCACGGTGGCCCGCTTTCGAGCGTCTACGATCACCGGCAAGACGGAAGGCGGGGAACCATCTACTACCGACCGCCGAACGAGGCGACGCTTATCTATACGCCTTCAATGCGGCAGATCGAGGTCTGCGCGGACAGCCCCGTGGTGCGCCAGACGGTCAGCGACTCCTTCGCCGAAGTTGCGCTAGGTCACGACATCTCCCAGAAACCTCTGACCTGGAAGCGCTATAATCTTTCGCGCTTCCGCTCTTCGCTTCTCCTGCAACCCCCTGAGATCGAAGGGTACGCGTTCGAGTTCGCGCGCGTCATCGAAGCCGAGATCCGGCTGGGAACCTGGCGCCGCAAGCTTCAGCTCAAGGTGACGGTCGACGATGACATCCAGGAGGTTGCCGACCGATATCTCGGGGCGCGGAACATCTTTCGGCGCGCCGAAGCGTTCAGCCGGATCACGATCGCGGTGGCCTACAACCTGATCGGCGACGACAAGCAGCGGACGCTCAATATCACGATTGCGGGCACGAAGAGCTGCAACCTGCAGAGCAAGCCCGATCCGGAGGAACGCAGCCTCGGCTTCGCGCTGCTCAAGGAATGGGGAATCCTGAGCGCGTTCAGGCAAATCGCGCATGATGACCTTCGCGCGATATTTCCCCAGCTTGTTCAACTCCACGATCGCATCGAGGACGAGGTCAGCGGAAGTTATCTGCTGGAACTCGGGCTTGACCCGAAGCGTCTCATCGAAGGCGGCCTGCTCGAGCGCCGCGACCGTCAGGACGTGGTTCTCATCGAGGACGACGACGTCGACGGGGAAGGCGCCGTCAAGCCGTCGGCGACCGAAGGCATGATCCACGCTGTCGGTCCTTTCGGCGAAGATGTCGGCAAGCGCCCCGCGTCGGATGTCGAGATGTTCGCGGTCAACGCTCAGTGGCTTCACGAGACGGTCATGCGCCTGATGAAGCCGCTGCTGAGCAAGCGGGCGGCGCAGATCCTGGACCCGGACCTGACCCTCGTCGGCGCGATCCAGATCGATGAGGCAGATGTGCCCGTCTATTTCGCCCGACGGCTCAATGATCCCAAAGCGGCGCAGAGACTGGATCTGATGTTGCGCGCGCGGGGCAACGCTGGGGTGGGCATCGTCTTCGCCGCGAGCGAGGAGATGCCGTCACATCTTGGGCCTAACGTCGTCATGCCGCTGCTGTCCCATCTCGCATCGGCGGACGAGGAAATGCTGTTCGCGCGCGACGGAATAGAACTCGCTTACCGAGACGGTCTTTCACTCGCACGCGGGGGCGTGTCGCCGCGGGTGGTTCGGACAGGCAAGCAGTCCGGCACGCTGTTCATTCCTGGCAGGGAGCCACTTCACCTCGCTGGGAACGATCAACTTACAATCTTCGAGCGCCTGGTGGTCGCAGCCGCGAAAGGCAGTCCCGACGTTCAGGTAAAGGCGCTGATGGAAGGCTTCGAGTCCAGAAGCCCCCAGCAGGCGTTCCGGAAGGAGACCTGGGACAGCATCCGGGACGTCTATATCGGCAAGGGTGCGAAGAACGGATATTGGCGACTGCTACTCACTGCGCAGCCAACCGAAGCCGTGGCCGAGCCAACCGAGCAAGCGACCGTCTAACAACGGTCTAACATGCGGCGGGAGACGGTCTAACAAACCGCTGATTACTGGAAGGGCTCCACATAGAGGAGCACTTCCATGCCGACTCCCTTCCCCCCGCGCCAGACAGCCCAGTCGAGCTGGTCCGGCGCCGCAAAGACCAAGCCCACCACCCACAACTCGGATTGGCGCTGCACGCGCTGTGACAAGCTGCTCGGCGTCTGCCGGGACGGCCGCATGCACCTGCGCTTTGCGCGGGGGCACGAGTATCTCGTGGGCTTCCCGGTTCAGGCGACCTGCCGGGGCTGCGGCACGCTGAACAACGCGACCGCCCCCGCGCGCTGACGCGCGCATTCACCCAACCCCCTGAAATCGCAGAGACGCGCGACGTCCTGACCTGGCCACGAGAAGGCGCCGGACGCCTGGCCGCAAGGCAGGCGTCCGATGTCCTTCGCGTGGCACGAGATCCGTGATCACCTCATGCATTCTTCTTCCAACCTTCACTTCCAGCGCAGTTTCGACGCCGTCCGGCGTGCACAGGCTGCCCTCACACCGTTCCGGGATCCGGCGGCCCTGCTGGACGGGCTGCATCGCACGACCGGCGATCCGGCCCGGAAGAACGTGATCCTCGCCGCGCTGGTCGGGGCGGCGCAGGGCGACGGGCCCGCGTCCGACTGCGCCCTGACAATGCTGTTGCTTGCGCTCTGGCCCGGCCTCGACGCCATCCGGCGCCGGTCGCTCTGGCGCAGGCTCGGCACCGCGGACGAGGTCGCGTCCGACGTGCTGGCGCGCACGACCGAGGCGGTCCGCAGCCTCGACCTCGGGCGCGTCAACTGGATCGCGGCCACGGTGCTGCGGAATGTCGAGCGCGACATGATCCGAGTGCGCCAGCGAGATCAGGCGCGCGAACATCTCGCCGACGGCGCCGACCCCGACGAGTTGGCGGACAGCGGCGACAGCGGGATCGGCGCGGCCGGGTATGCGCGGCTGAACGTGGCCGTGCGGAAGCTGCTGGGCGATGACGCCCTGCTGGTGATCCGCGTGGCGATCGAGGGCCTCTCGCAGGCCGAGGTCGCCGTCGATCTGGGGCTGACCGAGGCCGCCGCCCGCAAACGGTACCAGCGCGCCATGCGTCGGCTGCACGACGTCCTCGAGGAAATCCCCTGACCCGATGTCCCGATCCGGCCCCGCCGGTGGCTTTTCCCATTCGAGCGCCCCGAGCGCCTTCCCTCCAACCGAAA
>JADQCE010000005.1 GCA_016278265.1 Halothiobacillus sp. | reverse complement strand
TAATTGGTCGCCCCTGCGGCTTGCCCGGATGTGCCGAGAGCACGGATCTGTAGTTTTCGAGGGTTATGCGGGAGGGGCTGAGCACTGCCCCTGCTGACAGGTGGCCCGGAAGCGGTCTCTCTGGGCCGATATTCTCCGGACCTCATGACTGCGCCGATTTGGTGAATAGCTTGTATGATATTGGTAGAATAGGATTTTTTCAAGTTTCGACCTGAACACTTCGACGCCGGTCGCGCTCGGCGAGATGGAACAGAGATCGAACGTTCGCCATCGGGATCGTCATGCTTGCAAGATTCTACTGGTCATCCCCGGAAGAAGACCAGGCACAAGCCGCGATGATACAGCATCCAGCTCCAGAAGAGGTCGCGACAAGTAAACATGAAACTTCTCCGTAATCAGGTTTTCAGCGCCGGCGAAGATGTCGCCCGTGTATCCGGCCGACAACCGTGCAAGCACCATTCGAAGATCTTGTGTTTCATCCCCGGCCTCAACTACCAAGAACCCGTCATGTTGCTCGACCAAGAACCCTTCGCTTCTCAGTGCAAGCGCTAACGTTGATGTCTTCACCGTCCCGAACCGCGTCGCGATGATCCATGTATGCTCACCAAGACTGCGGATGTTATTGGCCTGAAACTCCAGTTGGTCGTAGTGAGCACGTGCTTCCTCGAGCATAGTATGGGCAACCGCGTCCATGTACACGGGTTTGAAATCCCCTTCGAGGACTGCGAACATCTGTTCGATTACCTTGTCATGAATGTCACCCGGGTCGCCGCCAAAGACTGGAGGCACTCCTGCTTTTGCGGGCTTAACCATGATGACCTTCTCTAAATCATGGATTTCTTGAACCACCCAACGACGCCCTGAGAAGATCAGCAACATACCTGGGGCGAGAACATTGTCGACCGGCAGGGTGCCAAGGTCTCGCCCATCTGCAACCAACCGGAATTCCTCAGGTGTCTGGAATACGGCGTAGAAGCTGTAATGCTCGACTAGCCTTTCGCCCGTCTTGCCCAGGAGTAGGAGCCCGCTTCCAGACTGTTCGATCAGATCGGTTTCAGGATGACCGATCGCACGCAGTACATTCGCAAAAACTTCGGTCGTGACCTTTCGGAAGGGGCCCTCGCGACACAGCACGTTGTAGATAACGTTCGCAGAAGCACCGCCGCGCTCAGCAATGATCGAAAGTATCTGGTGGACGAGAGTCGAAAGGTGAAGCGCCTCCGGTTTTGGCGGCTCGCACCAGCCTTCCAGCAACAAGTCAATCATTGCTATCGACCTGATCAGGCCGAGGCGAAGGCGATCAACAAAACTGCTCTCTGTGGTAAGCTTGGTTTCGACAGCGTACTGCCTGAGTATGGCTGGCTGTCCCTCGCGCCGACCTGACCGGCCGAGACGTTGTCGCAACGCCGCGACGCTGAATGGCGCCCCGATTTGGGCCACGCAGGTCACGTCACCTATGTCGATTCCAAGCTCGAGCGTCGACGTGCAGACCGCGGTTGTCGGTTTCGCAGGATCCTTAAGGCGGCGCTCCACGAAGTCGCGGTGTTCGCGGGAGAGACTGGCGTGGTGGGGATAGAATTCCTGCGGCAGGTGTTCCTTTTCACAAAGCTCACGCAACCGATCCGCGTAGATCTCTACTCGCTGCCGTGCCCCTGCGAATACAAGGTTGTCGCTGCCTCGAAGTTGCTTGAACAGATGGTTTGCGATGGCGTCCGTTGCGGATGGGCTGCTTTCATCCTCATCGCCTGACAAGTAGCCGCGAAGCTGGAGCCGCAATTCAGCGTCGCCACCTTCTGCTTGGATGAGCTGGACAGATTTTGCGGAGTCCGGGCGCAGATAGGCCTTGGCGAGCTCCATGTCGCCAAGCGTAGCCGACAGACCTATGCGTCGGATTGGACGCTTTAGGGCGAGCTCAAGCCTTGTGAGCAGTGAACGAAGCTGGACACCGCGTTCGCTATCAAGAACCGTGTGCAACTCGTCGATCACAACCGCCCGCGTGACCCCAAACAGGCGCGCGATTTCCAAACCGCGACGTATGAAAAGCGCTTCAAGGGACTCTGGGGTTATCAGCAGGATCCCTTTGGGAGATTTCAACGCGCGCGTCTTGATCGACTGTGAAACATCCCCGTGCCACGGGACAACTGGTAGTTCTGTCTCTTGGCAGATGTCCTCCAGCCGCATGGCCTGATCCGTGATCAAAGCTTTCAGCGGACCGATGTAGAGCAGGTCGAAGCCGGTGCCGGTGGCAGGCGCGTCGAGCACCTGGGAAATTAAAGGCAGGAACGCCGCCTCCGTCTTTCCGCCCGCTGTCGATGCCGCAACGATCAAATCAGCGTTGGTCTCGCAGATCGTCCTGATGGATCGCGCCTGGACGTCGCGAAGCTCGCGCCATCCTTGCTGGCGTATCCATTTCTGCACAGGCCTCGCCAGCTTGTCGAACGCACTGCTCATCGGCGTCAGAGCTTGAAGCTGATCAGATCGTCGTCACCAGGGTCATGGGCATCGGTAGACTCGTCCACCTCAGTCATGTCTTCACCGAGGTCTTCGGAGACCTCGATCTTTTCGATCAGATCGCTCCATTCGACTCCGGGGTTTTGCTCGAGCACAGAAAGCAGGTTCACGAAGGCCGTTACCGTATTGCGTGGCGTCCGGAAGTAGGCTTCGCCGATCCGATCCGAACAATGCGCCATGAAAGCCTTGAGCGCGGCGTCCGGCAAAGCATCGGTGTCGTCTTGCATGATCCGCCTAACATTGGCCAGAAGAACGAAGAGGTCCTCCGGGGTCAGGCTGGCCAGCCGAACAACAGGCCCCGAAAGATCGACCAAACCGTCTCGCGCGAAGGTGTTCTCGGCCAAACGCGACTGAAGGGCCTCGTAGCTGTAGAGCCCTCGGCGGGTGTTCATCAAGAATTCCGGTGTCCCGCCCATCAGGAAGCCGAGGTTTTCAGCGCTGCCTTGCAGCACGTCGTTGAGGATCCGAAGAATCTGCTCGTAGTTCGCATTACGGGCCTGCGACGAGGTTAGCTTGTAGAGGTTTACCATCTCGTCGAGGCCGACGAGCAAACCCTTATAGCCGGCCTCGCACACGAATGCCGACATCAGCTTCAGATGGTCGTAGACACTGGCATCATCGATGATCGTGCGTACGCCGAGCGCCTTGCGCGCGTCTGTGCGTGTCGCGAATTCACCGCGCAGCCATCTCAATGCTGCGGATTTCAGCTCGTCGTCACCTGTCTCATGGCCTTCCCAATATCGACGGATGACTTCAGCGAACTCAAAACCCCCAGTAAGTTCTTCAAAGTGGCCGAGGCGTTCACGAATGATTGACCCCGTGGGCACATCGCGTTCCTCAGCATCGCGGTGAGCCTGGCTGACGAAACGCTCCACCACACTGGCCAAAGCCCCACCATCGGGCTTCGTCCGCGTCGACAGGTTACGAGCCATCTCAGCATAGAGCCCTCGGGCTTGTCCGCCGGTCGCATGAATACGCCGGTCGGGCGCCAGGTCCGCAAACATCACCACCAGACCCTTCTCGAGGGCAACAAGGCGGATCAGGTTCATGAAGAACGTCTTGCCGGACCCGTATTCGCCGATGATGAACCGGATGGCCGAACCGCCATCGGATATCCGATCCATGTCTTTGACGAGTTCTTCGATTTCCCGGACGCGGCCGACCTGCATATGACGCAAACCGAGCTTGGGCACGACCCCCGCCCGAAGAGCCTGCACGATTGCATCTCGTTCACGTGGTTTCAGCTTCGACATCCCCGCCCTCCGCATTCATTTTTTCCTTTACTGCCTCCGCAATGTCCGGAGACACGTCATATCCATCATATTCCTCGAGAAGCGCTTCATCGTAGTTCTCAAAGGCCCATTCATTCACGACTTCCAAAGCGCCGGACGCCATCAAACCCTTCGAGGCGCATATCTTCTCGAACTCGGTTTCAGACCAATGCTCCCGATTAACCAATTCGAGAACAAGGGCGCCGTGTTTCGGGTCAAGCCCTGCCAACTGGCTTTGATTGGCAGACGCGGAGACACCGCTCTCTTCCTCTTCGACATCGAAAATCTGACCAAGGACAGACGAGACGCGCTCGGTGTCCGAACGGATCGCCGCGATCCGTGAAGCATCGAGTTTAGGCCCGCTGGCTTTTTCAAGATCGGGTATCGATTCGCCTGCACGGCCCGGTTGCGAGGCACGAACAGTGCGGGGACCATCCACAATTTCGCAGGCGTGAAGGTCCGAGTAGGCAAGCGCAGGGTCGAGGCCCAAAGCCTTGTAGACCTTCTCGATGCTCGCGACTTCGTCGGAGTGAATAATTCCATCTGCATGTGCTGCACCAACCAGCGCTGCACGGATGGCAGCCTGGCTATCTTGACCAACCTCCTTCAGTTTGCGCCGCAGAAGCGTCATGTCCGGTGGCACTGCGAGGAACCATTCAAGGTTCGCGCGCAGCCTGCGGCGTTCCTGATCGCTGATGGCCGCGGCAGAAACTTGATCTTCCAGCGCTCTGCGCTCAGGCTCCGCGATGCGACCATCCGCATGTGCGACGAACGACCCAAGTGCCAATTCCATCAAGGCGCTTCGATAACTGTCGGAAACTTCCTCCAGTCTTTCGATGGGTTCGCTTAGGTTGAACAGCACAACAGGCTCTTCCGCCTTGGGCGATCGGAGCGCAAACCGAGGGTCGGGCGCCAGACCGAAACCGAGACGCGCGAGCGCGTCGGCCGCTCCTGTCATCTGCCGCTTCCCGATCTTCTCGTTCGTTTCTCCCTCCAGACGCCCGATCACCTCCTCAAGCGGCACCAATCCGCCCCGATCGACGATATCGCTTGCCCATGATTTCAACCGGTCCATTTCCTCTGATGGGAAGGTTTCCCATAGATCAGAGGGCAACAAGGCATGCGCTTCCACGCTTCCGCGGCCGTCAGGATTTCGGCCCAAGAAGCGACTGAGCTTGTCGAGATCGTTCATCACCTCGTCAGCCAACTCTTGGGCAATCTCCACAGGTTTGCGCAGACCGGAAATATCCGGGACCGGCTTGCCGTCCACGGTTGGGTTGGCGGACCCCTGAAACTCGCTGGAAGCGGCTCGATAGGATGCCGTGAGTGACTTCCGGGGTTTGGTCACCTTGAGCCCATCAGGAAAACGTCGATCAAACCGCATGCGGAAAAGAGCGATGAACTCGTCACGGCACCGAGTCGCGGGAGTTCTCAGATTTGTTTCCGGATGGCACATGAACCAACTCAGCAACCAGTCAGCCGTCAGGTTCTCGCCTTTGTCGATCCGAGCTCCGATTGCGTATTTGAGTGAGAACGGAAGTTCCCAGCCCTGCTTCTCAAGAATCGGCTCGATAGCGTCGAGGTCGGTTTCGGCAAGCATCGCAATGTCAAGGAACTCACCCAAATAGCGTCTGACCGAGTGGTTGTCAGGGTAAAGCGACTGCAGCCGCCGAACCTCCTGGACGATATCCTTGGCATCTTCGTTCGACTGATCGACGAAGAAGCGACGCTCCAACCCGTAGAAGTACAGGAACATGTAGCCGGGGTTGTAGGAGGCATCGCTTCGCCCGCTGGCCAGCCAATCAAGGTAGGTCGCCCTGCACTGGGGTGAGATGTCCGAGTACCCTGGCCAATAGGGCATCCCCTCACCAGCTTTGTCGGATCCAGAGCGCGCGACCGATAGGGACGGATCGATATAGGCTCGGCACTTGTCACGATACCCGTAGGTGTTCAGCAGGGGAGGCGTGCCGACATAGACCATCCCGCCGATGTTGCGGCCGGCCACGCTAGCTGTTTCGCCAGACGGGACCCACCCGCTTTTCGTTGATCGGGTCGATGTGCTCGATACAGCGCGCACGGGCTGGTTTCGTTCAGCGACCGCCGCAAGAGCTGGCGCTGCAGACCTTCCAGCGCGAACGATCTCGGCGTAGTCCTGCTTTGGTGAGGAATAGGCCTGAACGCCAACCGGTGCTTTGGAAGCATTGGCTTCGCGATTTCGTTCGCGCTCGATACGATCTTCGTAGGTACTCTGGCGCGCTACCGGCTCAGGTCGGGAGGTTCGCGTTTCCAAACTTCCCTCGGCAATAGCTTTCGTGGGGACTTTTCGCGATCGCCTCCTCTCTTGCCACCAGATCAGAAAAACAGGGGCACCAAACGCAAAGAGCATCTGGCCGCCAACCGGCCAACTCTGAAGACCAAAAGCAACGATCAATAGTGCGATGCAGAAATAGACAGAAAAGAAGAATAAAATTCTGAGAAGCTTTAAGAAAGTCTTCATCTAAGAACCCTCGTCAAGAACGACCGATCATCACGGTAGCCAATCACTAGCCCTCCATACAAGTCCCGCAACGGCCGCGGTACCGGCTGATAGCTATCCGACAGTAGCGTAGTGAGTGCCTGACCGATACCGGCCATTCCTTCTCGCCGTAGGCACGTCCTCTTCCTTCCCAACAGAGCGGAGGCTGCCCACGAAGCCAGGGCCCAAGAAGGCTCGTAGCAGCCGTTCGCCGCGCACAGCTCGAATGACAGCTTCAGCCGGCGCGCCCGATGTGGTCCGGCTGCCCTGTCCATTCAGCCGGAAACGGCTCCAGCAGCCGCGCCAGCGTAACTTCCGGCCTCTGCTTCCCGTCCAGGATTGCCTCCACGATGTCCGGCGCGAGCAGCGTGAGGCGCAGGACGCGGGTCATGTATGAGGGCGCGATCCCCTCGCGTTCGGCCATTTCGGCGATGGTGGCGAACTCGCCCGACTCCAGCATCCTCTTCCATCGGAACGCGCGGGCCAGCGCCTTCACGAGAGTGTTGTCAGTCCGGCGCGGCTGCACGGCACTGTCCGGTAGTTGCATCTCCTTCCGCCCGCCGCGCTTCACGACGCGGAACGGGACGTCGAGTGTCACGGTTTCGGGGACAGGCGCGCCGCGTGTCACGCAGCTTCTCCAATTCTACCGGCCAGCATCTCGCGCGCGAGGCCGCCGAGGCCGTCGACGCGGAGCCTGACGTTCAGGTTCTCAATCCCGATGTCCACCCGCTCGACCAACAGCGCCACGATGCGGGCCTGCTCGGCGGGGAAGAGTTCGTCCCACAGCGGGTCAAGCTGCTGAAGCGCCGCGCGGGCGTCGGCCTCGGTGATGTCGTCGGCGTGGGCGCGCGCGGCCTTCCATGTCCCCGCCACGATCTCCGGCTGGCGGAATACGGCGCGCACCTGATCGATGACGGCGGCCTCGATCTCGGCGGCGGGAACTCGGCCGACGGGGCAGGATCCGGCGCCGTGCTTCAGCACCGTCTGGCTGACGTAGTAGCGGTACAGCCGGTCGCCCTTGCGCGTGTGCGTCGGCGAGAATGCCGCGCCATCTGGCCCGAACAGCAGCCCCTTCAGCAGCGCGGGCGTGTCGGCGCGGGTTCGAGCAGCGCGCTTGCGGGGGCTTTCCTGCAGGATGGCGTGGACGCGGTCCCACGTCTCGCGGTCGATGATCGCGTCGTGCTCGCCGGGGTAGCTCTCTCCCTTGTGCACCGCCTCGCCGATATAGGCGCGGTTGTTCAGCATCCGGTAGAGGTACTTCTTGTCGATCCGGTTGCCGCGCGGCGTCCGGATGCCGCGTTTGCCGACCTCTCGCGCCAGTTCCGTGCAGGACCCGATCTCGAGGAAGCGGGCGAAGATCCAGCGCACATGCGCAGCGGTTTCTTCGTCGACCACCAGCTTCCGGTTCTCGACCCGGTATCCGTAGGGCGGGACGCCGCCCATCCAGATCCCCTTCTTGCGGCTGGCGGCGACCTTGTCACGGATGCGTTCGGCGGTGACCTCCCGCTCGAACTGCGCGAAGCTGAGCAGGATGTTCAGCGTCAGCCGGCCCATCGACGTGGTGGTATTGAAGCTCTGCGTCACGCTGACGAAGGTCACGCCATTCCGGTCGAACACCTCGACCAGCTTGGCGAAGTCGGAAAGGGATCGGGAGAGGCGGTCGATCTTGTAGACGACCACAACGTCGACCAGCCCATCCTCGATGTCGGCCAGCAGCCGCTGCAGGCCGGGCCGGTCAAGCGTACCGCCCGAAAGGCCGCCGTCGTCGTACTGATCGCGGACCAGCACCCAGCCCTCGGAGCGCTGGCTGGCGATGAACGCCTCGCACGCCTCCCGCTGGGCGTGGAGCGAGTTGAACTCCTGCTCCAGCCCTTCCTCGGAGGATTTGCGGGTGTAGATCGCGCAGCGTTGCTTCCGGATCATACCTGATTTCGCCGGCGCCTTCGTCATGTCCGCCCCCGCCGGTTCTTCAGCCCGAAGAACACCCAGCCGTTCCAGCGCGTCCCGGTGATGGCGCGGGCGATGGCGGAGAGCGACTTGTAGGGTCGGCCCTGCCATTCGAAGCCGTCTGCTGTGACGGTGACGACGTGCTCGACGCCCTGCCATTCGCGGATCAGCCGAGTGCCGGCGATGGGCATGGTGTCGGCGCGGATCCGGCTCTTCTTGCGGTCGCCGCCGTCGAGTTCCTCGCCCAGCCGCTCCAGCCGCCGGATCGTCTCGGGTTTCAACCCGCCATAGGCCAGCTCCTGGATACGATAGGCGAGCCGGCTCTCCAGGTAGCGGCGGTTGAACGGCGGCGGCTCGCTGTCGAACAGGTCGCGCCATTGCGCCTTCAGTTCCGGTGTCGTCGCGGTCTTGAGCGCGGCCAGGCGCGCGGGGATGTTATCGGGCTTGTTCATGCATTTCTCCGGTGAGTTGGAGTTGCATGACGGCATGCGCTCGCCGGAGAGTGTAGGCGAATTTCTCCAGTATCGTCAGAAGCTTCGCTCCCATCGCGCATCCGCAACCGAACCAGCCCCAGCGCCAGCAGGCTGCAAAGTTCGGCGCGTCGCTCGGCGGGCGTCATCCGGTCGGGAGGCAGGGGATTCGGGCGTTTCATGAAGGGCGGGTCCGTGATGTCTCGCCCTTCTCCTACTCACCGGATTCGGAAACCGTCCCACGAGGTCCCTGCAGGCACGGGTGGAGCCGCCACGGACTCGACTCACGGTTGTCGGCCCGGTTAGAACATAGTCGGAACAGATTCACCTTCGCGCGGTGGATCGGCAGTCCCCTTCGGCCAATTCCGGCAGCGCATCATTTCGCGCAAAACGAAGCAGACTGCCGATGCGCGTTCCGGTTTTTCTGCCGGTCCGCGCGAGGGTTTCGCGACCAAGGAGAAACCACATGGCAAAAAGGATCAGGAACTTCATCGACCGCGCATTCTCGAGAACCGTCGATCTCGAGCTGCTTCACCGCCTGCTGAGCCCGTATCTCGGCCAGATCGATTTCGATTGGGATGGATTGCCGGAGGACGACGCCGAACGGCGCGAGGCGATCTTCGATCTCTTCGCAAAGGCCGACCTGCGGTTCCCGGCGAGCCTGCAGTTCGCGCTTTTCAACATCTCCACGCTGTCGACGGATGCGGGCGCCCGGATCATCCAGGAAATCGCCTCGGAGGCCGGGATCGACGTCCTGTCGGAGTACCGACTCGAGAATGCGCCCGACGACTTGCGGTTTACCCCTCGTTTCATTGCACTGGTTACCTGGCTGGACCATCGGCCCGTCTTCGACCGCGCGCTCAGCGCGGCGGCGTTCCTCGCCCATTCGACCAAGCTCGAACGCGATGCCGATCGCGAGGACGTCGAGCCGCGTCACAACGAGGCGGGCGTGCAGGAGGCCTTCGCGGAAGCGGCGCGTCTGCATTTCGCCAGCCGCTACAACGGGCAATACTGCGACGTCCGGTGGTTCGAGGAGGAGGACCTGCTGCGGGTGCTGATCCTGCACGGCTCCAAGGCGGAGACGAAGAACGTCGACCAGGAGGGCGCCGAAGACACGCTGAAGTTCCGCGAGATCGTGCAGTCGACCATCGAGTACGATCCGCGACGGGGGTCGATCGCCGTGGGTTCGAAATCCGCAGCGGATGCGAAGAAGCTGGTGAGGCTCTTCGGAGAGCACGTTCTCGGCGACGGCGACATCTTCGAGGCGTCGGCCAAGGAAGAACTCTACACGCTCGCGCCCCTGCAAATGCTTGGACCGGCGTTCAGGTTCCGCTTCGATCCCGAGGGGGAGATCACTCATGTCGCCCTGCGGGAGCTACGGGTCGACGAGGCCCAGCTCACCGCGACGGGGCGGCTGCGTCGCTCGCCGTGGTTCCTGACCCTCGGCGACTCCGAGAACGCCCTGAAGCGCCTGAAGGAGGTCGCGTGCGACCTCGATGTCGCCGACGTGCGGATCGTGCACGCGAAGATCGACGTGACCATCGAGGTGGACGACAGCGAGATCGTCGTGCCGGTGACGATCCGTCCGCCCCGGACGGTCAGCATGCGCGACCACTCGCACGAACGGCTGATTCTGGACATGCTGGAAGACAATGACATCCGCAAACGCCGCGGGGCTGATCAGGCTGCTGCTGCGGCAGAGTGATCGTCACCCGATCCGTTCCATCGGCGCCGCCGACCTGCAACCCCACGATCCCCGCATCGTTCGCTCGCTCCGCAACCTAGGTATCCTGACGGAGCGGGAAGACCTGCGCGACGACGGCGCCACGGTCTACCAGGTCGTCGACGACGGGCTGGTCGTCGTCGATCCGGAGACCGGCGCCTGCGAACGCTACGGGGATGCGCAGGACGTCTGGACCTTCGACATCGACATTGCAGCGCTCTGCCGTGCGATCCGCGAGCAGTCCGGGCTGGGCGGGCCCGGCCCGACGGCGCTTTCGGCCCGGGTCTGGCGGCTCGGCAGGCACGAGGGTCACGGTCGCGCTGCAGAGGTCTGCCTCGTGCGGCGGCTGCGCGAGGACACCGCGCAGGAGATCGTGGATCACGTGCGCGGCGCCATCGACAGCGAAGCCCCCGTCGCCCTGATCAGCCTTGGCGACTGCGACATGCCGACTGCGGTCGCACGCCAGCTCGAAGGTCTCCGCATGACGGTAGCCCGCGCCGAGGATCTGCTGCGCGACGATCCGGATCGTCCCTTCGCGCTCGATCTCGGCCGGATCCGCGTGCCCACGGGACGGCAAGCGCCGGATGCGCGCCTCCAGATCGACCGTATCGGCCGGCGCGCGATCTTCGAAGGCATCGAACTCGAGGTCGAACCGCGGGACTTCGACGCGTTCGTGCTGCTCGCCGAGGAGGCCGTGGCTGCGGGCGGCTGGGTGCCGAAGGACAGTCTCGCGGCCACGCTGCAGGCCAGCACGGGACGGGAGAGCAATCCCGAACAGGTCGACCGTTGCATGAACCGCCTGCGCGATGCCTTCCGCAGGAACACGCGTCTGAACGCGGTCCCGAGCAACGGGTTCATCGAGCGGAAGTCCAAGGTCGGCGCGCGTCTCGCCCTCGCGTCGTCCGAGATCGCGTTCATCGCCTAGACCCGTTCTGCGGCACCGGGAGGTTTTCGGGAGGTTTTCGGGAGAAGTCCGAGAGATAAACGATTTCAGCATGTTGCACGGTCGGGTCGTGAACGGAAACGACCAGGACCCTTCGACATGCACCCACCGATTTCCCGCTCCGACCTTGCCACGCTGATCGACGAGACCGACCTCGCGGCGCAGCGTCTGCACCGCAAGCTGGCGCTCCCCGCGGCCGATCTCGACGATCTCCGCCAGGACCTTCTGATCGATGTGATCTGCCGGCTGCCGGGCTTCGACAAGCGCCGCGGCGCCATCGGCGCGTTCGCGAACGTCGTCCTCCGCAACCAGTGCGCGCGCATCGCGATCCGGCACCATCGTCAGCGCCGGGCGCAGGGCGGCACGGTGCTGTCGCTCGACGCTCCCGTCGCCGGCAGCGCCGAGCCGCTGGGCTGCCTGCTGGCGGAGACGGACGGGCTGTCCGCCTGGCATGGCCAGGATCGTTGCGCCGCGGTTGACGTGGAGACCCGCCACGACCTCGCCCGGGCGCTCGCCGACCTGCCGGAGGATGTCCGGGGGCTTTGCGCGGCACTCGGCACCTGCGCCGTCGCCGATCTGATTGGCCGCGACGGCATCTCCCGCTCCGCCCTCTACCGCCGCCTCGCACGCCTCCGGCTCGAGCTCGCCATGCGCGGGCTCGGGGGGCGGTGGGACGGTTCGAGGCCTGCGTGAGTAGAGGGAAGACATGGAGATGCTTGTCATGCCCCCCACCGCCTTCACCCCGGCGCGGCCCCGGCCGCTCACCGACATCGAGTTCTGCGCCTGGATCGGCCAGGCGATGCCTGGCGACCGTCTGGAGTACCACCGCGGGTTCCTCGGCATCGACACGACGGCCGTGATCTCGACGCTGCCGGAACCCGACCGCCGCAGGCTGGCCGCGCTGGCGGGCGCCGCGCACCGGGCCTTCGAGGCGGGCCTCGTCCACCTCGTCCAGGTGCGGCTCGGTCCGGACCGCTTCGCCTATCTCGCCGTCGCGCGGACCAGGCCGCGCCGCACGCCCGTGCCGCTCGCCCGCCTCATCGAAGACGCCGAGGCCGCCTGATGGCCGTTCCGTTTCCCTCCATCGGAGTTCCCGCCATGCCGCACCCCGACAACGCCCCCCGCTTCGACGACCTCGAAGGTCTCGCCATCGGCGACATCGCGGCGTTGCCGCCCGAGATGCTGCTGGACCTGCAGACGACGGCGCTCGCCGAGACCGCCCGCGTGAAGCGGCTGCGGGACAGGCTCGAGGCCGGGATCGCGCAACGTTACGAGGCCGCCGCCACGGCCGAGCGGGCTGCACAGGGCAAGACCAGCGGCACCGTGCGCGTCGAGGACGAGGGCGTCGTCATCGTCGCGGACCTGCCGAAGAAGGTTTCCTGGGATCAGGACCGGCTCGCCGCCATGGCCGATCGCATCCGCGCCGCCGGCGACGATCCCACCGAGTATCTCGAGATCGCCTATCGCGTGCCCGAGCGGCGCTTCGGCGCCTGGCCCGCGGCGATGCGCGAGGGCTTCGCGGACGCGCGCAGCGAGACCACCGGCAAACCCGTCTTCCGGCTCGAGGCTCGAGACCGGTGACGCGCGGCGGCGGGACGCCCGGTCGGCAACGCCGGGCAGGTTCCCCTTCGGCACCCGGTCACCCCCGTCGCCGCGCACCCTGAATTCAGACCCCGGAGAACCCCATGGCCTTCCGCATCATCACCGCCGACGAACGGCTCTCGGCCGTCGAGAACAAGACCTCGCTCGCCATCTTCGGCCCGCCCGGCGTCGGCAAGACGACGCTCCTGAAGACGCTGCCCGCCGAGGAGACGGTCTGCCTCGACCTCGAGGCCGGCATGAAGTCGGTGCAGGACTGGCGCGGGGACTCGATCCCGGTGCGCAGCTTCACCGATTTCCGCGACCTCGCCGTACTGATCGGCGGGCACGATCCGGCCCAGCATCCGAAGTCCTGGTACGGCGCCGAGTATCACGCCTGGCTGCAGCAGCAGTATCTCGGCACCGGCATCGAGGATTTCCTCGCAAGGAAGCGGATCGTCTTCGTCGACTCGATCACCGACCTGACGCGGCAGGCCATGGCCTATGCCCGCCAGCAGCCCGAGGCCTTCTCCGAGCGGACCGGCAAGCCCGATGTCCGCGGCGCCTACGGGCTCTTGGGCCGCGAGGTGATCCAGGCGCTGAAGCACCTCCAGCACGCCCGCGGCAAGACGGTGATCTTCGTTGGCGTCCTCGAGAAGGTCACCGACGAGTTCGGCGCGACGACGTGGCAGCCGCAGATGGAGGGCACGAAGGCCGGGCGCGAGCTGCCGGGCATCGTCGACCAGGTGGTCTCGATGCAGCTCTTCGGCCGCGACGCCAAGGGCGAGTGGACCCTCGACGAGACGTCCGCCGAGCGTCGCCTCGTCTGCCGCTCCGGCAACCCCTGGGGCCTTCCCGCGAAGGACCGCTCCGGCCGCCTCGATGTGACCGAGCCGCCCGATCTCGGCTCGCTGATCGCGAAGATCGACGGCCGCGCGCCCGCCCACACCGCCACCCCTTCCTGATCCAGACGCAAAGGACAGATCCATGAGCTACGATCTCAACGACGCCCAG
>JADQCE010000013.1 GCA_016278265.1 Halothiobacillus sp. | reverse complement strand
GAGAAAATAGCACGATCGCAGCGAAAGGGGGTGTTCAATCTCATCCGTGTTTTCGGGGGTTATGCAGGAGGGGCTGAGCACTGGCGCTGCCGCCAAGAGCCCCGGAAGCGGTCTCTCAGGGCCGATATTCTCCGGACCTGTTGCCTGCGGTGATTTGGTGAAATTCGCCCAATGCGCTGAAAGGTAAGGATTTTCTGACGCGCACAGCCTGTTGTGTTTCGAGAGGCCAACCGGGCGGCGCCCGGAACCCACATCCAAATTCTGTCAGCCGTTGAACCGGTTCTCATTGTGCCATTGGAGAAAAGCGGGATCCGGTCGGGCGCCCTCGTCAGTAGGCAGCGAGATACTCCGGCCATGAAGCTCATAGTAGTGTCGACCATTGTCGAACTCTTCTCTGATCCTGCGGCTCACTTCAAAGCGGTTCTCCGGGGTCACAGTCACGTACCCGCCGTCAAATAGGCTATGAATGTCTCGCCTCAGAAGAAGGCCGTTCTTGGCTTCGTGTCCACCCCCTTCACCGTATGGACGAATATGAGCCGCCTCCAGAGCTGGTAGAGTGCGCTCTTGCGTTATGGCGCACCTACGCTGGTATAAGTCGGTCACGAGCACGCGGAAGGCACCTTGGCCGAGACGCGGGCGGATTAACTGTGGATCGCCGTATCGCGCTTGGTCTTCGGCCATGCCGACAAATTGCTGCCGATTCATTCGGTCGTTCACCGCATTCCACAGCGCCAAGCCTTCGGCGTCTCCGGTGCTGTACGTCTTGAACGAAACGATATTTGGTGCCCAGCTTTGCGGGACGGGGATCCAGTCGGCCTCATGGAAGAAGAACGGCTGCGTGAGGATCCGGCAACCAATTTGAAAGTCACTTCGGTCCGACGGGTCGCTCCGGCGATAGCGTGCGATACGGGCTCGCATCTCCTGTGCCGACCGAGCACCATTCGCAACGCCAAAAGCCTCCCAGGCCAGCGAGCATGGTAGAGCATTGGCGTACGTGAACACGCCACCACCGACGATCACGTTGCGGGGTGCGTGTAGCTTGAAGAGAAAGAGTTCGCCGGGTCGAAGTGCCCGGAAGTTCGCCGCTGACGGTGCCCAGAAGTTGACCTCGCCAAGGTTGGGGTGCTGGCGCAACATCTCGAACCAGTCTCCGTCTGTGACTGCGATCACGAGGTTGACGGCCATCACTCGCTACCCCTGCCTGGCTGAATGACGGCCCTAGGCGCCAAAGCAAATATCGTTAAGGCATTGTAAATGATGCGACTTTTGTCGAGGCCGGCACTGGGATCATGCTTGGTGGGCGCCGGAGGTCCTTGACAATCAGGCCCAGATGCGCCATTTTCACACTGTCTCACCTGCCATGTGTAGGAGGAGCATTCGAGGCCGCCTAGGTTCGCTTGGGCGGCTTCAGCCGTTCTAAGGGTTGGCGCGGCGGAACGCATCTCGCTCCTTTCTGAGCTGCGCGATACGCCCACTTTTCTCCGTGCAATAGGCCGTTCTCAAGAGCCAGTAGCCTTGGCGCTGCCCGAGAACGACGAGGTATTCCTCGCGAAACCACAGCAGCGTGTTGACCTGTGTGCCGCGGGTATTCTGCCACACATCGATTTCGGCATGAGCGACCGCATTCTCGATCACCCATCGCACCCAGCGGATCCGCTCGCAGCGACGCAAATCAGGTAGACGATCATCTTCGACGCTACCTTCCTGTACCAGATGCCAAAACGACGCCCATCGGCGCGCCGCTTCCGGATGGCGACGGCAACCGACGCGAAGCCCCTCGTACTGTACACCGCCATTGGCAATCTCGGCGACGAAGATGCGGTGGAGCTCGGCTTCATATGCGGGCCAGTCGCCCTCAAACGCGGCGAACGGCAGTAGTTCGGGCGGGTTCATCCAGCCGCCTCCCGCGCCCGCCACACGAGAATGTTGAATTTCGTTGCCGTGAACGTGGAAGTGCGGATCAGAACATTTTGCCCGAGCCGCTCACGCAGCCTAGCCGCAACTGCCGTCTTTGCCGGGCTGGTTGTGAGGCCACGGTTCGCATACGTTAGCGCTCCGATAACGAGGTCGGCGACTTGGAGGAGCTCGCTTTCGTGGCTGCGAACTTGCTGGACGCGCTGGATCGCCTCCCGGTCGAAGTCATAAAGACTGTTGGCCAAGACCTCATGCAGCTTCCGGGTTTTCGGCCCGCCGCGTGTGTCCTTTACGTCCAGATAGATGCGATATCGATGCGGTGCGCAGAAGATGGGGCGCAGCATTGTGAAATACATCTTGTAGTACCAGTCGTCGTGTGACTGGTCGAAGCGCGCGTGGTCCAGCAAGCCCTTGTCCGGAACGACGAGGCCGCGAAACCGAAGCCGCTCATCATTCAAGAACAGGTCAATCAGAGCCAGGTAGAAATCAGCCTTGGCGGGCGAGACTTTTGTCCATTTCGCCTCGAAATCATGCGCAAGCCCATGCTCGGCCTTCAGCGTCCGCACTGCTTCGGAAATGGCGCGGCTGGCGTCAGCCGGGCAATAGACGGCACCCCAAGCCATTACGGGCACGCCGTCGTGCTCGAGGTGGCAGCTTTCGTCGCAATAGACATTGAACAGGCGTGGTTCCGTCATTCCGCCGCCTCCATCTCTTGCATTGATGCCGGGTTCAGCGCGTCGGCGAGGAGGGCTTCGAGGAGGCGCGCTCGGGTGGTGTCGGCGGTGATGAGGGCGGCCTCCAGCGAGTCGCACAGCGCCATGAGGGCATCAACCCTCGCGACGATGCGGTGTTGTTCGGCTAGGGGTGGGAGGGGGATGGGATAGCCGCGCACAAGAGACATGTTTACTCGCGGTGCAGCCCCACCCGTCGTTTTCTCGGCCGCAAAATCCGCGATCCATGGCGAGTTGAGGCACAGTTCGAGAAAGACAGGCGTGACGGAGGCATTTGCGCGAATAAGCATGAGCCGCTGCCCCATACAGAGCCTTATGTTCGGAGGAATGCGGCAACCGACACCGAGCACGCCGCCCTCTCGGATGTAGAGAATGTCGTCCGCTAGCGGTTCCAGCCGCTCAATCCGGATCTTGTATGTTTCTTCGCTAACGAATGTCGGCGTCGATAAGTCGAGAATTCCGGCACGCACTTGGTTCGTTTTGATACAGAGCACCCCCTCCTCGGTCCACTTTGGTGTCGTGTGAGGACAATCGACGATGCGCTCAGCGACGCGAGAAAGTGGCTCGATTGTCCAGTTCGATGGCAGATCAAACTTCGCCGCGCGCTCTTCAAAAGCCCGTCGATCGTAACTTTCGGCCTGTTTGTCAGGACGCAGTGCGGACTGGTTCTTCTGATTATCTGCCGGGTCCTGCTCCACCAGTTTTCCCCGCACCGCCAGATTGAGGATGATCTGGCGGAGGGGTTTGATCTGGTCGGAGCGGGTGGTGAGGGCGGGGAGCGTGGCGAGGGCGAAGTGGGCGTTGGCCAGGAAGTCGGCTGCATCCGCGGCGGGCGCGGTCAGGCGGGCGAGGCTGGCGGCGGTCAGCCGGTCGCGGGTGGCCTCGCGCGCGGTGCGGGCCGCCTCCAGCCGGTCCAGCAGCGCCATCAATTCGTCCACCTTCGCCACGATCCGCCGCTGCTCGGCGAGGGGCGGGAGGGGGAAAGGAGACACAACAGCGTCCTCCGTACGGAGACGCGGCATCTTCGTGCCTTGGCCGAGGCGGGTAACATAGTCCACGAAATCAGGACGCCTCAGCGCAAGCGCGCAATACTCCGAGCAGAGCGGAAGGAACGGGCGAATTGCCACGATTTCCGTTGTCGAATAGCCGGGGGCATCCGCCACAAGCACCTTCGTCAGGTATGGCCGGAGCTTGCCGTAGAGAATGTCGCCGACCTGAAACTCGGACTTCGTGCTCTTCGACTCGCGGTCAGCGACGGAGCTACGCGCAACAAGCCGCCCCGTCTCCTTCTCAACGTCTTCCAGTTCAAGGAGCCAAAGCGAAGGGTCCAGCGACTTGGGTTCGCGCTTCGCGCCTGCATCGTAAAGGAATACGGTTCCGAGCGCGACCCAGCGCCAGTTCGCGGGAAGCTCGTGCGGCGGCTCGACCATTTTTGGGTTCTGCGCAGCCTTCTTCCTGATCTCTCCCGCCTTCACCAGCCGCGCCTTCTCCGCCGCGATCCGCTTCAGCAGTTCCGACGCTGGTTCATCGTCCGCCTCTTGCGGCACCAGCTTCCCTCGCACGGCGAGGTCCAGCACGAAGCGGCGCATGTGGGGAACCGCGTCTGGCGCCTCGGCGACCTGTTCGTAGAGGGCGAGCAGCCGTTCCGCGTTCATCGCGCCAACGCCTCTGACAGGATCGCCTTCAACTGGTCGCGGAGCGCCGCCACCTCGGCCTCTGCGTTCGTCAGATCCTTTAGCAGCGTCTCAGGGTCGCCGTGATCTTCGGCTACCGTGTGCGGGTTCTTGATGTCGAGGTTGTAGCCGCGGGCCTTCACCTCCTCTGCGCTGACCTTCCAGGCCCGCTCGGTCTCCTCCCGCCCCTCGCGGCGCGGTCCGCCCCACCAGGCGGCGCAGTCGGCCAGATGCTCCAGCCGGATGGGCCGGGTCATGGAATAAGCCTTCTGCCCCTCGGGCACCTGATGCTCCCAGAACCAGATGTCCTGCGTGGGAGCGCCTTTCTCGAAGAAGAGCAGGTTCGTGCCGATCGAGGCGTAGGGTCGGAAGACCGAGTTCGGCAGGCGCACGATGGTGTGGAGGTTGCACTCCTCCATTAGGTACTCCTTGAGCCGGGTCTTGACGCCCTCGCCGAAGAGGGAGCCGTCGGGCAGGACCACCGCCGCGCGGCCGCCGGGTTTCAGCAGGCGGATGATCAGGGCGAGGAAGAGGTCGGCGGTTTCACGAGTTTTGAAGGTCGGAAAGTTATTCTCGATTCCGTCTTCCTCGCGCCCACCGAAGGGCGGATTGGTGAGAACAATGTCCACCCTCTCGTCCTTACCCCACGATATCAACGGCCGGGCCAACGTATTGTCGTGGCGTACGAAGGACGGGTCCTCAATGCCGTGGAGCAGCATGTTGGTGACGCAGAGCATGTGGGGAAGCTGCTTTTTCTCGACAGCAAGCAACCCTGCCTGCATCGTCTCGCGCTGCGCAGGCGTGCGGACGTATTTCTCCTCCATGTGGCGTATGGCGCAGGTCAGGAAGCCGCCTGTGCCGCAAGCTGGGTCGAACAGCGTCTCGCCCGGATGCGGATCGATCATATTGACCATGAAGGAGGTGACGGCGCGGGGCGTATAGTATTCGCCCGCATTGCCCGCCGACTGCAGGTCGTTGAGCAGCTGCTCGTAGAACTCGCCGAAGTGGCGGCGTTCGTCGAGATTGTTGAAATCGACCTGATTGATCTTGTTGACCACCTGCCGCAGCAGCTGGCCCGATTTCATGTAGTTGTAGGCGTCCTCGAACACGTCGCGCACGACGCGGCGGCGGTCGCCGGGCTTGCCGGTAATCTGGAGACCTTTGAGCGCCGGAAACAGCTCGTCGTTGACGAAATCGAGCATGGCTTGCCCGGTGATCCCTTCGGGATCTGCCGCCCAGTTCCGCCACTGGAAATGCTCGGGGATGGGCGAGCGGTAGTCGTCGCGCGTGATTTCGAGTTCCTGGTCCTGGTCGTCGATGATCTTGAGGAAGAACAGCCAGGTCAGCTGGCTGATGCGCTGGGCATCGCCATCGACGCCGACGTCCTGGCGCATGATGTCCTGAATGGATTTTACGGTGGTGCGGACGATCATGGTTCAGGCGGTCTCCTGGTAGAGCGCGTCCTGCAATTCATGGACGGCCTTCTCGAAGCCTGCCTTGCCGCCGAACGCGTTGATGAGTTGAACGACGCTGCCCATGTCGGTGAAAGGTGTCACCTTCAGCACATTAGCGTCGTCGAGATTGAGCACGCCCTCGTCGCGGTACTTCTCCAGCAGCGCATCGAGGACGGCACGTGCTTGCGGCCCGTATTTGGTGAACACGTCGCGCTTCTTGACGTTCTCAGCTCGCTCGCGGCGCGTGAGAGGCTTGGCGTCGAAGGCAACGTGGCAGATCAGGTCGAAGGGATCGAGGTTCTTGCCAAGCTCGTCAGCGATGGCATCGAGGGCCAGCCATTCGGCCTCCAGTTCCTCGACAATGGCCTGCTTGCGCTCGGCGGCGTTCCAGCGCTTGAGGAACTCATCGAGGCTGGCGAAGCGTTTCCTGAGCGCGTTCTTGGTGAAATCGCGCAGGGATTCGGTGACGAGCTTGCCGTTCTCGTCGAGGTATTCCACGCGCTCGGCAATGATCCGTGCGCCGACGCCATCGACGTAGATCTTGCGCACGGGATCGCCCGATGGCAGCGGAAGGCCGGGCTGATCGACTATTGTTTCGTCCTCACCGGGCGTCGGCGGAATCGCGTCCTCGCCCTCGGGCGTTGCTGGTTCCTCGTCGGGCGGCGTCATCGGGTCATCCGCGCCTGGCGCGTAAATCTGCACGGGATCGCCGTCGAAGTCCGGGTCCGCGAAATGCGCGGTCGCGCCACGGAAATCGATCAGCGTGAAATAGAACTTCCTGGTGTCCTCGTGCACGCGGGTGCCGCGCCCGACGATCTGCTTGAACTCGGTCATCGAGCCGATTTCGCGGTCGAGCACGATCAGGCGGCAGGTCTGCGCATCAACGCCGGTGGACAGCAGGCGTGAGGTCGTGACCAAGACGGGCCACTTCGATTCCGGGTCGATGAAGTTGCCAAGCTGGTCCTGACCCTCCTTGTCGCTGCCGGTGATGCGCATGACGTAGCGCGCGTTCTCGGTCACCAGATCGGAGTTCTCGTTGATCAGCGCCTGACGCATGCGGGCTGCGTGTTCCTGATCGACGCAGAACACGATGGTCTTCTGGTAGCGGTCGCCGCTTTCCTTGAGGAAGGCCGTGATCTTCTTCGCCGTCAGAAGGGTGCGGTCGTCCAGAACCAGCGTGCGGTCGAAATCCTTGGCGTTGTAGATGCGGTCCTCGACCTCGTTGCCGTCGCGGTCCAGCTGGCCTTTCTCGGGCCGGTAGCCTTCTACGTCACGGTCGATGTGAACTTTGATGACTTTGTAGGGAGCCAGAAATCCGTCGCTGATCCCCTGCTTCAGCGAATAGGTGAATACAGGCTCGCCGAAATATTCCGTGTTGGAGACATATTCCGTCTCCTTCGGCGTGGCGGTCAGGCCGATCTGCGTAGCACCGGAAAAATGGGTCAGGATTTCACGCCAGGCAGAATCCTCGGCGGCGCTGCCGCGATGGCATTCGTCGATCACGATCAGATCGAAGAAGTCCTTCGAGAACTCCTTGAACAGCTTCTGGCGCTCTTCCGGCCCGGTGATCGCCTGATAGAGGCCGAGATAGACCTCGAAGGCGGTGTCGATGCGCCGTTTCCTGTCGAGCGCCAGCGTCAGGTCGACCGAGGTTCCGTCCTGCCGTTCGATGGTCTTGGCATTGGTTGAAAGCTTTGCCATTGCCGCGCCAAAGGGGCGGAAGTCGTTCACCATCGTCTGGTCGATCAGCACATTACGGTCGGCGAGGAACAGGACGCGCTTGTTGCCTTCGGGGTTCCAGCGCCGTGATTTCCATAGGCGCCAGATGATCTGGAACGCGGTGTAGGTCTTGCCCGTGCCGGTCGCCATGACCAGCAGCACCCGGTCCTGGCCCTTGGCGATGGCCTCGATCGCCGCGTTGACCGCGTTGACCTGGTAGTAACGCGGCTCCTTGCCGCTGCCGTCGTCGTGGTAGTCCTGAAGAACAATCTCTTCAGATTCGCCATCGAGTCCTTTCCAGGCGCGATAGCGCGCCCACAGGTCAGCGGGCGACGGGAAGGCGTCGAGACCAAGGTTCAGCTCGCGCGGCGAACTGGCGCCGGTGCGGTCATGGAATACGAAGCCGTCGCCGTTCGAACTGAAGACGAAGGGGATCTTCAGCGTTTCGGCATAGTCGAGCGCCTGCTGCATGCCGTCACCGACGCTGTGGGAGTTGTCCTTCGCCTCGATCAGGGCGATCGGAATGTTCGGCTTGTAGTAGAGAACAAAGTCGGCCTTCTTCGCCTTGCCGCGCGTCACCAGCTTGCCGCGCACGATGATGCGGCCCTTGGTGAAATAGACCTCCTCCCGAACCTGCACCATCTCGTCCCAGCCTGCGCGTTTGACGGCAGGCAGGATGAACTTGGTGCAGATATCGCGCTCGGTGAGGCTTCGCTTGTCCATACCGGTCAGCCGCCCCCTTGTTCTTCGTTATTCGAAGCTGCTTCGCCGGCGAGATTTTTTTCCTGCACGTCCAACCTCTTCAGACGCTCATACTCTTCGATTGCGAGTACGACGACGACGGGCCGGCCGTGCTTCGCCACCGCAACCGGCTCGGCTCGAGCGAGATCAATCAGTCGTCCGAATCCGTACTTCGCGTCTTTCGCGCTCAATGTCTGCATTCGACTCCTCGCCCATGCCTGCATCACTTTTGGCCAATTTGGCCCAATGAAGCAATAGCAGCAGTGGCGTCAGATGTATGGAGTAGGTGATCAGGTACGGAGGAAAGTGTTCTTTTGCTCGATCCAGCTGATCGGGAACGGGTCCATAAGTCGAGCGAGCGTAACGGCATCGCCCTGTCGTCCGTCGAGAACCGCCTCAATGATGCCAGGCTCAAGCTGCGTCAGGCGGAGGAGGCGCGTCATATAGGAAGTCGCGATCCCCTCCCGCTCGGCCAGTTCGGAAATAGTAGCGAACTCACCCGACTCGAGCATCCGCTTCCAGCGGAAGGCGCGGGCCAGCGCCTTGACCAGCGTGTTGTCTGCCTTGCGGTCTGGCCGGACGCGGTCAGGCAGGTGCATTTCCTTCCGCCCGCCGCGCTTCACGATGTGAAATGGGACATGGAGCGTCACCGTTTCGGGGATCAGAGTGCCGCGGGTCATGCGGCCGCTCCCATGTTTCCGGCCAACATCTCGCGTGCGAGGCCGCCGAGCCCATCCACACGGAGCCGGACGTTCAACCCGTCCGTCCCGATCTCTACGCGCTCGACCAACACCTCCACGATGCGCGCCTGCTCGGCAGGGAATAGTTCGTCCCACAGCGGGTCGAGTTGCTGCAGGGCGCTGCGGGTGTCGGCCTCGGTGATGTCGTCGGCGTGGGTGCGCGCCGCCTTCCAAGTCCCCGCCACGATCTCCGGCTGGCGGAACACCGTCCGCAGCTGGTCGATCACGGCGGCCTCGATCTCGCCCGCAGACACGCGGCCGACCGGGCACGAACCAGCACCATGCTTCAGCACGGTTTGACTGACATAGTAGCGGTAGAGACGATCCCCCTTCCGAGTGTGCGTCGGCGAGAAGGCCGCGCCGTCGGGTCCGAACAGCAGCCCCTTCAGCAGCGCGGGCGTCTCGGCGCGTGTGCGGGCGGCGCGCTTGCGGGGGCTCTCCTGCAGGATGGCGTGGACGCGGTCCCACGTCTCGCGGTCGATGATGGCGTCGTGCTCGCCGGGATAGCTGTCGCCCTTGTGGACCGCCTCGCCGATGTAGGCGCGGTTGCTGAGCATGCGGTAGATGTACTTCTTGTCGATCCTGTTCCCGCGCGGCGTCCGGATGCCGCGCGTGCCGACCTCCCGCGCCAGTTCGGTGCACGACCCGATCTCGAGGAAGCGCTCGAAGATCCAGCGCACATGTGCGGTGGCGTCTTCGTCGACCACCAGCTTCCGGTTCTCGACGCGGTAACCGTATGGTGGCACCCCGCCCATCCACATGCCCTTGCGCCGAGAGGCCGCGACCTTGTCGCGGATCCGCTCGGCCGTCACCTCGCGCTCGAACTGGGCGAAGCTGAGCAGGATGTTCAGGGTCAGCCGCCCCATGGAGGTGGTGGTGTTGAACGACTGCGTGACCGAGACGAACGTCACGCCGTTCCGGTCGAACACCTCGACCAGCTTGGCGAAGTCGGCGAGCGAGCGCGACAGGCGGTCGATCTTGTAGACCACCACTACGTCGACCAGCCCGTCCTCGATGTCTTCAAGCATCCGCTTCAATCCGGGCCGTTCCAGCGTGCCGCCGGAGATGCCGCCGTCGTCATACTGATCCCGGACCAGCACCCAGCCCTCGGAACGCTGGCTGGCGATGTACGCCTCGCAGGCCTCGCGCTGAGCGTGGAGGCTGTTGAACTCCTGCTCCAGCCCTTCCTCGGAGGATTTCCGGGTGTAGACCGCGCAGCGCAGCTTGCGGACGAGCTTCGATTTTTCAGGCGGCTTCGTCATGTCCGCCCCCTGTGGTTCTTGAGCCCGAAGAAGACCCACCCGTTCCAGCGCGTACCGGTGATAGCGCGCGCGATGGCGGACAGCGACTTGTAGGGTCGCCCTTGCCACTCAAAACCGTCGGCGGTGACGGTGACCACTTGCTCGACGCCCTGCCACTCGCGTAGGAGGCGCGTCCCGGTGATGGGGCGGTCGCGATCGGCGCGGATGCCGCGCTTCGTCCTGTCACCGCCGTCCAGTTCCTCGCCCAGCCGCTCAAGGCGCCGGATCGTCTCCGGCTTCAGCCCGCCATAGGCCAGTTCCTGGATGCGGTAGGCGATGCGGCTTTCGAGATAGCGGCGGTTGAACGGCGGCGGCTCGCTGTCGAACAGGTCGCGCCACTGTTTTTTCAGGTCGGGCGTCGGCGTGGTCTTGAGCGCGGCTAGGCGCGCTGGGATGGGATCGGGCGTGTTCATGCATTTCTCCGGTGAGTTGGAGTTGCATGACGGCATTGGTCGGGCGGATAGTGTAGGCAACGTTCTCCGGTGCCGTCAGATACTTCGCCCGCGTCCCGCATCCGCAATCGAACCAGCCCGAGCGCCAGCAGGCCGCACAGTTCGGCACGGCGTTCCGCGGGCGTCATCTGGTCGGGCGGGAGTGGGTTCGGGCGTTTCATGTCTTGGTAGCCGTGATCGGTGGTGCTGTTACCGATCAAAAGCCACGTGGCGGCTGCCGACGGGACAGCCCGATGTCGGAGCAGGAGAAAATCTATTGATGGGCGAGTGCCCCTGCGGGATGCTGCGCTTATAGTTGCCTTGGCGTCTGTAGCGAGAGGAAGTGATGGCCCCTTCATCGAAACGTAGCTTGCGGTCCCTTCAGACAGTAATTGAGAACGCATCACCCGAATCTCTTCGGGGTTTCTTTTTTCAGGACGATGAGAATTTCGTTGCGATTGCCTCTGAGATCGCTGAATCCTTCAAGCTCCTCGAAGATGAAGACAACGAAGAGAACCGAAGTGCGGTGATCGCTGCGATCAACGACATGAAACCGGAGGTGACGCTTCCTGTCGAAATCGAGGCGCAACGCGTATTGCTTCTGACGAACGGAAAAGGCCCGTCCGCTCTCAAGGTGATTGCCGAAGAAGAACTCTCCAATGAGGAATACGAAGCTGCATTTGCTCAGCTTGGCGAGTTGGCCGTCGCACTACACGTTCACGCTCATCATCGTCGTGCATTCGATGACGCCGTGAGTTTCCGCAATGCCCGTCTGTGGCGAGATGGAAAGCTTTACAGCGCATTCGATGTCGATCTCGAGCACCCCAAGCCGGTGGACGCAAACGCTATACCCAAGGAGAAGCTCCTCGCTGCTGTGCGGTTGCGCCTCAAGCTTTCCGTAGATTGTGGAATGAGCGTCGTCGACCTCCCTGCGACGGAAGCGTACAAGCCATCGGTTCTGGTGATTATCCGGATTCCAAAGGACATCACCGGCATTCCCGAACATCTCGACAATGGAGGCAGACGCCTTCGCTTTCTTCGGCCGCAAAAGGAAGTTCTGCTGATCTACACTCCTGTGGAACAACGGATCGAGATTTGCGCTGATACAGCCCCAGAGCGCGCGTTGGTTTCCGAGTGTTTTGCGACCGAGGTCCTGGGGCACGATGTTTCGACGAAGCCGCTGACGTGGGTGAATTACGATCTTTCACAGTTCTTCAGGACGCTCACGCTTGACCCACCTGCCGTGCCCGGGTTCCTCGTGGACAAGACCGCGCTCGTCGAAATCGAGGTGCGCCTCGCCAGATGGAAGCAAAGGCTTCGTCTTTCTGTCCCGTTCGGCGACGAGATCGAGAAGACAGCGCAAAGCTACCTGGCGCCCGCCCGCGTACTGCAGCGCGCGTCGGGGATCTCTCGAGCCGTCATCGCGGTGCGCTACCGGCGCCAGGAATCCGACCCTCCCTCCCTCCTGGAGATCACGATCTCGGACCGCAATCGCTGCAGCCTGCTCAGCGATCCCGATCCCGAGCTTCGCAGGCTGGGGCGGACGCTGCTCACCGAGTGGAAGATCCAGCACCCGTTCCGAGACCTCAGCTCCGGCGAGCTCGGCGACTTCCTCCCGTTGCTGCTGGAACTGCATGACCGAGGGGAAGACACAGTCCCCGCAACATTCTTCTCGGAGAGGAAAAGCGACCCGGATCGCCTCGTCGAAGCCAAGCTGATCGTGCGCAAGGACGTCGATGACAGCGTGATCGACGACTTCGACGACGAAGACGTACCACCAGCGAAGGACCGGATGCTCTATGCCATCAGCACGGAATGGCTCGAGCAGCGGATCATCGAGGCTCTGCAGAGCGTGCTGTCAATTCAGGGGAAGCAGGAGATCACAACGAGGCTCTTCTTCATCGGCAGCATGTCCATCGATGGAAAGGATGTTCCCTGCTACCTCGCGCGCGGACTGGGCGAACAGAAGTGGTTCGTGGATGCCGAGGTCCAATTGCGCATGCGATCCGGAGCGGGCCCCGGCATCGTGTTCTGCGGGAAGGATCCCGGCTCGAAATGCATCGCCGCGAACCTAATCATGACCCTTCCCCGGGCCACCGATGGCTCGGCAGGGTTTGCCAACCTCGACAAGAGCTTCGTCGAGACTTTCTTCCGTTCGAATCTCGGTCTTGCGCTCGGCGGCACCGCCCTGATCCTCGTGGAAAGCGAGGACGGAGAGTCTGGAACGCTTCACGTGCCCGGAAAGCCGGAGTTGCCCTTGTTCAGCGAACAGCAGGTCCACTGTTTCCGGCTGCTTGTGGACGCGAAGAAGAAGGGTCTGCCCGGGGTGAAGACCCGCGATCTCGTCGCCGGGTCGAAGTCCACCGGCATCCAGCAGATGCTAGGGAAGAAGCGGTGGCCGGTCTTCCACGGCTACATCGAGGACCTCGGCCAGTCGTGGTGGGGGTTGAAGACCAGCTGATTGCTGCCCGACGCGTCCAACCGCCCATCGATGAGCCATCGATGATTGGGGGGTTAGACGGTCGATGATTCTGTCGGCCAATGGGGGTGCTCACTCAGTCAGAGGAGCACTTCCATGCCGACTCCCTTCCTCCCGCGCCAGGCAGCCCAGACGAGCTGGTCCGGCGCCGCGAAGACCAAGCCCACCACCCACAACTCGGAATGGCGCTGCACGCGCTGTGACAAGCTGCTCGGCGTCTGCCGGGACGGCCGCATGCACCTGCGCTTTGCGCGGGGGCACGAGTATCTCGTGGGCTTCCCGGTTCAGGCGACCTGCCGGGGCTGCGGCACGCTGAACAACGCGACCGCCCCCGCGCGCTGACGCGCGCATTCACCCAACCCCCTGAAATCGCAGAGACGCGCGACGTCCTGACCTGGCCACGAGAAGGCGCCGGACGCCTGGCCGCAAGGCAGGCGTCCGATGTCCTTCGCGTGGCACGAGATCCGTGATCACCTCATGCATTCATCCACGAACCTTCACTTCCAGCGCAGTTTCGACGCCGTCCGGCGTGCGCAGGCCCCCCTCGCGCCGTTCCGGGATCCGGCGGCCCTGCTGGACGGGCTGCATCGCAAGACCGGCGATCCGGCCCGGAAGAACGTGATCCTCTCTGCGCTCGTCAGAGCGGCGCAGGGCGACGGGCCCGCGTCCGACTGTGCGGCGACGTTGCTGCTGCTGGCGCTCTGGCCCGGCCTCGACGCCATCCGCCGCCGATCGATCTGGCGCAGGCTTGGCACCGCCGACGAGGTCGCGTCCGACGTTCTGGCGCGCACCACCGAGGCTGTCCGCAGCCTCGACCTCGGGCGCGTCAACTGGATCGCGGCGACGGTGCTGCGGAATGTCGAGCGCGACATGATCCGCGTGCGCCAGCGCGACCAGGCACGCGAACATCTCGCCAGCAGCGCCGATCCCGACGAGGTGGTGGACAGCGGCGACAGCGGGATCGGCGCGGCCGGGTACGCGCGACTGAATGGCGCCGTGCGGAAGCTGCTCGGCGATGACGCGCTGCTGGTGATCCGCGTGGCGGTCGAGGGCTTCTCCCAGGCCGAGGTCGCCGTGGAACTGGGCCTGACCGAGGCCGCCGCCCGCAAGCGCTACCAGCGCGCCATGCGCCGGCTGCACGACGCCCTCGAGGAAATCCCCTGAACCGATGTCCCGATCCGGTCCCGCCGGTGGCTTTTCCCATTCGAGCGCCCCGAGCGCCTTCCCTCCAACCGAAA
>JADQCE010000016.1 GCA_016278265.1 Halothiobacillus sp. | reverse complement strand
CAACCGGACCAAATCGACCGTGCGGGTCCGGGTCGAGCATGTCTTCGGCGCGCAGGCCAACGACATGGGCGGCACCCTGGTGCGCACGATCGGTCTGGTGCGGGCCAAAGCCAAGATCGGGATGAAAAATCTTGCGTACAACAAGCGCCGCCTCGTCCAGTTGCGACGCATCAACCCGTGCCCGACATGAAAACCGGGCGAACGAACAGACGGGTCACGCCGCGTGGTCAGAAAAACCGGGCGTGAAAGGCCCCGCGCCGTGACCGTCCCGGGGCTCCACGCCGCTAACCGACTGCCTCCCGCCCGCTTCACGCCGCACGTAGCACTGCGCGGCCACGAAAATGGTCAAAAATCGAGGTGCCCAATAATCAAACCAGAAAATGGTTGCTTTGAACAAGGGACGACCGAGGGAGCAGTTCAAAATGAACGATCAGGTAAAAAACGGATTCTGGCATTTTTCACTTGCGTTCTATGACGACCCGGAGGTTCAAGGGGCTTTTTTGAACCTCCAAGACAAGTTCGACGCAGACGTGAACGTGGTTTTATTTCTTCTTTACGTGGCCAGGTTGGGTCAAAGTGTCAGCTTTTCTTCGATTGCGGCTATTGACCGTCAAGTTTCTGCCTGGCGCACGGAGATTGTCCAACCACTGCGGGCCATACGACGCAAACTGAAAGATGCCGCGCTCGGGATCGACGGTAGCACCCAAGAGAATTTCCGAAGCAAGGTGAAGAAGCTCGAGTTGCACTCGGAGAAGATCGAGCAGGATTATCTGTCATCGATTCGACTGTCCGAAATGACCACCATGCAGCCGACAGATGCTGCGCGTCGGAATCTCACAGAATACGCCGCCTTTATCGGCGCAGATCCTGAGCAACCTTCCTTGGAGCTGCTGCTCCGGCGATTTTCCAATGAAGACCGCTGAGGCCGAAGTAGGACTTGGCTCACGCATCGCCTTCGGACCCTCCTGATCCCTTCCGGGGAACTATCCATAGATAAAGGAGGAACGCAGTCACGGCCAGGCTAACCGCGCTGACAGGCCGTGTAACGAACACAGTGAAATCCATGTTGCTTACGGTAAGGGCGTTGCGCAAGTTCTGCTCGAGAATGGGGCCGAGCACGATCCCCAAAACCGCCGGTGCTGTGGGAAAACCGAAACGTATCATCAGGTAACCCAAGACGCCGAAGATCAGGACGAGACGAACGTCGAACGCGTTGTTATGGATCGAGAATGCTCCTGCCGCCGCCATCATGCATATCGTGGGCACCATTATTCCCGATGGGATCTTCAGAACCTTTGCTGCCATTCGACGTGCGGAAAGACCAATAATTACCATAAAAACGTTGGACACAAATAACAGCATAAGAATCGACATAAAGAGTGATCCGTTCTGCGAAATAAGGAATGGCCCGGTATGCACTCCCTGGATCATCAGCGCCCCGATCAAAATCGCGGTCACCGGGTCTCCGGGAATACCGAGGGTCAGGAGTGGCACCAATGCGCCGCCTGTGACCGCATTGTTGGACACCTCGCAAGATATTACCCCCTTGATCTCGCCTTTTCCGAACTTATCATCCGGTTTTGCAGTACGCAGAGCATCGCTATAGCTGACCCAGGACGCGATGGCAGGACCCGTGCCCGGCAATACACCGATGAGGCTGCCGATCACCGCTGATTTGAATGTCAGCCATCGATTTCGCCAGATATCAAGCAACACGGCCGACTGAGAGGCCGGCTTTTGCATTGGCAGGATCACCTGTTCGTCCACGCCCTCCTTCGAGAGAAGTAACATTTGACCTATCGCGAACAGCCCGATCAGGGCAGAAATCGTCGGGATGCCGGCCATCAAGTTCGGCTCACCGAACATGAACCGGCCGACCCCGCTTACGGGATCGAGGCCGACCGTGCTAACGAGGATTCCAATAAGGGCCGCGGCGAGCCCCTTGATCATCGAGCCGCGCGAAATTCCAGCTACGCATACGATTCCAATCAACGCGAAGGAGAAATATTCCACAGAGGTAAAACTTAGTGCCACCTTGGCAAGAACCGGCGCGATAGTCATCAAGAGTAGAAGTGAGAATAATCCACCGATAAACGAACAGATGATCGCTGTGGAAAGTGCCCGGTCGCTTTCTCCGGCACGGGCCATGGCGAAACCATCAAGCGCAGTCGCAGCCGCGCTCGGCGTTCCGGGTGTATTGATCAGGATGGCCGGAATCGAGCCCGCGAAGTAGCCGGAACAATAGATGCCCATTAGCAATGCCATCGATGTGGTCGGCCCCATCGCATAGGTGACCGGTAAAAAAAGCGCGATCGCCGAAGGCGCGGTGAGGCCCGGGGCGGCGCCGAATACCATCCCGATGACCGAGCCCATGAAAACGAAGGCAATGACCCAAGGGTCCGCGACGAGGACCAGCGCGTCGAATATGTCGGAAGATGCAATCAGACCCATGTCGGAAGTACCACGCCAAAGCCTCCTGTGAAGGCGAGATAAAGGAACGCGGACAAAGCGATCGGGTAGATGAAGAGCAACGGCACACGGCGAATTCCGAAAGCCAGCATCGCCACCAAGCTTATAAGCCAAGTACCGAAACGGAAATCAATCTGCGCGAACCACCAGAGATCCACAATAAGCAAAAACGCGACAATAGCGAAGCGCCGATCAACGATGCTCGGAATTCCTCCCTCTGACGCCAGTCCGCGCAACATCAGGATCGCGCCGCATAATGCGATTCCTGCCGCGCATATTAACGGAAAGAAATTCGGCTTGAGTGTTGCGCCGGCGGCGCCTGTTCCCATGTCCAGTGACATCCAGACCACCGCCGTTGCAAGGGCCAGCAGGGCGCCCCCCGATACAGTATCTTCATGTTTCACATTCATAATGCAACGCCTCTTTTGCCGAACCGTTTGAAACGTATGGCCCGGGCCGCCGATTGATTGGCGGCCCGGCGCTCGTTGCAAGAATTATTTGGCTAGGAGCCCTATTTTGTCCAGCACCGGGCGAATGCCTTTCTTTTCGGCTTCGATACGCTCACGCATCTGCTTCGGACCCAAATAGGCCGGATTGAAGTAGAACTCTTTCAACCGTTCCTGGAATTCGGGATCCTCAACCAGTTGCGCGACAGCGTTGGAAATCGTTTCGATCGCTTCATCGGGCGACCCAGCAGGTGCAACCAGTCCGAACCATTGCGAACGCAGGTAGTCGAACCCTTGCTCCTTGTAGGTCGGAACGTTCGGCATGAAAGGCCACCGGTCTTCCGCTGCAAGTCCCAAGACCCGGATGTCACCATTGCCATCTTCGTCGAACATCGGAGGAAAGTTCGAGCCACCGCCAGTCAGGAAATCAACTTCCCCGGAGAGCAGTTTGACCATCCCCTCCTGGTTGGAATTCGAGTTTACGAAGGTGGCCTCGACGCCCTGTTCTGCAAGGAACACGGCCGCTGCAAGGTGCGGCCCCGAAGCAACGCCCGACCCCGAGTAGGTTAGGGTCTCAGTCTTCATTGCCTCGACCAGATCGTTCAGAGACTGATACGGACTGTCTGCGCGCACCGCGATGCCCGAAGGAATCTCGACAACGCGTGCGATCATGTCAAAGCTCTCGGAATCGTAGCCGGTATCCGACATCATCGGGCGTGCGCCCAAAGTCGAGTCAGAACCAATCCCGATTGTGTACCCATCGGCTGGCATCCGGGCCAGATTCGACAACCCCACGGCGCCACCAGCGCCAGGCTGGTTTACGATAACAATTGAAGCATCCAGCTTTTCTTCAAGCGGTGCCGCGATCAGCCGCGCCACCTGATCAGTTGCACCACCCTGACCAAAAGGCACGATCATCTGGATGGGTTTGGTCGGGTAGTCCTGGGCAGACGCTATCGACGCGCTCGTGCCAAATGATAGCACGCATGCCGAAGCGGCGATCAGCATTCTTCTAGTAAACATGATATTCCTCCTCATTTTGCAGTTGGTCGTTCTCTTTCTTTGATCCCGCCTTCTTTCAGGGACGGCTTGCGATCCTTTCGGCCGAAGCGAACTAGCTCACGCAGGCTCTCCAGTATCCGGATCGAACTTTGTCTCGGGTTTAAGACCGGGGCGCTGCTGTGGAAGGCTCAGGCGACCATTCTCGATATAGTCACCGGATGCCGCCCGGGCTGCTGCCGTGTCCCAATATTGGTGCCAGGCACCAAGCGAATACCCGTGCCAAGGCGACTGTGGCATAAGCTTGGGAAGTTCAAGTTCCTCCCAGATCTTCTTTGCGCGCTCCATATATTCGCGTTTCGGCAGGGCAAGCGGCGGCATCGGTGATTTCATCGTGGCATCAACCAAGAGTGTCGAGTCTTCTTCGCCGGAATGTTCCCGCTTCGGGCCATGCCCCTGACCGCGATGTGGGAGCACCTGCATGTCCTTGATCGGGTTGGAGCGATAAGACATCGCCCAGAGGATCGAGTCCGGGCTGTCAGTGTCGATGTCTTCGTTCACGGCGATACATATTTTACTGCAGTCGCCCTTGAAAAAGGCCGCGCCGTAAAGCGCACGCCAGATTTCTGACGTCGGGGTTCCTGGATCGACCGTCACCACCGTGACCCGCAGCAAGCCGGTAAGCGGCTCATGTAGTGACACCTTCTTGACGCCCTTGATGCTCATCGTGTCTCGCAAATGGCGCAGGAAAAGTGGCTCGTAGGCGACACGCTTGATGACGCTGGACTCGCTCGGGGCTACCTGGCTGATGTAGGAGGGTATCACCGCATCCCGCCTTCGTGTCACGGCCGTGACGCGCATCGGCATGTTGTATTCCTCAAGCGCGATATGCCCATGGCTTTCGCCGAACGGCCCCTCGGGCTCGACCTTCGTTGTATCGATATAGCCCTCGATGACGACCTCGGCCTCGGCGGGTACCATCAGCGGCACCGTTTTCGCCTGAACAATATTGATCGGCGCGCCGGCCAGTCCGCCCGCAACGGTAAATTCGTCCACCCCTACCGGCAGTTTCTGCGGCCCCATGAAGGCGACGTAGGGCGGACAGCCAAGAACAATGGCCACCGGCATTTCATCGTCGCCGCGCTCTTGGTGCCTGAGATAGTGCTGGTATCCGCCTGCACCGCCCACGCGCGTGGCCATGCGCACCACCAGCCGATCCGGCGCCTTCAGGGCGCAGCGGTAGGTGCCCATGTTCTGAACGCCGGTTTCGGGATCCTTGGTGATGACATTGGTGGCGCTCAGCGTTGGCGCACTGTCGAATCCGGGCGTCGAAACCGGGATCGGCAGGATGTCGATCCCGTGCCCCTCTTTGCAAAGGATCTCGCCGGTTTCGACGATTTCATGGCATGGGGCGTCTTCCACATCTCTCGGGGGAACCGGATTCGCAATCGCAGCATCCCACTTCCTCTCGATTTCATCTAGGCTGCAATCCATCCCTGTGGAATACACCGCACGGTTTGCGGCCAAGCCGCCCACGATGACCGGAATATCGTATTTCCGGCCCTTGCCATCGGTAATGTTGGTAAACAGGAACGCCTTGCGGTCGTCTTCTTTCAAGCCACCAACGAATTGCCAGCGGACCAGAGGGTGCATTTCTGAATCCTTGTCGATCTCACGATCGATCCGAACCAGCAGACCATGGCTTTCCAGCGTACTGATGTGCCCGTGCAAATCCTTGTAGGCGCTCTTCGTTTCCGATTTCATTTGGTCGTCCCTCCCTCCTTGGCCGGCTTAGTCGTCCGCATCCAAGGCACCGATGTTTCGTCCGTGCTCGCCGCTCCACCGGCGGACCGAGCCTGCATCCACCCCCAGAAGATCGAGGGCGCGCCCCGCAAGGTGGTCGACTATTTCGTCGACGCTTTGCGGTTTGTAGTAGAGGCCAATTACGGCGGGCATAATGATCGCCCCATTGCGTGTCGCCTGATCCATCAATGAGATGTGCCCGGCGTGGAGCGGTGTCTCGCGGAACAGCAAAACCAGTCTTCGGCGTTCCTTGAGACACACGTCCGCCGCGCGAGAGATGAGGTCGTTGCTCTGGCAGGTCGCAACGGAACTGAGCGTCTTGACTGAACACGGCGCTACGATCATTCCTTCGCTCTTGAATGAGCCGCTGGCGACTGATGCACCGATGTCACGAAAATTGTGAACTTCGTCGGCCGCCGCCCGTACCTCGTCGGCCGAGTAGCCGGTCTCGATCCCCAAGGTCCGTATAGCCGCCGGCGACAGGACAAGATGCGTCTCAAAGTCATCGATCGGTTGCAGCAACTGCAAGAGCCGCATCCCCAGTATCGTGCCGGACGCGCCTGTGATCCCGACTATAATGCGACGCTTATCCGGCACGCGCGGTCTCCCGCGTTTCGACAAGCCGCATAAAGCCATCCAGGCAGGTCGCGAACTCAGAGGGCGTCTCGACCGATGACAGGTGCGCCGCATCGAGTTCCACAATATCCGCCTGCGGACACAGTGTCTTCATCTCTTTGGCACGCGCCAACGGCGTCGACTGGTCATGCCGGCCGGCAATTACCAAGGCCGGCCCGTCATAGGCCGCCAGCGCGTCAGAGACATCCAGCCCGGCCAACGCCATGCAGCAGGCGGCGTATCCCTCTGGCGGTGTTGCGACGATCATATCAAGCACCTCTTGGGTCTTGCTATGTGCGGCATTGCGGAATGTTTCGGTTAGCCAGCGCCCGATTGTGGCATCGGCAATGCCACGCATCCCTTCTTCGCGCGCTTTGGCGGCCCGGTCCTCCCACATCGATGCGGGCGGAAAGCTGGTGGCGGTATTCGCAAGAACCAGCCCGGCCACCCTGTCCGGCGCCGCGCCGGCGATCCACATAGCCGTCGAACCGCCGAGGGACAGACCACACAGAACCGCCCGATCGATGCCCTTTGCATCCATCAGGGCCAATAGATCGTGGCCCAGATCCTCGGCGGTGCAATCCACGGTATAGACCGCAGAGCGTCCGTGCCCGCGCGCATCATATCGCAGCATCGTGCGCCCTTGCAGTCTTTTGGCCACGTCGTTCCACATCGAGTGATCGGCTGCGAGCGAGTTCAGGAACACAATCGGGGTACCCGTGCCCTTTTCGAATTTTGCGTAAAGGTCCCCGGCCGCGGGTGACATAGCCTTGTCTGCCTGTGTCATTAACTTGCCCTTCAGCTTTCCGTGGAAACATCATCGGAGGCAGAGAAATGCTTTTTCAGCCCGGTGAAGAATTGCTTGACCAGATGCCTGGACACGCTTTTCAGGATTCTCTGACCGACGCCCGCGACCAGCCCGCCGACCTCTCCCTCGCCATAATATGACAATTCGCTACCGCCATCGTCGGTCGGCGTGATCGTGAAGGACGCCTGTCCTTCGCCCGTGCCGAGGGAGCCCTCGCCGGACACCTTGATACGGCAGCTCTCGGGCTCATTCTTGTCATGCAGCGACACCGCACCCTCGAAACTGCCGCCCACCGCCGCCACCTTGAGTTGCACCTCGATCACATAGCTGTCGGGGCCAATCTCGGTCATCTTCCGGCAGCCCGGGATGCATTTGGTCAACACCTCGGGATCGATCAGCGCATCCCACAATTCCTGCGGCGGAGCGTCGAACTGTTCCTTGCCTTCAAGATTCAGTTTCATGGATCACTCCCTTTCGATCAAAGTGCCAGCAGCTTGCTGATAACGCCGCTTTCAATCGCTAGGCGGCCGGCCGCATCGACATCGGCGCCTTCTAGGATGGCGCGCGGTTCGGGATCCCCGATCGGAAACGGCATGTCAGAGCCCAGCATCACACGGTCCGCACCGACCGTATCCAGCAGCAGCATCAGCGCCGCCGGGTCGTGAAGCAGCGTGTCATAGTACATCATCGACAACGCCGTGTCGGGATTGTGAAGCTTGTCCGGTGCAAGCGAATAGTTCCGGCGCAGCCGCCCGATCACATAGGGCAGCGCGGCGCCCCCGATCCCCGTCACGAAACTCGCGTTGGGGAAATTTTCGACCTTTCCGGAATAGATCAGCCGCGAGACCGCGATCAGCGTATCTGTGATCCGGCCCACGGCATTTGCCATGCCGTAGTCGTTCACCCGATCGTCGCCGGCGTCGAATACCGGATGGATGAACAGCGCCGAGCCCAGGTCGTCGGCCGCACGCCAGAACGTATCGAGATCCGGGGCGTCGAGAACGCCGCCGCGTCCTTTGGGTTGCGTGCCGATCATCGCGCCGCGAAACCCTTGCGCATGCGCTTCGCGCAGAACCTCGGCCGCCAGTGCACCATCCTGAAGCGGAACCGTCGCCAGGGGTATGAAACGGTCGCCGCTGGCCTTCGCCGCGGATTTCAGGTGCGCATTCGTCAGACGGCACCACGCGGCGCCTTCGGCGGGCGGTAGATCATTGCCAAACATGTCCAGCCATCCGCCGACGACTTGGCGATCGATTCCTTGGGAATCCATCCAGTCGAGACGTTTTTTCTCGTCAGTGAGAAATCCGGCGACCGGACGCGTGGGCTTGTTCCCCGCGAAGGAAAAGGCCATGGAGTCGCCGCTTTTGATCACTTCGACCGAGGGGAATTCGCGCTTGCTGTCGCCGATCGCCTCCAGGAGGGATCTCGGGACAAGGTGCGCGTGGCTGTCGATAATCATACGTCAATTCCTTTTTTCTGCACGGCGTCCGCCGCCGCGATCGCGTCGCTGATCGCGCTCATCCGGATCGGCAGCTTGTCGAGCGTGATGCCACGGCTGGCAATCGCGTCGTGAATCGCACCGGAGATTGCGGCCGGCGCGCCGAGATATCCGCTTTCGCCGGACCCTTTCTGGCCGAATTCCGTGTGCGGGGACGGGGTGCAATGATGCACGATCTCGACGTTCGGAACCTCGTGCGACGATGGCATCAGGTAGTCGAGAAAGCTCTGGGTTTGAAGTTGGCCGTCGTCGTCATAGGCAAACTCCTCCAGCAGGGCCGCGCCGATACCATGCGCGATCCCGCCCAGTGTCATGCCCCGCACGATATGCGGATTTATCACGGTGCCGCAGTCATGACCGATCACGTAGCGACGTATTTCCGGCTTTGCGAGGATCGGGTCGAAGGCGATCAGCACCAGGTGGAACTCGAACGAGAAGCAGGGATACATCTGCACCTTGCCGTCCTTCGGTAACGCGGTGCCCGTGGGCACCTGCAGGATATGTTGCGCGCTCAGGCCCGGCGACATCCCCTCGGGCAGATCGTGGAACCGACGGTGCGTGACGTCGACGATCTCCGCCCAGTCCATCACGACACCGTCCGGGCCGTGCACGGCCGCCTCGCGATAAGTTAGTTTTTCCTCGGCTATTCCGCTGACATGGGATGCGATCTGCAAAATCTGCGCCCTGAGCGTATCTGCGGCGCGCGCAGCGGCGCCCCCCAACATGATCGCCATCCGGCTGCCGACAGGGGAATTGCCCGGCAGGCTTTCGAGCGAATCCGGCCTCACGATCCGGATCGCATCGGGGTCAATCTGAAGCCGCTCCCCGACCACGGTCGCCGCCAGGGTCTCATGTCCCTGACCCGCCGAAGTCGTGTGAATGGCGACGATCACCGCCCCGGTCGCATCGACATTGATGCGCACCGATTCCATCCAGGTCGAGGTGCGGTTCTTTTCGTTCAGCAGGGGCTCGAAGGAAGAGTTTCCCCCGCTGGGCTCCAGGCAGGCCGCAATGCCGATGCCGGCGCACTGTCCCTCGGCGCGGAGACGGTCTCGTTCCGCCACCAGCGCGTCGTAATCCGCATGCAAGAGCACCTTGTCGATGACCGTGTGATAGTCTCCGCTGTCATAGGTCGTGCCCGACGGGATCAGATAGGGAAACTGCTCTTTTCGGATTAGGTTCCGGCGGCGCAACTCCAACCGGTCCATGCCGAGATGCGCAGCAACACGATCCATCATCGTTTCGATGGCGTAGTTTGTCGGCGATTGACCGAAACCGCGCACAGCCTCTTCCACGGTCTTGTTCGTGGTTACTGACAGCGCGTGATATTGCACGCTGTTGATCCGGTAGGGTCCGACGATGGCGCCGATCGGCTTGCCCAGCTGAAACGGGGCGCGGCCGGCATAGGCTCCGGCATTGTCCAACGCGCGCATCTTCATCGACCTCACGGTTCCGTCCCGGTTGAAGGCCACGTCGATGTCGAAGATCCGTTCTGGGCCGTGGGCGTCCCCGGCGCGCATGTTCTCGATCCGGTCCTCGATCAGCCGAATGGGCCGACCCAACCTGCGCGCGAAAAAACCGGCAAGAACCGTGTGCTTGATGCCGCGCTTCACGCCGTAGCTGCCGCCGACATCAACGTCGTAGTGGACCCGGACGCCATTACCCGGTAGCCCAAGAGCGCGCGCGATCTGGTCGGCGTATTTTGGCATCTGGATTGATGCCCAGACGTCCAGAATCCTCTCCCAGGGATCCCATTTGGCGACCACACCGAATGTCTCGATCGGAACCGTCGAGTTGCGGCCCCAAGTAACCCGAAGACTGAGTTTTTCGTCGCTACGATCGAAGTCTTCCTCAACACCCCCCCAGACGAATGTCTTGTCGAGCAGCACGTTCGATCCGTGATCGGGATGCACGACCGGCGCCTCGCGCGTCAGCGCCTCTTCCGCATCCAGAACGAAGTCCCTTTTCGCATAGCGAACCCTGACCAGATCCGCAGCATCTTCGGCCTGTTCGCGGCTCTCGGCCACGACCGCGCAGACCCATTCGCCGGCATAGCGCACGTCGCCGACAGCAAGAGGGTAGCGACGGACCTTCGGCGTATCCAGGCCGTTCATCAGTGGCGCGATTTCCGCCGCAAGCTGGTCGCCGGTAACAATGTCCACGACGCCCGGCATATCGAGAGCGGCCGAGGTGTCGATGCTCTCGATCCGGGCTGCCGCATAGGTCCCTGCCACGAAAGCGACGTGCAGGGTGCCGGGAATGTCGATATCCGCGACGAAACGCCCTTTTCCCGCTACGAAACGGCGGTCCTCCCGGACGCGCCGTGGCTGAGAGACAAAGCGATTTTGAGAAGATTGTTCCGTCATGCCATGCCTCGCTCGGCAGAGAGCGCCTCATCGGGACGCGCATTTCGTTGGCGGAGGCGGTCGGCTGCCAGTTCCACGGCCTCTATGATCTGGCCGTAGCCGGTGCAGCGGCAAATGTTGCCCGAAATCGCGTCGCGGATATCGTCTTGGGTCGGCGCCTGATTTTCCAAGAGAAGTGCGTGGGCCGCGAGAATCATCCCGGATGTGCAATATCCGCATTGCAGTCCGTGTGTATCGCAGAAGGCATCCTGCACTATGTCGAGTTCGCCGGCGCAATCGGTCAGCCCCTCGGCGGTCCGAATGTCCAGCCCGTCCCCCTGGACAGCCAGCACGAGGCAAGAACGGACGGCCTGCCCGTCGATAATGACGGTACAAGCGCCGCAAACGCCATGCTCACACCCAGCATGGGTCGCCTTCAGATCCAGATCATCGCGCAGGCAGTCGAGCAGACTCTTCCTTGGCTCAACATCGACTTCGCTGGCTCGACCGTTGACCTTCAGCTCTACTTTCATTTGCTCCCCTCCAGCGCCTCGTCACGCGCCTCGCGCACCACCCGCCGCGCCAGTTCGGCGGCCGCGCGGCGACGATATGCGGCAGTTGCGTGCAGATCCTCGACCGTTTCCAAATCGGTGAGGGCATCTTCAACGATCCCCCGGACCTCATCGTCCGTCAGACGCGACCCTGCGGCATCGACATCGCATCGCACGGGAAAATCACCGACGCTTCCCACCCCGATGCACAGACTCAAGCATTCGCCATCATCATCAAGAACCACCTGCGCCGCCGCCGAGGCAAACGCATAGTCACTGCGTCTAGATGCCACTTCCTGGAATCCGGTCCCGACACGCCCCTCGGGCCGCTTCGGAAACACCACCCGCGTCAGGCACCCGCCCATCGGCGCCATCGTGACCATCGGACCGATGAAGAATTCCTCGGCCTTGAAGCTAACGTCGTTATCCCCCTCGCGAAAAACGATCTCGGCCTGAAGAAGGGCGGCGACCAGTGCGATTTCCGCGGAAGGATCCCCATGCGCAATGGACCCCCCAATCGTGCCCCTTGCGCGCGTCGGCGGATGCCCTACATTCGGCAGCGCTTTCGCCAAAAGCGGTACCTCCGAGGCAATGTCGGACGACCGCAGGGCGTGCGCTTGCACCGTCGCCGCCCCCACCGCGACCCCGTCAGAGGCGACATCTATTCCGCGCAATTCGTCCAGGCGCGTAATGTCGACGAGCATCGAGGGGCGGGAAAGCCGCATTGCCAGCATCGGCATCAGCGTTTGACCCCCGGCCAGAACCCTGGCTTCGGGATCATGGGCAAGCATCTCGCAAGCCTCCGACAGGCTTGCGGGCCGCAAATAAGAAAATGGAACAGGCTTCACGCTCTCATCCGTTCGATCATTGAAAGAAAGGTGCCCGTCAATTGAGGAGCAGGTCGCTCATCGCGGGCATCAAAACCGTTGCATGCTGCTTGACGACCATCGGTCCGTCCCGCTCGGATTCCGCCTTGGCAGCGAGCCACTCCTGATCGCCCTTGAAGGATTCCCACCCGCGCTTCCGAGCCTCTTCGTCAGGAAAACGCGTCAAGTAGACGAGCCGATCCGTATCCGGCTCCACGAAGGCGGCGACCAAGTCAATTCCGTGCTTCGAAAAGCGGGGAGCAACTTCGTCCCTGAAGCGCTCACGCACATCTTCGGCACGACCTTCGGCGTGGTCGTAAATGCGCATCTCGTAGATCACACGATTCTCCTTTCGACTATATCGTGTATGACAATAAAAAATCAAATTGAGCGCGTCAAGATTTTATATGATACAAATTGCAGATCATTAACGTTTGTATCAATACATGAGCGCGACAATGCCCCCACCCGAAATGGTTCTCTTTGGGGGGGGTGAGGGGCAAGGGTAGTCTATATGGTAGGTCGAATTTGTACGCTTTGAGCTATTTCACGGACGATTCAACCATGTCCCGACGACGGTTTTTATTTCGACAGGGACTCGTGGATCATGGTTGTTATTTCAGCTTTCTCTGCGTCGGTCGTCTCGGGCGAAATTCTCAGGTCATGTGCGATTTCCGCAGGACGCTTGAGCACGACGATACGATCACCAATATCGAACGCTTCGTTGATCGAGTGGGTAATGAACACGGCGGTCTTGCTGTTCTTCCTCACAAGGCTTGCAAATTCGGCTCTCAGGCGTTTCGAAGTGATCTCATCGAGTGCGGAAAACGGCTCATCACACAACAATAATTCCGCGTTGGTCGCAAAGGCCCGCGCGATTGACACGCGTTGACGCATCCCGCCTGACAGAGCATGCGGATAGTCGTCCTCATGTCCGGAAAGCCCCAACTGATCGAGCCAGGCCATCGCAATCCTGCGTCGTTCCGCCTTTGAGATATCGAGCATTTCAAGGCCGAACTCGACATTCTTTACGGCGGTGCGCCACGGCAAAAGGCGGTCATTCTGGAAGACGATCGCCATCTTCCCGCGGAACCAGTCGAATTCCTTGAACGGATCATGCCCCATGACCCGAACGTCACCTCCGCTCGGTGCCATGAGCCCGGAAATCATGTTGAACATCGTCGATTTGCCACAGCCAGTCTTGCCCACAAGCGCCACGAGCTCCCCTTGGCCGATCTCAAGGTCAAGGTGGTCAACAGCAACGAGCGACCCGAACCGCTTGGTTACCGAACGAAAGACAATCTCCGCCTTCGACTCGGTTTCGAAAGGAGTGTCCTGAGGCATTACGCTCTCCGGTTTTCTCATAGTCGACGCTCCGATGTCGCGCGGTAACGGAATGCGACCTTCTCGATGAAGGACAGAAGCCTCTGGAAGAGCAGAACGAAAAAAACAAGTTGCAATGTCCATGCAAGAGCCCCGGCCATGTCGAACAACTGTTGCTGGCGCAACAGCTGAAACCCGACGCCACCGGACGAACCGACGAGTTCGGCCACCACCACGACCCGGCTGGCATTGCCAAGATTCACTTTCCATGAGGTCAGGATTTCCGGCAGGACTGCCGGCAGGACCATAGCTGTGAAAAACTTGAGCCTGCCGGGCCGAAAGCTCATCACCATTTCCAGTAGGTCCTTGTTCATACTGCGCAACGCACCAACAACCTGAAAGGTGAATGCTGGAAGTGTCGTCGCGATCATGATGAAGAGGATTCGGAACTCCACTCCATGGAACCAGATGATCGCAAACACCACCCAAGACAGAGCCGGAATGCCCTGGAAAAAGGTCAGGACCGGCGAAAGAAAGCGGTCGGCGTATTTTGATTGAACCATCACGAAGCCCAAGATTGCGCCAATCACAAAAGCACCCGCCAGACCTCCCAGAATTCGCATTGCGGTCGTCAGAACGCTCGATAGCTTCGACCAGGTCATTAGAATATCGATTACCCGCGCAAACACATCCACGAGTGACGGAAACAGGAACGGCGGAAAGAACTGGGACGCGAATTGCCAGACCGCGGCAATGACCACGAAGGGCGCGACCGTCCAGAAAATCTTCTGGCCGGTCGCCACCGCAAAGAGCGAGAGCTTTGTGCTGCTCGTCGTTGCGTCGTTCATTTCGTACCACTCGCCCCATAGATGGTTGCGTCGCTGGGCATCTTTGGCAGGTAGCCGATCGACGTTCCGACCTCATAGACCTTTCGTATTTCTTCGGCCATGTCGGATGCCCATTTGACATTCAGCCCAAGCCGATCGTTCTGTTTAATCAGAGTAGTGTAGTTCTTGCGCACACTATCCTGACTGTCGCCCGCGATGATAGCGGCCGCCGCCTCCGGATTTTCCTGCACCCAAGCAGCGGCATCGGAGTATGCACCATAAAGCGCCGTAACCAAATCCGGGTTTTCATTCACCCATTCGGTATGCGCCGCAACCCCAAGGTAGGGGATATCATCGGAACCCGCGAAGGATCGCCAGCTTTCGTCGATATTCAAATCCAGCGACCTAATCGCCGGGTTCTGCGCGGTGAGTGACGTGAACGCAGGCTCCCAGAGCTGAACGGCGGCCGCACGGTCCGCCATCGCATACCCCACCAACCCAGGGGGGGCCGTGTTCACCGCCGTCACCGTGGAAATGTCCAACCCCTGCTCGCCAGCGAGCCAACGGAACATCTGGAAATTGGTGGTACCGGTTGCCGCAGCAAGGTCCTTACCAGCCAAATCACTGATCTCCTGGATATCTTCACGGGACGTGACCACTGCCCCCCAGTAATTGAACAAGTTAAAAAGGTAGGTCGATTCCACGCCACGCGCCTCTGCCAGACCAACGGTCAGCAGGGCCGCGCTACCGCCGACCTTGAATTCACCCGAATTGAACTGTGCCGCGTAGGCATCAGGCGTTCGTTCAGCGAAGGTGATATCAAGGCCGTGGGCCTTGTCGAGCCCGCGCTCCTTTATGACCGGCGGCAGGAACGCACCAAGCGATGGCGGCCCAAAAACTACGACTGACACACTCTCTAGGTCCTGAGCCCAAGCCGCGCTCACCTGGAGCATTGCTACAGCACCAATGGCCATTCCGGCCAATCCGCCCTTGATTTTCATGATCGTAATCCTCCCTATGCATCCCGACCCAATCGCCATAGCTTCCGCCAGCGGCATTGAAGGTCAGACAAGTCCACTCGCTCGGCGCACACCACCTGCTCCCTGAAGCGCCGATCATACTTGACGGTATGAGCATGTATGGTGAATGTCAAGAATATCGTATATCAATTTAGGATGTACGCATAAATTTGTATGACAATCGAGGGGGGCAGCAGGAGGCCATGACGCAAATCCACGTTTTTTACATATTTATTAAAATGTTATGCCGCCCCGTGCGGGCGGGGCGATCGAAAAGATGTACCGCTTCTTGTGTGATGCAGATTTATGGGCGTCAGGTATGACGATTCTTATTGCGTGCACTCTTCTGCTCGTTGGCTCGCTACTCAAGGGGATAATTGGGCTCGGTCTTCCTATGATTGCGATACCTGTTCTAACCCTCATGCTCGGACTTCCGAAAGCGCTCGCCATAGTAGCCATCCCCGTAGCGGCGGCCAACGCATGGCAGGTTTGGCAGTTTCGTCGAAGCCGGCATGCCGTGACATTCATTCTACCGTTTCTCGCGCTCGGTAGTGTCGGTATCATGATCGGAACTTGGTTGCTCGCCAGTGTCCGCCCTGAACTCCTTGAGGCCGGCCTGGCCATGATCGTGGCACTTTATCTCGGGCAGCGCCTACGCTATCCGGATATGACACTTCCGCGTAAGATGGGAAGAAAATTTGCTCCCGTAATCGGGTTTGGTTCTGGGCTGCTGCATGGGGCAACCGGGATTTCCGGGCCCATCGGCATCACATTTTTTCATGCGATGCGGTTGCCGCGCGCTGAATTCATATTCTGCACGGGCACGATGTTCCTTCTGTTTTCCATGCTGCAACTTCCGATGCTAGGCTACGCAGGCATACTCACAAAAGATAGCATCCTTATCGGGCTGGCTGGGCTCCCTGCGGTGGCTGCAGGACTTTCTCTTGGAAACGTGATCGCCAAGCACGTGAATGCCCGTTTCTTCGACCACTTGGTCTTGCTTATACTCGCCTTCACTGCCGGCACGATCCTCTGGCGCGTGATCCCAATTCTTCTCGTGTCCGCCGCGTGATGAACGCCACGGACGGCATTGACCGGCGTTGATGTTGTAACCGCCCCCCCCGACGGCATCGCTGTGCCAAGGTGGAATCGCAACAACCCAATTTGGGAGGCAATCATATCATGGGAATGTCCCGCTCGATGTTGAAAAGCGCGACGGGTGGCGCTGCTGATTTCAGGGTTACGCGGCATCTGCACCTGGTCAACGGCGTCTTCGGGTTTGGAGCGATGCTTCTCCAGTGCCGCCTTAAGAACGGACAACTGCTTGTGGGCTTTGAGGCGACGGAAGCCTTTGGCGGCCTCGAGCATGCCCGCATCGGTCCAGCGCAGCGCCATTTTCGCGTTTCGCCAGCGCTTCACGTTCCGGCAGACCTGTCTGATCACCGCGTTCATGGACTCGACGATGTTTGTCGAAGCCAGCGAGCGGCGCAGTTCGGGCGGCAGGCCGAGGCGGGTCACGGTGAGGATCTCCTCGAGGCCCTCGAGGATGCTCTTCGACACGCCGGGCGCCTCGAGTTCGAGGCGGCGCGCGAGGTTGCGCAGAAGACGTTCGGCCTTGTCGGCATCATCGAGCTCCCAGGCCTGGCGCAGGGCGCGGCGGACAGTGGCGTGATGCTTGGGATTGAGCCGCTCGGTGATGTTGCGCGCCTTGTGGACCTGGCAGCGCTGGATCGGAATGTCGGCGCCAAAGGTCCGGCGGATCGCCTTGGTCAGGGCCTTGGCGCCATCCACGATGAACAGCCGGCTGAACTGCGGGATCGAGCCCGCGCTCGATCAGGTTGTCCAGCAACGCCTGCACGGTCGCAGCGTTCTCTGTCGCGCCTTCAACCACGCCCAGCGGGTGTTTCCGGCCGTCGGCATCGATCCCGATCGCGCCCGGCATCAGCAGGTTGTCGCCCATGTGCAGACCGTCGATCTGGATCACCAGCAGGTCGAGCGTCGACAGATCCGAAGCCATCCATGCGTCCATGCGCGCCTGGGTCAGCGCCTTGAATGTAAGACCGTATGTCCTTTTGGGACGCTCGAGTGACGGGTGGTTCGCCCTACAC